>CAWBXS010000002.1:0-2039445 GCA_963792825.1 uncultured delta proteobacterium | reverse complement strand
CCCGCACGTGTTACCACGGGCGATTTTAAGTCGCCTGCGTCTGCCATTCCGCCACCCCGGCAACGCCGGGAGCATCGCCTTAATGAATGACCTCGTCCACTCTGCGCGGCATCTGTGGGCCTGGGCGCTCGGGGCCCGTATCGACGATCCGATTCTTGCCGTCCACCATCACCACTTTGGGCGTATGCCTCCGCGCCTCTTCATCGCTCATCTCGCCAAAGGTCGCGATGATCGCCAGATCGCCTGGGCTCATGTGGTGCGCGGCGGCCCCGTTGACACAAACGACGCCGGAACCCCGGGGTCCCTGCAACGCGTACGTCGCTAAGCGCGTTCCCTGCGTGACGTTCCAAATGTGGACTTCCTCGTGCTGAAGAATCCCCGCGGCATCGAGTAGGTCTGCGTCGATCGTGACGCTACCTTCGTAGTTCAGGTCGGCGTGTGTGATCGTAGCTCGGTGAATCTTTCCGAGAAACATTCGTCGGCGCATGGTTTGAGCCTCCGTAGCGTCCCGAAGCGGGTACGCTCAGATAGTCGAAAAATAGCCCCACACGGACCTGGTCGCAACCAATCGAATCATCCACGGGCTCCTGTCCGAAAATCCAACAATTTCAGCTAGAAGGCGTGGCAATGAACTCGAGGCCCATCACGTAGCCGTCCGGCTGGGTCTTCGACCAGACGACCCTGGCATGCTCGATCGTTTCGTGATCGGGTGCGGTTCGGACCCGAAGCGTGCAGACGTGGTCGACCGGAACCCCCATGTCGACGGCGACGCGAAGGCCGCCGACGCTCGCGTTGATCGCCAGGCCTGCGCCTCTCGAGGGTGTCAGCAGCTCGATGTCCGCATCGAGAGCCCATCGGCGGAAACGGCGCCGTGCACCACGATGGACGGCAGCGTCAGCGCCGCCCTTTGGCAAAATCGAAGAGAGTCTATCGGCGACGGGCATCAAAGCAGTACCGACTCTATCGACGCATGCGGTCCTTGGCTAGATCTTTCTCGGTGCGTCGGCGCGGAAAAGCAATCGGACACCAACCCTTTGGGGGGACACACTCCGTGCAGATGTTGGCTCACGTACCAAAGCACGCGGCACGCAAACGAGCGATTCGATCGGTAAGACGTGGGATTGCGCCGGCCGCGCGCGTCCCATACCAAAACAAGTCTTTGCCGTCGACGAGCTCGACGACGAGTGGATGTGGAGTCTCGAGCGCCGCGAGCTCGACAACGTCGCCCTCGCTGAATGCGTACGGCTCGTCGGGAAGCAGAATCGCTGCGGCGCCCCGGTCGAGCACCTCGTGTAGACGAATCCTCGGATATCGCGTGTCGCGCTGGGCTATCCGCTCGCGACTCCACGGCTTGATCTGGCCGAGATCAGCAGCCTTTGGATAGAGCCGGGACCGGTCGGAAAATACGTTGTGCGCGCCACAAAGCTCGAGCATGTCACTCGCATAGGCGCGGCCATCGAACGTCATCCAGGGGTCTTTCCAGATGGGAACGAAGACCGGCAGCGGCGCCCTGCGCGGCGCGCTGCTCGCGAGCTGGACCGCTTCGCGACAAGCCTCGATTGGGGCAGCTGTTTCCGATCGGACGCCCAACAATCTGCACAGCGTGTCGAGGTACCCGAGCGACTCCTCGAGCGTGCATGGAAAGCTGACATGAACTGGCAAGCCCGCCTCGATCAGGGCCTCCACCTGCGGCCGGCTGTTCTCCTCTTTGTTCGCGAGCACGAGGTCCGGCCGAAGCGCCTTGATCGCCCCGACATCGAACCCCTTCGTTCCGCCGACCGACGGGATCGCGTCTATCGCACCTGCCGGCTCGATGCAGTAGTCCGTCCGTCCGACGAGTCGTTCGACGCCGACGAGGTCCGCCACCGAGCTCGTCTCGCTCGGAACGAGGGAAACGACCCGGAGCGGTGGTCGGTCGAGCTTCACACGCCGACCCATCGCATCGATGATCTCGATCACCAAACCTCGGAGGCGACCGAGGGAGCCGCCTCGTCCATTCCTAGCACCACGAGGCGCTGATTTGCGCCCCCGGCATCGAGGGTGGTACCTTCCCCCACCCAAAGCGCCCTGTTTCGGTGCATAGGTTGGAGGAAACGCTGACGATCGAGGACATTCAGCAGGTGCTCGCAACGGCCGGAATCGAGATCTACCGCGCGGAGGAGCGACAGCTCCGAATCGCGGAACGGGTACGTCTTCACATCATGGACTCCGGCGTCCGAGTCGTCCTGGCCGGAGGATTGTCGGTGCAGTTCACCGCCCGCACCCAACGCTCCGATGCGCCGTCCGCTCGCCCGGAGGAGCTGTTTCGTCGAGTTCGTGAAGAGGTAGGCGAGCGTGCCGAAAATCGTGGTTACCAGGAGTCGCGTGCCGAGGTCGTCGAGGTGACCGATCCCGTGGACGAATCCCGTGTTCTGGACGTTTGGCACGAGGTCACCTACCGCAAGCCACTCGGGGCGATGGACGATGCCGTGCCCGAAGTCCGCTGGGCACTCGAGCTCGAGAAGTACGTTCGACCCTGAACGCTAGCCTGCTCTGACCCCGAGCTCGTCATCCACTTTGACGTTCTCCGCGAACTGTCCTCGAGGCCCTATGCGCAGCTCGTATTCGACCTGCTGTCCCTCACGCAGCGTGCGGTAACCGTCGCCCGTGATCTGAGAATAGTGGACGAAGACATCGGACCCGTCGCGACCGGCGATGAAGCCCCAGCCCTTCGCGTTGTTGAACCACTTGACCAATCCTGTTTCCATGACCTGCAACCCTGCGTGAGAAGCGACTGTTGCCCCCGGTCAGATTAGAACATCTATACGCAGTCCAGGTTCGTCAAGTGCAATCGAGATCCGAAGTCACGGATAGAGGCGCACGACGCGCCATGCGTCGTTTTCCCGCTCGTATAACCATCGATCGTGCAACCTGTCGTCGCGATTTTCCCAGAACTCGATGGCCGTCGGAGTGATCCGGTAGCCTCCCCAAAACGGAGGGCGCGGTACGGAAACATTCTCGAAACGTCGGGCGGTCTCCGAGAGCGCCGCGTCCAGAGACTCGCGCCGGTCGAGCACGGCGCTCTGACGCGATGCCCATGCCCCGAGTTGGCTGCCACGGTCGCGACTCGCGAAATAGGCATCGGCTTCCTCGTTGGATACTCGACTGACCGGTCCCCGCGCTCGCACCTGGACCCCGGTCGTGTGCCAATGGAATGCCATCTCGGCCTGAGGGTTGACCTTCAGATGCCTGCCCTTCGCGCTTTCGAAGTTCGTGAAAAAGACGAACCCTTCCCGATCGAAGCCTTTGAGCAGCACGAAGCGAACCGACGGTCGGCCGTGTTCATCCACGGTCGCTAGAGCACAACGGCTCACGTCGAACTGCTCCGTGGCCCGAGCGCGCTCGATCTCCTGCGCAAACCGGGCGATCGGATCCTCTTCGGTCATCGACCGGGGCCTTCCCGGAGATTCTTTCGGGCGATCTCCGCCCAAGAGCCTTCGGGCTCGAGTGCGAGATACCGTTGCCAGTGGGGCCGTGCCGCCGCCCGCTCGCCACGTTCCTCGAGTGCCATCGCAAGATTGAAGTGCGCGTCTGCGAATGAAGGGTCGCTCTTCAGCGCTGCGCGAAACAGCGAGACCGCCTCGTCGATCTCATCCCGCTCGAAGTGCAGGAAGCCGAGGTTGTAGAGCGCCTCCGGCTGCTCGGGGTCGCATTCGAGCGCTCGATGGTAGTAGTCCTCGGAGGCTTCGAGTTGGTTACGTCGGTATTCGAGGTTCCCGAGATTGGTCAACGCATTCGAGAGCGTGGGGTCGAGCGATAATGCTTTCCGGTAGGCCTGTTCGGCTTGAGCATACGTCTGTTCGTCCTCGTCGAAGCGGCACCCTTCGAGGTAGTGCTCGTAGGCACGAGAACGGTCGTCATGAGCGAAATGAAGGAGCCGCACGACGTCCGACTCCAGTCCATCGATTCGGAAGTCGAGCACGGCTTGCCCCGTCGCAGGCTCGTAGGTACCCACATCGTCTTGCACGAGGACGGTTCGTCCATCGGCAAGGACACGAAGCACCGACAGCGGCTGGGTCGTCTTGGGAAACGCCTCGCGCAAGGACTCGACCGAACGGCGCACCTGTTGAAGCGGCACGCCCTGCTCGAGAAGCCCTTTGGCGGTACGTACGCCAACCAGGTCCTGGAAGGTGTAATAGTTGCGGCCTGCGACGCGCGCGGAGGGGCCGAGCAGCCCCGACCGGTCCCAGTACCGGAGCCGGGAAGGCTTGTAGCCAAACAGTCGCGCGACCTCCGCCACCGTGTATAAACCTTGTCGCGGATCGCCGCGCGGCGGCGCAGGCTGCGAGGGCGCAGGCTCAGAAAACGCGGCTCGGGTCAGCTTCCCATCCGTCCCGAAACCAACGCGAATCACGTTTTCTCCATCGTTGCCTTCGCTCAAGTCACTCTCCCCGGTCGAGAATAAGCCGGCGCTGCGCCCGCGCAAGCATCGATGTCGGGCGGACGTGGGGAGCCGGGCAGTGCTAGGGTCCGGCATGGCACACCCCCCGGAGGCCGCTCCAATTGCTTTTCTGTCGGACCTCCACGGGAATCTCGCAGCCTTAGAGAGCGTGCTCGCGGAGCTGAAGAGGCTCAGTGTCACGAGGATGTACGTCGCCGGTGATCTGCTCCTCGGCGGCGAGGAGCCGCTCGAGGTGTGGCAGCGGCTGCAAACGTTGGGCGCGACCTGCGCCCGCGGCCCGTCAGACCTGGCGCTCGGCTCGGTCGATCCGAGCAGCCTCCTTCCAATCGACGAGACGCAGCGCCGCCGGGCCCGACAGTTCGCCGAAACCCGCATGACCATCGGCGACCTCGTCGCGGAGCGGCTACGAAGGCTCCCTGAACAGGTGCGGATACCGCTGGTCGACGGCCGCGAGGTCCTCATGGTGCACGGCTCCCCCGCGGACAGTCACCGTGAGATCAGCCACGACATGAGTGACGAGGAAATCCTCGCGTTGATGAACGACGACCCAGCAGACATCATCGTCTGCGGGTCCACGCACGTCCCCTTCCAACGTACCGTGTCGGACTACCACGTGGTAAACGTCGGTTCGGTCGGCGCTGCACCCGAGGGGCGAGTCGCCCATTACACCGTCTTGACCCCCCGGCTGAGCAGCGCAGACATCCTGCAGGACTGGGTCAGCTACGGAGAGCCAGAGGCTTCCTAGCCGGCCGCGGCTTTCGCCTCGCCGGGCTCTTCGGTCCTCGCCCGGACCATCTCGACCCGGCGAACCCGCCGCTCGTCGGCATCGAGAACCACCACGCGATAAGCCCCTGCAACCAGGGTCTCCCCGATCGCAGGAACCTGCCCGGCGAGCTGCACCAGCATCCCCCCGAGGGAGTCGAAATCGGTCTTGTCTTCGCAGATCGCTTCGCCTAGTTTTTCTTCCAAGTCGTAAACGGAGATGGCAGCATCTACGAAGTAGTGACCGGGCACGCGTTCGTACACCAACGGCGTGTCTTCGTCGTGCTCGTCCTGAATCTCTCCGACGATTTCCTCGACGATGTCTTCCAGCGTCACGATGCCAGCGGCGCCGCCAAACTCGTCGACTACGACGGCGAGATGCGAACGGCGCCGCTGCATCTCACGAAGGAGCGTCCCGATCTTCTGGCTCTCTGCCGCAAAGAAGACCGGCTTTCGGATCACGTCTGTCAACAGAATGCTCGAGGCATCCGAGGTGCTCCGCAGCACCTGAAAGAGATCCTTGGCGTAGAGAATGCCCTCGACTTGGTCGATCTGTCCGCGGTAGACCGGATACCGGCTGTGACCCGACTCGATGACGCTCACCAACACCTGATCGATGGTCGTATCGATGTCGAACGCCACGACCTGCGTGCGCGAGACCATGATCTCTCGAGCAACCGTGTTCTTGAACTCGAGCACGCTGCGAAGCATCTGAGCGTGATCTTCTCCGATGGTCCCCGTCTCCTCGCCCTGCTCGATCACGTGCTCGACGGTCAGCTGGGTAACACGATCCGGGTCCTGCACCCGAACGGTTGGAACGAGCCGCGTGACGAGGTCGCGGACCCAGCTCAACGGCAGAGCCAGCGGTGTTAGGAGGAGATCGAGAGGCCGTAACCACCTCCAAACGCGCAAGGTGGCCCGACCGGAGCGCTGGCGAACTACCGCACCGGCAACGGTGGCGACGATCGCGTAGGTCACCGCGATACCAACCGCCCCGAAAAGAGCCGCCGCTGTCCCGGAGGACTGCAAGAGCGAATACGTGACGCACGCCGCCACGACGGCAACACTGAGCGCACGGCCGATTAGCAGACGCAACTGAACCGCGGTGAGGTTCTCGAGGACCCGCTCCGCAACCTTGGCGTCCCGGCCCTCAGATTCCGATAGGGCCTGCAAGCCGGCCTCGCCGAGTGCATGAAGGCCGACGCCTACAGCTGAAAGCAGCGCGCCGAGACCTAGGCCGACGACGATGGTGACGGTTAGCTGTGTACTTGGAACGTCCAAGAGCTTGTGCGTAGTTAGGGTACCGAGGACCGCAATCGGTCGCAACAGCGTGGGTTAATCACCACCGCGTTGGTCCCGAAGAGCCCGAATTCGCAGGCGAAGTGCGTTGAGTCGAATGAAGCCGGTCGCGTCCTGTTGATCGTAGACCTCGTCGGCCTCGAATGTCGCAAACTCGGGATCATAGAGCGTGTTCGGGCTTCGCCGTCCCACGACGTCGGCGTTGCCTTTGTAAAGCTTGAGCCGTGCTTCGCCGGTCACGTCTTTTTGGGCGTCGTCCACCAGTGCCTGCAGCATCTCGCGCTCAGGCGCGAACCAGAACCCACGATAGACGAGAGAGGCATACTCGGGAATCAAGCCGTCGCGAATTCGAAGAACCTCTCTATCCACGGTGATTGACTCCACCGCGCGGTGCGCCCGCTGTAGGATGGTTCCGCCCGGAGTCTCGTAGACGCCGCGCGACTTCATTCCGACGAACCGGTTCTCGACGATGTCGACGCGGCCTACGCCATGCTTCGAGCCGAGCGCGTTGAGGCGCTCGATGAGCGCGGCCGGAGAAAGTTGCTCGCCAGCCACGCTGACCGGGTTGCCCTTTTCGTATCCAATGACGACATATTCGGGTTCGTTCGGCGCATCCTGCGGATCCGTCGTCCAACGAAACATGTCTTTTCGCGGTTCGCTCCAAGTGTCTTCGAGGACGCCGCCTTCATAGCTGATGTGAAATAGATTCGCGTCCATCGAGTAGGGCTTCTCGGCGGTCACCTCGATCGGAATCTTTCGCTGCTTGCAGTATTCGATGCAGTCGCTCCGTGAACGCAAAGACCACGTCCTCCAGGGTGCGATGACCCGGATCCGCGGGTCGATGGCCATGGCGGTGAGCTCGAAGCGCACCTGATCGTTGCCCTTGCCGGTCGCTCCGTGTGCAATCGCATCGGCGCCCTCGCGCCGAGCCACGTCCATCATGGCCTTGGCGATGACGGGCCGTGCGATCGAGGTCCCGAGGAGATACTCGCCCTCGTAGACCGCGTTCGCGCGGAGCATGGGAAAACAGAAGTCACGCGCAAACTCCTCTTTGAGGTCCGCGATGATGCACTTCGAGGCACCGGTCGCCCGAGCTTTTTCCTCCAGCCCGCCGAGCTCGTCGCCTTGTCCAACGTCTGCACAAAAGGCGATGACTTCGGCACCGTAGGTCTCCTTGAGCCACGTCAGGATGACGGATGTGTCGAGACCGCCGCTGTAGGCGAGCACGATCTTCTTGGGGGGCGCAGCCATGAAGCCGCAGGGTAGTGGTACGCCGACCGGGTGCAAGCGGGCACGCCGTCAGGCCACGCGGACGACGGCCTTGGCGTCGAGAAGCTCCGTAAACACGCGGAGCGCCTCGAGCCGGCCCATTCGGCAGATCTCGAGCACCTCGGCGACGGCCGTTTGCCCATCGACGAGAGAGAGAAGAAAAGCCGCTTGGGGGTCGAGGCCGAGCCATTTCACTTTCGCCACCGGGACAGCCAGATTGAACACGTATTCGAGCGAGCCGATGCGAGTCGTGTATCGGGCTTCGAGTCGCGCCCGGCTCGTGGCGGCATATCGGCGCGCGCTCTCGTCGTCTGGGTCGAGACCGAGTTGCAACTCGGCAGCATGCAGTGCCGCCGCGTAGTCCCCGAGCACGAAGTGATCGGCGATCTTGCGATGGACGTCGTCTGCAGCCGCGTCGTCGGCTTCGGCCATCGCCGGCACCGTCGGAGCAGCCGGCGGAAGGCTTCGCCGATCTCGATCCACCAGCCACCCATCGCCGGAAGCACCGCTGGACGGACGCTCGACGTTCCCCCAGGTGAGACCACCCGTCAGGTCGATCGTCCCGTCTGCACCAAGCACGCTCGGTGGTCTGGAATCACTCGAAGCCATCGGTCATGCCGATTTACCGACCACACCTTTGAACATCCGCTGTGTTCGACCGAGGGACTCGAGCTCGTCTTTGAGCCCGGCAATGTCGCCCCGCTCCAACAGCGTGCGCGCATTGTCGACCACGCCCCGCGCTTTGTCGATCGCATCACGTCCGAAGTCGCTCCCGGCGACGACCGACTCGACCTCTGGGAAGAGGCGCTCGATCTCGGCGATGATCGTCTCGGCCTCCTGACGAATCTTTTCGGAGGCTTCGTCTTGGCGCCGAGACACCGCGAAGTCGGACGCGTCGACCATCATGTCGTTGATCTCGTCCTCGGTGAGACCGCTGGTTGCAGTCACCGTGATCGACTGCTCCTTGCCGGTCTCCACGTCCTTCGCGTGGACGCTTACGATACCGTCGGCGTTGATCTCGAACGTCACCTCGACCTCGACCTGGCCGGCAGCCGCCCGTCGAAGGCCGGTCAAGATGAACTCGCCGAGGAGCTCGTTGTCCTCTGCGCGACGCGACTCACCCTGCAGAACCAAGATCTTCACGGCGGTCTGATTGTCGCGCACGGTCGTGAACGGTTTGCTTCGCGAGGTTGGGACGGTCGTGTTCTGCGGGATGAGCTCCTCGAAGTAGCCGCCTACGACCATGATGCCGAGCGTATGTGGCGTCACGTCGAGGAGCACCATGTCCATCTCCGGGGAATCGTCGACGAGCGCTGCTCCTTGAATCGACGCGCCCAGCCCGACGACCTCGTCCGGATGGACGCCCTTGCAAGGATCCCGCTGGAAGAACTTGCTCACGCGCTCCTGGACCTTGGGCATTCGGGTCATGCCGCCCACCAAGATGACGTCTTCGATCTCGTCCTTGTCGAGACCAGCCTCGCCAAGCGTGAGCTCGCAGATTTGAATCGTTCGGTCGACGAGATCCGCAGTCAGCTCTTCGAGCGTCGCTCTCGTAAGCAATCGCTGCAGGTGAAGGGCCTCGTTGCGGGCGCTCGAAATGATGAAAGGAAGGTTGACCTCGGTCTCCGTGACCGCAGAAAGCTCGCACTTGGCCTTCTCGGCGGCGTCCTTCAGCCGCTGCAGGGCCATGCGATCCTGGCGAAGGTCGATCCCATGCTCGTGTTGGAAACCCTCCACGAGCCAATCGATGACGCGCTGGTCGAAGTCTTCTCCGCCGAGAAAGGTATCTCCAGCGGTGCTGATCACCTTGAATACCCCCGAGCTGGCAATCTCCAAGATCGAGATATCGAAGGTTCCGCCGCCGAGGTCGAACACAGCCACCGTCCGATCGATGTTCTTTCCAAAACCGTACGCAAGCGCCGCCGACGTCGGCTCGTTGATGATGCGAATCACGTCGAGGCCGGCGATGGCACCCGCATCCTTGGTTGCCTGCCGCTGGTTGTCGTTGAAGTACGCAGGCACCGTGACGACGACTTTGTTCACTTCTTCGCCGAGGTAGTCTTCGGCGACCATCTTCATCTCTTGGAGCACCATCGCGCTGATCTCGGGAATGCTGTAGACTTTGTCGCGCATCTTGATTCGGCAGTCACCGTGCGGGCCTTCTACGATGTGAAACGGACAGGTCTGAATCGAGTTCTTGACCTGCGGCGTCTCCCACTTCCGGCCGATCAGACGCTTCGCCGCAAACACCGTATTTTCAGCGTTGGTGACGGCTTGCCGTTTTGCGATATGGCCCACCAAGCGCTTGCCGCCCTCCGTCACGGCCACCATCGAGGGGGTGACCTTGTACCCCCCACGGTTCGCGATGACCACGGGCGTTCCGCTTTCGACCACGGCGACGCACGAGTTGAAGGTTCCTAGGTCAATCCCGATGACTCTTTCCATACCCCACTTCCACGCGCTCAGATGCGTTGCTCACATCACCCCCCGAGCTGCTGCCTCAGATCTTTCACGATCTGGTGCCCTGGGTCCAGCTTTGCAGCCTCATCGAGCTCTTTTGCGGCGCTGTTGTCCATGCCGGCGCCGAGGTAAATTCGGGCCAGCAGGACCCGCGTCTCGACGGAATCCGGAGCCAACTCGAGGCTTCGAAGGGCAAAATCGCGGGCTTTTCGGAGATCGCCCCCGGCCGCGAGCAGAGCCTTGGCCGCCCGCCGCGGGGCAATTGGATCGTCCGGTGCAGCTTCAGCCACTTTGGCCCACGAGATGCTGGATGCGGCCCACATCTTGTTGTCCTCCTCGTAGGTGGCCTGCTGCCGATGGATATCGACCAACTGGACGCGCAGCCGGGAGTTGACGCGCTGGTACTGCTCCCGGAGCTCGGCGCGACTCGAATCGAGCGCGATCGCCATGCGGAGGGCAGTCGCAGCAGCCGCGAAATCACCTTCCGACTCGGCCATGCGAGCGGCCTCGATGTGATGCTGGGCGCGATCCACGCCGCCGGTCAGGACAGCGGTCTGCTTGAGCGACCGCGTCAGGTCCCGAAGTGCAGTCTTTCTGTCGACCCGGACCGTGGGCGAGGACGCCGGGCGCGACGCCGGCTTCGTCGACGCGGGTCGACGGGACCGGCCGCCGAGCTTCCGCTCCAAGAGCTCGCGCTTACGTAGGATGCGGTCGCGCTCTGCGGTACCTGGCGGGATGACCGGAGCAGCTTCGGCAGGAGCGGCGGTTGGGCGCCAGCTCGCCGGTTCGGTCGTGACGGCGGGCTGGTCGAGCTCCACCAAAGGCACTTTGGTGAGTGCCTTGGCCATCGCCCGGGCTCGCTCCTCGACGCGATTCATCTGCCTCTCGGCAGCGGACGCCGTCATGCTCTGCTGGAGATAGCGGTCGTAGGCTTCGCGTTTCTTCGGGCGCCCGAGCGCCTCGTAGGCGTCCGTTGTCTTGCGGAAGATCACCTCCATCTTGGCTTTGAAGGACCCGAGCTCCTTTCCGAAATAGGAGTCGGGGTGGAAGGTCTTCGAGAGCGCAAAGTAGGCTTTGCGTATGTCGCTTCGACTTGCTTCGATCGCAACTCCGAGGATCTCGTAGTGGTTGAGCTTGTGCACGCGTTGGAACATGTCGAGGATCTGCTTCTGGAGACCTTCGTCGATGTCGACGTCCTCGACGAGCTCCGTCTTTGGCGGCGCGCTCGAGAACTTCGGGAGGACCCACTCCGCGAGCCCTAGCGAGATCAGCCTTTCGATAGACTCGCTCACCGCTGCGGGGGCCTGCACGGTGAGGTCGGCGATGTCTTCGACATTGAGAATCCCGTCGATGCAGGAATAGACGAACGCCTCCTGCGCGGTGATGTCGGATTGCCTGACATCTACCCCTTCGACTTGTCGCGGGATTCTCTCCTCGGACATCGACCTCTAGCCGCCCCCTAACCATGGAGTGTAACGCGACCGCCGCGTGGTGAGCCACTTCACCGATTCTAGGCGATCAGCCACTCGAGGAGCGCTTTCTCGGTGTGAAGCCGGTTCTCGGCCTCATCCCACACGCGGGATTGCCTTCCGTCGATCACCGAAGGGCTCACCTCCTCGCCGCGATGAGCCGGAAGGCAGTGCAGGAAAATGGCGTCATCGGCAGCCCGTTTCATCGCGGAGTCGTCGACGATGAAGCCAGAAAAGGCGCGCTGCCTCTTTTCGGCCTCACCCTCATGGCCCATGCTCGTCCAGACGTCGGTGGTCACGACATGTGTGGCCTCCAACGCCTCGTCTCGGCGCTCGACGACGCGGACGTTTGCCCCTCGGTCGCGAGCGGCGTTCAGTACCTGCTCATCTGGCTGGTACCCGGGCGGACACGCGAGCACGAGCTCGAAGCCGGCAACGGCCGAGGACTCGATCCACGAATGGGCCATGTTGTTGCCGTCACCGATCCAGGCCACTCGGACCGCCTCGAGGGATGGTCCGAAATTCTGCTGAATCGTCATCAGGTCCGCGAGCAACTGCACCGGGTGGAACCGGTCGGAGAGCCCGTTGATGACGGGTATGGTGGCATGGCGCGCAAGCGCCTCCAGCCGCTCGTGGCCGAAGGTCCGGTAGACGACGCCGTGTACGTACCGACTCAACATGCGGGCGGTATCTTCGATCGGTTCCCCCCGCCCGAGCTGCGTGTCCTTGGAAATCAGCGTGACCGGATGCGCGCCCAGCTCGTGGATTCCCACTTCGAAGGAAAGACGCGTGCGCGTCGATGCCTTTTCGAACACGACGGCGATCGACTTTCCACGTAACGGCTGAGGATGATCGGGCATGCCGCGAAGGGCTTTGAGCTCTGCGGCCCTGTCGAGAACGGCAAGGAGCTCTTCCCGACTGAGGTCGGAGATCGTCAGGAAATGCCGCGTCATCGCTTCCTCGGCGCGTCCGACAAGACCTCTTCGAGAATTCCGAGACCCTCGTCGAGCTCGTCCCGGGTCACGTTGAGAGCAGGAGAAATACGGATGACGTGACCGCCGGCGAGCGTGACCAGCAGGCCAGCTCCGTGAACCGCAGCGATCGTCGCGCCCGGGTCGATGGAGTCCGCCAACACCAGGCCTTGCAGAAGCCCGAGGCCGCGTGTCCCGACCGTGCTCGGAAGGCGCGCGTCTAGCTCCGTGAGCCGTTCCGCCAAGTAACGGCCCAAGCGCTCGGCGTTCTCGACGAGGCCTTCGTCGTCGAGGATTTGGAGCACCGCCAGACCGGCTGCACACGCAAGCGGATTGCCCCCGAACGTGCTCGCATGCGATCCGGGCGGAAGACCTTGCGCGACCCGGTCCGTGACCGCGATCGCACCGAGTGGGAAGCCACCCGCAATACCTTTCGCGAGCGAGCAGGCGTCGGGAACGACTTCGAACCATTCCTGAGCCAGAAAGCGTCCGGTCCGACCATAGCCGGTCTGGATCTCGTCGAGGAGAAACAACGCTCCTCGCTCATCGCAAATGCGCCGGGCGCCGCTGACGAACTCTTGCGTCCCGACGATGATGCCGCCCTCGGCCTGGATGGGTTCGAAGATCACGGCCGCGGTCCGATCGGTCACGGCGGCGTCGAGAGCCGCGAGGTCGTTGAAGTCGATGAAGGTGACCCCTTGCACCAACGGCTCCATGCCTTTGCGATACTTGGGTTGTCCGGTCAGTGACAGCGAGCCCATCGTCCGGCCGTGGAAGCTGTTGTGGGTCGAAACGAATCCTACTCTTTTCTCGTCACCGAGCTCGTAATGATAGCGCCGCGCGAGCTTCAGCAAAGCCTCATTGGCTTCCGAGCCGCTATTGCAGAAGTAGACCTTGTCGAACGCCGTGCGCGAGCAGATCGCCTCCGCAAGCTCGATGGCACGGTCATTGTAGAAGACGTTCGACACGTGCATGAGCCGCGCTGCCTGCTCCGCAATTGCTGCCGCGAGGGTCGGATGACTGTGTCCGACCGAGAGCACCGCAATCCCGCCGGACAGGTCCAGATACTCCCGCCCAGCGACGTCTGTCACGCGTCGGCCACGCCCGCGCGTCAGGACGATTGATGCGGGGGCGTAGTTACCGAGCTGAACCTCTTTCGCAGTGCGAAGCATGTCATCCTGCTTGGTCATGGTCTGCCTTTGGGAAGCGGTCGGCATACCATCATTGCCACGGGGCGTCGACCCCGAGGCGGCAGGCTCAGCGCGTGATTTCGGTGCCGATGCCCTCGTCGGTGAAGATCTCGAGCAGCACCGCGTGGCGCACGCGCCCATCGATGATGTGCGCCTTCCGGACGCCTCCGGCCAACGCGTTCAAGGCACAGTCGACTTTCGGAATCATCCCGCCTTCGATCACCCCGTCGCGTTTGAGCTCGTCGATGTCCGAGGCGCTTAGAGAGCTTGCGACCTCGCCGTCCTTTCCCCGCACACCTTCGATGTCGGTCAGCAGCACGAACTTCCGCGCGGAAAGCGCCTCGGCCACCTTCCCCGCAACCGTATCTGCATTGACATTGAGCGACCTTCCCTCGGAGTCGATCGCGATTGGGGCGATCACCGGGATGAAGCCGTCGGCGACGAGCCGGCGTACGACGTCTGGATTGACCTGGCTCACTGCTCCCACACGGCCCGGGTCGACCCATTTTCCACTCTTGGTCTTCATCTTGTCGACCTTGTTGCCGCGAAGGAACGCGTCGTCTTTGCCGGTGAGCCCGACGGCCCGGCCCCCATGCCGAGCGATGAGCGAGACGATCTCCTGGTTGATCTTGCCACCGAGAACCATCTCGACCACTTCCATCGTGTGGTCGTCGGTCACGCGAAGCCCGTCGAGCCTCTCGGAAACCACACCGAGTGACTTGAGCATCTCGTCGATCTGCGGCCCTCCCCCGTGCACCACGACGGGGTGAAGCCCTACGTACTTCATCAGCACGACGTCACGCGCGAAGCTCTCGCGCAGCTCCGGGTCGACCATCGCGTGGCCACCGTACTTGATCACGAAGATCTCGCCGTGAAAGCGTCGAATGTAAGGGAGCGCCTCTTGAAGCGTCGCAGCCTTCTGAATCAGGTCGTCCACGGGAAGCCGTATAGCAGAAGAGCGCCCTACTTACACCGGCGCTGACACTCGGCCGAACGCGCCAACGCCGACGCTGCGACGACTACATCCCCGGAGGAGGACGGCTCGCGACGGGCGTGCTCGCGAACGGGACCCGCTCCGCCGGCTCCCCACGCCACCCTACGTCGGGCGTCGCCCCCGCTCGCTGTGCTGCCCATCCCGAGCCGTCCTCCTCCGTCGAAGTCTCCGGGCCGCCGCACGGCGTCACGCGTGCACCCTTTGCAGGCGGCTCAGCGTTTCGAGGTCGTCGACGATCTGGCGAAGATTGTCGGCAAATGCCTTTCGTTTCTGATGGAGCTCGCGACCCGTGCCGGAGAGCAGACCTCGGTTGTCGGCTAGCGTCAGTGCATTGCGAAAGAGCTCGAGAGTCACGGACTCGGGGCTATGGAGCTTTCTTTGAAGAACTTGCTGTTGGCCGAAACCGAGACAGCGTTCGAGAAGGAGCTCCTGGTCGACCTCTCGATCGTGGCGCCAACGAACGAGCTGATCGGCGACGACGCGATAAGAATCGAAGAACGGGCGTAGAATCAAGTGCGCCAGATGCGGACGCGAACGTTCGAACCAGCGCTCGAGTAGATCGCGCGTCACCACGGGCTCTCGAACCGTGCGTCCCTCCCACTCGGGATCGAAAAGTGCCACCTCGGCCAAGAGCTCAGCATTGAACTCCGCTCGCGAAGCGAAAAAGAACTCGAACTTCAAGAGTTGCCGAAGGCTCATCGCATGATTCCAAATCGCCTCACGCAGATCGCCTATCGCGTGCTCGCGCGCCATGAACGTCGCGAGCTCGGCGATTGCACGATTGACCAAGAGATGGATGAGTGTGTTGCGATAGAACGCAGCCACGAGATGCTGCTCCGGTGCGATGTACCAAACCGTCTGATCGCCCCCGGTGAAACGGTTGAGCACTCCGGAATCGGCGAGCTGGTCGAGCGTGCTCCGAACCCATCCCGCATCCTCGAGCTGCGAGCCGAGGGTCGTGGGAGTGGTCGGATGGTCTCTCAAGTAGGCGAGGATGGGCCCCATCGCCTCCAGGGTTTCGTCGAGCGTCAGCGCACGCTCAGCGCCCAAGAGCGCGAAGGCCACGATCGCCGTCGGAATCGCTGGCGTCACGCGGTTGATCCGATGGCAAACCTCCAGCGCGAAACGCTCGACCTCCTGCCCTGTTGCGCGGGGGTCCCGATCGAGCTCAGAGATACGCGCACGCATGGCGATGGGCTCGCCGAAGTCGATGCGAACCGTGCTCATGCGTCCTGGTTGGGTTCGCGCAAATCGGAGGAGCCAACCGAGTCCCTCGGGCTTCTTGCTGCCACCGCGTGCTTCGGCGGTCATCGAGGCCACCTCCGCGAGCTGCTCGTACACGACCGACACCGGCACGACCATCGCGTCCGGGCCCTCGCTGTTACGGACAGCATCGACCACGTAGCGCAAGGCGCCGTAGCGCGGGGGCCGCATCTTTCCGGTCCTGCTTCGACCACCTTCGATCGACCAGCTCAGATTTTGGCCGCTCTCGACGATGTGTCCCAGATAAGAACGAAGCGCAAAACGGTACACGGGGTTGTCGTGGGTGTCGCGGCGGATGTAGAGGACCCCCGCGCGGCGGAGAATCGGTCCGATCGGCCAGAAGTCGAGATTATCGCCACCGAGGACGTAGGCCGGCGCGATTCCGGCCTCTTGAGCGACTTGCTCCAAGTAGAACATGTCGAGATAGGAACGGTGGGAGGGAAGCCAGACGATGGCGTGCTTCCTGTCGAGGTCCCGGAGGCGAGCGAGGGAGTTGCGGTCCGCATCGATGCGGTAGCGGCGAGAAAGCACGGCACCAATTCCTCTGTAGACGGCGGTCGCTGCCGCATCGTGTCGGGCGATCATCTCCCCGAACGCACGCACCGCGAGCTGCTCGACCTCCTGACGAGGCTGATGCAGCTCTTCGCTGAGCCTCGAGAGCCCCGCTTGTGCGCGCTCGGTCTGCAGGATCTCACGGACGGTTGCCTCCATGATTACCGGGGCTCCGGTGATTCATGGAGGACTTCGATGTAGCGGTCACGGATGCGCGTGATTTCGGCATCGAGCGTGTCGAGCGTCCACGACGACGTCTCGATCGGTGGCAGCACGACGGCCTCGATGACCGCGGGGCGGACCACGAGGGCGCCCTTTGGGAGCGCGTCGAGCACGTTGCGGAATACGATCGGAACGATCGGAACGCCCGCATCCATGGCCAATCGGAAGGCTCCTTTCTTGAAGGCGCCGACGGCCGCCGTCGTCGAGCGAGTCCCTTCGGGCGCGACGATCAACGAGCGGCCATGGCGAAGGGCTTCGACGGCCGGCCCGAGGGCTTGGATGGCCTTGGCGGTGTTCGATCGATCGACGAAGACGACGCCTGCGGCGCCGAACAGAGGCCCGAAGACCGGATTGTGCCGAAGCTCTTGCTTCGCGAGGCCCGTCACGTCTCGGCGAAGAAGCTTCAGCAACAGGACTAGCTCGAGCCCGCTTTGGTGGTTGAAGATGAACACCGCCGGACGATGCGACCAAAGGTGCTCTTGACCTTCGACCCGAAGATCAATCCCCGCTGCCGAGGTGGCGAGATCGCCCCAGACCGAGCCCATCACGTTGAACGCCTCGCGTCTGGAACGGTTGAGGAGACCCGCGGCGACGCCGAAACTTACCGAGGGTGCGAGGCTTCCATAGATGAGTCCAGTTCGTACGACATCGCCGAACGTCGGTGTTCCACGACTCCTGAACCGGCGAACCGGCCACTGTCTTTCTTTGGCGATCTGGGCGAGCTTCCGATTGGGGTTGAGTGGGCGGGGCCGCCCGACCAGCTCGAAGAGGGGCAGGTCTTCATGGCTGTCGGAATAGAAATACGTCTGTTCGAGGTCGAGATCGTACTTGGCCGCAAGGCTTCGCCCCGCGATTGCTTTGCCTTCACCGTAGCAAGTCGGCCGCACGACCTTGCCGGTCAGGATTCCGTTCTCAACACCCAGCTCGGTGTAGAGAAGATGGTCGATACCGAGCTCTGCGGCGACTGGCTCGGCTTGATAACGGGTGGCAGAGGTGATGATCGCGACCGTGTGCCCCATTTCCTGGTGCGCAACCACCAGGGCGCGTGACTCCGGATAGATCTGAGTCACGAGGTGTTTTTCGAACGTATGCTTGCCTGCTTCCTCGAGCACGCTTTCGGCCATTCCGCGGTAGACCGCAGAGGTCGCTGAAACGAACGTCGAAAAACCGGTGCGTCCGAGCGCGAAGGAAAAGGTCGCGCGGAGCGAGTCGGCGAGGTCTCTCGGTGAGAGCCGACCTGACGCGAGTTGGTCGCGCGTGAACGCCGTCGCTGAAAACCCCGCAAAGAGGGTCTGATCCAGATCGAAGAAGGCTCCTACCCTCGGACCCGCCGGCCCGGTTCGAATCTCGCGCGTGAGCTGCTCGTGGAGGGTCATCGGAGCGGCCGAGCATACCGCAAGTCACGCCCCAGTGTCTGGAAGGACCTCTCGCGCCGCCTCGACCTCTGGGACCTCGGCGATCGACGGGTGCGCAAGCCAGGCCGAAGGCACGTGGAGGGGCATGTCGAGCAGCTGCTGCGCGTAGGCTTTGCCTTGGGGATCGAACCGCAGCGATCCGCTCCCGCCTCCCCCAAGCGCGTCGTGAAGCACGAAGTTGAGGGCTCCAATGCCCGGCAGCTCGTACCGCTCGACCGGTCTCGTGCGCCGTGCTCCGCCGAGAGCCTCGTTACCGAGTCGATGAGCGAACCAGCCCGCTACGGCCTCTGGCGAAAGCTGATCCTTCAAGAGAGGAAGGAAGTCCCGATGCCGTGCGCGGACTCCGATGTTGGCATCCGCCCCTTTGTCACCGCTTCGGGCATGAGCGATCGCAATGAGTGGAAGCTCGATGGGATTGGTGACCGGGAATGGTTTGGCGGAAGGGTTTGCCTCGAGCGTCGGTTCATCGCGCCGTAGCGGCGTCGGCTCTTGGTATGAAATGATTTGTCCTTCGAGGTGGATCTCCGGCGAGAGGCGTTCACGTGGAATTAGGTAACTTCGGAGTCGAACCAACGGCGTCGGTTTCGGGAGACCGCGCCCGCCGGCAGTCAAGCCCGGAACCACCATCCCGAACGATCCGAGCTCACGCACGACGGCGGAGAGCGCCTCAGGTGAGTCGTGATGCAAGGCGATCTTCACGACGACTTCGCGCGTGTTGGCTGCACGCGCGTGAGGACCATAAGTACTCTCCGCGCCGAGGAGCTCGATGTCGAAGTTGCGGAGGCCGGCGAAGCCGTCCCGATCGAGAAGACGTTCCGCCCGGAGGATGAAGTCCCTTCCGAACCGCTCGGCCTTCTCCGCCGCATCCCGCCCCCCGATGAACACCAGCCCTGTGACCTTGTAGCCATCCAAGACCTGCGCGCAGGCCTTGAACGTAGGAGGAGCTGTCCTGCCTGCCGCTCCCTTCACCTCGACCCGATCAGGGCCGATTCGAGTGAGCTCGACGTGCCGCCAATCGCAGGTTACATCGGGCAGAAGATACGCGGCCGGATCCCCAATCTCGTAGAGCAACTGCTCGGAGACGGTGCGCAGGTCGACGAGGCCTCCCGTGTGATCGGGTTTCGTGAGCACGAATGAGCCATCTGCGTGGCACTCCGCGATCGGGTATCCGATGTCGTGCCAAGAGAGAACGTCCTGCCAATCGGTCAACAAGCCCCCCGTCGCCTGAGGCCCGCATTCGAGCAAATGGCCGGCGAGGCTTCCCTGAGAAAGCGCATCCAGGTCCTCCGGTCCCCACCCAAACTCGTGGATCAGAGGCCCGAGCGCGAGCGCCGAGTCCACACAGCGCCCCGTGATGACCACGTCGGCCCCCGCCCCGAGGGCAGCAGCGATCGGTCGTGCGCCGAGGTAAGCATTGAAGCTGAGCGGCTCGCTCTCGAGCGCAGAGCCGTCGCTCATCTCGGTGAGACCGAGGCTACCGAGCTCGTCGATGCGATTCATCAGGTCGTCCCCTTCGATCCACGCGATGCGGACCGATAGCCCTGACTGGTCAGCCATGACGCGAAGGGCCTCCGCAGCCGCTTTCGGGTTCACTCCGCCCGCATTCGTAACAGCACGCGCCCCTTGCTCGATGAAGCGCGAAAGGTCTCGGCCGATCATCGCAATCACATCCGTCGCATACCCAAGCGCCGGATCGTTCTTGCGGGCCCGCGTCAGAATACCCATGGTGATCTCGGCAAGCGCTTCGAAGAGCACGTAGTCGCAACGTCCGGAGTCGAGCAGCTGCGAGCTCGCGAACGAGGAGTCGCCCCATGCCCCGGACGCGCCGCCAAGAACCACGGTACGTCTCCCACCGGCCGGTTCGTCAGGCGTTTCGTTATTGGCAGCGCTCGGCGTCAAAACAGGCATCCCTCCGTCTCGACCCATCCGCGACTTCTTTCAACCCGGCGGCTCAGAGAATGTACTTGGCCAAATCCTGGTCGGCGAGGATTGGATCCAGCGTCGCCTTCACGTAGTCGACGTTCACGACGAACTTCGAGCTCGCGCGCTCCGACGCATCGTACGAAAGCTCTTCGAGGAGGGCTTCCATGATGGTGTAGAGGCGTCGAGCGCCGATGTTTTCCGCGCGGCGGTTCGCTTCTGCAGCATACCCCGCGAGCTCTTCCACCGCGCCGGGCTCGAAGACCACCTCGATGCCCTCGGTTGCCATCAAAGCTTGGTACTGCTTGGTGAGCGCGTTCTGCGGCTCGGTGAGAATCCGAACGAAGTCTTCTTTCTCGAGCGAGTCGAGCTCGACCCGGATCGGAAAGCGGCCTTGAAGCTCAGGAATCAGGTCGGAGACCTTCGACACGTGAAATGCCCCTGCGGCGATAAACAGAATGTGATCGGTCTTCACGGCGCCGTACTTCGTGCTCACCGTCGAACCCTCTACGATTGGAAGCAGATCGCGCTGCACGCCTTCCCTCGAGACGTCGGGACCGCCGACGTGCCGGTCAGAGCTCACCTTGTCGATCTCGTCCAAGAATACGATGCCAGCTTGCTCGGTGCGTTGCACCGCGTCCCGCTGAACCTTGTCGTGATCGATGAGCTTCTGAGCCTCCTGCTGCTTCAGAATCTCGAGCGCATCGGGAACTTTGACCCGGCGCCGCTTCGTGCGGCCCTTGAAGCCGGGCATCTGCGACATCATGTCTTGCAGATTGACCTCTTCGGTGCCTTGCGCGCCGAAAATCGTCATGAAGGGATTTTGATTGTCGGTGACGTCCAGCTCGACTTCCAGCTCATCGAGCTCGCCATTGCGGAGCTGCTGCCGGACGTCGTTGACTTCGCTGTCGGAGTAGAACGCCTGCGACTGGGGCTGCTGCGGCGTGATTTGAAAGCTGAGCGGTCCGAATTGATGAGTCTGCGGCTTTGCCGCCGTTGGTGGCTGGGCGGGCGGCCGCTGAGTAGCCAGGACCATCTTGGCGAGCCGGTCTTCGGCAGCGTCCTGCGCGCGCGTCTGCACGCCCTCGATCGCTTCCTTTTCGCAGATCTGGATCGCGTTTTCTACGAGATCGCGGATCATCGACTCGACGTCACGACCGACGTAACCCACCTCGGTGAACTTCGATGCCTCGACCTTGACGAACGGTGCTCGCGCCAACTTCGCGAGGCGACGAGCGATCTCGGTCTTACCGACACCCGTGGGTCCGATCATGATGATGTTGCGGGGTGCGATTTCGTCTCGAAGGTCGTCCGGCACCTGCTGGCGACGCCAACGGTTTCGGAGGGCGATGGCGACGGCTCGCTTGGCCTTGTGCTGCCCGATGATGTATCGGTCGAGCTCGCCAACCGTCTCGCGCGGCGTGAAGTTGCCTAGTGTCATCCGCTGATCTCCTCGACGACGATCTCCTGGTTGGTGTAGATGCAGATCTCCCCGGCGATCTCGAGTGACCGACGCGCGATCTCGACGGCGGACAGTTCGGTGTTCCGCAAGAGTGCGCGGGCGGCGGACAACGCGTACGTACCACCCGAGCCGATCGCGATCACACCCTCGTCGGGCTCGATGACATCGCCCGTGCCACTGATCAACAGCGTCGACCTGGCATCCATGACGATCAGCATCGCCTCGAGTCTCCGGAGGTAGCGATCGGTACGCCAATCCTTCGCGAGCTCGACGGCGGCTCGCTGGAGGCTCCCACGGTGCTCTTTGAGCTTCGCCTCGAACCGGTCCAAGAGCGTGAAGGCATCGGCCGTGGCGCCCGCGAACCCGGCAACCACCTTGCCCTCGGCGATGCGGCGCACCTTTCGCGCCTGGCCCTTCATGACCGTCTGGCCGAAGGACACCTGACCGTCTCCAGCCATGGCTGCCTTCCCATCCCGGCGCACGGCCACGATGGTCGTGGAACGAAAAGTCGTCGAATCAGTTCGCTTCATCTAGATTCAGAGCAACCTAAGTCGGTCTTTCGGGCTGTCAACTGGCCCCGCTTTTCCCCCTCGCAAGCGGGTGAGCGCGGTCGTACACCTCCATGAGGCGGTCGACGCTCACGTGGGTGTACCGCTGGGTGGTCGACAAGCTGGAGTGACCGAGTAGCTCTTGAATCGAGCGCAGGTCGGCGCCTGCGTCGAGCAGATGTGTGGCGCACGTGTGTCGCATGGCGTGAGGATGAAGATCACCGCGCCCCGCGCCGAGCGTCCCATAC
Source organism: uncultured delta proteobacterium (assembly GCA_963792825.1). Taxonomy (GTDB): domain Bacteria; phylum Myxococcota_A; class Polyangia; order Polyangiales; family Houyiibacteriaceae; genus SG8-38. Next base: position 2,016,960 of record CAWBXS010000002.1, on the reverse strand, counting down.
CGCTGCACGACGTTCTGTATCTGCCGAACGCTGAGACGGCGGCCGCCTTGAGAGAGCCAGAGCGCATCCGCATCGCCGTGTTTGGCCTTCGCAAGCAAGCCAAGGCGCTCCGGCAGATAGCATTTGAGCGCATCGACGGCGGACTTGCCGAGAGGAACCATGCGTTCCTTTCCGCCCTTGCCGAGGACCCGTACCGATGACTCTCCGAAGTCGCAGTGGTCGAGGTTCATCGCCGCAAGCTCCCCGACGCGCACGCCGGTGCCGTACAGCGTCTCGAGCAACGCACGATCACGCGCCCGAAGAGACTTGGCACGTTTCGGCTCCTTGGGCGGAGAGTCCACCACGCGAAACGCCTGCTCGACCGAAAGAAACCGTGGCAAAGACTTGCCGATCTTCGGCGAGCGCAAAGCCGAAGCCGGATTGTGGTCGATGAGGTGGCGCTTCAAGAGAAACGTGAAGAAGGAGCGAATCGCGCTCACCTTCTTCTTCATCGTGCTCGCTTGATTCGACCGGAACAAGCTCGACAGAAATCCCCGGAGCGCGACGATGTCGAGCATGCTCGCGTCCGGAGGCAGCTCTTGCTCACGCACGTAGTCCGCGAAGGACCGCAGGTCTCTCACGTACGTCTCGACGGTGCGCGGCGAGCTCCTGCGCTCATCCGCCAGGTACTGAGCGAAAGCCCTGATCTGTCGATCGAGCGGGTCTGTTGCGCCCATCACGCGAGCCTACCACGTTGCGGAGCCAGTCCCCGAGATCCTGCAGGGCGCGCTCCGACTGTCTGTCGCGCCGCACTCGTTTGGCGAGGCGCTGCCCCTCGGTCGAAGGCACCATGCTCCACATAACGTTCGATGGCTGAAAGTCGTCCTTCGGAGTGCGCAGATACCTGACCATGCCCCCGAGCATCGTCGTTGGCGGAGGAAACGAAAAGGGAAGACCTCGCGCCTCGTGGGCTAGCTTGATGCCGAGAAGCATCCCGCAAGCCGCGCTTTCGACGTAGCCCTCCACGCCGCTGATCTGGCCGGCGAGGTAAACTCCCGGCCGCGATCTGAGCATCAAGTCGTCGTCGAGCACCTTCGGTGAGTCGACGAAGGTGTTTCGATGCACGCATCCAAGGCGCTCGAACTCGGCGTGCTCGAGCCCGGGGATCATCCGGAACACCCGCTTCTGCTCGGGCCACGTCATCCGGGTCTGGAAGCCAACCATGTTGAACGCGGTACCCGCTTCGTCTTCTTGGCGCAGCTGCACCACCGCATGCGGCCATCGGCCGGTCCGCGGGTCGGTGAGCCCGACCGGCTTCATGCACCCGAACGCCAAGGTCTTGTGACCACGAGCCGCCAACACCTCGATCGGCAGGCAGCCCTCGAAGTAGCGAATCTTCTCGAACTCGCGTGGGGCCACTTTCTCGGCCTCTAGGAGGGCCTGGACGAACTCGTCGTATTGCTGCGGATCGAGAGGACAGTTCACGTAAGCATCATCGCCGCCCTTGTCGTACCGCGAGGCACGGAAGGCGCGGTCGAAGTCGATCGAGTCCGCAGAGACGATCGGCGCAATCGCATCGTAATAGGCGAGATGCTCGGCACCGACGGCAGCCGCGAGGTCATCCGCCAGCCCTCCCGACGTGAGTGGCCCGGTGGCAAGCACGACCGGCCGCTCCGGAGGAATCCGGTCGACCACTTGGTGAATCACCTCGATGAGGGGATGTCCCTCAACCCGGCGCGTGATTTCGGAGCTGAACTGCTCGCGATCGACCGCGAATGCACCACCCGCAGGCACTCGATGCAGCTCCCCGGCCTCCATGATGAGCGAGCCCGTGCGACGCATCTCCTCTTTGAGCTGCCCCACGGCGTTGTGAAGCGCGGCGCCACGGAACGAGTTGGAGCACACGAGCTCGGCGAGCTGGTCCGAGTGCTGGGCCGGCGTACGAGACGTGGGCTTCTGCTCGATCAGCCGCACCCGCGTGCCGCGCTCGGCCAGCTGCCAGGCACACTCGGTGCCGGCGAGACCTGCGCCAACGACGACCACATCTGCCATTGCCGGAGCCTAGCCCGTAGCCGAGCCTGCCGCAGGCGGCACCTCGAGCGACTCCCCTTGCTCCCGCAACTCGTCCGGATCGTAGGAGCGCTCGTAATCGCACGTGTCGTTCGGACACTTGAGCTTGGGGTTCTTCTTGCCGCCCAGCGGGACGAGAAAGTCGCTGCCACACTTCGGGCACTTCTCCCCGACCGGCTCTTGCCAGACGCGGAAATCGCATGGCTCCTCGGAGCGATAATTCGTGCAGCCATAGAACGGGCGCCCGCGCCCCTTCGCCTTGATTGGAACGATGTCGCCCGTCTTGCACTTCGGACACTTGTAACCGAGGGGAACGGCGCGCGTGTGCTTGCACTCCGGATATCGGGAGCAGCCGAGAAACCATCCGTTGCGACCCCACCGTTTGTTCATCTTCGCGCCGCACTCGTGGCAGTCGTACTCCGTGAGCTCCGGCTCTTTCGCCGGCTCGACCTCGCCATCGGGACCGATGTTGAGCGTATAGCGGCACTCGGGATACTTCGTGCAGCCGATGAAGGGACCGTTCCGTCCCCAGCGCTTGACCAGAGGGTCGCCGGACTCCGGACACGTCTCGCCAGTCTCGACCGGCTCGGGCCACCACTTGCCTTGATGGTCGATCGCACGCGCGATCTGTGCCTGCAGACGCTCGTGAAATGGCTGAAGCACGTCGAGACGCTTCGCTCTCGCTTCACCGACTGCATCGAGGTCTTCCTCGAGCTTTCGGGTGAAGCCGATGTCGGCGAGGTCGAAGTTTTCCTCGACGAGCTTCTCGACGACTAGCTTTCCGAGTGGCGTCGGGACGAGCTTGTTGCCGTCTTTTTCGACGTACGCCCGCTGTTCCACCTTGCTGATGATCTCCGCGTAGGTGCTTGGCCGGCCGATGCCTTCCTCCTCGAGCTTCTTCACGAGAGTCGCCTCGGTGAAGAGAGGCGGAGGCTCAGTCTGCTTGTGGTGCGACTCCGCTCCCGGGGGGATCACGAGGTGAAGCGTCTCTCCTTCGCTGAGCTCGGGCAGACTGTCATCCTCATCGGTCCGGTCTTCAGGGCTCGGTTCTTCGCCGGCGAGCGGCTCCGTGGTGGCCCCGTAAACCGCACGCCAGCCAGGAATCTTGAGCACGCTGCCGCTTGCGCGAAGCCCGTAGACACGGTCGTTCGCCCTGCCTTCGATGTCGATGCCCGTCTGGTCGAACACTGCGGCGGTCATCTGCGAGGCAACGAAGCGATCCCAAATCAGTTTGTAGAGTCGGCGCTGAGGATCGTTTAGATACTTGCTGACCGCTTCGGGCGGCAGGTCGAGACGTGTCGGACGAATCGCTTCGTGAGCGTCTTGCACGTTCTGCTTCTTGGTCTTGAAGAAGTTCGGCTTGTCGGGAACGGAGTCTTTGCCGTACTTCTTCCGGATGTGCTCTCTGCATTCGTTCACGGCATCGGGCGAGAGCCGGACGCTGTCGGTGCGCATGTATGTGATGAGACCAACCGCTTCCGCGTTCTGCCCGCGGCCGAGAGTGATGCCCTCGTAAAGTTGTTGCGCGATTCGCATGGTGCGCTTGGGCGGCATGCTCAATCGGTTGGCCGCATCCTGCTGAAGCTTCGACGTCGTGTACGGTGCAGGGGCCTTGCGAGAGGCTTTCCGCTTCGTGATCTCCTTGACCTGGTAATCGGCGGTCTTGAGATCTGCGACGTAGCGAGCTGCGGCTTTCTCGTCGAGCACCGCCAATCGCGAGCCGATCTTGTCGAGCTTCTCCCCCTCGACGCTTTGCAGAGTCGCCATGAAGGAATGCGGTTTCGCGCCCTTGAGGCGGACGTCGACGAGCCAGTAGTCGACCGAAACGAACGCGTCGCGCTCGTGCTGCCGATCGACGATGATGCGAAGAGCCGGCGTCTGTACGCGCCCCGCCGAGAGACCGAAGGCAAGTTTCTTCCAAAGGAGGCTCGAAAGCGGGTAGCCGCCGATGCGATCGAGCACCCGACGCGTGCGCTGCGCTTCGTAGAGGTTCGAGTCGAGGTCGCGTGGGTGCTCGAGGCCTTCTGCGACCCCGCGCTTGGTGATCTCTTCGAAGAGGACGCGCTTGATCTCGGCGTCCTTGTTCGCCGTCCTTGCGACCTCCATCAGATGATACGCAATCGCCTCCCCCTCACGGTCGGGGTCGGTGGCGAGAAGGACCTTGTTTGCCTTCTTGGCGGCGGCCCGGATTGCCCTGACGACTTCGGATTTGCCCTTTTCCTCGAGAAGCTCGTAGGTCTCCTGGAAGCCATTGTCGATGTCGACACCTCCCCGCTTGGGGAGGTCCTTGATATGGCCTTTGGATGCAAGGACCTCGTAGCCGGCACCGACGTACTTCTTGATGGTCTTCGCCTTGGCAGGGGACTCCACGATGAGGAGAATTTTGGACATCGGATCTACCTTAGTAAGGCTGACTGCCACCTCTGCAAATTTGGTAACGGCCCCCCGGCCTCTCCTCGATGAGCCCCCGAACGAGCAGCTGGAGGATAGACCGCTGAACCTCCTGCGCCGGAATTCCGGTTCGGTGGCACAAGTCCTCCGGGTGGCGAGCCCTGCCTTGCAGAGATTGGACGATCGTTTGCTCGGACTTGGTCAAGTTGCTGAAATTGTGAATGTTTTCTTCATTTGGGGGGAGCTCGGCTTCCGAGCCGCGTCCCCCGAGCGCGCTCTCCGATAGGACATCGCCGGGGCCCATGCAAATCCTCGCGCCTCCGCGGAGGAGCCTCAAATTGCCCGATCCACGCGGATCCCAAGGGGAAGCAGGCGCCGCGAAAACCGGCCGGCCGAGACGCTTGGCGACGCTGGCGGTGGATAAGGCTCCAGAGCGGGCAGGGGCCTGGACCACCACGGTCGACCGCCCGAGGGCGGCGATCAGCCGGTTGCGCATCAGGAAACGGCCCCTCTGTTCGCGAGCGCCGTCCTCGACCTCGGTGAGGAGGCATCCAGCCTCGATCACGCGCTCGAACAAGTCGTGGTTGGCCGGCGGATAGGGGAGATCGAGGCCGGTTGGAAGCACGACCACCGTCGGCCCTCCCCCGTCGATCGACCCTTCGTGTGCCGCCCGATCGACCCCAATCGCTCCACCGGACACGATCGCGAACCCGTTGAGCGCCGCTTCCCGCGCAAGCGAATAGGCAAAGTCGAGCGCTTCTTCGTCGGCTCGGCGGGTGCCGACGATCGCGATGGCACGCCCGAGATCCGGCAGCTCACCCACGATGCGAAACGCGTGTGGCGCGTCCGGAAGATCACGGAGGCGGGCGGGATAGCCCTCGCAGGACGAGGTCAGCCGTCGAGCACGCGCGGACAGATCTGCAAGCATCACCTCGGTATCGACCGAGACTCACGCGAGTTGCGCGTTGCACGAACGCCGCGCGCCCCCTACTCGAGGTTTCGCTCGATGAACCGGAGCAGTGGCGCGGTGACGTTGTTGGTCTCGTCGTCCTCTGCGGAGACGATATCCACGTGGCTGTAGCCCTCCGACATGAATACCTCGAAGCCTCCAGCCGAGTCGCCGAAAGTCGGGAACGCGGTGCTCGGTTGCTCTCTGTCGACCACGCGCGGCGTCGAGCCATCGCAGCTCGGCGCGGTGCACGCTGCAAGCGAATCTGCATAGGCGACCATTCGCCCGGGCACCGGGACCAAGCCGTTGCTGCCGCCGAAAGCGATCACTGGAATGTTCACGTTACGCGCTTGGGTGAGGTTGTCGATGTCGGTTCGGCCTCGGCCTTCGGGCGGTGGTGCGGAGAGCGGCGTGGTGTCGAGGCCCAGGCCGGAGACGACTCCAAGCCCCGAGCTCGGATAGTACCAGTCTGAGAAGTTCGTCTGGCCTTCGTAGAACGAGCGCAGCATGTGCCCTTCAAGATCCGTCGACTCGACCTCGGTGCCCCAAACCCCGGCTAGAGCGAGGTCGGTCGGCGGAGGCCCGTTGCCCGTCAACACGCTTGGTGGCATCGGATCGCCGTAGTTCAGCCACGTGCGTACGCCGTCTATGGTGGGTCCGATCGTGCCGAGCGACGTCGCCACGAAGCTCGCTAGTGCCGCGGCCGGGCCATCATCGTCCAGGAACAAACCGATCAATGCGATCGAAGTGGTCGGCTCGGTACCCAACAGCGTGGTGAGTGCCGCCAACTCGGGCACCTGGGTCACCGCATTGTTGCCTTCGACGCCGTTTTGGTCCCCCTGCATGATGGAAATCCCGGTGTCTCCACGGACTTCACCCTCGAGCGCCGCCACCTCCGAAACCGCCAAGAGCTGAGGCGACAATAGACCCGCGACCACGGAGTACGCGGTAACGGGCTCCGTGCACGACGTGTTGGCGGACTCGGCGCAGTCGTCCAACTCCGTGTCTGGCGTGCAGGCCGTCTGACCATCGATGCAGCGAGGCTCTTGGCTCAACACGGCTCCGTAGAGTCCGCCGTCGAATCGTGCTTCGATTCGATCGAGCAGGTCCTCGGTGGGGGCTTCGGTCGGCAGGCTTCCGCCGCCGCCCTCGAGCATGACCAAGCCACGGAGCTTTTGGTAGCCGGGCTCGGGATCACCACCGTCTAGGTTGAAGTCGGTCGCTGCATAGCGCGCTGTGAAGCCCGTTCCGGCCGAATGGCCCCCGAGAAATACGTTGGCGTTGCGCGCGACGCTTCGGGCCGCCTCGACGACGGCGTCGATGTCTTGCGAGTGCACCAGCGAGGTCCACTGGGCCATGAACGCGAGGTCCGCGCCGCTGTCGTAAAAGATCGCGCGACGATCGAGCTCCGATGCCAACGTGGGATGCATCTCGAGCCCCAGCTCTTCGCCGAACAAGAAGTCCAAACCGAGCAATGGATCCTGCTCCTGTTCGGCGAGGTCCAACCCGACGGTGTCCTCGAGCTGATTCGATCGCCGATCGACCGCCCACACTTCGACCACCAAGGATGCTTCGCCCTTGGCGCGTCGCATCAGATTCTCCGCGAGCACGGCAAACGTCGCTGCGCCTCCCTCGAACCCGGGCACCAGCACCACGATCGCGTCCGGCTGGCTGTCGGCCTGGTCGGACAAGTAGTAGCGCGTATAGCGCGCGTTGTTGAGATCGAAGTCAGCACTGCCGAACTGTGTGATCAGCTTCGGATTGCTCACCGTCACCCCTGGACTGCCAGGCGTGTGCGCGGGCTTTGCAGCGCTCAGAACATCTAGGGTCTCCAATCGAAACAGCGAAGTCGCCGGCGTGCCGCCGGACCCGCCACCCCCAGTGCCTCCTCCTCCGCTCGGGCCGTCGTTCCCACAGGCGGTCAGAAGCAACAATGGAAGGGCAAGAGCAAGGATCTGGGATTGGCCGATCGATGGCATCGTGTGTACTCCGGGTGGTCAGAAGGCAGGCAGTGGCGCTTCAAATGCGGCGGTAAGGCTAGCATCACCTCCCGCGTTCTCCTAGTGGAACGGAGACGTCCGTTTGACCAACTGCACGATCGGGCACTAGACGTGCAGGCGAACATGCAGTTGCTGACGTTCGAAAGGCTGGGACTGCTGCTAGGGCTTTCGTTCTTCTTTGGCCTGTCGTTCGAAGGCTTCTATCAGAAGTCGGCGTTGAGCCGGCCGGGAGGGATCCGAACCTTTCCACTGATTTCACTCAGCGGAGCAATTCTTTACTCGCTCGAGCCGAACTTCGCCGCAGCGTTCTGCGTTGGTCTCATCGTTCTCGGTGTCTGGCTCTATCCCTACTACCAGGTAGAGGTATCGCGGGACGAAAGCATCGCAGAGAGTCCGGACGGGCTCATGGTTCCCCTGTGTAACGTCGTGGCGTACCTGTTGGGTCCGCTTGCTCTGGTGCAACAACCATGGCTCGCCATCGCCCTGACGGTCTCGGCGGTGTTGCTGTTGCGAGCCCGTGATCGTCTGCATGCCTTGGCCGAGAGCATTCCAGGCCGGGAGATCATCACGCTGGCGCAGTTCCTGGTGCTGATCGGCGTCATCTTGCCGTTGTTGCCGAACGAGGCGGTCACCTCGCTGACGCCGATCACACCCTTTCAAGTTTGGCTCGCCGTGGTGGTGGTGTCGTCGCTTTCGTATGGTAGCTACTTGCTGCAAAAGCTCTTGTCCGGGCAGAAGAGCTTGTTCCTGACCTCCGTGCTCGGCGGCCTTTATTCGTCGACGGCAACGACCGTCGTCTTGGCTCGACGGCTCAAGAGCGAGCCGAAGAATCGTGGAGAGCTCCAATCCGGCATCGTGCTGTCGACCGCGATGATGTACTTGCGGGTTGGCGTCGTCGTCGGGATCTTCAACCTCCCGCTAGCGTTGGACTTGGCACTTCCGTTGGCGCTGCTGTCGCTGGTAGGCGCGGGGCTGGCGGCGCTTTGTTTGTGGCTGGGGAGGCGAGGAGAGCAGAGCGGGCCCGTCGAAGTCCCTCAGCCCGGAAATCCGCTGGAGCTTCCCTCCGCAGTGATTTTCGCGGTGCTGTTCGTCGTGATCTCAATGCTTTCCACCTGGGTCGAAGAGCATTTCGGACATGTGGGCATCTACTCCCTGGCTGCGATCGTGGGAGTGACGGACATCGATCCGTTCGTGTTGAGCGTCGCAGAGGGGAGCGTGGCCCACCTGGACCGGACCGTGACTGCGACCGCCATCGTGATCGCCGCGTCATCAAACGATGTCTTGAAGGCAATCTACGCGGCTGTTTTCGCCGGCTGGCGTCGTAGCGTCGGCGCTGTGGCATCGCTCGTGATGTTGGGCCTGCTCGGCTACGCAATTGCCGGGTGGATGGCATATGGCGCACGACTGGTGTCGATGGGGTGGGCTAGGTGAACGAGCTGCTCGAGAAGCTGGCCGGCATTCAGTTTCGCCGACCCCTGGTGATCCTACTCTTGGCAGCCGTGATCTCTGCTGGGTCGCTTCCTTTGATCCGCAATCTCGGTCTCGATAGCCGTTTCATTGCCCTGCTTCCAGAGAGCTATCCGAGCGTCCAGGACCTCGAACGAGTTCGCGATCGCGTTCTCGGCTTGTCGGCGCTCACGATTGCGGTGCAATCGCCATCGAAGAACGTCGACGCGATGCGGCGCTTCATCGAAGACCTCGTGAAGCGTCTCGAAGAGCTGCCCCCCGAGGAAATCGGCGTGATCGATTGGAACATCGGCGCCTATGACGAGTTCGTCCGGTCGCACAAGCACCTCTACGCTTCGCTCGACCTGTTGAAGCGGCTCCGGGACGCTCTCGAAGAGCGATACGATAGAGAACGCTTGAAGAACAACCCGTTCTGGGTGGACCTCGAAGACGACGACGAACGCGAGAGCCTCGAGGACATCTTGGACGAGCTCGAGGCCGAGAGCGAACGCGGAGAGAAGACGTCGGAGAAGTTTCCCGACGGTTTCTACCAGCACGAAGATGGTGACTTGATCGCGATGTTCGTTCGCTCCGAAGTCGGAAGTGACGCCAACACGGCTGGGCGGATCATCCAGCGGGTGCGGACCGAGATCGATGAGCTCAATCCGAGATCGTATGCACCAGACTTGAAAGTGACCTTGTCTGGCGACGTCATCATGGCCGAGGAAGAGCAGCAGGCGATCGCGCGCGAGCTGCTCTTGGCGACGACGCTCACCGTGGCCACCGTGCTTCTGCTCATCGTCCTCTTTTTCGGGCGTCTACGGGCGGTCGTCTTGTTGGGAGTCGGGCTCATACCGCCCGTGCTGGTGAGCTTCGCCCTAGCAGACATCACGGTGGGCGCGCTGAACACCTCCACCGCGTTCTTGGGAAGCATCATCATTGGAAACGGCGTGAACCCCAACATCATCTGGCTGTCGCGCTATTTCGAGCAGCGGCGCGCGGGCTCCGACGTGTACGAGGCCATCGTCATCTCGCATCGGAGCACGTGGCTCGCCACGATGATCGCCTCTGGTGCGGCAGCCCTTGCCTATGGCTCACTCATGATCACGGACTTCCGGGGCTTTCGGGACTTTGGGATCATCGGCGGAGTCGGCATGGTCCTTTGCTGGGTTTCGGCGATCACCGTGTTACCGGCGGCAGTCGCGGCTTACGAGCGCTTTCGCCCGTTCCCTGCCGAGAAGCAAAGAAACCGGCGATGGGGACAATACGCCGACGCGTTCGCCGCGATCGCGGGACGAGTCCCACGAAGCGTCGTCGCCGTATCCGTCGTTCTCTCCATTCTGTCGGTCGTGCTGGTCGCGTATGCCGTCATCCAAGATCCCTTCGAGTACGACTTCAGCAAGCTTCGATCCGTTCGACAGGAAGGTAACTCCGAGGCTCGGAGCGTTCAGGGGCGCGTCAATGGCATCCTTGCCTCTCACGAGCAGGGCCGAGGAATAGCCGTTCTGCTCGACTCGGTCGACGACGTTCCGGTCATCGAGACGCAGCTCGACGCGATGCCCCCATCGATCCATGGGGGATACCACTCGCTGTTCGAGTTTTTGCCCAAAGATGCCTCCGAGAAGCTGCCGCTATTGCGGGAGATTCGCCAGCTCTGCATCGACATCCGTGAGGACGTCGAAGACGAAGACACGTTGCGAAAGATCGACGAGAACATCCCCCCGGAGAACATCGGGGTCCTCGGCCTCGCCGACCTGCCGGATGAAGTCGCTCTCCGTTTTGCAGAAAAGGACGGAACCCGCGGGCGAATCATGGTGGTCGAGCAGGTCCCGGACGCTTCGATTTGGGACGGACGCTACCTCGTCCGATGGGCCGAGGGCCTTCGAACGCTGCGCATGTCCGATGGGTCCCGGCCTCCTCTCGCAGGACGAGCACCGGTGTTCGCCGACATGATCAGCGCCGTCTACAGCGACATGCCGAAAGCAATCGGCGCGGCTTTCCTCGCGACCGTCGTGCTGGTGCTCGCTTCGTTTCGCCGTCGGCGCGATAGCCTGCTGTCGCTCATGGCTTTGCTCTTGGGAATTCTGTGGATGGCGGGCACCATGGCGGGCCTCGGAATGAAGCTCAACTTCCTCAACTTCGTGGCTTTCCCGATCACGTTCGGCAATGGCGTCGACTATTCAATCAACGTCCTGAGGCGCTACGACCTCGAGCGGAAAGCGGGGAACGAGGATCCCATCCTATCGGCAGTGCGTCTTTCTGGGGGCGCCGTCGTCCTTTGTTCGTTGACGACGATTGTGGGGTATACGTCACTCTACGTGAGCGCGAACCAAGCGATGAACTCATTCGGTCTAGCAATGGGGATCAGTGAGGTCACATGTTTATTGGCGGCAGTGCTGACGATGCCGGCCGTGATGATCATCCTCAGTCGACGAGAGGCGCGATCATGAGCCAGGGAGCCTCGGTGCCGAGACGCATCCTGTTCAGTTACGAGAACCTTCTTCCGACGACCGAGGCAGATGCAGAGGCCATCCTCAATACCGCAGGGGCGCTCGCGAAACGCGGGCACGATGCGATCGTCGCGGTTCCCGCACCTCCTGGCATCGCGACAGGCTTCGAGCGCGAGGTGCTCGACTACTACAGAATCGATGCCCCGTTGCGAATCACGCCCATGCCGAGCTTCACGAAAACTCTCGCGCTCCAGCACGCGTATCACGCGATGCGCTTCCCCGAGCACCCGGCGTTTGCTGATGCGGACTTCATCGACGCGCGAAACCCGATCGTAGTGATGCGCGCGTTGCAGGCCGGCCAGCGCGTGCTGATGGACCACTACCGCCCGTGGGTCGATCAGTTCCCCCCGCTTCAACCGGTATTCAGGGGCTTCATGAACCATCCGAGGTTCTTGGGCTTGGCGGTGCACTCCGCCTACGCATACGAGTCCTACCGCAGGCTCGGGATTCCAGAAGCCAAGCTTCGCGTCGTTCACAACGGTTTCGACCCTCGCAGAATGGCCCCGGTGCTATCCAAGCAAGAAGCTCGTGCGTCTCTCGGTTTCCCCGCGCAAACGCGGATCGTTACCTATGCCGGCCGCATGAACGAAAGGAAGGGGCTCGACGTCATCCTCGAGCTCGCCGGCCGGATGCCGGAGGTGATGTTCGTTCTCGTGGGGTCCACTCGGCGTGGGCCGATCGAGATCGCGGCGGAAGCCAAGAACAACGTGCGTGTCGTCCCGTGGCAAACCTCTTCGTCGATATCGCCCTATCTTTACGCGGCCGACGTTCTCACCATTCCCCCATCGGTCGCCCCGCTGCAGCGGTCGGGCAATACCGTCTTGCCGCTCAAGCTGTTCCTCTATCTCGCTGCCGGGCGTGCGATCTTTGCGGGAGCCACCCCGGACACGACGGAGATGCTCGAGCACGATCGCAACGCGTGGCTGGTTCCGCCCGGCGATCTCTCCGAGGCGGAACGCCAGCTCAGGCGCTTGCTCGACGACACGAACCTGCTCGAGCGGCTGGGACGAGCCGCTCGAGAACAGGCAGCGGGGCTTACGTGGGACAGCCGGGCGGAAAAGATCGAAGCATTCGCGGAGGAATGCCTAGCGAGGGACCCCGCCGCCGTCGACAAGGAGCCATGGTCCGCCGCCGCCTGCGCGCGAGACAGCATGAAGTGGCTCCTCACCGGAATCTCGACGGGAAAGTGGATCTACCGGTAGTCCCTGCGAAGTGGTCAATCCTCTGCGCGGGAGAGGCCGCGTAGCGTCAGCCAATCCGCTGCGAATCGCCAATCCTCACCGACGATGCGCCGCGTGAAGAACCCGACTGCGGCGAATGAGACCAAGACGGTCGCCGCTTCGGCAGCGAGCAATGCTCCGGCACCCCAGGGACAGGTGAGCTTGATCGCGACGGCGGCCGCGCAGCCAGGAGCACAGATGGCCAAAGTCTGGAGGTAACCTTTCATGGGAAACGTCTCCCGAATCGTGACGTCTGAACAGACCGACATGAAATACATGTAGATCGCAACCTGGGGAATGAACGCGAGGAGCGTGCCCAACGCGGGTCCGAGGAAGCCGACCGTCATGACCAATGGCGTGCTGATGATTACGTTGGCGAGGAAGGAAACGACGCCAGCCCGCAGGATGAGCCCCGGACGGCCCGCCGCAACGAGGATGGTACCAAACGCCGTGATGCGCCCCATGCTCAAGACGGAGTAGATTCGGAGCACGTCCGCCGCGGGTGCATAGCTGGCGGGAAACAGCAATGCGATGATCTCCTCTGCGGACACGACGAAGATCGCAGAGACAGGGACGACGATGAGCATGCTGCCTAGCGTCTGCCGCCGCCACGTCGCGACTGCTGCCGCCTTCTTGCCCTCTTTGTACAAGACGGCAAACAATGGCCCATACGCGACACCGATGGCGTACGCGAGGCTTGGAATCAGGGGAATTTGCCAGCTGCCGGCTTGATACTCGGCGTAGATGGCCTCACTGAAAAAGAACACGATCAGGTACTTGTCGACGTGATTGTTGAGATTGGCGACGATTTCTTGTCCGCCGAGCGGCAGCGCAAACGAAATCATCTTGCGCGTGCTGATCGGGGAGACGATGGCGTCGGTTCCGCGGTAGACGCGGTGTACGACCCACCAGGTCCCAGCGCAGAGGAGCAACCCAACGACGCTCAATGAAAAGAACGCGGCCTGAATGCCATAGCCAAGCGCCAACGGGACGAGCACCGCGACGAAGAGGGCGACAGCTCGCACCGCGCCGGCCACTCCGGCTGCTTTCGATCGCCTCTCGATGATCAACAGATTCGGAAGAATGCGCGAGGGAATGTCTCCGAGCGGATAGAGCGCGACGGCCCAAAGATGTCCGAGCACACCCTCACCGCCGACGAACAAGCTGGTCGCAATCAAGGCGACCGAGCAGAAGGCTGCGATTCCGAGCATTGCATTGAGCGCGCCCCTCGAGATCGCATACCGTTCCTCGTCGGGTCGTTTCGGCAGATAGAACGACAGGACCGCCGGGAGGTTGACGGAGAGCACCACCGCCGCGGTGCTGTAAATGAGGAGGACCTCGCCGAGAATCCCGAAATCGGTCTTCGACACCAGTCGAGCGACGACGACCGGGACCAGCACTTCGGCGAGCTTGGCGGCGAATTGCCCGTAGACGAGAATCCCAGCTCGGTATGCTTCGACGGACTTGGCCAAGTGAAATCAGCGGTGCGCGCCGAAGTCGAATTGAACTACGTCGGGGCGCAGGGTAAGGGACAGGCGCCGCCTCTGGCGTCGCGTTGAGATGGACAAGCTACGCTTCACAGTCGTGCATTACGGTGACAAGGACCCGCGGTCAACGACAGGCGGTGTCGAGACTTTTGCCCGTAACCTGGCGCTGTCGTTCGAGCACGTCGAGTTCATGACCCCTAGTACTCGTGATTTCGACCGCGTTCGTCGCGAGCGGATCGCGGTCATTTGCGACAACCAGCGGGTGCGCGATTGGCCCAGAGACATTCCTGTCATCGGGTTCCAGCATGGTTTTGCGATGGAAAAGGCACGGGTCACGAAGTCGCCAGGACATGTCATCATGGCGACCCAGCAGTGGCTGGCCTCGCGCCGACCCAACACGTTGTGGGTCGCTTGCGCCGAGTGGATTGCAAACGCGTTCGCCCGATCGTTTGGTGTCAGGACGGAAGCGGTCATCTACCATCCGATCGACGTCGCACGTTTCGACGGCCGTCTCGACAACACCGGGTCACGTCTGATTCTCCACGACGGTCGCACACGTCACAAGGGCAAGCATCTGCTCCCAAGGCTTCGAGAAGCCTACCCGGATTGGACGTTCGAACCACTTGCTTGCAAGCCAGAAGACGTTCCGGATCGCATGCGCAGGGCAAGAGCGTTCATCCATCTGAGCGCATACGAGGGCAACAGCATCGTCTGCAACGAGGCGATGGCGATGAATCTGCCTTGCATGTTCACCGACGTGGGTCTGATGCGAGACTCTGGGCGCCCTCGAGACGTCCGCGTCATCTCTGCGAAGCGTGCTTTCTCGGATCCATCCTATCTGCGCGACGAGCTCGGTTCGTTCCTCGGATCGCTGGGTACCCAGTCATATGCGCCTCGCAAGTGGGTATTGGCGAATGCGACGGCCGAAGTGGCACGAGAACGCTGGGCGCTCGCAATGGAGGCTTTCTTGCGAATGGCGGGCTGGCCCACGTGTTGAACGCCTTGCAGAGATGGTGGCGGACGCGCGGCACCGACATTCACACCGAAGTGCGGGTGCCCGTTGAGTTCCACGGCAGCGATTACGGCGGCTGGGCGATTGCTGCGAACACCTTGAGCTCCGAGAGCGTGGTCCTGTCGTTCGGCATCGGTGAAGACATCACTTTCGACGAGGCAATCATCGCTAAGTACTCCTGCACGGTGCATGCATTCGATCCAACCCCGAAAGCGCTTGCCTACGTGAAGCCATTCGCCAGCGACAAGCTCAGGGTCCATCCGTGGGGACTCGGTGCTAGGGATGAGATTCGGGCATTCTATCTGCCGAGAAATCCGCGTTACGTTTCGGGCAGCATTTCGAGCTCCAGGCATCTCGAAGATGAGGCTGTCGAGGTCAGCCTTCGCAGTCTCGCCAGCATCATGCGCGAAACGGGCGTGAGTCGCTTCGATCTGCTCAAGATGGACATCGAGGGCTCCGAATACGAAGTGCTCCGCGACGGCGAGACGATGCAGATCCTGGAGCAGCAACGACCGCAGTTGCTCGTGGAGTTCCACCACCGGTTCGCCTCGTACTCGAAGGCCGACACTCAGGACATCGTCGCCAGGCTCCGCCGCGCCGGCTTTGCCGTCGCCTGGGTCTCCCGTCGAGGCGAAGAGGTCCTGTTCGTCCCACGACCCCACCGAGGTTGACCCGAACCGCCCCCGGGTAGGTTTAACCAGAAGGCGAGCCAAGTCCCCTCGGGACGCATGCGGGCATCGACACGACTGCGCTGAAGCCCGCGGGCTATCCCCTGTGAAGCGCAAACCACAGCTCCATGGCTGCAGATGCGCTCTCAGCAGGAACTGCGGACACACCGGCGCCCGGGTCGACGCCGACGACGACCACCCACGTCTCGATTTAGGCCGTCACGCTAGGTCTGAACGAGAACGCCGTGCACCCGACACATGCACCAGGTGCCCCGCGGGAACATTACGGCGCGGAACCCACTGCTCCATTGCCCGAGCGCTTGCCGGTAGGCGGTACGAAATGCGCGGAGCTCGGCGAGGGCTTGAAAGAACACGGTCCTCTGCCCCCGTCCCACGGCAAACGTTGGGTTTCGATGTCGGAGCGGTTCGGAGCTTCTGGCCCGACGATAGGGAGAGAGACGCCGCACGCGGGCTGCGCCAAGGACACGCCAGCCGCGCTTGTCGAACTCTTCACGTGCAAGCCGCTCCTGGCGCTCTAGCTCCTCCTTGACGGCCTCGCGCACTCGACGAGCGTCGTAGGTGCGCTCGAGCGTGGGCGGCAGGGTGAGCGTCAGCTCGACGGTGTCGGGCCAGTTCGGATTGTCTGGGTCGAAGAAGATCGGTGGTCGCTCTATGCGAAAGGAGCGGCGTCCGAGCTCGTGGGGAAGCACAGTGACACCGGGCCAGTCCCGTGCTTCCCGGACAAGGCCTGCCTTAACCGGATTGGCCATAGCGTAAGCGAGTTTCTCGATGACCGCTTGCTCCGTCAGCAGCCGAACCACTGATGTGCCGTCGTGGTCCCAGGTGGGGCCCTCCCATTTGCGGAGCACCTTGGTGCTGAGCGCGACCAGGCGATGAAGTCGACGCAGGAAGTCCGGGAGGCAACGGTTTGGGTCGGTGACAACCAAGTGCTCGTGAGTCGACATGAGAGTCACGCCATGCACCAGAACCCCGAACTCACGGACGCAGACGGCAAGCGTGTAGAGGTAGAGCTGCCGGATGGCGGCGTCCGGACGAAAGAGGTGGTGGCGACGAAGGGTGCGACGGGTGATCATTACGGTATCGCCAGCAAGGACGAGGCGGGGTTGGGTCATTCAAGCTTGGTGAGCACGAAGCGCACCGGGGCTTCCTGAAGTGATTTCGAACGTTTCCGAAGGCCCGATTGGCGGCGTCCGTCAACTTCAACGGCGAACGCCAACCTGGGTGGGGTTGTTGGGGTTGTTGGTTGTTTTTGGCTCCCCACATGGGCGTCCGCAGAAGATTCGAGCGAGGCCGCACCGAGCGCATTCCTAGATGGCCTCAACTGGCAGGTCATGGCGAGCGGCTTCTACTTATTCAACGCCAACCGCGTCGCCGGACGCTACAACAACCTCGACTACCCATACACCGGCTACATGGGCTTTGGGCTCAACTTCGTCGGCGGCGACGTCAGCTATACGGGGGAACAGTTTGCGCTCACCATCGGCCTCCGCTTCGGTACGGCTGCCTCTCAGTTGACCGCCCTGGCACCTGTGAAGGAGGCGTTCGTAAGCTGGATTCCGCACAGAAAGCTCACACTCGACCTTGGTTGGTTCGACACGATCTACGGTGCCGCAGCTCGCCGACGGATCCCAACACCGGGGATCCGATCGCAAACGGCAAGCGCTACTTCGGCCTGGTGCTCGGTGTGAGCGCTCACCTCGGAAACTGAGCAAAGCGATAAACGACGCTTCCAATTCTGGTGTCGCCCTGCGTGAGCAATCTGTCATACTGCTCGTGGTCGAGGATTGCGATGGCAGGTCAGTTGGAACACAAATCGAACCACGCCCAAACTGGACGGAGGCGAAGTGCCGGCGGTGAGGAGCTCTTCATCGATTTGAAAGGCCGGGGTCGCATCCGGGTCGTCGAGTACCAGGGGCCCGAGGGAGCGCCTACCCTGATGCTCCTTCACGGACTCGGCGCGACAGGGCCGCTCAATTGGTTCACGGCGTTCTCCGAGCTCGCCGAGCGCTACCATGTCGTCGCGGTCGACCACCGCGGTCATGGTCAGGGGATCCGCACGCGCTGGTTTCGGTTGAAAGACTGCGCAGACGATGTCGTCGCGGTGGCGGACGAGCTCGGTATCGACAGGTTCATCGCGGTCGGATATTCGATGGGCGGTCCGATTGCGAAGCTCTGTTGGAGTCGACATCCCGAACGCGTTCGTGGATTGGTGCTTTGCGCAACAGCGAAGCACTTCACGCCGGAGCGGTATCCGGTTCTCACCCGAGCGCTCTTGCCCGGCGCAGTGGTCGGCGCACGCGTGGCGCCCAAGCTCGTGCTCGGCCAGATCATCGAAGGCATGGTCCGAGACATCCGCAATCCGGCGGTCAAAGACTACGTTCGCAGGGAGATGTCGGGCTCCGACCCGGCTACGCTCGCGCAAGCGACGCGCGCCGTCCTCCGCTTCTCGTCTCGCAACTGGGCTTCGAGCATCGCGGTGCCCACTGCAGTCCTGGTGATGACGCGAGACGAAATCGTACCGACCCGCCGCCAATACGCCCTTGCTGCCGCGATCCCGGGCGTCAAGCAATTCGAGGTCGACGGCAACCACTTGGCGTGCGCAAGCAAGAAAACCAATTTCGTCGCCAAGCTCGTCGCCGCCTGCGACCACGTCAACACAGCCGCGGCATAGGCGCGACAACCCTCCGTTTGCCCCCTATCCAGGCGCTTTAGGCCGACTAGACGAACCATCCGGGACCACCAGGGCTTGTGGACCTCGAGAGAGGGCTCTAGCTTTTCTGGATGCTCATACAGACATTGATTCGCGCCCTCGCTCTCGTCGCTGTCTTCGCATTCGCGGCTGTCGGAAGCGCTGAGGTATCCGCATACTGCCCGGGTGAGGGGGACGAACCCTCCGGGCCGAGCACCTACTGCCCGGGTGGGGAGGACGAACCCTCAGGGCCGAGCACCTGAAGTCTTAGCTAGCCCCGGGTGCGGGGCGCGGGCGCGCAGGGAGCGGCCACTCGGATCGGGTTGCAGGATATGGCGCAGAGTAGTCAACGCCTCCCTCGCTTGGCACGTATCCGCGCCGAGGAAACGATGCCGCGTGGATACGTGGAAATCATCCAAGTCCGGCCCCGCCGTCTTGCGCCCACCGTGGAGGTCGAAGCTTGGGATCTCCGCTCCGACGCGGACCATCGTCGGTCGAGCGTTCGCGCGGTCACCTTGTTTCAGCACGAGCACCTTTCCGTCCTCGAAACCCTGCTGGGTCGCCCTATCGAGTTCCGCCAAACGCGGAGAAACTTGGCGGTTCATGGTTTCAATCTTGAAGTCGCCCGCGGCGCTGTCTTGGAAGTCGGCGAGACCCGGCTCCTGTTCACGGGCCGCTGTCATCCATGCGCCCGCATGGAAGAGACGTTGGGACGCGGCGGCTTCACAGCCATGCTCGGCCACGGCGGATGGACCGCCAGCGTCGTTCAGACCGGGGTCATTCGTCGTGGTGACGTCGTCCAGCTGCATGCCGCCACGGGCGTCTAGCCACCCAACAACCGGACGACCGACGACCCGACCCAGGTTTCGGGTCGAGTTGGGTCGTGACGAGGGTCATGGGCTCTCGAGAGTCGGCGAAGGAGAAAGGTAAAGAAGCTCCAGGTTCTGTGTCACCAGCTCCTCCCCGCCTGGATTGACCTGATCCACGCCGGTCTTCGGATCTCGAAGCCCAATGACGAGACAACCGGTGGACGCGCGAATTTGTCGGCTCAGGCTGTCGAACGTCACTGGAAGCTCCACACCCTCGGGAAGCCGGCCGACATAGAGGTTCTGGTTTCCGCCGAAGACCATGCGACTGGTGGCATCCGCGACACCTGGATAGACGACCGTATGCGCCAAGAGCGAGTAGCCCACCCGGCGCGTTTCGATGACCTCGTCGCTTCCAGCGGCTCGTGCGTGTTGGACGTTCTCGGAATCCAAGACCTCCGCAATGATCCGGACCGGCTTCTTCCGCTCCTGGACCATGGGACTTTTCATCAACGCGGAGCGGATCGTGAACACCGTGAGAATCGTCGTGGCATCGGCTTGTTGAGGTTTCACCCGCCTCGAGCCGGTTACGATGACGGTAGACGCGTGCGTGATGCGCGCCTTGTCGAGCTCGCTCTCTTTGGTCGGGTCGCCCCGCACCCACATGAATTCCGGCGCCAACTCGTGGGGTCTCTCGTATGGGCCGAACAGGACAACCCGCTGCTCCTCGAAATCGATCTCGGTACTCAGCACGTCGAGCAACATGCCACTACCGATTTCGTAACCGCACACCACGATGTGATTGACGTAACCGCTCATTCGAAATTGCTCCTCTCGGATGCTGAGGACCGCATGTAACAAGCTATGGCCGATGACACCCGCAAAAAGGGCGAGGGTGAAGAGCCCCCCGACCATCATGACGCCTCCGATGAAGCGCCCGACGGTGGTGGCCGGGGTGATGTCGCCAAAGCCGACCGTCGTGATGGTCACTAGCGCCCACCAAAGACCATCCCCAACGGATTTGATTTCCGGATTCGAGTACCGCTCGACCAAGAAAAGACTGATTCCACCGAGAATCGTCTCCGCGCCGAGCACGGAAAACGTGAAGGCAAACAACAGCCGGTCCTCTTCGAAGGCGTGCATCAGCCCCTGGAACGGGTTGGCGTACTTGAAGAGTCGCCTCGTTCGCAGTAGCCGAAGAAGACGAAGGACCCGCAGACCGCGAAGGGCTGGCACCAAGGCCAGCACCGTGACGATGTCGATGAGCATCATCGGCGTCAGAGCGAACCGGATTCGAGAAAAGATCTCGGTTCGAAGTCTTGCCAAGGGGGCCTTATTGAACACTTCGAGCTCGGGCGGCCGATAGGTGAGGATCCGTAGGGTCACCTCGATGGCGAAGAGCCAGAGGATGACACGGTCGATGCCTCGAAGGACTCGATCGCCGCGCGACCCATCGGGAAAGAAGGGCTCGGCGATCAGCACCGCGATCGACGCGAGAACCAGGGTCCAGACCACCGACTCGACGGCGCGATAGGCATCGGTGCGCGGCTCGTGAAACGCATCGTGCAGGAATTGTCGCGCGGACATGCGCGGCGAGCATCAATTGGCAGTCGTCGAGTGTCAACTCCTCCCGGCGAGGACCGTCGTCTGGCGGCCGGCGGCGAGTCCTGGCGCAACGCCAACCCGGGTTAACCCGGGTCGTTTCGTTGATCTCGAGTCTGCTAGGGTTCGTGCATGGAATTCGGCCCAGAGTACGGGTCGCGCGACGACGAGAGCTTCGTCGTCAAGTATCGTGCGCACTGCCATTGCAATGCGGTGCGGTATGAAGTCCGCGCCGACCCTGTCGATGCCAAGATCTGTCATTGCCGCGCCTGCCAGGTGTTGCACGGTGCGCCCATGCAGTGGGCGGCGATTTTCCATAAGCGCGATGTTAGGCTCACCAGCGGGATCGAGCACTTGCGCTTCTACAACAGCGCGCTCGACCGCCACGAGAGAACCCTCCCCTGCAAGGTCTCCTGCGCAGGATGCGACACGTTAATCGCCGACGAGGGACGGAAGATGTGGCTCGCCTTCCCAACCCTATTCGACTTCGGCGCACCGCCACAGGTTCCGGACACATTCAAGCCGACCTGTCACATCTTTTACGGGGTGCGCGTGATGGAAATGGACGACGACCTGCCAAAATGGTCCGGCCACAAGAACAGCTCGAGACTACTGTGACGGATTCAAACTTGGGGAAGGGTTGGCGAGGAAGTGTCCGGCTTCTGCCCTCGTAAGCTCGACACGAGGCCCTGAAGCTCGAGCCCTCGGCCTCCGGGAGATCGGTCACCACCAGGTCGGCCGCCACTCGGTGGCCAGCCAGGCCGCGACCGGGAGTCACTCCATCAAGGCGATTCAGGCGCAGCTCGGGCACCGATCAGCCTAGAGCACGCATCAGTACGCTCACCTCGGGCAGCGGGCGTAGCTTCGAATGGTGGAGGCGCTCCAGCCCGCCACCCCGCCTCACGCCAACGTCAGGTCGACGAGCGCAAGACCTTAGAAGCTGCGTGTGCTGCAACCACGCAAAATCACGACCCAATCCCCAGCGCCCAATTAAGAAAGGGGCGACCCGGCACGGACGCCAATGGTCCGTTTCGCGGTCTCGCAAAACGTCAACAAGAACAATACTTCGCTAAGGATCATGCACGAGTACACGCGTCGCCATGTTCACGTCACGTCACTCGATCTCACATGATCCAAGAGCGCCACGGCACCCTCACGGCACCGAGGCGCGCAACTACCGGCGGCGTTCTGGGAGCACCACGGTCACCGGAGCTCCTACTTGGGGAACGACAGCCAACCGGACTAGTTGACGTCCCCTCCAACGTCGGCGCGTCGCGCTTTGCCCGGATCAGAAGCTCCCTGTGATCGCAATCCCGGTCAAGCCCAGGACGAAGGCTACCTCTCGCCCGTCGGTCGTCCGGCGCGAGAGCTTGCGTACTCGAAGCAACATCGGCATTCCTGCCGCGGTCGCCGTCACGATCCCAGCAATTAGGACAAAGTCTCCCTTTAGCGACTTCGCGAACGCCTCGTCGCCGTCACAACCAGGCTGGTACTCGTCACACCTGCTGGCCAGGGCGTATGCGAGTCCACCGGTAAATGCCGCCACACCCACTGCCGTTGTGGTCCATCCCGCTATGCGAAGGCGCTTAGCGCGACGCCCGTCATCGGCGCTCGCATGCCGCGTTTGCAAAGGAATCAGCGCTGCAACCACAATTGTGCAGATGATTCTAGGAATTCTGATGATCTTATCCTTCTGCGTCATAAGCGTCTTCAATTTCCTGAGTCCAGTCACTTGGCAGCAGCGCCGCATCGCACGACTCGTCTGCCTGCCGTTCGTCGGAATACGTCTCTGGAATCGCTGGCTGTTCAGACTTGGGGACCAGAAAGAGTTGCGGGTAGTAGGTCTCGATGTTGTTGTTGGCTCCGGTGACGTGAGATCGAATTCCGATCCGGTTGCTGCGCTGGAGCTTCGGGTTTGAGATTGCGTTCATTCGGCTAGGTAAGTCAATCGAAACTCTTCGGGGGTTTGCTTGCCGAGGGCGCCATGAGGTCGCTCGGCGTTGTAGTGCCTCTGCCAGTCGGCGATGATGTGCCGCGCCTGCGGCAGCGTCCTGAACCAGTGCGTGTTCAGGCACTCGTCGCGAAAGCGACCGTCGAAGCTCTCGGCGAATGCGTTCTGCGTAGGCTTGCCCGGTTGAATGAACTGCACGTCGATGCCGTGCCTTGCGGCCCACTGCATGAACCAAAGGCTCGTGAACTCGCTTCCGTTGTCGCACACGATGCGCCGTGGCTGACCACGTCGAGCGATGGCCCGGTCGAGCACTTCGGTGACTTTGGCCGCGGGCAACGAGCTCGCCGCCTCCATCGCGACCGACTCGCGGGTGAAATCGTCGACCGCGGCGAAGACACGGTAGCAGCGGCCGCTTTCGAATTGGTCGTGCACGAAGTCCATGCTCCATCGCTCGTTCGGTCGACCGGGAAGCGTCGCGGGCTCGCGGACGATGCGCTTGAAGCGTTTGCGCTTGCGACGCCGGGCCGCGAGGCCTTCTGCGCGGTAGATGCGCCGGACCCGTCGCTGCCCGACCGCAAAGCCTTGGCGCTCGAGCAGTCAGTGCACGCGCCGATACCCGTAGCGAGGATGCGCGCACGCCGCCTCGCGAAGCGCCGGACGGAGCTCCGGGGGCTCCGTGCGCTGCGAGACGTAGCGTTTCGTCGAACGGCGAAGCCCGAACAGACGACAGACGCGGAGCTCGCTGACGCCAAACTTCCGAACGACCCAGTGCACCGCACGCTTGCGCGCGCCGGGTCTCACCATTTCTTGCGTCGACGGCCTTCAACATATCGATGTCGAGCGCTTGGTCCGCCACGAGCTTCTTGAGGCGCCGATTTCATCCTCGAGCTGCTTGAGCCGCCTCGCTTCGGCGACATCCATCCCGGCGTACTTACGCCGCCACGCGTAGAACGTCGCATTGGCCATGCCGTGCTTGCGGCACAGGTCGGTGACCGGCTCGCCTTGCTCCGCTTCCTTCAAGATGCCGATGATTTGGGATTCGGTGTATCGCTTGCGCTTCATGGGAGCCTCCAGGGGGCTGGAAACTCCAGTATCGCATGGACCGAAAAACCGATCTCACGTCAAGGGGCCATCGGAACGAACTATTCGCGATCTCGCTGGGCCTCAGAAATCTCCTGAAAAGGTCACAGTGCCCAATCCAACCCCTATATCGACTCTGTTTGCTTGACTGCTCTTCTTGTCAAGTCTTCTTGCGCGACCGAGCATGCTTCCCCCGACGGCGCCCGCAAACAACGCACCCATAAGAAAGGAGGTTCCTCTTGCAATCCCCACCACGGAATCATCGTCCCCTCTCCCTTGTTTCGTCACGGTTGACCAGACGATCACTGGGGTAGCGGCGCCCATTCCCACGAATACCCAGCCTGCTATGCGCAGCCGGCGAATCTTGTCTTCCGGCCCCTGCAGAATCAACTGAGATTCCGCTAGGCCGTTGTCGGCTGCAACCAGCCTAACGTTTGTACAACAGACGACGGCAACAGCGACTAGAACAACACAAGATTTCTGCCACCCGAAAAAAGGCATGGCTAGTTCACATTCCCCGGCACGGCCACCTCAGCGTCATACTCATCTTCTTCACTGTACGTCCAGTCCATCATGGCCTCATCATAGACTGGATCATCTTCGGCCAAATAACTAGCAGTGTCGGCGAAGGGATAGTCACCGCCATTGAGCGGTATTTCGATTCCACAGACATCGGGATTGCTGGTTGGGATCTGGCACGTGGAGAACGGAACGTAGGTGTGGATCCGGTTAAGCGATGCGCCCGCAGCCCTTTCCTTACGTATCATGGCGGCGAGTGTAAGAAAGCCGTCACTCGTCACATGCGCACTGCCAGCCCAGCGAAAGCTCGCGTCTTTGGCTGAAAAACGCCCGTGGCTCTTCCTACGTTCAACGATGAATTCAGGATCGATATTGCCGTCCTGGTCCTGCGCGAGCTTCCAGAGTTGGATCTCGCTGTAGTCTTTTCCGGCCCCCTGGGTTCCCTGGAGCCCAAGTAGGTAAACGGCGCCGTCGCAGCCAGTCAACAAGATGATACCCCCCCCGGCGCCTCCCCAACAATGCTCCGGCTTGCCCCAACCCGTGCACGGAGGGTCCCAGGTATCCACGTAGTTCCATGTCGTGTACTCGTTGATCCACGTATCCGAACTCTCGTAGAACCAAACGCCCTGCTTCCCATGACCACTACCCGCGACTGCGAGTAGGAAGTAGCCGCTCTTGAGTGTTACGAACCCTGCAGTGGCGGCGGAGCTTTGGTTTGCTTGCCACAACTCGCCTTGGCTCCCATCAAGGGCGAGTCTGTTGACCTCTTCCAGCAGTGGATTGGTAGGATCGCCGGTCACCCGCACGAAACGCACCTGAGCCGGCGGAAATCCACCGCTGCTGCCCGAGTGTTCCATTGCGATGACTACGAGATCGCCGTGCGCCTGCATCCCTCCGGGGTGGTTCAGTTCCTGACGAATATCGAGTCGGGCCTGTTCTGTGTTGGCGAGCCAAGAATCCTCTTCAGTGAAAGTTTCGAAAGTGCTGAACGAGAAGCCTTTGGAATTGTTGTAGCTTGACGCCACACGCGTATACCGCTGACCACCAACCACGACGTCGGCAAACCGGGCAATTCCCTGGTTGTGTGCGCCAGCGTTGGGACTGCCGAACGTGAACTCGACAAAACCTGGCAGAGCATAGTACGCACCACTAGAGAAGATTCGAGCTGCCTGATACTCAATGTGCGGGACACAACGTGAACAGTCGGGGGCTCCATACGCGCAGTCCGTTTTTCCGAGCGTGATGTTCGGAACGTAGTACTGCGAGCGCAGCCGAACCTCATACGTGTATGGGCAGCTCGTTTCTCCGGCCTCCAGCATTCGAAGGCACTCTTGCCAGGCAACAGTCAGGCCCGGTATCGGCTGCCATGCATCCGTGGCGTTCTTGAAAAACACCCGAAACATGAACGAGCCCCCCCAGGTTCCGGGCTCAGCATAGATCCCGAGGGCATACAGGTCGATACTGAACCTCCACCAGTAGCTCGTGCCCGTCGGAAGATATACAGGCGAGCCCGTGTACTGCGGCGGCGGCACCGGAGCGGGCTTCCACCCCCCGTATGAATCGTCATAGGATTCCAAAAGGAAAACGTCGCCCACGTCGTTGTTCGGATCTAAAGCCCAGGCATGCTCGGTCTCGTCAAGCAAAACGTGCACATAGTATGGGGCAGAACTCCCAGACGATAAGTAAACACGGGTATTGTCTTCCGGAATGAAGATCGCTGTGCCGTCGCAGGCACCGATTCCCATCACTATCGCCAAAAGCCAGAGACGGCCTTTCTGATCTGTCATTCTGTCCTCCGACCCGCTTGCCGCACGCTGCCACGGCACGCCAAGCTCGTCCTGTTCTTCGAGCAAAGCGCGTGCCATCTCGCATCACGCCACAGGAGTTCCAACAAACCCTTCATTGCGCAGCGCAAAGTGTGCGCGAGCTGCGAGCGTTATCCACACCATCGCTCTGCAAAAGGAGCGCTCATCGAGCGTTGGCACTACTGACTGAAGCAACGAGCAGCGAAAGCTGCCTCGCCTCCCGTGATGGAACATTCAACGGCGACGCGGCGCCTCAAGTCGATTCGCGCCTGATCGAAAGGGCACCACGGTGAGCACGAAGATTTGTATTCTGCATTCCGTTCGCCAAGACGAATAATCTGCACTCAGCGGCCAAGCGTTTTGGGCCGCTTGCAAACTGAACCGTCCAATTCGACCACTGTGCGAATGGATCCTTCAAAGGGCGCGCAACCTCTGTCACGTCTCGCGCGATCTCATAAGGGATGGCAATGTGGGGCAGATATCAATGATGCCGCTGACCAATGGACTTCCGCCGGTAGCTGGCTTTGATGACGTATACCGACAGGGTTGAATCCCCTGTCGCTGACAAAGGCCGGATACCGGACCGCAAACGATCAGGACTTGACAGGTCCTTTCATAGGAACCGCGTTGCCGGAGGACTCGAGAGCACCCGAGGGAGGGCGGAGCACTTCTCAGCGCTCACGCTGTTCGGCGATCTCCAGGCCTTGCTCGGCTACCATCTTGATCAACCGCTCGTGGACATCCCTCGGTCCGAGCAGCGTAATGCCCATCATTCCGAACCGTTGCTTGGCAACCCTCACCAACTGTTCGAGCGCAGCCTCGCTGGGATCGCCAACGAGCTCGATCGATCCTGGGGACTCTCGGAGCCGCACGCCGCCTCCGAGGTTGTGAAGGATGCTCCCCCTACTCGTCCGCCGACTGCGACCAGGCAGAGTTCGAAGTCGCTCTTCACGGCTCTTGATGGCCGGCCCCGGAAACTGCCGGTTGAGGCGTCGTAGTGCCCTGCGATCTCCGCGGGCGGCCCGTGCGGCCAAAAATTGCTTCCAAGACCCCGGGTGTGTGTCGACCGTTACCGCCCGCCACCCCTTGATGGTCGCCCTCAGCCCGCGCTCGGCACACTTTCTCTCGAACGAAAGCCTCCTGTACAAGCTGCGCTTGTCCCGCCCGGCGATGGGCATCGCGGCAATCGCGTGATACCTCCACTTGAACCGCTGCCCATGCGCGGAGCGAGCAGCCTCGATCCTGGAGGCCATCGCCCGGCGGAGCTCAGTGCGATGAGTCCGTGCGGCGCCGAGCGCGTCCTGGTACTCGTGCCAAAGCCCGTCATCGAGCGCGCGTCCAAGCGGCCGTTCCTCGTAGGTCTGCACTTGCGCGCGTGCAATCTCGGCAGAGCCAGCGCCGGGTACGAAGTCGCCGTATCGCTCGCAGAGCCGTTGCTTGGACCACCCGCGTCCCAACGTCGAGGCCTTGCACTCGAGATTCGTCCGCGTCGCATCCACGATCGCCAGCCCGTTGCCACGTGGAACCAAACGGACCCCGAACACCGTCAGCTCCTCATGGAGCGCCTCCCACGACCCAATGCGGTCAAGCGCCTTGGTTTCACCGATGGTCCTCCGTGCCCAACGGGCAAAACTCTCGATGCCCCGGTGTGCCTCGAAGCCCCGGGCTTGATGACTCTGAGAACGGCCCATCGTCCGGTCCACCCTGCGAAGGCCAAGCTCCTTTTCGAGCGCGCTCGCAAGGGCCTGAAACGCGCGGATGGCTTGGTACGGATGGTGGATCTTCAGCGTCTCCGGATGAATCTTGTTGACCGCCACGTGGATGTGCTCGTGCTCCTGCTCACTATGGCGAACCGCGATGTATTGGTGTTCCCCGAGCCCCGCCGCCCGGACAGCCCGGCGAACGACGTCCTCGAGCTCCACAGGGTTCAGGCGTCGGTCATCGGGGTGAAAGGAAATGACGAGGTGATAGGTCTTGTTTCCCTTGGCCCTCACGTTGCCTTTTTGGAGCAGTTCCATGACGTCGACCGCAAGCTCGGCGTCCTCGCGCCGATCGAGGCCCTCGAGGTTTCCCGCCATGTACCAGGTGCATCGCTCCTCGCCCTTTCCTCGCAGCATGTACGGAACGAGCTTTGCGAGTCGGGAGACCGTTCTCTCGTCCCTGGGCTGTTTCGGCGTGACGATCATCGGGAGTTCACAAGATGCGCGAGGACGCGCCTGAGCTCGGCCGCGTTGCGTTCGACCTCGACGAGGGTGTGGCGAAGTGAGGCTTTCTCCTCTCGCTCGGTCAACGCCTTCTTGAGCAAACCCCCGAGCCGGTTCTGCTCCCGCTGGATCCTCAGAAGATCTTGAACCTCTTGCCGAGCCCGCGCGCTGGGGATCTCCGCGCTCAGAAGTAGACGTCGGACGATCTCTCCGTGCGTGAATCCAGACGCTTCGGCAAAGGCGCGGAGATGGGCAACGTGCTCATCGCCTACGCGCACCCCGATGAAATGTCGAAGCCCCCGCACCGATAGATAGTAAGCCGCACTCGACGCTTGTCGAGGGACGATCTCGCTTCGCGCGTGCGAATAAGCCGAAGGCGTTGAGCACGCTGATCAAGTGCAGCGCGGCGAACGTCGAAGACGTCGCGCGCAGCGCTTGCAGTTTTGTTAAACAAAACTCCACCTTGCCCGCACGAGTTGAGTCACATTCTGACCACCGTTGTCACTTCCTGTCACTGGCTGGCACTGAGAGTCACAGCCGGGACGCTCGCTGTCGCAAACGACAGCGAGCGACGTGAGGCGCCAACAAACGTCGCGCCAGCGACAGGCTGTGTACTCCCTATGCACAATGAGCGACAACACGCGCCAGACTGACCCGGCGGTTCGCCCATCCAAGTGGCTCGCCAAGGCTCCGGCAGGCTTCGCTAGGCTTTCGTAGAAAGTTTTTTTGTATGCGCGATTTCCATGTGAATCCAAGGCGTTGCGCCTTCTGCGGAGCTGTCCGCACCGCGAGCGCGGGCAACTTTTTCGGGGGCAAAACCGATAACAGAGATGGCCGGATCGACGCGCTGCGACGAGCACAGTCCCAGGAGCGAGGGAGATTGGTTACCACGGATCACGATCGATTCCAGCGAGAAGGTTCTCATGGATTCTGTTCACCAGACGCATCGGCGGGAGAAAGGCGATGCGTTCATGAGCCTTCAGACGGCCCGACCCCACGGCGCGCAACACACCACGCCGAACGGGCGGCAATGTGGCTCACGTACAGCCAAGCGGCTTCCTACGCCGGTTGGTCGGTCGGACACCTCCGCAACCTCGTCTGCTCAGGCCAAATTCCAGTCTATGGCCGACCGCGCGTACGTCGTTTCCGCCGGGATATGTTAGACCTCTATCTGACGGATCCGAACATGGCGATGCGGAAGTTTCGTGCAGAAAGGAAACGACTGCATGACCGTTAGACAACGAGATAAATCATGGATGTACGACTTCACCTTGGATGGGCACGGCAGGCACAGGCATGCCGGGTTCCGCACCAAGGCCGAGGCGTGCGCGGCAGAACGACAGAAGCGCGAAGAACTCTTGATGGGGCGCAAGCGCTTCCTCCTATCGGACGCGTACGAGATGTACATGTCCGCGACGACCATGAGGCCCGGCACGATCGATCAC
Source organism: uncultured delta proteobacterium (assembly GCA_963792825.1). Taxonomy (GTDB): domain Bacteria; phylum Myxococcota_A; class Polyangia; order Polyangiales; family Houyiibacteriaceae; genus SG8-38. Next base: position 1,987,106 of record CAWBXS010000002.1, on the reverse strand, counting down.
AGAAAGCGATTCTGGAGTCAGATCGAGCCGCGCCTCGGCCACCTGTACATCGAGCAGGTGGATACCTCTGCGATCGACGAGCTCAAACAGAGTCTACCGGATCACCTCGGTCCGGAGTCGATCAACAACCGCACGAAAGTGGTGCGCGCTGTGCTCCGCTTCATGTGGAAAAGGGGACACCTGCCATCAGTGCCTTACGTACCGATGGAAAGTGCCCCCGAACAGAACCCCGAATGGTACACCGAACAGGAGCGCGACAGGTTCCTAGACGGCATGTTCGAGAGGTTCCCGCAATGGTACACGTTCTTCTACGTCACGACACGCCTCGGGCTGCGCGCCGGGGAGGTCTACGCGATCTCAAGGGATCGAATTCGCGATGTACCGCCTATGTTGGTGGTGGATCGCGCTGTGCAACGTGGCCACAAGGATCGGCCTGCGGCACTGGGGCCACGCAAGAACAATCGTGTGCTGACACTGTCGCTCACGCAGGACGTGGTCGACGCGATTCGCTGGCACATCAAGAGCGGATTCGCAGGGCCCGAGTTCCTGTTCAGCAAGGACGGGTGCTTTCCCAAGAAGATCCACTCCCACGCGCGCCCGATGCACCTCGTGCAGCGCGCTCTAGGGCTTCGCGAACTCGGACACCACAGGATCGGGCGTCACTCCGTAGCCAGTCAGGCGGCCACCGGAGGGCACTCTATGAAGGCGATCCAGGCGCAGCTCGGGCACAGATCGCTCAAGAGCACGGAGCAGTATGCGCACCTTGGAAAGCGCGCACAGCTCCGAATTGTGGCCGACCTCGAACCCTCCTCACCTCCCCACGGCACCCTGACGGCACCGGGCTGAGGCACCATCCGAAAACTCACCTAGATTTCAGCAGCTTACATAAGAAAGGGACGATCCGGCACGGATCGCCCCTTTTGGAAGCTCGCTCACCTCGCGACGAGCCAGGCTCGTCCGCTTGGCTGTGTGTGCGTGAATACGTCGCGCACACTACGACCAGCTTTGTCTGGATTTCGAGCTCGAGGCTCGATGGCGGGCTTATTCAGCCTCGCCGGCTTTGCGCGACACGTCCCGGCGCGATGCATTCCCCGTCGGGAAGCCTGCTAACCCCCCGCGCGAGCTATTGGACTCGCTGGAGGAGCGTTGACCGACACGTCCCGTGCGCTGACGTCGTAACTCTCGACTCGAAAATCTCGAGCTACCGTAGGTCCGCATAGGTTGCCCCATGCTCTTCCTTCGGACAGAGCCCCAGCGACGGTTTGGGTTTAGCAAACTGTCGTGATTGGACTCCGCGACGACTCTCGCCGTGCCTGAACCCTTGGTTTTCGGCTCGCCAAGGGCGGGTCATGGGATGCGCTTTTTGTAGATCCGATGTCTCATGCAGCACTGCCCGCCGCTGCCGGAGCTCTCGCTCCGTGGGCAACGGTGTCGCGCAGCATGCTCAGGCCGACGCGTGCAATCCAGAGTTTAGTTTTCAAAGATGGGCACCCGAACCCCGTGAGATTACCGCCTACCGGTTCCGAACCGGCTTGCCGACGGTGAGCCGACGGTGTCACCCCGTCGTGCTCGCTTTGGCGGGCGCTCGCTCCGCCGAAACGGATGAGCTCCGAGCCTCTGACGCGCCGTCACGGTCGTCGGTCAGCCCTAGTGCCAGGTGCCTCCAACGGCCCGTCTAGAATCTTCCTGCCGCCTCGTGGTGAAACAAAGCGGCGTCCCGATTCTGGCGCGCCTTCCACCGACGCTCTTCGCGTCGACGGCCTCCGTCGGAGCTTTCGCTCGACTCGGACCCACGCATTAGAGCAACGGCTTCTGCAATGCTCACGACCCACGGACACATCCGGCGCTCTTCGCACCCGACTGCGCGACCTTTCGGCCACGCCTCTCGTCTCGTGAGAGTGAGAAACGACAACTTTCGTTGCCGCTGTCAAATAGGTGATTCAAAGAACGGCCGAACTCGCCTTCGCGATCTTCCGACTTCTTTTGTCTCCTATCGCCGGGAGGAGATCAACGGAATTCGGCTGTGGAAAACGCGATTTTTCGTCCACAAGCGGACCGCTTTTTGCCCAACTCTTCAACAGTTGGGCGGAGTTACGGAAATCGCTTCATGGAGCAGGTGCCACGGGCACCACGGTCGTGTTCAGCGGAATCGACGCCGGGGGCGTGGCTGGCATGCCAGGTTCCGTCGTGGTTGGTGTCGCGTCCGCCGTCGTCGTCATGAAATCGGAAGCAAGCTCGGGCGCATCGAGGGGCGCGTCGAAATCAAAGGGCTTGATCCGCGGAGTGAGATTGCCAAAACGATCGACGCTGACCCACGCGCCGTCCGGCATCACGTACGCTCCGACCTCCCGATCGTAGCGCGGCAGCGCGAGCTCGATCGGGGCCTTGGCTTGGCCGCGAACTCTACCCGGCAACACCTCGACGAAAATCGGCTCGTTCAGCGCGAAGTCGTAGCCGCCCTTGTCGAATTCCATGACGTAGACCTGGTCTTCGTACTCGAACTCCCTGCGGTAGACCATGGGCTCCTGGCCTTCACGGGTGTGCGGACGATGGGCGAGGACGAACGACATCAGCCGCACCGCGATGTGGTTGTGCAGGCGGTGGCACCCATGCGAGTGGCGACGCATGATGCTCATGTAGTCGACCGAGCCGTGGGTCCGAATTCCTTCGTCGCCGCCGATCTGGAGCGTCCCGTCTGGAGAGCGGTAGTACTTGCGGTGGTACGCGGCGACCAACCCGTAGGCCGACGCATAGCTCGGACCTGTCGTGTGATAGTCGACCTGGAAGGTCTTGTTGCGCTTTTGCGCGAGCATGACCCGGGGAGGAGTGCTCTCCGGCGGCACCCAAATCGGCGCGGCCGTGATTCGGCTCCAAACCCGCTTGCCCACGGGCGACTCCTTGTACTTCCACATGACCGTACCGTCGATGAACTCCGTGCGCCAACCGCCAACCGTCGTTCCGAACCGGGCGAGCGGGATCTTCTGATCGTTGTACTGCACGAAGATCGTGAGTCGCGGCCGGCGTCCGACCGGCTGCGCGCGCGCCTTGCCTTCCTCGTCGTACGGAAACTCGTACCAAACATCGCCCCGGTCGATGCTGACGCTGAGATCCATGTCATCGCTGTAGTAAGGCGGCAGATCGACCCCTGGTATCGCGACGCGCTCGGTCGGGGGAATCTCGCCGAGAGACTCGAGCCAAGCAAAGGTGGACTCTGGCGTTTGGAGTCCAAAGGCGGTCGTCACGCGCTCCCGAAGCTCCGCTTCGAAATTTGGAACCTGCAGTCGCCGACCATCCGTGGTCTGGTAGGTCCGCGGCTCGCCGTTCGGCAAGCTCGACGTGCTGCCGTCTTCGATGACCTCGGCCGCGTGCATCGCCCTCTCGGTCAGCACGCGAATGACGGCTTCCTGTTCCGTCTCCTGCGGCGTCTTTCGAAGCACGTCCAAGGTATCATTGCCGAGGAAGCCCCAGCCGTAGACACGATGCCGCTTCTCGAAGTCGGCCAAGGCTTCGTGGGTTCGCCAATCGAAGAGACCCGGCGTGTACTGGCCGCGACCCTCGAAGAAACCCTCGCACTTGAGCCGCGCCTGCGCAGCCGCGATCGCCTCGATCTCGGGCTCGAGCACCAAGTACTCCTCGACCTTCTCCCACTCCTCGTCGTCGGCGACCTGCGCACGGGTAACCTGATCGAGCGACTCCACTCCGGCCTTGTTCACCAGCGCAGCCATCTGTGGTTGCAGAAGCTGATAACGAGCGAGCCGGCGCGCGGGCCTGCGTCCGGCTTCGTAGGCGAGGAAGCCATCGAACTCCCTCAGCGGCGTGAGATCGAGCATTTCCGCGCATTCGAGCCCGCGCACCTCACGAAAGCGCTCCCTCAGAAGCGTCAGCGTCGGCAGGATGCCGAAGAGCTCGAGATACTGATCTTTCTCGGCCCGGTAACCGTGTCGATCCTTTGGAAACTGGCCGCGTGCGAGCGCCAAGTAGGTCGTTCGATACTCGTTTGGTTTGGGCTCCTCGTCTGGCTCCGAGGACTCCGTCAGGATGTAAGGGGTCCAGTCGTCACCGAGGTCGAGCAGAACGTGTCTCTCCTCGTCTGACCGGGCACCGTCGACCTCGCCCTGCGGCTTGCCGTCCTTCCAAAGCACCACCGGCTGGGTGAGCTCCAAGGCGGCCGTGTCGCCCGATCCAGGAGACGTGGGCGCAGGTTTCGCCCCCCGCTCGATCGGAGCGGTCACAGGATCCTGTTTGGGCGTGCAGGCGGATAACGCTACACATCCCAGAATCGTAAATAACCCCAGGCGCACGGAAGCCACGACTTATCACCTTGGGACGGAACGGAAGGCGGCGCAAGTTTCGAGCGGAGAGGCTGGACGCATCCTCGGTTTGGCGTGCTAGATGGCGCCAAGATGAGCGGTTTCGGGCGACGCAGGGTTGGTCTGGTCCTCACGCCGGCGATGTTCCTCGCCGCCTGGTTTGCGCCGCTCGGCCTCGACCCACGCGCTCAGCGGCTTGCCGCCGTGTTTGCCGCGGTGATCGTCGCTTGGATCACGGAGGTCGTGCCGATTTCCGTCACGGCCCTTCTCATCGGGCCAGCGATGATCGTCGTCGGCATCACCAACAGCCGCGCCGCGTTTGCACCGTATGCCGATCCGCTGATCTTTCTCTTCATCGGTGGTTTCTTCATTGCGAGGGCGATGATGCGGCACGGCCTCGATCGGCGGATCGCACGCGGACTCATGCAGCTTCGAGTGGTGCGAGGCTCTCCCGTGCGAATGCGGATGGCATTCATGATGACGGCGGTGATGCTTTCGATGTGGATCAGCAACACCGCCACGGCTGCCATCCTCATCCCGATCCTTCTCGGCACCTTTCCCGATGAACCCGGGGAGGACGAGGTCAATTCTGGTAGCGTGCTGGCAATCGCCTATGCGGCTTCCGTGGGGGGCATGGGCACCCTGATCGGAAGCCCGCCGAACTTCATCACCGTCCGGTTCCTGCAAGAGCAGACGAACACGCGGTTCGACTTCGTGCAGTGGATGGGCATCGGTCTGCCTGCCGCCCTCGTCCTCGTCGTCCTCATCGGTTTCGTTCTCCAGTGGCTGGCGCCGCCGCCGCCCGTGGAAACGAGCGTCAGCCTCGTCTCGACGCCCTGGTCTCGCGGCGAGCGAGTGACGGCAGCTTGTTTCGGATTGGCGGTTCTCGGATGGACGGTGCCCGGCATCTTGAAAGCAGTTGGAGCGCCCCATGCCGACGCGGTCGTGAGTGCTCTTCCGATCGGTGCCGTCGCGATCCTCGCGGCAGCTCCGCTGTTCGTGTTGCTGGACGAAGACGAAAAGACGCCGGTCCTGCCCTGGCACGACGCAGTGCGCATCGATTGGGGTTTGATTCTGCTCTTTGGTGGCGGGCTGTCTCTCGGCGCCCAGATGTTCGACACGGGACTGGCTGCCGCGATCAGTCAGTGGTTCTTGAGCGTGACGGGAATCAGCACCCTGTGGGGGCTCACCGCAGCCCTCGTCTTGTTCACGGTGTTCTTCACCGAGGCTTGCTCCAACACCGCCTCGTCGAACATGATCGTCCCGCTCGCGATCGCGGCAGCCGTCGAGCTCGGTGTCTCACCACTTCCACCGGCCTTGGCAGTCGGCCTTGCTGCAAGCTGTGCGTTCATGCTACCGATTGCGACCGGCCCAAACGCCGTGGCGTACGGGACGGGGTTAATCGAGTTGCCAGACATGATGCGCATCGGGTTTGTGCTGAACATCGTAACCGCACTGAGTCTCCTCGCAGTGCTGTATGGATTGAGCATCCTGTACGGCTGGGCCTAGCCTTGCGGTTTTGTTGAGGCGCACACCTGGGGTGACTCATCCTTACACTTCCCCACTTCGTGAGAGGCATCCATGGGTACGGTCCCTTTTCTGCTGAATCAACTCAGGCCGTCCGGCAAAGGCGGGGCTGCGCTGACACAGGCCGCGGCCTCGATCGCGCTTTCTCGTGGTCAACCGCAAACGATCGTCGACGTGTTGCACGGTCGCGCGTTTCGTTACTACGCAGAGGGCCTGCGGCAATATCTCGCGATTCGAACCGGCTCGACCGACAGGGCGGACCACTACCTCTCCAAGCTCCGCGCTTTCGTCGCCAAGATCGAGAGCAGCGACTTGATCCAAGCCCCCGGCGTCCGCGCGCGCCTCTACCGGGCCGCTCGCGGCTATTTGCACCATCAAAGCCGTCCGCATTCGCCTCCGACGAAAGAGGACCTCGAGAGGCTTCCGTGGCGCGCCCTCCCCTCGGCGCATCTCTCGACTAGCCCGCTCAACGCGCTCCGCTTCGACCTCGGCCCACAAGACTCGGAGCTTCTCGAGCTTCGCCATGCGCGTGAGCTGAGCATCGAGGAGCTCGCGTATGTCTACGACAGCACTCCACCCGAGATCGAGGAGCGCGTCAGCTCGGCGACGGCCCAGGCACAGGTGATTCTCCTCGAGCACGGAATCCGCGATACAGACCGATTCGGACGCATGATCATCGAGGCGTTCGCTCTCGAAGCCGCCCCACGCACGCGGGAGACCGAGCACGAGGGAATCGAGCCGTTACCGAACGGGACGGTGGTCGGTGGTCGATACTCGATCGAGGCCCGGGTGGGTTTGGGGGCGTTCGGCGACGTATACCGTGCCAAAGACACGGAGGTGCCAGGTCACGTAGTCGCCCTGAAGCTGCTCCATCAGGCGGCGCATTCGAAGTCTGCGAAGCAAACCTCCCTTCGCGAGCTGCGACTCATCGCTTCGGTCTTTCACCCGTCCATCGTGCAGTTCAAGGATCATGGGTGGTTCGAGGAACGGCTCTGGTTCGTCATGCCTTGGTACGACGGCGAGACGCTCGAGTCGCGTCTGCAGCGTGAGCCCTTGAGCCGCGCAGAGGCTCTCGAGATCTTTCGGCCGCTCGCGCGCGCACTTGCCGCGATGCATGCCGCAGGCGTACGTCACCAGGACGTGAAGCCAGAGAACATCTTTCTCGCTCGGATTCCGGGCTTCGGGGAGGACGAAGTCACGCCGGTGCTGCTCGACCTCGGGGTCGCTGCCACCGAGGCCGAGATGGTGGTGGCGGGCACGCCGACCTATTTCGCGCCCGAGGTCGCGGCACAGTTCGCGTCGGTCGAGCGCAAGCCTCCGGTAACCAACAAGGCGGACGTCTTCGCTTTGGCACTCTCGCTCCGAAATGCGCTCGAGCCTCAAACGCAGGAAGACGTGGCTGCAGGGGCCGTCGATACGTTCATCGAGTCTCGTTCCAAGGGGACGCCGGGCGCTCCGACGGAACCTGGGCTCAAGTACCTGACGCCGTTCTTCAACCGTTGGATGAACAAGGAAGCAGACCTTCGGCCTACGGCCGAGGAGCTCGCCCAAGAGCTGTCTGCGCTGTCGCTTCCAGAGGAGCGGCGTGAGCGAATCAAGACGATTTTGCGGTGGACGATACCCATCGCGCTTGCCCTGCTCGGCGCATCGGGCGCCGCGGTCACCGTCTTCTATCAACGGGCGGAGACGCAGCGCGAGGTCGCACAGCAGGCAACGCTCACTGCCTCCGGCCTCAGGCGTGACTTGGAGGACACTCGCGAAATTGCCGAGCAGCTCGAGCTTAGGTACGAGCAGAGCCGGCTGACACGAACGGAGCTCGCCAAACGCCTCGCGCTCACGGACGGCAAGGTCGCCTCCCTCAAGACGCAGCTGAGGGACGAAGAACGCCGCTTGGCGCGGACCCGCGAGAAGCTGGACCAAACCCGCCAGGAAAAGGCGACGATGGAACGACATCTTTCGGAAGCCGAGCAGGACCTCTCCGCAAGCGAGCGTGAGCTCGCGGCCAGCAAGCAGAGGATCGCTGCCATCAGCGAGAAGCTCACCGCGGAGCAAGAACGGGCAAAGCATGCCGAGCGGAAGCTCCAACGTGAAGAGGATCGGCGCCTCGAGCTCGAGGGCGAAATCGCCGTGCTCGACGTCCGGTTGAAGTCGGAAGCGTCGAAGACCCAGGAGCTGCAGGAAGCAGTCGCCCAAGCCGTGGCCGCACGCAGCCGCGCAGAGCTCGAGCTCGAGTTCGCCGAAGAGGAGCTAGAGGCCTTGCGTAAGCGCCCTTCGCCTCGAGCCCCGGAGCCCGAGTCGAGCCCATCGGCGGACGAGAGCGCGCCTGATAGTTGAGGCTTCATGGCTCATCCATTGCAAGCCATCGAGCCGCGCCTGTTGGGCTCGCTCACTCTCAGGCTCGGCGGGCTCCTCGTGTTCGCGACGGCGCTGATGATGTTCTTCGACGTTGCGCTTCAAAATGAGGCTTCACCCTGGGGAATCATTTCCTTCGAGCTGGCAGGCACCCCGTACCAGGCGCTTCGCATTCTTCTCGAGTGGAAGAGCAGCAACGCCCTCGGGCATGCAAAGCTGAGCCTCATCGGGGACTTCGTCTACCTGATCATCTATGGGTCGTTCTTCGCATCGCTCGCCCTGTGGGCGGGCTCTCGTCTCGACGACATGGTGTGGAGCCTCCGCGCCGCCTGGGCCGCAACCTGTGCAGCAGTATTCGACGCGCTCGAGAACGGTGTGCTGCTGCACGAGGTGATGCGCTTCTCCTCCCCCGCCCCGTTTCCGCAGCTAGGCCTGGCGTTCGCCGTGGTGAAATTCGCTCTGCTGATCCTCTCCGCATCCTACGGAGCGATCGGAGGCGCGCTGGTGCTTCGACGGCGCTAGCCGCGACCCTCACCTCGCACGCGGGAGGAAGCGGCTCATCGACGGTAAGACGATGTTCTTGCGAACCGAGCGCGCTGCACCGCCGAGACCCGTCGGGAGCGCGCGAAACGCGATGTCGAGATGCTTCGTGTCGGTTTCGACGCCGTGGAGGGTGACGAACGAGGTGAGCAACGACACCGCGCGACGCACCAGAGGGTTCTTGCCGATCTTGGGGTCGCGCATGAGGTCGAGCACGATGCGACTCCCGTTGGCCTCGGCAAGAACCGGGGACCGGCCCGGCATGAAGTTGACGAGCGTGCCGGGATTCGAGAGGTCGAGGGCCCCGGATTTGATCAGGGCTGCGACCGGGGTATCGGAGTCGCCGTTGAGCTTGAGAACCACTTCCTCGAGACGGAGCGCGACGGTGAGCTCCTCGTCGTTGAAGACCACGCGCTCGACGTAAACGATCGCACCCGCACGGACCGGCGTGTGCATCAGGTCGACGTTTCCGGACAGGCGAATGCCGGGCGGCACGGATTCGATCTGGAAGTCCTCCACCTTGCCGCTGCGCTCGGCCTGCTGCCCGAGCCAACGAAGAGCTGCAATCGGTACACCGAAGCGAAGGCCTAGAGCGCTGCGGACGGCGCGCCCGAGCTCCTCGGGGTGTGTGCGTAGATAAGAGCGAAAGGCATCGACTGTTTCTTGGGGTGTGGGCATGACCCGGGGAAGTCTAGTGTTCCGGACGCCCGGCGTAAACGGTCAATTCGCGGAGGCGGACGAAGACGTGACCGGCAGGGTCGTCGGGTCGCAAAAACCTCGGCCGTCGCCGAGATCGGTGCACTGCGGTTGAAGGTCGAGCACCTGTGGGCACTGGTTGTTGACTGCGGGATCGCACAGCCTCTGGCAGGTGGGGCCGTTTCTACCCTCGCTTCCTGGCTCGCAGGTCGCGCCGGGAATACAGACGCAGATGAGGCCGACCTGGACCAGACAGTCGATGCTGGCGTCGCAGATCTGGCCGAGGTCCCGCGGCACGTAGCTTGGACTCTCGAGCTTGCCGGGCAGACACACCCAGAACTGGTCTTCGGTTCCTGCGTCAGCGTCAGTGCCGGCGTCGACGCCAGCGTCAATGCCAGCATCGGGCCCGGGGCCGAGCTCCCCCGACTGCAGGCACGACGCGCCGTCCTCGCATCGAACCGTGTCGGCGGAACACAGCTCGAGGCAGTAGTTTCCGTACGCGGTCCTGGCGCACACTGAGCCGCCCCCGCACTCGGATGACTGGAAACAGGCGTTGCCATCTCTGATGGGCTTGGCGCATGCGAAGACGAGCGCCGTCATCATCGCGAAGGGCAGGAGAAAAGCTCGATCGGTCATCGAGACGGTATGTAGCAAGAGAGGCGTGAGGGCGCGATTTTTGTACAGCGAAAGCAGCTTCTAGAGGCGCGCATGGGAGTCCTCACGCAGCACCGCGCGGTACCGCTCGGAGGTCTCGTCATAGACGAAAAGCTCCGCACAAACGTCGAGCGGGTCGCTTTCGAGGGCCGATTTGTCGGGACGAAAGCCGTCCGTCATGGGAATGCGCTCGACGCGCTTGAGCCAAGCCGGACGCTTGCTCGGGTCGAGGCCGGCAGCAAACTCGTTCCAAACCCGGAGGTCGAGGCCCTGGTTGCCCTTGGTGACGACGACTGCGACGGCGCGATCGACCCCGTCCTCCTCGACTCCGTACACGACGGTGTGACGAAGAGCCTCGAAGCCGTACAGTGCATCCTCGATCGAGCGGGTCGCGACGATGCCTGCTGCCGTGTGCAACATGCGGCTGACTCGATCGACGAACCAGTAGTCGCCATCGGCGTCGCGGCGCAGCACGTCCCACGTGATGAACCAGGTATCATCGGCCTCGAAGACGCCTTGTAACAACCGTTGGCCTGCTCCGTCGCCTCCGGTGAAGCTCGCGAGCGGATGGTCTGCGTCGAGTCTCGCGAGCAGCACGCCGGGCTCGTCGCTCTCGCAACGAATCAGTAGACCCTGCTCGTCGCGACTGAACTTCTCCGTGTCGAAATCGTAACGGACGAGCTCCACCTCGGCGCTTCCGGGAAGCGGGCGGCCGAGCGCGCCTACTTTTTCGCCCGACGCATTGGCGAGGACCGCGTTGCCTTCCGTGGCCGCATAGAACTCGAGGATGCCGACAGGGCCGAAGCGGTCGACGACCTGTCGCCAGACGTCGCGCCGCAAACCGCTTCCCGCAAACAACCGAACGGGGTTTTCGTTGTCGGCGGCCGACGGTTCGGTGCGAAGCAGCTCGCGAAGCATCTCGCCGGCGTAAAAGACGACGGTGACCCCGTATCGGCGAACGTCGTCCCAAAACGTCGCTGGGTCGAGCTCGGTGGCGAGCGCCAAGCGGGAGCCACCGACCAACCCTCCACCGACGGTCACCAACATGCCGGCTGGGTGATGAAGCGGCAGGCAGCAATAGACGGTGTCGCGAGGCGACAGCGTGCAGGCCGCGGCAGCGCCGTAAGCAGAAAACGCCCAGCGCTGGTTGGTGATCTTGGCCGCACGTGGCTTCTTGCCGCGCCCTGCGGTGAGCATGATCAGAGCCAAATCGCGAGCACAACCGGGGTTCGGTTCGTACCAGCCGGGGAGCTCGACCGTCGCCGGATCGATCAGCTCCATGTCGATGACCCCTCTCGGAAGAGCTCGCTCCTCGCGTGCACCGCCGAGGACCAGCACCTCGCCAAATAGCTCCTTGCCCAACTGGGCGCTCTCCGGATCGGCGATGAGGAAACGCGGCGCGGAGCCGTGAATCGCCTCTTCGAGCGTGGCGCGCGGACGCTTCGGGCTGAGCAGAATGGGAATCGCGCCCAAACGGCTCAGCGCAGCAGTGACGGAGAGATAGCTCGGGCGCGGCTGCATGAGCACGGCGATCGGCTGGCCTCGCCGAACACCGCAACGGATCAAACCGCGGACGATGTGATCGACCCGTTGATCGGCCTCCGCATAGGAAAACGCGCGACCTTCCCAGAGAAAGAAGGTGCCTTCCGGATTGGCCGTCGCCTGGTCCGAGAGGGCGAGCCCCAAGCTCACCCGTGTTTCGGGCCGCATCTTCTGAAGCACGCTCAGTCGAGGAACCTGCCACCGGAGGTTGTCGAGCTCCTCGCCGAGGTTGGTCGCGGAACGCCCTAGGCGCTCCCACCACGCGCCCACGGTGCCGAGGATGGTTCGATAGAAGAGCTCGAGGTCGAAATCGACCTCGTCGAAGCCAGCTTCCTCGGGCTCCTCCAGGAGAGGTGGCGCTTGGAGCACGGCGGGCTCGGGTCCGACACCCTCGCGCCACCGGACCCAGCTCGCGACGGTCGGCCAGGTGAAGGACATCGCCTGGTTGCCGACGACGAGGCCGAAGTGGCCGGCGCGCATCGACACCTCGAAAAGCTTCGCGTTGGGCGCGGCGCCCCGGATGGCACGAATCGCTGACTCGTTGGCGATCGTGTCTCGTTCGCCGACGAAGAACAGCACGGGACAGGTGATGTCGGCGAGGGTGACGGTCCGTCCGTCCACGATGAAGCCGCCTGACAGCATCCGGTTGTGCACGACGAACTCGTCGATGAACTTCTTGAGCGCGGGACCGGGCCATGCCACGAATCCTTCGCCGCCTAGGAAGCGCCGGCGCGCCTCGCGTTTCTCGAGCGCTTGGCGGTCGTGCAGCTTACGAATGAAGTCGACGAGCTGACCGACTTCTTTGTGGGCTGCCAGAAGCTTGAAGCCGGTGCTCGTCAGAAAACCCGGCAGACCTTCGAGCTGGTCCAACGGCTTTTCGAGAGCGTCCTGCCCGAGCTCGAACAGCCGGCCTGCGATCGTGTCTTCGATCTTCGGAAGATTCCGATGGATGTCGACTGGGCTTCCGAACGTCACCAAGGACGCGATGCCCTCGGACTTTCGGTACGCGGCGGTCTGATACGCGAACATCCCACCTTGCGAGTACCCGATGAGATGAACGTCTTGTCCGGTCGCGTTTCGCACCCAATCGACTGCGTCACTGACCGCCCTGATGTGGTCGTCGAGAGTGCGTTTCATCCCGCCCTCTTCCGCCTCCGGTGAACCGAAGTCGATGACCCAAACATCGAGCCCCAGCCGAGTCAGCTCCGCAACCCCGCTGATCTCCGGAGCGACGTCGTAGATCTCCGCGGTGACCATCAAAGGAGGAATGAGAAGCACCGGTCCCTTGACGGTCGGCCGATGATCATCGCCGCCGTACCGTCGAAGCCGGGCGATTCTCATTTGATGGGCGACCTTGTAGGGGGCGTGCTCCGGATCGGTGAAGTGTCCGAGCCTGGCGAGCTCGAGGGCGTTTTCAGCCGCCATCGCCATGCGCTTGAAAGGAGCGCGCCAGCTCGGTTTTCGCCCTCTCTTCGTCATGACCTGCCGCCTGACTCTAGCACCTCATGAGCCCGAATTGGAGCCAGCCGGCCGGCCGTGTCACAACTCCTCTCCGCTCGATGACCATCCTAGTTTCCGTCGTGACGCCCCCATTCTCCGAAAACGAGCTCGAACGATTGCGACGCGTCGAAAGCATTCTCGCACGACACCCGTACGTGCGCGCGCACCTGGGCGGGTCGGGTCCCCTCGTGAGGAAGCTCGAAGGGGTGCTGAGCATGAGACTCGCACTTCTACACACCGAAGGGTTGGTACGGCCCGGCGGTGAAGCGACGACGTTGCTCACCAAGCTGCGGGGTTGGGAAGCGCAGCTCGTGCGTGCCGCGAAAGGCGAAGCCGGTTCGGAAGAGGCCCTTCTTCGTTACGAGACGACGCTCTTGTTGCACCCGGACCCTCGGGTCGAGGAGCACCCGGGTCCCGGCACGGCCGACCTGAGCCGCCTCACCCGCGACTGGGAGCAGCGCCGCGCGAATCGATCGCCCCGCTTGGTTCTTTCCGAGAAGGCGAAGCAGAACCGGGATTTCTTTCGTCACGGTGCGATGCTGCCCTTCTATTGGTTGCGGCGTCGACGGGCTCGCAAGCTCGTGCCGAAGGTCGTCCTGACGAGCCCGGCGCTACGGGAAACCCTGTTCGCAATCGAGCAAATTGGGCCTCTCGTCGACAACTTCGCGTTCGAGGGCGCGGGCGGGATCCCCATCCGCACGTCGGTCGCTCTGGCGGACATCGCCTTCCTCTACATGCAGCTCGCGGACGAGTTTCTCGACGGGCTCGCCGCTGCGGTAGGAGGCCACGCCGCAGCGGGGCGTTTGATTCGAACGGTCTATCGTCCCGACAGGTCCGCGCGCCCGCTTCGCGATTTGTCGCTCGCGCACCTTCGCGAGAACGGCGTCGACCCGGACGCGCACGAAACCAGGTTCGGGATCACGATGTCGGCGCTCTTCGACGCCCTCGGAGAGCTCGGAATTACGATCGATCGCCTCGTAGGAACCGCGACGAGAGAGAAAGCGGACACGACGCATCTCTTCTTGCACCACTGCCTTCAGACCTACCTGGACGAGGTCGACCTCGATGAGAAAACGGCGGGGCGTGCGGACCGGATGCCTCTGCGAGACACCGGATGGCACTTCTATCGCAAGAACAACATGGTGATGATGCTCTGGTTGGATCTTCGAGCACGTCTTCTCGGACTCGAGCCGGCCCAGCACGCGTCGGCGATTCGCCGGTGGGGCTACCTCCTCGCAGCGTTTCAGATCTTCGACGACTTGAAAGACATCGCGCTCGACCTCGGAAGGCAGCCTAGCTACCCGCTGCAGATCGCCGCGCAGGAGTTCCCCACGGAGCTCGCGTGGCTCGAACGGCGTTTTCAAGCCCGGCGGTTTCCCCTCACACGTGATGAGATTCCTGAAGTGAATCTTCGTGCGGGCCGGACGGTACGGCAGTGCATGCGATGGAGCCGGCTCATCGCGCTCGCCCATTTCGACAACACGCTTCTTTACGCGTGGGACCAGCGATGGCGCAAGAGCTGGACCCGGCGCCGCAACTCGTTCAACCCACCCGGCGCTCGAGTAACCGAAACCCGGATCCACGCCGTCGACCGCCTGATCCGCACGTTGCTGGCGATGCGCCGTGCCGATCCGACGCCGTCGATCCTCGACGACGAACAGCTCGCGTTCGCCCTCGACACCATCGCATACGAAGGCGCGTGGCACATCCATCTAGCCCTATTCCCCAACCTCCGCGCGATGTACCGGTTCGCCACGCTGCAAATGTGGATGAGCGCCGAAGAGAAAGCAGCCGCAGCGCGGCGCCTGCTGCGTCGTTACTCCCGTGTGCGCGCGAGTGCGTTAGTCGGCCTCGCCGATGCTGATGTCGACCATGAGGTCGCCAGCGATCGCCTCGAGGCTTTCTCGAAGCTGATGGAGGTCGAGCGACCTCGGCGCGCGGAGCCTGGCCATCGCCTTGAACAAAGTGCCCCCGGACCAGGGCGCCCCTTCGCACTCGGTGTTGAGCTCGTCCACGTTGACGCCACGCGCCGCGAGCGCTTCTGAGATCTTGTGCACGATGCCAGGGCGGTCGCTCCCAACGAGCTCGAGCAGGATCAGATGCCCTTCCTCGATGCTCTCCTCGATGCCGCGTTCGATCACGACGCGAAGCCCGTCGGACCGAAGCGCCTCGAGCGCCTCGGACAGCGCATTCGCCTGCGCGGTGGGAACGCTCGCTCGAAGAATCCCCGCGAACTGACCCGCCAGCCGGGACATCCGGCTCTCGACCCAGTTCCCGCCGTGTTCCTCGACCGCAGCCGACACCGCCTCGACCAGCCCCGGCCGGTCCTTCCCAATCAACGTCACGACGAGTGATTCCATCAGGGATCCGGTCCATACCCGTAATCTCCGGACATTCCAAGGCTTTGCAGGCACACATCGCCGCCCCGCGAGTGCCTCGCTCCGATCTTCGGCTGAGAAGCGGCTAGATCTCGGACAGTTAGGGACCTAGAGCGTCTGGTGATGTTCGCGAAGCGCGCACGAGAGGTGGAGCCATTCCTCGCGATGGAGGTGATGGAACGGGGAATGGCGATGGCGCGCGCCGGGAGCTCGATCGTTCAGCTCGGTGTCGGGGAGCCCGACTTCGATGCGCCTCCGGCCGCCGTGCAGGCAGCGGTGGACTCTCTGGTTTCGGGACAAACCCACTACACAGACAGCCGAGGTCTCTTCGTGCTGCGTGAAGCGATCGCGGCGGACTGCGAAGAGCGCCGCGGTGTCGCAGTGAGCCCCGATCAGATCGTCGTGACGAGCGGAACATCGCCGGCGATCTTGCTCTGCTTGAACCTGCTGGTCGATCCCGGTGACGAGGTCATCCTCGCGACGCCGCACTACCCCTGCTACCCGAACATGATCGCGGTGTGCGGTGGGACCCCGGTGTTGGTGCCAACCGGTCCCGAAGACGGCTTCGTGATCGACGTTGCACGCGTACGAGCCGCAATCACGCCGAGAACCCGTGCGATTCTTCTCGCCTCCCCCGCCAACCCGACGGGTGCAGTCCAGCCCCAAGAGGTCGTCGAAGCGCTCAGTGACCTCGGGATTCCCATCCTCTCCGACGAAATCTACGACGGGCTCACCTACGACGGCGCGCGAGTGAGCTCACCGCTGAGCTTCACCGACAACTGCTACATTCTCGATGGGTTCTCGAAGCGCTATGCAATGACGGGGTTCCGCCTCGGCTATCTGATCGCGCCCACGATCGCGATGCGGCCCCTGCAAAGCTTGATGCAGAGCTTCTTCATCTCGACCTCGCAGTTCGTTCAGCAGGCAGGCATTGCAGCGCTGGCCCATGGTGCGGAGCACGTCGCCTACATGCGGGAGCAATACACCATCCGCAGACGAATCATGGTCGACGGCCTTCGGGACATGGGCCTGTCGATCCCGATCGACCCACCTGGCGCATTCTACGTGCTGGTCGACATGCGCCACTTCGGCCGCGACTCGCTGACACTGTCGTTCGACATCCTCGACAAGGCACATGTGGCGCTCGGCCCCGGCCGAGACTTTGGACAAGCCGCCGAGGGCTTCGTTCGATTCAGCTTTGCGACGGCACGGGAGCAGATCGAAGAAGGGCTCCGCCGGCTCGCGCGCGCGATCCCAGAGCTTTGACCCTCATGTCGTCTCCCCGAGCAGCTCAAGGAGCGCCGCCTCGTCGATGATTTCGACGCCGAGCGCCTGCGCCTTCTCGAGCTTGCTTCCCGGGTCGTCCCCCGCGACGACGTAATCGGTGTTCTTCGAGACGGACCCGGACACCTTGCCACCTGCGGACTTGATCCGTTTCGTCGCTTCGGTGCGCTTGAGCGTCGGCAGTGTACCCGTCAGCACGAAGGTCTTTCCCGAGACTGCCGCGACTTCGCGCACGTCAGCCGCTTTGGCCTGCAAGCTGACCCCGACCTCGGCAAGTCCCGCAAACACCTTTCGAACGGCCGGGGAATCGAGCTCGCGAAAGATGCTGTCGGCGCTCTTGCGCGCGAGCCCCTCGATGGCACCGCGTTCGGAAGACTTCGCAGGGGCCACCGTCTCGATCGCGTCCGCATCTCCGGCCGCGTAGCGCGCCGCGAACACCAGCAGTGCCTCTGCGGTCTTGAAATACGCCGCCAGGTCCTCCGCCATCGTTTCGCCCACGTGCCGAATCGCAAGCCCGTTCAAGACGCGCGCAAGGCCACGCTCCTTGGCAGCTTGCAGGCCGGCCTTCACGCGTTCCGCGCTCTTCTGTCCCATGCGATCGAGCGCCGCGAGCTCGTCCACCTCCAACCGAAACAAATCGTCGGGCGAGCGCACACCGAGTCGATCGACCACCTGATCGATCAGTACCTCTCCCATCCCATCGATGTCCATGGCCTGGCGGCTCGCGAAATGCCGTAGCCTCTCTCGCACCTGGTCGGGGCAGGCGGGGTTGGGACAGTAGACGAAGATCTCCTCGCTCACGACCGGGGTGCCGCACGTCGGGCAGGCCTTGGGGGGCACGAACCGCCTCGCGCCGCGCTTGCGCCTGCTCTTGTCCACCTCCACCACTTGAGGAATGATCTCGCCGGCTTTTTCGACCAGTACGGTGTCGCCGACTCGCACGTCCTTGCGTTCGAGCTCGATGAAGTTGTGTAGTGATGCTCGACTCACGGTAGTGCCCGAAACGAACACGGGCTCGAGAATGGCCACAGGCGTCAGCTTGCCCGACTTGCCCACGGACACTTCGATCGCGAGAAGGACGGTCGGCTTGCGCTCTGGGGGAAACTTGTAGGCAATTCCCCAATGCGGGTGATGCCCGGTCGCACCGAGCCGCGAATACAAAGTCAGGTCGTCGATCTTGATGACCATCCCATCGATGTCGTAGTCGAGCGTTCTGCGGCGCTCCTGGTAGCCCTCGCAGTGCTCTAGCGCTTCGCGATCGGAGGCGGTTTGGAAGACCTCGCTCAGGTACACTTCCGCGCCGCGATCGGCCAACCACTGTAACACCTCGGCCTGGGTGCGCGGCAGCTTCAGGCCCTCCTGCCATGCGATTTGATAGAAGAACGATCGAATCCCCGTCGCCTCGAGCCCCGCAGGGTCCTTGCGCTTCATCATCCCCGCGCAACCGTTGCGTGGATTGATCAGCCGCTTTTCGAGCGTCGCATTGAAGCGCTTGAACTCGGTGAGGGGCCAGTAGATCTCGCCACGAACCTCGATCTCACCGCTCCGAGTACCTTTGAGCTTCGTCGGCACGGTGCCGAGCTGGATCACCTGATTGGTGATCACGTCCCCCTTTCGGCCATCCCCTCGGGTGACCGCTTGGCGCAGCGCACCGTTCACATAGCGGAGCGAAACGGAGATCCCGTCGACCTTCGGCTCGACGATCAGAGGAAGCTCCTCGACCTCGAGCTCCTTGAGACGCCGGCGGAACCACGCCGAGAGTTGATCGGACAGCGGCATCGGCTCTCCGTTGCCGTCGCGCCGGTTGGGTGACAGCTTTTCGAGCGAAAGCATCGGAACCCGATGTTCGACGGTCTCGAACCCCGCCGTGTGGTCTGCGCCGGGCTGCGCGTCGAGCCGTTCCGACGGGTCGATGCCGAGCTGGTCGGCGAGCTCCTGATACCGCTCGACCAAGTCATCGAACGCCGAGTCGGTGATCTCGGGGGCTCCGGCCCGATACGCCGCCTCGTGATAGCGAATCTCCTCGGTGAGCTCCTCCAGCTCGATTTCAGCCCGCGCCCGACCGGCCATCGCCAAATCTTGGCAGAATTTGTGCGTTTCAAAAGCAGAGAGCTCCCTTCGAGGGAGGGGCGATCGCTCGTCTTTTCGGGTCATCTTGTGACAAGGGGCTGCGGCTCAGGCAGCTTGTTTAATGGGGATGAACGATCAGGGGCAGCTTCCGCGGCAAAGCGGGAAGGAATCGAAGGCTCGGTTCGAGCGAGAGCGGGACCGGCAAACACGTCTTCGCTCGCTCGGCGCGCTGTCGCACATGCTGCCGGTGCTGGCGTTCATCTACGCGGCCGCGGCGATTGTCTTCCTCGTGTCGCCACCGTTCATACCGAACGCACCCCACGTGCTCATCTGTGGGATCTCGTCCGCATTGGTGCTCCTGCTGTGGGCGGTCATGCGCACCGACGATCCCCGCTTCGACACCCCGATCTCGGTTGCGACCATCGCAGTTGCCGCTGGGATGGGGCTCACCATGTATGCGGTCAGCGGTGAGATCAGCAATACGACGACGCTTGCGATCGCGATCGTGGCCGCCGGCGCCCTGCTCTACCGGTTTTCGATGTTCGCCGTGATGGCGGGGGTGGTGTTTGCCGGTTGGATCCCGCTCGCCCATGCGGAGAGCCGCGAGGAAATTACCCTGGGCCTCTTCCATCTTTGGGCGGCAACCGTCGTGGGCGGCTTGGTCCTGTGGTCTCGCCGCAAGCTCGTCTTTCGTCTCCACGAGGAAGCCCAAGAAGCCAAGGGCATGCGGCGGCTCGCCACACGGCAAGCCGGAACGTTGAGTCGCGCACGCGATGCCGCGTTGGCCTCTGCGCAGGCCAAGGGACAGTTCTTGGCCAACGTGAGCCACGAGGTCCGTACACCGCTGAACGGTATCCTCGGTCTGCTCCAGCTCATCGACCCATCGGCACTCCCGGCACCCCAGGACGAGTACCTTCAAGAAGCTCACAACTCGGGCCGCGCCCTGCTGGCGATCGTGAACGACTTGCTCGACCTCTCGAAGATCGAAGCAGGCGAGATGCGCCTCGAATCGGTGTCCTTCGACATCATCTCGATGATCGAGGAAATTGCCATGAACTACGCGTCGGCGGCGCACGCCAAGAGCATCGAGTTGATCACCCAAATCGGCTCGGACGTTCCGCCGGAAGTGTGCGGCGATCCGCTCCGCCTCCGGCAGGTGATCTCCAATCTGCTCAACAACGCGCTCAAGTTCACCAAGGAGGGTGAGGTCGTCGTCGGTGTCCGCGTGGGCGACCTGGGCCCTTGGCACGTCGATCTCGAGATTTGGGTCTCGGACACGGGTGTGGGCGTTTCCGAAGACCGCGCGGAGAGCATTTTCCGACCGTTCTCCCAGGCAGATGCATCGACGACCCGCGAGTACGGAGGCACGGGGCTCGGTCTTCCGATCTGTCGCCAACTCGTCGAGCTCATGGGAGGCGAGCTTCGAATGCAGAGCGAAGTCGGCAAAGGCAGCACGTTCTCCTTCGAGGTTCGGTTCGAGCTGGAACAAGGGCTCACGAAGGAGCTCGAGGCGTTCACCGAGGCGCTCGGCGGAATGAAGGTCTTGGTCCTCGAGAGCAACAACCGCGCTCGAGAAACGCTGTGCGCCCAACTCGAAGCGTGGAAGTTGGAGGCCCTATCGACGACGACCTTCGACGGCGCACTGACAGCGCTTCGCGCGTCGCGTCCGAACGTGGCTCTCGTCGATTTGCGAAGCCTCGGTAGCGATTGGCGGAGCCGGACCGTCGCACTCGGTCGATCTGCCGCGAAACGTGGCGGCTCCATCGTCGCGATGTGCTCTCACAGGCACGAGGTCCGCGAGCTCGAGGAGATCGGGGTCCGAGTGCACGTGGAGAAACCGATTCGGCGGGCCAAGATCGTCGCCGCGCTCCTCGAGACGCTCAATCGACCCGGCTCTCCGGGGTTTCCACAAGACCAGTTCGACTACAGCCGGCCCTCGCTACCTGCCGCCCCGCCGAAGGCGTGGTTGTCCAACGGAATGAAGATCCTCGTGGCGGAGGACAACGCGATCAATCGCAAGGTCGTTCAAGCCCACCTTCGAGCGCTTGGATACGAGGTCGACGCCGTAAACGACGGTGTCGCCGCCCTCGATGCTCTCGAGGAGGGTCACGCGTATGCCGCCGTGATCATGGACGGACAGATGCCGAACATGGACGGCTACGAGGCGACCCGTGCGCAACGAGCACGAGAGGCACGCTCCGGTCAGAGGCGCGTACCAATCATCGCCCTCACGGCCCACGCGATGACAGGAGATCGCCGAACCGCGTTCGCGGCCGGAATGGACGACTATCTCTCGAAGCCTTTTACTCAGAAGCAACTGCAGAAAGCGCTCACACGATGGGCCGCTCGCCCCGCTTCGAGCGCCTCGGAATTTCCGCCCGACGCGCTCGACACGACGATCACGTCACAACTGCTCGAGCTCGAAGAAGAAGAACCCGGCTTTCTGTGCGAGGTCATCGATAGCTTCTTCCACACGGCAACGCAGAGCCTGGCTCGCATCAAGACGGCGATCGACGAGGGTGACTTGCGCGCGGTGCGCGAGGCGGCGCACATGGTCCGGGGCAGCAGTCAGCAGCTCGGGGCACGCCGATTCGGCTCCACCTGCCTGAAGCTCGAGCTGATCGGCGCCATCGACGAGGCCGCGGCGATCGTGAGCGACCTGGAACGCGACCTCGAGGGCGCACGCGTGGCGCTCACGGGCCTCGCCGACCGCGCGCTCGACGCAGCGTCGTGACCAAGCTCAGTTTCCCGACCGACCGGAAAGACGCGTAGCGTCGGCAATCCAGCTGTCGCGGATCGTCTGCTCGGGAACGCCTTGGACGTGCTCGACCAGCCACTCTACGTCCTGCGCTTCGAAGCGCGCGATCTGGTGGAAATGGTAGATGCCGAGGCGATTCAGCATCCGCTCGAGGCTGGGGTCGACGCCTTGCAGGCGTTGAAGGTCATCTCGAGGCCCGAGCGGCTGGAGCATCAGCCAAGCTGGGGGCCGCGATTCGCCGCTGGTTCTGACTTCGAGCTCCGCCTCATGCACTCGCAACTTGAGGCGCTCGATGTCGTCGAGCATGCGCTCGTGAATCCCGTGGAGCACCTCGAGCTCGGTGCGGAGTCGCTCATTCCGCGTTTGTGCTTGTCGCAGCGCGACATTGGCATCATCTCGCTCCTGCACCGCAATGCGAAGCTCCCGCCGCAAGTCTTCGGCGGACTCTCGCGAGGTAGGCCGTGGGTTTTCGTGGACCGTCGGCTGCTGCGCGCTCACTTCCTGTATGGCCCGGTTTCGAGCGTCCAGGGTGGCGGTGAGCTGCCGCTTGGCGCGTCGGAGTGCCTCGGCTTCCTGATTCGACACTTCGAGCTGTCTGTGAAGCATCTGAATGCGTTCGTTCTGGCTGATGAGGTCGGCGCGCGCTTCTTCGAGCTCGTACTCGAGCGTCTTGGCTCGCACCGGCGCAACCAAACGTCCCCAAAGAACCTGCCCAAGCCACAACAGCACCGCCCCGAACACAGCCGCGATCAGCAGGGCGCCGATCATCTGGAGCACCAGATAGGTCATGTTTCGCCTCCCCCGAGGTTTGCACTCCCCTCGATGAGCAGCCTTGGGCGCACGGTGCGCACCCCACGGACCATGCTCACGATTCGCTCGACACGCTGCGCCTCCGACTCGGATGAAACCTCGCCGCGCAGCTCGACATCCCGCCCATCTACGACCGGAATCACCTCATCGAAGCCGGTGCGCTCGAGAATGGCCGTCACGCGAGTGGCGACGTCCCACTCGATCTGATGACGCGAGGGGCTGAGGCAGGAAACCCAGACGACATGGCCGAGGAAGCATGCCGAAACCGTGCCAAAGAGTGCCTTCTTCCACATTGCGCGGTGTGCCTACGAGGGCATTGAACTCGATTTGTTCGAGAAAAGCCATGTTCTGACATGACGTTCAGGGAACCGGGCGGCGAGGCAGCACACCAATCGCGGGGGTGCATCGCCCGATCGGGTGTCTCGAGGGTGGCTCACGACTCGAAGGCCTGGGTTTCGACGATCCGGAAAAGCCGCGTCTGACGATCCTCGGCCCAGGTGTAGAGCGCGACCGATGGCGCCGCGAACGAGACGCCGTCGAGGTCGAGCGCCTGCGCCCAACGAACCGCCTCCCGGCGTTCGGCACCCGTCGCGCGACGCTGAATGCGGGCAAGCGTCATGTGGGGGAGCGGCGGCCTCGGGTCCGGAGGCGCTCCTGCAGCTCTCAGGACGCTGTCTCGAGCTTCGGCGATCATCTCGCTCAAGGGCTCACGCCCGACATCGACCATCGCCGACAGCGCCGATGGCTTTCGGGGATGGCCGAGCGGCTCGACGGCACTGAACGAGCCCACCACCCTCCGAAACGAGGGGAAATCACCGATGCGTTCCCAGGCCTTGCGCGCGTCGGACTCTTGCACTTGGCCGAGAAAGCCCAATGTAACGTGGAGGTCCGAGAGCGCGAAGACGCGCACGCGCGGCGGAGGGTCCGGACGCAGCCGTAATCCCTCGACTTGCATCGGGAACGCGATGAACCAATTGGGGCTCACTCACGCGAGTCTAGGTCCAACCAGGAGTCCCTGCGAGAGCTCATGCCCATCACCGAAGCCTTCAGTGAGTCTCTACGGACGCACCCCATCTACACCTGGACCGTGCTCGGCGTCGTCGTCCTCGGAATCGTGACTTTCGTTCTTCTGTGGTTCGTCTCGGCGCCGTACGGCCGCCACCTGCGCCCCGGCTGGGGTCCCACGGTCAATGCCACCGCGCTCTGGGTGGTCATGGAGGCCCCGTCGCCGATCTCCTTCGCGGTCGTGTACTTCATGTCCGACAACGCATCGGCGCCCATTCCGCTCTTCTTGTTCGCGCTCTTCATGCTCCATTACGTGTACCGGTCGTTCATCTATCCATTCCGCATGCGCGGAGGTCACAAACGAAAACCGATCCTGACGGGTGTGCTCGCGACGGCCTTCAACACCGCCAACGGCTCGACCAACGCCTTTGCAATCACGGAGCTTGCGCCCCACCTCCTGCGGAGCGACTGGATCACCGACCCACGGTTCATCCTCGGCGTTCTCCTCTTCGCCGCCGGCTCTGCCATCAACCAGCATTCGGACGCAGTCCTCCGAAACCTCCGAAAGCCAGGCGAAAGCGGCTACAAGATCCCCCACGGTGGCTTTTTCCGCTGGCTTTCGAGCCCCAACTATTTCGGCGAGATCATCGAGTGGACGGGGTTCGCGTTTGCCGCGTGGACGGTGCCTGGCTGGGTCTTCGCCTGGTTTACGGCCATGAACCTCGTTCCGCGCGCGTTTTCCAACCACCGGTGGTATCTTGAGCACTTCGACGACTACCCCAAAGACCGGCGTGTCATCCTTCCATTCTTGCTTTAGCCCATAGACTTGCATCCTCGGCCCGATTGACGCGACAATGTCCAACCAGAGGCGCGCGTCGTCGGGGAGGGATGCACGGTGGCCGACAAGAAATCGAGCTCGCGTAAGGAACCGTCCGATCTGTTCAAGATCGAGGAGGCGACGCCCTCGATTGCGCCGGTCGACAGAATCGTGCTGCCGCCAGCAGAAGCGATGAAGCGACGCATCAGGCGGTTCATCGCTGCAGGCATCGCGGCGTTGATCTTCTTTCTCTGCGTCCACGTGGTGCTCGGTTGGATCCACGACGAGCGTTTGGCATCGGCTCTCGACGAGGTAATCAACGACAGCAGCCCCAGCACGATCGACGAGGCACTTGGCCTTCTTCGAGATGATCCCGATGACTCCGTTCGCGCGCGTTTGCTCGCCACGGCGGCGCTTGGCGGAGATCGCGAACGGCTCGTGGAGACCGAGGAGATCTTGTCGAAGCCGGGCAAAGACAACGACCCTGACGAGCGAATCGCCCGAATCTATGCCTATCTCGCCGAGGGCGATGCCCGCGCAGCGCACGCAGAGGCGGAAAGGCCTGCGACGTACACGGAGCAGGCCGACGCGTTTCTCTTCGGGCGCGCGCTGACCGCCATGGCGCGCGGACAGTCGGCTCAAGCCTTGGAGGATGCGCAGACGGTCGCGGTGTCGCGGCCCGGAGCACCCGAGCCAGCGGCGCTTCTTGCGCGCATCACGGCGGAGACCGAGGGCCCGGATGCAGCGCTCGCCGTCCTCGACCAAGTCGACGAGGAGACGGCCTCGACCAAAATCGCACGCGCGCGCATCCTCGGCCTCCTTCAAGGCAAGTCGGAAGAGGCGCTCGCGCTCTCAGACGAGGTCCGCAGGGACGACGACGCGTCGGTCGTGGACGTCGCGTGGGCTCATTTGATCTCCGGTGTGCTCGCGTATCGCCGCGGCGCCATCGGAGCGGCTTATGAGCACGCGAAGACCGCTGCCGCGCCAGATCTCCGCGTTGACGAGCCGCTGCTCGTCGGGACCGCCCAACTGTTGCTCGCGCTCGGGCGCCCGGGAGAAGCCAAAGAGCTGCTCAAGCGCCTGACGAGCGGACCGTCTGCCGACCTCTTCACCCGGGCACACGTGATCGCCTGGTGGTACGCACAGACGGGCGACATGCGAGCGGGGCTCGCGACCTTGAGCGGAGCCGGTCTTGGGCCCGAAAAAGAGGCCAAGCCCGCCTTTCGCGCCCTGGTGCTCGCGGAGTTGCTCAAAAGCTCGGGTCGCAGGAGCGAGCGCGACCGGGCGATGTCGCTTTATGAAGAGGCAGCAAGCGATCCGAGCTGGGGCGTCGCCGCCTCGAGCGCGCGCGCCAACGCGCTTCTCGAGGAAGGCCGCACGGACGAAGCCATCGCGGTTCTTCAGACCGGGCTGACCGCAGCACCGAATCATCTCGCGCTGGTCGACGCAGCGGCTGAGGCGTACCTCGATGCCGGCCGGCTTGCCGACGCGGAGCAGGTCACCTCTTCGGCCCTCGCCGCGTTCGACAAGGAGGGATGGGCGCACGGTAGCCGCGCCCGCGTGCTCTTGGCGAAGGGCGAGCCGGCCAAAGCGATCGGCGAGCTCGACCGTGCCATCGAGCTCAGCCCGGGCGATGCGAGCTTGCACGCGCTTCGAGGCGATGCCGCACGCGAGGTCGGGTCGCGCGACGAGGCGAAGGCCAGCTACGAAAAGGCCTTGCAGCTCGACCCAGGTGAGCCGCGTGCCTTGTCTGGTTTCGTCTCGCTGTCGATCGACACGGGGGAGTTTGCCCGCGCGAGCGAGCTGATCGAGCAGATGGACACGGCAAAGGTTTGGGATCTCCGCGCCGACGAGGAGCGCGTCCGTTTCCTCATCCGAACCGGCGCCGGGCAGAGCGGGCTGACCGCGATGCGCAGTGCCGTCGGTCGACACACGAGCGATGTCGGGCTTCGGCTCGCGGGCGCGCGGGTGTATCTACAGGCGGAGGACTACGGGCGCGCAGGCAGCTATTTCCAGCAAGCCAAGCGCAACGGGGCGGATGCGCGTCTCGCCGAAACGGCGCTCGCGCTGACGCAAGTCTACGGCCGCCGGAAGCTCGGTGCCGAGAAGTCGCTCGAGCGCGCGGCGGAGGCGGTCGACGCTGGGGGCGCCCCATTGGCGGCCGGGCCTCAGGCTCAGGTTTGGGAGCTCGTGGTCAAAGCGTATCTTGCGCTCGGCGATGAGAAGCGAGGTTTGGCGGCGCGGTACGCAGCGCAGGCGCAGGAGATGATGCCAGACGACGCCGATGTCTTCTTGCTGCTCGCCGACATCGAGGAAGATCGCGAACGCTCAGCAGAGGAGCCCCTGCGAAAAGCCGCCAACGCGCCCGTTCCGATGCCGGTCGCCGCAGGACGCCTCGCCGTTTTGCTCGGCCCGACCCAAGAGGGCTGCGAGATGGCGGAGCGCTACTTGAAAGCCAACCGGAGCACCAGGCTCGCCAATCGCGTGCGCGAGGTGAAGCGACAGTGCCCGTAGTCTCGGCGCGTTAGTCCGAATCGGCGAGCAGGCTCGAGACCCGCTCGACCGCGTCGATGTACTCGCTGACCATCTCCTCGACGACCTGCCGTGCGGGCTTGCGCGTGTTCATCTGGCCGACGACCTGCCCCACCGGCGTGCCGAGAAGCGTATCGGAGCCTTCCACACCTGTCTGCGCAAAGCGTGTGATTCGCTGCGTGGCCTCCGCGGTGGCCATGAACTGAAGCGGCATCGGGAGATATCCCGGGCACTCCGGATCTTCGTCCCAGGCTCGCGTGTACGCCGTCTTGAGCTGACGAGCCGGTTTCCCGCTGATGCAGCGCGAGCGCACCGTCTCGGTCGAATCGGCGACGAGAAGCTTGTCGACCAGCGATGGAATCGAGTCGGACTCCTCGGTGGTGAGCCAGATCGAGCCGGTCCAAACACCCGCAGCACCCATGATCATGGCGGCCGCCATCTGACGGCCCGAGCCGATCCCGCCCGCCGCCAGCACCGGTGTCGGCGCCACGGCATCGACCACTTGCGGCAGAAGAACCATCGTGCCGATCTCGCCGGTATGGCCGCCCGCCTCGAACCCGGACGCGATGACGATGTCGACCCCGGCGCTCTTTTGCTTGATCGCTTGCTTCACGGTGCCGCAAAGCGCCGCGACCATCACGCCCTTGTCGTGCGCCTGGCTGATGATGTCCTCGGGCGGTGGGCCGAGGGCGTTGGCGATGAGCGCGATGGGATGTTTCATCGCGACCTCGAAGTGCTTGCGTCCGCCCGATGCAGACCAACCGAGCAGCCCTTCGATCTGTTCGACGTCATCGGGAAGCGGAGGCACGCCGTTTCGGGCGAGCAGGTCGTTGATCCACTTCCGGTGCGCCGGCGTGATCATCTGCTCGAGCTGATCTTTGGTGATGTCACCCTGATCCCGGCCGATGTACTTGGCAGGGATCACGGTGTCGACACCGTAGGGCTTGCCGTCGACGTGCTCGTCGATCCACTTGAGCTCGAGCTCGAGCTGCTCCGGGCTGTAAGCCACGGCCCCGAGCACGCCGAGCCCACCCGCACGGCTCACCGCGGCCACGACGTCGCGGCAGTGGCTGAACGCGAAGATCGGAAACTCGATCCCCAACCGCTTACAGATCTCAGTTTTCATGGGAACACCCGAAATAGAACATGTTCTAGTTTGCGGGAAGACCGGTGGGCGGTCAACGGGAAAAGGCCCACTCGCGGACCCGGCTCCGGCCGGCTACTGCACGCTCGGGTCGACGAGGTCCACCCAGGCGTCGGTCCCGTCGATCATCGCGGTGAGCCAGTCGAGCACTGTCACGCCCTCGATCTCGGTCTCGAGGCTCCCGATTTGGATGCCGCCGCCGCTGTCGTCCGAGGTCTCGCGCAGCAGCGTCGTGTGTGCCGAGCCCGCTGGAATGAAGCGCTTATAGCGGTCTGGGAACAGCATGGTGGTCCGCTCGGTTTCCGCGAGAAGCGAGGCGGTGAAATTCACCGGATTGATCATCAGGAACGTGACCGAGATCACGCCGTCGGCGCTGAAGCTCAACGCGCTCATCTTGAAGTTCTCATCGGCGGCGAGCTGCCATTCGATGAGACGCGTCGCATGGCCGTTGCTGGTGCACTCGGGGCACGAGGCCGGCACGAGCGAGGTTGCGTTCCAGCCAGCGATCAACGTCTCGTTGATGAAGTCGGGATTGCCTTCTTTGGCGACGCCCACGCCCGAATCGTTGAACAGAAGGATCTCGGTCTCGGGGTAGTAGAAACGAACC
This sequence comes from uncultured delta proteobacterium, assembly GCA_963792825.1. Taxonomy (GTDB): domain Bacteria; phylum Myxococcota_A; class Polyangia; order Polyangiales; family Houyiibacteriaceae; genus SG8-38. The sequence goes on along the minus strand of CAWBXS010000002.1, from coordinate 1,958,580 downwards.
AACGGCAGCGCGGTGATCGTTCCGAAGGCGCCGCCGCTCACGCCCGTCAACAGGATTCGGCTTGGATTCGGAAATTCCGTGATGCCCACATCGAGCGCCGCGGTTAGGTTTTGCAGCCCGCGTTGGTAGCCCATGCTCTCTCCCGGCGCGCCGAAGCTGTTCGGAAGCACGCGGTCGACGTCGCCTGCGAAAAGCGAGCCGTCACAATAGGGCAGGTACACGATGTCCCAGTCGGCGACCGGGTTGCCCGCCAGGTCGGGGTTGAGAATCCCGGTCGGCGGAAGCGAGTTGGTTTCCTCGAAGGCAGAGCAGAACTCCGGCCAGCATGCGCCTCCACCCTGCAAGAAGATCACGAGCTCGTCCGAGGCCCCCTCGCGCGTGTCGATGGTGTACTCGGTCCCGCGGAGGCACAACGGGCCGCGCGGCTCGGCCGCCGGGTCGCTCGGCACGGCGAACTGAAATGTCTTGACCCCGGTCTCGCTCGTGACCGGCTCGTTGGCCGGATCGAACATCCCGACGTACCTGGTGAGGCCCTGATCATAGAGCTCCTGGAAACCGGCCGCTGGCGAGCCACCGGCGCCACCGCTTCCACCCGAGCCGCCCGCACTACCCACATCGTTCCCGCATCCCATCAGGGCCAATGTCGCGCCCATCACCCAAGCTAAGACACTCACTCGCATCGAATCCTCCGTTGATTGCCGCATCGGTGAATGCGGCGGCAAGCGTTGGTACGCTGCTCCGGCTGAATCGTCAACTCAGGCCGTGACGCCGGGCGCCGGCAGCACCCCATCGACCTCGAAGACCTCACGCTCAAAGCTCGTTCGCGACCGCATGACGGCGGGCCCTGGGCGAAGCTCGACGCGGGCGCGGGTCGCGGTGCAGATCCATTGCTCCGCGTTCACCGGTCGTTTCGTACTGAACACCGGCTCGAACAATCCCACGTTCGGACCCTGCTCGGGGTCACGCGCGGAGGAGAATCGAAATGCGGCGACGGCGGCCTCGCGCATCGATCGGCCGAGGGGCTGAGAATCCGCGTAGCTCGAAGGCGACGAGATCCGATCGGTATAGGCATCAAACGGCGGCTCCGTCAGATCCGCACCCTTCTTGGTCGAGAACCGAACCTGGAACACGGTCAACGGACGCGTAAGCGGCTCGAGGTCCGCGTCGGTGCCATCGAGAAAGAGCAACACGTAGTACGCCTTCTCGGCAAGCACGGTCGCCTGTCTCTCGGCGCAGTAGAAGATGCCCTGCTCGCGCCGCGTGCCGAAGCGCGAGCCGTAACGAAGCGGTGGATGCCGGAACGGCGTAGCGAGAAGATAGTGCAGTCCGACGAAACGGCGGCCCGACGGCCATGGTGGCTTGGCGGTGTCGATGAGGGATTCGAGCATCTGCTGCTCGTCGTCCGAGTCGACCAGCTTGCGCGTCGAGGTCACGTGTTGTGATTCGACCGCACGCCAACTCGCGCCCGCGAGCCGCTTCAGCTCAAATCGTTCCGCGCATTGCGTCCAGATACTCGGCGACATCGACCAACCCCTCGATCGTCTTCATGCGCCGAAGCGGAACGCCCCCGACGTGACGGTTCTCTGCGTGCAGCCACGCCTTCGCGTGCGCTTCGTTTCCGCCGACCAACGCGTCGAGGCTTCGGAACACGCGCAAGAACAACAGCGCGAGCTCGCCTTCTTTGGTACCGAGCGGAATCGGCCCTCGCTTGCGATTGCGAATGCGCGACAAGGTCGACTCGCTGGTGCCGATGATCTCGGCAAGCTCCGCGGACGACAGTCCGAGCACCTCCGACGCGCGCAGCAGCGCCTTGCTGACCACGCTGGCTTCATCGAGGGCGGGCGACGTTGCGGCCGACATTCCGGCTCCTTTCAGGAGCAAGAATAGCCATAATTTATTGCGAATGCAAGAGCGGAGGCGGCTTCGGTAGGGAAAACCGTCGTGATTGCAGGCAGTTACCAACCGAGACCGCCCCTCCCCTGCGCCAGGCGCCCTTCGGAACCAGGGCGGCCGTCATTGCGTCGAGAGGCTGCTCGACCCACGCGAGGAGCGACCCGGCGCTCTCGGCCGCGAACACGAACGTATCCGCTTCACGGAGAACCGCCGAGACGGCTCCCTCTGCGAAGGGATCCTCGTTGACCTCGTCACGGAGGATGCTCGCGTTCAACGGATGATTGAAGCGGACGCGCCAGACCGCCACTACCTCGGAGCCGTTCTGGTAGATCGCAAGCTCGTCGCCGATCCAGCTCAGCGCCGTCAGCCAGGCCGCATGGTCCGACATCCCGCGCCGCCGAAGAAAGCCGTAGACGTACCAGGCCCCAAACCGATTTTCGATCTCGAGCGTGTTGCCCTCTACCGGCGCGGGGTGCGCCACCTCGGGGAACTCGAACGCCGGCAGCGATGCCCCATACCCTATCATCACCTCGAGCGCCGTTGCAGGCGGTGACTCGAAGGCGGCGGCTCGGCCCGCCAATCCACCGGAGAGCGTGGCAGCGCTCATGAAATCGAATCCATACGAGTAGGGAAAGCTCGACGCGGAATCGATCAGCGCAATGTCGGAATTGCCTGCAGTCTCTTTGGCCCCGGCCTCGCGTTCCGCGTGAATCGCGTCCCAGTCGATCTCCTCCGGCAGGTATCCGAGCTGGTCATACGCCCAGGCAAACGAGCTGTGCATCGCGTCACCTTCGACGACGCCCCTCACGCCCATGACCCCGTCCTCGGTGTTGGCGCCCGCGCCCACCGTGTTGAGACCGAACTGGCTGTCCTGAATCGCATGGGTGAGCTCGTGCGCCAGGAGCGTCTGCGCGCTCACTTCTTCGTAATCGCGGTCGATCACGGTGATCGTGCGATTGCTGCGGCTGTAGTACGCGGCGATCTGGTTGATCCAATACTCGGCCTGCGTTTCGGTGAGGCTCTCGGAAGCCGCCGGGATGAACCCCAGCAATCGAAGCCCACGCGTCGCCGGGTCCTCGCCCGTGAGGTCGGCCACATCGAGCCCACTGCGAACCTCGTCGGCATGCTGATCGACCGAGATCGTCCGAATCTTCGGCGGGTCGAAGCTCTCGGCACCGAGCCTCGCGGCCACCGAGTCGTAAATCCGCCGCTGGCAGTCGCCGCGCGCGATGTCGCAATAGAGCTCGTACGGAAGATCGGTCCGCGCGGGAGCATCTTCGCCGCAGCCCACCATGCCGAGGACTGCGGCGAACCCGACGATGTGCGGGACACGACGCATCGCTCTCGAACAAGGAAGGAAAGCCACCGCCTTCAATGTGAGGCCAAAGGAGGCATAAGCCAAGTTGCCGAGCGAAGCGTAGCGACGTCCTGTAGCTCCTTCATGAGCGCGTCGGAGGGCGGCTGAAGATGGCTCAAAGGATAGTGCCTGCCCACCTTGGAATACTTGGGCTCCCCGAACCCGTGATAGGGCAGGAGCTCGTAGCCGGACGCGCCGCCCGCCTCTGCGATGAACTCGGCGATGGCCTGGATGTCCCCGGCCGAGTCGTTGACGCCGGGAATGACGGGTGTTCGAACCACGACCTGCACGTCGGGAAACTCCGCGCGAAGCCTTCGAAAGTTCTCGAGGATCGTTCGATTCGAAACCCCTGTCATCCGTTGGTGCTGATCCGGATCTAGGCACTTGATGTCGAAGAAGATTCGGTCGGTGAGCGGCGCGACGTCTCTCATGGTTCGCCAATTGCAGAGCCCGGAGGTTTCGATGGCGGTGTCGATGCCGCGGCTTCGTGCCGCGTCGAGGAGAGCCCGAACGAATGCAGCCTGGGCAAGCGGCTCTCCTCCACTGATCGTGAGCCCTCCGCCGGACCTCGCGTAAAACGCATCGTCTTCTTCGACGATGCGAATCACATCGCCGACGCTCACCCATTGTCCGGAAATCTCGATTGCGTTCGATGGACAGACAAAGGCGCAGTCGCCGCAGCCATCGCAGCCGCTCCGGTCGATTCGGAGCGTTCCCTCATCCTCTCGGGTGAGGACTTGTTCGAGGCACACCGCAAGACATCGATCGCACTCGGCGGGGCCGATGCAACGGTCGCAGGTATGGATGAGCTCGGGCGCCGACGACTGGCCCTCGGGGTTCGAGCACCACATGCAGGCCAGAGGGCATCCCTTCAAGAACACGATGGTTCGTATGCCGGGACCGTCATGAAGCGAAAACTTCTGGATGTTGAAGACCAGTCCTTTCAGCGTGTCTTTCAAAATGCGTGCTCCGTTCTTCGGATGATCTCGTTCTGCAGCGCTGGCGTGAGGTCGACGAAGTAGGCGCTGTACCCCGCCACCCGGACCAACAGATTGCGATACTTCTGCGGGTCTTTCTGCGCCGCCAAGAGCGTTTCCCGGTTGATGATGTTGAACTGGATGTGCCACATCTTCATGTCGCAGGCGGTGCGGATGAGCGCCATCAGCTTCCGGGTCCCTGCCTCGCCCACCAGCGAGGCGGGTGAGAGCTTCATGTTCAAAAGACGCGCCGCCCGCTCCTTGTACTGCGCGCACTTGGTGCTGCTGATCGACATCAGGGTGGCGGTCGGCCCCTTCACGTCCATTCCTTGCGAAGGGCTGATGCTTTCGGAGAGCGGCTCGTGCGCCTTACGGCCGTCTGGCGTCGCGCCGACGACGGCCCCGAGGGGAACGTGTGAAGTGACGGAGACGTAGCGGAGATCGAGCTCGCCGCCGAATGCCGTCGTGTGCTGGCGGGCGAGGCTCGCAAACCATTGCTCGATGTCGCGGCCGATCTGATCCACTGCCGGGTCGTTGTTGCCGTACTTCGGCGCGTTCAAGCACAGCTGTCGGACAGCCTCGTGCCCTTCGAAGTTCCGATCGAGCGCGTCGAGGAGCTCGGCCATCTTGAGCTTCTCGTCTTCAAAGACGAGCGCACGGATGGCTGCCAACGAGTCGATGACCGTCCCAAAGCCCATCACGTCGAAGAAGCCGAGGTAGAGCGCGCCCTCGATCGGCCCCGAGTGAATGTCTTTGCAGCTCGCCATGCAGAGCTCGTGCAGCATGGAGAACATCGGCGACGCGATGAAGCGCGACTTGAGCGTGTCGGACACGTACTGCTGAATGAACGTATGCTGCACGATGCTTTCGGCCTGCAGCGTGAACGCGTCCCACAGCTCGTCGAAGCTCGTAAACGTTCGTGGATCGCCGGTTTGGATGCCGACGATCCCGTCGCCGTAGCAAGCCATGCGTCCATCGCGAAGCGTCATCTCGAGAATCGCGCCGAGATTGATCCAGGCACAGCCGGTCGCGACGCCTTCTCGGTTGAGCATCTTGGTTTCCGAGCACCCCGTGATGCAATAGTCGTTGGCCTCCTCCATGGTGCCGCCCTTGGCGACCAACAGAGGGATGATCTCGTCGTCGCAGAACAACTTGGGAAACCCCGAGCCGTCTTTGATGGTCTCGGCGACCGCGTGCAGGAACGCGTTCGGCGTCCGCGAGTGGATTCGCGCAGCGAGGTCCGGATAGTGGAGCGGAAATTCCCGCTTCGATCGTAGGATCAGATACGAAAGCTCGTTGCTCGCGTCCCGACCGTCGGGCGTGAGACCGCCGATGGTCGTCGCCTCCCAGTGGGCAAAGCCGTCGGTGAGCGACGGTTGCCCGGGTTTGGCGTAGACGTCGGTGCTTCTGGCCATTCCGATCCAAATCGACTCGAGCAACACGAGCGCCTCGTCGTCGGTGAGCCGACCCTCGTCGATGTCTTTGCGGTAATAGGGATAGAAATACTGATCGATGCGGCCGTTGCCGACGACGCCGCCGATCGCCTGCTCGAGCCGCGAGACGGTCTGTACGAACCACTGCGACTGCACCGCTTCGCGAAACGTCCGCGCCGGATGCTCGGGGACGCGGTCGCAGATGTCCGCGATCTCGAGGAGCTCGCGGCGACGCTCTTCATCGGGCGTCTGAGAGGCCATCGACCGGGCCAGCGTAGCGTAGCGATGGGCAAACGAAATCATCGCATCGCACACCAGACAAACCGCTTCGAGGAAGGGTCGCTTCTCCACGTAGGCCGCAGTGTCGATCGGATCGAGCGCCTCGAGCCTCGCGCCGGCCTCACGCCGGATCGCGCTGATCCCGCGCTCGAGCACCTTACCGTAGTCGTGTGCCCAGGCGAGCATCGATCGGCCCGCCGCAGTCGGCGTGACGACGAAGATCCGCTCCATCAGGCGCCGCGTCTCTTCAGGAAGCGCGTTCATGATGGCTTTGTGATAAGCGTTGCGCTCCCAGTAGGGGAGAATGTCGTCCTTGAGCGCCGCGACGTCTTGCTCGGTGATGACGATCGGGTCGCCGGGCTTGCTGGGCGAGAGCTCGTACGGATGCGTGTAGAAACGCCCCGGGCCGACGAGCTCGCAGTAGACCACCGCGTAGCGTCCCGGTGGCCCCGCGCTCCCGACCAGAAGCTCGTCCTCTTCGATGTGGATCGGGTGGTGCGCGAGGATGTGCGCCAGCGCTTTGCCCCACCGAAGAACCGTCGGCTGCCCTTCGGTCGTCTTCATCGACTCGGTGAGGAGACGGGCGCGGTCGATGTTGAGGCGGATCGGCTCGTCGCGGAAGCCTTCGAGCATCCTCTGGATGCGCGCGCGCTTGGACTGCGCCCCATCGCCGACTAAACCGATCGGCTCCCCCCGCTCGATGCGCGCCTCGTGGGGGGTCAGCACCTTCGAGCTTCGAGCGACTGGCGGAGAGTGGACCGTTTCGAGCATGGCCTCGACTCCTCCTTTCGACACACCCTGCCCGAGCGTACCGGAAATCTAGGCTTCGGGAGCTCGCCCGGGCAATGGCTCGGGCTGACCATTCGATGTATGATATTGACATCATGCGAGTGAGCGCCTGCATTCTCGTCCCGAGGACGCTTCGGATCTTCGAACGGCATGCGCACAGGGGCCACGAGCTGCACTACGCGATTGCGGGGCGGGGGTCGTTCGAGCTCGATGGAAAGCCGCTTGCGGTGCGCGCCGGAGACTTCTTCTATACCCGCCCCGGCACGATGCACCGAATGGTCGTCCCTGAAGGGGAGTACCTCTTGCAGTACATCGCCTTGCTCGAGCTCGACCCGGACCACGACGCGGAGCTCGCCGCGGACCTCGACGCGCTCCTCGCAGAGGGAGACGTTCGAAGGTTGGGCGACCGCTACCACGGGCTGTTCGCACAGATGAGCCGTCAGTCCCTCTCGAATGATGCGCGGCAGCAGCGTGCGGCTTCGGCTCGGATGGCCGGCTTCCTCTACGACCTCATGGTGGACACCCAGACGACGAGCGGAAGCCACCCTGCGGTCGAGCACGCGCTCGAGTTCATGCGCTCACACGTGGGCGAGGCGTTCGATCTCCGCGATCTCCTGGAAGACCTCGCACTCGACAAATCCTACTTCATCCGGCTGTTCAAGAAGCACGTCGGCGTCCCGCCGATGAAATACGCGATGAACCTCAAGATGAGCGCCGCCTCCGACCTGCTTCGCTCGACCACCGAGCCCCTCGCCCAGGTCGCGGCACGGGTGGGCTTCGACGACGAATACCACTTTGCCAAGCGCTTCAAGCAGTGGAGCGGCACCCCGCCCGGCACCTATCGCCGGTAGCGGGAGGCGCTCGCCTATGGCGTTTCTGCCGGTTTGCGCGTACATCGCTCTACGATGCGTAGAACACCCTCGAGATGGATCGGATCTGCCCTTTGTGCGCTGCTGCTGCTGACATCCTGCGGCAGCGATGCCGAAAACGATGGCGGCGGTGGCGCGGGCGGCGATGGAAATCCCGCCCCGCCGGATTACACCGCCCCCGGGCCGGTGCCCGTCGGGGTCCTGACGACGAGCCTCACCGACAGCTCAGGCCAGCGGACGCTTCCGATCGAGGTTTGGTATCCGGTCGCGTCGGCAGGCACGGCATCGGAGGTCCTCGCCTTCGAAACCGATACCGACCGGCGCGCGGCGCTCTCGCCGTTGCTCGATGCCGCACCCGCGGCATGCGTTGCAAAGACCACCGATGCGACCCGAGACGGCGCTCCTGTTGCGGGCGAGTATCCGATCATACTCTACTCACATTGCTACACCTGCACCCGATGGTCGGCCCATGCCGTGATGGAGCGCCTGGCTTCGCACGGATTCGTCGTCGTTGCTCCAGACCATACCGGCGATACGCTTTTCGACCGTCTCGATGACGCGCAGGCTCCGCTCGACAACGCGCTCGTCGACGAGCGGGAAGCCGACATTCGGTTCGTTCTCGATCGGGTGGTCGCCGGCGAGGTGCTGCCTGCGGGCGTGACGGCCGACGCCGCTCGAGTGGGAATGCTCGGCCACAGCATCGGATCGGTCACGGCTGGAAGAGTCGCTCAAGACGACACGCGCATTGCCGCGGTGGTCGGCCTCGCCGCTCCGATGGAGAACATTCTCTACGGAGAGGTGCTGATGGAATCGATCACCGTCCCTCTGGGCCTGCTTCTCGCCACCGAGGACAACAGCATCGGCGAGCCCGGCAACCTGTTCATTCGAGAGAACTTCTCGAAGGCCAACACGCCGGCCTACAAGCTCGAAATCGTGGACGCAGGCCACTGGTCGGTCACGAACATCGCCGGCCTCGTCGAGGCCTTTTCGCCGGGCTGCGGCGACGACATCCGCCAAACCAACGGCGAGCCGTTCACCTACATCGCGGTCGACGTCGCAAACGGCTACACCGCGACCTTCGTCACCGCGTTCTTTGCCGGCCACCTGCTCCAAGAGCCGACGGCATTGGAGCTTCTACGCAGCAACCCCTGGCCGGCAGCAGCGCCACTCGAAGCCCGCGAGTAGGGGACACGCTCCCCGCCCGCGAACGACCTGCTTTCAACCGGTTACGAGCCACACCGCGAAAACCCGCGTGAAACGGCAACGTGCGTGGCTCTGTGGGACAGGGGGGGCAGCTCCGATCTCAGACCACGAGCGATTTTTCAGGCCGAAAAGCTGCTCGATGGGGGTAAGCTCGCCGTCCGCTCGAAACGCGCAACCGCATACGCGAAACGTCGATAACCCGGTCATCGACATGTCACGAATTCTGCAAAGAGCTCGGTGCTGCGCCCTGCACCGTTTTTTCTCTCTCGAGGCCGCTACTCTCACGGCCACCTCCCTGCTCGCGGTCGCCGGCTGCGGCGACGTGACCTGTCCCGAGCCGTTGAGCAACGTCGATGGAACCTGCGAAGAGGTGAAACCGCTCACGACCAGCGAGCCCGGGGTCGAACGATGCGATGGCGTCGATAACGACGGGGACGACGAGGTCGACGAAGATTGGCCGGAGCTAGGCGAGGCGTGCGGCGAGGAGGCAGGCGAGTGTGTCGCAGGAAAATACGTTTGCGCGGAGGGAGGCGCCGGCGTGCTGTGCGAGGGCGCGGTCGGTCCAAGCGACGAGGTCTGCGACGGCAAGGACAACGACTGCGACGGCACCCCGGACGACGGCCCAGAAGAAATCTGTGACGGCGTCGACAACGACTGTGACGGGCTCGTCGACGAAGGGGTGCTGTCGGTCAAGGGCGAGGTCTTCGACGATCATGCCACGGTGACCGCCATCGAGGGCGGGTTCGTGGTGACCCGCCTCATCGCCGACCAGCTTCGGGTCGAGACGTATGACACCTCCGGCGACCGCACCGGCCATCACGACGACCTCGATCGCCCGACCGAAGCGACGAAGTTCCTCGTCTCCGATAGCGCGGGTGAGCGGGTGCTGATCGCGCTCGGCCAGTATTCCTTTCACGTCATCGACGTCCAGGTCGATACGGACTTGGTCCCGATCATCCTCGGGACGCAGGAGCTTCACGACGACTGGCGCCAGGGCATCGACTGGGGAATCTACGACCCGCCCTACCATCCCCGGGTGCTGGCATCTCCGGCTCGCTTTCTCGGCTATCGGGACTTGATCACGTTCGCGCTCAACCCGTTTGCCGGGGGCGATCTCCGTGGGCTCGCGGAGGAGCCGACGCTCGCGGTCGGGATTCCGCTCTCCGCGGTGTTCGATGCGGCAGGCCTCTTCGTCGTCTGGGAGCAGTACGACAACCTTCGCGCGGGTTGGCTGCTCGACGATGGCAAGCTTCTCTTCTCCATCGACGTGGCGCGCGGGGATACCCCTGGCATTGCACTCGGAAAGAACGGGCCCGGCTTGGCCTACCTTCAGGACGGAACGCTTCGGCTGAGCGAGCTCGGCGGGCTCACGTTGCAGTGCTTGGAGAAGGGCTTCTGTGACGAGGCGATCGACCTCGAGGCGCTTTCGGCAACGCCTCCAGGTCCGACGGGGCTCGCGTTCGACGAGGCCACCGACACGTGGTTCATCGCTGCGGGCACCGAGCTCGTGGTCGTCGGGAGAGGGGCCGGCGGCGCCGTCATCAAGCAAGCCGAGGCACGCGACCTGCTCGGCGAAGCCCCGAACCGTGTGGATGTGGCGGTGAGCGGTGGCACGGCGGCGGTCGTGCAAGCTGCAGAACGAGGCGATTCGGTGCTGACTTTCCTGGGGTGCTTCTAGGGCACGCGATGCGAGGTGCCGGCTGCGTCTTCGTGGCAGCGCTCGCTGCACTCCTGCCCGCGCGGGCACTTGCGCAGACCGGCGAGTCCGGTGAAACGGGCGCGTCTTCGATCGAGGCGCGGTGGCTGGTCGTCCCGGTGCTCGCCACCGAGTCCGAAGGCCCGGACGAGGTCTCTCGCATCGAACGGCTTCACACCGCTGCCGAGGCCTTGCGCCAGGAGCTCACGGTGCGCGGGTACGAGGTGTGGCGCGCGGACCGCGCTTCAGAGCGGTTCGAGGTCGTCGGCTCGGCGCCTGCGCCCGAGGTCAGCCAGAGCGACATCGACCTCTGGGTCGAGCGATCGCGGGCGGCGGTGCGGTATCTCGCTCGGGCGGACTACAAAGCCGCCCGTCGCGAGCTCAAGGCCGCGCAACGCCTGGCCGACCGGGCGGCGGCCGAGCTCAACCGCGAGGCGGCGCGGGCACAGCAGGTCCTCGACACCTGCCTCTTCATGGTGCGCGCCTACGTCGAGACCAAGAACGGTGCGGAGGCTCGAAGGCAGGCGCGCGAGTGCCGGCGTTTGGTCCCGAAGGTCGAGCCGAGCGCGTTTCGCCACACCCCCGAGGTCCGGGAGCTCTTAGCGGAGGTCGATGCGGAGATGGCCTCGGAGGCGCCGGGCACGCTGGAGGTGCAGAGCACGGCGCCTGGCTGCTTGGTGCGCATCAACGGCGTCGAGTTTGGGCGCGCGCCGCTCTTAGGCATCGAGCTGCCTGCGGGCACCTACCGCCTGCAGGTCGAATGCGAAGAAGGGCAGCGCGGTCGCATTCATCGAGTCGGCATCGAAAGCGGAGTAAACACGTTTGCCTTCGACGCCGCGCTCGACCGTGTGGTGCGCACGCGGCCGGTGCTTCACCTGCAATACGGGTCGTCGGAGGCGTGGGAAGAGCGGATGACACAGGCCCGCCAGCTGGCCGACATTCTCGGTGGCGCGAGCGTTCTCGTGGTGAGCGCGCTCGGCTCAGACGTGGTGCGAATCGACCTGAGCGCCGAGGGGGTCGAGCCGGCCTCGACATGGCTTGCTGTGCATGACGGCACGCCCGATGCCGAAGACGTGCGCCGCGTGATCGACGCGTTGCTCGAGGGGCGCTCGGTCGACTTCGCCGGCCCGCATCCGATCGCACGGCCGAGCTGGCGCGCGGAGCAGTCGACGAGCGTTGCGGTGGGTGCGCTCATGGCAGCCACGGTCGAGCCGGAGAGCGAAGTCCGGCCTGATCGTCAACGCGCGACGCCCCGGCCACGCAACCAACGCATCGCCGGCTGGTCGCTTCTCGGTCTGGGCGTAACGAGCATCGGCGCGAGCGTCGGGCTTCACGTCTGGCGCGGGAGCTTGGGCGACACGTTCATCGACGTGCCGGCCGACCTGAGCGCCGCGCAGCAATGGAACGACGCGCGCATCGGCGTGTGGACGACGGCCGCGTTTGGCGGAGCCGCCGCGAGCGCCGCCATGCCCTTGCTGCTTCCCAACCAAGAACGAACACCGTGGTGGGGGTGGACACTCGGCGCGGCAGGCCTCGGGCTCACGGGCTACGCGATCTACGAGGGCGTCACGATGTCGAGCTGCCCCGAGCCATACATCGCGGACCCCTCAGCGGTGCGCGCCTGCGTGGCGCGGGGGCAGGAGGCCGGCCGGCTTTCACTTGCTCTTGCAGGCGCTGCCCCGCTCTTGACCGTGCCCCTGGTGTATCTGCTCCGGCCGCTCCGCATGCGGCCGTCGGTTTTCGTGACGAGCGAAGGCGCCGTGGTACAGATTCGCAAGGCGTTTTGATGGGAGTGGGCGAGCACAGGTGGAGGTGGGTTGCCACATGGGCCGCCGTGATGGTGACGGTTCCAGCGGCCGCGCAGGAGGCGGAGTCGGGGTCAGCGGCAGTGCCAGCGCCAGAGTCAGTGCCGGGGTCGGCGCCGGCGTCGGAGTCAGGGACCGTGACCGTCCTGGTGGCGCCCGTGCAGGGGAGCGAGGGGCTTCGGGTGCAGCAGGGGGAGCGGGTTGCTTCGGCGGTGCGGCGGGCGCTCGACGCGCGGGGGCTCGAGGCGGTTGCTTCGAAAGAGCTCCTCGGGCAGGCCGTGGTGGCTTGTCAGACTCCGGAGTGCGTCGAGCAGGCGCTCGATGCGGCGGGCGCGACCCTCGCAATCGTGCCCGCGGTGTGGGCGCGAGCGAGCGGCGGCGAGGAGCTCACGCTGACGCTGTTGCAGCGGTCGGGCCGGAACCTCAATGCGAGCGGGATGGTCGGGGAGGATCTGGCTGGGGCGGTGGGTCGTTTGGTGGATGAGTTGCTTGCGCGGCGGGCAGCGTCGGAGGCGGCGACAGCGGCAGGGACAGGGGCAGCGTCAGAGGCGGCGGCAGGGACAGTGTCGGTGGCGGCGACGGAGCCGGCGCATCCTCATGCTTGGAAGGCGGGGCCCATCGTGTTGATCGCCGGGGGAGCGGCTGCTTTTCTTGGCATCGGCATCGCGGCGGGGGTGAAGAGCGACAGTCAGCGGCTCAACACGGGCGCGGTGGCAGCCTGGTCCGTGGTGGGCGCCGCAGCGATGGGCGGGGGAATCGCGTGGTGGGTCGTGGGCGAAAAACGGCGACGAGAACGGGCAAAAACTGCCCGCGCCCTGCCCCCTCTCCTTGGGCTTGGCGCCGCTGGGATTGACTTGAGGCTCCGGTTTTGAAAGAGGAAGAGACATGAAGCGGCTTGCTTGCTTTCTTGGTTTTTTGGCGCTCACCGCGGGGTGCGTCCTCGAAGACCGTCCCGTCGGGACGGGGGGCACGGGGGGAAACGGTTGCGGCACGTGCGAGGACCCGACGCCGGTGTGTAACCCGGGCAGCGGCCAGTGCGTCGAATGCAGGCAAGGGCAAGTCGACTATTGCACGACGCGATCATTGCTCTGCGACACCGAGAGCCTCGAGTGCGTGGCCTGCGTCGGCGATTCGGATTGCACGGCGGTCACTGCCGCCAAATGCGACCCCGTGATGAAAGAGTGCGTGCCGTGTGATGCCGATCGGCAGTGCGACGACGTCGAGGGGTTTCCGGGGGTCAGCAACGCCTGCAACGACGAGGGCGAATGCGTCGATTGCACGCCGGCGTCGGAGGCCGAAAGCTGCCCGGGTCAGCGCAGCTGCAACCCCGCCACCGAGCAATGCACCGAAACGAGGGTTGGGTCGCTGGACGTGTGCGAGGCGTGCGTGGCTGACAGTGAGTGCGGCGTGGACAACCAGCCCTCCGCCGATTACCGGTGCGTCCCGATGTACTACCCTGCCCCGCCAAATCGCTTTCCAGATCAAGACACGGGGTTTTGTTTGAAGGTCTTCGCGCCCGGAGGTTGCCAGCGGCCGTACGCCATCACCCTCACCGACCGCCTAAGCCTCTCGGATCCGGAGCTCCAAAGCTTCTGCGGCATCAACGAGAGTCTCGCGACCTGCCCCGCGGTCCGCGCGCTAGAGACAGATCAGCGATGCCAGGGCGGCACCGACGCAGATTGCCCGGTGAGCGGATTGTGCCGCGACGTTGGGGGACTTCCGGACCGGTGCACGTATCTGTGTGAGCTACCCGCCCAATGCCCCGCTGGCCCTCCCGCCGACACCTGCGGCTCCTCCGGTGGCGGCGGCGACGACTACTGCGGCGGCTGATCCTCGTCCCGCTGCACGACCCTTAGTCGCTCAAGCTGTGAAGCGGACATTGCTTACATCCGCCTACCCAAAGCGTCCGCCCCGAGTTTGTAGACCCTTGGCGGAGCGCTAAGTTACTGTGCTGTAGAGTTTTGGCCTCAAGGAGTACTCGTTATGGCCTCAGTTAAACTGACCTACGCAAAGTCGGACCCACCGCACTCAGGTGTCCGAGGGGCGGTACACGCGGATTTGGAGGGCGGCCGGAGCCCGCACAGATATCGCCCGACCAGATTTCACAACGAAAGCCTGAGCTCTCCGATCGAGTGCTCTTTCCTGCTTGAGAACGAAGTGGCACGAATGAGTGCCAAGATTATTGACGTCTCGGCGACAGGTCTCGCCCTCGAGCCGACCCAGGCGGAACTGAACTACCCACGTGGCATAAGACTCTCGGAGCTGGTTATTTCCCATCGTGGGGAGACGCTGTTTGAAGGGGGTGGCGCTGTCGTCTATCAGACGCGCGCGCGAATCGGGGTCAGAACGGACGCCCTGATCGACCTGAGAGCAGTGCAGATCCGTGAAGCACTCGAGGGAAGAGGTTTACTACAGAACCTCAGCATGGTGCGGAGTCAGGTTACGGCATTGCAACCGGAGTGGCGCGCCGCGGTAGCTGACCTCGCTAACCTACTACAGAACGTCCGAGGCGCATTGGATGAGCTGGAGGGAGAGACGCGAGGATCCGAGATGAATGATCCTCGTTCCCAGGAAAGGTTTCTGCGCGACATTCTCAACGAGTGGTCGGAGCTTCATCTAGCCAAGCTCCGAGAGCTCTATCTGCTGTCCAAGGGTTTCGACGAACAACAGATGGAGTTGGGGCGTGCCTACGCAGAAACGCTTCTCACGCCGCTATACCTTTACGGGGCCTTGTATAATCGTGCTGCCACAAAGCCGCGCGGCTATGCAGGTGACTACCTGACCATGCTACTCTTCAATCAAGAAGCGCCGGTCGGCGACACGCTGTTCGAGAAATTCGTCGACCTTGCATCCAAGCAGCATTCGTTGAGCAGAACTGCTCTCACAAGACAACTGAGCGTCACTGAAAAAGTACTGAAGTGCATCGAGCAGGGAGGCAGGAAGATTGTCTCGCTTGCGAGTGGCGCCGCTACCGAACTCGCCGCTGTGATAGAGCAGCTGGGCGAGGGCAGCGATACGGTTGAGTTCATCCTCGTTGACCAAGACAAGGACGCTCTGGCGTATAGCCACGATTTCCTTCTCGGAAAGGTCTTGGAAAGCGGGCTCAGCACGTCGCGGATCCGGATTAGCTGCATTCACTTCTCGGTCAGGCAGATGCTGAAGCCGCAGACTGGCGATGAACATGAGATCCTGGATCAGGTCCTAAGAGGATCGGACTTGATTTATTCCGTCGGTTTGCTGGACTACTTGCCAGACCAGGTTGCTAGTCGACTCGTTCACACACTCTACCAGCTGCTCGGCCCCGCCGGACAGCTTTACGTGGGCAACCTGGTGGAGGCCGAAGATTCGACTTGGCTGATGGATTTCGTGCTCGCCTGGCATCTGGTCTGGCGCGATGCAGAAAGCATGCACGGACTCACGAAGCATTTGCATCCGGAACCGAAGGTCCTCCAAGTGAATATGGACGCTACGCAGAAGTGCCTTTTTTTGGAGATCCATGCACCGTAGTGGTCAGCTGCCGAAGGGCAGCGGTGACCCAGGCGACGTGGACGATGGGATTCGTCTGGACCAAGGCTTCCATGACGAACTGGTTGAAGAACATCGCGCCCTGCTGATCCGCTGTGCTTGGATCTTCGGCGCCCTCTACATGGTTTGGTCGTTCTTCGACTACGTTCTCGTTAGAGATTTCTGGCGCCTATTCCTTGAGTTTCGTATCGTAACACTGGCGCTCACAGTGCCAGTGGTGCTCGTCTTCACCAGCAGGCGCTTCCAGCGGCACGTTTCGGTTGGTTTCTGGATTTGGTTCTTCCTGCTCGGGATTTGCATCGCGGTCATGCTTCCTTTCACAGGGAAAGCTTTGCCCACATACATCCTCGGGTTGTGCCTCGTCTGCTGGGGAGTCGGAGTGCTTCCCTATTGGAGTGCGTGGTGGGCGGCCAGTAATGTGGTGGCGCTCGCCGTGCCCGCAGGGGTAGCAATTGGAATGGCCGGCTCCTCAGTCGGCGAGCGTTTCGCGATGTACCTCGTCTTAGGTACAGCTGTGGGTATTACCACCGTCAGCGCGCAGTTCAGATACCAGTTGGCGCGAAAGGAGTACAGCTCACGGAAATTCTTGAAAGATGAGCAAACGAAGACCCACGCGCTCCAGATTGCCGAACGGAACAAGGCATCTGAACTTGCAATCGCCCTCGATCGCGCGCGCGAAGTTGACAGGCTAAAGTCAGAGTTTTTTGCGAACATCTCACATGAGCTACGTACTCCGCTCACGCTCATTCTCTCGCCGGTCGATGAGCTACTCGAAAAACTTCAGCCAAGTCCCGAGCGGGACGCGCTTAGGGTCGTCCGAAGCAACGCGACCCGACTTCTCCGAATGATCGACGACTTGCTTGATTTGGCAAAGCTCGAAGCAGGTGGGTTGCGCTTGCGGATCGTGCAGCTCGACCTGGACGAACTTGCAGAGCGGGTGGCTGAAAACGCGGCACCGACTGCGAAAGCAACAGATCTCACGTTGTCGTTTTCCTCGAGGGGTCCGCGACGCGAGATCTTCGGGGACCCACATCGTATCGAGATCGTTCTGACCAATCTGATCGGAAATGCGATGAAGTTCACGCCCGCCGGCGGCCGAATCCAAGTCGATGTGTTGCACTCTGAAGCCGGCACATCAGTCGAAGTGACGGATACCGGGCCGGGAATCTCCCGCGAAGAGCAGCAGCGCATCTTCGATCGATTTCACCAAACGGAGACCTCCGAGAGGCGGCGCCAGGGAGGGGTTGGCATCGGCCTCGCATTGGCTCGCGAGCTCGCACAGCTTCATGGCGGCTCATTGACCGTAGAGAGCCAACTTGGGAGGGGCTCTAAGTTCACGCTCTTCCTAAAGAGTGGCAAGGGTCACTTCGACACGGAGGTCGTTGAGCGACGACAGCTTCAGACGAACCTTCACCCAGGGCGGCGGACGGACGACCGCGCCACCTCCGTACACTCGCATAGCATTGAGGAGGCTACGGCTCGGCTACGGCCAAGCCTACGTCCACAGGAGCGCGTGCTTCTCGACCGCGGGCGGCTTCCTCGGATTCTGATCGCTGAAGATGAGGATGACCTTCGCGGTTTCATCACGGGCGTGCTGAGCAGAGACTACGTGGTGGACGCCGCAGCCGACGGCGCCGAGGCGCTCGAGCTGATGAAGCAGAACCGCCCCGACCTCGTGCTCACCGACGTCATGATGCCGGGTACTAGTGGCCTTGATCTCTGTCGGCTAATCAAACAAGACCCGTCTCTCCGCCACATCCCCGTAATCCTGCTCACCGCACGCGGGGAGAACGAAGCGGCGCTCGAAGGCTACGAAGCGGGCGCGGATGACTTCGTCTCCAAGCCTTTCCACACCAAAGTGTTGCAGGCTCGCATTCGCGCCCACCTGAAGATGCGCGGCCTCAGCTTGCAGCTGGCGGATCAGGCGCGTCTTGCGTCGGCAGGCACCCTTGCCGCAGGCCTGGCCCACGAGGTGAAGAATCCGCTCAACGCTGCCGTGAACGCGGCGAGAATCCTCGAAAAAGGCGGTTCAACGCGTGTGTCGAACGAAAAGCTGATGGGGCTGATCATCGATGCGCTTTCGCGGATCGACAGCATCATCTCTGCCTTGGATGCCCACGCGCGCCCCGCCGATGGAGACGACCTCGCTCCGTGCAACATCCGCAAGTCGGTCGAGTCCACGCTCAACCTCCTGGCGCACCGGCTCAAAAATGGTGTGACGGTTCACCAAAGCTATGGAGTGACGGGCGAGGTGTTCGCACCTGCACGGGCGTTCAATCAGGTGCTGCTCAATCTCATCGACAACTCGATTCGCTCGGGAGCGTCGAACATCTGGATCGACGTTGCCGAGGCCGATAAGCAGATCTCGGTGGCGGTTGCCGACGACGGCCCCGGCGTGCCGGCCGACGTCGTGCATCGGATTTTCGACCCATTCTTTACAACCAGAGTGGAAGGCGAAGGGACGGGGCTTGGGCTTCATCTGAGCCGAAGAATCGCGCAGGAGTGCGGTGGTGAGCTAAGATATGAGCCTAGGCCCGGGGGAGGGGCGCGCTTCGTGATGGAGATTCCCGCGATGGAGAAGGCGGCATGACCGCGCACGTACTATTCGTCGACGACGAGGAGCCGAATCTGGTCGTCTTCGAGGCGGTGTGCGGCGATGACTTTCCCATTTTGACCGCGTCGAGCGCGGCCGCGGGGCTCGAGCTCATGAAGGAGCACGAGATCGGGGTGGTGCTCACCGATCAACGCATGCCAGGGATGACCGGGATCGAGCTGCTCGAAAAGGTCGAGGTGGAGTACCCGGATGCGATTCGGCTGTTGATTACGGCTTACTCGGACCTGCAGGCCGCCGAGGATGCGATTAACCGCGGGCACGTGCGGCGCTACATGCGCAAGCCGTGGGAGCCCGAGATTCTGCGTGCCGAGCTTCGTGACGCGATCGACCTCTACACGCTCAACACGCGGGTCAAAGAGCTCGAGCAGCGGTTGATGGAGACGGAGCGCGCGTACTCACTGAGCGTGGTGGCGACCGGGCTTGCCGACGAGCTTCGGAATCCGGTCGGCTGGATTCGCAACAACCTGACCGTGATCGAGTCGTCCGTTGCCGCGGCGACGGCGGCGCTCGAGGAAGCGCCCGCAAACGTGACGCGGGCTCGCGGAACGCTGGTGCAGGTCGAAAGCGCAGTGAGCGACGCACGCGACGGGGTGAAGCGCATTCTCGAGCTCATCGAGGAGATGGCCAAAGCGCCGGAGGAAGCGGTCGCCGAGCTGGTCGATTTATCGGAGGCGGTGCGTGTGGCGCTTCGCAAGGCCGAGAGCAGCGGGCTTCGCGGCCGCGCGTTGATCGAAGTGACCACCGGGGTCGCGCCGAAGGTCATGGCCACGCGCACCAATCTCGTCCAAATCGCGTTGAACCTGCTCGCGAATGCGATTCAGCGCGCGGCAAACCGGAAGGGCGGCCAAGGGATCGTCCGAGTGACGACCGCCGTGCTCGGCGACAAGGCCGTGTTGGACGTCGCCGACAACGGTCCGCCGATCCCCTCTGACAAGCTCGAGGCCGTGTTCAAGCCGTTTGGCGTCGGGGGACGACTGCACGGCGCAGGGGTCGGGCTGGCGATTTCAAAGCGTATCGCCGAGGAGCTCGGGGGCGAGCTCGTCGTCGGTGCTACGGCGGATACGGAAACGCGGTTTCGGTTGACGTTACCGATCGCGAAGAACGGAGCGAACAGGGCGTGAGCATCGCAGCAAAAACGATGGCGCATCAGTTCGGGCTCATCTTCGACGACGCCGCCTGGCCGCTTCTTTACGTCCGGTTTCCTTCGAAGCCACTGAGCGACGAGGGCTTTGAATACTTCATCGAACGGTACACCGCCGCGGTCGAGCTCCGCGTGCCGTTTGCCACGATTTTGGACTCGCGAGGCTTGACGACGGCGATCACGGCCCATCAGCGGAAGCGCCTGACGGAGTGGTTCGACGTCACCGGAGAGCTCGCGGGTCAGTATCACTTTGGGATTGCGGTGCTCATGAGCAACGCGATCATCCGAGGCGCCCTCAAGGCCGTGACCTGGATCAAGCCGATCCCCGTGCCGATCGAGCCATTCGGCTCGATCGCCGACGCCGCTCCCTGGTTGCGCAAGATCTTTGCCGAGCAACGGATTGCGATCACGCCCGCGGGCGAAACGCTGTTGGCCGGCCGCGGCTGACAACACGCAAGCGGTCTCCGCTCTATTTCACCGCATATCCCGCCGCGCGCACCACGACCTCGAGATCCGCGGGGCGGGCGGAGCCCTCGACAATCGCCCGGCTCGGGTCGAGGGTCACCCTCGCCGAGGTTACGCCGTCTGCATCACGAAGCGCGCGCTCGAGCGTTCGCACGCAGTGGTCACAGGTGAGGCCCTCCACCTCGAGCGTGACCACCTCTGTTCCGACGGGCACCCTGCGCCGCAGCCACGCGCGTCGAAGGTCGTCGAACGCGAAGTAGGCAAAGAGCATCCCGAGAATCAACGCTGCCGTCCACGCCCACCACGGGTGGCCGTGCTCGTGGGTCAGGCTTCCGAGCGCCTGCAACGGCATGAAGGCGTCGTAGAGGTACGCGAGGCCCACGCTCCCGAGGATGACGGTTGCAAGATAGACGAAGAGCACTCGGCCGCCGAAGGCGCGCCTCACCGCGCCGATGGTGGCGATGTTGGTCGCCGGGCCTGCCATCAGAAAGACCAACGCAGCGCCAGTGGGCATGCCCTGTGCGATGAGCGCGGCAGCGATGGGAACCGACGCGGTGGCGCACACGTAGAGTGGAAGCGCGATTGTGAGCGCAGCGAGGCCGGCGAGAGCGGGGTGGAGGTCGGACCAACCCCCGAGGGCGCCGGGCGGAATCCAAACGGTGATCGCGGCCGAGGCGACGACCCCGAAGACGATCCACCTCCAGATGGGCCGGATGACGTCGATCATGTGCTCGAAAAAGCCGACGGTCGATTGCGGAGCGCTCGGTTCTCGAAGAAGCGAATATCCCTCGGCCTCGGTGTGCAGCGCTTCGGTCGCCGCGCCGCCCACCAACCCCATGAGAAGCGCGCTCGCGCACTTGAAGATCGTGAACGGCCAACCGAGAAACGACGCGCTCACCAGAAGCGAATCGACGCCGGTCTGCGGAGTGCTGATCAAAAAGCCAACGGCGGCGCCGTCGCTTGCGCCGTCCTTCTTGAGCCCAAGCCCTGCTGGAATGACACCGCAGGAGCACAAGGGCAGCGGCACGCCCAAGGCGACGGCCTTCGCCACGCCTGCAAGCCCACGAAACTGCCGGCTCGCGAAGTCGCGGGGTAGCCAGACGTGCAGCAGACCGGCCACAGCGGCTCCCAAGAGAAGCCAGGGTGAAAGCTGAAGCCAGACTTCCAAAAGCGCGCCGAGCATGGGGGGGATATGAGTCCACGCCCGCAGGCGAGCAATCCCCCCTACAGATAGACCTCGCCGAGGTTATTGGCCAAGTAACCGGCGGCCTGCATCGC
This sequence comes from uncultured delta proteobacterium, assembly GCA_963792825.1. Classification (GTDB taxonomy): domain Bacteria; phylum Myxococcota_A; class Polyangia; order Polyangiales; family Houyiibacteriaceae; genus SG8-38. Next base: position 1,937,256 of record CAWBXS010000002.1, on the reverse strand, counting down.
GGTGATGAGAACCGTCGCGGGGTGCGCCCGGTTGCCGTCGACGTGCTCTCCGGGATTGAGCCGGCTCGGTCGGCCCGCCACGAGCATGACCATGTTCTCGACGGAGTGCGTCTGGTTCTGAGACACCGCATCGTTGAGCTGGCGACCGTGACCCGCCTCCGGCGTGAAGACGATGACGCTGTTGTCGAGCACGGTGCCTCCAGCCTCCGGGGTGCTGCGCAGCTTGTCGATCAGATAGGCGTAGTGCGAGACATGCCACTGCAACAGGCCGGCCGACGGGATCTGTCCGCGGTTATTCGGGTCTCCGTTGTGGCCGACCTCGTGGAGGTCGCCGCCCACCGAGGCCCAGCGCGCAGGCCGTACGGTGCCGGGGAGCGTCCCGAGGCCGTCGGCGATGGGACGCGCATTCATGTGCGATTGAAACGCCGTGATCTGGAGCGAGGCGGCACGCGTGAGGTCGCAGACGAAGGCCATGTGGATCAGATCTGCGAAGATACGCGCGCGGGTGTGCTCGTCGCTGTACCCGAGACCTGGCGCCACCGAGCCGGTGCCGCCGCCCTCGTGATCGCCCCCGATCGGCGGGTCGTCGCCAGGGTCGGGGGGAACGAAGCACTGCCCAGTCGTGACGGGTGGCAACGCGTTGATTCGGTTTTCGAGGTCTCGGATTTCGTCGAAGTGGCGCTCGAGGCGCTCTTGGTCGGCACGGCCTACGCTATCGACCAGCTTGGCGCGCTTCTCGAGCACGAGATCGAGCACGCTCCGGCGCGCGCGGAGCTCGAAGTCGAACCGGGCTGCCGCATCGTCACCTTCGGGGACGAAACCCGTGAAGAGCGAGCGGTAGGCGACCTGCGGGCTCGCCTGCGCCTCGATGCGCGCATTGCTGCCTCCGCCCGGCCCGTAGGAAATGTATTGGCGGCCCGAGAAGCTGTAGCCGCTCACATAGAAGCCGGGCTGGGCGCGCAGCACCAACGATTTGTGCGTCGTCTGTCCGGCGTTGAGCTCGGCGATCACCTGGTCGGAGGTGATGCCGTTACAGACGTATTCGGGAGATGTCGATCGCGTGCCTGAAAGCAACGGGCTGCACCCGCCGCCATGGAAGTCACGATAGGCGCCGCCCGGCGGGACACCTTCAGGAGCGGTTGCCGCCGCGTTGAAGGGAATCGCCAGGTTCGAGACCATGGTGAAGTCGTTCTGCATGCCCTGAAGCGGCAGGAGGGGCGTCGTGAGGGCAAATCCCCGACCGTAGGTGGTGTCGGCGATGAAGTGACCGCCTTCGGTGACGTTCTGACCGTCGACGCGGCTCTCGTTTTTCGCGTAGTTGTCGCCGCCGAGCGCCTGGCCGGCAAAGAGAATCGCGTAGCGCGCCGGGGGGGTCTGCGCCGCACTCCGCTTGGCGGAAAGCATGCATTCGAGCAGCGGCAACGAGACCGTAGCGCCCGCCATGCCCTTGAGAACCGCCCTGCGATCGATCTTCATCGCCATGATTAGAGCCTTTCCTCGGCGCGCCGGGCGAACCGGTCGGACGCCATGAAGTCGACGATGAAAGCCTTGAAGTCGTGCTGACCCGTGCGGAACGAATCGACCATCTGCTGAAGAAGCTCGGCTTCGTACGTGCTGGTCGGCCGTCCGAGTGCGAACGTCAAGAACTGCTTCACGGCGCAGGCATCGACGTAACCGTTGTCGACCAAGAGCCGTGACAGCTCGCCGGGCCCGGAGAAGGTGCCGATGCCCACGATCTCTCCCGAGCCTGCGATCACACACTCCGCAAGGCCATCGTCGTGCTCGCGGTAGCGCCCGCCGATGTCATAGTTCTCGAGGCCGAAGCCGATCGGATCGACGAGACTGTGACACCCCGCGCAGCTGCTCGACTGGTCGCGGTGCTGGGCGTAGCGATCGTACTTGCAAAGGGCGTCCAACGCGCCTTGCGGCGGTTGATCGGTGTCGACGTTGGGCGGTGGGCGCGGGACCTCCTCGCACATCAAACGCGTACGGACGAGGATGCCGCGCTGCGTGGGGCTCGTATCTTCGAACTTGCTGAAGGCGGCGAGCAGGCTGCCGTGTCCGAGGATGCCCGCGCGTCCCGTCCCTTCGTACGAGACCCACCCTTCCCCATCGGCTGGGTGCGGGAGCCCGTAGTGGTCGGCGAGCGAATCGTCGACGAAGGTTTCGCCCATGGTGAAGAGGCGCAGGTAGCTGCCGGGCTCGTCGAGAATCACCCGGTCGATGAGCGCCGAGGTCTCGCGAGTGAAGGAGGCGACGAGCTCGGGGGTGTGCGGGATCGATCGGTAGCCGAGCCACATGGCGTGGAAGCGGTGAAGCTGCGTTCGTGCTTTGGGATCCTCCAGCATCCGGAGCGCTTCCGCGCGACGGCCTTCCGGGCTTTGCAACGTGCCGGCTCCTGCGGCGGCGAAGAGCGCGTCGTCGGGCATGCTGGCCCAAAGGAGATACGACATGCGGCTTGCGATCTCGTAGCCGTCGAGCTCGAGAAGCCCGGGCGTGTTCCCAGGCGTGCCTTGCTCGACGCGGTAGAGAAACTCGGGGTCCTGCAGTGTGGCCGCGATCGCGAGCTTCACCGCGGTAAAGAAGTCGTTGTCGACCACGGCGTTGTCTTCGGACGCAAAGGCGAGGAGCGGAAGGTAGGAGCCGACCTCTTCCGCGGTCACCGGCCTTCGAAGCGCGCGTGGCAGGAAGTCGTCGAGGAACTGACGAAAGCAAGACTCGTCTCCGGCGCTCGTCGGCGCGCAGGGAACGAGCGCGTCGCGCAGTGAGGCATCCGCCACGGCCCGCTCGGCGACTTGTTCGGCGAGCGCTTCGAGCGAGGTGATGAGAGCGTCGGACGCTTGCTGAATGGTGTAGTCGTTGTCGAACGGACGGAACTCATCCTCGTTCAAGAGCCGGGATGCCGGGGCGGTGTCTTCGCCGAGGAGATCGCGGAGGGTGTTGTCGAGCTCGGCCTGGGTGAGCCGCCGGGCTCCGCTTTGCATGGCAAGGACCGGATCGACGGCCGGCGGGCCCCCGGCTTCGCCGGTTTGGCTAATCTGACCGGAGCAGGCGAGCAGAGTCGTCAGCGCAAGGACCCCACAGAGGCGTACGGACATCTCTTCAGTATTCCAAGCGCCAAGATCCCAGTCGAGTGAATTTGACCCTAAAGTATGATCCCCCACCCGGCCGCGCGGGTTAACGGGGCGGGTAGTGTCCCCAGAGCTGCATGCTGGCCGGGGCGGGGGTGCCTCGGAGCCAGGCCACGCCGCCTTTTTTGAACCGGAGCCAGGAGCCGTTGGGGTTGCCGGTGGTGAGGAGGGCCACGGCGTCGCTCATCCAAGGTTCGTGCCCCACGCATGCGACCCGGTTGCCTTCGAGCGACGAGAAGAACGCCGGCTGCGGGGGCTCTGCGAGGCCTGGCGCCACGACGAGGGGGCCGTCGATGATCGGGCTCAGGAGCTCGGCGGTCTGGGCCGCGCGGAGCCAGGGGCTGTGATAGACGCGATCGAATCGAATGCCGTTTTGCTCGAGGCGGTCGACTACGCCCTCGAAGCGGGCGCGGCCTTTGGCGGTCAACGCGCGCTGCTCGTCGGGGAGCCCTGCCCGTCGCTCTTCGGCGATCGCATGGCGAATGAGGAACAGATCCATCGAGGTCTAGTACTCTTCGAAGCCGGTCAGCCGCAAGCCGGCGGTCTTCAGCAGCCGCTGCTCACGCTCGAGGTCGGCGCGCACGAGAGGATGCGCGGCGAGCCAATCCTCGTTCAAGGTGAGCTTGAGCTTGTTGTCGGTCGCGCCGAGGTGTGGAAGCGGGACCACCTCGGGATCGCGGTTTCGGTTGAGAAGCACAGCGAGGCGGAGAAGCACGCTCAGGCGCTCGGCCGTCGTTCGTAGCTCGGGCGGCAGGGGCTCGAAGTGAGAATCGTCGAGCTTACGGCGATGCGCCCGTATCAGGGCCGCAACCAGCGCCTGCTCGTCGCGGGAAAAGCCTGGCAAGTCGGACTGCGCAACCAGATATGCACCGTGCTTGTGGTGGCCGGTGTAGTTCACGGCGAGGCCGATCTCGTGAAGCTGTGCGGCCCACGAGAGGGCATGGGCGGCGTCGGCCGAACGGAGCTCCCAATCGTCGACCACCTGGCCGAGCAGGCCGAGCGCCGTCGCTTGGACCCGATCGGCGTGTCCCTTGTCGATCGAGTACCGGTTCGACAGCATGGCGATGGTACGGTCACGCGGGTCCTCGTCCTGGATGCGGCCGAGCATGTCGTACAAGAGGCCTTCGCGAAGCGCCGTCGGCGAAACCCACATCTCGTCGATGCCGAGGCGCTCGAAGACGGCGCTGAGGATCGCGAAGCCTCCGGCAAAGACCGGGCGACGGTCTGTCTCGAGCGCCGGCAGCTCGAGCCTCTCGAGCCGGCCCGCGGTGAGCATCGCTTGCTCCAACATGCCGAGGCCCGCGGCGGTGATCGTGCCGTGCGCCCAGCCGGCCTCGTTGAGAATGTCGGCGATGGATCGAATCGTGCCCGAGGCGCCGATCGCGCGATCCCAGCCGTCTTTGCGGAGTCGCTTTTCGACCGGCTGAAGCTCGAGGCCTGCGGCCAGCTTCGCGCTCTGCATCCGCTTGCGGCTGATCTTCCCGTCGCCGAAGAACTGCTGCGTGAAGCCGACACAGCCCATGTACATGCTGTGCACGGCGATCGGCTCGAAGCTGTCGCCGACGATGAACTCGGTGCTCCCGCCGCCGATGTCCACCACGAGCCGCCGGGCAGGCGCCCCCGCGACGCCGTGCGAAACGCCGAGGTAGATCAGGCGAGCCTCCTCGCGGCCGGGGATGATGTCGATGTGGTGGCCGAGCGCTTCGCTGGCCTCATGCAGGACCTGACGCGAGTTTCGGGCCTTGCGCAGGGTGTTCGTGCCGACTGCCCGCACTTGCTCCGCGCCGAACTCCCGGAGCCGCTGCCCGAACAGCTGGAGGCACTTGATCGCGCGCTCTTGCGACGCTTGGTCGAGCGTGCCGTCCTCTTGAAGACCCGCCGCCAAGCGGACCGGCTCCCGGAGCCGGTCGACGATTTGAATGCCGCCGTGATCGAGCCGGGCGATCACCATGTGAAAGCTGTTGGACCCGAGATCCACTGCGGCGAGAGACTCCAATGCGCGCCCCCGCGTTAGCTTAGCCTAGTTTGTTACAGACGCTGCCGATTTTCGGAGCCATTCGCCGACGCCGCTCAGCGTTCGATGTAGCCGATCGCTTCGAGGTGTGCGGCGACGTCGTCGTCGAGCTCGACCGAGTCGGCATCGACCGCTTGTTGCTGGGCACGCGCACGTTGCTCGAGAAGCGCCTTGGTCGCCAGACGCACTTGATCGGGAGACCGAGCCGCTAGGTTGTTTCGCTCGCCGGGATCGAGGTCCACCCGATAGAGCTCGATGGGCTCGAGCCCGCGCGGGTTGCCGGGGTTCGCGGTGATGAGCTTGTGCTCGTCGGTTCCGTCGAGCTCTCGTACCGACTCGAGGACGTTGCCCTCGTGGCTTTCCTCGGCGTACACGACGTCGGTGCCGGTGAAGAGGTCACCCCCTTGAACGCCGTCGGGGACCGGCGCCTCACAGAGCTTCAAGACGGTCGGCATCAAGTCGATGCTTTGAACCCAGTGCCGAACGACCGTCCCGCCCCGTCGGCTCTGCGGAAGCTTCAGCAACAAGGGAACACGAACCTGTTCGTCGTACAGGGTCGTCCCGTGCCAAAACCCTCCGTGCTCGTGGAATTCCTCGCCGTGATCGCTCGTCACGACGATCGTGAGGTCGTCGTAGAGCCCTCGTTTGCGAAGCCCGTCGAGAAGCGTGCCGAGCTCGGCATCCCAGTAGTGAATCTCGCCGTCATAGAGCGCCTGCAGCGCGGGCGCTTCGGAGGCATCGGGGTGCTGGTGTGCCGCGCGCGCGTATCCACTGCCATCGTACGGATGGCTGAAGTACGGGTCGTGAGGGTCCATGTACCCGGCGAACAAGAACCACGGCGAGGCGGGCTGCCCGTCGATCCATCGAAGGAGCGCCCGGTTGACGGTTTCGGCGTCTTGGTAGGCCGTACCGGGCGACACCTCTCCCTTCATCGCCCGCATCTTCTCGATGCGCTGCCGGATGAACTGCATCAGCAAGAGCTTCGCGCTCGCGTCGTCGGCGCCGAGAACGAACTCGGGCTCGAGGTAGACGTAGTCGTCGAAGCCCTGATGGAAATTGAAGTAAGGAGCGACGTTGAAATTGGTCACGTAGCCGGCGGTCGCATAACCGACCGTTTTCAAGGCCTCCGGGAGCGTCGTGAGGCCATCGGGGAGGGAATCGCTCTTGGCCATGACGCCGTGGCTCGACGGGAGCCGTCCGGTGAGAATCGAGGCAAAGCTCGGACGAGTCCAGCTCGCGTTGGTGAACGCCTGGTCGAAGCGAATCGCGTCTTCGGCGAGGCGATCGAGGTTGGGCGTCTCGATGCCGTCGTAGCCGTACATCGGCAGGTGATCGGCGCGTAAGGTATCGACCACGAGGAGGAGCACGTTCCCGGTCCCGGTGTTCGTGGGGGCGACGTCAGGGGAGCTGCCGACGCGAGCGACCCGGTCACCGAGCGCGAGATTGCCGGCAAGCCCGAGCCCGACAAGGGCCAGCAACCCGAGTGCCGTTGGGGCGCGAACCAGATGCGTGAACGGCGCGCGGTGGACCAACACGCGAAGCACGCGGGCGACGATGGCGCTCATGCCTGCAGCAACGAAGGCACACCCGAGCAGCACCGAAAGCCCAATCGCGCTCTTCCAAACGAGCTCCTCGTGGAAGATGTCGCGGCGGAGGCGAAACGCACCGAGCGCAAAGGCAAACAGTCCGACAATCGCCGCGGCAAAGTAGCCGAAGGCATCTTTTTCAGGAAGGGCGTACCGCTTCATCGCGCGGCCGCTCAGCGCGGTCGCAAACCCGAGGCCGGCGCCAAAGACCCCGCAGAAAAGACCGTACGCGAGCGGGCCGTAGAGAAATACGCGGGCACCGGTCGCCCCCGCGGAGGACAGGGCGATGACGATCGCTTCGCCCAAGCCGACCAGAAGCCCCGCGAAGACACCGGCGCTGAACCCGACCGACCATCCACGGAGCGGGTGAGGCCACGCCTCGCGCGGTGCTTTGGCGATCGCCTGGGTGACGAGATCCTCGCGGTCCGCATCTTCGACGCGGATCTCGGGGTCGTAGCCCGATTTGCGCAGCAGGAAGATCGCCCCGCCGAAGGCGGAGACGAACATCTCGCAGGCAAAGCCGAGCGTCGGAATGAGGACGGCGACCGCGAGGGGCAGACCGACCGCAGGCGAGGTGTAGAGCGCGACCGCGGCCGCCTCGCGGAGGCCGATGCCGTTGATCGACGCCGGAAGAAGCGTGGCGAGGATCTGCAGCGAGGAGGCGAAGAACACCTCCCCGATGCTGAGCTCGACCCCGAGTGCCCGCGCGGCGCAGACGTAAATGAGATTATTGAAGGCGTGGGTGCCGACGCCGAGGGCGGCCGCTTGCATCAGAAGCCCGGCTTTGCCCCGGTAGGCGCCCACCGCGTCGATCAGGGTTTGAACGCGCATCCGGAGCCCGTCGGGGACGAACCGGGTGAAAAACAAGAAGAGTTGAGGCTGAGCGAGAAAGGCGATGCCGACGGCGATGATCGACACAAAGACGGCGTTCACTAGAAGAACGCCGTCGGTGCCGATGAACCGCATGCCGAAGATGCTGCCGAGCATGACCACCACCCCAAAGGCCAGCTGGCCGAGGATCATTTCGACCCCGATGGTCGCGGTCGCGCGAGCGGTCTTGCCGGTGTGCTTGGCGACGTCGTAGATGCGCCAGCCGCCAAAGCCCGTGAAACCGCCGGGGGTGAAGGCGCCCCAGAAGCGGGCGATCATGATCGAGCCACCGAGAAACCGCCACGGGGCGAAGATCCCCTGTCCCACGAGCAGCCGCTGCCAGCGTACGGTGCTGAAGCCGATCGCGATGAGCTGCATGAGGACGGCAGCCGCCACCCAACCCCAGTGCAGCTCGCTCAACCGTCCGAGCAGATCCTCGGCGCCATCCCGCCGGAGCACCTTGCGAAAGATGAAGGCCAGCATGCCGGCGGAGAACGCCAGCTTCAAAACGAAGAGGGCGATTCGTTTTGGTTTCGCGCTCACGGACCCCTTCGGCCTCAGGTACTCGGACCACGCTAAAGGGTCAAATTGCCGACTCCACGTGAGCGCGTGAGCGGATAGTTGCGCCGAGCTGCGCCGGTTGGTAGCGACGCGGCATGCGACATCCAAGGGTGACTCGATTCGGGATCTGGGCTTCGTTCTTCGTGCTGGCCTGTCAGGGGGGTGAAAAGACGGCCCCGACCGAGCCGCCTCCAGCTTCCGCGCAGCAGGCGAGCAAGCAGGCGAAGGACTTGGCGGCAGACGCGCAGAAGAAGACGCCTGCCCCAGGTGGCCTAGGGGACGTGGGCGCCTCGCTCCGGAACGGGCTGCTCCTCGCCTATTCGCAGTTCGAGGTCGTCGACGGAAAGGCAACTGCAAAGCCCGGGCCCGCGCGTCTCGACATCCTCACGCGGGAAGGGGGGCAGTGGAAGACCGAGACCATCGAGGACCCCGAGAGCAACGTTTTCCACAAGGCGATGGTCCTGACGCCTCGCCGCGAGGCCCCTGGCATTCTGACGCTCGGTGGCTCGGGCGCCTACGTGAAGCTCTGGCGGCGGGCAAAGCGAGTGCTCCGGCCGAGCACGCTCTGGCATGCGGAGTTCGGCGGAAAGTTCGACCGCATGCGCGACGCGGAGATCGCAGACCTCTACGGCGATGGCACACCGGCGATCGCGGTTGCCACGCACGACCAAGGCGTGGTCGCGGTGCTGCGCCAGCGGGGCGACGAGTGGAAGGTCGAGAAGATCGATCAGAAGAAGGACACCTTCGTCCACGAGATCGAGATCGGCGACCTCGACAAAGACGGCGTGCTCGAGGTCTATGCCACGCCGAGTGAGCCCAACAAGCTCGACGCAGAGGCGCAGCACGGTGAGGTGGTACGGTACGTGCCGAAGAAGGGCGAAGGCCCCACCATCGTCGCGGACCTCGGCAAGCGGCACGCCAAGGAGATCTACGTGGGCGACGTCGATGGGGATGGGACCGACGAGCTGTACGTGGCGGTCGAGGCGCTCACGAAAGGGAGCGGCGCGTCGCTCGAGATCGTCGAGCCGGTGGAGATCCGGCGCTACGACGCGGGGACCTCGCCGGGCGCCAAGGTGATCATCGCGACCATTCCGGATCGGCTGTGTCGGTTCTTGACCGTGGGCGACGTCGACGGAGATGGAAAGAAGGAGATGGTGGCTGCTTCGTTCAGCAAAGGCCTCTGGCTTCTCCGCCCGGGCAAAGACGCGAAGTCCGAGTGGGGGATCGAGAGCATCGACCGAGACTCCGGCGGCTTCGAGCACGCCGCGCTGCTCGCCGACCTCGATGGCGACGGAACGGACGAGCTCTACGTGGCCGCCGACGCGCAGGGCGAGCTTCGCCGCTACGTCTGGTCGCGGGGCCGCGCGAAACGAGAGGTCATCCTGAAACGGGAGATCCCGATGTCCCGAATGACCTGGAACATCATGCCCATCCCCGTCTCAGCCCTAGGCCGCTAGCCGCCCGAAGAGCCGCTGCGTTGCGCCGGCCACGGGGCTTCGCTGGCGCGGGCGCCTGGGTAGCCGAGGTCGGACTCGAACCGACACGTCCTTGCGGACACCGGATTTTGAGTCCGGCGCGTCTGCCAATTCCGCCACTCGGCCAGGGAGGGCGTGGTATAGCAGGCCCCGGCGATCGCGCAGCCCCGAGCGGCTTGTGGGGGATCGATGGGTTCGCTAGTCTCGGCCCAAACCGGAAGGGGCTCGATTCATGACAGGAACCGCGATTCTGGGGCTGGGACATTACGTTCCGTCGAAAGTCGTCACCAATGACGACCTCGCAAACATGTTCGACACGAGCGACGAGTGGATTCAGCAGCGCACCGGCATCCAAGAGCGGCGTTACATCGAAGAAAGTGGCATCGGCGCCAGTGACCTGGCGGTTCCGGCCGTCAAAATGGCGTGTGAAAACGCCGGAGTCGAGGTTTCGGAGATCGACGCAATCATCTTCGCGACACTTTCCCCGGACTTCAATTTCCCCGGTAGCGGTTGCTTCTTGGGCGAGAAGCTCGGCCTCGCCGGCGTGCCCGCACTCGATGTCCGCAACCAGTGCAGCGGCTTTCTGTACGGCTTGCAGATCGCCGATGCGTGGATTCGATGCGGCATGTACCAGCGGGTTGCTCTGGTCGGGGGCGAGGTGCATTCGACCGCTCTCGACTTCAGCGATGAAGGCCGCGACGTCACGGTCCTCTTCGGTGACGGCGCAGCTTGTGCGATCCTCGGGCCGACCGATGATGAGAGCTCAGGCATCCTCGACGTGGAAGTGCACGCAGACGGTAGCGGAGCGAAAGAGCTCTGGCTCGAGGCGCCCGCAAGCGCCTACAATCCCCGGCTCACGCACGAAATGATCGACAACAAGAGCGTCTACCCATCGATGAACGGGCGGCATGTCTTCCGTTGGGCCACCGCGAAAATGCCCGAAGTGAGCCTGGCCGTGTTGGAACGGAATGGAATCTCGATTGAGGAGCTGGATTTGGTGGTGCCGCACCAAGCGAACAAGCGAATCAACGAGTTTGTCGCCCAGAAGCTCGAGATCCCACCCGAGAAGGTCGTGCACAACATTCAAAAGTACGGAAACACGACGGCCGCCTCGATCCCGTTGGCGCTCAGTGAGGCCGTCCAGGAAGGCCGCGCGAAGAAGGGTGATTTGATTCTCATGCCAGCGTTCGGCTCCGGGTTCACTTGGGGTGCCGCGCTCGTGCGGCTCTGAGACCGTGATTGGCAGGGCAGACCGCGTTGCCGTGGTGCTGAACGGCAACGCGAGGCAAGTCACCGACGAGCTCGTCGAAAGCTTCGATCAACTCGTTGGCAGTGGCGACCTGTTCTTGTCGAAGAGCCTCGAGGAGGCTCGCACCATCGCGCTCAACATCGTCGACGCCGGTTATCCCGTCGTCTTGACTGGAGGCGGCGATGGAACGTTCGTCCAGATGGTCACTGCCATCACGAAGGAAGCACGAAGCCGAGATCGAGATCCGCCGCGCTTTGGCTTACTCAAGCTCGGCACGGGCAACTCGCTGGCCTGGGCGCTCGGGGCCGGCACCTCGGGCAAGGGTGCATTCGCCGACCTCGCCCGACTCCGCCACCAGAGCACCTCCCGGGACTTCCGGCTGATCGAAGTGCAGGACCTCCTCACGCCGTTCGCGGGTGCCGGGTTCGATGCGCTCGGCCTCAAACATTTTCACCAGGTCCGTTCGATCGTGAAGCACCTGCCGTGGATTGGAAAGCAAGCGACCGGTGCGGTCTCGTATGCGATCTCGATTCCCATGCTCACGATCCCAGAGCTCGCCCTCCGCCCTCGCATGAAGGTGCGAATCATCAACCGAGGCGCAGGACAACGTCTCGACCCACGCGGACGGCCGAGCGGACCACCGCTCGAGCCTGGTGAGGTGATCTTCGATGGCGCGTGCATCGCCGCACTGGTTTCGACGATCCCCTACTGGGGCTTCGGCGCGAAGGTTTTTCCTTTCGCAGAGCACCGCCCTGCCGATCGCTTCTGCCTGCGCGTGGTCGCGACGAGCCCCTTGCACGTCGCTGCACACATGCGCAGCGCCTGGAAGGGCACCTATCGCCACGACAGCCTCGTCGATGTCTACGCCGACGACTTGGAGCTCGCATTCGACGAGCCGACACCGATCGAAATCGGTGGTGATCCCGCGGGGATGACCAGCTCCCTCCACGCGCGGCTGCATCCCGACCCGGTCAAGCTCATCGACTACGCCTCCTTCTAGCTCCAGGCGGTCCCCACGCGGTCCCGACCCGCAGGATGGGCGGCCCGGAAACCTGTGCATGAGGGAGAATTTTTGTTACCTTTCTCTCAGTGGAGCTGTAATAGTACAGTAATACCAATGGGAGCATTCACGAACTGGATAGTGCTGGGCGCCCTGTGCTCGACGATCGTGCTCACCGTCTTCGGCAGCGTTTCCGCTGAGTCGGTCGAAGGATCGGTCCGGGGCGACGCCTCGACGAAGGCGACCTCGGACCCTGGCTCGGCGAGCTACTACTGGAAGGTCTGGAACGGCGCTCTCCCCGAGCAGCCCGCCAAGGACGACCACAGCGATTTGCTCGCGGTTCTAACTGGCGCGTTCACGGGACCGCCCATCGGATGCACGTTCAGCTTTCGGGGCGGCGGGCTCGAACCGTCGACGTTGGCAGCGCGGGCCGGAACACCGATCCGGATCGAAAACCTCGACGCCTTCACACACGAGCTCGTGGTGCGGGCACTCCCGGGCTTCACTCCGCTCGAGTCCGGTCCGGGCAAAGCCCGCGTGGTTCCCGTCCCGGCCGGTGGGCCCTGGGAGGTCGGTGACCGCCTTTATGGTCACATCGATGGCTACCTACACTCGATGCGCGAGCTGGTCGCCTGCGCAACCGTCACGCCGAACGGCGGATTCCGTTTCGATGGCGTTCCTCCGGGGCCCTACTCGTTGCGGGTTCTGCGCGGACCCGAGCAGGTCGCCATGCGCCGCGTCACCGTTGCGGCAGGAAGAACCCTGCAGGTCGATCCGCTCACCCTCACCAGCAGCGGGGGGAAGTAAGCGATGCTGTCGCGGCTTTGGTACTTGGTTCTGGCTGTAGCGATCGGTGGCGCCTTGGCGGGCGCATTCCTCAACAAGTCCGCGGCGAGCCGTGAGGCGGAATTTCAACTCGACGAGCAGCTACGGCGTGATCGGATCGAAGCCGAGCTCTGGATGCGTCTCGACGCGCGCCTCCGATTGGATGCGTTGGCCTCGATCGCGGTCGAGCCAGAGGTTCGTCAGACGCTGCGTAGCGCGAGCGACCACTCGGGCACGGCCTCAGCAGCGGCTCGTCGGCGTTTGAGTCAGACGCTCGATGCCCTCAACACCAAGCTCGAGGAGGGCAAGGGGGACTTGCTCTTCGCGGTCGACACCGAGGGGGAGGTCGTCGCCACCCTCGACAAGAACGCGATGGGCTCGGAGCAGCTCGACAAGATGCCGCTGGTTCACGACGCGCTGAGCGGCTTCATGCGCGACGACGTGTGGGTCTACAACGGTGAAGTCTACCGCATGGCGGCACGCCCCGTTTTCGATGGCGGTCGCTATGTCGGGGCAATCCTTCACGGCATGGCCGTCACGGACGAGCTGGCGAGGCGACTCGGAAGCAAGCTGCCAAACTCGTCGATCGCGTTCTTCTTCCGGGACCGCCTGATCGCGACGCACGTCGGCGGAGCCAACGCGCCGAGCAGCGCCGAGCTGAAGAGCGTGCTTCCGTCATCGCCAGCCGATGCGGAGAACGCCTCGATTGAGATTGGAGAGCGCGCCCGCGCCCTGGCTTCGCCCATTCGCGGCGAAGCGGCACACGCAGGGGTCGGCTACATCATCGGCCGCAAAGGAAGCACGGTGGGGCTCGGTGGGCTCTTCACGAACACGTTCAAGGAAGACGTCGCATCGCTGCCGTGGCTGGCGGTCATCGGAATTCCGGTGCTGCTCCTGGTGCTCGGCTTGTTGCTCCTCTATGTGGAGCACGACAAGGCGGTGGGCATCCTTCGGAAGGCGAGCGAGGGCCTTGCGAAAAACCAGCTCAGCAGCCTTCCTGAAGGCGAGCTTCGACGCCACTACCGCAAGATCGCAGAGAATCTCAACGTCGCGCTTCGCACGGGCGTCGGCTTCAAAGCCGACGCGCAGAAGAGGTCGTCAGTGGACCTCGATCAGATCCTCAGCTCGACGCGTGACGGCTCGAGCGCCGGGTATTTCGGCTTTCCGGCGGAGGCTCCGACCGCGAAGCGGGCGGCGCTCGACGCGGAACCGAACGAGGGGCCCCGTGGAACGCCAATGCACATGACCCCGATCCAAAAGACACCCGAACCCCCTGGCCTGCCGAAAACACCGACGCAGAGCCTGCCGACGGCGCCCCCACAGGGTGTGCCCACCGCACCGCCCCACGGCGTGCCGACTGCACGGCCGCAGCGCTCGCCCTCTTCGAGGCCCAAGCGTGCTTCGTCATCGTGGCCGAATCGCATGCCCGCTCCGCGTCACCCCGCGGCAGCTGCAGTGCGCCATGGCGAGGAGCACCTCACCCCGGCGCCCGACGATCCGCCTACCCGACCGAAAGCGATTGTCGACGAATACGACGGATTCGACTATCCGGAGGAGTCGACGCAGGTCACCCACGTGCCGAGAGAGCTCCTCGAGGCGTCTGCTCCCGCCGCCCAGGCCGAAGAGGCTCATTTTCGAGAGGTGTTCGAGAAGTTCGTCGCCACGCAGAAAGAATGTGGCGCTCCGGTGACAGGTCTCACGTTCGACAAGTTCGTGCGCAAACTCCATGCCGCCCGTGATCAGGTCATGAAACAGCACGACGCGGCCTCCGTGCGCTTCACCGTCTACGTCAAGCAAGGGCGCGCAGCCCTCAAGGCCAGCCCAGTCAAACCGTGAGTTGACCGCAGGCAACGCCGGCCTTAGCTTCTTCATTGGTCCCTCTGTTGTTGCAGGTGAGGAAGGAGTAGAGAATCCCTGACTAGGTCGAATAGGGAACTTCAACGTACGTGGTGTGCGGACCCGGCTAGCGTCATCGGGGGGCCTGAAGCGTGCGACACCCGTTCCCACCTACTAGCAAGTAGGGATTCGACTCACATGATTTCCCACGGCAACGACGGTCAGGACTGCTTTATGGGGCCCCGTGAGGTCGACGCGTGTCGCCCGCGGGGCTTCTGGGCTCAATCGCCCATCTCAAGCGCGCCCTCGAGCTCCCGCAGCTCGGCCGCATAGCGTTCCGCGGCTTTCAACCTTCCAACTCGACCATTGTAGGTGGCGAGCAGCTGCAGGACGTCTCGGTTCGCGGGGTAGCGGTCATGAATCCGTTCGAGCGTTCGTAGCGCCGCTTGACGCTGCCCCCGATCGAACTGAGCAACCGCCAAGACGTAGCCGAAGCGGATGACTCGAGGCCGCAGCTCATGGGCTCGCCGAAGGTGCACTGTCGCTTCGGTGTAACGGGTGAGCCGAATCAACGCGAGGCCGAGCGCGAACTCGATCGGAGCCGGGTCCGCCGCTCGTTCGAGCCCGTTGCGCAGAATTGCTTCGGCTTCCCGGTCGCGCCCTTGGCTGCGGTAGAGATCCGCGAGGTTCACATAGGCCGCCGTGAACGTGGGGTCGACCTCGAGCGCCTCTCGTAGGTTCGCCTCGGCGTGCGGCAGGTCGTGCACGAGCATTGCGACGTATCCGAGGTCGACCAAGCCCTCGCCCTGATCCGCCGTGAAGGATCGGGCCTCCACGTATTCCGCCGTGGCGTCCTCGAGCGAGTCGAGGTCCGATGCAGTCCATCCGCGTGCATCGACCCCGAGCAGCGCAGCGACCGCCTCGATTCGAACGGTACGGACCGGGTCGCGAAGCATCGCGCGGACGATTTCCGCCCGCTGTTCGGGCGGAAGCTCTCGGGCAACGCCCGCAGCGGTCCGCCGTACGATGGGGCTCGGGTCGTTTCTGGTGCGCATCGCCAAAACGGGCAACGCCGGGGATCCGAGGTGACCAAGCTCGAGCAAGGCCGTCGCGCGGACGATGTCCGGCGCCGTCCCGCCAGCGACCAGCTCGATCAAGCCGGACTCCGCCCGAGGCTGTTGGCTCCTGGCAGCGTGAAACACCGACGCAAAGGCGTCTTCTGAAGGCTTCGGGAAGTGCGTACGGATTTGGCGTTCGGCCCATTCGGGGCTTCGGCCGCGATGACAGCCCGTACAGACGTCGGGCGCACCGATTTGCTTCGACAGCGCCGGCCGCGGCAGGCCAAATCGATGGTCGGCGCGATCATCGACCACCATGTAGGTGCGCTTGGGCATGTGGCAGTCGGTACAGAGGCTCCCGGCAGTGCCCGTCTCGTGGAAATGGTGTTGCGGACCGTCGAAGACATTCGCCTTGTGGCAGCGGGCACACAACAGGTTTCCCTCTGCAACGAGGCCTGCGCTGTGACTGTCGTGGCAGTCGCTACAAACGACGCCGGCTGCGTACATCTTGCTCTGAAGAAACGAGCCGAGGACGAACACCTCATCCTTGATCTGCCCATCGTCGAAGTAGAGCGTCTCCTCGAGAAGAGCGAGGCGATACCGATCGTGATATCGCTGGTAATCATCGCCGAGATCGGCCCGGCGAGAATGGCAAGGAGCGCACGCTTCGACCTCGTCGCTCTGCTGCGTCGGCTCGAGCACCGCGATGTCGCGTCCTTGGACGAATGCCCATGCGCGCTCCGGGGGTGACGGAAGGTGACGAGAGAACCCGGCGTCTACGGGCAAAGACCGTTCTTTGGCTTCGATGAGCTCGACGTGATGCGAGCCGGGCCCGTGGCAAGCCTCGCATCCGACGTTGACCTCGAAGTACTCGGTCGAGTAGCGTTTCGCGCCGCGATCGTAGTTCTTCTTGACGGCGGTCGAGTGGCAGTCGGCGCATGCGTGGTTCCAGTT
This sequence comes from uncultured delta proteobacterium, assembly GCA_963792825.1. GTDB lineage: Bacteria > Myxococcota_A > Polyangia > Polyangiales > Houyiibacteriaceae > SG8-38. The sequence continues at coordinate 1,920,697 of CAWBXS010000002.1, read as the reverse complement.
GTAGCTAGGGCCTGTCCAGTGAAGCGGGTCCCCGGGCTCGATATACTCGTCGGGTTGAAGGTGGAACCAACGCTGCCCCCCTTCGGCTTTCGCTCGGGTATCCCAGGCGAAGGGAAATGCCTGAAGCCGGCCCGGCTCGACCTCGACCAAGTATTGCTGAAGCGGCTCGACCCCAAACGCATAGACGACCGGAAAGCGGGCACGTGCGCCGTCCGCCCCTAACGCTTCGACCGCAAAGCCATCGCCGTCTCGGATGAATCGGACCGTCTCCCCGTAGTACCGGGCAGTGACATCAGCGAAGTCGCCGAGGACGTTGTCCGGCGTCGGCGCCTGCATGGCGAGCTCATGATGCGACCCGATCCATTCCCGATGCTGTGTCTCGTGACACGAGGAGCACACCACGGTGCCGACGTATGTCGCGCGCTTCATCGGCGCGGCCCTCCCGGGAGTGAGGACAGGCTCGACGATTGCGTCCTCGGTTTTCTTACTGCACGCCGAGCCCACAAACACGAGAGCCCAGGATGAAATCAAGGCCAAGCCGCGCCACATGATGTCGCGTGTCTAGCGCGTATCGCCAAAACGGGACAGCCGCGGTCGTCTCGGGATAGGATCGTCCCATGAAGACCAGCAACGCAGTCCGACTGGTGCGTTTTCTGGTGGGTTTGTTCTTTCGAAGGATCGAGGTCAGCGGCGTGGAGCACGTACCTCCGAGCGGCGGGGGCATTTTGATCGCTTGGCATCCCAATGGGCTCGTCGATCCCGCGTTGATCGTCAGCGCCTTTCCGAGACCAGTCGTATTCGGCGCGCGCCACGGTCTCTTCCGGTGGCCGCTGATCGGTCGCCTCATGCGCGCGCTCGGCACCGTCCCTATCTATCGCGCCGCCGACCTCCAAGACGGCGATGTGCAGACCCGTCGCGAGGCAAACCGAGAGAGCCTCGATGCGCTGGCACGGGCGGTTTGCGATGGCAGATTCGCCGCGTTGTTTCCGGAGGGGGTCAGTCACGACGATCCGTTCATCCAGGAGCTAAAGACCGGCGCGGCGCGGCTCTACTACCGCGCCAAGCAACTATGCCCGCAAACCGGTACACCTCCGGTGATCATCCCCGTCGGTATCCACTACGACGACAAGACCACGTTCCGATCGGACGCTCTCGTCGAATTCCATCCGCCTCTCGCACTGTCAGCCGAGCTCCTGGCGCCCGTTCCCGCGGGCGATGACGAAACGCTACGCGCTCGAAGCGCCGAGCTGACGCGAGCCCTAGAGCCCGTCTTGCAAGAGGTCACGCACGCGACCGAGAGCTGGGAGCTGAATCAGTTGATGAACCGCGTCCGAACGCTCATGCGCGCCGAGCGTGCGAAGAGAGCTGGGGTGAGCCTCAAGGCCCCCGACATGGTCGAACGCACGTTGGGAATGGCGAGGGTGTGGAAGGCGTATTACGCGCGGATACGCACGGAGCCTGAACGTATCGAGAAATTGCTCGAGCGCGTCGCGAGCTACGATCGCGCGCTCCTCGAGGTGAAGCTCGAAGACGACGACCTCGACAAGCCCCCGCCGATCGAGTCGAAGTGGCTCCCTCTGGTCTTGGCCGTCCAGGCTGCGGTCGTGTTCTTGGTGTTTCCTCCGCTTCTCCTCCTCGGTTCGTTGATCAACGCAGGACCTTATTTTCTGATCAATCCGATCTCTCGCATCGGCTCGAAGCAATACAAGGACACGGCCACGATCAAGCTGGTCGCCGGTCTCGTCTTGTTTCCGCTCACTTGGCTCACCGCGGCTCTGCTCGTCGGGCTCGGTCAGATCGAGCTCCACAATTCGTTCCACGGGGTCCCGCGCGCACCGTGGGCCGCAGGAATCACCACGTTCTTGATCGGAGCCTTGGGAGGCGCCTTGGCGCTGGTCTATTTCGAGCTGGTAAACAACACGTGGACCTCGATCAAGATTCGCGCAAAGCGCAAGTGGGGATCCACGATCATCCGTCAGCTCTTGCAAGAACGGGCCGCCCTCCACGACGCAATCGAAGAGATCCGGCGGGGGCTCGACCTACCTGGTGACGTGCTCGCGGACGGCCGGATCGGTCTACCGGAATTCGGCCTCCAACCAGACGACCTGCCCTAGCTGACACGTCCTTTCCAAGGAATGTCTGCGACGCCTTCGACGTGATTGTGATGGCGAGCCAAGACGAAGAGCAAGTCGCTCAGGCGATTGAGATAGCGGAAGAGCTCTCCACGAAGCGTTTCGTGCGCCCCCAAATCGACCAGTGAGCGCTCGGCACGACGGCAGACGCAACGGGCCAAATGAAAGCGAGCCGCCCCTTCGCTACCGCCAGGTAGAACGAAGGTGGTCAGCGCGGGGGGACCTTGCTCGTATCGGTCGATGGCATGCTCGAGGGCTTCGACTTGTGCATCGGTGACCTGAGGCATCGTGTTCTTCTTCTTGCTCTCCTCGGTCGAGCCAAGCTCGGCGCCGACTTCAAACAAGTCGTTTTGAATTCGATTGAGGAGCGAATCGAGGTCGGGATCCGAAACCTGCACCCGCGCCCAACCCACGGCGCTGTTCAACTCGTCGACCTCGCCATAGGCGGCGACGCGAAGGGACGCCTTGGACACCCGGGTTCCGCCGAAGAGGCCCGTTTCGCCTCGATCCCCGGTCTTCGTATAGATTTTCATGATTCGGTCCTTCCACTCGAAAATCGATCGCCGACCGCCAGCCTGCGCCCGGTGACGAAGGCGCGCGCATCGACACGCTTCCGGCCGCTTTCCTGAAGCTCTTGGATCTGCAGCACACCCTCACCGCATGCGACGGCGAACCCTCGAGCCTCGAGCGCGATCACCTGACCTGGAACGGCCCCTCCGCCATCGAGGCTCGATACGATGGCGCGATGCACTTTGACCTGTCGATCGCCGAGGAACGTGTGCGCTCCCGGCCAAGGATTCATCCCGCGGATCTGATTGCGCACCGCTCGCGCAGACTGACTCCAATCGATACGACCGTGCTCTCTGCCGAGGAGCGGCGCCATGGTTGCGGCGCTCTCGTCCTGTGGCCGAGCAGCAAGTTGACCGGCAACGTATCGAGGGAGCTGTTCGCGTAGGAGCGAGGCGCCCATCTTCGACAGGCGCTCGCTCAGCGTCGCCGCGTCATCGTCTGGGCCGATGCGGGTCGAGGCGGAGGCGAGGATCGGACCAGTATCCATGCCCTCGTCCATCTGCATCAGGGTGACGCCGGTTTGCTCGTCTCCATGAACGATCGACCATTGGATCGGCGCCGCGCCACGCCATCTCGGTAGAAGCGATGCGTGGACGTTGACGCATCCAGCGCGCGGTGCGTCGAGCACCGACCGAGGGAGAATCCGCCCGTATGCGACGACGACCCCCACGTCCGCCCGGAGGGCTCGGAGCTTCTGCGCGAGCTCCGCGGTGCGGACCTTTTCGGGCTGCCACACTTCGAGCCCGAGCTCGAGTGCCCGTCGCTTCACGGCGCAGGCGCGTATCCCGAGGCCGCGACCCGCAGGCCGATCAGGCTGCGAAATGACCACTAGAAGCTCGCTCACGTCGTGCACGGCTTCGAGACAGGGCACCGAGAAGTCGGGGCTGCCGAAAAAAATCGTTCGCACTTACCGTCACTGGGCGGCTTCGGCCGCGGCGCGTTTGCTCATCATGCGGTGCACCAACCGGCGGCGCAGGACACTGAGATGGTCGATCATCAACTTGCCGTCGAGGTGATCGTTTTCATGTTGAATGGCGATCGCCAAGAGGCCGTCCGCCTCGAGCTCAAAGGGCTTGCCGTCCTGGTCGAACGCGCGGACGGTGACGCGGGCCGCGCGGTCGATGTCTTCACGGATCCCGGGAAACGAGAGGCAACCCTCGTTGAAGGTCGTGTCGCCCTCCGTAGCGATGATCTCGGGGTTGATGAACACGCGAAGGTCGCTGGGCTCGTCGTCCTCCGTTGCAACGTCGACGATGAACAAGCGCTTGGACACCCCGATTTGCGGAGCTGCCAATCCCACGCCCGGGGCCGAATACATCGTTTCGGCCATGTCGTTGATCAAGCGGCGAAGCTCCGCGTCGAAGGCCTGGACCTCCTTGCCGGGCTCGCGGAGACGCTTGTCTGGGTAGAATAGAATCGGACGAATCAACTGGGAACCTCCGAACGGCGAACCGCTCAACGCCATGGAAAGCTTCACATTTTCTAGCGCCCCGGACCAGCTGCCGCAAGACCGGCGGGTTTGACAGAGGGATGTGACTAGAACATGTTCTATTTCGACAACCGCGTGTGGGAAGGAGCGCCGCAATCGTGGAGTGGGACCGTACAGTCGATTTGCTCGTGATGGGAAGCGGTGCTGCAGGGATCTCTGCGGCGGTGCGCGCGCACGACCTCGGCCTCAGCGTGTTGTTGGTGGAGAAGAGCGACCTCTTCGGCGGTAACACGGCGATGTCGGGGGGTGTTTGCTGGGTTGCCAACAATTCGGGCATGGCAAAAGAGGGTCTTTCCGATTCCGACGAGGATGGTTTTCGATACTTGAAGCACATCACCAAGGGGGAGGTGCCAGACGATCGTCTGTGGCTGTACATCCGCGAGAGTAAGCGGGTACTCGACTACTTGCAGGCCAACACGCACGTCCGCTACGTCCCACTGGCGAAGTACACTGACTATTACCCAGAGGCACCAGGAGGCCGGCCCGGCGGCCGATCGATGGACCCGGTCCCGTTCGACGGAGCGAAGCTGCGCGAGGACTTGATTCGACTTCGGAGGCCCCATCCACAGTCGCAGATTCTCGGAAAATTCGGCATCACCGCGAGAGAAGCGCAGGCCGCAATCGGCGTCGGCCTGAAGACCATGTTGTTCATGGCGTGGCAGATGACGCTCTACATGCTTCGCCATTTCAAGCGGAAGCGCTGGGGGCGGGATACCAAGCTTTGCGCCGGCAATTCACTGATGGGCCGGCTTCTGCTGTCGCTGAAGGAACGCGACGTACCCATGTGGCTCAACACCAGCGTCACGGAGCTGGTGTTCGAGGGCGACCAGGTCGTCGGGGCGGTGCTCGACCAAGAGGGCGCGATCGTTCGCGTGAGGACCAACCGTGGAACGGTCCTCGCGGCCGGCGGTTTTTCGCGAAACCTCGAGATGCGAAAGCAATATCAACGCCATCCGATCAGCACTGAATGGACCGCGGGGACTCCGTCGAACACCGGGGATGCGATTCGTCTGGGACGCGATGCAGGCGGCGCGCTCAAACTCATGGACGAGGCGTGGTGGACGCCGGTGTCTTTGGTGCCGAAGTCGCCCTACTCGTGGGTGTTGGTCGTCGAGAAGAGCCTGCCTCACGGGTTGTTCGTCAACCAACACGGGAAGCGGTTTACCAACGAGGCGGCACCGTACATCGACGTGGTCAACGGCATGTATGAGGACGTCGCCAAGACCGGGACTGCCGATCCTCGCTGGTTTCACATCTTCGACGCGACCTATCGCAGGTCTTCCATCGCGGGCCCCGTTGCACCCGGCAAAGTGATGCCCGACAAACAGCTTCCGCGCCGCTACCGGGACGGAAACTTCTTGTACAGGGCCGACACGCTCGAGGAGCTCTGCGAGCAGCTCGACCTACCAGTCGACAGTACGAAAGCGACGATCGCACGTTTCAACGAGTACGCGGTCAAAGGCGAGGACCCGGACTACAACCGCGGCTGGAGCGCACAGGACCGGTACTACGGCGACCCGCGCGTGAAGCCAAACTGCTCCCTCGGGCCCGTTGAAACGGCTCCTTTCTATGCGGTGCGGATCTATCCGGGCGACCTCGGAACCAAGGGCGGCCTGGTGACCGACGAGCATAGCCGCGTCCTCAAAGAAGACGGCCGGCCCATCCCGGGCCTCTACGCCGCTGGCAACACCTCGGCCTCGGTCATGGGGCGCACCTATCCAGGCGCCGGTGGCACGATCGGTCCCGCACTGACTTTTGGATTCCTCGCTGCCGAGGACGCGGCGAAGCAATCCGACAGAGAGCCGAAGAAGGAAGCCGCCGAATGAGCGGACGCGACTGGCGCCGCTTCGGCCGCCTGCACGCCAAGCTCTATCAATGCTTGGGCGGCCGTTTGGTCGGCAGCGTGGGGTTCGGCCGCAAGGTGTTGCTCCTCACGACGACGGGTCGAAAGAGCGGCGTGCCGCGAACGACTCCTCTCGTCTACATGCCTCATCGTGACTCTCTGATCGTCTACCCTTCGAACGGGGGCAAAGAGACCGCGCCTTCGTGGTGGCTCAACCTCCAGGCGAACCCCATGGCCGCCGTCCAAATCGGCAGCACGAAGCGTCAGGTCGAAGCCCGGCCAGCCACCGATGCCGAATACGAGAGACTTTGGCCCGAAGCCGAACGCTACAACTCCCACTGGCGCGACTACGCCCGAAACGTCTCTCGGCGCATCCCCCTGGTCATCCTAGAGAGGGTCGACGTCTAAGCTCGCGTGGGTGGGCGGAAGGCCTTGATCGATTCGGGCCGCGAGGAGGGCGGCTACGCTGCGGAGGAGCTTTCGATCCGGGGATTTCAAGAGCAGACGGTAGTGGTAGCGGCCCCGGAGTCGGGCCATGGGCGCGGGAGCTGGGCCGAGAACTTGAACTGCGCCGTCTCTCACCGCTTGATGTCGTCGTGCCGCGTCAGCGAGCAACTGAGTGACCCGGCGTGCATCGGCTTCCGCGCCGGCATGGACGCGCACCGCAACCAAACGCGCGAAGGGTGGATAGCCGACCTCTGCACGCTGCTTGATCTCCTCGGCGTAGAAGCTTTCGTAATCGTGCTGGGCAGCGAGTCGGACGGCAGGATGATCCGGTTGAAACGTCTGAAAAACGACCTTACCGGGGTTGTCGGCACGGCCCGCGCGGCCCGCCACTTGAGCAAGTAGCTGAAAGGTTCGTTCGGACGCGCGGAAATCAGGAAAGGCGAGGCTTTGATCGGCGAGAGCGACGCCGACCAGCGTGACCCCGGCGATGTCGTGTCCTTTGGTGACCATCTGGGTACCCACCAACACGTCGACCTCACCACAGCGGAGTTTGTCGAGGATCGATTCGACGCCACCCCCGGACGCCGTGTCACGATCGAGGCGGGCGACGCGTGCCTTGGGGAAGCTCTCTTCGACGGCCTTCTCGAGCTGCTCGGTGCCAACCCCGAGCCTCCGTACCTCCGTGCTCCCACAGGCCGCACAAGGCAGGGCGACCGACCGATGGAAATCGCAGTAGTGGCATCGCAGAGCTCCTTGCCCCCGGTGCTCGGTCAGGGCCACGCTGCAAGCGGGACACTCGGCCAGGGCGCCACAGGCCACACAGCGCACGCTCGGCGCAAAGCCGCGACGATTGAGAAAGAGAATCGCCTGCTGCCCCGCATCGAGACAGTGGCCGATTGCGGAATGAAGAGGGCCGGAGAGAAGCGTGTGACCCGTCGGTCCTTTTCGCTGACGGCGTAGATCGACGATCTCGACATCCGGCAGAGTCGCCCCCGTGGCGCGCGTCGGCAACGAGAGCAGCCGAATTTGACGCGCATTGGCCCGATGATAGGTTTCGATCGAAGGCGTCGCGCTGCCGAGCACGCATACCGCGCCTGCATAGTGCGCCCGGAGCAACGCCATGTCGCGCGCGTGATAGCGAAAGCCTTCGTCCTGTTTGAAGGAAGGGTCGTGCTCTTCGTCGACCACGATCAACCCGAGATCCGCGACCGGCGCGAACAGGGCCGAGCGCGCTCCGATCGCGACCTGCAATCGCCCTCGTCGAAGCGCTTGCCAAGCATCATCGCGTTGGCGCGCCGTGAGACCGCTGTGAAGCACGGCGATGTCGTCTCCGAATCGCGCACGAAACCGTGCCACGAGCTGCGGTGTCAACGCGATCTCGGGCACGAGCAGCAGGGCGCCACGCCCCGCTCGCCGAACGTCGTCGATCGCTCGAAGATAGATCTCCGTCTTCCCCGATCCAGTGACACCATGGAGCAAGAACGCCTCTGCGGAACGCTTCGCGATCGCCTCCCCGATCGTGTCGATGGCCAGTTGCTGGGCTCCGGTCGGCGTTGGTGGCTCATCTCGAGTCACGGGCCTTCGAAAGAAGGGATCACGGCTTGCCTCGACCTCCTCGAACTCGACGAGCCCCTTGTCCACCAGCGATCGAACCACGGCGCGCGGATCGGTGAGCTCGCCTCGGAGCTCGTCCAGTAGAACCGACGCGCAACTCGCGAGGCGGTCTATCAACGTCTTCTGTCGCGCTCCAAGCCGAACGCCTTCCGCGCCAACGCCCGTGCGCGTCACCTTCCAGGTCGTGTGGTGGGCCACCCGTTGGCCGGGAAGGTTTTCAGCGGTTTCGAGGAAACCGTCCGCGCGTAGCCGGCGCATGGCCCCAGCCGGCAGAGCGGGAGCTGCGGCGCGTAGGACCTCTCCAATCGGGTGCATGTAGTAACGAGCGGCTTGTTCCAGGAATCGCAGGAGCTCCGCGGTGAATACGGGTTCCGATTCGAGAAGCCCCGCCACCGGTAGCGCCCGCGCCAACCCCTCGGGGAGCTCTTCTCGGCCGCCCACGACGAACCCAGCGAGCTTGCGGCGGCTGAAAGAAACTGCGACGCGGCTTCCCGGTCGAAGAGAACCCCTCATTGCGTCGGGCACGTCGTACGTGAACACCTTTCGAAGAGGAACCGGAAGAGCCACTTCGACGTAGGGTGAAACGATCGATTCGGGTGCGCTCGTGGTCACGGGGCTTCTACTCGCGCTCGACCAGAGTTCCATCGCGCCGGAACTTGCCACGACGGCGCTCCGGATCACGGGAATAGACGGCGAACGAGAGCTCGTCCTGTTCGCCCCCGGCGAGGCGATGCGCTGCGGCCATCGCGATCATTGCAGCGTTGTCCGTGCACGAGATCGGAGGTGGAACGAACAGGTCGATGCCCTCGCCGTCGCACGCCTCTTGGGCCCGAGCACGCAAGCCGCGATTTGCGGCCACGCCGCCGGTGATGACGAGCTGGTCGAGATTTTCCTTCTTACAAGCCACGATGGACTTTCGTACGAGGCTTTCGACGATGACGGCCTGAAACGAGGCACACAGATCCGCGAGCGCCTGCTCCTCGCGGGGAGCGCCGTGCTCCTCAACGTGGCGCGCCAAGGCCGTCTTGAGGCCGGAGAAGCTGAAGTCGAGGGTCTTGCGGGACGCCATCGGACGGGGGAACGAAAACGCCTTCGGGTCGCCGCTTGCAGCCATTCGATCGATGACGGGGCCGCCAGGGTAGCCGAGGCCGAGCAGCGTGGCGGCCTTGTCAAACGCCTCGCCTGCTGCGTCGTCGCGCGTTTGGGCGAGGAGCGCGATGTCCCCAAAGCCTTCGACGCGATAGAGCGCCGTGTGCCCGCCGCTCACCAACAACCCGACGTAAGGCATCTTCGGAACCCGTCGCGGAGCGTTCTCGCCCGATCGCCTGAGATACACCGCAAAGAGATGGCCATCGAGGTGGTTCACCCCGACGAGCGGCTTACCGAGGCTCCAGGCCAACGCCTTGGCGACCTGGACCCCCACCAGGAGCGACCCCACGAGGCCCGGGCCTTGAGTGACTGCGATGGCATCGATGCCCTGAAGCCCACCCTCGACGTCGGCGAGCGCCTGTCGGATGACCGGAACGATCGCCTTCATGTGCGCGCGGGATGCAAGCTCGGGAACGATGCCGCCATACGGGCCATGCATCGCGATTTGACTCGCAACCACATCGGACAGAACCTCGCCGTTCTCGGTGACGAGAGCAGCGGCGGTTTCATCACACGAGGTCTCGATCCCGAGAACGCGCATCAAAGCTGCTCCCGACGCAGCCGGAACACGCCGAAGTAGTCGCACTGCCCGGAATCGATGGTCGGACAGTCCGTGGGGTCACAGATGACCAAACCCGGACCCGCAACGATTCGCACCTCGATGTTTCCCCCTCGAATCAGCGACAAGAACACCATCGCGTCTCGGCCTACAAGCGGACCCGCATCGGGCCGCACGACGAACATGTAGTTCCGAATCCTGCCGCCACCCGGAAACTCGTAGAGCCCGAGCTGATCGTGCGCCAACGGCGGAATCGGCAGCAAGGGAGCATCGGTGAACGTGGGTCCGCAGGCTTCGCCGCTGGTCGAGATTCTTCCGGGATCGTCGTACTGTTGGTTGGGATCGAACGAGAGGTCCAGAGTCACCTCCGAGGCAAAGCCCCGGCGTATGAACGAACAGTCGATCCCATCTGGACAGTTGGTTGGATCATTGACGCCGAGGATTTGACCTCGGTAGACCTCGCCATCGCCCGTGGTGAACTCCCCTAGCGTATCGCAACCAAACGCAGCGATCAGAGCGCAGATCCACCAACAACGCCGCATGCAGCGGAGCATAGCAGAGTGCTAGATGCTTGCTCGGAGCGTTTTGCTTGCCGAAAGCCAGCGGCGATAGCCGGGCGCGTCGCCGGCGTGAGCCGCCAAGGAGGCAGCCTCTTCGTAGCGAACCTGAGCGTCGCGGGCCCGACCCGCCAGCTCATCGATCGAACCGAGCATGCCAACCGCACGCGCGACCAAGCTCGTGCCGTCGATCGCCCGGCAGTCCCGCTCGACGGCTCGGAGCTCGTCGGCTGCACCAGGATGATCGCCAGCCGCGGTGAGCGCATCCGCGAGCTCGAGCCGGGTCCGCGCCACGACCTCGACGGGCGCACCGATCTCGGCAAAGAGCTCGAGCGCGCGACGATACGCATTGGCGGCATGGCGTGGATCCCCGTCGATCCGCCGAATGCGGCCAATCGCCACCTGAAGATAAGACTCGACGGAAGGCTCGATGCCCGCGACGAGCTCGAGCGCTTGTCCGAAATGGCGCATGGCATCCCTAGGACGGTCTCGCCGGGCGGCGATGCGTCCGAGCGACAGCAGCATCTTGGCTCTTTCGGGGCTCGTCGGGGCCGTGAGGTCGAACGCTTCGCGAAGCACACCGTCCGCGCCCGCGGCATCGCCCGAACGCGCGAGGGCCTCGCCGAGCTTGCGGCTGAACGTCGCGATCGCGCGATCGTAGGCCGTGTCACCGCTCTCTAGGGTCTCGCGCCGAGCCAGCTCGAGCGCGCGTCTGTACTGAAGCACCGCGCCGAGATGATCGCCCCTTCCCATCGACGCATCACCTGCCTTCTCCAAGACGACGAGGCTCGTGACGGGGTCGACGCCACGGAAAGCATGCAGCGCGCGGACCTCTTGCGGCGCGCGAAGGTCGCTGGTCACTTTGTATGCCCGTCGATGGAGCTCGCGGCGCGCCTCGGCAGGAATCGATGCTGCCACGAGCTCCGCAATGAAAGGATGGACGATGCTCACTTTCGCTCCGTCGAGTTGAACCAACGAGTTGCCCGCGAGCTCATCCAAGCCGGCGAGCTGGTCGTTGTCGGAGATCACGCGAAGTGCGTCGAGCTCGCAGGTTCGGCCGAGAACGGCTGCCGATTGGAGCAGCCTCTGCGCGTCCACCTCGAGACGTTCGATTCGCTGCGCGATCGCATCGGCGATCCGCGGCGGAGGTCCATCGTCCGGCGTCACGCCGAGGGCCTCGAGCTGCTCGAGGTGCAACGGCAACACCTTGCCACCCACGAGCTCGGTGAGCTTGTCGAGCCCCGATACCAGGCGGAGGTGAAACGACCCTGCCAGAAATCGTTCTGCCTCTTCCGAGTCGAGGCCGCCGAGATGGATCATCGAATTCGCAAGCACACCTCGATCGTCGTCGCCGGCGGTCACGAGCAGCACGGGCTCGTTGCCGAGCGCTCGGGCAAGCTCGATCACCGTCCGCTGGGTCAGCCCGTCACAGTAGGCCAGGTCGTCCACCAGCAGCATGACCCGGCCGCTCGAAGCACGTCCCCGCGCGCGGCGTACGGCGCAGACTAGCGCCTCCGCCACCGCCCCCGTTCGCGACCGACCATCACCTCCAAAGAGACCGGCGGGATTCATGACCTCGTCGATGCCAGCCCCTGCAAGCGTCGAGCCGAGCTCTTCTCCGCGATTGGCCATTCTCGCCAGCTCGGAGTCGTCGACTTCGAGGAGCTCGGCCAACAGGGTCCGAATGGCAGCATAGGGCACCGGCGCACCGGTCGGGTGGGCGCCTGCCCCGATGACGAGGTCGCCCTCGGCCGCGGCGATCTCGGCGATCTCGGTGAGGAATCGGGTCTTGCCAACCCCCGGCTCGCCAAAGACGTGCACCCAGTGCGCGCCCTGCGCAGCCTGATGACGATGTTCCCGAATCTTACGAAGCTCCTCGGCGCGCCCGACGAAATCCCGTTGCGACCCGAGAGGCGGATAGAACGAGGGTCGCAGTGAGCGATTGCTCCCAATCGAGGGTGCGAACCCGGCAAGCCGCGCACCGCACTCGCCGCAGAAGTTCTGCGCCAGCGATGCGGGGGCACCGCAGGTCGGACAAGGTGTGACCGAGGCGCGGCGCCCCTCGAGGTCGTCAAGGACGCCGCGGAGTGCCTCCTGCATGTCGCGCGCGAGTTGGTAGCGATGGCTCGGGCTCTTCGCGAGCGCCTTCATGGTCACTTCCGCGAGGCGATCGGGTATGTGGCCGCTCGGGTTTTCTTCGCGGGGATCGGGGATTGGATCATTGAGGTGTCTCAGCACGACCCGAGTCGGCGTGTCGTCGATGTAGGGCAAGCGCCCGACCAAGAGCTCGAACAGAACGACACCGAGTGCATAGAGGTCACCTCGGCCGTCCACCGCATCACCCCGACCCTGCTCGGGGGACATGTAGTCTGGCGTACCGCATACCAGACCCGGCTTCGTGATCGAGCTCTCCTTGCCGACGATCGTGGCAAGCCCGAAGTCGACGACTTTGACCAGGTCCTCTCCCGAGCGAAGCGGACGAACAATGATGTTCTCCGGCTTCAGATCTCGGTGGACGATCCCAAGCTCGTGCGCCTCGCCGAGAGCATCGAGCGTATTGATCAAGATGTTGCACACACGCTCGACGGCGAGAGGCCCTTCCTCGTGCATCACGAGCGCCAAGTCTTTACCGCTCAAGAACTCCATCGCGAGATACAGAATTCCGTCGTCGGTCCGACCGAAATCGATGATGCTCACGCTGTTGGGGTGGTTCAGCCGGCTGGAGGCTCGCGCTTCCTGATAGAACCGCGCGACGGTCTGTTCGTCACCGAGGAGATGCGGATGGATGACCTTGACCGCGACGGTACGCCCGAGCGTCGATTGCTCGGCCCTGTAGACGCGGCCCATGCCCCCGACCCCGACGACCTCCTGCAGGAGGTAGCTTCCCCCGACCACGCGACCGATGAGCGGGTCCGCAGCCCCTCCCCCACTCTGCTCGTCGGAGGGCGCCCCGCACGCCGAACAAAAGCGCGCGCTGACTTCGATCGACGCACCGCATTGATGGCACAACCGCACCCTCGCAGCATATCCCACGCGCTGCCCGGCTCAAACTAGCAGTCGGCTGAACACTTGACGGGTGCTAGCGCTCTTCCTCGTCGAGCCGCCGCATCGCCTCGAGGAGGAGGTGGTGCGTCGGAATGCCGATGACGTCTTCGACCACCGTCGTGTCGGGTTCGAGCGCGAAGTCCCCCTCGGTCAGGCGAAGGATCGCGTACACCGCCTCCGCGCCCCCGAGGTCTCCGAAGGTCGCGTCGTGAATGGAGCCGTTCTGAAACATCATTTCGCCGTGCAGAGTTCCGGAACGCACCTTGAGACGTCCGCTCTTTCGGCCGTTCGCGAGGATCTGAATCACGTCCGGAAGCGCCATCTCCTGTAGCGAGCCGGACACCCCACGGCCCCCGGGCTGTCTCGCAGAGTGGTCGGCGATGATGCGCCTGGCCTTGGCGACGACCACCGCGGCTGACGCGGGCTTCACCACGTAGTCGACTGCTCCGAGCTCGAGCCCGCGGTTGACCGAAGATTGTGCTCGCTCGGACGTGACGAACATCAGAGGCACCCGGGCATGGGAGCTTTCACGTATGCGCCGCAGGAGGTCGAATCCCTCGCCGTCCGACAAGCGCACCTCGCTCACGACGATGTCGTGCTTCTCTTCGTCGAGCGATCGAAGCGCACCCGCGATCGAACGCTCGATCGTGACCTCGTAACCCTGCCCTGCAAACTGGACCTCCAGGACGGCGCTTTCCTCGGGATCCGGATCGACGATGAGCGCACGATGCCGAGCGGACAAGAGCTGATCGTTCATCCCCTCGTCGAGAACGATGTGTCGCAACCAGTCCACGACCGACGGATCGAAGGCCGTTCCCTTGTGCGGCTCCAGGGCTTCGCAGGCGTCTTCGGCGGAAACCCGTCGGCCTAGAGCATTGTCTTTGCTCTGCGTGAGGTCGACATAGCTCTCGGCCACCGCAAGCACGCGCGCGCCCAAGGGGATGTTCTTTCCGCTCAGGCGCTCTGGAAAGCCCTTTCCGTCGAATCTCTCATAGCGGTGGCGAAGGGCGTCGGCCGCCGTCTTCGGCAAGGCAACCGCTTCGAGAAGACGAAGAGGCGCGGTGTAGATGCGCCGAGCCACCTCGCGCTTCGGTCCGTCGAGGGCCGCCTCGAATGGCGTCGCATGCGAATCGGCGGACACGCCCAGGTCGTGCAGGTACGCGGCGATCACGATTGCTCGAACCTGGGACTTGGTGAGGCGAATCCGCTCGCCGACCTGCTCACAGAGTCGGGCAACGCGCATCGAGTGCCCACGCCGGTCCTGATTGAGCTGCTCGATCAGTGTGACGAGCACCCGTAGCGTCTCGAGGTAAACCTCCGGGTCGATGCCGAGGTCGTCGCCCTCGGAAGGCGCAGAAAGCTGCTCGATCAGCGTTTGACCGACCCGGGGCTCTGTCTGGGGCGGGGGCTCGTCCGAGGGGGGCTCGAGCCGCTGATCGTTCGCTGCCCGCTCCATTTCGAGCGACTGTGCCCGCCGGCGACGGACCAGGTGCCCGTCTTTCTCCTCGAACACCAGGCCCCAACCCGGAACTGGATCGGACTCGCGCGCCGACCGGGCGTCCCTCGACGACGCGCCGCTCAGCAGCATCTCGAACGGTCGGTTGTCCTGGTCGTAGTGCTTGGCGATCGCCGCACGAATCGCTCCCTCGCGGGCCACGTATATCTTCACGTCTCGGGCGCCGGTGGCGAACAGCATTTGCTGACGCACGTCGTCATCGGTGACGTCCGCAGCCACCACGGACAGGGTCCTCGTGCGCGCGTCATAAAGAATCGGGAAGGCAATGAGCCGCTTGGCAAGCTTACGTGGAACCTGTTGGAGAAGCTTCGGGTCGACGCCGGCCTTGGCGAGCTTGTCCGAGCCCACGAAACGAGTCTGATAGACGCCCGCAACGTACTTCAAGAGGTCGCCCTCGGTGATGAGGCCGAGCTGTAGGATCGCTTCTTCGGCGGTCGACTCCGTCCGCTGAGCGTGCATGAGCACTTCATCGTAGAGGCTCGGAGGCACCTGTCCCTCCGCGACGAGCCGATCCAAGATGGCGACGCCGCGCGTCCGTGCGGATTGTTCTGGCAGAGCCCCCCGACTCACAGTCTCTACAGTCTAGCGGACCGCCCGCCGACCGGCTCACCCCGCGCCCGAAAAGTCGAAATCGACAAGAAAGCCCGGCCTGCTAGAGTCCTCGGCAGTGAGGCGGCGGCTGGGAATTTGGCTCTTTTTGAGCCTGACGACCATGGGTTGTGCCAGTAGCGGCACCCTCCAGCACGGGGTCTATCGGGGTGCCCATACGTCTTATCGAATCGGCCCCGTGGGGCCCGACTGGACACCCGTCACCGTCGACCGGCAGAACAACCTGTCGTGGCACAACGAGGCCAAAGAGGCGCTGATGCAGGTCGACTCCGACTGTAGCCCGGGGCTCGACATCCCGCTCCGGGCGCTCCGAAATCATCTGATGATTGGGTTCACCGAGCGCGAGGTCGTCGAAGAGACGACCATCCCGATGGACGGCCGTGAGGCGCTGCGCACCCACTTCAGAGCCAAGTTGGACGGGGTGCCGCGGGACATGCTCTCGCAGATCCTGAAAAAGGACGGCTGCGTCTACGATTTTGCCTTGATCACGCCGCCCGGACCGAGCTTCGACGAGGCGCTGCCCGATTTCGACCGCATGGTCGCCGGCTTCACGACCGACACGAGTCAGCCATGAGCTTGGCAGCACCATCCGCACCGCCGCGAAACTTCACGAATTGGATCGACCATCAGATCCGGCGTTTGCGGGTCTTCGTGGAGGCGGTGGGCGATGCGACGCTTCTCACCGGACGCACCGTTCGCGCCATGTTCACGACGCGTTTCGACACTGCCGAGTTCATCTATCAAGTCGAGCAGCTCGGCGTGCGAAGCCTGGCGATTGCGGCCGCGACCGCGATCTTCGTCGGGATCGTCATGACGATTCAGTTTGCCATCTCGATGGAAGCCTTCGGCGCCAAAGACACCCTCGGTCGCGTCATTGCGGTTTCCGAAGCGCGCGAGCTCGCGCCCTCGTTGACCGCGCTGGTCGTCGGCAGCCGGATCGCCGCGGGCATTGCTGCGGAGCTCGGCTCGATGGCCGTCACCGAGCAGGTCGATGCGATTCGGGCCCTCGGCGCCGATCCGCTCCGCAAGCTCGTCGTACCACGGCTGGTCGCCTGCATCACGATCATGCCTTTGATCACTTTCATCGCCTTCATCCTCGGCATGCTGAGCTCGATGCTCGTCGCCGCGCTGTCCTACGGGATTCCGATGGAGTTCTTTTTCTCCACCGCGCTCGATTCCCTCAAGATCAACGACTTCATCAGCGGCGTATCGAAAACCCCATTCTTCGGATTCCTGATCGCCATCCTCGGTTGCTACTTCGGTCTCGAGACCCGGGGCGGAACTGAAGGCGTCGGCCGGTCGACCACCCGGTCGGTCGTGGTCGTCTCGATCAGCATTTTGATGGCTGACGCCCTCCTCACGCAGATCTTCGTGAGCCTAGGCACACTGTAGAGGAAATCAGATCCAAACGAGGGCCTCGAGCGTCCTACGGTGCATGGCTAGGTGGCTTTTGATGGGGGTGCTTCTCGGGGCCGGCGGATGCTCGTACGGCGCTCCAGAGCCGACCCAGTCGGCCGGTCGCGACTCGCCGCCGTCTTTGATGAGAGCACCCGCCCTCGACGTGTCCGCTCTCGCCAGGACGGAGCACTGCGCCGACTGCCATGCGGACGTCGCCTCGCACTGGATGCACAGCGCACATGCATATGCCTCGTTCGACAACCCGTGGTATCGCGCGAGCGTCGATCAGTTCCGCGAAGAGCGCGGGAAAAGGGAGAGCCGCTTCTGCGCAGGGTGCCACGACCCGCTGCTACTCCTCTCCGGGGACATCGACGGCAAAATCGGACCGGACAACGAGCTCGCCTACGCCGGCATCACGTGCCTCGTCTGTCACAGCGTCGAATCGACGCGTCCCGATGGCAATGGGAGCGTATTCCTCACCGATGCAGCCGTGCTGCTCCCGGATCCCGCGAGCCCAAAAGAGATCGAAGCGCACCGGGCGCGGCTCACGATGCCGCCTCTGCGAACCGCTGCGTTGTGCGGCTCTTGCCATCGTTCCTTCACGGGTCCTGACATCGGGAACGAAAACCACCTACCGGGGATCGATGACCTCGGCGACTGGGCGTCGTCGGCTTTTGCGGGCGGAGTCCCCGATCATCTCACGGCGACTCCGCCACGCAGCTGTCAGAGCTGCCACATGCGAACCGAGGCGGCCTCCGACGCCGAGATGGCGGGTGTGAGCGATGGAACGATTAGCAGCCACCGCTGGGCCGCCTCTCACACCGCGATGGCATCCCAGCTGCCGGACCCGACGCACCTCCAGCAAGCGCGCCACGAGCTCTCTCGGGCCGTCATCGTCGACATCGGTGCGGTTCGCGCAGGCGATCGGCGCTACGAGTTGCCGGAGGAGTCGCGTCTTCGCGGCGGCGAACGGTTGGTTTTCGACGTTCTTCTCGAAAACGAGGGCGTCGGGCACCGATTCCCGGGTGGGGTGCGCGACATGCACGACGTCTGGGTCGAAGTCGAGGTCCGGGACGCGAGGGGCAGGCTGCTGGGAGTGTCGCGTCCCGATGGGAACGACGACGGCGATGTATTCGTCCTTCGCAACACGGTCCTCGACGCTTCGGCGGAGCCCGAAACCTTACATCGGGTGCATCGCTTCTTCGCACCGGCGTTCGACCGCACCCTCCCCGCGCACGATGCGCGGGCGGTCCGATATTCGATGAGCCTGCCACGGACGCTCGAGCTTCCGCTGCGAGTCGACGCACGCGTGCTTCACCGCAAGCACAACCTGCAGTTTCAAGCATTCGCCTGCGACGTCAGCCGTACCGAACGGGGTGTTGATTTCGCCGTGGGCGCCGTGGCGCACGGAAAGGTGGCCCTCGATCCTTGCATCGAACAACCCGTGACCGAGATCGGTGGAGCGAGGGTATGGATGGGGCGCGGCGCGCTTGGAAGGAAACCCACTGGAGGCGCCACGCGGCCCGTCATCGAACGACTGCTGAGCCAAGCACTTGCGCTTCTTCACGCCACCCAGGAGCACGCACACTCGGCCAAACCGAGCATCGATCGCGCGCTCCGATTGGCCCGCGAAGCAGGATCGACGGTCGATCAGGCCCGGGCGCTCGTGCTGCGCGCGCGCCTCTCCTCGACCGAGGGACGACCGGATGAAGCAGCGAGCCTTACACGTCGCGCAGAAGCGCTGATCGGACCGAGCCCTGTGCTCGATCGCATACGTGGCGACGCGTATGCTGGCGTGTGGCGATGGAGAGAAGCTTCGGAGGCATATCGACGGGTCGTCGAAGCCTCGCCCCTCGATTCACGCGCCTGGGGAGATCTTGCCCAGGCGTACGGCAGCCTCTCCGACGACTCGAACGCTCTGGCCGCCGCCGATTCGGGCCTCCGTCTCGCCCCACGGAACGAGAGCCTCTTGCGGAGCCGGGCACTCGCCCTCGAAAGCCTCGGCCTGCCCGAGGCAGCATCCGCCATGGACCGATGGCTCGCGCATCGGAGCCCAGACGCCCAGCCACGGCTTCTCGCGGCCTGTGAGCAAGAACACCAGAGGTGCCGCCAGGACAGGCAACCGATACCGCACTACACCCTCTCACCTCCGCGAAAAGCAATTCACGCGAGCCTCGATCCCGGATAAGCTATCGGGGATGTCGAAGCGGTATCAGAAGAAGAGCTCCACCACGAAAAGGCGCGAAAAGAAGGCCCACGGCCCCTCGCGAAATACGGCCGGCGGAGGACAAACCACCGGGGTGATGGGCACCATGGTGCACGGCTTCCGTCGCGCGGTCGGCTCGGAAGACTCCAAAGAGAGCAAAGGTGGGAGCCTCGTGTGGACTGCGGTGCTCGTCGTTGCGGCGATCGCGATCATCGCCTGGAACTTCACGCGCTAGTCGTGGATCGCGCGCCAGCGTAGCCAGTGATCGGCCAATACTAGCGCGACCATCGCTTCTGCCATTGGGATGAACCGCGGCAACAAGCACGGGTCGTGACGCCCCGTCGTCCTGATGGTCGTCGCGTCGCCGCTCGAAGTGACCGTGTCTTGGGCACGCGGCAGGCTGCTCGTCGGCTTGACGGCTGCACGGAGCACGATCGGCATGCCGCTCGAGATTCCTCCCAGCATGCCCCCGTGGCGATTCGACCGGGTGCGAATGGTACCCTCGGCGTCGGTCTCGAACGCATCGTTGTTCTCGCTACCGCGTGCGGTGGCAACGGCGAAGCCCGCCCCGTACTCCACGCCGAGCACGGCAGGAAGGCTGAACAGCGCCTTGGCGAGGTCGGCCTTGAGCTTGTCGAACACCGGCTCTCCCAATCCGGCCGGCACGTTGCGGGCGACGACCTCGGCCACACCGCCGATCGAGTCCTGATCTTTTCGCATCTTCTCGATGAGTGTCACCATCTTCGCCGCAGCTTTCGGATCGGGACAGCGTACGATGTTTGGCTTCCCGTCGGGCAGCGTCTCGACCTGGTGGAGCGTGACGCCGGCCGGAATCACCGCGCGGATGTCCCCGATCTGAGTCACGTAGCCGAGCACCTCGCCCCCAAAGACATGCGATAGCAGCCGCTTCGCGACTGCGCCCGCGGCAACTCTCGCCACCGTCTCGCGGGCACTGCTTCGGCCGCCCCCGCGATAGTCACGAAAACCAAACTTCGCATCGAACGTGTAATCGGCATGCCCGGGCCGATAGACGTCCTTGATGTTGACGTAGTCGCGCGAGCGCTGGTCCTGATTGCGGACGATGATGGCAATGGGGGTGCCGGTGGTCTTACCCTCGAACACCCCGGAGAGGATCTCGGGCACGTCGGGTTCTTTTCTTTGCGTGACGATCTTGCTCTGCCCGGGGCGGCGGCGCTCGAGGTCCGGGACGATGTCCTCCTCGGAAAGCGGAAGCCCCGGGGGGCATCCGTCGATGATCACCACGTTTGCAGGCCCGTGACTTTCGCCCGCCGTCGTCACGCGGAAGGCTTGACCGAAGGTGCTACCAGGCATCGAAGCTCACTCGCGGGGTCCGGGATTCCGGCCGATCGCGCGCCCTACGAAGAACGGGCCCATGTGTTGGATGTACTGCGAGGTTTGAACGGTGCCCCGCATCGACTGGACGACGTGCGACAGAGGATGAAGCTCCGCGCCGATCAAGCCGATCAAGAACTCGTTGTCGTTGGCATCGAGGCCGTGGCAGGCGAGGCGCACGTCGTGCGCGAGGTTCTGATCGCCGTAGGCGCGCCCGATCGTCGCGTGCTCGCGAAGAATGCCGCCTTTCTCTCGCCCCTCGAGCTGCTCGAAGGCGCCGGTGCGACGAAGCGGATACCATACCGCCCAGTTCCACTCGGGGTTCAGAACCGTCTGCTTTGGACGGTCGAGGAGCCAGAAGCCGAGGTCCTTCTCGTAACCACTGCTGTAGGTCCGGCCGATCATCGTGAGCTCGGGCCGCAGATTCCAGTCGACTAGAGGCTCGGCCTCGAAAAGCGGGCGAACCGAATCGACGAAGAGCGCCGGGTCCTCGCTGAAGGTCAATAGCGCGACACCACGCGGGTCATTCACGTCGGCGTAGATGACGGATGGGATGTCGGCCTTCTCGACGGCCGAAATCAAGGCCTCCTGGTTCGCGCTGATCGAAACCCCGGGCGGGACCTGAAAGACCAGCAGCTGCATGAAGAGCCGACGATCCATGAGCTGTGGCTCTCCATTCAGTGGAGCGCCCTTCTCTCGGGTGTCGATCGTTGGCGATCCGGCCGACGGGCCGCCTTGGTGTCCTGGCGAATGACCCATGGGGGGACTCATAGCGCTTTTACGGCGCCTCTGCACAGTGTAGCCTCCCGAGACTCATCATGATGCGCGCGTTCAAGATCCTGCTTGCCGTCCTGATTCTAGGCGCGTTGGCGCTGGTCGCGGTGGGCTACTCGCTGAGCGAGCCGAGGCCCGACGGCCGGCCGGGGCCCGAGGCCGATGCGCTCGCGCACTCGATGGAGGCGGCCGTTCACAAAGATGCCTGGGACCGCACCGGCGCGGTCCGTTGGTCGTTCTTCGAACAGCACCACTACGTTTGGGACCGGGAACGTGGATGGGTGGAGCTCCGATGGGGCAAGTCACGCGCCCTTTTTCGAACGGCGGATCAGAGCGGCCGCGTATGGCGCGACGGAACGGAGCAAACCGGCGAGGACGCCGACGAGGCGCTGCGTGCAGCTTACGCCTATTGGATCAACGACTCGTTCTGGCTGAATCCAGTCGTCAAGTTTTTCGATCCGGGTGTCGAACGCTCTCTCGTAGAGCTCGAAGACGGCCATCACGCACTCCTCGTGAGCTACACCTCGGGTGGCGTGACACCGGGCGACGCGTACCTCTGGATCCCCGGGCCGGACGGCTTGCCGGAAGCGTGGCGCATGTGGGTTCGGATCATTCCGATTGGAGGAATCGAAACTACCTGGGAAGGCTGGGTCGAGCTCAGCACCGGCGCGAAGGTGGCCACGCAACACGAAGGCTGGGGCCGATTGATGACCTTCATCAACAACGTCGCGGGTGCGGAGAACCTCGAAGCGCTGGGCGTCGAGCCGGGGCTCTTCGACCCTCTCCTTCAAGACTGAGCGCGCCGGGTCACGCTGAAAATGCCCAGGACGACGAGAAGCGCGCCGACGACGCTGATCGCGTTTGGAACCTCACCAAAGAGCAAGATGCCCCACGTGTAGGCGAGGACGATCTGCAAATACGTCACCGAGGACGCGCGGCCTGCCGTTTCGAGCTTGAAGCCCTTGGTGATCTCGATCTGACCGAGCTGGGCCGCCACGCCAATCCCGAGCAGAAGCAACCACTCGACGCCCTTTGGAAGTACCAGGCCCTCGAGGGCGAGGATCGGCAACGAAGCGGGGCCCGTGACCAGTGGAAAGTAAAACACGACGACCATGTGGTGCTCCGTCGAACCTAGACGTCGGATCACGACGTAGGCTATCGCCGAGAAGACCGCGCCGACGACTCCGATCAGAACCGCCACCGGATCGAGGTGCACACCGCTGGTAAAGAGGAGGGTCGGCTGAGCGACGAGAACGACGCCAACCATGCTGCAGACCGTCGCGATGACGTCGATCATGCGAAGCGGCTCCTTGAGCGCGAAGACCGCAATCAGCGCGGCCAGCATCGGGTTACAGAACTGGATGACGGTGGCGTCGGCGAGAGGCAGGTGCGTGATCGAGTAGAAGTAACAGCTCAGCCCCATGAACCCGGCAAACCCGCGCATCAGCAGCAGTCTCTTGTTGTTGCCCCAAGGGTAGATCCCAAGACCTTTGATCACCCACCAGCTCATGACGAGCGTGACGATCACTCGGGCGAGGACGAGCTCCATGGTTGGCAACCGCTCCCCCGCGAGCTTTGCGAAGACGCTCATCGCGCTGAAAAAGACGGTACCCATCAGCATGTGGCGAATCCCTGGGGTGAGGCGATGCCACTGTGCGAAATGGGTCGGCACGCCTCGCGTTGTGGCTGCAAATGCACCGGGCGCAACCTGGTGATAAGAGAATCGCATGAGAACGCTCACGAGAAGCTTCGCCCAGGGGCTGTTGGTCCTGGCACCGGTCGCCATCACCGTCTGGGTGGTGTGGTTCATCGTAACCACGCTCGATCGATGGCTCGGAACCTCGATTCCGGGGCTCGGCATCGTGATTGCCGCGGCCGGCATCACGCTGATCGGGTACCTGACCGGCAACGTCGTCGGCAACAAGGTCGTGTCGTGGCTCGAGGCGGGCATGCAGCGCGTCCCCATCATCAAGCTGCTCTACAGCTCTCTGAGGGACCTCTTCGGCGCGTTCGTCGGATCGAAGCGCAAGTTCGACAAGCCCGTCGCGGTCGAGATCAACGAACATGGTCTCAAGGTGCTCGGATTCCTGACGACCGAGCGTTTCGACGACCCTCAACTCGCAGGCCACGTGTCGGTCTACCTGCCGGAGTCTTACAACTTCGCGGGAAACCTAATCGTAGTGCCACGTGACCACGTGCACGCGCTCGACGCCGACGGGGCCGAGTTCATGGCGTTCATCATGTCTGGCGGCGTGACGGACATGAGCGCCGCCCGAACGTTAGCCGACGGCCGAAAGCCGTAGATCAGAGGACGCCGACACCGCCCCAGGCCGCACACTGACACTGGCGCTGACACGGACGCTGCGACCACTGCATCCCCGGAGGACGGCTCGGCACGGGCGTGCTCGCGAGCGGGACCCGCTCCGCCGGCTCCTCACGCCACCCAACGTCTGGCGTCGCCCCCGCTCGCTGTGCTGCCCATCCCGAGCCGTCCTCCTCCGTAGAAGTCGACGTGCGGAGGGGCGCGGGGGAACGCGACATGGGGTGGAGTCGGCGTCGCGAGTGCCAATCGGCATGCATGCAACCACCTCCGATTGGCATGAGCGCCGAGGGGAGGCTTGCGTGGCCCAAGTTAGCCAGTTTATCCGGCCACCTTTGCAAGCCGACCCGTCCGGCGGAACCCCGTGTCGTGTTCCCCCGCGCTCCGAGTCGCAAGCCCGAAGTGGCGCTGACGGGGGGAGCGGCTAGGATCGGGCGACGGAGTAGACCATGGCAGCTGTCGTATTCGAATCCCCCCACGACCTCCTGAGCGCGATCGGAGAGCACCTCGGCTACAGCGAATGGCTGACGATGGAGCAAGAGCGCATCGACCAATTTGCCGACGCAACTGAGGACCATCAGTGGATTCACGTCGACGCGAAGCGGGCCAAGTCCGGGCCTTTCGGCGCTACCGTAGCCCATGGCTATCTGACGTTGTCACTCGTGAGCCACTTCATGACCCAGGTCTTCGAGGTTCGTGGCTTCGAGTTCGCCGTGAACTACGGAACCAACAAGGTTCGATTTCCTGCTCCCGTCAGGGTCGGCGCCCGCATTCGTGGCGGCGCAGAGGTCGTGTCGGTCGAGGAGTCGAAGGGCGGCATCCTCTCGATCGTTCGGGTCACGGTCGAGATCGAGGGTGAAGACCGGCCTGCCTGCATCGCCGAGACGGTGAGCCTATATTTTCCGAGGAAGTAGGCCCGCGCCCCGGCGGCGCTGCGCCGACCGCCGACCATGCGCTATGCTGGGCGAATGGGCATGAAGATCAGAACCCTGTCGTTTGTGCTCCTGGTCCTATGCGTCGCGTGCGGTGAAACCGCCGCGCCCGAGGGCTCGTTTACCGTGAAGTGGGGGCCGGTCACGGTGGCTCCGGGAACCGAGTCCACGCAGTGCGTGGTGAAGCGTATCGGCAACACCGACTCGATCTCGGTACACGAGATTCACAACGTGTTGGGCGCCACTTCTCACCACTTCATCGTATATCGGGTAGACGACCAGGTGGAGAGACCGGATCCCTACCCCTGCGCACCCTTCACCGATACGCTCAACGATCCGCCTCTCATCATCACCCAGCGCGCCGACGATCGACTCACGCTCCCAGAGGGGGTCGCCTATACCGTCGGGCCGAACCAGATGATTCGCCTCGAGCTTCACTACATCAACGTGAGCGCGGTCCCGCAGATGGCGGAGGCCACCTCGACGTTCATTCCGATGGCGGCGGACCAAGTCGAGCAGGAAGCAGACGTCATGTTCATGGGCGATACGAACATCGTGATCCCACCGATGAGCGAGGTCACGCTCGGCCCGAGCTTCATCCAGGTGCCGGCGCGATTCCAAGGTGTCAGCTATTTTGCGATCACCGGACACGAGCATCAGTGGGGCACGAACGTGTCCGTCGAGGTAGCCGAGGATTCGGGCGCGCTCGGCTCCCCGGTATACGAGGTGCCGAACTTCCGGTGGGATGAGCCGGCGACCATCACCTACGACCCGCCTTTCACCGTCCCCGACGGCGGCGGCTTCAAGCTGACCTGCGAATGGAACAATCGCAGCAACGATACCGTCTTCTTCGGAACCTCCGTCGACGACGAAATGTGCTTCTTCTGGGCCTACTATTTCCCGAGCCGGGGCCCTCTGGTCTGCGCCAACGGCCTCCTCGGCTGCCTCTAGCCGATCGCCCGCCCACCGCGCTCGCTCACCAACGAGAACGAGTCCGCAAAGGTGCGCAACAAGTCGAGGGCTCGATCCATGTCCTCGTAGGTATGCCCGCGGGTGACGTTGAGACGAAGCCGCTCGTGTCCTTCTTTGACGGCGGGGTACATGATGGGAACCATCAAGATGCCATTCTCGAAAAGGGCAACGTGAGTGAACATCGCCTTGGTCTCGTCGCGGATCATGATCGGCATGATGTGCGTATTGCTGTCGCCGAGATCGAACCCGATGTCGGTCAGGCCCTTGCGCATGTACGCGGACTTCTCGTGGAGCTCGCTGACCAGCGCCGGCCCGTCCGCTTCGAGCATGTCTAGAATCGTGCCCGCCGCGGCGACGATCGGCACGGGGAGCGACGCGCTGAACAAGAACGAGCGGGCATTGTGCTTGACGAAGTCGACCACGTCGGCCTCCCCGAGCAGAATCCCACCGATTCCCCCGAAGGTCTTCGAGAAGGTGCTGATGACGACCGGGATCTTCCCCTCTAGGCCGTACTTCTCGATGATGCCTCGACCACCCGCACCAAGAGTTCCCGTTCCATGCGCGTCATCGCACACGATGGCGACGTTCTCGTGCCGAGCGCAAACGGCGATGAACTCTTCGATTTTCGCTTCATCGCCATCGAGAGAGTAGATGCCTTCGATCATCACCAATGCGTTCTTTCGATCGCGTTTGCTGAGGACGCGATCGAGCGCTTTCGCACTATTGTGATTGAAGAAACGAACTTCGGGAGCTCGCATCGGCGTGCCCGCTGCCAAGAACGTGCCGTCTAGAATGCAGGCGTGGCTGAGGTTGTCGAGAACGACGGTGGTGTCTTTGTCAGCGAGCGCCATGATCGTGCCGACCATCGCCTGGTAGCCGGTCGTGAAGATCAAGGCTTTCTCGAATCCGTACCAAGCTGCTAGCCGCTCCTCGAGCTCGACGTGCAACGTGGCGGTGGCCTGCACGCGCGAGGAGCTCAACCCGCATGCGAACTGGTCGACCGCCGCCTTGGCGGCCTCTTTGACCTTCGGATGGTTGGTCAGACCCAGATAATCGTTCGAGCTGAAGTTCACGATCGGCTTCCCACCGATGGTGGTGTGCAGCCCGCCCGACTCGAAGGGGCGGAAGTAGGGGTAGATGTGCTTGGCTTGCGCGTCGCGCACGCGTTGAAGCTCGACGTGCGCCTTTTCGGAAATCCAACTCATGGGGTCTGCGGTCGGTAACGTACCGTACTTGGGGGCCGATACCACATTCGAAACAGGCCGATCGGCCAGTTTTTTACGTGCTTGACGGTCATTGTGAACGCCCGCATATACGGGCGGCATGGCGGACACGCTGAAGGACGAGCTAAGGCGAATCATCACTGAGGTGACCGAAGTCGAGGATATCCCAGAGAATACGCCGTTCGCGGACTTGGGCATCGACAGCATGATGGCGATCGAGATCGTCGCAGACGTCGAGAAGAGCTACGACGTCGTCATCTCCGAGGAAGAGCTAGCCGAGCTCACCAATCTCCAGGCCGTCTACGACAAGGTCAAAGAAAAGCTCCGCGAGGCGAGCTGAGCGACCTTAGAACGCTACTTCGCCCGTCCGAAGACCTTCGAGCCGGCGGGAACCGATTTGGTCAACCAGACGTTGCCGCCGATGACCGAGCCCTTTCCGATGACCGTGTCACCACCGTGAATCGAGGCGCCCGCGTAGACGGTAACGTCGTCTTCGAGGGTGGGGTGCCGCTTGCCCCCACGAAGCTGATCGATCTGGGTACGTGAAACACTGAGCGCCCCCAAAGTGACCCCCTGATAGAGCTTCACATTGCGGCCGATGACGGCGGTCGCCCCGATGACCACTCCGGTCCCATGGTCGATGAAGAAGCTTTCGCCGATTCGGGCGCCGGGATTGATGTCGATGCCCGACTGGCTGTGCGCGTGCTCGGTGATGATGCGTGGAATCATCGGCACATCCGAGAGGTAAAGCTCGTGCGCAACCCGATACGCCGTAATCGCCTGGACGCTCGGGTAACTGAAGACGACCTCCTCCATGCTAGACGCTGCAGGATCTCCGTCGTACGCAGCACGGACGTCGGTATTGAGCACCCGGCGCAACTCGGGAATGTTCTCGAGAAGCCGTAGCACCACATCTTCGCTCCAGCCTTCGGGCTTCTGCTCCGTGACCCGTCCCATACGCTCCTGATAACGAATCGCGCGATCGATCTGCTCGACCAAGATGTCTTGGGCAGGGTACAGGTGCTCGCTGATCGCGTAACGAAGATTCGTCCGGTTGAGAGCGCGAGTGCTGTAGAATCCCATGTAGAGCACCGGCTTGATGTGATTGAACGCGGTGATGACCGCACGCTTGTTGGGCAGAGCCGCACTGTCGAGATTGTTGATCTCGTCGTCGCCATCGTAGGACGACGCGATGAGATCGATGACGTCCTCGAGATCCTGATGGCGCTTGGGCTCCCTTCCGCTCATGGCTGCTCTATGTGTAGCACGAGGGGAGCGTCAACTGGCAAAAGGTTGGTCAGGCGGTGAGCCAGCCACGTTGCCGGTACCATGCGACCGCATCGGTCAGGGATTCGCGAAGCGAACGGATTTCGTAGCCGAGCTCGCGGCTGGCCTTGTCGCGAGACACCACTTCGTTCGACACGCTCGCACGAAGGATGTCGGCCGTGATGAAAGGGTCCCTCTTGGTCACCGCGCTTCCGGCCAACGCGACTGGGAGCAACACCCAGCCCACCCACAGGGGTAGTGCACGGGTCGGCACCTTGGCCCCGGTGAGCTCGCCATAGAGCGCCACCATCTCCATGATCGGGATCACGTCGCCCGTCAGGAGATACCGTTCGCCGGACCGTCCCTTCTCCGCGGCCGCGATCATGCCGTTGGCGACGTCCCTGACGTCGACGTAGTCGCTCAACAAGTCGAGCAAGACGGGAACGCGCCCGAAGTACATGTCGATCAGCGCAGCACCGATCATCGAAGGCTCGAAGTCGTATGGGCCGATCATCGATCCGGGATTGACGATGACGGCATCGAGCCCACGTTGGCAGGCGTCGAGCACGATCGTTTCGCCAATCGCCTTAGACCTGTGATACTCACACTTCTCGTTCAGAGCGAGAGGCTTGTCTTCGGTCAGTGGCTGGTCGAGGGGCTCACGCTCGAGCGCATGATGGGAGCTCGTATGGACCAAGCGCAGGCCGCGGGAAAGACACGCATCGACGATCTTTCGGGTTCCGTCGACGTTGGTCGCGTACATCATGGGGTCTTTTCGGGGGCTGAGGTCGATCTTGGCGGCGAGATGGTAGACGACACCTGCGCCCTCCATCGCCGTGCCAACGCCTGTGGCGTCGAGGACCGAGCCTTCGAAGAACTCGATATCGAGGCCCTCGAGTGACTCGGGCCGGCTTCCCCGTTCCAACACACGCACTCGATGGCCCTCGTCGAGGAGCCGTCGAACGAGAACGTTGCCAAGACGGCCACCGCCACCGGTTACGAGCGCGAGCACGCCGCGAAGTGATACACGATTGTGCCGAGCCCTCAAGCCGTCGTGTTTTCCGCGAACACTCGTCCGATGAGCTCCTTTGCCTCTCTCTGGATCAACCCCAGATGCTCGCGGCCGACGAAGCTTTCCGCGTAGATTTTGTACACATCCTCGGTCCCGGAAGGTCGCGCCGCGAACCAGCCGTTCTTGGTCGTGACTTTCAACCCGCCAATGGGGGCGCCGTTTTCCGGTGCTTTGGTGAGGATTTGCTCGATCGGCTCGCCGGCCAGCTCTGACGCGTCGATATCCGACTCGCTCATGCCTTGCAGAGCCACTTTCTGCGCAGGAGTGGCGGGCGCATCGATGCGCTCGTAGACGGGGTTGCCGAACTGTTTGGTGAGGCCCTGATAGCACTCGCCCGGGTCCTTGCCGGTCGTTGCGGTGATCTCAGCGGCCAACAGATTGAGGAGGATCCCATCTTTGTCGGTCGTCCAAACCTTGCCATCTTTGCGAAGGAACGAGGCGCCTGCGCTCTCCTCTCCGCCAAACCCGTAGGAACCGTCGAGCAGTCCTTGCACGAACCACTTGAAGCCGACCGGTACCTCGGCGAGCCGGCGGCGGAGGTCCTTGGCCACTCGGTCGATCATCGCGCTGCTGACGAGGGTCTTGCCAACGGCGGCGCGCTCGCTCCAACCACGCTCGGTGAACAGATAGCTGATCACGACGCTGAGATAGTGATTCGGGTTGAGAAGCCCCCAACTGCTGGTGACGATTCCATGCCGATCGAAATCCGTGTCGTTGCCGAACGCAATGTCGAACTGGTTTCGAAGGTCGACCAGGCGAGCCATCGCATACGGTGAGGAGCAATCCATTCTGATCTTGCCGTCACGATCGAGTGGCATGAAGGCGAAAGTCGGGTCGATCACGTCGTTGACGATGTCGAGCCGCAAACCGTAGCGCTCGGCGATTCGCGGCCAGTACTCGATGCCCGATCCGCCCATGGGATCGACGCCGATGCGAAGTCCTGCCCTGGAGATCGCATGCATGTCGAGGACGCCATCGAGGCCTTCCACGTATGGCTCGACGAAATCGTGTACGTGCGTTGTGGCGGCCTGCAGCGCCGTCTCGTACGTCATGCGCCGGACGCCCTTCAGGCCGGCTCCGAGCAACTGATTGGCGCGGCGTTCGATCCACGATGTGACTTCCGTGTCCGCGGGTCCCCCGTGTGGTGGGTTGTATTTCAAACCGCCGTCTTCGGGAGGATTGTGCGAAGGCGTCACCACGATGCCATCTGCATCGCTCGCGTGATTTCGGTTGTGCTCCAGAATCGCAAACGAGACGGCCGGAGTCGGTGTGAAGTGCCCTGGTGGAGCAATGCACGTCTCGACGCCGTTGGCGGCAAGGACTTCGAGCGCAGTTCTGGACGCGGGTGCGGACAGAGCGTGCGTATCGATTCCGACGTAGAGCGGTCCGTCGATGCCCTCGGCGACCCGATAGTCGGCGATCGCTTGCATCGTCGCGAGAATGTGATTCTCGTTGAAGCTGAGTCGAAAGGACGAGCCCCGGTGACCAGAAGTGCCGAAGGTCACTCGGTGTCGAGGCTCGTTGGGATCGGGTTTGCCGTCGTAGTAACGGGAGATCAGCTCGGCCACGTCGACGAGACTTTCGGGTGGCGGAGGCTGGCCAGCGAGCGAATGCACGGTCATCGCCCGAGATGTAGCAGCCAGACTGACTTTTGACGAAACCCTAGGGGCAGGAGCTTTTTTCCGCTCGCTAACCCATCTGCTCGGCGAGGTAGCGCTCCTTGCCGATCACCTCGACGAGATGGAGCTGCGCCTCGAGCCAGTCGATCCCCTCTTCCTCCTGTTCGAGAATCGTTTCGAGGAGATCGCGGGTGGTATTATCACTCTTGTCCCGGCATAACGCGATGCCGCCGTTCAATCGCTTGACTGCGTCGTACTCCACCTCGAGGTCGAGTCGGTGCTGCTCGATCGGATCTTCACCGACCTTGACCGGAAAGTAGCGCTGCATGTTGGGCACGCCCTCCAGGAAAAGGATGCGCGCGATGATGAGATCCGCGTGCTTCATCTCTTCGATCGACTCCTCACGCTTCTTGGCGGCGAGCTTGTGAAACCCCCAGTCCTCACACATCTTGGAGTGAATGAAGTACTGATTGATCGCCGTCAGCTCCGAGGTGAGCACCTCGTTGAGCACCGTGATGACTTCGTCGTTGCCTTTCATCGTTTTCCTCGACGCGAGCATAGAGACCGCGCTCCGCGGTGGCAATGCCTTCGCTCTGAAGTTGAAAGGCGTTATCAGCTGCGCCGTCAGCCCTGAGGGCCGGTGGCTTCGATCGCGTTCTGGGCGCCATGGTGCAGCTCGATCAGGCGGTCGATCGTGGGTCTGCAACCGCCGCACGCGCTGCCCGCACCACAGGCCTGTCGAACTTCGTTCTCGCTTCGCGCCCCTGCATCGACGCATCGGCGAATGGTGTGTTCATTGACCGCATGGCAGTGACAAACGAGCATGGGTTCTTTATAGCCCCTGGAAGTTGCAAATCAAATTCAATAAATACCGGCCCCAAAAACACCAATGATTTCAGATACCTCTGTTATTCCGCGGCGTTCGACGCGGCTACGGACCGCGCACTTTCGCCGGGTTCGAGTGCGGACAGCCCCGCCTCGCGCAGCATTGCGAGGTCGGCGGCGTGGTCCGGGTTTCCTGTCGTAAGGAGCTTATCGCCGAAGAAGATGCTGTTGGCGCCCGCCATGAAGCAAAGCAGCTGTGCCTCGCGGCTGAGCGACGCGCGTCCCGCCGAAAGTCGCACCCTCGCGTGGGGCATCATGATGCGGGCCGTGGCGCACATGCGTACGAGCTCGAGGGAGCCGACAGGTTCCCGATCGCTCAAGGGAGTCCCGGGCACGGCGACGAGCGCGTTCACCGGAACGCTCTCGGGCTGCGGAGTGAGATTGGCGAGCGTTACGAGCATGCTGACGCGGTCATCGATGCCTTCCCCCATGCCGATGATCCCACCGGCACAGACGGAGATCCCCGCCGCGGCAACACGCGCGATCGTGTCCAGGCGGTCTTGGTACGTACGGGTCGTGATGATCTGCCCATAGTAGGCCTCGGAGGTATCGAGATTGTGATTGTAGGCCGTGAGCCCAGCATCCTTGAGCTCGCGGGTTTGCTCGTCATCGAGCATCCCGAGCGTCGCGCAGGCTTCGAGGCCGAGTGCCCGCACGCCACGCACCATTTGAACCACTTGCTGAAACTGGCGGCTCCCCTTCTTCGGGCTGCGCCACGCCGCGCCCATGCAGAACCGGCTTGCGCCGGCCTCCTTCGCCTGCCTGGCTCTCGTGAGCACGTCATCGACGCTCATCAAGCGTTCGGCCTCGAGGCCGGTGTCGTATTTCGCGCTCTGCGGACAGTATGCGCAATCCTCTTGGCATGCGCCCGTCTTGATCGAGAGCAGCGAGCACAGCTGAACCGCGTTGGGTATTTGTGTGCCCCGGTGCACCTCCTGGGCGCGAAACATCAAGTCCGTAAGCGGGAGGTCGTGAAGCGCACGGGCCTCGTCTTGGGTCCAGTCGTTGCGGACTTCGATCATCTTCGGGTTCTTAGCAGAGTGCCTTGAATACGCTAGATTGCGCGCGTAGGGTCCCAACACCTTGACCGAGGGCATCGATTCATCCTTGGCCCCCATGGCCGCCGTAGCGGCCCCGGAAGACGCGCGTTCGCCCGATTTCGGAGCGCTCCCGCCGCTCGCCTGGATGGCTGGGATTGCGGCTCTCGCAGACGTTCTGCTGAATCGCGTGTTGGTCCTGCTGGGCATCGACGTGTGGTCGCACGGTGCGCTCGTTTGGCTCGACGGAGTCGGGAGCTTTGCGCGCAATCTGAGTGTCGTGAGCGCCTTGGTCGCCTTGTCGTTTTGTCTCGCATCCCTCTCTGCTCGAAAGAGCGGGATTCCTTTCTCCGCCCGAGCAGGCATCGCGAGCTTCGGTTGGGTGCTGATTCCGATCGTGACCTTGATGACGTTTCTACCGCGGGCTTGGACCCGACCGCAGTTGGTCATCGTCGTCGCTGGATTAGCGCACGCTTTGATCCTGCTGATGATTCTCGCTGGCGCACATTGGCGCTCCACCCGGCCCGTTTCCGTGGCGCTGGTCTTGACCCTCGTCGCAGCGCTGAGCGGCTTCCTCTCGACGGCCGTGAGCTTGATCGGAGGTCCGAGGTATTGGGATCATACCGAGCGGCTCTCGAACTCTTTTCGATGGTCAGGTGAGCTAGCCTATTTGGCAGTGCCTCTCGCAGTGGCTTTCGCCCTGTCGATTCCATGGAGGGAGGCACGCGGCCGATTCACCCTCGTGCTGTCGGGCATCGCGGCTGCCTCGGTTGCGACCGGGATGCTGGTCTGGAAGCGCGTCGTCGGCCCTTCCCTTCCGGACCTCTTGTATGGCGCGCTGCGACTCGACTTCTTGCCTGATGACCATTTCGTCTTCTATACGCTCCCGCTCGGCCTCGGCGCCGCCGTCACCGTCGCCGCAGCGCTTTCGAGGGACCCCGTGCGCCGGCAGATCGGGGCCGCTTTGTTGCTGCTGCTCAGCGCCGGTTACGCACCCCGCACTCCGAGCGCTCTCGTGGTGACCGTCCTCGGAGTCGCTCTTCTCGCGCGAGCAGGCATGGCCTTGGCACAACGCCCACCGAACCGTTAGTGCCGGTGCGACTCCATCCTCGGAGGACGGCTCGCGACGGGCGTGCTCGCGAGCGGGACCCGCTCCACTGCGACCCGTCCGGCGGAACCCCGTGTCGTGTTCTCCCGCGGCCCGGGACGCCGTGCCGAGCCGTCCTCCGGGGATGCAGTTGCCGCAGGGGCATGGCGGTGTCGCTGGCGGAGTCGGAGCTCAGCGGAGCTTCGAGACTGCTTCGCCGATGCGGCGGAGGCCCTCGCGGATCGTCTCGTTCGACGCGGCATACGAGATGCGCACGAAACCGGGGGCGCCGAACGCAGTACCGGGAACGACGGCGCAGCGCGCCTCTTCGAGGAGATACCCCGCGACATCGAGGTCGCTTTCGAGCCTCTGATCCCCCGCCCGCTTACCGACGAGCCCATGCACGTTTGCGAACGCGTAGAACGCCCCTTCAGGCATCAAGCACGAAATGCCGTCGATGGCATTGAGCCCATCGACGATGACGCTCCGGCGTTCCTCGAATGCGGAGCGCATCTCTTCGATCGGCTCCCACGGACCACGGAGGGCCGCGATCGCTGCAAACTGAGCAACCGCGGTTGGGTTGGTCGTTCCTTGGCCCTGAATCTTGTCGCAGGCCTTTGCGACGTACTCGGGTGCGAGCATCCAGCCGATCCGCCAGCCCGTCATCGCGAAAGTCTTGCTGACGCCATCGACGATGATGATGCGATCCCGCAGCTTGGGCGCGACCTCGATGATCGATCTCTGATCGAATCCGCCGTACACCAGCTCCCCGTAGATCTCGTCCACGATGATCCAGAAGTTGTGTTTCGCAGCGACGTCCGCGAGCTCGCGGAGCTGCTCTCCCGTATACGCCGCACCCGTCGGGTTGGACGGTGAGCACAGCAGGAGCGCCTTGGTATTCGGTGTGATCGCAGCGCGGAGCGCCTGAGGAGTCATCCGGAAGCCCTCCTTCTCGGAGGTCTCTACGATCACTGGGTTGGCGCCGACCAGACGAACCTGCTCCGGGTAGCTGACCCAGTACGGCGCAGGAATCAGGATTTCGTCTCCCTCGTCGTAGAGCGCCAGCGCGAGGTTGAAGAGCGTGTGCTTCGCGCCAACCGAGACGACGACCTCGGATGGCTCATAGGACGTTCCACCTCGCCGCTTCGCCGAAGCTTCGCAGATGGCCTTTCGAAGCTCGAGCAGTCCGCGTACGTCGGTATATCGACTCGCTCCGGCGTCGATCGCCTTTTTCGCCGCGTCCCGGATGTGTACCGGCGTGTCGAAGTCCGGCTCACCGACGCTGAAGGACAGCACGTCGATGCCTTGAGCCTTGAGCTCGCGAGCCCGCTGCGCGACGGCCACGGTGGCGGATGGTTTGACGGCGCTGAGCCGCTTGGCAACGGGGATGCTCTCGGTCATGCCGCGGGCCTAACACCGAAGCGGGAAGCGATCAACGCTCCGCGTGCTCGGTCCGCGCCAGGGCGCGAAGGTCGCGCTCGAGATCCGCGATGCCGTCGTTGTTGGCGCGGTAGTACCCCCGAACCCGGGCGGCGTCGTCCACCAGGACGAAGGAGTTGGAGTGCATGACTTCGTCGGCACCGGCTGCCGCGCTGTCGTCGTCTCCAAGCCCCACCCGGAAGCCGTCGACGACCAAGTGGCGAATCGCTTCCTCGTCGCCCGTCACGAAGCGCCAGTTGCGCTCCTCCAGTCCGTTCTTCGTCATGTAGGCCTTGATGACCTCCGGGGTGTCGTTTCGGGGATCGACACTGACGGACACCAGGTGCACGCTCGGCACGTCCGATAGGCGGGATTGGAGCCCCTTCATGTGGGCCGTGAGCCTGGGACACGTGGAACGGCAGTGCGTGAATACGAACGCCGATATCCAGAGGCTTCCTTCCATCGACTCGCGGCTGAAGGGCTGCTGGTCCTGATCGACCAGTGCAAACTCCGGAAGCTGGCCGAGAACCGGAACGTCCCCGGCGCTTCTCTTGGTGCATCCAAGGGCGCCACAAATCAACAGGAGCAGACCGATGGTCTTACAATGCATCGAAGATGAGCGCAGCGAACAACGCGGTGAGATAAAAGAGGGAGGCGACGAAGAGCTTCTTGGCCCAGACGTCGTCGTCTTCGGCGCTGAAGCCTCGAAGCGCGATCCAGAAGAAATAGCCGCCGAGAGCGAGAGCCGCCGTGAGATAGATCGTACCTGCGAGACCGTAGGGCACCAGAAGCAGCGAGACCACCCACAAGGCCCCCGCGTAGAGAGCAGCTTGTCTCTTGGCCGACCGGATGCCTCGAACCGAAGGCAACACCTTGAGTCCCGCTCGCTCGTACTCCTCCTGTCGGAAGATCGAAATCGCGATGAAGTGCGGGATCTGCCACAGAAATAGGACTCCAAACAGCACTAGCCCGGGCGTATCGACCCTGCCGGTCACCGCGGTCCAGCCCATGAGCGGCGGTAGGGCACCTGGCAGGGCGCCCACGAAGAGCGCCGCAGGGGTGTATTGCTTCATCGGGGTATAGATCGCGACGTAGCTGACCAGCGCAAGGAGGCCGAGCAGGCCCGTGACGACGTTGACCGCCACAATCAGCGTTGGCACGGCGAAGAGGCTCAGGACGATGCCGAGGGTGAGAGCCCAAGACGGCTCGAGCCGGCGATCGGGCAATGGCCGCCCGGCCGTGCGCGCCATCAGACGATCGCTCTCTCGCTCGAGGTAGCAGTTCAACGTGTTGGCCGCGCCAACGACCATTGCCGTCGTGGTGAGCATGACCACCATCGAGACGACATCGAGAGAGCCCGGCGCAAGCCACATCCCGCCGGCGGCGGTCACGAGAACCATCATCGTGATTCGCGGCTTGGTGAGCGCGACCAGGTCGCGCAGGGTCACCATCGCCGTGGCTGGTCGCGTCGCTACGTTCATCGTCGGTTCTTCCTGGAAGTCGCGGGCGCGGACTCTGACGCTCGTCCCCGGATCGGTCAAGCTCCTCGGCAGAGGGGGCTAGGGGCAGGCCCTACGGCGGTCAAGAGCCAGGGCGGAAGACCGTGAGGAGCGCGATCGCAGCTGCAACGGCGAGAGCGATCCCGACTCCGAGAACGATCCAGGGGGTCTTGGACTTTTCCTTGCCGCGAAGTGCTTCGATGTGCGGGGGGGTATGGATAGGGACCGCGGGAATGGGCGTCGGCAGGCTGATGGAGACCCCCTCCCCCGCTTCAGCGTGAAGGACGCTCTCGAGCGCGGCCGCGAATTCGGCGGCGGACGCATATCGTTCCTCCGGCTTTTTCGCCAGGACAGCCATCACCACGTCTTCCAGGCCAGGCGGGAACGTGGCGCCAGGGCGCCGCGTCGACAGGGGGATCGGCGTCGCGTTGACGTGAAGCTGGATGAACTCGATCGGCTGCTTTGCATCGAACGGCAATTTCCCCGTCAACAACTCGTACAAAATGACCCCCAGCGAGTAGATGTCCGAACGCGCATCGAGGTTCTTTCCGTGCGCCTGCTCGGGGCTCATGAACTCCGGCGTTCCAAAGACCATCCCTTGCTGGGTGAGCACCATCGAGCCGGGTCTCATCTGCCGTTCGGTGACCTTGGCAAGACCGAAGTCGAGAACCTTTGGGAAGTCCCGTATGCCACCCTGAGACGTGATGAAGATGTTCTCCGGCTTGAGGTCTCGGTGAATGATGCCTGCCCGATGCGCTTCCTCGAGCGCTCCGCACACTTGGATCATGATGCGGATCGCGCGCTTCGCGTCCATCGCACCTTCCGCTCGAACGAGCTGAGCGAGGTTCTGACCGACCAGGTGCTCCATGACGAAGTAACAGGCCCCATCCTCGAGCTGTCCGTGGAGAAAGACCCGCGCGGTGCTCGGATGCGAGAGCTGGCTCATCGCTCGCGCCTCGCGGCGGAAGCGTGAGACCAAATCGTTCCGCGAGAGATAGCGCGAATGAAGAATCTTGATCGCGACGTAGCGATTCATGTCGGGCTGCTCGGCCTTGTAGACCGCGCCCATACCGCCCTTGCCGATCTTTTCGACGATGCGGAACTGCCCGGCCACCTCTTTGCCAAGATAGGGATCGCTCACGGGACCAGGCTAGCATCCGGGATGGAAGGTCGTGAGGAAAGTGCGAGGAGGGCGAGGGTTATCCATGTCGCATCGGCAAGCAGCAGATGTGTGAGCTGCATCCAGACCGGCGCGAGAAACGCGACGTTGAGAAGCCCTACTGCGATTTGGATCAGGACTAAGGAGCCAAGGGTTAATGCGAGCTTCCGTACCCCAGGGGTTCGAGCGCGCTGAAGCAACGCGGTGGCGAGCCAAATCAGGTAGCCCGAAGCCAACACGGCAATGACCGGATGCCAGAGCCTCAGGCGCAAGAACAAGTGAGACGTGGCCGAAAGGTCCTCGAGCAGGCCATCGGCTAGGTTCGACGCTGGGAACAGCGTGTCACCCAGAGCCGCGACCGCGCCGCTGACCCCGACGAGAAGGACGAGCCCCGCCGCCCCGCCGAGCCACCGGCGGGACTGCGGGTCGCGAGGGAAACGCGCGCCGTCTTCACGCCGGGCGCTGAAGGCCATCCACGTAATCGCCGCCAGAAGCAAGAACGTGTTGACCAGGTGCGCCGACATCCAAGCCGCGCGCGCGGTCGAGGGATTGTCAGCGACCATGCGAAAAAGCACCAGTCCTGCGCCGACCAGGGCCTCGGTCGTCATGAAGAGCAGGCTGAAACCCGCTGCCGAGCGGGTGGCATGGCCCCGATCGAACGACCGCAGCGCAGCGATCCACATGCCGAACGTCCAAAGCCAGCAAATTCCCGAAGTCACTCGGTGAGCCAGCTCGACCAGGGTCTTGATCGAAGGATCGACCGGAACGGCGACCCCGTTGCACAAGGGCCAGTGATCGCCGCAGCCGTCGCCGGACAGGGTCGCGCGGACGTACGCGCCCCAAAGCACGACCGCTACGGTGTAGGCGAGAAGCGCAGACGCCGCGACCGCAAAGCGATTGGAGGAGCGCACCGCGGAACGATGGAGTCGAAGCTAACTTTCGTCAACGATCCGGAAGCGCAACGCGCGCTCCTCGCCGTCGCGCCGGTAGCTCACGACGAGATTCGAGGCAGCTCGAAGGTCTTCCCATACGGCAGCGGCTTGCTCCGGTCGCTCGATGGGCTTGCCATTGATCCGCGTCACGGTGTCGCCGGGGCGAAGGTCGAGTGACGCGAAGGCCAGCTCCCCAGGGAAGAGGCTCACGATGCGGAAGCCGACGAACGAGCCCTGGTGGAAATCCGGCTCGAGGGTGACGTTTTGCAAGAATCGGCCCAGGCCCCCGTCGAGAACCGGCAAGAGGTCATTGCGCGCAATCACGCCCGTCGAAACGCGCGCGAATGGCTGCTGCACGCTGCTCTCGGGCTCCGGTGCGGCTGGCGGCTTCTCCCGTCTCTCCTCGCCCGTGGAGGTTTCCCAGGTCGAGTCATCCATCATCTCCTCTTGGAGCTTGCTCTTTTCGCAACCGATCGCAGTTGCAACGGCGGCCGCGAGCACCAGTGTCGTGTAATGCTTCATTAGGTCTCTCCTCGGAGCGCCATGACCTCGGACCAAACCGCTGCAGTCACGGCCTGCACGTCGATATTTGCGTCGACGTGTCGAATGTTATCAGTCGGAAAGTATTCGTCGATTCTGGTGTAAAACTTCGCGAGCTCGATCTGCATCTCGTCGAGCTCGTAGAGCTCGGGCCCGCTCGAACGCGATCCCCGGCGGCTCGCGGCGACGCTCGGCTCGACATCGAGCACCAAGGTCAGGTCGGGGCGCCTCGCGCGCTGGTTCAGCTCGCGCACCCATGCGGCTACGTCGTCTCCGCCGCCGCTGCTCAACGTCTGGTAGGCGACGGAGGAGTAGTCGTAGCGGTCGCAGATCACCGTGACGCCATCCCTGAGATTTGGGATGACCTCCGCTTCGAGATGGTCGAGGCGGTCCGAAGCAAAAAGCGTCGCCATCGTCGCCCAGCCGGGTGGGCGTCCGCCGTGGCGGCCCGGGATCACCAATCTGCCGGTGAGAACTTGGCGGATCAGCACGCCGATCGGGCCGTCGCTCGGCTCACGGGTCGAATGCGCCGGCAACCCGTGTTCGATGAGGCGTTGCGCGAGGATCGCGGACTGCGTGGTCGTTCCGGACCCGTCGATGCCTTCGATCACGATGAAGTGGCCCTCGATCAAGAACCCTCCTTGGGGCTGCCGAACTTGAAGGTCGCGCCGAGCTGTCCATACACCAGCGGGTCGGGGTGCCCCCCCCGAACTGGTCTCCGAGGACTCGACGCCGGTCCCCAGCGACGATGCCTTCCACTTCGATCCAGACGTTCCACTTGCGGGTCACGACGATCTCCAGCGAGCCGCCCAACCGGGCCCGCGCCACGTTCTGGCGGGAGTTTGTCACCAAGATGCGGTTGTTGGAACCATCGAAGTCCCAGCGGTCGCTGTTGAAGTCGCCGGCGATCCAGATCGAGAAGGCCCCCCGGGGCGGGAAGTGCAGGCTGAAGATCGCGTCGAGGGTGATGAAGAAGTTGTTGGTCGGAAAGCTCCTACCGGACAGCGGATCGCGCTGTGACGGCCCCACGCCACCGCCGATCTGGAGGTCTCCGCCGAGCGAGAAGTTGCGGGAGACGCGCCAGCCGGCCTTCGTGCTGACCGCGAAGTCGGTGAGGCGACCAAACGAGGCGACGTAAATGCCGACGTCGAGATACTTCGTAAGCCCGGCACGCATCCCGAGCGTGGCCAACCACGGCCAGCCGGTCGAAAGATCGAGCGTGGCCACACCGACGGGCACGGGCGCGCCTGCGTGCGTCACCGTGTTGCGAAGCGGGTCACGGCGTGCCGCCTCCTTCTCGGCGGTCCCCTTGCCGACCGGCGCTGCGACGCTGGTCATGATCACTTGAATGAGACGGACCCGCGTGGATTTCTGAAGGAGGATCTCCTCGGAGTGATTCTCATAGCCGGGGGCCCTCAGCTCCAATTGATGGGTGCCGGCGGGCAAGTCTCCCTCCCACGGAACGGGACCTTGGGACTCACCGTCGATGACCAACTGAGCATCAGAGACGTTGGCTTCGATCCGAACCGGCACGCCGAGAGGGTTGAGCTCGGCATACACCTCGCAGTTGCGGCTGGACCCCACCGAGCAGGTGCGCCGTACCTCGCGATAGCCCGGAGCGCGGACGACGATCGAGTGCGTCCCCGGCTCGGCGGGCTCGATCGTGACCGGTGCGGTACCGAAGTCCTCCCCGTCGATCGTCACGGTCGCTTCGGGGACGCTCGCCTGGACCAAGATGCGAGGGACACCTGCGCTTGCCGTCGTGAACCTCAGCGAGACGACGCGCTCGCGGCCGGCGATGACGGTCACGGTTTGCTCTGCACTCTCGTAGCCAGCCGCCCGCGCCGCCACCACGTGCTCGCCCGGCGCGAGCGAACCTTTGGCGGCGGGCGCAACACCGATGTCGACTCCGTCGAGGCTGACGATCGCACCCGGCACGTTCGTGATGACCCGAAGGCTGCCGAGGTCCGGGGCGATTCGAATCGTCGCGTCGATCGTCGTCCGCTCGTTGGCGTTGATCGTCACCTTCTTGAAGAATGGTTGATAGCCCTCTCCGGGGCTTTGGATCTCGACCACGTGCTCACCGACTGCGAGCCCATCGACGACCAAGGGGGTCCCGCCGCGTGGCTTTCCATCGATGAGCACGGGTAACCCGCTGACGTCTGCGGTGATGAGGAGTGAGCCGGTCTTCGGTACCTGGGGCTGGAGCGTGACGGTGATGGTTTTGGCCTGGCCGCCGACGAGATCGACCCATTGCGAGAAGGTCGTAAACCCCCGCTTGCCGACCTGCACCAAGTGGCGCCCCGGCTCCAACGTCTTGCGCAACGGCACGTTGCCTGCAGGCTCGCCGTCGATGCGAATCGCTGCACCCGACGTGGCGTCGTCGCCGGCAGTGATCACGACCACTGCCGGAGACGCCTGTTGCCCTAGCGCCCGCATCGAGGGGAGTAGCAGACCAACCACCAACAGGACGCGCACGAACCCACCAACGCCAAGAAGACCTTGCATACTCCCTCGGACGCACTGCAGGAACGCCGATTCACCGACGACCACAGCACCTGCTTCTCGTGTTTACCCCCAGCCCTCGGGCCGGCCCAATAAACGGCCGACCGTACCTCCGGTGAGGCGAGAATTTTCGAACAACCCCTCGCCTACGGAGCGATGAACAGCGCCTCGAAGGGATCGAGCGCCTCCGGAGCGGGCGTCTCGGGAGCCCCGAGTGGCGGGAGCACGCGGGGAGCGGGCGAGGGGTCTCCCGGACGGTGGAAGCGAAAGCCGTCGAGCTCGGCCAGCCCATACGCAAGCGCCTCGGGTCCGATGCGCTGCCGCTTGGCCATGTGCTCGAGCAGCCGCCGCATGCTGCCCATCATCGAGCGCGTGAGCGCCCCGCGCTCGTACGAGAGATGATAACGTTTCGGCGAAGGCAGCACGCACGCGAGGAATGCGGCCTCCGCCGGGCTCAGGTCGATCGGCTCCCGGCCGAAGTAGTGGCTCGCCGCGGGCCTCAGGCCATAGACCCCTGGGCCATACTCGATCACGTTCAGATAGAGCTCGAGGATCTGATCCTTGTTGAGGGCGTTTTCGAGCCACCACGTCAAGATGACTTCCTGTACCTTGCGGGCGATGGTCTTCTCGCGGTGCAAGAACAGGTTCTTGGCGAGCTGCATCGAGATCGTGCTGGCCCCGACCACATAACGGCCCTCCTGGAGGTTGCGCACCAACGCATCGCGAATGGCCCACGGTGCGAAGCCTCCGTGCTCGTAGAACGCACCATCCTCGTGACTGATCACCGCCGCGGGCACGAATGGGCTGATGTTTCCGAAGGCGACCCAGTTGGGCGTGCCCGGGCCGGTGCGCATCTCGAAAACCGACTCGTCGGGCTCGAGCGCCTCGTGACGAAAGGGCTCTTGAAATCTCTCGACTCGAACCCACGTCGGTATCCGTTCGAACTGACAAAGGTTGCGGACGCGAATCGAGAGCTCCGTAGCCTCCAAGTCCAGTGAGTCGAGAGAGATGTGCGCGAGGGCGCTCCAATTGCCCGACCATTCGAACACGGAGAGTGACCCGAGGATGTCCTGCGGAATGGCGCCCACTACATCGTTGCAGCGAGTGGGTGGAATCGTCGCAGTGAGATCGACGCGATAGTGCTCGACCGTGCGTTGAAGCTCGCCCTCGATGAGCATGCGCGCCTTGGCCATTTGGACTTGGCCGCGTTCGATCCGAAGCAGTCGCTCGGCCGGATGCCAAACCCCTTTTCCGCGAATGTCGATGTTGATGTGCTCGATCGGCTCGGGCGCGATCCGTTCGGAGAAGAGCGCGAGCTCCCGGAGCTGCAGATGACCCTCGATGCTGACCGGCTCGGAGGAGCTTGCCTCGAGGTCGAGCTCGGCACTCAGCGTCCCCGCAGTTGTGTCATGAAGAGGAAGCTCTGGCGCGAACGGCGCGACCACTGCGAGCGAGATCCCGCGAAGCTCGATGCTTCCCTCGGCTCGCGCCGTGCTGGGCATGACGTTGAGGTCGATCTTCAAGGTGCCATCGTTGGAGGTCTGCCCGCCCGCCGTGATGCGGTACCAACCGTCGTCTCCTCCGCGCAGAGCACATGCCAAATCTTGAATCCGCTCGACGCGGCCCCCCGGAGTATGGCTTTCGATCTGGACGCCGCTCACGGCGATGCGCGCGTCCTGGGTGAACCGGTCGAACACCCGGGCCGATTCCGGAGCGAGCCCGAGCGACGAACTGGCAGCCTTCGGCTTCGAGTCTTCGGCCTCGGACGTAGGGCCCGAGGAGCGAAGCAAGGACAGGGCCTCACGCAGCCTCGATACCAATGCGGTTTCTTCATCCTCGCCGTCGCGGAGAGAAAGCACGTTCGCCCCGTCGATTTCGAGCTCCCGGAGCTGCCACCGCCCTTCGGAGCTCCGAAGCGCGACCTTGGACGGGCCGATGGCTACGTGGTCGCCGCTCGCGTCACCGAGAAGAGTCTTGTCGATGTTCGATCGCAGCTCTTTGCCCTCCTTGAAGACGCTCACACCTTCCATGGAGACCAAAGTCCCGTTGGAATCGACCATGCGAACGGCCAGATCTTGGAGAGAGTAGGTCCTTCCGCTCCCTGCGGTGCTCGCCGAAGGCGACGCCGAGGAAGAGATCGAAATGCGCCTTCGCAGCTCGGCGAGCGAGTCGCCGACTCCTTCGTCCGTGAGGTCGACCGTGACCTCGACGTCTCGAGCCGAGACGGCCCGCACGGATTTCGAGCCCTGGAAGATCGCGCCTAGGAGGCTCACCTGCACGTCGACTCGATCGATCCGTGCGACGAAACCGCCGTGTCGACCGCGTATCTCCACGCCGAGGAGCTCGAGGCCGCCGAGCGCGAGCTGCGTCTCGTCGATGTGTGCGTCCACACCGAGGCGATCGCGGACGAGGGAGACCGCATGCGCCGTGGCGCGCGGCGTACCCCACAAGACGAGACCGATCACGAGCACCAACCCTACGAAGGCCGCCGCTACCCATGCGCGCCGCTCGCTGAGGAACCGCAACATCGAGTCTCGAGTATGCCGCGTCCGAAAGACCAAGCCTAATAAAGCTTTCGGCTGTCGATTTGGATCGTCACGGGCCCATCGACGGCGGCTCGAACGAGCATCATCGCGCGAAACGTTCCCGTTTCGACGCGCAAATCTTTGCTCCGCAGCCCCTCGATCACCTCCAAGTAGAGACGCTCGGCATCCTCGAGGTCGGCGGCCCCGTCGAAGGAAGGCCGTCT
Organism: uncultured delta proteobacterium; assembly: GCA_963792825.1. GTDB lineage: Bacteria > Myxococcota_A > Polyangia > Polyangiales > Houyiibacteriaceae > SG8-38. Next base: position 1,876,220 of record CAWBXS010000002.1, on the reverse strand, counting down.
GCCCCGCCGCACGTCCCCGAACAAAGTGAACTGCGAAACGACCAGGATCGCGCCTTGGGTATCGGAAACCGACAGTGACATGCGTCCGTCGTCGTTGGTGAATACGCGCAATCCTGCAATCTTGTCGACGGTGTACTGCACGTCCTTCGTCTCGTCGCCCTGCGCGGCGCCGAGGTATACCAGCAAGCCTCGACCAATTGCGCCGACGAGATCATCATCGACGCTGACGCTCGCTTCCCGAACCCGCTGCACGATAGCGCGCATGCCGAGTTTCGTAGCACAGGCCGAATCGTCTTGCTCCAGCGAATCGATGTTCAATACTCTCGCGCGATGAAGCCGGTAGTGGGTCTGACGGGTGGGATCGCGTGCGGCAAGTCCACCGTCGCGAAGATGTTCGGTGACCTCGGCGTTCCGGTGATCGACGCGGACGAGCTGGCGCGGGCGGTGGTGGAGCCGGACACTCCAGGACTGCAGCAGATTGTCCGCGAGTTCGGCCGCGGCGTGCTCGACGAGAACGGACGCTTGGACCGCCGGAAGGTTGCGGATATGGTCTTCGGTGACGAGGGTGCCCGCAAGACGCTCAATGCGATCATGCACCCTCTCATCGCGGCAGCGGGGGCGGCGCAGATCAAAGCACTCGAGAACGATCCGGCGCCATACGTCCTCTACGAGGCCGCGCTCCTCGTGGAGACCGGAACGTACAAAGCGTTCTCCGCCCTCGTCGTCGTGAGCGCGGAAGAGTCTCTGCAGCGGCTGCGGTTGATTGCGCGTGACGGTTTCACGGTATCCGAGGCCAACGCTCGCATCGCCTCACAGCTACCCCTGGCCCGTAAGGTGGCGGTCGCAGACTACGTCGTCACCAACAACGGCGACTTGGACGCGACGGAACGTCAAGTCGCAGACATCCACGCCAAGCTCGTCGCGAAGCTCGCATCGGAAGGGCATCGGTAGTGGGCACGCCGCTACGCTCCGTCTTGATCACGGGCTTTCCAGGCCGGCAACCTGCCGTTCATCTGGTTCGCGAGCTCGCGACCCATGGTGATCGGTCCGTGTGTTGCCTCGTCCCCGAAAGCCGGCAGGAGCGTGCCCTCGATTTGTTGGACGCCCTGCCCCCGAGAGCACGCGACCGTGTGTCTCTATGGGTCGGAGATCCACGGTGGATGGACCTCGGGTTGAGTGGCGAGGAGCTCTCGATGCTGACCGAGCGCGTCGAGATCATTCACCATTGCGCCTCGATCACCGATCCGGCGGGCACGAAGGAGGAAGCGGCGTGGAACGTTCGGGCAGCCGCCGAGATCTCGGAGTTTGCAGTGGCGTCTCCGCGACTGAAGCGCCTAGTCGTCTGGTCGAGCGCAACCGTGTCCGGTCACAGAGAGGGTTTCGTCAAGGAGACCGAGCTCGACGACGAGCTGGGATTCCGAAATCCGGTCGAGGAATCCCTGTATCGGGTGGAGCAGATGCTTCGAGAGTCGGCCGACGAGCTTCCGATAGTCGTCCTACGGCCCGCTCTCATGGTGGGAGATTCGGTCACCGGCGAAATCGAAGATTTGAATGGTCTTTATTTGTTGATCCGGTTCCTGTTGAGCGCGCCGGAGGACTACCGGCTCCCGACCCCGAGCCGCACGGGCGTTCGAATCAGCGCCGTTCCCGTCGACTACGCCGTCAAAGCGGGCATCCGCATCGCCGAGGACGAGCGTTCCGTCGGTCGCACGTTCCACATCGTCGACCCGAAGCCGGTCACCGTGCAGCACGCCCTCCAACTCTTCGCCGAGGCAACCGGCAGACCCGCTCCACGAGAGCACGACCCGCTGAACCTGCCCACCGCGCTGATGCGCGCTCCGGGATTGCAGCGGTTCAGGAATACGACCCGCGCTTTCCTCGATCACTTGAAGACCGACGTCGTCTACGACGATCGCAATACCCGGGAGCTGCTCGCGGGCACCGGCATCCAATGCCCGGACCTGGAGAGCTACGTCGACGTGATGGTCGCCCGAGCAAGGCAAGACTAGGCCCCTGGCTCGGCGACGGGCGCTTGGGCTCAGCTTCCGGCCAGCGTCATGGAAGACACCCGAAAGGTGGGTGATGCGATGGCCGTGCGGTGGTCCAGATCGTCTGCGACCCCATCGATGCGCTGGAGGAGCAGATCGAGATTGAGCGAAATCGTGACCTCCGACACCGGGTGGTCCAGAGCGCCATTCCGGATCAGGAATCCCGACGCGCCTCGGCTGAAATCGCCGGTTACGCCGTTGAAGCCGAAGCCCATCATGCCGGTCACGTAGAGACCGTGTGGCGTGCCGGCGATCAGCTCGTCGCGGGAATGGGAGCCGGCTTTGAGGACCAAGTTGCTGGTCGCCGGTGAGATGCCTCCTGAAGGGGATCGGGAGGCGCTGGCGGTGCTTTTGGAGCCGAGCTTTCGGGCGCTGTAGGTGTCCAGCAGATACGTCTTGAGCATCCCCCCCTCGACGACGACGTTTCGGCGCGAGAGCAAGCCTTCGCCGTCGAACGCACGCGAGCCCGGCGCGCTCCGAAGCAGAGGGTCGTCGACGATCTCGACGAGGTCGCTTGCGACTCGAGTTCCGGCACGGTCGACCAAGTAGGAGCTCTTGCGCCAGACCGAGCTTCCGAGAATGCATCCCGCAAATAGACCGAGGATCGAGCGAGCAGCGTCTTTGTCGAAGATCACGGGCAACTCTTGGGTGGGAAGCTTCTTTGCGCCTAGCTGGGCGATGGTCCGACGGGCCGCCTCCTCGCCCACGGATTGGCTGTCCTCGAGATCCGCGTAGTGACGCGCGGCCGACCAATGGTAGCCGCTTCGCTTTTTACCACCTTCGTCGTCAGCGACCGGATTGACGACGATCGACGCGTAGGTCCCGAGGTCGCTACCTGCAAACCCGCCACTCGTCACGAGCGCGCTCATTCCGCGTGCGCGCGTGAAGGAGGCGCCTTCGCTGTTCGTGATGCGCGAATCGAAATTGAAGGCGGCGCGCTCGCCGATCAGCGCACGATCGAGCGCTTCTTCAGCCGAAATGCGATCGATGCCTTCGTCGAAGGTGTCCAGGTCTTCCCACTCGGAAGGCTTCGAAAGCGCCGATGGGTCGGGCGGTCCCGCGAACTCGTCCACCTCGCTCAGCCGCGCGAGCTCCATCGCATCCTCGATGAGCGTTCGGAGACCGGTCTCACTCAAGTCGCTCGTATACGTCGCTGCCACGCGCTGCCCCACCATCACCCTCAAACCGAGCGCCCGCGAGCCGGCCTGCTCGACCAGCTCCGGCTCACGCATGCGAACCTTCACGGACAGATGAGAACCACTGTGCGCGCCAGCTTCGGCGACGTCCGCCCCAGCGTCGATCGCGCGTTCCACGACGGAGCGCCCGAGCTCGACCAAAGCATCGGCCTCTTCTTCTCTCCCGCTCATCCGCTCGCCACTTGGGTCCCGCCGACGGTCATCGACGCAATCTTGATGGTCGGGCAGCCCACTCCGACTGGAACGGATTGACCTTCTTTGCCACAGGTCCAGATCCCGTCGGATACCTCGAAGTCGTGTCCGAGCATGACGACCTTACGCATCGCCTCCGGACCGTTCCCGATGAGGTTCACGCCCTTGAGCGGCGCCGTGATCTTGCCGTCTTCGATTAGGTAGCCCTCGGTCAGCGAAAAGACGAAATCTCCATTGGAGATGTCGACCTGACCCCCGCCGAACCTCTTCGCGTAAACCCCGCGGCTCACGCTTCGGATGATGTCGTCTGGTGCGTCCTCTCCAGCGAGGAGCATCGTATTGGTCATCCGCGGCATCGGGTGCGAACGGAAGCTTTGCCTCCGCCCATGCCCGTCCGGGGTCGTCCTGAAGAAGTTCGCGCTGTGACGGTCCTGCATGTAGCCCCGCAGGATGCCATGCTCGATCAGAACCGAGCGGGTCGGTAGCTGTCCTTCATCGTCGACGTTGATGGAGCCACGCGAGCCGTGTAGCGAGGCATCGTCGACGACGGTGCACAAGACGCTCGCCACTTGCTCACCCACCCGATCGGAGTAGTTGCTGGTCTTCTTCCGGTTGAAATCGGCCTCGAGGCCGTGGCCGACCGCCTCGTGCAACAAGATGCCGCTGTCGCCCGGGGCCAAGACGACGTCCATTTCGCCCGCCGGAGCCTCGCGCGCATCGAGCATGACGAGTGCTTGCTGCACCGCTTGCTCCGCATGCCATTCGGGCGTTTTTTCGCCGAAATACTCGAGGCCCATGCGGCCGCCTCCTCCGGAAGAGCCCGACTGACGGTTCTCCCCATCCTCGGCGATGACACGGATGCCGAATCGGATCATGGGCTGGCGGTCGCGCGCCATGTGTCCGAGGCTATTTGCAATTAGGATTTCGCGACTGCTCTCCGCAAACGAAGCATCGACTCGGACGATTCGGGGATCAGCCGCGCGCGCAGCGCGATCGGCCCGCTCGAGAATTGCCTTCTTGGCTTCACCTTCGACATCGAGCGATTCCACCGCAACCGGGTAACGGTCGGGCCCCTTGCGGGCCAACACCTCGATGGGCTGGATCGGCCGTCCGCCCGCGGCGATTTGCGCTGCGGTTTGCGCGGCTCGACTCATCGCTTCGAAGGAGAGGTCCTCGCAGTATGCGTATCCGGTGGCGTCGCCTTTCATGACGCGGACACCCAAGCCCATCGAGACCGCACGCCTGCCGGATTTCAAGATCTGCTCGTCGTAGACGTAGCTACCATTGACCGAGTACTCGAAGAACAGGTCGGCATAGTCACCGCCCTTCTCGAGCGCGATCCTCAACAGACGATTCGCCAAATCTGCGTCGATGGGGTGTGAACCGCCTCCGGCGAAGGGTGCATGGTACCGATTGGTCATCGACTCCGGCGGACTCTAGGGCGCAGGCGCGTTCATGGCCACGTCTATCGACGCAAGAATGCAATTACGGTATCGATGATGCGCCTCTGACGGGCTTCGCCGAGGCCAGCGAAAATCGGCAGCGCCAGCACCTCACGGCTGGCCTTTTCGGACTCCGGAAGCGAGCCCTCTGCGTAGCCGAGGCGCGCGAAACACTCCTGCCGATGGAGAGGGACTGGATAGTAGATCGCCGTCGCGATCCTCTCGGCGCCGAGGTGAGCTTGAAGCTCGTCCCGGCGCGAGGTCCGGATGACGTATTGATTGTAGACGTGTCCCTCGAAGCGTCGTGCAGGCGTGCGAAGTAGGCCTTCATCCAAGGCGGCGGCATTGAACGCTGCGTCGTAACGCGCTGCGTTCTCCCGGCGGCGGGCGGTCCAACCCTCGAGCTCGGGAAGCTTCACGCGCAGAAGCGCGGCCTGCAGGGCGTCGATCCGGAAGTTCCCTCCGATCACCGAGTGGTAGTACTTGGGCTCGCTGCCGTGCGCACGCATCACCCGAGCCTTGCTCGCAAGCGCGGGATCCCGCGTGGTCACTAGCCCTCCGTCGCCGAATCCCCCCAAGTTCTTCGAAGGGAAAAAGGAAAAGCAGCCGTACGCACCCAGACCGCCGACGGGACCAAGGGGGCTTTTGGTTCCGATCGCTTGCGCGGCATCTTCGATGATCGGCAGCTCGTGGCGCCGGGCGATGCTCGACAGCTCCTGCATGTCACACGCTTGGCCGAACAAGTGGACGGGCATGATCGCCCGGGTCCGGGTCGTCACGGCCGCGGCGGCCTGCTCGACGTCGATGTTGAAGGTGTCGGGTCGAATGTCGACGAAGACAGGGGTCGCACCGACTCTTGCGATGCATCCGGCAGTCGCGAAGAACGTGAAGGGCGTCGTGATGACCTCATCGCCGGGGCCGATGCCGAGCGCCATCAGCGCCACCAGCAGCGCATCGGTTCCGCTCGATACTCCAATCGCGTGTTCGACGCCGATGTAGTCGGCCACCTCGCGCTCGAACGCCGCGACTTCGGAGCCGAGAATGTAGTGCCCAGATCGAATGACGTCCTCCGCCTTCTTGGTGAGTCGGTCGATCAACGGCCCGTTTTGGGCCGCGACGTCCAACATTGGAATTGCCTCGTCAGTCATCGCTCTTCATCCGTCGGCAGTTCCCTGCCGTCACCTCGTACTCGTCGCCACATCGGAGGCATCGGCCGTCCGTCGGGAGCACCTGCCCACACCGGCAGGCCCAGCCGGTCTGGCGAGCTGGATTACCGACGACGACGGCGTGCGCGGGTACGTCCCTGGTGACGACGCTGCCCGCTCCGACCAGCGCGTACTCGCCGAGGAAGTGCCCGCAGACGACCGTCGCATTTGCCCCGACGGTGACGCCCCGTTCGACCCGAGTCATTGCGAACTCGTCTTTTCGCTCGACATGAGCGCGCGGGGTCAGCACGTTGGTAAACACGCAGCTCGGTCCGAGAAAGACGTCGTCGGCGACGGTGACGCCCGCGTAAACCGACACGTTGTTCTGGACCTTCACACCGTCGCCGATTTCCACGCCGGGTCCGATGAAGACGTTTTGTCCGAGCACACACCTCTTTCCGATCGTAGAACCGCTAGACACATGCGTGAAATGCCAGATGCGCGTTCCGGCTCCGACCCGTGCGCCCTCGTCTACGATCGCCGTGTCGTGGATGAAGGGGGCGCTCATCGACGCAGCCTCGTTAGCTCGATGCGGGCGCCTCCCTGCGCCAGCGAGGCCGATCCGCCTTCGAGCGCGCGGACGACGTGAAGCCCGGATTGCCCATCGGCAACGGGCGGCTTCCGCGTCCGAATGGCATCGAGAAATGCCAAGCACTCGCGACGCAATGGCTCGGCCATCTTGAGGGCAGGAATCAGGATGTCCCCGGTGCGGATACGAACTCCTTCTTCGTACGTGAGCGTTGCTGGAGGCTCGATGCCTTTGTCGAACACCGCGAGCTTCTGGTCCGCCGAGGTGTCGTCGAACACTGCCATCTTCTGGTCACCCACGACGGTGAGCCTTCGCGTCTTGTGAGGGTCGAGCCAGCTCACGTGAATGTGCGCCATGCGGCCGCCCGGATAGTGGAGTGTGGCAAAAACCACGTCTTCGATGCCGCGCTCCGGCTGAAGGTACGACGAGCCAGTCGCGCTCACAGCTTCCGGAAATGCCCCCAAGAGATGATTTGCAACCGAGATGTCGTGCGGGGCGAGCGACCACCAAGCGTTTTCCTCTCGACGGACGACGCCGAGGTTGACTCGCTGTGTGTAAATGTAGAGCACTGCGCCGATCTCGCCGTCATCGATGATGCGTTTGAGACGCTCGACGGCTGGATGATAGAGGAGCAAGTGGCCGACCATGAGGATTCGCTCACCATTGTCGGCGAGCCTGCAGAGCCTCTCAGCCTGATCGCTGGAAAGACACAGCGGCTTTTCGACGAAGACGTCCCGTCCCGCTCTCAAAGCCGCCTGAGCAATCTCGAAATGCGACGGCGCGTGGGTCGCGATGACGACGCCCGATACGGCCGGATCCCCGAGTACGACGCTCAAGTCCGCCACCGCTGAAACGCTCGGATAGAGCGACTCCATCTTCCTCAAGATCGCTTCGTCTTGATCACAAACGTAGCGAAGATCGACGCCCGCAATGCCGGCATAGTTGCGGACGTGGTTCTGCCCCCAGCCGCCCGCCCCCACGACTGCAATCCCAACTGGGTCTGCGCGGCTCACTCGGCCCCCCGCTTCATCCGAGCAGCTTAGCAGGAGCGGCGGTCTTCTCCGAAACTTGTGCCGGACCCGTGCCGTCAGCGCAGCATGGCGCGGCATTCGGAGACGTAAGAACCCTCGCCGAGCTTCACGCAGTTTCGGTAGGCCTGTCGCGCTCCTTGTTGGTCACCACGCATCTGGCGCGCTGCGCCGAGGGTGACCCAACCGAGCGCGCTTGCGGGATCGACGGCCGTCGCGCGTTCTGCGAGCTCGGCGGCCTCACGTGCGTGGTTCCGCGCGAGCATCAGCCGAGCCAGCTCCGCCAATGCGGAGCTGCCCTGCGGATTGAGCTCGATGGCCCGCTCGTAGGCCGCTGCCGCGCGGGCGCCCCGTTTCAGGCGCCGGGCGAGCGCGAGCTGTGCCTCGTAGGTATCGACCGCCCCGGTTTGGGGGAAAATCGGGGGTGAGGCGGGGACGAGGGCCGGGGCCGTTTCCGGGGAGGTGTCCGTCGACGGGGCCGTTTCCGAAGCTGTTTCCGAGACGGTGATTGGGACGGTGTCGGTCGACGGGGCGACGCTCGGCGGGATGACCCGGGCCTTTGCGTCGGTCGGGGCATCCGCTGAACCCGGCCACATCCAATACGCGACGGCAGGCAAGCCCGTGCCGACGGCCAACACGAGGAGCGCCCACGGCAAGAACGATCGCTTCACACGGCGCTCTGCACCGTCAGCCTCCGGCTGGACGGGGCGCGGTGCGCGAAGTCTCGCTTCACGGGAATCTTCTTCGAAAACCTGCTCGTACGTGAGAGGAGGCGGGTCGACGTCGGGAGGCTCGTGATAATCGATGACGACCCGCCGGGGCGTTGGGTCGTGTCGCTGAGCGGCCTCGTCGAAGGCTGGGTCACGAGGGGGCGTAGAGCGGACGAACGCGGCCGGGGGCGGATCGGAGTCGATGGCAACGATCGCTTCTTCGACCTCGGGATCCTCGCGAAGCTCATCGAGCGTGTGGTCCCACTGTCCGATTTCGAGCGTCTCCCGACTCGAGATCTCCTCGATTCTGTCGAGGTCGGGTACACGCCCTGCCCAGTTCAGGATCGTCCCTCCCGCATACATCGAGCTTTCGGGCCGTGCAGCTTGAAACCCCTTTGGGGTTTGCCGACTCGGCCGAGCCGGCGGAGGTGGCGCAGGTTCCCACCCGAGCGCTGCCTCCTCGGTGGATGCGGCGGCCGGCACCTGACCCAGGGACGGGAACGATACCGGCGTCGACCTTCGATCCCTCGGAATCGGGGAGTCCGCAGCTTCGGGCGGCGACCAACCCGCTCCGCCCGGCCCAGGCTCGAGCGTCGGGACCCGCGGCGCAGCGGGCACCGCCAACCGGGGTGCAGGCAAACCAGCGGGGCCAGGAATGGTCTGGACGACTTCCCTCGGAGACGGGGCCGACGAGCGCGCCGAAACCTCGGTCAGGACCGGGATGCTGTCTTCGATGCGGCCGACCTCCCGAACCATCCCCTCGAAGTAAAGATCGACGATTTTTCGAAGGGCCTCGACGTGATCTCCGCCATGCGCGCGCAGCACCTGGGCGACTGTCCGCCACCCATCGATCAGTCGGACCATCTCGTTCTGCTCGTCCGGCATGTCTCGCAATCGCTCGCGGAGCATGTCCCCGTCGACCTCTAGGACCGCATCGAAGGACGGCAGAAGCTCGGACAAACGACTCCATTCGTCGAGGCGCCGCATGCCTTCCATCAAGAGCGCTTGCGTCGTGCGATGGACGGTGCGGTCGCTCAGGTTCACGCTCCTGAATTCCAGATCGAACGTCCCGTCGCGCCAGAGCAACTGCCGATAGACCGCGTCCTCTCCGGCCAAGTCTTCGACCGTGGCGTTGATTACCGCCCCCGAATCGAACGAGATCATCCCGGCCTGCCCATCGGCAGAGACGAGGGTGAGGACCCCGGACTTGCGGCTCACGTCGATCGTCTGCAGGAGGTCCACGACGCTCATCTCGGAAAGAGAGCCACTGAAACGCGTCCTCGCGTCGCTCGTCTTGTGTGCAAGCCCAGCCCGTGCCTGACGCGCGAGCTCGATACCCACTCTCGCAATCACCTCCCGGATGTAGATCGGTTTGGTGAGGTAGTCTTCGACGCCGAGCTCCAGCCCGCGGATCTTGCTTTCAATCGACCCGTCGCTCGACAGGAACATGAACGGTATCTCTGCCCACTGCGAGTTCTGACGCAGCTGCTCGACGAACTCGAATCCGTTCATGTCGCTGAACGTGGTATCGGACAGGATGAGGTCTGGCGTGTTGGCATGTAGAATCTCGAGCGCCTTACCGACGCTCGGGCAACCGGCGACGTTGTAGCCCGCGTTGCGCAAGCTCACCTCGAGTACGCGGAGGCTGCGGGTGTCGGCATCGACGATGAGGAGGTTTTTCTTGGTCACGGCAACCTTCGGCTAGCGGCAGTGTGCGAATCTGCGCCGCACGGTGTCAAGCATGCCTTCTTTTCGCCTTCGTGGTATCTTGATTGTGGTGCAATGACGAAGCTCGCGGGCATCCTAGGCGCGGTCATCGGGGTAGTGCTCCTGGCGTCGGCCTGCGAAAAACCCCGCCCCGAGATGAGCTTCGAAAGGCTGGATCCCGACTTCGGAGGCCTACAAGGCGGCAAGACGGTTCAGATCATCGGCCAGCACGTTCGTTTGGACATCGGCTACGCCGTCTACTTCGGCAAGCTCCGGTCCCCAGAGGTCTCGATGCAGAGCGAAAACGCCATCTCGGCCGTCACTCCACAACAAACTTCTCCCGGGGTGGTCGATGTCACCATCCGGGCGGACAACGGGTCCGTGTTCGTGATCAAGCGCGGCTTCGAGTACGTCAACCAAGGGGGTAACCTCTTGGACGGGCCCGAAGCGCGTTAGGGTCACGACCCCCCATCCGACCCGCCGTCCATCCCTGCGTCAGATGATGGTACGCACACGCCCCCCTCGCAGATCAGTCCGGTGACGCACTGCGACCCCCGCGTGCAAGGCTCGTCCAGTTGCTTCTTACCTACGCTGCGTCCGCAACTGAGCACGACGAGGCAGCACGCCAGCCACAGGAGTCGAACGACCATCATCAGGACGATAGCGCAGGCCGCGATCGGAGACCACGCTCGATAAGAAACGCTGCTAGGCTCCTGCCGTGGACATCCGGCTCCTGATCCCGGAGCTCTTCGAAAAGCTCAGCCTCATCGCGACCGCTGGGTTGCTCGGGGTGCTGGTGCCGCCGCTGCGCAACCGCCTGCTGGGCGTCGGTCGGCCTCGGGACATCGGCGTCGCGATCGTCTTCGGGCTGCTGCTTTCTCTTTGGGGCTCGACCATGGGCTACGATTGGCTTGGCCATCATCTCAATCTTCGGGCCGTGGGGATCATGATCGCGGGCATTCTCGGCGGCCCTCGTGCAGGAGCTCTGGCAGGCCTGCTCGGAGGCAGCTTCTACGTGATGCGCGTGGTCCCAGAAGAGCTTCCTTGGGCGGTCATCGCTTCGATCCTCGACGGATGGCTCGCAGGCCGGATGTCGGTTCGAGGAAAGCGGATGTTCCTCGGAGGGCGAGTCCTCATGGGCGCCGCGCTGGTTCAACTCCCCGGTTTGGCGGTCACCGGCCTCGGGATGGCACTTTCCGGGTCGAAGCTCGTCGCAGCGCTCCCGTCTCTCTGCGTTCAGCTGGCGGGCGTCGCGGCGGGCGTCGCGCTTTTCGTCAACGTGGCATTGGTGGTGATCTCCCGCCAGGAGCAGGCCGTCGCTCTTGCGGAGGCGAAGGCGGCGGCGAGCGCCCTCTCACTCACGGCGTTGCGCAGCCGTCTCGAACCGCACTTCTTGTTCAACGCGCTCAATACGCTTCGCGCCACCATTCGCCGCGATCCCGAGCAGGCACGGGCGCTGGTGTCGGACCTCGCAGATCTCTACCGCTACCTCCTGCATCACCCGCACGACGCGTCGGTGACCGACGAGGTCGATCATGCTTGCGCCTATCTGGCGATTGAAAGAGCGCGCCTCGGGGATCAAAGGCTCGCAGTGCAAACCTCGATTGACGAAGGCGTGCGCGACGTCAGAATTCCGGCCCTTCTCTTGCAACCCATCGTCGAAAACGCGGTCAAGCACGGGATCACTCCAAAGCAGGGGCTCGGCAAGATCACGATTCGTGCCTCGGACCTCGGAGAACGGCTGCGGATCGAAGTCGAGGACGAGGCCGACGGACCGCATCAAGGGCCGTCGACCCCAGGCTCGGGCCTGGCCCTGCAAACCCTGCGCAAGCGGCTCGACCAGCAATACGGCGAGCACGCCAGCCTGCAGCTTTTTCCTCTCGAGCGAGGTACTTTGGTCGCCGTGGAGCTCCCCAAGGAGGCTATGGTGATCGGAGGACAGACATGAGCACACGCGCGATCGTCGTCGATGACGAGCCACTCGCTCGCGACGAGCTTCGATTCATGCTCGGGCAGTGCGAGGATGTCGAGGTCGTCGGGGAAGCTCGAAACGCGGCGGAGGCTCAGGATCTCTGCATCGCCGAGCGGCCGGATGTTGCGTTCCTCGACTTGAGAATGCCCGGTCCCGATGGGGTGGCGCTGGCGGAAACCCTCATGGCCAATCACCCGGAGCTCCAGGTGGTGATCGTGTCTGCGCACGATGAGGGTGCGCTTCGGGCCTTCGAAGCGCGGGTTGCGGACTATCTTCTCAAACCGGTCCGATTGGAGCGGTTGCGTCAAGCCGTCGAGCGCGTTCGGATGGCGTCCGCCCGATCGCCGGGCGGTCACGAACGGCTCGACCGAATCGCCGTGCGCCGAAAGGACGCCTATGTCGTCGTCGAGCTGGCCGACGTGGTCTATTTCGAGGTGAAGGACGAGCTCGTCTGGGCCGTCACCGAGGAAGACCGCTTCGCGATCGACAAGACCCTCGCAACGTTGGAGGACGAGCTGGATCCCAATGCGTTTTTTCGGTCGCATCGGGGATTCATCGTCCGTTACGATCGCATCCGCGCCATCGAGCCCACGGGAGCCGGGACGTATCAACTCCTGCTCGATCATCCCGAGGAGCCCAAGATACCGCTGGCGAGGGAGCGAGCAAAACGGCTCCGCGAACGCATCCCATTCTCCGGCTGAACGCGGAGGTCGGTGATGCACGGGTCGCCTCGGCTCGCCCGAAACTAGCGTTTCAAAATCCTGGTGGTACATCCGGTCGCATGAGGGAGAGAGGGATCGCAGGCTCGGCGGCGCTTGGCCTCCTCGTCGCCGCCGTCGCGCTTTCGGGCTGCAAGAAGGGCAAAGCGAGCTCCTCGGCTGCGGATGAGCTTCGCGAGCACGCGCTCCCGTCGGGCACGATGAGCCTCCAGGGCATGTACTCCTACATGGCCGACGCGGGTATCTTCATCGACTGCGCGACGCGGGAGCAATGGCCAGTCGCCATGGAGGGCGACAATGCGACACTGGAGCGAGAGTATGCAAAGGCGAGTTCGGGGCCGGGCACACACCTGCTCATCACCGTCGAGGGGCGCGTCGAGCCGCGGCCTCGAATGGAAGGCGAGGGACAAGAAACCGCACTCGTCGTAGAGCGGTTCGTGCGCACGTGGCCAAACGAAACCTGTGGCAGCATCAAAGCCATGTCCTTAGAAGACACGTACTGGGCATTGCTCGAGCTCGACGGCGCGACGATCGTCCCTACACCGAGCGACGAGGCTCCTTACCTCGAGCTGAACTCGAACAAAGCCAGCGCCTACGGCTTTGGCGGCTGCAACCGGTTCTTCGGTTCCTACCAGGCATCTGGGCGTTCGCTGACGTTTGGCGATCTGGGTGCGACCCGCATGGCCTGCCCAGAGGGAATGGATCAAGAGCAACGGTTCTTCGCCGCGCTTGCATCGACGACTCGCTACGAGATCCACGGCTCGAAGCTGCTGCTCTTGGCAGACGACAAGGTGGTGGCACGATTCGAAGCAAGCGGCCCCACACAATGATCCCCCAGCTCGCGCCGTCGGTCTCGGGCTCGGACCGATCGGCTAGCCCGTCGTAAGCAGCCAGTAGTGCTCGAGGTCGTCGATCTCGTGCTTTCGATCACCCTGGTAGCGGATCAGGCCGCGGGTCTCGAGGGTATCGACGAGCTGCTCGGCTTCGAGCTCGGAGCAACTGAGAATTGCGACGACGGCAGCGCGAAGGGCGCCCTTGCCATGAATGTATCCGGGCGGACCGCCTCCGCCGAAATGCTCCGCCAACTGGCGTCGGAGCTCGAGCAAGTCAATGTCCTCGGGGTCGACCATGTCGATTCGTTCGAGGTAGGATGCCACACGGTCTCGCGCAAAGCACCTGGTTCCACCGCAATAGGCTCCCCATCGTGCACTCGGAAGTCATCAATGGAATCGTGACGCTGGTCGCACTCGGCGCGGGCGCCCAGTGGCTTGCTTGGCGGATGAAGATCCCATCGATTCTGGTGCTCCTCGCGGTCGGGTTCACCGCGGGTCCCCTCACTGGATTTTTCGCACCACAGGAAGTGCTCGGGTCCCTGACCTTTCCGTTCGTCTCACTTGCCGCCGCGGTCGTGCTCTTCGAAGGCGGACTGACGGCAAGCTGGGACGAGATCCGGGGCGTCGCGACCCCGGTGCGGCGATTGATCGTCATCGGCATTCCGATCACCTGGGCCACACTCACCGCAACCGGCTACTACTTGCTCGGGCTTCGATGGGAGCTCGCTCTGCTTCTCGGCGCGATTCTGGTCGTCACCGGGCCGACGGTGGTCGGGCCGCTACTCCGACATGCTCGTCCGCGAGGCAAGATCAGCTCCGTCCTAAAGCTCGAGGGGATCATCAATGATCCAATCGGGGCGATTCTCGCGGTCCTGGTATTCCAGGGGATCAAGGCCGAGGAGGTCGAACGCGCGTTCTCGGTGGTCAGCGCTGGGATCCTGAAGGCCGCCCTGCTGAGCTCCGCGCTCGGCTTCGCCGCAGCCTGGCTGTTCGTCCGCTTTCGCCAGCGAAACTTACTTCCCGATTTCCTTCACAACGCGGTAGTGCTGCCCTTCGCGCTGGTCGTCTACGCCGGCGCAAACGCCATCCAAGCGGAATCGGGGCTGCTGGCAGTGACGATCATGGGCATTGCCTTGGCATCTCAGAAGCGCATCAGTATCGAGAAGAGTCTCGAATTCACCGAGCACGCGCGCATGCTCTTGATCTCAGCGCTCTTCGTTCTCCTCACGGCGCGGATGAAGATCACCGATATCACCGGACTGCCGTGGACCGTCGCTGGATTCATCGCCGTCGTGATTCTGGTTGCCCGCCCGTTGTCGGTCGGGCTCGCGACGGTTCGCACCGGGCTATCGGTGCAAGAGCGGGTGTTCTTGGGCGCGGTGGCGCCGCGCGGTGTCGTCGCAGCCGCCGTGTCTTCCCTATTCGCCTTGGAGCTCGTCGATTCAGGATACGAAGAGGCCTCTATTCTCATGCCGGTCACCTTCTCTGTGATCGCCCTGACCGTGCTCGTGTCCGGGCTATCGGCGGTCCCTCTCGTCAAGCGGCTCGGTCTCGGGCAAGCGAGCCCCCAAGGCGTGTTGATCCTGGGGGCGAGCCAGGTCGCAAGATTGCTCGGCACCGCACTGAAGCAACGAGGCTTCCGGGTCATTTTGGTGGACTCAGACCCCGCCAAAGTCGACAAGGCTCGGGCGCTCGGACTCGAAGCGCAGGCCGGTGAGCTGCTCTCGCGCCGGGTGTTGAAGCGTCTAGATCTCGATGGCATCGGCCACCTGATCGCCCTCACGCCGAACGACGACGTCAACATGCTCGCCGTCGCCCACTTCAAAGGACTCTTTGGGAAATCCAAAGTCCACCAGATTCACCCGAGCACGGAGCTCGGAGGTCCCGCCCCCGGCTACGCGAGCGAGCTACAGGTGGGTCTCATCGCGGCCGGAGAGACCCTGGACAAGCTCGAAGCCTTGACGAAATCCGGGGGATCCGTAATCGCTCGCTCGCTCGACGGGATCAAAACCCAAGACCTGCGCAGGGAGTTCGGGCCCGACACGGTCCCGTTATTCGTCGTCGGGGAGGACGACACCCTCACCTTCATTCATGCCGGGGAGGAGCTCCCGAGCTCGGGAGAGCTTCTCGTGCTCGCTCCGCCCTAGCGCTGGTCGCGGTAACTTCGCAGGACGGCTCGCCGATGATGCAGGAGGGTATCGACATGGAGCGTTCGACCCTGTACCACAGCTGCGGTGAAGATCGGAATCGTGTCCATCAACGTCGGCGGCCCGGCGACCGCGGAGAAGATGATCGAGACCTCGCAGCACGCCGAGGCTGCTGGAATCGAGTCGGTGTGGACTTTCGAGCACGTGATCGTGCCGACCGCCTACGAGTCGAGGTACCCCTATGACCGCTCGGGCAAGATGCCGATCCCGCCGCAAGCGTGGTTCCTCGACCCTTTGATCTCGCTTGCGCACGTCGCCGCCGCGACCAAGTCGATCCGCTTGGGTACGGGGGTCAACATCCTCCCCCAAGCCAATCCGCTTCTCTTTGCGAAACAGGCGGCCTCGCTCGATGCGCTGAGCCGTGGCCGGCTGACGCTCGGCCTCGGCATCGGGTGGCTTGCCGAGGAGTACCACGCGATGGGAACGCCGTTCGAGCGGCGCGGCGCACGTTTCGACGACTATCTAGACGCCATCAAGAAGGTCTGGACGGGAGCGGTGGTCGAGCACGAGAGCGAGTTTCTCTCCTGGCACGGCTTCATGAGTCATCCCACCCCGGCGCAGAAGCCGCACCCACCTGTCCTGATCGGGGGGGCGACGACGAAGACACTGCAGCGCGTCGTGCACGCAGCCCAGGGTTGGTATGCGCCGAGTGACTCCCCCCACGAGCTCACCGAGAAGATCGCAACGCTCCGTGAGCTTGCTGCGGCAGTCGGCAGGCCGTTCGAGTCGATCGACATCACGACGAACTGGCGCATCGCAAAGCGTCCGGACGCCTTGCGGGAGCTCGAAGAGCTCGGAGTCACCCGCGCGGTCGTGCTGCTGAGCGCGACCGGTGAGTCGGACCCCCGCAAGGCGATCGACCTCATCGCCTCGCGGGCTCGGCTCATCGGCTAGGGCGAGTCGCTAGGGCGTGACGATGCACGTCGCCCAAGCCGTGATCTCGGAGCCGCAGGCGTTCGAGTTACAGCCATTGGATCCAAGGCATGCACCCCAAGCGTCCGCTTGACTGGGGCAACGGTCCAGATTGATGGTGCCTCCAAGGTCTGCAGTCTGGGACTCGCAGGAGGACGCGCACTGCGCGACCTGGTCACCGCCGCAGGCCCCGCAGAGAGTCCCACAAAAGCCCGAGCTGCTTCCTCCTCCGGTACCACCCGTTCCCGCCGACCCGGCAGTGCCCCCTGAGCCACCCGAGCCCGTGTTTTCATCGCCGCATCCACCGATCGCGAGCATCGAGCTCAACACGAACGCCCAAAAAACTTGCCGCTTCTTCATACGCAACCTCCTCCGCCATCGGGTAGATGACGTTCCCGAGCAGCGGATACCAGAACGGGTGGTTTGTTCAATGCCCCTTGTGTGCGTTACGGCTAAGACGGAATTTCAGCTATGTGCTCGGATCCACTGCAGGAGCTGGGGGAGATTCATGGCTCCCGGCCGACGCGCGACCTCGCGGCCGCCCTTGAATAACGCCGTGGTCGGAATACTGCTGATCTGGTAGCGGTGGGAGAGCGTCGGATTCTCGTCGGTGTTGACCTTCGCGAGCCGAACCCGCGGCTCTAGCTCCGCGGCCGCCTGCTCGAAAAAGGGCGCCATCATCTTGCAGGGGCCGCACCAAGGGGCCCAAAAATCGACCACCAACGGAACGCCGCTCCGCGCGAGATGGCGGTCGAAGGTCTGGTCGGTCAGCGTGACGGGCCTCCCTTGGAAGAGCGGCTCCTTACACTTGCCGCACCGAGGACGTTCTCCAAAACGGCCCATGGGAATCCGATTGGCGGCCTGGCAAGTCGGGCAGACGACGATCGCGGAGGTGCTTGTCATGCTCTTCCTAGGTTAAGACCGTCGCGAGGCCGTGACTAGAGTATCGAACCTGACTCGTCGGCGAGGAGCTCGCCGGGGGCCGCTGCGCTTGACGCCCTAGTGCCCTCGGCCCATAGTCCCGCGCTTTCAGGCAGAGAAACACCCAAATTCCGAGAGAATTAGCGCGAGTAACGCATGGCACTGACCGCCGATAGAAAATCCGAGCTGATCGGTCAATTCCGCAATCACGAGAAGGACACGGGCTCCCCCGAGGTCCAGATCGCCATTCTGAGCGAGCGGATCAACTACCTGACCGAGCATTTCAAGACGCACAACAAGGATCATCACTCCCGCCGAGGCCTGCTGAAGCTGGTCAGCCAGCGACGCCGGCTCCTCGACTACGTCCGCTCGCAGGACGTGGAGCGATACCGCAAGATCATTTCAGAGCTTGGCATTCGGAAGTAAGCTGAGCGGCCGGGCGTTGTCCCGGTGGAACGTTGGTTGCTTTGAGTCGGGTACGGAGTTCGCTCTTCGCTTCGATGATTTGAGTCGCGGCTCAAATCCTGGAATCGGGGACCGAGACCGCTCTCGACGTCAACGCGCACCGCAAGCGCGGATAGGACCGCGCGGAAGGCAGAGAGAGCGATGATCATAAGAGAATCCGTTAAAGTTGGTGACAAGACGATCACCATCGAGACGGGCCGCATTGCAAAGCAAGCGGCCGGTTCGGTGTTGGTGAGTTGTGGCGAGACCATTGTTCTCGTTACCGTGTGTGGCGCGAAAGAGGCGAGGCCAGGTCAGCCCTTCTTCCCATTGACCGTCGACTACGTCGAAAAAACCTACGCCGCAGGAAAGATCCCGGGTGGCTTCTTCAAGCGCGAGGGCAAGCTGCGCGACAACGAGGTACTCACCTCGCGACTGATCGACCGGCCCTGCCGCCCCCTGTTCCCCGAGGGCTACATGGCCGAAACACAGGTCATCGCCACCGTCCTGAGCGCGGACGCGATCAATCAGTCCGACGTTCTGGCAATGATCGGCGCATCGGCCGCAATCCACATCAGCCCGATTCCCTGGAATGGGCCGATCGCCGGCGTGCGCGTCGGGCGCGTGAACGGAAAGCTCATCGCCAACCCGACTTACGAGGAACAGGTAGGAAGCGATTGTGAGCTTCTCGTCGCCGCGACGAAGAACGCCATCGTCATGGTCGAGGGGGAGGCCCAAGAGATGAGCGAAGAGGAGATGATCTCCGCCATCCAGTTCGGCCACGAGGCCATGCAGGGGGTCCTCGAGCTGATCGAAAAGATCCGCGAAGCGGTGGGCCAGCAAAAATGGCCTTTCGCGGCGCCCGAGCGCAACAAGAGAATCGAGGCGCGCGTCCGAGAGGTCGGCCTTCCAAAGGTGATCGAGGCATGCAACATCGTGGAGAAGCATCCCCGCTACGACCGCTTCAGCGAGATCAAGAAAGAAGTGGTCGCCGAGCTCGCGCAGGAGTTCCCGGACAGCGAAAGCGACATCAAGGACGCTTACGAAGACCTCCGCTATCAGACGATGCGCGCGCAGGTGCTCGACGACAAGCGCCGAGTCGATGGACGCGACTACAAGACCGTGCGCCCGATTAGCATCGAGGTGAGCCTCCTGCCCCGTGTGCACGGGTCATCTTTGTTCACGCGAGGCGAAACGCAGGGCATCGTCACGACGACCCTCGGCACGCGTCAGGACGAGCAGAAGATCGACGGCCTGATCGACGAGTACTACAAGCCGTTCATTCTTCATTACAATTTTCCGCCCTATTCGGTGGGCGAAACCAAGTTTCTCCGGGGCCCCGGTCGTCGTGAGGTCGGACACGGCAACCTCGCGGAGCGCGCCCTCACCAAAGTGCTGCCCACGCACGAAGAGTTTCCCTACACGATGCGTATCGTTTCGGAAATCACGGAGTCGAATGGCTCCTCGTCGATGGCGACCGTTTGTGGCGGAAGCCTCGCGATGATGGACGCGGGTGTCCCCATCAAGGCGCCGGTCGCAGGCGTTGCGATGGGTCTCATCATGGAGGGCGAGAAATATGCCGTCTTGACCGACATCCTCGGCGATGAGGACCATCTCGGCGACATGGACTTCAAGGTGTGCGGGACCAGCAAGGGGATCACCGCCATACAAATGGACATCAAGATCGCGGGCTTGAACCAGGCGGTCATGCATGAGGCGTTGGAACAGGCGCGCGAAGGCCGGCTGCACATTCTAGACAAGATGAACGAGATCATGCCGACCCATCGTCCCGAGCTTTCGAAGTACGCACCGCGCATCGCGACGATCAAGGTCAAGCCTGATCAAATCCGAGTGGTCATCGGACCCGGCGGTAAGATGATCAAAGCGATCACCGAGCAAACCGGCGCCAAGATCGACATCAGCGACGATGGCACCGTCAGCATTGCGTCGCCTGACGGCGAGGCACTCAAGAAGGCGATCGAGATCATCGAAAGCCTCACGATCGAGCCGGAGATCGGCAGCAAGTACAAAGGCATCGTGCGACGTGTCGAAAACTACGGCGCGTTTCTCGAGATCGCGCCAGGCAAAGACGGGCTGTTGCACATCACCGACATGGACTGGGGCTACGTCGAGAAGGTGACCGACGTGATGGACCTCGGAGACGAGGTCGAGGTGATGGTCAGCGACATCGACCGGGAGGGCCGAATTCGGCTTTCTCGCAAGGCGCTGCTCGAGAAGCCCGAAGGATACGTCGAGCCCGAGCGCAAAGAACGCCGAGAGGGCGGAGGCCGTGATGGCGGTCGAGGCGGACGGGACCGAGATCGCGGAGGCCGTGGTGGGCGCGACCGGGACCGGGGGGGCCGTGGCGGTTCCCGCGCTGGCGGTCGAGACGGGGATCGAGATCGCGGCAGAGGTCGTGGTCCAGATCGGGGTCCGGATCGGGGTCCGGATCGGGGCCCGGATCGGGATCGGGATCGGGATCGGGATCGGGATCGGGGCCGGGATCGGGACCGAGATCGGGATCGGGATGCTGAGCCCAGCCGTGATCGCAGCCGCGAACCCAGCGAGTGATGGCCACCCTGCGCGTCCATAAGATGCGCGCCGACGCGGTCCTTCCGCGATACGAGACGAGAGGCGCGGCGGGGATGGACCTCGCCGCGTGTCTCGACGCCCCGATCACCATCGCTCCCGGCGATATTGCTCAAGTGCCGACGGGTCTGCGCGTCGCGCTACCGCCGGGACACGAGGGCCAGGTGCGTCCGCGTTCGGGCTTGGCGGCGCGCCGCGGAGTGACCGTGCTCAATGCACCTGGGACTATCGACCAGGACTATCGGGGGGAGATTCAGGTGCTGCTGATCAACCACGGAACCGAATCGTTCACCATCGAGCATGGCGACCGAATCGCCCAACTGATCGTGGCGCCGGTAACCCACGTCGACATCGAAGTGGTGGTGGACGAATCTGCCCTCGGCATGACCGAGCGGGGCGAAGGCGGCTTTGGCAGTACCGGCGTCTAGAGCGCTCGGTCCATCAGCTGTGCAATGGTCGTCTTCGGAGCGGCGCCGATGTGTTGTGCGACGAGCTCGCCACCCTTGAACACCATCAACGTCGGAACGCCCCGGATTCCGTACTTCGACGCGGTGCCGGGACTCTCATCGATGTCGAGATGCGTCACCTTGACCTTGCCGACATACTCGTCCGCGAGCTGGTCGATGAGGGGTGCAATCTGCTTGCAGGGCCCACACCAAACCGCCGAGAAATCAACGAGGACGGGGGAGTCCGACTGGAGAACCTCCGAGTCGAAGTTGAGGTCGTTCACTGCATGTACGTTTGGGCCAGCCATCTGCGCTCCTCTTGGGCTTGTTTCAAAGGGACTAACTAAGGATGGTGTCCCGTCTTGTCAACGTGCGACTGCTTCCGGCTACCGCGCAAAACCCCAGCATGGTAGGCTTTTTGTGGGGTGTCCGACACTCATGGAGGCCTCGACAAGACCATGAAAGCCGGCCTCTTCATCGCCACAGCGGTCCTGTATGCGGTCGCATGCATCCTATACCTGCTGCTGCTGATACGAGGCTCGGATCGAGCGCGTAGCGTGCCTGGGCTGGTCTTCGTCGCGGCGCTCGGCGCACATCTGGCGTTCCTTCTTCTCGAGGCTCCCCCGCCGGGAGAGTTTCCTCTGGCCGACATTTCTCAGATCCTGAGCCTCTCGTCCTTTGGGATCGGCATTGCATTTCTGATGGCATCCTACCGCTTCGACGTCACCGTCCTCGGCGCGTTCATCACCCCGCTTTCACTGATGCTCTTTCTCGCATCGGGCCTCGGGAGTAGCTACGCGCCCGTCTCTCCGAACGTACAGTCTGCGATTCTGTCGCTTCACATCGGTGCCAACGTGGTCGGCTTGGTCGCGTTCGCTTTGGCTTTCGTGGCGGGCTTTGCCTACGTGCTGCAGGAGCATCTGCTTCGCCGTCGTCAGCTGAGCGGTGTCTTTCAGAGACTGCCCTCGCTCGATGTCCTGGACACCATCGGACTGCGCGCGGTCTTGGCGGGCTTTCCCCTCCTGACGTTCGGCATGATCACGGGCACGTTCTGGTTGCTGCGGTCCAAGGGGTCCGAGCTCTACGTCAGCCAAGCGCTCGGCCTCGTCGCTTGGGCCATTTTCGCGGGGGTGATCGTGCTGCGCGTCGCCGCCGGCTGGCAGGGGCGAAAAGCCGCGATCGGCACGATGTTGGGGTTCGTGCTCACGCTCCTGGTGCTGGCCGGGTATGCCCTGCGAGCAGCAGCTGGGGGGAGCCCGTGACGCGCGACTTCGTCGTCGTCGGCCTTTCTCATCGAACCGCACCCGTCGAGGTCCGCGAGCGCCTTGCCGTTGCCCCCGACCGCCTCGAGGAAGAGCTCCGCTCGCTGGCCGCCCACGGGCGATTCGACGAAGCCTTGTTGATTTCGACCTGCAACCGGGTCGAGCTCTATGCCACCAGCACTAACCCGATCGAGGCGGCGCAGAGTGCCAGGGAAGCTCTCGCAACGCGGCTCGCGGACGGCGCCGCCGACCAAGTGCTCTACCAGGAACGCGGAATCGACGTGGTCCGTCACGTCTTTCGGGTCGCCTCGAGCCTCGACTCTCTGGTCGTCGGCGAGCCCCAGATCCTCGGCCAGGTGAAGGAAGCCTTCGATGCCGCGAAAGGAGCCGGCATGATGGGCACCCTTCTCGGACGTTGCTTCACCCAGGCGTTTGCCGCTGCGAAACGCGTTCGGAGCGAAACGGGAATCGCCGAGGGCACCGTGAGCGTCAGCTCGATCGCCTGTGAGCTGGCGCGAAAGATTTTCGGGAACTTGGAGGGTCGGCGGACACTCTTGCTCGGCGCAGGCGAAATGGGTGAGTCGGCCGCGCGAAGCCTCCGACAAACGGGAGCTCAGCTGCACGTGATCAACCGCAGCGACGAGCGAGCGCACGTATTGGCCGAAGCCTGCGGCGGCCAGCCCGTCCCCTTCGAGCGGCTCAGCGTCGAGCTCGCGGACGCAGACGTCGTCATCGCATCCACGGCAAGCCCGAAATTCATTTTGACGCCCGAGCTGATGAAGGGAGTCGTTCGAAGCCGGCGGCATCGACCTCTGTTCATCATCGACATCGCCGTTCCCCGCGACGTAGACCCGCGGGTGGGCAACATGGACAACGTATTCGTCTACGACGTCGATGACCTCCAACAGGTTGCCGAGGAAAACCTGGCCGTCCGCGCCCGCGAAGCCGCACAAGCGGAGCGGATCATCGAGGAGGAGGTCGAATCCTTCGTCCGTTGGCGACGCTCTCTCGAGCTTGCACCGACGATCGTGGCGTTGCGGAAGCGTTTCGGACAGATCGCAGATGAAGAGCTGCAGCGCGCGCTTTCCCGACTCGAAGGCGTGACTCCATCGGATCGCGTCGTCTTGGAAGCCATGGGTCGTTCGATGGTGAACAAGCTGCTTCACCAGCCGATGACCCAGCTCAAGGCGGGCGCAGGTGAGCCTGACGGTGCGCTCTTGATCGATGCAGTCCGCCGTCTTTTTGCGATCCCGGAGGAAAGCTCCGCAAGCGAGGAGCCATCCGAGGAAACCAGTGATGAGAAGCGAGTCCGACCGCTGACCGCTGCTGCGACGCCATCGACGGGCGAGCCGAAGTGAAGCTACGAATCGCTACACGCTCGAGCAATTTGGCCCTGGTTCAGACCCGGTGGGTGGGCCAGCAGCTCCAGCGTCATTTTCCCGAGCTCACGCTCGAGGAGATCCACGTACGGACCGAAGGCGATCGAATCCAGGATCGCCCCCTGGCCCACGTCGGTGGCAAGGGGCTCTTCGTCAGCGAGGTGGAGGCGGTCGTCGCACGTGGTGACGCGGACTTTGCGGTCCATTCTCTGAAAGACGTGCCCGGGGACGTTCCCCTCGCCGAGGGCATGGAGATCATCAGCATACCGGTTCGGGAGGACCCCCGTGACGTCTTGCTCACGCTGGACGGCGTCGATTTAGCGTCGCTCAGGCGGGGCGCCAAGGTTGGCACGACTTCGCGCCGTCGCATGGTGCAACTGCAACGTCAGCGTCCCGACCTCGGCTTCGTTCCGCTTCGCGGTAACATCGAAACACGAATACGAAAGCTTCGCGAGGGCCAATGTGATGCCATCGTCTTGGCTGCGGCGGGTCTCAGCCGCACCGGCATCCTTCATGACACTCCCCATCAATTACTCTCGCCCGAGATTTGCCTGCCCGCCGTGGGCCAGGGAGCGCTGGCGATCGAGGGGGCGCTGAACAACGACTGGCTTCGCGAGCAGCTCAAGATGATCGAAGATCGAACCGCCCGCATTCAGATCACTGCAGAGCGTGCGATGCTTCAGATGCTCGAGGGGAATTGTCATTCGTCGATCGCCGGCCATGCAATCGTTGCCGATGGAAGGCTCAAGCTCGACGCTATGGTGGCCTCGTACGACGGCGATCGCATGCTTTGCGCGACATCAGACACCTATCTCGACCTGAACGCCGCTGATGTCATCGAACGAGCGCATCGGCTCGGAGAAGAGGTGGCGCACCATCTCTTGTCACAAGGTGCCGGTGAGTTGATCCGCGATGCAGCGTTGGCCGCAGTTCAGAATCAGTTGACCAGCAACTGAACGTCCGCCTGCGGCGTAAACCCGAGGATCCGACGCACGCCGCTGATCGACTGCTGAAGCCAAGCCTCCCCACTCGAGCGGCCCACACTGGCGAGGTAGACAGTCTCGCCCTCGAGCGACATCGGACGAACGTCGACGCGTTGCCCCTCGAGCGCCCCCGGCAGCCGACCGGAGAACGACGCAGTGCTCAGCAAGGGAGCGATCGCACCGAGCGCTTCGCACACCGAGCGCTCGCCCGCGCTGGCGACCAGCAATCCGTTGTCGGTCGCGACGATCACAGCATCGAGCTCGCCTTCCAGACGCGAGCACTCCAGCTGAAGGCAGAGTGCGCGGTACGGGTCCTGGCTCCGGCGTGTGCGACGTTCGTTCATCAAGGCCCCCTCACTGATGTAGGTAAATGTACCCTAATCTCCTACGAGCTCGGGGGCAAAGATTCCGCAGAGTCCAGTGATTACGATGAGATCGACACCTCGAGCAGGGCTGCTAGAGTCGCAAAATGTGTCTCGCGGACCTGCTCGGCGATCGCCGCGTGGTGGTGACAGTCGGCAGCGGGGGAGTCGGAAAAACCACGACGGCCGCTGCGATGGCGGTGCATGCCGCAATGCAGGGGCGCAAGGTTCTGTGTCTGACGATCGATCCGGCGCGACGGCTCGCCAACAGCCTCGGCCTCGACGAGATGACGACCAGCGAGCAGGATGTTCCCCGCTCCCTGTTTCAATCGCATGGTCTCGAATGCAAGGGAGCCTTGTCGGCGATGATGCTCGACACGAAGCGTACCTTCGATGGGCTCGTGGAAAAGTACGCCTCGGACGAGCGGTCACGTGACCGAATCCTGAACAACCAGATCTATCAATACGTTGCTAGCTCGCTGGCCGGCACTCAAGAGTACATGGCGATGGAAAAGCTCTACGAGGTGCGAAAGGATCCGCAATGGGACCTGATCGTGCTCGATACGCCACCCACGTCGAGCGCGCTGGATTTTCTCGCGGCGCCCGAGCGACTCATCGACGCGATCGATTCACCCGCGATGCGCTGGTTCTTGCAAGTCTTCGAAGGCGCAGGCAAAGAAGCGTTCGGCTTGGTCGGGCGCGGGGCGACGGTCCTGCTCAAAGGCATCGCGAGGTTCACAGGGGTCGAATTCTTGGAGCAGGTCGCTGAATTCGTGAGCGGAATCAACGACCTGTTCGGCGGTTTCAAGGAGCGAGCCGAGCAGGTCTCCAATGCCTTGCGAAGCCCCGACGTTGCTTTCGTCCTGGTCACCAGCCCGAACCCGACGGCGATCGTAGAAGCGAGGTTCTTCAGCGACAAGCTACAATCGGGCGGAATGAATCGAGAGGTGGTCATCGTCAATCAAGTGCATTCGCTCCTCGAGGAGCCCAACATGTCAGCCGAAGACCAGGTGACTGCCCTGCGTGACGTGTTGCCGGAATCGATCGATTCGGCGCACATCCAGCCGCGGCTGAGCGAAGCGCTACGAACCGAACGCGGTTGGGCGGTGGCAGATCGCGCGGAGGTAGTCCGTCTGAGAGAAGAGATGGGAGCCGAAGAGCGCATTGTCGAAGTCCCCGCATTCGACCAAGATGTGCATGACCTGGCTGCCCTCGCGAGAGTCGCATCGTATCTGACCAAAGCCGCCTGAGCCGAGATCATGCTGGAGCAATCATCCGCGAGCTGGAGTGCCATCATCCTTGCCGCGGGCGAAGGCACGCGCATGAAGAGCAGCCGGCCCAAGGTGATGCACGAGATCGCAGGGCGGGCGCTGGTATCATGGGTCGCACAGACGGCGCTCGACGCCGGGGCAAGTCGATGTTTGGTCGTCGTCGGGCACGGCCGAGAAGACGTCGAGCGGGAGTTGCACGCTCGATTCGGCAACCGCGTCGCGATGGCGCTCCAGCCCGAGCGCCGTGGCACCGGAGACGCAGTGCGGTGCGCCATCCAAGCCGAACCGGTCCTCGAGGCGCGCGTCGTCGTGCTGTACGGAGACTGCCCCTCGATCCCCGCGCGGCTTCTACAGCGCCTGGTCGAGCATTCAGAGGAGGCGGACGCCGCACTGGGTTTGGTGACCGGCACTCTCGAGGACCCAAGCGGCTATGGCCGAGTGGTCCGTGACGGCGCCGGCAACGTTCAGCGCATAGTGGAGGAACGCGACTGCTCGGAAGACGAGCGCCTCATCCGAGAGGTCAATCCCGGGATTTACGCCGTCCGTACGGTCTTTTTGCGGGAGGTCATCGCACAGCTCAAACCGGACAACGCGCAGGCGCAACTCTACCTGACCGATGTGGTCGAGCTGGCAGCCGCCCAGGGCAAAGTGGTAGACATCGAGGGAAACATGACCGATCTAATGGGCGTCAACGATCAACGGGATCTCTCAGTTGCCGCATCAGCAGGGCGGCGTCGCATCGCCGAGGAGCTAGCGCGCGCTGGCGTCGGCATCGTAGATCTCGACACGCTCTACGTCGATGCGGAGTGCGAGGTCGAGCCTGGGGCCACGCTCGGCGCGAATGTGCACCTGCGCGGGCGCTGCGTGATTCGGACGGGCGCACAGATCGACGTCGGCTGCGTATTGACGAACGTCGTCGTCGAAAGAGACGCGAAGTTGCTCCCGTATACCGTCGCCGCCGACTCGACGATCGGCGAGGGTGCGCAAGTCGGTCCCTTCAGCCACCTACGACCCGAGAGCAAGCTCGGAGCCCGGAGCAAGGTTGGCAATTTCTCGGAGACGAAGAAGACCACGCTCGGCCCACGCTCGAAGGTCAATCACCTCTCCTACGTCGGAGACGGCATCATCGGTGAAGACGTCAACATCGGCGCCGGAACCATTTTCTGCAACTACGATGGTGAGCGAAAGCATACCACCGTGCTCGAGGACGGGGTGTTCATCGGAAGCGACTCACAGCTCATCGCACCAGTGACCATCAAGAAGGGCGCCTACGTCGCGAGTGGAACCACCGTCACCCGTGACGTGCCAGAGGGCGCCCTCGCGCTTTCGCGGTCGAAACAAGAGAACAAAGAAGGCTACGTCGCCCGTCTTCGAGCGCGCCTGCGCGGCGGAAAGAAGCCTCAGCTCCCCTAGAAGGAGACTTTGAAGGTTCCGCCGGCGGGGCCCAGGCTGAAATCGAGGTCCGGTCCCTCTTCGCTGCGCTCGTAGTACTTGCTGGAGCACGCGATGCCTCGATATGCCTCGTACGCTTCGACTGAGCCTCGCGGCGCGGTCGCGGTCTGCAGCCCCACGAGCAGCGGCGGACCGACGAAGATCCCGGCGGTGAGGCCGCGACTTTGCCCCTTCCAGATCGCGCCTTTCGATGCGCCGCCGGCCACACCGTAGATGAGGGCGAAAGTGACGCCGGTCGCGCCTCCCATGAGACCTTCCACCTCCGCCGATTTCTTCAGCGTGTCGGTGGCGTATCGGAGCTTGGCGCGCCGGGCTTCCTCCGTGCTTCCGTCCTGGCGCCTGATGCGCTTGGCGCCCCACACGTCGGCTGCCGGGAGAACCATGTGTGTGGTCGCGATGAAGTAGCTCGCGGCCGCGAGGTAGGCCCAACCGAACTTGTCCGACTTGTTGTCATCATTGGCTGCATTGACGGCGGCGTAGGTCATGCCGGCGCCTCCGCCGAGCCAAAGGCTCATCCAGACGTAGCGCCACACGGCTGCGGACTTCTTGCCATCCTGCAGTTTGTCTTCGATGTAGCGAATGCGGTACGCCACCTCGTCATCGCTCAGCTCGTCGATACAACTGAAGACGTCCTGTGCAAGGGCAGCCCGCGGAGGGCTGAAAAGCTGGAAAGCAAGCGCACAGGTGAGGATCAGTGCGATGCGTGGGACTGCAAAGCTCGTGTTTCGATGATGTTCAGCCACAACCAACCTACCCCTGTCTGCCAGGTGGCCGGGATAGTACGCAAAACCCCCCCGAACTGCGATAGTGATTCGCATAATCAGTCACTTTTTCTGTTCCAGGCGCGCGGCCGAATGTAGTGATCCAGCCTGACTAGACGCGCATTCCAGCGCCGGGGGCCCCCAAGCCGGGCTGGCTGCCTAGACGGACCGGATCCCGGCGTTATGCTGGGGCTGTGGATAGTGTGATTTTCCAGGTCTTTGTCACGGTCGCTGCGCTCTCGGTGTTGATCATCATTCACGAGGGAGGGCACTACCTGGCAGCGAGAGCATTCGGGATGCGGGTCTTGCGCTACAGCATCGGGTTTGGCCCGACCGTGTTCCGTTACCAGCCCAAGGACAGCCCGACGGTGTTCCAGGTCGCGGTGATTCCATTCCTCGCCTACGTACAGATTGCCGGGATGAACCCGAACGAGGAAGTCGACCCGGACGATCCAGAGCTCTACCCGAACAAGAGCCTCTTCGCCCGGGTGACCACGATTGCCGCGGGGCCGATTGCCAACTACCTCACGGCCTCGCTCATCGTGTTCGGCCTCGGCATCACGAACACGCTGCCCCCAATGCAGCCTGCCGAACCGATGCAGATCGGTCATGTCGTGCCAGACTCGCCTGCCGCACGAGCAGGGCTTCAAGTAGGCGATGTCATCGTCAGTGCAGATGGCCGACCGATCCACAACGTGACCGAGCTCATCGACGCGACCGCCCCGCGCGCAGGTGAACCAACGGTCTATGTCGTCGAGCGCGAGGGCCGGGCTCTGGCGCCGGTCACCATCACGCCCGCCGACCAAAGCGGTAGAGGCCAGATCGGCGTGGGTGCGAAGTTGATTCCGCTCTACGAAAACCTCGGCGCCTGGGACTCCGCCAAGCTTTCAGTCGTGCTGCCCTATCAGATGACCATGGCGCAGCTGAACGGCCTCGCCGACATGGTCAAACGTCGAAGCACCGAGGGCATCGGAGGGCCTGTCATGATGGGCAAGATGGTCGCCGAGGCGGCGCAAGCCGGGGTGCCCGCGTTCCTGTGGATCTTGATGTTCATCTCCGTCGCGCTCGGTATGTTCAATTTGCTGCCCTTTCCGGCGCTCGATGGCGGACGTCTCATCTTTCTCGGCTACGAGGCGCTCACGCGTCGCCGTGCGAACGAACGGTTCGAGATGGCGGTCCACGCCTTCGGGATCGTCTTCCTGCTGGGCGTCATGATCCTCGTCACGTATCGGGACATCTTCGGCTGAACGCTTGCCACCTGACGCGCAACGATTAGCTTCTGACCATGCATCCGGATGTGATCGTGGTTGGCGGGGGTCTGATGGGCTGCAGCGTCGCCTATCGACTCTCCAAAGACGGTGCGCGGATTCTAGTGCTCGAACGGAGTATCCCGGGTGCAGAAGCCTCCTCTGCGGCGGCAGGAATTCTCAGCCCCACCGTCGAATCGTTCGATGAAGCGTTGGCGCTTCAGCTCGGGCGACGAAGCCGAGAGCTTCACGCCGAGCTTGCCGACGAGCTCGACGAGCTATTCGGTGTGGACGTCGGCTTTCGGCGTTGCGGTGTGGTGAAAGTCGCCTTCGGCCCCGAAGAGCTCTCGGCGCTCGATGCTCATGCGTCGAGCCTCGAAATGCACGGGGTGCGGTGCGAGCGTTGGAGCCGCGAGGAGCTTCTGGACGAGGAGCCGTCCGCCAATCCAGAGGCCTCGGGAGCCCTGAGCATCGCGGAGGACGCGCAGGTCGAGCCACGAAAGCTGCTTTCCGCGGTGGCTCTCGGCGCTGAGCACGAGGGCGCGACGTTCCGTAGCGGAGCCACGGTCCGCGCCGTGCACGTCGAAGACGGCCGTGTACGGGGTGTTCAGCTCACCGAAGGATTGATCGAGGCCGGTCGGGTAGTCGTCGCGGCGGGCAGCTGGACGACGCTCGTTCCCGGGCTGCCGCTCGATTCGGAGACGATCTTTCCGGTGCGAGGCCAGATGATCACCACGCAGACCCGCCCGCCGATTTTCCGCCGGGTCATCTTCGGCGCCGGAGGCTACGTCGTCACCCGCCCAGATGGTCGGGTGCTTTGCGGGTCGACCATGGAGCATGTCGGGTTCGAACGCGGGATCACGTTTGGCGGCATGGCCGACGTCATTGCGAAGGCAACACGAATCGCTCCAAGCCTCCGGTCGGCCAAGGTCGACGAGCATTGGTCGAGCTTTCGCCCGGGCACGCCCGACGGTCTCCCCTTGGTCGGCGAGACGCGAGTCGAGGGTTTGTTTCTCGCGAGCGGGCACTATCGAAACGGAATCCTCCTCGCTCCGTTGACCGCGGAGCTGATTGCCGAAGCGATCGACGGGAGACCGGCGTCGAGGGAGGCTCGAGCGCTTTCCCCTCGGAGATTCGAGGATCTGCACCGATGAAGGCGTCCGAGTCGACACTCACGGCCAACGGCCTTCGACACCACGTCATCCGTTGGGGCGAGCGTCCGGTGGATGTAGTGCTCTGTCACGGCTTTCTCGACATTGCATGGAGCTTCGACGCGGTCGCACGCGAGCTGGTTGCCGTGGGCCATGGTGTCGTTTCCTTCGATTGGCGAGGGCACGGCCGAACCGAATGGATCGGTGCGGGCGGTTACTACCATTTTCCCGACTATGTCCTCGATCTCGAGGAGCTGTTACCGCAACTCGCGGACGGACCCGTGCACCTCGTCGGTCACTCGATGGGCGGAAGCGTTTGCGTCATGTATGCGGCTGCCCGCTCCGAGAAGCTACGCTCGCTGGCGCTGATCGAGGGTATCGGGCCTCCCGAGTTGGAGCCACGCGATCCCGCAAAGCGATTACGGGCATGGCTCGATGGCGTCGCGAAGGTTCGAGGCAAGAGCCGACGGCCGATGGAGGACGAGCGGAGCGCTCTCATGCGAATGCGCGTTCAGAATCCCGAGCTCACCGAAGAGCTCGGGCTCTTTCTCGCGAGAAAGAGCACGAAACCCGTGGAAGGCGGGATCCAGTGGACCTTCGATCCGTTGCACAAGACTTGGTCGCCACGCCCGTTCGAAGCCGACTCGTTCGCAAAGCTTCTACGGGCGATCTCGGTTCCAACGCTAGTCGTCGCCGGAGAACGGGGCTTCCGGCTGGAAGACGAGCAGAAGCGGGTTGCCGAGATCCCATCACATCGCTTCGTCGAGATTCCGGACGTAGGGCACATGATTCACTGGTTCGAGCCGCATGCTCTCGCCGCCGAGCTCGCGGACTTCTTCGCGAAGCACGGGCCTTGACCGGCGGAAAGCCACGTGAAACGCTGCCGACCGATGCGTTGGATGTCGTTAGTAGCCCTCCTCTTGGCCGGCATGTTGGGCGTCAAAGTGCGGGCCGAAGACCCGCCCCCAAGCCCCGACGACGCGCGCCGCGCAAAGGTTTTCGCGACGGTGGGCAGTCGGACGTTCACGGTGGGCGAGCTCGAAGACCTCGTGAATGCGCGCTCTCCTTACGCACGACAAAGATTGATGCAGCCGGCGGTTCTCAAGAAGCTCGCCGACGACCAGATCGAAAACGAGCTCTTCTTTCAGGGTGCCGAGAAGCTCGGGTTCGCGGACGATCCGGAGGTGCAGAAGTTCGTCGATCAGACGATGATCCAGGTCTTCGTCCGTGAGGACTTCGAGGAGGCCGTGACGCCGGCTCAAGTCCCCGAAGAGGCGATCACGAAGTATTACGAAGAGAACCCAGAGCAATTCCGTCGGGCCGAGATGCGCCGGGCGCGCCACATCCTCGTCGCCGGCGAGGACGAAGCCAAGGCCATCCTTGTAGAGCTCCGAGCCGACAAAGGCACCCCGTTCCGCGCGCTGGCAAAACTGAAGAGCCTCGACACCGAAACCAAGCTTCGAGGAGGCGATCTCCTCTACTTCACACAAGATGGAACTGTCGTAGGCAAACAGGGCGCCGCGCCGATCGATCCCACGCTCGCGAAGGCCGCCTTCGAGCTCGAGAAGACGGGCGACTTGAGCAGGCCGCTCGATCTCGGAGACGGGAAGTGGAGCGTGCTCGAGCTCACCGGCATTCGCCCGGAGAAGATCCAGACTCTGCAACAGGCCGACGGCGCCATCCGTGGCAAGCTTTGGCGCGAGGAACGTGAAGCCGCGCTCGAAAAGCTGATCAACGACCTGCGCGCGGAGCTGAAGCCGGAGGTCTACCCCGAGCGAATGGACGCGATCGTCCTGCCGCCTCCGAGCGGGCCGAGCCAGCCGCCGAACCAGTAGAAAAACGGTCGTTGAACTTCCGGGCTTGCCAATTTCCCGGGCTCCGGCTACTAAATGAACGTTCATTCATTTCAGGAGCGAGGCAGCGATGTCGTCCACTTTCCAGCCCTTTCAGGAGGAGCACCAGATCTTCCGCAAGCAAGTGCGGAGCTTCGCCGAGCACGAGCTCGCCCCCAAAGTCGATCAGTGGGAGGAGGAGAAGATCTTCCCGAGCTCGGTGTTCAAGCGAGCGGGTGAGCTCGGGATCATCGGGGCTCACTATCCCGAGGACGTCGGTGGGGGCGGAGGCGATTTCTGGATGAGTGTCGTCAAGTCCGAAGAGCTTCCCCGCTGTGGCTCCGCCGGTGTGACGATGGGCCTCTTGGTTCAGTCGGACATGGCAACGCCAGTGCTCAATGACCTCGCCTCGCGCGAGGTGAAAGACGAATTCCTGGTGCCTGCGATTCGTGGCGACAAGGTGGCGGCGCTCGGGGTGAGTGAGCCGGGTGCAGGCTCCGATGTGGCTGGGCTTCGAACCACTGCCCGTGCGGTGGGTCGCGACTATGTCATCAACGGCTCCAAGACGTACATTACCAATGGTACGCGCGCGGATTTCATCACGCTGATGGTGAAGACGGACCCCGATGCTGGTCACAGCGGCATCTCGATTGTCGTTTGTCCGACGGATGTGAAGGGCTTCAGCATCTCGAAGAAGCTCGAGAAGGCTGGAAACTGGGCGAGCGACACAGCCGAGCTGTTCTTCGAAGATGTTCGCATTCCGAGGCGCTACCTCGTCGGTCAGGAGGGGATGGGGTTCGTATACCTCATGCAGAATTTCCAATCAGAGCGTTTGGTCGGATGTGTGAGTGGGCTTGCAGGCTCGAAGCTCGCGCTCGATCGTTCGGTCCAATACGGGCGCGAGCGAGTCGCCTTTGGTAAACCTCTGATCAAACGGGAATACTGGCAGCAGAAGTTCGTCGATCTGTACACCAAATACGAAGCCGCCAAGGCGCTCACCTATAACGCATGCGCCGCGTACAACGAAGAGAAGCATGTGAAGCAAGGTATGCTCTCGATGGAGACGACGCGCATCGTCTCGATGGCCAAGGCCTATGTGGGAGACGTCACCGCCGAGATCATGGACCAGTGTGTGCAGTTCCACGGCGGAATGGGCTACCTCGAGGAGATGTGGGTCGCCCGCGCCTGGCGAGACGCCCGCCTTTTCCGCATCGGCGGCGGAGCGACGGAAGTGATGCGCTACGCGGTGGCGAAGATCATGGGCTTCTGACCGGCCGCTCGGGCGGCCTACCGCCTGCTGCGGTGTCGTTGACCGAGGCAACCGCCCGGCACAGTCTAGACGAATGAGGTCCTTTCTCTTCCTAGCACTCCTTGTAGTCGGGTGTGCCGAAGAGACGTTCCCAGGTGCCCCAGGCGGCGGGAACGGCCGCCCGCCACTGGTCGGAATCGGAGGAGGCCCCGGGGGCTCGGGTGGAAGCGATGGCGGTGTCGACGCCGGGCCCGACGGGGGCGATTTCAAAGGCGCGTGCGACAACGGCGCGGATCTAGACGCCATCGAGAACGCGGGCGACAGGATTCGTAACCTCGCGCAAGACTGCGGCCTCTTCAGCTGCATCAACCTCATCGGGATCGGTCAGCAGTATGCGAATTGCGTGAGTGGATGCGTCGAAAGCAGCGTGCAAGGGCTTTCGGCGGAGTGCGCTGCCTGCTACGGGAGCGCCGAGCAGTGCGGAGTCGCCGCATTCTGCGGAGCCAGATGCCAGAGCAACACGTGCAGCACGGACTGTCTCGATTGCTTGGAGAGCGCGGGCTGCCTCCTCGACCTCGAAGAATGCCGAGGCTTGCCTGGCGACGGATGCCCCGACTCAGGCTGAGCGCGCAGCCGAGGTATAGACACTGGCGCTGACACGTCCTTAGGCCGAAGGCCCTAACGGCGATGCTGTGACCACTGCATCCCCGGAGAAGTCTCCGTATGGAGGGGCTCGGGAATTCGCGCGTCATGGGGTGGAGTCGACGTCGCGAGTGACAACCGGCATGCATGCAACCACCTCCGATTGGCGCGAGCGCCGAGGCGAGGCTTGCGTGGCCACCGGCCCCAAGCCCAACCGGCCACCTCTGCAAGCCGAGCCGTTCGACGGAACCGCGTGTCGTGCGAATTCCCGAGCCCCGGCATGCTGACAATGGCCTAAGCCGACCCGTCCGGCGGAACCCCGTGTCGTGTTCCCCCGCGCCCCGAGCCGCAAGCGCGACCCCACTCACTCGGAAAAGGCGATCACGAGGACAAAGCCCCGTACCAGGGACACGGTCGCGGACACTGGCGCTGACACTGCCCTGGCGCTGCCGCTGCCACCCCCTACGGCTCCGGCATCGCCCCTTGGACTCGTTCCCACACGTCCGAAGTGCCGATCACGTCGACGATCATCACCGCCTCGGCGGCGGAGATGTTGTCTTGTAGAGGGGTGCTGACGTCGAGGGAGCCGGCGATTCGCCGCGCGATCGCCAGCCGCGTAGCCAACTCGGCACGGGCTCGAGCCAAGCTGCCGAAGCGAGTCCACCGCAGCGACCAGATCTCGTCTGCAAGCCAGTCACCGAACACCACATTCGGGGAGACCGGGTCGACGATGCGCTGCCCCGCCCGTCTGAAGGCGTCAGCCCAGGGGCGCCCATGCTCGGAGCGTGCGCGCCGGTCGGTGAGAAAGCCAAGCGCATCCGCGAACCATCTCGCTGCAACGGCAGCGCGCGAAGGACCACGGAACGCGAGCAACTCCTCGACCACCGCACCCCAGCTCATCCCTCGCAGGGTCGGAAACGGCTTCGCATCGAGGACAGTCCTGAGGCCACTGCCCTCGACCAACATTCTCATCAGCCCTACCTCACGCTCGGCGTACTCGGCAAACGAGAGCGTTTCTCGAGCGGACCAGAGCACTTCGTCGAAGACCGCGTGCTCGAACCTGAGCTCTCCATGGGCATCCAACAAACACGGGCGTGCACCTTCGATCGTGACCGGCGGTAGCGGACCGAGCGTCCGGCATGTGCACCGGTGTTGAGTCGACACGCGGCCGCCTGCCGGTGTCGCCGTCAGTGCGTACGGAAACTGAATGCACGGACTCGGCTTCATCTCGGGTCCGAGCTGAGAGTGAATCGCACATCCGTTTTCGCTCCAAAACACACAGTGCCCGGTGTCGCTGCGCATCATCAAGATGGCGGAATCCTCGCCCTCGTGATGCTCGACCGCGTTCTCCGAGATCAGGATCAGCATCTCGCAGTCCGCGTCGCTCAGCGGGCCCACCGCGTGAATGTTGCTGCAGCAGAGCCCATCTCCGACACAATCGAACCGTGCCCCGAAGCGAACCAGCAGCGGCTCCCGCCTCGCAACGACGGTCATGATCTCTCGGGGCGGGGCGATAGCATCCGATGCTCCGCCTACTCGGCGGCGACTGGCGTCTGCTCGACCTCGTCGAGCTCGATCGCAGCAGCGAGGATCTCGGCGATGTCACGCTGGGCAACGTCTTCGTCCTTGTCCTGCTTTTTCAGACCGTCGGTCAGCATCGTCATGCAGAAGGGACAGCCGCTTGCAATCGTCGTCGCGCCGGTGTCGAGGAGCTGCAGGGTTCGCTTGTTGTTCACGCGCTCCTCACCCTGCTCTTCCATCCACATCTGCGCACCACCTGCTCCACAGCAAAGGCCTTTGTTGCGGTTCCAGTACGGAACCTCGATGAGCTCGAGGCCTTCGATCGATTCGAGAATCTGGCGAGGCGAATCGTAAACCTTGTTGTAACGGCCGAGGTAACAGCTGTCGTGATAGACGACCTTGCCCTTGACGGCCTTCGAGGGCACGAGCTTGCCCGCCACGAGCAAACCATTGAGGAAGTCGCTGTGGTGGACGACGTCGTATGTCCCACCGAAGTCGGCATACTCGTTGCCGAGGACGTTGAAGCAGTGCGGGCATGCCGTGATGATCGTCTTCTTCGAGGCTTCGTATCCTTTCAGTGTTTCGATGTTCTGCTCGGCGAGCATTTGGAACAGATATTCGTTGCCAGCGCGACGCGCAGGATCACCCGTACACGTCTCCTCCGTTCCGAGGATCGCGAAGTCGACCCGTGCTTTCTTCAAGAGCTTGGAAACCGCGCGAGCGACCTTCTTGGCCCGGTCGTCGTAACTGGCCGCACAGCCTACCCAATACAAGACCTGGGCGTCGGGCTTGTCGCTGAGGAGTGGGATACCGAGACCGTCGGCCCAATCACCCCGGTCCATCGCCGAGAGGTTCCAAGGATTGCCATTGGTTTCTATGCCATTGAACGCACCCTGAAGCTCGCTCGGGAACTCGTTCTTCATCATGACTTCTTCTCGACGCATCCCGACGATCTTGTCGACGTACGAGATCATGACGGGGCACTGCTCTTCGCACGCGCGGCACGAGGTGCAGCCCCAGATGACATCGGGGTGAAGGATGTTCGGGACCAGGTCGACGACCGTTTCACCGACGAAGTAGGCGCCGTCGGGAGCGGCGGGAAAGGTGTGAATGGGCTCGTTCGCTTCGCTCGGCGCGGGGGACGCGTCAGGCGCATCGCTCGGTTCCTCGACCAGCGAGTCCTTGCCGAACATGTCCTTCTCCGTGGCATAGAGGTGATCTCTGATCGCGAGGGTGAGGTGCTTGGGTGAAAGCTTCTTGCCGGTGATGTAAGCCGGGCAGTTGTCACTGCAGCGCCCACACTCCGTGCAGGTGTACAAGTCCATGATGTGCTTGTAAGTCAGGTCCGTCAGCCGATTGATCCCGACTGATTCCTCGCGCTCTACCTTCCCCTCCAAGTCGTCCACCTTGGGAAGCGCATTCGGTCGACGGTCATACGCGAAGACGTTCGGAATGACCGTGAGAACGTGGAAGTGCTTCGTGTAGGGGAGAATGTTGAGGAAGATCAAAACGAACGCGGAGTGCCACCAGAAGCCGGCATGCTGAAAGGCCGTCACCACTCCCGTGTCGCTCACGTTGGAGAGAAGGTTGGCGACGATGCCCCCGAAAGGCTCCCACCAACCCGCGTGAATCGATTCGCCGTAGGCCCGGGCATCGAGAACCAGAGTAGAGCCGACGTACACGAAATCGGCCAGCATCATGGTGATGATGATGAAGAGGATCAGGATCGGCTCGGTGAAGACGTAGCGATTTGGATAATGACCGATCGTCATTCGAGGCTTGTCCTTGACGGCTTTCGGATCCCCACTGTCTTGGCCGCGCTTGGCCCACCGCAGATACAGGAATGCTACCGAACCCACGATTGCAGCGAACGCAGCGATCTCCTTCGCGAACGAATACAGCTTGCCGAATAGGTGTTCGGTGTCGAGCAATCCCCAGAAGTCGAAGCTAGCGTCGAACCCCCGCCCCCAGAGCAACAGGCTGTTCAGAAGAAGCACTTGAAACGCGACGAAGATGCCGACATGCGCAAAGCCCGCAAGGCTGTAGTTGGGCATTCGCTTCTGCCCGAAGGCGTAGATCAGCAGCGTCTTCGTCCGGTTCGCGATCTGCTCGCCGGTCCACGCGAAGCGCGGGTCGGGAACGCCGACTTTGACTTGGCGCAGCCTTCGAAAGGCGGACCACGAGAAAAATCCGAGCGTGCTCACCAGCAGCAACGTCATCCAAATCGGACCCATCGTCTTCTCCCTGACTTCACGCGAGTCATCCCAACAAAACTCGCTCCGCGATCCGCGGTTGTTTAGGGGTGGCGAGAGTCGAAGTCAAACACCTGACCTGGACAGCCAAGCCTCCCGTAGCCGCTTCGATTATGATCTCGGCATGGGCCGTTTGGGATCGCTATTTCTGTTCGGGTTCGCCGCTTGCACAACATCCGTCCCGCGCACGATCCCCCGAGTCGTCGACGGACGGGTCGAACACGGACCGTTCGTGTCTCCTTATGCGTACGAATGGTTCATCAAGGGTGAGGTCGCGGCGTCTACGGGTAGGCACGAGCAAGCTGCCATGGCGTTCGAAACCGCGACCGCCGCGCCATCCGAAGACGTCTGGCTGCTGGCACGACTCGCCGAGGAGTACGAGTGGAGCGATGCATCCCGTCGCGCTGACCGAACCCTGACCTCCGCAAACCGCGACTACCCAGCATCCGCCAGGCTCGCACTCGCTGAAGGGCGCATCGCCAGAAGCAGGGGCCTCCTTGCCGAGGCGCTTTCGTCATTCACGCGTGCGTCGCGGCTCGCACCGGCATGGGACGAGCCGGTCATTGCGATGGCCGAGACACTCTTTTCGGCTGGGCATGTTCACAGGGCAAAGGCCATCTTGGTCGAGCACATCGGAAGCGCGCTCGACGGGTACGCGGAGGACACTCGATCTGCGTTGATCGACATGGCTCGCCGGACGGGCGACGCAGAAACCCTCGAGTTGGCGCTCTCTCTCGACCCGTCCTCGACTTCGACGGCACGCGCCCAAGAGGCAGGCGAGCTCGCCCTGAAGGTGGGCCAACCCGCCCTAGCCGCTCGGATCCTGAGCAAGGCGTTGAACACGCCCGAGAACGTGGCGCTCTGGTTACGCGCGCTCGTGCAGAGCGGCGACCGGGAGCGTGCAGCGGCGTTCATGGCGAATGCAGATCGGGAGCTGCTCGGAGGTGTCGCGAGGCAAGCAGACTTCTTGGTCGAGATCGACGAGGTCGACTTGGCGCTCCAGCTGTTGGAGAAGGCCGAGCGGTCCCCGCGAGCCGTCTCTTCGACGGGGAACGCGCTTCTCGCTCGGGGCGACTATGTCCGGGCGGCGCTCGCGCTCGCAAGTGTACCGAAGGGAGCCGCGAGCTACGAAGCCGCTCGGTTAGCGCTCGCGGCATGCGCCACCTCACTGGGCAGGCAGGGCGCTGCAGCAGAAACCCTGAGCATGACGCCACACGAGTCACTTGCAGTGAGAATGAAGCTTGCGGAGATCTATGCGGACGAAGGCGACCTGCGCGCAGGTCTGAGGTTATTCGATCCCACGCAGCCCGCCGAACGCGGGGCCCTCGCAACGCTCTTCGAACGGGCCGGTCGTTTCGACGACGCTGCCGCGTACTACGCGTCTGCGGACTTGGCGTCCTCCGACGTACCGCGACTCAGGGCGCGTGCATCGGCCGAGCTGCTCGTCTCGTGGGGAGATCGCCCAGGCGCCGTCGCAATTTTGGAGAGCTGGACCGCGAGCACACCGAACGACCTATACGCGCGGGTACGCCTGGTCGAGCTACTTCGAGCCGACGACCGTATCGAGGCTGCCCTCGAGAAGGCCCTCGAGACCTTCGAAGTCAGTGACGAGCCACGGCTGCGGGCACGCTTGAACGAGGTGCTCGTGACACTGCAGCCCACGGCGCAGTGAAGGAGGATCAATACTCGCCGAAGAGATCCTGGATTCGCACGTCGAGCGCCGTGGCGATCTTGTACAGCGAGCTGATCGACGCGCTCGACTCGGCCCGCTCGATCTGCGAGAGAAGGGACACGCTCAGACCGGTGCGGCGAGCCATTTGCTTCAGCGTGAGACCACGGTCTTTGCGCAGCCCTCGAATCGTCTCACCGATCACGCGGTGCAGGTTCTCCTCAGGGGTCCGAAGCAACCCCTTCTTGCGCATCACCCGATCGAGGACCTCTCGAAATTCGTCCGGATTGAAAGGCTTCTTGAGGTAGTCGACCGCATCGAGCTTCATCGATTGAACGGCCGTGTCGAGGGATGGGTAGCCCGTGAAGATGACGACCGCGACGTCGCTGTCCACCCTGCGAATCTGCTCGAGCACCTCGACGCCGCCAAGGCCCGGCATCATGAGGTCGAGCACGACCAGGTGGTATCCGCCCTCCTTGACCTCTTCAGGCGCATCTTTGGGATTCGCAAGGGTCGTGACCTCGAAGCCGTCCTTGGTGAGAAACGTCTCCATGAACTCCAAGATCGCCTGGTCGTCATCGACGACGAGGACCCGGACCGGTGGTAGCGCCTTTGCCATTTTGCCTCCGCTGCAATTGTAACTGCAGTGCTGAATTCTAGTCGGGGCGAGAGGATTTGAACCTCCGACCTCACGGTCCCGAACCGTGCGCGCTACCAAGCTGCGCTACGCCCCGTATTTCAAGCTCGGCGGAAACTAGCGTTATCCCAGACACCTGTCAACGAACTATCCTACATGTACCCACATGTAGATTTGATACGCATCAGCCCATGGACCGGCCCCTCGGACCCAGGGTCCGAGCGCGAGAGAGCCGTCCGATTCAAACGACCAAGATTTCAAGTCCGCACAGTCGCCCGCGAGGGGCCGAAAGCCTGGCAGATCAGCGTTCTCGACCACCCCGAGACCTTCTTCTCGGAGCGGAGAGCAGACCGCATAAAGGAGGGTTCCTCCCGGCCGGACCAGCGATGCAGCATTGTGCAGGATGCGACGCTGCGACTCACCCATGCGGGCTGCATCCTCGGGTTGGGCCCTCAATAAAATTTCAGGCCTACGGCGCAACGTACCGAGGCCGGAGCATGGGGCATCCACGAGCACCCGGTCGAAGTCTCCAGTGACCGCCCCGCG
The DNA here is from genome assembly GCA_963792825.1 of uncultured delta proteobacterium. Classification (GTDB taxonomy): domain Bacteria; phylum Myxococcota_A; class Polyangia; order Polyangiales; family Houyiibacteriaceae; genus SG8-38. The sequence continues at coordinate 1,834,904 of CAWBXS010000002.1, read as the reverse complement.
GCCCACCGTCCAATCCACGCAGGCAGTATCAAGTCGCTCAGGATTCAACCGCAGACGCCTCAGCTCGTCCGCGACCTGCTCGAGGCGGTGCGGGTGCAGATCCGTGGCGACGACGCGACCCGACTCACCCACGGCTTCGATCAACTGGGCGGTCTTGCCGCCGCGCCCGGCGCATGCATCGAGCACGCGCTCGGAGGGCCGCGCGCCGAGCAACGACCCAATCAACTGCGCTCCCTCTTCTTGCACCGCAAAGACCCCTTCCGCGTAGCCCGGGAATGCGCGCGGATCGCCCCCGCCGCTGACGCGGAGGCCCTGGGGCGAAAGCGCCGTGCGTGAAACCACTGCATCGGGTTGGGCGGACCGAATCGATTGCGCCACGGCATTTCGGTCGACGTCCGTTCGAACGCGCAGGTCGATCGATGGGGGCTGCCGGCCGAGACGCAGAAGATCCTCGGTGTGGGCGGGGCCGATCGAGGCCGAGAGCGCATTGCGCAACCAGGAGGGAGCCGTGATCGACGTGGGAGGCTGCGGGGGCCCCGTGCGACCTGCAGCAATCTTCCGAAGAATCGCGTTCGCAAAACCCGCGACCCTCGTTCCGCGCTGATTGCGTACGAGCTCAACCGTATCATGGACGATGGCATGGGATGGGACACGCTCGAGGTGCAGCAGCTGATAGGCTGCTCCTCTCAACGCAGCTTGGGTCCAGTCGTCCACCTTGATGGTACGTCGGGCGTGCCGCGCGAGCTCAGCGTCTAGGCCGGCTGCTGCGCGAAGGGTGCCGTAAACGATCTCCGTGGCGAGAGCGGCATCTGCGCGGCTGAACGAGCCGCGGCGGAGCTCAGCATCGAGAGTTGGCGCCGCCCATGCCGCATCGTGAGCGACCCGATGCAGCACGCGGGTTGCGACGTATCTGGCTGGGGCTACCACGAGGACAAGCTTACTCGGGAGATACGCACAGGCACGGAGATTGGAGGCCTTGCAACCCGCGTGATATCGTTCCTCTGGTGGGCAACTCGGAAAGGGCGAGTGGGACGATGCGATGAGCGCCTTGGTTCTCGTGGCCGATCCCGATCCCTTCAACCTTCGTTTGCTTCACGAGGCATCCGAGGCTGCGGGCTACGATGTCGTGACCGCGGCCGACGGAACGGAAGTCCTGGCTATGATTGCGCGGCGGCCGCCGGATTTGCTCGTGCTGGACGCCAACATCTCGGAGATCGATGCGTTCGAGATCCTTCGCATCTTGAAAGAGGATCGCAGCCTCGTGAGCATCCCCGTCTTGCTCGTCACCGACGAAAGCAACCTCGAGGCGAGGCGTCGCGGGATCGAGCTCGGAGCGGAAGATTACCTAACTCGCCCGTACCGCGTGTTCGAGATTCAGCAGCGCATCCGGACCGTGCTTCGTGCTACGCGTCGCGATCGCCTCGGCATTCCGGAAAGCACCCCACCGGCCGATCAAAGAGACCCGGTGACTGGCGCGGGGACGCCGTCACAGCTCCTGATCAGCTTGGACTACGAGCACACGCGAGCCGAACGATACGGACACCCCTTGAGCTGCATCGTCGTGCGGCTCCAAAACTCGAATGAAATCGCGATGGAGAACCAGGATGGCAACGCCGACCAGGCCATGGCCTTGATCGGCGGCGGGTTGAGGGCATGCATCCGAGCTGTCGACCAGCTCTTTCGTCTGCGGCGTGACGAGTTCTGCATTCTGCTTCCAGAGACCGACGACCACGGCACCAGCTACGTTCTTCGACGTTTGAAGAGCCAGATTGAAAGCGGGGAGCTTTGGGGCGGCGCCATCGTACCGCGCCCTGCCATTCAGATCGCGCACACGAGCACGCCGGAAGTGAGCGTCAAGAGCGGCGACGACCTGCTGAAGCGGACCCGGCATGCGCTCGGGCGCGGCGACTAGAACGCCGCAGCGAGGCGCACGACCCAAACGACGACGGCGCAACCGGCGACGGCGAGCGCCCAGCGGCTCAATGCGAAGCGCTGGATGACCGCGTCGACGGGCCACCCCCGCAGGGCTGCGGTCACGCTCATGGGAACACAACAACAGACCACGACGAACAACACGAGCCCAAGGGGGTTTGCGCCAGCCGCGAGCAACCACTGGCCACGGATGGCGTGTGCAAACGCGGTCGTGAGCCCGCATCCTGGGCAAGGCGATCCCGTGAGCAGAAGAAACCCACAGGGAGGAAGCCCGAGTTGCGTATGGGTGCCGTAGCCTCGGACGTCCGGCTCGAGAGCTGCGGCTCCGGCCAACGCGAACAGACATCCTCCCGCTACACCCCACCAGAGCAGCCTCTGCAGGCGAGGCCGCGTGGGCGCACTATCGAGAGTCGGTTGCATGGTTCGGCTCCCGCCAGTTTGGATTGCGCCCGAGCCCTCCGTCAACGGCGACCACACACGGCAGGTCGCAGCGAGGCTCTCCGGTCTTTTCGTGCACATCCCGCCCGATCGGATTTTCATTGCCGGCCACGAAGTCGGCGTAATGGGCATGCAGGCACTTCACGCCGCCCGAAGATCCCCCGACCCCTCCGCTCGGGCGATGGAACGCATCGGCGGGAAGCAGCGCCTCGCGTTCCCGTTCATAGCGCGCGTTTGCAGCATTCACCGCTTCGCTGAGCTCGGGGTCGGCGGCGATCTTCGCCTCAGCCGAACGGACTCCACCCTCCCCCTCGATTCTGGCGATTCGACGGCGCGCGAGCGGACACGTCAGCCAGTAACGCGTGGGGAACGGCTCGCCAGAGTCGAGGATCGGCGGAACCTCTGCAACGATGGGCAAGCCGAGGTTGCAACGACGCAGCACAGTCGAGGATGCACGTAGGGGTCGCCCGATTTGAAGGGCAAGAACTTCGTCGTCGCCTCCGCGCCCGGTCATCCGACTCGCATGCGGTCCTTGACCTCGGTCCAGAAGTCCGACTCTCCGACGATCTCGAGCATCATCACCGCCTCGGCGGCTGCTCGGTCAGCCCTCGCTCCGGACCGACGAAGACGCTGACAGATGTCCTCGGCGATCGTGAGCCTGCTGGTGAGCTCCGTGCGTGCCAGCACGAAACTGTAGTCTTCGGCCCACTTGAGGGACCAAATCTCATCGGCAATCCAATCCCCGAAGACCTCGCGGCTCGTTCGTGCTCGGGGCGACCTCGCCTGAGCGCGATCGAAGGCAGCCGCCCAGGGACGTCCCGGGGGTCTCGGGCTCCGACCGTTTTGCAGAGCACTGATGGTGTCGCCCACCCAAGCCATCGCGGCACCGAACTGCGACCCGTCGCGGGCACCGATGAACTCCTCGGCCTGTTTGTCCCAGCTGCTTCCGCGCAATGCGGGGAAAGGTTCCGCGTCCAGGATCGCGACAAGCGATTCTTGGCTACGGAACCGCTTCAGATAACCCTCTTCGAGCCGCTCCCACTCGGAGAACTTGAGCTCCTGCCTCGGGCGCAATCGAATGCGCTTGATGCGGCGATCGGCAACGGGTCGGCTAGCGCCATCGGAAATGGAGCTCTCGACGTCCTCGGGCCGGAGCTCGGGGCGGTCCCCCATCGTGCGGCAAGGGCAGCGATGCTCTGTCGTGATGCGGCCGCCAACCGGCGTTGCCGCGAGCCCCAGCGGAAACCGGCGGCAGCCCTCGGGCTTGGCTTCCGGCCCGAGCTGCGCATGGATCGAGCAGCGCTGATCGGACATCAAGAACACACACCCGCCATCTGCTGCGGTATTGAGCATGTAGTCGTCGTGGTCGTCGTTCCAACCGGCAGACTTCCGGTCGATGCGCCGCATCGCAGCGACCTCTTTCTTGGTCAACGGCCCGATTCCGTGGATGTCCGTGCAGCACAGGCCGTCACCGAAGCAAGTGTATCGCGCGCCGGGCCGAGCCATCAGCGGCCGCACCGTGGTCTTTTTCTTCTTCTTTCCGGGCATGAGCTAGGAACGTTTCCTTAACCCTCGGCAAAAGGGGACTGGACCCTTTTTCTGGGATATGATTTCGGGATGGGAGCGAGTCCTTCACCGCTCGTTGGGTACAACACCAACGTGCGCCATAAGGGAAAGCTGTATCACATTCAAACCGAAGATTCGGGTGTGAAGCGGCCGCACGTCATCACTCAGCTTTTCGCCGACGGCGGAAGGATCATCGCCTCGGAGAAGACCTCGTACGAGGAGCACGTGGAGTCCGAGAATCTGGCGGCGATCGTCAAGCAGCTCATGCAAGACCAGCACAAGCGAGTGTTCATCGGTCTTCGGGATGGAGCGTACGACGAAGATGGCTCACACGATGCGGAAAGCGACGCAACATACGAAGACGCTTCCCTCCAAGAGCTTCCCACCGAGATCCTCGAGCACGCAGCTGCTCGCCTGGTCGAGGGCTCACCGCGCTATGAGCAGGTGCGGCCTACCGGCAAGTCCCGCCAGCGAATGTCTCAGGCACCGGTGGCTCCGTTTGGGCATGAGGTGTTGACCCAAAAGACGCTCGATGAAGTCATTCTGGCGTATCTCGCTCAAGACTTGGAAACGGGCTCCTGAGCATCCAGCGGCCATGACTGGGCTCAAAGACCGCCTCCTCAGACTCGTTCAGGACCCTCGTGTCGCACGCCTTGCCCGAAATCCCGAAGTTCAGAAGTGGCTCGTGAAAGGGTTCCGCTTGCGCGGACGCATCGAGGGTGCCGTAGATCGACGTGTGCAGGGCGTCGCGAGCGCGCTTAACCTCGCGACGCAGCGTGACCTGCGTTCGCTCCATCGACGGATTCGGCATCTGGAACGGGAGCTTCGCGACGCCGAGGAGCGGCTCACCGAGGCAGAGGATGCTCGAGAAACCGAGCGGTCTAACTCGGCGATTTCCCGACTGTAGGTGTGAGCTCAGGCTTTCGCCAGGACTTGGTCGCCACACACTTCGACGAACACCGTTCGAAGTCGTTCGCGCAGGTTCGAGCCCTTCTCGATGAAATGGTGGATGCCCAGCTGGTGCAGAAGCTGAACGTCGTGCTCATGGGCACCCGCGCTCACGGAGATGATGGCGCAGCGTTGTGCGAGCCGTTCGCCCTTGAGTTGCATGCAGAGCTCCACTCCATTCATGCGAGGCATGTGCAGGTCGAGAAGCATGACGTCTGGTTCCTTCTCCTGCACGCGCTCGAGCGCCTCCTCACCATCATGCGCAACCCGAACATCGGATGGTCCGAGAATTTGCCGCACGTAGAACGTTAGAATCTTCGCAAGGTCGACGTCGTCATCGACGATCAAGACCGAAGGTCGCCTCTTGATCGCCGTGGTGGTGCTGTCACTCCTCGTTCGCTCGTCCCGAATTGCGCGCAGCTGCCAAGCGACCGCTTCGGCGCTCTGAATCCGAACCTGTGGGTTCGGGCTGAGCATCTCATGGACCACTTGACAGAGAGACAAAGGACAGTCGCTCCGGCGCTCTGCGAGCGGCGCTGGTTGCCCACGCTCGTGAGCCGCGATCACTTCGCGAATGGTGAGGCCGGCGAAGGGGCGCTCGGCCGAGAGCAGCTCATAGGCGAGAACGCCCAGGGCAAAGATGTCGACGAGGTGACCGCTGCCGGTTTCAGCCGTATTGAGCAATGCCTCGGGCGCCATGTAGGGCGGAGAGCCTGCGACGCGCTGCTTGCCGTTGACGTCGAACTCCGGCAACACGAGACCGAAGTCCATCAATACGACCCGTTGCGCGGGAGTCAGCATGATGTTGTCCGGTTTGATGTCGCGATGCACGAGCCCGGCGCGATGCACGACGCTGAGCCCTTCGGCCGCGGGCAGTAGAATCTGAACGACCTCCGCCGGGGTGAACGAATCTCCGCTCTCCCAACGAGTGGCCGCGTGTTGGGTCAGCGAAACCCCGTAGACACGCTCCATGACCAAGTAATCGATGCCTCGGTGCTCTCCCAAGGTGTGAACGCTCACCAAGCTCGGATGCTGAAACGCAGCCAGCGCCCGCGCCTCGTTGCGTAGTGGCGGGCTCAGCGGGTTGGGCCAGGCCGCCTTGATGGCGACTCTGCGATTGAGCAGGTGGTCGTGGGCCTCGAACACTTGGCCCATGCCGCCACGGCCGAGCAGGTGAAGGATTTCGTAGACCCCATCGAGCAGCTCACCAGTGGCGAAGATTCTATTCTCCCCCTCGGCCGGATCCTCGTCTGCAGCGAGTGCGTGTCCCCCTCCGTTGCGCATATCAGTATTTACATACTATATTCGTATTACTGTAATCCGCAACCTCAGAGGTCCACCGCTTGGATGTCGAGCCCCTTCAGGGGTTTTCCGAGGAATCGGGAGGCTGAGGCGGCAAACTGAGCCGGCAGATCGGTGACTAGAATCCGCAACGACCCAGGGGCCTGAGAGGCGGCTGCCGGCATGTTCAAGGTCTCCGCCAGGCTCGCCGCCGTGGCCTCGGCGCTGTCGACGATCACGAGGTCGTGGCCGAGCAGCTCGGCGGCCACCTGGTGGATCGTCTCCGAAAGCAGTGGATAGTGCGTGCATCCGAGCACGATGGTATCGACGTCGGCCTCTGCGAGGGGCCCGAGATAGCGTCGCGCTGCGAGCTTGGGCACCTCTCCATCGAGCCAACCTTCCTCGGCCAGCGGAACGAATAACGGCGCCGGCTGGGCGAAAACCTGAACCGCGCCGTTTTCACGGTGAATTGCTCGTTCGTAGGCTCCGGAAGCCACGGTTCCCGCGGTGGCCAACACGCCGATGCGGCCGCTTCGGGTTGCCCTCACCCCAGCGCGTGCACCCGGCTTGATGACGCCGATGACCGGTATGTCGAGACGAGCTTGGAGCTCCTCGAGCGCGACGCCGCTCGCCGTATTGCAGGCGACCACGAGAAGCTGAATGTCGAAGCTGAGGAGACGCTCCGCGCAGCCAAGCGCGTATTTGACCACCGTCGTCGCGCTGCGCGTTCCATACGGCACCCTGGCGGTGTCGCCGAGATAGACCAAATCCTGCTCGGGAAGCGCTCCACGGATCGCGCGAGCCACCGTCAAGCCGCCCAAACCCGAGTCGAAGATCCCTATCGGCTTTGCCACGTGCCCCCTGCTTGGCAACGTTGCATAACCACCGTGAAAGAGCCACCAGCAGACAAGTCTCTGGTAGGCTGGACACACATGCCCGCACTGGTGCTCATTTCTCGCGATTCGAGCCTCTACGAGGAGCTCGTCAGGACTCTCGCGGGAAGGGACTGGGCGGTCGAGTGGCTCGCCTCCGAGACCTACGATGACATGCAGGACGACCAAGAGGTCCTCGTGCTGGATGCGGCCCACCCAGAGGCCGAAGCTTGGGGGACGGACTGCCGAAAACCCGTGCTGCTCGTGGTGCGCGAGGATCCTCCGCTCGAGCTCGATGAGCTGGCCAACGACTTTGCGTTTCGGCCGCTGCGTGGCCCCGACCTCGTCGCTCGGCTGGAGCGCCTGCGCGCACGGACATCGCTCGACGACGTCCGGCATCGGTACGCGAAGACCTTTGCATCGATGGCACCTGGCATCGTCGTGGTCGGCCCAGGTCTCGAAATGGTCTTTGCCAACGCCAGGGCTTTCGAGATCGTCGGCCACCGGGAAGAAACGATTTCAGCGCGTGACTTCGAGCAAGTCGTGTCTCCCGAAGATCGGAAGCGGGTTCGCGATGCACTCTCCCAGCGCCAGCATACTCGCGGCATGGACATTCACCTCGTTCGGCGGGACGGGACCAAGATCGTCTGCAGCTCCTCGTTCGCCCCCCTAATCGGCGTGGAGGACCACACCGTGATCTCGTTCGAGGACGTCACCGAGATCCGAAAAACCGAACAAGAGCTGATCAAGACGATGGAGTTCTTACAGTCGTTGATCGAAGCGAGCGTCGATGCCATCATCGCGACGGACATGGAACAACGGGTGGTGTTGTTCAATCCAAGCGCGGAGCGGATATCTGGACGTCACATATCCGAGGTGCTCGGAAATTTGAAGCTCGAAGACCTGCTGGGAAGGGCTTCGGCAGAGCTGGTGATGCAACGGCTGTTGGCACAGGACCACGGCGGCGAGGGGAGGCTCGAGCCGACGATGCTCGACCTGGTCGACATTCACGGCGCTCAGCTCCCGGTTCAGCTGTCGGCCTCGCTAATCTATGAACATGGAGAACCATCTGCAATCGTCCTCATTTTCGCCGATCTTCGCGACCGCATTCGAGTCGAGGAACGGTTGGCGGAGGCCCAGAAGAAGCTGGCATTCACCGAAAAGCAGGGCGTCCTCGCGGAGCTGGCGGGCACCGCGGCACACGAGCTCAACCAGCCCCTCACCAGCATGATGGCCTACGCCGAGCTCTTGCTGCGGCAGTCCGAGCCCGACTCCAATGCCGCGAAGGCCGCACGAGTCTTGATCAAAGAAGCGGAGCGCATGGCAGAAATCGTTCGCAAGATCGGCAAGATCACGCGTTACGAGACGACCTCATACGTCGGCCAACAGAAGATCTTCGATCTCGACCGGGCAGCAGACGCTTCGACCGAGCCAGGAGCAAAGGACTGAGAGATGGATGACTCCGCCCGTAAGGAGCCGCCCGAGAACGAAAGCCTGGAGCCACGCGTGTCGTCGGTGAAGTCCTTCGTTCGGCGGAGGCGCCACGGGTCCGAGGACCATACGCTCGCGGAGATCCTGGAGTCGCTGAACCAGGCACAGCGGGAAACGGCTGGTTTCGCGACGGATGAGAAGATTTTGCGTTCGTACGTGCACGCGCTCGAGCGCCTCTACCCGAAGCTCCGCTTCGCGATGAGGCTGTCGCCTCGCCCGTCCGAACGAACCTCCATCGTTCAAGCTGCCACGCATCACATCCGGCCGGGCGCCATGGAAGGGCTCGCGATCACCGAAGCCGGGCTCGTCCGGGCCGGCTTTCCGCAGCCGGTCACGCCACTGACCGGGATGACGTTGAGGCGGACGTACCGGCCGATGTTGATTGCAGGGCAGAACGAGGAACACCTGCCCGCCGACGGTTTCGATGCGCCGATGACGCGAGACGGCGAGGTGATCGGCGTAGTTGCAGCCGAGTTCGAACGAGGAGCGAAGCTTCCGACACGTCTCGAGGATGCGGTGCTGATCGCGGCGGCCCAAGCAAGCGCCGCAATCGAGGCCGCTCGACTTCGTCGGGAGTCGATTCACCTACGCGATTATCTCGAGAAGCTCCTGGAGCACGCCAACATCCCAGTCTTGGTCATCGGCCGCGACCGCGGGATCCGAGTGGTGAGCAGCGCGTTCGGCCGGATTACCGGGCTCGATCGAATCGAGCTGATCGGAAAGGACATCCTACAGCTCGCGAGTCAGAGCGAGCGGGTACGGGTTCTGTCGGCTTTCGTCAGTGCGATCCGCGGACGAGACGTACCGCCGTTCGAGCTCAGATTGCCCAAGGCCGGAAACGGAACGGCGCGGCTGTTGTTTACATTGGCTCCCATTCTCGACTCCGAGGGCAGAGTCGCGGGGGTCATCGCAATCGGGCAGGACCGGACCGAGGTAAGGGAGCTCGAAGGGCAGGTCATCCACGCTGAGAAACTGGCCACACTCGGCCAGCTCGCCGCGGGGGTCGTGCACGAGATCACCAACCCGTTGACGAGCATCTCGGTCTACGGGGAGTATCTGATGAAAAAACTGACACGTAGCGGCGCAGAGCAGTCCGACCTCAAGCGGGTCGAGCGCATCTTGCGGAGCTCCGACCGCATCATGTCTTTCACGCGAAATCTGCTCACGTACGCGCGTCCATCGAAAGAAGAAGCGCAACCCATCGAGCTCAACGGCATCATCGAAGAAGCGCTAGGCTTCTGCGAGCACATCCTCCGCGAGGCGGGCGTCACGGTCGTGAGAAACTACGGCGCGAACCTTCCGAAGGTCAACGCGGTGCCGGGACAGCTTCATCAGGTCTTCGTCAACCTCATCACGAACGCATGCAACGCCGCACCCGAGACAGGCGGCCGAGTATCCCTCTCCACCGGCCTGCAGGGCCACGATCGCATCCGAGTGGAGATAGAGGACAACGGCGTCGGGATCCCAGCCGCAGAGCTCGAGCGAGTCTTCGAACCGTTCTTCTCGACCCGCCGCAAAGGTACTGGCACGGGGCTCGGCCTCTCGATCGTCAAAAACATCGTGGAAATCCATCGGGGTGCCATTCAAATCGAGAGCGAGCTCGGCCGGGGCACGACCGTCGTCGTCACGCTCCCCTGTCTCGACGCCTAAGTACCAAGAATCAGCCGCGTTCGCGGTAATCCGGCACGAAAGTGTGCGCCTTGCGGAATCAACTCGCCGGCTCAAGAGTTCGACGTCAAAAGGAGTCACGCTTCATGTTCCGAATCACCCCTCGGCTGACCCGGGCCTCGGCTCTCGTCACCACCATCACCATGGTCATGGTCGGGACCGCCTCGGCGTCGCCCCAAGAGCGGCCCTCGCGACAAGACGCGCTATCCCAAGCGGTCGCGTTCGAGGCTGCGCTCGCGGATGTGGCTGAGTCCGCCTCGCCTTCCGTCGTGAGCATTCTCGTGGAGGTGAGCAGTCCGCAAAACGAGGGCATTCCGTTCTTCTTTGGAGGCCAGGGAGGGGGGGGCATCGTTCGCGGCGGAGGCTCGGGTGTCATTCTGCGAGCTGACGGATACATCTTGACGAACAACCACGTGGTCCAACAGGCGAGCCGAATCGACGTTCGCCTACAAAATGGCAAGAGCTTTCCAGCCAAGCTCGTCGGCGCGGATCCGGCCACCGACCTCGCAATGTTGAAAATTGCAGCAACTGGTTTGCCGCAAGCCGAGTTCGCGTCGTCCGAGAAGGCCCGTGTTGGGCAGTTCGTCATCGCAATCGGATCGCCTTTTGGGCTCGACTACACCGTGACGACGGGCGTCCTCAGCGCGAAGGGTCGCGGTGGAATCGGTGCAAACGAGATCGAGGACTATTTGCAGACGGATGCCAGCATCAATCCCGGAAACTCCGGCGGGCCGCTCGTGGACCTGCAGGGCAAAGTGCTCGGCATCAACACGATGATCATCGGACGGGGATCGGGGATCGGTTTTGCGATTCCGTCCGAGATCGCCCAGCGTGTCGCGCAGCAGCTGATCGAAAAGGGAAGCGTCAAAAGAGCATGGCTGGGGATTTCATTTCAGGAAATCACGCCCGAGTTGGCTGCCCATTTCGGTGGGAACCTCGATGGCGGAGCGCTCATCAACTCGGTCGTTCCCGGGGGGCCGGCGGAAAAGGCGGATCTTCGGTCCGGTGATGTCGTCATCGCAATCGACGGCCAGGGGATTCGCGAGGGCCGAGACCTCCTGCGCGAGGTCTTGCGCCACGACATCGGCGAACGCCTGAGCCTCGAAGTACGTCGCGGCCAAAACACCCGTAAAGTCGTCGTCGTCGCTGGCGAAAGGCCGAGCGGAGACAGCATCGCGTCCCCGCAACAAGGCGTCAAAGACAACGACATGCTCGGACTCGCCCTCCAACCGCTGACACCGGCGCTCCGTCAACGCTTCGGCTACGAGGGAGAGGGCGCGGTATTCGTTCGCGCGGTGAAGCCGGGCTCTGATGCCGATCGCGCAGGCCTTCGTCCCGGAGACATCATTCTTCAGGCAGACCGGAAGCAGGTTCGGTCCATTGCAGACGTTCGCGCGGCCTTGAAGGACGGAAACGCGTTGCTCTACATCGAGCGCGATGCACACCGCTTCTTTCAAACGATCGGCCGGTCGAACTAGCACCGGCGGCCCGGGACGCGGGAATTCGCACGACACGGGGTGGAGTCGGCGTCGCGAATGGCAATCCGCCAGACAGCGAACACCTGCGCTGCAGCGACTGCATCCCCGGAGGACGCCTCGCGACGGGCGTGCTCGCGAGCGGGACCCGCTCCGCTGGCTCCTCACGCCGCCCTACGTCTAGCGTCGCCCCCGCTCGCTGTGCTGCCCATCCCGAGCCGTCCTCCTCCGTAGAAGTCTCCGTGCGGAGGGGCTCGGGAATTCGCGCGTCACGGGGTGGAGTCGACGTCGCGAGTGATCGGCATGCATGCAACCACCTCGTCCGAAGCCTTTTCGAGAGCGTCTCTAGGGTGCTCGGCCGATGGTGATCTCGATCGCGGGTCCGCGTGCCTCGACCCGATAGGCCGGTCGTCGCCCTGAGACGAAACGCAGCGTCAGCTCGGAGTAGTCGCCACGGTTGAGAATGCTCGCGGACTCGATGTCCGGGTGAGCGGAAGCGATCGGGCCCGCCCGTGAGAGGGAAAGGCTTCCTGGGATGGTGACCGAAAAGCCATCCTCCTCGACGATCCCGTGGATCTCAGTGACCGAATTGCTCATCCGAAGGACGTACTTCTCTCCGCCCTCCACCCTTTGCGCTCCAAACCACGTCCCCCGGACGGTCTCTGGAGGCCGTGGCGCCGCCTGCGGGGGATGTGCCTCAGGCGCGGCGACGACCGCCGCCGCTCGTTCGCCAGCAGCCTCTGCCGTGGCGTCGGGCTGACCCGAAGCCTCGGGTTCGTTCGGGGCGGGTGAGACCGTCTCGTCGTCCGAAGCAACCTCGGGGCTTCCCGAGGTGGCCAACAGATAGATCCCCGCACCCGTGGCGGCTGCCCCGCAGAGCAGGGCTGCCCCGAGCCAGTAATGGCGCCGATCGCGGCGCGCGTTCTTCAGATGTGCACGCGCAGCCTCGCTCCGCGGAACCTGTTTGCGGCGAGGTTTTTCGTCAATCCTCGACCGCAACGCCCCGATGAAACGTCCGGTGAGCGCGAACAACTCCCTTGCACTCGTTTCGATGCGCGGAAGTAGCCCCTCGGTCAACCCCGTGCGAGCGGCACCGAGCGCCCTCACGAGATGGCCGACTGCCGAGCTGGCGGAGGCGCGCAGTCGGACAACGGCAGTCTCGCTCGCCGTGGCCTCAGCCACCGGATCGACGCAGACGATGCGGGGGGCATCGTGCAGCCGCTCGTGGCTCGAGCGCCGATTTGCATGAGCCGCCGCTGGAGGGGTCTCGTCGGGCAGCGTGTCTCGATCGCCCCCTTCGCTCGGGGCGGCCTCTGGGTCATCCTCCACCTCGTAGCCGATGCTGAGCACCAACTTGGGTGTTCTTTCGTCCATCTTGAGCTCGACGGCTTCGAGGTGGCCTCGACGCCCGATGCTTTCATTCAAGACCGCGCTCCCAATGGCCAAGAATGGGAGAGGCTGTTCGACCGAAAGTTGCGTGCCGCTCTCGGATTGTACCTCCGCTACGATTGCAGAGCCCACCCCATCGAGAAGAAGCCGCACGGTAGGGGGCTTTGCTGTCGTTCGACCCCAGCGTTGAATCAGCGCTTCGATGCGCATCTGGTCATCGTCCGAGAGCTGGGTGAACCGAATTCCGAACTCACCGAGCTTCGGACCGCTTTCGTGGGCCCATACGACCCGCCCGATCATCTCGATGGCCTCTCCGCCCGTGGGATTCTCGAGCTGACAGCGAAGTGTCGAGCCGACCTCGGGCAACACCGACGCTCGCATGGAAAGACCACCGGCACCTACATTGATCCCATCGGCGTCGAACGCCTGATGGAAGCCCTCGGGATGGAGCTTGATCAAGACCTCATCGAGCGGCACGCGCGCCGGCCGTGGTGCTCGATAGTATCCCGCGGAAGTGTTCATCGAATGCTCTCCTGCGCGACCGCAGCGTCGCTCACCACGACTGGTCCCAAAACCCGAGCGCCTCGTCCACTTTTCTGCAACCCGCTTCCTTGACCACCTCGGAGCAGGACCCCACTCTTGGCGGCTGCGATGGGAGTGCGAATCACGGTGCGGTCGCTTTGGACGAAGCTCGACTCTTCGACCTTCGTCTACGAGTTTGCACAGTCGCGCATCGTCATAGGACGCGCCCGGAGCGCAGACGTTCAGCTGCCCCATGCGGCGGTGAGCGGAACGCATGCCAGCATTCGGGAGCAAGGCGCGGGCTATGTTCTCATCGACGAGGGCTCGACCAACGGTACGCGTGTGAACGAAATCCCGGTCGTTCCGGGTCGGCCCAAACTGCTCCGCAGCCACGACCTCGTGGATCTCGGGGGCTATCGGCTCACGGTCGACGTAGGGGTTCCGGTGGCCAAGGCGATGTCGGCCCCGATTACGAGCGAGTACGCGCGACGCATCCTGTCCGAGCAGCTCGACGGGAGAACCCGCGGAGAGCTCGATGCCGAGTTGAGCGCCATTCAAGATGGCCCCGACGAGAGGGTAGACCTGCTTCCGATCGCGAAAGACGAGCCTCCAAGGGAATCGACGCCTCCGAGGGAATCGCGGCCGTCCAAGCCCTGCAAATCGACCCCGGAGATCGAGCAACCCGCGGGGCCGATCAGACTCGCCCGGAGCGAGGTAGCAGTCTACGCGCTCGCCGCGGTCGTCGTCGCGATCAGCATCGTCGCTATGGCTCTTCTCACGCGGCCCTAGAGGTTGCGCAGATAGATGAGCCGAAGCCCTTCGAGAGTGAGAAACTCGTCGACATCGTCGATCGTTTCGCTATCAGGCTCGATCAGCCCGGCGAGACCGCCCGTCGCAATGACCGTGACGGGCGTGTCCATTTCCGCCTCCAAGCGCCGAACCAATCCGTCGACCAACCCCACGTAGCCGAACACGATGCCCGCCTGCATCGAGTGCACGGTGTTGCGCCCTATGGCGCGTGGGGGTCGAGCGATTTCACTTCGGGGCAACTTGGCCGCGTGGGCAAACAGGGCACTCGCACTGATCTGTATGCCTGGCGAAATCGCACCTCCGAGGTACTCGCCCTTGTCGGAGATGCAATCGAAGGTCGTCGCAGTACCGAAGTCGACGACGATGGAGGCGGCTTTGACGCGCTCGTAGGCCGCAACCGCATTGACGATGCGGTCGGCGCCAACCTCGCGAGGATTCTCGTAAAGTACGGGCATGCCGGTCTTGATCCCCGGACCCACCACCATGATCTCGTGGTCGAAGGCACGATCCACTGCCTCGATGATGGTGCCGTTGAAGGAGGGGACCACCGAGGCGAGAATGCTCGCGCGCACTTCTTGGCGCTTGATCCCAGCGAGCGACAACAAGTTGAGCAGCAAGACGTGGTACTCGTCGCTCGTTCGGCCGTTCGCCGTCTCGATTCGAAAATCGTGCACCAGGCGTTCCTGATCGTACAGACCGAGCACCGTGTGCGTGTTGCCGACGTCGACGACGAGAAGCATCTAACGAGGCCGCAAGGCGAGTGTCAGCTCGAGGAGATCGCCAAACGTCTTTGGGCGGGGGAACTCAGGTGGATCGGTCGCATACAAGACCGGTTGCCCTGAGGGAGCGACGCTCTGCGGTCGGATCGACTCCGGTCTGCGCGATGGGACCGGCGGCGCCCCGGATGACGGCCGACTCGACACGGCGCGAGGCTCCACCGACAGCGGCCGCTCGACCGTGGGTGGTTGCGAGGAGTAGCGCGTCGGGCTCTCGATCGTCGGCGAGGTGGGCGGCTCGGGTGGTAGTGGCGAGGCGGGCACCTCAGTCGGAAAATAGCTCGGGGGCGGCGTCCGGCGAGCTGCAGGGGGCGGGGGGGGTTGAACCGCCGAAGTGCTCGTGCCCGAGCTGGTCCGGATCCGATCGAGCGTGTCCGCTGCTCGGGTGGTGCGCTCTTCAGGGCGTTTGGCTCTCACCTTGTCGAGCAGAGATCGCAGCCTGTCTTCGCGATTGCTCATGACGCCCTCCTGGCTTCGAGCATGCCGACGATCGCGGGAAGGTCGGCCCCATCCTTGAACCAGCCCCATACGGTTTCGGCGACCTCGAAGTCGACCATGATGAACTTCGAGGCACCCGTGGGCACGCAGGAAACCTGTCGCTTGGAAATTTCCGAGAACATTCCTCCGAGAAGCGCTGCCGCCCCGAGCTCGTCCTCGTCGAGCTCGGGCTTGTCGCGAAGCGCGATGACCAACGCAGCACCCCATCGCTCGAAAGCCAGGCGCCCCCAGCCGAAGAGCGAGGTCACCGCCGATGCATGGCCGAGGACGGCTTCGGGCGAGAGCACCGATGCGGGTCTGTCCAGACCGCTGAGCACGTGCTCGCCGAGAAGCTCACCCAAGCGTCGAAGCGGGGTGAGGTCACCGTCACGCGCGGCCGCCGCGACCAGACTGGAAAGCACATCATCGCTCAGGATCACCACGCGCTCGCCGGTGCGAGTGCGGATCATTCCCCCACTCAAATTGAACTCGTAGAAGCCGCTAGGATCGAAACGGCCGTCGTGCATAGGTCCCCCTCCAGCTGGGATGTAGAAGGTACAGGCGGATCGTGTCAAATGCCATGGGTGAAATCAAACCTCGTCTGCATCGTCCTGACGGTCGCCATGCAGACGCAAACCGCTCGGGCGCAGGGCGATCTGCTGGATACCGACGGCTTGGCCGAGGCGATCGTCTCGATGACCTCGAGGGTGTGGACCGGCCCGAGAACGCCCGCCCCTGACGCGGTACCGCGGCCGGAGGAGGCATCACTCCTCGTGCAATCCCCTCGCGCCCTGTTGACGGTTCACGCCGACCCGTCGGTGAGCGAGCAGACGATGCAGCAAGCGGTGCAAGCTCTCGAGTACGTGAGAGCCCGCCTCGAGGTGATGGGTTGGCCGGCGCCGATCTCGGATGGGAGCCTTGGCGGCGGTCCCGAGCTCGATCTGTACCTGACCGCTTCCCTTCCCCCGGATGCCTACTCGGATGGCATCGCTTCTTGGACCTACCTCGATCGGGCTTCGACGTTCGCCGTGGTGAATCCGGCAACACCTTCCGCCAGCCTAAGCGCGTGCGTGACCGCCGCGTACGCCGAGGCCCTGTTGCTGAGCATGGACCCAGCGGAGGCGAGAGGTTGGAGGCGCGCGACTGCGGCATGGCTGACCTGGGAGCTCACGGGCCGTTTCGGATGCGAAGAAGCGGTTACGCTTCAGCAGGCCGAGCCGTTTCGCTCCTGGGTTCGCGGAGGTGCAGGCGACGGCGCCGGCGGTGCGCTGTTGCTCGCCTATCTGTCGGCGCGACACGACGCCGGCCGCAGCCAGTTCATCCGCGACGCTTGGACTCTCGCAAGTCAGCGAACGTGGGAGGGCCGCGGGCTGAGAGCCGACCCCGATCTATGGTCGGCCATCGAGACTGCAGTCGCGCGAAGCGGAGATCGCTTGCTCGACGACATCGAAGACCTGGCGGTTGAACGCTGGTTCGTCGGGCGAGCAGATCCCATCCTCTTTTCGGCGATCGACAGTGATGCCCGGGTCCCGATCTCACTCACGATGAAGCGTTTCCCAACCCGGATGGTCGCCACGCGGCCACTCGAATCGTTTGGCAGTGCCTATGCGTTCATGGATGCCGCAGTCTGGGACGGACGCACCCGCTTGCGAGCTTGGCTGCGAGGCGAGTACGGGGTCAGGTGGTCTTTCGTCGTGGTTCAGCTCGATGAACGCGGCAATGAAATCCGCCGACTTGCGGCGCCTCACACCGGACCAACGCCGAACGCGTACCTCCCCGTCGAGCTCGGCGAGGAGACCCGGCATCTCCTGTTTGTCGTGACCAACTTGTCGAATGCCGTGCCGGACGCCGACGAGCCAGACGTCAACGAGCGCGCGTTCGAGTTGACCGTCAGCCGCGCGGACGACTAATTCCGGTTTCGTCGTCGTCGGCGGCGGCGACTGCGCGGCTCGGACTCGTAAGCGGCCTCGTGCGGCTCGTGGGCCCATGCCGGGAGATCTTCGCCGCGCGCCATCTGGTCGAGCGCGAACAACGTCGCGGCATCTGCAAAGTACTCGCGCCGTGCGATCGACTGGATGCGCCCCGTCCGAAGACGCCGCTGCGCCATGATCAACAGACGGATTCGGTCTTTGAGCCGCCTCGGCAACGACAGCCGAAGCGAGAGCTCTCGAATGAACTCTTCGTAGGCGACCGGCACATCGGGGACACCCTCGAGCGCCTCGTCGATCGGTCCGAGAAAGAGCGCCGCGAGCAGGACCGCATCGCTTGGAAGCCCATCTTCGTCGGCCAGCACATCGACGGCCTTCAATCGTCCGAGGGTCAAGGATGCCCCATCGGGATCGTCGTCCAAGAAGGACGCGACTTCGGGGAGAATTTCGCTCAGCACGCCCACGTCCCATGCGAGGAACACCGAACGATGTGCGGCCCCCCCGCGCAGAAACCGCAAAACTTCTTCGAGAACCCGCGGCGCGGCTGCGCGCTGAAGATCGCCTCGATGTCGAACCATCGCATCGTAAACCTCTGGGTCGAGCCCCATATCGAGACGCGCACTGAACTTGATCGCGCGAAGGATGCGCACCGGGTCTTCCCTAAAACGGACATTCGGATCACCGATGGTGCGAAGGAGATGCTCCTCGAGATCCGCAACTCCACCCACGAAATCGATGACCTCTCCGCGTTCGAGGTCGTAGAACAAGCCGTTTATCGTGAAGTCCCGCCGGATTGCGTCCTCGTGCGGCTCACCGAAGACGTTGTCGTTGGTAATGAGCAAGTCGGCATCTTCAACTTCCGTGACGGCTCGCCGTGACGGGATCAAACGCACCGGCTCGGGACCTGCACAAAGGGGAATCTTCTTTGCGATCTTGGGCTTGATGACCTCGAAATTCTGAGACGGATCCCGACGGAAGGTCGCTACTTCGATGACCTTGCCGCCGGAAAACAAGACGTGGGCCAGCCGAAAACGTCGTCCGATCACCCGGCAATTTCTGAAAAGGTCGCGCACCTCGTATGGTCGCGCGCTCGTGGCGAGGTCGAAGTCCTTTGGTTTTCGGCCCAGCATCAGGTCGCGCACGCCACCACCGACGAGATAGGCCGTGTGGCCATGTCGATTGAGGCGGCGAATCACCTTTGCAGCATCTTGATCGACGAGCCGGCGCGGAATCGCGTAGGCGTAAACGAGAGGCTCGGGGGCCTCGTCACCGAGGTCGCGTTGCTCTTCGTCTTCTCGTCGACCGAAGTCAGAATCTAACACTCGGGTCATCGAATTCCAAAGCCCATAGGGCAAAGAAGAGATGCTCTCTTGTAGCAACAAGCAGCCCTGACGGCAATCTAAGTCCAATGCTACGTTCTCGGAACGACATGAACGAGCTCGAACGAATGGCGGGCAATGTAATCGTTTGTGGATTCCAGGGTTCGGAAGCTCCTCCCCGGGTTCACGACTGGCTATCCGAACAATGCGTAGCCGGTTTGATCCTCTTCAAGCGCAACATCGAGGACGTCCAACAGGCCTCAAGCCTGATCGCCTCGTGTGACCCGTGCCGTGATCCGGAGCTCCCGATTCTGATCGCCGTCGACCAGGAGGGCGGACGGGTCGCGCGTTTCGGCGAACCGGTGCTCGAGCTGCCTCCTATGCGGAAGCTAGGAGCGGCCGATGACGTAGGGCTGACCCACGATGCAGCAGAGGTCATCGGCAGACAGCTGCGTGCGATCGGCGTCAACCTGAACTTCGCACCGGTTCTCGACGTGGACACCAACCCTCACAACCCCGTGATCGGTGATCGTGCGTTTGGTCGCACCCCCGAGGTGGTCATCGAGCATGCGCTGGCGTTTGCGCAGGGGCTCCACGACGGGGGACTGCTCTCCTGTGGAAAGCATTTCCCGGGGCATGGAGACACCGACCTCGACAGCCACGTAGCCCTCCCAAGGCTCCGTCACGACCGCGCTCGCCTCGACGCCGTGGAGCTCCGCCCTTTTTGGGCGGCTGCGAAACGAGTTCCGTCCTTGATGACGGCTCACGTCCTTTTCGAATCGGTCGACGCCAGCGTTCCGGCAACGATGTCCCGAGCGGCGATCGAGAACCTTCTACGAAAGGAAATCGGTTTCGAGGGGGCGGTGTTCTCCGACGATCTGGAGATGAAGGCGATCACCGACCGGTACTCCATCGAGGATGCCGGAGTGCAGGCCATCGAGGCCGGCTGCGACCTTCTTCTCGTTTGTTCGGATCTCGATGCAGCCGCCCAACTGCGGGACGCGCTTGCGACGGAAGCCGCGCGCAATGGGCCGTTCCGGGCCCGCTTGACCGAGGCCCGCGCACGTGCAGATGCGCTTCGGCGGCAAGTCCCGGACATGTCGCCTGCCGTTCCCCTTCAAACCACGCTAGATAGTCCCGAAGCTCGCTCCGTCAGGGAACGGCTTCGGCGGATCGAATGAGCTGAGGAAGCATTGGAGATTTACGGCGACACCAGCGGCCTCAGCCCGTCCGAAACCAAAGCCCTGCAACGGATTTACCGGCGTCGGGTGCCGCTCGAACGGCTCACCACCCCTGAGCTCACACGTGCGCTGGTAGGCGTTTCACATGCCACTGGGAGGCAAGTCGGGGTGCTGGTCGACCGTCGCGGAACGGTACACCACGTCATCGTGGGCGATGCATCGAAGCTCATGCTGCCGGACGTCGGCCGTCTTCGAGCCGGAGCGGGTAGGCTTCGGGGCCTGCGGTTGATTCACACACATCTCCGGAACGAACCGCTCAGCCGCGACGACCTCGTCGACCTGACGCGCCTGCACTTGGACATGGTCGTTGCGATCTGCCTCGCTCCCGGCGAGGAGCGCGCTCTGTGCTTGTACTACGGGCACAACTTCCCCGTGGTAGACGACACGAACGAGCCTCCCTTTCGGACCTTCGGTCCGATCCCCTATGCCAAGGCCAGCGAGAACCCCGCCGAGATCATCGCGACCCTAGAACAAGAATTCGCGCAGGCGGCTCGCGCGCGCGGGGTCACCGCAAAAGATGGGCGTGCAATCCTCATCCACGTCTGCGACAAACGAAGCGCCGGGCACGCTGAAGACTCGCTGCGCGAGTTGGAGGAGCTCGCACGTACGGCCGGCGTCGAGGTCGCAGACCGAGTCTTGCAGGTTCGCGACCAGGTCGATCCTCGCTATGCGCTCGGTCGGGGGAAGCTCGAGAACGTCGTGATCCGTTCGATGCAGCTCGATGCGGAAACCCTCATTTTTGACTGCAATCTGCGCCCGGCACAGGCGAACAACATCGCGCAGATGACCGACCTCAAGGTGGTCGATCGCACGCAGCTCATTCTCGACATCTTCGCCCAGCACGCCGAAAGCAGTGCCGGCAAGCTACAGGTCGAGCTCGCGCAGATGAGATATCTGTTGCCTCGCCTCGGCCAGAGAGACGACGCCCTTTCGCGCCTCACCGGGGGCATTGGAGGCCGAGGCCCAGGCGAGACGAAGCTCGAGGTCGGACGGCGCCGGGCGCGGGAGCGCATCACACGGCTCGAATCGCAGCTCAAGCAGCTCGGCCGACAAAGAGAGCAAAGACGTTCGCGTCGAAAGCGAAGCGGGACTCCGACCGTCGCGATCGTCGGATACACGAACGCAGGTAAGAGCACGCTCCTCAACGCGCTCACCGGTAGCGATGTGAAGGCCGAGGACAAGCTCTTCGCAACCCTCGATACGCGCTCGAGAACGATGCGGCTCCCAGCTGGGCGCACGATCATCCTGACCGACACTGTGGGGTTCATTCGCGACCTACCAAAGGACCTTTTCGCGGCCTTCCGCGCGACCTTCGACGAGGCTCAGGATGCCGACCTCTTGCTCCATGTCATCGATGCGTCGGATCCGAGCCGAAGCGAGCACGTAGAAACGACCGAAAAGCTCTTGGTCGACCTCGGTCTCGAACGGGTACCGCGCATCCTGGTCTACAACAAATGCGACAAGCTCACGACTCCCCACGGAACGTTGACGGATCGGGGAATCCCGATCAGTGCGATCGAGCCGAAATCGTTGACCCGGTTGAAGCGCGCGATTGAAGAGCGCATCGAGGTCTCGCACCCGATGCTTCAGGCCGAGGAGGCTATTTCTTCACGACGGGTTTGATGCCGACCTTGCCGTCTTTCACGACGACCTTGAAGTCCACGCGTTTGCCTTTGTACTTCCGGTCGAGCTGGGGAACCATCTTCTTCAGGCTCTTGGCCACGGTTTCGTAGTCGATCTTGTCGGTGCGCTCGTTGTTGTTTCGCTTGGCCTCGACATAGCTCTCGTAAATCTGGCGCATACGGGCCTCGCCAGGGCCTTTGGAGCGTGGAGCAATGGGTGGTGGAACGCGGCGGTTCGGATTGATCAGCGAGTGCGATTGGTCGCTTTTCGAGAGGGGCCTACTCGACTGCGGCCTTCCGAACCTGGTAGTCGCGGGAGCGGGCTCCGAAGCCGTGGCAGCGGGTGCCTGCCGAGCCGGCTTTCCCGGCGGCAGCGTGGCTGAGTCCTCCGGCTCGAGCGGAGCACGATCCGGGGAATGCTCGAGCGTGTCCACGAGCTCGTCCATCCGATGGCTGGCCTCGGCAACCAGCTGGTCCATGTTGAGATCGGCATCCGGATCGAGCTCGAGCGGACTGCTACTTCCACCTCGGGTTTGCTCGCGTTCCGCGCGTAGCGCCTCGCGCCGTCGTCTCGCGCGGAGCAGATCACGACGATAGGTTCCCTCTTCGATCTGGCGTCCCACGCGCCGCCAGTAGGTCTGCAGAGTCGTGTAGCGCTGAATCAGCGTTTGGAAACGAAAACGAATTGCGGTGTTTCTCGGCCTCTCTTTTTGAAGCAGGTGAAGCATGCGGTCGAACTGCTTGCGCGGGATCTGCGGCTCGATCCGCTCGATTCCTTGAAACCACTGCTCGTAGAGATGCTTGATGCGTGAAAGCTGCACCTCCGTCTCGGACAACAGGATTTCGTACTCTTTCGGCGTCATGACCCAACCGTCATCGCGGCGTGACTTTCAAATTGTCGAACCAGAGGTCGGATTGCCAGTTATTGAAGCCAAAATGGTCGTGTCCACGCCCCTGCAGGGGCTCAGCGTCGTGCATTTCGAGCAAAACCTCGTCATCTGCCCACACCGTGATAGTGCCATCGATGCGCTCGATTCGGAACCGGTAGGTCTTGCCCGGCTCAACTTTTCTAGTGTTTCCGAGGACCCGGTCGTCGCCGTGCTCGTCCATCCGGGCCAATGCGTTCTGCGAGTTGTTCCAGCCGCCGAAAATGACGACGTAGCTCGTGGCCGTATAGCGGTCGTGCTTGGCGAAGGATGCGCCGTCCCCGAATACCTCGACTTTGATGTCGCCCTCGGGGCTCTCGCTACGCGCCTCGAATTCGATGCGGACGTCGACCGGCAGGGTCCGGAGAAGCCAAAGCGGATGGTTCTTCGCCCCCTGCACGCGAAGCGCACCCCCTTCGATGCGCCAGTTGCCGCCGGTCCTCTCGTAGTTGCTTCCAAGCGCAGAACGTTCGAAGTCGTCGAAGAAACCCGCGCCAACGCCGGGATCCCCCTGCGGCGTGCAGGCTGCAAGCCACAGGAGCGCCAACGCCGACAGTGTCACTGACACCGGTACGGGCACGGGCACCGACCCTGACTCTGTCACTGACCCTGACCCGTCACTGTCCAGCCCTACCGGTCCGTGCACCCGTCCTCATCCAGGTCCCGGCCCTCGATCGCCTCTTCGTTGGGGCACCTGTCATCCGCGTCGGGGATGAAGTCGTTGTCGTTGTCCGGATCCATGCAGCCGTCCTCATCCTCGAAGCCGTCGATGTCCTCCGGAAGGCGCGGGCACTGGTCGCGCGAGTCGGGAATGCCGTCCGCGTCGAGGTCGTCGGTCTGTGGAGACCACATGACGCCGACAATCGCGCGGAAACGGGGCTGTCCGATCCCTCGCACGAACCCCATTCCGAGCGCCGCGGTCATCGTTATGTTGCGCTTGGTCCATCGAACACCGATGTCACCCTCGAGCGTGTTGGTAGACCGGCCGCGAAAGGAGGTCGTGCCGCGGAGCTCGAGGAGCCCGAACAGATCGTTGACCGGTGGAATCGGGGGTTTGAGCGAGAAGCCGTATTGAAGCTCCTGCCCGAGCGTGGCGGCTCCGAAGCCGCGCTCATCAACCCGATAGCGCCATCCCAACATCGTTCCCGCTCCGGCGCCGAGGAGGTGAAAGTCGCCGAGCAGCTGCGCATCGAAGGAGAACTGCCCCTCACCAACGTAGAAGCTCGAGCTGCCGATCGGCACGGGGATCGTCAGCAACAACGCAAGCCCGGGCCCGTCTGCACGGTTCTGAGTTTCTTCGGTCTTCTCGCCGACGAGGCGGATCTTGGTCGTGAAACGAGGGTCCTCGACCGCGAACCCAGTAAACGAGGTCCGGCCGTCGATCGGCTGCGAGGTTTCGCCGTTCTGGTACAGCACGAGCGGCACCTCCAAGGCGAGCGACCACCGGCCGAACAATCCGATCTCGAAGAACAGGTCCCCCGTCAGCCGGTTATCGACGACCTCCCCTGTCGTCCCATCGGTGTATCGGATTCGCAGAGGCTTGTTCGAGTACCAACTGAAGAAACCCAGGTTGAAGCGTTTGTGACCGGGCGTCGCGCTGCCTTGGATCCCCAAGAAGCCAAAGCGATCGAGGGTCGGCCGGAAGCGCTCGAGATTCATCCCCTGCGCCGACGCCGCGCTCGGCGCAGCCAGCGCAAGAACGAGCCCGAGGACGACGGCCGAACGCACCATCGGGCTCAACCGGTTCCCAACAGGTGAGAAGTGCGAACGTTCTTGAGCGCCGCGAGCATGCTTTGGCGTACTTTGGGTGCGCGCTTTTCGATGTCGTCGAGCATCTGCTTGACCTCTTGACGCCAGAGATTCTCTTGAGAACCGCAGAGGTTGCATGGAATGATCGGGAAACCCATCTGCTCGGAGTATGCCGCGATGTCTTTCTCGGACGAATAAAGCAGCGGACGGATCACGGTGTTGCGACCGTCGTCGCTCACGAGCTTCGGGGGCATGGCACTCAAGGAGCCGTTGAACATCATGTTGAGCATGAGCGTCTCGATTGCGTCGTCGCGGTGATGGCCGAGAGCGATCTTGGTGCAGCCGAGGCTCTGCGCGACGTTGTAGAGAATTCCCCGCCGTAGCCGCGAGCAAATGCTGCAATACGTCTGACCCTCAGGAACACGCTCAGTGACCAGTCGATAGGTGTCCTTGCGCACGATTTGGTGCTCGTAGCCGCGCTCGGCGAGCCAGGATTCGAGCGCCGTCCCATCGTAGCCGGGCTGGCCCTGATCGAGATGTACCGCGATGATCCCGAAAGGCACGGGAGACCTCTGTCGCGCCCGTTCGAGGAGGTGAAGCAGCGTGTAGCTGTCCTTACCCCCGCTCATGGCAACCATGACTCGATCGCCGGGCTCGACAAGCGCGTAGTCGGAGATGCACCGGCCGAGCTCGTGGGCAAGTCGCTTTTCCAAGGTCGTCGGATTCACGCCGGATGGGTACCTGGCGAACCACGTTCCCGCAAGGCTCTCGATTACTTCGTTCTTCGAAGCGATACCGCGCGGGCGTGCGCCTCGAGGCCCTCGAGCCGCGCGAGCCCCTCGAGCAGATCGGCCTGCGCGTCGATGGCGGCCGCGGAATAGCGGATCAGAGACGAGCGGACGATGAAATCATAGACACCCAGAGGAGACGCAAAGCGGACGGCGCCCCCGGTTGGAAGCACGTGGCTCGGCCCGGCAGCATAGTCCCCCGCAGCCTCCGGCGTGTGATAGCCGAGGAAGATCGCGCCAGCGGCCCCGATTCGTCCGAGCATCGCCTCGGGATCGGCGACCGAGAGGCTCAGGTGCTCGGCCGCAAGCACGGTCGCCGCGCGACCGGCCTCCTTCAAGTCGTCGACGACGAAGCAGTACCCGTTGTTTCGTACGGCCTGCTCGGCGATCGCCCTTCGAGGAAGGGATGCGAGCTGCTCTTGCAGGGCAGCATCGACTGCGTCCGCCTGCGCACGAGAGAGGACGACCGCAAGCGGATAGGCGGCCTCGTCATGCTCGGCCTGAGACAAGAGATCGGCGGCGACGAGCGCGGGGTCGGCTTCGTCGTCCGCCACGACCAGGATCTCGCTCGGGCCGGCAATCGAATCGATATCGACGACGCCAAACACCAAACGTTTCGCGCAGGCGACGTAGATGTTTCCCGGGCCGACGACCTTGTCGACGCGCACGATCGATTCGGTGCCATATGCAACAGCAGCGATTGCCTGCGCCCCTCCTGCATCGATCACCTCGGTCACACCGGCAACCTCGGCTGCGACCAAGATTTCCGGGGTTGGGTTGGGCGTGATCAAGACGATTCTCGGAACACCGGCAACCGTGGCCGGGATTGCGGTCATCAGTACCGTCGACGGGTAGCGGGCCTTTCCACCAGGCGCATAGACCGCTGCAGCCGCCACGGGCCGGACCCGCTGGCCGAGCTCCACTCCGTCCTCCTCGTAGCGAAACCCAGTCTCTCGTTGGTGCTCGTGGTAGCGGCGAATCCGTTTGCCAGCAGCGGCTAGCGCCTCTCGGATCGCAGGGTCCACGCTGCGGGTCTCATTCAGCCACGCATCGCGCGACAGGACGAGCGAAGGGGGGCGCCGACCGTCGAAACGCTCCGTGTAGTCGAGAACCGCCGCGTCGCCCCGCTCGCGAACCGCATCTAGGATCGCGCGCACTTCGGGTTCGACGCGAGCGAGATCTTCGTCGCCGCGCCGGCTCAAAGACGCTAACGTGTCCTCGTAACCAGGTTGACCCTGTTCGTAGATCCTGAGCACCTCTGGGTTCTAGCGGGCCGGCGGATGCGGTCAACCACGCAACCTTGCCCCGCGGGGCGGAAAGTGCTCAGACTTCGCCCACCATGACCGTGCGCCTGTACAACACGCTGACGGGACAGAAGGAGCCTTTCGAGCCCGCCGAGCCCGATCACGCGCGCATTTACGTCTGCGGCCCCACGGTCTACGACTATGCGCATCTCGGGCATGCTCGATGCTACGTCGTGTACGACGTCCTGGTTCGTCACCTCCGAGCCGAGGGAATGAAGGTGACCTACGTTCGAAACATCACCGACGTCGACGACAAAATTCTCAAGCGCGCCTCGGAAACCGGGACCGAGCCAACCGCCCTCGCCTCTCGCTACGCAGACGCCTACGCGGAAGACATGCACCGGCTCGGCAACCTCGATCCAGACGTAGAGCCGCGGGTCAGCACGCACCTAGAAGACATCGTCGCGCTGGTGCAGCGGTTGATCGCGGGAGGTCATGCCTACGTGTCGGGCGGTGATGTCTATTTCTCCGTCGAATCGTTCCCCGAGTACGGGAAGCTGAGCCATCGTGACCTCGCGCAAATGAAGCTCGGTGCGAGCGAGCGGTTGGACGAGACGCAAACCGCGCGCAAGCGACATCCAGCGGACTTCGCATTGTGGAAGCAGAGCGATGCAGAAGCGTGGGGTTGGGAGAGCCCGTGGGGACGGGGTCGCCCAGGCTGGCACATCGAATGCTCGACGATGTCGATGAAGCATCTCGGCGACACGCTGGACCTACACGGCGGCGGCCTCGATCTGGTGTTTCCCCACCATGAAAACGAAATCGCGCAGAGCGAAGCGGCGACCGGAAAGCCGTTCGCCCGCTGCTGGATGCACAACGGTTTCGTCGAGGTCGACAAAGAGAAGATGAGCAAGAGCCTCGGCAACTTCTTCACTGCCCGAGATCTGTACGACCGGGTCGAGCCGGAAGCGATTCGCTACTTCATGATGACCGTGCACTACCGCGCCCCGCTAAATCTCGATTGGACGCTCGACGACGCCGGGAACGTCACTGGGTTTCCACAGTTCGAGGAAGCCGAGCGGCGTGTGGCTTATCTCTACAAGACCAAGCAGCGGCTCGATGCGGTTCCACTGAACCGCATCGTGGATGCCAAGGCATCCAGCCCGCCCGAGATTGGCGGCTTTCGCCACGCACTTCGAGATTCGCTGAACGACGATCTCAACATGCCGGTCGCGCTCGCGAAGCTCGCTGATTTCCTAAAAGCGGTCAACGAGCTCTGCGACCAGGCGACGAAGAAGAAAGGCAAAGTCGCGCGGAGCGCGGTGGAGCAGGCGTGGACCGGGTTTGGCGCCCTCGAGGCTGAGCTCGGCCTCGGTGGTCAGCCGGCGGATGTCGTGCTTCTTCGAATCCGAGACCGTGGCGCCCGGGCACGCGGTTTGGACGCCTCCAGGATCGAGCAGCGCATCGCAGACCGCAACGAGGCCAGAAAGTCGAAGAACTTTGCAGAGGCGGACCGGATTCGGGACGAGCTTGCCGGCCAGGGCGTCGAGCTGCTCGACGGACCCGACGGGACGAACTGGGCGATCCAAGACTGATGAGACTATCAGGAAAGTCCTTCTGAATCGCCGAGATCTCGGTTTCCCGGGGCACGAGGCGAGCCCGGATCTGTCACTAGCGCGTGAGTTATGTCACGCTGAAAGTTCCGTGGAGCATCGAGCCGTGACGTCAGATGTCCCAAAGCCGTTGGCAGAAGGCACGTTGAGCGCCACGCCCTTCGGCCACGTCTTGCTCTCCATTCAAAAGAAGGGGCTTTCGGGAACCCTCGCGATCTGGCCGGATGACGATCGGCCTGGACAGGACCGCATCCTCTTTCGGGCCGGCGTTCCTGCGCTCGGACGATTTCTCGAACCGGCGGCAGACTTCGAGCGCGCCCTGCTCAACATCTTCCATCGCGACGAGGGCCCTTATGCGTTCTACGAGGTCGACCTGGTCGGCGAAGGTGAGGGCACACTCCGGGGACAGGTCGACATCCTCGCCCTCATCGCAACCGCCCTTCGCGGTACGGTCCCGAAGGACGCGATGGCGCGGGTGCTTAGAAAGCTCGGGCTCGAGCGACAGCGAATCAAGACGGGAGCCCCCTTGGCGAGGCTCGGACTGCTCTCGAACGAGATCGCCTTCGTCGAGCTGATGCTCGCAGAGCCCGCGACCGCTCCCATCCTGGTCGAGCAGTTCGGCGACCCGAAGGTCGCGCAGCGTATGCTCTACCTGCTCGCGATCAGCGAATGCCTCGAACCTTACCGGCCCGTCTCACAGCAGAAGCTCCGAGCTGCCTCACCTGGTAGTAGTAGCCCGCGTGCGGAGCGGTCATCGTCTCCGCCCGGAGGAGTCCCTGATTCGAGGGGCGCTTCGGCGAGCCGGTCGCCCTTGAGGGGTCGTGCGTCGACCCCGCCTGGAGCTCGCGACTCGGGCCTTCCCGGAGGCGATTCGGTGCTCCCCACCTCGATCAGCAACCTGCCGCCGGCGAAGGCTCTTTCGGGAGAGATCATCGCACCTCGCGCCATGCCGCCGGACCCTCCGCCTGGGCTGAGCCCAGAGCACCAAAAGCGTTGGGAAGAGGTCGTCCGAATCCTCGGGATGATGGACCGCCAGAACTACTTTGAAATGCTCGGGATCAAGGAGTCGGCCGATGGAGGCGAGGTCAGAGCCGCCTACATGAAGCTTGCCAAGAAATGGCATCCTGACCGCTTTCCCCCCGAGCTCTCGGCGCTCGGTCCCTGGGTCGACGAGATCTTTCATATGTTCACCGTGGCGAGCGACATGCTCAGCGACCCGAAGACGCGAGCCGAGTATCAAAAGACGGTGATGCAGGGCGGCGGTACGCCCGAGTCCGAACGCAAGCTCAACGTGATGGTCGACGCCGCGATCAACTACCAGAAGGTCGACGTCTTGGTGAAGCGGCGTCAGTACGACGAAGCGCTCAAGATTTGCGACGCCGCGATGCAGGTCGTCCGCAAGGAGGCCGACTACCCAGCGATGAAGGCCTGGATTCTGCTGCTTCGAGACGGCGTCGACGACGATGAGGTTGCCAACGAGATCCGCAACCTGCTTCGCAATACCTTTGCCATCAATCCGGACCACGTGCATGGTCACTTCGTGCGTGCGCATTTCTTGAAGAGGCGAGGCGAGCACGACAAAGCGTTGAAGCACTTCAAGAAGGTCGCCAAGCTCGACCCGAAGAACATGGAAGCAGCCCGCGAGGTGCGTGTCGGCACGATGCGGCAAGCACGAGGACGGAGCAGCGCCCCGCCTCCAGCCGCCGGCGGCAAGCGGCCGAGCATCTTCGGCAAATTCTTCAAGAAGTAGACCCCTCCGTTCAAGTCACCCGCGTACCCACCCCGTCTCTGACGCCGTTCGTCAGAATTGGGAAAGCATTTGGTGCACCCGCGCGTCGTGGGCGGGCACGATGATCAGGTCGGGGTTGACGCGTTGAATTTGATGCAACAGCACCAGCTGCTCCCTCACCGTGGCCGCATCGTGGTCGACCATGCGGCGTGCGAGCCATGGCTTTTCCGCGGGCCACTCGACGCCCTCTTTGGTCCAGGAGGTGTCGCCGATGATCAGGAACCGTTTGCCCGCAGGCAGGCTGACGAACACGCCAACGGACCCCGGGGTGTGGCCTGGCATGGGAACGACCACGACACTGCCGTCTTCGAAGAAGTCTCGACTCTCGGCGAAAGGACCGTACGCGCCATCGTCGAAGGTTAGCTCGTGCAGCTGAAAAGCGACTTGGGCCTCGAGCTGGCGATAGAGCTTTCCCCCACCGTCACTCGATCGGGCATGCGCGAGCTCGGAGGGAGTGATCCATACCGGAACCTCGCGAAGGTCCGCGAGCCCGCTGACATGATCCCAATGCGAGTGCGTCAACACGATTCCCCGGAGATCGCCGGGCCCGAGGCCCTGGGTAGCAAGGGCATCGATCGTCGGCTGCTTCACTGAGAGGCTCGCAACGGCGCGCATCAGGAACGGCGTGGTCTTCAAATGCTCCTCGACGTCTCGAGCCACCCCGGCATCGATCAACAAGCGACCTCGAGGGTGCTCGATCATGAACGCGACGAGGCCACTGATGAAAGGCTTTGCAAGGGAGCCGCCTCGAACGCTGAAGCCCTCTTGGCTCTTCATCTCGGCGCCACGAAGCACCGAGAACGAGACCCCATCGATCGACGCTGCCGGAGGTAGCACGGGCCCCATGGCCTTTGGAACCGACAACGGACGCTTCACGAACGTCCACCCGAGGGCGGCGAGGAGGGCGAGGAGCAAGACTAAGGTTATCTTGATCTTCAAGCGTGGAGGATAGACCGGACCCGCCCCCATGTCCTCCATCCCCGGAGGACGGCTCGCGACGGGCGTGCTCGCGAGCGGGACCCGCTCCGCCGGCTCCTTACGCAAACCTACGTCTGGCGTCGCCCCCGCTCGCTGTGCTGCCCATCCCGAGCCGTCCTCCTCCGTCGAAGTCTCCGTACGGAGGGGCGCGGCGCGGGGAAAAGAGATCGCGAGGACCAAGTTCGATCACAAGGACACGGTCACTGACGCTGACACTGACACCGCCAGGCGGCCGCCGGCGGGTGGCGTCCTTCCACCGGCGGGCCGGTATCAACTGCCCGGAAACTCGCCTCTACCGGCTGGCACGCCTTTCGCACGACGCCAGGGGGATGGACGGTCCCCGCGAACGCGTCGCGCGCCTCGGCGCAGCCTGCCTCTCCGACGCGGAGCTGGTCGCCCTGATCCTCGGCGCCGGCCCGGCGGGGGAGGACGCGGGTTCGTTGGCGGTCCGCGCTCTGCAAGAGACTGGCGGGCTGTGGGCGCTCGCCCGAATGAGCCCCGCACAGCTGTGCCGCATCCGGGGAGTGGGCCGAGCGAAGGCAGCGCGCCTGGTCGCCGCGTTCGAGGCGGGGTCACGTCGAATGATCGCACCTGAAACGAACCGCACCCCGCTATCGAACAGCGAAGCGGTGTTCGTGCGGTACGGCCAACCGATCATGGCGAGTCCCGTAGAGCGGTTCTTCGTGATCTCCGTCGACGCCAAGAACCGCGTCCGCGCGGAGCGCGAGGTTGCGCGGGGCGGCCGGACGAGCTGTCAGGTCGATCCCGCGGAGGTCTTCCGGCTTCTGGTTTCCGAATCGGCCTCCGGCGCGATCTTCATTCACAACCACCCGAGCGGTGACCCTGAGCCGAGCCCCGAGGACCTCGAGCTCACCCAACGATTGGTCGACGCGGGTTCGCTTCTCGAGATCCGCATCCTCGATCACCTCATCGTGGGAAGAGGGAGGTACACCAGTCTCCGAGATGCCCGCTTGTGGCCCACAACCACCGTGAAATCGGCGTCTCATGTCCGTCGAAACCGGTGAGCCGCGCGGCTTGACACCTTCGCGGCCGCGTGCTTTCTTCCGGCACTCTCATTTTCCAGGAGCATTGCTGTGAAGCGGACCTACCAACCACATCGCAAGCGCCGTCTTCGGACGCATGGGTTCCGCGCGCGTATGAAGACGAAGGGCGGCCGAAGCGTCATCAACAGTCGCCGCCGCAAGGGGCGAAAAAGCCTCAGCGTGTCCTGCTACAAGAAGTAGTCAGAAACCGGGCGAAGATGCCTCGCGCATCCGCAACCATGACGACCCCGGACGACCCGGCGCAGCGTTTTCGACCCGATGATCGGATTCGAAAGCGCTACGAATTCAGACGAGCACAGCTGAGCGGGCGGCGCATTCATACTTCCCATTTCCTCATCGTCGTTCAACCAAATGCACTACACAACACGCGACTTGGGATCACCGTGACGAAGAAGGTCGGTACGGCCGTTCAGAGGAATCGCATCAAGCGGGTAGTACGCGAGGTGTTTCGGCGAAACCGATCGTTGTTCCCCCCCGCTCACGACCTCGTGTTCATCGCAAAGCGCGGCGCTGCTGGCATCGACTACCACTCGTTGCTGCAGGAGCTGCAGCTCGCGGCCAAGAAGCTGCATCCAAAGGCGTCGCCATGATCCGCGCGGGGCTCCTATTCTTGATCCGCCTGTACCAGATGACGCTATCACGGCTAATCGGCCCCGCCTGCCGGTTCGAGCCATCGTGCTCGCACTACGCGGCGAGCTGCATCGAGCGCTTCGGTGCCTTACGAGGCTCCTGGCTCGGGATCAAACGGATCGCCCGCTGCCATCCGCTGAATCCCGGCGGCTTCGATCCGCCACCCAAGCGCGAGGACGATCACCCTCAGTGCCACGAGGTGCATCATGGATGATCGAAAGCAGCCACCGACGATCCTCATGCTGCTTCCGTTACTAGCCCTCGGCGCGTTCGTGGCCGTTCAGTATTTCACGCCGCGCAAGGTCCAGACCGAAGAGCCGGCAGTGGAGCAGACGCCGCGAGCGGAGGGCACCGAGACCGAGGTGACCGCTCCCGACGAGGCCTCCTCTGAGATCCCTGCCACCAACCGCGCGAAGCAGAACCTCTACGAGCTCGAAAACGACGAGTTCGTCGCCTCGTTTTCCGACTTGAACACAGCCTTGGCGAGTTTACGGGTGAAGGGTGAGCGCTACCTCGACCGAGACAGCGGCCCACACGAGCTCGTCACCACCGACAAGCCGGAGTACCTGCCTCTCGCGCCGGTGTTCTCAGGCGTGACGATCCCGCCGAACGCCCGTTGGAAAGTGATCGAGTCGTCGAAGCAAAGGCTGCGCTTCGAGTGGGAGGGCGATGATGTTTCCGTCATCCGAACGTGGGAGCTCACCGATGTACCGTACCAACTAGAGTCCTCGATCGAAGTGCGTAACCGGGCTGCCAGCGCCAAGTCGATCGGTCTCGGAATCACGTCTGCACACTACGTCCGTCGGAAGGATGAAAAAGGCGGCTTCTTCGGAAGACCGTCTCCGGCGCTGAGCCACGGGATCTGTCGGCAGGGCGAGGAGACCATCCGTGAGGATCGAAAAGGCCTCCTGAGCGAGGACGAGTCGCGGCCGTTACAGCCTCATAGCTACGGCCCTGGCATCCAGTACGTGGCGCTCACCAGCGTCTACTTTGCGATCATCGCCGCACCCGAGGGGGAAGCCGCCGAGCGCTGCGACATGCTGACGACGGAGCGTGGCGGCACCGCGGAGGACCCAGAAGGCAGTCTCTTCGAGGCCAAGCTCGAATACGGCCCACGAGAAATCGCTCCAGGCGGAACGGCGGTGTTTCGGACAGCAGTGTATGCAGGCCCGAAAGACTACGATGCGCTCGAGCAATTCGGGCACGGCGCAACCGCCGTCATCGACCTCGGGTGGTTCAGCTTCATCGCGAGAGGGATGAGCTGGCTGCTGCGCACGATTCATGACTGGATCGGAAACTGGGGCCTGGCGATCATCCTGCTGACGCTGTTGGTCAGGGTGCTGCTGCTCCCCTTCGTCATTCCACAGTTCCGAAACATGGCGAAGCAGCGTGCGCTCAAACCCGAGATCGACAAGATCAACGAGCTCTACAAGGACGATCGCGAGAAGAAGGGCGCCGCAATGATGGAGCTCTGGCGCAAGCACAAGGTGAACCCCCTCGGGGGTTGTCTCCCAGTGCTGCTCCAGATGCCGATCTTCTTCGCGCTCTATCAGACCCTCTCGACCAGCATCGAGCTCTACCACGCACCGTTCGTCTGGTGGTGGCGCGACTTGTCGTCCCCCGACCCATTCTACGTGCTGCCCGTGATCCTCGGGGCGCTGATGTTCATTCAGCAAAAGCTCACACCGGTCCAAATGGACGCAACCCAAGCGAAGGTGATGCTCTACGCAATGCCCCTAATGATGACGTTTTTCATGCTGCTTTTGCCGACGGGGCTGTGTTTGTACATGGTGACCAGCTCGGCGATCGGCATCACGCAGCAACGATACATGTACTGGAAGATGGACCAAGAGGCGTCGGTCTTGGCAACCCATTCGGACGACATTGACGACGAGAGCGACACAGCGGCTGAGAATCCGGAAGCCGTTGCCGAGGAGCGGACCAAGCCCCGCAGAAAGAAGAGGACTCGCCGTGGACGAGCTTAAGACGAAACCCCGTGATGGAGCGCTGATTCTCGATCAACCTGGTGAGGAAGATCCCGCTCGGTACGCTGGAGATGGCAAAGCCGAAGAGGCCGCCGAGATCCTCGAAGAGCTCGTCAGCCTCATGGACCTCGACGTTCAGGTCGACATCCGTCTGGACGCAGAGCGAATCGAGCTCGACGTCACCGGACCCGACTCTGGCCGAGTAATCGGCAAGAAGGGTGCCACGCTCGATGCCCTTCAGTTTCTGATCAACAAAATGGTCAACCGATTTCCCGAAGCACGACGCCACGTGATCGTCGACTCTGGCGACTACCGTGAGCGCCACGACGACGGCCTCATCTCGATGGCAAAGCGCCACGCGGAACGGGCAGTCGCCGAAGGCAAGGTGGTGACCCTTCAACCGATGAATGCCCGCGACCGGCGCGTCATCCACATGTCACTCGCCAAATTCGAAGGCGTCAGCACGATGTCTCAGGGCGAGGGAACCCGCCGTCGCATTCAGATCATACCCGCAAGACGCCGACGCTGACCTCAGCGTCGGTACGCGAGAATCGATCGGGGTGCGCCGCTGGAGGGAACCTCGTAGTCGAGGCGGCGTTCGAGGCGGAGATCACTTGGTGCATGCACCTCTGCTCCGGCGGTCAACACCCACACCTCGCGCGCTAGCGCAGCGCCGATCGCCAACCACTGCAACGGAGCAAACGTCGCTCGCGACAGCGCGACATCAAACGGGCCGCCCTCGACGCTCGGTTTGGCGGGGTCGATTCGCCGTTCCACAGTCGTCGATCGGTCCGCCAGGCCGAGGGTGCCCACCGCCGTCCTCAAAAACGCCGTCCTGATGCGGCGCGGCTCGACCAACGTCCCGTGCAGCGTCTCGTCGGAGAGCAGGATCGGAATCGTCGGCGCGCCGACGCCTGCGCCAACATCGACCAGTGAAGCCGACGCTGCCAGCCAGTCGGACTCGATCACGTAGGCCGCATCGAGAAACAAGACCTCGGCTAGCTCGATGCTCGTCCGAGCAGATGTGAGGTCCGTTCGCGCGCCCCATGCCTGCACGAGGTCGAAGTAGGCCCGCCACCGGGCCGGCTCGGCCAGGCCGACGGTCTCGCACAGCGCGCGAATCGCATCGCTTCCGCTCATCCGTGGCGAGCTCGATGCCATGCGGCTTTCACCTCGGCCATGTCGGCGTAGCGGTCGTCGCGGTTGCAGCGCATCGCCCGACCGACCACCTGTGCGATCGCGCCGGGTACGTCGGCCACGGCGTCGAGAGGAAGGCAATCCCCGGCATCGATCTTCATCATGAGACGGCCGATGTGTCCGTCCTCGAAGGGCCGGATCGCGCTCATCGCTTCGTAGAGCACCACCCCGAACCCATAGACGTCGATTCGCTGGTCGACCCCGGACTTTCCGGTGAGCACCTCCGGTGCCATGTATGCGGGCGTGCCGCTCACCTCTCCGGTAGCGGTGAGTCGATCGAGACCCAGTATCTTGGAGGCGCCGAAGTCTACGATTCGAGGGTTTCCGTTTGCCGGCCAAATGACGTTCTCCGGCTTCAAATCTCCGTGAAGGACCCCGTGCTCGTGGGCAGCGCTCAAACCCCCGCAAAGCGCTTCGACCAAACGATCGGCCTCCTCGAGACCAATCGGCCCCGTGAGCAAACGCTCGGCAAGCGTCTCGCCCTCGACGTACTCGGTGACTAGGAAGACCACCCCATCCTCTTCGATCCCGAGCTCGAGCAGCCGGACGATCGCCGGATGATCGAGTGCTTTGAGAACGGCGCCCTCTCGACGAAACCGCCGGCGCATGGACTCGTCGGCGAGATACTCGGCGCGGAGAACCTTGACCGCCGCTTTGACTTTTCCGACACGGTCGAAGGCCTCGAAGACGTCCCCCATCGCACCCTGGGCAAGACTGCGAACCAACTCGTAGCGGCCCACCAACGTGGCTCCGGGACCGATGGCGCCGGGATGGGTCATCAGAGCCAAGATACCTCGCTTCGCAAACTCGCCCAACTGACGTACGCTCCGCCCGCTTATGACACTGCCCAATCTCGCGCGGACCCTCGGGGAGCTGTACGGCGAGCCTGTCTCACCCACCGAGGTCATCGAGCTTCGAGGAGATGCTTCGAGCAGGCGCTATTTTCGGGTTGTCGTCGAAAAGGCGCGCGCAGGTTACCCGCGCAGCGTCATCGTCATGCAGCTGCCGGAAGACGCGTTTCGAAGCGACGAGGGCGGCAAGCAACTCGAGATCGAGCGGCTGCCCTTTTTGGAAGTCGCCGAGCTCCTTCGCTCGAGAGGGCTTCCAGTGCCCGCAATCCATGTCGAAGACCTCAGGAACGGGATCATCCTGCTGGAGGACCTGGGTGACGTCACCTTCGAGCAGCAACTGCATCGAACGCCTCGGGCGCGATGGCCGGAGCTCTATGAACGCGCGATCGACCTGCTCGCCCAGCTGCACGAGCGATGCGTCGACCTGCCGGAAGGTTGCATCGTCTCTAGACGCCGCTTCGATCGGGAGCTGCTCGCGTGGGAGCTCGATCACTTCCGGGAGTGGGGGCTCGAAGCATTGTGGGGACCGATCGATGCCGAGCAAGCCGCGGTGCTTGGCCAGGCATTTGCAAGACTGGTAAGTGCCATCGAAGCGATGCCATCCGGCTTCGTGCACCGAGACTACCAATCGAAGAACCTCATGGTGAGAGCCACAGGCGCGCTTGCGCTCATCGATTTCCAAGACGCCCTTCTCGGACCCCGCGTCTATGATCTCGTCGCCCTTCTCTGCGACTCCTACGTGTCGATCGACCTCGGGCTTCAGGAGTCGATGATCGAGCGATATGCTGCATTGCGTCGGATCGACCCTGGCGCCCTCCGGCGAGAGTTCTGGCGGGTCGCGCTTCATCGAAAGCTCAAAGATGCCGGCCGATTCGTCTACATCGACCGAATTCGCAAGAACCCCGACTTCTTGCGGTGGTACCCGCAGAGCCTCGTCTATGTTGGGCGCGCCATCGCGCAGATGCGGGGCTTCGAGGGCCTCGGCGGCCTCCTGACGGAAGCGATCCCAGGATTCCCCGACTCGGTCCGAAAACCAGCATCTATGGCGGAATAGACCCGGCAGACCGGACGTTGCACCATAGCCAGCGGGGGTGAAACGCGAATCAGACGCTCCGCTCTTTCTCCCACTCATCCAACACCTTGCACCCTGGTTTCACCCCCGCTGGCTCTCCTCATATGTCGACGTGTTGCAAGCATCCGTCGGATCGGTACACTGACCCTTTGCTCAGATGAGACCCCTTCACCCAGCGCTCGCTATCTCTGCGATGTTGCTAATGCTCGGCTCGGCCTCGATCGCCGCAGCCGACTGTGCGTGCGAGCGGGTCTCGGGCGAGGGTTGCCTCGGGGGCGCTCAGATATTCGAGGCGCCCGCCACGCCCCCTTTGTGGTGCGAAAGGACTGACGATCCCCGCTGTATGCCGGCGAATACCCACGGCTCCTCGGCCGACACGCTCGTGCCGGTCGCGATGAGCTGGGCTGAACCGCTTCGATGGGCCGCGCCTGCTCGCACGGGCATCCGATTGGATGTCCGAGTCGACGGAGACGCGCGCACCGAACACTCACGCAGAGTCGAACGGCCTCCTCGCTAACACCGGCCGCCTATCTTGGCGGCCGTCCCGCATTTGGTTCGTTCATCTTGAACGTTGAGTTTGTTTCAAGCTCGCCGCGCAGTCGCGGTGGGAGGATAGATATATGAGTAAAGGTTCATCCATTTTGCTGGCCATCGTGATGGCCATCGGCGGGTTCGCGCTCGGACACGTCGTAGGTTCTAGATCCGCCACAGAAGGCGGCGCCGAAGCCGGAAGCGAGGAAGCGCAGGCTGCGGACGTCAAAGTTGCTGGCAACGTAGAGCGCTACAAGGTTCCCGTAACCAACCAGCCGTCGAAGGGCCCGAAAGACGCACTGGTCACCATCGTCGAGTTCAGCGAGTTCCAGTGCCCCTTCTGCGCCAGGGTGTTGCCCACGACGAAGCAGATCATCGACACCTACGGCGACAAGGTGCGGATCGTGTGGCGCAACAATCCCTTGCCGTTTCACAACAACGCCGCTCCGGCAGCCGCAGTCGCCATGGAGGCATACGCCGAGGGTGGCAACGACAAGTTCTGGGAGGTGCATGACGCGCTCTTCGCGAACCAGAAGGCGCTAGGCCGCACAGAGCTCGAGGGCTACGCGGAAAAGGCAGGCCTCGACATGGCGAAGGTGAAGAAGGCGCTCGACGAAGGGACGCACAAGAGCACGATCGACGGTGACCAGGCCCTGGCCGCACAGCTAGGCGCCCGCGGCACGCCGTACTTCTACGTCAACGGGCGGCAGCTCCGCGGCGCACAGCCATTCGCTGCGTTTCAGACCGTCATCGACGAGGAGCTGGCGACCGCCGAAGCTCTCCTCAAGCAGGGCGTGAAGAAAGAGCAGATGTACGCCACGTTGACGAAGGACGGTCTCACCAAGGCCGCGGCACCCGAGCCGCAGGCCGCGCAACCCGGACAACCCGATCCGAAGGCGGTTTACAAGGTGCCGCTCACCGGGACAGAGCCGCAGAAGGGGCCCGCCGACGCGCTGGTCACGATCGTCGAGATCAGCGACTTCGAGTGTCCATTCTGCGGCCGAGTGGAGCCCACGCTCAAAGAGGTGGAGGACAAGTACGGCAAAGACGTTCGAATCGTGTGGCTGAACAATCCGCTTCCATTCCACAAGAACGCGAAACCCGCTGCCAATGCGGCACTCGAAGCCCAAGCACAGAAGGGCAACGAGGGGTTTTGGGCCATGCACGACAAGTTGTTCGCAAACCAGAAAGCCTTGACGACGGAAAACCTCGAAAAATGGGCCAAAGAGCTGGGCCTGAACGTGGCCAAGTTCAAGAAGGCGCTCGAGGAAGACAAGTACGGAAAGACGATCCAGGAGCAACAGGCCCTAGCAAGCAGCCTGGGAGCGCGCGGTACGCCCGCGTTCTTCATCAATGGGCGCAACCTCCGGGGGGCCCAGCCTCTTCCGGCCTTCACCGCAGTGATCGATGAGGAGTTGGCGAAGGCCAAGGCACTCGTCGCCAAGGGCACGCCAAAAGCCAAGCTCTACGAGACGATCATCGCCAACGGCGAGACCGGCCCGAAGACGCAACCCGCCCCGGCAGCCCCAGACGCGAACAAGGTCTACGACATACCGCTTCCGAAGAACGCGCCGACCAAGGGCGCTTCCAACGCCAAGGTCGTCATCCAGGAGTTCAGCGACTTCCAGTGTCCCTTCTGCAGCCGGGTCAATCCGACCGTGGCCCAGCTCGTGAAGGAGTACGGCGACAAGGTGGAGATCGTCTGGCGCGACTACCCGCTTCCATTCCACCAGGACGCGATGCCGGCGGCACAGGCAGCCCGAGAGGTTTTCGCACAGAAAGGCAACAAGGGATTCTGGGAGTACCACGATCTTCTCTTCCAGAATCAGAGGACGCTTTCCCGAGAGAATCTCGAGAAATTTGCCGAGCAGATCGGTGGAATCGACATGAAGGCATTCAAAGCCGCGCTCGACTCGGGGAAGTACAAGGCGGCGGTCGAGGCCGACATACAGGCCGTGTCCAAGGCTGGTGCCCAAATTGGAACGCCGTCGTTCTTCATCAACGGTAAGCTGCTTCAGGGAGCGCAGCCGTACGACGCGTTCAAGAACGCGGTGGACGCAGCGCTCAAATAGCCGAGACGGCGCAACGGGAAGGGGGCGGGTCCGCAGGTTGGGCCTGCCCCCTGTCCTTTTGACACGGTGGGATCGACACACTACAGTCCGCTTCATTCGAAAAACTAATGTATTTTCAAGGTGTTGACCCATGGTTCGAGCGAAAGCCGCTGCCGCGAAACGACCCCCGAAGAAGCCAGCCGTAGAAGAGCTCTATTTCCGGAGCGACAGCGCCTATCTTTGCCTGTTGTTGAACCGACGAACGCGATGCATTCGCGTCATCGACTTCCGGGCGGGAGCGCTCCCGGCGAAGCGCCTCTACATTCAATCCGTCGCGACCCAGGAGAAGGTCGAGAAGGTCATCACGCTGGTCGAAAAGGACGAGGTGTCGTCGTGGACGCGAGTTGGCTTCGTTCGCGAGGGCACCATCCCCGGCTTCTACAAGCGCAGTGACGGCCATCTTTGCGGATGCGTCATTGGCGACAAGACCGCGTCGATCGAGGTCAGCGATGCCTCGGCGAAGCTTGCCGAAAGGACGATTAACGCGGCGAAGAAGTTTGCGAAGGACATCCCCGAAAAGGTCAAGGGCGCTTCCGTACGACCCGCGTCGGAAAAGGACGCTCTCGCGGCACGCGATGCAGCGTGGCGCAAGGGCCCAGCGCTCGGAGCGTTCGACGTGTTCGGGCGCGATGCGGAGCGACTCTACTACGATGCGAGCGTGCGACGGAGCAAGACGCATTACGTCTCGGCCGAGTTTCAAGACTGCTTCGGACACGCTCTCATCGAAGTGCTGCGGCACCCGGTGACGGAAAACGAGATGTTGGCCGTCACGGAGGGCTTGCGAACACTGGGCGATGATCTTCGGGAACGCGGGATCGTGGCCGCGTTTGCGTTCGCTCCCAACGACGCTGTCGAGATTTCGACTGCATTCGTCGCGGCCGGATACCGAAAGACGGGGCTCTTGGCACGGGGGGTCCTCGACGTCGACGGCAGCCGAAAAGATGCCATCCTCTGGACCCGTAAGTTAGCCAACGCTCTCGGGGACGAGTTCGAGTGAGGCTTGACCCGCTCGATCCGGGACCGCTAGTCTCGTGAACGAGCAAGGAGAGATGCATGCGCTCACGCGATGACATCGAATCGTACTTGGCCCGCGCCCAAGTCCCATACGAAGAGGTCGGTGACAACGGCATGTGGCTCGTCCGTGACAGGAGCCTCGGCGAGAACATCGCCATCAAGGCCGCCGGCTCGTTGCTTCTCCTTCGGGTCAAGGTGCTCGACCTACGGGAGATCGTCGAGAGGGCACCACTCTACGAAGAGCTCTTGAAGCTGAACGCGTCGGACCTCGTGCACGGGGCGTACGGAATTTCCGAAGATGCCGTCGTGCTGACCTGTACTCTTCAGATGGAGAATCTCGATTACAACGAGCTCCAAGCCGTTCTCGATGACTTCTCGC
Organism: uncultured delta proteobacterium; assembly: GCA_963792825.1. Classification (GTDB taxonomy): domain Bacteria; phylum Myxococcota_A; class Polyangia; order Polyangiales; family Houyiibacteriaceae; genus SG8-38. The sequence goes on along the minus strand of CAWBXS010000002.1, from coordinate 1,793,228 downwards.
TCGCGCTCGCCAACCACTACGAGAAACTGACCAAGTTCCGGGTGGCTACGTAAAGGAAACGACCAATGGGGTTCCTCAGCCGTCTGGCACAACTGATCAAGAGCAACATCAACGATCTCATCAACAAATCGGAAGATCCCGAGAAGATGCTGAATCAGGTCATCCTCGACATGAATCAGCAATTGGTCGAAGCAAAGAAGCAGGTCGCGGTTGCCATCGCCGACGAGAAGCGCCTTCACAAGCAGTTTGGTAACGAAGCGAACAACTCCAAGGGCTGGGAGAGCAAGGCCATGCTTGCCGTCCGGTCTGGAGACGACGAGCTCGCCAAGGAGGCGCTGCTCCGAAAGAAGGAGCACGATGCGATCGCGGCGCAGTACTACGAGCAGTGGGAACGTCAGAAAGCGCTGACCGATCAGCTAAAAGTCGCGTTGAAGGCGCTGAACAACAAGATTGGTGAAGCACAGCGTAAGAAGAACGTACTGATCGCTCGCAAGCGCCGCGCCGAGGCGATGAAGAGCATTCAAGAGACGATGAGCGGCCTCTCCGATGCGAGCGCGTTTGAAACGTTCGATCGCATGGCCGAGCAAATCGATCAGATGGAAGCCGAGGCTGAAGCGGGCGCTGAGGTTGCCGAACAGTACACCGGCGACATCGTGAGGCAGAGGTTTTCGGAGCTGGAGGCGACCGCGGGAGCCGACCTCGAGCTCGAGGCTCTCAAACGCAAGATGGGGTTGCTCCCTCCGGAGGCACCCGCCGTCGCCGCACGCGTCGCCACCCCGGACGAACAATATCAGGAAGAGGAGCTCGCGGAGCTCGAAGAGGCGCTCTCGGAGCTGAAGCGACGGGAGCGCTGAGCTTGACACCAGGCCGACGTTGCTTAAGTTGCGGCGCGAAACGCCGCCATGCCAACTTACGATTACACGTGTGACAACTGCGGCCATGAGTTCGAGCGCGAGCAGCGCATCACGGAACAGCCGGTGAAGAAGTGCCCGGCCTGCGGTAAGCTCAAGGCACGCCGGATGATCGGCGGGGGCGGCTTCATCCTCAAGGGTGGTGGCTGGGAGTCCGATCTCTACTCCGGTCCCTCGAACCGGTCGGAGAGCGCACCCAAGAAGGCCAAGAGCTCCGAGGCGGCCTCCTCGGGGGAGAAGACGAGCTCGCCGACGAAAGCCGACAAGGGCAGCTCGCCAAAGCCTCCGAAGAGCACGAGCAGCAAGTCAGACGCCTGACGACGGTCGGAGCGGGGCGGGGTGCCATGACGAAGAGCCGCCGGGCCCTCAGGCGGGTTCCAAGTACGATGCAATGATCTTGCGTGTGCCCCAGCCCGGGAAGCTCACCGAAACGCGTGGCGGTGAGCCCTGCATCACCTCTCGCACCTCGCCGACGCCGAACTTCGGATGGCGGACCTGCATGCCGCGTTTCAGTAACTCGAGGTCACGGAGGTCCGAGCCCTCACCGTAATCCACGTAACTCTCGGTCGGCTCTTCGCGAAGCTCCTCGAAACTAGACTCACTCGGGGAGCCCGGCCGCGCGCCGATCCATTCGGTGTCTTCCCGAGGGAGCTCGGTCAAGAACCGCGAGGGTATGCCGACGCGTTGCTGGCCAAAGATCCTCCGCACTGCGGTGAAGCTGAGCACGAGCCGCTCCTTGGCTCGGGTGAAGGCGACGTAAGCGAGACGGCGCTCCTCCTCGAGCTCCTCCGGATCCTCCCAAGGATCGATCCCTTTGAATGGAAATACCTGCTCTTCGAGACCCGTGACCATGACAATCGGGAATTCCAATCCTTTTGCCGCGTGGACGGTCATCAGAGTGACTCGGTCCCCGCCCGTTTCCTCATCCGCAGAGGTCTGCAGCGTCACGTTCTCGAGGAAGTCGGCGAGGACGGCATCGGGATGCTCGCGTTGAAACTCGTCCATTGATGCCAAGAGCTCCTGGACGTTTTGAAGTCGGGCGTCAGCCTCCGGCGTATCGTCGTGCCGCAGTATTTCGGAGTATCCGCTTCGGTTGACGACCTCCGCGCCGATTTCCCCGAGCGGAGCCCCCGAGGCCGCAAAGTCGCGCAAGTCCGACATGAGGCGATGAAATGCCTCGAGACGATTGCGCACCGCTCCCGCGAACCAGCTCGAGGATTCCACGTGGTCGAGCATCTCCGAAACACTCCGCCCCTCTCGCGCCGCCGAGTCGAGGAGACGAGTGATCGTCGTCTTGCCAATCCCGCGTGCCGGTGAGTTGATGATCCGCACGAGGCTCATGTCATCGAGAGGATTGGTGATGACCCGAAGGTACGCGAGCACGTCTTTGACCTCTGCGCGATCGTAAAAGCGCATACCACCGACGATGCGGTAACCAACGTTGGCGCTTCGAAGTGACTCTTCGATCACCCGCGACTGAGCATGCGTCCGGTAGAACACCGCTACGTCGGCGCGCCGGTGACCCTGCGAGAGAAGCTCGCGGATCCCCCGCAGCACGAGCCGCGCCTCGTCGCGCTCGTCCATCGTACGAACGATCAAGATCCGATCACCCTCCCGATTGTCCGTCCAGAGCTCCTTCGGCTCGCGGTCTGCGTTCCGTGCGATCACGGCGTTTGCGGCGCGGAGGATTCGCCTCGTCGATCGGTAATTCTGCTCTAGCTTCACGAGCGTCGCATCGGGAAACGACGCGCGAAAATCGAGGATGTTGCGTCGGTCTGCTCCACGCCAGCGATAGATGCTTTGATCGTCGTCCCCCACTACGCAAAGATTCCGATGCGCCTCCGACAACAATCGAACGAGCTTGAACTGCGCATGGTTGGTATCTTGAAACTCGTCGACCAGCACGTGCGAGAAGCGCCCGACGACGGTCTCACGAAACGAGTCGTCGAGCTCGAGAGCGCGTACCGTGCGGTAGATCAGATCGCCAAAGTCGAGGGCGTTTGCCCGGACGAGCCGCTCTTCGTAACTGGTGTACACGCGGCGCACGACCTCCGACCAAGCATCCGGCGTTTCGATCTCGTCAGGTCCAAGAACCTCCTGCTTGGCACGGTTGATTCGACCTGCCACCGCTTTGGGCTGAAACCGCTTCTCGTCGAGCCTCAGATCGCGCAGCACGCGCTTGATCAGCGCGAGCTGATCCTGATCGTCGTAGATCGTGAAGTCCCGGGAGAGACCGAGACTCTCCCCGTGCCGTCTGAGGAAGCGCGCGCACGTCGCATGAAAGGTGCCGACCTGGACGGCGGCACCCTGTTCTCCTAGCAGACTCAACAACCGCTGCCGCATCTCGCCGGCGGCCTTGTTGGTGAACGTCACCGCGAGGACCCTCCAAGGGGCCACGCCATGGGCGGAGATCAGATGCGCGACGCGAAACGTGATGACGCGGGTCTTGCCGCTTCCAGCACCCGCAAACACGACGAGCGGCCCCCCCTCGTGAACGACTGCCTCCCGCTGGCGTGAATTCAGGGAGCTCAGGTCCAGCACAGGCGAAACGTAGCTGTCTGTCCCCTGAAAACCAGGCAAAAACCCCAACTTTGACCTCCGGACCGCGCCCGTCACTGGCCCTCAGGCGGATTTCCGCGTAGACCGTTCAACCTGGGTCGCGACGGCGACCAACCCCTTGAAAACGTCGAGGATCTTGGGTGAATCAACCGCTGTCCAATGCGTCCAAACCTGAGGAGGCCTCCAACGGCGCTTCCGTGAAGGGCGACCATGATTTGGTACAACGCGTACAGACAGGAGATTCCTCCGCTTTTCGAGCGCTCTTCGACAAGTATCATCGGCGGGCGTTTGCCGTCGCCATGGGCGTCGTCAAGAACGAGGATGACGCTCTCGATGCCGTGCAGGAGGCGTTCGTCAAGGTTCACAAGAACATCCACACCTTTGAGGGGAGCTCGAGCTTCTATACTTGGCTCTATCGTATCGTCATGAATGTCTCGATCGACCACGTCCGGCGCAACCGCAGGCAAAAGAACCTGGACTTCGACGAGCGCGTGCTCCACGAGGAAAGCGATGTTGCGGGGGACGGGGCCCTCGTCCCGAGCATGACCAATGCCAACCCGGGGAAGGCGGCCTTGCGCCGCGAGCTCGGAGGCGCCATCCATGCAGCCCTGCAAGAGCTGCCGGAGCACCACCGGGCGGTGATCGTGCTTCGGGAGATCGAAGGCATGAGCTACGAGGAAATGGCAGAAGCCCTGGAAGTGCCAAAAGGAACGGTCATGAGCCGTTTGTTTCACGCGCGAAAGAAGATGCAGACCGCGCTCGCCCCGTATCTCGCCGCAGAAGAGGGGTCCGAGGACTAGCCATGCAGAGCCCGAAGACACAAGACGAGAAGCTTCAGATGCTCTTCGACGGAGAGCTGGAACCCGAGGAGGAGGCCGCGGTGCGTGAGAGCCTGGAGAGCTCGCCCGAGGGCATGGCCCAGCTCCACGAATGGGAGGAGCTCCGGAAGGCGATGAGAGGCGTATCGATGGACTGGGTCAAGGAGATCGACTCCGACGCGCTCTTCGCGCGAATCGAGGCAGACCTCAGCATCCCGGCAATCTCTCCCGAGCGCCCGAAGGCGGAGCCACCGATCCTGCACGTCATTCCGCGCACTCGCGAACGCCGCATCTGGGGAACGGTCGCAACCGGATTCGCGGTGGCAGCGGCGATCTTCTTGGCGGTGATCGCATGGCCCGACTCCGCGGTCGTCCCGAGTGCCGACGTGCGAGGATCCGAGGTGCTGGAAGTCGATTTTGGCTCCAATACCGGAACGATCTTCGAGGTCGAGGGAGGCGCAGGCGAATCTCTGGCTGTAGTTTGGATCGACGACGGAGAGGTAGGGCGTCCATGAGTCTCATCCCACACTTGCTGGTGGTCACGATTGTGTTTAGCGCTTCCACTACCTTCGCTCAGGGAAGCTCTTTGGTGCGCTCGGATCGCACATCCTCGACATCGGCCGTCCCCGCGGAAGTGCTCGTGGTTCTGGCAAAAGAGGAGCCGGGTGAAATCGACCCTCAGCTCAAGAAGCTGACTGCGCTTCGCAGGCCTCCCTTCAATTCCTTCCGGTCGATGAAGATTTTGTCCCGACCCAAGCTCGATCTGGTTCCCGGTAAGGACGCGCTGGTGTCCTTGCCGAACGGCCGCAGGGTGAAGCTGACTCTGCTCCGGGTGATGCCCGATGGTCGCTACAAGGTGAAAGCGGCGATCAACCGTCCTGACAAATCGGACTATCTACCTCTCCTTCAGGTCGTAGCCTCGCCGGGCGATCCGTTTTTCGTGGCAGGGCAGACCTATCAAGGCGGGACGCTCGTCATAGGCGTCATCGTGGATCCGAAGAAAACCGCTCAATAGGTGCGCGCGGACGACCCGGATGTGATCGAAATCGAAGGCCCTCCTCGGCTGAAATGGCCGGCGGAGGTCGTGATCGAAGCGCTGTCACCGGTCGTGACGTCGGAGCGCCTACGCCGTATTGAGCAGGTCGTGAGCAGCCGAACGGAAAACTTGGTTCTGGTGTTGGATCGCATCACTGACCCTCACAATTCGAGCGCAGCGCTGAGGAGCGCGGACGCCTTCGGGATTCAGACGGTCCACGTGATCGTAGGACCGCATGGTTTTCGCGCTGCCCGCGGAGTGTCGAAAGGCAGCCACCGATGGCTCGATGTCGTGCGTTACGAATCCGCCGACGTCTGCGCACACCGTCTCAAACAGGAGGGCTACGCGATCTACGTCGCTGCGATGGGTGCCGACACGGGACTCGAAGAACTGGGAGAGAAGCCGCGCCTCGCGGTGGTCTTTGGAAACGAGCATCGTGGCGTGTCATCGGAGATGAGGAGCCTGGCCGACGGCTTTTTCTCGATTCCAATGCGAGGATTCGTCGAGAGCCTCAACGTTTCGGTCGCCGCTGCGATTGTGTTGCAAAGCCTCACGAGGGAGGGAAGGCCGCCGCTTCGACCGGAGCAACAACGGGAGCTCCAGGCGAGATTCCTGATGAATTCCGTGAGGAACGCGGACCAGGTAATCGCGAAATTTACCGGGAATGGGTAGACCCGCCCGGCTGTCATGAATTGGGGAGAAGGCGCCGATCAAGGGATGCTATAGGCGCCGACGGACGAGATGGCAGGGAAGAAAGCTCAGAAGACCAAACGCAAGAGCGGTCCTCGCAAGAAGCGCGGGCGAAAGCAACGGGTGACGTGGCCGAGGTTGCTAGGGGCTGCTCTTGTCGTTGGCGCATTGCTCGTCCTCGGCGCGTACGCGTATTTCAGCCGAGATCTTCCGTCAGTCGAGGCGCTGCGCGACTACAAGCCTCCGCAAACCACGCGCGTCTACGATCGGAACAACAAGGTCGTCGGGGAGATCTTCTCGGAGCGCAGGACGGTGATTTCGATGTCGGAGGTTCCGAGGAACGTCGTTCTCGCGGTTCTTGCAGCCGAGGATGCGGATTTCTACGAGCACGAAGGCCTAGACTACACCGGCATCCTGCGCGCAGTCGGCCGGGACATCGTCGCTGGGCGTGCGGCTCAGGGGGGGAGCACGATCACACAGCAGGTGGTGAAACTGATGCTTCTCACTCCCGAGCGCACGATTTCCCGAAAGGTGCGAGAGCTCATACTGGCGCGGCGATTGGAGAACGAGCTATCGAAAGACGAGATTCTGTACCTGTACCTCAACCACGTGAACTTCGGTCATGGGCGCTACGGCATTCAGGAAGCCGCGAGGTACTACTTCGGGAAAAACGCGAGCGACTTGACGCTCGCCGAGTCCGCAATGCTAGCCGGCATTCCGCAGGCACCCGCACGGTTGTCGCCGAGAGAGAACCCAGAGGCAGCCAAGCAGCGGCAAGAATACGTTTTGTCCCAGCTGCTCGCGAAACGGGAGATCTACTGGCCTGACCTGAGCAAAGAAGCCATTGCCGCAGCCCGCAAACAGAAAGTCGTGCCGATTCCGCTACCCGAGGAATCCGGTCATGCCCCAGAGGTGTTGACCATTGCCCGGCAGGCGCTGCGCGCTGCCGCCGGTGACGAGGCCCTCGGCGAGGGTGGTTACGAGGTGTACACGACGATCGACCTGACCCTGCAGAAGCAAGCGCGGGAGGCGCTTCAGCGGGGGCTGCGCGCAGTCGACGAGCGGCAGGGTTACCTCGGCCCATTGCGCAGAACGAAGCGAAGAGGTGGGCCTGCGCCCACTCCGCGCAGCGACTCGCTTCGAATGGGAAGGACCTACATCGCACGGGTAACCGGCACCGATGACGAGAGAGAACGGGTCCTGCTGGATGTTGCGGGTCATCCGGCGGTCCTTCGCATGCGCGACGCGGAGCGGTATAACCTGAAGCACCGAGCTGCATCGGCTTTCGCCAAAAAGGGGGATCTCTTTCCGGTTTCGATCACTCAGTTGGGCGAAGAAGAGGTCCCAGCCGTCGCACGGTTGGAGCGAGGTCCCGAGGGCGCGATCGTCGTCATCGAGCCGCGCTCTCGCGACGTGATCGCCTTGGTTGGGGGCTTCGCGGCGGAAAGCGGATTCAACCGAGCGACGCAGGCCATTCGTCAGCCTGGCAGCGCCTTCAAGCCGCTCGTGTATGCGCGCGCCATCCAGTCGCGGCGATTCACCGCAGCATCGTTGGTCGTCGATGCGCCGGCCGTGTACGAGGAATGGAAGCCGCGGAACTACGAGCAGTGGAACTATCAAGGCGCCATTCGGCTGCGGGAGGCCCTCGCACGCTCGATCAACATGGTCGCCATACGTGTAGTGGAAGACATCGGTGTCGGCGAAGTTGCAGAGTTTGCGCGGCAAGACGGGATCACCACGAAGCTCGAAGAGGACATGGCGCTCGCGCTGGGCGCCAGTGGAGTCAAGCCCATCGAGCTGACCAACGCATACGCGACGTTCGCGGCGGGCGGCCGGTGGGCGGCGACTCGGATCGTGAGCAAGATCATCGCGCCGGACGGCTCTCGCCTGCCCTTGGCACCGGGGGAGCCGGCTCGGGACGTGCTGTCTCCGGGCGAGGCGTACGTCATGACGAGCATGCTTCGAAGCGTCGTTACAGAGGGGACGGGAACGCCTGCACAACGCCTGGGACGCCCCGTAGTTGGCAAGACCGGCACGAGCAACGATGCCCGAGACGCATGGTTCGTGGGCTATTCGCCCACCGTAGTGGTCGGCGTCTGGGTCGGGTTCGACGACCAGCGCTCTCTCGGCAAGCGTGAAACCGGAACGAGGACCGCGCTTCCGGTCTGGATCGACGTGATGGCGGCGGCTGACAGGACCCCAAAGGAAACCGACTTCGCGATGCCGAGTGGCGTGATTGTCGCGCGCATCGATCCCGTCTCCGGCCTGCTGCCTTACGAAGGCCAGGAAGACGTCCTCGAAGAAGTCTTTCTCTCCGGAACCGCTCCGGTCGGAGTGGCGCGGCCGCCGGACGTGGCCGACCCAAACCTGTTCTTGATGGAGGAATTCGACGAAGAGGGTGGAGGCGCCTCGCGAGAATCCGCACCGCGGCCGAGGGAAGAGCGGGTCCTTGGTGGCGTGGCGCCACCATGAGCCGGTTTGGGACTCGCCTAGTCGTCCTCTTCTTGCTGGTTGCCATCTTTCCGGTCGCACTCACCACCCTCGTGTGGCTCGGCGTGTCGCAGTGGGGCGCCCGAAGCGAGACGGCGGAAGTGGAAATGGCGCGCACACGGCTGAGCGAGCTCGATGCACAGCGCAGAGCCGCCGTCGACAGGCTCTGCCGCGACGACCTTGCGCTCGACACGCTGCTCTCCAACCGCAGCGCGGAGACGCCACCGGAGCTCGACTATCAGCGGCTCTTTCACGGGTCGATGGAAGCGGCAGGTCTTCAGGCTCTCTGGATCCTGGACGCACGGAGCGGAGAGATCATCGCTACAGGTCATCGGAACCGCATCTTGGGCGACGATGGCGCCGAGCTCCTACGTCAAGCGAGGGACGCAGGTGACCGTACCTTCGTGGTGACGTTGGGCGGTCAGGAACATCAAAGCTTTCTCTTGAGTGCATGCTCGATCTCACGGGGTGGAGCGCGCGTGACGGTGCTCGGCGGGCACCGCTTCTCGAAGCTGCGAAGCCTCGATCCGGAACGGTTGGTAATTACTGGCGAGGCGGGACAGCACGACGACGTCGTGACCGAGTTGAAGGATGCGGAGGGAGTCACACGAGGCGTCATGGTGTGGCGGCCGAAGCTCGACCGCCGCGGCCCACCGCTCTTGTTGTGGATCGTGTGTGTCGCCGCTCTGGCGCTGGGGCTTGCACTCCTCTTCGGTGGCTATCTGAACCGCTCCTTGCAGTCGTCGGTCGATGAGCTGACGGAAGCGGCAACCCGGGTCGGTCGCGGGGATCTCGAGACGACCCTCCGCGATGGCCCGGCCGGCGCATTTCCTGCTACGGCAACGGCGTTCAATCGCATGACACGTGACCTTCGGGACGCGAGGGAACGGCTGCGACAGACCGAACGGATTGCCGCATGGCAGGAAATCGCGAAGAGCCTTGCCCACGAGCTCAAGAATCCCCTTTCGCCGATTCGGCTCTCTATCGAGACGTTGCGCAAGGCCCGCGAACGGTCGCACGAAGAGTTCGACTCACTGTTCGACGAGTCTACGACGACCATTTTGCAGGAGGTGGAACGGCTACGGAACATCGTCGACGAGTTCAGTCGTTTCGCGCGGCTTCCGTCGCCGGTGCTCAGGAAGTCCGATGTTTGTGAAGTCGTCGCGAAGGCCGCTTCCCTGCACGCCAAGGGTGAGGTCGCGGTCACCGCTTCCATTCCCACGAGACCGGTCGAGGCATTGGTCGACGCCGATCAGATCACCCAGGTCCTACACAACCTCCTGCAGAACGCGTGCGATGCCGCCGCAGATGCGCATCCTCGAGGTGGCGGCGTGGTGACGCTGAGCCTCGCGAAGGAAGCCAGCACCCTGTTCATCCGAGTGCAGGACAACGGTGCCGGCATCCCGGCCGAACAGGTGGAGGCGATCTTCGAGCCGTACTACACGCGAAAACGAGGCGGGACCGGGCTAGGGCTGGCCATCGCTCAGCGGATCGTGAGGGAGCACGGCGGCCGCATCGACGTGGAGTCGCGGCCGGGACAAACGGCATTCACCGTCGTCCTCCCGGAACACGGCAGCTGACCCCTGCAAAGCCGCCGCGTTACACCGTCCACGGGGCTTCGCTGGCTGACGCTGTCACTGTCTACAGCGTCCGTAGCGACCCGGGCGCTTGCAACCGGGGTTGCGTCAGAATTGGGAGGTAGCGCCACGCGAAGCAGACGAATCCTGCGCACCATGCGAGGGCCGAGAACGCGAGCAGAGGCCGTGCGCCAGGGCCGAGTGTCGCTGCCACTCGGCAAACCGCTGCAAGCGTGATGAGCACGAAGGCAGCGGTGAGCACCAGATGGCTCTCCAACGGTCGATTCGTGTGGCCCAAGGCGGCGCGGCTGGCGACGGCGACGATCATGGTGCTGATCGCGCCGCTCGTCAGCGCATGGGTGCCAGCGGTGCGGGCGAGCACTCCGACCTCCGCGGCTGCCAGAAGCAGAAAGCCCACTGGAAGCCATGCAAAAGCGAGGTGCAACACCCAGACGAGGGGCTCGGCACGGGCATGAATTCCTCGCCAGCGGCCTAGCCGGATGAAAAACAGGATGCTGGTGATCAAACCGATGGCGGCAGTCCATCTCGGCGAGCCCCCATCGAGGTGCAACAGCGCGAAGGCGATCATGAACGCCGTCGCGAACCGATCGAAGCGATCGAAGGTGGGTGGGGACATCTCTTCGCTCTGTTGCCCCGTGAAAAAACGTTTCAGCCAATTGCGAGTGAAGACGGGAATGATGCGGCCGCCGATCAAGTTGACGAGGAACACGACCAACCAAAGGGCGGAAAAAAGCGCTGTCGTGGTCCATCCTGCGCTTTGGTTCAAGGCCCAGAAGAAGAGACCGTTGGTGATCGGCAGCGAGCCGAGGATCAAGAGCACTTTGTAGTTGCGCCGACTGTGTGCGCCGACGACCTCACGGCTCATCAGTACGAATAGGAGCGTGCCGTACGCCAGGTCTGCAACGACACCGGCAAGCGGCACGCTCGAGGACGGGATTGCAAAAATCACCCGGGCGACGACCCAAAGGGCGCTGAGAATCATGAGAGGAGCGCCCGAAACCGGTGGACGGTTCGTCCAGGTCGCGACGGCGGTCAGGGCGAACCCGCCTATCGCCGCTGCGGCGAATCCGTGGATCATCTCGTGGGCGTGCCAAGACGTAGGCGTTCCGAGGGAGCTCGGCACCGGTACATACCCAAGCCAAGCCAACACCCAAAGAGGGATCACCGCGATCGCGTAAAGCGTCGCGATAAGGAAAAGCGGACGAAAAGCGTAACTGAAAAGGACCGTCATGCTCTAGTCTCGACCAAGTGACGCTAGCACCACCGTTCCTCGCAGCACCCCGTAAACCCGCCGCGCCCGCCGACCACGGGGGTTCGCTGGCACTGACACTGTAGCAACTCCATCCTCGGAGCACGGCTCGCGACGGGCGTGCTCGCGAACGGGACCCGCTCCGCCGGCTCCTCACGCTACCCTACGCGCCGTCCTCGGGCGTTTCGGATGACGAGAGACGCCCTCGAGGGTGGGCTACTGGGCTTCGATCCCGTAGGATCGCAGCTTGCGTTGGAGAGTCCGTCGGTCGATGCCCAGGGCCGCGGCTGCCCGCGTGATGTTGCCGTCCATCTCCCGTAACACCCGTTCGATGTGGTCGCGCTCGACGGCAGCCAGGTTGGAGCTCCCCCCCTCCCCAGGCCCAATCTGTGGTGCGCGGGTACCGGCGTTACCGAAGATGCTGGCCGCAATCATACGGCTCACCAGGTCCGCTTCGAGCGTGTCCGAGATGGCGAAGAGAGAGGCCCGGCGAAGGACATTGAGCAGCTCCCGCACGTTGCCAGGCCAATCGTAATCCCGAAGTGCTTCCAAGGACTCCGAGTCGAGCTTGAGATTCGCCTTTCCGAGACGCGCAAGAAGGTGTATCGCAAGCGGCTCGATGTCTTCAGGGCGCTCGCGAAGGGGGCGGATCATCACCGGGAACACCTGCAGGCGAAAATAGAGATCCTCCCGGAACCTTCCGGCTTGGGTTTCGGCTCGGAGGTCCCGATTGCTTGCCGTCACGATCCTTGCGTCGACATCGATCTCCCGAGACTCGCCGATCGGACGGATCTTCTTGGTTTCGATTGCTCGAAGAAGCTTCGCTTGGCTCTCCAAGGGTAGCTCGGCCAACTCATCGATGAACAGGGTGCCGCCATCTGCCTCTCGAAAGAGCCCTGCCCGATCGTCGTGTGCACCGGTAAAAGCTCCGCGCTTGTGCCCAAAGAGCTCGCTCTCGAAAAGCTCGCGCGGAACGCACGCCGCGTTCATCGCGACGAAGGGGCCTGTGGCACGATTGCTCTGTGCATGAATCTGACGCGCGACGACCTCTTTGCCGGTCCCGGTTTCACCAAAAATGAGCACCGTTTCATCGGTGGGTGCGACGGTGCGAATGAAGCTTCGGACTTCGTCGATGACGGAGCTCACTCCTATCAGTGGAGCAGCTTGAGACGGCGCGTCCGGAACGATGCCCCCTTTCTCCACCAATGCTTGGCGGAGTAACGGCCTCAGCATGTCGGCATCGACGGGCTTCTCGAGAAAGGAGTACGCGCCGAGCTTCATCGCCTCGACCGCAGCCTTTACGGTGCCGTGTCCCGTCAAGACGATGATATTGGTGCGTACCGGCCGGCAACGTCGCAAGACCTCGAGCCCCCCCATACCCTTCATCTTCAAATCGAGGAGCGCGATATCGGGTGGCTCGCTGTTGCAGAGCACCTCGAGCGCCTCTTCGCCGCTGCTCGCTTCCGCTACGGCATATCCGCCGCGCCGCAGGGCCTTTGCCATTGCGAAACGAAAAGCCGCATCATCGTCGATGATGAGGACGCTACCGTGCATGATCAGCGGGCACGGTGATGCACCTCGGGCTCTTTTGCAAGCGTTGGCGTTCCGGCGGGCAGCCGCACGCGTGCGCAGGCGCCGCCCTGATCCCGGTTCTCGATCGTCAAATCACCGCCCATGGTCTGAACGAGCATGTACGACGCATACAAGCCGAGCCCGGTTCCCTCCCCTGGAGGCTTCGTGGTCGCGAACGGCTCGAAGAGACGTCCTTCGATCTCGGGGTCGATTCCGGTTCCTTCGTCCTCAACGATGATTTCGACCGCAGATCCGATCCGCGCCGCCGACAGCCAGACTCGCTTGCCACCGGCCTCCCGATTCGCATCGCTCGCGTTTTGAAGGAGATTGACCAGGACTTGGAGCAGTCGGTCGGGATCGGCCATGACGATCAACCCTTCTACGGTGTCGCTGATGTCGAGCTCGGCCCGGCCCTCGCGCGCGCCGGCGAACACGAGAGCGCCTGCGCGCTCGACGATGGGTCGCAACGGCGCGGATGAATCCAACCTGAGACGTGGAAGAGCTTCCCCCGTCAAGAGCGAGTGAGTGATGCGCCCGAGGCGCCCCGTCTCATCGCGTATGAGGGCTGCCGATTCTGCGAGGTCCGACTGGAGAGCTTCATCGCCACCGAGCGAACGAATCGCCTCGCGCATGTCAGCCGCCAGCGTTCGAATCGTCGCGAGCGGCGTATTGAGCTCGTGCGCGACGCCCTGTGCAACGCGACCAAGGCTCGCCAAGCGCTCAGCGTGAAGCAGTTGACGCTCGGTCGAGAGGATCTTCGTGCGGTCGACGTATAGGTTCATGACTCGCGGCGGCTCGTCTTCCCCGGACGCCAAAGGAAAGGAAAGCATCTCGTACCACCGCTCATCGATGGCGAAGCGGCATCGCGCTGTAGCGCCGTCGTCCCGGGCTCGCCAGACGGGACAAAGGCCCGCAGGCTGGGTCTCACAGCCGCGTGCCGCGACCGGACATTGCCAGGTTCCCGCATCATCGGGGCCGGGTGCGAGCTCTTCGGCCAAGCGGTTGCGCCACTCGACGCTGCCGTTCGGTGAGACGAGCTCCAAGCCTGCCTCCAACTCGTCCAAGGTGTTGGAGAGGACTTGGTACTCGAGCTCGGCTTGATCGCGCGCCCTACCAAGCGCTCGCTCCCGATCGCGAAGCTCACGAACAGCGTGGAGGACGACGTAAGCGGCCGCACCGACGGTCGTCGTGAAGGCCGCCGCATCTCCGATGATATCCCAAGGCGCTTGCGGATCCCAAGCGCCGATCCGCAACGCAGGCACCGATTCGGTCAGCGCGAGAAAGCCCGCACCTGCGAAGGCGGCGCCGGTCGCCACATAAGTCGCCGCAGGCCCTCCCAGGATTCCAATGAGTGCCACGTGAAAGACATAGAAACCGATGAATGGTGAGGAAATCCCCCCTGCAGCCCACAAAACGACGGTGAGCATCACGAGGTCGACGAGCGCTTGAGACACCGCAGCTCGCTTGCCTGTGCTCGGGCCGGGAGCTCGTCTGAGAAGCAGGAGATTGTAGGCGCTTCCTGCGATGACGACGACCACCAACACCGGCCATGCAACGCCCGGGAAGTAGCCTGCGAGCACGAAGCACGTCGCCACCAACACGCCAGCCATGGCGATCCATCGCAGCGTGATCAACCACCGGATGCGATCGGCGGTGAAATCATCCCGCTCGTGAGAATCCGCAAATACGCTGGAGCGACTGGATTGCGAGCCCATCATGAATTGCGAGGTTTGGGGTCGATCACCTTCGCCGCCCAGGGTACAACGAGACAACCGGTAAATGGCAGACGAATCCAATGACAAAAGGGTGATCGTAGCCATACTCCTCACATCGACGCTCTTGACGATGCTGGGGATAGCCGGGGTCCTCCGCGGGGGCTATGACTTCGCGCTGGTTCCAGGCGCCCAGGACGGTCGTGACCTCTTCGACTCGGAGGCTCAGGTACAGCTGTTCGAAGCGCAGATCACCAACCCCTATCGCCGACCGATGGCAGCGGCCAATGTCGTCGTCTCCGCGTTGGTGTTGATCGGGAGCTTCATGTTGAGCTGGCGACGCAGAATCGCGCAGTGGTGGATCAAGCAGGCGGTGGTCGCCAAGCTGCTGTGGATCATCGCCTATACGGCATCGCTGGTCGCGCATCTCAAAGCGGCCTTTGCACCGCTGCCAGTCGAAGAGCCAGGTGGAGGGCTTCCGGAGGTCATTGGCGGCGTCATTCTCTTTGGAACCTTGAGCGCTGCCCTTCACGTTGCAGCTGCATATCGAGCAACGAGGCCCGACATTCGCCGATTCATCGAGTCCTCCGCCGAATCGTGAGCACCGCTCGCGAGCACGTCCGTCCCGAAACGTCCTCCGGGGATCCAGTCGCGCGCTGCACCGGTGGTCAGAAGTTGATACGGCGCATGATCGCGCGCGGAAGTGCTCGGATCACTGCCATGATGAAGCGCCAGATGGCAGGTGCGTAGACGACGGGCTTGCCTCGGTCGATTGCGCGAAGCACGCGCTTCGCAACAGCCTCCGGCTCCCCAGCAAACGCCGGAGGCTTTAGATCAGCGGTCATGCTCGTCTTGACGAAACCAGGTTTGACCGTGACGACGTGCAAGCCTTCTGCGCGGTGCTTGTGGTCCAGACCCTCGAGGTACTGGGTCAGGCCTGCCTTTGCCGCACCATAAATGATCACCGGTTTGCGCCCTCGTTCTCCCGCAACGGAGCTGAAGACGCACAAAGTACCGCCGCGCTCTTCCAGCAAGACGTTCTTTGCCGCCTCGCAGAACAACACGGTGTTGGTGAAGTCGACTCGAAGCAGACGTTCAGCAAGTGCAGGATCGGCCTCGAGCTCCTCTTGGGTGGCGAAGATGCCAGCGGTCACTATCACCGCATCGATGCCGCCGAGAGCTGATCGGGCAGCGTCGATTGCGGGCGCGAACGTCTCCGGGCTCTCGAGATCGCAGGCCACGCAATGCACGGATCCCGTTGCGCCTCGCACGCTCAGGTCGGCGGCACTTCGCTCGAGGTCGGCTGTGTTTCGGCCGAGCAGACAAACCGTGTCGCCGCGCTCCGCCATCGAGCGCGCCAGCGCCCGCCCCATCCCCTTGGTCGCACCGAGAAACGCGACTTTCATCTCAGTCTCCCAGCAGGCGCACGGACTGCGCGCTTCGGAATCTACGGTTCGGATCCCAACGATCTCGAACCGCCCTGAATTCGTCTAGGCGAGGTCCCTCCATGGCCTCGAAGTGCTCGCGGCGTGTGAACGAGTCTTTGGCCAGGTAGATGCGGCCCCCTTCGTCCAGCACCTGCTCGTTCAGGGCATCGACCAGCTGTTGCGTGTCGTCTCGCACCGCGATGTCGAGAGCCAGCGTGATGCCCGGACGGGGAAAAGAGAGAAGTCCCCGGCTCTCGCGGCCGAAATCTTTGATGACGCAGAGAAACGAAGCTCCTCCGCGTGCGGTGAGGACCTCGAGCACGCGCCGTGCGGAGCCCCGCCCCGCTTCTCGCGGCACCACGCATTGATACTGCGTGAACCCACGCCGTCCGTACATCCGGTTCCACGAACGAATCGCGTCGAGCGGATAGTAGAACGACTCGTGGTCGACGATTCCGCTCGAGCGAAGACGCCATTGCTTTCGATAGTAAAGCTCGTTGAAAAGTCGGATCGTGACGGGGTTGAGAACCCAAGACGGCCAATCGAAACGCAGCGCCGGACGAAATCGCTCTCTAGGCGGCCGGACCGGAGCTCGTGCCGCGTCGGCCCACTGGCCAGTCATGAGAATCCCGCGTCCCATGTTCCTGCCTCGCGCCAGACCGTCGATCCACCCCATGGTGTACGGCCACTCGGGCGCAGCAGCCTCGAGTGCTTCTTGAAACTCGTCGATGTCGTGAATGCGCCGGCTCTCTTGCCAAATCCACTGCGAAGGGATTCGGTGCATTGCGAGCTCGACCTCGAGGATGTGGCCCGTCAAGCCCATCCCTCCAATCGTCGCTCGAAAGAGGTCCTCGTGTTGCTCTGGCGAGCACTCGAGCACGCGACCATCCGCAACGCGCATCTTGAGCGAGGTGACGTGGTGGCCGAAGTTTCCGTCCTTGTGCTGATTTTTTCCGTGAACGTCGGCCGCAACCATTCCGCCGAGGGTCACGAACTTCGTGCCAGGGGAGACGGGTGTGAAGTAGCCGCGAGGCATCAGCAGGCGGTTGAGCTCGGACAGCGCGAGCCCTGACTCGGCACGGAACAGCGCCGTTTCCTCTTCGAATCCCAAGATCCGGTCGGCGAAACGGGTGTTCAACACGTCTGGCTGATCGCCAGGAGGTAAGGAAGCATCGCCGTAGGAGCGGCCGAGGCCCCGCGACAGATGGGCGTCAGCGCTCATTCGCTCGAGATCTTCACCAACACGCTCGCGCCCAGGTGCCGAGTGCCGGCCCCAACCGAACAGCGTCGAAAGCGGTGGCTCACGCATGCTGAGACGAGTGTAGCGCCACAGTCGGCCGGGTCCTAACGCCCGCGCTTCGCCAGGAGCTCCTTGCTGAGCTCGTCAGCGCGGTCGGTGCGCTCCCAAGTGAAGGTCTTCTCGGTGCGACCGAAATGCCCGTAGGCTGCGGTGGGTGCGTATATCGGTCGGAGAAGGTCGAGGGTGTCGACGATCGACGCTGGGCGAAAATCGAACATCCGGGAGACCACCTTGCTGATCTTCTCGTCGGGCGCGACCCCCGTGCCGAACGTCGTCACGTAGACGCCCATGGGCCTCGCGACCCCGATTGCATAAGCTACCTGCACCTCACAGCGTGAGGCTGCCTTCGATGCGACGATGTTCTTGGCCACGTATCGCGCGAAATAGGCAGCGCTCCGATCGACTTTGGAGGGGTCTTTTCCGCTGAAAGCGCCGCCGCCGTGCCGGCCCATGCCGCCGTACGTGTCGACGATGATCTTGCGGCCCGTCAGGCCAGCATCGCCATACGGGCCGCCCACGACGAAGCGGCCGGTCGGGTTGATGTGAATTTTCGTCTTCTTGTCGATCATCTTGGCCGAAAGCGTCGGCTTGATGACCTCCTCGATGATCGCATCTCGGAGCACCCGCTGCTTGAGGCCCTCCGCATGCTGCGTCGATACGACGATCGCATCGAAACGCTTGGGCTTGCCGTCTTCGTACTCGACCGTGACCTGTGTCTTGCCGTCGGGACGGAGGCCCTCGATGATGTTCTTCTTGCGGACTTGCGCGAGACGTCGCGCCAATTTGTGCGACAGATCGATCGGCATCGGCATCAGCTGTGCGGTTTCGTCGACGGCGTATCCAAACATCAGGCCCTGATCGCCAGCGCCCTGCTCCTTGCTCGCGCTCGAATCCACGCCGCGCGCGATGTCTGGAGACTGCTGCTCGACCGCGGCGAGAATGCCACAAGTCTCAGCGTCGAACCCCATCGAGGAGTCGGTATAACCGATCTCGGCGATCGCCTTGCGTGCGACCTTCGGGATCTCGATGATCGCTTTCGAGGTCACTTCGCCCGCGCAAACGACGAAACCGGTCTTGACCATCGTCTCGATCGCCACGCGCGACTTCGGATCTTGGTCGAGGTAGGCGTCGAGAAGCGAATCGCTTATCTTGTCGCAGATTTTGTCCGGGTGACCCTCGGTCACGGACTCGGAGGTGAACAGGTATTGGCTCATACTCGCGGAGCCTCTTATCCGCGACGGGCCTAAGAGTCAATTCGATCGGCAAAGACGGGGCTTTGTAGGACAGCCAGGCATTCTAGAGCGCGATTGGCGGCTCGGTCTGGAAGGTGGCGAAGACCTTCAGCCCGTAGGGATCGCAGTCACCCCGGAACGCACTGGATTCGACCCCGACCAGGACCGTTCCGACGCTCGCGCTGTAATTTTCATTGCACTTTCGTTCGATGCCGATCACATCCCCCTCCACGACGCAGAACTCGATGCCTTGAATCGTCTCCTTCGAACCGGAGCACTTGTCCAAGCCGTCGAGCCCGTCCGGGCATCGATAGGTCATGTAGAGCATGCGATCGCTCGAGCCACCGTAGGCCTGGGCGAAAATCGCCGTGCGGGCATCGAGCACTCGAAGGGCGTAGTAGTCTGCATCCTTGTCGCTGTGCAGCGTCGCCTGGAGGTCGATGCTCCAAGCCTCCTGCGCGCAGCTCGGGGTCATGCCGTCGCCGCAAACGAGGGCGAAGTCATCGAAAGAATCGTTGGGCTCGTACTGGTCCTCACAGACGCACTGCCCGGCTTCGCAGCGGTATCCTGGTCCGAACCCGTTCGCCGCACAGGTGCCACAGAGCTTCGGCGTGCCGCAGATCGTCGCGTTACCGCATTCGATGTTCTGCGCCTTGCACGTGCAGTCTCCCACGCACTCGTACACGAGATTGTCGGAGAGAAGGCAATCCTCGCCGTTGGCACACGCGGGGCACTGCGCGACGCCACCACAACCATCGGGAAGCCCGCCAGGAGGCGAGCATTCATTGGTGGTGCAAGGATAGGTCGGCCTACAGCACTCGCCGTTGACGCAAACCTCTCCCGTGCCACATCGTTTTGCACAGTCAGCATCGCAATTGGCGCCAACCGGACAGATACACTTGTTGTCCGAGCAGACGAATTCGCCCAGACAGGCGCCGCAGAAGATCGCTTCTTCCTGGCCGCCGCATCGGGTCGGAATGACGCCGCACTCGGCGCCGCCGCCATAGTTGCCGCAGGTGTTCTCCTCGCATCCACAAGAGAAATTGTCCCCATTCGCGCCACAGACGCTTCCAGCGGGACAGCCACCGCAATCGATCGACCCTTCACAGCCGTCAGGCAGTGAGCCGCACTCGATGACGATTCCGAGTGACGCAAACTCGCTGATCACCTGCTCGCAGCTCTTTGGAACGCAGTCCGGCTCTTTCGCGTCGTAGCAACGACTATCGCTGCTCCAGCAGAAGTAACCCGATGGGCAGTCGGAGGGCTGGCCACACCCAAACAGACCGTTCGGGATCGCGATCTCGCAGCCGCCGAGAACCACGAAAGCAAGCGTGAGCACGAAGCGTAGGCGCATCAGAACGTTCCTTTCACCGAAATTCCAGCTGGTCCGATGCTGACTTCGGGCATCTTCTCCTCGTGACCGCCGGTGAGCTGCCAGATGATTCCACCGATGACGCCGACTGTGCCGACGCTCATCAGCGCGATCCCAGTCTTGGTGCGCCGGGGTCCACGGTCCGCCATCTCTTGAACGGCGGAGTAACTCGACCCGGGAGGCGCGCTCTCGACCTTCTTTTGGTCGCGCTGGCCTAGACCGACGAACACCGCTCCAGTGAGAAGGGCAGCGCCCCCAGTACCGATGGTGATCCAAGGGCCCGGCCCGGGGCCTACGTATTGGGTGAGAGGCCGTTCCGCTCTGACTCGCGCCGCAGCCTCGGTCGCAGCTCTTTTCGCCTCGATCTCGGCGTCGAGCTCTGCGCGCCTATGCTCCTCGATCGACTTGCGAAGGACGTCGATCCGGCCTTCTACGTGCTCTCGATCCGCCGACTGCGGCCTCGCTTCGAGGTAACCCTCGTATGCTTTGAGAGCCTCTTCGTCACGCCGCATGCGATCGGAGACGGTGGCGATGTTGTACAGGAGGTCGGGGCTCTCGGTGAGCTCGTACGCCCGCTTGAAGCTCGCGAGCGCGGTTTCGAAATCTCCATCCGCATAGGCCCTGGTGCCAGAGGCGAAAGCTTCTTTCGCCTCGGCAATCGGTCCGTGATCTTGTTCCGCATCCTGCGCGCGCACGCCCGCGCCGAACGTCATGGTAGAAAGTGAAAGTGCCGCGATAAGAAGGAAACGCATCTCTCCCCCGAAAGCAAGAACGCACTCAGGGTGCGCTCCTACAACGTAGCAACGCGCAAAAGCAGATGCTCATTCGTGCGCGATATAGGGAGCGGCGTCTCTCGAGATGTGCGTGTCGCCGCGCCACTCTTCGCCCGAATGGGGGTAATCGAGATTGTAATGTAGCCCACGACTTTCTTTGCGCGCACCTGCGCAACGGATGATCAGCTCCGCCACGTCAGCGATGTTCCGGAGCTCCAACATGTCGCGATTCACCAGATGCGCCCAATAGTACTCCCGAATCTCGTCTTGCAGCATCGCGATGCGTCGCGCCGCCCGGCGCAGGCGGCGATCGGTGCGAACGATGCCGACGTAGTTCCACATGAAGCGCCGGAGCTCGTCCCAGTTCTGAGATACCACCACCGCTTCGTCGCTCGGTACGGCCTCGCCGACATCCCAGTCGGGAACATCCAAGAGCGCCGCGTCCGGTATCGAGTCGAGTGATTCTCGAGCGGCAATCGCCGACCGGTGGCCGTACACCAGCCCTTCGAGGAGGGAGTTGGACGCGAGGCGATTGGCGCCGTGGAGGCCGCTGCAGGTCACCTCGCCGACGGCCCACAGGCCCGGGAGTGTGGCCCGACCCACGTCGTCGACCACGACACCACCGCACATGTAGTGCGCGGCGGGCACGACCGGGATGGGGTCCTTGGTCATGTCGATACCGAGCTGAAGGCATCGTGCGTGAATGTTCGGGAACCTCTGTCGAATGAAGGCAGCAGGCTCGTGGGTCATGTCGAGGTAAACGCAGTCGTCGCCTCGGCGTTTCATCTCGTAGTCGATCGCGCGTGCGACCACGTCGCGAGGTGCGAGATCTCCCATTTCATGATGCGACTTCATGAACGCTTCGCCATTTCGAAGACGAAGCACGCCTCCCTCGCCGCGTAACGCTTCGCTAATCAAGAAGCTCTTGGCCTCGGGATTGAACAGGCACGTAGGGTGAAACTGAAAAAACTCCATGTTTGCCAGCTCGGCGCCGGCTCGATATGCCATCGCGACGCCATCACCGGTCGCAACGTCGGGATTCGAGGTATACAAGTAGACTTTGCCCGCTCCCCCAGTGGCAAGGACGGTCGCGCGACCAAGATAAGTCTTGACCTCACCGGTCGTCTCGTCGAGAACATAGGCGCCCAACACTCGCGGTGGCCTCCCGAACTTCGACGCCTCGACCAGATCGATCGCCATGTGGTCCTCCGCGATTTCGATGTTGGGGGACGCTGCGGCCGCTTGAAGAAGGACCCGTTGAACTTCCTCCCCGGTGATGTCACCAGCATGCACGACACGTCGCGCGCTGTGGCCGCCCTCTCTCGTGAGATCGAGCGAGCGGCCCTCGTCACTCTGGCTGAACCGAGCCCCGAGCTCCATCAGCTCGCGGATTCGGCTGGGTCCATCGCGAACCACCATCTCGACGATTTCACGATGCGAAAGCCCTCCGCCGGTGCTCATCGTGTCGTCGACGTGAGCTTCAAACGAATCGGTCGGATCGAGAACTGCGGCGATTCCGCCCTGCGCCCAGTTGGTTGCGGAATCAGTGCGGCTTCGTTTCGTGACCATCATCACCTGGCCGTGGCGCGCCGCCTCGAGCGCGAAGCTCAACCCTGCTACTCCACTTCCCAGCACCAGGTAGTCGCATACCGCTCGCATAGACGACGGAGTCTAACAGGTGGCGCGGCGGTCTTGCAGGAGGTTTTCGCAGGGACCTAAAGCTCGACTTCGCGCGCCGTACGCGGCTCCCGCGGGCGAGCGAGGTACTGGAAATAACCGACTCGATGGGAGCCGATGTCGTGAACGACGTGCTCTGCGAGCCGATAGCCGCGCACGGGTAGGTCGGGCTCCACCTGGGTCACGAACGTGATGACGTCGAAACCTCGGGGTCGAAAGATTTCTACGATCGACCCGACCAAAGAAGCCAGGTGGTCGCCGAGCCGGTGATTGGTCTCGAAGCTCGCGTAACTCCCCGTCTCCTCCGGGGTGACGTGAACGGTGTAGTATTCCTCACCCTTCAACGCATTCAGGGAATATCCAGCCGGTTTGAAGACATGTTCTGAGGTGGTGAATCCGGGAAACACGGCGTCGATGCCCAACGAAGCCACGAGCGAGGTGTCTCTGGGAACGCGGCCGGAGGCGAAGTGATCGGCGACTTCGACGTCGATCTCGTGCATCAGCACCTCGAGCGTGGGGCGCCTTCTGCCCGGCGCGGAGGGCGCGATCGTGTGAAACATCTCGACGCATCGCCCCTGCTCGTTGCCAAAGCGGAGGGTTCGGCCCCCGAACGTCCTCTGCAACCGAAGAGCGTCTTCTCGGAACGTGGTCGGTTGATGCTCGGGAAAGTGCTCGCTCTTACGCTCGTAGACCAGGAAGGCGATTGCTGCTCGGGGGATCACTTCGAGAATCTGTGGGAGCGCCTCCACCAACGTCGTTCGGCCGCACGTGATGAGAACGAACCGGTCGTCGAAGACGAAGAGGCTCGACTCGGAAAGGAGATATGCATCGCATCGCTCGCTTCGCAGGGTGGAGAGAACTCTCGCCCCCGCGGCTTCGACGATTCCTACCCACGCCCCCTCCCCAAAGGATCGCAAGGCCGGGAAGCCGGGAGTGACCACCACCTCCAGCTTCTTTTCGGGACCTTCGAAAAAGCTCGAGCTTTCCATCGGAGGCCTCATTCTGCGCAGAACCGGGGTGGGCGCAACCGTAACAGGCGCATTTTGGCGTGTCCTCGCGGTCGGGGATAGACTGCTCGATGATGAGTCGGTGGCTGTTTACGACAATGGGCTTGGTTGGCCTGATCGTGGGCACCGCCAACGCTGCGAGCGCGGACATCTACCGATGCAAGCGCGCGGACGGGGTGCACCACTACACCAACATCAGGGAGACCGGTCATCGGTGCGAGCTCGTCGTGCGCGGCAGCAAGAAGTCGAAGCATGCGACGAGCCACAGCAAGACGGGCTCTGCGATCAAGACCGGCAGTGGCGGAAGCTCCAATGGCCCCGTGGCTCACAGTCGCTACGACACGCTGATCGACGAAGCGGCAAGACTGTACCAGCTCCCTCACTCATTCATTCGCGCCGTCATGCGAGTAGAAAGCGGTTTCAATCCGACCGTGGTGAGTAGTGCGGGAGCGATGGGCCTGATGCAGCTCATGCCCAAGACCGCTCAGTCCATGGGAGTGGATGACCCCTTCGACGAGCGCCAGAACATCCTCGGCGGCGCGCGATATCTTCGGATTCTGGCCAATCGGTTCAAAGGCGACTTGATATTGACGGTCGCCGCATACAACGCCGGGGAAGGCGCAATCGAGAAGCACAACGGAATTCCTCCCTACCGAGAGACGCAACGCTACGTACGGCGTGTGTTGAAGCACTACTACGCCTACCGCGACGATAGCAGTCCGTAGGAATGGCTCTGGTCCTCGTCGCGGCCCTGCTCGTGGGATTGGCAGCGCCGGTCGTTCGGAGCTGGATTTGGGGGGTTCCGTTCGGCCTGCTCTCCATTGCAACCGTGTTGCGATCGTTCGCCGGGTCCGCGCTCACCGTAATGGCCATCGGAGTCACCGCCCTCTTCGCGCTTCGAGCCACACCGATGCCCGAGGCTCAGATCAATCGAACCGCAGGTTTGATCGGGGCGTTCGTGGGTCTGCTCTTGATGTTCGTCTCGGCGCGGAGGCTACGGCAAGTGAGAGGACTCTCGATTCTGTGCCATCGGCTCCGGGAGCATGACGCGCAGCCCGCGGCGGCTGCGGCGCTCGACCGGCTTCTCGATCGGGAGCGCCGCCAAAACGAACGGCGCTACATCGCGTTGGTCCTCATGGCGACTGGACCGTTGACGCAGGCGGGCATGTGGACGAAGGCACGAGAGCGACTACGCAGCCTGGATGCCCAGACGCTGTCCGAGCCGCAGGCGGTGCTTCGAAACCAGGCGCTTGCGACCTGCGAGCTTCACTTCGATGACGTAGATGCGGCGCAGAGGGCAATCGACGAAATCGAACGACCCACGGAAGGCGCGATCGAAGTGTGGCTCGTGGCGATGGAAGCTCTCTTGATGGCGGTGAGCGGACAATCCGAACGAGCGCTCGCACACCTCGGCGGACAGGATGCGGACGACGATCCATCACTGCGCGCGTCTCATCGCCTAGTTCATGCGCACATCCTCGCGCAGCGAGGCGATACGGAGGCCGCCTTGGAGGAGCTGAAATCCTTGCAGCGAGAAGCTGGGCGAGCGGGCCTCGAGCGCGTCATCAGACCCCGAGGCCCCGCCAGTCCGCTTGCAGAGCAATTGCTGAACGAGGCGGCTCAATCCGGTTGAAAGACGACCTGCTGGGTGGGGTCGGTATCGTAAAACTGGTGATAGCGGTCGAAGGTCACGGCGCCGAACGAATTGACCACGATTGAAAAAGCGACGCAGCTCATGAATGCGACGCCAAATCGCCGTCTGCCCAGGGCGACGATCACCAACAGTAGCGGCAAGTAATCGAGCGAGAATCGATAGCCAAACTGGATCCAGCCGGTGTTCTGGTAGAGCAGCGTGCAGATCGCCGTCGGCAAAACCGCCGCCCAAAGCGCGATGATGGTCCGGTCGAACGTCTTTGGCCAAAGGCTCCACAACAGGTTCGGGGTCGTGAACCAGAGCGCCAGCCCATGGCGCGTGATTCGAACGAAGGGGTTGGCCGGCACGAGCCAAGGCAGGGAAAGGAAGAAAACCGCCAGATTCCGCGGCAGATAGTGTGCGCTGAAGAGACCCCATGTTTCGATCCTCGAGCGCCAGCGGATCTGAAGAAAGCGGTACCCGAACTCGAACGGATGATCGAAGCGGGCTGCGTTGTACCACATGGTGAGCACTACGGTCGCAGCGAGTGGCAAGGAGAACATCGCCACAGTGCGCAAGAATCGACGTGCCGAGCCCGGATTGACCCGTCCTTCCGCCCGTGCCGCCGTGAAGGCTTCAATCAAGAAGAACGCCCCGAGAAACGAGGTGGCCGGACGGCACAGGAACGCTAGGCCTAGGGCGAGACCCGCTGCACCCGGACGGCGTGCCCCGAGAGCGAACAAGAGATAGAGGCAAATGCACGCTGCGGCGGTCACGTGTGCGGCGAACCAAACGGACCCTTGGACGGCGACGAAGTAGTAGACCGATCCAACGGCAAAAAGAGCCGTGATGGTCAGATCGTCCCGCTGGGTGCGCCCGCTTTGTCCGGATTCCCTCAAGAAGCGCAAGACGACGAACAGCAGCGCTGGTGCGAAAGCCGCAACGATCGCCCAAAACAACACGTCCAGGGTGTCGATACCGAAAACCGCAACCACCGGGAGAAGGAGCACGGCCGGCAGGGGTGGAAACGCGACGTACCAGAGGTAGCGTTCAGCGTCGGGCCCCGAGAAGGAATGTCGACCCGGTGGACAAGGCCCGCGAGTCACCGTGTCGAAGCAGGCCCAATCGTTGGTTCCCGGCGGGCTGCCCCCAGCATCGAGCCGACCGTGCAGCCATGAGTAGGCCAGGTGCACGTAGTGGTTGTTCGACGAAGGTCGGAGGAGGCGCCCTGCAGAGGTCGCGCAATAGGTGCCTGCGCACATCACGAAGATCGCAAGTGGCAGTGCCAGACGTCTCTCCCGAACGCTCACGGCCGGAGCATAACCGCGCCTCGCCAACAATCCGAAGTTTGCCCACCTTGACGACGCGAAATCGCCGCTCTAAATCCATGCGGTTGAAGAGATCGTGGAGGTTTCGATGGGGTCGCTAACGCTCGATGCAGTGACAGAAGCCCTTCGCAACATCGAAGATCCGATCTTTTGCAAGACCCTCGGCACGCTCGGAACGCTCGTCCATGCGAGTCTCGAGAATCGCCGCGTCTCAGCGAAGATTCGCGTCAGCTCTCCGTCCGAAGAAGTGCGGGAAACGGTCCGCAAACGGGTCGACGCGGCTCTCGCGCCACTGGGCGTCGAGTTCGTGGAGGTCGATTTCGAGGTGAATGTCCCGACGCGTGAGGCGACCAGCACCGATCCGATCCCCGACGTCCGAAACGTGATCCTCGTGATGAGCGGCAAAGGAGGCGTCGGCAAGAGCACCGTTGCGACGAATCTCGCGCTCGCTCTTCGGCGTCTCGGTACACGCGTCGGCCTGCTCGACGCAGACATCTACGGCCCGTCCTTGCCGACGATGCTGGGCATCGAGGGACACCCGACTTCCAAGGATGGCAAGCGGATTCAGCCCCTGCAGCGATTCGGCATCAAGGTCATGAGCATCGGCTTCCTTCTGGAAGATCCGAAACAGGCCGTCGTTTGGCGCGGCCCGATGCTCCACGGCGCGCTCCAACAGTTCGTTTCCGACGTGGATTGGGGCGGGCTCGACTATCTCATCATCGACACACCGCCCGGCACGGGTGACGTGGCCCTCACGCTGGCGCAGAAGCTACGACTCACCGGAGCAATCATCGTGACGACCCCCCAGGAAGTGGCGCTTCAGGACGTGTACAAGTCGGTTTCGATGTGCCAAAAGCTGAACGTGCCGATCCTGGGGGTCGTCGAAAACATGAGCCATTTCATCGATAGCGCCGGAGTGAGGCATGAGCTCTTCGGGAGCGGTGGCGGCGAGAAGATCGCGGAGTTCGCCGAAGCCCCCTTGTTCGGGAAAGTGCCGATCGAGACCCAAGTGCGCGAGTGGGGCGATCAGGGCACCCCGATCGTTCAGGCTGCGCCGGCATCTCTTGCCGGACGAGCCTTTGCCGGCATCGCCGATGCCCTAGCCGAGCGGATCGCAAGAGAGCACTTCGACCGCGGAGGCGGCAAAACCGCACCGGAGGGCGAAGGTGCCAAGAGACTCCGCATCCTCCGCTGAGCTATAAGCATCTGTGTGGACCTCTTCGAGCGACGAGCGGAAGCTAGCTCCCCACTCGCAGACCGGATTCGGCCGAGCCGCCTGGAGGACGTCGTGGGCCAAGGGCATCTGCTCGGTGACGGTCACATTCTGGCACGGGCCATCCGCGCCGACCGCATTCCCTCGATGATTCTCTGGGGTCCGCCCGGCACGGGAAAGACGACGCTGGCACATGTCATCGCTCACGAGACGAACGCGATCTTCGTTCCTTTCAGCGCTGTGCTCGGCGGCGTGCCCGAGCTTCGCAAGATCATCGCGACGGCAAAGGAACAGAAGAGCTACTACGGGAAGAAGACGATTCTCTTCGTCGACGAGATCCACCGGTTCAACAAGGCGCAGCAGGACGCCCTTCTGCCGCACGTCGAGAACGGCACTGTCACGCTGATCGGGGCGACCACGGAGAACCCTTCGTTCGCCGTCAACTCCGCGCTGCTGTCGCGCACGCGAGTGTTCGATCTCAAGCCGATTGGACCCGAAGACCTTCGCAGACTGCTCGAGCGAGCGCTCGCGGACACCGAGCGTGGAATCGGCAACGCCCCCCATGCGGTCCACGAAGAGGCGCTCGCCGCACTTTCGCAAAATGCGCAGGGTGACGCACGGCGCGCTCTATCGGCGCTCGAGCTTGCATGTGACTTTGCACAGTCGGCGGGTATCGAGGCGGTCACGGCGGCAATCGTGCAGGAGGCGCTCGCGAGCCAGACGTTGCTCTATGACAAGTCTGGCGAGGAGCACTACAACGTGATCAGCGCGTTCATCAAGTCGATGCGGGGCAGCGACCCCGATGCGTCGGTCTATTGGTTGATGCGGATGATCGAAGCCGGCGAAGACCCGAGGTTCATACTTCGGCGGATGTTGATTTTCGCGAGTGAAGACATCGGCAATGCGGATCCTCGAGCTCTGGAAGTCGCCGTGAGCGCCGATGCAGCGTTTCAGCGGCTCGGGATGCCGGAGGGCATGTTTCCAATCGCGCAGTGCTGCACGTACCTCGCGAGCGCGCCGAAGAGCAACGCTAGCTACAAGGCCTGGAAGATGGCCCAGGCAGACGTGCGTGAGCGCGGCGCGCTGCCCGTGCCCTTGAAGCTTCGCAATGCTCCCACCGAAGCGATGGCAGATTGGGGCTACGGGGAAGGGTATCGATACCCCCACGATGAAAGCGGCTTCAGCCCGGGTGAAAGCTACCTCCCCGATGAGCTCGTCGACCGCCGATACTACCGTCCGACCGACCGCGGCTTCGAACGGCGAATCCGGGAGCGCCTGAACGAGATCCGGGCAACCCCTACGTCGAAGGGGGGCGGGTCGGCCGGGCCCCCCGAAGAAGAATCCTGAAGATTGCGGCCCCCCGCTGCCCGTCCGCCTCGATGGTGCCACCGACACCGTCGAGCACGACCGCCGCGGCAAAGAGCCCGACGAATCGGCTGTAGCGCCCGTCCAAGCGACCCTTCAACGCCTTTTGCCCCTCGAGCGTGAACGCAGCTTGGCGCAGCTCAGGGGCAATTGCTTCACCGGCGTCCTCGACTTCGATCACGACGTCACTGCCCTGCTGATACACGCGAATGGTCGCGCGAGGATCGGCGACGTTCGCGCGCGTGTTGTGAAGGAGCAGCTCGGCAACCTCGACGGCGACTTGGGCACCCTTCGCATACAACTGGTCGCCTCGGGCGATCTCGATGGTCACCGGAACCGGCGTATCGGCCCGCTCGAGCCGTTCCACGAACATGCCCACGTCGCCATTTGCGGCCTCGATGGGGATCTCGCCCGTGAGCCAGCGGCTGATCCAGGCGACCATGTCGAGACCCCGACGCAACTCGCCGACCGCGAGCTTCACGTCTTCCAAAGCATCGACCGAATCACTATCGGAGAGGCCTACCTCCTTCAAGAAATCCACGTTGGCAGTGATCGTCGCCGCCGGATTGCGGAGGTCGTGGACGAGCAGTCCCAGGAGGTAACCCATCTCATCGGCACTGATCATGTCAGGCTTCGGCACAGCACGTCCCTACCACGGCGGATAACTCAAGGGAAGAAGAGCACTTGATCGCGGCCGCGCTCCTCGATCAAGGCCGCGACGTAAGACAAGATCGTGGCCTTCCGGTCCAAGACATCTTCGAGCTGAGCGTCATCGAGCAGCGGCGCCACCGAATCGCCCGGGTCACGACCGAGCTCCGCTCGGATGGACGCTTCATCGAGGGCGGCCAAGTGACCGATGAGCTCTTTCGAGAAGCGGGTGGTCCCGGTCAGCCCATCGAGTACCTTCTCGTATCGTCGCCCGGTCAAGGGCGCCGAAAACGAGCGGTCGTTGTCGAGCAGGAGCACACGGCGCTGGGTCGGGTCGGTTGGAAGGTTTCCGCCGCTGAATCGATCCCAGTTTCCGATAAGAAAATCGAACACGGCCATCGTCGATAGATCCTGAGCCAGCGTGTCCTTGCCCGGCGGGATCTCACCCTCTCGAACCCAGCTCCGCCAGCGTTTGTCGTTTTCGAGGCCGACCGACCTCAAGCCCTTGATCCAGTAGATCGCCGCCCCAGGTGCCGAGCCGTCCTCATCCCAAAGGACAGCGCGCCCGACCGACGCACGCCGACCGACGGCGTCCTCGTGAAATCGTCGGCTGATCTCCTTCCAAGTGGCACGCCGATAGACGGCAGGCGGAACGTTGTCGAGACCGAGAAGCCGTCCGATTCGGTAGGCAGCGATCTCGGATTGATAGCCGCGGGGGATCTCCCGACTACGCACCTTCAGCGCGGCTGTCACGCGGGCGACAGTCCGCATTCGCAGGACGACCGACGTGTGACCTACTGGCTTGAAGCTGCGCGACTCGGCCGACGCAATGACTTCCAGAAGCTCGTCCTGCTCGGCGTCCGTGCCTACGAAGCGGCGCAGCCGCCGGACCTCGGCACCCGCAACGGCGGAGCTGAGCGAAATGGCGCCAATCGCCGCCAGAAGGACGCTAACGGACGCCCGCAAAAAGGTTCTTCGCAATGACCATCCGTTGGATCTGAGAGGTGCCTTCGTAGATCTGCAGGATCTTGGCATCGCGCATCAGTTTCTCGACCGGGTACTCGGTGATGTATCCGTTTCCGCCAAACACCTGCACTGCGTCCGTTGCCACCTGCATGGCGCTGTCAGCGCCGAACGCCTTGCTGTACGAAGCAATGAGCGAGTTACTCGAGCCTTGGTCGATCTGCCAAGCCGACTTCCACACGAGCAGCCTCGTCGCCTCGTACTTGATCCCCATCTCGGCGATCATGGCCTGCACCATTTGGTGCTCGGCGATGGGAACCCCGAACGTCTTGCGCTCGAGCGCATATGCGATCGACTCCTCCAGGGCTCGACGCATCAGTCCGCAAGCGCCCGCGCCGATGTCCGGCCGAGTTCGGTCGAAGGTCTGCATGGCAAGCTTGAAGCCATGCCCCTCTTCGGCGAGGACGTTGGTCGAAGGGACGCGAACATCTTCGAAGTTGACCACCGCAGTGTTGCTGGCCCGCTGGCCGAGCTTGTCTTCCGTCTTGCCGACGCTCACACCCGGCGCATCGCGATCGACGACGAAACCGAGGATGCCTCGGTGGCGAAGCGATGCATCGACGGTCGCGAAAACGATGTACCACCGCGCCCAAGCACCGTTGGTGATGTAGCTCTTCTCGCCGTTGATGACCCAGTCGTGACCGTCTTTACGACACCGCGTTTGAATGCCGGCGGCGTCACTTCCAGCCGCAGATTCGGTGATCGCATACGAGGCAAAGGTCGGCTCCGAGGTGAGAAGGCCCAGATACTTCTTCTTCTGTGCGTCGTTGCCGGCGATTAGAAGGGGCGTCGCGGCAAGTGTGTTCGCCGTCAGGCTTGTCTGGATACCCGTGCACCCGAAGGCCAGCTCCTCGGTCAGAAGCACGTTGTCGACCTCGGTCATGCCGGCGCCACCGTAGGCTTCCGGGATCGTCGGACCAACGAGCCCGAGCTCCCATGCCTCTTTGTAGACGTCCATGGGGAATTGGTGGGTCTTGTCGGCCTCGGCAGCGATGGGGATGATCTTCTCGCGGGTGAAACGGCGTGTTTCGTCGACGAGAGTCTTTTGTTCGGCGGTCAACTCGAAGCTCAACATGCTGCCCTCGTCGATTAGCGACGTCGCTCTTGTTCCCGACGCTCGAGCTCCGCTCGGACCGCGCGAGCCCCCATTCGAAATCCGAACGCAAAGCCGACGAGCAGAATGCCGGGAATGTAAATGATGTGTGCGACCGACGGCATCAACGGCCCCCGGATGCTTTGATCTCGGCGCTCAGCCGTTCGAGCTCCTCCGCCGTCTGACGTTGTAAACCCCGCATTCTCAACAGGAACAGAAAAATCAGGACCCAGACCACCGCATAGGCCGCGAGAAGCAGCGCCCCACCGGGGATGCTCTCTGCTTCGGGTCCCGTAACCCCGACGAACTGCGCCGCACGCTCCTCTGCCGCGCTTTGCTCCTGGCCTGCGGTGCGCACCTCAGGCTCAGGCGGAGCGTCTTGTGCGAGCGCGAGAGGCGTGATGAGCGCTGTGCAGCCGAATACAAAGGTCGCAATCAGAGCTCGCATGTGATTCCCCTCATCGATGCATCAACTCGAAGCGCAGTCGGGCTGTCTCTTCTCGTTGGCGCTCTGCCGAGGCGCGAGCCCATATCAAGAGCACGGCCAAACCCGTGAAGGCGATGAAGCTCACTCCGAGCGCCCAGTACATCTCGGATTCGAGCCCTCCCCCTTTACCGGTGATGACCGTCGGGTGGACACCTCGCCAACGCTGAACACTGTAGTGAATGAGTGGCAGGTCGATCAATCCAAAGAGCGCCAAGCCAGCAGCGAACCTCTTC
The DNA here is from genome assembly GCA_963792825.1 of uncultured delta proteobacterium. Classification (GTDB taxonomy): domain Bacteria; phylum Myxococcota_A; class Polyangia; order Polyangiales; family Houyiibacteriaceae; genus SG8-38. The sequence continues at coordinate 1,760,782 of CAWBXS010000002.1, read as the reverse complement.
TCGACCTCCCCGGCATTGCCCATCGATCGAAGCGCCAGATAGGCCGCGAAGATCATACCAGCCAGGAGCGTCGTCGTGAGCCGCGGATCCCAAGTCCACCAGACACCCCAAGCCTTGCGCGCCCAGAGCGGACCGGTGAGCAACACGATCAGACAGAATAGTGCTCCGACTTCTGCGCCTGCGACTCCTAGCGCATCCCATTTCGGATCACGCTTGAGCAAGTAGAGTCCGCTGCCAACCGCCGACACGCCGAACCCGATGTACATCGCATACGCGCTTGGCACGTGGAAGTAGAATATCTTCTGGACGATGCCCATCTGCTTTTCGACGGGGGCAATCACGAAAATCAAATAGAGAATCACGCCGAACAGCGCCAAGGTCGCGAATGAGATCAGCGACCATAGAGTCGTGCTTCGCGATGGATTGCCGCCGTTCATCATTGGACTCGGGAGGGACGCTAGCATGCGGTCGCCGGAGCGTCAGCCTCCGCGAGGAACAAATTCCCGGGCCGAATGCGGTCGGTTTGCCGCCGATGCGCGGCACCGCTAAGGACGCGGCGGATGGATTTGCTCGACCGGCGTTTCCTGTTCGTCGTTGGCAAGGGCGGCGTCGGCAAGACCACCGTAGCGACGGGGTTAGCGCTTGCGGCAAGTCGCCGCGACAAAAAAGTGCTGCTGGCCCTGGTCAACTGCCAAGAGCGCGTGAGCCGACTTCTCGGCACAGAGCCGATCGGACCTGAAATCAGGACGATCGGCGAGAACCTCGACGCGGTGAACATGACCCCGGATGCCGCCCTCGAAGAATACGGTCTCATGATTCTGAAGGTCAGGGCCGTCTACAACGCGGTCTTCAAGAACCGGCTGGTGCGTGCCTTCCTCAAGGGTACGCCTGGGCTCGAAGCCTGGTCCATGCTCGGCAAGGCGTTTTACCACGCGTGTCCGCCCAGAGGGGAGCCCGATTACGATCTCGTCATCGTCGACGCGCCAGCCACTGGTCATGCGCTCGACATGCTGCGAGTGCCTTTCGTCATCGAAAGCATCGCGCCACCAGGAATATTGAGGCGTGACGCCGCCCGAGCGGTCGACATGTTCCGCGACCCAGAGCGGGCGGGTGCCGTCCTGGTCACACTACCGGAGTACATGCCGGCAAGCGAAACCATCGAGCTCGCGGACGCGCTCTCCAACGAGCTTCGGGTCCCGATTCTGCATCTGGTCATCAATCGTGTCCTGAGCGTCCTCTTCGCGGAAAAGGAACGCCCAGTTCTCGAAACCTTGCCAGCGGAAATCGGAGAAGACAGCGCGCTGTGGGGGCTGGCCATGGCCGGCAGGCGGAGGGTTCTGCGGGAAACGGTGCAAGCGCGGGCGGTATCGCGCGTTTGCGGTCACATCGATGCAGCCTGCACCGAGCTACCCCATTACGACGGCTTGGAGAAAGACACCGAAGCCATCGAGGCGCTCAGCCAAGCGCTCCTCCGGAGCCTTTGATCGCTTGCGGGCCCTCCATAACGCACTAGCTTGATCCACGAGGTCAGAATGCCCGGCTCGGCGACGACAGGTCTCTCCTTTCAAACACCGCTCATCTTCGAACAGGGGGCACCGAACCGGCATGCCGCTTCGCTCATGCCCGATGACCTGCCCGAGATCGATCCAAAACGCGCGTATGGAACGATGGCTCGAGACAAAGCGCCCATGTTGCCCGAGGTTTCGGAGCCCGAGGCGGTGCGTCATTACGTTCGTTTGAGTCAGCAGAACTTCGCGATCGACGTTGGGATGTACCCGCTCGGGTCGTGCACGATGAAGTACAATCCGAAGGTCAACGAGTGGGCGGCGCGATTGTCCGGATTCGCCAACCTTCATCCGTACATGCCCGACGAGCTCGTTCAAGGGGCACTCGAGCTCATGTGGCGACTCGAGCGTGGCCTCGCCGAGGTTTGCGGGATGGATCGAGTTTCCTTGCATCCCGCGGCGGGCGCGCAGGGCGAGCTCACTGGGTTGATGATGATCCGCGCGTACCACCAAGCCCAGGGAAGAGACCCGAGGAAGGTCCTCGTCCCCGATACCGCGCACGGAACCAATCCTGCATCGTGCGCGCTCAACGGACTAGAAGCCGTACCTTTTCCGGTCGGCGAAGAGGGCATCGTCACCACGGAAGCGCTGGCGCCGTTCGTCGACGACGACGTCGCCGCAGTCATGGTCACCAACCCGAACACAGTGGGCTTGTTCGAGACCCACATGCCCTCCCTCGCGGAGCTCGTTCACGCCAAGGGCGGTCTGGTCTATGGCGACGGAGCAAACTTGAACGCTCTGATGGGCAAGGCACGCCCCGGTGACCTCGGCATCGACGTGATGCAGTTCAATCTTCACAAGACCTTCACCACTCCGCACGGCGGTGGAGGCCCCGGTTGCGGCCCCGTGGGATACAAGGCGTTACTCGACCCCCACGCACCGGTACCCGTCGTCGAAAAGAGAGACGGGCGTTTCGTGCTCGATCGTGCGAGCCGTCCCGCATCGGTCGGCAGACTACGGTCGTTTCAAGGCAACTTCGGAATGATGGTGCGCGCTTACGCCTATTTGCGAGAGATGGGCGCGCAGGGTCTCAGGCAAGCAACCGAGCTCGCCGTTCTCAACGCGAACTACCTTCGGGTGCGTCTGGGAGATCTGTGGCACGTCCCTTACCGCACCACCTGCATGCACGAAGTCGTGATCAGCGATCGGCATCTGAAGGAATCGGGGGTGACTACGATGGATGTCGCGAAGCGCCTGATGGATTACGGGTTCCATCCGCCGACTGTCTACTTTCCTCTGGTGGTGAAGGGCGCGATGCTCATCGAGCCGACCGAAACGGAGAGTCTAGGGACCCTGGACGAGTTCGTAGAAGTGATGAGCGCGATCAGCGACGAGGCCATGAGGAACCCTGACTTCGTGAAAGGGGCGCCGAGGGTCACACGCTTGCATCGGCTCGACGAGACTCGGGCTGCTCGGCATCCTGTGCTGCGTTGGACAGCTCCCGAAACACCGCGCGAACCATCGTCTGCTTCTGGTGAAATGGCAGAAACGCGGCCTTGAAGCCGTTGATTATGACCCGGTGAATGTCGTCGCGGTTCAGGCCCATCTGGGTGTGGCAGAGCCAGAGCTCCCGCGAGACCGTCGTATCGGTGATCAGCCGGTTGTCGGTGTTGACCGTCACCCGTAACCCGAGGTCGTGATACAGCTTGAGCGGATGGGTCTGGAGATCCTTCACAGCGCCGGTCTGTACGTTCGAAGACGGACAACACTCGAGCGCGATGCGGTGATCGTTGACGTAGTGAAGCAGGTCGCCGTCCTCGCGTAGGCGGCACCCGTGGCCGATCCGGTGAGCACCACAGACATGGATCGCCTGGTGAATCGAGGCGGGTCCGTAGGCCTCACCGGCGTGTATGGTCACCGCGATGTTGTTGTCTCGGACGAGCTTGAACGCGCGCAGATGATGTTTGGCAGGATGATCGTATTCGGCACCTGCAAGGTCGAACGCCACGACACCGCGGTTCTTGTATGCCACCGCCAGCTGCGCCATCTCGAATGACGACTCGGGCGAAATGTTCCGAATGCCACACAGAATCGCGTTGGCGATCACACCATGGTCTTTCTGGGCATCCCAGAGGCCCGCGAGCACCGCTTCGACGACACTCGTCAGCCGGAGACCGCCTTGGGTATGGAGCATCGGCGAATAGCGCACTTCCATGTATCGGACGTTCTCCGCCGCCGCGTCTTCGCTGAGCTCGTACGCCACGCGGTAGAGCGCATCGGCGGTCTGCAAGACCTTGAGCGTGGTGTCGAATGCCTTGAGGTACTCGACGAGCGACCCGGCGCTTTCCCCACAATGGAGCGCCTTTGCGAGAGCCTCCGGCGTATGGGCAGGCAACGAGACACCCTGCTCTTCGGCGAGCTCCAGCATCGTCGACAATCGAAGGGAGCCGTCCAGATGGACGTGAAGGTCGGTCTTGGGAAGCCTTTCAATGTGAGCGAGCGTAAGGGTCATCGCTTCTAGTGTACCCGGTTAACGGGCGAGATCGAAACGGCCCAGAATCTCGATGACATCGTCGAGCTGCTTGGCCGCGACACTCACTCGCGTGGGCATCCCGCCGTTGAGCCCGAGAGCGCTCACGAGATCGATGCCGCTATCGAAGCGCGCAGCGACGGTCACCGTGGTTTCGTCGTGCACCAACGAGATGGGCGCAAGCCGCTGGCCGATGAGAAGAAGCTCGGTCTTGTCGTAGGGGCCGTCCCGGCGCGTGGCATCACAGATGGCGAGCTGCCCGCGCACCTCGTAGCGAGTCGCGAGCCGTCTGGCTTCCCTCTCCATCGCCTCGAGAGACTCGGCCGCGCTCTGAAACTCGCGATACATCGCGCTGTCGCGCGCGCCGTCGACGAGGTAGCGGACCATCAAGCCGCGAAGGACCTCGTCGCGCGGCCTCGCCCGCAAGGCGCGGTCGAGCACCCTGGCGCGCTCGCTCGGCTCCCCCAACCGCGTGTCGATCGCTCGGGCGTCGTCGTCGGCCCCGGCATACGGCTCGACCCCCCCGCGAATCCACTTCGCAGCCGAGCACAAACCGTCGAAATCCGAGTGGCAACACACGGTATCGACGGACCCGGCGGCAGCGACGCGCTCCGGGGTGACCATCTCCGGGCACGCCCCGTGCTGCGCCTTGGTTCTCAAGACGAAGCGGGGATCGTCCGCGAAGTCGGGATGGCGATCATGATCGTGATGGTCGATCCACATGGCGAGCCGTGCCCCAAGCCCTTTGATGAAGGGGAGCGTCGTCTTTTCGTAGCTCGCCCCGCCAGCATTCGCCGCGAACGCGACGTCGAGCACCACGACGCGGCCAGGAAGACTTTCCGGCTTGGGCAGCTTACGGGGCGTTCCGTACGCCAAATGCGGGAAACCACCCACGATCCGAGCATGCGGCCACCCCCGATCCAGCGCAACTGGCCGATTCCCGGATCGGTTTTTCCCAAAACGATGTCTCTCAGAAACACAGTGGAAACGAAGGGCAGCCATAGATCCCTCCGTGCCGCTGCCGAGGGTGCGCTGCGGCCATGACCAAGAGGTGCAAGATCATGGAAGAACAACTTTCGGAACTGACAACGTATACAAACGCATTGTGGGTTCTCGTTAGCGCCGCACTCGTTTTCTTCATGCACGCGGGCTTCGCTCTCGTCGAGAGCGGGTTCTGCCGCAGGAAAAACGCGGTTATGGTGTTGATGAAGAACTTCGGCGTCGTCGCTATCTCATCCATCGTGTTCTATTTGGTGGGCTACGGCGTGATGTTCGGGGAAGGCAACGCCTTCATGGGGCTCGGGACCTTCTTCCCGAATAACGGCGGCCCGGAGTCGGGGCTTCCACCCTACATCTTCCTGTTCTTCCAGCTGGTCTTCGCGGCCACCGCGTGCACGATCGTGTCAGGCGCGATCGCGGAGCGGGGTCGACTCCTGACCTTCTTCCTCTTCAATGCGATCGTCACCGCGATCATCTATCCCGTGGTCGGGCATTGGGTCTGGGGCGGCGGCTGGCTTTCGGAAAGGGGCTTCATCGACTTCGCAGGGAGCACGGTCGTGCACGGCGTCGGGGGCGGGATGGCGCTCGCGGGCGCAATCATCATCGGACCACGTCTCGGGAAATACCAGCCTGACGGCTCCGTGAGGCCGATGCCCGCGCACAACTTCCCGCTTGCCGCACTCGGCGTGCTGATCCTGTGGCTCGGTTGGTTCGGATTCAACGGCGGCTCCGAGCTCGCCTTCGATGCCGATGTCGGCCGGATCGTCCTGGTGACCAATCTCGCTGCGTCCGCTGGCTTCGTCGGCGGACTGATGTGGATCCGGATGCGGAGCGGTCTGCTCGACCTCTCGATGGCCCTCAATGGAGCGCTGGCGGGCCTGGTGGGCATCACGGCCGGTTGCTACACGATCACCGGCGGCTGGGCGATCATCGTTGGGCTCGCCGCGAGCATCCTCTGCGTCGAAGGCGTTCTCTTCATCGACAAACTGAAGATCGACGACCCGGTCGGGGCGATCACCGTCCACGGTATTTGCGGGATGTTCGGGACGCTCGCAGTGGGCCTCGTCGGCTACAGCAACGCGGGAACGGCCGAGGAGCCCATCGGGCTTCTGGTCGGCGGCGGGGCGTCGCAGCTCGGCATTCAAGCATTGGGCACGTTCTCGGGTGTGGGGTTTGCCTTCGTCGTCGCCGCCATCCTCTGGTTGGCGATGAAGTACCTCGTGCCCGGTGGCGTCCGCGTCTCGGAGGCGCACGAGCTCGAGGGTCTCGACATCGCGGAATGCGGCGTCGAAGCCTACAACGAGGAGCTCAAGGGCTTCCACTCCGGGGCCACCGCCATGTCGGCGGCACCTGCGGAGTAGCGCGCTTCGAGAGGAGGGGTGGGACGGCTCCCCGGTCTGTTCTGCCCCTCTTCTCAACCCTTTTTCGGTGAGTGTTGGATTCTGAGAACGAACGAGTTTGAGCGTGGAGACACGCTGGGAGTGGAGGTAGTGATGACAAGGTTTCTTTCCCTGGCGGTGATGTGCAGCTTGGCATTTCCCGCAATTGCCCTTGCACAGCCGGAGGCGCCCAAGGAGGCAGCCGACGAGATGGGGGCGGAGTACGAAGAAATGACGCCCCCCGAGTCCGGGGTATCGATGGAGCAGGAAATGTCGGAACCGCCCAAGATGGCCGCGGACGACATGAAGAAGGAGTCGGGGGCCGAGGAGTCCGAAGAAGGCAAACGACCCTTCCTCGACGGACTGTCATGGCAGATCATGGCCAGCGCCTTTTATCGCCTCAGCGGCTACATCGATGATGGCGTGACCGTGAACCCGTCAGGCGAGTACAACACACTCGGCTATCCGTACACCTCGTACAACGGCTTTGGCGTCAACTTCGCGGGAGGGCTCGTTCAGTACACGGGCGAGAAATTCGGTGTCACCGTCGACCTGCGATGGGGCACGGCAGCGCCTAAGCTGACTCCACTCGCGCCCCTCAAGCAAGCCTACGTCAGCTGGATGCCGCACGAGAAAATCAAACTCGACGCGGGCTTCTTCGATACGATCTTCGGCGCCGAGGTCGCAGACGAGTGGAACAACGCCAACTACACACGCGGCGCGCTCTACTTCAAGCGGCAACCGTTCAACCACATGGGCATTCGCTCCGCCTTCTCGCTGTCGGACATCGCCGGACTCACACTCATGGTGACCAACGGCGGCGTTCTAGGTGGAAAACCCATCGACGACAACGAGACGCCCACGCTGGGCTGGCAGATCAGCCTCGCCAACGACACCGTGGGCTTTTTCTTCGGCGGTCAGCATGGCGCGAGCAACGCCAACGACAACAAGAACTGGGATCAGTTCTTCGACTTCGTGCTTACCGTCAACGTCGACTGGTTCACCCTGCTCTTGAACGGTGACTACCAGATCAGCCCGACCGGTATACTTGGACTGGACGGAAAGGTGTTCGCCTACGGTCATAGCTTGGCGCTCATCTTCGACATGGCTGACAAGTGGTCCCTCGGCCTGCGCGGAGAGCACCTCAGCGGCAACGACAACTACCGAGAGGTGGGATCGGAAACGGGCCTCGCAACCGGGACGATCACGCTGCGGTACAAGCCGGTCGAGTACCTGGTGCTGAGCCTCGAGGGACGCGGCGAATGGAATACGCGGGAGATCTACTTCTCGCGTAGCGGGTATGACCCGACCACTGGCGAGTCGACCGCCAACAAGAAGCAGAATTACGCTGCCATCGTAGGCTTCACGGCCCACATCGGAAACTGAGCCCAGGTAGACACGACGGATGAAAGGCCGGCTCAAAGGAGCTGGCCTTTCGTCGTTTAGCATCGCGGGCTTCGCTGCCACCCTGCCCCGTCGACGATCTGCAGCATCCATCTCCGCCGCGGCAACTATACCCCCAGAGGACGGCTCGGGACGGGCGTGCTCGCGAGCGGGACCCGCTCCGCCGGCTCCTCACGCTAGCCTACGTGTGGCGTCGCCCCCGCTCGCTGTGCTGCCCATCCGGCCGTCCTCCTCCGTAGAAGTCTCCGTGCGGAGGGGCGCGGGAGAACGCGACATGGGGTGGAGTCGGCGTCGCGAATGACAATCGGCCAGACAGCAACCACCTCCGATTGGCGTGAGCGTCGAGGGGAGGCTTGCGTGGCCGAACCTCCCCGGTCCATCCGGCCACCTTTGCAAGCCGAGCCGTTCGACGGAACCCCGTGTCGCGTTCTCCCGCGCCCCGGGACGCAAGCCCGACCCAACTCACTCGGAAAAGGAGATCACGAGCACACGGTCGCGGACACCGTCACTGGCACTGTCGCTGGACCGGTCCGGGTGATCCGGCTACCAAGGGCTCCGTGCTCGACGACGCCGTGCGACGACTGCTCGATACTCCCGGTCTCGTCCTTTGGCTCACGGGCGCAGGGATCTCCGCCGAGAGCGGCATCCCTACGTTTCGCGGTGAGGAGGGGTATTGGCGGGTCGGCTCTCGCAACTACCAGCCCGAGCAGATGGCGACTCGGGCTGCCTTCCGACAGATGCCCGAGGAAGTGTGGGCCTGGTATCTCTATCGCAGAGGCGTCTGCCGTCAGGCGGAGCCAAACGCCGCACATCGCGCGCTCGTGAGGGCCGAGCGACGAAGGGGCGACCGGTTCCTTCTCGTCACCCAAAATATCGATGGCCTGCACCTGCGCGCCGGCAATACGCGCGACCGGACCTACCAGGTGCACGGCAACATCGATCTCATGCGATGCTCGAAGGAATGTCTCCGCGCGCCAGTACCGATACCGGAGAGCGTCGACGTCGCCTGGGAGAGGGGCCGGTCTGTCACGCGACACGAGCTCCAGGCGTTGAAGTGTCCCTCTTGTGGCGCACTCGGGCGGCCGCACGTGCTTTGGTTCGATGAGACCTACGACGAGCCCAACTTTCGGTTCCAGAGCTCCATCGAGGCGGCTCAGCATGCTTCGCTGCTCGTCGTAGTCGGGACGACGGGGACTACGTCGCTGCCGATGCACGTCGGCTCGATCGCTGCGCAACGGGGCATCCCGATGATCGTGGTCAATCCCGAGCCCAATCCCTTCAGCGCGCTCGTGGAAAGGACTGGTCGGGGTGTATTTCTTTCGGGCAACGCTTCCGGCTGGATTCCGGAGCTCGTGAACGGCCTGCCCTTCCCGTGACGCGCCTTGCCTCACCCCTACATCAGCGATACCTATCCGACCATGACGCGTTTCTCCGTGTGGATTTTGTGTTTGGGCCTCACGGCTTCGTGCGCCAAAAAAGCCGAGCCGCCTCGGTATCCCGATCGGCCGGCCGGACAATGTAGCCGCGCTGCGGGCACCGCGTGCGACCCGGGCTTCGTATGCCACTACGCTGCGAATGCAGAATGCGGTGAGACCGGCGCCGAGGGCGCGTGCTTCCCCATGCCCTCGACCTGCACCAAGGACTACAGCCCTGTTTGTGGGTGCGACGGACGCACCTATCTCAACATCTGCGTGGCTCACTCGCACGGCGTGTCACCGCGCAGTGCTGGCCAATGTGCGAGCCCCGGCGCGGCCGGCGAGCCGGCTGGTCCCGCGGGGAGCTGTGGCCCGGGGGGCGAGGTGGCTTCCTGCGCGACGGGGTTCTTCTGTCGGTACGAAGAAGCGCAATACTGCGGGGAGGTCACAGGTCCTGGTCAATGCGCCGAACAGCCGACCGTCTGCACCAAGGAGTGGGCCCCGGTCTGCGGCTGTGATGGGCGGAACTTCAGCAACGACTGCGTTGCCCATTCGCACGGCGTCTCGATTCGGCACCGGGGACTCTGCCAGGACGGAAGCCAGGCTGCCGCAGGCGCAGTTGGGGCCAAATGCGGCGCGCAGGGCGACGCGCAGTGCAGCACGGGTCTCTTCTGTCAGTTCCCTCCGGCCGCTCAGTGCGGCGCAAACAACGCCTCTGGGACCTGTCAGCCTCGCCCTCAGGCCTGTACCGCGCAATACGACCCGGTCTGCGGTTGCGACGGCACGACCTACTCGAACACGTGCTCCGCACACGCCGCAGGCGTTTCGGTGAAAAAGAAGGGGGCGTGCCCGAGCCCCTGAGCGGCCGCCATGCTCGAGCTTCTCAGAACCGGCCCCGACTCGACACCTCGACTGCTCCTGGCCCACGGTGCTGGCGCCCCGATGGATTCGCCCTTCATGGACTGGTTTGCGCAGAGGATGGCCGCCGATGGAATCGGGGTCGTGCGCTTCGAGTTCGACTACATGGCGAAGCGCCGAAAAGACGGAAAGCGACGGGGACCTGACCGTCTGCCCCAGCTGGTTGCGCGTTTGAAGGAGGCGCTCGAGCTGATCGGACCCTCTGCCGAGCTCGTCATCGGTGGAAGAGTCCATGGGCGGGCGAATCGCATCGATGGTGGCTGATGAGACCGGTCCAGCCGGCGTCGTGTGCCTGGGGTATCCGTTTCACCCGCCGGGCAAACCCGAGAGAGCTCGTACTGCACACCTCGAAACGCTGAAGACCCCTACCCTGATCGTGCAAGGCACTCGGGACCGATTCGGTTCGACGGAGGAGGTCGCTCACTACCCATTGTCGCCCGCCGTCGAGCTCGCGTGGGTGCGCGATGGAGACCACTCGTTCAAGCCTCGCGCGAAGAGCGGGAGGACGCTCGAGCAGAACCTGGAGCTCGCCGCCGTTGCCGTCACCGGCTTCATTCAACGCCTCCCGTGAGGTGAAGCACGTCTTCGAAGCTGTTCTCGGAGGGTGGACCTTGGGAAAACCAATACTGCTCCACGCGACCCGCGCTGACGGCTGCAATCGTCGACGAAACCGTGCCGTATACCGGCGTCTTCACGCAAATCGCTTGAAGGTGACGGGCCACCTCGGAATCGAACGGCGCACCGGGGGGCAAAGGAGGCACTTCCGAGGGACTCGGCAGTGAGTCATCAGAGAGCACCTCGACGAGCCGCGGCTTGATCCGAACCCAGGCATCGGGAGGGATCGCGGCAACCCACTTTCGGGCTTTGTCGGCCTTCGGGAACTCCGCGGAGCCGAGGCGATCGTTGCACAGAACGTGCACGCCAGCCTCGAGCGTCTCGATCTCGACGGCGCGCGCCTCTCGCCTCGCGTACGCGGCGAAGAGTTGGTCTCCATCTCCGAAAATCAGGTTGAACTCGTTGTAGCTCGACGGATCAACGCGGCCCAAATGCCGTTTCAAGCCTTCGAGCGAAACTTCGGCGAGCGCCTCCACCACCAACCTTCCGCGCGAGCGGAGCGAGTCGTCTCGGGGTCCGAAGCTGCGCTGATTGGTGAGGCCGACGAAAAGACCAGCCGGCGTCAGCCCGAACCAGGTCCCGCCTTCCCGCTCGTCTCGCCCGCCCACGATGAGCGGCCTCGAGCACAGCACCATGGGTCCGGTTGCGGGGCGGTCGTAGAACTCGTCCCGGTTCGATGCGATCAGGGTCGAGCACCAGTCGTCCATCTCGTGACGAACGATGATCGTACACATCACTCAGTCCCTCCTCTTCGCGACGGCGAGCCTTTCGGAGAGGAAGCTGTTCGATGGCTTGGCGAGCGAGCCGCCGAGCTCGTGCCACCCATGCGCGTCATCGTCATAGACCACGTCCCACCCAGGTGAAAGGGCGGTTGCAAGCTCCTCGGGAGCGAGAGTTGCCTTCAGGGGTTCCCCGGCCGCCCTGAACAGAAACGGGATCGCCGCCTGCCCCAAGGCGCCGAAAGGCAGCATGCCGGGGACGCGATAAGTCATCGCGAGCTCGCTGCCGCGCGGCCGAGAGGGACGTCAGCTGCGCGAGCGTTTCATGGATGACGTCGAGCGGCAGATACATGGCGACACCCTCCCAAATCCAGAAGCTCGGCTCATCCGGCCGAAACCCGGTCCGCTCGAGCTCCGCTGCAAATCGATCCTTTTCGAAGTCGACCGTGACGTAGCGGAGGTCAGAGCGAGGCGTCCTACCGCCGATTCGCTTTCTCTTGTAACGCTGGGTTGCGGGATGATCGACCTCGAAGACGGTCCGGCTCTCCAACGCCGGCAACCGCCAGGCCCGCGCGTCGAGACCGGCTCCCAAGATCACGACCTGAGCGATGCCGGACCGTAGGGCCGAGCCGAGATGTGCATCGATGGCCTGCGTTCGGAGCACCATGTGGTCGACGAGCCCGAAGGTGGTGGCACGCACCGCCTTTCGATAGAGGGCCCCCGTGTTTCCGAGTCGGCGAGGTGCGTCCGCCATGCGACCGAGCCAAGGAGGCAAGAGATCGACCGCGATGGGGTCGACCACCCGATCATCCACCCCGATGCCGCGTGCGAACGAGACCAGAAACGACGTACCACTCGGAAGACCCTCACGCATCGATCAGCCCCACGCGGAAATGAGGCGCTCGCCGCTTCCGTCAGCCAGAGTCCTGACGCTCGTCGCCTCTGCAGCGGCGCCTTGCTCCGTCTCCAAACGATGCGCCAAGACGATGGTGTCGGCGCCGATCGTGCCGATGCGCTTGGTGCGAACGGTGACACGCTCCCCGGGGAGAACGGCTCTCCGGAACGTCACCTGTTCGGCAAGGGGACGAAGCAGCACCGGGTCGAGGCCGGCGGCGACCATTCGCCGGCTCGTCGCCTCGTCGCACCAGTCCACATATGCGGGGTGATTGGCGTGCGCGAGCGGGTCGGCCCACGTCTGCCACATCTCGAACGCGAACTCGTCCTCGTCGCCGGGCAGCCCGTCGAATGCCGGCATAGTCACCGACGGCTCCCGCTCGGTCGCGGCGAATGCCGCCGCAGCCTCGGCCGAGCCCTGCTTCGGCTTGAGCGTCTCGCCATCGACGTGCGCCCACTCTTGGGTTGCGGCGGCAACCAGCCGGCCACCGGCTCGAATCCGCACCTCGCGGGTACACAGCGTGCGCCGTCGAAGCCGAGACACCCACGTTTCAGCTGCAAGCGCCGTCCCGTAGGAGCTGTGGACCCCGTGCACCAGCGTCATCTTGTAGACGACGAATGCGACACCCTCCTCGCGGAAGCGCGATGGCGGCCAGCCCGATCGGATCGAGGCACGCGTCGCCACGTCCTGGCAGAGCCGCCAGATGTCTCCCGCCCTCGGAGACTCGTGGGCGGTGAACGCGTTACGGGGCAAGGCCAAAGAGAGCTCCCAAACCAGATTCGTCACGCGGTGGGGATAGCATTTTCCGGGACCCGCGCGACCGCCCGTCTCAGTCGGCGGCGCGCGGACGTCCTTGGCGACACCACTCGCTCCAAGATCCGACGTAGAGCTTCGCGCCGCTGAGGCCACAAGCATCCATGGCCAGCAAAAGATGGCACGCCGTAACGCCAGAGCCGCAGTAGCAGACCACTTGCTCCGGCGAACCGTCGCCGAGGATCCGAGCAAAGCGCTTCCGGAGCACCTCGCTCGAAGCGAAGACGTCATCGCGATCGAGCAGTGACTTCCAGTAGAGGTTGTGCGCGCCCGGAATGTGGCCCGCGATCGGATCGAGAGGCTCCGACCGCCCGGTGTAACGCTCGTGCGCACGTGCATCGATCACGCGCCAGCTCGGATCGGAGCGAACCCCTTCCACGAAGTCCGAGCCGACACTCGGCCAACTCACAACGCGGGTTGGATACGGAGCGGCGGGCTTTGGGTGCGCGGCGCCCGTTTCGATCGGGATGCCTGCCTCGCGGAGCGCCTGCCACCCCCCATCGACCACCGCGACCGACTCATGGCCCACGGCTCGGAGCATCCACCAGGCTCGAGCCGCGGCCATCCCGCCCCCCGCAGCGTCGTAGACGAAAATCGGCGTCGAGGGCGTGACACCCCAACGGCCCACTCGGGCAAGCCAAGCATCGAGCGATGGAAGGGGGTGCCTGCCGCCCACAGACGGGTCCCCGGGCTCAGAGAGGTCCGTCTCGAGGTCCGCCCAGACGGCCCCCGGCACGTGAGCCGTCTCGTAAGCCTGAATCGAGTCGGGCCCGGCTCGGACGTCGAGAATCACTGTCTTTCCAAGCCAGCGGACGACGTCGGAGGCTGCGATGAGGGGGCCTGAAAACATCGGGCTTCTCCCGACTATAGCGCACAGTGTGAGTAAAGTGTCTAGTCACACTTGACACGAGATGGTTGGTCCCGCATCCTGCTACCGATGGAGGGCAGCCGCCGTTACCGCCGTGCCGGCCGATTGGATATCGCTGCATCCCTCGCCGCACGCGCACTTCCGAGAGCCCTCACGCCTTGGATCGAGCAGGCTCGCCTCGACGCGCGGATGATCGTCGACCGAGCGAGCGGACGAGGACCGGCACCGATTCTGGACGGTACCGGGGCCCCAGTGCCGCTCAGCGAGGTCGATCCGCTCGGTCTCTTGCCACGAGGGCTCGCCAACAGAATGCACGCCGCTGGCCGAGACGTGCGGATGCTGCGCGACCGATTAATCTCTGGAAAGAACCCTTCCCCGCTGATCGAGCGTCCACGAGCCACGGGTGGCGCGGTGGTGTCGCTGCCGCGCAAGACGCCGCACATGACCCGACCGGTGAAGGTGGCGAAGGTCGTGCGCGAAACCAAGGACGCGGTCTCGATCTACATGACCGAAGCGGACGGCTCAGCGCTCGCATTTCGACCGGGTCAGTTCCTCAGCGTGGACGTCTTGGTCGACGGCCAACGTTTGCGACGCGCCTATTCCTTGGCAAGCGCGTGTCTTCCCGGAGCCCCGGTGCACATCACGGTGAAGCGGATCAAGGACGGCAAGGCGAGTAACCACCTGAACGACACCCTTCGCGAGGGCGATGAGCTGTCGGTGTTGGGTCCCTCTGGGAGCTTCACCATCGAGCCGCGATCGATCAACGAACGGCATTTGGTGATGATCGCCGGCGGGAGCGGGATTACGCCGATCATGAGCATCTTGGAGACGCTCCTCCGCGTCGAGAGCCGGAGTCGCGTCACGCTGATCTACGGAAACCGCAGCTGGGATGACGTGATTTTCAGAGATCGGCTGGCGACGCTGTGCGAAGAGCTCGGCGGGCGACTGGTGGTCGATCACGTGCTCGAACGCCCCCCCGAAAACTGGTCGGGGGGCAGCGGTCTTCTCAGTCGCGGCGTGCTCTCCGCACGGCTCGAAGCGCTCGGGATCGAAGACGATGGCCTGACCCGTTATTTCGTGTGCGGACCCACGCCGATGATGGAAGCAGCGCACGAGGTTCTGCAGGCGCGCGGAGTAGAAGCCAGTCGAATCGCCGAGGAGCGTTTCACTCGCCCCGAGGAGCGGACCCGAGATGCTGGGAGCGACCGGACCGAGCTGGTGATCATCTCCCTGTCGGGCCACGATCATGGCGTTCAGGTCGAGCCCGGGCAGACGATTCTCGAAGCCGCTCTCGCAGCCGGCATCGACATGCCATTTTCGTGCGCCATGGGCGGTTGCGGAGCGTGCCGCGTACATCGACTGGAGGGCGAAGTTCAGATGGAGGAGCCGAATTGCCTGAGCCGCGCAGAGCACGAACAAGGATACGTGTTGACGTGCGTTGGCCGTCCGCGAACGCAGAGTCGGATCGCCGTGGAGGTAGCATGACCTCGACCGCACGAGCGATGAATCTGGACGACGAGCGGTGGTGCTACCGTATGAAAGATCTCTGTGAGGCCACAGGGCTGCCGCGGCAGGCGATACACTTCTACATTCAGCAAGGGCTTCTATCCGCTGGTCGCAAGACGGGGCGGAACATGGCCTGGTACTCCGAAGAGCATCTAGAGAGGCTACATCTCATCAAGAAGCTCCAACACGAGCGCTTTCTTCCGTTGAAGGCGATCAAGGCACTGTTGGACGGGGAGGATGGGGTGTTTACGCCCCGGCAGCACGCTTTCCTCGCGGGTGTCAAGGAACGTCTCGACGAATCCCTCAAGACGAGTGAGGACCGGAGCCCGACGCTGACACCGTCTGAGATCGCGAAAGAGACCGGTATCGACCCCGAAGACGTGGAGCGCGCGTTCGATCTCGGACTGGTCGGCGGCGCGAGGTCGAACGGTTCCCTCCGAATCGCGGGGGCGGACGTTTGGATCTTCGAAGTGTTTGGAAAAATCCGTTCCTTGGGCTTCACACCCGAGCTCGGCTTCCGAGTCGAGGACATGGCACTATATCAGGATGCGATCAACAAGCTCCTCAACGATGAGGTCCGCCTGATCTCTTCGCGGCTTTCGGAGCTGCCACCCGAAACGGTCGCTATCATGATCGAGGAGGTCGTTCCCATCCTCGACCGTTACATCATGCGTTTACACTCCACCAAGATTCGCGAATTCTTCGCAAACGTGCTCTAAGGAAGGGACCGGCCATGCTCAGTGACAAAGTGCTCGACAATCTGCCCAAGGAGGTTCGCCGTCGAATCGAGCCGTACGTCGAAGCCGTCCAACTGATGACGGAAACCAAGAACCTGAAGGTGCTCCGATCCATGGCGCCCTCGGGAGTGCGCGGTTTGATCCTACAGCGCGGCAAGCAAGGGGTCCCGACCAAGATGCCTTCGCACCACGAGGTGTACTTCGATTGGACCTATCCCAACGACCAGCCGGAAATGCGCGAGCTCTACACGCGTGCAAAAGAGCAGCAGTGGAATGGCGACGACCTTCCCTGGCACATCGACGTCGACCCGGAGAATCCGGAGAAGCCGATCCTTCCGCGTCAGTTCATGGATTACGACGCTCTTCGCGGGATAGGCATTCGATTGACGAACCTCGAGGAACGGCGCCTGAACGCGAGCGTCGCGTCGTGGATGCTGAGCCAGTTCCTGCACGGGGAGCAAGGCGCGCTCTTTGCAGCGGCGCAGGTCACCGAAGCGGTCCAGTTTTTCGACGGCAAGCTCTACGGCTCGACCCAAGTCGTCGACGAGGGACGTCACGTCGAGGTGTTCCATCGCTACCTCGATTCCAAGATGAACAAGCTCTATCAGATCAACGACAATCTGTTCGTGATCATCGATGCTCTCATCCAAGACTCGCGATGGGACGTGAAGTTCTTGGGCATGCAGATCATGGTCGAGGGCTTGGCGCTCGGAGCGTTCGGGACGCTGTATCAGATGACGGGCGAGCCGTTGCTCAAGGAGCTTCTGAAGATGGTCATCCAGGACGAGGCCCGGCACGTGCACTACGGTGTGCTCGCCCTTCGCGATCATTTCCGCAACGAGCTCAGCGAAAGCGAGCAGCGAGAGCGCGAGGATTGGGCCTTCGAGGTGGCCCTCCTGATGCGCAACCGCTTCCTCACCTTCGAGGTCTACGAGGAGTGGTTCGAGCACAAGATGACCCGCAAGGAGTGGGCGGGATTCGTCACCAACTCGCCCGGGTTCGCCCTCTTCCGGCAGGTGATGTTCAGGCGCCTCGTTCCGAACCTCCGCGAGATCGGATTGATGAGCGATCGCATCAAGCCGCACTACCAGCGCGCCGGACTGATGCAGTACTACGACGGAGCATCCGCTACCCAGCTGACCGGCGACAAGATGATCGCCGAGCTGGACGCTGCCTGAGCCGAACGCTCAGGCGTCGACGACGACGAGCAGATCGTCGGCGTCGACCTGCTCCCCCACCACCACGCCGACCTGCGACACCGTGCCATCGCGGGGTGCCGTCACGGAGTGCTCCATCTTCATCGCCTCCATGATCAACAGCACCTGACCGGCCTTCACCGGTTCGCCCTCGGCAACCCGCAGCTCGATGACCTTGCCTGGCATCGGCGCGATGCATCCACCAACGGGGATCGTCCGTGACTTGTCCGGGAATCGGCGCTTTCGCACGAGGCCTCCGCTAAAGCCATCGGTGTGGACGTACGCCCTCCCGCCTCCGAAGAAAATACGCGCATTCCATCGGTGGGGCCCTTGCTCGAGGGTCAACCGTGGCGGCGCCCAGTGAACCACCCGGACGTCGTGCTCCTCGTCTCCAACCCAGACGGTGAAGCCATTCTCGCCGAGATGGCGATAGTCGACTCGTACGTCGTGGTCACCGACGGCGTACTCGACCGATTGGGGCATGTGATAGTTGTTGCGCCAACCCGAAGGAATGGTTGGAAGGATCACCCGCTCGCGGTCGCGCTCTTGCTGTTCCGCAAGCGCAGCTGCAGTTGCAGCGCGGCGCACATTGGATTCGGACGCACGCTCGCCAAGCGCGTCGTGAAGGTGCCGGTCGATGAAGTGCGTGTCGATTTCGCCATCGATGAACGCCGGGTGGTCGAGAATGCTGAGCAGTAGCGTGCGGTTGGTCGTCACGCCGAGGACGCTCAGCGAGCGCAGAGCGCGCCGCATCCGCTGAAGCACGAGCGAGCGGGTCTCGCCAAAGGTGATGATCTTCGCGAGCATCGGATCGTAGTGAATGCTCACCTCGCTGCCGGCTTCCACCCCGCTGTCGACCCGAAGGCCTTCCTCGGGCGGCAAATCCCAGTCGACGACCTTCCCACTCTGCGGAAGGAAACCCGCCGCGGGATCCTCGGCATAGAGACGAACCTCCAAAGCCGCGCCTTCGAAACGAACCGCTTCCTGGGACATGCGAAGGGGCTCGCCCTGCGCGACCAGGATCTGCTCCTCGACCAGATCGAGCCCGGTCACACATTCGGTGATCGGATGCTCGACCTGAAGCCGCGTGTTGACCTCGAGGAAGTAAAAGCTCCGGTCGGGCGCGAGGATGAACTCCACGGTACCAGCGTTTTGATAGCCAATCGCCCTCCCACAGAGGACTGCAGCCTCTCCCATCGCATTTCGAAGCGCGGCGTCGAGGGCTGGCGAGGGTGTCTCTTCGATGATCTTCTGGTGCCGGCGCTGGACGGAGCATTCGCGTTCGTTGAGATGGATCAGGTTGCCATGGCTGTCGCCGAGAATCTGGATCTCGACATGGCGTGGATCCTCGATGTACTTCTCGACCAGCAACGTACCGTCGCCAAAGGCACTCTCACCTTCGCGCATAGCGGACGCAATCGCGTCGAGGAGCTCAGCCTCCTTGCGAACGAGCTTCATCCCTTTTCCGCCGCCTCCGGCGCTTGCTTTGAGAAGAACGGGAAAACCGATTTGAACCGCCTCTTGGGCGAGGACCTCCGGATCCTGATTCGCGCCGTCGTAGCCGGGGATCACGGGGACGCCCGCTTTCTCGGCCAGAGCCTTGGCTTCCCGCTTCGAGCCCATCGATCGAATCGCGACCGGTGTGGGTCCGATGAAGATCAGACCCGCATCGGCGCACGCCTCGGCAAACGCGGCGTTCTCGGAGAGAAAACCGTACCCGGGATGAATGGCATCGCACCTCGTGCGAGCCGCCGCGTCGAGGATCTTGTCGATTCTGAGATAGCTGTCCGTGCTAGGCGCGGGGCCCAAGCGAACCGCTTCGTCCGCCTCCCCGACGAATGGCATGTCCGCATCGGCATCGGAATAAACCGCCACCGTGTCGATCCCCATCTTGCGGCAAGTCCGAATGATTCGACGCGCGATCTCGCCTCGATTGGCGACCAGAATCCTCTCAATCGTCCTCCTCAACGCCGCGTTCTCCTCAGTGGCGAAAGACGCCCCATGACGTAGTCCCCTCGACTGCCGCATTGTAAGCGGCCGACAGGGAAATCGCGATCACCGTGCGTGTGTCACGCGGGTCGATGATGCCGTCGTCCCAAACACGGGCGGTCGCATAGAGCGCGGTCGATTGATCTTCGATCTGCTTCTCGGTCATCATCTTGGCCAGATCGAGCATTTTTTCGTCGACTTCGATGCCCTTCTTCGCGGCGGCGTCCCGTTGAATGATGTCGAGCACGCCTGCGAGCTGCTTGCCACCCATCACCGCGATCTTGTGATTGGGCCACGTAAAGAGAAAACGCGGACGATAGGCACGGCCGCTCATCGCATAGTTTCCGGCCCCGTAGCTCGACCCGGTCATGATCGTGATTGCGGGAACGGTACTATTGGACACCGCGTTGATCATCTTCGCCCCATTCTTGATGATCCCATCCTGCTCATACTGCTTACCAACCATGAAACCCGTCGTATTCTGGAGGAACACGAGCGGCACGCTGCTGCTGTTGCAGAGTTGGATGAACTGAGCGCCCTTGTTCGCGCTCTCACTGAAAATCGTGCCGTTGTTGGCGATGATGCCAACAGGAAATCCGTGAATGTGCGCCCAACCGCACAGCATCGTCTTGCCGTAGAGCGGCTTGAACTCGCTGAAGCGCGAGCCATCGACGATTCTTGCGATCACCTCGCGTTGGTCGAAAGGGACGCGGACGTCGGACGATGCAATCCCGAGGAGCTCTTCGGGGTCATGCAGGGGGGATTCGACCAGGCGGGGCCGGAGCCGCCCTCGCTTCTTCCATTCGAGGTGCGCCACGATCTCTCGGCCCAGCCGAATCGCATCCATCTCATCCTCGGCCAAGTAGTCCGAAACGCCGCTGATCGCGGAGTGCATCTCGGCGCCGCCGAGCTCTTCGTGGTCGGTTTCTTCACCGGTGGCCATTTTCACGAGTGGAGGACCCGCAAGATAGACCTGTGCCTGCTCCTTCACCATGACGACGTAATCGCTCATGCCGGGCAGGTAGGCTCCGCCCGCGGTCGAGCTGCCGAACACGAGACAAATGGTCGGGATCTTTTGTTCGGAGCGCCGTGTGAGATGCCGAAAGCCAGCGCCGCCCGGAACGAAGATCTTGTCTTGATTCGGTAGATCAGCGCCCGCAGATTCGATCAAGCTGATCCCCGGCAGTCGGTTCTGCTCGCAGATCTCTGCGAGCCGGCCGCTCTTGAGCATGCTGATGGGCGTGATTGCGCCCCCTTTTACCGTCGCCTCACTCGCCGCGATGCAGCACTCGACCCCGCTCACGAGGCCGACGCCTCCCACGATGGAAGACCCGCTGACCTCTCCCTTCATCCCATGACCTGCGAGCGCCGCCACCTCGAGAAAGAAACTGTCGCGATCGAGAAGCATCTCGATGCGCGCCCGCGGCAAGATCCGGCCGCGCGCGAGGTGTCGGCTGACGTATTTCTCGCCGCCGCCCGCGTTTGCTTTTGCGAGCGCCTGCTTCACCGCCTCGAGCGCGGCGAGGTTGCCCTCTCGGTTCCGGAGATACGCCTCCGACTTCGTCTCGATCTTCGAACGGAGGACCGGGTAGCGCTGTTCCGACATCCTTCAGAATCCTAGAGGGTGTCTACGAGCGGGAGCAACCAAAAAATGAATGAATATTCAATCAGCCCTTGCTGCCCGGAATGACTCATGATTGCGCTGCTCCCGCATGAACGGGCGGACGTCGCTCGCGCCACGGACGGGCGCGCTCGAGCTGTGCCGCGAGCGCGAACATCGTGGTTTCCTCCTCGGGGCGCCCGGTGAACATCACGCCGATGGGAAGCCCTTCCGCATTCCAGTAGAGCGGCACCGACATCGAGGGCTGCCCGGTGAAGTTCGCCACCGGCGTGAACGGGATGAACGAGAACGTGCTCTGCGCAGCTTGATCGATGAGCTTCGTGCTGGCGAGTGGGGCGCCCCAGCTTAGCGCCGCGATGACCTTCTGTGCAAGAAGGTCAGCCCCGCGTGGCTTGAGCTCGCCGATGTGCACCGGAGGCGTTCCCAAGGTGGGCGTCAGCACCAGATCATAGTTTCGATAGACATCGACCAGCCTCCGCGCTTCGGTTTGCAACGCTCGAAACGAAACCAAGAAGTCCTCCGCGCTGATCGCCTGCCCCAACATGCGCGTGATCCAGGTGGTGAGCTCGAAATCTCTCGAGGTGGCACGCCGGTGCCTCATTTGTTCGCCTTCGCGAATCTCTGCAGCCACATTCGCTCCAATCACCATCAGCAAGGCGCGTCCGAGCGCCTGCGTGTCATGTTTGGGTGAGACTTCTTCAACCTCGTGCCCAATCTCTTCACAGAGGCGCGCAGCATCTTCGACTGCGGTTCGGCAATCCGCATGAATCGTCGCTGGCAACGCGGGCTCGCTATGAAACCCAATTCGCAGAGGCCGCGGGTCTCGTTCGGTAGCCGCCAAGAAGGTTCCCTCGATCGGGGCTGCGAAGTAAGGAGTCGTCTCGTCTGGTCCCTGTGTGGCATCGAGCATCGCAGCGCTGTCCCTCACCGTGCGCGTCAATACGTGCTCCGAAACGTAGCCCGACCAGTGCTCGCTCGCAGTGGGACCCGACGGATTGCGAGCCCGAGACGGCTTGTGACCAAACAACCCGCAACAGGATGCCGGGATCCGAATCGAGCCACCTCCGTCTCCGCCGGACGCCATCGGCACGATTCCCGCCGCGACGCTCGCGCCCGAGCCCCCGCTCGATCCGCCTGCGGTTCGCTCGAGCATCCAAGGATTGCGGGTCACTCCGTGGAGCTCCGTCTCGACGACGGGGAGAAGACCGAGCTCGGACGTTGCGGTTTTCGCCACCGTCACGACCCCAGCGTCTAACCAGCGCCGATAGAGGTGAGTTTGCTCGGTGGGGGTCCAGCCTTTGAAGAACAGCGAACCCTCCTGCGTCGGGACACCTGGAATTCGCTGAATGAGATCCTTGACGAGGAACGGAACGCCCGCGAAGGGCCCATCTGCGAAGCGACCCGCAGACCGGGTTCTCGCGGCTTCGAAGAGCTCGAGCACGACCCCATTGATCTGGGGATTGACCCTCCGGATCCGGGCGATGCACTCCTCGACGAGCTCGGGGCTGCTCACCCGGCCAGCTCGGACCAGCTCCGCGAGGCCCAGGGCATCGAAGGCGTCGTAGTCGGCAAATCCTGGCATCGGGCACGCCTACCCCACCCGAAGGACCAAAAGCAACCGCCTTTTTCGGGAGCCCGAGAAAAGTGAGATGCCCAACAGTGATGTTCCGCTCACAGTGAAACAAGATTTTTTTGATCACATGGTTGCTAATTTTCCAACCTGGTGGTACCACACGATGAGGAGCAGCGGAGAATAAGCAATGCGAACACAAAAATCCAGCGACACCATTGTGATGAACGAAGTGATCGACGCCGTGAAAGGGCGGGGGTGGATCACCTACGACGAGGCTTCCGAGGTCGTCGCGAACCTCGGTGCCACGCAGGGGACCGTTCGAAAGTTCATCCGGCGCCTCGAGGCTGCCGGCATCGAGGTGACCGTGCAGGAGGGCAAGAACCGACGAGCGGATCGGCGGCGCGCTCAGAAGAACCCGGAGAACGCGAACGTCCTCAGCGCGGAGCCGGTTCAGACATACCTGGATTGGATGGGCGCTGTCAGCCTGCTCACACGCGAGGGTGAAGTGGAGCTCGCACGCCAGATCGAAACGGGTCGCCAGATCATGTTCGACGCGATCGTCGAGCACAAGCTGCACGCCGGGGAGATCGCGGAGGTGTGCGAACGCGTCGCAACCGGCGAGTTGGCGGTTCGTGAAGCGGTCATCGAGTCCTGCTTCGAGGGAGTCCTGTGTGCGCTCGACTCGTACGTGCAGTCTTGTGAAGAGGGCACTGCAGCCCGCAGAAAAGCGGAAGCCGACTCAGGGCTCTCAGCCGCTCAGCTCCGAAAGCTGCACGAGGTCGTTTTTTCAGCTGGCGCCCGTGTGGAGCGCGCGAAAGCCGAGATGGTCGAGGCCAACTTGCGACTGGTCGTCGCGATCGCCAAGAAGTACCTCAAGCGCGGGCTACCCTTCATGGACTTGATCCAAGAGGGCAACATGGGCTTGATGCGGGCGATCGACAAGTTCGATTACAGACGAGGCTACAAGCTGTCGACGTATGCTTCCTGGTGGATTCGGCAGTCGATGGCCCGCGCGACCACCGATCAGGCTCGAACGATCCGCATTCCGGTGCATGCCTGTGAGCTCCTCACCAAAGTCACCGGCATGACACGCAAGCTCACCGGTGAGCTCGGACGGGAACCATCGCCTGCGGAAATCGCGAGGCGTATGAAGCTCCCAGCCGACCAGGTCGCAAGCCTGCTGATGATCGCGCGCGATACGGTTTCGTTGGAAATGCCGGTAGGCAACGACGGAAACAGCGAGCTTCGTGACTTGATCGCTGACGAGGAGGGGGCCACGCCAATGGATACCGTGATCGGCGAGGACCTGTCGAAATCGGTTCTCAAGGCGCTCGAGACCTTGAATCCAAGGGAGCAACGCATCATTCGCATGCGCTTTGGCATCGGCGAAAAGGAATCACATACGCTGGCGGAGATCGGCCGGGAGTTTGGGCTCAGCCGGGAGCGCATTCGTCAGCTGCAGGCTTTGGCCCTGCGCAAGCTTCGCAGCGTCCACGGAGATGCGGCGCTCAGGCAGTTCGTGAGCGCCTGAGGGGCGCGGTAGCGCGACTGGCCGCAGGGTGGGGGCGCTCGTCATCCGAGCTCCCCGTCTTTCGCCTTGTCGATCCATTTCTGCATCGTCTTTTGCACGACGTCGAGGGCCATGTTCTTGAAGGGTCGAAGGAGCAGTGGCACCTTCTTCATGTCGATGACGGCCTGCCCCGGCTGCATGTCGACGGTAGCGGCGACGTTCACGCCCTTTACATGGAAGGTGATCTCAGCATAAGTGTCGGTGAGCCACGTGGTCTTTGCGTCGTATTTTGCCCACTTCGCGGTGTAGTATTCCGCAGCCTTTTCGGCCGCTCTCTTGGCTAGCTCCGGGCTCAGGTCGTGTTTGATGATGTGCTGCATGAGGCCTCTCGATCTCGGAGAGGATTGCATGAAAAGCCAGCAAAACGCTACGAGCTGGGCTCGACCGAGCGTGCCTGCTCGATCCAAGCGGCCAACGCCGAGGGATCGCCGAGCGGACGTGTCGCCTCCGGCAGCGACCAAGCGCCGACCGCATGCCCCCTGGAGAAGGCAAGCATGTTGGCCTGCTTCTGCTCTTCCTCTTCCATCAGGAGCGTCCGCATCCGCCGAAGCTTTGGAGCGAGCCCAGCGAGGCGATCAGGATAGTCGACCGGAGCAGGGGCGACCCTCCCGACTTCCGGAATGAACGCGCGATTGAACACCACGGTAGCAATTTCGAAACCTCGGCTCGTGACCTCGGCGAGAACCGAATGGGCCGTCTCCACGCCCAGCCGGTCGCCCGATGAAACCAAGACGAAGCTCGTGCTGGACGATCGCATCAGGTCGCGCACCTGACGGGCCCGGTCTGCGAACCCCTCCCGCAAGAAAGCCATCTCGGATAGGAACTCCCCGAGAGCCGACACCAGAGAGTCGCCGGCCACAACGCGCAAGAGCCGGCGGCCGATCACGCCGCCACCGAGCTCCGGTGTATCTTCGGCCGCGTGCAAAAACCAACGGACGAACCGCTGGTCGAGGAACCGTACCAGACGGGCGGGAGCCTCGAGAATCTCGATCGAGCTCTGCGCAGGCGGAGTGTCGACGACGACGAGATCATAGCGCGGATCGTGCACCGCCTCGTGCACCCGCTCCATCGCCGCATAGGCATGCGATCGCGCGAGCGTGTTCGAAAAGGCCTGGTAGATGCGATTGTCGAGAACACGCTGTGCCCTTCCCTGGTCATCCGTCGCGCGTCGGATGATGTCATCGGCGCTCCTCTTGGTCTCGAGCATGGCTGCATGGAGTGCACCGCCCACGGCGTGCTTCGGCAGCGCCACGGTGGACGGCGCATCATGGAGGCGACCGAGACCGAGCGCGTCGGCCAGCCGCCGGGCGGGATCGGCCGTCAGCACGAGCACCGACCTGCCCCGGAGCGCCTCCCGAAGCCCGAGCGCCGCAGAAAACGTCGTCTTTCCAACGCCGCCGGCGCCGACGCAAAACGCGAGCCTGCAACCCTGTGGAAGCTCGATCACCAGACCTTCGCCTCCTCGATTCTTCGGCTGAGCGCGTCGATGACCGCGGAGCTGCCATCATCCTGCGCATCGAAGGTCAGCGTGGGGAGATCGATGTCGTGGACCAATCCACGCAGGCATTTTTCGGCGGTCTGCCTTCGCCGGACCAAATACTGAGCGAGGGCGAGGTCCGGAGCCCATGGTGCGGCCCCGCTCGAGCCTTCGAGCTCCGCTTGGACCAGTTGCTGCTCCTCCTCGTCCAGCCAAGCCTTTGGGATGCGATTGATGAACAGGCAGCCGAGGTGCAGGTCTTGGCGTTCGCGGAGTTGCTCGTAAAGCTGGATCGTTTCGTTGACGGCCAGCGGCTCGGGCACCGTCACGATGTGGACCGCGCAGCGCTCCGGGTCGCGAACGAGCGCCGTCGCGCTGTCGAGAACCTGGCGAAGCGGACCGTCCTTCAAGAAAACCTCGAGGACCCCCGGAAGGTCGAAAAACATCAGCGCATGCCCGGTCGACTCGAGGTCGACCAGGATCAGATCCCAACGATCATCGACGGCTAACTGCGCGACCCGATGAAGGATGACGATCTCGTCCACGCCGGGGGCGGCCAGAAAGAGGCGCTGCAAGGAGTCGTTTCTCGCGACCAGGCTCGCGATCGGCCGAAGCTTGAGACGGGAGGTAATATAGTCGACCAGGGCCGGTTGGAACTGAATCCGTGTCGCGCAGACACCCGCAGCCACCTCAGCCGGTTCGTAGGGGACGGCTGACCCGTGGAGCAAGTGGGAGGATGGGGTGTGGATTCCGAGCTCTACGATCAGCGGCCGTTTTCCCCCGCGCGCAGCTGCCGTGGCGATCGCGCTCAAGACCGTGGACTTGCCAACGCCGCCTTTGCCGGTGAAGAACTGAACGGGGCGGGCGAGAGGTTGCCGGGTGGGCACATGCACGGCCTAGCAGGATCGCGACGAGAGTTCGAGGGAGGTGCGCGCCATGAACAGTTGGATTCAAGCCTCGCGTCCGCTCGCCCACGTCAATATCGCGGTGCCTCTGATTCTCGGACAAGTGTCCGCGTGGCACGTGACCGGACGCTTCCAGTGGCTTTGGTTCGCAGCAGCCCTCCTCTGGGGTGTGCTGGATCACCTGTTCGTCGTCTACGCCAACGACTTTGCCGACCGTGAGGCGGATAGCGGTCGGCGCACGCTGCTCTCCGGCGGATCGGGCGTCATCGCAGAAGGTAGGCTCACGTCCGCGCAGATCAAGCGCGCCTCGGGAGCATCGGCCGTCGTCCTCGTGCTCTATTCCTGCGCGCTGTCGTTCATGGGCCGCACCTGGACGCCGCTCTATGCGCTGGCCGCCCTCCTGCTGATGTGGCTCTACAGCTTCGGGCCAGTGCGTCTGAGCTACCGGGGCGGCGGCGAGCTCCTGCAGGGCATCGGCGTGGGCATCGGGCTGCCTTCGCTCGGCTACTACCTGCAAGCCGAGGACCTGCTCGCGCCTATGTGGATTCTCGGGCCTGCCACCCTGCTCGGCGTCTGTAGCAACGTCCTGACCGCCCTGCCGGACGTCGAAGACGATGACCTCGCTCGGAAGAGAACTTGGCCCGTCCGGCACGGGATGCGGTCCGCTCGCCGGTTTGCCTCTGCTGGCATCGCGTTTGCGGCGTTTGGTGTGTTCCTCTGGACACCCTGGGTTTCGATGCCGGCGAGAGCCGCTGTGGCCATCGCGCCCCTGCTGCCTCTGCTCGCAGGCGCCCGCGCCGAAGACCCGTTTCGCGCTGCCTGGTGGTCTAGCATTGCGATCAATACGCTGATTGCGTTCTGGATGGCGGCGCTGGTCCTGAAGCTCTAACGGCTGAGCCCGAGCGACTCGGCCGCGTCCTCCCGAAGCGCATCGAAATCACGGCTCGCATCGGGTTGAGCATCGAGCCGCCAAGCCTGCACGGGTATGCAACCTCGCTCGGCGAGCAGTCGATAGAGCCTCCGTTCGTCCTCGGGCTCGCGTGAGAACGGAAACGGATTTCTCGAAACTCCCTCGGAAAGGTTCGGATACCAGTCATCCTCTGCTTCGATCAAGGTGAGAATCCCTTGGCCGCGGCTTTCGATTTGTCGCAGAAATTCGAGCCCGAAAGGCGCGACCCCGCCGCGGGCCTCGGGATCGCGACGAACCCATCGTGCCCAATCGAACCCGTACATGAAGTCGTGAACGTAACGGAACCGAATCGCCGACTGCTGACCGTACAACCTCATGAGGCCCACCGTGATGTCGGTCACTTTCCGCAAGTAGCTGGCGTAGTCCGCTGCAGCCAAGGCATGCCGATGGATCGACGCTAGATAGAAATCGAAGTCCCAGAAGAGATTCTCGGGAAAGCTTTGCAGCTGTGCCTCTGCAACCGCCGCTGCAGCGGCCGCCAAGTATGGGGAGGTAGGCGGGTCAGCCAGCGTGGAAACGATGTCGGTCAGGGAGCTCGCGGCAGACCGGCTCGGGTCGAGCGTCCACGGACCTCGTGGTCGCTGCTGAATCTTGGCCTCGACCTCCTCGAGCGGCATGTGGGTCTCGTTCATTGCCGGAGCGCTCATGGCAACCTCGGGAGTAGCCACAGGAGCACCGCAGCCACCGTCGTACTATGCCAAATCGCGCGGTGAAGGAAACCTTTGTATACGCTTTGCGGTCCAAACGCGTTGGTGACCGCGGCGGCGCTCACTTTTCGCATCTCGACGAAATTCCAAAGCATGATGGTTGCCGCAGGGACGACGGCCCACGGGGGAGCCCAATCGGGGCGCAGCAAGGAGGCGCCAACCCAAATCCCGCCCCCGAGGAGCAGACACGCTTCGGTCCACCTTCGGGCGACGGCGTTCCCATGGATGGAGGCGACGGTGCGCTTTCCGCCAGCGCGGTCGCTCTCCTCGTCGGAAAGCCCGCTCGCGATCGCACTCGCGAGGCTCAACATCGCAAAGCCCGCGATCCAGGGCCAGACTCGCGCAAAGATGGCTCCCGCCTGCAGATATGCGTTGTACACCGGTAGCGCGACACCGACCCCGAGCATCTCCAAGAGCTCCCCTCCGCCCCGGTAGTTGAGCCGGACCGGAGGCAGCGTGTAGGCGACGAACACCGACATGCAGAGCACGCCTGCCTCGAGCGCGAGCGGGCGCGGCAGCACCCACTCCGAGCCGGCCGCGACGAGCAGGGCGGCACACCCAAGGACAAGACCTGCGATTCCAACCGTCCGGGCATCGAGGATTCGATCCGGGATCGTTTTTGGGGAACATCCCTCGGGAAACATCGCCCGCTTGATCGCGTCGACGTCGCGATCGCCCCAATCGTTGACGAGGACGATGAAGCCGAGGCCGAGCAAGGTGAACGCGAGCCCCCAGCCGAACGCCTCGAGATCGAGCCCTCCTACCGGGCTCGCTCCGAGGACCTGTCCGAAGAGGGCTGGCACGATGAGCTTCGGCCAGCTCGCCGGCTTGAGCGCATAGGCCCAACGTTGGAGGCTCGAAGAGGGAGCCCCGCGACCGGTGAGCGAAGCTGTCATGTGCCTCGAGCAGGCTCCGCTGGCTCGGATCGATCGGGCGAGCCGTTCTCCGGGTGCTTCGCGCGCGCTTCCCACTTGGCGCGTGCCATGGCGCGCATGTTTCGCACCGAGTCCATTTCATCGACGATCTCGAGCCCGATGAGCGTTTCGAGGACGTCTTCCATCGTGACGACACCGTCCACCCCTCCATACTCGTCGACCACGATGGCAATGTGCTCACGATTGTCGAGGAGCTTCTCGAAAAGAGAAGGCAGTGGACTGGTGTCTGGAATCATCAACGCCTCTCGTGCGAAGGCGCGAAGGGGCACGTCGAGCTCGTTGCGGGCGGCACGCAGCAGGAGTTGATCTTTCAAGATGTACCCCGTCACTTGGTCGGGGGTTTCCTTCCAGATCGGTATGCGCGAAAAGACCATAGAGCCGCGCTCGGCGATCGCCTCCCGTACAGTCGTGTTCTCTTCGAGTGAGAACATGACCGTCCGAGGTGTCATGATGTCTCTGGCCCGCAACGAGCTGAAGCGGAACAAGTTCACGAGAATTCTCATCTCCGATTCGTCGAATATCCCCTGCTGCCCACCAATCCGCGCAAGCGCCGCAAATTCCTCGCGGGACAGTCTATCCGAGACCCGCTTGCGTTTGAGGAAACGGGTGATTGCCTCCGAAAGCCATACCAATGGGCGGAGGATCAGAATCAGCGCGGGCAAGACCACCGAGATGAACGTCGTCAAGCGGCGCCAGTACATCGCGCCGAGCGTCTTGGGAATGATCTCGGAAAGAAAGAGGATCAGCAGGGTCAGCACGGCCGAAGTGACCGCGAGCACCTCGGAGCCCCACAAGCGTTGCGCCTCGGCGCCCACACCTGCCGCGCCAGCGGTATTGGCGATGGTGTTGAGGCTGAGGATCGCAGCAAGCGGCCGGTCGACGTGCGCCTTGAGACCGCGAAGGCGAGCTCCCACCTTGGGACGGTCTTGCTCGAGCTTTGCAAGATGCAACGGTGTGATGCTCAGGAGCGCCGCCTCGAGGATCGAGCAAAGGAACGACACCACGAGGGCGACCCCGACGTAGACGAAGAGCAAGGTCATCCGGAGGCTCGCTGCCGCTCCTCGACACCGTCGTCCCGGCGGAACGGACCATGGTGACTGAGCTCGCGAATTTGCTCCTGCACTGACGCGGCTTCGCGTGGGAGGAAATCCTGCACCGCCTCCGCAAGCACGGGGTGACGAATCCAGTGTGCGCTGTGGATGGGCACTGGCATCAAGCCTCGCCGGAGCTTGTGCGTTCCTTGCGCGCCGGCCTCGAAGCGGCGCATGCCATGATCGATCGCGTGCTCGATGGGCCGATAGTAACAGAGCTCGAAATGGAGCATGTCGTGCCTTTGCGTTGCCCCCCAATAGCGGCCATACAGATTCCTGCCCTTCGCGAAATTGATCGAGGCGGCCACGATGCGGCCTCGGTCTCTCGCGACGAACACGAGTGGGGAGCCATCGAGCGTCGACGCTGCCAGCTCGAAGAACTCGGGCGTCAAATAGGGGTAAGAGCCCTTGCGGCCACAGGTCGCTCGGTAGAGCCGCGCGAGCGTCCGCCAATCGGCTGCACTCAAATCGTTCCCGCGAAGCGCTTCGATGCGGAGGTCGGCCTCGGCAGCCAGGCGGCGCTCCTTTCTCAGCTTCTTTCGCATCGAAGAGCGAAAGTCACCCACGAAATCTTCGAACGTCTCGTAGCCGGCGTTCTGCCAATGGAACTGAAAGGAGAGCCGCTTCATCAGGCGGCCGTCGCGAGCGACCCATTCTTGCTCCTCCGGGCTCAGGAAGAGAAGATGGATGGATGAAGCCCTCGTCGACTCTGCGACCTCGAAGCACCCATCGATCAAGTCGCTGACGACCTCCGTAGGGTCTTCGTCCGGCGCGAAGAGGAAGCGTCGCCCCGTCACGGGAGTCACCGGCACCATGGCGACGAGCTTCGGGTAGTAGCTGAGCCCGAGCCGGGAGGCAGCGTCCGCCCACCCCCAGTCGAAAATGTACTCGCCGTAGCTGTGGGTCTTTAGGTAAAGGGGCAACGCGCCGACGAGTCGTTTGCCGCGCCACGCCGTGACGTGGGTCGGCTCCCACCCCGAGCCGCGCCCGACCGACCTGCTGGTCTCGAGCAGGGACAAGAAGGCGTGCTCGACGAACGGATCATCTTCGCCAACCAGTTGGTCCCAAGCGTTCGCGTCGACCGACGCCAGCGACGATAGAATCCGTATGTCGATCGACTCACGCAAGCGAGTTGGGGAGTGTGAATGACGGAAGACCTCAGAGCCAGCCGAGATAGCGCGTCGGACCCGGGTTGCCGCGAACTCGGTTGATCAGGCGCTTGGCGACCGCGTAGCACCGAAAGAATCCGGCAACCTCGAGCCTCTGCATGCGGGTCAGGGGACTGTTGGCGCAAACCCACTTGGGATCCGGGCAGCCGGCATCGAAGAAGTCGATCCTCGCTCTCGCCGGCAGGGTCGTCGTGCTTCCGAACGGCAGCTTCGGCCCGAGCACCACGGCGTCGACCGCTTCGCCATCCTCTGCATGTGTGCCAGGCACGTGACCGTAGTTGAACGGGCAAGGGATCGGAGAGACGAAGTCGAAGGTCCCATCGTCACGGCGCTTGATGAAGCTGCCGCGCGGGACGTCGATCACCACGGTCAGGTCTTGGCGCGTCATCGACGAAGCTCACATGCCGCAGCCACGAGTCCTTCCTCGATCACATAGCGGCCCTCGATCACGTCGCCGGGACGGAACTCACCGGCTTCCTGTTGAAACACCGCTCGAAACGAGCCGTTCCCGAGCTCGACCTCGACGGCATGGAAGCCGAGGAACTTGGTCGTGAGCGGATATTGGCACTTGTAGACCGACTCCTTGGCGCTGAATAGAACCTTACCAGTGAGCCCCGCTTCGGGAAGCTCGTGCAGCCAGTCTCGTTCTTTGGTCGTGCAGATGCGCCGCCAGAGCGACTCCCTCAACGGCGTTGCGGGCTCCAAATCGATTCCGATCGATCGGAAGTCCTCGGCTCGGGCCACGGCCGCGGCGCACCAGCTGTCCGTGTGCGTGATGCTTCCGACGAAGCCTTTGGGCCAGATCGGCGCCCGATCCTCGCCTCGCGGGATGGGCGTGGCGACCGCGACGCCGAGGCGGCTAAGCGCGATCCGGCTGCAGAGCCGGCCTGCGGTGAACTGCTCGATTCGCGTCTGTGCCGCGCCAGCGACCGCTTCCTGCTCGGCCCTCAAGAGCCCGCGTTGGACCGTGTGAGGGTCCATTTCCTCGGTCGCTACGCTCGGACCGAGGAGGCGATCGAAAAGCGGCCGTCGCATGGACTAAGGCCTGGTACCACCAACACCGTAGGCGAGGGCGAGGATCGCCGCGGTATTTGCGAGTGAGATGACCTGAGAGAGCCCGTTCATGACGTCCGACATGCTTGCATACCAGGTCTTGGTCACCCAGATGATATCCCCCGGCCAGAGCTCGACGTCGGTTGCGTCGCCAAACGTCAATGCCTTCAGGTTGGTGGCATAGACTCGCGGCTCAGTGAGTGGGCCTCGCACGATTCGGATGTCCTTTCGATCGCCTCGGGCCATGTTGATTCCGCCTGCGATTGCGAGCGCCTCGGTCAACCGAATGCCCTGGCGGTACGCGATGGGCTGCGGTCTGCTCACCTCGCCGAGGACCATGATGAGATTCTTGGTAATCGGTGGAACGTAGAGCTGGTCGCCCGAATGGATGCGGACGTTGTGCTTGGGGTCCCCCTCCATGGCGAGAGGCAGGCTCACCGGCACCGTCTTGCCGTCCCGAACGAGGCGCGCGAGGTCCATATCGCCCAGCCGCGTCGGTACTAGATTCGACTGGCCAACCAACACTCCGCCGGCCTGCGCGAGGAGGTCGGCCAGCCTCGTGCCTGGGGTCACTTTGACCCGCCCTGGATTGGTCACCGCCCCAATGACGACTGCGGAGTGGCCGTCGGGCGCGGTGATAATCAGATTCGCCCGAACAAACCGATCGTATTGCCGAAGGCCCCGTTCGACCGCGCTCTCGGCTTCGCCAAGGCTCAGGCCCCCAACCTGGATGTCCCCCGCCAGCGGCACGTGCAAGTTCCCCATCGCATCGACGATCAGGCCGTTGAAGGTCTCCGTCTTGGCGGAAACCGTTGTGAGCTGGACCACATCCCCGGGAAACAACCGGAGGGCCTCGGGGGGATCGGATTCCATTCCCGGAGGGATGACGGGCTCGGGCGCCGAAAAGGAAGGGTCGTCAAACGGCGTGGTGGGGGTCTTGGGAAAGCGGTTACGAGCGCACGCGGAGGCCGCCAGCGCAAAGGAAAGAAACAATGCCATGAAACGCCGCATACGGATGGTTAACGTCTTCGGGAGCCGCCGGCAAGCTTGCAGTGAGAACGGCGGCGGCTATGCCTATACTGTCCATCGGCACCGATGACGAGCAAGAAAACCACTGACTGGGGAGGCGGATCGGATGCTGAGCTCGCGCCCCTCATGCGCCTCATCGATTTTGCCCTCGTTTACGCAGGGCTCTGGCTACCGACCTATGCGCGGGGCGAGGTCTGGGACCAGAGGTCGTGGACCGCGGGAACCATTGGAGCGGTTCTCTTCTTGGTGATAGCGCAATCGCTGCGCCTCTACGAGAGCACCCGTGGTGCTCGTCTGAGGTCCCAACTGGTGCGTGCCTGGGCCGGATGGTTTTTCGGCGTCGTACCGGTCTTGCTCTTCCTGCTGTTCATCTCCAAGAGGTCCGAGGACTATTCGCGGATCACGGTTTCATCTTGGTTTGTCTTGGCGCCGCTCTTAGTTTCCGTCTGGCGGACGACGGTCATGCTCACCCTAAGGGAGCTCCGGGCTCGGGGGTTGAACATGCGCGCCGCAGCAATCGTCGGGATGACGGACCTCGGAGAGCAGCTCGCCCTTCAAATGAAGGCCGTGCCCTCGCTTGGGCTCGAGGTGTACGGGTATTACGACGATCGGACGGAGGAGCGTTGCCATCCCATCCCCGAGTCGCTCGGGCAGCGCGCGGGCTCGTTGAGAGACCTCGTCGATGCAGCGAGAGCCGGGGAGATCGATCTGATCTACATCGCCTTCCCGCTTCGTGCGGAGCCCCGAATCAACGACCTCTTGCGGGATCTCTCGGACACGACCGCTTCCGTATATCTCGCGGCCGACTTCCTCGTGTTCGATCTGCTGCATGCCCGATGGGCAACGCTCGGGAACGTACCCATGGTCAGCCTGCACGAGACACCCTTCTACGGTGTCGACGGGTGGCTCAAGCGTCTGGAGGACATCGTGCTCGGCACGTTGATTTTGATGATCGTCGCGATCCCGCTGCTGATCATTGGGATTTGTGTCAAGCTCACTTCTCCGGGCCCTGTGCTGTTCAGGCAACGCCGCTACGGCCTAAACGGGGAGGTGATTCACGTGCTGAAGTTTCGATCGATGACCGTCACGGAAGACGGCGCCGAGATCAAACAAGCCACGGAGGGCGACGCCCGCATCACCAAGCTTGGCGCGTTTCTCCGGCGCACGAACCTGGACGAGCTTCCCCAGTTCTTGAACGTCATCGAGGGCAGCATGAGCATCGTCGGTCCCCGGCCCCACGCGGTGGCTCACAATGAGCTCTACCGAAAGAAGATCCAAGGTTACATGCTCCGGCACAAGGTAAAACCCGGAATCACCGGGTGGGCCCAGGTGAACGGCTGGCGCGGCGAAACCGATACCCTCGAAAAGATGGAAAATCGTGTCGAGCACGATCTCGACTATATTCGCAACTGGAGTCTGCTTTGGGATCTGCAGATCATCTTCCTGACGGTGTTTGGCTCTGGTGCCCGACGGAACGCGTATTGAAGGGCGAAAGGCACATGAGCCGTGGATGAGGCAACGAGAGCCCCGCTGGACGGAATCACCGGACACAAGAACCGGAGGCGTCCTGGGTCACCCGTCGACCCGTATCGCCTTCAGCGAGCGTTGTGGGGCGGAAGATTCCGTCTGATCGCCGGGGCGGTCACTAGCGTGGCGGTTGGCTACCTCGTCGTGAAGTTGTTCATGCTCAGCCCCTACCAGACGACCGTGATCTTGAAGTATCAGGGCGTGCCGGCGCTCGGCGATGGGGGCACCTCCGACTACGAGCTTGGTCCAGCCTCCGAGGCCTTAGTCCTTCAATCCGTCTTACAGAAGATTCGAGAGGAAACTGGGTTCGAGGGCAGCCTCAACGACCTCGCCGCGGCGATCGACTACGAGCTGGATTTCCGCGCAGGGACTTTGCGATTCAGTGTTCTCGGTAAAACCGCAGAGGATGCCAAAGCGTTCGCGGGGATCGTCACTGACGTGTTTCTGGCCTATCATAAAGAGCAAGAATCTAGGCGAATCGAGGACAAGCTTGCAAGGACGTCGTCCCGGATCGCGGCGGCCCAAAGCGAGGCCGAGCAGGCGCGAACGCGTTACAATCGATTCCGTGAGGAGCATGGGATTTCGAGTCTGTCCATCGAGCAAGATTCGATGGTCCGGTCGGCTGCGTCGCTCCGCGCCAACAGTGAGCTGGCGACGTGGGAGATCCGGGCCCTCGAAGCGAGAATTCGCAGCCTCGAGACGCAGCTAGCGAGCATCCCGAAGACCAGCGTCGTCTCTGACGGGAGCTCGCCGGAACGGGCGATCTACGATCAGCTGAGGCAGGAGCTCGCCAGCGCGAAAGCGAGCCTATCTCCGGAGCACCCGCAAGTTCGATCACTCCAGCACCAGGTGGACCAGCTGCGCGCGCAGCTCGGGACTCGGGGTGGTGAGAGCTCGAGCGGTTCGGGCCTCGCCTCTCCGAACTCGACTTATCAGGCGGTGGAGATGCAACTCCGCGAGGCGCGAATGGACCTAGAAGTACTACGAGTCCGCCAGGAAGGGCTCTCCGGAATGGCCGATAAAGCGCAGCGCCGGGTGGAGGGATTCTCCGACGTCGAGGCCGAAGCGTCTGCCTTGCTGGCCGATGTCAGCGTGCGAGAAAACTTGCTCAGCGGCCTGCATCGCACCAAGGCGCTTCTCGAAGACGCGTTGCGTGACCCGCCGAGCGGCTTCGTCGTCTTGGATCCAGGTGCCGCACCGGAGCTTCCGATTCGGAATAAGACGAAGGTGATCGTCTTCGTCATGTTCTCGGTGATCGGCTCCATCCTCGCGTTGTTGTTCGTATTGTATCATGAGTTTCGAGGGCTCCGCCTGAAGACCCCGTTGGAGGTCGCCTTTTGGGGAAACGCCCCGGTTCTCGCGGCGACATCCTGGCCGGAGGATCCGCAGGGCCTCGACGAGCTCGTCGCGAGCTTTGATGACGTCGTACCCGAGGCACGGGGGGATCTCTTGATCCTGGGGGCACTGCCCTCCGAGGAAGCGCTCGCAAGGGAGCTTGCGGATCGAATGAGCGACGACTGGTTTCCGGTCCGCCCAGACACCGCGCCCCGAACCGCCCCCGTCATCACGACCCCTCCGCCACGCGGTCCCTTACAAACGCCGCCACCAGCGGGTCCGTATCCGATCCGCCCCTTGAGCGAGCCCCCACGGCGCCCTTCGATGCCGCCCGCGGCAAGCGCCATCCAACTTTCGACCCGCGCTGGCGACTTGCAGCTGCGGGCTTGGGACGGACCGTTTGAGGGTCAGGCGCTGAGACGCGCTGCCCGCTTGGCGGACCGGGTCCTGATCGTGGTGCGTTCAGGCGCCATGTCGGCGCTTCAGCTGCATGGTGTACGTCACCGAATCGGACGCGAAGCCGGAATCGCATATCTCGTAGTGGGGCTCCCCCTCGAGCTTCGCGCCGTATCCGATCGAGCGGGTAACGTCGGAGCATTCTGGGGGTCCTAGAGAGCCGCGCCGCGGCCCGAACGACCGTAGTCTCCTCCGAGTCTCTCGGTCATGACCGGTACATGCGCTCGGTCTCTTTGCTGACCATCTCGATGGCGCCGTGGCGGGACAAAAGCCTCCGGAGCAAAACGGATGCGAAACGATTTCGGGCTCCCGAGACGGCGCTCGGCTTCCGTCCGAGGTCGCGCAGGGCCTGCTCCGTCACGTCGTCCGGACGCATCGGCCGGGCGAGCCAGCTGGTTGGAATCCGGTCGGTCGACGATTCGTAGCTTGGCGTGGACGTCGCTCCGGCTACACAGGCGAGCACATCGACCCCGTGCTCGCGAAGCTCGTACCAGAGGCCCTCCGCGAGAACGGTGTCATACGCCTTGGTGGCGGCATAGTTGGCAACCATGGCCGTCCCTTGGAGGCCGCTCATCGACGACATCAAGATGATCCCGCCCTTGCCGCGCTCGACGAATCGGCGCCCGAAATAGTGTGATAACAGAAGCGGACCGCGTACGTTGACGTCGACCGCCTGCAGGTGCCCTTCCACCTCCACGTCGAGGAAGGCTCCGATCGGCGAATACGCGGCGTTGTAGATCAGAAGCCCGACGTCGAGCCCACCGGTCGCCGCGCTCATGCCGGACACCACGTCGCTCGAGCCGAGATCGAGAGACTGGACCTTCACCTCGACCGGGTGCCTCTGTCGCAACTCCTCGGCCAACTCCTCGAGAGGCGCGGTCCGGCGTGCGACCAAGACGAGGCTGAACCCCCGAGCCGCCAGCTTTCTCGAAAACGAGGCGCCGATCCCCTCAGACGCTCCCGCCACGACGGCCCAGGGCCCGTAGCGTTCGGCGAGCTCAGCCATTCACACCGTCTCCGTGAAGGGCGTCTCGGTGTCGTACATGCGCCTGATCACGTACACCGGAAACAAGAGCCATGGTGCGTTCAACGCGAGAACCATGACCGGAGCGGGCGTCGCGTGCGCCCCCATCAACTCCTCCCCGAGGATGATGGTCACATTCGTCATCATGACCGACGCCCAGATGATGCTCGGGATTCGAATCCAGTTCTTGCCCTTGGTCCAAGCGTAGATGGCGGCCACGTAAAAGGGTCCGAAGAAGAGCGCATCGATCCAAATCGTCATGCGCCACCAAGCCGGCCGCGCGATCAACACGGGATCGAAAGTTCTGCCGTACCAGTGAATGATGTCGATGCAAAATGCAGGCGGCCACAAAGGATACACCCAGTCACCGCTGATGTCCGGCAAGACGATCTGCTCGACGTCGACGATGTAGGTGATGAAGAGAATGTTGATCCAGAAAAAGACTAGGACGGCAATGTCCCCCTTGCGACGGGACAACGGAATGACGCGCTCCATGACAACCCTCGTGCTGCGAAGTTTCGGGGAGGTTACTCGGGAGGCTTCAAAAATCTAGAGCTAATGTCGGGCGGAGAGATCGGTTTCGGGTAGAAACCCGCGTCCCACCATGAACCGCGCCATTTCGGTCAGATACACGCCCCGGTCGAGGTGAATGACGTGACTGCCCGGGAACCAATGAATCCGGCAACGGCCCCAATGATCCCAAAGAAGACGTGAATGCTTGGGGGGCGCGAGACGGTCGCCGACGCCGGAGACGATCATCAGGCGCTCCGAGGGAAGCACGGGTGCGTAGGTCAGTGGGCAGCTCACCGCGACCAATCGTCTGGCGTCCATCAGGTCGAGGCCCATCGTCGAAAGCGCACCGCGCAGCAACCAGCCGATCGGCTGCCATTCGAGCACTAGATCCGCGAGGCTGACGACTGGGACATTGGGAATTGCAAAGGCCAACCGATCTTCGACGCTCGCGAGCATGGCGGTCGTGAAGCCCCCGAGGCTGAGGCCCATCGCTCCGATCTGATCGGCTCCCCGCTCGCGCTGCAGCCAGTCGAACAAGATCCTGAAATCAAACACCGATTGCGCGACGGCTTCGTTGAGCCGAGAGGGACCGCCCGCGAAGTAGCCATGCCCGGAGAAAGGTGAAAACCGCGTCTGCCGAGGGCCGTGAAATGGCAGCGTGAAGAGCACGATGTTGCACCCCATGCGGTAGAACCACGGGAGCGCGAAAAACCATTCGTTGATCAGGTACCAATCCGCGGTGAAGCCATGGATCGCTACGATCGTCGGGCGCGGCGCGTTGCCTCGATGACGAAGCAAGCGCGCATGCGCGACCCGGTTGGCGCTATGGCGCAAGTACGGCTTGCGCTGGGTCGGATTGACGGGCTCGAAGGGGCTCTCGAAGCTCAGCGCCTCGCAGGTTCCGTCGGCGGGCTCGAAGCGAGGCAGCCACCGCCCCTTCGTCGCGCGCACGCGGACCCCAGACGGAGGCGTCTCGAAAAAGCGCGTGCGGTCGGCCGATTCGGCAATGCTGGCATAGAAGTCCGCATCACGGATAGCTTGGCGAAGCTGGATTGGATTGTAGCCGAGCGGGAGTGCCATGCTGGAGATCATCGAAGCCCCAGCAGTGCGCAGCACGGTGTCGACGCTCGCCGCCACGGTGACCCGTACGCGATCTCGCCAGGCGAGCTCGAACCCCTCGGGCCGGAGGGCGAAGTCGGGATCGAGCTCCTCCCACCAGTGTCCGTCGGCGACGAGCAGCGGCGCGCGCGACCAGGATTCATGGGCAATCCGGGAAACGACGGAGGACTTGGTCACCCCTTCATCATACCGAATGGGAGCCGCCATGCATCTTGCCTCGGCCTTCGGGCGGATTGCCGAAGGGCGGAAACACCTCCGCTCCCCGCACCTGTTGAAAGTGCTGGATCGCCCAATGAACAGAAGGGAAGGCAAGCTCAACGGCCGGCAGGCGGTCGAAGTCGAAGAGCCCGACCTCTTCGCTTTCCGGACCGGCCGACACGTCCGGCGAAAGCAGACGCGCGCGATAGAAGAGCTGAAGCTGACTGATGTGGCGGAGGCTGTAGAGCGCGAGTAGATCGATGATCTCGAGCTGCGCGCGCGCCTCTTCCCAGGCCTCGCGTGCAGCGCCTTCCTCCGGGCTCTCGCCCACCTCCATGAAACCAGCGGGCAACGTCCAGTGTCCCCGCCGCGGCTCGATCGCGCGTTTACACATCAAGATCCGGTTCTCCCACGTCGCGACCACGCCGACGACGACCTTGGGATTCTCGTAGGCGACGTAATCGCAATCCGGACAGACCAAGCGATCGCGGTTGTCGCCGGCCGGAACTTTTCGAATGCGTGGACCTTTCTCTCGCTTCATCATGGGTCGGTCGAGCTCCGTGGTTCGTACCACGGAGCCTGCTTCTGGGCTATGGCATGGGCCGACGATCGCCCTACACTCGGCCGATGGCTCCGCGACCTCGCCTCGATCGACCGCAGCTCCTCGGCGTCTTTCGATCGCTGCGGCACGGGGTCACGCTCGTATGGACCACCAGCCGCGGTTTGAGCTTCGCGCTTGGGCTGTTGAGCCTGATCGCTGGCATCCTACCCGCCGCTGCAGCTTGGGTCGGGAAGCTGATCGTCGACGCCGTGGTCCGCGCAGCCGAAACCGGGGCGGCCGTAGATCAGCGCGCGGCCTTGATCTGGGTGGGGGTCGAGCTCGGGTTGGTCGCATTGCTCGCCGGTGCTCAGAGAGGCCTCAGCACGTGCCAACAGCTCCTGCGCGCGCTCCTCGGACAGCGGGTTAACGAGATGATTCTAGAGAAGGCGCTGACCCTCGATTTGGCGGCCTTCGAGAACTCGGAGCTCTACGACCGGATGACCCGCGCGCGGCGCGAGGCCTCGCAACGGCCGCTCAGCTTGGTGATGCGGAGCTTCCAGCTCGCGCAACACTCGTTTTCATTGATCGCCTATGGCGCGCTTCTGTCGAAGCTCTCGGTGTGGGCGCTTGCGATCTTGGTCGTGGCAGCGGTGCCTTCCTTCTTCGTCGAGACGCGATTCTCCGCGGATGCCTTTCGGCTCTTCACATGGCGCGCACCCGAGACCCGGAAGCAGAATTACCTCGAGGTGCTGCTGGCCCGCGAAGACTTCGCCAAGGAGGTCAAGCTCTTCGACCTCGGGCCGGTTTTCTTGGACCGATACCGAAAGATTTTTCGCGATCTCTATGCCGATGATCGGGCGCTCACCCTGCGCCGCGGCACGTGGGGCTTCGCGCTCGGGCTGTTGAGCACCGTGGCCTTCTACGGCGCCTACGCATGGATTGCTCTCGAAACGATCGCGAAGCGGATCACCTTGGGCGACATGACGATGTATCTTCTCGTGTTCAAGCAAGGACAGTCCGCATTGGCATCAATTCTCACCTCGCTCGGTGGCATGTACGAGGACAGCCTCTATCTTTCGAACCTGTACGAGTACCTCGACTACGAGGCGCCAGATGAAGGCGGCCGCGCGACCGAGGGGCCCGAGCCGGGCGACGGCATTCGATTCGAGAACGTGAGCTTCACCTACCCCGGTGCGGGAGCCCCCGCCCTGAAAGGGGTCAGTCTTCACCTCCGTCCGGGGCGAAAGCTCGCATTGGTCGGCGAGAACGGCGCGGGCAAGACCACCCTCATCAAGCTCCTCACCCGCCTCTACCGGCCGACGGAGGGCCGTATTCTGCTCGAAGGGCTCGAGCTCGGTGCTTGGGATGTCGACGTGCTGCGAAAGCGTGTCGGCGTGATCTTCCAAGACTTCGTGCGCTATCAACTCCCTGCGGGAGAGAACGTCGGCGTCGGCGACGTGCGGGCGTTCAGCAACCCGGAGCGATGGCAAAACGCCGCCGAGAAGGGCATGGCGCACGAGTTCATCGAGCGGCTGCCTTCCGGCTATCAGACGCAGCTCGGACGTTGGTTCGACGACGGGCACGAGCTGTCGCTCGGGCAATGGCAGAAGGTCGCGCTGTCGCGGGCGTTCATGCGCGACGAAGCGGACATTCTCGTGCTCGACGAGCCGACCGCTTCGATGGACGCCGAAGCGGAGGCCACCGTGTTCGAACGCTTTGGCCGCCTCGCGAAGAACAAGATGGTCATCCTGATCTCCCATCGATTCTCGACGGTGCGCATCGCCGACGAGATCGTCGTGCTCGAACGGGGGGAAGTGACCGAGCGGGGCACGCACGAAACCTTGATGCACCAAGACCGCCAGTATGCCCGTCTCTTCACGCTTCAGGCCGCGGGCTATCGTTAGCAGTCGAGGCGTCGGCGATGACAGGCGTCCCCTCGGTCAGTGCTCTACGGCCCAGTAGAAGTCGGCTGACCGCTCTTCCGGTGGAAGCTCGAGCTCGGCTTTGAGCTCCTCGTCGGTGACGGGCAGCACCACGGCGTACGGAGCTGCGCCGCGCTTGGCGGCTCGGTCGGGAATTCCCAAGCCACGCGTGACGTGCACCCGGCCCGCGAACACGATCATCTTGGCGGGACCGTCCGCTCGGGCAAGGCTTTCCGCAACGCGCGAGCCCATGGTCTCATCCCATACCACTTGCGCCTGATAATATTGATCGATCGCGTCCGCGGCGGAGTGCTCACCTACGTCGAAATTCGAGTCGAAGAGATTTCGATGCTCCTCGTTGTCGAGATCGAGCTCAGGCAGCTCGGCGCTTTGTTCCGGATCGAGCGAGTCGATGCCGCCCTTCGCAACGGCGAATACGATCTCCCGCGGGGCGTTGAGAGCTACGACCTCGATCCCTCGGTTGCGCGCGTACTCCAGGATCGGCCGGTACATGCTGAAGTCGAAACCCCAACGTTCGTCATACTCGGTTTCTCGACGAAGCACGGCCTCATCGATCAGACCCGCACTCCATTTCGCCAGGGGCTCCTGGAACGGCACCTGGAACATCTCCATTCCGATCGCGAGCGAGGCCCCGTCCAGATCGAGTCTTCGAAGGATTGCGTATTGCACGCCGTGGTCGTCGGGTTGGTCGTGCCGCTCGCCCACGTACACCACCTTCTTCGTCCGGAGCGCCGCCAGAAAACCGTCGAGCGCCATGGACTCTCCCGTTGCACCGTTTACCAGGGCGCGGGGGGCCGATTGGCTGCGAACGATCGACTCGGCCGTCTGAGGCCCGGGTTTGGTTAGCCCCGCACACCCCCCAAGGCACATCGCCAAGATCACCGCCGTCCGTCTCATGAAGCCGTCGGCAGAAAGAGGGATGCCCGGTAATAGTTGAGCTCTTCGATCGACTCCATCAAATCGTCCATGGCCCGATGGCTTCCCTTCTTGGTCGGGCGCGCGGCGTACTCTTTCGGATACCAACGACGCGCGAGCTCTTTGATCGTCGAGACATCGATGTTGCGATAATGGAGCCAGTCTTCGACATCGGGCAAGTAGCGAGCCACGAAGCGTCGATCTTGATGGATCGAGTTGCCTGCAAGGGGCGCCTCGTTCTTCCCCGTGTGCAGCGAGAGAAACCCCAAGAGCGCATGTGACGCTTGTGATTCGTCGATCGTCGATTCACGCACACGCTTCGTGAGGCCCGACTGTGCATGATGACGCGTGTTCCACTCGTCCATCGCATCGAGCACTTCATCGGGTTGATGCAAAATCAGGTTGGGCCCCTCCGCCACGACTTTGAGATCACCATCGGTGACTAGCACGGCGATCTCCAAGATGCGGTCGGTCTCCGGGTTGAGACCGGACATCTCCATATCCATCCAGATGATAGCCGACATGAGGCCTGGGGGAGCCATAGCATGCGCGGTGGCGCGTCGCTTTTGGTAAATCGGCAGGGCGTTGAACTCGCGCCGAACTGGCGTATAGACTGGCGCCTCATCGAGGACTGCCCTAGGAAAACGCCGGTGACAAACGAGCACAAGCTGAGCCACCTCCGCCAACTCGAAGCGGAAAGCATCCAGATCATCCGTGAGGCTGCTGCCGAGTTCGACAATCCCGTCATGATGTACTCGGTCGGAAAAGACTCCTCGGTCATGCTTCGCCTAGCCGAAAAGGCGTTCGCGCCCGGCGCCCTTCCGTTCCCGCTCCTGCACGTCGACACGACCTGGAAATTTCAGGACATGTACCGCTACCGAGACA
Source organism: uncultured delta proteobacterium (assembly GCA_963792825.1). GTDB lineage: Bacteria > Myxococcota_A > Polyangia > Polyangiales > Houyiibacteriaceae > SG8-38. Next base: position 1,716,738 of record CAWBXS010000002.1, on the reverse strand, counting down.
AGATCGAAGCCGACCTCAAGGGCACGCTGATCAAGTACACGAACCAGGAAGGGGTCGCGATGGGCATGAACCCGTTCGACTTCGGGAGCAAGAAGTACACCGACATCATGAAGACCGAGGCCTTGAAGCAGGCGCTGTCGAATTACGAATTCGACTGCGCGTTCGGTGGTGCACGGCGCGACGAAGAGAAGTCACGGGCAAAGGAACGTATCTTTTCTTTCCGCGATGCTCATCACCAATGGGACCCGAAGAATCAACGCCCGGAGCTCTGGAACATCTACAACGCCAAGATCAAGAAGGGTGAGAACGTCCGCGTGTTTCCCTTGAGCAACTGGACAGAGCTCGACGTGTGGCTGTACGTCTGGCTCGAGGAGATTCCGGTGGTCCCGCTCTATTTCGCGCAAGAGCGGCCGGTCGTCGAACGCTCGGGCACTTGGATCTTGGTCGATGACGATCGGATGCGCCTCGAGCCCGGAGAAAAGCCCACGATGAGGAAGGTTCGCTTCCGAACGCTCGGCTGCTACCCCTTGAGCGGTGCAGTCGAGTCGGACGCAGACACCGTACCCAAGGTCATACAAGAAATGCTGCTCAACCGCTTCTCCGAACGCCAGGGGCGCCTCATCGACTTCGATGAAGAAGGGTCGATGGAGGTCAAGAAGCGAGAGGGTTATTTCTAGGCCCTGCACGGGGCTCTTCGAAGGAACGCCATGACCGACGAAAAAGATCTGATTCGCGAAGACATCGAGGCCTATCTCGCGAAGTACCAGAAAAAGGAGCTGCTGCGATTCGTTTCCGTCGGCTCGGTCGACGACGGCAAATCCACCCTGATCGGCCGCATCCTCTACGACACGGGCATGGTGTTCGAAGACCAGATGGCCGCCGTTCGTGCCGCTTCACAGAGCAAAGAGCCTGACCTCGCTCTGCTGACGGACGGCCTCAAGGCCGAGCGAGAGCAGGGCATCACAATCGACGTCGCCTACCGGTACTTCTCGACCGACAAGCGGAAGTTCATCATCGCGGATACCCCGGGGCACATTCAGTACACGCGAAACATGGTCACGGGTGCCTCTACGGCCGACGTTGCACTGATCCTGATCGACGCGCGGCACGGGGTGCTCCAGCAGTCGCGGCGCCATGCGTACATCGCGTCTCTGCTCGGAATCCCACACCTCGCCGTGTGTGTGAACAAGATGGATCTCCGGGATTACTCGCAACAGGTCTTCCAGGAGATCAGCGCGGACTTCGGCGAGTTCGCCAAGACGCTTCGCTTCAAGGACATTCAATTCTTTCCGGTCAGCGCGCTCGTCGGTGACAACGTGGTGAGTGATAGCGACAACACGCCCTGGTATGACGGACCCAACGTGCTCGAGTACCTCGAAACGGTGCCGGTGTTCGATGACAGAAACTTCGAAGATTTCCGCTACCCCGTGCAGTACGTCATCCGGCCCGACCTCGACTACCGCGGATTCGCAGCGGAGGTTGCTTCAGGCGTGATCGCGAAAGGCGACGACATCGTGGCGCTTCCGTCGGGTAGGACCTCGAAGGTGAAGGCAATCGACACCTACGATGGTGAGCTCCAAGAAGCCTTTGCCGGCCAGTCGGTCACGATTCGGCTCGCAGACGAGATCGACATCAGCCGAGGGGACATGCTCGTCAAGCCGGGCAACCTCCCTCGCGTCACGCGGCGCTTCGATGCCCATCTGGTCTGGATGCACGAGAGGCCCCTCGATACCGAAAAGGCGTATCTGGTCAAACACACGACGCAGACCGTCCGTGCGCAGATCGACAAGATCTACTTCGAGGTCGACATGGATACGCTCGAAGAGAAACCGAGCGATGGCATCGGGCTCAACGACATCGCGAAGGTCCGGCTCAGCTGTCACCGTGCCCTCTATGTAGACGACTACCAGCACAACCGCGAGACCGGATCCTTCATCGTCATCGACTCACTGACCAACAACACGGTCGCAGCAGGAATGATCGCGCTCGAGGGCGCCGGGCAGAACATCGCGGAGGTGATGAAGGAGCTGCACGCTGAATCCGCGATGGAGCCCAAGACTTTCGTCAGCCCCAACGAGCGCATGGAGCGCTTTGGACAGCGTGGAGCGACGGTGTGGCTGACCGGGCTTCCGGGCTCGGGACGGTGGACCCTGGCCTATGCCCTCGAGCGCAGGCTCTTCGACGAAGGACGCACCGCTACCGTCGTGAGCCCGGTCGGCGAGGATCTCCGTTCGATGATCTCCGCCGCCAAGGCAGTGACGGACGCCGGTCTGATCAACATCTGTGCCTTTCCGAGCCGCACTCGCAACGACCGTGAGCTGCTGAAGAAGCGCATTGGGGAGGATCGAGTCATCCAGGTCTACGTGAACACGGATGAAGCGTTGTGCCGAGAACGCCGGCCTGACGCCGACTTCTCCGGATTCGAGCCTCCCGACGACCCGGACATCACGATCGCGCTCGACCAGGTGCGGATCGACAAGGCCGTCGAGATCATCATCGAGGCGCTCAAGGAACGCGGTCAGTTTGAGGCTTAGACGGTCGCCAATCGCCGGCACTGACGCTAACGCCGGCATTGACGCGAACGCTGAGTCGGGACCGTCGTGATTTTCGAGCTTCTCGGTGTCGTGGCACCCGTGTTCATCGTCGCTTTGGTCGGGCTTGCTTGGGCACGGTCGGGTGCACACTTCGACGAAGTCTCGATCTCCCGGCTCGTATTGAACGTCGGTGTTCCGTGCCTGGTCTTCCGGAGCTTGACGGGTCTCGAGGTGCCACCAGGCGAGCTCGGCCGCATGGCCGGCCTCGCGGCGGCCGTCATGGGAATGTTCGCGATTGGGGGTTTCCTCGCGCTCCAAGCGTTGAAGCTTCCCGCCCACACGTTTCTCGGCCCTCTCGTCTTCGCGAACTCGGGGAACATCGGGCTTCCGATCTGTCTCTTTGCCTTCGGCGATCGAGGACTGGCACTGGCCATGGCGTACTTTGCAGTGTCCTCGACATGTCACGTCGTGCTCGGTGGACCGCTCTTCGCGGGTAGCTTCTCGCTTCGGCCGTTCTTCCGTTCGCCATTGACCTGGGCGGTGATCATCACGGTGGGCGTGGTCCTCTCGGGGGCAACCGTGCCCAGGTGGATCAGCCGGACCACCACCCTGCTCGGCGACATCGCCATTCCGCTGATGCTGCTCACCCTCGGGGCATCACTTTCCAAGATGCACCCCGAGTCGTTGACCCGGTCGCTGATTCTCTCCTTCATCCGCCTTGGCCTCGGAGTGTCCGCCGGCTTGTTTCTCACGATGCTGCTGGGCGTCACCGGTCTCACGCGCAAGGTTTTGATTCTCCAGGCATCGATGCCGGCCGGTGTCCTCAACTACCTGTTCGCGCATCGGTACGGCCGGAGCCCAGAGCAAGTCGCGAGCCTCGTCCTCGTCAGCACGTTGATCTCCGTGGTCTCGATCCCTGCGCTCCTCGCGTGGCTCTGACACCCCGGCTGCGGAATTCTCGGTCGCGGGCCGGGCTTGGTCTATTCTGCTCCGATGCGCCGCCTGGTCCCCTTGCGCGTCCTCTCCGATCGGGAGCACTACGAGGACGTCATGCAGGCGGTGCTTGCCGCAGAGCGGAGTGTTTGGGTGGCGACCGCCAATTTGAAGGATGTGATGGTGGAAGATCCCAAGGTGGTTCCGGGACGCCGCCGAGGGCGTCGATCGAGCTATCGATCGGTTCTCGAAGCGTTCGCGGAGCTGGCCGGGCGTGGGGTCGAGCTTCGGATCCTTCATGCGTCCATGCCCTCGCGGGCGTTTCGTCGAAGCTTCGACGCACAGCCTGCGCTCGTTGCAGGTGGAATCGAGATGCGCATGTGCCCTCGCGTACACTTGAAGACCGTCGTCGTGGACGCCAGGTTGGTCTACCTCGGGAGCGCGAACTGGACGGGGGCGGGGCTCGGGGCGAAAGGCGATGGGCGTCGCAACTTCGAAATGGGAGTCGTGACCTCGGACGAGGCCACGATCGACCACGTGCAGGAGCGATACGATCGCATCTGGCGCGGCCTAGAATGCGCCGACTGCCGTTTTCGAAACGAATGCGAAATGCCCTTGGACCGACTCTAGCGGACAGCGCCGCTCAATCCGTTTCTCGATACTGCTCCTCCTCTGGATTCTCGTCGGCATCCAGGAAGGCCAGCTCCCGCTGGCTGAAAATCCGACCGAGACCGCGACGAATCGGGACGAGCATGGCGATGCACAGGGGGAACAAGACTCCATACGGCGACTCTTTCACGAGCCAAAGAACCAACAAGCACGCGACCTGAATCGCCGTGAAGCCGTGCAGCACCGTTCGGGAAACCCGCCGGATGTAGTGCGTCGGCGGATAGAGCGTCGGATCGGTGACCCAAAGCTTGAGACGCTCGCCCCAACCGGAGTCGAGAAGGGTCACCGATCTACGCACGAATGGGAAGTGTGAAATGCCATGGCCGGGGTTCGTAGGGGTCATGGAGCGCCGATACAACGGCGTACCACCTCCATCAACGTCTCCGTTCCCCACGTCAACCCGTCGACGGGGATCCGCTCGTTGTGTCCATGAAACATGTCTGCGAAGCGCAGCGTGGGCGGAAGCTTGACGGGCGCGAAGCCGTACCACTTGGCTCCAATCGAAGTGAATGCCTTCGCGTCGGTGAACCCTTGGAGAATGAATGGTACCAACGCCGAGTCGGGTGCTTGCACGGACATCACCTCGTGGATCAGCGAGTATAAGGACGACTCCTTCGGCTCAGTGACGACAGCGGGCAGGGAGTGAATCACCTCGAGCTCGATACTTTCCCCCAAGACGTCACCGAGCTCTGTCAGAAAATCGTCCTCGGTCTGACCTGGAAGAATCCGACCGTCGATCTCGGCCTCTGCGAAACCGGGGATCACGTTGATCTTGTTCCCCGCACGAAGCACGGTCGGAGTCGCGGTGTTGCCGAGCAATGCGCGGAAAGCGCGCCTGATCGACGGGTCGGGCAGCAGGCTCAGCATCAGAGGCCCGAGCGCCGGGCTGCTGAGCAGGTTGAACACCGGTCGTATGGGAGCGGGGAGATGCGAAGCCAATGCCACGATGAACCCTTCTACGGACTCGGACGAATGGCGCGGCAAGCCCTGTTTTCCGAGACGCGCAATCGCCTGACTCAACTGGATGACTGCTGAATCCTCCCGTGGCATCGAGCCGTGACCGGGCTCCCCGGTGGCGCGGGCACGGACCCAGCAGACCCCCTTCTCCGCGACCTGCACCGTGAAGAACGTCTTGCCGGCAACACTGATGTTGAAGCCCCCGCCCTCCCCAATTGCGAACTCGCTGCGCACGACGTCCGCGTGATGCTCGCAAAGCCAAAGTGAGCCTCGACGACACCCCGCCTCTTCATCGGCGACTCCAGCAAAGATCAGATCGCGCTTGGGCGTGATCCGTTCGCGCGCCAACCGGGTGATGATGGCGACCGACATGGCAGCCATGTTCTTCATGTCGATCGCGCCTCGACCCCACAGGTATCCGTCGTGCACATCCCCACAAAACGGTGGGTGATCCCAGGCGGACGGATCGGCCTCGACGACGTCGAGATGGGCCGTAAGCAGCAGGGGTGGCAGCTCTCCGGTTCCGTGGAGCCGCGCGATCACGTTGCCCCGTCCTGGCGCACTCTGCAGGACCGTCGGCTCGAGGCCCGCCGCGCGGAGCTCCTCGGCGAGCAGCTCGGCGGCGGGCAGCTCATTGCCGGGGGGGTTGGTCGTATCCATGCGGATCAGCTGTTGGCAAAGACGAAACGCGTGCTCAGCCAAGTCGCGATCATGCGCGGGCATGGCTCATGACTCGTTTCGACTCGAGGCGGCTTTCTTCCTGCGAGATCTCTTAGCGGCAGCTTTCTTCGGAGGCTTCAGCTTGCGCTTTGGGGTCGCTTGCGATTGCGCCACGCTGGCCCTGAGCGCTTCGAAGAGGTCGATGACCTTGGCTCGGGGCGCCTCCGCGGTCGTCGTGATCTCGTGTCCCGCAATCTTCTCCTCGACCGCCTGCAGAACGCGGGCCCGGAACTCGTCTTGAAATTTCTCCGGCTCGAAACGGTCGGCGCTGAGTTGCTCGATGAGCTGACGTGCCATGTCTTTCTCCGCAGGCTTGAACGAGACGTCGGTGCCGAGGTCGATGTCCCCGAAGTCGCGCACTTCGTTCGAGTAGAAGACCTGGTGCATGATCAGCCCATTCTTGTACGGACGAATCACGACGAGATGACTCTTGCCCCGGGCGATGTAGTGTCCGAGTGCCACGCGCCCGGTTTGCTGCATTGCTCGGGATAGCAGCCGATACGCCTTGTGCCCTCCCTTGTCGGGACCGAGATAGTAAGATTTCTCGATGTAGACGAAATCGATGGTGCCGAGAGGAACGAACTCGATGATCTCGAGGCTGTGGGTCTTCTCTTCTTCGAGAGCTTTCAGCTCCTCCGCATCGAAGACGACGAACTGGCCCTTGGCATATTCGTAACCCTTGACCAAGTCGGCTCGGTCGACCACTTCGTCATCCGTAGGACAGTACACTTGGTACTTGATGCGATGTCCGCATTTGCGGTGCAGCTGATGAAAGCTCACCCCCTCAGCGCTTGCCGCCGTATACATCTTGAAGGGGATCGACACGAGGCCAAAGGACAACGTCCCCGAGCTGATGGCGCGCGCGGGCATCGGAACATGATACATCCCATCGTAGGATTGGCGAAGAGGTGAGTAAGCCACGCGAGAAAAGCCTTTCGCGGTACCGCAAAAAGCGTGACCCCGGTGCTACGACGGAGCCGTTTGAAGCTGAACCTGCGCGCAGGGGCGGCGTCACCCGGCGCGGCCGGTTCGTGGTGCATTGCCATCAGGCTGGTCGGCTTCACTATGATCTGCGGATTCAAGTCGGTGGCATTTTGGAGAGCTTCGCCGTGCCGAAGGGCCCGAGCTTGTGCCCGGACGAAAAGCGCCTCGCCGTCCACACTGAAGCGCACCCGCTTCGATATCTCGATTTCGAGGGCGTGATCCCAGAGGGGAACTACGGCGCGGGCGCGATGATCGTGTGGGACCGAGGGCGCGTTTCATACCCACGGGATCCAGCGGAAGAGAGTCTAAATAAGGGCGCCCTTTCGTTCGAGCTCGATGGCTTCAAGCTCAGGGGCCGCTTCAGCTTGGTGCGCCCTTCGAAAGATCGAGCCGAAGGGCAAGAACAGTGGCTCTTGATCAAACGCCGGGACGCATTCGCCAGCGACGAAAAAATTACCGAATCGAGACCGCGCAGCGTGCTCTCCGGAATGACCGTGCACGAGCTTGCGAACGCGGAGAGGCTTTATGCGGAAGCGCGTGAAGCGGCAGCGACCGCTACGGGCTCGAAGAAGGGACCCGTTCAAGCCAGCCGTCTGACGCCGATGCTGTGCACTCTGGAAGACGTCGCAGTCGACCGAGCTGGCTGGATCTACGAGCTCAAGCTCGACGGTGTACGGATCCTCGCGGAGCGCAATGACAAGACCGCGAGGCTTTTCTACCGAACGCACAGACCTGCAACGGCGGCGTTCCCCGAGATCACCGAGGCCCTCAAGACGCTGCTTGCGAGAGACGTGGTCCTCGACGGCGAAATCATCACCTTCGACGACCGAGGCTCACCATCCTTTCAAAGACTCGCGCGGCGCATCCACGCGCGCCGCGGCGAAGACATTCGTCTCCTGCGAGACGCGGTACCCGTGGTCTTCTTGGCCTTCGACGTCTTGAAGCTCGGCGACTACGACCTGCGAAAGGTACCCCTGCTTGAACGCAAGGCACTCTTGAGGAGGATCGTCCCAGGCGGAGCGGGTGTCATTCGCACGCTCGACTACTTCGAGGACGATGGTCGCGCCCTCCTGTCGTTTTGCGAGGAGCGGGGGCTCGAAGGGTTGGTCGCCAAGCGCAGCGGCTCCGTCTATCGCGTCGGCCCCCGGCGTTCGCGGGAATGGATCAAGGTCAAGCGGGTTCGCGAAGATGATTTCATCGTCAGCGGCTACACGACGGGCTCGGGGAGCCGAAGACGGCTCGGTGCGTTGGAGATCGCATCGCACCGAGACGGCAAGCTCGAATCCTGCGGACGCGTGGGGAGCGGCCTCTCGGACAAAGAGATCGACTCGTTGCTGTCCAGGCTCGAAGCCGGTGGCCCCGTGGTCGTCCGAGTCCGCTACGCCGGTTGGACCGAGGACGGAAACCTCCGGCATCCCGTCTACCTCGGCATGCGGAGCGATGTCGCGCCTGAAGACGTCGTGCTGGCGCCAAAGCCCGATGACGCAACCATGCTCGAAGACGGCAGCACTTCGGCCGCCGGAGCCGATCGCATCGTGGGAAAGGCCCGGCTCACGAATCAGGGCAAGGTGTTTTGGCCCGAGGACGGAATCACCAAGGGCGACCTTTGCGACTACTACCAAGCCGTGGCTCCGGTCCTCTTACCGCACCTTCGCGATCGGCCCGTCACGCTCGTGCGATTCCCCGACGGCATCGAGGGCAAGAGCTTCTTTCAATGGCGAATCCCCAAGCAGGCCCCACCATGGCTGCAATCACTCCGTCTCCGTTCGGAGGAGGAGGATGGCAAGGAGGTGAACACCATCGTCATCAACGATTTGTCGTCGCTGATGTACGTCGCGAATCTAGGATGCATTCCGCTTCACATCGTCGCCTCACGCGCAAGCTCGCTCGACACCTGTGACTTTCTCACGCTCGATTTGGACGTCGAGCTCGCGTCACTGGCAGCCGCCATCCCGCTCGCGCTGACCATTCGAGACGTGTTGGCTGAAGTGGGTCTCACGGGCTTTCCCAAGACCTCGGGGAAGACGGGTCTTCACGTCCTCGTGCCGCTTGGCGGCGGCCTCCCTTTCGACATCGCCAAGCAGCTCCTGGAGCTCCTCGCCCGGATCGTGGTGCAGCGGCACCCCGAGCACGCCACGATGGAGCGGCGCAAGGAAAAGCGTGGTCCGCGCGTCCTCATCGACGTAGGCCAAACCGGTCGGCTACGAACGATCGTCGCGCCCTACTCGGTTCGAGAAGTCCCAGGGGCACCGGTGTCGACCCCCCTCCTCTGGGACGAGGTCAGCCTTTCGCTCGAGCCATCGTCCTTCGACCTGTTCTCGGTGCCCGAGCGGATGCTGTCGCTCGGTGACCCAATGGCCGGCATGTCATCGGTGGAGCTCGATCTCGACGAAACCCTCAGCAGGCTAGGCGAGCAAATTGCCTCGGGGCCTGCAACTTGATCGCCCCTCCACATTGCCTCACGTTCCTGTGTGCACATGAGCCTGTTTGATCAGCTCGGCGGAGAACCCGCGCTCCGAGCAATCGTGGACGACTTCATCGACCGGTGCTTCGACGATACGATGATCGGCTTTCTATTCGCGCGAGCGGATCGAGACCGAATCAAACGCTTCGAATATCAGCATGCCGCAAAGAACCTCGGCGCGCCGGTCCAATATGGCGGCCGGCCGTTGGACGAGGCACATCGTCCGCACCGTATCTTCGGTGGGCAGTTCGACCGGCGCCGTCAGATTTTGATCGAGACCCTGCGCGATCACGGCGCTCCGGACGAGGTCGTCGACGCGTGGATCTCCCATCAGGATTTTCTGCGCCCGTTGATCACGAAAGACCCAGATTCGAACTGTCGAGGATGACCGTAGCCGAAACGATGCAAGGCCTCGTCGTTCGCTCCGCATCCGGATTCGTCGACGTCTACATCGACGGGCGCCAACTGCAGGCCCGCATGCGCGGGAGGCTGAAGAATACACCGCGGACGACAGACCTCTGCGTGATCGGCGATCGGGTTCGGGTGTCGCGTCCCGATCCGGAGAGCCTCGTCGTCGATGAGGTGCTTCCCCGAACGAGCCGCTTCTCGAGGCGCCAGCCGGGCCGGGGACCCAGCAAGGAAGACGTGCTCGTCGCCAACCTCGACCAGCTGCTGGTTACGTTCTGCTACGGGCACCCCCTTCTCAACACACGTCTACTCGATCGCTTTTTGGTCATCGCCGAGCATCAGGACATCCAGCCGGTCATCGTCGTCAACAAGGCCGACCTGCATCAACCAGGCGACGAGAAGTGGCAGGGAGTCTACGAGTCGATTGGGTATTGCATCTTGACCGTGAGCTCGGGAACGGGAGAAGGAATGGACGGGTTGAGCGAATTACTAAGAGGAAAGATCTCCGCGTTCGTCGGCCCATCGGGTGTGGGCAAGAGCAGCCTCATGAATCGCATCGTTCCTGGCCTCGATCTCGGGGTAGCAAGCGTCAGCGAACATCATCGCAAAGGCCGTCACACCACCCGCGTCGCTTCGCTTCATCCTCTGTCCGGCGGCGGATTCCTCGCCGACACTCCGGGCATCCGAGAGCTCGGAACGTGGGCGCTGCCCATCGAGGACCTCGACCGATGTTTTCCAGAGCTCAGGTACTACCGCGAGCGGTGCGCCTTTCGGAGCTGCAGTCACACGCACGAGCCTCGATGCGCGGTGATTGACGCTGTAAACGAAGGTGACGTCGATCGCGAACGATACGACAGCTACGTTCGGTTGCGGGAAGAAGCCGCCGTCTAACGCTTTACGTTAGTCAAGTCGAAACGCGCACGCGCGACGCCCTCCGATTTGATTTCGACTTCACGACTGATCTTGCGGCCGTCCCCCAGCTCGAAGTCGAGAGTCACACGCCCGACCGGCGCGTAGACGGTTTCCATCGGCGTGCGCCCCACCAAGTCCCCTGCGAGGTAGACGTCAGACGGGGGGGTCGTCTCGATGTTGACGCGACCGAATGCCCCGGGTGTGGCCCCGCCCTGCTTGCCGAGCAGCCTTGCGGTCACGCCAGCGGTTTCTCCATTCGAGACCTCGACTGCGGTCGACCACGAGGCGAAGCCTGGCGCCTCGACGCGCAGCCGGTAGTGGCCCTGGATCAACCCAGTCAAGGCGACGGGCGTGACGCCTTGCTCTTTGCCGTCGAGAAAAACCTTCGCGCCCGGCGGCGAGGAAGCGACCAGGATGCGGGCCCCGTGCTGGCGGAGAAGCGGATTGTCGTCGACGGCGACCTCGGGTGGGCCCTTTTCCTCGAACATCTGCTCGATTCGACCAAAGGCGCCTTTGACGACGTCCGTTCGTTCGTACGCGACGGCAGTGCCCCCGAGAAGCACAATGAGGAGCATCGCCAGGTGCTTCCAGCCGAAGCCGGACGGCTTTCGGGAGCCGGGCGCTGGCTTCTTCGGTGCAGCGCGCTTCGGGATCGCTTTTGGAGGGTCCTCGGTCGGGCTCTGACTGAGCTGCGGCTCGGGCTTGCCGGCCGTGTTCGCGGGTGGAGGCAGAGGCGCAACGATCGGCGCGTCGAGCAGATGCCCGAGGTCGACCCCCTCTGCGCCGACTTCGATTTCGAGGTCCCGAATCGCGCCAGGAAGGTGCGAAACGTACGACTTCGCCGAAGCCGAATCGTTTGCGTGATGCATGTCGAGGGTGATCGAGGCCCCGAACGGCACCGTATCCACCCGTGGTCCGCGAGTGAATTCCTCCGGGAAGACCTTCTTGATGAAGTCAGCCACCTCGCGCTGCGTCGCAAGTCGTTGGTTCGACTTGCCGAAGTGCTCGAGCTCGTTCGCAAACTCCGCGGCGGTTGCGAAGCGATCTGCTGGCTCTTTGGCGAGGGCCTTTTGCAGAATCCGATCGAGCTCGTCGGAAACGTCGGGAAGGCGCTCTTTGAGCGTAGGCACCGGATCCATGATCACTGCTCTCATCGTCGCGGCTTCGGTCTGTCGCCGGTATAGCGACCTTCCAGTGAGGGTCTCGAAAAGGCAGACGCCCAGCGCGAAAATGTCGAGCCGATGATCCGCCTGGCCTGCGGTGCACTGCTCGGGCGCCATGTAGGCAAACTTGCCCTTGACCACTCCCGCCTGAGTCTTGTGCGCGCGATGGTCCGCCTTTGCGATCCCGAAATCGAGCAATTTCACCGCGCCGTTGTAACCAATCATGATGTTGTGAGGCGATACGTCGCGATGGATGATGTGGAACGGCTCGCCGTGCTCGTCGTTGGCGATGTGGGCGTAGTGAAGTGCCCGCGCCACGTCGACACCGATGCGAATTCCGATCGGAAGCCCGACGCCGCCAGACGCCCGCGCCTTGCGAATCAACCGCCCGAGGGGCATCCCGTTAACCCATTCCATGACGATGAAATGCGATCCATCGTCGGCGCCAAACTGCTGGAACTGACAGATGTTGGGGTGCTTCAACTGCATCCCGATCTTCGCCTCGTCGAGGAACATCTGGACGAAGTCGCGGTCCTGCTCGAAGTGCGGGAGAATCCTCTTGATCACCAAGAAGCGGTGGTTGCCTTCCGTGTCTGCGTGACGCGCCAGAAGGATTTCGGCCATTCCACCGAGCGCCAGACGTCCGAGAATGTCGTAGCCGGCGAACTTTCCGAGAACGGGAAGATCGACCGGCGGCTTGGGCATCTGACTGGCTGCGGCTTGTTGCGTCACTTCTCCCCCAGACACCCTCCCGTCGAACCAGTGCTACGGCACGGGCTGCCCCGATCGGCAGCGATCCCCCTCGCGGGAAAGTGTCACAACACACAGCATAGCGGCTCCAAACGCCTACCGCCTAGTTAGGGAAGTGAAAACGCGCGCGAGCCACGCGAGGGTGTGCGATTTCTCACAGAATGCGGTCGGTGCGGCCAAGCTCTCGACACATGTTTTTTTGATGCGCTTCGAGCGTTCCGCCGCCGATCTCGAGCAGCTTGGCGTCCCTCCACAACCGCTCGACGCCGTATTCGGCGACATAGCCGTAGCCCCCGAGCACCTGGATCGCGCGGTCGGCGACCTCCTTGCCCATGGTCGAGCTGAACAGCTTCACACCATCCGAATCCAGCCGGTGGCCGGGGGCTTGCAGGCTCATCGTCGACGCCGTGTAGTAGGTATACGCGCGCCCCGCCATGTACTCCGCGTAGGACTGCGCGATGTACCGTTGGATCTGACCGAAGTCGCGAAGCGGCTTGCCGAATGAGGTCCGCTCGCCGGCATAACGATTCATGACCTCGATCGACCTCCGAGCAATGCCGAGGCTCATCGCAGCGAGTGCCACTCGCTCGATCTCGAGATTCCGCATCATGTGCAGCGTCGCGGCTCCCTCGGCGCCCACCAGGTTCTCAGCAGGCACCTCGCAATCCTCGAAGACGAGCTCGGCCGTGGTGGATGCGCGCATTCCGAGCTTGCCTTTGATCTTCTGACCGAGGCTGAAACCGGAGAACCCCTTTTCGACGATGAACATCGAGAGCTCGGCGCGCGGTCTTCCCTCAAGCCGGGCGTAAACCAAGAAGACATCACCCAACTCCGTGTCGCTGACGGCGCCGTTGGTGATCCACATCTTGGCGCCGTTGAGCACGTAAGCGTCGCCCCGTCGAACCGCACTCGCCTGCATGCCGAGCACGTCCGTACCGGCGCCGGGCTCGCTCATGCACATGCCACAAACCGTCTTGCCGGAGCAGGCGTCGGGGAGGTATTTCAGACGCTGCTCGTCGCTTCCGTTGAGCTGCAGATTGTTTGCGAAGAGCAAGGAGTGAGCCAAGTACGCCAGTGCGAACCCAGGGTCGGCCGCAGAGAGCTCCTCGTGCGCGATCACGGCGGCGACGGAATCCAAACCTGCACCCCCGAAACGCTCCTCGACCGTGATCCCGAGAAGGCCAAGCTCACCAAGCCTGCGGAAGAGACCGATGTTGAACCGCTCCTCGCGATCCGATCCTTCGGCCTGTGGGTCGACTTCTCTTTCCGCGAACGAGCGAATCAGGTCCCGAAGCGCTCGATGCTCGGGCGTTGGATTGAATAGGTCAGCCACCTCGTCGACCTATCACGGAGACGCGGCGATCGGAAGCCGAGCGCTTCAGGCGGCGTCGGCGACGGTCGAAGGCGTCAAAACGCTGGTCACGATCGCGCGCGAAGCGATGCGCGTCGCCCGATCGAGGTCTTCGACTCTGCCGTCGATGGACGCCTCCGCAAGCCCGAAGATGATGCTGACCAGCAGCTCCGCGTGTAGCGCTGCATCTGCAGGATTGATCTCGGGGCGCACCTGGACGACGATCTGGCGCATTCGCTCACGGAGGCTGCCACTGAGCAGGGTCGAGCGCCGACCGAGAGCCGAGGTCGGATCACGGCGATTGCGCAGGAAGACGTCAGCGACTTTGGGGTCCCGGACCAGGGAGCGCGTGCATTTCAGGACCGCTTCCTCGAGCACGTCGGCCGCTCGATCGAGCTCGGCAGAGGCCTCCGGGCTCAGACCCGGGCTGAGCTGGTCGGCGACCCACTCGGCGACCTGCTCGAGCGCCTGATCCATGCTTCGAAAGTGTACGTAGAAGGTGGGCTGGGCCACTCCTGCAAGCTCGGCGACCCGGCCCGTCGTCAGGGCGCCATAGCCGTAGCGTTGAATCGTCTTGAGGATCGCCTGCAACAGGCGGCGCCGCGTCCGTTCCTTGTTCATTTGCCGAGACATGGGGGGTGATGTAGCAGTGCAATCCGCTTCCTTCCATCGAAAGTTGAGTCAGGAGCGTGCTAATTTACGCAAAAGACACGATGACAAACTCGAGCAGGCGCAGAAACTGCGCTCGGACCGCATGAACAAGCTGCCGCAAGAACGAATGGAGTCGGACGGGACTGCCAATTTCGCGCCCGGTTGGTATGTCGTCGCTGCAACGAGCGACATCGGGACGAAGCCCAAGCCCTTCCTGTTGAACGCATTGCCACTCGTTACGTTTCGCAACGAACGCGGACAAAGTGTCACGCTGCTCGATCGCTGCGCTCACCGCAACGCACCGCTGTCAGCCGGGCGTGTCGTAGGGGAGAACATCCAGTGCCACTATCACGGCTGGGAATTCGACGGCACGGGCGCCTGCCGATCCGTGCCCGGTCTCTGCGGCGAGCCCGACCACCCATCACGCCGCGTGCCGTCGTTCGCATGCCGCGACTCCCAGGGCTGGGTGTGGGTCTACTCCGAAGCCGACGTCATTCCTGAATCGGAGCCTTATCGAATCCCTTGTGCGGATCAACCCGGATATCTGACCATCCGGCAGCGTCTCGAGATGCCTGGGCCCCTCGACGCCGTGGCAGAAAACGCTTTGGATGTGCCGCACACCGCGTTCGTACACGGAGGTCTGTTTCGCAAAGACAGAGACCGAAAGCTGATCGAGGTCGTGATCCGGGAAATGGACGGCGGTGTCGAAGCGCAGTTCATCGGAGAGGAGCGACCGAAGGGGCTGGTGGGCCGTCTCCTCGCACCGCAAGGCGGTGAGGTATCGCACTGGGACCGTTTCATCCTGCCCTGCATCGCTCAGGTCGAATACCAACTGAGCGACCGGAGTCACCTCGTCACCACAGCCGCGCTCACGCCGCGCACGTCGACTGTGACAGACCTCTTTGCCACCGTCGCGGTCAAGGTGCCGGTGCCAAACCCAATCCTACGATCGATCTTCAAGCCGGTGGCGATGCGGATCTTGGGGCAAGACATCGAGATTCTTCGCCGGCAGACCGAGCAAGTGAAGCGCTTCGGGACCGAAGAATTCGCCTCGACCGAGATCGACGTCCTCGGGCTCCGCATCAAGAAACTACTGCGCGAGGCGGCAAGCGGTAAGGCCGGCGCAGCGCACGAAGAGCGCCGGATCAAGATGCTCGTTTGACGCCGATTGGTGTACAATCCTCGGGTCATGGGGCCCGACGACAAGAAAGACTCGACCTATCTCGTGAAGAACGCGCCATCCGACCGCGTAGAGGCGCCGAGTCCGAGTGCTCCCCCATCATCCAAGCCTCCCGACGGCCGTTGGCGAACGTCGAACCCGCCCCCTGGAGAAAGCCTAGAGTCCAAATGGTGGCCGGACCGCGAGCTCGGCGAGGCCTTTCGCCGTTGGACCGGAATTCCACCGGCTGGAGGTGACGACGCGCGATCCGTTGCGATGAAGTTCCTCGTCGAGCACCTGAACGTCGGCGAGGTGACCGCGGTCGGGACTGCGCCGCGAACGCCGCTTCCCGAAATCGAGCCGCCCGACTTCGTCGCACGCGTGCAGACCATGGTCACCCGGCTCGGCATGCACGGTCCCAATGAAGAAGCCCCAGACCACGGCGCGCTTCTGGCGCTAGGCGTGGAGGTGTTGCCGATCTTGCGAGACGGGTTTCCCGGACGGCTTTGGTTCAATCGCTGGGAGCCGCACGTGCAGCCTCCCCAGGGAAGGAGCGTCTCCGGGGTTTGTAGAACGCTCGTGGCCTTTGGCGAGCCTGCCGTGCCGTACGTCGCCGAGTTGATGAAGTCGGACGACCCCGAGGTACGGTACTACGCGACGCTGGTAGCTGGCGAGCTCCCGGACCCGCGCCTGATCGAGCCGCTGGCCGCCGCGATGTTCGATGACGACCAAGGGGTGTCTCGAAGTGCGCTCCATGCACTCGAGATCTTTCGCGGACAGCCGGGTATCGAGGCGCTCAAGGCGTCTCTTCGTGCGATGGCCGTTGCGTCGGATAGCGACCAGCGTTCGCGCCTGCTTGCAATGCGCGCGCTCGCCGTCCTCCGAGACGAGAAGTGCGTCGAAACGTTGATTCCCGCGCTCTCGGAGCCGGGGGTCCTCGGAGAAGCCGCATGGCGGGTATTGCGCATGCTCACCGCGCAAGACCTCGGGGATCGGGCAGCGGACTGGCGGGCATGGTTTGCCGGCAATGGACACCGCTCGCGAACGGAGTGGCTGATCGACAGCCTCGACCACGAAGAACCCGAAATCCGCGCGATCGCGCACCGTGATCTCGTTCGCTTGTCGGGACAGGATTACGGTTACCGGGTCAACATCCCGAGCGACCAACGCCGGGCGATCCGCGAGCGCTTCCGGCTGTGGTGGTCGGGACGCGGCGATTCGGACGCCTGAGGCTTCAGCCGAGAAGCTGTCCGGCGATCGAAGAGGCCAGCCTGCCGTCGATCTGACCCGCGTGCCGCACCTTCACCTCTTTCATCACGGTCCCGAGGTCCTTCTTGCTCGAGAGACCGAGCTCCTGGATGATCGCAGCGATTGCTTGGCGAGCTTCGTTCTCATCGAGCTGCTTTGGGAGATAACGCTCGATCACCTCGATCTCGGCTTGCTCCCTGTCGGCGAGATCCTGACGGCCGCCGTCGAGGTAGCTCTTGATGCTGTCGCGTCGAGACTTCACTGCTCGGGACAACACGGCAAGCTCATCGGGGTCGTCGAGCGTGAGGAGCTCCGACTTGATCATGCGCAACGTGTCGCGCGTGACATCGTCCCGCGCGAGCATGGCTTTTTTGAGGTCCGCGTTGATTCGTTCGAGAAGGGCCATGGCGGAAGCCTGTGCGCGCAGGGCTATCCGCGCAACGACTCGATTGCGCGCAACGCATTGCCTCCGAGAATCTTTCGAACGCGAGTGTCCGACCAACCACGATCGAGCATTTCCTGGGCCAGCCGCGGCAGGGCCCAGAGTCCCGGCAGGTCCCTCGGAGGCGTGATCGCTCCATCGTAATCCGTTCCGATCGACGCGTGGTCCTCCCCGACCGTGTGAACGATGTGGGCGATGTGATCGACGACCGTCCGAACGGTCACCTCCCCTCGGCCGAGAAACGGGCTGTGCAACATGACGCCAACGGTGCCGCCGGTGTCGGCCACGGCCCTGAGCTGCTGATCGGTGATGTTCCGCCAGTGCTCGTGAACCCCTGCCAACCCCGTGTGGGTGACGAACAGAGGCTGCGTCCTGTCGTGCACCTCGACTGCATCGAAGAACCCCTTCCGGCTGATGTGCGCCAGATCGACGCCGATCCGAAGCTCGTTGAGCCGCTCGACATAGGCTCGGCCGAAGTCGGTCAGGCCCTCAGCACGAGTCGGGACCGGCGCGCTCGATGCGCCGAGACGCGACGGGGTCAGATGAACGAGGGTGACGCGCAAGACAGAGCGGTCCGCGATCAGGTCGAGCGCGTCGATTCCATCATCGAGCGCATTGCCTCCCTGAATCCCGATGAACGCCCCATGGTTGCCCGCCGCCCGGGCAGCCCGAAACTCCCGCGCCGTTCGGACGTGCGCCATGCCGGGGGACTCCCCAAGCAACGAGCGCAGGGTACGGAGGTTCCTCTCGAACGCCCGACGTCGGCCGCGAGCCGAGCGTACCGGATTGGTCGTGATGACCCACGTGGCGCCCCCGAGGCCGGACCGGAGCGCCGTTGGAAAGTCTGCATGGCCGAAAAAGCTGCGGCCGAAGATTCCTCCCCGGTGCACACGCCCGAGGTCGTAGCCGAAGACCCGGTGCCAAATGAACGAGTCGAGGTGAAGGTCGATCGCATCGGCGTCGCGAAAGAGCCAAAGCGCGTCGCGCGTCACTCCAAGCTCGTCGGCGCCGGTGGCGAGTTCCATCGCAACGGTTCCCTAACACGGGTCGAGGGAGACTGCTGTGATTCTGACTAGTTGGCCGAAAGACGACAAAGACCGGTTTGTAAATGTCTTGTAAATACCTGATTTTGCAGGACTAAGGTTGACTAGTTGGGGGTCGTAACTCAGATTGACAGCTGCCGGCGAGTTAACTTGTAAACCGCCGAGGCATAGAAAGGATCATACATGCTGTCGTCGACCCCAGCAGCGGCGCGCAGCAAATCCGCGGATTTGCTGAGCTCACGTTCGATCAAACACGTGGTGGTCCTCGGCGCCAATGGCGCGATGGGCCTTGGAAGTGGTGCGCTGTTCACGACCGCGGTGCCGCGGGTCACCTTCTTGGCGAGAACCAAAGAGAAGGCGGACGGTGGGCTCGCCGCCGCGGTGAAAATGGTGCGATCGAGCACCGTCGCACATCGCGTCGACACCGGGAGCTACGACGAAGACTTGGAACGCGTCGTCGCGGAGGCCGACCTGATCTTCGAAGCCGTCACCGAGCAGCTCGAGCTGAAGAAGCAATTCTTCGAACGTATCGACGCCGCACGCAGGCCCGATTCCATCGTCGCGACCGTCACCTCGGGTCTGTCGATCAATCAGCTCGCCCAAGGCCGCAGTGATTCTTTCCGGAAGAACTTCCTCGGTCTGCACTTCTTCAATCCCCCGAATGTCATCGTCGGGACGGAGCTCATCGCGGGCAAAGAGACGGACCCCAAGCTGGTCGACTTCATCGATTCGTTCTGCACGAAGCGTCTCGGACGCGCCATGGTGCGGACTTCAGACACGCCGGGCTTTGCCGGCAACCGAATCGGTTTCAAAGTGCTCAATGAGTGCGCGATCCTCGCTGAGGAGCACGGGCCACTTCTCATCGACGAGTTGGTCGGTCCGTACACCGGCCGCGCCATGACGCCACTCGCCACCGTCGACCTCGTTGGATGGGACATCCATCGTGCAATCGTCGACAACATCTACGAGCTCGCACCGGATGAGGCGCACGAGACGCTGGCGCTTCCAAAGTACATGGCCGACCTGATGGACAAGGGTGTGCTCGGGCGCAAGACCGGCGCGGGCTTCTTCGGCAAGGACGACGCAGGAGAGCGCATCGTCCTCGACCCAAAGACGCGAAAGTACGTTCCAAAGTCCTCGATCGCGCGGCCCGACCTCCGCTTCATCGACGAGATTTCGAACCTTCACTACATGGGTCGTTACGTCGATGGCATGCGTGCGTTCGTCGAGGCCAAGGGGCGGTACGCTGCAATCGCGCAGAAGGTCATCGCCGGCTACATCAGTTACTCGTTCCACCGAGTCGGAGAAGTCACCGACGACATTTCCGGGATCGATCGAATCATGGGATTCGGATTCAATTGGGCGCCTCCTAGCGTCCTGGTCGACACGATAGGCCTGAAGCCGACGATTCAAATGATCGAAAAGGCTGGTCTTCCCGTGCCGCCAGCACTCGCAAACGCCCGAAAAGGCACGATATTTTTCGACGATCCGCAGGTCAACGTAGGCAAATTCTTCGTCGCTGCATGAGCGAAAGGTTTGGGTGAAAGACATGGCACAGGTTCCTGAAGTTTACGTTCTCGGCGGCTATCAAACGGACTTTGCTCGCAACTGGAGCAAAGAGAAGAAGCACTTCGTGGCGATGATGCGCGAAGCCGTGCTGGGCGCGCTCCAAGAAACCCAGATCGAGCCGAGCGAAATCGAGGTGGCTCACACGGGTAACTTCGCAGCAGAGCTCTACAGCAAGCAGGGGCACCTCGGAGCATTCTTCTTGGAGATCGACCCGGCGTTCAGCGGCCTTCCAACCTCGCGCCACGAGGCCGCGTGCGCATCGGGTAGCATTGCAATCCTTGCGGCGTCTGCTGAAATCGAGGCGCACCGCTATGACCTCGCGTGCGTGGTGGGAGTCGAGCAAATGAAGACGGTCGGCGCGGGTGAAGGCGGCGACTTCCTCGGTACGGCGGCCTGGTACGAGCTCGAGGCCAAAGGCATCGACTTCCCGTTCCCCAAGCTCTTCGGCAAGCTCGGTGACGAATACGACAAGCGCTACGGACTCAAGGACGAGCACCTGGCGGAAATCAGCACGATCAACTATGCGAATGCGAAGCTGAACCCGAACGCTCAAACACGCACGTGGTACATGAACTACGACCACGCGATGAGCCGCGATGAATTCAACGGCACCATCGGTGGACGCATCCACATTTCGGACTGCTCTCAGGTGACCGATGGTGCCGTGGCGGTTCTGTTGGCCTCCCCGCGATACGCCAAGAAGTGGGCGGACCGTGTCGGCGTGACACTCGAGTCCATTCCACGCATCAAGGGCTGGGGTCATAACACTGCGCGCATTCGTTTCGACGACAAGATCGCCGAAAGCCGCGGTTCGAAGTACGTCCTGCCGCACGTTCGTAGCACGGTGACCGCCGCGCAGAAGCGAGCGGGTATTGCCGACAGCAGCGGAATCGACGCGATCGAAACGCATGACTGCTTCACTACCTCCGAGTACATGGCGATCGACCATTTCGGCCTCACCGACCCCGGCGAAAGCTGGAAGGCGATCGAAGAGGGCGACATCGCGCTGGGTGGAAAGACCCCGATCAACCCGAGCGGCGGTCTCATCGGAGCTGGCCATCCCGTCGGCGCGACCGGAGTTCGCCAGGTGCTCGACTGCCACAAACAGGTCACCGGCCGAGCCGGCGAGTATCAAGTCGAGGGCGCCAAGAACGTCCAAACCCTCAACATCGGCGGCTCCGGTACGACCAGCGTCAGCTTCGTCATTGGGACGGGCTCCTAAAGCGCGACCCACCGAGATCAAACCCTCGAGGATCTCCCGTGTTTGGCGGGGTGGAACGTGTCGCTGCGGCCTGCTAGG
Source organism: uncultured delta proteobacterium (assembly GCA_963792825.1). Classification (GTDB taxonomy): domain Bacteria; phylum Myxococcota_A; class Polyangia; order Polyangiales; family Houyiibacteriaceae; genus SG8-38. The sequence continues at coordinate 1,695,481 of CAWBXS010000002.1, read as the reverse complement.
AGGGCGCGATGCGGTATTCGCGAGCCTTCATTCCGACGCTCAAGGAAGCGCCCAAAGACGCGACCATGCCGTCGCACGTGCTTATGCTTCGGGCGGGCTATGCGAGAATGGTCGGAGCGGGAATCTACGAGCTTCTGCCTTTGGGCGCTCGCGTCCTTCACAAGATCGAGCGGATCATTCGCGAGGAAATGGACGCCGCCGGAGCGCAGGAGCTGCTGATGCCCGCGTTTCTTCCGAGCGAGTACTTCAAGGAAACGGGCCGGTGGGACCTCTACGGCCCCACCCTCTTTCGCATCAAGGACCGCAAGGGCGGCGAGTATCATTTGGCGCCGACACACGAGGAGATCGTCACCGACGTCGTTCGGCGCGAGGTCAAGAGCTACCGGCAGCTCCCGCTCAATCTCTATCAGATTCAGACTAAATTCCGCGACGAGCCGCGGCCTCGGGCCGGGCTCCTGCGCTGCCGCGAGTTCATCATGAAGGACGCCTACTCCTTCGACGTGTCCGAGGAAGCCGCTCTCGAGAGCTACTCGCAGATGCGCGACACGTATCACCGCATTTTCAGGAGACTTGGGCTCGAGTACCGCGTCGTCGAGGCCGACAGCGGAGCCATTGGCGGCAAGCAGAGCGCCGAATTTCAAGTATTGGCGCAGACCGGAGAGGATTGGATCGTCGCTTGCAGCTCGTGTAGCTATGCCGCCAACCTCGAGGTCGCACAGGCTGGCCGGGCGGAGCCTCCTACGGTTGGTTCGACGAAGCCGGCGGCGCTCGAGAAGATCGAAACGCCGGATACGCGCTCGATCGACGAGATCGTGTCGTTTTTCGGGGGCGAAACCACGGCTGCCCACACGCTCAAGTCGCTGCTCTACGTCGCCGGGACGGAAATCATCTTGGCGATCGTTCGCGGAGATCACGAGGTCAACGAGGTCCGCCTTGCCCGACACCTCGGTGTCGACGAGGTCTTGCTCGCATCGGACGCGAGAGTGAAAGAAGCAACCGATACGGAGATCGGCTTCGTGGGCCCTGTGGGTTTCAAGGGCCGCATCATCGCAGACCCAGACGCGGTGGCGGTGCCCAATGCGATCACCGGAGCGGGCCAGACGCCTTATCACTACAAGAACGTCAATCATGGCAGGGACTTCGAGGCGGAGGTCGTCTCGATCCGACAAGCGACCTCTGGTGACCCTTGCCCCCTCTGCAACGACGAGCTCGAGCTCTATCGCGGAATCGAAGGCGGGCACATCTTCGTGCTCGGCACACACTACTCGGACAAGATGAACGCGACCTACCTCGACGACGAGGGAAACAGTCACGCGATCGTCATGGGGTGCTATGGCATCGGAGTCACCCGGCTGATCGCCGCCATCATGGAGCAGCATCACGACGACCAGGGAATCTGCTGGCCCGTCAGCGTGGCGCCGTACCAGGTGGTCGTCACCCCCATCGGCAAAGACGAAGGACCCCTCGTGAAAGCCACCGAGATCTACGAGGCGCTCCAAGCGAAAGGCGTAGAAGCCCTCCTCGACGACCGGTCGGAGCGGCCCGGGGTCAAGTTCAAGGATGCCGATTTGCTCGGGATCCCGGTTCGGATCACCGTCGGGGCTCGCGGCCTTGCGCAAGGCACGGTCGAGCTGAAGAAGCGCAACGAAAGCGAGTCCCGCGAAGTCCCGGCGGAGAACGCGGTGGAAGGCGCGCGCGCCGCATTGGCGGAGCTCGGAGCCTAGACGTGTCCCCCCCTCTCCGAGAGTACGAAACTCCCAAATGGCGTCTGTTCTGGCTCGTGCTCGCCTTCGTGGTGCTCACGGGGGTCGGAATCGTCACGGTCTTACGGCCCGGGCTCCAAGATGAGCCGGAGGACGGTACCGCGGGTCAACCCGAGAGCGGCGCATAGAGGCGCGTCGAAGACACCGTGCAAGAATGAGGCGAGCGACGGCCGATCGCATATAAAGAGCTGTGTTGGCAAGTCGATCTTTGCACCGAAGCTCACGAATTTGTAATCTTATAGGGCGCGTGGCCCATCGTGAATTCATTGCACCGATGTTTGCGGCGGTGCTCTTTGCATCGGTGCCTACGACCGTCCTCGCCTCGCCCGATGTTCCGATGTGCGTAGCGGAGCAGTCACCCTTGGAGACGTCACCGGTCACTTTGGTGAAGTGGCACGCACCGATGTGCGGACCCTCCTTTGGTGCGCTCGCGATCGAGCCCACCGTGCCTTCGGAGGCACGTGCCATCGCCGCCTATCGTGCAGCCGTCGAACAGATTGCAGCGGCAGGCTACGACGAGGCACGCTTGCAGCTCGACTTGGCCTACGAGGGACTGCCTCGGATTCGCGACCGCATCGCCCTTGAGAGCGGCCGGCTGGAGCTGCTGCGAGGCCGGCCAGCGCGTGCGGCCGAGTTCTTTGAAGAGGCTGCCACGAGTATCCACGAATCGGTGAGAATCGAGGCGAGCTTGGGGCGCGTGTTTGCGCTGCTCCGCGCGGATGACCCGACCGCCCAGGAGGCGCTCTCGAACCTGCTCAAGACCTATCCTGCCATCCCCAATCGCAGCGAGCTCTTCTTCGAGCAAGCCCAAAGCCTCTTGCGCCAAGGGCGGCAAACGGAGGCCATTGCGCTGATGCATGCCGTTCGAGTCGACTACCCTGCAAGCCGTGTCGCACCGTGGGCCGAGTCGGAGCTCGAGCGCCTGCGTACCCTCGGCTATGAGACGCCGTCCATGACGAATGAGGAACGAGTGCGTCAAGCGCGTCATCTCGTTCACACCGGTCCGCTGTACAGAGCGAAGACCGCGATCTCGGAGCTTTTGGAAATCCCTCTCGATGCAGAGGATCACGCGGTGGTCCATTACCTGGCGGGCCGCCTCGCGCGTGACGAAGGCCGTTGGAAGGTCGCGGAGAGCTACATGAGGACCGCCCAGTCGTTTCCCACGAGCAACCCTGCGAACGCGAGATATCTCGCGCAACGGGCAAACGAGATGTTCGAAACCGCGACTGCCCGTGACCCTGAGCTGGCCCTGCGCGAGCTTGATGGTCTGCGCGCGGGCCGCGGGAATACATCACTCCCGTCGCAACGACTCGCGGACATGGTGCGCGTTGCCTCCGCAGCGGGCCTGCGAGAAGAAGTCGACGGGATTTTGGCGACGCTGAGAGCGCGAACCGGCGCCCCGACGGCGGTCCTCTTCGATGCCGCGATGGCGGCCGTCGGAACGGGCAGCGAAAACCTCGTGATCGCCCTGCTGGAGCGAATTGCAAAGCAACCGGGCTCTCGCCAGAGGGTGGCCGCGATTTATCACCTCGCCAGAGCTCACGAGCGCGCTCACCATCCAGCCGAGGCCGCTCTCTTCTTCACCCAAGCGAAGGCGGTCGCTGAGCTAGCCGGGGATCCGTACTATGGGCTCTGGGCCGAGGGCGGTCTTGCCCGGGTCGAGCCAGGCCAACCCGTTGCTACCCGTGCTGGCGGGGCCTCGGATGCGGGAATCGAGGTGGCTCCCCGACCACCTGTCGCCTCCGATCGTGCCCTCGCCAAACAGCTCCAGCAAATCGGCGAGCTGCACGAGGAGAGCTTCCCGTGGATTTCGCGTGCCGCAGACCTGCTTCGCATCGGCGAGCGGGACGCGGCCACCGATGAGCTGTTCGAGGCCTATCTCGGGTGGCGCCACGCGCTCGGCAAGCCCATTGCAAGCGCGGGACTGACTTGTGTCGCACGCGCGGACGGCCGGGTCCCGGCGCCGATTGCCAGCGATGTCCGTAGCGCACGCCTCGAGCTTTCCGACGAAGATCGCGCCAGGCTCTCGGCGGTAGCCGCTGCGCTCGGGGACATGGGCACAGCGGGCGGGTTCGCTGGGCCGGGCTTCATCGAGACCCGGCCGCGTGCGTACGAGTGGCTCGTCGTTCCGGCTGCCAACCGATACGGCCTCGATCCGAATCTCCTGCTCGCGGTCATGCAGGTCGAAAGCGTCTATCAGAAGCACATCGTATCGTATGCAGGCGCCGTGGGTCTGATGCAGATCATGCCGCGTACGGGACAACTGATCGCCCAAGCACTCGGACGTGACGACTTTTCGCCCGCTGATCTACTAGACCCGAGTCTGAACCTCGAGTTTGCCGCTTGGTACCTGACCTCCTTGATTCGTCGTTTCGACGGAAGCATTCCGCTGGCCATTGCCGCGTACAACGGCGGCCCCCACAACGTTCGGCGCTGGATTCAGGAGAGCGCGGAGGACACGCCGGTCGACGTTCTGCTCGAAAAGATTCCTTTCACGCAGACCCACCGCTATGTTCGCAAGGTACTGGTCAACTACGAAGCCTACCGCAAGCAGCGCGAGCTGCCCATGCCGGAGCTGTCGGTTCGGCTCCCGGCGCCGCGCATCGACCCGCTCGCATTCTGAGTGGAGATCGCCATGACTGAACGAGTCGACGCAATCGTGATCGGTGCTGGCGTCGTGGGCCTCGCCTGTGCACACGAGCTTTCGCGGCGGCTCGGGTCCGTGGTGGTCATCGAACGGGAAGCCGGACCCGGACGCGAGATCTCGAGCCGAAACAGTGGTGTGATTCACGCGGGCATTTACTACCCGAACGACTCGCTCAAGACGAAGATGTGCATCGAGGGGAAGCGACGCCTATACGAGTGGTGCGAAGCCCACGAGGTGCCGCACAAACGCACCGGAAAGCTGATCGTCGCGACCAGCGCCGAAGACGAAAAGCGATTGCGCGCAATCGCCCGCCATGCGGCAGAGGTTGGCGCCGGACAGTTGACGCTGATGTCTGGACGAGAGGCCCGAAAGTCGGAGCCAGAGCTTCATTGCGCGCTGGCTCTTCACTCTCCGACCTCGGGTGTCGTCGATGTTCACGAATTCATGGCGAGCATGATCCGGGAGATCAACGCGGCGGGGGGCGCGATCGTGTATCACACTTCGGTGCAAGAGATCCGCAAGGTCCCGGAGGGCTGGCTCGTGCGGACCACGGACACGATGGGTAGCGAGGCGGAGCTACACGCGAAACGAGCCGTGAATGCCGGCGGGCTATCGGCACTCGACGTTGCGGCCAAGTCGGGGCTTCCCGCCGATCAGCGGCCCTGGCGTCTCTATCCATGCAAAGGCTCTTACTTCGCGCTCGGTGCCGGCGCGCCGCCTACGCGCAACAGTCTCATCTATCCGCTCCCCGAAGGGGGCGGGCTCGGCGTTCACATCACCGCGGACGTGTCGGGCGCGCGGCGCGCTGGCCCCGACGCCGAGTTCGTCGATACGATCGACTACTCAGTCGACGAGTCGCGCGCCGAGCGTTTCGCGGAAGCCGTCGCGCGCTACCTTCCAGCGATCCGGCCCGAACACTTGACGCCGGACTACAGTGGGATTCGGCCGAAGCTGGTCGGTCCGGCCGGCGGATTCGCAGACTTCGTCATTGCCCATCCGTCTTCGCAGCCGGGAATGGTGCACTTGATCGGCATCGAGTCCCCGGGCCTCACGGCCTCACTTGCCATCGGCGCCTTCGTGTCCAATGTGATCGGATAGGGTTTGCATCTCCGCTCTTGGGTGTGCATAACCCGGCGTCGAAAAAGGAGTGCAATGAGCCATCGAGTCTTGATCATCGGAAGCGGGCCAGCAGCCCATACCGCGGCCGTCTACGCTGCACGCGCCGAGTTGAAGCCCGTGCTTTTCGAGGGGTTCCTGGCGGGAGGCATTGCCGCGGGCGGCCAGTTGACGACGACGACGGACGTCGAGAACTTCCCCGGCTTTCCCGAGGGGATCATGGGGCCAGATCTCACCGATCGTTTTCGCGCGCAGTCGCTGCGCTTTGGGACCACGATTCACACCGAGACAGTCACTGAGCTCGACCTTTCGAGCCGTCCGTTTCGCTTCAAAACCGATTCTCAGGAAGGCAGCGCGGACAGCGTCATCATCGCGACGGGTGCAACGGCCCAACGCCTCGACATCCCGGGCGCAAACGACGGCGAGCTTTGGCAAAAAGGCATCTCGGCCTGCGCCGTGTGTGACGGTGCCTTACCGGCTTTTCGCAATCAGCCTCTCGCCGTGATTGGCGGCGGCGACTCCGCGGTCGAGGAAGCAACCTTCCTCACGAAGTACGGTTCGAAGGTGTACATCGTTCACCGCCGTGACGAGCTGCGTGCCTCCAAGATCATGCAACAACGCGCTCTGAGTAATCCGAAGATCGAAATGCTCTGGTCTCACGTCGTCACCCAGGCCAATGGCTCCGAGTTTCTCGAGTCCATTCGCGTCAAAGATCTGAAAACCGGCGAGGAGCGAGATGTTCCAGTTGCGGGTTTGTTCTTCGCCATCGGTCACACGCCCAATACCGCGTTCCTGAACGGTCAAATCGACACCGACGAGCAAGGCTACATCATCACGAAGCCCGATTCGACGCAGACGAACATTCCAGGCGTGTTCGCGGCGGGCGATGTCCAGGACAAAAAGTGGCGTCAGGCGATTACGGCCGCCGGCACCGGCTGCATGGCTGCACTCGAAGCCGAGCACTTCTTGGCGGCCAATCCCTGAGGGAGTCGACGCATCAGGAGTCGAAGCCGTCGCGTTTGGCGACGCCGTTGCCGTTTCGACGTTCGCGCCGCTCCTGCTTGCGCAGCACGGCTTGCGCGCGGCGCTCTAGGGTCTTTGGAGACGGCTTCCGCCCCTGATAGGCTGCCTGCTCTTGGTGGTGCTCATCGAAGGCGCCTGGCTGCGTCCCGAGCTCGAAAAAAGCCACCTCGCGTTTGGCTCGCTCCCCGAGGCGTAGCGGGACGACGGCGGCACCAACCCCGGCACCCACGTACACCGCGCCCTTCGGGTCCTGCGCACCACGGGACCCATAGAGGCCGTGGATGTATTTGTGGCCAGCAAGCCTCCCCACGGAGAGCTCGTGCAGACGTGCGACCGTGATTTGACCAGCGTGGGTGTGACCGGAAAAAACCAGCGGAACCCCGGCCTCCCAGAGTCCGTCGGCTTCCTCACCGATGTGCGAGAGCCCGATGACCGGCAACTCGGAGCGAAGGCCCTTCAATGCGGCGCGCCGATCGGCATGTCCGGTATAGGCATCATCCAGCCCGACGATCTGAAGCCGTTGGTGCCCAATTTCGACCGTCGTGTTTGCATTGTCGAGCACTTCGGCTCCGCCGCGCTGCAGAGCCTGGCGCACCGATTGGGCACCCGCCCAGTGGTCGTGGTTGCCGAGGACTGCGAAGACGGGCGCGTCGATCTTGCCGATCACGTTGGTGAGGTCGTCGAGATACACCTGACTGTGGCAGACGAAGTCGCCACTGATGACGACGATGTCGGGCTTGCCCGCGTTGGTCATCGAGACCGCGTCGTACTGGACCGCCATGGGGGTCACGCGGCCGACGTGCAGGTCGGTCAAGTGAGCCACGCGCAACCCCTCGAGATGCTCGAGAAAGCATTCCGGTCCGGCGAATCGACGGATCCGAAAGCGGCGCGAGGTATCGTGCCAAGGATCCCGCTCCCGCAGGAGCTTCTTTCGAAACTTCCGCAGACCTTCGATTGTGACCGAACGGCTCATCTTTTGATCAATCTAATCATTTCGCTCAGTGCCCGCACGAATCTGTCGGCGGACGCTTGCGCGTCAATCTCGAGACGGGGACGTCTGGGCCTTTCGGCCGGCGGCGTTCTTTACTGCGACGAAACCTCCAAATGACGTAGGCTCCGGCGGCAGCGACGATCAACCCTGTCACGATTTGCTGCCACGGCATACCAGAACCTACCCGAAGCCGAGGAGCTGACCGCCCTGATACACGACGAAGGAGGCTACATATGCCAGCACCGTCATGTAGGAAAACAGAAAGAGCGGCCACTTCCAAGAGCCGGATTCCCTCCGGACGACCGCGATTGTGCTCATACACTGGCAAGCCAGCAAGAAGAAAACCATCAGGGACACGCCGCTGAGCGGCGTCATGACGGGAGTTCCGTCCGAGTGGCGGGCGTCTCGGAGGGCCTGACGAAGCGGCTTGGTATTCTCGTCGGCCTCCCCGATACCAAAGACCACACCGAGGGTCGAGATGAACACCTCGCGTGCGGCGAAGGCGCCTATGATCCCAACCCCAATTTGCCAGTCGAAGCCGATGGGCCGAAGCGCGGGCTCGATCGCATGACCGAACCGCCCCCCAAAGCTCTGCCGGAGTTGCTCGGAGGCTTCTTGCGCCTTCAAGGACGCTAGCGCCTGCTCCTTCTCGATCACGGGCAACGCCGTTTGCTCGATACGGTCGCCCTCCGCCGCGTATCGTCCGGCCACCTCAGACGACTTCGGAAAGGACAGAAGCGCCCACAGAAGGATGGTCATCGCCAAGATGATCGTGCCCGCGTCCACGAGAAAGATGCGAAGTCGGCGCCAGGCATTGAGCCATAGGATGCGAGCAGAGGGCCAGCGGTATGGGGGCATTTCGAGGACGAACGTCGGTGCGGGGCCGGGCAACACGGTCCGCCGAATGACAGCAGCCGCACCGAGCGTCGCCAGGACCGACAGGGTATACATCGAAAACAGAGCGACCGCCCCGGCGCTGAGCCAACCAATCGACTGTCCCGCGAAGACCGTTCCGACGACCAAGATGTAGACCGGGAGACGTGCGCTGCACGACATCAAAGGAAGCGCCATCATCGTCACCAAGCGGTCTCGACGGCGTTCAATCGTGCGCGTGGCCATCACGGCAGGAACCGCGCATGCGAAACCCGACAGGAGAGGAACGAATGCCTTGCCGTGCAGACCGACCCCCTTCATCACTCGATCGATGACGAAAGCGACCCGGGCGAGGTATCCAGAGTCCTCGAGGAACCCGATGAAGAGGAAAAGCATCAGGATCTGAGGAGCAAAAACAACGACGTTTCCGACCCCCGCAATGATGCCCTCGACGATCAAATCCCGGAGCACGCCTTCGGGCAGGATCGCCGAGGCCTGCGCCTGAATGACCGTCGTCAGGTCCTCGATTGCGCGGATCAACGGCTCGGCTCCCGCGAAAAGGGCCTCGAAGATCCCGAGCATGACCGCGGCAAAGACGACGAGTCCGACGAACGGATGGGTCAGAACCCAGTCGATGCGTTCGCTCCATGACGGCGGCGCGGCCCGCGACGAGTAGGCCTGTCTCAAGGCATCGTCGATCCAAACATAACGGGACGAGATGATTTCCAAATCGAGGTTGCGGCCTTCGACACTGGCTGCCTCGCGAAGCTCGCGAACCGCGCTTCGCACCCGTTCGGGAATGCCCTGAAGATTGTCCTCGCCGAGCGAAAGAAGACACCACAACGCGAATGCACGGAGCTGAGCTGACTCAGCGCCCGGACGCCAGGTCGCAATCACGGGAACCAGTCGCTCCACATCGGCCCGGAGCGCACGCGGGTATGCCACCTCGAGCCTCTTCGCCGTGCGGCCCGAGCCGAGCTGCGCTTCGAGCGCGGCAAGTAAGTGATCGAGGCCTTGCCGCTTGGTGGCAACGACGGGAACGACCGGCGCCCCGAGGAGCCGCGAAAGCAGCTCGGTATCGATCTGGAGCCCGAGACGCTCCGCGGAATCCATCATGTTGAGGGCAACCACCACCGGAACACCCGATTCGACCAGCTGAAGGGCGAGATAAAGCCCTCGCTGCAACGTCGTGGCGTCGACGACGCAAATCACCCCTCGCGTATCCTCTTCGATCAACGCGTTGACCGCCAGCTGCTCCTCGGGCGAGGTCGCGGTCAAGCTGTATATGCCGGGGATGTCGACGAGCTCGATCTCTTGTGCGCCGAGCCGAAAGCGCGCGCTCGTACGGTCGACCGTGACGCCCGGATAGTTCCCGACCCGGGCACCGCCGCCGGATACCGCGTTGAACAAAGTGCTCTTACCGGAGTTTGGGTTGCCCGCGATCAGCACGTGCGGGAGAGCCGCTCTCGGGCTCACACTCTATCCTCGGGACTGACGGCGATCTTGGCCGCCTCGGTTCGACGCACCGATAGAGAATAGTTGCGCACCCGAAGCTCGATGGGGTCGCCGAGCGGCGCCACACGGACCACTCGAACGTGGGTGCCGGGGAGCAAGCCCATCTCCATCAAACGCCGCGATAGGCCTCGCTCGCAGTCGACCGACGCGATTTCGGCCTCTTGCCCGAGCTCCAGATCTGCGAGAGATGGTTGCACCCCTTACTGATAATGAATTTCTTTTTCGTCGGCAACCCCTTGGAATTTGGCCCCAAGTTCCTATAGAACAGGCCTACTCGTGCCTCAGAGGGAGATTTATGGCCACTACCGCGCTCAAGGGAACCCCGGTCCACACCAATCGTGACCTGCCAGCCACCGGCAGCGCCGCCCCAGACTTCGTCCTCGTCGGAATCGACCTCAGCGAAAAGACTCTGGCGGACTTCGAGGGCAAGAAGAAGATCCTGACCATCAACCCAAGCTACGACACCCCCGTCTGCCAGACCGCGGCGCGCACGTTCAACCAGCGCGCAGCAGCTCTCGATGGAGTCGTGGTGCTGGTGATCAGCCCGGACCTCCCCTTCGCGCAGAAGCGCTTCTGCGTGGCGGAGGGTCTGGACGGTGTGGTTCCCCTCTCGACGTTTCGAGGATCTTTCCTTCGGGACTACGGTGTCGAAATGGTCGACGGGGCAATGAAGGGTCTTGCCGCGCGCGCGATCGTCGTCCTCGACGAGAACGACAAGGTCGTGCACACGGAGCTCGTCTCCGACATCGTGCAAGAGCCCAACTACGACGCGGCCATCGCCGCCGTCGGTTAGGCCAGAAGGCGCCGCGCTTCGGCAACTACACCGTCGACGGTGATCCCATACTTCCGGTAGAGCTCCTGGTAAGGGGCCGATGCACCGAACCGGTCGATGGTGACGAAGGCGGCATCATTGCCGACCCAGCGATCCCAACCTTGGCGAACGCCGGCCTCGACCACCACCTTGGCGGCAATGCCGGGTGAGAGCACGTCGTGTTGATAGGCCTGGTCCTGTTGGTCGAAGAGCTCCCAACAAGGCATGCTCACGACACGCACCGCAGCACCCTCCTGCTCGAGGACGTCTGCCGCGTCGAGCGCGATCTGGACCTCGCTCCCCGTGGCCACGAGGATGACATCGGGACCGCCCCCTCCCGCCTCACGGAGGGTGTACGCCCCACGAGCGCATTTCTCGGGATTCGCGAACGCGGTCCGGTCGAGCACCGGCACGTTCTGACGCGTCAGCACCAGCGCAGCGGGGCCGTCCCACGCGAGAGCGGCCTTCCAACACTCACGAACTTCGTTCGCATCCGCAGGCCTGAATACGGCGAGGTTCGGGATTGCCCGCAGCGCAGCGAGGTGCTCGACAGGCTGATGAGTCGGACCATCTTCGCCAAGCCCAATACTGTCGTGCGTATAGATGTATCGCGTAGGTAGCTTCATGAGCGCGGCGAGGCGCACAGCAGGCCGCATGTAGTCGCTGAACACGAGGAACGTGGCCCCGAACGGGATTACGCCGCCGTGAAGCGCCATCCCGTTCAGCGCTGCCGCCATCCCATGCTCACGAATCCCCCAATCGACGTTGCGAGGGATTCCTTCCGCTGCAGGCAAGAAGCTCGATAGGCCCTTCATGTGGGTGTTGTTCGAGCCCGCGAGATCCGCGGAGCCCCCGACGAGCCCGCCGATCTTCGTGGCCAGCGCATTCAACACGACGCCACTCGCCTTTCGCGTGGCGATCCCCTTTGGGTCGGGATCGAAGCTCGGGAGGTCGGAATCCCATCCCTTGGGCAGCTCTCCCGCCAGCGCCGCATCGAGCTCCCTTGCGGTCTCCGGATGCTCGGAGCGGTACGCGGCAAGACGGCCCCTCCACGCATCGTAGCTCTTCGCTCCGCGCTCACGGATCATCTCAGCGGCTGCAGCAAGCTCCTCCGGGACGAAGAAAGGCTCGGTCGGCCATTCCATGAGCTGTTTGGTTGCGATGACCTCGTCCGCGCCGAGAGGCGCGCCATGGGCTGCTGAGGTGTTGCTCTTGTTGGGCGCGGGATATCCGATGACGGTGCGCACGCGGATGAAGCTCGGACGGTCGTCCGCGGTTGCCGCCCGAGCGGACCGAATCAGTGCGGCGACGTCCTCACCATCCTCGACGCTCTGCGTGTGCCAGCCGTACGACGCAAAGCGCGCCAACACGTCCTCGCTGAAGCTCAGCGCCGTGCTGCCGTCGATGGTGATTCCGTTGTCATCCCAAAAGAGGACCAGCTTGCCGAGCTTCAAGTGACCCGCGATCGACGCAGCCTCGGATGCCACGCCCTCCATCAAATCACCATCCGATGCAATGACCCACGTGCGGTGGTCGAACAGCTCATGGCCCGGTCTGTTGAAGCGCGCCGCCAGATGCTTCTCGGCCATGGCCATCCCGACTGCGTTGCCGACCCCCTGACCGAGCGGACCCGTCGTCGTCTCGACTCCCGGCGTGACGTGAAACTCGGGGTGACCCGGTGTGATGCTTCCCCACTGCCGAAAATTGCGAATGTCGTCTAGAGACACGGCGTAGCCGGTCAGGTGGAGCAGCGCGTACTGGAGCATCGACGCATGGCCGCAGGACAAGACGAACCGGTCCCGGTCGGGCCAATCCGGGTGGGCCGGGTCGTGCCGCCGGAGCTCCGAAAAGAGCGTCCAGCCGAGCGGTGCCAGCGCCATGGGCGTGCCGGGGTGCCCAGAGTCAGCGGCTTGGACCGCATCCATGCTCAGGCCCCGAATCGTCTTGATGGCGAGCTCGTCGAGCTTCGCGAGGTTCCCCATGCTCTCTCGTCCTCCTCTGCGCTCGGGGCCGGATCTAGCAGGCGTAGCGGTTCGGCAAAAGGCGCGCCGAAGGGTTTTTCAGCCGCCGCTGGACATCGCGGCCAATCGCCACTAACACCCGGGGCGCGGTTGGTCGGTTGTTGACCAGTTTAATCGGGTTTGGCTCCCGAAAAGCTCGCGCAGGAGGAAGGCATGCCTCAGGTTTTCGTGCCCAAGGAAATCGCCGACAGCGAAACTCGGGTCGCTTGCACACCAGACACGACGAAACGCTACGTCAAGGAAGGCTTTGACGTCGTCGTGGAGAGCGGAGCGGGCAAGCATGCCCACTTCAGCGACGCTCGCTATCGCGAGGCCGGCGCGAAGGTCGTGTCGGGTGCCGAAGCCGACGGGGCCTGGCGGAGCGCAGACATTGTGCTTCGCGTGTACCCAATTACACCGGAGGAGGCATCCAAGCTGAAGCAGGGCGCCATCCTCATCGGGTTCATGTCGCCCCACAAGAACCTCGAGTCGGTTCGGATTCTGCGGGACCGCAAGGTGAGCACCCTTGCGATGGAGCTCATTCCGCGTATCAGCCGCGCGCAGACGATGGACGCCCTCAGCTCGCAGGCTTCGATCGCCGGCTACCAGGCCGTACTGCTGGCTGCGAGCCATCTCGACAAGTACTTCCCGCTGCTGATGACCGCCGCCGGTACGATTCAGCCCGCGAAGATCGTGATCATGGGTGCGGGTGTGGCCGGGCTTCAGGCGATTGCAACCGCGCGCCGTCTCGGCGCGGTCGTCGAGGTGTCGGACATTCGGCCGGCCGTCAAAGAGCAGGTCGAATCGCTCGGCGGGCGGTTCATCGACGTTCCAATGGACGAGAGCGGAGAGGGTGAAGGCGGGTACGCGCGCGAGCTCACGGCCGAACAGCTCAAGGCGCAACAGGCGGTCGTTCGCAAGAAGGTCGTCGCTGCCGATGCCGTCATCACGACCGCTCTGGTACCTGGACGCCCGGCCCCGAAGCTGATCACCAAAGACATGGTCGAGGAGATGCGTGAGGGCGCGGTCATCGTCGACCTGGCGGTCGAGCAGGGCGGCAACTGCGAGCTCTCCAAGAGCGGCGAAACGGTCGTCGAGCACGGGGTGATCATCATCGGCCACCCCAACTTGGCGGCCTCGACGCCTGCCGACGCGAGCCTGCTCTACTCACGCAACATCCAAGCTCTTCTTCTCAGCATGTTGTCCGAGGGAAAGGTCGTTCTCGACCTAGGGGATGAAGTCCTCGGCGGCGCCCTGCTCACCCACGACGGCGAAGTCCGTCATCAACCGACCGCTGAGGCGCTCAAGAAAGGAAACCAAGCATGACTTTGGGACCTCTGCTCATCGGGATCTACGTCTTCGTGTTAGCCGGCTTCGTCGGCTTCGAGATGATCACCAAGGTGCCTCCGACCTTGCACACACCGCTCATGAGCGGCGCAAATGCAATCAGTGGCATCACCCTGGTCGGTGCAGTCGCCGCCGCGACGACCGGCTCGCCGACCGTCGCAAACATCCTCGGCGCGTTAGCAATCGTCACAGCCACGATCAACGTCGTCGGCGGCTTCCTCGTAACCGATCGAATGTTGCGCATGTTCGGAAAGAAGAAGCAGGAGGCCATTCGCAAATGAGTCAAGAGATCATTCGATCGACGGTAGTCCCGATCATCTATCTGGTTGCCACGATCCTGTTCATCTTCGGCATCAAGCAGCTTGCCAAGGTCAAGACCGCCCGGCGTGGCAACATCATCGCTGGCGCCGGGATGTTGCTCGCGATCATCGGTGCGCTGCTCGAGCTCGGTGGCGTCGACTACCGTTGGATCGCTGGCGGCATGCTGCTCGGGACCGTCATCGGTGCCTTGTTCGCCATTCGCGTGCACATGACGGCGATGCCCGAAATGGTCGCTCTGTTCAACGGTTTCGGCGGAATCGCCTCTGCTCTGGTGGCCACTTCGGTCTACTGGGATCGGGTGGTTCAACAGCACTCGACCGGAAAGGTCTACCAGGCGCTAGGCACCTCGGAGGCGATCACCGTCATGCTCTCGATCCTGGTGGGCGGAGTCACCTTCTCGGGCAGCCTCATCGCCTTGTTCAAGCTTCAGGGCACGCTGAAAAAGGGCCAGCCAATCCTTCTCCCCGCGAGACACTACATCACGTTCATCTTGCTCTTCGGCTCCTTTGCGTTGGGGGGGATAGGCGTTGCCGCCGCGGCTCCGAGCTCGGTGGTGTGGGTACTCGCACTCTCTGCGGTATCGCTGATCCTCGGCGTCTTGCTGACGATTCCCATCGGCGGCGCGGACATGCCGGTCGTCGTCTCGCTCTTGAACTCGTACTCCGGCGTAGCCGCGTCGATGGCCGGATTCGTGATCGGTAACCCGCTGTTGATCATCGCCGGTGCCATGGTCGGCGCAGCGGGATTGATCCTCACGCAGATCATGTGTGTGGCCATGAACCGATCGCTCCTGAACGTGCTGGTGGGAGGCTTCGGCGTCACGGAAGGCGGAACCGGCGGCAGCGATGAATATACGACCGTGACCTCTTGCGGACCCGAAGAGGCGGCGATGCTGCTTGAGAACGCCGAGTCGGTCATCATCATCCCCGGCTACGGGCTGGCGGTCGCGCAGGCGCAGCACACGGTCCGTGAGCTCGCCGACTTGCTCAAGGCCCGCGGCACCAAGGTTACCTATGGGATCCACCCCGTCGCAGGCCGGATGCCCGGCCACATGAACGTCCTGTTGGCCGAGGCGGACGTGCCCTACGAGGAGCTCCTCGAGATGGATGTGATCAATCCGGAGTTCAAGAACACCGACGTGGTGATCGTTCTCGGTGCAAACGACGTCGTCAATCCGATCGCGAGCAAGGATCCGAGCAGCCCGATCGCCGGGATGCCCATTCTCAACGCACACGAGGCTCGCTCGGTTTTCGTGATCAAGAGGAGCCTCAGCCCCGGGTATGCCGGCATCAAGAACGAGCTTTTCGAATACGACAATACGATGATGATCTTCGGGGATGCCAAGAAGGTTCTTCAAGACCTCGTCGCCGAGGTCAAAGACCTGTAGCCTAGCGATCCATGAAGTCCGCCACACCAGGTGGGGCGGCGCCGTAGTGGTCGGAATCGGCTAGGTCGTCGAACCTAGTGTACTCGCTGAAGAACCTCACCCGGCACGTACCGGTGGGGCCCGCGCGTTGCTTGCCGATGATGATCTCGGCGACGCCGCGATCGTCACTGTCGCGATTGTAGACCTCATCGCGATAGATGAACCAGATCGTGTCGGCGTCCTGCTCGATGGCACCGGACTCTCGGAGGTCCGAAAGCTGCGGTCTCTTGTCTTTGACACCGCGCGACTCGACACCGCGATTGAGCTGAGAGAGCGCGATCACGGGAATCTCCAGCTCCTTGGCGAGAGCCTTCAAGCTCCGGCTGATCTCGCTGATCTCCTGCTCGCGCGAATCGTTACGCGAGCCGGACCGCATGAGCTGGAGGTAGTCGACCACGATCAAGCTCAGGCCGACCTCCGCCTTGAGCCGGCGCGCCTTGGCTCGAAGCTCGAGCAGGGTAATCGCTGGGGTATCGTCGACCCAGATAGGCATTTCGCTGAGCGTGCCGGCGGCGTCCGCGAGCTTCGGCCAGTCGTCCTTGTGCAGCTGGCCGGTACGGATTCGGTTGCCGTCGACACGGGCTTCGCTCGAGAGAAGACGGCGAACGAGCTGTCCTTTGGGCATCTCGAGCGAGAAGACCGCAACCGGCGCCTTGGTCTTGTCGCAAGCGTGGTGCGCGACGTTGAGCGCAAACGACGTCTTCCCCATGCCTGGACGTCCTGCGACGATGATTAGATCGCCGCCGTGCATGCCGGCAGTCATCTGATCGAGCTTCTTGTAGCCGGTAGGAAGGCCGGTAATCGCCTCGCCGCGATTCGCCGTTTCGTGGATCTCCTGAAACGTCCGCATCACGACGTCCTTGACGTGCTCGTACGGATTGCGGGCTCGCTCCCTCGCGACCGCGAAAATAGACGACTCGGACTGATCGAGGAACTCCTCTACCGGCCCGTAATCCCCGTACCCCCGCGAGGCCACCTCGTGACAGGCGTGAATGAGCGCTCGGACTACGGACTTCTCGCGAATGATCCGCGCATGGGCTTGGATGTTGGAAACGCTGGGGATGGTATTGCTGAGCGACAGCAGGTAGTCATCGCCTCCGACGGACGCGAGCTTCCCACCCTGCACCAGAGCTTCTCGAAGAGTGACCTGGTCGACCGGCTGGCCGCGACGAAACAGCTCGGTCATCGCCTCGAAGATCTTCGCGTTCGCCTCGCTGTAGAAGTCGCCGACGGAAAGCGTTTCGAGAACGATATTCATCGCATCGTTCTCGAGAAGGACGCCCCCGATCACCGCCCGCTCCGCGTCGAGAGCGTTCGGTGGGACCTGACCTGCCCGTTCTGGTGAAGTGATGACTTCGCTCCCTTCCGAGCTTACGTTTTAGCGCTTACGGCGTCCGAGTGGAAGCACCACGCCGAGCGACCGGCGTCTATGCGCGGGTCTTGACTTCGAGCTGCACGATTGCCGTCAAGCCATACAGCAGCTTGACGCCGATCTCGTAGCTGCCGACCTCTTTGATGGGCTGGGCCGGCATGACGAGCTTCTTCTTGTCGATGTCGATCTCGATACCCTTGGTCTTGAGGCCCTCGAGCACGTCACTCGAGGTGACCGAGCCGAACAGCTTGCCGTCGTCTCCAGCCTCCTTGGCGATCATGACGGTGACGCTCGCCAGCTCGGTGACGATTTTCTCCTGCTCTTCGCGAAGCTTTGCGATACGGCTAGCCTGAATCGTCTTCTCATGCTCGATCTGCCTGACGTTTCCCCGGCTCGCAACGACTGCAAGACCGCGCGGCAAGAGGAAGTTCCGCGCGTACCCGCGGCGGACACGCACCACGTCGCCGATCGATCCGAGGTGCTCGAGGTTCTCTTTCAGTACGACTTCAACCGAGGATGCCATCCTTGCCTCACTTCGTTGCGGTGTAGGGGAGCAAGGCGAGATTGCGCGCTCGCTTGATCGCACGTGTCAGGTCCCTCTGCTGCTTGGCGTTGAGGCCGCTGATGCGGCGAGGGACGATCTTTCCACGATCGGTGATGAAATGCCGCAGTTGCTGGGGATCCTTGTAGTCAAACTTGAAGTCTGGATCCAGTGCGAACGCAGGCATCTTCTTGCGCCCGCCGCGACGCCGGCCGCCCAACTCCACATCGAAGTCCTGTCGGATATCTTCAGCCATCGGCTAATCCTCCTCCGTCTCGTCCGAATCATCGCCGAGGCCGCCCGGTACCTCCGATTCCGTTGCCACGGTGTCGAGGTCGGCTTCGACGTCATCCTCGGCGTCGAGGTCTCCCTCTTCGGGCATCTCACGCGGCGCGCGCGGCACCATCCCGAGGCTGCGTGCGCGCTCGAGCTCCGCGTCCTCCGTCTCTTCCTCTTCGGCCTCGACGTGAAGATATTTCACCTCTTCGGGGTCGACCGTCACCGAGGCCGGATCGACATCCTCGGTGAGAAGCACGGTCTGGAATCGCACCACCTGGTCGAAGAGGCGCAAATTGCGCTCGAGCTCCGCGACGAGATCGCTGTAACCGACGTATTTCAAGTAGACGAAGATCCCTCGGCTGTTCTTCTGGATCGGGTACGCGAGCCGGCGCTTGCCCCAGTTGTCGAGCTTCGTGAGCGTGCCTTCGAGACGCGCGATCACGTCTCGGGCGCGATCGACGATTTTCTCGGCGATGGCCGTCTCGACGTCGGGTCGAAGGATGTAGATCGTTTCATATTCGCGGGCCCATCTCGTGGCGGGCGCCGCTGCCTGACTGGCCATGGTCTCCTCCTGGTCTAATCGGTCCCAACCCGGTGGCTGGAACGAGGGAGGCGGGGTGATAGCCGATCTTGGCCCTCGCGCCACCCCTCACGATCGGTCGTGATACCGATTCATCGCCTCGCGGGCCCCCTCCTGGAGGGCCGTCGCAGCGATGTCTGCGGCGAGCGCGAGCACCGCAGGGAGCTCGGCTCGTTCCAAGCTGTTGAAATCGCTCAGGACGTGGTGCTCCGGACGTCCGCGATCCGGCCGGCCGATCCCCACTCGGCAGCGCACGAAGTCCGGTCCGCCGCAGTGCTCGACCATCGAGCGAAGGCCCTTGTGACCGGCCGTGCCTCCTCCGACCTTGAGCCGCACGACCCCGAACTCGAGGTCGAGCTCGTCGTGGATGCAAAGGACCCGGTCGAGGGAAACCTTGAAGAATCGCATGGCAGCCTGAACGGACTCGCCACTCAGGTTCATGAAGGTCATCGGCTTGAGGAGCACCACATCGTCCTCGCCGACGGCGACCCTGCTGAGCTCACCCTTGAACTTCTCGCGAAAGCCCGGTGCGTCCCAACGTCGAGCCAGCTCGTCGACGACCATGAAGCCGACGTTGTGACGATTTGCCGAGTACTTGGGACCTGGGTTTCCGAGGCCCACGATGAGATCGGTGCTCACGGCGCGCCAGGTGGCTAGCCCGCAGCCTTTTCCGCTTCACCCGCAGGGGCGGCTGCGGCACCTTCGGTCGGCGCGACCGCAGCGGTCTCCTCGCCCTCCAAGGGCGCCAGCTGGCGGGGCTCGAGGACGATCGCGAGCGTGAGCTTGGGCCGAAGCGTGCATACCACGCCCTCGGGCAATGCGATCTCCTCGACCGCGATGCTGTCCTTGATGTTCAGGTGTGTCACGTCCGCATCGATGGACACCGGAATGTTTGCCGGCGTCGTCCGAATCGGCAGCGTTCGGCGCGTGACGTTCAGCACACCTCCTTGCACGACGCCTGCAGCCCTGCCGTGCGTATGAAATGGAACGTCGACCTCGATCTGCTTGTCCTCGAAAACTCGGTACAAATCGATGTGAAGCAGCTCATGGGTCACGGGATCCGTCATCAAGTCCCTCACCATCGCGAGCTCGTCCTTGCCGCCCACGGAGAGCTTAAAGACCACGTTCCGTCCTCTCTCGCCTCTCAGGGCCTTGGTCAGTTCTCTTGGGGACAGGGTCAGCGGCGTGGGCTCGACGCCCGGACCGTAGAACACGGCCGGGACCTTTCCTTGTGCACGCAGCCGACGCGCTGGCCCCTTTCCGCGGCTTGCGCGGACCTCAGCCTGCAACGTCGTCGTTTCCATTCTCGAATGCTCCAATCATACAAATAGCGAGCTCACCGAGTCGCTATGGTGAATCCGTTTGATGGCCTCTCCTAGCAAACCTGCCACGGAAAGCACGCGGAAGCGGCCTGTCTCCCTGGCTTCCTCCCTAAGGGGGATGGTGTCGGTCACGATAACCTCCTCAAGAGGCGAAGACAGGATGCGCTCGAGCGCAGGACCGGACAAGACCGGGTGTGTCGCGGCCGCGAGGACCTGCTTGGCCCCTTTCTCATGCAGTGCGCGGGCTGCGTTGGTGATGGTGCCGGCCGTGTCGATCATGTCATCCAAGATCACACAGTCCCGGCCGCGGACATCGCCAATGATGTTCATGACCTCGCTGACATTCTTGCCTTCGCGGCGCTTGTCGATGATCGCCAACCCGGCATCCATACGCTTCGCGTAGGCGCGGGTGCGCTCCACCCCACCCGCATCGGGTGACACGAAGACCGGCGTCGAGCTGAACCGGGGCCGCAGGTGCTCCAAGAACACGGGCAAAGCGAACAAGTGGTCAAAAGGCTTGTTGAAAAAGCCCTGAATCTGGCCCGCATGCAGATCCATGGAGACCACTCGGTCGACGCCGGACGCGCTGAGCAGGTCAGCGACCAATTTGGCGGTGATCGGCGTTCGGGGCGCGGCCTTTCTGTCCTGCCTTGCATATCCGTAATAGGGGATGACCGCAGTGATCGACCCCGCAGAGGCGCGTTTCAGTGCGTCGATCATCACCAGGAGCTCCATCAAGTTGTCGTTGACGGGCGCGCAGGTCGACTGAATGACGTACACGTCGACCCCACGAACGTTCTCTTTGATTTCCGCGAAGACCTCTCCGTCGGAGAAACGCGAGACCCGCGCTCGACCGATGGGCAATTCCAGGTATTGGGCGATCTTCTCCGCGAGGGCCGGATTGGAGTTTCCCGAGAACACGCAGGTCGACTTGAACATCGGTGGTTCCCCTCAAGTTTACAAAGGCTTCCATCCGGAAGGAAGGCGCAGGGGTTAGCAAAGCACTTGTCGAGTGTCAACCACGGGGCGTACGAGGAGGCGCCGAAAGGGAACCGGATCATCCTTTCCGTCGATCGACGGTTGAGCTTCGCAACGGGTGAGTGTACACCTCGGTGCTCCGGTACTCGGAGGCATGATGACGCCCAGCGTGACATTGTTGACGGAACGCGAGCAACTCGTGGAGCAATGGAGGCCTGCTCTAGAGCGGCACGGTATCGAACCGAGGATGGTCGCGCCGAGCAATCTCGCAGATGCGGTCGACGGTCAGTTGGCGGTCATCGTCGACATCGACGGCGCCGAGCTCGACGCAGACGAGCTGCTTTCTACGATCGGCTTCGTACGCGCGTCCGGGGCGTTGCCGATCGCTCATGTCGATCGCGATCGCGACACGCTCGAAGACATCATCACCGAGCTCTGTCACGGCCTCGTCACGAGTAGAGAGCGGGACATCACTCAAGTCGTAACGGCCATCGTGAGACGAGCCGATCGAAGTCGCCACCTTCGTTTCGAGTTCGTCACGGTCTCTCCGTGTAGCGACGACGTCTTGGCCGTCCTCGGCAACGGCGAAGCGACCCTTCATCCACGTCCGATCGACGCGTCGGACGATGGCTCGGAGATCACGAGCATCACCATCGACCGGGACGCCACTCGGGCCGTCATTCAGCTGCAGAGCGGCATCATGTGCCAGCTCTCGGTCGGTTCGGTTCAGGCAGCCTCGGACTTGCAGAGAGGGCAAGACGACATCGCGATCGATGGTGAGAAGCTCGGCGCGCGCCTCCGTGAGCTCCGGCTCGCGGCTGGCCTCACGCAGGCTGAGCTCGCCCGCCGGACGGGCATTCACCGCCCGAACATCGCGCGCGTCGAAGCTGGGCGACATACGCCATCGCTCGAAACGTTGGCGCGCATCGCGAATGCAATCGGAGTGTCGACGACACACGTGCTGGTCTCCCGCGAGTCATGAGCGACGCCGCGGCCGATCAGACCATCGCAGCGGCATCTACCGTGATCGTTCTCCGCGAAGCCAGCGAAGGCTTCGAGACGTTCATGCTCTGCAGACATCAGCAAAGCGGTTTCATGGGCGGCGCGCACGTATTCCCCGGTGGGAAAGTCGACGCGGACGACAGAGAACCGTTTTGGCGCGACAGGGTCGACCGGCCCGCTGAAGAGATCACCGCGCAGCTCGGCGAAACCGACGTCGAGTCGGGCCTGGCTCTGCTCGTCGCCGCGGTGCGCGAGACCTTCGAGGAATCGGGCGTGCTGCTGGGGACTGCTCGGACGGATGTCGATTTACGGGCTGCGCGCGAGCGGCTCAACGGGGGCGTTTCGTTCACCGACCTCGCCCAAGAGATGGGCCTGACGCTCGATTCGACGGCGCTGACGCCGTATGCGCGCTGGGTCACCCCAAAGATGGAGAGCCGCCGCTTCGACACCCGCTTCTACGTAGCGCTGTTGCCCGAGGGCCAGATCGCTACCCATGACGGCACCGAGACGACCTCGGCTAGGTGGCTCCGCCCCTTGAGCGCGATCGACGACATGCTGAAGGGTCGAATCAAGTTGGCGCCACCGACGGTTCGCACCCTTCAGTGGCTGATGGGGTTCGGCGATGCCAAGTCGGCGATCGACGACGCTTCATCACGGATGCCCCCACTCGTTCGGCCGCGGATCGTGGCCGGCCCAGGCGGTTGGTTTCTCGCGCTTCCCGGGGACCCCGAGCACCCCGAACGCGAGCCTGCGCTGCCTGGCGCGACGCGGATGGTGCTCGAGGACGGCGCCTGGCGCGACGCGGCGCCGCCTGTTCGGTAGGCCACATTTTGGCCGAATTCTCTTGATTCGGCCTTGTGTGCACTCCGGCGGAGCCGTTACCCAATAGGGACGGTGACCGCCACGCGAAAATCGAAAGAACTCTTCACCGCATCTCAGATCGCGCGGTTTTGCCAAGTCGACCTCAAGACGATCCACAACTGGGCGGACCGCGGCGAGATACGGCACTTTCGGACACCTGGCCGGCACTTGCGATTCCGGCGCCCGCACGTCCTAGATTTCCTGCGGAAGTACGGCTACCCGATCCCCGACGAGCTCGACGCGCGGCGTCCGTCCGTCGCGCTCTTGGTCGATGGAATCGACGGCAGGGACCACATGATCGCTGCGCTGCAAGCGGCGTTCGAGGTCGTCGACTATCCGGACCCGCTCGAGGGCCTTCTTCACATGGGCGCGCAGCCACCCGACGCAGCGATCTTGGCCGCAAGAGTAGGACACGTGTCGGCCGGAGAGATCATCGCGGCGCTCAAGCGGGGCAACCATACGCGGCATGTTCGAGTGGTGCTGTTGGCCGGTGATGACACGGACAAGCAGGCTGCCCTCGAAGCAGGCGCCTCCGCGCAGGTGCGCGCCTCGGACGTGACCGGTCTTCGCGACACGCTCGCGGCGCTCATGGGTCTCCGGCGCTGATCCGCCGGTGGTCGCTGCCCTTGCGAAGCGCCCTCGCGTGGCGTACCCACGGACGCATGGGCTTAGACTCGCTCAACTACGATGATCGGGGCCTTGTGGCCGTCATCGCGCAGGACGCGGAGACGGGTCAGGTGCGCATGATGGCATATGCCGATCAGGCTGCGATCGATCGAACGCTCCGAACCGGCTTTGCTCATTTTTACAGCCGCTCGCGGCGCAAGCTCTGGAAGAAGGGGGAGAGCAGCGGAAATACGCTCCGGGTGCGAAGCGTCTGGGTCGACTGTGACGGCGATACGCTGATCTATTTGGTCGATCCCGCCGGACCTTCGTGCCACACGGGCGCGGAGACCTGCTTTTTCCGTAGGCTCGAACCCGATGGAAGCCTCGTAGAGGCCGACGGTGAACACGCGGCGCCAACCTTGTTGCGACTCGAGCGCGTCCTCGAAAACCGCAGGGCTTCGAAGGCAGCCCAGAGCTACACCAAAGCCCTCCTCGATGCGGGACCGGCGAAGATCGACGCCAAGATTCGTGAAGAAGCGGCGGAGCTTGGTCAAGCCTTGCTCGATGAGCCCGATGCCCGTGTGACCTCCGAGGCCGGCGACGTCGTCTACCACCTCTTGGTCGGCCTGGCGCTACGCCGCATTTCGCTTCGCGCTCTTCTAAGCGAGCTGTCCGATCGGTTCGGCCAATCGGGCCACGACGAGAAAGCGGGTCGGGAGCGGTGATCAGTGAAAGATACTATCGATGTCGCGCTCGATCGTTTCTTCACGGACGCGGCGAGCGAGGGCCATCTCGGTGATCAAGAGCTTGCGGGCTTGCTCCATGAGCTTCTTTTCGCCGTAGCTCAGCTCGCCCTTGTCAGCCCGCACCTTCGACAAGTCCCGTAAGACCTTGGCCACTTTGATCGGAGAGCCGCTCTTGAGCATTTCGGTGTACTCACGGTAGCGCCTATTCCACGGTTGCGAAGTGACCGCCATCTCGTCTTTCTTGAGCTCGTCGAGCACCGTTTTGGCGGCCTTGCGTGACATGACCTGTCGAAGGCCCACCCGATCGACTGCGTTCAGAGCGACACGAATGGTGCCCGATCTCCCGCTCGCGAGCTTGAGGATGTAGAAGTCGACTTTGTCCGCGCCGATGAGGCGTTCCTCGATTTGGGTGATCTCGCCGACCCCGTGCGCCGGGTGAACCGCTTTGTCGCCTACGCTGAAGCTCATGAAACAACTCTCTTTCGCATCAATAACGACGAAAACCCGCGCGGAGAGCGCGGGCGGTGACCCATTCGTCAGCGGGCGTGCAAAGAACGGCATGCACGTGATCTACATAGCAAAACCCAAGACGAAAGTCAATGGTTACTTTTCGGTAAACCCGTGTGATTTCGGCGACTTGGGTCCTTTTTGTGAGTCGCCTTCAAGGGTTGGCGAAACCCACCGCCAAGGACACCTGAATGCAGGATCAGTTGGGCTGGGGCCGCTTGGCGGCGGCTCCCTTCGAGGGTGCCTTCTGTTCGGAAGGCCCGTTGTCGGAAGCTTGGGCAGCCACGGTCGGGTCAGCCGGAGCATCCTCCTCGATCAACCCGTGTTGCTGAAGGAGCTTGCGTTCGATCTGCGCGAGGATGTCGGGATGCTCTTCGAGAAAAGCACGGGCGTTGTCGCGACCCTGGCCGACTCGCTCTTCGGCGTAGCTGTACCATGCGCCCGACTTCTGGACGATGCCGGCCTCGACGCCGAGGTCGAGCACGTCGCCCGTGCGGCTGATGCCTTTGCCGAAGAGGATGTCGAACTCGCACAGCCGGAACGGCGGTGCGAGCTTGTTTTTGACGACTTTGACCCGGCAACGATTGCCCACTGCCGCCTCGCCGACTTTGATCGTGCCGATACGGCGAATGTCGAGGCGCTGCGACGCATAGAACTTGAGCGCGTTGCCGCCGCTGGTCGTCTCGGGACTCCCGAACATCACGCCGATCTTCATGCGGATCTGGTTGATGAAGAAGAGGCTGGCGTTGCTCTTCTGCACGTTGCCGGTGAGCTTTCGAAGCGCCTGGCTCATCAGGCGCGCCTGTAGGCCGACGTGGCTGTCACCCATCTCGCCTTCGATTTCCGCGCGAGGGACTAGGGCTGCCACCGAGTCGATGACGATGATGTCTACGGCGCCCGAACGAACCAGAGTATCGGCGATCTCGAGGGCCTGCTCACCATGATCGGGCTGGCTGACCAGCAGCTCGTCGACGTTGACGCCGAGCTTGCGCGCATAGTTTGGGTCGAGGGCGTGCTCTGCATCGATAAATGCTGCGATGCCGCCTTGCCGCTGGCACTCGGCGATCGCGTGGAGGGTCAACGTGGTCTTACCGCTCGACTCCGGGCCGTAGATCTCGATGATGCGGCCCCGCGGATACCCGCCAATCCCCAAGGCGAGGTCGAGAGAAATCGCCCCGGTCGGAATCACCGGCACCTTGATCTTGGCGTCGGCATCCCCCATGCGCATGATCGAGCCCTTTCCGTAGGCTTTCTCGATAGTTCCGAGGGCTAGGTTGAGGGCTTTGTCACGGTTCGAGTCGGCCATGGTGAGGATTCCTTTGAATGAAGATGACTGAACACCCGTGTAGCTGTCTTCCTGACAGCCGTCAAGTTCGCGGTTGGGAGCGCGCCCGATGAGGCCCCCCGAGCCCGCTTAGCGCCGCACTCTACTCCGACCAGCCCAAAGCGGCGAGACCCGACCAACCTGGCGGGTGCGATGACGAGCCCCGCGGAACCGAGCGGAGGGCTCAGCGCTCGGCGAGATGGAGGTCGCGCCCGAGCGCCGCACGGCGGACCAGCTCGAGCGCCACGTATGCGGACAGGGTCCGCACGCGGTCTCGCCCCCAGGGAAGCTTTCGGTGCTTGGTGACGGTCGGCTCCCCCCTTTGGGCCAGGCCGAACCAAACGGTCCCAACCGGTTTCTCCTCGGTGCCGCCGCCGGGCCCCGCCACCCCGGTCACGGAGATGGCAATGTCGGCGCCGGCAACCCGAAGCGCGCCTTCCGCCATGGCGGCGGCAGTCTCCGAGCTGACCGCCCCATGGGCGCGCAGCAACTCCGGGCTCACCCCGAGGACCGCCTCTTTCATGCTGTTGGCGTACACGACGGCATCGAGCAGCAGATAGTCGGAGGCACCGGGCACTTGGGTGAGCATCTCGCCCACCAACCCTCCGGTGCAGGACTCCGCGACGGCGAGCGTCTTGTGCGTGTCGCGAAGCGCCCTGCCAACGACTGCGGCAAAGGAGTCGGCCCGGCCCCCGAACACGGCATCGCCGAGAATCTCCCGCGCTCGGTCGGCGATGGAATGCGCGAGTAGCTCCGCGTGAGCCGAAGAATCCGCTCGCACATGAACCTTCACCTCGATCTCGGGGAAGTGTGCGCGATAGCCCAGCGTCAGCCCTTCGTACTCCTCTTCGAGCCCGGCGAGCGCTTCGGCGACACCGGATTCGGTCATGCCGAAGGTCCGCAGATGAACCTGATGAGCTCGTGGCTCGGCAAGAGCCGCAATCGCCTGCATGATCGATTCGTCGAAGATGTGCTCCATCTCGCGCGGCACGCCTGGTACGAAGAAGAGACGCGCCTCGCCGATCGTCATCGCGAACCCGGGCGCCGTTCCAACGGGATTTGCAAGAATCTTCGCCCCTTCGGGAAAATCCCCCTGCTTCGCGTTCGATTCGGGCATCACACGGCCAAAGGCCTTGAACTTCTGCCGAATCCCTTCGACGACACGCTCGTCACGGCGAAGCCCCACGCCCGCGGCTCGGGCTGCTGCCAACGTGGTGAGATCGTCGGACGTGGGCCCTAGACCGCCCGTCACGATGACGATGCGGTGCACCTCCGCAAAGCGTCGAAGGAGCGTCACGATTCGGTCTAGATGGTCGTCGACCGTGGCGTGCTCGACGACGTCGAAGCCGAGCTTGGTCAGCTCCTCTCCGAGCCACGCGGCGTTCGTGTTGACCAACTCACCGCGAGTCAGCTCAGTCCCAATGGATAACACTGCAGCAGTCATGGGGGCGGTGATTGTTCGCAAAACCATCTGACGCGTCAACCGCTTTGCCGTCCTAGGTGGATGTGGTAGCGACCCTGGAAGCTTTTACGTGTTTCTAGTGTTGATGGGAGCCAGATGAAACGGATCTCGATTGCCATCTTGGTAGCGGTCATGACCACCGCCACCCTCTCGGGCGTAGGAGATGCGGCCGCCGAGCAGAGCGCGGCCGCCCTTGCGAACCTGCAGATCAGCCGAGCGACCCTCGGCAACGGCCTGCGCGTCGTCATGAATCCAGATCACACCGTCCCCACCGTCGCCGTCTCGGTTTACTACGACGTGGGGTCACGCAGCGAGGTGAAGGGGCGCTCCGGCTTTGCCCATCTCTTCGAGCACATGATGTTTCAGGGTTCGGCGAACGTCGCCAAGGGCGAGCACTTCAGCCTGATCATCAACCGCGGTGGCGATGCAAACGGAACGACGAGCAATGATCGGACGAACTACTTCGAGACCCTGCCATCGAACGAGCTCGCGCTCGGGCTGTGGCTCGAGGCCGACCGGATGCGGTCACTCGCGGTCACTCAGGAAAACTTCGAGAACCAGAGGATGACGGTCATGGAGGAGCGCCGCCAGCGGATCGACAATCAGCCGTATGTCCCGAGCATGCTTCGAATCAACGAGCTCGCGTATGGCGACTACTGGCCGTATGCACATTCGACCATCGGCGACATGCAAGACTTGGTCGACGCGCCCCTGCAGGCGGTGCAGGAGTTCTTCGACACGTATTACGCGCCCAACAACGCGGTGCTGAGCATAAGCGGGGACTTCGAGCCCGAAGCCGCCATGCAGCTCGTCGAGACCTATTTCGGTCAGATCCCACGCCGAGACACGCCAGCCTACGTCGAGCCCGCACCGCCTTTGCAGACCTCGGAGCGCAGAGAGACGATGTACGATGCGAACGCCACGCTTCCTGCGGTGCACCTCGCGTATCACATCCCGCCGGACCGCTCGCCCGATCACGATGCGCTCGAATTGTTGGCCCTGGTGCTCGGAGACGGGGAGTCGAGCCGACTCTACCAAACCCTGATCAAGGAGAGGGAAATCTGTCAGGACATCGCCGTCGGAACCGACGATCGGCGCGGCCCCGATCTGTTTTCCTTCTGGGCGGTGATGGCGAGCGGCCATCCTCCGAAAGAGGCGCAGGCCGTCATCGTCACGGAGCTCCAGTCGATCGCCGACAAGGGCGTGACGGCCCGCGAGCTCGAAAAGGCCAAGAATCGAGTCCGAGCAGCCTTCGTATTCGGGCTGCAGTCGAACATGGCACGTTCACAGAAACTCGCGGAGTACGAGCTCTACTGGGGCGACGCCAACCTGCTCAAGGTGGAGCTGGACCACTTCCTCGCGGTGTCCATGGAGGACATCAAGCGTGTGGCAGCCACCTACTTCGACGCGGCGAATCGCACCGTGCTCGACGTGTTGCCCGGCGCTGCCCCCGCCTCGGAGGAGAAATGAAGATGTCGCGTCGACCCGGTCTGGCCGTGGGACTTTGTGCGATCCTGTCGCTGACGGCCTGCGGCGGCTCGAAGGGAACGACGAGCGCGGAGCCTGAAACCGCCATCGACGCGCAAGCCAAGGCAGAGCCCGCGCGTCAGCTTCCCCCCACTTCGAGCGAGGCCAAGGACCTCTCGCTTCCGCCGGTTCGGGTCGACACGCTCGACAACGGTCTCGAGATCGACACGATCGTCGCGGATCAACTGCCGGTCGTCTACGCGACCCTCGTGGTTCGCAGCGGCCGTGAATCCGATCCACCCGGGCTACCCGGTCTGTCGAGCCTGGTCGCCCAAATGCTGAAGGAGGGTACGGCGAAGCGAACGAGCGCAGAGCTCGCCGAGGAGATCGATTTCCTCGGCGCCGATCTGTGGACTAGCTCCGACGAGGAGAACACCTACATCGGTGTGCGCGCGCTTGCCGAGCAGTTCGATGTCGTCATGGGGATTCTTGCGGAGGTCGCCGGCAAGCCGGCGTTCACCAATGAAGAGCTCGACAAGCTGAAGCGACGCGAGCTCGATCGCTTGGCTCTGTCCGAACGGGAGCCCGGATACATCGCGCGGCGCACGTTCTACCGCGAGCTGTACGGGCAGCATCCCTACGCCACGGTCGATACCACGCCGCAGGCGGTCAAGAGGGTTCGGCGCCAAGACTTGATCCGCTGGCATCGCGAGCGCTTCGTCGGTAAGAACTCGTTCCTGGTCGTGGCAGGCAATGTCGACCCCGCCCGGGTCGTCGAGTCGGCGCGACAGACGTTCGGCACGTGGAGGGCCGGCAAGCGCGCGGCCCCGAGCTATCGAACGCCCCCACGCCGGACCGACCGCAAGATCCTGGTGGTCGATCGACCGGGGTCGGTTCAATCTGTCATCTACATCGGCAACCTCGCGATCGCGCGGGCCAACCGTGAATGGATTCCGCTCATGGTGGCCAATCAGGTGCTTGGTGGCTCCGCGGCCTCCCGGCTCTTCATGGACCTCCGCGAGAAACGGAGCTTGACCTACGGCGCCTACAGCACGGTCGGCGAACGTGTCGAGGTCGGCCCCTTCATTGCCTATGCATCGGTCCGGACCGAGGTCACGAACGAAGCAATCGGCGCCCTTTTCGCCCAGCTCGAGCGAATCAACCGAGAGCCGGCCGAGCCTGAGGAGCTCGTCAACGCGAAGCGCTACCTGAGCGACTCGTTTCCGCTGAAGGTGGATACGCCCGGCAAGCTCGCTGACCTCGTCGTCGAGCTCCGAACCTTCGGCCTCCCCGATGATTATTGGGACCAGTACCGGCGGCGGATCCGGCAGACCAGCTCATCGGAGGCGCAGTACGTCGCTCGCAGCTACATTCGCCCCAAGGAAGCGTTGGTCGTCGTGGTCGGTCAGGCTGCGGACTTCGCTCAATCGCTTCGAGAGTTCGGACCGGTCACGGTCGTGTCGCCCGACGGTGAGATCAAGGCCAAGTTCTCGTACGAGCCACCCAGCGCGCGCCCCTCTGGTGCGCAGCCTGGTGCGATCGACTAAAGTCTACGCATGTGTGGAATCGTCGGTTACGTAGGTGACGAAGAGTCTGCGCCCATCCTGCTCGACGGGTTGCGGCGGCTCGAGTACCGCGGTTACGACTCTGCGGGTTTGGCCGTCCATGCGGAGGCGGGCATCGAAATCGTTCGCGCCGTCGGAAAGCTTCGAAACCTCGAGCTGGCACTCGCGAAAAAGAACCTCCCGGGTAAGGTCGGGATTGGGCACACGCGGTGGGCGACACACGGCCGCCCCTCGGAGGTCAACGCCCACCCCCACGTCGCCGGACCGATCGCGGTCGTCCACAACGGCATCATCGAGAACCACCTGCAGCTTCGTGCCGAGCTCGAGGCGAGCGGCTTCACCATCAGCAGCGACACCGACACGGAGATCGTCGCTCACCTGATCCACCGCGAAACGGAGGCGGGTCAGGACATGGTGACCGCCATTCGTCGCGCGCTCGATCGAATCGAAGGCGCGTACGCGATTGCGGTCCTCTCCGAGCGGGAACCCCATCGAATCGTGGTCGCAAAGAGCTCCTCTCCCCTCGTCCTCGGCGTTTCGAGGGGTGCGACCTATTGTGCAAGCGACATTCCGGCCCTTCTTCCGTACACCAACGAAATGGTTTTCCTCGAAGACGGCGAGATCGCGGTGCTCGAGGCGACGGGGTTCACGCTTTCGAAGCTCGACGGCACTCCGCTCAGCCGGCGCCCCAAGCGGATTTCATGGTCGCCCGTGATGGCCGAGAAGTCCGGGTACAAGCACTTCATGCTGAAGGAGATCTTCGAGCAGCCTCGCGCGCTCGAGGATACGCTCCGCGGCCGCCTCGACCGCGAGAGGGCCGACGTGCTGACGCCCGAGATAGGATTGACCGAAGAAGATGGGAAACGCATCGAGCGGGTGATCCTCCTCGCGTGCGGAACCAGCCATCATGCGACCATTGCAGGCCGATACTGGATCGAGGAGCTCGCGAAGGTGCCGGCGATCACGGAGCTTGCAAGCGAGTTTCGAGGCCGTGATGCGGTCGTCGGCGAAGGCGATCTCATCATCGCTGTGAGCCAGTCGGGCGAGACGATCGATACACTCATGGCCGCCAAGGAGGCCAAGGCGCGAGGCGCGAAAGTCCTAGCGATCGCAAACGTCAACGGCAGCGCGATCCCACGGATGGCCGATGCGAGCTTCTACACCCATGCGGGACCGGAGATCGGTGTCGCCTCGACGAAGTGCTTCATCACACAGCTCGCCAACCTATTGATGTTCAGCATCTGGCTCGGTCGGAGACGCGGCACGATCGATGACGCACGGGCAGCCGAGCTCATCGAGGGCCTGGTGCGGATTCCGAACGTAATCGCCGAACGTTTGCGAGAAACACACGACACAGTCAGTGAGATCGTCCGCGATTTCTCCGAAGCGCGGGACGTGCTGTTTCTCGGCCGCGGCTTGAGCTATCCGATGGCACTCGAGGGCGCGCTCAAGCTCAAAGAGATCTCCTACGTGCATGCGGAGGGTTACGCTGCAGGCGAGATGAAGCACGGGCCGATCGCCCTGCTCGACGCACACGTGCCAGTGATCGTGATCATGCCTCAGGACAGGCACTACGAGCGCGTATCGAGCAACATGCAGGAGGCACGCGCCCGCGAGGCGAAGATCATCGCAGTGACGACCGTAGGAGATAGGCAAGCCCAAGCGCTTTGCGATCGCTTCATCGAGGTAGCGGCTACACCGGAGGTGCTTACCCCGTTCGTGACGGTCATCCCATTGCAGCTCTACGCGTACTGCGTCGCGGACCTCAAGGGCACCGACGTCGATCAGCCGCGTAACCTCGCCAAGACCGTTACCGTGGAGTGAGGCGGTTTGGATGGAGGTAGGCCTCCTCACGACCAGCTTTCCGCGCTTCGAAGGTGACTGCAGCGGTGCCTTTCTGTTGACGCTTTCGCGCAGGCTCGTCGAGCACGGTCATACGGTTCGCGTGCTCGCCCCCGAGCCAAGACGATCTCGGCCGCCTCCTGAGTGGCCTGGAATCGAGGTGCGTTGGGTGCCGTATGCCCGGCCGCGGGCCCTGCAGCAGACCTTTTATGGGAGCGGGGTACCGGACAACCTGCGGAAGCGGCCGGCCCGATGGGCTGGCGCGGTCAGCTTTGGAGCGGCCCTTTACCGAGCCTCATTGCAAGAGCTCGACTCGTGTGATGGGGTCGTGAGCTCGTGGTGCGTGCCGAGCGGATGGATTGCCTCGTCGATCGCGCAAGGCCGCCCGCACCTCTGCATCTGTCACGCCACTGACGTGCGTTGGCTCTGCAGCATGCCCGGGGGCCGGGCGGTGGCACGCAGGATCGTCGCAGGGGCCACTTCGATGTGGTTCTTGAGCGCCCGCCTGCGCGACCGGTTCTTCGAGAGAGCAGAGCTCGAGCCTCTTTGCATGAGCACCCATGTGGGCCCCATGCCAATCGACCTTCCGGAGCCCCCGATGCTGAGCCGCTCGGAGCTACGCCGCCAGCTGGGCATCGACGGCTTCACGCTGCTCTTCATGGGACGCCTCATCCGAGTCAAGGGCCTAGACGAGCTCCTCCGAGCGATCGCTGATCTACCCGATCCGGTCCGAATCCGTATCGCCGGTGATGGTCTGGAATCCAACAGCCTGCGCACGCTTGCTCGCGACCTTCAGATCGAGGCGACCTTCGAGGGGTGGGTCACCGGCGCACGAAAGGAAGCGCTTCTCAGGGCCTGCGACGCTCTGGTCGTGCCCTCGCGTGCGGAAGAAGGCCTCCCCACGGTGCTCTACGAGGCCCAGGCGCGGGCGCTCCCGATCATCGCCACCGACGCCGGCGCGATCTCGGACTCGATGCAGGGCCGACGGGACGTCCTGCTCGTTCCGGTTCAGGACCGCGCGGCCCTCGGCCGGGCGATCCGCCAGCTTCGAGCGCAACGTGAGAACGAAGCCGTACTCAGGGATTGACCTTTTGGGTTCCCTTGGGAGGGCTGTACACGAAGCGCTTGTCCGAAACCTCGCGATTGAACTTCAGCTTCGAGAAGTCGAACCGGTTTCGGTTTCCCGCCGAGTCGATGATCAGGACGCGCTGCACGACGCCCGCTCGCTTGCCGCCACTGCTCAACGTTCGAACGTAGAAGACCAACTGCTCGTAGTTGGGGGTGGGCCGCCGCGGAATCAACTGGAGCACGTAGCCGTCGTTGAATCTCTCGTCGTCGTGCTCGAGGACTCGAACCTCGAAATCCCTTTCGAGGTTGCCACTGCCCGTCAGAAACGAAAACGCCGATGGGAGTTGGTCCTCGTCGAGCGCGCGCTCGATGAGCTGACCGCCCTTCTCGCCTGCTTCGGGCGGCTGGTAGATCAGCAGCGTCTTGCCGTTGCTGACGAAGACCTGACCATTGGGTTGAGCATAGTCCCAACGCATCATTCCGGGTTTCTTGAACACGACCTTTCCGCGTGCACGATCGTAGCGATCGTAAAGCCGGGTGTAACGGGTCTGCTCGAAGTCGGCCTGTAAGGTCTTGGTTTGATCGTAGAACGATTGAACCAGGCCGAGGACGACCGCCGGATCGACGGGCTCACCCTCTTGGGCGGATGCGGTCGCGCCCTCCGAAAAGAGCGCGAAACAAAAGCCCAAGAACGCTATTTTCCAGGTCATCAACGTCTGAAACGCTCCCGGGGCACTAGTATTCATGGTGGCGTCACCTGCACAAGCGAACGAACAATCTTCGGCAAGTGGGATTGATCATTCGGGCGCAGATCCGTAGAGTAAGCAGGAAGGGTGCCAGGGCGTGCCCCGGACACTCCTTTGGTTAGCTTGAGAACTCAATCGATAGCCCGGAGGTGACATGTCCAAGCACCACGCTCGAACCATTCCACCGGAGCGACAGAAGTCGCATCTGGAAAAGAAGCATGCTGAGCTTGCGGAGCGCGTCGCTGCGCTCGACGGCAGGCTGAGCCTCACCCCGAGCGAGGAGCTGGAGCTCCAGCAACTCAAGAAACAAAAGCTTTTCATGAAAGACGCCCTGGAGGACGTCGGGCGCTGACGACGCATCCCTCGGCGCACGCGTCTGTTCTCTTGACCATCGCCGCGCGAACGGCCTGCCTCCCCCGGCGGGCCGTTCCTTTCGGTGCCGTTGGACCGGCTCAATAACAAAATGGGCCACCGAAGGGTGACCCATTTCAAACGTAAGAATGAGTGCTAGACTGAAAGGTAAGCTAAGTAGATTTTTTTTAGGTCGACCCATCGCCGCGCGGATGCCGGGCAAGCTGGAAAGTGCGCGGCGAGGGTCTTAAGTAAGCAAACTTCGTCAATGCAATCGCGGTGCCAAGTCTCGAACGCGTGAAAAACCAGAGTTTTTCCCAACGAAGGCCTGCTGAGTAGGACATTCGTGTCATAGGCCCGGACTGGATTGCCGCATTGGGCGCACTTTTCTCCGGTCACGACGGATGAACATACATCTCCCTACTTGGCCGGTTGAAGTACGCGGGTTCTCCCGCGTATGATCGGAACAAGCGGAGAGGCGGGACCCGATGCCAACGTGCAAGAGCTGCGACGGTAAGGTGCTGAGAACCGATGCGTTCTGCGGCACCTGTGGTGCGCCGGTTCCCGGCGCCAAGCCCGTGGTACCCATCGCGCGCGAGACCAGTGGAACGCAGAGAGCAGTCGAGCGCTCGGTCGGTGTCTTCTCGCCCCCCGCAGCAGCTGCGACGTCGGCGCGGGCGGTTGCGGTAGTAGGGGTCCCCGAGCCGGAGGCTGTGGAGCTTCCCGACGACGCCGTTCATCGCACGGCGATCCGCGAGCGGCAGCCCCAGAGCGAGCCGGCGCCGGTCCTGCCCCTTCGGCGGAAGAAGAACGGGCATAAGAGCGAAGCCAGCGACGCGGCGATCGCTCCCGATCCGCAGCCCGGCCTGCCCCGAGATTCTGCCAACGATCGGGATACGAGTCTCCCGAACATCCCGGTTCCACCCGGGCCGCCAATCCTGGCCTCGGATTTGCTGCGCGAGCAGATGCGCCCCTCGAGCCCGGGTGAAAAGGCCCTCCGGCTGACCGCGATCGTGCTCAGCGCGGCTGGCGCCCTGGGCGTGTTGATCACCGGCGGCGTACATCCGTTGACATTCGTGTCGCTGGCACTGCTGCTCATGACCGCGACCTTGGCTCTGACCCCGATGTCATACGGGGGTCGTGCGATCTCCTTGTTCTTGATGGGCGCGACGGCCACGGGGGTCGCGCTTTGGCAGCAAACGCTCCACGGCATCGCCACCGAGGGCGTTTTCCTCGCTGGGGGAACGATCCTGCTGAGCGGAAGCTTGCTCTTCCGGGCCTACTACCGAGGAGCTCGACTCGCCCGGTTGGCGGTGACGTTCGGGGTCCTCGGGCTGGGCGGTTGGTTCTTCTTGTCAGGGGGTCACGAGGGCCTGGTCACGCTCGACGGGAGCTGGCAATCGTGGGCGCCCGCGATCACCCACTTGACCTTCGGCCTGCTGGCTCTTCTCGCGCTGATGGCTTTCATGGACAGCAGCACCCGCGGCGGCTCCCACGTCTGGGCGGCCGCATTGCTCACTCTGTACGCCCTACACATCGGGCTTCTCGTGGCGAGAGAGCTATGGCCGCTCAGCGCCGCGCAGATGACCTTCGAGGGGCCGACGATCGCAACCGTCCTCGCGGGCATCGTCGGGACGGTCGTCGCTGGAATGGCACTTGCGCAGGTCTTCGTCGTCGCCTATCGGTCAGCCTCCGAGCGGTTCAAGCTCAAAGAGCGCATCTCCATCGCGCCGTGAGCTCACGGCACCTTACGGGGCCAAGCCGCCAGCAGGACGACCGCACAGGTGCGCCCTTTCTCGTCTTTGGCCCGGCCGTACCCGGCGTCGGTGAACCGCGCGTCGGTCACGGTCAGCCGGTGGCTCGGGCTGTCTTCGATCGCCTGGAGCGCCTCCCGCATGGTAGCCGCCCGGGCCACGGCCTCACCCACGACACGCGCCTCGATACCGCGGTCGAGCAGACGAGCCTCGGGATCACCAAATGGATCGAGCTCGTGGCCGACCTTTCCCGACTCGCAGACCCTTTGTGCATGGCTGGTCGCCTCTTGAGTCAGGAGCCGATTCGAGCGCAGTGAACGTACACCTGCGCCGCGCCGGAGTTGCATCAGCCAGGCTTCCTGCGACTCCGGGACCCGATGTGCATGCTCGCTCGCCCGGGGGATCTTCCCAACCCAGCGCTCGGCGACGGGACGAGGCCCGTTCGGTCCGGTCGCGACGAGCTGGACGAACAGTGGACGCTCCCATTCGAGCGGGAGTGTGATCGTCGCCCCGGAGCTCTCCCCGTCGACCGCAATGCGTTGCGAGGACCCCCCGGAATCTCGCACCACGATGTAGGGATCGCGGAACTCGGGGATGATTTCGGCATGAAGGCCATGCTTACCGGCGAGCGTCAGAACACCGGCCCGAACGGCTGCGACCAGGACGACGCGCTCCCCAGACCGGGCGCGGCCGCAGATCAACGGCGCATCGGCCGTCTTGTCGAGGTCCTCGAGCCAGGCCTTGAAGCTGTCGAACTCACCAGTGACGCCGAACTTCGCGTAGATCGGGTTCGCATCGACTCCCTCCTCGCGTGCAATGCGAATGAGCTCGGGTGACGGCGGAATGTGCTGAAGCTTGGCCAGTTGGGCTGCCACGACCTCCAGCTCCTGGCTCTTGATGCACAAGGGCTTGGGCTGTGCCGGCTCGGCGGCCTTCTCGGGTTCAGCCGGGGCGTCGTTCTTGCGTTTGTCGGCGCCCGCCGTCGCATGAATCGCGAGCAGCAGCACACCGAGAAGTATCTTCTTGCGCGGCATCGGTTCGAGTCACGTCCGGTAATCGGCGTTGATCCGAACGTACTCGTGACCGAGGTCGCAGGTCCAATAATGACCAAGGCCGCGGCCGCGGCCGAGCGTCACCGAGATCGAGTAACGAGGGCGCTTCATCGTCCGTTCGGCCTCGACTTCGGCCTTTTTCGTCATGATGGGCGTCCCAAGCTTGAAAATCGGGACGTCGCCGATCTCGATGGAGACGTGATCAGGATTGAAACGCACCCCGGATCGGCCCGCGGCGGCGAGGATTCGACCCCAGTTCGGGTCGCAACCGAACAGCGCCGTCTTGACCAGCAGCGAGCCGGCGATCGTGCGAGCCACCTGTACGGCGTCAGCGTCGGTCCGGGTACCACGCACCTCGATCCGGACCAAGTGCTCCGCACCCTCGCCGTCTGCGACGATCTTCGTGGCCAACGACTCGAGCACCTCGCCGAGCGCGCCGGAAAACCGTCGGGCTGCCGCGCTCTCGTCATCGATCGATCGGTGCGTGGCTCCGCCGGATGCGAGCGCGTAGATCGAGTCGTTGGTGCTCGTGTCGCCATCGACCGTCGCTCGATTGAACGTCATGTCCGCCGTTTGCCTGAGGAGCCTCCCGAGCGTCGCCCGGGACAACGGCGCATCCGTCATCACGAAGGCGAGGGTCGTCGCCATTCGAGGGTGAATCATCCCGGCGCCCTTGGCGATACCCAGCACACGGCAGAGGGCACGACCCACCTTGATCTCGGCTCGTGCGACTTTCGGACCGCGATCGGTCGTCATGATCGCTCGGGCAAACCGCGAGGCCCCGCCCTCCGATAGGTCCGAAACCAGAGCGGGAATTGCCGCTTCGATGGCCTCGCGGGGAAGCTGAGCCCCGATCACGCCGGTCGAGGCAGGGACGACCAGCGCGGCTGGAACGTGAAGGTGAGCTGCAGCGGCGCGCGTCAACGCGTACGCTGCTTCCCTGCCCTGCTTACCGGTGCAAGCGTTGGCATTGCCGCTGTTGGCCAAGATTGCCTGGCAGAACCCGCTCTTCAGACGGCGCTCGCTGATCACCACCGGTGCGGCGCGCACGCGGTTCATCGTAAACACACCCGCAGCGACCGCAGGCTCCTCCGCAAACACCAGCCCCAAGTCGAGCGCGTCACCTGCTTTGACGCCGCCGTGGACCCCGGCAAAGCGAAACCCCTTCACCCCTCCGCTCATGGGGCCCCTCTTATCAGATGGACGTCAATGCGGCGAGGCTGCAGCCTGGTCTTCGCGGTAGTGGCAGTTCTTGTACTTCTTGCCACTGCCGCAATAGCACGGGTCGTTGCGCCCAAGCTTCGGATGGTCGCGCTTGACGGTCGATTGTGGTGCGGCGGCCTCGACGCCACCGGCACCGCGGCGGCCCCGCCTCGCCGCGGCCCGGCGAGCGCGCCTGCTCCGTCCTGCCTGCGAAGCACCCTCCCCGCCCTGATCGTCGCCTCGATGGCTCGCACGAATCTGCTGCTGACGCTTTTCGGTCGCCTGGCGGCGCTGTTCCTCGAGCCTCTGCAAATCCTCTTCACGCGCACGCTCGACCGTGAACATCCCGAGGGTGACTGACGACTTCACGCTCTGCACCATCTCGAGGTACATGTCGAAGCCTTCGCGCTGGTATTCCTTTTTCGGATCGCGTTGGCCGTAGCCGCGAAGCCCTATGCCGTCGCGCAGGTGGTCCATCGCCTGCAAGTGGTCGATCCACTGCTTGTCGATCTCCTGGAGATACAAATCGCGGAAGAGCCGAAGGAAGTTCTCGGTACCGAACTCGTTTTCCTTTCGCTCGAGCACGGCGGCAGCATCCGAGTAGAGCTTGTTGAGAAGCTCGGCACGGTCGCTGATCTCGTGGGTGCCGGTCGCATCGAGGGCGAACTGCTCTTTGTAAGCGCGCGCCAGCCCGTCGATGTCCCAATCCTCGTAGTGCTTTCCGTGAGGGCAGGCGTGATCGGTCATGGTGACGACGACTTCGTCGACCAAATCGAGCAGTCGTTCTTTTTGCTCCGTCAGCGACAATCCCACGGCTTGCTCGAGGTGCTCGTAAGCGCCTCTGGGGTCTTTGCGAAACGCCTCGAGTGGAACCACGCACCCGAACCACAGGTAAATGTCCCTTTCGAGGAGCTGGACCCGCACATCGGTCAGCGCCGAGAGGTCGGACTCGATCGCCTTCTTGCGGTGGGCGGGCACCTCGTCCTGGGTGAGCCCCGCATCGGGCAACGGGTAAGAATGGAACTTCACCATGTTCTCGAGAACGCGGCTCACGCGCGACAAGAGCTCGGTGTCGACCTGGTCGACGAGCGGCTGCGCCTCCACGCCCGCCTTCTGCTCGTCATCGGAAGGAACCGTGCGGTACTCGCCCCGCAGAACCTGCTTTCGCAGCGCGTACATGCTCTTGCGCTGCTGGTTCATCACGTCGTCGTACTCGAGCAGATGCTTTCGAATGTCGAAGTTTCGCTCTTCGACCTTCTTTTGGGCGTTCTCGACGGCCCTCGTCACCCAGCGATGCTCGATCGGAACGTCCTCCTCCATCCCGAGCCGGTCCATCATCGCCTGAACGCGCTCGCCCGCGAAGATCCGCATCAGGTCGTCCTCGAGCGAGAGGAAGAAGCGCGACGAGCCGGGGTCGCCCTGACGGCCTGATCGCCCCCGGAGTTGATTGTCGATCCGTCGCGATTCGTGACGCTCCGTGCCGATGATCCGAAGGCCCCCCACTTCTTTGACGCGCTTGGCGTCTTCCTTGCACTTACTGATGAAGTGCTCGGTTGCTTTGGCGATTGCGGCATCGCGGCGCTCCGGATCGGAAAGAACCTCCTCGGAGGCGCCCTCGAGAACCTGAATGCGAGCGAGCATCTCCGGATTTCCGCCGAGCACGATGTCGGTGCCGCGACCGGCCATGTTCGTGGCTACCGTCACGGCGCCTGGGGTCCCCGCCTGCGCGACGACGTAGGCCTCGCGTTCGTGCTGCTTGGCGTTTAGCACGTGGTGCGGGACATCGCGGCGATTGAGGAAATGAGATACCGCATCCGACTTTTCCACGCTCGTCGTGCCGACGAGAACCGGCTGGCCACGCCGGTGCGAAGCTTCGATCTCTTCGCAGATGGCTTTGAACTTTTCGCGCTCGGTCTTGTAGATGAGGTCTTCTTCATCGATGCGTGCGATGGGTTGGTTCGTCGGGATGACGACGACGTCGAGCTTGTAAATGTTGTGGAATTCGGTCGCCTCGGTATCGGCCGTGCCAGTCATTCCGGCGAGCTTCTTGTAGAGGCGGAACAGGTTCTGAAATGAAATGGTCGCGAGAGTGAGATTCTCACTTTGAATCGGGACCCGCTCTTTGGCCTCGACCGCCTGGTGAAGGCCGTCGGACCATCTGCGTCCGGGCAGCACGCGACCCGTGAACTCGTCGATGATCATGACCTTGCCATCGTCGGCAACCATGTAGTGTTGGTCCCGGTGATACAGAGCGTGAGCGCGAAGACATTGCTGCAAGATGTGAATGGTCTCGAGGTTGACGGGGTCGTAGAGGTTGGCGGAAGTGCCTCCGAGCAGCCCACGGGCCCCGAGCAGCTCCTGCGAGCGCTCCATGCCCTCCTCGGTGAGCGTGACGCTGCGACTCTTCTCGTCGAGGTCGTAGTGCTCGTCTTTGCGGAGTCGCGGAATGATCTCGTTGATCATTTCGTACTTCTCGCTCGCGGTCTCCCCGGGTCCGCTGATGATCAACGGCGTACGAGCCTCGTCGATCAGGATGGAATCGACCTCGTCGACGATCGCGAAGTGCAGATCACGTTGGACGTAGTCGTAGATGCTGAACTTCATGTTGTCGCGCATGTAGTCGAAGCCAAACTCGTTGTTTTGGCCGTAAGTGACGTCGCAGTTGTACGCGCGCTTCTTGATTTGGTTGCTCTGGCCGGGAATGACGACACCAGTGCTCAGCCCGAGAAACCCGTATAGCTTGCCCATCCACTCTGCGTCGCGAGTCGCGAGATAGTCGTTGACCGTCACGACGTGGACGCCCTTGCCCTCGAGGCCGTTCAGATAGCAGGGGAGCGTGGCGACGAGCGTCTTACCTTCACCGGTCTTCATCTCGGCGATCTTGCCTTGGTGCAACACGATGCCGCCGACTAGCTGGACGTCGTAGTGGCGCATTCCGAGAACACGCTTAGCTCCCTCGCGGACGACGGCATACGCGGGAATCAGCAGATCATCGAGCGGGGCGCCGTTGTCGAGCTGCTGCCTGAACTCCGCGGTCTTGCCGCGAAGCTGTGCGTCGGAAAGCTTCTTGATCTCGTCTTCGAGCGCCGAGATTGCAGCCACGGTGGGCTGCATGCGCTTCACCTCACGCTGGTGCTTGGTGCCGAGTACCTTCTTGAGGACCGAGTTGAACACCGCTGCAATCTAGGTCGCTCCGGAGAGGCGCGCAAACTTCAGTCAAAACCAGCCCTTAGAGAGCGCGAGAACCGCCATGACGACGAACACCAGGAGCACGAATGCCCACAATCCGCGCCCCGAGGAGCGGTCGGGCCGGGAGACCGGAGACCCATCGCCGAGGTCCTCGAGGATCCGATGGGCGCGCGCTTGCGCAGCGAGCTCGATCCGCAGCAGCACCATGCTGACGATCAAGCCGATGAGCAGGATGGCGGCAGCAGCCCAACGTCGCCGAACCTCCTGTTCCCGTTCGAGCGTCTCGTCGAACCCGGCGCGGGCGCTCACAGCGGGCCCAATCGAGACGACGTCGAAGCTCGGAACCGCGAACAGGGCACGTTCCAAAGCGGCGACGGGAGCGTCGATAGAGGCTCCCTCCGCGATTGCCATGGCGAGCGGATCCAGCCCCTCTCGGGCGGCCTCCGCCAAGACCTCGTCGGCGGCCTGGCGTGCGCGGCCCGGGCCGTCCGGTTCAGCCACGACCACGTAGGACACGCCGGCGGTGTTGTCGGAAAAGAGATCTGCGCGAACCTGGAGGCGCCAGACCCCTGGGCCAAGCACCGCAGGTAGATGGGGATCGCTGTGAGAAAGGGAGAGGGCACGCACCCAACGGCGACCTTGGAAGACGTCCACCAACGCGTCGTCGAGCCCGCCGAGTCGATCCCAGTCGACCCGGACCCGCCCGTGGTCTTCGACGGCTCGTGCGACGACACCGCCCGGAACGACGGGCAGGCGCACTTCGCGCGCAGCCCATACGGACTCGTCCTCGCCGATCGCCTCGACGACGACGCGCCCCTCCTGACCCTCGACGACCAGCGCAAGCCGTACAAATCCCTTCGCGGCTCGAATGATGCCCGATTCTACGCGCACGCCCGCGAGGGGGCGCGCTCTGACGCGGACCGCTTGGCTGTCGACCCAAACCGAAAGCCAACAGCGTAGCCCCGGAACGCACGCGCCCTCCTCGATGCGAGGGTCGAGCACGCGAGGAGCGTGTCTCGGATCGACCACTCGAAGGGGCCCAAGCTCGTAGACTTGAAAGGCGTTGACCGTACGGCCTTTGGACCACTGCGACTCGATCGACCGGTTCACGAAGAGCGTCCGCTCGACTGAGACCAGGCGCCCATCGATCTCGCCGAGCGCGACCAGGAAGAGCTCTTGGTCGGGTCCATCGGGGACCGCCAGGTCACCCTCCCGTCCTTGTACCCGGGACTCCGAGAGCTCGGTCCGTCCGATCGTGTCACCCAAGGCGTTGCGAAGCTCGACGACCACCTCAGGCGCGAGGATGACGGCATACCCATCGCGATCTCGATCGACTTGCCACGCACGCAGCCCGATCGTCGTTCCCGGTCGAGCAACGACTGGCGCGCTCAACCGCAGGTCGGGAATCGCCGGCTTTCCTCCAGCTACCCAGAGTCCCGCCAGAATCAACGCGACGGCAAGAGGGGAAAGGCGTA
The DNA here is from genome assembly GCA_963792825.1 of uncultured delta proteobacterium. GTDB lineage: Bacteria > Myxococcota_A > Polyangia > Polyangiales > Houyiibacteriaceae > SG8-38. Next base: position 1,652,356 of record CAWBXS010000002.1, on the reverse strand, counting down.
CAGCCCACCCGAAACGCTCGAAAAGTCGATCCTGCATGGTCATGGGATGGACAAATTCCAGATGTTACCTTAGGGACGATAGGGGTAAACAGCACGGATGGGCGCCGACGCGGAACACGACATCGAAGAGCTGCGGGCTCGTTTGAACGAGTACATGAACAAGCATGGACTTCGATCGACCGAGCAGCGGCGGGTCGTCACCGAGATGTTCTTCGCGAGCGAGGAGCACCTGTCCATCGAAGACCTGCTCGAGCGGGTGCGCGTCGAAGAGCCCCGCATCGGATACGCAACGGTGTACCGTACTCTCAAGCTTCTCAAAGAGTGCGGGCTGGCGTTCGAACGTCACTTCGGCGACGGGGTATCCCGATACGAAGTCGCTTGGGAGGATGAGCACCACGACCACCTAATCTGCATCGAATGTGAGAAGATCATCGAATTCGAGAATGATGCGATCGAGGACCTCCAGCACAAGGTCGCGGATCGGCACGGTTTCCGGCTCGTGCGCCACAAGCTCGAGCTCTACGGTATCTGTGGAGAGTGCCGCGCCAAGGCATAGGCGTCGGCGTCGGACCTTTCTCTTCGGCGTGACTAGATCGTAGCGAAGGCTTCGTCCGGCATTGCTACGGCAGTCTTGTCGATTGCGCTCAACCGGCGTACGCGGCTTGGCAAGGTCGCGAGCACGTCGTTCGCGAAGAACTGCCCCGTGAGCTGCTTCCCCGTATAGAAGGCATGATCCGGATGCGTGTCGGACTTGGCGGTCAGCTTCTTCACTGCGATCGCAGCCTGGTCGAGCAGCAGCCAGCCGATGGCTAGATCACCCATGACCCCGAGGAAGTCCTCGGCAGCAAGGGGGATGTGCTCGAGCTCGCCACCCTTGAACCAACCGACGAGCTGCCGCACCGATGCAGCAACGGCTTCATGGGCAGCCTGAAGATGATCGATCGCCTCTTCGAGGCCCGGTGTCTCCTTGTTCTCGTCGATGAAGCGCTGGATGTCGGTCAGAAACGCCTGAGTGTTGGCTCCCCCAGCCTGGCCGAGCTTTCGGCTGACCAAGTCCATCGACTGGATGAAATTGGTTCCCTCGTAGATCTGGAAGATCTTCGAGTCGCGGCAGTACTGCTCGACGGGGTGATCCTTCAGGTAGCCGTGACCGCCGTACACCTGGATCGCACGGCTCGAAACGTCGAAGGCTGAGTCGGTCCCACAGGCCTTCACCAGAGGGGTCAGGAGATCGATCTGCCCTTTGTGGTAGGCCTCGGCCTCGTCGTCTTTGCCCTGGATCACCTTCAGGCGATCGGCGTGATTCGAGAGTTTCATGACCAGGGCGCGAATGCCTTCCACCCGAGCCTTCATCGAGAGTAGGTCACGGCGGATGTTCGGATGGTCCAGGATGGGAACGCGGGGCGCATGCGCGTCCTTGAACTGCTTGACGCTCGCCCCCTGCTTTCGCTCGCGAGCGTACTCGAGCGCGCTCAAGTAGGCGGCCGAGGCCACTGCCAGGCCCTGGATCCCGACTCCGATCCGGGCAGCGTTCATCATGTGAAACATCTGCCGAATTCCCTGGTGCTCGACCCCGCCAACGACCTCGCCGAGGCAGGCATCCTCGTCACCAAATTGCATCACGCAGGTGGCCGAGCCATTGATGCCCATCTTGTGCTCGATCGACGGAACGGTGACGTCGTTGGCCTCTCCGAGAGAGCCATCTTCTTCGATGCGCACGCGCGGCACGATGAACAGCGACAAGCCCTTCGTACCGGGCTCGGCGCCTTCGATCCGAGCAAGAACCAGATGAATCACGTTGGTTCCGAGATCGTTGTCACCACCGCTGATGAAGATCTTGGTTCCGCGGACGTTGTAAGTACCGTCTCCGTTCCGTGTGGCGCTCGTCGTTGCAGCACCGACGTCGGAGCCCGCATGCGGCTCGGTCAGGCACATGGTCCCCGTCCATTCGCCGCTCAACATCTTGGGCACGTACTTGCGCTTTTGCTCTTCGGTACCGAACTCCAAGATCAGCTCCGCGGCGGACAGCGTGAGTCCCGTGTACATGGTGAAGGAGGTGTTGGCGCCGCAGAGCATCTCCTCGACGAACGAGCCGACCATCGTCGGAGCGTCCTGGCCGCCCCATCGCGAAGGCGCCGAGACGGTGCGCCAGCCAGCCTCCCAGAGCTTATCCCATGCCTGTTTGAAGCCGTCGGGCGTGACCACCCGTCCGTCCTGAAGACGGCATCCCTGCTGGTCGCCGATGCTGTTGAGTGGGCCGGTCACGTCACAGACGAAGCGATACACTTCGTCGAGCACCATGTTGCACTCGTCCGGGCCCCATTCCGTGTAAGGCTCTTTGCCGAGAACGGCGTCGAGGCCGAACTGCTCGAAGAACAAGAAGCGAAAGTCTCGTAGGTCTGCTCGATAGCGATTGATTGCTTGCGCCACGTAAGCCTCCACGTTTTGAGCGGTCACCCTCGGACTAGTCCTCCGATGGGTGCCTACGCTGCTAAAATTGGGGACACGGTGACTGTGCGTCAAGGCTGCGGCGGACCGATTCTCCCGCAGGTTTCTTCACAAATGGCCGCCGTAGTATCGCTCGTCGCAGCGCCTGTCGATTTGCACGGACATGCTGCGAGAGTCCAGGGCGAACCCGAGGCACGGCGCGTTGTCGGCGCCGGAGCAGAGCACGTGGTATTCCTCGGCTCATGCTCCTCGAGCGCTACCTCGAGTCTCTCGGCTCCGAAGCCATCGAAAAAGCCCTTCACCTCGGCGGGCCTCGACCGGCAATCGTTCGACCGACGCAAGATCCCAAGTTCGGCGACTATCAATTGAACGGAGCAATGCCGCTCGCCAAGGAGCTCGGAAGCCCCCCGCGCACGCTCGCCGAACCGATCGCCGAAGCGCTGGCTGAAGTCGATGCGGTCGAGAAAGCCGAGGTCGCGGGACCGGGTTTCGTGAACATCCATCTCGCGCCATCTTGGATCGCCCGCAAGCTCACCGAAGCCCTGCGCGATGGCGAACGTGATGGAGTGCCGGCGATCGAGCAGGCCTCCAGGATCGTCGTCGACTTCTCGAGCCCGAACATCGCGAAGCAGATGCACGTGGGTCATCTGCGCTCGACGATCATCGGCGATGCCATCTCACGCATCTTGTCGTTCATGGGCCACGAAGTGATCCGCGACAACCACCTCGGTGATTGGGGCACGCAGTTCGGGCTGCTGATCGTGGGGATGCGCGAGTGGGGCGACGAACACGCTCTTCAGGCGGACCCGATCGCCGAGCTCGAACGCGTGTACAAGCTCGCCTCCGACCGTGCTGCCGGCGACGACGTATTTGCCGAGGGGGCAAGGCGAGAGCTCGCGAAGCTGCAGAGCGGGGACCCAGAGAATCGCAAGCTCTGGGAGCATTTCGTGGAGGTGAGTCGCCGCGCGCTCGAAGCCGTGTACACGGAGCTCGGCGTCTCATTCGACATGTGGCTCGGCGAGAGCGCGTATCACGAGGCTCTTCCCGGCATCGTCGACGACCTGCTCGAGCGAGGCATTGCGCGCGAGGATGAGGGTGCCGTCTGCATCTTTTGGTCCGAGGTCGAGGGGGCGCCCAACTCGCTCCGAAAGCAGACGACCCCTTTCATCATCAAGAAGAAGGACGGCGCCTTCCTCTACTCGACGACGGATATCGCCACCGTTCAGTACCGCGAAGCACGTTTGCATGCCGACCGGGCGCTCTACGTCGTCGACAACCGGCAAGGGCTTCATTTCCAACAGCTCTTCGCGGTCATGAAGCTGCTCGGCGCCGAGCTCAGGCTCGAACACGTCGGTTTTGGGACGGTGCTCGGAAAGAACGGGAAGCCGCTGCGTACGCGGGATGCGAGTGGGCACGTGATCACGCTCACATCGCTGCTCGATGAGGCGAAGCAGCGCGCCCGGGAGCGCATAGACGAAGGGATTGCCGAGGGGCGACTACGAGTGCGTCCGGAAGAGATGGACGAGGTGTCGCGAGTCGTCGGAATCGGCGCGGTGAAGTACGCGGACCTTCGCCAGAACCGCTTGAGCGACTACCAGTTCGACTGGGACAAGATGATCTCGTTTCAGGGCAATGCCGGTCCCTACCTACAATACGCCTACGCGCGATGCGCCTCGATCTTCGCGAAGGGCGAAATCGACATGGACGCGGTCTCGGCGGACGCCTCAATCTCGCTCGGGGCGCCTGCCGAACGAACGCTCGGAAAACACCTATTGCGGTTCGCGGACGCCGTCTACCAGGCCGGCGAAACGAGCCAACCGCACCTCGTTTGCGAGCACGTGTACGAGCTAGCACGGGCCTTCAACAGCTTCTACACCGAGTGCCCCGTCCTCGACGCCGAGGGCCCGACCCGTAAGAGCCGACTTGGCCTGACGGCATTGACCGCCCGACAGATCCGCCGCGGTCTCGGGCTGGTCGGGATCAGCGTGGTCGATCGCATGTAGTCTAGGGCCCTATTTCCCTCCGCCGTACCGCGAATGTGCTATGCGAAGCCCGGCGATGAAGGGCCGAGTCGTTCGAATGCCTCACGAGAGCCTATGTCTGAGCGACAACCCGCTCGGAGACCCTCACGAACGTGAGCTCTACGTCTACCTACCGCCACAGTACGACGGCAAGAGGCGCTTTTCGGTGGTCATAATGCTCGCTTCGTTCGGGTCCACGAATCACTCGATCGCAGGCTGGAGCCCGTGGAAGCCAAACACGGTCGAGCTGTTCGACCAACTCATCGCCAAGGGGACATGCCGGCCCGCGATCCTCGTGCTTCCGGATTGCTTCAATCGTTGGGGTGGCTCGCAATTCGTCGATTCGCCGGGAACAGGGGCCTACCAGACCTATCTTGCCGACGAGGTGCTCCCGTTCGTGGATCGGCACTTTCTGACGATCCCCGAGCGCGCGGCCCGCGCCGTGGTCGGCAGGTCCTCTGGTGGCTTCGGCGCTCTTCGGTTGGGGATGGACAGGCCGGACGTCGTGTCCGTGATCGGTAGCCATGCGGGCGACGCGGCGTTCGAAGTCAGCATGCGCCCGATGCTCATCAGCGCGGCGATCGCGATTGATCGCGCCGGTGGGCTCCACTCGTTTGCGACCGAGATTCCGGTCTCGGGCCCGAAGAACGCGACCGAAATGGACGCGATCTTCGTGCTCGCGGCCAGCGCCGCGTACTCGCCCGACCCCACCGGCTTTCCCTTTGCGCACATCCCGATGGACCCTTCGACCGGGGAGCTTCGCGAAAACGTCTGGGCGAGGTGGCTGGAGCACGATCCCATCCGGCGGATCGACGCCTCGATGTCCGCTTTACAAACGATGTCGCTTATTTACATTGATGCAGGCGACAGGGATGAGCACGGGCTACACTTCGCAGCGCGGATCCTGAAACGTGCGCTCGGGGGGCGCGGGCTGCCCGTTCGTCACGAGGAGTACGAAGGCGGGCACCGGGGCACCTCATGGCGTTACGAGGTTTCGCTTCCGCAAATCGTCGAAGCACTTCAAGGATCGGAATGACGACCAAGAAAAAGAGCACCAGCCAAAGGCCGAACGCAGGCTTCTCCGAGCAAAGCAAGACGGGGTCCAGCGGTGGCGCGGTCGCAGCGGCTCGGAAGATTCTCGTCGACGAAAGCCCTCAATCGAAGATCGCAGAGCATGGCGAGACGTTGATGGAAGGGCCTCGGACGGCTGCCACGCAGTCTGCACGCGTGTTGAGTGAGATCATCGCAGAAAAGCCCGAGTTGGTCGTCCCCCTGGTGGCCAAGTTCGCCAAGGGCATTTCGTCCTCGAACAAGCGGGTCGTGCAGACCTCGGCCGAGGCGCTTCCTGCGATTGCCCGAATCGCGCCCGCCCGGGTGGCGCGGCAGCTCGAGCTGCTCAAGAACTCGTTCGGACAGGCCAACGACGTCGGCAAGGATGGTCTCGTCAAGACGTTCGCCGCGCTATGCACCGCTTCCGTCGCGTACCAGAAGCGTCTCGAGCCGGTGCTCACGCTCGCGCTCAACGGCGCGGACGGCAAGACGCTCCTCGCTTGGAGCCAAATCGTGTTGCCAGCCCTCAAAGGCGAGCCACATGCGCGTGCCCGCGCTGTAGTCGAAGGACGCCTCGACCGGATCCCCCGTACCTACGGGCAGCAGATCGCGGACTTCCTCGGGATCAAGCTGCGTCTCCGCTACCGTTGATTTTCGAGGTGGACTAGCGCAGCAATGACGGTTCGTAGCCCTCGGGGCGGTCGTATCCGAGGAGCTCGAGCGTCGTGGCGGCAACGTTGGCGAGGCCAGGGCTCTCGACACGATCATCGAGGCGCAGCGCATGTTCTCCCGGCACGTAAATGTAGCAGGGAACGGGGTTGAGCGTGTGGCTCGTCTTGTTCCTGAGGTGCCCCTCCGCGTCGCGCTTGAAGTCTCCTGACTTCTTGTCGAGCTCGAACATCTCGTCGCAGTTGCCGTGGTCGGCGGTGACGATCAGCGCGCCCTCGAGCTTCTCGATCATGGGAATGATTCGTCCCAAGGAAAGGTCCACCGCCTCGACGGCGATGACGGACGCATCGAGGTTCCCGGTGTGACCCACCATGTCGCCGTTTGCGTAGTTGATGCGGGCGTGTCTCAGGCCAGCCCTCTGGAGAGCAGCGAGGGTGACATCGGTAATCTCTGCGGCCTTCATCCAAGGGCGCTGCTCGAAAGGGACCCGATCGCTGGGAACTTCGACGTACTCTTCATAGCCCTCGTCGAACATCCCGCTTCGATTGCCGTTCCAAAAATAAGTCACGTGGCCGAACTTCTGAGTCTCGCTGCAAGCGAACTGAGTCACGTGATTGCGTGCGAGGTACTCGCCGATGGTGCGATCGATGTGGGGCGGCTGCACGAGATAGTGACGGGGCAGCTTCAGGTCGCCGTCGTACTCCATCATCCCCACGAACTCGACGTCGGGAATCAGTCCGCGGTCGAACTCCTTGAGATCAGGCTCGGTGAACGCCCGGGTCAGCTCGAGGGCGCGGTCGCCTCGAAAATTGAAGAGCACCACCGCGGCGCCATCTCGAATCGGGCCGACAGGACGGCCCTCCTCGCCCACGATGACGAACCCGAGGAGGTCTTGGTCGATCATGGAGGGGTTCTCGGCCCGGAGGGTCTCGATCGCCTCGACCGCGCTCGAAAAGCCCCTGCCCTCCCCGAGCACGTGATGCTTCCATCCGCGTTCGACCATCGCCCAGTCGGCGCCGTACCGGTCCATCGTCATGAACATGCGGCCGCCGCCGGATGCGATCGCGTAATCGCGTGCGGGCTGCTGGTTCAGCTCGCTCAACAACTTCTCGAGCGCCTCGACATACTCGAGCGCACTCGTCTCGGGAACATCGCGCCCGTCGAGCAGAATGTGAACACGGACGCGGCGCACGCCTTCTTCGCTACATCGCCGTAGCATCGCGAAAAGGTGCTCGATGTGACTATGCACGTTGCCATCGGAGAGCAACCCGATGAAGTGCATCGGCTCACCGGTTTCGTGAACCCGACGAACGAGCTTCTTCCACTCCTCGCCTCGGAAAATTTCACCGCTCTCGATGGCCATCTGCACGCGTTTGGCGCCCTGGTCGAACACGCGCCCGGCCCCAAACGCATTGTGGCCGACCTCGCTGTTTCCCATGTCATCGTCGCTCGGGAGCCCGACGGCCGTTCCGTGCGCGCGCAGCTGGGTGGTCAGCGAGACCCGGGCGAGGCGGTCGAGCGTCGGGGTACGAGCGAGCCACACGGCATCGCCCTCGTTGGACGCTCCGCACCCGACGCCGTCCATGACGACGATGAGGACTGGGCCTCGGACGCCCGCAAAAGTCGGGTGTTTCTTGAGCCGCCACTCCGTCACGGAGTCTTCCTAGCATAGTCGCCCTGACGTTCGACGATCGCGACATTCGGCTTGGAGTCGCGGGCTGCGAGGCGAAAATCGGGCGGTGGGTGGATCACCTTGGGTAACCGGTCGTCGTTGGTGATGAGGCGAGCGCCGCGACCACCCCTGAAATACAGCCAAACCCATTCGATGAACACGATCAACTTTCGACGAAAATCGATCAAGAATAGGATGTGGATCATCGCCCAGAGCAGCAGCGCGAGGGAACCGCCAAACCGCAGCTTTCCGATCTGTGCGATTGCGCTGTTCCGACCGATGATGGCCATGGAGCCCCGGTCGTCGTACTCGAAGGCTTTTCGCTCGGGTACGGGTAAGCCCTTGCCGAGCGCCTCGATCTCTTCGGCGATCGTCCTGCCTGCGAACTTGCCACCCTGAATCGCCGCCTGGGCAACGGCAGGAACCGGTTCCCCGGTCTTCGAGTCGATGCGTCGCGCAAGGTCACCGGCCACGAAGACGTTCGGATGACCGGGAATCGTGAGGTCGTCCCCCACGATCACGCGACCGGACCGATCGAGCTCGACGCCGAGGGCGTGGCCGAGGCGGCCTCCCTTGACGCCGGCTGCCCAGATCACGTTGTTGGCGTCGATTCGAATCGGTCCGCCGGGCGTCTCGGCCGTCAGCCCCTTGGAATCGACACCCGTCACTCGGGTCTTGAGTAAGATCTCCACCCCCAGCTCCTCGAGGTCGCGTTGAGCCCGTTCCGACAGCTCCGGATGAAACGAGGTCAGAACTCGGTCGGCAAAATCGAGCAGGATGATGCGGGCCGTCCGGGTATCGATCGATCGAAAGTCTTTTCTGACCGTTTCTGCGATGCCTGCGAGCGCCCCGGCCATCTCGACCCCGGTCGCCCCTGCGCCGACGATAGCAAACGTCAGCGCGGCACGCTGAGCAGCTTTATCCTGTTCGAACTCGGCTTGCTCGAAGGCCAGCAGGAAACGCGCACGGACGTTGACCGCCTCGTCGATCGTCTTGAGCCCCGGTGCGTCTTGCTTCCAGGCCTCGTTGCCGAAGTAGTTCGTCTCGAAGCCGGTCGCCAGCACCAGGTAATCGTAGGTGTAGGGCTCGTCACCGAGCGTGATGGTCTGCGCATCGACGTCGATGTCATCGACCTCTTTCATCAGGACCGTGCAGTTCGCTTGGTCGCTGAGCACGGCCCGAATCGGCGCCGCAATGGTGCCTGGATGCAACGACGCGGTCGCGACCTGGTAGAGAAGCGGCTGAAACAAGTGATGATTGTGCTTGTCGATGACGATGACGTTGGCGAGCGAACGACGAAGAGCTCGCGCAGCAGCGATACCCGCAAACCCTCCCCCGATGATCACGATTCGAGGTTTAGTCAAATCCATCCGAGGTCCTTACACCGTCGTGCGCCATCACGCCTCCTCACGAAACGGGACGAGGTCGTCAGGAACTGATCTGGATACCCGTCCAAGTGTCGGAAACCAAGTGGGATGTCCCAGCGCCCATAGCCTCCGAATGACCGGCAAAAGATCTGCATATACCGTTCCCGCACGCCACCGATCTAGCGCCACCTGCACCCGACGGGAAGCGGGCTATGCTTGGACCATGATCGTCGTCACCAATCGGATTCCCGTCGCCGAAGGCTATGAAATCGACTTCGAAGACCGTTTCCGCAAGCGCGTGCACCTCGTCGATCGGGCGAAAGGCTTCATCCGCAACGAGGTGCACCGGCCGCGCCCCATGAAGCTCGACCACGACGCCGGGACCTGGTCACCGGACCCGGACGGGGGCGGCTACTACGAGGTCAAGACCTGGTGGGAGACCTTCGAGGACTTCGTCGCATGGACCAAGAGTCCCGCCTTCGCCGAAGCGCATCGGAGCCGCCCTCCGAAGGAAATGTTCCGGGGGCCGAACGAGCTCACGATTCACGAGGTGTTCCTGACGACGGACGATGCGAACAGCCAAGCGGACTGAGGATTTACATGGGCCTCGATTTGAAGGATCCTGTCGCCAAGCGGCTCTGGATCACGCTGATCGTCCTCGTGATTCTTCTCGGGGCCGTCACTGCCTTCATCGCGCTGCTCGGAAATTGAGGAGATGTCATGGTCGAGATCGCGGACGACAACCTCGGGTTCGTCGAATGCTGGAATGAAATCCTGACTCCGAAATGGATTCGGTTCCGGCATCTTCTTTCTGGCAACGGCAAGACTCACAGCGACATCGCTCAGGCGCACTTCGACATTCGAGAGGGCGACAAGGTGCTGGACATCGGTTGTGGTTTTGGAGAAACAGCCCTTGAGATCGGGCAGTTGGTGGGCCCGAGCGGCGAGGTCGTGGGCGTCGACTGTACACATGCGTTTCTCGATGTCGCCAACCAGGAGCGGGATGCGGCCGGGGTGGAGAACGTGCGCTATCGACTCGGGGACGCGCAGGTCTGTGACCTTCCCGAGGGTCATTTCGACGTCGCCTACTCCCGCTTCGGGGTGATGTTCTTTCAAAGCGCGGTGCGGGCGCTTCGGAATGCGCACCACGCACTGAAACCGGGGGGCAAGCTCTGCTTGATCGTTTGGCGGGCGCTCTCGGACAATCCGTGTTGGGGAGCCGCGAAGAAGATCGCGCTTCGACACTTGCCCCCTCCGGGGGAGCACGCCTCGACCTGCGGACCCGGGCCGTTCTCGATGGCCGACGAAGAAACCGATCGCGCGATGCTTCGGGCCGCTGGCTTTCCCGCCGTCGACCTCTTCGAGCGCGTCGATGCGGACATCTGCGTCGGGCGTGACATCGACGAGGCGATCGACTTCCAGCTTCTCGTCGGACCCTCGGGCGAGATCATCCGGGAAGCCGGCGGCGAGGGGCAGCGCAAGCTCCCAGAGATCCGACGCGACCTGCGGGTGCTGATGGAACCGTTCGTCCGTGATCAGGGCGTGTTCATGCCCTCGAGCACCTGGGCGATCATGGCCCGCAAGCCTTCCTGAGGGTTTGCTGCCCATTGCCCTTGACCGCAGTAGAACTTGTTCTACACTGAGGTTAGTTTACACAAAGTAAAGTTATGTCGCGTTTAGGACATTCGGAGGATCTCGTGGAGAGCAAGTGCCCGGTGAAGTTTCGGAACGTCGATTTCTGCGCGCCCTCGACGCACGACAACCCGTACGAGATGTACGACTACTTCCTCGAGCATGAACCGATCTACTTCGACGAGAAGAACGGGGTCTGGGAGGTCTTCCGGTACGACGACGTCGTCCGCATCGAGCGGGACACCGAAACCTTCATCAACGCCGAGGGCGTACGGCCCAACATTCCCCCCGACCCGGGGATGATCTACCAGGACGGGGAGCAACACAACAAGCAGCGCGCTCTCGTATCGTCCGCATTCACGCCGCGCCAAATGCGCAAGATGGAGGATCGTGTCCGCGTGATCGTCAAAGAGCTCGTCGACAACATGCTGTCGAGAAGGGAGGTCGACATCGTGGAGGACCTCGCCGCCGCTCTTCCGATGCGGCTGATCGCAGACATGCTGGACATACCCGAGGAAAGACGATCTAACGTTCAGGACTGGATCAGCGAGATCATCAAGGGGGGGTCCGGTCCCGACTACGTGACCGACGAAGTCAACGACGCGTTCGACAAGTTCTGCGCGCATCACGAAGAGATGCACGAGGCTCGCTTGGCTTCGGGCTGCACCGGTCAGGACATCCTGACGATCTGGATGAATGCCGAAATCAACGGCGAGAAGCTCGACGAATCCCAGCTCCTGTTCGAACACGTGCTGCTGACGACGGGCGGTGCCGAGACGACCCGGAGCGCGATTGCAGGCGGATTGAACGAGCTTTCCAAGGACCAAAGGCAGTACGACGCGCTCCATGAGGACCCGTCGCTGATTCCGAATGCGGTCGAGGAGATCATTCGTTGGGTATGCCCGTTCATCAACATGTACCGCACGGCAACCCGCGACTACGAGCTACACGGCAAGGTCATCAAAGAGGGTCAACAGGTCGGCCTCACCTACCCCGCGGCAAATCGCGACCCACGCCACTTCAAAGACCCACACACCTTCAACATCTTCCGGGACTTCGCGACGGAGAGTAAGCACCTGTCCTTCGGACTCGGCCCGCACTTCTGCCTCGGGGCTTCGCTCGCGCGCATGGAAATTCGGCTGTCTCTCGAAGAGATGACCCAGCGGGTCAAGCGGATCCGCATGCCGGAGGGCGGCAAGCTCGAGTACGTGTCGTCTTCGTTTACGAGAGGTCTCAGAAAGTACCCGGCGATCCTCGAACCGCGGTAGCTCGGTCGGAAGTCGACCAGCACGGCTGATGTGTTAACTTCGCGCGATGGCGAGGCTCGGCAAAGGCCTGGTCCGAGGAGACGACGGCACCGCGCGCTGTTGGTGGTGCGCGAGCGCGCCCGATTATGCGGCGTATCACGACGAGGAGTGGGGCTGGCCCGTGCGCGACGACGTGCGCCTCTTCGAAAAGATCTGCCTCGAAGGTTTTCAGTCCGGGTTGAGCTGGCTCACCATCTTGCGCAAGCGGAGGAGCTTTCGAAGAGCATTTGCTGGATTCGATTACCATCGGGTCGCACGATTCGACCGGCGCAGCGTCGAGCGGCTCGTCAAAGACGCCGGGATCGTCCGGCACCGCGGCAAGATCGAATCGACGATCAACAACGCAAGGCGCGCAATCGAGATCGAGGAAGAATTCGGCTCGCTTGCCGCGTTTTTCTGGGAACGCCGCCCGCCGCAGAGCGAGCGTCCGCAGAGGATCACGTATGGCTCTTTGACGAAGCTGTCCAGGACGCCGACGTCCACGGCGCTGAGCAAAGAGCTGAAGCAGCGAGGGTGGAGTTTCGTGGGGCCGACGACCGTGTATGCCTTCATGCAGGCCATGGGACTGGTGAACGACCATCTGGAAGGTTGCGTCGTCCGTAATCGCATTACAGAAGAGGATCGTGCCTAAGCTCGCCGATTCTTTTTATGGAAACGAAATCCGGATCTGGCTGATCTCCCTCGCGGTCGCGCTGAGCGTCCTCATCGTGCTGCGGGTCGTGGAGCAAGTCTTGATCGTGCGGGTGATGAAGCTCGCCGAAAAGACGAGCACCGTCGCCGATGATTTGGTGGTGGGAGCGCTCCGCAAGACGAAGAACGCCTATCTGCTGATCGCTTCGATTTTCGCGGGCTCGCTCTGCCTGACCCTCCCGCCGGAAGTTGGCTCCGTGCTCCGGACCGTCATGATCGTCGCTACGCTGATCCAAACCGGCATCTGGCTCAGCAGTGCTCTGCAGATCTGGCTCGCGAAATACCGGAAGGAACAGGACGACGGCGCCAGCCTGATGACGATGAACACCCTGAGCTTCCTCGGGAGGGTGGTCCTTTGGGCGACGATTCTACTGCTGACTCTCGACAATCTCGGGGTCGACGTCACTGCTCTGGTGGCCGGCCTCGGCATCGGAGGCGTTGCCATCGCGCTGGCGGTGCAGAACATCCTCGGCGACCTGTTCGCGTCGCTCTCGATCGTGCTCGACAAGCCCTTCGTCCTCGGCGATTTCATCATCGTCGGCGACCTGATGGGCTCAGTAGAGCACATCGGCATCAAGACCACGCGAATCCGCAGCATCTCCGGCGAGCAGCTCATCTTCTCGAACGGGGACCTGCTGGGCAGCCGCATCCGGAACTTCGGCCGAATGGAGCGCCGACGCGTCGTGTTCAAGTTGGGCGTAACCTATCAGACCACGGCTGATGCGCTGGAAAGGATTCCCGCGATCATTCGGGAGACGGTAGAGGCGCAGGAGAAAACGACTTTCGACCGCTCGCATTTCGGGTCATACGGAGATTTCTCACTCGCCTTCGAGACCGTCTACTACGTCGAAAGCGCTGATTACAACCTGTACATGGACATACAACAAGCGATCAACTTGACCCTCTATCGGCGCTTCGCCGACGAGGGCATCGAGTTTGCTTACCCGACACAGACGCTCTTCATCGAGAAGCCATAGCCCTTTTCCCAAGAGAAAACGGGGGCGGCTCTCCTTTTGTGAAACATTCGGGGATGCTTGGCGTTAAGGATGGCAGGCCTTAGATGTGCGAGGAGCGATGAAGAGCTGGAAAACGATCATTCTGGGGGTTCCACTGCTGATGCTGGCCGCTTTCGTGGCGATCGAAGTGGCCTCCACGCGTGCCGAGTCACCCGACAAGCAGGAGAAGCAAGAAAAGCCGACGGCCTCGTCGGCTCAAAGGGGCGAGCTGGCGACCGCAACGTTTGCTGGCGGCTGCTTTTGGTGCATGGAGCCGCCCTTCGAGAAGCTGGACGGGGTGATCTCGGTCACCTCGGGCTACGCGGGGGGTAAGGAGAAGGCCCCGTCGTACGGGGAGGTCAGCTCGGGTCGCACCGGACACGTCGAATCCGTTCAAGTGAAGTACGACCCGACGGTGATCTCATACCCCTATTTACTAGAGGTTTTCTGGCGACAAATCGATCCGACCGACGACGGAGGCCAGTTCGCCGACCGCGGGAGCCAGTACCGGACCGCGATCTTCGTCGACAGCCAGGAGCAACGGGAGCTGGCCGAGGCATCGAAGCGCAAGCTCGAAGCGAGCGGAATCTTCAAAAAACCCATCGTGACTGAGATTCGCGCGGCCGCGCCTTTCTATCCGGCAGAGGATTACCACCAGGATTATTACAAGAAGAACCCGACGAACTACAAGCGTTACCGCGCCGGATCCGGCCGAGAGGGCTTCCTCGAATCCGTATGGGGCTCGAGACCGCTCCAAGCGCCGGAAAAACCGAAAGCAGCAGGGAAGAAACCAATGTCCGACAAGAGCCCGAAGTACGACAAGCCCCCCGAGACGGAGCTGAAAAAGGAGCTGACGCCATTGCAATATGCGGTCACGCAGGAAGAAGGCACCGAGCCTCCCTTTCGCAACGAGTTTTGGGACAACAAGAAACAAGGCATCTACGTCGACATCGTCAGCGGGGAGCCACTGTTCAGCTCGACGGACAAGTACGACAGTGGCACCGGGTGGCCGAGCTTCACCAAGCCGATCGACAAGAAGAACATCACGGAGCACGTAGACCGCAAGCTCATGGCCACGCGGACCGAGGTTCGCAGCAAGCACGGCGATAGCCACCTCGGCCACGTCTTCGACGATGGCCCAGCGCCGACAGGGCTCCGTTACTGCATCAACAGTGCCTCGCTCCGGTTCATCCCGAAGGAGGACCTCGTCAAAGAAGGGTACGGGGAGTACCTGTCACTCTTCGAGTAACGTCGATGAGGCTTCGTGATCGCATCCGACCGTGGATCCAAGATCTCGCGATGCGAATAATGGACGACCTTCGGTACGAGACCGTCGGGCAGGCCCGCGGCGACGTCTTGGAAATCGGATTCGGGACGGGCCGTAACTTGCCTCATTACACGGATGGGGTGTCCTCGGTTTGTGGCTTGGACCCCATGGTCACCCGCGGTGTTGCTCCGGTCGATCGGCGCATCGAACGATCTCCCTTTCCTGTGGAACGGGCTACTCTTCGCGCCGACGACACACTCCCTTTCGATGAAGGGCGCTTCGACTGCGTCGTCACGACTTGGACGTTGTGCTCGATTCCCGATCCAGCGGCAGCGTTGCTCGAAATGCGCCGGGTGCTCAAGCCCGGGGGGCTCTATTTGTTCGTGGAGCACGGGCGTGCCCGAAACGAGCGAACCATTCGATGGCAGGATCGCCTGAACCCGATGTGGAATCGGCTGAACGAGGGCTGTAACATCAACCGCCCCATCGACGCGCTCGTCGAGCATGCGGGCTTCGAGCTCGCCTCGCTCGACGAGTTCGAGGGCAAAGGGCCGAGTGTTGTCTCACATTCGTACCGCGGCGTAGCGACCCGCCCCTGACGCCGCATCCCGTTTTCCCGATCTGGTGCTAGGCTCTGCGCGATGCCCCTGATCCGCAAAGGCTTGTCCCTCGTCTGGGAAGCACCCCAAACCGCACTCGGGCTTGCGATGCTCGGGCTGGAAGCGGCACGGAAGCGCATCGTGAACGTGGAGATCGAGAACGGTCGGCTGGTCGTCGAATCGAAGGGAACCGGCATCTCCCTCGGGCACATCGTCTTTTGGAGCCGCGAGAACAGCCGCTGGCACGACCTGGACCTTCGAAACCGCGCCCATGAGCTCGGGCACACCAAGCAATCACGCGTGCTCGGGTGGGCCTACTTGCCCGTCGTCGGGCTTCCATCGATCAGTCGAGCGGCCTATGCGCTTCTCTATCACGAAGCGACCGGGCGGCAGTGGACCCGATACTACGAGGGTTATCCGGAGAAGTGGGCCGATCGCCTCGGCGGCGTCGTTCGCGACCAGGAGCATGCCTGATGGAGCTCGAAACCGTTGGAACCGAGTATCAGGGGTTCCTCTACCGCCGGCAGCCACGGAACGTCTACTGGGAGACGACGATTTCATGCGACCTCGCCTGCCAGCACTGCCGCGCGAGCGCGATTCCCCATCGTGACCCAGGTGAGCTCACGACCGAGCAGGGCAAGGAGCTGATGAGGAGCGTGCAAGAGCTCGGCAGCATGCTAGTCCTCACCGGCGGTGACCCTCTGAAGCGTCCGGACATCGCCGAGCTGATCGAATACGGGCGCTCGCTGCCGATCCACGTCTCGATCACGCCGAGCACGACTCCGCTCCTCCAGCGTGAAACGGTCGACCGATTCCGCCAGCTCGGCGTGAGCGCCATGGGCGTGAGCCTCGATGGTCCGAACGCCGAGATTCACGATGCTTTTCGCAACGTGCAAGGCACGTTCGACTACTCGATGCGCGCCCTCGCATGGGCGCGTGAGTTCGACATTCCGGTGCAGGTCAACACGACGGTCACCGCGCAAACGCTCCCTCACGTCGAAGCAATGTACGAGCTACTGCGAGATACGGCCTCGCCGCCGGTTCGTCGCTGGAGCCTGTTCTTGCTGGTTCCGGTCGGACGGGGGACCGAGCTCCAAACGCCGTCCGCAGACGACGTGGAGAAACTGTTCGAGTGGGTCTATTCGATCTCCGATGAGGCTCCGTTTCGGGTTGGTACGACTGAAGCACCGCACTACCGCCGCTATTGGATCCAGCGAAAGCTCGCTGAAGGCATGGCGCTCGAAGACATTCAGGCGCGCGCACGTCAGATGGCGTTCGGCATCCGCGACGGCAACGGCGTAATCTTCGTCTCCCATCGCGGCGAGGTGTACCCGGCTGGCTTCTTGCCCTACCCGCTGCTCGGGAACGTCAAGCAGCAAGCCCTTCACCAGATTTACCGCGAGTCCGAGGCACTTCACGAGATTCAGGATCCGGTCAACTACAGAGGCCGCTGCGGACGGTGCGAGTTCAAGTTCGCATGCGGGGGCTCGCGCGCGCGCGCTTACGCCATGACCGGCGATCCGCTGGGCGAGGACCCACTGTGCGCGTATCAACCTGGCAGCAGCGAACGGGCGTGAGCTCTCGAGCTCACTTCTTCGGAAGGCCGAGCGCCCGCTCTGCGATTAGGTTCATCAGCAGGTTGTTGAACACGTAGACGGTGCCTTCGCGGAGCTTGCGCTCGACGTGGTATTCCGAGGCGAGCCCCCAACCGCCGAAGGTCGTAAGCGCGGCTCGCGCAGTCTCCCACGCGGCCTCGGACGCGAGCACTTTCGCCAACGCGGACCTCGCCATGGCGTCTTCGCCTTGCTCCACGAGATCGAGGACGTCCCACCGCATCAGGTCGGCGGCTTCGACCTTGGAGTAGGCCTGCACCAGAGGATACTGGATACCCTGGTTGACGCCGATCAGCTGATCGAAGGTCTTGCGAGTCTTGGCGTATTCCACGCTTCGATCCAGTAAGAATCGAGCATTTCCAATCGCCTCCGAGGCCGCGAGCACGCGTCGAATCACGAATCCCTTCATCAAGGAAGCAAGCCCCTCGCCGACGGGGCCGATGCGCATGTGGTCAGACACACGCAAATCGTCGATGAACAAGCTCGCGGTCATGCGGTTTGCGACGAGATCGATCGGATGCATCTCGATTCGATCATCCACCTCTTCGAGGTCCAGCAGAAAGAGAGTCGTTCCCTCTTTGGCACGTGCGAGGAGGATCATGAGGCGCGTCTGCTCGGCGAAGGAGATGAGAACCTTGCTCGCGGTGATGACCCAGCCGTCGCCATCGCGGCGTGCAGTGCTCGCCAGCTCGGCCATGTTCGCGCCGCTATCAGGCTCGGTCGCCGCAACCGTCAGAAACCGGATCTCCCCGGACGCCACTGCGGGAAGGTAGCGCTTCTTCTGCTCCTCGGTGCCGTGAAGGACGAGGGTCCGGCAGATCGACATCTGTGCGTTGACCGACGACGCATCGCCCCCTGCGCGGTTGATCTCCTCGACCAACACCGAGGCCACCCGTGGCCCCGCGTCTGCGCCGCCGTACGCTTCGGGAATGAACGCGCCGAAGTATCCTGCCTCGCCGATCGTATCGAAGAACGCCGCCGGAAACGTCTTGGAAGTGTCCTGCTCGCGCCAGTAATCCGGCCCGAACCTCTGGAGTGTGGGGCGAAGTGCTGCGCGGACTTCCTCGGCCGCGGAATCCACAGGTCGTTTGGGCGCCATTGGGACTCAGCTTTACATCGACCCGCCTAGGCCGCCAACAAGTCGCGCAGCGCTTCGTAGACCTCGGGGTGGTTGGCGATGTGGAGGTGATTCATTCCGGGAAACACCGCACCGCTCGAAAAATGGATCCTGCGGGCAGGCTCTGGCGCTTCGCCCGACGCGCTAGGCAGCCGGACCATCAAGTCGCCGAGCAGCTGTCCGACCGGGTGGGCTGGGTCACGCGAGATCGTCGCCGCTAGGAAGTAGTAGCCGACCCCATCGACGAGGGGCACGTTGCGCCGGGCATCGGCAAACACCTCGTCCGGATCCTTTCCGGCCCATTCTTCATCGATGGTGTAGCCATAGCGAAGGTCTTTCACCCCAGCGCTTCGAGCATCGAGGAGCTCCGCGGGAACTTGCGCGCCCGCCGCCTCGAGCTTCTTCAGCATGCCGGTGAACAGATTGACGGCTTTTTCGAGCGGCGCACCCAGATGCGGCGAGCCGATGCACGCCACGTGACGGAGGTACTGGACCCAAGGCTCCTCGTGCTCACGCGCGTAGTGCGCCGCGCTGCGAACGACCAGACCTCCCATGCTGTGTCCGACGAGCGCGATCTCTTCGATGGGGACAGGATACGCGTCGAGCACCTCGGTCAGCAGCTCGGACAAGGCGCGCCCGTTCTCAGAGATGTGCCGTCCCGTGTTGTACCGTAGATAGATCGGCGTGAAGCCGAGGTCGTCGAAGAGGCGTGTGCCGAAGGTCACGTCGGGGTTACCGTAGTGCTGCTCTGAGGAGAGGCTCCACAGCCACTCGGTCGCAGCCAAGCTGTGCACGAATACACACACCCTCGGGGTCGCGTTCGGAAAGGCTGCGGCGAACGCCTCGCGCGTGACCGGAAGCGGGTGGCCGTGATGGCGGAGCGTCATTCCGAGGTCGAGACGGCTGTTCTTGCGGGCCAGATGGTCGCCCCAAAATCCGTTGAGAGAGGCTTGGAAATAATCGAGGTACCAGCTCGGGGTCCCAGCCGCAGTCGACTTCACGGGTGTGGCGAGGTTGATGTCGTGAGAGTCGGATGTCTGTGCCAAGCCTGCCTCGGTCGCATCGGCGACGGCATTGACCGTGAATCGACTGATTCCGTTCAGCGTGCGGATCGACTCGAAGACCCCGCTCGAGATGGCCGTCTGAATGCCCGCCACGACCCTGGCGGTACTCTTGGCCGGCTCGATCGGCGCGAACCGCCGGACCGAGCGCTCCAAGGTCGCATCATGGGTTCGCTCGACCAGATTGGTGGTCTCCTCGACGACGTCGAATACCAGATCGATGAAACCTCTCAGGCGTCGCATGATGGGAAAGCGTGAGGCATACGGAGCTGCGGCTCAACTCAATCTCTCACAGCACGAGACGAACCCCGCCCAGGTCCTCGATTCGGTGCGGAAAGTGATCGCCGGGAGTCCCGATGAACATGTAGTTCTTCGGAATATTCAAGCGGCGCGAGATCGCTTCGATGAGTTGCGGCGTGAATTCGCCCTTCACGGCCACGAAATCGACGCGAAGCTCCGGGTAGAGACGGTCGATCATCTTGAGCTGCTCTGCAAGCTCCGGTGGGATATCCGACTCGTGCTGGTAGACGTGGATCACCTTGAGACGTGAAGTCTGCTCGTTGGCAAGCACGTAGAGCACGGCCCTGTTCAGAGTGACGATGTTGTCACCCCTGGTGAAGTAGACTACCGCGCTCTCGCTAATCCGTTGGATTTCTCCCACGAGTAGGTCGTGGATTCGTTTACTAGCCTTACCGAGCTTCTGCACGATCGCTCTCGAGACGTAAAGCACGACCTTCAAGATCTCACGCCTGAGGAACATGAGGGCCACGGCGCCCGCGGTCACTAGGAAGTACGCCTCGAAGATTTCGATATTGATCGGATCGAGCAGAGCGTTGCCCAAGAGCCCCAGCAAGACCGCGATGAGCGCCGCCACGACGGTCGGCCAGCTTGCGCGAACGGCACGTGGAAGCCGGGAGCGCTTCACCTTGAGAAGCATGTTGCCGACGGCAAAAAGCGCCATGACGCTCAGAAATGCAAGTGTGTAGACACCTGCGAGGGACGAAATCTCCGCGTGGGTGATCAGCAGAATCGAAACACACAAGGCGAAGAAACCGAGGAGGATCCAATGGTTGGTACCCCGCCATTTGTTCTCTCTCAAGAGGAACTGTGGCAGAACGCGGTCGAGCGCCATTCGCCGCGCGAGCCCCGTCACCCCGACGAAGCTCGTGAGCACCGCACCCGACAGGACCAGAACCGCATCCAAGCTGACGAGCAGCCCCAGCACTCGCCCCATCGCGACCTCTCCCATTTGGGCGAGGAGATCGGGCGGCACTTCCCGAATGGAAGAGAGGGGAAGCAACCCGAGGGACAGAAAGCTTATCAACGGATTGAAGATCGAGACCACGATCCACATGTTTCGGAGCGTCTTCGGGAACACGCCGTCCTTCTGCTCTTCGATGAAGTTGGCCGAGCTCTCAAAGCCGCTGATGCCGAGCATCGCAGCGGCAAATCCAAAGAAAAGCGCATGAGGCACGCTCTCCGCGGACGGGAGACGCCAGTTGTCGATCAACATCGAGGGGTCGCGCGCCACCACGATCGCACTCGCGACGACGAGTATGGAGAGCACGGCGATGTGAAAAAGGAAGATCACGAGCGCCACCACTGCCGATTCGCCGATGCCTATGATCCCGAGAAAGGCAAAGGTTCCGAGCACCCCGACCGTCGCCCAGAAGACGTTCAGCCCGTCCCAGAGGTGATGCGCATAGTGCATCCCCTCGCTGGCACTGATGACTGCGGTCGCGATGTAGGAGAGCAACGTGAGGCAGGCCGCGGCCGCGGCGACTCGCTTGTTCGTGGTGTTGAGGAGGACGGTATAGGTTCCACCGTTGAGCGGAATCGCGCTCCCTACTTCAGCGTAGATCTTTCGGTAGAAGAACAAAACGGCTGCTACGATGAGCAACACGATCGGTGCCAGAGCCCCCGCTTGCGCCGCGCAGAGGGCCGACACGTAAAGTACGCTCGAGCTGATGTCGTTGCCGCAAATCGCGGTGGCCCGCCACGTTCCGAGCAAGTGCTTTTGGGCCTGGTCGAGCCGCGTGAAGGGCAGCTCACTCGTCGCAAGGCCGGTGAGGCGCTGGGAGGTTCCCCACCCCGCGAACTCCCACGGTTTGTCCTCGTTCACCGGTGCTCCCACGTGCCTCCGATCGAGCGTTCACACATCCTGGGCGCGTCCATGGGGGGGAAGCCTAGGCCCGCGACCCCGCAACGCCAAGAATCCCGCTAGCCGAAATCCAGATCGATTCACTGCCCCCGGACCCAAAACGCTGGCAGCTGGACCGCTTGAAGGACAGCGACCAAAGTGCTCCACTAAGGCCATGATGAATCGAATGCCCCAAGTCTTCCTGATGACCGGTTGCATGCTTCTCGCTGCCGGCTGTCAAAACAAAGGACCGACCCCGAAGGAGAGCTCCTCTGCGGCACCCAACGTCGGCTCAATCGAAGCAGGCGGCGCGCATCCAGCCGTTGCGCAGAACCCGCACGCAGGAATGGCTGAGCCCGGGGACCCACATGCGGGAATCCTTCCGCCAACCGACTCTCAAGGCGCCGCGGCGGGAACTGGTCTACCGGATGCGTCGGGAATGATCGATGTCGGCGCCGTCGCGTTCAAGGTCCCGGCCAAGTGGACGGCGCAGCAACCTTCGTCGTCGATGCGACGCGCACAGGTCAGCGCCTCGGGGTCGGCGGGCCCGGCGGAGCTGATCGTCTACTTCTTCGGTGCCCAAGGAGCCGGCTCCGCTCAAGACAACATCGAGCGCTGGGTCGGGCAGTTCTCAAATCCGGATGGGTCACCGGTATCCAACGCGAAACGAAGCTCGACGCGGGCTTCGGACTTCAATGTCACGAGGATCGACGTCGCCGGCGAGTATGCGGGCGGGATGGGCGCGGCCGGGCAACCGGGCCCCGCCAAGAGCGATCAGCGCTTGATCGCTGCGATCGTGGACACCCCGGAAGGCCCTTACTACATGAAATTCCTCGGCCCGAACGCGAGTGTCACGGAGAACGCTGGAGCGTTCGACGAGCTGATCGCGTCGATCAGCCCCTCGCCCTGACCAAGCCAGCGTCGGCTCGGTATTTGGGGAGTTTGGTTCGCCAAACGCACTCGATGAGTTCATGCTCTGAGCGATGACCGAAGCTCATCGACAGCGGAGCGCGGTGCGGCCGACCGACTTGCGCCGTCGCTCCTGGTTCGTCCAGGCGATCGCGTTCTCCCACTCGACCGCGGTATCCCCGACCTGGCGGCGGATCATGACGATCTCCACGTACTTCCTTGTATGGTGCATGCTGACGATCCTGGCACCCGCGTGGATCCCGATCGCGTTCGTGGTGGGTCTCTTTCGACGGCGCTCGTTCATCATCTTGCGGTTGTTGATGTTTTTCTGGGTTTACCTCACGACCGAGCTGATCGGGCTCATTGCGGCGGGCTCGATCTACCTGATGACCCGAGGCGACGCCGAGCGGCGCGAGGATCTGTTCTTCCGCCTCGAGTGCTGGTGGGGTCGCTCTCTATTCACGTGGATCTGCCGGTTTCTTTCACTGTCGACGTCCATCCACGGCGACGACCAGATCCTCCCCGGCCCCGTCTTGGTCTTCATTCGCCACGCGAGCATCATCGATACCGCGGTTCCCGTGACCTTCATCTCCGACGCCAAGGGCCTGCGGCTCCGCTACGTGTTCAAGCGCGAGCTCCTCGTCGACCCTTGTATCGACGTCGCCGGCCATGCCTCGCCGAACTACTTCATCGATCGCGGTGGAAGCGCTCGCGAAGAGCTGGCGGCTCTTTGGAGGCTCGCAGAGAACCTGGGCGATCAAGGCATATTGATCTATCCGGAAGGCACGCGCTTCACTCCTCGAAAGAAGCAGATCGCCCTGCAGAAATTGACCAAGACGCATCCGGAGCTCGTGCCGATCGCCGAATCGTTCAAGCACTGTCTCCCGCCGAAACCCGGCGGTGCGCTCACCTTGCTAGACGCCGCTCCTGGGACCGACGTGCTCATCGTCGCTCACCGCGGTCTCGAAGGCTTGGCCGAGGTGACGGACTTGCTGAGCGGAGCGGTCGTTGGAAAAGAAATTCAGATCCGCATTTGGCGCGTGCCCGCCGCCGACATCCCGCAGGGGGACGAGCGGCGGCGGTGGCTGTTTGATTGCTGGAAACGTGTCGACGATTTCGTCGAACACGGTGCCGCCTAGGCGGCTGGCCGACGGGGCGGCAGATCCACCGTCGTCACCGTGGGAGAAAGCTTGATCAGCTTTTCCACGGCTCGCAAGCGGCTCCGTTCCGATGGGTCCACCAGCGACCAGGCAGCTCCTGTTGCGCCCGCGCGCGCGGTTCTGCCAATCCGGTGCACGTAGCTCTCCGGTTCGTGCGGTAGCTCGTAATTGAACACGTGAGACACGGCGTCGATGTCGATGCCGCGAGCGGCGATATCCGTCGCGACCAGCACCCACGCGTCACCGTTCTTGAAATTACGCAGGGCCCGCTGGCGGGCATTCTGCGATTTGTTTCCGTGAATGGCCTCTGCTCCGATGCCAGCGCGCTCGAGCTTCCGAGCGACCTTGTTCGCACCGTGTTTGGTGCGCGTGAACACGATGGCCCGAGACACCTCGGCGTCACGCAACAGGTGCTCGAGCATGCGTTGCTTGTCGCCGTTGTCGACCATGACGACCCGCTGCTCGACTTCCTCGACGGTCACCTGTTTGGGCGACACGTCGATGCGGATCGGGTCCACGAGAATCTCACGCGCGAGCATCGCGACCTCTTTGGGCATGGTGGCCGAAAAGAGGAGTGACTGCCGCGTGTTGGGGGTCAGCCCGACGATACGCCGCACGTCACGGATGAATCCCATGTCGAGCAGCCGATCGGCCTCGTCGAGCACCAGCACCGAGATCTCCGAAAGGTCGACGTGCCGCTGGGATGCGAGGTCGAGCAGGCGACCCGGAGTGGCCACCAGCACATCGACGCCCCGCTGAAGTGATTT
This sequence comes from uncultured delta proteobacterium, assembly GCA_963792825.1. Classification (GTDB taxonomy): domain Bacteria; phylum Myxococcota_A; class Polyangia; order Polyangiales; family Houyiibacteriaceae; genus SG8-38. The sequence continues at coordinate 1,627,872 of CAWBXS010000002.1, read as the reverse complement.
GATCTGTGGATTCTGGCCGACGCCGCCGATGATGAAGGCGTGACGCAGAGAAGTGCCCCGTCCGAGGGCCTCGAGGGTCTCGTGAATCTGTAGAGCGAGCTCGCGCGTAGGCGCGAGGATTAGCGCCCTCGGGCGCCGCGCCCTTGGGGGGGAGTGCTGGTCGTCGAGCCGCTGCATCAACGGCAGCGCGAAGGCCGCCGTTTTGCCGGTGCCCGTCTGGGCAATGCCCAGCAGGTCCTTCCCCCGCAACAGCTGGGGGATGGCCTGAGACTGGATCGGTGTGGGTTGTGTGTAGCCCACGTCTCTCAGAGCCTGGTCGAAGTTCCGGCCGACCCCGAGAGATTCAAAGTTGGTTGGTTGCAATGGGTTGCAGCTTACCAACGGTTGTCGGAACGGCGGTCGTTCTTCGGGCGATCATTCGCCTTGTCGACCCGGATCGTGCGGCCGTCGAGCGTGGAGCCATCTAGCTCCTCGATCGCGCGGGTTGCACCCTGCTCGTCCTCGAATGTCACGAAGCCAAAGCCCCGCGAACGACCGGTTTCCCGATCGGTGACCACCTTGGCCTCGGCGACGGTGCCGCATGCCTCAAAGGCCTGCTGAAGCTCAGCATTGGTCGTGTTCCAGCTCAGGCCGCCTACGAATAGTTTCTTGCTCATGTTCTCTCTCATTTGATCTGCGAAGCACGATGCCGGGACCTCTCCCGAGCGTCTTGTTCGCGTCTACTTGCCGTTGTCGTCTACGAATCTCTTACCGGTGTCTCATTGCACGGTGCGAGTCTGGTAGGAACAGGTCGGCAGCGTGTCGATAGCCCACGGTGAGCTACCGCGCCCCTGATGGGCGATTGAAGCAAGATAGCAGGTGGGTGCCCGCTGTCCAGAGACCGTCTCGCAAGGGAGCGAATGGGCCACATCGGGCCCAATTCGGGCCTGTGTGGGCTCGGGGAAGTCGTGGTAGGGAGGCGGCATGAGAATCGATACGTTCAGCGTCGAAACCAATTGGAAGAGGCTGGCGGAGGCTGGCCGGCGTGCAGAGACCCTCGGATTCGATGGATTTGCGATCCCGGAGATCACGGGCGACCCACTAATTCATGCGGCCATGGTGGCAAACGCGACCTCACGGATCCACGCGCGCACGGCGATTGCGGTTGCTTTTCCTCGAAGCCCGATGGTGCTCGCGAGCCAGGCATGGTCGATCCAGGTGAATTTCGGGCGGGCGATTCGAGCTTGGGCTGGGCACGCAGGTCAAGGCCCACAACGAGCTGCGGTTCAGCACCCCTTGGAAGGCACCACGGAGCCGCATGGTGGAATACGTGCAGGCGCTGCGCGCGATTTGGCGCTGTTGGGAGCTCGGGGAGCGGCTCGACCATTGGGGCGAATACTACCGGTTCACGCTGATGACGCCCGAGTTCACGCCTCGGAAGTCGAACCTGCCGATGGTGCCCGTGTATCTCGCTGCGGTCCGCCCGAAGATGATCGAGTCGGCGGCAGCCGTGGCCGACGGACTCCGACTGCACGGTTTTTGCACGACGAAGTACTTGAAAGAAGTCGTTTGGCCTGCGATCGAGCGCGGTCTGGAGTCTGCTGGACGCTCGCGGAGCGAGCTCGACGTATGTGGAGGCGGGTTCATCATGACGGGCCCCGATGAGGAGACCGTCGCCAAGAACCGTGAATGGGTGCGATACCGCGTCGCCTTTTATGCCTCGACGCCTGCCTATCTGCCGGTGATGTCGCTCCACGGCTGGGACGACCTCGCGAAGAAGCTCAACCACATGTCGAAAACGGGGCAGTGGAAGCAGATGGCGGCCGAGATTCCAGACGCCGTGCTCGACGAGTTCGGCGTGTACACGACGTACGAAAACCTGCCAAGAGCGATCGAGGCGCGTTTTGGCGGCATCTCCGACACCGTGGAGATCAGCTTCGAGGAGGACACCGACGCAGACTTGGCCCGCCACGTCCTCGACCGCGTGAAGCGCATCGAGAGCCGATTCGAGGCGCCGGCTGAACGTTACGGTTAGCCGGCCTTCTTGCTCAGGACGAGAAGGGCGGTTTCGGCTGCGAGGTTCGGGTCTTCGTCCTCACCGACCACCCGGCCGTGCGTGTCGTCGTAATAGCGGGCCTCTTCGACGGTGACCCCCATCTTTTCGCACAGGTCGAGCATGTCGCGGATCGAGGGGAACCGCCGGTTGGGGGTGTTGTACCACTCGTGGGAGTAAGGGCCCGGCGCCTTCGGTGCACGGCCTTCGAGGCCGAACATCTCGCGCAGCGTACGGTGCGCGAAGTTGGTGAAGCCGACGATCGCGCGCCGGCCCACTCGGAGCGCGTCTTCGAGCAGGCGTTCGACGTTTGGAACGGCTTGAAGCGTCGAGGACAGGACGACGTAGTCGAAGCGATTGTCGTCGAACTCCGGCAGGCCGACGTTCAAGTCGTAGTCGATCGCTTCGACCCCGTGCTGCATGGTGGCCGCAATGAGCTCGGTGCTGACCTCGACGCCGCACAGGAGCGGTGCGCCACGCTCCTTGAGCCTCGCCAGAAGGTCACCCTCCCCGCAGCCGAGGTCGAGCACCGAGCTTCCGGGCGGAATGAGCTCGAGAATTCGATCGTCCTCGGCGCTCGTCCGAAACGGCCGCGGCGCGGGCGCCCCGAGCTTTGCCGCAACCAACGGGCTGAAGGCCTCGATGTCGTCCGGCAGAAGGAAACTGTCGTGACCCCCGTCGGTTTGCACCTCGCAATAGGACACGGGCCGCCCGAGCGTCGTCAGGACCGCCACGAGCTCACGGGATTGGCTCGGCGGAAAGAGCCAGTCGCTCGAAAAAGAGACGATCAGCCAATCACATCGGGCCGGAAGGAATGCGTCGATCCGCTTCTCGCGGGTGTCCCCCATGTCGAAGTTGTCCATCGCGAGCGTCACCGTCACGTACGAGTTTGCATCGAAGCGCCCGACGAACTGCTCGCCCTGGTACGCGAGATAGGAACCGACGGAGAACCGCTTCTCGAAATCGGTCACCATGTCCCGTGGGGAATGTCGGTCGAGATCGAACTTTCGGGTCATGGACTCCGAAGACAGATACGTGATGTGCCCGAGCATCCGTGCCAGAGCGAGGCCGGTTTCGGGGAACTCGCGGGTGTCGTAGTACTGCCCGCCGTGAAAATGCGGGTCCGTTTGGATCGCGTTCCGGCCGACGACGTCGAATGCGATCGCCTGCGCGGTGAGCCGTGCCGACGCGGCGATCACGACCGCGGTTTGGACGCATTCGGGATAGCGCGTGGCCCAGCAGAGCGCCTGATGGCCCCCGAGCGAGCCGCCAACCACCGCACGCAGACGGCGAATGCCGAGCAAGTCGACGAGCCGCTTCTGCACGTCGACCATGTCCTCGACGGTCACCAGCGGGAAGTCCCTCCCATACGGAATTCCGGTGGCGGGATTGACCGTGGTCGGACCGGTCGTTCCGCGGCAGCCGCCGAGCACGTTCGAGCAGATCACGAAGAGACGGTTCGTGTCGACCGCCTTGCCCGGACCGACCAGCCCTTCCCACCATCCAGGGTCGTCGTTCTCATCGTGGCGCGCGGGATGCGAGTCGCCCGAAATCGCGTGACAGATCAGCACCGCATTGCTTCGGTCTTCGTCGAGCGTCCCGTACGTCTCGTACGCAACCTCGATTCCGGGAAGCGTCTCCCCGTGGTGGAGCTTCATGGGGGTCGGGAACGCCGCAATCTGGAGGTGCCGAAGCGGTTTACCGCTCCGTTTCGAGTCCGTGCTTTCGAAGTCCGCGACCACGAGAGCCGGCTAGCCTACCCGACGGCGGCCGCAAGCGCCTGATCGATGTCCGCGATGATGTCTTTCACGTCCTCGATGCCTACGGAAACTCGCACGTACTCGGGCACGACGCCCGTCTGTTGCTGCTCCGAAGGGCTGAGCTGCTGGTGCGTCGTCGAGGCGGGATGGATGACCAGCGTCTTGGCGTCGCCGATGTTGGCCAAGTGCGAGCAGAGCTTCACCGAGTTGATGAACTTCTTGCCCGCCTCCATGCCTCCCTTGATCCCGAAGCCGAGAATCGCGCCCTTGCCGTGGGGCAGGTAGTGGTTCGCACGTTCGTGGTCCGGATGAGAAGGAAGACCCGGATAGTTGACCCACTGCACGGCGGGGTGACTCTCGAGATGCTCCGCGACGGCCTGCGCGTTTTCGCAGTGCCGCGGCATCCGGAGGTGAAGCGTCTCGAGCCCCTGCAAGAACAAGAACGCCGCGAAGGGGCTCATCGCCGCGCCGGTGTCGCGAAGCCAGTGTGTGCGGATCTGCACGTTGTAGACGATGTTTCCCATCGGCGCGAGCGCGTCGGCGAGGACTGCACCGTGGTAGTTTGGCGACGGGCCGCAAAACTCCGGCCACTTGTCGCGGTTCTCCGTCCACTGGAAGTTCCCCGAGTCGACGATGGCGCCACCGATGTGTGTTCCGTGACCGCCGATGAACTTCGTCGTCGAGTAGACGGTAATGTCGATCCCCTGCTCGAAGGGCCGGAAGAGGTATGGCGTCATGACGGTGTTGTCGCAGATGAGCGGAAGGGACCCGTGAGGCGCGCTGTGCGCGGCCTTTGCGATGGCCTTGAAGTCGGGCACGTCGTTCTTTGGGTTGCCGATCGACTCGATGTAGACGAGGCGCGTGTTTTCGTCGACGAGAGCGTGAATCTGCTCCGGATGCGCCGGGTCGAAGAACCGTACCTCGACGCCGAGGTTCTTGAAGGTGTTGTTGAAGAGCGTCCACGTCCCGCCGTACAAGCTAGTTGCCGATACGAAGTTCTGCCCCGAATGGCAGAGCGTAAGGATGGCCGCGTTGATGGCCGACTGCCCCGACGCAAAGCCGAGCCCCGTCACGCCCCCGTCGAGGGCCGCCAACCGCTTCTCGAGCACGTCGACGGTGGGGTTCATCAGGCGGGAGTAGATATTGCCGAACTCGGCAAGCCCGAAGAGTGCCGCCGCGTGATCCGTGTCGTTGAAGACGTAAGATGTCGTCGCGTAGATCGGAACAGCGCGCGAATTGGTCGCCGGGTCGGGTACTTGGCCGGCGTGAAGAGCGAGCGTACCTAAGCCGTAGTTCTCTTCAGTCATGTGGATTTACCTCTTTACTGCCGCTCGGGCGGGGGTCCTGGGGGCCGGGGGCGGGGAGGATACCGCGGGACAGCCTGAGATTCGACACCATTCTGACTCCGCCTGGGCCGCCCCGTCGCGCAAAGTCCGCGTCCCTTTCGCCAGATCCGCAAGAGATGCGCGAAACGGGCGGCTGCGTGGGGTGGATCTGCTCGAGTCTCCTCTGTGTGCCGCAGTGTGAGTGACCAACTGTAGGGCACCTCACCCGCTAGATCCATCCTGCGGATCGTGCGTCTTTGAAGGCATGGCCAAACAGAAACTCACAAGCACCCGGCCTCCGGATTTGCCAGAATCGTTGAAGAGGCGGGGGGGACGGATGGAAGCAGGCAGGCACGATTCACTAGCCGATCAGCTCTTGGAGTTGCAGACGCTGCAAGAGGCGCGCGTTGCCGCCGAAGAAGAGGCGCGCTTCAAGGCCGCGGAGGAAGCGCGGCGCTGGGCGGAGCTCGAGGCCAAGCGTAGGCGCGAGGAAGACGAAGCCCGTAGGCTTGCCGAGGAAGAGGCCCGTCTGGAGGAAGCCCGGGTCGAGCGTGCAGAGGAAGAGCGCCGCATGCGGGAAGCGAAGGAGGCCGAGCTTCGGGTGAAGCTGCAAGAAGAGGCCAAGGCGCGGGCAGCCGAGCAGCAACGCTTGCTTGCGCATGAAAAGGAGATGGCCGCGATTACGTCGGTCGAGAAGGCGAAGATCCGTGCGCGTCGAATCGTGGCGGGCGGTGCGGTGGTGCTCGTGCTCTGCGCGCTGGGTGGCTATGCCTTCGTGGTGAAACCACAGTTGGAAAGAAAGGCGCTCGAAGCGGAGCGAGCGAGGCAGGCCCAGGCGCTTGCCCTCGAGCAGAAAGAGCGAGCCCAGCAACAGCTCGAAAGCGCGGAGATCGGCCGAAAAGAGATCGAGCTCCAAAACCAGAATCTTCAGGAACGTCTCGAAAAGCGGGAACAGCAGCGCCAACTGCGCCCCGCTCCGAGCATCAAACCAAAGGTGCGTCCCGAAAAGAAGGCCGGCTGCTCACCCGATGACCCGCTCTGCGGCATTCCGTTCGAATGACGCGCGAACGCTACTGCAGCCGATATGGCGAAAGCTCTCGCTGCATGCGCTCGTAGACCTTCCCCCAAAGCCAAAGGCTGAGCCTCGGGGATAGACGCTCGACCCACCAGAGCACTTTCCACCACGAAGGGACGACGATGATCGGAACGTTGCGTTCGACCTGACGAAGCGCCCGGCGAGCAAACGCGTGCGGGTCCATGGGCCTGAGCTGCTCCCAGAGCTTCATCATCGTGTCTTCCGCGTCGGGGGCGAGGTTGGTTCGGCCGTACTTGCCAGCCGTCAAAATGGGGGTGCGAATCACGCCCGGGCACAGCGCCGACACGCGCACCCCGTGCTCCCGCGCCTCGACCCGCAAGGCCTTGCTGAGACCCACCACCGCATGCTTGCTGGCGGCGTAGCTGCACGCTTCGCCCGTCGGCAAGAGCCCCGCAATCGACGCGGTGTTGATGATGTGCCCCGACCGCTGGGCCCGCATCACCGGATAGACGGCCTGGATCCCATACGCGACACCTCGGATGTTGACGTCGAACACGTCGTCCCAGTCGGCCAACGAGTAGCCGGCTACCTCGCCGCCCACGCCGATGCCCGCGTTGTTGAAGAAGTAGTCGATGCGACTCGTTCGGGCGACGGTCTCGTCGACGACTCGTTTGAATTGCGCGTGATCGCGGACGTCGAGCTCGAGGGCATGGGCGCGCCCGCCGGCCCGCTGAATCGCGGTGACGGCTTCCTCCGCAAGCTCGATCTGCCGATCGGCGAGAACGACCTCGACACCTTGCGCGGCGAGCTCCTCGGCCAACGCGCGGCCGATGCCCGAGGCGCCACCCGTGATCAATGCGGTTTTTTTCGTCATGGCTCACCGGCCGAGGAAGTCGAGGATGCGTCCATTCGCTCCGTGCCCGGCAGCTCGAGGATCAGGTCCTTGCCATACGCCGTCGCGGGCGTCTGAAAGCCGGGCGTCACCTCCCCGGCGCAGATCTTCGACGCGATTCGAAGGGCCATCTTGGCAGTGAGGGTATAGCCCTCGGGGGTGCGAAGCCGGGAGACGACCGTGTTGCCGCTCGGTCCGCGCGCTTCGCCCCAGAGTTGGTTGATCGCCTTCTGGCGCGCCTGATCGTCGGGCCCGGCGGGCGCGGCGTCGATGCGGTTCTTCAGGATCCTTTGCACGGGGCGGGTGCCGAGGAGGGGCAGCACTGGACGGCCGAGCCGAAGAAGGCGCGCGGCCCGTTTGGGGACTGCGGTGTAGACGATGATGTTGGGGATGCCGGTGCTCTTGTACGCCGTCACGACGTCGCCCCACGGAATCGTCATGCAGTGCGCCGGCTTTCCATCGCCGAAATCGATCTCTCGCGTCTTCCAGGCGGTGGGCACTGGCGTCAGCCGTCCGTCGCGGCGCGCCATCCCGCCCCTGGCGACGTTCTCCACCATGGTGGTCGCGGTTCCGTGCGAGACGCCACCCCCACGGCCGCGGAACGCGAGCTCGAGATGCGTTGCGTCGGGGCAGCGCGACTTCAGGTGCGCCGCGAGACAATCGGAGGGCACCACGTCGAAGCCCGTGCCCGGCAGCAGCATGACCCCCGCGTTCTTGGCGGCGTCATCCATCGCCCAAAGCCCCTCGAAGACCTCCACCTCGCCGGTGATGTCGGTGTAGTGGGTCTGCGTCTCCATGCAGGCCTTGGTCATGGCGTCATACGTGCGCGAAAACGGACCGGCACAATGGATGACGACGTCGACATCACGAAGCGCATCGCGCATGGATTTCGGGTCGTCGAGGTCGGCGACCGTCGAGTCGAAGCCGTATCGTTCGGCCTGCTCGCGAAGCCGAGTTGGATCGCGTCCGGAAAGAATGACCGCGAGTCCGTCTTCCTCGGCGAACCGCGCGATCAAATCGCCGGTGTACCCGTAGGACCCGTAGACGAGAATTTTGGCGGCCATCGGCGCTGATCACGCTTATACCATGGGCAGCTCGACCGGCCGCTGGAAGGTTCCGAGTGCCAATCTTGGCGTCGGGACGCTCGTCCTCTAAGCTGATGCGGCGCTGCGGGGGGATCCGTAGGCATTGGGGGATTCATGAAGAACTTGCATTGGACGTTCATCGTATTGGCATGTGCGCTGGCTGCGCAGGGTTGTGGCGACAGTAACGGAGGCTCGGGTGGCTCGGGTGGCTCGGGTGGCACTGGCGGCTCGGGGGGCTCGGGGGGTTCGGGGGGTTCGGGGGGCATGGCCATCATGGATGCCGATAACGACGGCATCCCGGACGACGAAGACCCGACGCCCAATGGGTCGACCAACAACAAGCTCAACGGCACCTTCACGGGGGGCGCGGCGTCGGTCGTGGAGATCGCGGCCGTCGACGGAATGGGCATGGAGGATGTCGCCCTGGTCTATGAGAATGACCTTTCGCTTGGATGCGACGAGAGCTGGTACCCGCAGGGCACGCTTTGCGACGAGGCGCCCACGACGGACAGCCCCACAACCAGCACCAAGCAGAACGAAGATAGCGGAGCGACCTGGGACGGATACGACATCAACGACGACCTGGTCACCGGCTACCTGGTGATCGACACCTGCAGCGATGCTTCCTGCACGGCGGTCGACTTCAACGAAGCACGCGTTTTCCAGATGTACAGCGACGGCAAGACCAGTCACCTCCGGCTCGCCATCCACGAGGAGCGAGGCGACACGGCCCCTGCCTGGGACGACGCGGGATGGTCCAACGTCACCGATCTCGAAGCCATTGGCGAAGGCACGGATGTCAACATCGATGGCTTGGTCGTGGAAGACCCGACGGTGATTCCGACCGGACCGCGCGTGACGCGGTACGTTCGAGTCGAGGTCCAAAACGATGGGACCCTATTGGACGACGACGGATCGTACATCGAGCTTCGGTCGCTGAAGCTCTTCTCGGTGTCGGCTCCCTAGTGAGCTAGACCTGCGGCGGCGTGCATGTCGTCGTACACGCTGGCCAGGTCGTGGAGGGCGTGAGCGCAGTCTCCGTTGAACGAGGAGCCGTGCATCACGCCCAACACGGCCGGGTCGAGCTCGGCAAGCGAGCGGATGGTGCTTCCCGTCATGGGCGTGAGGCACGAGGCTTTGAAGATCGCTTCGGCCTCCTTGGCGGGGCCGACGATGTCGTTCGAGGTCAGGGCAGGACCTTGGCCAACGTGCGTGAAGAGGTCCCCGCACAAAAGCGTCCGTGTCGTTTCCTCGAACAGCACCCGCGCCTCCCAGCAGTGAGGCACGTGCGGGGTGTCGAGGTGACGGACTCGCTTCCCGCCGAGGTCCATGACCTCTCCGTGCTGAAGCGCTTTCGGAGGCCGGTCCGCCAAATCGTTGAGCGAGACCATGCAACCGACTTCGCCGTGTGCCACCAGGGCGTGCGGTGCGGCTTGCAGCCATTCGTTCATGGAGCCGCATTCATCCGACTCGACGTGTCCGAATGCGATCCAGCGGAGCGACTTCACCGAAATGAGCTTTGCCGCGGCCGCCTGGACGGCAGGAAACATGTGGCGGGGTCCGGTATGAAACAGCAGCGGCTCCTCCGCCCGAATGAGAAACTGGTTGAACGTAAACCCCGTCGGCCCGATCTCCGGGACGAACGTGCTGATGCGGAAGATGTCGGGCGCAACCTCGTTGGTCGTCGTGTCCATGAATCTTCTCCTTGTTCGGCGATCATCGACCCGTGGGACCGAGGACGCCATGGGAAACGGTTGAAGTGGGGCCGCTCCGGCTGCTAGCTTCATCCCCATGGGTGATGTGGGCGTGACGGGCACACGGGGGATCACTGGCCGAGGCGTCGTCGCGGGAGCCGCGATGATCCTCTCGATTCTGCTCGCAGGATGCCAGGGTGGCGACGCCCCGATCGATTCGACCGCCACGTGCGGCGACGGGGTTTGCGATGCCGGGGAGACCTGCACGTCGTGCGCGAGCGACTGCGGTGCATGTCCGAGCGCATGCGGTGACGAGGTGTGCGCCTCGAACGAGACTTGCGCGTCGTGCGCTACCGATTGCGGGGTCTGCCCGGACACCCCGGCCGTGATCACCCGTGGTCCGTATCTCCAGAGCGGCTCGAGCAGCGGGGTGGTCATACGTTGGCGTACCGATCGGGACACGGATTCGGTCGTGGCGTATGGTCCCGATCCGACTTCCACGACCAACGTCGTGTCCTCGTCCGCGACTACGACGGAACACGAGATTCGCCTCGAGGGGCTCTCCGCCGACACGCGGTACTACTATGCGTTCGGGTCCTCCAGGGCACCGCTCACGGGTGCCGATGACGATCACTTTTTCACGACTACGCCACAGACCGGGGAGGCGACGCCGACCCGGATTTGGGTGCTCGGTGATTCCGGGACCGCGAACGACGATGCCCGATCGGTTCGGGACGCGTATCGGTCCTTCACCGGACCGCGCGAAACGGACCTGTGGTTGATGCTCGGGGACAACGCCTACGACGATGGAACCGACGCTGAATATCAGGCGGCGGTCTTTGAAATGTACCCCGACACGCTCCGCAACACCGTGCTGTGGCCCACGCTCGGAAACCACGATGGCCACTCCGCGGACTCGGCGACGCAGACCGGTCCGTACTACGACATCTTCACCCTCCCCACCGCGGCCGAAGCAGGAGGCGTCCCGTCGGGCACCGAGGCTTACTACGCATTCGACTACGCGAACGTTCACTTCGTCTGTCTCGACTCGTACGACTCGGATCGCGCCCCAGACGGTCCGATGATGTCCTGGTTGGAGAACGATCTCGCGGCGACGGCTCAACCTTGGATCGTCGCGTTCTGGCATCATCCGCCCTACACGAAGGGGTCCCACGATTCGGACTCCGAAGGGCGCTTGGTGGACATGCGAGAGTTTGCACTGCCGATCTTGGAAGCCTACGGAGTCGACCTCGTTCTGACCGGGCACAGTCATTCCTACGAGCGCTCGTTTCTTCTCAACGGGCACTACGGAGCCTCCAGCACGTTGACGGGCGCGATGATGATCGACAGCGGAGACGGACGGGAGGGCGGAGACGGCGCGTATGGCAAACCCGGCTCGACGGCGGAGGGTGCCGTGTACGTCGTCGCAGGAAGCTCCGGGAAGACGAGCAGCGCCCCTCTCGACCATCCAGCCATGTACATTTCCCTGCTCGAGCTCGGTTCGGTCGTGCTCGACATCGACGATGCTCGCTTGGATGCGATCTTCCTCGACGATTCGGGGACCGTGCAGGACACCTTCACCGTCCGGAAGGATTGAGCGTTTGCCCGCGCGATCGCACGGAGCCTCGAGATGGAACCTCGGGCGTTGGTCCGGGCTCGTGTTGGCCCTCGCCCTACTTGCTGCGACGACGCCGGTGCTGGGCCACGGTGATGTTCACGGGCGCATCGCGGAGCTCGACGACGAGATCGCGCACCATCCGGAGGAGGCTGTCCTCCGTGTCCGCCGTGGCTCGCTGCACGCGCTGGACGAAAACTGGCTGCAGGCGCTTTCGGACTATGAATCCGCCCATCGAATCGACCCGAGCTTCCCGAACCTCGATTTCCTCAGAGCAAAGGCGCTCCTCGCGCTCGAATACCATGAACGCGCCGCAGCGCTTCTCGATTCGTTCTTGTCGCGTGAGCCCGGACATGCGGACGCCTACCTGATCCGGGCCCGCGCAAACGTCGCTCTTGCTCGCCTCGACAGAGGGATCGAGGATTATTCGCGCGCCATCGCGCTCTTCGAGCAGCCAGCGCCCCGGTATTACATCGAGCGGGCTCGCGCGTTGATCGACGCTGGTCGTATCGACGAGGCACTCGCAAGCCTTCGTGAGGGCGTGCGAGATCTCGGACCGCTTGCGTCGATCGTGGAGGTGGCCGTCGCACAGGAGGCGGAGCGGGGACGGTACGAGGAGGCGCTCCGGTGGGCCGATCAACTCCCCCCCGCGCTTCGACACTCGCCGCGATGGCGCATGAAAGCCGGTGACCTCGCGGACCAAGCGGGAGAGGCCACGCGCGCCGGTCACGAATATCGCCAAGGCCTCGCGGCGATCGACGCGCTTCCGTCGGCTCGTCAGGGGACGGCGGCCATGATGGCGTTGCGCACGGAGCTCGCGAGTCGTCTCGGGAAGGGGACGGCAAGCTCAGCCGGGCAGCGTGGGGACTCCCCAGGATTTGGAGCGCTGGAACGAGGGCTCGTGCTCGGCGCGGTCCTGCTTGCGGCATGCCTGCTGTTGATCGTTCGATGGCGCGCTCGCGCGCGCTGAGCGGCGCAGGATTCGCGTCCAGCTCCGCCGGGCCTACTCGCAGGCGATGGTGAGCGCCTGCGCCTGCTCTTGACAGGCGAGCGCCTGTTCGTTGGTGATCGACTGCACGTCACACGTGCCGAGACAGTCGATGGTGGTCAGGATGGCAGACATGCAATCGAGCCCCACGACGTCAATCGACGCCTCGCAGCTCGGCACACAGTCGGCGTCCTGCACGGGAACGCCGAGCGAGGTGAAGCATTCATCCGGCCAGCCGCAGAATCTCGTCGCAGGCTTGCGCCGCAGTCCGAGGCCCCGACCCAGAATTCGAATCACCACAGCTGCTCAGCAGCAGGGCGAGCCCAAGTATCCCCAAAGCCTTCATCCCCTCATGATGAGGGATTCGGGACGGGATTCCAAACATCGGCGGACGCGGGGTTGAGCGAATGCTCGTCGTGTGGCAACCAATCTGCACGATGGAGCAGAAAGAGCTCGTTATCCATGGCAGGCGCCTGAAGTACCGGCTCGGCGGCAGAGGGCCGCTGGTGCTGCTGATTCACGGGATGGCGGGCAGCGCGACGACGTGGAAGCAGGTCATGCCGGCGCTCAGTGAGCGCTTCACCGTCTTGGCCCCTGACCTGTTGGGCCACGGCGCGTCGGACAAGTCCAAGGGCGATTACTCGCTCGGCGCGATGGCTTCGACGCTCCGCGATTTGATGGTGGGTCTGGGATACAAACGTGCGACGGTGGTCGGGCAATCCTATGGGGGCGGGATCGCCATGCAGTTTGCGTATCAGTACCCGGAGCGCTGCGAGCGATTGGTTTTGGTCGATGCGGGCGGTTTGGGAAGGGAAGTCAACCCACTCCTGCGCATGCTCACGCTTCCCGGGTCGGAAGCCGTTCTACTCATCGCTTGCGCTCCCCCGGTGCGGCACATCGCCGAATCGGTCGGCCGGCTCCTGCTCCGCAAGAGGCTCGAGAACGCCGCGGTGATTCCCGAGCTTTGGCGGAGCTACTCTTCACTCGGGGATACCGAAGGGCGACGCGCGTTCCTCCGCACGCTGCGCGCGGTCATCGATCCGCGCGGTCAAGCGGTGAGCGCGACCGACAAGCTCCACATGGCCGCTGGGGTGCCGACCCTCATCATCTGGGGTGCGGAAGATCGAATCATCCCCGTCGGACACGCGCATGCTGCCCACGCGTCGATTCCGGGAAGCTGGCTCGAAATCATCGAGGGCGTCGGACATTACCCGCACTGCGAAGCCCCGGAACGGTTCGTCGAGGCGCTCACCGAGTTCATCGAATCGACCCGGCCGGCCCGCATCAAGATCTCACGCAAGCAGATCCTTCAGCCGCCCTCTCCGCCTGGAACCGGAAAAAACTCCTAGCCGCGCCCAGAGCCTTGGGTCGTTTCAGGAGAAGCGTTCGTAGTACTCGCGGACCTTCGCAATGTTCTCGACTCTTGCAAGGTGCTCGACGAGGAGCGGAGCCACCTGGTCGGGAAGGTCTGCGGGAACGTGATCCAAGATTCCAGAGCGTAGGTTGCGAATCCACACCAGCACTTTGAGGTCCGCGACCGTCAGCCGCCGGTCTGCAAAGTACTCGCCGCCACGCGACTCGAGGATCGCCTGCAGCTGCCGGAGGTAGACGGTAATGGCGCCGTCCGCGAGAGCCTTGCGAGCGGCCTTTTTCTGGGCTTCGTCGGTCATCGAGAATGTGGTTCCCACCCTGGAAACGATGTCTTCCACGGCGTCCAGTGCTTCGTCGCAAAAGGCAGCCTGGAGCGGGTCGGTCGGATAGAGGCCGGCGAGCCTACCGACGTAACGGTTGATTGCGTTGCACTGACTCAACGCGACGCCGTCGACTTCGAGAACCGGGACCCGAGCGAACGGGAAGCTCGATTTGCTCTCTCCAAACTGCTGGACCGTGATGCGATTGTCCTCGAAGTCGACGCCACTGATGTGCATCGCCAGGCGAGCCGGCTCGCCACGGCCGCCGTGAATGTCGAAATATGTCAGCTTGAGCTTGGGCATGGCGCGGAGTGTAATCTAGATACCAGCTCGCCCGCCATGGGAGTCGATGGAGCGCGCAAGAATCGCAATTGTGTGTCGATCGACGCCATCGACGGTGGCCTGGCGCTTCAGGCTCGCCTCTCGAGCATCCAAGGCGACCTCGTGTTCGATTGCACCGAATTCGGCTGCGTGCTCCTCGGAGGCGACAGCACGGGTGACTTCACCCTGAGCTCGATCTTGATCGAGGCAGACGCGTTGCTGAGCGTGACCCCCGACAACATGCTTTCGGTGACCTTGAGCAACATCTCGACGACCATCGGCAGTCTCGACATCCATTCCGACAATGGCTGGACCAATTTTCTTTTGAGCATCGTGCGGGGTATCATCACGAGCTCCCTCATCACCGATCTCGAGGTGACGCTCGAAGACGCGCTCGGCACGGAGCTCGGACCCCTTCTCGAACAAGGGCTTTCGGCGCTGGCGTTTGGATTTTCGCTGGACCTACCGCGTCTCGGAGGAGGGGAGCCGATCACGGTCGACCTGATCACCGATTTCGAGTCGGTGAGCTTCCAAGGCAGCACGCCACAAGGGGGCGTCCTCGTCGAGCGAGGCGGCGCGTACTCCGCAGAGGTCGTTACGCCCCACGATAACCTCGGTGTCCCGAACCGCGATCGCTGCGGAGAGGGCGGTCAGGTCATCAGCCTCCCGCGAAGCGCGGCGATCGAGCTCGGCTTGAGCGACGATCTCTTGAATCAGGTGCTGTACGCGGCATGGCGCGCAGGGTGGCTCGAGGTCGACGCGGGGCCCGAGCTCGTCGGCGGCGCGGACCTCGGCGCACTGGGCGTGTCGGACCTCGCGCTGACCTTGAGTGGCCAGCTCGCGCCCACGGCGTCGGATTGCAACCCCGACGGTGTCCTGCGCGCCCACCTCGGCGACTTGGAAATCTCCGGCAGCTTGTCGTTGCAGGGGGGAGCCGATCACCTTCACGGCGTACTCGTCTTTGGAAGGCAGGCTCGCCCTCGGCATCAACCCGGAAGGCCTCGGTCTCGGCCTCGAGAGCATCGACCGGATCGACACCGAGCTCACGATTCACGAGGACGACCGGCTCGAGGCCGAAGCACTGCTCAGGACCGTCCTCGAGACAGCCTTGGTCAGTGCCATCGAGGGAGCCCTCGGCGGCGGCGGCCTCGGCACCGTGCCACTCCCGAAATCGACCTGAGCGTCGCTTTGGGCCTGGCGCCAGGAACGGCGCTCATCGAGATCATGCCGCAGAGCGTGCAACGCGTGGACGGGGTCACGGTGATTGGCGCTTCGCTTTGATCCGAGCGGATGGTCCTTAGTCGACCAGGAGGGAGTCGTCAGCGTCTTCGTGGCGAACGAGGTCGTTCTCGGAGGGGTCACGCAGGCGGAGGTCGACGATTTCATCTCCAGGCACGGAGGCACCGTCATCGAAACCGACGCGATCCCCGAGCCCCCGGCCCATCTCGGTATCCAGCTGAGCGACGAGGACAAGACGCCGACGGAATACGTCGTACGCGTCGACCCGAGCGCATTTCCACTCGACGGCTTCATCGGTGATTCCGAGGCAGCGGGGTTCGAGGGTGCTCGAACGTTTTCCTCGGAGGCGGGAGCCAGACTTTCGGCTCTCCTCGCGAGCGAGCTTCGTAACGGAGTGGATGCGTCGCCCAACTACGTATTCACTCCCGCGGGCGAGATGTTGTTCAGCACGGAGGAACATCCCCAGGGAAGTGGCTTTCTCGATGCATTCACGACGACGCAACTTCGATTCGCGGCTACTGATGCCGGCAACAACTCGAGCGTCGTAGAGGCCTGGCAGCTCGTCTCTGCGCACGACATCGTGCGCCGAGTCAACGTGGCGATCATCGACGGGGGATTCTGGCTGGATAATCAGGGTTTTCCGGGTTCGGCGTTTCCGAGCGGTGTTTCGGACTTTCACGGGGCCATTCCGCCCGATCAATACGACTTCGATGGCGACGACTACCTCGCCGGGGGCCCCAACCCCGCGAGTTGCACTGGGGGGACCCCCTGCCCATGGCACGGCAACAACAGCGCAAGCGTCGCAGGAGCGTTTCCCGACAACCAATACGGATCGGCGGGCACGGGCGGTTGGGTCTCGAACACGATGATGTTCAAGACCAACTACACCAGAGCCCAGGTCCGCAGCGCGGTGAGAACCGCCAGTAAATGGGGCGCAGACGTCGTCTCCATGAGCTTCGGCGGCGACTGCAACCTCGACTGCGCCGCCTATCCGGGAACGGCGGGGTTCTACATCTGGTTCGAGCAAAGCCAAGGCGTCGTCTTCGTGGCCAGTGCCGGCAACGACGAGCGCAATGTCGACGTGAAGAAGGTGTATCCATGCCTCGTCCCGGGCGTGATCTGCGTCGGCGCCTTGAACAACGGAATCAACAGCCGTATCGACTACAGCAACTTCGGGCCGAGCGTCGACGTCTACGCACCCACGAACATCGCTTCGACGCCCAACCCCGACACCACGCCTGCGCTCGATAGCGCCGGAGGCACCAGCGCCTCGGCACCGTTCGTTGCGGGAGTCGCCGCGATGATGAAGGCGATCGATCCGAGCCTGACCTCGGAAGAAACCGGCACGGTGCTGCGGGACACCGCCTGGCAGGGGACGACCCTCGGCTTTCCAATGCGTCGCTTGAACGCGCTCGCTGCCGTCAAAGCCGCAGCCAATCAGATGCTGCCGCCGGACTCTTTGGAGCCGAACGACCTCCCCTCTACTGCAAAGCCGGTCTCCTCCCCGGCTTTCACGTCGCCCCTGACGATCCATCCCGACTTGGACTATTTCTCGTTTCAGCTGAGCGACTACGCGCGCCTTGTGAGCGCGCCGGAGATCGCGCACAAGGACGCGCGTGCCCATCCTGGTTGCCGAAGGTCTGCGCAAAGCATACGGAGAGACGGTTCTTCTCGACGGCGTCGACCTGTCGATTCACGAGGGAGAGCGCGTTGGACTCGTTGGGAACAACGGCGCCGGGAAGTCGACGCTGGCGCGGATCTTGGTCGGCGAAGAGCAGCCAGACGAGGGACGGGTCGCGCGGCGCCGTGGCGCGAACATTCGCTACCTGCCACAGGAGCCGACCCTTCCCCTCGGACGGAGCGCGCGCGAGGTGGTGCTCGAGGGCCTCGGGGCCTGGGCGGAAGCATTTGAGCGTCATCAAGAGCTCAGCCGCCTCATCGCTTCGCAGAAACCGGGGTGGGAAGCGTACTCCGAGCCGCAGGCCGCTGCGGCCCACGAGGTCGAGAGGCTCGGGGGCTGGGAGAACAGTCACCGGGTCGACGTGCTGCTTCAGCAGCTCGATCTTCACGCAATCGATCGCAACGTCGACGAGATGAGCGGGGGCGAGCGGCGACGCGTCGCCCTCGCACGGCTCCTCGTCGAGGAACCCACGTTGGCGATTCTCGATGAGCCGACCAACCACCTCGATGCGGATACGATCGAATGGCTCGAAACGTATCTTCGTGAGCAGTACCGCGGTGCGTTGGTTCTGATCACGCACGATCGGTACGTCCTCGACAGAGTCGCGCTGCGAACGCTCGAGATCGATCAGGGGAAGGTTCACAGCTACGAGGGCGGCTGGCATGCGTACCTCGAAGCCAAAGCGGAGCGGCTCGCCCACGCCGACCGTGCCGAGGCCAATCGTCAGAACCTCTTGCGCACGGAGCTCGAATGGCTTCGAAGGTCACCCAAAGCTCGGTCGACGAAGGCGAAGGCGCGCATCGACCGAGTCGAAGCGCTTCGAGATGCGACAGGGCCTCAGCGCGAGCAGGTGGCGCGATTCGAGGCTCAGACTCAACGGCTCGGCAGCACCGTGCTCGAGGCCAAGGGGCTCGGAGTGTCGATCGGCGAGCTCGATCTCGTCGGCTCGCTCGATCTGATCGTGTCACGCGGAGACCGGATCGGCGTCGTCGGCCCAAACGGGGCTGGCAAGACCACGCTTTTGCGCGTGCTTCTCGGCGAGCTCGAGCCGGCGCGCGGCGAGGTCGTCGTCGGGGCGAACACGAAGTTCGCGTACTTCGACCAAGGGCGAAGCGGCTTGAGCGAGGACGAGTCGGTTCAGGACAACGTCGCGCCGGATCGACCGCAGGTCACGTTTCAAGGCCGCTCCATCGACATCCGCACCTATCTCAAGCGGTTTCTCTTTGCGCCGCATCGCACCCGCGACAAGGTCTCGTCGCTATCGGGCGGCGAGCGCGCCCGCGTGGCCTTGGCCAAGATGTTGCTGTCGCCCGCCAACGTGCTGGTGCTCGACGAGCCAACCAACGACCTCGACGTATCCACGCTTGCCGCGCTCGAAGACATGCTGGTGGAGTCGAACGCGACGGCGCTCATCGTCAGCCACGATCGATATTTCCTCGACCGGGTTGCGACGAAGATCCTAGCGTTCGAAGGAGCCGGCCAGTTGGTCGCCTATGCAGGAAACTACAGCGACTATCGAGAGCAGCGGGCTTCGCTCGCCGCCACCCCGAAGCAGACGGTCGACGAGGGCCCGGAGAAGAAAAGGGCCGATTCCCGAACCAAGCCCCCAAAGATCTCCTACAAAGAGAAGCTCGAGCTCGGGCGCATCGTAGAGGAGATCGAGCGGGCGGAAGCCAGAGCCGCAGAGATCGAAGCGTTGCTGAATGATCCGACGCTGTACGCAGAGCGCGCGGCAGAAGTGCCGGCCATGGTCGCCCTTCAACGACAGCTACGAGACGAGATCGATCGGATGATGGCTCGATGGATGGAGCTCGAAGGGAAGAAAACGGGAACACCGGGATGATCGGCGGCGAATGCCGGCTTGACATCGGTCGCCGTACAGGGCCCCATCCAGAGCCAACATGCTCAAAATCATTCGCTTCGGTTTCGTTTTCCTGGCGCTGTCCGGCTGCGGTGGCGGGAGCGAGGGCCCGCCGTCGAGCCCGCGTCTCGTGGTCACCGCCGATTGGCTCAACCAGTCGCTCTCCCTGCTCGACTACGAGAAGCTCGCTGCCAGCGCGACCGCTCAGGAGGCGCTGGTCGATACGATCGATCTGTCGGCCTGGACGCCTGGCCCGCTCGAAATCGAGCTCACACCCGACGGCGCGACCGCGGTCGTTTCGGTTAGCCCAGGTTTCTTTGGCAGTGTGGCCGTGCTCATCGGATCGCCAGCGATCCCCGACGGGGGGACGTTGCTCCTCGTCGACCTGGCATCTGGGACTGCAACCGAGCTGATGACGGCGGACGTACCGCTGGGCATTGCGATCAGTCCCGACGGCACGCGCGCCTACACGGCCAACTACGGCACGACCGACGCCGTCGGAACGACGCTCTCGGTCATCGACATCCCGAACAAGACCGTGCTCGCCGACATCGAGATCGGTGCACGGCCCGAGCAGGTCGCGCTGAGCCCCGACGGGAGCCTGGGCATCGTGAACGTCGCGAGCGAGGGTGGGATTCGGGTGTTCGAGACTGCCGACGTGGAGGGGACGCTGAGCCCGGTCATTGCGACGGGGTCCGACCCATCCGATGTCTCGTTTCTCGACACCAACGACCGGGCCGTCGTCACGAACAGCCTGAGCGCGACCGTCGTCTTGCTCGACACTTCGGACCCGAGCGCTCCAATGGTGATCGATACGCTTGCGGTGCCGCTCCCGCCGTACGGCGTGACCTATGTTCCCGAACGCGATGAGCTCCTCGCTCCCAACGGGATCACGGCGGACTTGGTGACGCTGACGCGCACGGCGGGAGACGGTCTGGCCGAAGGCGGGACCCTCGACTTGCCCGGAGGAGCCTTCCCCTTGGCTGCGATCACGGCGCCCGGCGGCGAGCTCGCCTTCGTCGCGCACCTCGTGGATCACAAGCTGACGATCATCGATCTCGCCGCTGGCACGTCACGCGCAATCGAGTGGCTTACCGAACCGGGGCCGACCTACGTCGCGATTCAACCCTGACCCGCTCGGAGCTCGCTGACCCCGAGACGAACGTGGATCATTCCGGGCGGATCTGAAGGACTGGGCGTTTTGGGAGGTGGCGTAGGCCCATCCAGGCGAGGGCGCCGATGTGTTTGGCGACCTCTTCAATGGAAGGCTTGCGCTCCTCGGTCCACCACGTCCCGACGAAGGTGACCATTCCGATGAGGGCGTTGGCGTAAATGGGGGCGGCCTTGGTATCGTAGCCGGCTTCCTTGAGTGCGGAGACAAACACGTCGCCGACGCGCTCGGCCATGTCGTTCAACAGGCTCGAGATCGTGCCGCGCGAGGAGCTGAGCGGAGAGTCTTGGGAGAGGACCGCGAAGCCGTCGGGATGGTCCCTCACGTAGCTCAGGAATGCCAGCGAGGCGCGCTCGACACGTTCGCGTGGTGACCCTGACGAGATGGCCTCGGCGATGCGGCGCTCTACGTAGTCCATCTCGCGATCGACGATGACGGCATAGAGCCCCTCTTTGCCCCCGAAGTGCTCGTAGATGATCGGCTTCGAGACTTTCGCGCGCTTGGCGATCTCCTCGACGGAGGTGCCCTCGTAGCCGTGCTTGGCAAACACCGAACGGCCCACCTCGATGAGCTGAGCGCGGCGCTCGGATGCTGGAAGACGGCGGCTTCTGCTTGCCATTTGAGCACGATACTACGCAATCGTAAGTTACGCCATCGGTAAATAAGACAGCAAATACCGGCATTTGTGTATTTTTTGCTGGATTTTACAAAACAAAGACATTGACCATTTTATACGGCGCCGTAAGTTACTGCATCGTAAGTTACTAATTCGGAGGTTGCCAATGAATTCGATGCCGAGAATGGAGACCGTTTGGAAGAGCGCTGCGAGCACCCTGGCCAGGCGCTTGTTCCTCGATCGACAGGCCGAGTATTGGATGGGCGAGATCAGCCCCCTTCGCTCGCTGGGCGAGATCCGCGCCCGCGTGGTCGAAGTGGTCGAAGAAACGGCGGACACCAAGAGCTTCGTGCTGCGGCCCAATGCCGCGTGGCCAGGGCATCAGGCCGGGCAGTACACCTCGGTCGAAGTCGAGATCGACGGCGTGCGCACACGCCGCTGTTACTCGATCTCGTCGGCCCCAGGTGGCGCGCTGGTCTCGATCACGGTCAAGCGCGTGCCGGACGGCCGGGTGTCGACTTGGCTACACGAGCACGTGCGGGCCGGTCACATTCTGCGCCTCGGCGCTCCGGCAGGTGACTTCGTGCTGCCCTCCCCGACTCCCGACGAGCTCCTGCTCCTGAGCGGCGGCAGCGGCATCACGCCGGTCATGTCGATGCTACGGGATCTCGCGGCGCGAGACGCGATTCGCGACGTCGTGTTCGTTCATCACGCGCGGAGCCGGGCGGACATCATTTTTCGCGAGGAGCTCACAGACTTGGCGCAACGCCATGCCGGCCTCCGGCTCGTCCTGTGCCTGGACGACGACCCCTCGGCCCCACGCGGCTTCGACGAGTCACGGTTCGCCGAGCTCGTTCCAGACTTCGCGACGCGCTCGACGTTCCTCTGCGGCCCGAAGCCCCTCATGGATCGCGCCGAGCGACTCTTCGAGAGCGTCGGCGCGTCCGATCGGTTGGCGCTCGAGCGCTTCACCCCTGCACTCAGGCTGGTGCCGCCGATGCCCTCCGCGGATGGCGTGCAGGTGCGGCTCGCTCGCTCGGAGCGTGCCGTCATCGCGAAGGGCCAAGGCAGCCTGCTCGAGCAGCTCGAGCGTGCGGGCGAGCGGCCGGCCCACGGGTGCCGCATCGGCATCTGCCGGACCTGCAAGTGCCGCAAGCAGAGCGGCACGGTGCAGAACCTCGTCACCGGCGAGGTGTCGAGCGAGCCCGATCAAGAGATTCAACTGTGCATTTCAGTGCCCCGCTCCGACCTGGAGCTCGACCTGTGAAAGGACATCCCATGAACACCCAAAGCAAAGATCTCACGCGCGAGGAGGCCGATGCGTTCGGCCGCGAGCTCGACGCGCTCCGACAGGAAGTGGTCGCTGACCTCGGCGAACGCGATGTCGCGCACATCCGTCGAGTCATCCGTGTGGCAAATCGCAGCGAGGCGGCCGGCCGGGTGCTGCTGCATTTCGGTCTCGGCCCTGTGAGCTTCGTGCTCGGGACCAGCGCCCTCGGGCTCTCGAAGATCCTCGAGAACATGGAGATCGGCCACAACATCATGCACGGCCAGTACGACTGGACGCGCGACCCGGCGCTCGATTCGCATCGCTACGAGTGGGACAACGTGTGCACCGGCGACGACTGGCGCCACTCGCACAACTTCGAGCATCACACCTTCACCAACATCCTCGGCAAGGACCGCGACGTTGGTTATGGCTTCTTGCGCGTCGCGCCCGAGCAGGAGTGGAAGCCCGTGCACCTCACGCAACCGGTCGTCGCTGCGTTCCTGGCGCTCTTCTTCCAATGGGGCGTGGGCGGGCACGACCTCCGCATCGACGAGGTCTTTTCGGGCAAGCAGACACCACGGCAGCTCGCCGAGCGCGCGCGACCCTTCCTGACCAAGGCGGCCTGGCAGCTCTTCAAGGACTACGCGTTCTTCCCCGTACTCGCGCTCGGCAACGCGCCTCGTGTGTTCGTCGGCAACCTCCTTGCAAACGGGACGCGCAACCTCTGGACCTTCGCGGTCATCTTCTGCGGCCATTTCCCGGAGGGTGTGCGCCTCTACGACCAAGCCGAAACCGAGCACGAGAGCCGCGGCCAATGGTACGTGCGCCAGCTCAACGGCTCGGCAAACATCGAGGGGAACCGTTGGCTGCACGTGCTCACCGGCCACTTGAGCCACCAGATCGAGCACCACCTCTTTCCGGACCTCCCGGCCGCGCGCTATCCTGAGATGGCCCCGCGCGTGCGCGAGATCTGCGAGCGCCATGGACAAGCCTACAACACGGGCAGCTTCGGCCGGCAGCTCGGCAGCGTCATCCGACGCATCGTGCGCCTCTCACTGCCTGGACCAAACGTCGCGCAGAAGGCGGCCTCCGTGGTGCAGGGAGAGATCCCAAGCTTCACATACGCAGCGGATGCGCGGTGACGGCTTTGTGCGGTACTAGTCTTGGCTCGGAGCAACTCGGATCTCGTGGCCGCAAAACGTTCGCGACTTCTGGGATAGCGAAAGAATTGCGCCTTCACGGAGCCGCGGCGGGCGCACTCGGACCATACGCGTCGCCTCTGAGTCTGGTTTCGTGTCTGCATGGCACGGCTGATGCATGGGCATGGACGCCAGGAGGTACCGATGTCTTGGTGGTTGAGGACTGGGCTTCCGCGATGCGGTGTCTTTCTTGGGTTAGCCGCCATTTGCGCTGCGGGCTGCGGGAATTCGGGTGAGCCCCAGCTGCCCGAGCGAAACTTCCTCATCGTCGTGGAAAGCTCCGCTTACGAACCGTTGCGGGAGACTCTCGATGGCTATGCGGAGCTCATGCAGCTCGGGCGATTCAACGTCCACGTGGAGTCGTTCGTTCCGGGGACCGTAGAAGACCTCAAAGCTCTGCTGTTCGATCATGTCGACATGCATGACATCGAAGGAGCGCTTCTCATCGGTGAGCTGCCGGCGGCCTGGTACGAGCAGGTCGCATTCAGCTATCACGAGGAGTTCCCGACCGACATCTACCTGCAGGACCGGGATGCAGTGTGGACCGACGAAGACGGCGACGGCATTTTCGACCATCACTCGGACCTCAACCTCGACATTTACACCGCGCGACTCAACGGTACATCCACGCAGCTTCAAGACTATTTCGCCCGCGCGCGTTACTACCGGAGGGTCGGCCCGCTCGTGGATGTTTCGGCCTTCATCTTCATCGATGACGACTGGTCGAGTGCGAATACCAGCGACGAGTTCCACTTAGGCGAGCTCTACAGCAACGTGAACGTCCTCCAAGACGAGGCAGACAGCACGTTCGCCAACTATCTCGCCAGGCTGACGGGCAGCGGCGCAGAGTTCGTCTACCAGTGGATTCACTCAGCCCCTCTCTTCTTGAGCATCCACGACCAAGACGAGCAAGGAAAGCTCTTCTACAGCAAAGTCCTCAGCCGTGACATTGCCAAGCACGACCTGAAAGCCTCGTTCTTCAACCTATTCGATTGTTCGGCGGCGAGGTTCACGGGGGAAAATCTGGCCGAGGAATACGTCGTCGCGACTGACTATGGGCTTGCCGCCATCGGCTCGACGAAGACCGGCGCGGTCAACGATCCACACTTCTTTCATGAAAATTTGGTTCTCGGCAGGCGGTGGGGTGAAGCCTACCAGATGTGGTTCAACGAGGTGGGCAAACGGAACGACGCGTGGCACCTCGGCATTGTGCTCATGGGGGATCCTCTGCTGAGGCTCACCGGCGATCTCTTCCCTTCGGGATGGACCGACGTCGGGGGCTGGGATCCGCCAGGCGCTTTCGAGGAGTTGATGGAAACCATCGCCCAGGAGTCGGAGCTGAGCACCTTCGAGGAGTATCGCGACAGCCATCCGGAGTTCTTCGACGAATAGGGTCTGCGAGCGCCATGTTTCCCATCAAGAAACACATTCCCGATCTGACGGTCGCCAGCCTGGCCTTGATGGGCTGCGGCAGCGAAGGCCTCGGCGAATACGAAGCTCGCCTGGACCGACTCGAGCCGGAGGTCACGGCCTTTTGCATGCGGGCGGTCGATTGCGTTCCGCGGCAGTATGACAACGACGTGGACTACTGCCGCTTGACGCTCTTATTCTATGGTGCGCCGTTTTCGCCACTCGACCCCGAGAGGTGTGAAGAGGCATGGCTCGAGTTCTTCGACTGCTATGCCCATGCGGACTGTTTCGACTTCCCAGTCGGCCGGACAGACCGATGTGCCGGCTCGATCGACTCCATCGAACGCTTCTGTGCATCCATCGAGGGCATGCAACCGGGAGAAGGCTGATGTCCCGGACGCACGCCCTGATGCTCACTCTCGCGTTGGCCGCATGTGGTGAAGACCCCTCGATGCGACTAGCGAGGTCATTCGAAGCGCTTTGCGAGTTCTCGGAGGAGTGCAGTCCAGGCGCGCTACCCTTCGACGAGTGCGTCGATCGGCTATGGACCGCAGCAGCCCCTTTTCATCACGTCTATGGGGATACGTGCCTCGACGCCTTGGCGTCGCAGGTCGAATGCCGGCTACGATACCAGTGCTACTTCGACGAAGGGGACGGTGAATTGGTCTGCGTCCAAGACGCACCCTCACATGAAACGTGCGAGCTCGTTTTGTTCTGCGAGCCGGAAGCCGCTGGTGCACGAAGTGTCTGCGGTGGGCGTGCCTTCGATCGGTCCCTCGGAGTGATGTCCGAGGAAGGAAGCGGCGGCGTTGGGGGTGGAGGCTCAGGAGGAGACGGCGGCTTTCATTCTGCCGTCAGCGGGCGCGCGCGATTGCTCGAGTCTTCTTCAGTGGGCTGAGCCCCTGCGCTCGGGGACCACGTCCCGACGAAGGCTGCGGTGATCGCCGTGAGGCACGTCAGGCTTCGCGTCGTGATAGCGGTGGTCGAGCGATGAAGGATGCGCCGAGCATACCTCGAAAGACGATTGGGTTGGAAAAGCGGGTCGAGGGGCCGAATCGCGGTCGTGCCGCGCATCCTTTGCGCCTGTTGCGTCCGAAGCAGAGCGGTTCTGCGCGCGCCCGGATAATTACGTATAGACGGCGACGCGACTTCGGCGAGAGCCTCGTAGATCCGAAAGATAGTCGGTGCATGTCGTGCCGTTCTCATCTGACGGATTCTCGAGGGAGGACAACATGAAGAACTCATTTCCAATTACAGTCGTCGCATGTGCTGCGATGGCACTCTTCGTATCCGGGGCTCACGCGGACAGCACAGCAGGCATCTGCAACTCGATCGTGGCGAACGGCCTCGGGGGTGCACAAGCGTGTGAGAACATGAGCTGCATGCCCGGCGACGACGCATGCATGGACGTGACCCATGCGTTCATCGAGTTCGTCACGACGGAGGGTTGTGTCGAAGCGTTCGCGAACGGCGAGCTCAACGGCCTGCCGGGCAACGCTTCCGTGAAACCAGGCGGACCCAATGCCGGTGGCGCCAAGCACATTCAGGACGTCATCTGCGGAGCCGTCGAAGATTGCGGCCTTTGCCCGTCGGCGCTCTTGGTCGGAATCTGCGTGCTGCCCTGCGGCGGCTGACGACACTGCCAAATGGTGAACGAGGAGCCTCGGTTTCGGCCGGGGCTTTCTCGTGCCACGAACGGCTCGGGGCGCACCGCCACTCGAAGCTCACCTCGATGGGGGCCGCGCGGAGATGGCGCACGTCATCGATGGGTGACAGGCGGCGTTAGGGTCGGGTCGGGGAATCCAGGAACTCCGCGATCAGCTGCCCCACGCGTTCAGGTTCGTCTTCTTGTAGGAAATGCCCGCAGCCCGGCAGCGCGGTGAGCTCGGCTCGAGGGTGTTCGCGCTGGATGCGTTGCATGGTTTTCGCGATGTCGGGGAGGATGCGGTCGTTTTCGCCGTAGATGAGGCGCAGGGGGGCTTTCAGGCTGTGGAGATTGCGGGCGATTTCGCCGAGGCCTTGGATGGTGAGGCCGGAGCCCGCCTTGATGAGTGCTTTTCGCGCGGCCGGGTCTTCGAAGGGCGCGGTGTAGGGGGTGAGAACGGCGCGGTCGAGGCGCTCCTTGTGAACGACGCCGAGCTTCATGGCCGCGACGATGCCGCGCGGGCTCCCCACGTAGTCGCGGAGGCCTGGCGTGCGCAAGGCGATCAGAAAGAGCTTCACCGCCCAGGAGGTCTGCGGATAGACCAGCGTGTTGAGGAGGACGACCTTGCGCGCGCGCCCGGGGTGGCGCAGTGCCCAGAACAACCCGACGGGGCCGCCGAGGTCATGCAGCACCAGATCGGTGTGGACGATGCCGAGCGCGTTGCAGAACCCTTCGAACGTGCGCTCGAAGAGCTCGAAGTCGTACGTCGCGTCCAAGGGCTTGTCGGAAAGCCCGTAGCCCGGGAGGTCGATGGCGATGACGCGGTGGTTTTTCGCCAGTATTGGGATGATGTTGCGATAGAGGTGGGAAGAGGTTGGGAAGCCGTGAACGAAGAGCACCGGGTCGCCTTGGCCGGCTTCCAGGTAGTGGATGCGGAGATCGTCGACTTGGGCGTAGTGGCTGGTAGGCGTGGTCATGGCTCGATGGTCGTGAGGTTGCGCAGTGTTCGGCGGGCGTTAGCCGGTGGGCTGCAGGGTCTTTTGCAGGCGATCGAGGGGGTATCCCATCTCTTTGAGCCGCGTCAGGATGCTGTCATACGTTTCGGCGTCGAGCGTCGGGGTGCGGCTGAGAATCCAGAGGTAGTCGCGGCTCGGGTGTCCGACGACGGTGTATTCGTACTCGGGCCCGAGATCGAGGATCCAGTAGTCGCCCCAGAACGGCCAGAAGAACGACACCTCGAGCTTGGCGTGGCTCGTGCGATCGACGACGCGCGCCCTTCCCGCTGCAACGTCCTCAGGGCCGTCGAGGCCGCCTTTGCGGCACTTGTTGAGCACCTCGATCTCGCCGTCGCTCCGCAGGGTGTAGGTGGCGGTCGTGGCCGTGCACCCTTCCTGGAAGCGTTGCGGGTAGCTCGCGATCTCGTACCAGGTCCCGAGGTAGCGCTCGAGGTTCACCTCGGGGACCGTCTGAAGCGGTGGAAGCTGCAGCCGCTCCGTGGTGGTTTCGCTGCAACCTGCGAGCGCGATGCCGAGAGTCAGGGCGAGGAGCAGGCCGGAGCGATGCATGGGCGGTCGTTAGCATGGAACCGCGGAGATGTTCAGGCCTTCATCTCACAATGACGGCAGTCACGGTAACGGGCGGCTCGAAGAAGCTCTATCTTGATCGCATGAGGATCTGGGGGATCATTCTCGTGTTCGTCGTCGCGTGCGGGGGCGGCGCCGGTAGTGACTGGAAGCCTGCACCGAGCACGCCGAGCCTCTTCGCGGCGATCGACGTGTGGGCGTTTTCTCCGACGGAAGTTTGGGTCGTCGACGGAAGCTCGACCATTCAGCGCTATGACGGCGACGGTTGGGGCCCGCTCGACTCGGGGGGCGGCGCCGGGCTCTCGTGCATCTTCGCACTGTCGCCGACCGAGGTGTGGCTTTGCTCCGGTGGCGACCTCTTGTTCTACGATGGAGTGACGTTCGAGCCGATGGACGTGTCGCAGCCCACGGGGCTCAGTGGCATCACCGACGTGTGGGCGTCTTCGGCGAACGACGTGTGGGCCGTCGGGGATGACGCCATCGTCGCGCACTACGACGGCATCGCGTGGGGACGCACCATCGCGGGCTCGCCTTTCAAGAGCTCGGTGTGGGGCTCCGGGCCCGACGATGTCTATGCGCTCTCGACGTTCGACCTCGTGCACTACGATGGATCGACGTGGAGCGAGATCGACCTCGACGCGGGCGGCGGCGACGGTCAAGTCTGGGGCACCAGCGCGAGCGATGTCTGGGTGATGACCGACAGCTCCGAGCTCAGTCACTTCGATGGCGTGCAATGGGAGACGATCGACACCTTCGACTTCGTCGGTGACTTGGCGGCGGTGTGGGGGCCTTCTTCGGACGACCTGTGGGCGGTGGGGAGCGCCGGCGCGATCGCCCACTTCGACGGCAACTCGTGGAGACAGGTGGCGCACCAGAGGATCGGCTCGCCCTACCTGCAGTTATTCGTCGCCGTTCACGGCACGTCTTCGACCGACGTGTGGGCGGTTGGGCAACAGCTCGGCGAGGGTCGCTCGACGGGGCTGATCTACCACTATCGGCCTTGAAGAAGATCGCCCAGCGTTCGTCGCGGCAGCTCACAAACAGAGCCAGCAGCATTCGAACGCTGCTGGAGCGCAAAAGCCCGTCGAGCCGGCGAAGTCGGGCCGGTTGCAGGTCGGCCGGCTCGAATCGGTGCAGTCGTCATCGCTTTCGCAGGGCGTCGAGCAGAGACAACTCTGTGCGGGACCGCCGATGGGGCAGCACTCGCAGCTCAGGCTCGGGTCTGCGCATGTGCCCGTGGTGAAGCCACCGCACATCGGACCGGAGATGCATTCGCCCTCGTACGCGACCTCGACGCCATGGCAGTGCGCGTCGGCGAGGCCACACGCGTACGTGACGCCGTCCGTCCCGCACACCGGGTCGTATCGGAAGCAGTTGATCTCGCAAATGGGCTGACAGGTCTTGGTCGGCGGGTAGCAGATCAAGTCGCGCGGGCAGTCCTCGTTGGTGCGACATTCCCCGTGTCCGAACTGCTCGAGGCACTCGACCAGCTCGTGTGTGGGCGTGAATCCGCACTGCCCGTTGAGCTGGCGCTCACAGGTGGCTTGTTGGTAGCATTGGAACACGGGGCGCCACTCGCACGTGCTGGCGATGTCCACGCCCTCTTCGATGCAAAGTTGGCCGCTCTCGGGGGGCTGCTGCTGATGGTCATCGGTACCGCGAGGGCCAGCGGGGACGAGCCACGCGCCCGTTGTGCGTGGAGAACCGGCGAGAAGCTTGGCGTCGCTTTTGCCGAGATCTGCACGCCGCGGAGCGTTCCCAAAGGGCTCCTCGGAGAGAGCCCCGAGGACGTCGCGCCGTTCTGGATGAGCGCTGCGCCGCTTCCGTGCTCCCGTGGAAGCGGTGGAACCATCGATTGCCCCGTGGCGACATCGATCCTCTCGGCGCGATCGAGAGCGAAGGATGTGCTCGAGCCGCGTGCCGTCGCCGTCGTCGAGGGCGAGACGGCCTACGGGGTCTGCGGAATGCGCTTTGGGGGGCGCCTCCCCACGCGCGCGGAGCGCGAGCTTGCCCGGTATTCCGCGGCAGTCGCGACGCTGGTGAGCGTGAAGGAGCCGGGCGAGCCTGAGCCTTTCGTCGGGGAGCTGCCGGAATGGACGCAGGTCGGCGATTGCACCAATCCTTCACAACCCGATGAAGGCTGTCAGCTCGTCATCTTTCCTCCCGTGCTGTCCCGTCAGAGAACCAAGCACAGCGTGCTCCAATGGTGCCGGGCGTCCTTTGCTCCCGCTTGGATCGAGTCCGCGATTCAGGTTGGCGCGCCGTGCGTCGGGGGCACGTGCACGGTCCGCATCCTGCCCGCGCTCTTTGCCGAGGCGTTCGAGCTGACCTGCGGGCCCGCCCCGGTGACCGCGACGCAATCTTCGGCCGGGCCCGAGGTGGAGCTGGCCGCGTTCCGCTGCGTCCTGCCGGAGTCGGCGCTCGGCGTGGTGGGTGGGAAGACGTCGCGCTGAGTGGGTGTTCTTGCCCTGCTCTTGCGGGGCTACGCGGCTGTCGCGGGCTTGATTTGTCGGAGCTCGGCTTTGTGGAGGCGTTCGGCTTCCCAGAGGTCGAGCTCGCGTTGGGCGTGGAGCCAGAACTCGGGGCTGTTGCCGAAGAAGCGGGAAAGGCGGAGGGCCATGGGCGCGCTGAGCGCGCGCTTTTCGTTGATGAGCTCGTTGACCGTCTGGCGGGAGACCTTGATGGCCTTGGCAAGATCCGCGATGGAGAGGTCGTAGTCGGGGAGAAAGTCCTCGCGGAGGAACTCGCCTCGGTGCGTGGGGCGGACGAGTCGTTTGTTTGGGTTTCTGAAGCTCATGGTCTTTTGCGGGCCTAGTGGTAGTCCGTCACCTCGACATCATACGCATCGCCGATCAAGTGTCGCCAGAACCGGTCGTCCACACCGATTCATTCGACACTTGATCGGCGTCCCCGCCGCACCAGACCCAACGGCGACGTTGCCGGTGATGGTGTTGTTGACCACTAGAAAGTTCGGACTGTTGAGGTAGAGCCCGGCGCCGGCGTCGGTGCACTGGTTGTTGAGGTTGAACTCGCACGATGACCCTTCCCGCGGTTCGCTTCGAAGACATCGGGAGCAATGGGCGCTCGCAAGGGGCGTGAGCTGGTGAGCCCGGAGCGCACGGTGCGCGCTATGCTCGTCTCCGAAAGGGAGGCGAAGAGCCCATGAACGAACCCACTCGAGAGACCAGGACCATCCTACTCGTGCTCGCGTTGCTCGCGGCGTTTGAAATCCTCCGACCGGCGCCGGCGATGACGCAGCCCTCGATGACCAGCCAGATGCGCGACGTCATCGGCGAGCTCCGAGGGATCAGGCAGGAGCTGGCGGGGATTCAGCGGAAGATGAAATAGCCCTGCGGCAGACCCAAATCCAGCCCTCTTGCTTCGCCAGGGGCAAGTCGCTCGGCGGGACCGCGTCGCCTGCGAGGAAGTCTAGGCCTGCACGAACGCAGAGGACGGCATCGAGGGCGTGGTCGGTGCGGATCATGAGCGCCGCGGCTTGCGCATCGAATGAAAGCTCCTCGGCCATCGCGGTGGCGAGCTGCTGCCTGAGCGCGGACGCGGCGTCTTTGGGGCCCTTGTAGCCGGAGCTCGGGAGGTTGCGTGCGGTCAACGTGCCGGCTGGGTAGACCTCGATGGCAGCGATGGCGTCGAGGGGCTCGGGAGCCCACGCGAGTGGGATGGGCGCGTCGAGCCTCTGTCGGAGGCGAGCCAAGAACGAGAGCGCCGTGTGCGCGGTGCGGGCGATTCGGTCGCTTCCGACGTCCAACGGGCGCTTGCCGAGGCGGCTGGCGATGGCGTCGTCGGTCGTCCTTCGAAACACCGCGTTCGGGGTGGAGCCGAGGTCGCCGCCGGCGCGATGACGGTGGAGCGACTCGCCCAAGCGCGCGGGCCAACCCAAGGGGGCGTCCAACGCCAACAGGGTGGCGCGCGTTGCCCAAGACGCGACTTGCTCGTCGATGGCGGGCCAGCTCTTGCCGGTGGTGAGCTCGACGATTCGAGGGCGGCCGTCGGTGACGACGCACAGCGCAAGACCGACGTTGTTCGGATCGGTCGCGCAGTCGATGCCGATGACGCGTGCTTCGGGGCGTGGCGTGGGCTTGCTCACCGACGAAACGTATCGGAGGCGGGCGTGGGGACCAAGCAGAGCGCCCAAAAAAGCGGCGACCCCCGGGGGTGATCCGAAGGTCGCCGCGGTCGTTGGTGTGCGCCGTCTTCGTTCGAAGCTCGACGCTGCTTGATTACGGAGTGTCGCAGGAGACGACAATCTCGCTGAAAAAGCCCGCTCGGACTGGCGTCCGGAAGCTGTTTGCAACGTCGCCGGGCCAGCCCGTCGTCGCTTCGCAGTTGGTGGCCGTTCCGCCGAGCTCGACCTGGGCCTCGCCGGGGCTCGCTTCCGTGAAGCCGCCCCACCCGTAGGATGTCGTTGCCGTGAGCCCAGGTGCCCAGTTCCCGTCTTCGCCGTAGTAGAAGAGGTTACCTGTGACACCGCTGAGGTCGAGTGTGGCTCCTGCAAAACCAGGATCGGACACGACGATGATGTCTCCCGTGCCATCGAGTGGGAACGGCGACGTCAGGAGGTCATGCAGGAACTCCCAGCGTTCGAGCGACGCCATTCCTAGGGTGAACACCTCGGGCTGCTCCGAGATGACGGCTGGGATCAGGTAGGGCGCGAAGCCTTCCTTGACGAAAGTCGCGCTGAGCTCTTGGTCGACGGGAACGTCCAGGGTTGCGCCTCCGGCTGCGTCCGTCATCGCGCAGTCGGTGCTGTCGTCGATGCAGATCTCGACGCCTTCCAACGGCCCCAGAAATCCGCCTTGTGCCGGGTCGAACCCGGTGATGAGCACGGTGACGGAAGCGGTGTTGACGCCCCCTGTGCCTCCGGTTCCACCCATGCCTGCGGAACCACCCGTGCCGCCGGAACCTCCGTCGCCGTCGTTGTTGTCACCACACCCGATCAGCGGAAACACACCCACGGCGCACACACATAAGAATCCCAATAGATTACGCATACTAACCTCCTTCTCAGCGACACTCCCCACCGGAGGGCCACCGAGTCTGGAAGGGACTCTGCATCGCGCGTGCCATCGCGGATCCGCCGGGTTTTAGGAGGTTTTGCAAAACCGTGACCGAATAGTTTGCATGACCGCGCGCATCCGATGCGCCGAGCCGGGCTCAACTGGATGCGGCGCCGGGCGCGACCTCAGTCGCCCACGCCGAGGTCGGTCCAGTGCTGGTCGAGGTGAGCCGTGTTTTCGAGCGACTCCAGGTGCCGAAGCCTTCGAAGCTCGGCGCGTGCCTCGAGCCGGACTGCCTCCAAGTCACAGGGCTTCTTCGCAGTCTCGAGCAAGCGCTCGATGGCGCACATGCAAGCCGCGTAGCGCCAGCGCAGGCGCCGCTTCCACGGCCCCACGAAATGACTCCCGTGCCCGGGGGCGCCGGGGACGCCAGAGGTCGGCGCCCCGCCGGGGGATGGCCTACCCCCTTGATCGGCTCGAATCGATGATTATGGATTTAAGAAGACGCGCCTCTTCGGAGGCAGAATGAAAGGAGGTTAAGCGATGTTGACACGATGGAATGAGCTCGGCTTCGGAGGTTTGGACCGCGAGTTGTCGGCACTGAACGACCTTCGAAACCAGATGGATCGCCTCTTCCTCGACCTCGAGCGGGGGTGGGGCGTGGGTCGCGATCCGCGCGCGCAGGGGGCCTGGATGGGCGCCTCGGCGTGGCCTCGGATTGCGCTCTACGATGCAGGCCCCGAGCTTCGGCTCAGGGCAGAGGTACCCGGGGTTTCCGAGAAGGACCTCGACATCTCCGTCGAACAGAGCTCGCTGACGATTCGTGGCGGGCGAACGACCGAAGCGCCCGAAGGCTATTCGGTGCACCGCCAAGAGCGCGGAAGCCGAACCTTTGCGCGAAGCTTCACGCTTCCCTGTCGGGTCGACGCGGAGAAGGCGACGGCGAGCCTGAAGGACGGCGTCCTCGAGATGGTCTTGCCGAAAGTAGCCGAGGAGCGACCGCGGCAAATCCAGGTGAAGGTTTCGTAATCGAGGGAGGTGAGCCAATGACTACCGAAAACACAAGTCTGAGCCAACATGAAGCGACCAGCCTCGACCAGCCTCAAGAAGCTCAGGTCGTGACGGTCACGCCACCGGTGGACATCTACGAAAACCAGGATGAGATCTTGGTCGTTGCCGATTTCCCCGGTGTGCCGAAACAGGCTCTTTCCGTCCGGCTCGACCGTTCCGAGCTCGTCATCGAGGGGATGCAGGCGGTGCCCGAGGGGCCAACACCAACTCGCGCTCTCGCGTTTTCGCGGGTATTTCGGGTGCCAAAGACCGTCGACCCCGACGGGGTGAGCGCCGAGCTCGCCCACGGCGTCTTGCGGGTCCATTTGGCCAAGTCGGAAGCTGCGAAGCCGAAGCGCATCGAGGTACGCAGCTCCTGATTTCAAACGGAGCGCGGTGATGAGGTGAGCCATGAACGACTTCATCGAACGCATGCGGAACGCATTTCGGCGCACCGCCGACCGTGTGACGGGGCGGCACGTGCCGGTCGTCACGAGCGCGGCGCCGGTCGAGGAGCTCGAAAACCGGCGCCTTCGAACGGCTCCGGTCGACATCTACGAGAATGAGCACGAGGTCATGATCGTGGCGGACACTCCAGGTGCGTTTCCGGACAACACGAAGTTGCACTGGGACGACCGCGCGGGCTTGTCGATTTACGTTCAGCGAGGCGGCGAGCCGGGCGGAACCCGATTGTGGGGCGAGGCTCTGGGCGAAGACTGGTATCGATCCTTCTCACTCCCCGACTACGTCGACGCCTACGAAGCCAGGGCGGTCGTGCGTGGAGGCGTGCTGACCATTCAGGTCCCAAAGCAGGCACAGCCGGCACCCGTGAGCATTCCGGTCACCGCGAGCTGAACGCTCGCATGACGGTCGAGTCGGGCGCGGGTGTCCCACCGGGCGCCAGGTCCGTGCATCGGCACCGCCCGTCGCCGAATGGTTCGACGCGGGCGGTGCCGCGCATCGCGACGACGGCTCGATTTGCGGGCCTTCGTGCTCGCTGCGGTCCGGTTTCTTGGGTCGCCGCGTGGGTGAGCGGCAACTGGCTCGAGGTCACCGACAGCGACGGGGCAACGACGATCTCGGCGCCGCGGACCCTGTTCATTTGGACGCTCTGCTAGTCGACGCGAGCTGACTCCGTCTGGACGGATGCGTCCACGAGCACGCGAAACACCCCCACCATCACCTCCGTGTCCCGCTCGCAATAGGCTTCGAGCTGACGGCGGAGCCGTTCGCGCTCCTGGGCGCTGAGCTCCTCTGGGCGGCATAGGAGCCGCTCGAGCTCCGAGGAGGCGATCTGGCCGTCGGTGACGTCGAGGTCGTCGTAGCCGAGGTCGGGAAGCAACGCCGCGGCGACGTTCTTGATGCTGAAGCTTCCGCGAAGCGCGGGATGGTAGAGGTGGTTGCGAAC
This sequence comes from uncultured delta proteobacterium, assembly GCA_963792825.1. Lineage (GTDB taxonomy): Bacteria > Myxococcota_A > Polyangia > Polyangiales > Houyiibacteriaceae > SG8-38. Next base: position 1,592,285 of record CAWBXS010000002.1, on the reverse strand, counting down.
GACGGGGAGAAGGTCTTCGACTTTGTCTCGCGCTTCGACAAGGGCTGGAGCGTGTTCCGGCGACGCCTCGGCGAGGGCTCGCAGGCAGCGCTTCTCGAATGAAGCGTTCCACGCGAGAATCGTCGCTGCGGTGCGAAGCGCATCCGGAAGCGCTGCGGCGACGCTCGGGCGGGGGTCGGTGCCCGCTTCGGCGAGGTAGGCGCGGTGGGTGACCTCTCCATGTTCGTGAAGCGTGTGGACGCTGAACTGCACGGGGACCTGACCGTAGGGGCCGCAGCCGTCCCAGACGGGGAGCGCCGGGGAAACGGTTTCGAAGTCGAGCATCGCGATTGGAAACGCGAACCGCGCGAGCGCAGCTCGAAGGCCCGGCTCGACGACCATCTCGTTGGTGCGCACGGCGGTGCGGTGACGCGCGTGAAGCGGCTTGAGTGGGAAGTCGCTCGGGATCTGGTCGATGGTGTCGGCGCCCGCATTGCGGAGCGCATCGACCTGGTCTTGCCGAACGCCGTTGAGGTCTTCGATGGCGTGCTCGGGGCGAGGGACGTGGCAGCGGTCGAGGAAGGGGCACGCGTAGGGGCTCAGGCAGTGGTCGCCGGGCTCGACGTCGGGGAGCGGGCCTCGAAGCATCTTCAGCTGGGCGTCGATCTCGGCGGGAATGCTGGGGCGAAGCTCGGCGACGGCGTCGGTGATGTCGTCGCGGACGAAGAGCGGGCCGTCGTTCGGGTGACGGTGCGCCGAGCTCAGGTGCATCACCTCGACGCGCGCGACGGAGAGGCCTGCGCGTTCGACCACGTGGGCTTGGATGGCGGCGTCGGGAATGTGCTGCGGCTTGAGCCTGGTGTTCGCTTTGACCTCGGTGAGAACGTAGCTCCCGCCCTCTTTGGTGAGGGCATCGACGGCGACGAAGATGTCGTCTTCCCGAAAGCTCGCTTCGAGGATGGCCTCGGCGCCGCGCTCGAGCGCCTGCTTGGTCGCTGCGATGGCCTCGGCAATGCGCCGGCGGTCGAGTTGGATCAGGACCGCGCCCGGAAACTCCTGGCGTGCGCGGTGACCGACTCGCTTGCCGATGTCGAAAACGGCTTGGAGGCTCGCGCTCGGCTGAAGCTCCGCGGCGCGCGGGTCATGCACGCGCCAATGAAGCTGGCGATGGCATTGAAGACCGGCGAGGAAGCGGGATTTCGAGAGGCGGTGTTGCGTGTCGGTCATGGAGCTCGTTCCGCGAACGAGGCGAAACTAGCATTGACTCGCGCCGGAAGGTGGAGAACATAGCGGGACATGAACGAGTCCGGCTCGGCGCTTCGTTTCCTTCTGTGTGGTGTGATGACCATGGCCGCGGGCTGCGGAGGCACCGCCGTCGAGCTGCCAGAAAATCCGGTCGTGGAGGGCCCCATCACCGGCAACGGCAACCCGTTCGTGGCGGGGACCCTCGGGATCGACCTTGCCGACGTCGGCTACGAGCAGGTGGAGTATTTCCTCTCGGGGACTGCGGCGTCCTACACCAACGTCGGCGCGCTCGAGAGCGATGGGCTCTGGGAGGTGGAACAGGCGGAGACCGCGGAATACAAGACGCGCATTCTCGTGTACAGGCCGCAAGACGCGGCGGCCTTCAGCGGGACGGTGGTCTTCGAGTGGCTGAACGTGAGCGGGGGCCTCGATGCAGCGCCGGATTGGAGCTCGATGCACACCGAGATCTTCCGCGAGGGTCACGTGTGGGTCGGGGTGTCGGCGCAGATCGTCGGCATCGAAGGCCGCGAGGGCGGCTTCGGGTTGAACCTGAAGGCCGTGAACCCGGCGCGCTACGGCTCGCTCTCTCACCCGGGCGACAGCTTTTCCTACGACATGTACGCGCAGGCCGCGCAGGCGATCCGAAACCCCGTGGGGACCAAGCCTCTTGGCGAGCTGGCCGTGGAGCGGGTCATCGCGGTCGGTGAATCTCAATCGGCCGGACGCCTGGTGACGTACGTGAACGCGCTTGGACCACGCTATGGCGTGTTCGATGGCTACATCATTCACAGCCGGGGCGGAGGCAGCCCTCAGCTCGCACAAAACCCGCAGGCTGCGGTGCTCACACCGCGAGTCGCGCGCGTGCGCGAGGATCTGGGTCAGCCGGTGCTGATGTTCCAAACCGAATCGGATCTGTTGCTCCTGAGCTCGCTGCCCGACAACCAACCCGACTCCGCCATGTTTCGGCTGTGGGAGGTCGCAGGCACGGCGCATGGTGACGTCTACAGCCTGGTGACCAGCAACACCGACCTCGGTGACGATCCATCGGTCGCCAGGGTGGTCGAGGTCACGCAGACGGCAGGAGGGGTCATCACCTGCGAGCTGCCGATCAACGCCGGCCCAGCGCACTGGGTGCTCAAAGCGGGACTTCACGGCTTGGTCGAATGGATCACCACCGGTGAGCCCTTGCCCGAGGCCGAGCGCCTCGCGGTGACGCCGGCGGGAGACGCGTTCGAGCTCGACGAGGTGGGGAACGTGCTGGGCGGCATCCGCACCAATTACGTCGATGTCCCGGTCGCCGTGCTCTCGGGCCTCGGCCAAAGCGGTCAATCGTTTTGCGGTATCTTCGGTACGACCATGCTGTTCGATGAGGCGCAGCTGGCCGAGCTCTATCCGACCGAGCAGGCTTACGTGGACGCGGTGAGCGCTTCGACACAAAGCGCCGTCGAGGCGGGGTTCCTCTTGCCAGTCGATGCCGCGCTCATCGTCGCGGACGCGGAAGCCTCGGGCATCGGCGGCCCGGTGACACTGGCTGCTTCAATGCCTGCGGGCCTCCAGAGGGAGATGCGCTGAATGTCGCCGCTCGGTCTCGGCTTGAGCCTCCTCATCGGGGTGTCTCTCGGCTTTTTCGGAGGCGGGGGCTCGATCCTCACGGTGCCGTTGCTGGTCTACGTCTTTGGGCTCGACCCGAAGCAGGCGATTGCAAGCTCGCTTCTGGTGGTCGGAGCGGCGAGCATGTCCGGAGTGTTGCACCACTGGCGCGCTGGAAACGTCGACTTCCGCACCGGTTTTCTCTTCGGGGCGGCAGGCATGACGGGCGCATATCTCGGCGGTCGCGTCGGGGCGTTCCTCGACGGGACGCTTCTTCTTCTTCTCTTCGCGTGCATGATGGTCCTGACCTCGGTGGCGATGTGGCAAGGACGGCGAGCGCGGAGCCCCGGCGCCGCGACCAAACGAGCCACGGGCCGGCTGATCGTGCAGGGCCTCGCGGTGGGAAGCTTCACGGGCCTCGTCGGAGCCGGCGGCGGGTTCTTGATCGTCCCGGCGCTCACGCTTTGGGCTGGCCTGTCGATGCGTGCGGCGGTCGGCACGTCGCTGTTCGTCATCGTGCTGAACACGATGGCGGGCTTCCTCGGGTATCTGAACCACGTCGAGGTCGACTACGCCCTCATCGGCGCGGTGACCGTGATGGCCATTGCAGGCTCGTTCGTCGGGTCGCGCCTCGCCAATCAGATCAACCCGGCCTCTCTTCGCAGGGCGTTCGCGGTCTTCGTCCTGACGATGGCGGTCTTCATCCTCGTGCGCGAAGCCGACCAATGGATCAGCACGGCGCAAGAGGCGCTTCCCGACACGGCGCCGCAGCTCGTCTTTGCGCTCATCATGCTGATCATCGGCATCGCGGCCGGTCGCGTCACCCGACGCGCTGCGCGCGACCCACTGGCCGATCGCGCCTTCACGGACGGCGCGGGCATCTAGGACTTGCCGTTGTCGCCAAAGGCTTCCACCAGATGAGCCACATACGCTCGCACGCGCAGTGGTAGATACCGGCGCCGTGGATACACGGCGAGGATTGACCAGTGGAAGGCCACCCTGCCCTTCAACACCTCGCACAAGCGGCCCGCCCTTAGCGCCTCCCGCGCGACGAGCTCCGGGACGAGCGCGATGCCGAGGCCTCCTTCCGCCATCTCCGCGATGGCGTCTGGGCTATTGACGCGGAGCGGGCCGTCGACGGTGATGGTTTCGGTCTTGCCGCGCGTTTGAAAACGCCAGCGCTGCTGGTCGCGGAAGTTGGTGTCGACGAGGCAGTCGTGCCCAAGCAAATCGCTCGGCTTTTCCGGCGCGCCGCGGCGTTGCAAATACGACGGTGCAGCGACCGCCACGATGGGCGCCGGCGCGATGCGGCGAGCGACCAGCGACGAATCGCGGGGGTCGGTGATGCGGATGGCGACGTCGATGTTCTCTTCGACGAGGTCGACCATGCGGTGGGTGAGGTCGAGGTCGATGGTGACTTCTGGAAAGCGTTCGAGGAAGTCCTTGGTCAGGATGCCGAGATAGTGGGAGGCGAGGCCCGGGGGCGCCGTGACCCGAAGAGGGCCCCGGGGGCCAGCGACGCCTTCGCGCAACGAGCCCTCGAGCGCCTCGATTTCGCCGAGGACGTCGGCGCATCGTTCGCGGTAGGCGCGCCCCGCTTCCGTGAGGCTCAACGAGCGAGTGGTGCGCCGGAGGAGCTCGACGCCGAGGTGATCTTCGAGTGCGTTGATGTACTTGCTGACGACGGCCTTCGAGCGCCCCCACTGCCGGGCGGCGGCGCTGAAGCTTCCGGCATCGACTACGCGGACGAAGGCCTCCATCGTGAGCAAGCGGTCCATTGTTCATGAATCATATACAATAAATCCATAATTTGCCTAATTGTTCATGAACAAAATCCGCGCGAGAATCTCGACATGCCCAAATCCGACACCCTGACGACCTATCGCAGCGACCTGGCGTTCACGCCCGCGGTCAAAGCGGCGCAAGAGGCCCGCGGGTCACGCGCCGGGTACGAAAAGGCGATGGCGCGCCATGATTGGGGCGATCACGTCACTTCAGCGCTCGAAGCATTCATCGCCGCCCGGGACTCGTTCTACCTCGGCACCGCCTCGGCCGATGGCCGGCCGTACATCCAGCACCGCGGCGGCCCAAAGGGATTTCTCAAAGTGCTCGACGAGCGCCGCCTCGCATTCGCCGACTACCGGGGAAACCGCCAGTACATTTCGGTCGGCAACCTGAGCGAAAACGACAAAGCGTTTCTCTTCCTGATGGACTACCCGAACCGCCAGCGGATCAAGATTTGGGGTCGCGCCGAGTATGTCGAGGGCGACAGCGAAGTCCTGGAGCGCGTCGCCGACCCCGACTACGACGCACGGCCCGAGCGGGCGATCGTGTTTCACATCGAGGCCTGGGACTCGAACTGCCCCCAGCACATCACACCGAGGTACACGGTCGAGGAGCTCGGGCAGCTTTCCGCAGAGCGCTAAAGGCGCTCGTAGACCATCACGAGAGCGGCGCTCACGGCGACGATGAGCAGCCCGAACCCCGCAATGGATTTCGTGGACCGAGGCTCGGGTTTGCCGGTGAGGTCGAGGAGCAGCAGAGCGCCTGCCAAGCTCAGCGCCATGATCGAGGTGGCGCTCAGCGGGCCTGCGGAAAGCGACCCCAGCCCGCCAACGACCAGCAGGACGACGCCGAGCCACATGACGGCGTGGCGAAATCGATTGGCGTTCGACACGGTAGCGCCTCCTCGAGAGATGGTTTGGAGCGTTCCAAAGCCCTCTTACTATACTCTCTCCCGAGATGATGAAGGGGTTTCGGGGCGGTTGGGTTTGGCTCGTCCTGATCTGCGCGTTGGGCGGCTGTCGCGCCGAGCCAGCGCCGGCCACCGAGATGAGGCCGGCCGCTGTGGCGAGCGTACCGATTGCAGAAGGGAAAACCCAGCTCCTGACGGTGGTCTCGGACGAATGGGATGGCTTTCGGGCAGAGCTTCGACGCTACGAGCGTTTGCCGGGCGAGGAGTGGCAGGCGTCGGGACCGCCGATCGAGGTGGTGTTGGGACGCAGCGGCTATGGCTGGGGGCGCGGGCTTCACGGGGGCGGGGCGCCGGCGGGGCGGCCTGGTCCCCTCAAACGCGAGGGCGACCTTCGTTCGCCGGCCGGGGTGTTCGAGATCGGCGAGGCGTACGGCTACGCCGCGGCGCACGAGGGGTTGTCGCTTCCCTATGCGCAGGCGACGCCCGAGCTTCGTTGCGTGGATGATCCGGCATCACTTCACTACAACCAGATCGTGTCGACTGCGAACACACCGATCGACTGGAGGAGCGCGGAGCACATGCGCCGAGAAGATGACCTCTACACGATGGCGATCGTCGTCGAGCACAATACCCGACCCGTCGAGCCCGGCGCGGGCAGCTGCATTTTCATTCACGCGTGGAAAGACCCGAACAGGGGCATGACGGGATGCACCGCGATGCCGATGAGCACGCTCGAAGCCCTTGCCAAGTGGCTGCGGCCGGGCGCGGCCGTCCTCGTCGCCCTTCCCCGAAGTGAGTACGACGCGCTCAGGCGTCCGTGGCGGCTTCCCTAGAGCTGCGGTACGCGAGCACGGCATCGGCGAGGCCGTGCACGAGGCGGACGGGCGCAGCACGATGCGCGTGATGCTGGGGCTCGGGCGGGTCGAACGCGGGGCGGGCCCAGAACTCGTGCTGCTGACGAATCGCAGGGGGGAGCTCGATTTGCACGCCTCCGTCGACGGGAAGGTTGACCGGGTTGGCTTCGTGGAGGCCACGGAGACCGTTCGGAATCGCGGCAAGCGTACCTTCCACGAAATACTCGGGAAGCGTACGCCGCAGATGCCGCGACACGAGGTCCGCAAGGGCTCGATTCCGCCCGCCCAAGAGAATGCTGCGCTGCAGATGGCTCCGCCGGAAACCATGTAGCGTGATCACCGTGCGCACATGGCTGCAGAAAGCGCGGAGCTTTGGGGACTGCTCCGGGTGGAAACGCGTCGACGGAATGTGCCATCGGAGATTCTGCGGCTGACGGATGACGTAGAGGGATGCGCCGCAGCGCGAGGCTGTTTCGACCGCAATGTGATCGGTATACGCCTCGAGGTGGCCGCCGTGAAAGGCCATGACGCCGAAGCTGGAGCGCAGGCTCAGGTCCTCTTCGACTCCTGGATGCGCGAGAAGCTCTTCGAGAAACCGGCGCGACACGATCAGAGCCTCGACACCTCGGTTGGGGTGAGGCCGTCTTCCTTGCGCACGGTGTACTTGGCCCGATAGGCGTCGTCGCCGGCTTTCCAGTCGGCGTTGGCCTCGTAGATGCCTTTTTGGACTCGTCTCAGCTTCTTCCCGAGCGGCTTGCCGCGGCATTGGTCGTCGCTCCCCAAAGCGACTTGCGCGCCGCTGAGCCAGGTTTTGATTTCCTTGTAGGAGTCCGTGCCCCGGCGAGCAGGCGCGACGTCCGAAACTCGCGTCGCAAATCGATCGACCGAGTGAAGCCGGATGAAGTACGTGCGTACGGCCTCGAGGTCGAGCTCGATGCGAACGGTGTTGTAACCAGCAACGTAAAGGGTGTATCGCCCAGGCTTCATCGGGACGACCTCAGCCTGGCGGCCGCCCACGCTCGCGACACATGTCTTTTCCGGGTCGAACACTACGTACTCGGCCCTTTCGTCATCACGGAGGTTGTGAATGAACACCACGAGCGCCTCTTCGTTGGGTGCAACGAATGCGGACGCGTCGTACGCAGCAGCGGTGCTCGGACTGCGAAGGGCCTCGAGAACGACGATGAGCGAGAAAGCAAGAGAAACCCAAAGAGATTGGCGCGCGGTCCTCACCCCGTAGGTCTAGTCGGGACGCCGGCATCTGCAATCCGGACCCAAACCGAGCCCTTCGCCGCCCCAACGAGCGCGCCGTGCATCGACGTGTTCGAGCTCAAAGGCTCTCGAGGTACCGAACCGCCTCGGTCGCGTCCACTCGGAGGCAGGCGTTGGTGTTGACCTTCTTCTTGAGCAGCCCCTCGACGTGCATGCGCTTCTGCGCGGCCTTGAGCTCGGGGATCGCCTTCTTGTCGCCGAGCGCGCGAAGCTTGGCGACTGCATCCCTGCGATTCGGGCAGGTCTCACCTTGCTCGAGATCGAGCAGATAGGAAGTCAGCCGATCGACTTGATCGCCGAGACCGATCTCTTCGGCGACGCTCATTGCGCGGTGCCGCCTGTGAAGAACGGGGTCGGAGGATGCGAGCGCCACGAGCTCGTCCTCGGCGCTACGGTCATCGAGCTCGCCGGCCAGCGTCCCCAAGAATCCAACCGCTGCATCGACGACGCCGGGCGCCCTCTTGTCGAGCATCAGCCCGAGATTCGTGCGCATGAGCTCGTCGTCGGCGAGCTTCGGTTCCAAGAGGACTGCCTTCTCATAAGCAGCGAGAGCCAGGATGCTTTGCTGCGCGCTCGCATGCGCATGGCCGAGAACCATCTGCGCATAGGGTTCCTCGCGTACCTCTTCTTTTCGCTCGATCAGATACGCCGCAGCTTCCTTCGGGCGCCCCTGCTCGAGCATCTCGGCGGCCGCCTCCGCCTGGGGGCCGTGCTTCGGCGCGACCATCGGCAGGTGATTACGGGTCGGAAGGTAGTCCGGTCCTCTGCTGCCAAACGCGAAGACGAGCACCGCCATCAGCCCGAGGACCGTGAGTGTAGTTCCAAAGATCTGCCTCGGCGTTCGCTTCTTGGTTACCACGCGGGCAACCGCCGGTGCCACGGTCTCGCGCAGGCCTTCGGCGACGAGCGATGAGATCTCCCGCAAGCCCGATCCGCCGTCAGCAAGTCCGCCGGGCGAGGCTGCCTCTTTTTGGAGGATCGCGTCGATCCGTTCGATGTACTCCGCCGCACTTGCCACGCGATCGTCTTTGTTCTTCTCTAGCCCCTGGCGAATCAGCGCCTCGACCTCCCGCGGCGCGCACACGTCGGGCGCGGCCTTGCGAAACGCAGGCACCTCGGCGGATGCATGCATGCTGAGTAGCGCGACCACCTCCTCGGCATCGAAAGGCGGCACCCCGGTGATCATCTCGAAGAGCATGACCGAGAGCGAGTAGAGGTCCGCGCGGGAGTCGATCGGCTGACCAAACGCCTGCTCCGGCGCAATGTAGGTCGGCGTGCCGATCGTCACGCCGAGCTGAGTCAATCGTGGGTCATCGCTCGGGAGGTTTGCGCCATCGAAGAGCTTGGCGATTCCGAAGTCGAGGATCTTCGCGAAGTCCGGGTCGCCGTCCTGCTCGACCAGGATGACGTTCTCCGGCTTGACGTCTCGGTGAACGACGCCGGCCTCGTGCGCGCATGCGAGCGCACTGAGCACGTGCCGGCCGATGTGTAGCGCCCGCTTCCACTCGATGCGGTGCTCGCGCTCGAGGAGGTCGAAGAGCGGCACACCGTCCAAGACCTCGAGGACCATGTAGAGCGTGCCGTCTGCGAGACGCCCGAAGTCCGATACGTTGACGCAGTTGGGGTGGTCGACGCGCCCGATGGCAAAGGCCTCGCGCTCGAAGCGAAGGTTGACCTCATCGATGCCTTCGACCTCGGGATGAAGCAGCTTCAGGGCGACCGGCCGCTTGATCGAGGTGTGCTCTGCGAGGTACACGCACCCCATTCCGCCCGACCCGAGAACCCCGGTGATGCGGAACTTCGCATCGAGGACATCCCCAATCCGCGGCATCTGACTCTCCGAGACCGCCGGTAGCGTAGGCGCCCGGCTCCCCACCTCTGACGTGCGCACGGATCCAGTATTGCCAAAAACGCAGGCGCCTGCCGGTGAGACTGCACCGATCCCCCGGGCTCCTAGAAAATGCAGCGGAACCGAGGAGACCGGCTGGATGCGCAGGCAACGACATGCGAGATAGATCACATGCGGCAGATCGCAGCGAATCGGAATTTCGTGCCGCTCGCCATCCTCGTGCTGGCGCTGCTAGGGGCAGCACGGTCCGAGGCGCAGATCCCCCAAACCCTCGCCTCTCCCCATGCGGCGCCGCCCGACCAGGCGCTCTTGGTATTTTCGCGTCCCCGCCGCCGGCAGGCAAGCGAGGTGACCATTCGAGTGGTCGACAAAGCCGGACGCTGCGTGGCGATGATCGACGACGGGTGGCAGGTGGCCGCCCCGATGTGGCCCGGCAAGCACATGCTGATGGTGATCACCGGGACGGCGCCGCCGACGATCCAGCTGATGCAAGCCAAGCTCAGCTCGGGAAAGACCTATGTCGTCAACCTCCAAATGCGGGTCAACGTGAAGAGCCCGGTGGAGATCGAGGTGGTCAGGCGCGAAGACCAGCCGCTCGAGGTGTTTCCGGGGGCAGTGCGCGAGGTCACCCCTGCCAGGCAGGAGCTCCGCGACTGTACCGAATGGGTCTATTGGAAGCGCGCGAAGATCAGGACTAAGGCAGAGCAGGCCAAGCGGCGATGGGATGAGGCCACCGAGGAGCAGCGCGACCGCCTCACCGTGCGCCGCAGCGATGGTTGGACCGCCGCGGAGGTCGCGAAGCCTTGATCCAAAGCATCCGAATCATGCATGAATTTGCCTTGGAGTGCCTCGACGGCGCAGACTAACCCTTGCGACCCCGCGGGGGACTAGGCTATGGGAACGTGCGCGTAGCTGACGAATGCTCAGCTCGAGTGGGGAAACGGGGCGAAGGCTGGCGATTCGTTGGTACGAGGATCTCGACCAGCTCGCCCTTGCATGTGGCGACGCGAAATGGAGGAACCTGTGAAGATGAAGCAATCGATTCTGGCCCTAGTGGCCGCGCTCTTGGTCGTGACCGGAATGCTCGGCTGTCAAAAAGACAACGCCGCAGTCAAGGCGCTCCAAGAGCTCACGTCGGGACAAGCCGATATGGTGCGCCAGCAAAACGAGGAGCTGTCCAATCTGGTCGGTCAAATCGAGACCTGCCAGGCGGATCTAGCGAAAGTCAAAGGCGAAGCCGCGGTGATCAAGTCGAAAGACATGAGCTTCGACGTTCCCTCGCTCGAAGGCGAAGTGAGTGTCGAATCGCTGGACGCGCTGAAGACGGCCCTCGCGGATACGCTCGAAAAGCAGAAAGCGCAGCTCGGCGAGCTCAAGGGCGCGGCCGAGAAGTGCATGAGCGACCTGACCGCTGCAACAGCCGCGGCAGAAAAGGCTGCAGCTGACGCCGAGGCCGCCGCAGCTGCGGAAGCCGAAGCGGCGGCGGCTGCTGCGAAGGCTGCCGACGCGGCCAATAAGAAGAAGGCCGCGGCCGCGAAGAAGGCTGCGGAAAAGCCCAAAGCGGTGAAGCAAGCCGAGGAACAAGGGAAACCGACCACGGGTGTTCGTAGTCGTTACGGGAATTAGCGGAGGGATCGATCATGAAGAGAGTATTCTTGAGCATTGCATTGATGTTGGGACTGGCCGTCGGCTGTGATTCGACGAGCCTCGACGGCACGGGAGGCACTGGTGGCACGCCGATCATCGGGCCGCTCCTCTGGACGACCCCCGGCCTGACGATTGTGGGCGATGATTGCGATCCCGCTTTCCTGGTGGACCAACCACTATCGTTCGAACTAACGATCCAAGGAAGCGACGTTTTGCTGATCGACGCAGATCCGACGGCAAATCCGGCAACCGCGCTTCAAGGTTCGACCGATAGCTATGTCCCCACCGCCGATGTCGTACTGCTCACCGGCACCCGAGACGACGACCAGTTTGAGGCGGAGGACGGCTGCGTCGTTCGGCTCAACGACGCCTTCAGGATCGAGCTCAGCGACCCGAGCGTCAGCCTGGACCAGAACGCTACCGTGCAGGTCACATGGACCCACGACGAAGCAGACGTCAGCACCGTGCGGGCGGATGCCTGTTCTGACCCCGTGCTCGTTTGGTTCAACGGTCTCCCGTGCGCCAGCGAGGCGACTTTCACGCTGACGCAGGACCCGGCGCCCTAAACGAAACGGGACGTCAATTGCGCTCGAGCCGCCATTGCCCCGCGGCGGGCCCAAAGCCCGTCGCGAGGCGGCCGAACGACTCGACCGCTACCCAGGCGGTGCCCTCGATTTCGTAGGGGATCACGAGCTCGGGCATCTGGCCTTTCTTGACCCGTTCGAGCTCCCCTTTGGCGAGCTCGCGGATCAGCCGGACCATCTGTACGGGATCGAGCCCGAGGCGGACAACCATCTTCATTCGGTCGTTGGGCGGGATCGTGCGAATGCGCAAATCGCTGAATCGCTTCTCGCCCACCGCCGTGGCGATCAAGAAACCCGTTGCCGCGTTCGCAAAATCGCGGGCGTCCCGGATCTCGGGCTCGCTCGACGTGCATGCGTTCGCATCCTGCTTGCAGTTGTTGGGGTCCTCGCAGAAGCTCAGACAGACGGTCCCGAGATTCTGTTTGCCCTGCGCCTCGGGAAAGGCGGTGAACGCAAACAAGGTCTGCACGAGCGGCAGCGGCACGGAATTGGCATTGGCCATCTCGAGCTCCACGTCGAACGCGAAGCTCATGTCCGCAGTCGTAGGTACGGGGCCGAACGCGCGGCACAGGAGCGGGCTCACGTACTGAGCGCAGTAGTAACTGGCGAGCTCGCGATTGGAGGGCATCTCGGCCAGCCTCACGGCGGCAATGGAGATCTTCGGTTTCACGATATCGAGGATGCGCGAGCCCGTGCCTGAAAGGCCGAGGGCCGAGCAGCCGACGGCAAACACCAACGAGAGCGCCGCAAGGAGGCGCAAGCGCACGAGGGTGTGCATCATGGGAAGTCGGGCAAGTTCCAGCGCTTGACCGCGCGCCGGAAGCTACGCGGGTTCGTGTAGCCGGCGTGCCGCATGATCTCGTTTGGGGTTTGCTTGCGCTCGCAGGACGCGACCAGAATCGATTTGCGGGTTGCATCCATCAGTGCGCGGAATGACGTCCCCTCTTCTTGGAGGCGCCGCTGCAGCGTGCGCGGCGTCATGCGAAGCTCTGACGCCACCGCCTCGATGCTGGACTGTCCGCGTGGAAGAAGACGCTTGATGCGATCACGAACCGTGTCGATGAATGAATGATGGTCGAGCTCGGCGTGAAGCTCTCCAGCCATGGTTCGGAGCTGCCCGTGCAGCACACTGTTCCCGTGCGCCAAGGGAAGGCCCCACGACCGATCGTCGGCCAGAATCATCGTCCGCTCGTGCCCGAACGTGACCGAGCAGCCGAAGGCGTGTGTGTACTTCTGGATCTGCCCGCGATAGGGATGCTCGAACTGGACCTCGTGCGCCTCGAACCGGTTGTCGGTCGCAAAGCGCAGCATCTTCATGATGATGACGGCCGTGAACTCGACCTCGTGCGCGGTGATCGGCAGCTCGTGCTCGATCTTGTTGAGCTGGATGGCGTGATAGTCGGGGTGCTCGCCCAGTGTCACCACCCGCCCCTGCGAAAGGAGCTCCTGGTAGCGCATGCTCGCCTCGAGCCCCTCGCCGATCGACTCGGCGCTGGTCAGAAGCAAAACGACGAGGTGATCGGCCCGCACCTCCCAGACTTCGGCAGCGCTGAGGCCGAGAAAGCGATCTCCACTGGCGGCCAGGCCCGCGCGCCACAGCCGGCCCAAGGAGTCACGCGGAGGCCGGCCGGCGGTGTCCGTGAAGGCCTCGAGGTCGATGCCGATGGCCTTGCACAGCGCCTCGACATCGAGCCCTAGCCTCCGAAACGTGTAGACCACGCCCCGAGTCCAGGCACCCGAGACTCGGAGGCCGTTGCTGATCGCTGCTTTGCCAGATGGCTCGCCCACGGACCGTCCATCGATCCACACAGACCCCGTAATTGCAAGCCTCAGGGGTGAAATATGACAAATCGTGGCGCATTCGGTGCCGTCTTTTGTCGCCGGCGATGCGCGGCGCGGAGGTAGGTTCTCCCATGTCATTCGGTGCGAGGCGGGCACCCGATGATCCGGAACGCAGACCAGGGTGAGCCCACCATCCCACCCGAAGTCAGGCGAAACCAGCGTTCCGGGGACACGACGCCCGCTTCGACCTCCCCCACCTAGTGGAGCCCGTACCTAGAGGCCGGTCGACATCGTAAGATGTCGACCGGCTTCCCTTTTTCGCCATGAGCGGGCTCGACCACTACTTGGATGACCTGGATGAGCGCGTCGATGGCGACACGCTCCTGACGCGGTTCCTCGCGTACGCCAAAGACCAGGGGCTCACGCTCTACCCCGCCCAGGAAGAAGCGGTGATGGAGCTCTTCGTCGGCAACAACGTGATTCTCAACACCCCGACGGGGTCGGGCAAGTCGTTGGTCGCGCTGGCGGCCCATTTTCGATCGGTCGCGCTCGGCGAGCGCTCGTTCTACACGGCGCCCATCAAGGCGCTGGTGAGCGAGAAGTTCTTCGATTTGTGTCGAGTCCTCGGGCCGCGCCGAGTGGGGATGATGACGGGTGATGCGACCGTCAACCGAGATGCCCCGGTGATCTGCTGCACGGCCGAAATCCTGGCGAACCTCGCGCTCCGGGAAGGCGAGCGAGCGAAGGTCGACGGCGTGGTGATGGACGAGTTTCATTTCTACGCGGACCGAGATCGCGGGGTCGCCTGGCAGACCCCATTGCTCTGCCTCCCCCAAGCGCGGTTCCTGTTGATGAGCGCAACGCTTGGCGAGACCCGGGTGTTCGAGGAGGCCCTCACGGACTTGACGGGAGTGCCCACCGTGCTGGTGACGAGCTCGGAGCGACCCGTGCCTCTCGACTTCTCCTACAGCGAAGAGACGTTGCAGAACACGGTCGTCGAGCTGCTCGAGGCCGACAAAGCGCCCATTTACGTCGTGCACTTCTCGCAGCGCGCGGCGACCGAGCAAGCGCAGAGCTTCATGAGCATCGATTTCCTCACGAAGGATGACAAGGTAGCGATCAAAGAGGAGCTTCGCGAAACGCGTTTCGACACGCCTTTTGGCAAAGAGCTCAAGAAGTTCTTACACCACGGGGTTGGCGTGCATCACGCCGGGATGCTGCCGCGGTACCGGCGGCTCGTCGAGCGACTCGCGCAGGAGGGGAAGCTCCGGATCATCTGCGGAACGGACACCCTCGGCGTCGGCGTGAACGTTCCGATTCGTACGGTGTTGTTCACCAAGCTCTGCAAGTACGACGGCGAAAAGACCAAAGTGCTGACCGTGCGGGACTTCAAGCAGATTGCAGGGCGCGCAGGGCGCCGGGGCTTCGACACGCTCGGCAGCGTAGTCGCACAGGCGCCCGAGCACGCCATCGAAAACAAGAAGCTCCGTGCGAAGGCTACCGGTGACCCGAAAAAGCTCAGAAAGCTCAAGATGAGGCAACCGCCGGAGCGGGGTTACGCGCACTGGGACGCCGAGACGTTCGCGCGGCTCCAGGAATCACAGCCCGAACGGCTGACCTCGCAGTTTCGGGTGAGCAATGCGATGATCCTCAATCTCTTCGAGCGGGTGGACGACGGGTGCCGCGCGCTGCGGAAGCTCATTCGGAGCAGTCACGAGGGGCCGAGCGCCAAGCGGCAGCATGCGCGAAACGCGATCTCGATGATCCGGTCGTTGCGGGATGCAGGCGTGGTCGAGCTCGGCCCGGGCCGGCCTAGGGTGAACGAGGACTTCCAACTGGACTTCTCTTTGAACCAGGCACTCTCCCTTTACGTCGTCGAAGCGGTCGACGTGCTCGATCGCGAAGATGCGGGTTACCCTCTGGATGTTCTGACTCTGGTCGAAGCCACGCTCGAAGACCCCTCGGCGGTTCTCTACGGCCAGACCGATGCGCTAAAGTCTCGAGCCATCGCTCAGATGAAGGCAGAGGGCATGGAGTACGACGAGCGCATGGCCGAGCTCGACAAGATCGAGTATCCCAAGCCCAACGCGGAGTTTCTCTACGCTACCTACGAGGTCTTTTCCGAGCGTCACCCGTGGGTCGGCAACGACGTGCTTCGGCCGAAATCGATCGCTCGCGACATGTACGAGCTCGGCATGAGCTTCGTCGAGTACATCAAGGAGTACGGCCTTCAACGCTCGGAGGGGGTTCTGCTTCGCTATCTCACCGATGCGTACAAAGGTTTCGTCCAGACGGTCCCAGAATCCGCGAAAACCGACGAGCTCTACGACGTTTCCGACTGGCTCGGGCTCACTGTCCGTTCGGTCGATGCCAGCCTGCTCGACGAGTGGG
This sequence comes from uncultured delta proteobacterium, assembly GCA_963792825.1. GTDB lineage: Bacteria > Myxococcota_A > Polyangia > Polyangiales > Houyiibacteriaceae > SG8-38. Next base: position 1,576,397 of record CAWBXS010000002.1, on the reverse strand, counting down.
AGCAGCTGCAGTCTCCTCGGGAAGATGGGGTCGCACCGGTCGAGCGAGACGACGACGAGGCGGTCGACATCACCCGGGACGAGCGCGGATTCACCACGATGGTGCGCAATGCCGTCTGGAAGATCGTTCGATTCCTGGCGTTCAAGCAGTACGATCGGGCGGCGGAGGCGTTGTCCGAGGGGTCCGAAGGCAACGAGTGGGACGCCGAGCGGCTCTCGAACGCGCTCACGCGCTATTGGGCCGAATACGACGCCATCCAGATCGGCCCCGATGCCCGCAACAGCGCGCAGCTCAAGATCGAGCGATCCGAATCGGAATGGACGCTCACCCAGATCCTGCTCGATCCCGACGAGCATCGCGGCTGGCACATGCGGATCCGCGTCGATCTCGTGGCAAGCCGCAGCGCAGGCGTTCCAGTGATCGCGCTCCTCAGCATCGGCGACTAGCGTCGCTTTGACCTGCTAGGCCGCGCCGTCTTCCTCCTTGGGGTCGAGCCCCTTCGCTTCGAGAAGGTCGACCGGCTCGTCGGCGGCGAGGTCCAGCAGGGCCACGGCGGCCTCGGCCGGAAGCGTTTCGACGGAGCGCAGACTTCGTTCCATGGCACGGGTTCGGACCCCGGTCTCATCGATCGTGCGTCCCGCGCTGTCGAGCTGGCGCTTCACCTTCTGTAGCACGTCCCCAAACTTGCCGAACTCGTGTTTCACGGCGCCGAGCACCTTCCAAACCTCGCTCGAACGCTGCTCGATCGCGAGGGTGCGAAACCCGATGCGCAAGCTGCTGAGCACCGCCGCTAGCGTGGTCGGCCCCGCGACGACGATACGATGTTCCCGTTGGAGACGTTCGACCAGACCTGAATGGCGAAGCGCTTCGGCGTAGAGGCCCTCGGTCGGCAAAAACAAGATCGCAAAGTCGGTGGTCATCGGTGGGTTCAGGTACTTGGCGCTCACGTCTTTCGCGGAGTCCTGAATGGAACGGATCAGCGCGCTCTGCGCCTGGTGGACGGCAGCGACATCCCCGTTGTCGCTCGCCTCGACGAGCCGGAGGTAGTCTTCCTGCGGGAACTTCGAGTCGATCGGAAGCCACACGCACTGCGCGGGATCGTCGCTCGCTCCCGGGAGCCGGATGGCAAACTCGACGATGTCACGCGAATCGGGGCGAGTCCTCACGTTGCGATCGAATTGCTCCGGCGTGAGGATCTGTTCGAGCAGCGCGCCGAGCTGAACCTCGCCCCAGGTGCCGCGTGTCTTCACGTTGGTCAGCACCTTCTTGAGGTCGCCAACGCCGCTCGCGAGGCTTCGCATCTCACCGAGGCCTTTTTGGACCGCTTCGAGACGATCACCGACGAGCCTAAACGATTCGCCGAGCCGCTTCTCGAGAGTGCTCTGGAGCTTTTCGTCGACCACCTCGCGCATCTGATCGAGCTTGCGCTCGTTGCTTTGGCGGAGCTCCTGAAGCCGGCCGTCGACCGTCTCCTGAAGGTGCTTGAGCCCCGCTTGATTCGAGTCGGTGAGCGCCTTGAGCTGCAAGGTGAACGATTGGAATCTGGTGCTCTGCGACTGGCCGATTTCGGAGATCGTCTTGACCAGGGTTTCGGTGCTGGCCTGGTGGGTGCGAGAGACCTCCTGACGAAGCTCACTCCCCGTGGCGGAGGCCTCTTCACGGGAGGCGCGGAGCTCGGCGCGGAGGACGTCGGCGGTTTCGGCCCGCGCCGCAAGCTCGGCTTGGACCCGTGCAGCCGAATCGCTCGCCCTTCGCTGAACGAGCACGAACGTCATGATCAGATTGGCGGCCAGCAGAAGCATCACCGCCACCAAGAACGGAACTACCATCTTCACATCCCCCGAAAAACGCGTCCGGTGGAAGGCTAGCATCATCCTGACGTTTTGAGCAGCACTGAATGAGGGCGGCGGCGGCGTGCTAGGCTTCGCGCTGCGCATGCCGAGGGGGGGTCCACCAGAGGAGGAGCTCAAAGCGCTCCTGCCCGTATCGATCGCGGTCCGATTCAGCGAGATGTTTCCAGACGCCAGCAGCGGCCGCGTGAGCCGGCGCGACCGGAAGCGTGCCGAGATGCTTCACAAGGCCGAGCCGGTGCTGAGGCGCGTGCTCCATCCACTCGAGGTGGTGCGCTTCGCGACCAACGGTGTGCGGCAGCTGACCTGGTGGCTGCTGACGGCAGGGTCGATGAACCCGTTTGCGAATCGCACGACGCTGGTGCTCACCGACCGCCGGGTGTTGTTGATCCACACCGACTCGAAGCAACGCCCCCGCATGTTTGCAAATCAGCTTCCACTCGATCGCATCCGGGCGACCTCGGGCCGCAACAGCTACATCTTCATTCGTACCGGCCGCGAGCAGCTGATGTTCCACGGCGTCAAGCGATCGGAAGCCCGACAGCTCAGGGGTCTTCTCGAATCGACCGCCATCAACCGAGGGGGCTGGCAGAATCTCTGCCCCCATTGCTTCACCGCAATCGAGGGTGCACCGCCCACCTGTGAAAACTGCGGGGAGAAGTTCAAGAGCCCGAGGAAAGCGGCGCTACGGTCACTGTTCTTTCCAGGCCTCGGGGACTTCTATCTCGGCTACCGTACGTACGCCGTGCTCGAGATCATCGGGGCCGCCTTCGTTTGGGCGTTGTTCCTCAGCACGCTCGTACCAGCGGTCATGCAGAGGGGAATGGAAGGTGTGCTCGTCGCGGGGCCGTTCTTTGCGCTGCTTGCATTCATTCACGTCGGTGATGCACTGTTGACCCGAGCCAAGGCCCAAACGGGTCTGCACTCGAAGGATGGAGCTCTTCCCACGGGCGAAGAAGAAAGGAAGTAACCATGCCCAAGCCCGAGCTCGATCCCTCCCACATCATGCAGATTGGCATGGGCTTTTTCGGCTCTCGCACGCTCCTGACGGCGGTGGAGCTCGAGCTGTTCACCCATCTCGGGCGAGGGACGCTGACCGGTGACGGCATCCGCAGAGCGCTCGGTCTTCATCAGCGCGCAATTCCGGATTTCCCGGACGCGCTCGTTGCGCTCGGACTTCTCGAGCGAGAGGGCGAGGGACCGAGGGCGCTCTATGCGAACACACCGGAGACGGCCGTGTTTCTCGACAAGAGGAGCCCTCAATACCTAGGCGGCATTCTCGAGATGGCCGGCGACCGCCTCTATCGCTTCTGGGGAAACCTCTCCGAAGCCCTCAAGACCGGAAAGCCCCAAAACGAAATCAAGGACACGGGCGAGCCGATGTTTGCGAAGCTGTACTCGGCGCCCGAGCAGCTCGAGCAGTTCATGAACGCGATGGCAGGCGTCTCTGCCGGCAACTTCAAGGCACTGGCCGAAAATTTCGATTTTTCCGAATACGAAACCCTGTGCGATGTAGGGGGCGCAACCGGCCAGCTCGCTTGCATGGTCGCCGCAGCGAACCCGCACATGCGATGTGTCTCCGCCGATCTCCCCCCAGTGGAGCAGATCGCCAAGCGAAGGATCGAACAGGCAGGCCTCTCCGATCGGGTGACGACCGCGGTCGTCGATTTCTTCGCAGACCCGCTTCCAAAAGCCGATGTGATCACGATGGGCATGATTCTTCACGATTGGAACCTCGAAAAGAAGAAGCACCTGATCAAGCTCGCGTATGACGCCTTGCCGCCCGGGGGCGCATTCATCGTCGTGGAGGCGCTCATCGACGACGCGCGTCGAGAGAACGCCTTCGGGCTCCTGATGTCGTTGAACATGCTGATCGAATTCGGCGACGCGTTCGACTACAGTGGTGCCGATTTCAAGGAATGGTGTACCGAAGCGGGCTTCACGCGGTTCGAGATCATTCCACTCGCTGGACCTTCCTCTGCAGCCGTGGCGTATAAGCCCGAAGAAGAGCAGACATCGCGATGATCTTCCAACGAAAAGACAAATCCACGGAGCTCAGTCCCGAGGCGCGGGACCGTCTCGCGGTCATCGTCGAGCAGTATCTGGCGAACGCCGACGACGCGACGCGACGCATCGTGACGGCGGTCGCTGGGTTGCTCGCCAAGGTCGCCTATGCGGACGGCCACTATTCGACCGAGGAAGAAGCCGCGATTCAAAAAGAGCTCAGTCGGGTGCACGGGCTCAGCCAGGCAGGCGTCGATGCGATCTGCGGGCTCTTGGCCGACCAGATTAGCCATGTGGCGCTGCTCGGCGATCACGACTGGACGCGCGACCTCCGAGAGCTCGCGGATCGAGCGCTCCGCCTCGAGGTCCTCGAGGTCCTCATCGAGATGGCCGTCGCCGACCACGTGCTCAAACACGACGAGCAGACCCAGCTCCGCCGGATCGCCAAGGCGCTGAGTCTCACCCAGGACGACTACAACGCTCTGCAGGCGAAGCACCGCGACAAGCTTTCGACGCTCGGCTAATCCTAGGCCGTTCGTGCGAGCATCTGCTTCATCAGCCCGTGCAGCAGATTGACCGCCTTGAGCGGGCGAATCATCACTTTGAAGTCGTCGATCTTGCCGTCAGCGTTCCAGTGGATCATGTCGACGCCGTTGATGTGAATGCCATCGACCTCGGCCGTGAACTCGAGAACCGCGTCGGACTCGCCGACGACTTCGCGAACGTAGGAGAACTTGCCATTACCGAGCACCATCATCGCCGCGCTCAAGTAGAGCTTCGTGAGTCGCTTACCCTTCTGCGCCGTGTGCACGACCGGCGAATGAAACACGGTATCCTCGGCCAGGATGTCGTCTAGACCAGTCGTGTCTCGCTCTCGGACTAGCTCGTGCCAAGCCTCAATGGTCGGATGGCTCATGGGGACATTCCTCTGCTCGCTGGCCCGACGCTGGTTGCTTCTTTGAGCTCGTATAGCGCGGCTGGGAGGGCATCGGTAATCGGGTGGGGATCGGGGACGGCGTCCGCATCGGCGATGAGGGCAAAGGCCAGCTCGCCGCAGTAGCTCCATCCCGTGATGTTGAGGCCGATTCCTTCGATCGCAGGGCCAACCGAGTAGATCGACCGCAGGCGTGCGCCGGCGACGTAGAGCGGATGATCGGGGCCGCGAACGGTGGAAACGATGAGGTTTGCCGGCGGGGGCAGGTAATCAGACAGCTTCGAAACCGAGTAAGCCCGCAAGATCCACCGATACAGGACTGCCGGCGCCGCCTCGGACCAATCGAGCAGCGTGTCCAACCCTAGCTGCGTCTGGACCTGTTTCGACTGCGAGGTGACGGCGTGAATCATCTGCAAACGTATGAGCGGATTGGTCACGTCGTTACAGAGGGATGTGAAGAGGTTGGCAACACGATTCCCGGTCGTTCGGGGCACAGTCCCGGGCGTTTCGACTGCCATCGGAACGCTCGCGATGAGCGGCCGGGACAGGTGCTCACCGCGCTCGTCGAAAAACCGGTTGAGCGCGCCTGCAATGGTCGCCAAGACGACATCGTTCATGGTGACATTCGCCGCATTCTTCACGGCCTTGAAGTCCGCGAGCGGCAGCGAGGTGGAAGCAAACGAGCGCCGTGGAGAGAGCGCGCGGTTGAAAACCGTGCGGGGCGTCTTGAAGGGGTACGGAACGTCGATCTCGCGCTCCTTCACGTTCTTCAGCACGTTGATGCTTCCGTGGACCGTTCGTTTGATGAGCGGCCCGAGGATACCAAGCTGTTCTCGCTGGTCGCGGACCGCATCTTTGAGGAGCGTACGCGGGGACGGAATAGACTCCGGCACCCAGGAGGGGTTCGGTCCGCTCAAATCATCGTGGTCGGCATCGATGCTCATGACCTTCGCCAACATGGTGGCCGACGCGATGCCATCCGCGAGGCTGTGGTGGATCTTCGTCGCGAGAACGACGCCGCCGTCGGCCAAACCTTCGAGTAACCAGGTCTCCCAAAGCGGCCGATCGCGCGGCAGCTGTAGGCTGGCGATCTCGGCGATCGCTTGGTCCATCTCGCGAGCTCCACCGGGCTCCGCGATCTTCGCGCGATAGAGATGGCGCCCAATGTTGAAATTCGGATCGCTAACCCAGACCGGGTGATGCAAGCCACCGGGCACCGCGACCGCCCGCAGCCGAAGCCGAGGCACGAGGTGGAGCTTGCTCTCCATGGAGACGCGTACGAGGTCGAACACGTCGGCGTACGGAATCTTGATCGGCAGGTCGATGATCGCGACCTTCAGCGTGTGCATGTGCACACTGGGGGTCTCCATGTAGAGAAACGAAGCATCTTGCCCCGTGAGCCGCTCCATGCCCGGCCTCAGTGGTCCAGGACGGCAAAGCCGGCGCTGTGAAGGCGATGATCGACGAAAGGAGCCACCTCGGACGACCAGAAGAAGCTGACGTGGCCGCCGGCGAACCAGCGAATGCCCGGTTGCCCCCAATGCTCCCACAACCGCTCGGCCTGCTCGGGGGTCGAGACCTTGTCGTCGCTTCCGGCGAAGATGAAGCGGTTCTGGAGCTTCGTGTGAGGCGTGACGGACAAGGGCGACACGAGCTCAAACAGCTCTCGCGTGTGGACGCCGAGCACGCCTTTGTCCTCGGCCTCTTGGCGTTGGTCCACCGGAGCGTGGTGCACGAACAAATCCGGAATGTCACAAACCGGAATGCCAGCGATCACGAGGTCGACGTCATCGAGACCTGAAAGCAAGGCAGCGACGTAAGAGCCCATCGATAGACCGTACACCCCGATCCTGGTGGCGCCCTGGGCGCGCGCCCATTGAATCAAACGGCGCGTGTCCCACAGGGCTTGAGATACACCATGGAACGCGTCGAGAAGGTCAAAGGACAAGAGCGAGGCGACCGGCAACGACGCGGGCTTGCGAGGACCATGCAACGGAAGCACCGGCATCAGGAGGTTGAGCCCTAGCTCGTGGTGGAGCATCTCGGCTCGGAACCCGGCAAAGTCCGCGTAGGGGCCGCCCGTGCCGAGGCCATGCAGGCAGATCAGCCAAGGCCGCTCCCGGCCACTGTGGCGCGCAATCCATGCGTGAGCGACGTGATTGCGGTCGTAGCCGTTCCACCTCTCTGCGGCCGGGTCATCGGGAGGAGGGGAATAACCGCTCTCGAAAGACAGCCACTCGAAGCGCATGGAAGGATGCCAGGCTGGCTCGATCGACGGGGACGTGAGCAGCGGCGGAGCCGTATGGAACGCGCTCGGTGCTGCCGGCCGGCCGGCGCGATACAGAGCGTGGGCAGCGGCGATTTCTTTTCCGACTCGCTCTAGGTCGCCCGCCCCTGGGTAGCGATGCGGCCGGCTCATGGCCGCCAGGAACAAGCGATCGACGGAGCGTCCCGTGAGGCGCGCGAGCCCCGTGTAGGCATTGCTGCGGGCGAGGCGGATGCTCGCGGCAGCGTCCTTTCTTGCGGGGCGCGCGCGTCTGCGGCCGCGCCGTCGTGGACCCCCGGAGGAGAGAGGCGCACGCCATGGAAACAACCGATGAACCAGACCCGACCACACACCTCGACCGACCATGCCTTCTCCAGTCGATCGAAAGTAGAACATGTACTATTTTGGAGCAAACCGATGGCTCACAAACCCAACAATCTCGAGCAGAAACTGCCGCCGAGTGTAGTGAAGGCCGTACAGCGTTTCATGGAGACCGGGCTCTGGAACAAATGGGCCGAAACCACCGAGGCTCATCTCCAAGAGCCCGCGCAGCAATTCGATCCCGAGTTCATGCGAAAGCTCGTTCCGAAGATGGAGCTGTTCGGCAGCTACTTCGGCGCAGAGGTCCGCGGCATGGACCGTGTCCCCCAAAGCCCCGTCCTGCTGATCGGGAACCACTCCGGTGGGATCATCACGCCGGACACCAGCGCGGTGTATGCGGCATGGTATCGCACACGAGGTTTCGAAGACCCACTGATGGGCCTGGCGTTCGACGGTATCTACGGCCTGCCCGGATGGCGCGAGCTGATGCGAAAAATCGGCCAAATGCCGGCCAGCATGGACAACGCGCAGGCTGCCCTCGGCAGGGGCCGCTCGGTGCTGCTCTATCCGGGCGGGACTTACGAAGTGTTTCGGCCGTGGAAGGACCGCAACCGGATCGTGTTCCACGACCGAAAGGGCTTCATCCGGCTCGCGCTCGAGGCGGGCGTCCGAGTGGTGCCGGTGGTCGGCCACGGCGGACACGAAACTACGATCATCCTGACACGGGGCGAGCGGTTCGCGAAGCTCCTGAGCCTAGATAAGGTGCGCATGGATGGCGTGCCCCTGCTCTTTCAGCTCCCGTGGGGGATCTCCACCCCTGCCACGCCGGGGGTACCGCTCCCCGCAAAGATCACCGTGCAAGTCTGCGATCCGCTCGATTGGAGCCACTTCGGTCCGGAGAGCGCCGGCGACCCCGACGTGCTCGAGCAATGCTACCGAGAGATCACTTCCATCATGCAGGGCACGCTCGACGCGCTCGCGATAGAAAACCCGCGGCCACTCCTCAGCCGTTTTCTTCGGCGGAAAGCATAGAACGACGCCCCGGTGATTCTCGGCGTACCGACGATAGCTTGGGCATTCTTGGCCGTCAGCGCGATCGGCGCGGTCTTCACGGCCAATGCGTTCGTCCCGGTGCGCCGTGTCCCGGCGTTGTTCATGCCGAGCTTTTTCGGCTCATGGCTGACGGCGGAGCTCGCGATTCATCACGTCTTCTGGCAGTCGATTGCCACGCTGGCGTTCGTCGAGCTCGGGGCCCTCGCCGCGTGGCCCGGATGGGCAGGGCTGATCATCACGTTTGGCTCGTGGTTGGGGCTTCTCGTGCTGTTCGCCGACGGAAATCGTGCCCGGAAGACTTTCGATGCGGCGCTCGAAGGCCTCGAGGCGGTTCGCGACAAGAAGCGCGTGCCACGTCGACACGTCATCCTGCCTTTCTACAAGAGGCGCCGCGGGGTCAAGGTGACCCGTGACATCGTGTACCGGCGCGTGTCGGGGACGGTTCTCAAGCTCGATGTCGTGGCACCCGCCGAAGACGGTGCCAAGCGGCCCGCGATCATGCAGATTCACGGCGGCTCCTGGGTGATGGGCGACAAGCGCGAACAGGGCTGGCCGTTGATGTCTCATCTCGCGGCCAATGGCTGGGTCTGCTTCAACCTCAACTACCGGCTCAGCCCGGGGGCTACATTTCCCGATCACTTGATCGATCTCAAGGCGGGCCTTGCGTGGATTCGCGACCATGCTGAGAATTTTCGGATCGATCCCAACTTCATTGCCGTCACCGGCGGTTCGGCCGGAGGACATCTCGCTGCGCTGATGGCGTTGACCGCCAATGACCCGGACTACCAGCCCGGGTTCGGCGAAGCGGACACTTCGTTACAGGCGGCCGTACCGATCTACGGCGTCTACGACTTCACGAGCAGGCTAGGGACGAACCGGCTCCCGTTTTGGTATCGCAGGCTCGAGGCGCAGATCATGAAAGCATTTCGCGACGAAGAGCCCGAAAAGTTCCGGCGTGCCTCCCCCATCGAGCAGATCCATCCGGATGCGCCGCCCTTCTTCGTGATTCACGGAGACCGGGACACGCTTGCCCCGGTCGAAGAGGCGCGATACTTCGCGGACCAACTGCGAGAGACGTCCAAGGCACCGGTCGTCTATGCCGAGCTCGGCGGCGCACAACACGCCTTCGATCTCTTCTGCTCGCCTCGGACGTCACACATGCTCGTGGCAGTCCTCCAGTTTCTCGAAGCTATTCGATGACGGAGCTCGTAACCTGGGGGTCGCCGTCGGCCAAGACGAAGATCCCCGGATAGCCCTGCGTTTCGAAGCCGTCGCTCGGGTTGTTCCGTAGAACGGAATCCTCGATGACGAGGCTCCCGGTTCGGTCGTTGCTCACGAAGAAGATCGCTCCGCCGCCCTCGTTGGCCGTGTTGTTCTCGATGAGGGTGCCGCACACCGTCAGGGTGAAGGTGTTGCCATCGTTGTAGATGGCCCCGCCGCTGCCGCCGCCCGGAGTGCCCGAGCGCTGCGGGTTCGCCCCGTTCCCAATCGCCTCGTTGTAACTGAGCGCGCTGTTGACGACGGTATACGAGACGCCGATCGAGCTCAACGCGCCGCCGTTCGAGCAGATGTTGCCGAGCCCCTCGCCCCCGAAGGTGCTGTTCACCACGTAAACGGGTCGATCCTCATGCTGGTCGAAGACGCGAATCGCACCGCCTCCCACATCAGGGCCGACGTCGTGGCAAACGTTGTTGAAGAATCTCGAGCTCACCACCTTGAAGCGGCCGCCTCGGACGAAGATCGCGCCGCCGCCCTCTTCCTCGGACTTCGCATTCCCATCGACGAACGTCAGGTTTTGCACCGTCAACCGTGGATGATCCTGATCATTGCAGTGCGAGGTCGTCCATACTTGCTGCTGATCACAGGTGTTCTGATACAAGATGCGCACCCGCCCGCCCCCGCTCAACGTCACCTTCCCTCCACCATCGATCACGATGTCGGGGTTCTGATCGTTGAACACCTTCGCGGTGCGGTCGAGCGTGATGACGACTGGGTCCGGCCCGCAGTCGAACGTGATCACCCCGCCTCGCGCAACCGCCTCGACGAACGCGTCCGATGTGCAGCTCCCCGGCGTCCCATCGCCTATGACGGCGTCCGGGTTGGAAACGTCTTCCTCTCGGGCTTCGACGGGAACGTCACAGGTACCGTCGCCGTTGCCGGTCGGCGGGCCTTCGTTTGGATCGGTCCGGGGATCGGCGGGGCCGCCACCGCAGCCAAGAACCGCAAGTACCAAGCAGAACGAGCGCCAAGACCTGCTGAAAACCGTCACTGTCATACTCCCCTCTCAGCATACCGACCGAAGGCCCGACCACCAAAACCGAGGGGACTGGCAAGCGAGCCTCGGATCTGCCAATAGACGCGGTCACGCGAAGGCGTGGGGTTTCACGCGTGCAGAACAAGATTCGAAATGTGGCGATTATCGCCCACGTCGACCACGGCAAAACGACGCTGGTCGACGCGATGTTGCATCAAACGGGGGTGTTTCGCGCCAACGAAGCGGTGCGCGAGCGTGTGCTCGATTCGAACGATCTCGAGCGTGAGCGCGGCATCACGATCTTGGCCAAGCATGCGTCGATTCGCTGGAAGGGCTATAAGATCAATCTCATCGACACACCGGGGCACGCAGATTTCGGTGGTGAGGTGGAACGGACCCTCCGGATGGCCGACGGTGCGCTGCTCTTGGTGGATGCTGCCGAAGGCGCGCTCCCCCAAACGCGGTTCGTTCTGTCGAAGTGCATCGAGCTCGACCTGCCTGTCGTGACCGTCGTCAACAAGATCGACCGAAGTGACGCACGTCCAGACGAGGCGCTCAGCGAAGTCTTCGACCTCTTTTGCGACCTCGGAGCGACCGACGAGCAGGCCGACTTCGCGCACGTCTATGCGATTGGAAAAGAAGGAATCGCAAAACTCGAGCTCGCCGACGAGTCGACCGACCTCACGCCTCTCTTCGAGACGCTCATCGAGCGGCTCCCGCCACCCGAGGGCGACGCCAATCTTCCATTGCAGCTCTTGGTGCACAACACGATTCACGACGACTATGTGGGCCGGATCGCGATCGGCCGAATCCGAAGCGGCACGATCAGGCCTCAGGAAACGGTGGCAGTCATCGGGAAGAAAGGCGTCCTCGAGCGGAAGGTGGGCGCGCTCTGGGGCTTCGAGAGCCTGGAGCGCGTCCGAATCGAGGAAGCCTCGGCTGGCGACATCGTCGCGGTCTCGGGCATCGAGGACGTGCACATCGGCGATACGATCGCTGCGCTCAGCCATCCGAACCCGCTCGAGCGGATCACCGTCGAGCAGCCGACGATCAAGGTTCGCTTCATGGTCAACACCTCGCCGTTTGCGGGACGCGTGGGCGACTATGTGACCTCCCGGCAGGTGCGCGACCGGCTCCTCAAAGAGGCCCAGCGCAACATCGCGATGCGGGTCGAGGACACCGACGAGCCCGATTCTTTCATGGTTTACGGGCGGGGCGAGCTGATGCTGGCAATCCTAGCCGAAACGATGCGACGGGAGGGCTACGAGTTCGCGCTCGGAATGCCCGAGGTGGTCGTTCAAGAGATCGACGGGCAGAAATGCGAACCCGTCGAAACCGTCATCGTCGACGTGCCCCAGCACCACGTCGGCACGGTCACGCAGCTTCTCGGCGACCGAAGAGGCGTGATGGGGAAGATGACCCCGATCGGCGCGAACCGTTCCCGGGTCGAGTATCGAGTGCCGTCCCGCGGGCTGATCGGCTTTCGATCCCTGTTCATGACGGAGACGCGCGGAGAGGGACTTCTCAACACGATGTTCGAGGGCTGGGAGCCCTATGCGGGACCCCTTCTTCGCCGCAAGAACGGCGCGATCGTCGCCGACCGGACCGGGGTCACGACCCCCTATGCCCTCTTCAACCTGCAGCCGCGGGGCAGGCTTTTCATCGGCTCGGGAACGAAAGTCTACGAGGGGATGATCATCGGCGAGCACAACCGGCCGAGTGACCTCGACGTGAACTGCACGCGCGAGAAGAAGCTGACCAACATTCGCGCCGCCGGACGCGACGAGAACGTCATTCTGACGCCTCACCGCGACCTGACGATCGAGAGCGCGCTCGATTGGATCGACCAGGACGAGCTCGTGGAGGTCACGCCCGAGACCGTACGGGTCCGCAAGGCGATCCTCCAGAGCAACCGCCGGCCCAAGCGCGAAGTCCAGAAGAAGGGTTAGCCGGAGGCCCGTGATTCGATCGTGTCGGGCAGCCGACCGGTCAGGGTCAGCAGGCCTCGCATGCAACGATGCCCAACGTCGATGGGCTCGAGGTGCATCATCGGACAACCGCCAGGAATGACGACCGCGCCGTAGGCCGCACACCGGTCCGCAGCTTCGCGGGAATACGAGCCACCGTCGATCGATCGATGAAACCAGACGTGCCTGACGCCAGCCGCCTCGCATTGGCGCGCAATCTCGATCGCTTGGTCAGGATGGGTGGCGATGACGACGGCATCCGGAGCCTCGGGAAGATCGGCGAGCGAGGCATAGCAGCGCTCCCCGTCGATCGCGTTGGTGTGGGGATTGATCGCGTAGACTTCGCGCCCACTGCTCTTGAGCTTGTCGAAGATCAGGTTCGCAGGGGCGCGGCCCGTGCGCGATACACCTGCTACGGCAAAGCGCTCTCGTGAGAGAAACACGGCGGCTGCCTCGGCGAGAGATGAAGCACCGTCCCGCCGAGCCCGCTTGGCGGCAGCGCGGCCGGCTCGCGCGTAGCTCGAGAGGAAAAGGACCGCCAATAGCACTTGAAAGCCCCAGCTCGGGATCATGTTCGCAAGTGGAATCATTCCTTCGTCGACGGCGTACGCTCCTGCCCATGCAAGGCCGGCAATCACGAGGACGGTGATTGGCAGGACACCCCGCCGTTCGAGCGGCTTCCGATCGGCCCAGAGGAGAAGCACCGCCCAGCCGAACATCAGCGAGGCTCCGAACCGCATCGCGTAGCGGTAGTCGACCGCCGGCTCGAAATCGGTGAGGCCATACACGGCACGGCCGAGCTCGGGGAAGAACATCATGACGGAGACGACGCCGTCCGCTATCGCGCCTACCCAATACGAAACCCTGAGCCAACGTATCTCCGCCATCGTCTCCGCCAAGCGTGGCGGGCGCTGGCGAGGATGCAAATTGCCTACTGGGCCGGTGCCAGGTCATCATGCGTGGATCGTGACGAGCTCAGGACGAGGAGACGGAAAAGGCGGCGGCTCGAGGGGCGCCGGAGGAGCGTCGGAAGAAGACCGGCAGGCCCTTCGGCAGGCGTTCGCGGACGTGAAGCCGTTGAGTCGACATCCTCGCAAGCGCGTGATGCCATCGTCGCCGACGCCGGAGCCTCGAGTGCTCGAGGGTCTGCGCCGATCGCGACCGCACGAACCGCTTTTCGTCGAGCGAGAGGCCAACGGCATCGTGCTCGGGAAGCGGTCGGTCACACACTCGAGCATTCTGGACGCGCTCGAGGACCCCAGGCTCGAGGTCGAGGCGGAGTGCGATCTCCACGGTCAAACCTCGGCCGAAGCCGAGCGCACCGCGCTTCGTTTTCTCCGCGAATGCCATCAGGACGGCAAGCGATGGGTTCTACTCATCGTCGGCAAGGGACTTCACAGCCCCGGCGGAAAAGCAACGCTGCGAGCAACCATGGTCGAGGCCCTCAGCCAGCGTGCCCCGGGGCGCTTCGTCTTGGCCTTTCGTACCGCGCCTCGTCATCTAGGGGGCGGGGGAGCCTTGGTCGCCCGACTCGTCGACCGCCTCTAGAGCCGCGCGAGACTCCTCCGCGACAGATCTCACATCCGACCGGCGTTTGCTTCGCTGACCTGCTCGTTGAGCGTCCAGTAGTCGTAAAGGACGCCGATGAGGAACAAGCCCCCCGTGAGGAAGTAGAGCAGGCCGGTCAGGTACTTGCCCATGTAGACGCGGTGAATGCCGAATACACCGGTGAACGTCAGCAGAATCCAAGTGACGTTGTAACTCACTGGACCCGAATCGTAACGAAGCTCCGCCGAGCGATCGAGCGACGGCATGAGAAAGAGGTCGATCAGCCAGCCGATTCCGAGCAGCCCCAACGTGAAAAACCAAATGGTGCCGGTCACTGGGCGCCCGTAGTAGAACCTGTGCGCTCCCATGAAACCGAAGATCCACAGCAGATAGCCGATACCGAGATTGTGGGTGTCGTCCTGAGCCATGGCGCGTGCCGGGGTGCGTTCAGGTGGGAGCTGCTGCTAGCCCTTGCTGATCTTGCCCTCTTTGTGGGACTGATGACTGCGGCACTTCGGGCAGAACTTCTTGACGTGAAACTTCTCCGGCATCGTGCGCCGGTTCTTGTCCGTCACGTAGTTGTCTTTACCGCAGGTTTCACAGCTGAGCTTGATGAGGTCGCGCATGAGGTTTTCCTTGTCCCGTGGACGGAAGCGAAAGCAGTCTAGCGGCGGTTACCGACTCGTCAAACCCCGCGCCGCGAGCCTGGATCTGAGCCCCCGATCGGGTGTACACCGAGCTTGTGTTTGAGCTCGAGAGCACGACCGGCACCCCAGCTGAGTACATCGCCCGGCGCACCCAGACCGTCGGCGAGATGTTCTTGAAGCGCGTCGAACGTGACGGTGACCGGGCTGCGTTCCATTTCAAGGAGTCGGCGAAGTGGCAGCCGGTCAGCTGGAACGCATTTTCGGAGAGGGCGGGAGCGGTCGCCTCTTACCTTCTCGGCCTCGGCCTTCAGCTGCAAGACAAGGTATGCATGGTCGGAAGCACCGGTCCGGCCTGGTGCTACTGCGACGTGGGAGGGCTGCTCGCCGGCGCCGTGACCCTCGGAGCCTACCCAACCCTGACGCCCAAGCAGCTCGCCTACATCCTCGATCACGCGGACACGAAGGTAGCCTTCGTCGAGGGCCGCGAGGAGATCGAGAAGATCCTCGCGCATCGCGGTGAGCTCACCAAGCTCGAGAAAGTCGTCGTCTGGAACACGAACGGCGCCGAGTCGCTCATGCAAGCCCATCACTGGCTGGTTCCTTTCGAACGCGTGTTGCAGACGCCGGTCGATCGCGCGGCGATCGATGCTCGCGTCGCCTCGGTCGATCCGGACAGCACCGCGATCATCGTCTACACCAGCGGTACGACCGGTCCGCCCAAGGGCGCGATGATCTCGCACGACAACATCATGTCGGTCATGCGAAATCAGGACGAAGCCTTTGCGATCGACGAGGACGACGTCGGTCTCAGCTTTCTTCCGATGGCCCACGTCGCCGAACGTGTGCTCGCTTTCTACGGTCGCATCAATACGGGCATGGGGACGTACTTCGCATCGAGCATCGCAAGAGTCCTCGAAGAAGTCGCCGAGGTGAAGCCCACGATCTTCGGCAGTGTGCCGCGTATCTTCGAGAAGGCCTATGCGAAGATCATGAGCACGGTCGAACAGGCCTCACCAACGCGGCAGCGCATCTTTCGGTGGGCGGAGCGGATCGGCCGAGAGGCCGTGCAGCACTGGCAGGCGGGTAAGCCCGTGCCGCTCGGCGTGAGGCTGAAGTACCGCCTCGCCGATCGCCTGGTCTTCTCGAAGCTTCGCTCGGTGTTTGGCGGGCGCGTGCGCTATTTCATCACCGGGGCGGCTCCGATCGCGCCCGAGATCCTCGAGTTCTTCTGGGCTGCTGGCTTTCCGATCTACGAGATGTACGGAATGACCGAGTCCACGGTGATCACGCATGCCAACGTTCCGGGACACGTCAGGCTCGGGTCTGTCGGTCGCGCGCTCAGCATCGTGGAAGATCGCATCGCGGACGACGGAGAGATCTTGATTCGAAGCAGGGTGGTGTTTCAGGGGTACTACAAGAACCCCGAGGCCACTGCGGAGACCATCATCGATGGCTGGCTGCACACCGGCGACATCGGCAAGAAAGACGACGACGGCTCGGTCCGCATCCTGGATCGCAAGAAGCACATCATCATCACCGCTGGTGGCAAGAACCTCACGCCGGCAAACATCGAAAACGAGATCAAAGCGGCTGACCCGCTGATCAGCCAGGCCCACGCGCATGGAGACAAGCGAAAGTACCTCGTCGCGTTGGTCACGATCGGGGCGGCCGAGGCTGTCGAATGGGCGCGTCAACGGGGCGTGATCGACGATGCCTCCGCCGACCGACACATCAGGGACCTCACGGAGAACCCTCTCGGGCGTTCCGCAGAGCTCAGCGAGCTGCTCGACAACGTGGCGCGGGACCCCGACCTACAGGCGCGGGTGGTCGCGGCGGTGAAGAGGGCCAACGAAGGGTTGTCGAGGGTCGAGACCATCAAGAAGATTTGCATACTTGGGCGCGAGTTCAGCGTCGAAGAGGACGAGCTCACCCCGACGCTCAAGCTCAAGCGCAAGAACATCGAGGTGAAGTTCAAGGAAACGCTCGACAAGCTCTACGAGGACGAGGGGTTTGGCTTGGTCGTGTTGTCGGCCTAAGCTTGCGGTTCGATGCGTGTCGCCCTGGCGTGTTTACTGCTGATGCTGTTCGCATCACCCGCGAGTGCATTCGAAGGTGTGCTCAAAGCGCGCCTCTCGAGCGAGCAAGGTGTGGCCGCGGAGATCAGCGCCCACTATGGGAAGACGGGTGACGTCCGTATGGATGTCCAATCGAACGACGCCGATGGCCAGCCCGTGCTGATGACGACCATCATGCCAGCCAAGGGCGATAGCTACTATTCCATCTCGCACGCGCAGAAGGCGATCGTGGAGATGCCGTACTCGACGCTCGCGGCGACGAGCCGGCAGGTCACCGGCTCTGGAGACAACGCCAACCTGAAGATCGAGAGGCTCGGCGAGGAGATCGTGAGCAAAGTCCCGACGGAGCACGTCCGCGTCATCGACCCCGACAACGACGCGGTCATCGACCTCTGGCTCACGCGGAAGTACCCGGCCGACCTCTGGACCCGTGCCTTCCGCGGCAGGAATCTCGGGCTCGAGATGTCCGACGACGAACGAGCCAAAGCGATGAAGAAGTACGGCGTCGAGCCGGGTTTCTCGATGAAGATGCGGGTGAAGCAGGCCAATGGCATGCCCGTGGTGTTTCTCGTCGAAGAGATCGATCGAGTCCCCGTCCCACCCGAGACGTTCGCGCTCCCCGAGGGCTATACCCGCGTCCAGGGGCCAGCGGACGCACGGCCTTGACGGGCGTAGCTCGACTTGCGATATACAGCCGCAATTCACGGCGATGTAGGGGCGCCGAAAGGAGATTCGATGGGTAAGAAAGCGCTACTGCGCGCGTTGATCGTCACGTTCGCGCTGATCGTGACGGCTGGGTGCACGAAATCGGACACCGCAAAGGACGCGAAGAAGGGCGACCCCGCCCTCGTCCTCGATCGCGGAAAAGAGCCGCGTGGAACACTTCGGTACAAGATCGCGTATGGGACGACGACGACTTCCGTCATGGATTTCGGAATCGCTTCGTTGGCCACCACCCGGACCGGTGCTGCGCTGAGCGTGACGCCAGGAGTGCGTCTATACGTCGTGTCCGGCCCGACGATGAAGGCCAAACGAGGCACTCGCTTCGACGTTCGCATCGTCAAGGCGGAGGCAATCGTTCCGGAGGGCCTCGATCCAGAGGTCACCAAGGATCTGAACAACAGCGCCTCGGTCCTCAACAACGTGGGCGGCTGGGTCGAGGTTGACGACCGCGGCATCATTCAGAGGACTGAGCTCAACGAGGCGGCTCAACGATCGGACGTCCCGGTTCGTCTTCTCGTCATGTTGATCAATGCTCGCACCTCTCTCGCACGCATCATCCTTCCGGCTGAGCCGGTCGGCATCGGCGCTCGCTGGGAGGCGCGCAAAGAGCTCGTCTTGTATGGCTTCGAGATCAGTCAAGTCGACACCTACACGCTGACGGACAAGGTCGGCGACGAGCTCAAGATCGCCGTGCAGATCCAGCAGAGCGCAGAGCCCCAGACCTTGACCTTCGACGAAGAGGGGATGGAGATCTCGTTGGAGTCGTTCGGAATGACTGCGTCGGGCGAGGTGATCGCCAATCTGAACGCGCTCGAGGCCAATGCGGCGGCCAGTGGAGACTCGACCGGGGTTCTGAAAATCAAGACCGTCGAGGGCACCGAGACCGTCGAGATCGATCGTGCCTTCCAGGCCCGGATGACCGTGACCTACGACCTGCCCGAAGCTCCGATGAGCGAGGGCGGCGCCGCTCAGGAATAGAACGTCCCCGGCCAGAGAGTCGCCACGACGGCGCGTTGGGCCCGCTCCCGCTTCCAATATTCGGACTCGGGGTCGAGCTCGACGCTGCCGTCGATGAGCTTCTGAAGCGTGGCTTCGACGCCGCTTGCGAATTTCGCGTCCTGCACGACGATGTTGGCCTCGCTCTCCCAGAAGCTGGCGGTCGCATCGAGGTTGGCCGACCCGATGCTCGTCACGAGGCCGTCGACCGACACGAGCTTCGCGTGCACGTAGGGCCGAATACGGCCGCCACGCGCGACGACCATCGGCGACGGCGGTGGCACGAACTCGTAGATCTGGACACCGGCGACAAGCAGAGGCTCGAGCTTCGCCTTGACCATGTACTCGAAGAGCGTCCGGTGCAGGGGTGCGGGAAAGAAAGTCCCATCGTCGCGCCGAGCCGTTGCACTCCCGGTGAGCAACTTGACACTGACGTCTCTCGCCAAGAGTCGCAGGATCGCTCGCTCGAGCATCGGAACGATCGGGTAATCGTTCACGATGTAGACGTGATCCTCGGCGAGATCGAACATCGTCTCGTACATCGCGAGTCCGTTGGTTTCGGTGAAGCCTCGATGCACGACCAGACGCCCCGCCGCGGAGCCAGCAGGCGCGAGCCTCGGTAAGACCTCTTCGTCGTCCGGGATCTCGGTTCCTCCTTGTCGATGCCAGGTGCGCATGAAGGTCTCTTGTACTTCCCGCACGAGCGGCCCCGACAGCTCGACGTGTGCATCGAGCCACGGGATCCGCTCATGACGCGTGTTGTCGTGCACGGGCACCTCGTCGAACCCGAGGAAGTACTCGTCACTCGCATTTCGTCCGGAGACGAAGGCTCGCTGCCCATCGATGATCACGAGCTTGCGGTGATCTCGCTTCTTGAAGCTCGACACGTCGAGCTGCTTGCGGGTATCGATCGGGGCGACCGCGATGACCTCGATGTTCTCCTCTTGCTTGAGGGACAGAATGACCGGATTGAGACGGCCGAGCACCTCTTCGTCCGAATAGAGCGCGTCGACCATGAAGCGGACCTTCACGCCGGCGCGCGCCCGTTGGATGAGCTTGACGATCAGCTGATCGGTGAAATTGCTCGGGCGGACGATGTAGAATTGAATGTGAATCGTCGAGCTCGCCTCTTCCAAGGCCGCCATCAGCCCGCGGCGGGCTTTTCCGTTGTCGAGCTCGATACGAAACGAATTGCCGGGAACGAGACGTGACTCCGTCGTCTGATCGAGGCGCCAATCGAGTGGGTTACTCATCTTCCTGTCGTGAAGAAGCTGAGCTGCCTGCTCCGCCTCGGCGCAGAAGCTCCCGGCAAGCGCGCGGCGCAGAGCCGTCGCCGGGGTGATCAAGTCCACCTGCTCGGCACGAATCTTTGCGGCGTTTTCGTCGCGCTCGGTCAGGATGGTCGTCACCGGCACCCCTTCGGCGCGCAGACGGCGTACCGCGGTCGACGCGAACATTCTGACGAAATCGACGCCGAGGCTTCTGAGCTCCTCCTCCTCGGCCGAATAGACCAAGATCGCCGCAGGCGGTAGACGCTGGTGAACAAGCTCGTGGCGAATCAGGGCGTCGCGGTTCTTCTCGTGGATGTCGAAATAGATGAGCTCGAACCCCTGATCGACTAGTGCCCTCAGTGCGTCCAGCGGCGACCGCGCCGCGGCCGACCCACCGTCGGGGTGCGGAAGCAAGAGCGCAGCGTCGACCAGCACCACCGGCCGACCGCTGGCGACCTGAAGGACACGGTATCCGATCACGTCGGAAACGACATCGCCCTTGTCGTTGCATACCTTCACACTGACTCGATGAAATCCCGCTCCCGGCGCCTCGATCACCGTGCGCACCTCGCTATTGGCGCCGATCAGGACTTCGCCGACCACGGCGTCGTCGAGGAAGAACCGCGCATTCGTGCCGAGCTTCGCGGAAACACCCAAGCTGGCCAAGAGCTCCACACGCTGTCCTGGGCTCGTCACCACGTCGCGCTGGACGCCGCCGATCAAACGCCGAAGGCTCGGGTTTCGACCCCACCGTTCCATCGTCGCCCCGAGCGATCGCGCTGCTGCATCGAGGATGGACCGCGGCTCATCTCCGGAAACCGAATGCGAATCGGTGCCGACGGAGATCAGAGAAGCGATTCGCCGAATCCGTTCGCTTAGGTCCTGGGGTGTCTCGTCGTCCCGCACCACCGTCAGTATACGACGGTTACTCGTTGGCGTCGGTTACCACTGCAAGGTAGGGCAGATTGCGGAATTTCTGCCCGTAGTCGAGTCCGTATCCCACGATGAACACGTCGTCCACCGTGAATCCGAGGTAGTCGATCTCGAGGGGCACACGCGTCCGTGCCGATTTGTGGAGCAGCGACGCGACCTTGATCGATGCGGGCTGCCGCGTCACCAAGTTATCGAGCAGATAAGACACCGTGAGCCCCGTATCGATGATGTCCTCGACCAAGATCACGTGCTTGGCCTCAATCGAACGGCTCAGGTCGGTCGTGATCTGGACCACGCCGCTGCTCTCCTGCTCGTCGCCATAGCTGCGAACTCCGAGAAAGTCGATCGTGACGTCGAGATCGATGTGACGCACGAGATCTGCCGCAAAGACGTAGCTACCCTTGAGTACCGGCACGACGACCAACTCCTTGCCGAGGTAGTCCTGCGTGATCATTCGGCCGAGCTCCGCAACCCGTGCTCCGATCGTCGCCGCGTCGATGAGAGGCTTGATCGGCATCGGCCGCCCGCTCAGTTCCCCGGGGAGAATACGAGTGGGAATTTCGCGGGGCCACCTTCGGAGGAGGACGGAAAGCGCCATCGACGGACGGAGGCCTCTACACACTCCGAGAGGCCACCCGGTCCACTGCCAAGCGCGCTCACTTCTTTCACCCGCCCCGAGGCGGCGACGGTCACCGTCACGTCCAAGCGCGCCGCAGAGGGTGCTTGCTGGCCACGGATCGCCCGCTCGTAGCAGCGCTGAAGACGCGGTTTGTTCTTTGCCACGGTGGTGCGGACGGCATCTCCATCGAGCGGCGGGTCCTTGCTCTCGGAGCTGCCCGGGCGCGCTACGTCGATCTTGGCGGGAGTGGTCGCCGTGCTGGAACCGAAATCGGCGAGAAGCTTTTGGTCCTCGGCGCTCAGCGAGTCCGCGTCGGCCTCGGGGAGGCCAGCGATGGGCTCGGGGTCTGGGCCACGGCGCGTCTTGACCTTGGGTCGCGGGGGCTCGCGGGGTGCCATCTTCGGACCGTCATCGGCTGGGTTCGGCGGCTCGAGCTTCATCTCGCTCGGCGCCCTTTTCGAAGCCTCTTCAGTTGCCGGTTCGATGGCTGCGGGAGCCTCGGCCTTCTCGACGGCAGTAGACGGCTTCTCGACGCCGGCCGCGACCTCCGAGGCGGCCACGCCGCCTGCCGCGATCTCGGGCTTCGCCGGCGGCGGCGTCGGGACGGCGGTCCGAACGGGCGGCGCCACCGCGACGGGCGCCCCGCGCCCGTCGAGCACCTCCTTCAACAACCGTTCGCCGAATCGGTCGAAGGCCAGAAATGCAACGACCGCAGAAAAAACAGCCACGGCGACGATCATGGCCAGGGCCCCGACCGAGAGTCCGCGACGCGGCTCCGCTGGGGCGACCGCCGCCGGGGGCGGCACGGAGGGAATCGAAACGTCCTCATCGCTCGCAGCCGGCAGGCCCGAAAAAGACCCGAGCTGAGGCGATGACTGAAAGATGGCTGGGGGGCCGATCGGAGCGGGCGGTTGCGACACCTCCCTCAGCACGCCGGGCGCGTCGGACTGGAGGCGTTCGGACAGCGGCGCAAACTCGCGCCGGCCTCCTGGAACACGACTCGACGGCGAAGGCGGCGCAACCTGAGCCCGAAGCTCGGCTCCTGAAGCGCGCGAATCGACGAACGGTGGCATCGACGAGAACGCGCTGCGCAAGGGCGGGCCGGAGTGGCGGCGCTCGTGCAGCAACGCCATGAGCTCCGGAACGGTGGCAAGCGGGCGCCATTCGTCGAATCCTTCGCGCCACACCAGCGAGTACTCGCTCACAGCCCCTGCATCGATCTTGTGTGCCATCTCCTCGAGCCGAACGGGTCCTATTGGAACGTCGTTGATCGAGACGTGCCACTCGGGTCGTTCGGCGACGCTTGCTCTCGGCAGGCGCGGGCCTGCGTGTGGCACTCGAGGCGCCAACCCTGGATGCTGGCCGGTCAATGCACTGGTGGCAGCGGCGGGCGCGGACGAGAGCCTACGCGATACCGCAGACGGGCGACGCGGGGGTACCGATGGAGGACGTCGGCGTGCAGGCGCAGAGGACCTGCGCACTCGCGCGGTCGGCGCTTCGTGCGAAAAGGCCGAAGCTGGTTCGGATCGACGGGTCACCTCATCGAACCCATAGGCCGAGCCCGCAGGAACCGTCACGTCGGGATCGCGTTCCCGCCCGTCGATCAGGATTCGATGCTCACACCTCCGACAGGGGAAACGGACGACGCGCCCGCGGACCTTCTCGTCCGAAATCCTGTATTTCGCGTGGCAGCTATCGCACTCGAATCTCATCGACTTCATCGCTCACGCCCGAGCCTGCTCACGGGCCCCGATTCCAGCTTGTCATCCACCCAATCGTAACGCGAATTGCCGAGCGTGTTCAATGCAATTGCAAAAGTTCACATGCCCGAAAGTACGAAATAACGATCCTGGATATCGTCGTGAATCAGCACCAGTTGGTTCTCCCCGATCCGCCGGGACCAACGCTGGTCCTCTTCATCATAGGCGATTCGAAAGCTGGCGCTGTAGCGATAAGCCACCAGTATGCGCTCCATTTCCCTAGTGATCGTGCGGTACTTGATCTCGTAGCGGACATCTGTGACCCGTTCACGCCAGGTGCTGAGCTTGTCCTGAAGCGCCCGATAGTCGATATCGTCATCACCCGTAGGGGTGCCATTATCGTCCAAGTATTGAGGGTGCGCCATCGCGAGCAGAGCGCCGATATCCCTCATCTCCACGGCGTTGCGATAGTTCTCCATGAAGGTGATGACGCTCCGGTTTTCCGGGGTGTCCTTGACGGTCGTATTGGGGATGGTCTTGGCGCAGCCCACGACCGCGAGCAGAAGCGCACAAAGCGCTGCTCCGGACCAGGCCCTACGAGTACAGGACATCACGAGTTCAACTCTCCTCTTCCCCACGGGATTCCCGATTATCCACCAGCGGCTACTGAATCCCATAATCTTTGATTTTGTAAAGGAGAGCGCGGTGGCTGATCTCGAGGAGCCGCGCGGCGGCGGTCCGGTTTCCCCGAGTCTGGTCGAGGGCCCGCCGGATCAGGGTTTCCTCCATGAAACGCGAGGTTTTCTTGATCGAAAGCTCCCCGGTGGCGAGGTTCGCTGCGACTGGATCGGCCGGCTCTCGCATCCGTTCCGGAAGATCGCCGACCGTGATCGTGTCACCCTCGGTCAGCACGACGGCGCGCTCGATGGTGTTCTCGAGCTCGCGCACGTTGCCAGGCCACGGGTAGTTGAGCAGGAGCTTGCGGGCGCGTTGGTCGACGTCCCGGATCTTCGTGCCGAGCCGTCCGTTCGTGCGCTCGATGAAGTGCTCCGCGAGAAGCATGATGTCGTCGCGGCGGTCTCGTAGCGGTGGCACCGTGATCTGGAGCACGTTCAGCCGGTAATAGAGATCCTCACGAAAACGCTTCTGCTGTACTTCGTGACGGAGGTCACGAACTGTTGCGGCGATCACACGCACATCGACCTCCTGATCCCGCGTCGCGCCGACCGGCCGGATGCGCCCCTCTTGTAAGACCCTCAGCAACTTCACTTGCAGTGTCAGTGGCAGCTCACCGATCTCATCCAAGAAGAGCGTGCCTTGATCCGCCTCCGCGAACAGGCCTTTCTTGTCGGCATGAGCATCCGTAAAAGAGCCCTTTTTGTGGCCAAAGAGCTCACTTTCGAGAAGGGTCTCCGGAATTGCGCCGCAGTTGAGGGGGATGAACGGCTTGTTCTTGCGCCCGCTACCCTCATGCAACGCCCGCGCGACCAACTCCTTGCCCGTCCCGCTCTCGCCCTGAATCAGCACCGTGGTCTTGTACTCCGCGACTTTGCCGATCGTCGAAAAGACCTGTTCGATCGCTTCGCTCTTGCCGAGGATTTGGTGGAAGGTGTGCTCTTTGCGAATCGCTTCTTTCAGGGCACGGTTCTCGCGGCGAAGCGATTCGCGCTCTTCGGCTTTGGTGAGCGCGAGCAACACCTCATCCTGCTTGAAAGGCTTGGAGATGTAATCGTACGCGCCGGCCTTCATCGCGTCGATCGCGAGATCCATCGAGCCGTACGCGCTCATCAGAATGACCGTCGCGAGCGACGAGCGCGCCTTGAGCTCGGTGCAGAGCTCGAGCCCGGTCATGCCGCTCATCCGGACGTCTGCCAGGACGAAGTCGGGGTCGAACCGCTCGAGCTGCTCCAGCGCGGCCTCGGCGCTCTCCGCGGCTTCCACCTGGTAGCCGTGCTTCTTCAGCAGCGTGCGGAGCACGAGTCGAATGTTTTCTTCGTCGTCGACGACCAGGACCCGGCGCATGGATCAACCCTATACTTTCTGCATAGCAAACGCACGAGTCTGAAAAAAATTCATGATTTTGAGGTGCTGAGGGGGGGCTTGCTGTAAAGTTCTCGCTTGATTGGCCTTTTTTCATGCCAGTCGCTATGATTTGCCTGTCGGGTAGGGGGAGAAGACATGAAGATCCGCTTTGCTTTTTTGCTTGCGATGGTGGGACTCATCGCGACCGTCAGCAGTTGTAGTAAACGGGCCCTGAACGCCCTGAACCCGTGCACGATCAACGGCGTCGTTCAGAACGTGCCGGTGAACCCGCAGCGTGCGCTCGATCTGTTGATCATCATCGACGATTCGCCCTCGATGCTCGAGGAGCAAGCCAAGCTGGCCGAGCAGGTCCCCCGTCTGGTGAACCTCTTACTCACCGGCGGCGCGGCCGAACCGAGTGCGGCTGGCGAGTTCCCGCCGGTCCAAAGCCTCCACGTCGGCATCATCACGCCGGACCTCGGGTATTCGACGGTACCGACGACGAGCTACACCGCTGGCGTCGACTTCAATCCGTCTAACGCATGCACGAGCACGGGCAAGGCCGGCTTCATGCAGGTGGACGGTCTCGGCGGCTGCATGGCGCAGACGCCGCCAGCCGGCACCCTCTATCTCAACTATCCGGAGCCCGGCTTCAATCAGGCGGACTTCATCAGCGACGTCACGTGCGTGACCGGCCAGGGCAACGGCTGCGGCTTCGAGCAACAGCTCGAGAGCATTCTCGCGTCGGAGCGAAACACGGCAAATGGCGGTTTCAACCGGGACGGCGCGCTGCTGGCGGTCATTCTCATCACCGACGAGGACGACTGCTCGACGACCGATCCACGGGTCTTCGATATCGATCCCCGGCCAGGGAGCCCCTACCAGGGGCCGTTTACGACATCGGGTGAGGTGCAGTTCAACCTTCGATGCTGGGCACACAGCGAGGCGCTGCAAGAGATCTCGCGGTATGTCGACGGCATCGCCAATCTCAAGGGCGATCCGAGCCAGGTCGTGTTTGCAGCGATCACCGGCATCCCGTTGGACAGCGCGCTCGATCGCCAAAATTTCAATAGCGACGAGGATCGATACGCGGCAATTCTCGCTGCCAGCGGCATGACCGAGATTCCCGATCCCGCGACGGCCGATACTCAGAGCCAACAGCTCAGGCCCGCCTGCATCGCACCGGACGGCTCGGGCGCAGCAGCTCCGGGTCGCCGGATCGTCGAAGTGGCCGAGGGCCTCTCAGCTGGCAACACCGGCGTGGGCACCGTCGTCGAGTCGATCTGCGCTGACGACTACGCCCCGGCGCTCGACGCGATCGTGGACCGCATCGCCGCAGCGCTCCGGCAGCTCTGTCTGCCTCGACCGCTCAACCGCAACTCCCAAGACTTGGTGGGGTGTGAGGTGCGGGAGGTGCAACCCGAGGGAGTGAAGTGCGCGGACGCGGGCCGCGGGCGAGAAGAGACTCCCGTGGCGACAGAAGATGGCCGCGATGTATGCCGTATCACGCAGCTTCCAAGCGACCCGGCAGCGGGTGTTCCGACCGGCCTCGGATGGTTCTACGACGACTTCACGGCAGAGACGGACAACGCGTGCTCGTTCGCTGACCCCGACAGCCGGCAACGCGTGAGCTTCACCGCTGGCGCAGAGCCCGTCACCGGCGCACGCATTCGCTTCGAGTGCTTACAGGCGGCGCCGCCGCAGGACGTGGATATCGGTTGGCCTTGCACCAGCGACCCGTTTTGCGACCCGAACCCGGACAACTGCCTCGATGGCGAGTCGCTGGCGGAGTGCGAGACGCGCATCCTCAAGGAAAGCTACGACCGGGACAACCTAGAGCTCGTCTGCGACACCGAATCGAACACATGCCAGCTGACCTGCGACAGCAACGTGCAGTGCCCGGGTGGCTTTGCCTGTTACGACGAGAATGGCGACGGTAGCAGTTACTGTGTCAACCCGACCTGCACGCTGAACTAGGCGCTCGCAGGCTTCAGACCGACGCGGTGGGGTGAAGACCCCGCCGGTCCGTGTCATCGTAGCCGCTGCGGGTATGAACCGAAGGACACGACTCGAACCAGGCCAGGCCCTCCGGTTGCTGACGGGCGCACTCGGCGGCCGGATCTGCGTTCCCCTATCGCTGCTGCGGAGCCGTGCTGCGCACTGGTCGGACAAGGTCGCGCTCGCGGTCGAGGTGGAGAGCCCGGGCCTTCGGGTGAGAGGCGAGGCTCATGCGCTCGGGGCACCCATCCAGTTTGGAGCGCGCATCGATGCGACCGGGGTCCACGTGCAGGGCGAGCGGCGAACAATCCGCATCCACCTGAGCGAGGTGGAGCTCTCGACCACGCCCGACGCACCAGGCCCGCTCGCGGATGCAATTCGCAAGGGCATGATCGACACGAACAACCCGGCGACTCTGATTGGGAACATGATCCCGCTGCCGGACGTGGTCGTCGAGGCGAAAGGTCGCGACATCGTGCTCGACCTGATGCGCATTCCGGTGATCCGGCAGGACGAGATGCGACGCGCCGCGATCGAAGCCGCCACGAGCTACCTGTTCGTCGACGAGATCCGCGCCGAGGACGATGCGATCGTGCTTCGCCTCGGGCTCTTGCCGGGCGGCGCCAAGGAGGCAGCGCTGAGCACCGCGCGGGCGGTGCTCACTCCCGCCGTGCGCTTCTTGTGGCCCGAAGGGCGGGACCAATGAGCATCCTCGGGCGCTGGAACCCGCTGCGACGCGCATCGTTCGTCTCGCGTGAGCAGGAGTTTCACGAGATCGCAATTCGCGCGGTCGATGGGTACGACGACTTCGGCGACCCGAGCTACCTCGAGGGCCTCCGTAGGCTGCTCTACTCCTACGACTACGAAGCGCGCCTCCATCGAATCGGTAGAATGACCGCCGTCTATCAAACGGTGGGCCTGCTCGCGAGCCGCTTGCGCACCGAACGCTGGTTCGCGAGCAGGCCCGACTGCGCGGCCATCGCGATCGAGCGACCGATCGTCATCACCGGGATGGTGCGCACGGGAAGCACCGCCCTTCACTACCTGATGGGTGCAAACCCCGACATGCAATGCCTTCAGTATTGGCTCGGCTTGCATCCGCAGCCCCGCCCTCCCCGCGCCCAGTGGGAGAGCGCAACCGACTTTCAGCATGCCCGCATCGAGCTCGACATGATGTATCGAGCAGGAAAGAACGAGCTCGAAGCCATTCACTACATGACCGCCGAGGGGCCGGACGAGTCGGGCCGGATCCTCGGCCAGAATTTCAGCGACGACCGCTTCGAGGTCGTGTCGACAGTACCGACCTACTCGGAATGGTACATGAATACCGTGCACCGCGAGACCTACGCGCGGCACAGGCGGACGATGCAGCTGATCGGCTCCTACGAGCCCGGCAAGCGGTGGCTCTTCAAGTACCCGGTGCACATGCGAAATTTGGACGCTTTGCTCGAAACCTATCCCGACGCGTGCATCGTTTGGACTCACCGGGATCCGGCAGATGTGTTGCCGTCGTACGTGAGCCTGTGTGCGCACTTCCGATCGCTCTTCGAAGCGGACGTGGACCGCCCGCGGATCGCGCTCGAGCAGAAGGAGGCTTGGGCAAGAGCCGTGGAAAACGGCATGCGGCTTCGCGAGGGACGCGAAGAGCAGTTCTATGACGTCTATTTCGAGGATTTCATGGCCGACCCCATCACCGAGGCAGCCAAAGCCTACGCCTATTTCGACCAGCCGTTCACCGAGCGCGCCAGGCAGGCGCTGACGGCGTGGCGCGCGTCGAACAAGCCGGCGCAGTTTGGGACGCACGCCTACGCTCGCGACGACTTCGGGCAATCGAAAGCCCAAGTGCGCGACCGCTACGCCGCGTACCTGGAGCGTTTCCCACGTGTCCGCGAAAAGACGAGAAACCGCGCAGCATGATCAAACGAAGCGACGAAGAGCGTGCGCTCATTGCCGAGGCGGAGCGGATCTTTCCGACTTCGACCCGCTGCCTGACTTTCGAGGAGGGTTTGAATTTTTGCGTCGGCAGAGCCAAGGGAAGCCACATTTGGGACGTGAGCGGGAACGAATACATCGACTACCTCCTCGGCTCGGGCCCACACCTGCTTGGGCATGCGCATCCCGCGGTGCTCGAGGCGCTTCGAACCGTGCCCGAGAGCGGGACTTCGTTTCTGATCGTGAACCGGGACGCCGTGCGACTCGGCGAGAAGATCCTCGAGCACGTTCCCTGCGCGGAGATGGTGAGCCTGCACAGTAGCGGCAGTGAAGCCACGTTCTTCGCGTTGAGATTGGCGCGGGTATACCGCCGGCGGGAGAAGGTCCTGAAGTTCGAGGGCGCGTACCACGGAATGCACGACTACGCGCTCATGAGCAATCAGTGGACCATGGGGTCACCATCGTTTCCCAAAGCGGTCCCCAATACCCATGGCATTCCGCACGCCATCGAGGACCTCGTGCTCGTGGCGCCGTTCAACGACCTCGAGGCCACCGCCGCAATCATCGCGAAGCATCACGACGAGCTCGCTGCAGTGATCATGGAGCCGGTCCAGCGCACCTTCGAACCGCGCCCGGGCTTCCTCGAAGGAGTTCGCGAGATCACCTCCAACCTCGGTATCCCCTTGATCTTCGACGAGGTCGTCACCGGCTTCCGGATGGGTCTCGGAGGAGCACAGGCCCATTACGGCGTGACGCCGGATCTGTGCGCGCTCGGCAAGGCGATCAGCGGCGGCCTGCCTTTCGGAGTACTTTGCGGCCGGCGCGACATCATGGAAATCGCCAATCCTAAACGCCGGCTTCAGATGCTGCCATTTTCGATGCAGACCGGGACGTTCTCGTCGAACCCGGTCTGCACTAGCGTCGCATGCGCCGTCATCGCCGAGCTCGAGAAACCTGGAGTCTACGAACGCCTCGAAGAGGTCGGGAAACGTGTTTCGGCAGGCCTCCGCGACGCCATTGCATATGCCGGCATCGAAGCCTGCGTCACGGGGGTGCCGAGCGTGTTCGAAATCTGGTTCACCAAAGACCCGCCCGTCGATCATCGATCCGCCAAACGGTCCGACTTCTACAAGAACATCCGGTTTTCCGATCTGCTCTTGCAGCAGAACGTCCTCAAGGCAGCCGAGAAGTTCTTCATCTCGGCAGCGCATACGGACGACGACGTCGACCGCACCGTTCAGGCGTTTCACGTGACGCTGAAACAACTTGCCAGGGAGATCGCATGAAGCGCGTGCTCGTGACCGGCGCCTGCGGGAACATCGGAGCAAACGTCGTCGACCTGCTCCTGGAGCGTGGTTACTCGGTGCGCGCAGTCGACCTCGGCACGCCGACGAACCGCAAGACGGGCGCACGATGGGGCAGCGGGCCCGAGATGGAATTCGGGACGATCTGCGACCGCGCTCTGGTTCGTGAAATGGTGCAAGACGTCGATCACGTGATCCATCTGGCAGCCGTGGTGCCGCCGGCAACCGACGTGGACCAGGCGGCTGGTTACGCCGTGAACGTGGTGGCCACTCGGTCGATCATCGCCGCGTGCGAGGCGCAACCGAAGCCGCCGCGCCTGACCTTCACCTCGACGGCTGCGATCTGGGGACGCAACGAGGAGGCGAAAGGCCCGCGGCGCGCGGACGAAGAGATTTCTCCGAGCGACAACTACACCCGACAAAAAGCAGAGTGCGAGGAGATGCTGCGAAGGGCGCACTTGGATGCGGTGATCTTCCGGATCGCCATGACGCCTCCTGTGGCCCTCGCAGCTCTGTCGCCGTTCGTCTTCGACATGCATCCCGACATGCGGGTCGAGTTCACGCATCCGAGGGACCAGGCGCTCGGGATCGTGAATTCCCTGGCGCTCGGTGAAGAAGTCGTCGGGAGGACCCTCTGTCTCGGCGGGGGCGCCCGCAACCGCTATCGCTATTACGAGTTCATGAACAGGGCGTTCGGGGCGATCGGGCTTGCACCGCTGCCCCGATCGGCGTTCGGTGATGCCCTTTTTCTGACCGACTGGGTCGACTCCGAGGAGTCCCAAGCGATCCTCGACTATCAGCGGCACGACGCGGCCTCCTACTTCGACGAGGTGAGGACCGAGCTCGGTGCCGCAAGGCACGTCATGAGGCCGATCGCTCCGGCGATCCGCAGTTTGGTGCTTGCGCATTCGAGACACCATGCGCTGGCGACGGGAGAGCCACCCCGCGTGCCAGACGCCTATCGTGCGATCAGGACGGCTCGGCGTGCTCTCAGGGCGGCCAAGAGTTATCTCTAGACGCGAGGCCTCCATGAAGACGAGCAACCGCGTGCTGGACGGCGTTCTTCGAAACCTGTGCCTTCCACACATCGAGGAACGGCTGTCCCGCGACTTCTTTTATCGGCTGGGATTGCGGTTTCCGAAACAGTACGGCATCGCGTGCCGCGATGTCGCGGCTTGTGTTCGACGCGCCCGGGCCTTGGGCGCAGGCCGCTTCCTTCACGCCACGATTCCCCCACCGAACTGGATCGAGCGGGGAAAGCGCATCCGAGGCTGCAAGCTCGACGTCGCGATCGGCTACGCCGGCGACACGCAGCTCGAGTTCCTTGGACCCGGACGCGGCACCGAGCATTACTCCCGCGCCCTCGTCGACACCGACATCGCGTTGCACCACGTGGGCATCTATCAGCACGGCATGGATGAGCTCGCAAGAAGGATCACCCGCGCCGGCTACCCCGAGGTCGTCCGAGGAGGCCTCTCGTTCGGCAAGGCGCTCTGCATCGACTTCCGCTACTTCGACGCCCGCGAAACCCACGGCCTCTACCTGGAAATCCTAGACTTCAGCATCTTTGGCAGGGACATGATCCCCCGCTGAAACCCCAATCCTTCCAACATCTTACCACTCACACCGCGAAAACCCCCCGACGCCCGACGCCGTCGCTGCCGCTGTCACTGCCGAAGGCTGGCGGGGCCTGGCGCATCCGCCACTGAGCAACGGGCAACTACGCGACGACACAGGGCCATGCCCTGGCATGCTCGGTGCTCCGTGGGTTCGCATGCTCGCCACTGCGCAGGCGGCCTGCCTGATCGGCATCGAGGCCAACCCGGTTCAAGTCGAGGTTCGCCTGGGGGAAGGCTTGCCGGGATTCGACATCGTCGGGCTTCCGGAACGAGCCGTCAAAGAGAGCCGCATCCGCGTGCGCGCTGCCCTGTCGTCCATTGGGTTTACGTTTCCTCCTCGGCTCCTCGTGTTGAATCTCGCGCCGGGAGATCTCCCCAAGACAGGCGCGGGCCTCGACCTTGCGATTGCAGTCTCGGTCCTCGCCGCCTGCGAGGGAGTCTCGTGCGAGCAGCTACCGAGCACACTGTTGGTCGGAGAGCTCTCGCTATCCGGGGAGCTGCGGCCGGTCCGGGGCGTGCTCGCACTGCTGAGAAGCGCACGGCAGGCCGGTCTGCAGCACGCGATCATCCCAGAAGGCAACCGGCACGAAGCCATGCTGGTCGAGGGTGTGTCGGTCTTCAGCGCTCCTCACGTCGGTGCGGTCGTCCGGTGGCTGAACGGAGACACGCCGCTTCCCGAGGTCACGGGCAAAGCGGCGGCGCTGGACTCGACGCGCGTCGAGCCGGAGCGCGATCTCGCGGACATTCGGGGACAGGAAGCCGCGCGCCGTGCGCTCGAAGTTGCCGCCGCGGGGGGCCACCACATGTTGCTCATCGGCAGCCCAGGCGCCGGAAAGACGATGCTCGCACGCGCCCTTCCCTCGATTTTGCCACCGCCCTCGGCCGAGGAAGCCCTGGAGATCGCCACGATCGCCAGCTCCGCCGGCCTGCGATCGCCGCGGATTCTGACCGGGCGGCAACGGCCGTTTCGCGCGCCTCATCACACGGCCAGCGCAGCGGCGATCGTCGGAGGAGGCGAGCCGATTCGAGCAGGCGAGCTGACCCTCGCGCATCGCGGCGTCCTCTTTCTAGACGAGCTGCCGGAGTTTCGAAGAGACGCGATCGAAACACTCCGCACCACGATGGAAGAAGGCCAGGTGGTGATTTCGAGAGCACGCCAACGGGTGCGCCTTCCTGCCGAGCCGATGGTCGTCGCTGCGATGAATCCTTGCCCCTGCGGCTACCACGGCGACCCGACCCGATTCTGCCGGTGCGGGGGGATTCAGATCGCGCGCTATCGCAGCCGGGTCTCTGGCCCACTCCTCGATCGATTCGATCTTCAGGTTGCGGTGCCACGGGTCAGCGCGCGCATCATGCGCAAAGCCGCACCGGGCGAGGCGTCGAGCGCGGTTCGATGCAGGGTCGAGCAGGCTCGTGCGCGACTCGCCTCCCGTCATGCAAGGACGAGTCTCGAGGCCCTCACGCGAGACGTCGCATCAGAGGCGCTCACCTTGCTCGAGCTCGGGGTCGAGCGGTTGAAGATGAGTGCCAGGGCCTACCTCAAGGCGCTACGGGTCGCGCACACGATCGCGGCCCTGGATGGATCGGACCAGGTCCTCGCGGCGCATACCGCGGAGGCTTTGCAATATCGCGTCCTCGATCGCGAGCCGGCCTGAAGCTGGGCGATCGAAATACATCAACCAGTCGAACGGAAAAGGAGCAACATCAGATGAAACAACCATTGAAGGCGGTCGACGCCCTCCTGCAGAGCGTCGAGAAACAGTTCGGTAAGGGCGCGATGATGCGGCTAGGCGATCGGAAAGCCGAGCGCGTGCCGTGCATCCCCACTGGAAGTCCCTCGCTCGACGAGGCACTCGGTTGCGGCGGGTATCCGAAGGGTCGGGTCGTCGAGGTCTTCGGCCCCGAGTCGAGCGGCAAGACGACGCTGACGCTTCACGCCATTGCGCAGTGCCAGGCCATGGGCGGGGTCGCGGCCTTCATCGACGCAGAGCACGCGCTCGACGTCCACTACGCGAGCAATCTGGGCGTCGACGTGAAGGAGCTGCTCGTGAGCCAACCCGACAGCGGGGAACAAGCGCTCGACATCGCGGAGATTCTAGTTCGCAGTGGTGCGGTCGAGCTCGTCGTCATCGATTCAGTCGCTGCGCTGGTGCCGAAGGCCGAGCTCGAAGGCGACATGGGCGCAACGCACGTGGGCCTTCAGGCCCGCCTGATGAGCCAAGCGCTTCGCAAGCTCGCGGGCGCTGCGCATCGTACCGGCACGACGATCGTCTTCATCAACCAGCTTCGCATGAAAATCGGTGTGATGTTCGGGTCGCCCGAAACCACGACCGGAGGCCATGCGCTGAAATACTACGCTACCGTGCGACTCGACGTGCGCCGCGTCGGAGCGGTCAAGCAGGGCGAAGTGGTGCTCGGCAACCGCACGCGGGTCAAGGTCGTCAAGAACAAGCTGGCCGCGCCGTTCCAAAAGGCGGAGTTCGATATTCGCTACGGCAAGGGCATCGACGCCGTGGGCGACCTACTCGACCGGGCAGTGGCAGCCGAGGTGATCGAAAAGAGCGGGGCCTATTTCCGATTCGGTGGTGAAAACATCGCGCAGGGCCGAGAGAACACGCGGGAGCTAATCGAAAAAGATCAGAAGCTCCGCGAATCGATCGCCGCGCGGCTTCGCGCGCCGGCCAAAGGGGACCGCAAGGCGGCCTAACGACTTGTGAACCCGACGCTTCCTGTTACAAGATGACCGTGCGCTGTCTGGTTACAGGGGCAACCGGATTCATCGGACGCGGCGTCCTGCAAGGTCTGAGGCGCGCGGGTCACGAGGTCGTTGCATACGTTCGCGAAGGTGCGGACTCGCGAGGGCTTCAAGACGTCGACCGAATGGTAGGCGATCTCGGCGACCCAACCCGATTGGCGATCGCAGCGGCCGGATGCCACGCGATGGTGCACGCTGCCGGGATCGCAGACCCGACCGCTAGCGCGGACGCGCTCGGCTGGGCGCACATCGCCGGGACCGAGAACGCGATCAACGCAGCGAAGCAAGCTCGGTGCCGCCGCATGATTCACATTTCTTGCGCCGACGTGACGCTCTACGACGGGCCGAGATCCTTCTGGAACGAAGATGAAGCGCCACCGCGACCGTTTGGCGAGCTTGCGCGTACCAAGCTCCATGCCGAGGAGCTCGTTCGCGTGTCAGGCAGGCAGGGCTTCTGGACCACGGCCCTGCGCCCGGCCCTCGTGTGGGGGCCCGGGGACACCACACACTTTCCGGGTTGGAAGAAAGAGGCCGACAGCGGTGGAATCCGCCTCGTTGCTGGTGGGAAGAAGCTGATGGCGACCACCTTCATCGGCAATCTGACGCACGCCGTCCTGTGCGCCCTCCGGGCAAAGGTCACGACCGGCAACGTCTATTACGTCGTGGACACCGAGCTCTCCGTCTCCCGCGACTTCTTCTCCGAGTTGAGCAAGGCCCTCCAATGGAGCCCGCCGAAAAGCATCGGCCCCTACCGATGGGCATGGCTTCTGGCTCGGGCGGGGCTAGCATCTCTTCATCCCACCCAGGTGATCCGGCGAGGACGGACGAGCGCGTTCGAGATGAAAAGAGCCAAACAGGATCTCGGTTACGAGCCCGTCATGACTCGCGAGCAGGGAATGGCCGAGCTCTTCGCGTGGGTGCAGCAGAGCCGAGGCCTCGAATGACGGCCCACAGCTCGGACGAGCGGTGGATGCGGGAGGCGATGGCCGAGGCACGTCTGGCCGAGGCCGAAGGCGAAGTTCCCGTAGGCGCCGTGATCGTCCACGAGGGGGCGATCATCGGGCGGGGTCACAACCGACGAGAGACGACGCAGGACCCGACCGCACACGCCGAGATGATCGCGCTTCGCGAGGCGGCGGAGGCGCTTGGAAGTTGGCGCCTCATCGATTCCACGTTGTTTGTCACTCTCGAACCGTGCCCGATGTGCGCGGGCGCGCTCGTCAACGCGCGCATCCCTCGGGTCGTCTGGGGGTGCGACGATCCCAAAGCCGGCGCGACCCGAACGCTCTATGCGATCGGGAGTGATGCTCGGCTCAACCACCGGTTCGAATGTGTGCCCGGGGTGCTGAGCGAGGAGTGCGGAGCGCTTTTGACCCAGTTTTTTGGGGCAATTCGCGCGAGAGGCGACTCTGGCAACGGTCGTTGACACATCAAGGCGTTTTGCTAGCTTCCGCCGCGGAGAGCTGACCGAGCGGTCGAAGGTGCTTGATTCGAAATCAAGTGTACTGGCAACGGTACCAAGGGTTCGAATCCCTTGCTCTCCGCCAAGTTCTTTGACCTACAAGTTGAGGAAAGCAGAGGTCCCTGCCCCAAGCAGCGGCCGATGCGAGAAGGAAGGCGGACTCCGCCTGGAGAGGTGACCGAGTGGTCGAAGGTGCACGACTGGAAATCGTGTGTGCCGAAAGGCACCGGGGGTTCGAATCCCTTCCTCTCCGCCTTATGGTCCTGCCAACGTCGGCCCGTGAAACCCGCCAGGCCCGGAAGGGAGCAACGGTAGCGGTAACCGACGTGTGGCAGGGCCTTTTTTGCTTCTATACACCAGGGACTCGTGGTCCTACATTGACGTCAGAGCCATGCTTATTCGGATTACCCTCAGCTTACTTCTCATCGCCATCGCACCGGCCACGGCCTTCGGTCAATCGACCCCGTCGTCGCAACCAAGAGACGAGCCGTCATCGATCATCGTCATCGACTCACCGCCCGCGCCTCCATCGGCTCAGCAGGCGCCGTCGACCGGCGTCATTCTACAGCGGCCCGGCCGGGTCTTGATTTCTGGCACCCCGGTTCGCGTAAGCTTCCGCTCGCCCACGAACGGAGTGTCGTTTCAACTTCGAACGGGCGGTAGCTACATCTCGGTCAGCGGCGTCAGCTTCGGCTTCGGTGGCTTCGGCTATGGCGGCTACGGTTATGGTGGCTTCGGTTATGGTGGTTACGGCTGGGGGCCCGGTTGGGGAGGCTACGGGTTCGGCTACGGGATGGCGCCCTACTATGGAGACATCGTCACCAAAGCATACCAACCGATTTGCGAGGCTCCCTGCGAGGCAACGCTCCTCTCCGGTCGTCACCGACTGGCGCTTTCAGTCGAGGGCGGTAGACCGATCGACATCGCTCAGCCCGTCGATCTGAGTGCCGACTCCGTGGTCGAAGGCCGGTATGTCGACAAGCGCCGCCTGCGAAGAGCAGGCTGGGCGACGTTCATCGCCGGTTCCATCACGGGAATGGCGCTGATGTTCGCGTCGATCGACTACAGAAACGACCCCTACTACTACTACGGGAACCAGATCCGTTACGAGCCCATGTTCTACACGGGTCTCGGCCTCTTCGTGGCCTCCGTCATCACGGGATCCGTCCTCGCCTCGCGGGACGACGAAGCCACGATCAACGTCTTTCCCTCCAAGTGACTTTCCGGGGCGAAGCCCCGTGGTCGACGCGAGGCGGCGACTTTTCGGGGCGGACTCAGTAGGACTCGAACCTACAACCCCCGGCTCCGTAGGCCGGTGCTCTATCCAATTGAGCTATGAGTCCCCGGGGCGGGCAACGTAGCCGCCTCTCTCGAAGCGTCAAGCGCCCCATTGGCGGAGAGGAAGGGATTCGAACCCCCGGTACGGCTCTACACCGTACGGCCGCTTAGCAAGCGGCTGCCTTCGACCACTCGGCCACCTCTCCAAGAAGCAAGAATTTCAACGTCAGTCGCGCGCCGCGCCGTACGCGGGCGGCCTTTGTAGCCGCCGCCCAAAGGAGTGTCAAAGCCCCTTCGGATCGCTCTCGGGGCCGTGCTACAACGTGTTCCATGCGTTGGCTCGCCCTGTGTTCATTCGTCCTCGGGAGCTTGATTCACGCGAGCGAAGCACAAGCCTGTTCCTGCCTCAAGCTCTCACCGTCGGAAGGTCTCGTGGCATCACAGGCGGTGTTCACGGGCGAAGTGATCGCCATCGAACGAAACGAAACCACGAAGTTCGGCGGGCTCGAGATCACCCTCCGTGTCGAGCAGGTCTGGAAGGGCGCCCTTCAAGAGCAAGTCGAGGTGCGCACCGCAGGCAGCAGCGCCGCCTGCGGCTACAGCTTCGTCAAAGGAACGACCTATCTGATTTACGCCGTGCGTGACGACGCCGACCCCTTGCGCGTGAGCCTCTGCAGCCGCACCGCACGGGTCGAGGATGCACAGGAAGACCTCGACTTTCTCGGAAAACCCTCACAGCGGTTCGGCGACCCGGGTATGCACCGCAAGAGCGAGCATGCCGAGGCAAACATGAAGGACAACTGCAGCGCGTCTCGGGGAACGACCGGGGACCGATGGCTCATTTTGTCGGCATTGATGTTGGCGGGCGCGATGCTGGCGGTCCGGCGGGCGACTTGAGCGAAGACGCGAAAGTGCTGAGCATGCCTCGTGGCACTGGTCCTCTTGGTCTCGCGCAGGCGCGCTCGTAGCGACGATTGACCGAGCCCCGCAGACGGAATATGTCCGATCCATGGACGTGGTTTCTTTCCGAAAGACGGCCGAGAAATACTCGGTGATCTTTCTCGATGCCTACGGCGTTCTGAGGAGCGCAACGGGTCTGATCGATGGAGCGTTGGAGACGATTACCTCGCTGATCGCTGCTGGGAAAGAGGTGTTCGTAGTCACGAACGACTCGTCGCGCTCGCCCGAGGCCATGGCCGAGCGGTATGCCCAGGAAGCTGGTGGCGAGCTTCTGCCGGCCGAGCGCTACATCTCCTCGGGGCTTCTCGCCGCCGAGTACCTCGAAAAACAAATCCCCTACGGCAAAGTCGCGTATCTCGGAAAGCCGGAATCCGCTCATTACGTCGAAATCGCCGGAAAGATCCCCGTTCCCATCGCGCACTGCACGCCCAAAGACAATTTGGTCGCCATCATCCTCCTCGACGACGAGGGTTTCGATTGGTTCCGCGACGTGAACGCGACCTTGAACCTGATTCGGCGGACGACCGTCCCGGTCATCGTCGCCAATGCCGACATCACCTACCCGCTGCGCGGCAACGACATCGCGATCGCGGTGGGTAGCCTCGGCGGTCTGCTCGCGGACATCACCGAAAAGACGTTCGTACGCTTCGGCAAACCCGACTCCATGATGTTCGCCTATGCGTTGGCTCGCGCCCAAGAGCAACTCCCGAAGGTCACGAAACGCGATGTTTTGTTCGTTGGCGATACGCTTCGAACCGACATCATCGGCGCCAACACCTACGGCTTCGACACCACCCTCGTGCTGTCCGGCAACACCCTACCCGAGCACGCAGACCTCATGATCCGCTCCTCGGGCATCATCCCGACTTACCTCAGCCGGTCGATCGCGACCTAATCCTAGAGGACGTTGAGCAACGGCTCGAAGTCGACGAGCTCCAGGTGCGGAAGGTATTCCTCCATCGCCTCCTGCTGCAGCCGGTGGCAGATCTCTGGTTGGAAGAAATGCTCCCCGACACGGAGGACGTAGTTCAAGATGAAGAAGCGATAAGACTCCTTTAGAAAGAGGATCTCCTCTTTGGTGAGCCGGTGCACTTCGTGATAGGCGCGCAGAAAGTGCATGAACCGTTCATCGAAGAAGGGGTCGACGTTGTAGCTGAAAGCCGTCT
This sequence comes from uncultured delta proteobacterium, assembly GCA_963792825.1. Classification (GTDB taxonomy): domain Bacteria; phylum Myxococcota_A; class Polyangia; order Polyangiales; family Houyiibacteriaceae; genus SG8-38. Next base: position 1,536,740 of record CAWBXS010000002.1, on the reverse strand, counting down.
GATCACCCTCCTCGCGGACCACTCGCGCACAGAAATAGAAGTCGAGCATCCGGGGCTCGATGCGAAACCAGTCGTAGTCCCAACGCGAGAAGAGCTTGAAGCCGTCACCGTCCATTCCGACGGAGAAATTCCCGAGATTCCAGTCGATCAGAACCGGAATCTTGGTCCACTGGTGGTAGCCGAGGTCATCGGCGTTGCCGAGAAAAGCATCGCAATGCGCGCGAATGAAGCTGGTCGAGGAGTCCAGGAAGCCCCTGTCGCGACGCCATTCCGAGCTTCCGATCGCATCATGCAGGCTAGCGACGTCGGCGCCTAGCGACTGCCAGGTGGGTCTCACGCGGTCGGAGATCTCTAGGCAGGCGCGGTGGAACAGACCCATCTCCTCACCGAGGGATTCGATCTGCGCACCGGTCAAGACCTTGGGCAGGAAGTCATAGAACGGCTGACGCTCGTAGAAGACGACCCACTCGCCTTCCTCGCGGTACGTGAAGACCTCGCCATTCTTGAGAAGGACGGGCGCCAAGAACGATCCATAGCGCGTCCCCCGAAGCCGGTGAATCCACTCGCGGATTCGATAGTGGTCCTGCCGGAAGTGAACGTAGGAGCCATAGCTCGAGCGCTTTGCCACCACCGCATGCCCATCATCGAGCATCAGCAGGTAAACCGAGTTCGTCGACACCTTCGCACTGAGCTCACGCACTTCGATGACCTCCCGGCGATCCCCGTAGGCATCCCAGGCCGCGGTCACGATGGGTGGGACGGCCGGCTCAGTCACGCGCAATGGAGCGCTTTCTAAGCCTGTGCTGCGTAGATGTCCATGATGTCGGTCAGGAGCTTGACGGCGTCGGCGTTGGACCGCTGAAAGGCATTCCTGCCGACGATCGAGCCGAAACCGCCGCCCTTGGCAATCTCCCGGACCTCCTCGAGCACGGCTTCGGTGCCTTTGGCCGCTCCACCGGAGAAGATGACGATGCGTTTGCCATTGAAGGCCGCCTGCACGACGTGCCGGATCCGCTCGGTCAGGGTTCCGATGGGGATGTTCTCGTAGCTCTTCTTTGCTGCGCCTTGGAACACGAGCTCGGTCGGCGGCTTCACCTTCACGACGTGCGCACCGAGCTGGCAAGCGATCTGCGCCGCATACGCTACGACATCGATGGCGGTCTCGCCTTCCTTCGAGAGGCCGCTGCCGCGAGGATAGGACCAAACGATGGTCGGCAGACCCACCGAGCGTGCCTCGTTGATCAGATCCCTGAGGTCTTGGAACATCTGATTACGAAGACCGCTGCCTGGGTAAATGGTGTAGCCGATCGCAGCACAGCCGAGTCGAAGCGCGTCATCGACGGAGGAGGTGAGCGCGGAGCATGGTTCCTCGGGCCCCCCGAGCGAATCGCTGTTATTCACCTTCAAGATGAGCGGCAGCCGGCCGGCGTACTCGTGCGCGATCGACTCGATGAAGCCGAGCGGCGCAGCGTAGCCGTTGCAGCCGGTTTCGACTGCGAGCGCCGGATGATAGCCCGGATCGTATCCGGGCGGGTTTGGTGCGAAGGAGCGCGCGGGACCGTGCTCGAAGCCTTGATCGACCGGAAGGATCACGATCTTGCCCGTTCCGGCAAGCCGCCCCGTGTGGAGCAATCGCCTGAGGTTGCCAATGACGCCTGGATTTTCCCCTGCGTAGTTTGCGAGGATCTTCTCGACTCGTTCGCTCATGCCCTAGCCTCCGTTCTTTGGAACTCGACCTTAGCTCACCTGAAACAGTCGGTCATCCGCTTCAGAACCTCTCGAGAGCTAAGCCCTCGCAGAAACCGCCGCCGCCTGCCCCTCGGCGTATAACGCACCGATTTCCCTCGCGTACTTCTCGTTGACGACGTTTCGCTTCACCTTGAGGGTCGGCGTCAGCTCGCCGCCATCGACGCTGAAGACCGTCGGCAGAATGCTGATCTTCTTGATCGTCTGGTAGCGAGCGACCTTGGCGTTGCAAAGCTCCTGCATCCGCTCCTCGATGAAACGCCTGACGCTGGGGTTCCGGGCTGCAGTTGCGACGTCTTTCAAGCCAGAAATCCCGGCGGCAGCCTCGAGCTCGGGCAGGGCTTCTGGGTCGAGCACGATCAACGCGGACAGATACGGCTGCCGGTCGCCAACCACGACGGCCTGTCCTACACCGGGGATTGCTTGCAGATAACCCTCCATCTCGGATGGCGCGACGTTCTTGCCACCGGCGGTGATGATGAGATCCTTCTTGCGTCCGGTAATCGAGATGTAACCGTCCCCGTCGATTCTGCCGAGGTCACCGGTATGCATCCAACCGTCCTCGTCGTAGAGCTCGGCCGTCTTGTCGGGCAGCCGGAGATAGCCCTTCACCATGTTGATGCCCTTGAGTAGGATCTCCCCGTCCTCCGCGATCTTGGCTTCGACGCCGGGCAGAGGCTTGCCGATGGTGCCGAGCCTCAGCTTGCCGTACGGCTGAACCGATGCGAAGGCGGTGGTTTCGGTCATCCCGTAGCCCTCGTGAATCGGTATACCGATCGATGCGAAGAACTCGAGCGTCGAGACCGAAATCGGCGCTGCGCCACTGAGCGCGACCTGTAGCTCGTCGAGACCGAGAGCGTCTTTGACCTTCGAAATGACGAGCTTGTTGGCGAGCGTGCGAGAGAGGCTCGATACAGGACGCCCGGTGGCGCACTCGCGCTTGAACGCCTCGAGCTCCGTGTTCCGTGCCCAGCTCGCAAGCTTGGCCTTGATGCCGGTCGCTTCGGCCAACTTGCCCCGGAGGGCCGCCTCGAACTTCTCCCAGACCCGAGGGACTGCGAGGAAGATCGTCGGATGCACCTCCACGAGGTAGTGCTTGATCTGGGTGAGGTCGCTGCAGAAGTAGGTCTCGGCTTTCACCATGAGGCCGGCAAAGTTGGTCATCCCCTGCTCGGCTGCGTGACAGAGCGGCAGATAGCTGACGCTTCGCGTTTTCGTTCCGAGGAGCGTTGGGAACACCTCCGCGACCGCCCTGGCAATGAGGTCGATCCCTCGGTGCGAAATCATCGCCCCTTTGGGAAGGCCCGTGGTGCCCGACGTGTAGATCAGAAGCGCAATGTCGTCCATGTCGACCGCGTCGAGACGCGCGTCGAGCGCCGCATCGTCGACCGAATCACCTTTTTCCTTCAGGGCAGCTAGAGTGATCACGCGCGGGTCGGTCGAGCCGAGGTCGTCCAACGTCACGATGTGCTCGATCGTGCTCCCTCGGTTCGCGATCGAGAGATATTTGTCGAGCTGAGCCTGGTCGTCGCAGATGACGATCTTCGATTGCGCGTTGCCGACGATATAGGCCATCTGCTCGGGGAGAAGCGTCGTGTAGAGCGGTGCCGGAATTCCCTGCGCGGCGTTGATGCCGTGTTGGCAGATCACCCAGTCCCGCCTGTTGGCACCGACGATGGCGACGCATTCCTCGGGGCGGAGACCGAGAGACATCAGCCCTTTCCCGACGCGCCGCACATGCGACCAGTACTCGGCCCAGGTGGTCGTCGCCCAAGTGCCATCGGGGTTGCGATCGTGAAGGGCGGGCTCGCCGCCGTTCGATTTGGCCCATCCCTCGATCCGCGAGAGCATCGTTCCTTGGAGCGTCATACGTCCTCCTATCTGCCGTACGAGCCGCCGAGGTGGTCGTAGGGATCGTCGCCCTCCTTGAGAGCCTGTTGATAGCGTGCCTGGTCGACGAGCCCCTCGAGCCCCTCGACCACGTAGGCCAAGAAGTCGCGGCTCGAAAGGATACCGACCGGCTTACCCTTCTCCGTCACCGGCAAGTGCCGAATCCCTTTCGAGCGAAGAAGCTCTGCACACGTGCGGACGTGAGTGTGGACGTCGACGCTGACCACCTCTTCAGTCGCCACCTCGGACGCCCTGGTCTTCGCTGGATCCTTGCCTTCGGCGATGACGCCCGCAACGACATCACGCTCGGAGAGGATGCCTTCGAGAGCGCCTCCTCGAACCACGAGAACCGCACCAACCTCGTTCTTGGCCATCAACTTGGCCGCCTCCGCAACGGTGGCGTCCGGGCTGATCGCGATCATGTGTGTCTTCATCAACGAGCCGATGATTGCCATGTGGGTTCCTCCTGGAGCCGCGGAGTTTACGTGCAAAGCGGGAGCAGGCAAGGACAGAGGGAATCGCGCAAGAAAATGTGGATCACGGGCAATCCATGATAACGGAGTCCCAAAACCGGTAGGCAGGCCTGAATGAAGATTGGCTGTCTCCATTGGCAAAATGGTTCGTATCAGGGACCAGATGGGATTGCGCATGCAAATCAGAGAAATGAAGATGTCGGGCCTGCTCGCTGCGATGGTCATGATCATGGGTTGCGGAGACTCCGCGACGGGCACCGGGGGCACGGGCGGCAATGGCGCCAGCTGCCAGATGGTGGCTACGAGCCCGGGGACCTGGGACATCACCTTCCAATTTGCCCAAGGTGACCCTATCGAGCTGACCGGGTTGGCGATCGCGCAGAATGGCTGCACCGTGAATTTGTCGGCAAGCGACCCGCAGGCGGGTTCGGTCACCATTACAGGACCGCTCTCCAACACGGGGGTCTGGACTGCGGCCCTCTCGGCCCCGAGCTTTCAGTACACGGCCAACTTCTCTGGCACGTTCAGCGGTGGTCCCCCCTACACGATGATTGCCATCACATCGGGGACGGATAGCGATGGAGACACGATCACGGGCGGCTCTGGCGCAATCACTCTCTAGGCGATATTGGCGGAGGAGGAGGGATTCGAACCCCCGGTAGAGTCGCCCCTACAACGGATTTCAAATCCGCCGCCTTCGACCGCTCGGCCACTCCTCCGTGTGAGGCGGGACTTAGCACAAGGCCGCCTTAGGGGCCCTTTTCAACTCAGCCGCTTTCGGCCTATATTCGCCGGTCCCGGCCCTCGGACGGTCGGCAACCGAAGAGGTGATGCTGTGGCGACTGATACGATCCCCAACCGTTTGATCCAAAGGGCAAAGAGAACCCCCAGCAGCCCGGCGTATTACGTTCGCTCAGGCGGAAGCTGGAAGCCGACGAGCTGGGGTACGTACTCCGACGAGGTCACGCGAGCGGGCCGGGCGTTGATCGCGCTTGGCTTCGAGCCCGGCCAAACCGTGTGCATCCTCGGGTTCAACCGGCCAGAGTGGGCGATCGTGGACATCGCGACGATGGGCGCAGGCGGTGCTCCGGCGGGCATCTACACGACGTGTTCCCCGGTCGAGGTCCGCTACATCGTCACCCACGCCGAAGCGCCCATCGTCCTCGTCGAGAACGAGGAGCAGTGGAAGAAGATCGAAGCAGAGCGAGCCAACATGCCCAAGCTCAGGCATGTCGTGACGATGAAAGGAGCTCCCAAGATCGCAGACGACATGGTGATGACCTGGAAGGAGTTCATGGCCAAGGGCGATGAGGTCGACGAGAAGGATTATCTCGACCGAGTCGAGAGCCTCGAGCCGCACGCCCTCGCCACGCTGATCTACACGTCGGGGACCACCGGTCCGCCCAAGGGGGTGATGCTCAGCCACCACAACCTCGCCTGGACCGCGAACTGCGCCATCGAAATCACCGAACCGACCCAGGCGGACTGTTCGCTCTCCTACTTGCCGCTTTCGCACATCGCCGAGCAAATGTTCACGCTTCATCTGCCGATCACCACGGGCTCACGGGTGTACTTCGCCGAGTCGATCGATGCGGTTCCAGAAAATCTCAAGGAGGTCCAGCCAACGATTTTCTTCGGAGTGCCGCGCATCTGGGAGAAGTTCCACGCCGGCATCAGCTCCAAGCTAAGAGAAGCCACCGGAGCGAAGGCCAAGCTCGTGAGCTGGGCGATGAAAGTGGGCTGGGAGGCGAACAAGACCCCAGATGGACACAAGGGCCTCCAGTATCGACTCGCAAACAAGTTGATCTTCTCGAAGCTCAAGCCGGCCATCGGCATGGGCAATGCCCGCGTCTGCGTCTCTGGGGCTGCGCCGATCGCACGCGAGGTGCTGGAGTTCTTTGCGAGCTTGGACATCATCGTCCTGGAGGTGTACGGGCAGTCGGAGGACAGTGGCCCGACCACCTTCAACACGCCGACGCGATACCGCTTCGGCAGCGTCGGTCCGGCACTCCCGGGCGTGGAGGTCAGGATCGCCGACGACGACGAGATCATGGTGAAAGGCCCGAACGTCTTCCTCGGCTACTACAAAGAGCCCGAGGCAACCGCGGAGACCTTGTCCGACGGTTGGTTGCATTCCGGCGACTTGGGCGCCTTCGATGAGGACGGGTTCTTGAGCATCACCGGCCGGAAGAAGGACATCATCATCACGGCAGGCGGCAAGAACATCACGCCGAAGAACCTCGAGGCGGCGATCAAGAACCACGATCTCGTCGACGAGGCCGTCGTGATCGGCGACCGGCGCAAGTACCTGAGCGCGCTCATCACGATCGATCCCGAGTTGGGCGCAGCGTGGGCAGCGGCCAATGGCGTCGACCCATCCGCCATCCACAAGAGCCCAAAGCTCAGGGAAAGCATCCAAGCGCACATCGACGAGCTGAACGCCCACTTTGCGCGCGTCGAGCAGATCAAGAAGTTCACGATTCTGCATCGCAACTTGAGCATCGAGCACGGAGAGCTCACCCCGACCTTGAAAGTGAAGCGTGCCAAAGTGAACGACCATTTCACGGACGAGATCGAGGCCATGTACCGCGATGACGAAGCCGCCTCGGCGCAACCCCAGCCGCGAGCCTGAGCTGCACACTGGGGGACCGAGGTATCCGGGCAGTCGTCTATCCGACGACCGTCACGGTGACTCGTCGCCGGTGGCCGCGACGCCGGTGCTCCCACAGAAACACGCCCTGCCAGGTGCCGAGGGCACAACGGCCGCCGGTGACCGGAATGCTCAGCGAGGTCTGTGTGAGCGCGGTTCTGACGTGGGCCGGCATGTCGTCCGGGCCCTCGATCGTGTGGACGTAGAGAGAGTCCCCGTCGGGAACGAGCCTCGAAAGAAAGGCATCGAGGTCGCGCTGCACGTCTCGGTCGGCATTCTCGTTGATGATGAGGGAGGCGCTGGTGTGGTGGATGAACACCGTGCACAGGCCCTCGACGACGCCCGACGCGGCCACGGCGTCCTGAACCTCGGCCGTGATCTCCGTCGTGCCCCGGCCGCGCGTCTCCACGGTGAGGCTCTTCGACCGTACGGTCATGATTCGCTCACCCTCATCCACATCGCTGCTTGATCGCCCTCGTAAATCAACGTGCCGTCCTGCGTGAAGCGGAACTCGTAGCGCCCGAACGCCTGACTCGCACGCTGGCGGACCTTCGTCGCGACAAGCTCGAGGTCGAGGGGTGGTCCCATCTTCGCGAGCGCGGCGAAACGTGCACTGTAGATGCGACCGCCGTAGCCAATCCAGCCATCGGCGTGCCGAAGGCCGAGCACGTAATAGGTGTGCATGAAACCGAGGATGCCGGTCAGATGCACCATGAGTCCACCGCTCACGTGGCGCGGATGGCGAACGGGATCTGCGCGCTGGTCGCGCGTCAGCGGAAGGTCGGGGTGGGTCGTCATGCGCGCGCGCACGATCCCGTTCTCCTTGTCGATTTCGACGATCTCATCGATGCAGATCGCGCCCGGTCCATAGGGGCAATCGGCTATGAATTCGGCTTCGAGCGCCATCGCTACACTCCCTCCACCGCCGCGCCCCAGATCACTTTGTGCATCTGGATCTGCACACGGACGGGTAACTCGTCTCGCAGGACCCATCGCACGAGATCCTTCGGGTCGAGCTCCCCCCAAACGCAACTGAGCAAAACTGCGTTCACGCGGCTCGCGAGGCGGTGCTCTTCGATCGCGCGCTTCGCCCACTCGTAGTCGGCGCGATCGGCGAGCACGATTTTCACTTCGTCCCGTATGGTGAGGTGCTCGATGTTTTCCCAGCGGTTTTGGTGCGACTCGCCGCTGCCCGGTGCTTTGAGATCCATGATCCGGTGCACGCGTGGATCGACCGGGGAGATGTCCCGCTCGCCGCTCGTTTCGAGCAGAACCGTGCGCCCAGAATCGCAGAGCTCCCGAAGGAGGGGGATGGCGGCAGCCTGGAGCAAGGGCTCGCCGCCCGTGAGCTCGACGAGCGGCGTCCCAAACGAGAGCGCTCGCCTCAAGACGTCGGCCCGTGCCATCGAGGTTCCACCCTCGAACGCCTGAGGCGTGTCACACCAGCGGCAGCGGAGGTTACAACGGGAAAGCCGGATGAAGGTGCAAGGAAGCCCGGCGAACGTCGACTCGCCTTGAATCGATTCGTAGATTTCGTGAATTCGAATGGGATCGTTGTCGCCCATGATCAGCGTGAGTCGCGAGTGATGAGGATGAGCATTCGGCCCTCTTGCGCGGCGCGCTCGGGGACCTCCACGATGAAATCCCACATTCCGGGGCGGGCATCCACCTCGATGGTCTGGTCCCGCCGCCGGACACACCGCTCACCCTTTTCATCGGCCCGAGCCCAGAATACTCGGGGCTTGTCGCCCGATAGATCGAAGGCAGAAGCGCGGAGACGCGTGCGCTCGAGGAGCTCGAGACGCGTGCGGTAGAGCCGAGAGCCAGGCTTCGAAGAGCCGCAGCCGCGAGGAAGGGAGAGAAGCGGAGGAAGGGAAGGTTTGTCGACGAGGGCTGAGAGGGGGAAGGGGGCGGGGTCGCGGACAGGGTCGGTGACGGGGTCAGCGGCGGTGGCGGCGGCAGCGTCAGTGGGGGTGGCAGGGTCGGTGGCGGCGGCAGTGGGGGTGGCAGGGTCGATGGCGGCGGCAATGGGGGTGGCAGGGTCGATGGCGGCGGCAGCGTCAGGGGCGGTGTCCGTATGGGTCCCGGTGCCTGCGGCTAGGACCGAAATTCGTAGCGCGTCCAGCATTTGCAAGGTCAGCAGATTCCTCATGTTGTTGCCGTAGCGGAGGCCCGTCTCGGTCAGCTGGCAGGCGGAGCGCAGGCCGCCCTGTCCGTAGACGTTTGGATGCACGCCATCGCGGGCAAGACCGCTGCGGGGAAGCCTGCGCAAGGCTTCGTAGTAATCGATGAAGGGCAGCTCCCAGTGTCGAGCGACCGCTTCGGTGATCGCGTTGAAGCGACGGATCCAGAGGTCCTTGGACTCGCTTCTGCGTGGGAGCGCGGAGCCGAGGATGGGCACGACGCCCATCTCCTCGAGCTGCTCGACCAGGAACACGAGGCGCTCTGCGTAGACTCGCTCGTTCTGGTTCTGCGCGTCGTTCCCGCCGAACAAGACCAGCGCCCAGCGCGCCTGTGTTCGCTCGATCTCGCGGCGGAAGTGCGGGGGGCGTCCGCGGAGGACGTAGCGCAGGTTCCAGCTCACACCCGCGGCATCGCTCTCGCGGCCAAACGAGTCTCCGTGCGCGCCGTGGAAGTACTCGATGCTGCTTGCGAGATCTTGGTGCTCCCCGAGATCGACGTAGGGTGATGCAAAACAACGAAGGAATGCTCTGCTCGCTACGCTGGAGCCACCCATCTTCGAGAAGACGTCGTTGCGCAGGTCGGGATTGCGATCGTCGATCTGTCGAACGTGCGCGAGGACCCGTCCGCTGATCTCGATGGGCTCCGCCCGAGCGCCCGGGGCAATGCCCAGCGCAATCAATGCCACGAGCGTCGCTCGGGTCATCGAAGCACGCTCTTCGGTAGAAAGTAGAGCCGACTCGGCTCCCCTGTCGCGCCGCGATAGCGATTGTCGGTCAGGACGACCGCAGAACCGTCCTCCATCCACACGAGCCCCTCGAAGTTCGGCAGGGGGGAAATCAGCTCGGAAAGGTCGGCCGCCACGGTGGGCTCGATCCACTGCGGCTCAGGCCCGAGTGGAATCTGGAAGCGGAGGAGACGTGACACGCCGAAGTGCCGCTCGACCGCCAGGGCGACGAGCGACCCGTCGATCGTTCGGCAGCTCATCGCTGCAAGCTTCCCCGTGTTGGTCGTGAGAGCGACCCGATGCGCGGTCCAGGTCTGCATATTGGGATCGTACAGGCCCACCGGCGCCCAGCGGCGCCCGCCCTGTTCTTCGACCAGCTCGGTGGCCACCACCAACACGCCTCCTACGCGGCAGATCCCCTCGATGCCATGATTCTCAGGCGCCGTGAGATTCCATCGCACGTAGTCGAGGTTGCCGATCGGTGCGACCACGAATCGGCCTCGATCGAGCCTTCCATCGAGGATCACGTCACGAAGGCGCCCCTTCTCCTGCGTTTCGGTCCCGAGGACGAAACGCGTTCCATCCACCCATGCCATCGCCTCGAGATCGGTCTCCGGAGGCCCTCCCACCACCGCATAGCGCGTCACCCCGAAAGTCTCGGGATCGATCCGGAGCACCGCATCCCCATCCTCGCCAGAGGCCCAAAATGCTCCATGCTCATCGATCGTGAGCCCGGAGAGTCCGGCCACGTCGGACTCGACCGTGACGATGGGCCCCGGCCCCCTCGGTTCCCTTTTCGTGCAGCCGGCGCAGGCCAGTAGCAGCGCCACGGCGACTGGCGCCTGCCCCCTCACGCTCAGTGAACCGCTTCAAGCACCGCGGCGGCGCCCAAGCCTCCCGCCGCGCAGATCCCCAGAAGAGCGGTCTCTTTGTTCGTACGGGCAAGCTCGTTGGCCATGGTCGTCACCATGCGCGCGCCGGTAGCGCCAAATGGGTGTCCGATCGAGAGCGAGCCGCCGTAGATGTTGAAGCTCGCGTCGTCGATCTCGCCCACCGCTTTGCTCCTGCCGAGCCTCACCTCGGCAAACCCTTTGCTTGCGAGCGCTTTGGTCACCGATAAAACCTGCGCGGCGAAGGCCTCGTGCATGTCGACGAGGCCCATGTCCTTGAGCTGCATGCCCGCCCGGTCGAGCGCTTTGGGCATCGCCAGGGCCGGTCCGATCAGAAGTTGATCGGCGGGATCGACTCCGACGTAGGCCCAGCTTCGAAACGCGGCGAGCGGCTCGTATCCGAGCGCGCGCGCTTTGTCCTCGCTCATCAACAACACCGCAGCGGCGCCGTCGGTCAAGGGTGACGCGTTTCCGGCAGTGACGGTCCCGTCCTTTGCAAACACCGGCCGGAGCTTCGACAGCTTTTCGAGACTCGTATCCCCGCGCACGATGTTATCGGCGTGCACCCACCCGTCCGGTGTCTGCACAGGGGCGACCTCAGCGTCGAAGCGGCCCGATGCGATCGCCTCCGCGGCACGATGATGCGATCGCTCCGCGAAACGGTCTTGATCCTCGCGCGAGATCTCGTTTCGTCGGGCCATGGACTCTGCGGACTCGCCCATGACCTCTCCCGTCGTGCGCTCGGCAATTTTCGGCATTTTCGGGAGGATCTCGGTGATCGGCACCATCTGCGACAAGACTCCTAGGTAGTCGGCTGGCGTCGCTGCCTTGCCAAAGGCGAGCGGGGCCAAGGCATGAACGACCTTCTGGGGCAGGTTGAGCGGGGCATTGCTGGTCGAGTCCGATCCGCCAGCGATGACCACGTCCGCCTCGCCCCGTTCAATCGCCGCAGCTGCAAGCGTCACCGCCTGGAGCCCGGAGGCGCACGCGCGGGTGCATGTCATCCCCTCGACACTGGCCGGAAGCCGCAGGTCCAACGCGATCTCACGCGCGATGTTTGGTGCGAGCGAGGGCAGAATGACACCTCCCCAGACGATGCTGTCGATCTCGTCGTGCGGAAGGTCGGTGCGCTCGAGGAGCGCCTTCACTGCGAGATCCGCCAAGTCGATGCTGTCGAGCTTCAAAAAGCTTCCAAAGGCTTTCACAAAAGGGGTGCGAACGCCGTACACGATCACCGCACGCTGCTTCTTGCCCCAACCGTTCTTCTTCTTGCCCATGCTCATGCTCCTACGAGTGCGCCACCGCAGACTCGCACCGTTTGACCCGTCAGGCCAAGGGCCCCTGGGGTTGCCAAAAAGGTAATCGCCTGGCCGACGTCTTCGGGCTTGCCGCCCTGTCCTACCGCGCTCAGGCGACGCGCAACCTCCCGAATCGCAACGGGCATCGCGTTCGTGAGCCGCGTCTCGATGAACCCGGGAGCGATCGCGTTGACCGTGATGCCTCTCTTGGCGACCTTGAGCGCCAGCGACCGGACGAAGCCGACGATCCCTGCCTTGCTGGCCGAGTAGTTGGTCTGTCCTCGGTTCCCGGCAATTCCCGACACCGATGACAGGCAGATGATGCGGCCACCTGGACGGAGAACCTCGTCCTCGAGCAACCGGTCGGTGATGCGGATCACGGCGCCCAGATTGATGTCCACGGCCGTGTCCCACGCCTCCGAGGTCATGCGGCCGAGCGTCTTGTCACGAGTCACGCCGGCGTTGTGCACGACGATGTCTACGCCCCCGAACCGTTCCTTGAGCTCGGTGGCGATTCGCTCGGGCGCATCCCCGTCGGTAATGTCGAGGAGAAGGGCTGAGCCGCCGATCCGTTGGGCGACGATGCTGCATGGGCCATCGTCGGCGGGCCGGTCCAGACACACCACGTGCGCCCCCTCGGCGGCGAGGAGCTCCGCAGTTGCCTGACCGATGCCGCGCGCTGCTCCGGTGACGAGAGCGACCTTCCCCCCAAGCACGTGTGTCTCGGGCGCGTCCTCTCCAGCAGCCGTATTGGTGACGTGGAGTGGCTGGCAGCTGATGAACGCAGAGCGTGGAGAAAGAAGGAAGCGAAGCACGGGGCCGAGACGGCTCTCCGCCCCTTCCTCGATGAACACGCTGTTCGCGACCGACCCGTTGGCTCCAATCTCCTTGGCGAGACTCCGCGTGAAACCCTCGAGACCGGCGCGGGTTGCCGCGTGAGCTGGTTTCTTGGCGGATTCGGCGGGGCGGCCGATGACCACCACGCGCCCCGATCGATGGAGGCGGCGAACCCAGGGATGGATGACGTCGTAGAGCTGCCGCAGATCGCCGGGCGACTCAAGGGCGGTGCCGTCGAACACGATGGCATCGACGCGCTCGCCCTCGGGCGCGTCTCCGGGCTGCACCCGTCGCGGGACCCGTGCCCAGGCTTCGCCCGGACCGACATAAGGCTCGAGCACGGAATCGGAGCTTCCCACGACCCACGGAGTTGCACCCGCTTTCGTGAGGATGTCGGCGAGGACGCCTTGCAAGGCACCCCCACCGCCGACCAGCACGTTCTTGTCGTCGAGCGGCCGCTCTTCATAGGGGCCTTTCGCGCGTGCAAGCTTCTCAGGTACTGGGATCGGCAGGCCAAGGGTCTTGATCAGCCGTCGGGCGTTCTCGTTCTCGAGCAGAATATCGGTCATTTGGGCTCAGCTCCTCACCGCGTAAGTTCCAACTAGATATGCCGGGCCGCCGGGGGCGTCCCCCACGAAGACACGTTCATCGTCGATGTAGAGGCCGACTTTGGCAGGCAGCACCAGGGGCCGGGTGAATTTGACGTCGATCGTCTCGAGACGGCTCACGTCGCCGGAAAAGAGCGAGCGGTTCAGTCCCTCGACGGCACGTGCCATCGTGGAGAACCCGTGATTGATCACGTTTCGAAAACCGTTGGCCCGAGCCGCGGGTCGAATCCAGTGAATCGGATTGAAGTCCCCGGTCAGCTTCGCGAACTCGAGGCCGACGTGCGTGCTGAGATTCCAGCGGCCGAGCTCCTTGACCATTGCGGGAACGCGCGGACGCTCATCTGGGCGCTTTGCGGACTTGTCGCCTCCGCCAAGTGGGACGATCCCGTAGACGTCGGCAACGACCGCCTCGGGATGGGTGGAGGTCGACGTGATCGCCCGTTGGTGGATCACTGCACGCCGCCCGTTGTCGTCGATGTCGAGTAGCTGAACCCTGAGCTCGAAAGGCTCGCCTAGCGCAAGCGGCGCGTTCATCTGGAGCCGGCTCCCGCCGTTGAGGACGCGTTGAATTGGATACTGAAGGCCTTCGATGCCGCGGGCCTGCAGCGGAAAGACCCACTGCGGGAACAGGTGAGCGGGCACCTGCCCACGGTACCAAGCAGGATCGCCGCCAACGTGCCTGATGTAATCGCGAACGAGGTCGTCCGGCCGCGGGGGAATCGTTGCGGACACGATCGGTCCTGGAACCTCGGCGGGCGCCCTATTTGGCCTTCCAGAGGCGCTCTTCACGGCCACGAAGGCCGCGCGTGCGAGCGCGCCGAGCATTGGCCCCTGGTGAAGGATGTAGCGCGCGGGTACCGCCATGAGGATTCTCCGAGCTCGTCGGTGCGGTGACTCTTCTACCGGCCGAATCTGCGGTCTACCATTTGGGATATCGCGGCGCAAACCCGGAAGCCCCTGCTAGGCTTCGCCGATGCCCAACCCACTGATCGAGCTTGGATTCGAGATTCCTTTCGACCAGATCGAGGCGAAGCATGTCGAGCCCGCGGTGGACTTGCTTCTGGCGCAATCGCGGGCGGCAATCGACGCGCTGATCGCGAGCGAGGAGCCCCGGACTTACGCCAACACGCTCGGCGCACTCGAGGAAGCCACCGAGCAGCTGGAGCGGGCGATGACCGTGATCGACCATCTGGAAAGCGTAGCGACGACCGACGCACTGCGTGCCGCCTACAACGTCACTCGGCCGAAGCTGAGCGCATTTTGGTCGGAGCTCGCGATGAGCGAAGGACTCTATCGAGCGGTGCGCACGTTTGCGGAGACGGGCGAAGCCGCAGCGCTACCACCAACCGAAGCGCGCTTCTTGAAGAAGACCCTGGACGACTTTCGGCGCCATGGAGCTGAGCTCAGCCGCGAAGGCAAGGACAAGCTGCAGGCGATTGAAGTCGAGCTCACCCGGCTCACGACGGAGTTCTCGCAGAACGTGCTCGATGAGACCAACGCGTTCGAGCTGGTCATCACGGACGAAAGCAGGCTGGCGGGATTGCCGGAGAGCGCGGAGCAGGCCGCCGCGGAGAACGCTCGCTCGAAAGGCGTCGGGGGCTGGCGGTTCACGCTGCACGCGCCCAGCATGATCCCGCTGCTGACCTACTTGGACGACGCGCAGATCCGGAAGCGCGTTTGGCGCGCCTACAACACGAGGGCGGTCTCGGGCTCGCGCGATAACCGTCCGATCGTCGCGCGGATTCTCGAGCTTCGCCGCGCCAAGGCCGAGCTCCTCGGCTATGCGGATTTCGCCGACTTGGTGACCGAAGATCGCATGGCGCAGACCGGCGACAGGGCAAAGGCATTCATCGAGGACCTCCGCGAGAGAACGAAGGACGCCTTCGATCGGGAGAACGAGGCGCTCCAAGCCTTTCGCGACCAGATCGAGGGCACACACGGAGCCGCGCTCGAGCCCTGGGACGTTGCTTACTACTCGGAGAAACAACGGCAAGCGATGTACGAGCTCGACGAGGAGGAGCTTCGGCCGTACTTTCCACTCAGCGCCGTGCTCGACGGGCTTTTCGCAACCGCGCAGGCGCTCTACGAGATCACGATCGTCGAGCGAGACGCGCCTATTTGGGATTCCGAGGTCAAGTCGTACGCCATACACGACTCCGACGGCGCGATGCTTGCCGCCTTCTACGTCGACCTATTTCCGCGCGAAAACAAACGCGGTGGAGCCTGGATGAACGCGCTGATCAGCGCGGCGCATCGCGAAGGACAGCCCCGAGAGCATCTCGGTCTGTTTTGCGCCAACGTCAATCCCCCGACGGGAGGCAAGCCCGCGCTTTTGACCCATGCCGAGGTGGAAACGCTCTTTCACGAGTTCGGACATCTTCTTCATCACTGCTTCAGCCGTGTGAGCGTTCGGAGCCTTGCCGGGACGAACGTCGCGTGGGACTTCGTCGAGCTTCCGTCTCAGATCATGGAGAACTGGTGTTGGGAGCGAAATGGGCTCGACCTGTTTGCGGCGCACTTCGAAACCGGCGAGCCGATTCCCGACGAGCTCTACGAGAAGATGACCCGCGCGCGGACGTATCGCGCGGCGAATGCGCAGATGCGGCAACTCGGGTTTGCAGCCGTCGACCTGGCGCTCCATCGGGAGTATGACACAGCGAAGGACGGCGACGCGATGACGTATGCGACTGAGATCCTCCGCGGCTATTCGTCGACGAGGCTTCCCGATGACTATGGGGTGCTCGCGGGATTCGGCCACGTCTTCGCACATCCCATCGGCTACGCGGCCGGCTACTACAGCTACAAGTGGGCCGAAGTCCTGGACGCCGACGCCTTCACCCGATTCAAGAAGGAGGGCATCACGAATCCGGAGGTCGGCCGTGCGTTTCGGGACGCGATACTGTCGAAAGGCAACAGCGAAGAGGCAGACAAGCTCTATCGCGATTTCATGGGACGGGCGCCCGTGCTCGAGCCGCTGCTGGAGCGCGCAGGGCTTCGATGAGCGCGCTACTGCGCAACGGCCCGTAGGTCGACCGAGACCGCGATCTCGTTCGCGACCTTCAGCCGCACGATGGCCGGGACCGAGATCTCATGGTCCTCGAGCTTGGCGGTGAAATCAGCCTTGATCAGAAGCGCATCATCAGACCACTTCACGGTGCCATTCGTGGTGACGGGCTGGGTGACCCCATGGGCGGTGAACTTGCCCGTGACCTGAATCTTGGTGACCTTGCCCTTTTTGAGCTCCGGGGAGTCCCTCTTGCCCAGAATGACCTTGTCGATCTCGAAAACGATGTCGGGGTTCTTCTTCGCGTCGAGCCAGCCATCGCCTTGCAGGTGTTCGTCTCGCAGGTCGTTGCCCGTCCGCAGTGAAACCACGGGCACTTTGAACGAGCCAGTGGTTTTGGTGATGTCCGAGGGGTCCACGGTCAGCGTCCCGATGACTTTCGAGCTTTTTCCCGTCATCGTATCGAGTGGTGCGTCCGAGACGAAGGTGACGCGGCTCTTGCCGTCGTTGCTGACGCGAAACGTGGTCGCATCCGCCTGAGAGACTGCTGGCACTGCCAACCACACGGCCAAGATGACGCTGGCTTTGGTGACTCTTGTGATCATCGTCGTATCTCCCCCTCGGGCTTCAGTATGCCGGTTTTCGACGGGCGGTTCACCCCGGTATTCAGGCGGCGGCGACAATCGGTGCCGTCTCGCGGAACGTCCAGCTCTGATTGTCCCGCTCGGCCCGGCTGAGCTCCCATTCGTCCCGAAACAAGGCAACAGGCCGATGATCGCGATCGATCACGGCCATCGGCACCCGCTTGGCCCTCAGCTCGGCGCAATCCTCGGCGCCTTCGATCCATCGCGCGTATTGATACGGCAGCAGGTCGAAGCTCACCTTCGCTCCGTACTCGTGCTCGAGGCGAAACGTGAGCACGTCGAACTGCAGGCGACCGACCACTCCGCACACCGGATCCTTCTCGCGTCCCGGCTCCGTGAAGAGTTGAACGGTGCCTTCCTCGGACAGCTCTCGAATCCCTTTTTGGAGCTGTTTGCGCTTGAGCGGATCGAGAAGTTGCAGGCGACCAAAGTGCTCCGGTGAGAATCGAGGCACCGCATCGAAGCTCATGGGCCCGTCCGTCGATAACGTGTCACCGATGCGAAAGAGCCCTGGATCGTAAAGCCCCACGATGTCACCTGCGTACGCTTCGCTGACGCTCTCCCGCTCTTGGGCGAAGAACTGCTCTGCGCGATTGAGCCGAACCGTTTTCCCGAGCCGGAAGTGATGGACCCGCATGCCTCCCTCGAACTTGCCGGAGCAGATCCGTGCGAATGCAATTCGGTCCCGGTGGGACGGGTCCATGTTGGCCTGGACCTTGAAGACGAACGCACTAAAGCGATCGTCTGCCGGACTCACGATGACATCGCCCGTCGCAGCGCGCGGGCCTGGCGGAGGGCACAGATCCTTGAACGCGTGGAGAAAAGGCTCTACGCCGAAATTGGTGAGCGCGCTGCCAAAGAAGACCGGCGTCACCTCGCCCGCGAGGAAGCGCTTTTCGTCCCACTCCTCCCCGGCCCCGTCGAGAAGCTCCACCTCTTCGCGAAGCGTTTGCGTAGCCTCCTCACCGAGCAACGCGTCGAGCGCCGGGTCCTCGATGCCGGTAACGCGCATCTGTGCTCGCTTGGCCTGACCTTCGGAGGAGCGCTCGAAGCGAATGACCAACCTGTTGATGCGGTCGTAGACCCCCTGAAACAAGTCGCCGCTTCCAATCGGCCACGTAAACGGGACGGTGCCCACGCCGAGCACCTCTTCGACCTCACTCATCAGCGCAAAAGGATCGCGGGCGGGGCGGTCCATCTTGTTGATGAAGGTCACGACCGGCGTGTTTCGTAAACGGCAAACGTGGAAGAGCTTGCGGGTCTGCGGTTCGACGCCCCGTGCGGCGTCGAGGATCATGATGGCGCAATCGGCGGCCATGAGGGTCCGATAGGTGTCCTCGCTGAAATCGTTGTGACCCGGTGTATCGAGTAGGTTCCACCGAACGTCGTCGTATTCGAATTGCAGCACCGATGTCGTCACTGAAATGCCACGTTGTTTCTCGAGCGCCATCCAGTCGCTGACCGCGGATCGCTTCGCCTTGCGCGATTTCACCGCGCCGGCCGCATGGATGGCGCCGCCGTAGAGCAAGAGCTTCTCGGTTAGCGTCGTTTTGCCGGCGTCAGGATGCGAGATGATCGCGAAGGTGCGCCGCCGCTGGAATTCGTCTTGGCTCATGCCCGGGGCGCAAGATAGTCATCATCCTCGGTTGCGCCAGTCCGCCAACGTGCTGTGATGCGCGCTGCCGATGACAGGGCTGTTTCCAGAGATCGAGCCTTACGCCTCAGGGCAGCTTCGCGTCGATTCGATGCATTCGGTCTACTACGAGCAGTGCGGCAATCCCGACGGAAAGCCGGCCGTATTCGTGCATGGAGGGCCTGGCGGTGGCTCGAGCCAGGTGCACCGCCGCTTCTGGGATCCGGCTGTCTACCGGATCATCCTCTTCGACCAACGGGGCTGCGGGCGGAGCACGCCGCATGCTGAGCTGCGCAACAACACGACCTGGCACTTGGTCGAAGACATGGAGCGGATCCGAACGCACCTCGGCGTCGAACGCTGGCAACTGTTTGGCGGGTCCTGGGGAAGCACACTCAGCTTGGCGTATGCACAGCAGCATCCAGAGTGCGTCACCGAGATGGTGCTTCGGGGCATCTTTCTGCTCCGGCGCCGCGAAATTCAATGGTACTACCAGGACGGGGCGAGCCGGATTTTCCCAGAGGCCTGGGAAAAGTACTTGGAGCCGATCCCCGAGGGCGAACGGGACGACCTGCTGGGCGCCTACTACCGCCGGCTCACGAGCAACGACAGGGCTGAACGCATTCGGGCCGCCCGCGCGTGGAGCATGTGGGAGGGCAGCACGAGTCGACTCGTGCCCGACCCCGACTTGATCGACCGCACGGGCAACGAACAGTTCGCCGAAGCATTCGCCCGCATCGAATGCCACTATTTCATCAACGGCGGCTTCTTCGAACAGGACGGCCAGCTCCTGCAAAGGATGGGCCGCATTGAGCACATCCCTTCCACCATCGTCCAAGGCCGCTACGACATCGTTTGTCCGGCCGAAAGCGCCTACGAGCTGCACCGGGCCTGGCCCGGCAGCACCCTGACCATCGCGCCCCAATCCGGCCACTCCGCGCTGGAGCCAGACATCACCTCCCACCTCGTCGCCGCCACGACCCACTGGGGACGCTCTTCTAGCGCAGCCTAGCGGGAGAACTTGCGATACTTGATGCGGTGCGGAACGTCGGCGTCGGTGCCGAGGCGGGCTTTGCGGTCCGCGGCGTAGTCGGCGTATGAGCCCTCGTGCCAGACGACGCGGCTGTCGCCTTCGAAGGCGAGAATGTGTGTGCAGATCCGGTCGAGGTACCAGCGGTCGTGGCTGATGATGAGCGCACAGCCCGGGAAGCCGAGGATCGCCTCTTCGAGCGAACGAAGGGTCTCGACGTCGATGTCGTTGGTGGGCTCGTCGAGAAGCAAGACATTGCCCCCACTCTTGAGCAGCTTGGCTAAATGGACACGATTGCGCTCACCGCCGGAAAGGTTCTTCACGGACTTCTGCTGATCGCTTCCGCGGAAGTTGAACCAACCGACATAGGCGCGTGACTTCACGGTTCCGCCGCCAAGGTCGATCTCGTCGGCACCGCCCGTGATCTCTTTGAAGACGTTGTTGTCGTCCTCGAGCGCATCACGGCTCTGATCCACGTAGGCGAGCTTGACCGTGTCGCCCACCGTGATGGTGCCCGAGTCGGGCTTCTCTTCGCCGACGAGCATCCTGAATAGCGTCGTCTTACCTGCTCCGTTCGGCCCAACGATGCCGACGATGGCCCCCCGCGGCACACGGAAGCTCAGATTCTCGAAGAGGAGCTTGTCGCCGTAGGCTTTGGTCAACCCTTCTAGCTCGAACACCTGCGTACCGAGCCGCGGCCCCGGGGGAATGCGGATCTCGTTCGGGTCACGCCGCGCCTTGGCCGCATCCGCGACCAGGCTCTCGAACGCAGTGATCCGCGCCTTGCTCTTTGCTTGCCTCGCCTTCGGGGAGGATCGCACCCACTCGAGCTCTCGGGCGATCTTGCTCTTTCGAGCGCTGTCCTTCTTGTCCTCCTGCTCGAGCCGAGCCTGCTTGGCCTCGAGCCAGTGGGAGTAGTTGCCCTCGAAAGGATGGGCGTGCCCCCGGTCGAGCTCGAGAATCCACTCGACGATCTCGTCCAAGAAATACCGATCGTGGGTCACGAGGATCACGCACCCTGGGTACTTCTGGAGATACCCCTGCAGCCAGGCGACCGACTCGGCGTCGAGGTGATTGGTCGGCTCGTCGAGCAACAAGAGCTCGGGCCTCTCGAGCAACAGCCGGCAGAGCGCGACGCGGCGTTTTTCCCCACCCGAAAGCGTCTTCGGATCGGCTTCGGGCGGCGGCAGGCGAAGCGCGTCCATCGCGATTTCGAGCGTGTTCTCGAGGTTCCAGCCGTCCACGGCGTCGATCTTGTCTTGAAGGGCCCCCTGTCTCTCGAGGAGCTTTGCCATCTCCTCGTCGGTCATCGGCTCGCCGAGCTTCATGCTGAGCTCGTTGAACTCGTCGAGCACCGCGCGAACCGGGGCAACCCCTGCCTCGACCGCCTCCAATACAGTCTTGGCGTCGCCGAGGTCGGGCTCTTGCGGCAGGAAGCCCACCTTGGCACCCGGGCGAATCCACGCCTCGCCAGTGAAGCTGTCGTCCTCTCCCGCCATGATGCGCAAGAGCGAGGACTTGCCGCTGCCGTTGATACCGATGACCCCTATCTTCGCGTTCGGAAAGAACGAGAGATAGAGGTCTTCGATGATTTTCTTGTCGGGGGGCTGCACCTTGGTGACCCCCTTCATCGTGAAGATGAACTCCGCCATGGAAACTATCGAGCTGTACGTCTCCTGGAGAGCCACATAGCAACGAAGCACAACGCAATCCAACCGAGCGACGCGCTCTTCACGGCGCTGACGGTACAGCCGTCGGACGTGCCCGCATCCCCGGTCGGCCCAACCTTGCCTTCGGCCGGGTCGGGCTTGGACTTCGGCGTCGGATCCGATTCGCCGGCTTTGAGGTCAAGCTCGGGAATGTCGGTCCGAATCAGCCCCGGTAATTGATTGGTGAGCGTCTTGGTCTTCGTGCCTTTGAGCGCAGTGTTGCCCGCAGCAAACGGCCTCGGGGCTGGGCCGTCAGGCGGTCCACCCCACGTGCCGCGCTGCGGGTTCTCGCACGCGACCTCGCCCTCCCAGGGATGCAAGATCACGTACCGCCCTTGGAAATTGTTGACGCTCGACGCCTGCGCGCGCCGCTCCCCGAGCTCGCCTTGCTGATCGGGCATCCCGCGCCCGCCGACGATTGGGCCCGCAGCGCGAAACACGAGGTCCTCTCCGAGACCATCCTTGCCATAGCGGTAGTGCAACCGAGTCAGCACGAAACCGTAGGGTTGCCACGCCGGCGGCCGTTTGCGCTGTGGGACGACGCCGGGAATGTCGGAGTACGGGTCCTGCTCGCCGGGCGTGATCACGTCGCCCCCGAGCGTCGCGAGCTCGGCGGGCGTCAACGGCGGCTCTGGACAGGGGTCGCAGCTCGTCGCATCCCACGCGTACTCCGTGACCACCGCGCCGGGGTTCTTTTGAGTCGTCCGCTCGAACAACGCATCATAAAAGGCGCCAAAGCTCTTTCGAACGCCGTCCTCGACCCGGATGTTGGTGGGAACCGAGGCGTTCTTGTAGTTCGCCACCTCGTAGCGCTGACCCCTGCCTAGGACGTGGACGATCAAGTCCTGCTTCCCAGCACTGTTCAGCAAGCCGAGGCGGACCGGAAGCGTAAAGGTTGCGGTGTCGTAGTGGAATCGCAGTGGCGAGAGCACGGCCTTGCCGTCTTGGAACTTCACCTTCTTCACGTCGACCTTCGCCACGAAGAACTTGGTGTTCTGTTCGACGTAGGGGCGCAAAATCTCGTTGGCGCCCTTCGGAATGTTGTACTCGTTCTTGCGAAGCCACTTGTCGAGCCCGCCGGAGTCCTTCGCGCTCAAGATGACGATGTCGTATTCGGCGACCTTGAACTGCGCTTCGATGGTGACTCCGTAATCGGCCTTGGCTTCGTCCTCGGCGGCCGACTTCATGCGTCTCGCCGAGGGCGCACCAGCCGCCATCTCGTAGACGACCATCGGACGGCATGGATCCTGCTCCCAGTACTCCACGAGCCGAGGTGCCGCGAGCTTGTCGACTCGCGCGAAGATCTCAGGGGGCAACGTCTTGACGTTGTCCTCCAGCAAGACCACGGGAACCGGAACCACCATCGCGAAATCCTCCGGCGGGCCTTGGTAGTTGTTCTGCATCGAGAGCACTGTCCGCGTGCCCTCGCGCATCATGACGACCATGGTGGCATTGTTGTAGAGGGACGCGTCAGCCCCGCTGACGTAAAACCCACAAAACGCGCGCGACTTCACGGGCCAAGCCATCGCCACGCACAAACCCAAGACAGCCATTGTTTGCTTCATCGAGTGCTCCTCACTTGCCCGGGTAGACGCGCGAGCTCGACGTTTGGATCTGCAATTATTTGATGTCGAGCAGCTCGACGTCGAACACCAGCATCCCCTGGGGACGCCCAGGCCGGCCTCCATAGGCGAGGTTTTCGGGAATCCACAGCCGGCGTTTCTCCCCGACCACCATGAGCTGCACGCCTTCGGTCCAGCCTGGGATCACCTGATTCAAGCCGAACGTCACCGGGCTCCCGCGCATCACGGAGCTGTCGAAGAGCTTCCCGTCGGTAGTCCATCCGGAGTAGTTCACCGTGACCGTGCTGGTTGCGGTGGGATGCTTGTCTCCGGTGCCCTTCTCGAGCACACGCGATGCGAGGCCCGAATCCGTCTTCTTCGCGTTCTTCGGGATCGACGCAACGTCCTTGGGCGTCTCGGGTGGCTTCGGTCCCTCCTTGAAGCTGATCAGCTCGACATCGAAGACCAGCGTACCTCTCGGCGGCCCCATCGCAGCGTGAGGATCGTTTGGCTGCGCTTCGCCGTAAGCCAAGTCACCCGGAATCCAAAACCGCCGCTTTTCCCCCGCCACCATGAGCTGGACCCCTTCGGTCCAACCTTTGATCACGCGGTTGAGTGGAAACTCGGCCGGTTGGCCCCGCTTCACGGAGCTGTCGAACATTCGGCCGTCGGTCGTCCAGCCGGTGTAGTTGACCGTGACCACGTCCGCCTCGGTGGGATGTTTGTCGCCGGTGCCTTTCTGCAGCACGGTCCATGCGAGACCAGAGGCGCTGCGCTCGGCATGGTCGGGGACCGCGGCCACATCGGGCGGTGCGGGAATGTCTGCCGGTGGAGTCGGTTGCGCTCCGGCTTTTTCGTCAGTGGCTGCTGCCGGAGTGGCTTTTGCCGCTTCGGCCGGCGCGGTCGAGTCCTCCGCGGGCTCGTTCTCGGCGGGCGCAGGTGCATTGCTCTTGCAGGCGGTCAACGCGACAGCCAGGGCCGCGCAGTGGAGAAGGGTCCAGACGGTTTTCATGGAGGGGGTCGTAGCCGACGGAACCCGTGCTGTCTACTTCTCTAGCTGTTGTGGATCTTCTCGCGTGGCAGCCGCCTCGACGACCTCGCCCTCGACGTCGATGACTTCCCCGGATCCTCCGGGGGCGCCGCTGTAACCCGCAGAATACACCTGTACTCGACCCGCCGCGATTTGGCGCTCGAACCACCTGCGAACGAACCGCGCGATGACCCGACGCGTGGGTGGCATGACCATCGAAAGGCCTGCGATGTCGGTCAAGATGCCCGGGGTGATCAACAGCACTCCACCGATGAAGATCAGGAACCCGTCGATCACCCCGTCCTTCGGCAGCTCCTGCCGCGCAAACGCTTCTTGCCAGTTTCGGACCACGCGAGCGCCTTCGAGCCGCGCAAACCAAGCGCCGAGCGCGCCGGTCGCCAGCACCAGGGCAATCGTGGGGACGAGGCCGACCGCGCGGCCGATGGCGACCAAGAGATAGAGCTCGACGAGCGGGACGACCGTAAACAACAGAAAAAGCCGGGCCACTCGAAGAGCCTAGGGCGTACCTCTACCGCGCGCTACCCAGGCTACCGGGTGGCGCTACTCTCGAGCGGCCCTTTGCTTGGCGGCGCGGCGTATCTGCCGTACACCCGGCCGCATGAACACGCCGCAAGACGAATCGATGAACCCGAAATGGGCTCTCCGCTGTTTGCTGGGTGGCGCACTGATGGGACTTGCGAACCTTGTCCCGGGTATCAGTGGCGGCACCATGCTGCTAGCAGCCGGGATCTATCCGCGCTTCATCCAGGCCTTGGCTGAGCTGAGCGCGCTTCGATTTCGGAAGTCATCACTTCTCGTGTTGGGCCTCGTTGGGATCGCAGCTGGCTCGGCGATCCTCCTCGGCGCCGGCACTGTCAAAGACGCCGTCGTGGAGCACAGGTGGGCCATGTACAGCCTGTTCATCGGCCTCACGCTCGGTGGCGTTCCCGTGTTGTGGTCGATGGCGCGGCCCGCATCGAACGGGTTTTGGGCGGGCACGTTCGCCGGGCTGGTCGTGATGGCAGCGTTGGCGTGGCTCCAGATCTGGGGCGGGAGCTTCGGAGCCCATCGCGAAGGAGTCCCCATCATGTTCGCCGCTGGGGTTGCTGGTGCGAGTGCGATGATTCTGCCCGGCGTGAGCGGTGGATATCTGCTCCTGCTCATGGGTGTGTACGTGCCCGTGTTGAGCGCGATCGATGCGTTGAAAGAGGCCCTGAGGGCCAACGATCTGGGGACCGTCTCCGACCCGTTCCTCGGCGTCGTGCTTCCCGTGGGTATCGGCGTCGCCATCGGAATCCTACTGGTCAGTAACGGGATTCGAATCGTGCTCGAGCGCTACGAGCAGCCTACCTTGGGTGTGCTCATGGGTCTGCTCGTTGGAGCGGTGTTCGGATTATGGCCCTTCCAGGAAGGCGTAGCCCCCGAGGTCGGCAAGGTGTTCAAAGGACAGGTATTGACGGCAGAGCGCTTGGCCGAGCTCAGCCCGGACAAGTATCCGACCGACTTCTACGCGCCGGCTTTCAGTGACGTGATGATGGCGGTTGGATTGGTCGGCCTCGGCTACATGATCACCACGTTGGTCGCGAACCTCGGGGGCGCCAAGCTGAAGCGGCGCTAAGCGTAGAGCGACTCGATCGCATCGCCGTAGCGCTGCTGAACGATTCGGCGCTTGAGCTTGAGCGTTGGCGTCAACATGCCGTTGTCCGTCGTGAAGTCTTCCTCACCGATGTAGATCTTCCGAACCCTCTCGTAACCCTTGAATTCGGAGGAAAGCCTGTCGACCTCCTGCTCGATCAGCTTCCGAACCTCGTGACTCTTCGCGAGGGACGCCGGGTCCGAATCGAGCCCCTTGTCGACGGCCCATCCCTTGAGAGCGTCGTAGTCGGGAATCACGACGGCGACGTTGAACTCACGGTTCATGCCGTGGACCATCACGTTCGAGATGTAAGGGGAGAGCTTGATCTTCTCTTCTAGCGGTGTCGGGACGACGTACTTGCCGTTGAGGAGCTTGTATTGTTCCTTCACGCGGCCGGTGATGAAGAGAAACCCGTCCTCGTCTATGCGCCCCATGTCACCCGATCGAAAGCCACGCACGCCGTTCTTCTCGACCAGCACCTCGGCGTTCGCCTCGTCGAGGTTGTGGTAGCCAGCCATGATGTTGTGACCATAGATGATGACCTCTCCCTGGGTCGGGTCCTCGGTGGCTCCAACGTCGATCTCGATCTCGACGCCTGGAATGGGCTTGCCGACGGAACCGATCTTGCGGGCACCGGGGTAGTTCATCGTGGCGATCGGCGAGGTTTCGCTCAGGCCGTACCCCTCGTAGACGGTGATGCCGAGATCGTCGATGAATTCGGCGACCTCCCGGGAGATCGCGGCACCGCCGCTGAAGGCGTACTTCAGCCGGCCTCCAAAACGCTCGCGTACCTTCGCGAAAACGAGGCCGTCGAGGATCTTGAACTTGAACTCGAGCCAGCTGCTGTGCTTGCCTTGGCCGGTGAGCTTTCTTCGTCGCTCGGCCGTATCGATCGCAGCCTCGAAGAGCTTTTTCTTGATCCCGCCCTCTTCGCTCATGCGCGCATGCAGGCCGTCGTAGATTCGATTGAACACCCTTGGAACGCTGCAAAACACCGTCGGACGTACCTCTGCGAGGTTCGCGATGATCTTGTCGATCGCTTCTGCAAGCCCGAGCGAAGCTCCCATCGAGAGCAACCCGTGAAGCTCGACCGTCTGGCCGAACGAATGCGCCCAAGGGAGAAAGCAAAGCGAGCGATCGTCGGGATCCAGGGGAAAGACCGCATGAATCGCGCTCACGTTGTAGGCGAGATTACGGTGCGTGAGGCGAACACCCTTGGGGTTACCGGTGGTGCCCGAGGTGTAGATGAAGTCTGCGATCGCATCGGGACCAGGATCGACCAGCTCGGAGGGCTCGTTTCGAAGCAGATCCGCAAACGCGTGCTCGCCTTCCGCCGGTGCCCCGGAAATCAACGCGACCTCCCGCAGCTCGGGAAGGTGATCGCGAAACGCTCCAATGCGCTTTGCAATTTTCTCGTTCGCGACTAGGAGGACCTTCGCTCCGCAGTCGCCGAGGATGTGCTTCCAATCCTTGTCGAGCTGAGACTCGTACATCGCAACGTACGCGGCGCCGAGCCCGTAGGTCGCATACGCCCCGATGGCCCACTCGGGGCTGTTGTCTGCGATCACGGCAACCCGATCACCAGCCCGCACTCCGAGGTGCTCGAGCCCTGTTCGGAGACGTCGTACGCGATCTCCCCACTCCCCGTAGGTCATCCACTGCCATTGTCCGTCGCGTTTGACCCCGAAAAGCGGCCTCTCCTTGTACTTCCGGGTCGAGGTGTTGAACACCTCGACGAGGCTTTCGAACTTCGGTTGGAACGTCGCCATGAGCGGATGTTACCAACTTCGATACCCCCCGCAAACCAGTCCGAGCCGAGCCGCGTCAATTATGAAGGAGCTCGTCGCACTCGGCGCTGATGTAGCCTAGCGCCACGAGCTGGCGGCACAGCTCAGGCGTCATCTGCTGCTTCTCCTCTGTCAACGAGGGCCTCTTGGACTTCGACGACGCCTCCGAAGGAGCAAGCCAACGGCCGCGTTGGCTCGCTCCGAGGAACTGTCCATGAAGGATCTGCAGGTAGCGCTGCGCGATGGGTTGGCCGCTCCCGTCGAGCTCGGTTTTTTCCCAGAAGTCGTGATCGAGATCGAACATCACCTGAGACAGGTCGCCACGGACGATCATCTTCCAATCGCCCCCGCGGATCACCCGGCGATGGTCGAGGAAGTCGCTGAATGCGACGTAGGGGCCGGGAGGCCAATCGCCCCGCGTGAAGCCGAGCAGGCTATGGCCCTCGAACACCTCTGGAATCGGAACGCCCGTCGCCTCGAGCACGGTCGGGCCGATGTCGATCGTGCTGACGACGGGAGCGATGCGAAGGCTTGATGGAATCACGCCCGGCCATCGAAACAAGAGCGGCACCCCAAGGAGCTCTTGATAGACGGAGTGACCGTGGCCCCATGACCCGTGCTCTTGAAACTCCTCGCCGTGGTCCGCAGTCACCGCGATGATGGTGTTCCCATCGAGCCCGAGCTCGTGGATTTTTTCGAGGAACTTTCGAAACTCCTGGTCATGGTAGGTGATCTCGCCATCGTGCAAAGCCTCGATGCGCTCCTTGTCGCGCTTGGTGAAGTTGTACTTCTTCGGATTCTTCTTTGCGTCGTCCAGCATCAAGTGCGTGCGACGATTCTGGACTTGGCCCGTGTAGGGCTCGGGGTCGTACATCTTGAGAAACTCGTCCGGCGGATCGTACGGCACGTGCGGGTCGATGGTCTGAATGTAGACGAAGAACCGTTTGTCCTTGTTCTTCTCGATCCAGCTCTGCGCCTCACCAAAGACGGTGGACGCAGTGGTGCTACGCTGCTCGCGAATGTAGTTCGTGTAGTGGTCCCATCCCTGATCGAACCCGAACGCGTTCGAGACGTAGCCATTGGCGATGAAGCTCGCGGTCTTGAAGCCTGCCTTCTGGTAGACCTCGCTCAGCATCAACGCGGAGCTCGGAAGCTTCGATGACTCTTCCTTGGTCCTATGCGTCGCGGGGTGAAGGGACGTGAGCACACTCGCGACTGCGGGCTTGGTCCAGTTCTCGGGCGTCTGCGAGCGTTCGAACAACGCGCCTTGCGCCGCAAACTCGTCGATCGTGGGAGTCTTGACGCGGGTCTTGGGGTAGTAACTCTGGAGCTTGCTCGCGCGAAGGGTGTCGACGAGCAGGACGATGGCATTGCGGGCGGGTTCTTTGGCTGCGATGACCTCGCCAAGACGCCGGACGATGCGGACATCGCTCAACGCGAGGGCTGTCTCACCCTCGTTCGAGAAACGCAGCCGCGCGATCTTCCCGGCAACCGACGCGAGTGAAACCTGCCGATCGCTCCACGACGATCGAGTCTCGAACCGTCGGCTCGAGTCGGGCGAGCCGTCACTGCTGATCTGGAGCGCCACGGCGCCGGCGCCCGGCGCGCCAGGACCGGTTCCAAAGACGAGAGTGGCGTCCCCGGGAACCTCGGCAAACCAGTCGATCCGCCCCCCCGGCGCCAAGACGATCGCCCTCCGGGCGACGTTTCCAGCATCGATCTGCTTTACTTCGACACGCTCGGGTGGGACGGCCTCTTCGATAGGCGACGGCTCGAACCGCAGCCAGTCGACGGCGAACGACCTCGGTTGGCCCTGTACCTGTGCGGTCTTCGTCGCCCGAAGCATGATCGAGTTCTGGCCCGCGCGAACGTCGGCTTCGGGGATCGGGATCACGATTTCGCGAAAGCCATCGCCCTGCGAGACGCGCACCTCGCCAGCGGTCCGGCCGTTGACATACGCGATGAGCGCTCCGGTCGCGTAGGGCTTGGCGCGGAGGCGGAGCTGCATGGGCTGCTTCGCGGCGGCGGGCACGTACAGGCGGGCCGTCCTGCCGAAGGTCGAGACCCGTGTGCTCCCTTCGCGGCTCTCGCCCTGCCAACCGCTGTTCCAGTTTCCGAGGGTGTACTTCAGGCGCGCGACGGTCCCAAAGTCGACGAACAAGCCTGCCCGATCGTAGATGTCGGCCAGGTGCAGCAGCGCGAGGAGGTCCTCGTAGGTGGCGGTGCCATCGGGTGCGGGCGCCACGGCGGCCGCAGGCGTCTCGGGCAGCTCGGGGCGGGGCTGGTCGGGGGCCTGGGCCCCGGCCTGCTCGAGCGGCTCCTCGGGGTCTGCGCCGTTGGCGTCACATGTGAATCCCTGCAGGCAGAGAATGAAACCGAGCACCAGGCAGCTCTTCATGGGCCTCCCCCCTTGGGGATCGGCTACCACGGCCTGAAGTCGGGGGCAACGGCGCGGGGACGAACGCCGCCCCTTCGGATGTGCTACCTCGGGGGTGTCATGGACGGCAACGGTCAGCCCCACGAGTGGAGCATCAACAAGAGTGCTGAGCTCTACCAAATCCAAGGCTGGGGTCAGCCGTACTTCCGGATCAACCCGCTCGGTCACGTCGAGGTTCGGCCCGACCCCACGGTCGACCAAGCTATCGATCTCTACGAGCTGACACAGCAGCTGTCCGAACGCGGTCTCGATCTGCCCTTGCTGATTCGATTTCCCAACATCTTGCAGGACCGGATTCGGCAGCTCAACGAGTGCTTCGAAAGCGCAATCCTCGCGTACAACTACCCTGCACCGTACAGGGGTGTGTTTCCGGTCAAGGTCAATCAACAACGCCACCTCGTCGAGGAGATCGTCGAATCGGGAAGACCTTGGCACTTCGGTCTCGAAGCAGGCTCGAAGCCCGAGCTACTGATCACGCTTGCCACGATGGAAGACGAAGACGGATTCATCATCTGCAACGGTTACAAGGACCTCGCCTACATGGAGACGGCACTGATCGCCCAGGGGTTCGACAACACCGTCATCGTCGTGCTCGAACGCGTCGAGGAGCTCGAGCTCGCCTTCCGTGCGGCCGAGAAGCTCGGCATCCGACCCTGTCTCGGGGTGCGTGCCAAGCTCAGCAGCAAAGGCATCGGCCGATGGGCGAATTCGGCCGGTGATCGCGCGAAGTTCGGCCTGACGATGGCAGAGATCGTCCACGTCGTCGACGAGCTTCAAGAGCGCGACATGCTCGATTGTCTGAAGCTTCTTCACTTCCATCTCGGAAGCCAGGTGTCGAGCATCATCCCGGTCAAGAACGCCATGCGGGAGGCGAGCCAAATCTACGTCGAGCTGTTGAAGATGGGCTGCGAGATGGGATTTCTCGATGTCGGTGGCGGCCTCGCGGTCGACTACGACGGCTCGAAGACGGATTTCCGCGGGTCGATGAACTACGACCTCAAGGAGTATGCGTACGACGTCGTGGCCAGTATCCAAGAGGCTTGCGACAAGGCAGGGGTTCGGCCGCCGACGATCGTCAGCGAGAGCGGACGCTCGATCGCGGCCTATCAGTCGGTGCTGGTCTTCGACGCGTTGGGCGTCGATCATGTCGACTTCGAGGATCCTCAAGCCCCTTTGGAAGAAGACCATCGGATCCTCTCCGAGTTTTATGAAACTTGGAAGGGGATCCAACCGAAGAACCTCCAGGAGTCTTGGCACGACGCGCAGCAGTCCCTCGAAGAAGCACGGAGCCTTTTCAAGTTTGGCTATCTCGGAATTCGCGAGCTGGCGCGCGCCGAGCATCTGTTTTGGAACTGCTGCGACAAGATCAGCGAGTCCATGCACCGGTTGAAGCACGTGCCCGAAGAGCTCGCCGCCGTCGAAGATCTAATGGGTGCGCTCTATTACTGTAACTTCTCTCTCTTCCAGTCAGCGCCCGATATCTGGGCGATAGACCAGTTGTTCCCCTTCATGCCGATCCATCGCCTCGATGAGAAGCCGACGGTTCGCGCGAGACTGGCCGACTTGACCTGCGACTCCGACGGCATCGTCGATCATTTCATCGATGTCGAAGAGGTGCAGCATGCGCTCAACCTCCATCCAGTGAAGCCTGGCGAACCCTACCTGCTCGGAATGTTTCTGGGCGGCGCGTATCAAGAGATTCTCGGGGATCTTCACAATCTCTTCGGCGACACGAACGCCGTGCACGTCCGGCTCGAAGACTATGGCTATAGCGTGGCAAACGTGATCAAAGGTGACGCGATCGACGAGGTGCTGCGGTACTTGCAGTATGACCCCGAAGAGATGGTCGAGCGGGTTCGCAAGCAGGCCGAACGGGCGCTCAATCAAGGCCGGATGACCTTGCCGCAGCTTCGAACCTTCATGGGCCACTACGAAGAGAGCCTCCGCGGCTACACCTATCTCAAGGGCGACGCCTGAAAATCACCGGTTTCTGCGTGTTTTCGACACGGGCGCGGTCGCCCTCTACTCTGAGAGTAGTGGACCTAGCGGAGTTTCAAGAAGCGCTGCTTCGGCAGATGGAAAGAAAGACGCATTGGGCTTGGGCCGCCTTCACGCGAGGCCTGGTACCCAAGGACAAGCTGCACATCCACCTCGAGCAGGAGTGGGAGGTCTACGTGCGGGACTTCCCCGTCCTGGTCGGGCGCGCCTACGTTCAATGTCCGATCGCGGAAGTGCGGCGTGAGCTGGCGGAAAACCTCTATGAGGAGGAAACGGGCGGCCTGGCGGCAGGCACGCCACACCCCGAGTTGTTCATGATGTATCCAAGCGGGCTCGGGATGGACATCGGGAGATTCAGGCGCGTCCACCTGTTACCCGGCGCGAGCGCTTATCGGCGTTTTCTCGATGACGCGACAATGAGCCGAGGTTGGGCGGTCGCGGCATCGATCGCAACGCTCTTCATCGAGGGCACGGCCTACGAGCGGCACGAGCTCGACCCCGGCGCACCCGCCCGCCCGCAGCCTCCGCTCGAAGAGCACCCGCTCGTGAAGTACTACGACCTCCCCGTCGAGTGCTTGGCGCTCACCAAAGCACACCGGTCCGTCGAAGGAGAGCACCGAAAGGCTGCGTGGCGGGTCATGCTCAACCACGTCCCCAAAGGCGACCGGGACGACGTCGTATTCGCAATGACCGAGGCGGTCGACGCCTGGCGCACCTACCGGGACGACGTCGCCGAGGCTTGCGGGATCAGCAAGGATGCGCTTCCGCTAACCGCCTAAGAGGTTCTTCTGGACCTTGCCCATGGCGTTTCTCGGAAGCTCCGCGACGAAGTGAATGTCACGGGGACGCTTGTGCGGGCTGAGGCGGTCCGCCACGAAGCGGCTCAACGCCACCGAGTCCTCGCGCTCTCCCGGTCGCAGCACGACGAACGCAGCGATCCGCTGGCCGAGATCGTCATCGGGGATCCCGCACACCGCCACCTCCCGAACCGAATGGTGCTCGAGCACGCACGCTTCGATTTCTCCGGCGCCCACCCTGTAGCCGCCGGTCTTGATCAAGTCCGTGCTCCGGCGCCCCAGAATGCGAATCGATCCGTCCTCGGCTCGTGTGGCGAGGTCACCGGTGTAGAACCAGCCGTCATCATCCAACACGGCGGCGGTCGCATCGGGCTGGTTGAGGTAACCGGCAAAGACGGCGTCGCTTCGAACGACGACCTCGCCGATCGTCTCGTCGTCGTATGCATCGATGGCGGTTCGGCGATCATCGACTAGCTTGAGCTCGACGCCCGGCAGTGGTGGGCCGACGTAACCGGGCATCGGGGCGTCGGCCGCGGGTACCGCACAGTTGATGAGCGTCTCCGTCAATCCATAGCGTTCGTGCACACCGCGGCCCGTTAGGGACTGAATTCGCTCGTGCTCGCGCAAGGGGAGACCGGCCGAGCCCGACACGAGCAGCCGCGGCCGCTGAAGCGATTCGCAGAGCGCCTGGTCGTGCTCGGCGGCTTCGGCAATCCGGTGAACCATCGTCGGAACCGCGAAGAGCATCGTCCGTCCATGGCGCGGATCGACGAGCGCCGCTGCGATGTCCTCGGGGCTGAACCGGGGTACGTAGTGAAGCGCGCCGCCGACGCGAAGGCTGCCGAGAAGCCCGAGCACCAAACCGTGCGCGTGAATCAGCGGCAGCGAATGGACGACCGTGTCGTCCTCCGTCCACTGCCAGGCCTCCGTGAGCGCATCGAGATTGGCGGCGATGTTGCGTCGCGTCAGAACCGCGCCTTTGGGTGGGCCGGTCGTACCCGACGTATAGAGGATCAGCATGGGCGTGTCATCGACCGGCAGAGTTGGCAGTGTGGCCGTCTTGGGCGCATAGGTAGCCCGGAGCGCGGGTATTCCGTCCGCTTCGTGCGGGGTCGGGTATCGCTCGGCACAGAACGCGAGCGTTGGCTTGGAGTCGCGACAGATGTGCTCGAGCTCGCCCGAGCCGAGCTTCGGGTTGAGTGGCACGGTCGTGACACCAGCCGCCGCATTTCCGATCATGGCGGCAGCGGTAGAGAGATCGGGCTGCGCCCACACGGCAACCCGGTCACCGGGCCGGACACCCGTGCGCTCGAGCGTCGCGGCATGCTCGAGGGCTGCGCCAGCAAGCTCCGCGTATGTCCAACCTTCGCCGGCGACGAACACGGCGGCACCGGAGTCAGCGTGGGCCAGTCGCGGGAAGAGCTCGGGCACGGCGCCCACTACTGTTCCACGGGGAACTCGCCGTTCCCCCATTCATTCCACGACCCGTCGTAGAGCCTCACGTCTTCATAGCCGAGCGAGGTCAAGGCAAGCCAGTCGAACGAGCCTCGCAAGCCGGTCACGCAATAGGTCACGGTGGTCCGTGCTGGGTCGAGCCCGTCGTAGAGTTGCTCGAGCTCGCTGTTCGGCCGGAAGAAACCACTCTGCAGGTTCGACGTCCAATCCACGCTGCGTGCGCTGGGAATGCGGCCGCTGGCGTATTCGCCTTCCGATCGGGCATCGACCAGCTGGATTGGCGGCATGTCGAAGGGAGGATCGCCGATCTGGGACAACACCCAATCGCCGGTGACCCGCAGGCGCTCATCGACACCGACGATCGCATACTCGGTCGGCACCACGCACGGCGGACCCGTTTCGACAGCCCCTTGGGCAGCCATCCACGCTGCATAACCGCCGTCGAGATAACGAACATCTACGTGGCCATAGTAACGGAGCGTCCATACGATGCGAGACGAGTCGTACTCCGGAGGCTCGCCGTACACGACCGCGATCGCGTCGCTTCGGAGCCCCGCTGCTCGCAAAACGGGTTCGGCTTGCAGGGGCGGCGCCACTTGTGAGGGCACGCCATCGACCGTTGTCTGCAAGTCGCGAGGCTCCACGTGAATGGCTCCGGGAATCCGTGAAGTCTCGTGCCCGGACCTGCGCGTATCGATGGGCTGAACGCTCGGGTCGCCGAGGCGCGCTTGCAGCCAGCTGGTGTCTACCACGATCGCCGAGTCGCCCGGTGTTCCACCATCCGTGGCATCGACTCGAGGGGACGGTTGCTCCGACAAACCCTCACACTCGCCGAGCATCGGGGATCCGCCACAACCCGCGAGCACGAATGAGAGAAGTGCGACGAACCTGCTCGTGAGCATCGCATCACTCTACCCGAAAGACTCGAAATGCGGTACGAGGCTTCTTGCGATGTTTGATCCCAGCAAGACCCTCGTCATCGCGAATCCGATGGCCCGCCACGGCTTCGTGGGAGATCACTGGCGAGCGCTCAGCGAGCAGATTCGTGGGTTGCTAGGACCCGTCGAGCTCCGGCTCACCGAGTCGCGGGGAGACGGCCTGCGCATGGGCAAGGAGGCCATCGCAAACGGCGCGCGAATCATCATTTCGTTTGGTGGCGACGGGACGCACAGCGAGGTCGTCGACGGCATCATGCAGTCCGGTCTCAACCAGGAGGTCACTCTCGGCATCCTCCATGCCGGCACGGGCGGCGATTTTCGGAGGATGATCCCCGGGGCCGAGGAGCTCGAGAGCGCCTGCGCCGTCATTCGCGAAAAGCCCGCAGTTCCCATCGACATCGGATGGGTTCAGTACGTGCACGACGAGGGGCACACTGCCGGGCGCTTCTTTCTCAACATCACCTCGATGGGCATGGGAGGTCTGGTCGACCGGTTCGTGGCGGCGTCGAAATCCAAGTCGAGCGGCAAGGCCAAGTACTTCAAAGCCGTCCTTCGCGCCCAAATGAAATACAAGCCAGCCCGGATCCGAATGCGGATCGATGGAAGAGACGAGGGCGAGCACGTCATCAGCAACCTATGCGTGTGCAACGGCCGGTGGGCCGGGGGCAGCATGATGTTTGCACCCGAGGCCCGAGTCGCCGATGGCATGTTCGACGTCGTGCTGATCCGCGCAGCCTCGACGCTGCGCGGGCTTCCCGTCATGGCGGGACTCTACAAGGGGACGCACGTGCGCTCTCCCATCGTCAGCACATACCGAGGTCGGCACATCGCAGTCGACATGGTCGCCAACACCGCCTGGATGGACATCGACGGAGAAGCGCCGGGAGTCGGGCCGGCCGACTTTCGAATTCACGACCGGGCGCTGCGCGTCATCGGCATCGGCTCCGAGTTTCTTTGAGACCCGTGGTGCTGGCGTCAAAGGCAGCTATGCTGCGCCTCCCGATGGCTCGCCCTTTCTTCGGACCAACCACGCCGCTTGCCATCGCCCATCGAGGCGGCGCCGGGCGCTGGCCAGAGAACACACTGCTGGCTTTCGAAAAGGCCGCCGGGCTCGGGTTCCAGCACATCGAAACCGACCTCCGTGAAACCTCCGACCGCCGGCTCGTCTGTTTTCACGACCCCACGCTCGATCGCACGACTGACGGGCGGGGGCGCCTCGTCGACCACACGCTTGCCGACCTGAAACGTCTCGACGCGGGTTACAACTTCATCGAGGACGGCGGCTATCCGTTCCGAGGTGCGGGAGCTCGCATTCCAACCCTGGAGGAAGTCCTCGCGCTCGACTCGAATCTGCGCTTCGTGTTGGAAATCAAGCCCGAGGATCCTGCGCTCGGACGCAGAATTTGGGAGCTGATCGACCATCACGGCGTTCACGACCGAGTTCTGGTCGCCTCCGAGCACGACCTGGTAACGCAGGCCTTTCGGACCCAAAGCCGAGGGCGAGTCGCCACGTCGGCCGGAAGAAAGAGCGCAACGCGCTTCTGGGCACGAGTGCTCGGTGGCACCTGGAAGCACGCAATGTTTCCCTTCGACGCTCTTCAGATTCCGCCGACCTTCCACGGAATCCCGCTGATCACCCCGCGATTCGTAGAAGCGGCGCATCGGCACGGAATTCAGATTCACGTCTGGACGATCGACGACCCAACCGACATGTTTGAGTTGCTCCTCGCCGGGGTCGACGGCCTGATCACCGACCTGCCCGACGTTCTTCTGGAGGTTTTGGGCAAGCACTAGCCAGTCGAAACGTCGTATGCTGACCTCAGGGCAGCACCATGAGACCACCGACGCTCCTGTTCGCGACGGAACGCTACCAAGAGCTAGGCGAGGACATCGCCGGCGCCGGCGATTTCGACTTGGGCGTCATCGAGCGAACCGTATTTCCAGACGAAGAGCTCTACCGGCGCATCAAAACGGACTGCGCGCGACGGGACGTGGTCTTGGTGGGCGGCACGGTGGACGATGTCGACACCCTCGAGATTTACGACCTCGCCTGCGGATTGGTTCATCTCGGAGTGCACACCCTGACCCTCGTGTTGCCATGGTTCGGTTATCAAACGATGGAGCGGGCGTCGAAGCGTGGCGAAATCGTCGCCGCGAAGAACCGAGCGCGTCTCCTGTCGTCGATCCCACTGGCCGGCTCGGGCAATCGCGCAGTGCTGATGGATTTGCACTCGGAAGGAATCCCTCACTATTTCTCGGGCCATGTTCGCCCGGTGCATCTGCAAGCGCGCTCGGTCGTTCTACAGGCGATTCGTGACTTTGGCGGGGAAGACTTCGTCCTCGGGGCAACCGATGCCGGCAGAGCCAAATGGGTGGAGAGCTTGGCAAACGACCTGTTGGTGGACGCCGCCTTCGTGTTCAAACGGCGCCTGTCCGACACGCAGACCGAGGTCACGGCACTTGCAGCCGACGTCGAAGGCCGGCCCGTCGTCATCTATGACGACATGATCCGCACCGGTGGCTCGTTGATCTCGGCAGCGCTTTCGTATCGAGACGCGGGCGCAAGCGAGGTCTATGCGGTTTGCACGCACGGGGTTTTCGCTGGCGAGTCACTCGGGAAGCTTCGCCGGAGCGGAGTGCTCGAGGGCATCGCGTGCACCAATACCCGCCCGCACGTGCAAGCCCTCGCCGACGGCGATTTTCTCAGGGTCTACTCGGTCGCGGATCTGATCGCGCAGTTCCTGATAGAGAGCGTGTAGGCGCCGACGCCGGGGCTCGGGATGGGCAGCACAGCGAGCGGGGGCGACGCCAGACGTAGGGCGGCGCGAGGAGCCGGCGGAGCGGGTCCCGCTCGCGAGCCCGCCCGTGTGAAGCCGTTCTCCGGGGATGCGGTCGTCGTCGCGTCAGTGGCAGCACCAGGGGCAGTACCGCTGCGATCCTACCGGGCGCCGAGCTTCCGCACCTGTTTGACCAGCTCCCCGATCTGCTCCTGCGTAAGCAAGTCTGCGAACGCTGGCATGGCCGGGGCCTTGCCCCCCGCAATCGTCCTTGCGATGTTCACGTCGCTGATTCCATTCTGCCATTCGGCACTGGCCAAGCTGATATTCGCCTCACTGCCACCTTCTCCATCGACTCCGTGACATCGCGCGCAGTTGAGCTGCCACAGAAGCTCTCCCACGGTCAGGTCGGGAAGCTCCTGCTGTGGCACGCGAGCGGGATCGATTTGGCTGTCGGGTGCGTGCGCGTGGTCCGCAGGGGTCCAGACCCGGAGACTCGCAGGCTCGCTCGAACAGGCCGCCATGAGCAGGCAGACCAACATGACCCTCGGTGACACTACGCCCCTCTCGCCTATCCGCCGATGAGACTCATCCCCACGCGCTCGTGCTCGTGCTCCTCGGGCTCGAGGAAGTGGTGCCCGCGGTCTTTGCCCGAAAGCGACCAGACCATCGCCCAGGCGAGGTCGAGGTCGGTGCCACCCGCGCGCATGATGTTCCGCAAGCTGATCGCGCGCCGCGATGCCAAGCAGGCCCGAATGTCTCCCCGCGCCGTGACTCGAACCCGATTGCAGGTATCGCAGAACTCATTGCTGATCGGCGTGATGAATCCAACCCGGCGATCCGATCCGTCACTTGCGGTCATGTATCGGGCCGGCCCATGACCCTCGACTCCGGCGGAGGTCTCACGGCGTACGCGGTCGTTCAAGACCTGCAGCACATCGGCGGCATTCATTCGCATGCTCTGCGGAAGCTTGGCGCCCTCGCCGAGGGGCATCAGCTCGATGAAGCGCGGGATGGCCCCGAGGGACCATGCGAAATCGACGATTCGGCCGAGCTCGTCGTCGTTGCGGCCCCGAAGCGGCACGGTGTTGAGCTTGACCTCGAGCCCCACGTCGAGCGCCGCGTGGATTCCAGCCAACACACG
Source organism: uncultured delta proteobacterium (assembly GCA_963792825.1). Classification (GTDB taxonomy): domain Bacteria; phylum Myxococcota_A; class Polyangia; order Polyangiales; family Houyiibacteriaceae; genus SG8-38. The sequence continues at coordinate 1,497,859 of CAWBXS010000002.1, read as the reverse complement.
GCCCAAATCGCCGCCGCGGGTGATCTCGGTGAACCGACTCGCATCCAACGAATCGATCGACACGTTGACGCCGTCAAGTCCCGCATCTCGCAGCGGCCGGGCGAGCTCGGAAAGTCGCGTCGCATTCGTGGTCATCACGAGCTCCTCGACCTCGGTGCGCCGATGTATGAGCTCCACCATCCGGACGATGTCCTTGCGCACCAGCGGCTCCCCTCCCGTGAACCGCACCCGCCGAATCCCAGCGGACGCAAACACCGACACCACGCGAGCCGCTTCTTCGAAGGTCAGCAGATCGCGCCGTACCGCGTGCTCATCCTCGCCGCTCGGCGGCATGCAGTAGACACATGCAAGATCGCAGCGATCGGTGACGCTGAGACGCAGGTACGTGTAGTGCCGTCCACGTGAGTCGGACAGCAGCGGAATCCCGTCGAAATCGTCGGGTCTCGCAGGCCAATCGTCGTAAACCGCAGATCGGCTTTGCAACAGGGGAAGGCGACGCACCGGGGAAGTCTAGGGGCCAGCGCGTCCCGGTCAACGGTCGTTCCGTGGCTTGACATCATCGACGCACGGTTTCAGGCTCGGTCTTTCCACTGAATCACGGTTCATTTTCAGGAGCTCTTCGCATGGAATCGAACGGAAAGCGCGTGGCGATCGTGGCCGGATTGCGGACGCCCTTCGCGAAGCAATGGTCAGCCTATCGGGAGGTCAGCGCGCTCGACCTCGCGAACCTGGTGGTCGCCGAGCTCCTGCAGCGGATCGACCTCGACCCGCAGGAGATACAGCAGGTAGTCTATGGACAGGTCGTGCCCTCGGTGGAGGCACCGAACATCGCCCGAGAGATCGTGCTTGCGACCGGCATGCCCAAGAGCATCGAGGCGTATAGCGTCTCCCGGGCGTGCGCGACGAGCTACCAATCCACCGTGAACGTGGCCGAGGCAATCATGGCCGGCTCGATCGACACCGGCTTGGCTGGCGGCGCCGACAGCGCGAGCAACGTTCCGATCACGGTATCCAAACACCTCGCCGACGCGCTCATGGCGGCGACGAGGGCACGAAGCATCGGCGAGCGCATGCAGGCCTTTGCGGGTCTTCGCCCGAGAGACCTGGCGCCCGTACCGCCCGCCATCAAGGAATACTCGACGGGCCTGTCCATGGGCGAGAGCGCCGAAAAGATGGCGAAGGAAAACCACATCACCCGTGAGGCGCAGGACGAGTTTGCGCATCGAAGCCACACTCTGGCAGCCAGAGCCTGGGCCGAAGGAAAATTCGAGGGCGAGGTCATGGAGGTCTTCGTGCCCAATCGCTTCAAGGAGACGATCCGCGAGGACAACCTCGTTCGCAAGGACGGCTCGCTCGAAAAGTACGCGACGCTGAAGCCGGCGTTCGACCGGAAGCACGGCACGGTCACCGCTGGGAACAGCTCCCCTCTGACGGACGGGGCCAGCGCGCTACTCCTCATGCGCGAGGACAAAGCCAAGGCCCATGGCTTCGACGTGCTCGGATTCATTCGGAGCTACGCATTCGCGGCACTCGACCCTGCGGGACAGCTGCTGATGGGCCCGTCGTACGCCTCGCCGCTGGCCCTCGATCGAGCGGGCGTGAAGGTTTCCGACCTCGACTTGATCGACATGCACGAGGCGTTTGCAGCACAGATTCTGTCGAATACGCAAGCGTTCGAGTCGGCCGAGTGGTCGCAGAAGCACCTCGGCCGTTCGGAAAAAATCGGCGAGATCGACTGGGACAAGTTCAACGTCACAGGCGGCTCGATTTCGATCGGACACCCGTTTGCGGCAACCGGAGCCCGACAGATCACCCAGACCCTTCGCGAGCTGAAGCGGCGCGGCGGTAACCTAGCCCTCTGCACCGCCTGCGCCGCGGGCGGCTTGGGCGCAGCCATGGTGTTGGAGGCAGAGTGATGGCTCGAGAAGGACTAACCATCGAGAAGCGCGACGACGGCTTGGCCATCGTTCGCATGGACATTCCCGGCGAGCCGATGAACACGCTGAAGAGCGACTTCGTCGACACCTTCACGTCGGTCTTCGGCACCATCGAGAACGACCAGGAGATCAAGGCGATCGTCTTCACGTCGGGCAAGAAGGACAGCTTCATCGCGGGCGCCGACATCGCGATGTTGGAATCGGTGAGCACCGCCGATGAAGGAGAACGGATCTCGCGCCAAGGCCACGAGGCGATGAACCGCATCGAGGGCTTTCCGAAACCGGTCGTGGCCGCGATCCACGGCGTCGCGCTCGGCGGCGGTCTCGAGGTCGCCCTCGCCTGTCACGCGCGCGTCGCGAGCGACAGCAACAAGACCAAGCTCGGCCTGCCGGAGTCACAGCTCGGACTGCTCCCTGGCGCTGGGGGGACGCAGCGCCTGCCTCGGCTCATCGGAGTTCAGGCCGCGCTCGACATGATGCTCACGGGCAAGCAGATCGACGCCAAAAAGGCGCTGGCTCTCGGCCTGGTCGACGACGTGGTTCCCCCCTCGATTCTGTTGGAGACCGCAGCTGAATTGGCCTTGTCTCGCGTCGACCACGTGCCGAAGCGTGAGAGCTTCATCGAGCAGCTTCGGGACAAAGACGCCGTCACGGAGTTCGCCCTCGCGAAGAACCCGGTGGGCCGCAAGATCCTGTTCGACCAGGCGCGGAAGCAGCTCCACAAGCAGACCCGCGGAAACTACCCTGCCCAGGACCTGATCATCGACATCGTGAAGGTGGGCCTCGAGGATGGCTTCGAAGCGGGTCTACAAGCGGAGGCGCGCGGGTTCGGTCGGCTGCTCACGACTCCGGAAGCCGCAAACCTGATGAGCATCTTCTTCGCGACGACCGCGCTGAAGAAGGACTCGGGCGTCGACGACCCGAACGTGAAGCCACGGGAGGTGAAGAAGGTCGGCATCCTCGGTGCCGGTCTGATGGGCGCAGGCATCGCCTACGTCACGACCGCAGTCGCGAAGATCCCCGTGCGTCTCAAAGATCGCGACGCGGACGGCATCATGGCCGGCCTCCGTTACATTCGCGGCATCATCGACGGCCGCGTCAAGCGCAGGCGGCTCGGCGAGCAGCAGGCCAACCAGCTGATGCTCCAGACCACCGCAACGACGACGTACGCGGGATTCCAGGATGCCGATGTCGTGATCGAAGCGGTTTTCGAGGATCTCTCGCTCAAGGAGCAAATGGTGCGAGACGTGGAGGAGGCTGGGCGAAACGACGTGATTTTTGCTTCCAATACGTCCTCGCTACCGATCACGAAGATCGCCGCAGCCAGCAGACATCCCGAGACCGTGATCGGAATGCACTACTTTTCCCCGGTCCACAAGATGCCGCTGCTCGAGATCATCGTGACCGATCGGACTGCTGATTGGGTCACTGCGACCTGTGTCGACCTCGGCAAGCGTCAGGGCAAGCACGTCATCGTCGTAAGAGACGGCGTGGGCTTCTACACGAGCCGCGTCCTCGCTCCGATGATGAACGAAGCGGCGCACCTCGTCGCCGAGGGGGTTCCCATCGAGAAGATCGACACGGCCATGCTGGACTGGGGCTTCCCCGTCGGCCCGGTCAAGCTGACCGACGAAGTCGGGATCGACGTCGGCTCAAAGGTGGGAAAGATCATGCTCGAGGCGTTCGGAGAGCGCATGGCCGCACCTGCGGGGATGGAAAAGCTCATCCGTGACGAGCGCTACGGCCGGAAAAACGGTCGTGGTTTCTACCTCTATGGCGACAAGAAGAAGGGCGTCGACGAGTCGGTCTACGAAGTTCTCGGCGTCACGCCGAACAACAAGAGCATCGCGAGCCAAGAGATCGCTTGGCGCTGCGCCCTTCAGTTCGTCAACGAGGCGTGCCGGTGCTTCGGAGAGGGCATCCTTCGAAGCGCGCGGGACGGCGACGTTGGCGCCGTGTTTGGGCTCGGGTTCCCGCCGTTCCGCGGTGGTCCATTCCGCTTCGTCGATCAGGTTGGCCCGAAGGAGATTCTCGGGCGCCTTCGCGAGCTCGAAAAGCAGCTCGGGCCCCGGTTCTCGCCGGCACCGGTCCTCGAAGAGATCGCCCGGAGCGGAAAGAGCTTTTACGGTCCCGACCCGGTTCAGCCCGGCGAGTCCCGGGGAAATCATGCCCGGAGCGCGCCAAGAGCGACTGCATAGCGCTCGATCTGGCGTCCGAGAGCCAGGTGTTCGATGGCAATTCCGGGGATCGCGATTGCACGGGGGTCCTGGCCTCTTTATGATGCCTTTGGGGTTAGGAAGCCTTTGGGCCGACAGGAACAAGGCGCGGGTCTGGGGTGTTGGGCCTCTTGCCGAGGGCGATGAGCGGGCAAGCAGAAAAGATGGAGACTGAGCCAAACGAGACGCGGTTGGAGGCCGCAGCGAGAACAATCGCAGCGAGCCGCCCCCGGCACCGAAGGGTCCTCCTCATCGAGGGCAATCCGGATCTCCAGTGGAGTCTCGCGCGCATGTTGACCGTGAATGGCAACCGAGTCATCGGCACTGGCTCGGTCGATGGCGCCCTCGCGGTGCTCGAGCAATGGGCTCCCGACCTCGCCATCGTCGGGTCGGGCCTGCCGGGGACGACCGGGGTCGAAGTGGCCCGGCAGCTGCGCGAGAAGAACCCCGACCTGTTCGTCATTCTGACTGGGGAGCACAGCCCGGGGCCGACCGCCAAGGAGCGTTGGGCCGATGCGAGCGCCCAGCTGCCGAGGGCGCTTGGCTTCGAAACCTTGCGCGCGCTGCTGGAGTCGCTCCAACTTACACCGGCTCCGGCGGAATAGCCCTGCTAGGCTGAGCGGGTGTGAAGCGGCTGCTCTCCGGATTGTGTTTCGTTCTGAGCGCGTCGCTCCTCGGCGTCGCGATCGGCCAAGCGACGCCCGGCTTCATCCACGTCGACGAGATTCGCCCGGGGATGACCGGCTACGGTCTTTCCGTGTTCAAGGGCACGGCGCCTGAGCGCTTCGACGTCGAAGTCATCGACGTTCTTCGCAACTTTCGGCCGAGCCAAGACTTGATTCTGATCCGGACGCCCCACCCGCTCCTCGACCGGGCCCGCGGCGTGGCCGGCATGAGCGGAAGCCCCATCTATCTCGACGGGCGGCTCGCCGGCGCGTACGCGTACGGCTGGAGCTATGGAACCGACCCGGTCGTGGGTGTGACGCCGATCGCAAACATGCTCGCCGAGCTCAAGCGCCCGGTCGACCTCGACATGTTCCCCGGCGCCAGGCCTCTTCCGAATCTGCCGCGCGCCGAGTCGACGACGCGCTCTGCGTCGAAGGAACGCTTCGCGGGATTGGCGCCCTACCGCGGCGATCACGAGGTGGACGCGTTCACCAGCATTCGCGCGCTGCATCGGCAGAGAACCCGTACGGAGACCCCGGTCGGCCTTCATCGCGCCACCACCCCGATCATGCTCGGAGGCCTACAAGATTCCATCGCGCACATGCTCGCCGAGGAGCTCGAGCCGCTCGGTTTCGTCGCTACGCAAGCGAGCGCCGGCGGAAGCTCGAAAGGCGGCCCATCCCACTTCGAGCCCGGTGGCGCGATCGCCGTCGAGCTCGCACGCGGCGATATCGCGATGACCGGCGTCGGCACCGTCACCTACGTCGGCGGAGGTGGCCGAACCCTCGCGTTCGGTCACCCGATGTTGGACGCCGGAGCCACCGGCCTTCCGACCGCCACGGCACGCATTCTTCACGTCTTGGTGAGTGAATTCCGATCGTTCAAGATCGCCGAGGCGGCCCGACCCCTCGGGGCGTTGGTGCAGGACCGGCAGTCCGCCATCGTGATCGACCCCGACATCCAGGCGGCTCGCATTCCCGTCCGCGTCAAAGTCAACGGCATGGAAGGCGCCCCAAAGACGGAGTGGCACGTCGAAGTGGCGAGCCACCGCATCCTCACTCCATCGATCGTGTTTGGCGTCATCGCCAATGCGGTGAAATCGACGGCTGGGGACGTGACAGACGTGATCTTTCGGGCCCGAAGCAAGGTTGGGATCGAGGGTCACGGCGTCGTCTCTCTCGACGAGCAGGGCTTTTCGCCAATGGGCGCTGCCAGCCCCGTCGTATTCTCCCAGCTACGGATGTTCGGCCTGATGGAAGCTGCATTCGCGAACGCGTTCGAGACCTCACGGTTGACCTCGGTGGATCTCGAGCTCGACCTCGAGCTCAGCCGCGAGGTGTATCAGATCTCCGAGGCGTCGGTGGCCTACGACGAGGTCGACCCCGGCGAGGATCTCACGATCTACGTCAGGCTACGACGCGTGGACCAGCCCGACACGATTCGGGCGGTCAAAGTCCACATTCCCGACGCTGCAGCCGGCCAGACAGTCCAAGTAGTGGTGGCTGCGGGCAATCAAGTCGCGATCGAACAACCGCGACCCGGGTCGCTCGACGACTTGATCGAACAAACTCAGCGGCGCTATCCCGCTACGTCGATCGTGGTCTCCCTGCAGATGCCCACGCGCGGCCTTCGTTTCGAGGGACACGTAGTCGATTCCCTTCCGGCGTCCGCGCTGAACTCCCTTCAGCTCGTCAGCACGTCGGAAGATAGCCGCCCGTTCGTCACGCAGTCGCGAACGGAAATCGAGCTGCCCGAGGTGGTAGTGGGCGGCGCCAACCTTACGCTTCGCGTCCGCGAGGTCGCACGCGACCAGTTACTCGGCAAGTGAGAGAACGATGAAACCCTCGAAGACGAACATGACAATCGCATTGACGGGCGTGGTGCTCGCAGCGAGCGCGACTGCTACGGCCGTGACCACCGAACACTTCGTGCTCGACAGCGCCGATGCGTTTTTCGCCGGCGAGCTCGATGGCGCCGCGGTCAGCTCCGACGGCTCGGTGCGCGCAGGGGCCGCCACGGAGCGGACCCCGATCGAGAACGTTCCTCTCGCCTCCAGCATGGCTCAGCGCGGCGGCACGACGTTTGTCGGAACGGGTACAAACGGCGTCGTCTACCGCTTTGACGGCAAGAACGTGCAGGTCTTCGCGAGCACGGGCGAGCTGCTCGTCTCGTCGTTGGCGTTTGGCGCCGACGGAGCTCTTTACGCAGGTACGTTGCCGAACGGGCGAATCTACCGAATCGACGTGAAGTCCGGACAGATGAAACGTTTCTCGATCCCGGAAGGCGCGAAACACATCTGGGCACTCCGTTATGACAAGACGCGCGGTCGACTCATCGCAGCCACCGGCCCCGAGGGCAGAATGTTCGAGATCGATCCGATCGGCCGCGCCAAGGAGCTCTACGAGGCAGCGGCGTCTCACATCATGACCCTCGCCCTAGACGGCAAAGGCGCGATCTACGCAGGCACCAGCGACGATGCTGTGGTGCTTCGCATCCAACGCGACAATCGGGTCGAGGTCGTCTACGACTTCCCGGGCAACGAGATCACCTCGATCGACTACGCCGATGGAAAGCTCGCCGTCGCGTCGAACACCTTCAAGACCCCACCGGGCAGTCAATTCCAGGCAACCACCGGGAACCGGCCGGCCCCGCCGTCCGGCCCGGCCACCCGCCCGCGCCCGGGAAGCGGAGAGCTGTGGCGAGTCGACTCCGACGGACGCGCCGAGAAGCTCGTCAGTCGTCCAGATGCGCATTTCACAGCAGTGCAGTGGGGCACCGATGGAGCGATCTACGCGGGCGACGGCAATGAAGGCCGCATCCTGAGGGTCGAGCCGGATGGGAGCTATTCGATTTGGGTCGACGTCGAGGAACGGCAGGTTCTCGCCCTCGCCCTCCGGGGACAAGACCCGTCGTTCGTCACGGGCGACGGCGCAAGCATCTACCGCGTGCAATCCGGAAAGCGCCGGGACGCGATCTGGACGAGCAAGGCTCTCGACGCGAGCTTTGCATCGAAGTGGGGCCGGCTCACGTGGCGAGGTGAGGGACGTTTCGTATTCCAGACGCGCTCGGGCAACACGCAGGAGCCAGGCGAGACGTGGAGCGCATGGTCGAAGGATCTCGACAAGCCCGGACGGGTCGCGAGCCCCCCCGGACGCTTCGTCCAGGTGCGTGCCAAGCTCCCTAGAAACGACGACGCGGTGCTTCGCGCCGTCGAGCTCTTCTATCTGCCACGGAATCAGCGTGCACGTGTGTCCAACGTCCAAGGGAGTCGGCCTCTGCTCAAGCACGGTGACAAGTCTCGGCAGCCCCTGCCTCCGACCACGTTGCTCGACCTGAGCTGGAAAGTCGAAAACCCCGATCGGGATTCCCTGCGCTATCGCATCGCCTATCGGGAAGAAGGGCAACCGATGTGGCGTGACATGTTCGAGGAGGACACGATTCTCAGTGATGCGAAGTACACCTGGGAAACGGACAGCATTCCGGACGGCTACTACGTCGTGCGGGTCGAGGCCTCCGACGAGCTGTCCAATCCCGAAAGCCTCACCCTGCGATCGAGCGTCACCTCCGAGCCGATTCGTATCGACAATCACCCGCCCCGGATCGATCGACTCGAAGCGCGAAAGGGGCTCCTGCGGGGGCGCGTCGTCGATGATCTCGGACCGGTTGCGAGAATTCAGGTGTCGCTCGACGCCGGGACGTGGCGCGATGTATTCCCGACGGACTCCCTGCTCGACGGTTCGAGCGAGGAGTTCGAGCTCCCGCTCGGCGATCTGGGAAGCGGTTTTCATATCTTCGCGGTCCGCGCCTTCGATGCCGCCGGGAATCAAGCGAATCGCGAAATTACAGTAAAATCAAGTAGATGACGCGCGCGCTCGGCGGGTGCCGACCGATCGAGGCGCGGAGACCACTGCTGTCGGCCCCTCCATCTGATAGGCTGTTCACTTCCTTTGTTTCACTTGGTTGTAGATCCGGGGGAAGTCGTGGTAAGTACGCGCACTCAAAAGGGGTGACGTAGAGCCGGAAGATCCCGGACCTAAGGAGAAAGAACGCATGAACATCAGCAAACTAGCTTTAATCGCACTGCTCGGTAGTGCACTCACAGCCTTCGGCTGCGGCAGCGACAGCACCAGCACCGGCGGCACCGGCGGCACGGGCGGCAGCGGCGGCTCCGGCGGCAGCGGCGGCGCGGGTGGCACCGGTGGTGCGGCTCCGGCGTGTCTTCCGGACAGCCTCTGCATGAACGGCACGATCAACGACATCACGCCGTGTTGCACGCTCGACGCGCCTCCCACTCAAGAGGCTGCGTGTGACGGGACCGAGAGCATCGAGAATCCCGCCTCCTGCACCGCGACGGGAACCGTCGTGACGCACCGGCTCACGGTCGCGAAGGTCGCTGGCGACTGCAACGCCGGCTACAACCTCGACAGCTGTGACGGCGTGAGCTGCGCGAAGGGCGGCCTCGCTCCCGGCGAAGGCATCGACGGCGTGGATAACGCGCTTGCGGGTCTCGCACCGGTCCTCGCGGGCGTCGGAGGAAACCTCAGCGGCGTCGATCAGGCCTTCTCGGATGCGCTTTGCGGGCTCACCGACGCAGACGACGACCCCGAGACGGGCACGAACGGCTGCGAAACGGAGATCGCCGTCGTCGACATTCAGTTCGACGTCGACGCGAACATCGAAGAAAACTGCGCGAACGTGACGGTCAGAAGCGGCACCGCCTCGGCTGACATCATCGTGAACGTGAGCGACCCCACCACGGGCGGCACGGTCTGCGCCAGCGGCACCATTGGAACGATTCCGGTCACGATTGCCGGCGTCGAAGGCGCCTTCGGCAATGCGGTGTTTCGCATGACGGTCTCGGGGGATGGTTTCTCCGATGGCCTTCTCGGCGCGACCGTTGACTCGGCCACCGCCGGCGCCATCGCCGACGCGCTCATCGACGGCGGTAGCGCGGTCGTGGGCCAGGTGCTGGACATCAGGACCGACCTCTCCGGCGATACGGCGGTAACCTGCGACGCTCTTTCGACCACGCTGTCGATCGGCGGCGTGGCGCTCCTTCTGTAGGCCCTAGACGGTCCCATTCGGGAGAAGGCCGGCGCCCTCGGGCGTCGGCCTTTTTCTTTGGGTCTGAGCGGGTCAGGATTTCGTGAGGCGTCCAACCTTGAGCCGATGCATCACCGCGAGCTTTTGACGCTCCTTATAGGCTCGATGGCTCGCGTCGCCCGCCTCGTTGCTCTCGTCGGTCGCCCGGTCGATCACTTGAAACTCGGTCTGAACGAAGATCGTGTGTCCGAGCTCCGGACTCCCGGGCGGCGCCGCCGCGAGCAACTTGCCGGGGACACGGACCGGCACGTCTGCGACGAAGTGCACGATGCGGTAGCTCGGCGCCGTGAAACGATTGTCGATCGGCGAAAGCCCATCCTCTAGATCGAGGGGGAGCTGAAGCTGGGGTATCAGCTTCGCCAAAGACGGCTCCGACTGGCAGTAGTGATGAAAGCGAAGAAGCGTATTGGTGGACTGGCCCGGGATGACGAAGTTGAACGGCACGACGGCGCGGTGCACGTAGTTCAGGATGGGGAAGATGTCGCGCGCGGTCCGGGTCACGATTCGAAAGCGAACCTTGTCGTAGATCTGCGATGCGCTGACGTCGGGCTTCGACAACAGCTTGGTATAGAGTGAGTCCTTGTTCTTTCGCCCGCCGATGAACTCGAGGATCGGGAAATCGTTCGCCAGGGCGGCCGCCATGACCCGATAGACTTTCTGCTCGACCCATTGAAAGACTTCCTCGTCGGCGGTGCGCAGGACGAATAGGAGCTCGCGGGCCTCGAGGTGGTGGATGATGTGCATCACTTTCAATATCGTGCACGCGCAGATCTGCCGGTGGCCCTTCGACGAAGCGAGCATCAGGAGACCTACCAGGTCCTTTTTGGCAACCGGCTTCGGAACGGGGAAATCGAAGTGGCGCCGGAGATAGTCGATCGCGGCCTCCTTGACCTGCGTCACGCGGGCCGCGTCGCCCTCATCATCCGGGTCGATCTCCTGGGCGCGGACGAACGCCTCGGCTTCGCTCTCGTCCGCAAAGTTGAGCCGGTGCCAGTCGATCACCGACCCGCCACGGAGCAGCAAGCGGATCGCTTCGAGATCGGCCAGGGTGAAGTCGCTCAGACTGCGGAGATCGGGCGCAGACACGGTTAGGGAGACCGTTCGAGAAGGATCGTCGCCAAGAAAATTCCCACCGTGACCAGCAATGCGAGCGCGTTGAACGCAAGCCCTCCGTGACAACCGCTGAGCACAGCGAGCCCAAGCAGCCCAAATCCCCTCGTCGGTTTCCGTCCCAGCATCTCGGGCGCCGGATTGATACCAGCCGACCGCCGTGGGCGCTAGTCGATTACGCCCTCGCATTGCTGGAAGCGTAGATCTCGAATATCATTGGCAAAACCCATGACTGACTCGATCTTCCCAGCAGGTGCTGAACCGATCTTGCCCATCCTTCCCCTGCGCAACTCGGTGCTCTTTCCAGCGACGGTCGTGCCGGTCAACGTGGGCAGGCCACGGTCGGTCCGGCTCATCGAAGAGGCTTGCGGGCGAGAGCGTCCTGCCATCGGGGTGGTGACCCAGCACAAGCCCGACGTCGAGGACCCGACCTTTGATCAGGTCTACCATACGGGCACGATTGCCCGGGTGCTGAAGGTCATCCGTCTCAACTCGGGACAATACAGTGTCGTTCTACAGGGGGTGAGCCGAATGCGCATCGAGGAGCCGCTCGGCCGCCATCCGACGATGCGTGCACGCGTGCTCCGCTATCACGAGGTGCCCTCGGTCGACGTCGAGATCGAGGCTCTCGCAGCACACCTGAGAGAATCGGCGCGTCAGCTTCTTCACAATCTTCCGACCGCATCTCGGGAGTCTCTGCACATTCTCGATAACGTGCGGGAGGCGGGCGCGCTGGCCGACCTGATCGAGTCGAACCTGCCGGTGCCGAACGAAGCCAAGCAACAGGTCCTCGAAACACTCGACGTCCGAAAACGGGTTCGTCTAGTGCTCGATCAGGTCAATCGGCAGAACGAGGTCCTGCGGGTGAAACAAGAGATCTCCACCATGGTCGAGGAGGAGATGTCGAGCTCACAGCGCGAATACCTGCTCCGGCAGCAGATCAAGACCATCCGCCGCCAGCTCGGAGAAGCCGACGTCGACGAGGACGACATCGAGAACCTGCGGGAGCGGATCGCGCTTGCGCGGCTCTCGGCCGAGGCCGAGACGACGGCAAAGCGCGAGCTTCGCCGGATGAGCAACATGAACGCGGCCAGTAGCGAGTACCAAGTCGCACGCAGCTACGTCGAGTGGCTGGCGGACCTGCCGTGGTCGAAAACGACCGAGGATCGACTCGACGTCTCGCAAGCGCGACGGGTCCTCGACGAGGACCATTACGGGCTCGAAAAACCAAAACGCCGAATTGTCGAGTACATCGCGATCCGGAAGCTGAGGCGCGACGGACGGGCTCCAATTCTGTGCTTCATCGGTCCTCCCGGGGTGGGCAAGACCTCACTCGGCCGATCGATCGCTCGCGCATCGGGGCGTGCCTTCGTCCGCGTCTCGTTGGGGGGTGTGTCCGATGAAGCCGAGGTGCGAGGGCACCGCCGAACGTATGTAGGCGCGTTCCCGGGCCGGATCATCTCCGGTTTGAAGAAAGCCGGCTCTAGGAATCCGGTGATGATCCTCGACGAAATCGACAAGCTCGGTCGAGACCAGCGAGGCGACCCAGCCAGTGCTTTACTCGAAGTGCTCGACCCCGAGCAGAACCACCAGTTCACCGACCACTACATCGACGCGCCTTTCGATCTCAGCAAGGTGATGTTCATCGCCACCGCCAATCAGAAGAGCACGATCCCGAGCGCATTGCTGGACCGGATGGAGGTGATCGAGATTCCCGGTTATACGCCCCGCGAAAAGCGGTCGATCGCACGCGACTTCTTGATCCCGCGCCAATTGAGCGAGCACGGCCTCTCCCCCGAGCGCCTCGACTTCTCCGACGAGGCGATCGACGCGATGATCGACTCGTATACGCACGAAGCCGGCGTCCGGAAGCTCGAGCAGCAGACCGCAGCCGTCTGCCGCGCGGTTGCCGTGCGGCTCGCCAATGGCGAGGACGTTTCGATCATGGCCGATCCGACTTTCATCGAAAGCGTGCTCGGCGCCGCGAGAGCCAGGCGTCAAGAGCCCGAGCGAACCGCGAGAGCGGGCGTCGCGACCGGTGTGGCGTGGACCGCTGCCGGGGGTGACCTTTTGTTCGTCGAGGCCACCCGGATGCCCGGGACCGGCAAGCTTCACCTCACCGGGAACATGGGTGATGTATTGAAGGAGTCCGCAGCAGCGGCGTTCACGTTCGTGCGCGCGCGCGCGAAAGAGCTAGGGCTCGCAGAGGACTTCGTGAGCCATTCCGACATTCACGTGCACCTGCCGTCGGGAGGGGTTCCCAAGGACGGTGCCGCGGCGGGCGTTCCGCTCTTCGTCGCGCTCGCCTCGGCGCTCACGCAGCTCAAGGTTCGGCCCGACGTTGCGATGAGCGGGGAGATTACCCTTCGCGGTAACGTGCTCCAGGTGGGCGGCATCAAGGAGAAGTGCTTGGCGGCACACCGCGCGGGCGTCTCGCGCATCCTTCTTCCGAAACGAAACGAGCCCGACCTCGAAGAGGTGCCGGACGAGATCCGGGAAGATCTGGAGATCTGCCTGGTGTCGCGCGTCGATGAGGTGTGGGGGCTCGTGGCGGCTTCCGACGCGACCGGCATGCCGGCCGTGGCCGATTAGTCCGTGACGCAGTCCCTCACGTTCCGATTGAGCGCAGCCTTTGCGACCATCGTCGGCGTCGTGCTGGCCATGATCCCGCTCCTGGCGGTGCACGGAGTGGAAAGCGCCCTGGCACTCGGCTTGCTGCTTCCGCCCTGGGTGGCCGCCACCGCGGCCAGCTACACCATACAGCACCGCAACACCCGCGGGATCGATCTCATGCTCCGCACGATGGGAGCGGGGTTGCTGATTTGGGCGATCCCTGTTCTATTGCTCGCACTGAGCTCGCTGCGGATTCGGCAGTGCACCCCCGGACAAGGTTTCGTCTTCGTCGTGCTCGGCCCTGGGGTCGGCTGTGCGCTCGCGGCCTGTGTGGGCGTCTGGGCGGCCGCATCGACGAAACGGCCGAGACTCTGCCCGTGGGTCGCCGCCGCAATTCCCGTCGGCGCAGCAGTGCTTGGTGTGTGGACGTTCTACTCGACACCGACGGTCTACCTATTCGGCGCGTTCGCGGGCTACTTTCCAGGCGCGATCTACGACGACCTCGTTCGAATTCCGATGGGGTATCTCACCTACCGCGCTACCGTGCTCCTCGCCATCGTCTCGCTCGCGTTGTCGTTCGACGCGGTGTGGAACCCCTCAACGAGAAAGCTCGATCTCCGAGGCCAGGGTCGTTTGCACCTCGGGGCGATCGCCGTCTCTCTCGCGGCCCTCGGAGTCGTCGCGGCTTCCTACTGGAATGGCGATCATCTCGGCCACTGGGTCAGCGAGGAGTACGTGGTTGAACGGCTTGGTAAGACCGAAGAGGGGCGGAGCTGCATCGTGCACATGCCTCGTGAAACTCCGCCAGAGGATGTAGCGCGTCTGCTCGAAGACTGCGACTTCGACGTCGAGCGGACACGGAAGCTCGTCGGGCTGTCCTCGAACGAGCCCGTGACGGCCTTCTTCTTCCGTAGTGAGGGTGAGAAAAAAGACCTGATCGGCGTCGGGCGCACGCTCATCGCGAAACCCTGGCGCGGTGAGGTGTATCTGCAGATGGCGGGTTGGCCGCATCCGGTGCTCGGTCACGAAGTCGTGCACGCCGTCCTTCGAGACGCGGGGCGTGGGCCGTTTGCGGTGTCGGCGACTTTCGGCGGTCTGGTTCCCAACCCTGGGCTCATCGAAGGTGCCGCCGTCGCCCTCGCATGGGACATTCGGGATGACCTAGACCCCGATCAATGGTCGAGGATCATGAAGGATCGCAGCGAGCTCCCCTCCGCGCGGGCCTTGATGAGCATCGAGTTCAGTGCCCTTCCTGCGCGCCACGCCTACATGGCAGCTGGGTCGATCACTCGTTTTTTCATTGCGACTCGCGGGATGCCCGCTTTCCTCGACGCCTATCACCGGGGCACGATCGAAGGATTGGATGAGCTCGAAACCGAATGGCACGCCCATCTCGACGAGGTTCAGGTCTCCCCGGGAGAACGGGGTATAGCCGAGGTCGAGCTTGCACGGCCGAGCATCTTCTCCACGGTATGCCCGCACGAGCTGGCAAAGCTCCGTGCCGAGCTCGCAGGCGATGCTGCCGCGCGTGACGACGCGCGGACGATCGAGACCTGCCGGGCCATACTCGACATCGACGCGCAACAAACCGAAGCCCAGGCCGTTCTGGTCGGCGCGCTCGCTCGGGCCGGAAACGATGCGGAGGCGCGGGCGACGCTCGGATCGCTTCAGGAGGCGATGAATGCGCCCAAGCCGGTCGTGGCCGCGGCCCTCGAACAGTACGCCGATGCCTGCTGGACTTTCGGGAAGCTCGACGAGGCTGCAAGCGCCTATGATCAACTGCTGGCGATGCCGCTGACCGATCGAGCAGCGCGGCAAAGCGAGGTCAAGAGACTCGCGCTCGCAGGAACGGCCGACGAGCAGAAGGTGATCTACGAGATGCTCCTCGGGAGATCGTCGGGCGTGGTGGTGGTCCACCTCGCGCACGCCCTGGCGCAGATCCGGAACGACGGTCTCGGTCAATATCTGGAAGCTCGGCAATTGATCGGGGAGCGCCAGTTTGCGCTGGCTCTGCCGCTGCTCGAGGAGGCCAAGCGCCTCGGACTACCTACGGAGCGGCTGACGCACGAGCTGAGGCGGCTTCTCGGGATCACCTTGTTCGCGATCGGCCGCTACCGCGAATCTGCCGAGATGTGGGCAGAGCTCGCCTCGACCAGTCGCGCAGCAAACGCAGAAGCCACCCGCTGGCAGGAGCGCATCGAGTACGCGCGGACCCAGACGGTCAATCCGGTGCTGCCAGGTCCATCGTCGGCTCTCCGAGTTGAGCCTTGATATGCGCCGCGATCGAGCAGTCGGCGGTGGCGACGGCATCACCGGCAGCTTTGCCGGTGTCCGCAACGCGGCCGATCTGACTGCGCACAGTGATCAGGCGGCCACGGTTCTCGGTGCGTGATCGTAGAACGAGCTTGTCCTGCAGGAGGTCCCAGAGAAAGACGTCCACCGGATCCCTCAGACGGTTCTGACCTTGCACGACCAGGAGAAGGAAGTACTCCGCAGGCAACCGCTGCTTCAGGGTTGGAAGCTCGCGCTCGATCGCCCGCCTAAGCTGCTCCTCCCGGACGGACAGCCGCTGCATGTCGTTGGTCTCACCGGCTTTGGCCAGCCACTTCGTGGTCAACACCTCGGGCACGTCGGAGAGGGCCGATAACGGGGTCATCTCGAGGCCGAGACAGGCGCCAATGGCGTCCTCGTCTTCAGCCTCGATCGCCTGGCGAAGCGCCTTCTCGGAGCCGAGCTCGCGCGCGTAGACCCGAAGATAGACGACCCGCTTGTCGTGAAGGCCCGAAACCGGCATGTCTGCCTTCAGCAGACGGTTTGCGGCTCCCGATTTCGCGGAGAGCGCCTTGTCTTCGAGTTCGACCCGGGTTGCCTCGAGCGCACGTAGAACCGGGTCGACCACCTCCGCATGAAGGGCGTGAATACGCTCCCGGAGCTCGTCCGCGCGTACCTTCTGACGCCAGAAATAGGCCCCAGCGACCAGCAGCGCAGCCAAGATGACGACACCAATCCGCGGCCACGGGAGTCGCGGCCGATACCGGTTCTTGCGATCGCCATCGAACTCGGCAGGCGTGAGCTCGGACGACTCCATGAGGTGAAGCTTACTGGAAGCTCACTGCTCGCGCTGGTTGACGGCGAAGCTCACGTTGCCATAGCCCGCGGCTGCGGCCGAGAACATCACCTTCTTCACGACCCGAAAGTCGATGTTGCGATCCGCCTGAACGATGACTTGTCCGCCGAACGGCTCCGAAGGATGAATGGTTTCCCACTTGCGTTTCTCCCCCTCCAGACCCTGGATGAGCGGCTCGATGCGGTCGACCTGGGCCGACTGCCCCTGGGTTTGCGTGTCGGCTACCCGGGTGCCGTCGAGTGTGATCACACGCTCGTCTATCGCGACGATTGGGGAGATCTCGATCTGTTCGGTGTGCTGTGCATCGGGCATGGTGATGGTCGGCTGCTGCGCGATGAGCTCGCCCGAAGCAGAGAACGACATCAGCAAGAAGATCACGAGCACGATTAGAAAATCGATGAATGGGATCAGCGGGATCTGATGATCGACCGACTTGCGCGCATGACCTGAGACACGGTCACGAACGAATTTCAGTGGGATGTTGTGAAGCAGCTCTGGCTCTGGCCGTTGGATCGCCATGGTTTCCCCCTACAGGAACGCAGCCCCATCCGCCATCGACAGGTTGATGAAGCCCGCCGCGGCAGCGATGTCCATCGCACGGATGACGTCCTCGTAACGAACGCCATCCTCAGGCGCGACGATCAGGTCGTCGCGCTTGTCCCAGGCCTGCTTCCACTGAGCCAGCTTGGTTTGGAGCTCTTCGGTGTCGAACTCTTTTTGATCGGCGACTGCGCGCTTGGTGATGTCGATGCTCTCCCCGGCTGAGGACCCGAGAACGTAGCCCGAGTTCCGAACTTGCAGGATGAGCTTCACTTTTTCGTCTTCGGGCGGCGCGTCTTCCGTCGATGCCTGCCCCGGGACCTGCTGGTTGGCATTCATCGCGGCGAGCTGGTTCCATACCGCGGTGGCCAACAAGAACATGACGCAGCAAAGCAGAAGGTCGATGAACGGAATCAGGGGGATCTCCTGATTGACCGATTTCTTCCCGGAGCCACCTCCGCCTGTTTCGATTGCCGCCATTTTGGCCCGTTACTCCGCAGGAATGTTCTGAAGATCGACCTTGGAACGATTGCCCACCACGAGGTTCAGGACCTGCACGGTGGCCGCGTTGATGTCGTCGATGATCTTCTGCGTCTTACCGTTCAAAAGGCCCATCATCAGAAGCGCAAAGACCGCCGTGATCAGACCGAACGCAGTGCAATTCATCGCCTCCTCGATGCCCTTCGCGAGACCGGTGGCCTTGCTAGCCGCATCGGCCTTGGCCACCTCACCAAACGCGGTGATGAGACCGACGACCGTTCCGAATAGACCGCAAAGCATGCCGACGTTCGCGAGCAGACCGAGGTACGGAGTGCGCCGTTCGATCAATGGCAGCTCCTTTAGCGCGGCCTCATCCATTGCGGCTTGGACCTCCGCATCAGGCCGGTTCACCTTGAGCAAACCCTGTTTCACGATCCGTGCGAGCGGGTTGTGCTCCGCGGAGCAAACCTTGATGGCGCCCGCGACATCCCCCGAAGTGATGCACTTCTGCATCTTCGCGATGAACTCGTCCTTGTCGATCGACGCTTTGTAGAGATACATCGCGCGTTCGATCGTGAACCCGATTGAGAACACCAGACAAATGAGGATTAGCCACATCGCCCATCCGCCTGCTTCAAAGTGGTATGCCAAACTGGCCATTTCTTCCTGCCTCCTGCGAACTTTATTTCGACAGTGTTATCCGGACCCCGAGTGAGTACGGTGCGATCCCCACCACTGTCTTGCTCTAAAACCCGCTGTTCCCCCCAGAACAGTAAGCAATTCGAACCTTTGCTTACTACATAGGGATGATAACGGTTGGTACCAGCAAGTCAACATCGTGCCCGACTTCACCCCGTTAGAAACCGAAGATCGGTCGAGCTTGGGTCACAAGGCGAAAAAGGCCGTAGCCGCGTTGACAACTTCGCGGGGCGTGGGTAGCTTGCCCCTCGGTCTAGGGGTTGCCCCGACAGTCGCAATGATTTCAACGGATTCCAGGTGTCTGGGTCGGAATTTCAGTGTGGCTGAAGGGTAGCGATAAATAGGGGTTATCTCGCCAGGTCGCCGGCGAGCCGGAGGGAGCCGCAAGCATGCATGAAATCTGGGAGGCACTGGTCGAAGGTGCTCCGTTTTCGTTCATCAATCTCGGTGTTTTGGCTTTTGGGGTGGGCGTGATCATCGACCGCGCCTGGTACATCCGGATGAACTACAGCGTCGACGCCGCCGAATTCATGAACCGAATTCGAAAGCTGGTGCAGGCGGGAAACATCGATCGCGCAATTCGTCAGTGCGAGGCCAAGGCAGTGCCACTGCTCGAGGTCGTGAAGTCCGGGCTCACCCAGGTCAACCGCGGCGAGGAAGCGGTCATCGCCTCGATGGAAGAGAAGATGAGCGAAGTGATCCCTGCGCTCGAGAAGCGCACCGGCTCCCTGTGGACGCTGGCCAACATCGCCACGCTCATCGGCCTGCTCGGCACGATCAGCGGTCTCATTCGAGCCTTCAAGGCGGTTGGCACGATCGACGATCCGTCGCAGAAGACGGCGCTGTTGTCCGCCGGTATCGCCGAGGCGATGTGGAACACGTTCCTCGGTCTCTTGATCGCGGTGATCTTCATGATCTCTCACCTCGTTCTCCACGGATTGACCAAACGCCACAAGCACGAGATGGAAAAGGTCACCATGCAGCTCGAGAACCTCCTGACGCTGCGCCGACAAGGTGGTTGATCGGGCCCGACCATGCCCGCACGACTCACACCACGCCAACGAGCTTACGTCCGTAAACGGACGATCATTCCGGATGCAGATCCATCCGAGCTCAGCGAAGAGCTGAACATCGTCCCGTTCTTGGACATCGTCGTGAACATCATCATGTTCCTCTTGATGACGTTGACCACGATCGCCTTCTTCTCCCAGGTGGAGGCCGCTCTACCTGAGTATCGCAAGGGTGGCATCGGCAAGCGTGCCGCGGAAGACGAAGCTCTGAATTTGAACGTGACGGTCACACGCGAAGGTGTCGTCGTCTCCGGGTCGGGCGGCAAGCTCGCGAGGGGGTGCACGACCACCGCGCCCGGGAAAGTCATCACGGTCCCCGCCGGCATGAATGGCGAGCACGACTGGAAGGCTCTCACCACTTGCGTCACACGGGTGAAGGAGAAATTCGAAGATGAGACGCGGGTGACGCTCAGCGCCGACCCGGAGGTGCCATACGACGATCTGATCGCTGCGATGGACGCGGTTCGCGGCGACAACGGCGACCTGTTCCCAGACGTCTTACTTTCTGCGGGGATTCGATAGTGGAAAGCAAGAGCAGCACGCCCCCGCACGATTCATTGGCACCTCCCGTCTCCGAAAAGCCGGTGTCGATGTCATACGTAAACCGTGTGGTTCGAGCAAAGCTCCGCCGCCGAGCTGAGCCCGAGCACTTCGGGCTCAACATCTACCCGATGATGGACATGCTCACGATCCTCCTGGTCTACATGATGGCGATCTTTGCCACGTCTTCCGCGGCAGCAGTCCAAGAGAGCAGCGAGCTCCGCATCCCTTACTCCACATCGAAGGTGGAGCTCGCCGATGCGATTGGCATACAGATCTCACGGAGCGGCGTCGCCGTCGATGGAAAGCCCGTCCTCGAGCTCCGAAACGGCATCGTCGACCCGAGCCTCAAGCAGGGAGGAAGCAGCGGATTTCTGATCACGCCGCTCTACAAGACTCTCGGTGAGATTCGCGACCGCAAGAAGCGCACCGCGCAGCAGTTTGCCAATCAACCCTTCGTTGGCGACGTCCAGATCATCGCCGACAGGCGCACACCCTACCGAACCCTCTCCGAGGTGATCTACACGCTCGGACAAACCGAGTTCAAGAATCTCCGCTTCGTCGTGAACAAGAAGAGCGAGTAGTCGTAGCACTGGCGCTGACGACGCCGGGCGTAGGATTGCGCAAGGAGCCGGCGGAGCGGGTCCCGCTCGCGAGCACGCCCGTGCCGAGCCGTCCTCCGGGGATGCAGTCGCTGCAGCAGCAGGTTTAGCCCAACGGTAGAGACCGAGATGCGGAGTTCGGGCCGGTCATCCTACCCCTGCCGCCCTCTAGAGCTCGAAGTCGCCGTACTCGAGGATCTCGGCGATGCGGTAGAGGAAGCCATTGGCATGGACTCCGTCGACGACCCGGTGGTCGTAGGTGAGCGCCATGTGCATGACTGGATGAATGGCCATCAGGTCTTCGCCTTCGTGCTCGATCACGACGACCCGCTTCTTGACGGTGCCGAGACGCAGGATCGCGACATTGGGCTGGGAGATGATCGCGCCGCCGACGAGATTGCCTCGACGGCCCGGGTTCGAGACGGTGAAGGTCTTGCCGGCTAGATCGTCGGGCGTGAGATTGCCCAAACGAGCTCGCTCTGCGACGTCTGCCACCGCACGCGCCACCCCGCGAATCGTGAGGTCGTCGGTATTGCGGATCACCGGCACGACCAAGCCTTCGTCGGTGTCGACTGCAATGCCGACATTCACCTCCGCCAGCTTGACGAAGGCGTCGTCGAGAACTCGGGAATTGAGCTCTGGAAACTCGCGAAGCGCCCGCGCCGTCGCGGCAATTGCGAACGCCAAGTATGTGAGATTGACGCCTTCCTTCTTGAAGTGGGCCTTATGCTGTTCTCGCAGCACCGCGGTCTTTTGAAGATCGCATTCTGCAATGGTCACGACGTCGGGGGCAGTCCGCTTCGAGTAGACCATGTGGTCCGCGATGATGCGTCGGCGACGGGTGAAGGGGACTAGCTGATCGCCGTCCTTCGGCACGTACGGCGGGAGGCGAAACGCTCCGGAGGGGCCCGCACTCCGCGACGCTGGTGCGGCTTGTGGCGCGGCCGGAGGGGCCGGTGCGGCTGGCTTAGGTGGCGGAGGCGGCGGTGTGGCGATCCGCTCCGGGGAAGACTTGGTCCCAATCGCCGCCATGACGTCGTCGCGCACGATGCGACCGCCTTCACCCGAGCCCTGAACGCCCGCCAGGTTCACGTTCTTTTCTCGCGCGAGCTTGCGAACGGACGGCGACGTCGGGGAAGGAGAGCCTGCCAAGGGAGCGGAAGACGCGTCGTCCGATGATTGACCGCCGGGCGAACCGCGCGAGGCTGCTGGACTGGCCTTGGCATTCTCGTCGATCTCGCAGATCGGCGCTCCCACCGCGATGATGTCGTCCTCTGCGGCGAGGAGCTGGGTCACGACGCCCGCGACTGGGGCCGGAAGCTCACTGTCCGCCTTGTCGGTCAGAATCTCGACCAAGGGCTCATCCTTGTCGACGGATTGCCCCACGGACACGAGCCATTTGCCGATCGTTCCCTCGACGACGCTCTCGCCAAGCTGCGGCATGGTCACTTTGGTGGCCATCGGAGCCGCACCATAGCCCAAAATGCCCGGGGCGGTAGCGGATGCCTCGGCCCCCGCTCATCGGGCTAGTGTTGACCGACGGCCCGGAGTAGAGTCCGGGCGATGCTCGATGCTTTAGACAGGGAAGACCGGCTCCAGCTGATGAGGTTTGTCTGCTCCTTTGCGTGGGCCGACCTCGAAATCGCCGATGCCGAGCGCGAGTTCATCGTCAAGATGGTCATCCGCTTGGGCCTCGACGAGGAGGAACAGGAGCAGGTGGCCGGCTGGCTCGAAGTTCCACCCCCGGTCGACGACCTCGACCCTGCCGACATTCCGAGAGAGCATCGGCAGCTCTTCTTGGACGCGGCGAAGGCGATGATCATGTCCGACGGCAACGTAGAGGACGTGGAAGCTGAAAATCTGATCATCCTCGACCAACTGCTGCGCTGATCGGCGACTCAAGCGCAGGGGTCGAGGAGCTCCGAGACTGCCGGACGGGCGGCTGCTAGGCTCGCGCCCAGGCTCACCACCTGCATCGGATCCAAGTCGAAGCGGGGTCGCTTGCCGAAATACGACTCGATGTAGCCACGGAGACCAGGCAGGCGCGTGCTACCGCCAGCCAAGAAGACCGCCTGGACATCGCGGGCTTTCACGCTCGCCTGGGAAAGAACTTCATCGCAAATCAGGAAGGTGCGCCGTACGAGGTCCAGCGTGAGCTGCTGCACCTCGTCGCGCGAGATTGGGATGATCCCGCAGCTTTCAGGCGCAGCTGGATCGACGCTCGGGATGGCGATGGCCGCTTCCTCCGACTCGCTCAGCTCACACTTGGCGAGCTCGCACGCGAGAACGAGGCGATCGAAGGTCACCGCATCGTTTGTGAGATCCCAGCCATCGCGCGTGAGGGTTCGATCGGCGACATAGAGCGCGATCGTGCGATCGACGTCGTCGCCACCGAGATACGGGTCACCACCATGACCGATGACGCGGAAGGGATAGCTGCTGCAATCGACCACCGCAGCATCGAACGTGCCTCCGCCCAGGTCGTAGACGAAGGCGTGCTTCAGGCTGCTTCGATTGAGATAGGCAAGCGCCGTGGCGATCGGTTCCTCGACGACTCGGACCGAAGCGAACTTCGCCTGGGAGACCGCGAGGGCGGTGGCCTCACGGCGGCGCTGATCGAAGCCGACGGGGGC
This sequence comes from uncultured delta proteobacterium, assembly GCA_963792825.1. GTDB lineage: Bacteria > Myxococcota_A > Polyangia > Polyangiales > Houyiibacteriaceae > SG8-38. The sequence continues at coordinate 1,474,523 of CAWBXS010000002.1, read as the reverse complement.
GGTGACGACCGCGTGCACGTCTTGGACCGGGAATCGGGCGAGCCTGCACAACCCCGCGACGATGGTGCCTCCGACGTCGACGGGTGAGAGCACGCCTACCCGGGTCTGAAAAGCCGCGCCACCGTCCCGGGTCTTGACGAGATCGTAGGGGTAATGCTCGCGGAACTGGGCCACGTAGGATGAGTGCCAGCGGGCACCGACGATGCGCTTGGCCGACAGAAGGGTGTTCTTCGGGTCCATTGCCCGCCGGCGGCGAGCAGCCTTGCCGAGCAGCATCGCGCCACTCGGGGGGAAGGCCACGGCGGACGGCATGACGCAGCCGTTGTCCCGGATGGACAGAGCCTCGAAATTGCGCGCGACTACCGTGTTGGTGGTCCCGAGATCGATTCCGACTGTCTGTTGACGGCGGCCCGACACTGCGTGAAGGCGAGGTTTCGTGGAGGTTCTTACGTTGCGGAGGTCCATGGGGGATTGGCCTCTTCCGAACAAGCAAAATACGTGATCGAGAGGGCATCTGCCACTCCGAGTTTGCCCACTGGACCCGCGGTGGCCCGTGCCCTAAAGTGAAACACGTTCTAGTCGGAGGCCCCAGTCGATGCCCGCGGATTTTCACAGACTGCAAGTAGCAGGAATCGTTCAGGAAACTCACGACGCGCGATCCTTCATCTTCTTCGTTCCCGAGTCGCTCCGGGAGGAATTCCGATATCGAGCCGGGCAGTTTCTGACGTTCGAGATCCCGTGGGGAGGCATGTTGTTGCGACGTTGTTACTCGCTGTCGAGCGCCCCGGAGACCGATCCATGGCCGAAAGTCACGGTCAAGAGAGTCGACGAGGGGCGTGTTTCGAACTGGTTCAACGACAGCCTCCACGTCGGTGACTGGATTTCCGTGCAGCCTCCAGAAGGACGCTTCTCGCTCCGCTCGAACGAAGGCGACCACGGGATCGTGCTCCTCGGCGGGGGCAGCGGGATCACCCCCGTGCTCTCGATCCTCAAGTCGGCGCTTCGAACCACGGAACGCGACGTGAAGCTCATCTACGCCAACCGTGACGAGCGATCGATCATCTTCAAAGACGAGATCGATCTATGGCTTGCAGAGTTTCCGAGACGCCTAGAGGTGGTTCACCATCTCGACAGCGAGAGCGGCTTCATGTCGGTAGCCAACCTTCGAGAGCACATCCGCGGCTGGGAAGATGGTGAATTCTTCGTCTGCGGTCCGACGGGCTTCATGGACACGGTCGAGCGGGCCCTCGAGGAGTCGAACGTCGATGTGGGCCAGACCAAGTTCGAACGATTCATCTCGCCCATCGATCCCGATCGGAAGGACGAGTCCGGAGTCGTGATCGCCGAGCAGTCCGAAGACGAGATTCCGGCATCGTTCATGATGCGGCTCGAGGGACAATTGCACGAAGTTCCCTATGAGAAGGGTCTGACGCTGCTCGCGTCCGCGGTCAGAGCGGGTCACAAGCCCCCCTCTTCCTGCGAAGACGGGTACTGCGGGTGCTGCATGGCCCTGCTCAGGAAAGGCGCGGTGGACATGGCCACCCACGAGGCTCTCGAACCAAGCGACATCGAACGTGGTTGGGTGCTGGCCTGCCAGTCGCGACCCTCGAGCCGCGAGCCACTCGAGCTCGACTTCGATGCGGAGTACTAGAGCCTCTTGCGGTCCGGCCAATCCCAAAAAGATGCCTTACCGATCGTCCAGTCTGGGCCGCTGCCCCAGTGCCTGCGCGTTCGCTGGTTCCGGTGATCGGGGTCGAACTCTTCGAGGGCCTCGTTGTACGCCTGCCATTGTTCGATCCCGAGCTTCTCCGCCCAATAGTCCTCCTCCGACGACCACTTGTCGTCCCCTGCGTACTGCAACACCGTGATTCCGGGGAAATCCAAGAAGCCCTCCCCGCTCGGGTGATCGCGCCGGTTGATCATGCGGAACACGACGCGGCCGCTCGGATCGGCCGTGTGCCAATCGTAGACTCCGTAGATCTCGCCATACTGCTCCATGAGCGGCACGACCCACCGCCGAACCGTCTCGCGGCCGTGCATCGTCCCGAGGATCCGCTCTTCGTAGATCACGTCCTCGGTGAAGAGGTCCGCCCAAGCGTTCCAGTCTTCGCGAATCATCCCCGTGTGCCAGAAACGCCGGAAAGATGCCTCGACCTCTTCGAGCGCGAACGTAGACACTATTCCGCTGCCTGTTGCTCTTCGGGCCACGAGTAGAACTGCCTACACCAACGTCGGAAGACACCGATCGGGCCGTCGCCGTCGCAGAGCATCGGGTTTTCGTACTGCACCTTGTTTTCCCAGATCGGGATGTCCTGCTCGAGCTGTCGGGTCACTTCGGCGATGAATGCCTTGCCGACTCCTCGTGCCAGCTCTGCGCCGCCGGTCTTTTTCACGCAGAAGTTGAAGCGCAAGTGAACGTGATCGGCATCGATGGGCGTGGTCGTCCCCACGTTGAGCGTTTCGACGATGCCCTTGAAACGAACGATCGCGAGGCCGAAACCGTAATTCAAGCTCTCGATCGAGCCGTCGACGGTGCCACGCGGAGTCTCCATGCCGGCGTCCGAAGCGACTCGGAGGATCGGTCCGTCGACCGACGCCTCGGACTTCGGCATGTTGGTCGTGCCGTGCAGGTAGCGGAAATGCGCCGAGTCGACGGCGTTCTCGGCCATCTCTTGATTGCAGGATCGGATCTTCCACTCTCGACTGACGAACTCGGTCCACTCGGGATTGCGAACGCCATCCTTGGAGCCCCATTCCGGGATTTCGTCGGGGATGTCGAAGTTGGGGGGATCGTCTTTGGCGTGGTGCCAGCACATGACCATGTTTGCGAGCTCCTTGATGTGCCAGGTGGGCACTTTGGCTTTGCGCGGAACGTGCTCGGCGTACGGGACTCCGGTGCAACGGCCGTCGGTGCCGAACTGCCAGGCATGAAAGGGACACTCGATCGAGTCACCCTTGACCCGCCCCCCATGTCCGAGGTGTGCGCCGAGATGAGGGCAGAACGCATCGAGCACCGAAAGAACGCCCTCCTCGGAGCGCCAAATGACCAAATCCTTGCCGAAGTATTTCAACGGTTTCACGTCACCTGGTTTGATCTCGTCGGAGGCGGCGATCTGGAACCACCCGTTGGGGATCGGCGGAGTGAAAAAGCGGTCTTCCATTCCTCAAAAATAGAACGTGTTTCACTTTTTTCAAGTCGAAACGCGGGGGACCCCCTCCGAATGCTATGTTCGGCGCCGGAGGGACGCCATGGCGACGATCGGTGTGGGGGAAATTGCCCCGGACTTCACGAAGACCACTCAAAACGGTGAGACGATTGCGTTGTCTCAGTTCCGCAACCGGAAGACCGTGGTCCTCTACTTCTATCCAAAGGACGAGACGCCCGGATGCACCGCGGAGGCCTGCACCTTCCGGGACAACTTCGAAGACTTCGTCGAGGCGGGGGCCGTCGTCATTGGCGTTAGCCAGGACAGCGAAGAGAGCCACAAGAGCTTTGCCTCGCATCATCGCCTGCCCTTTCTACTGGTGAGCGACCGGGACAAGGCGCTTCAGAAAGCCTATGGGGTGCCGAAGACGATGGGCTTGCTTCCAGGCCGCGTCACCTATGTGATCGACCGCGACGGCAGGGTGCAGCACGTGTTCAACTCACAGCTGAACGCAAAGAAGCATGTTCGTCAGGCGCTCGACGTCGTCAAACGGCTGGCGGCCTGAGGCGACACGCCGCGACCAACAAAAGCATCATCATCAGCCATCCCGTCGGCCACGAACCGGCAGAAGGGCCGGAAGCACTGCAACCAGAGCTACCCCTAGGGAGCGCGCCACCCACGTCTTCCGGCGCGGGCGAAGGGAGACCGCAGGGCTCGCCCTCGCACGCCTTCGGGTCGCAGAGCTCCGCGGCATTCCATCCAGCGGCACACAAGGCCGTCACGATGGGGGCGATGTTGTGCACGACCTCACCGGCCTGCGAGTCTTGATACACGGAGACTCGTTCGCACGATTCACCTTCGAGCGTGACGTAATCTGGCGTCCGTCCGCTGATGAGAATGCCGGCAAGGCGGTTCTCGGAGTCGAACGTTCCGCTCCCGGAATGTCCTTGAAAGGCGTCTAGGCTCGCTGTGAAGAAGTCGAGCTGTTCCGCTCGTGGATCGGCCACCCTGGCGCCGGAGTCGATCTTGGCGGGCAAGCCGCTCCCGAAGCCGATCATCGCAAGCGGCTCTTGCTCGCCCAATGCCGTTGCCGGCCGAATCGAGGCCCGGGCATGCCCGCCTTCAACGGGGCGGTCGAGTTGAACGATGGCAAAGTCGGGCGTCTGCTCTCGAGCCCGGGGTGTCCCACGCAGAACGACGCCGGCGCAGGAATAGACATCCGCATCTCGAATGGCGGCAAGACGGTCCGGTGCATCGAGATAGTAGTTGAAGACGTACGTGTAGGAGTCGCACGGCGTGCCCGCGTCGATGCAATGACCCGCCGTCAGAACCAGGTCGTCGTCGATCAATACGCCCGAGCACGAGGCCGCGGTTGGTTGATTGCCGAATGACTCGTCGGCGCAGAGCCCTCGTAGGTCTTCGAGCGATTGCGTGTAGAGGGCATAGCGTCCGTCCGGCTCTCGATTGATGCGAAAGCTGGGAATCAGGGCAACGATCGACTCCTTGGCGATCCGCCGGAGGTCCGCATCGGGATGGTTGAAGACCTCGAGGCGGTCATCGTTGCCGTAGACGACGGGAGCGGTCAGCTCCCCGACGAACGCTTGATCGGGGGATCCGCAACCCACGGAAGAGCTCAAAAGCAAGACTAAGCAAGCATATCCGCGCATGTTCTTACTGTGTAAGGCCAAATCGTCCCGGAAGCTACTCCGAGACCCGAACCTGTATGCTGGTCACCAAATCTCCCGTTGCGGTGGCGACATCCGACACGACTACGACGGGCTCACCGGGTTCGATGATTTCGCGCTCGCGAAGCTTGGCAAGGGCGTTGACGATCGTCTTCTCGGGATCTTTGGACAGATTCATCCGAAAAGGAATCACGGCGCGGTTCAGCCAAAGCTTGCGTCGGGTAGTGCTCATGTTGGTGAACGCGTAAATGGCGGCACGCTGGGGACGGTAGCTCGCAACGAGCTGACCGAAGTATCCTCGCCGTGTCATGACGACGATTGCTCGCGCCCCGAGGGAGTCGGCGAGGCGACATGCCCCTTGTGCGATGTGTGCTCGCTGCGTGGTCGGAGGCGGGCGTCCCTTGTAGAAATCGAGACCGGGCACGGTCTCGATGCGGCGTGCAATGGTGTCGAGCACCTCGACGCAACGGACCGGATACTTTCCTGCGGCGGTCTCCCCACTCAGCATGATCGCGTCGGTTTGCTCGTAGACGGCGTTGGCGACATCGGTCACCTCGGCGCGAGTCGGCAAGGGGTTCTCGATCATCGACTCCAATAGGTGAGTCGCCACGATGATGGGTTTGCCGGCAATCGAACAACGACGAACCATTTCCCGCTGGAGCACGGGAAGCTCTTCGAAGGCAACCTCGACCCCGAGATCACCGCGCGCCACCATGATTCCGTCGGCGGCCTCCAGAATCGCATCGAAGTTGTCGACGCCCTCTTGGTTTTCGATTTTGGCAATCAGACGCTGATGTCCGCCCGCCTGATCGACGATTTCCCGAACCTCTAGAACGTCGGCGTCCCCTCGAACGAACGACAGCGCGATGAAATCGAGGTCTTGCTCGATGGCAAACTCGATGTCTTCACGATCCTTCTTGGTGATCGAGGGCAGGTTGACGCGGACCCCGGGCAAATTGACGTGCTTGCGGGAGCCGAGCGTTCCTCCGTCCAGTACTTTGCACTTGAGGCGATGCTCCAAGACTTCCAATACCTCGAGATTGATGAGACCGTTGTCGACGGTCACTCGCTCTCCGACTCGCAAGTCCTTGACGAGATCCAGGTAGTTGACGTGAACGCTGCGCTCCTCTGCATCGTCGGCGAGCACCGTGAAGTAGAAGACGTCGCCAGCCTTGAGATCGAGGCTCTTGGAAAGCTCCCCTGTTCGGATTTCGGGTCCCTGAAGGTCCATCAAGATCGAGATCGGGTGCGCAAGCTTCTTACTTAGACCCTTGAGGTTCCGGATGACCTGCAGGTGAGAGCGATGATCGCCGTGAGACATGTTGAGGCGCGCGACGTTCATGCCCGCCTGAGCCAGCTCCGTGAGCGCCTCCCACGAGCTCGTCGAGGGCCCGATCGTGCAGACGATCTTCGTGAGTCGGACCTGTGACCGTCGGGGTTGCTGCGTCATCGCAGCGGGGAGCCTAGGCTAGGCGCACGCGCGTGACAATCGGCGCCAAAGGACGACGAATCCAATCAAGGACGCGAGAGCCCACAACGGGGAACGATCCACGAGACTCGGCGGTGAGGCCTCACACGCGCTCGCGCGTCGGAGTGAACCGCCTTTGGGAACCTGAATGGGGTCGGCGCCCTCTGCGAGGAACGACACCTCGTCGAGGCCTGACCTCGGATCGAACGTGCTCCCCGCCGTCTCCGCAATCCAGGCAAGATGTGCCGAGAGCAAAGTGTACACGCCACCGTCCCCGCAGTCGCGCTTGACGTCGGACCGGCCTCGCGAAACCAGACCCACGAGAAAATCGCCTTCTTCGGTGGGGACGTAAAGAGGACCACCGGAGTCTCCGAAACAAGAGTCACCTAGTTGATCCGTTCGGCGGGTGAGCAGCTCTTTTGGTCCAATGATGTCGATCACCGCATCCGAGATGTGGAGCTCACCTGCCGACTCGGCCTCGAGATCGTAGACCCCGTATCCGGCGACGAATCCGAGATCCCCATACCCGACGAGCTCCCTCTGCCGATCGGGGGTGAGCATGAGAGCGTTCGGGGAGTCTTCGAAGGGTTCTGCAAGGAACAGCAGGGCGATGTCGTTCGGCGAGCCGATGCCGCCCTGGCCTGCACCTTCGCGGCTCCGACCCATGACGAACTGGTGATCGTATTCGGGGTGTACGACCACCTCGAGGACGACGCGCATCATGCTCGGGAGCGCGTCGCGGCTCGTGAGGTGTCCTGCGACGACCTCTAGCGAGCCGGGCTCCGCGGGCCGGACCTCACCGGACTCCGACTCGAACACTGCGCAGTGCGCTGCGGTGACCGCGAGGAGGGGCGAGATCAAAGCCCCTGAGCAGAACCCCCCTCTCGCTCCGACGCGCCGGATCTCGACGGTTGCGAAGATCTGGTCGGTCGTAGCGGCCCATCCCCCTACGACCTTCGGCGCCACGGCGCCGATGTCGCCCTCTGTCCCGGCCATGGGATCGCCACAGCCGAGGGTTATACCCAAAAGGCTTACAGCTAGGGCTTTGTGTGCCATGGAAGGAGTCATGGACCAGGGTAGGTGGGAGTATCATGGGCGACTCGTTTTTTCCTAGAGTGAACGTCTGTCTGCGGCCGGCGATCCAACCGTTCGGTGAGCTGCCGAACGATTGCAGCACTGCCGAAAACTTGGTGCCGTCGAGCATGCGGAACGAGAGTCCTCCGGTGGGGCAACTAGACCGGCGCACACGCCGCAAAGCCGAAACGCTTCGGCGAATCGAGGCGGCAGGCTGGAGGCTCTTCACCACCCAAGGCTACGAGGCGACGTCCACTCGCGAGATCGCAGCGGCCGCGGACATCGCGGCCGGCACCCTCTTCAACTACTTCCCCGAAAAGCGGAGCCTCTTGATCCATTTGATGCAGCGCAAGATCGACGCCGCCTTGGGACACGCGTTCGAGACGATGATCCCTTCCACGCTCGAACAGGAGCTCACGCACGTATGTGAAGCGCTGACTCGATGCTACGCGGAGGAGCGTCGGCTGAGCAGGGTCTTCATCAAGGAGCTCCTGTTCACCGACGGCGAGCAGCGCGCGGAGAGCGCAGCGTGGACCTTCGATCTCGTGAAGAGAATCGCCCATTTGGTGGCGACCGCGCAACGACGCGGAGAGCTCGACGCGGCCGTCGATCCCATGGAAGCCGCTCAGCAGGTCTTCAGCACGCACTACTTCGGTCTGGTGACCTGGTTGGGTGGCACGATTCCCTCCCGGATCGCACAGGAGGCGCAGTTTCGAACGTCGCTACGCTTGCTTCTCCGGGGCCTGAGCCGAAGCGCGGCTTAGCCGCGCGCTGACGTCGAGCACGGCAGCCGCGATCTCGTCGGGAACCTCTTCCTGAAGGAAATGGCCGGCTTGAGTCTCGACGACGGGGGGATTGCCGAGGAGCGCTCGGGTACGCTTCAACGCGCGAGCGATCACGGGATCGCGCCGGCCCCAAACCATGGCCTTGGGGCCACCGAATCCTCGTACGAATGCCGCGCACTCCTGGAGAGCTTCGATCGATGGATGGCCCATGCGGTCGACCGCCATGCGAGCCGTCGCCAGGGGGGCCACTCGATCTCGAATACGACGGAACGGGTAACGATAGGCACGGGCGACATCCCCACGGATGCTCGACTTATCGCCCTGCGCCAAATTGAGCGCGGCTTGAGGTAGCGGCAGAACGCGAAACACGAAGTCGCTGATCAGCGGGAGGTGGGAGAACCGATGGAAGGCCGTCGGCCTGAAGCCGGGCGAGGGGGCATCGAGCACCGTGTTCAGAACGACCATGCCCGCGAGACGATGTGGCCGCGTAGTGAAGGGATGGGTGCCGATCGCACCTCCCCAATCCTGACAGACGAGAATCACCTCCTCTAGCTCGAGTTGATCGATGAGGGACCCGAGCCACTTGCTGTGGTTACGGATCGTATGGGCCGAGAAGTCGCGCGGCTTGTCGCTGAGCCCAAAACCGATCAGATCGGGCATGATGAGGCGAAGGCGCTGGCCCTGCAGGCACATGGCGACCTTTCGGTAGAGAAAGCCCCAAGTCGGATTGCCATGCACCATCAGGACGGGTCTACCGCGCCCCGTTTCCATGACATGCATGTACAAGCCATCGCCGACGGCGATGCGATAACGGGTGAAGGGAACCTCCTTCGCAATCCAAGGGGGAAGCTCGGGCGCCGGCAGCTTTTCCACGCGCGTAGCGTACCGCCTCCGCCCACGACTGTCACCGGCACCCGCTCCGCCGGCTCCTCACGCCGCCCTACATCTGGCGTCGCCCCCGCTCGCTGTGCTGCCCATCCCGAGCCGTCCTCCGGCCAGACAGCAACCACTTCCGCGATGCGTCGGCCACGGGGCTTCGCCGGCACCTTGCTCAGTCGCTTACGTCTGCGCGCCACTTGCGGACGACAACGACGCCGATCGCTGCCAAGAGGATCGCACCGATGATGACGACCGGCCACAACTGATCCCACGGCCACGTAGCCAATGGGTGTTCCTCCAACCATGCGTTGGCTCGAACACCGAGCACGGTCGCGAGAAGCGTGAACGGCGCAACCCCGAGCACCGTACCCGCGAGGAAGGGAGCGAATGACACCCGTGACACGCCGAGCGCCCATTGAAGCGTAGGCGCCGTATAGAAGATCAGTCGCAGCAGAAACACCGTCCGAAATCCATGCGTCTGAAGCCGTTCGTCGAAACGGCGCACTCTTCGAGGCACACGCTCTTGAATCCAAGCTCGCGCGACGAAGCGCGCCCCAGAGAAGGAGAGGAGCCCGGTGCCGACCGTTCCGATCCAGTTCAACAAGAAGGCTTCCGCTGGGCTCCAGATGAGGGGCGCGCTCAGCAAAAATACCAAGCCGTTCACCCCAAACGGTTGCAGACAGGAATAGGTCGCGACGAAGAGGAGCGCGCCCCATGCCCCGGCGTCCCGGACCCAGGCCCTCATCGTGGCGGGGTCGAAGCTCTCGTAGGCGCCGCTCGCATACACCCAGGCAACCGAGGCGGCCACGACGGCTGCGAGAGCGACCTTGAAGAGGCTGCCCCAATTCATGAGCCGGATCCTAGCGCAGGTGTTTGAAGCGACCCTGGACTTTGGCGACGCCGCAGGTGTACAAACAGGCGCAAACGAGGGAGGCAGTGGTGCAGGAAGCAGCAAAATCCGGGTTGCCGACCACGACCGTACAGCCGAGGGCAGCCCAGGAGGACCGCGACGTCGCGCGCGAATTCGGCGGCACGTTTGGTGCGGCCTTCATCATGACGCTCTCGCATGCGTTGATGCTCTACCTGTGGATCGCATGGCGCTTCCATGACGGTGCGGTCTTCTACCCACTCGAGATCTCTGGCACGGGCCGCTTCTTCACCGAGGTCTGGGAACAAATCGTCACCCATGCAACGCCGACGTGGAGCACGTTTGCAATCTACTGGGCCTTCTTGACAGCCGAGGGGCTCATGGCCGCCTTCCTTCCTGGCTTGAAGATTCGAGGCTTGCCGATTCCGTCTCGCGGGGGAGAGCGGCTCGTCTATCGCTGCAACGGAATCACCGCCTGGTACATCACGCTCGGGGCAGTCGCTTTGCTGCACCTCACCGGGGTATTCCCCTTGCAGACGATCTACGAGCAGTTCGGGTCGTTCATGATCGCATCCATGGTCACCGCCAATGCCGTAGCACTCTTCGTCTATTTCGGAGCCAAGGCAACGGGCAATACGGAGCGGATGTCCGGCAGCTTCCTCTACGACTTTTTCATGGGAGCATGGCTCAACCCGCGCCTTGGACCGCTCGATCTGAAGATGTGGGCGGAGGTGCGGGTCTCGTGGTTGACGCTTTTTTTGCTGACCGCAAGCGGGGCTGCACACCAGTACGTGACATATCACACGGTGAGCACGCCGATGATCTTCATGGTCGTCGCGCATTTTCTCTACACCAACGCCTGCATGAAGGGCGAAGAGTGTATTCCGACGACTTGGGACATCTTCTACGAGAAATGGGGTTGGATGTTGGTCTTCTGGAATCTCGCCGGAGTGCCTTTCGTCTACTGCTTCAATTCGATGTACGTCGCGTCGCGCCCTCCCTTCGAGCACTCGGTCCCATACACGGTGTTTTGCTTCGCCCTGCTCTTCGGCGCGTACTACGTCTGGGACACCGCACAGAGTCAACGAAACCGTTTCCGGATGCAGCTCAACGGATCCTACGTGAAACGCAAGGCGTTCCCGCAGCTGCCGTGGGGCACCCTGAAGAACCCTCGCTATCTAGAGACCAAAACGGGATCGAAGCTGCTCGTCGATGGCTGGTGGCGCTATGCGCGAAAGATCCATTATACGGCCGATGTCCTGATGGCATTGTCGTGGGGCCTAATCTGCGGCTTCGACCACTTCCTGCCGTATCTCTACGTGGTTTTCTTCGTCACCATGATCCTCCACCGGGCGGGCCGCGACATCACTCGATGCAAGAACAAGTACGGTGCCGATTGGGATCGTTATTGCAAGGAAGTCCCGTACCTGTTCATTCCGTACGTGTTCTGAGCCGGTGCGGGTCGTGGTCCACCGAGACGAGCTTCCTCCGATGAGAACGCAGTGCAGATGAGCTCAAGAGGCATCCATGACCCCTGCTGCTAAGCCGTTTCGCATCGCCCAAGTCCTACTCACCCTCGGCGTCCTCGAGTTCTTCGGGCCCATCGTTCGCGATACGAGCGTGACTCATCTGCTGAATCCAGCGTGGGTCGGCCATGCCCGGTTCCATCTCATGTGGGGCATGGTCTTCATGGGTCTTTCGGGCCTTTGTAACCTCTACCTCATTTGGGTGAGACGCCCCTTGCGGGTCTCGAACCTCTACATCGCCTGGCTCTGGCAAGCCTGTAACATCTTCGGTTTTTGGGGGGCGGCCCTGCTCGAATCGACGTACGGCGGCGCGATCGTGGACCCGGAGTTTCACCTCAAGGTGCTGGGCCTCAACGAAAACATCTTCGCGTTCGTGGTACTCACCCTGCTTCTCGTAAGCACGCTCGTGTTCTTGAAGACGCGGGTCGAGCCAGCGTCATGAGCGACGCGCTTCGCGCGGACGTGCTCATCATTGGAGCGGGACCCTCCGGGATGGTCAGCGCATTGTGCCTGGCTCGAGCCGGCGTTCGGAGCATCGTCGTCGAACGGGCTGCGGGGCTTGCTGCGCACCCGAAGGCCCACGAGGTGAACGCGCGTTCGATCGAGATTCTCACGGGCCTCGGCATCACGAACGAAGAGCTCGAGGCCGAAGCGTCCCCCCCTGCCGATGCCGCGAGGATCCTCTTCTGCAGAACGGTCAATGAAGAGCTCGGAAGGATCGATCTCCTGGCGGACGCGAAAAGCGCCGAGAAGTACCGCCGTCACCTCCGCTCGCAAAGGCCATATCTCAATCTATCTCAAACCGAGCTGGAAAAGACGCTGCTGACCCATGTCCAAGGCGAAGCAAGAATCCAGCTCCTCTTCGAGCACGCATGGAAAGCCTTCGAAGAGAAGGAAGGACCGGTCGTCAGCCTCGTTTTGCGGCGTTCGGACGGGCACATGCTGCAGATCACGAGTGACTATGTCATTGCAGCCGACGGAGCGGCGAGTCGCGCGCGCGCCGGCCTCGGGATCGAGATGGAGGGGCCGGACAAGATCCAGGACTTCGTCAACGCCTACTTCGAGCTCGACCTTTGCGATCACATCGAGACGCGAGCAAAACTCTATTGGATCTTTCACCCAGAAGCGGTCGGGACCCTCATCGCACACCATGCAGAGAGGCGTTGGGTCTACCACGTTCCGGTCTTCGAGCCGCATGAGCGACCGGAGGACTACACGCCGGAAGTGTTCGCGCGACGGCTGCAGATCGCGCTCGGGACCGAACGGGCGATTCCGATCACCTCGATCGCCTTCTGGCGGATGACCGCACAGATCGCCGAAAGGTTCAGGGATGGCCGGATCTTTCTCGTGGGCGACGCCGCACATCGCTTTCCGCCGACCGGAGGCTTGGGCATGAATACGGGCATCGGGGACGCCCACAACCTCGCGTGGAAGCTCGCCGCCGTGCTCCAAGGAGCTGCCGACGAGGCTCTTTTGGACACCTATGAGGAGGAGCGACGGCCCATCGCGGAACGCAACAGCTCGGAAAGCGCGGCGAACTTTGGGAGGATCTTCGAGATCGTGAAAGCACTCGGCTTACCTCGAAACGGCCTGGAGACGAGCGCGCGAATCAAAAACAGCGTCATGGTCAAGTGGATTCCGAAAGCCTGGAGAGGCGCCGTCGATCGAATGCTGACGCTGCCGATGCATCGGGCTCTCGCGCGATTCCAGAGTCGTGACGATGTTCGCGAGAAGGTGCGCCGAAGCATCGAAGACCAGACGCCTCACTTCGATCGGATCGGACTCGACATCGGCTATAGCTATGCACGAGGTGCCTTGGTTCCCGATGGGTCGCCGCCTGAGGAGCCCGATGACCCCGTGACCCAGTATCTCCCTTCCGCGAGACCCGGGGCTCGCTTCCCGCACCTGTGGCTCGATGCGCCCAACACGACACGCTCCACGCACGATGCTCTCTCCACCATCCGCTACACGTTGCTGCTGGGCGACTGTGGAGACGCGTGGAGGGACGCGGCCGAGGAGCTGCAATCCGGCCTCTGCTCCGAGCTGGAGCTCTGCTCGATGAAGTCCTTGTGCACGACCGACGAGGCCCGGTCTCAGCTTGCGGCCGTATGCAGCATCGAAGACGATGGCGCGCTCTTGATTCGGCCCGACGGCCACGTCGCCTGGCGACATCGGAAGCTTGCGGCGCGCCCCGAGCAAGCTCTGGGAGAAGCATTGCAAAGATGTCACGTCCGCTAATCCAATCCGCAGCGATCACCGGAATCTTCGTGCTGCTCGCCGCTCTCGGGCTTGGCTACCGATGTGACGGCGCTTCTCGACTACGAGGTGGAGATGGTCTTGGTGCTTCTAGAAGACATCGACCCGGCCTCCCTCGATGACGCGGGCTTCACACCGCAGCTCGGCTACTTCATCGGCAACGATGTGTCAGCGCGCACGGTAGCGATTCTCGGGGAAGGCCAACCGAACCGCTCCGCCTACTGGGGCGCTTCGAAGAGCTTCCGAGGCTTCATGCCTGTCGCCGACCATGCATGGGTCCCAGACGAACCCAAGCCAAACGCAATACCGTGTGTCGTCATCGAAACCACGGTCAATGGCCAGCTCAGGCAGAGCGAGTCCACCGAGGACCTGATCTACACGCCGGTACGGATGTTGCGATTCATCCACGCCCAGTACCCAGAGTCGCCGCTCGGGAAAGGCACGATGATCTTCACGGGGACGCCCGGAGGCGTTGCAATGACGACTCCGCGATGGCTTGCGCGTCTCAGCAGCCTGATCGGGCTCAGCCGCTTCCGGAAGCTGAATGCCAAGCTGCACGGCGACACGACTCGCTTCTTGAAGCCAGGCGACCGCGTAGTGGCTCGCGGTCAGGGCCTCGGCAAGATCAGCATCCTCATCGCGGGACCTACCGAAGCCGCCCTTCGATGAGTATCATCGCCGGATTGAGAAGGGGCTCGCCATGAGAGTAACGCAGATCGATGACTGCTTGAGCAACCGAGACGGTGTTCTATTCGTCGACGACCTGGCCGCTACCGACCTGGTCGAACGCTTTGGATCGCCCCTGTTCGTCTTTTCGGAGAATCAAGTCCGCCGCAATGTGCGAAGATTTCGCGACGCATTCGAAAGAGGGTGGACGGCGGGCCCCGTCAAGGTGATGCCAGCCGCAAAGGCAAACTGGATCTTCGCGATTCAGCGGATTCTCGCCGACGAGGGTTGCGGCGCTGACATCTACTCTGCAGGCGAGCTCGACGTCGCACTTCGCGCGTGCGTCGATCCGAGGTTCATTTCCGTCAACGGGGTTCCGAAAGACAAGGATCACATTCGCCGTACCATCGACGTCGGGGCAAGGCTCACGATCGACAGCCTTCGGGACGTCGACTTCTTGGAGGAGCTGGCTCCGACGCTGAGGAAGACCGCATGCGTTCGGCTGCGCATCCGGCCAGCGATCTCGGAATTCGTCAAGAAGAGTGACTTCTCCCCCGACGGGATGGCACCAACCGACCTCGTGGCACTGGTCTACAAGGGCGGCCTTTCCGTGGACGAGGTGATCGAGGCCGGCAAGCGGGTCATGAAGCTTTCGAACGTCCAGGTCGTGGGCTTCCATGCACATCATGGTCGGCACCATCGATCGACGCGCTACTGGGAAGCTCAAATGCACGCCTACGCTCGGGATCTCGGGCAGGTGTGCGAGGCGCTCGGTGACTATCGACCCCAAGAGATCAGCATTGGAGGCGGCTTCGCGATCCCGAGAGACCCCCACAATGCGGCGACCAACTATGCTGACCCGTTCTTGCTAGGCTCGCTGCACGTGCTCTCGCTCGGGCTCCAGTACCTGGGCGCCAAAGTGCGCTACCGCGTGATCGACAAGTGTCTCGCACTGATCGAGGGCCACCCGAACGCAATCGCCGCACCGAGCATCGAGGACTATGCCACTGCCACGACTGCGGCGCTGCTCGACGCACTCCCGAGACATGGCATCGATCCGGCGGGCATCATGCTTCAGCTCGAGCCGGGGCGCGCGATTCACGGCAATGCCGGTGTGCATTTGTCGACCGTGCAGGCGATCAAGAAGATGAGGTCGCCCATCAAGTGGAACCTCGTCACGATCGATACATCCGAGTTCTGGATGACGGGCGGTCGATTCGAGCACCACCTACACGACTTCTGTCTCGCGAACCGCTTGGACGCGCCATCCACCATGAAGGCCGACGTCGTCGGCCGGAGCTGCTATGGCGACCGTCTCCTCGGAGCCGTTCGCCTCCCGGAGACCGAGATCGGTGACCTGCTCGCGTTCCTCGATACAGGCGCATACCAAGAGGTGTCGGCCAGCAACTTCAACGCGATGCCGCGGCCTGCGGCGGTGTTGGTCACCGGCGACCGTGCCGCCGTCATCCGGAGAGCCGAGAATCTCGACGACGTCTTTCGCCGGGACGAGCTCCCCGAGCACCTCGCTCCGTCGGAGGTGGCCACGGCGGGCGAGGCCTCGGCTGCACAGAGCCCTCAGCTGCCTCGGTAGGCGCAGCCGGAAGTGCACGTCTCACTCACTTCGACCTTGCTCAAAATCGGAAGAGTGGGTTTCAGATGACGCCAGATCCAGCGCGCCAACGCCTCGCTGGTCGGATTCTGCAGGCCCTCGATCTCGTTCAAGTAATAGTGGTCCAGCCGAAGCCGTAGCGGCTCGAAGGCTTCGGCGATCTCCGCGAAGTCGACGATCCAGCCTAGCGTCGAGTCCGGCTCGCCCTCGACGTAGATTCGAACGTGGAAGGAATGGCCGTGTAGCCGCTTGCACTTGTGCCCATCTGGAACGTTCGGAAGCATGTGTGCCGCTTCGAAGCTGAACTCTTTCCAGATCTCCATGGGGTCGGCAGTCTGAGCACCTCCCCAACGCAACGCCACCCGAAAGCGGTCCGCCGGACGCTCCAACCGGCCTGTTTGCCGGGCGCAAATGTTTCGCTTCCGATCGGGGAAAGCCGGGGTGTAGATTCGAGCTTCGGCGCCCCGGCCGCACGGCTGGCGGCCATCCGGGCGCGGGAAGGAAAGCCATGACTCAAATGGTCGGAGGAGAGGCGCTGGCTCGCATGCTGGCAGCCGAGGGCGTCGAAGTCGTGTTCGGGATCGTCGACGGCACGTACATGGGCTTCTTCGCAAGCTTCGAGAAGCACGGCATCCGAATGGTTTCGCCCCGGCATGAAACCAGCGCAGCACACATGGCGGGCGCATATGCACGGCTGACCGGCAAGCTCGGGGTCTGCATGGCGTCGAACGGACCGGGCGTTGCCAACGTGCTTCCCGGTGTCGCCGTCGAAAATGGCGAAGGCAATCGCGTTCTGCTGATCACCTCGAGCCGGCGGACGCCGATCGCGTATCCGGATCGTGGAGGCACGTTCCAGTACTTCAACCAAACCGGCGTGACGCGGCCGATGACGAAATGGAGCGGAGCCGTGCCGTCGTTCGAACGACTGCCAGAGCTCTTCCGGCGCGCGGCGCGCGTCAGCTGGAGTGGTCGCCCAGGCGTGGTGCACCTCGATGTCCCCGAAACGGTGATGAACGGCGTCTTCGAAGTGGACGGCATCGACCTTCGCCCCCCAGCAGCGTATCGAAGGACCACCCCGATCGAGCCCTCTACGAGCCAAGTCACCCGCGCAGCGGAGCTTCTGCGAAACGCGGAGCGCCCCTTGCTCCATGTGGGTAGCGGAGTCCTCCACGCGCACGCTTCGGCGTCGCTCCGGAACGTGGCGGAGGCCCTGGGCTCACCCGTCACCACGAGCTGGGCAGGTCGCGGCGCCCTACCCGACAGCCACGAACAACTGCTTCCCATATGGGCGATGGAGCCCATCAAGAAGGCCCGAAGCGCGGCGGACCTCGTGTTGGTGATTGGTTCCCGCCTCGGCGAAACCGATTGGTGGGGGAAACCGCCGTATTGGGGTAAGCCAGGTGAGCAGAGGATGATCCAAGTCGACATCGACGACGAGATTCTCGGGCTCAACAAGGCCACCGATCTCGCCATTCTCGCGGATGCGGAGACCTTCCTGTCAGCCCTCGAGCGCGAGCTACGACAGTCGCCGCCGAGCGCCGAGCGCCTACGGGCAAATCGTGCGCGAACGGCGGGCCTCGCGGAGGATAAGGCGAAGGTCCGGGCCCAGCTCGACATGGCGCTTCAGAACACGTCGAGCCCGATGCACAGCGCCCAAGTACCCGCGGCGTGTCAGCGTTTTTTCGGCGATGACACCGTCTACGTCTTCGACGGCGGCAACGCCGCTGTCTGGGCGAACTTCTTCTCGGAGATCAATCGTCCGGACACACTGCTCTCCACGTTCAAGTTCGGGATGCTGGGTGCGGGCGTGTCACAAGCGCTCGCCGGACAGATTGCGAAGCCCGATGCAAAGGTCGTCTGCATCATCGGCGATGGCGCGATGGGTTTTCACATTCAGGAGCTCGAATCCGCGCTGCGCCACGAGCTACCGGTCATCTATTTGGTGCTCTGCGACAAGCAGTGGGGCATGGTGAAACTGACGCAGTCCATCGGACTCGGAATGCTGCGGCCAGTCATCGGCACCGAACAGAAGGGCACGATCAACGCCGATTTCGAGGAGATCGCGTTCGACAAGGTTGCTGAAGCGATGGGATGCCACGGTGAGCGGGTTGCCGACCCGACGAAGCTCGAAGCGGCGCTGCAACGCTGCGTCGACTCCGGCAAACCCTCGGTCGTACACGTGGACGTCGACCCCAACATGCACCTCTTCGCTCCCGGTCTTCAGGAGTTCAAGGCGATGCATCAGGAGCCTCAGGCCTGATGGGCTCCGGCCCCGCGGTCTTGGTGACCGGGGCGGCGGGCTACGTCGGTCGCCTCTGCGTTGCGGCCCTTGCGAAACGCAGGGCGGAGCTGTCAGCGCTGGTCTCCTTGGATTGGACGGCAGTCGACCCTTCCGATCGGCTCGAGGGCGTCGTCTACCACCAGAACGACATCTGCGACCCCGCGCTCAAGGATCTGTTCGAGGAGCATGGCATCGACACCGTCGTGCATCTCGCATCTATCGTACGGACTCCTAAAGGAGCCCCGAGCGATCTCCCCTACCGCGTGGACGTGCTCGGCACGCGGAACGTTCTGCAGGCGTGCGAAGCGGCGGGGACGACGAAGCTCATCGTCACGTCGAGCGGCGCGGCCTACGGATACTACGCGGACAATCCGCAGTGGCTGGATGAATCGGATCCGCTTCGCGGAAATGACGAGTTCGAATACGCGAAGAACAAGCGTCTCGTCGAGGAGATGTTGGCGCAGTGGCGGGAAGAGCGCCCAGAGCTCAGACAGATCGTCTTTCGGCCGGGAACCGTGGTCGGAGAGGACGTGCATAGCCCGGTCACGGACCTCTTCGAGAAGCCGGTGATCTTGGGCATTGCCGGCTCGGACTCCCCGTTCGTGTTCATCTGGGATCAAGATCTCGTCGCCTGTCTCGTCGACGCCGTGTTCTCCGACAAGGTGGGCATCTACAACCAGGCAGGAGATGGTGCTCTCACGCCCCGCGAGATCGCCGAGATCCTCGACAAGCCCTACGTGCCGCTGCCCGCAGGCCTGGTGAAGGCGGCCCTGTGGGCCCTCAAGGGGCTGCGGCTGACCCAGCACGGGCCGGAGCGCGTCGCGTTTCTGCGGTACCGCCCCGTGCTTTCCAACCGTCGCCTCAAGGAAGAGTACGGATACACACCCAAGCTGACGAGCCGCGAAGCCTTCGAGCTGTACGCGCGCGCGCGAGGTCTTCTTGCCCCGACGTGACTTTCGAGGACGGACCGTCGTCATCACCGGAGGTGCTGGGGGCATCGGACGCGCGCTCGGACGACGGTTTGGGGGCGCGGGCGCCAAGATCGCGCTCCTCGACCTACCCTCGAGTCCGTTGAAGGAAGCCCACGATGAGCTCGAGAGCATCGGTATCGAGTCGCTTTCCATGCCCTGCGACATCACCGATACGGAGCAAGTGCAGACAGCGATGACGACGGTACGAAAAACCTTCGGGCCCATCGACGTTCTCATCAACAACGCTGGCATCGTGCACCGAAGCGCGTTTGCGGAAACCCGGTCCGAGGTGTTTCGCCGCGTCATGGAGGTCAATCTCTTCGGGGCCCTGCATTGCACGCAGGCCTGCATGGCCGATCTGGTCGCGCGTCGCGGTTTGATCATCGCCGTCTCCAGCATCGCTGGCCTGGCGCCGCTCTACGGGCGAAGCGGATACTCGGCTTCGAAGCATGCCATGCATGGCTTGTTCGAGAGCCTAGGCGCCGAGGTCGCCGACCAAGGAGTCGGGGTGTTGATGGTGTGTCCTTCGTTCGTCGAAACCGGTCTGGAGGCCTCGACACTGGGCGGAGATGGTCGTCGGGTGAGCCGCCCCCGCTCGAAGGTCGGAAAGCTCGGAAGTCCGGACGACGTAGCCGGCGCAGTGCTCAAGGCGGCGGAGGCGGGTCGACGGCGGATCGTGCTCACCCCGGTTGGCAAGACCAGCGCGCTCCTTTCACGCATAGCGCCCGGTCTTTACGAGCGCCTGATGATCCGTAGCCTGCGCTCCGAGCTCGAAGAATCCTGACGCTATTTCACCGAAGTCCGCGGTGGTTCCATTCCCCGAACCGGATGGGCACGGTACGGTGATTCGAGCATCGCGACCTCATCGACACTGAGCTGAATCTCGACGGCTGCGATTGCATCGTCCAGATGCGCCACCTTGGTTGCGCCAACGATGGGCGCGGTGACCGCAGGCTTCGACAGAAGCCAAGCGAGCGCGATGCGCGCTGGGGGCTCGCCACGCTCGGCGGCGAGATTTCGGACCGCCTCGACGACGTCCCAGTCGGAGGGCTGGTCGTAGAGGATCTGATCGAGACCATCACTCGAAGAGCGGCTCGTCGAGCCGTCACCGAGCTTCTTGCGCGTCCCCGCTAGCATGCCTCTCGCGAGTGGTGACCACGGAATCACGCCGATCCCCTGATCTTCGCAGAGCGGCATCATCTCTCGTTCCTCTTCGCGATAGACCAGGTTGTAATGGTTCTGCATCGTCACGAAGCGCGCCCAGCCGTGACGCTCCGAGATGGAAAGCAGACGCTGGAGCTGCCACGCGTACATCGAGCTCGCACCGACGTACCGAACCTTGCCTTGAGTGACGAGCTGGTCGAGCGCGGCCAACATTTCCTCCATAGGCGTGTGCGGATCGAGACGGTGGATCTGGTAGAGGTCGATCGTCTCGACGCCCAATCGCCGAAGGCTGCCCTCGCATGCTTGTTGGATGTGCTTGCGCGAAAGCCCACCCATGTTGGGGCGGTCGTTGATCGGGAAGAAGACCTTGGTGCCAATCACGAGCTCGTCGAGAACGCCGTACTCGCGGAGCCATCGGCCGGTCACCTCCTCGCTCACCCCGAGGGAGTACATGTCTGCCGTATCGAAGAAATTGATGCCAGCCTCGATGGCTCTTCTGAAGAACGGCGCTGAAGCCTCGGCATCATGGACCCACGGTCGCCACTCGGGAGTGCCGTAGCTCATGCAACCAAGACAGATCCGCGAAACCGTGACCCCCGTCTGCCCGAGGTGCGTATACCTCATCCGCCGGATACTAACCCAACTGCGAACTGCGCAGACCCTTTTTCCATCAGAGCTAGCTCTGCCCGTAGACCGGGACGAGCGCGCCACGGGTCACAGCGTTCCTCGGCGAAGCGAGAAACACGATGGTTTCGGCGACCTGCTCGGGCTTCGGCCATGTGTCGTGATTTGCATCCGGCATCGCGGCGCGGTTGGCGGCCGTATCGATGATGCTCGGGACCACCGCGTTGACCCAAATCGAAGAAGCCGCGAGCTCCTCCGCCAGCGAGAGTGTCAGCGCAGCGACTGCAGCCTTGGAGGCGGAGTATGCGGTCATTTGAGCCGTGGGCACCACGACCGGGCGCGCGGTGACGTTGACGATGCGTCCCTCGCGCCCCTGCATCGCGTTGACCGCGGCACGGCAGCATAGAAAACACGTGGTGGCGTTCATTCGCATCAGACGCTCCCACACGTCGAGGCTCGTGGAAGTGATCGAACTCATGGCAAACCCGCCGACCAGGTGGATGCTCGTGTAGAGGGAGCGTGTCGCGGCGAAGAGCCGCGCGACGTCCGACTCTACGCTCAGATCGACGTCCTCGTGAAGCTCGACGGCCTCGTGGTCGCGATACGGGAATGCGTCGAGCTCCGCCGTGGCATGAACCGGAATGTGAACCGTGGCACCAGCCGCGACGAGGCGCCCAACGACCGCGCTGCCGAGCGCGCCGGTGCCGCCCGTCACGATCGCCTCGCGGCCCGAGAAATCCTCTCGCATGGGCCGGAGCTTAGTCCGGAACGACCCCGGCCTCACGCGTCCGCCCGACGAGCCCGAATTTGAGCCCCACGGCGAGTTCTCGACGGTGTATGGTACGGTCTTCGTTCGAACCAGGAGTGACACATGGCCGAGCCTCGACTCGTATTAGACGATGCCTATCACTGGGAAAAGACCACCCCGAATCGGCTTTGGATGACGCAACCGACCGGAAACGGACAGGTCGAAACGTACACCTGGGCGCAAGGGATGGATCAGGTGAGACGAATGGCGGCGCACTTGAAGTCACTCGACCTCGAGCCCGGTAGCCACATCGGACTGATTTCGAAGAACTGTGCGCACTTCATCCTCGCGGATTTGGCGATTTGGATGGCCGGCTACGTCAGCGTTGCGCTCTATCCGACGCTCAACGCCGATACGATCGCCTACATCCTCGACCACAGCGAGTCGAAGCTCCTGTTCGTCGGCAAGCTCGACGGGTGGGAGGAGATCCAACAAGGAATCCCCGCCGACATGCCGTGCATCTCGCTTCCGCTCGCGCCGCCGAACGACTACGAGTCGTGGGATTCGATCACCGCGCGGACCGCACCTGTGCAAGGGAACCCCTCCCGGAAGCCTGAAGAGCCTGCGATCATCGTTTACACCTCGGGAAGCACGGGCCGGCCCAAGGGTGTGATGCACAGCTTCGGGGCGATCGCCGCTTCGGTGAAGGGCGCCGAGGAGATCTTTCATGCGACACCCGAAGACAGAATGCTGTCTTATCTCCCACTCGCACACGTCTTCGAGCGCTTCTGCGTCGAGACGCAAGGCATCCACACCGGAATGCAGCTCTTCTTCGCGGAATCACTCGATACGTTCGTCGCCGACTTGAATCGCGCGCAGCCGACGATCTTCGTTTCGGTGCCGCGGCTCTGGCTGAAGTTCCAGCTCGGCGTCTTTCACAAGCTTCCGCCCGAGAAGCTCAATCGGCTTCTTCGCATCCCACTCCTCAACCGCGTCATCAAGAAGAAGGTGTTGACCGGGCTCGGGCTCCAGCACGTGCGGCTCGCGGCCAGCGGCTCGGCGCCGATCCCACCCGATCTCATTCAGTGGTATCGGAACCTCGGACTCGAGCTGCTCGAGGGGTATGGCATGAGTGAAGATTTCGCCTACTCGCATGCGACCTATCCCGGCCGCGGGCGGTTCGGGTACGTGGGTAGCCCAATGCCCGGAGTCGACGTGAAGATCAGCGAGGAAGGCGAGATCCTGATCAAATCGCCCGGCAACATGATGGGTTACTACAAGCAGCCCGAGCTGACCGCCGAGTGCTACACGGCGGACGGCTACTTCAAGACGGGTGACCGAGGAGAGCGGGACGAAGAGGGCCGGCTGAAGATCACGGGAAGGGTAAAGGAGCTCTTCAAGACCAGTAAGGGGAAGTACGTCGCGCCCGCACCCATCGAGAATCTCTTGAACAATCACACCCAGGTCGAAATGTGCTGTGTCACCGGGTCTGGACACCCACAGCCCTTCGCGCTGGTCCTCCTGGCCGAGGAGATCCGGCCGAAGCTGAGGGACGCCGCCGTGCGCGAACAGGTGGAGGCCGAGCTGTCGAAGCTGTTGACCGAGGTCAACAAGGAAGTCGAGGCCTACGAGCGACTAGAGTTCTTGACGGTGGTGAAGGAGCCGTGGCTCATCGAGAACGGTTTCCTGACTCCGACCATGAAGATGAAGCGGAGCAAGATCGAGGATGCGTACGGCCCGAGGTTCGACGACTGGTACGCCGCCAGGAGCAAGGTCGTCTGGGAGTCCTGAGCCCGGCCCCTTGACGAGCGGCTCGGAAGGGAGCCAAGTAACGGGTCCCACCAGGAGCCAAGGAGCAAGCACATGAGTCTACAACTGGGAACCACCGCACCCGATTTCGAGGCCGACACCACGGAAGGCCACATCCGTTTTCACGAGTGGTCCGGCAAGGACTGGGTGATCTTCTTTTCCCACCCCGCCGACTTCACGCCGGTCTGCACGACGGAGCTAGGGCTCGCTGCCAAGTTGAAAGAGAAGCTCGCCAAACGCGGCGCCAAGGCGCTCGCCCTCAGCGTCGATCCGATCGAGTCTCACAAGGCATGGATCAAGGACATCGAGGAGACGCAGGACGTTCGCATGAACTTCCCGATCGTCGCAGACCCCGATCAGAAGGTCGCGAAGCTCTACAACATGATTCACCCGCAGGCCGACGCGAAGGTCACCGTTCGCTCGGTCTTCTTCATCGACCCGAACAAGAAGGTTCGTGCGACGATCACCTATCCGCCCGCGACCGGTCGGAATTTCGACGAGGTGCTGCGGGTTCTAGACGGCCTTCAGCTCACCGACAAGTACCAGGTCGCCACGCCTGGCAATTGGAAGGACGGCGACGACGTCGTGATCGTTCCATCGATCACCGACCCCGCCGAGATCGCTCGGAAGTTTCCGAAAGGGCACGAGGAGCTGAAGCCGTACCTCAGGATGACGCCGCAACCGAACAAGTAGCACCGTAAACCGGGTTGGGGCCCGCAGGGGCGCCGTGCTACCGTCCCGCTCCTCGATGCGACGCTTCTTCCTACGCCTGCTGATCGGGCTCTTGTGCCTCTTCGCGGCGGTCGCGGTGTTGCTTCTCGTCCGGTATGGGGGTGGGGAGCCCTACCCGGACCTCAACGGTGCACCAATCTTCGACGAAAGCGAGCTCGAGGTCGTGGTATCGAGCCCGGAGCCAATTGGTAATCTTGCCGTGTCCGCCGACGGGCGGGTGTTCTACACGATCCACCCGGAGAGCCGCCCGACCGGCGCCAAGCTCCTCGAGTGGGTGGACGGAGAGGCCAAGCCGTTTCCGAGCGAAGCGGCACAGACGCTCTTCGAGACGCCGCTCGGCATCGTCATCGATCGCCAGAACCGCCTGTGGACGATCGATCACGGGAATCACGGAACCGGACAACCGCGACTCTTGGCCTTCGATCTCGGGTCCGGGGCGGTCGTGCACGAACACGATTTCGACTCCGACGTGGCGCAGCTCGGCTCGTTCTTGCAGGACCTGCAAGTGGACTCGACCGGAAAGCACGTCTTCATCGCCGATGTCAGCTTCTGGCGAAAGAATCCGGGACTGGTCGTGTACGACGTCGAGCGTGGAGTCGCACGTCGAGTCTTGGAGAGCGACCCGTCGGTATCGCCTCAGAGCTGGGTGATCCGCAATCCGACCAAGGAGATGAAGTTCTTCGGCGGGCTGGTCGTGCTCAAACCTGGGGTCGACGGCATTGCGATCGATCGTGACGACCAGTGGCTCTACTACGGGGCGATGGCGCACGACACGATGTTTCGCATCAGGGTAGCGGACCTGCTCGATGGCGGGTTGAGCGCGGAGGCGCTCGCTGCACGGACTGAATCCGTGGGGCGCAAACCGCTCAACGACGGCCTCAGCACGGACAACGACGGAAACCTCTTGATCACCGATGTCGAGCATGGTGCAGTCCTTCGGATGACGCCGGACGGCGAGCTGACTACCCTAATCCGGAGCAATCGGATTCGCTGGGCCGACGCGTTGAGCTATGGCCCCGAAGGGTGGCTCTACGTCGCCGACAGCGCGATTCCGGATCAGATGCTGCGCCCGAAGGCGCACATCCATGCGAGTGCTCCCTACTACATCTTCCGGTTTCGCCCGGACATCGCAGGCATCCCAGGGCAGTAAGCACATGGCGCGAAAGGATCGAACTTAGAGTGAACGGGGCACATGCTCATCTCGATGCGATTGGGGTCGCCTGGCGGCTTGGCGCCACGCTCTTTTTCGTCTTGTTGAACGGCTTCTTCGTTGCGACCGAGTTTGCTCTCGTGAAAGTTCGAGTGGTACGCATCGACACGTTGGCGCGGGATGGAAGCCGTCGCGCGCGGGCCGTCCAACACATCATAAGCCACCTCGATCGCTACCTGTCGGCCTGCCAACTCGGCATCACCTTCGCCAGTCTAATCCTCGGTGCGTTGGGCGAGCCGGCGGTTTCGGTACTCATCGTCGCAGGTCTGGACGCGCTCGGAATCGACGTGGCGGCCGATGCGAAGTGGTTGCCCATCGTTTCGATCACTCTCGCGTTCACGCTCATCACGGTGTTGCACATGACACTCGGAGAACAGGCTCCGAAGATGTGGGCGCTTCGTCGCGCGGAAACCACGGCGTTGCGGACCGCCTTCGCGCTCAGGCTCTTCACTTGGGTCTTCGGCCCATTCATTGCGATGATCAACGGTATCTCGAACTCGATGCTGCGCGTCGCCGGCATCCGGGCCCATCAGGGCCACGACGTCACTCACACGTCCGAAGAGATTCGATCGATGCTGGCACTCTCTTGGGCGGCAGGGCACATCTCGAAGCTCGAGCACGAGGTCACGGAAAACGTCTTCCGCATCATGGAGCTCGAAGTGCGGCACATCGTGCTTCCGCGGAGCGACGTCGAATTTCTGTCCATCAACCGATCGGACGATGAGAACCTCGCGGTGATTCGCGATAGCGGGCACAGCCGGCTGCCGCTTTGTGAGGTCGGTTTGGACACGGTAGTGGGTTTCGTCCACAACAAAGACGTGCTCCAGCAGGTCCTCGAAGGGAAGCCCCTGGATCTCGCGAGCTTGGCGAGAAAGGCGATCTTCGTCCCCGACACCATGTCGCTTTCGAACTTCCTCATCGAGCTCCAATCCGGCAACCAGCACTGTGCGGCCGTGGTCGACGAGCGTGGCACCGTCATCGGACTCGCGTTTCGGGAAGATGCGCTCGAGGAGATCGTCGGACCGCTCGGCGACGAATTCGATGAGCGGGAGCTCGCGTTCCGAAAGATCGAGGAGGGTGTGTACGAGATTCCGGGCGACATGTCCGTGCCTGAAACCTGCGATCGGCTGGATTTCGAGCTGGGCGACGAGGAGTACGAGGACGAGGACACGATAGGAGGTCATGTGACCGCACGCTTGGGACGGCTCGCAAAGCTCGGAGACCAAGTGCCCGTGGGCCCCTACCTGGCAACCGTGACCGACGTGGGGCGCCGTCGCGTGCGGCGGGTTCGCCTCGAGAGAAAACGCGAAGAGGAGGAGACAGGCACCTGACGCCTCTGCGCGCGGGCGACTAGAAGTGCCCAGCGACGCGAGCGCCCCCGATGCCGACGGCGACTCCACCTGCGACGTAGCCAACAGTCGAGGCATCCGGTGAGAGACTCGCTGCCGGTGTTAGGCCGAGGATCAAGCCACCGGTGAGCGCTACACCGAAGATCGACTCCGATCAAGCGGCATGCTAGGCGCCATTCCTCGAGGCAATCCCGTGACGCAAGCAATCCGACCCGGACCGGCTTTCCCAACACGTTACCGGCGGCGACGGCAGGCCAGGCAATTCTTTGGTGATTCTGCGGACAGATACGCGAGCTTGTACATGCAGGCCGACCCGGTGGCAGATGAGCTGGCAGCCTGGCTGCGAATCGAAAGGAAGGCTCGGACGGAGCTCTTCGAGCGGTCGATGCGCGAGGGAATTAGGTCGGTGCAGGATGCGCCCATCGAGCTTCGCGATTTCTTCGAGAGCGTCGAGAAGGCGCCGCCTTGGGTCGATTTCGACCAAATCAATCGCGGAGCATTGGCTTATCAGCGCTTTGGATTGCTCGGTATGATCGTCTTGAGCGCTTGGTCGCTCCTCAACGGTTACCACTCGAGCGCGGCGGTGAAGCCGCTCGCCATGACGGGGCAGCTCCGCCACAACACGCAGCGGCGGCTCGCAGAAACGGCGAGGTTCGTCAGTGAAGCGACGCAAGTGGATGGGCTTCTTCGAGGTCACCGCGGTCACGAGATCAGTCTGCGCGTTCGAGTGATTCATGCGTTCGTACGCCAAGACTGTCTGGCATCGCAGCGTTGGAAGACCGACGAGTGGGGGCTTCCCATCAATCAGGCGGACATGTTCGGCACGCTTCTCGAGTTTTCGCTGCTGATGATGGACGGGGCACGTCGCCTCGGCTTCGTGCTGACCGACGCAGAGGCGGAAGCAATCCTCTCCCTTTGGCGCTATTGCGGACACCTGAGTGGCGTCGATCCATGGTTGCTCGAACACTTTTCGAGCGAGAGCCAGACGCGGCGCATTGCAGATCTGCTCCGTCTCATTCAACCCGGCCCGGACGAAGACTCTTTGGCCCTCGCCGAGGCCTTGTTCGAGGTCCCAGGGCAGAACGCGTCGGGCAAAGGACCCGCTTGGATTGCTTGGTTCGTCACCCGGTTCCATCACGGGCTCGCACGTGCCTTGAACGGGCCCGAAATCGCCGACGATCTCGGAGTGCCAGACGACCTCTGGCAGTACGCCGAGTACCCGGCGCGCGCGATCATCAAACCACTCGAAGCATTACGCCGGGCGGTGCCTGGCGCGAGCCGTCTCGCCTCACGCATCGGCAACGAGGCGATTCGACGGGATCTGCCGCGAATCTTGCGTGGTTTGGAGCCAGACTTCGGCGACAAGTCCTGAAGGCCCACCGTGCTACAAGAGCAACGAGGGGTATGATGAAGGCGTTGAAGGCCACACTGATCACGCTTGCTGCGCTTCTAGGGTTGCTCCTAGTCGGTATCGCTCTCGTCCCGTTGCTGTTCAGAGACCAAATCATCGAGCGGCTCCGCAGCGAGCTCAACGAGCGCCTCGACGCGACGGTGACCTTCTCCGACGTCGACGTTACGTTCTTGTCGACGTTTCCCACCCTGACTGCCGAGGTCGTGGATCTGGCAATCACGGGCAAGGGTGACTTCGCAGAGACGAAGCTGCTAGCCGTCAACTCGATCGCAACTGGGATCGACGTGGTTGCCCTCGTCATGGACCGTTCGATCGAGATCAGCTCCGTCGACGTCAGTGAGCCGGAGGTTCACGTACTCGTTCGCGAGGATGGAAAGGCGAACTACGACATCCTCGCGGAACAGCCAGCAGGGCAAGAACCCTCAAAGGCATTGAATTTCGAGATCAAGCGATACACGATTTCGAGAGGTTCGATCACCTATGACGCGCCTGGGGCTCACATCAGCATCGTCGGGCTGGAACACGACGGGCGTGCGAAGATCTCCGGATCGTCTCAAGAGCTTTCCTCGGAAACCACGGTCGATGCCCTGACCGCGAATGTCGGAGGCATCACGTACCTGAAGAAGGCCAAGGCGAGCCTCGGATTGGATGCCACCCTCGAGACGGAGAAGGAACATGTGACGGTCCGCGCAATTCGGGCCGCCATCAACCAGCTGGATCTCGAAGGCTCGGGAGAGGTCGGATGGGCAGGCGAAGGAACCGAGCTCGACCTGCAGCTCGCGTCGAAAAAGGGACTTCCGATCAACGCATTGATCTCCGCGATTCCCAATGCGTACGCCGCGGATTTCGCCGGCTTGAAAGCCAGCGGAGAGTTTTCCCTCGAAGCGAAAGTTCGAGGCCAGCTCGGACCAGGTGACGACGACATCCCTTCCTTCTCCATGACGGCCGAGGTGCGTGACGGCGCTTTCAAGTATCCGGACCTCCCGCTCGGCATCACCGACCTCAATCTGGATGCGAAGGTGACCCATCCAGGCGGCAATCTCGACAAGATGCGAATCGACGTATCGAAGTACGGCATCGCGGCCGGAAAGAGCCGAGCCAAAGGGCGGCTCGCGATCAGCCGGCCGCTGTCGCGGCCGGACATCGACCTCGAGCTCGACGGACAATTCGACCTCGCCGAGATCGCGAAGGCTTATCCGATCCCCGAGGTCGAGGCGCTGGAGGGACGGATTGCCGCGAACATCGACCTGAGAGCCAAAGGCGAGAAGATCGAGAAGCTGAACGGAAACGTCACGATCACGGATCTGCTCTACCGTCCGGCCGACGCTCCTGCGGTTCGAATCCGGACTGCACAGATCGAGCTTTCGCCGGAGAGCACCAAGATCAAGGAGCTTCAGGCGCAGGTCGCAGAGAGCGACCTTTCCGTCAGCGGTCTAGTGTCGCCGCTAACGACCCTGTTGATGGAGGATCAGAAGGTGACGGCGAGTGCCTGGATCAAGTCCAACCAGCTTCGCGTGGAGGATTTCATCTCGGGCGAGGAGCCCGCGGCCGGCGGGCAGACGAGCGCACTCCTTCTTCCCGATAACGTCGACGCAAAGATCGATTTCGATGTCCGAAAGCTGAGTTACGGAGACTTGCTGCTCTCCGATTTCAAGGGCACGGGGTACATTCGCAATCGAAAGCTCATCCTCGATGGTGTTCGGGCGGATGCGCTAGGCGGCTCCATGAGGCTCGACGGCGACGTGACTACGCCGGTCGATGGACCGGCGACCTTCGACATCAACTACAAGGTGGAAAAGGCTCGATTCGCCGACGCTTTCGAGGCGCTTCCTTCGATGCAAGCATACGCCCCGATCGCCCGGTTTCTCGAAGGGCGCTTCTCGACCGAGCTCAACGCGCGCGGCACCTTGGACGAGAATCTTTCGCCAAAGCTCGACTCGGTCGATGCGAGTGGTCTCGTAGCCGCCGTTCAGAGCAAGCTCAGCAGCGATTTCAAACCGCTTGCCGCGCTGAACGACGTCGTTCCCGCAATCCTGAAGCCGCTCGACGTCGAAAGCTTCCGAACCCGTTTCAAGATCGAAGACGGCACCGTCAAGGTAACCCCCTTCACGGTGCAGACCAGGGGACTCTCCATGGAGGTCAGCGGAAGTCACGCGCTCGACCAGCAGATGAAGTACCAGGTCAAGAGCGACGTGCCGTTGGACAAGCTCTCGTCGAAGCTCGGAAAAGAGGTGAAAGCCCTCGGGGTAGACCTGTCCAAGGCGAAATCCGTCGGGGTGCGAGCGACGCTGACGGGCTCGATTCAGGAGCCCCGCGTGTCCGTCGACCTCGACACAAAAGCGCTCCGCGGCGCCGTCGTCGATGCGGTCTCGGCCGAGCTCGAAACCCAGAAAGCGCGCGCGCTTCAGGAGGTCGACGCCCAGGCAAAGCGTTTGGTCGACGAAGCCGAGAAACGCGCCGCTCAAGTCCGCGCAGAAGCCGCCAAAGCCGCAGCAGCGGTGCGCAAAGAGGGCTACGCGCGCGCAGCCCAAGTGGAGCGGGAAGGGGCCGGTAACCCGCTGGCTTCGATCGCGGCCAAAGAGAGCGCCAAGCGCGTTCGAAGCGAGACCGACAAGCGCGCTGATCAACTCCTCGCGGAAGCCGATAAGCGTGCCAACCAACTGGTTGCAGAGGCACGGAAGCGGGCCGACCAAACGACCTCCGAGGCTGCGAAACGGAGCAACCAAGCGACCGATGCGGCTGGCCAACAGGCCGAAAAGATTCGATGAGGAAGCGGCTCGTCGCTTCGTACGGCAACTGGTCGGTTACGAGTTGAACGGGCGATCGTCTTACATGACGACGCCGCTTCTGCTACCGTTTCCGCACATGTGGAGAAAGACGACGCGTGCTCTCTTGATCTTGTCTCTTGCCTTCGGCCTCGCTGCTTGCTCGAAGAAGGGTGGTCAGCCAGCGGAGCCCGCGACCAAAACCGAACCGCCCGAGGAAGTCGTCGTGACCGAGAAAACGCCGAACATCAAAGGAGAGGAAGTCACCTATCAAGCAGGCGATACGACCCTCAAAGGATACATCGCTTGGGACGCCGACCGGGAGGGCCCTCGACCCGGTGTTCTCGTGGTCCATGAATGGTGGGGACACACGGATTACGTTCGCAAGCGAGCACGGATGCTCGCGGAGTTGGGCTACACGGCCTTGGCGCTGGACATGTACGGCGACGGCAAGCAGGCCGACCATCCCGAGGATGCCATGAAGTTCATGCAGGAAACGATCAGCAACATGGACGTCGCCAAGGCACGCTTCATGGCGGCCTATGACCTGCTCAAGGCGCACGGAACCACCGATCCCAACCACATCGCCGCGATCGGCTACTGCTTCGGCGGCGCCGTCGTGCTGCACATGGCCCGTTTTGGCGTCGACTTGGACGGTGTGGTCAGTTTCCACGGAAGCCTCGGGACGGAGGTGCCTGCCAAGAAGGGCGAGGTGAAGAGCAAGGTGCTCGTGCTTCACGGAGCGGACGACTCGATGGTGCCGCCCGAGCAGGTCGCCGCGTTCAAGAAAGAGATGGAAGCTGCCGAGGTCGATTATACGTTCGTCGAATATCCAGGTGCGAAGCACGCATTTACCAACGAGGCGGCAACGGCCAACGGCGAGAGGTTCAAGCTCCCCCTCGCCTACGACGCGGCTGCCGACGAGCAGAGCTGGGCTGAAATGACCCGCTTCCTCGAACGGATTTTCCCCCCGGGCTGAGCTGCCATCGGCGCCTCAGCGGAAGGATGCTCCCAGACGAGGAGCACGACGCGGCCCAGGGGGGTCTGCTACCACCCGGAGTCCCTGGGGCATCACACGCTGGTCGTCTGCACGAAGGGAGGGAGTGTCTCGGGCTTGAACAGGTGACACGGCCCCATTCGCATTCGTCTCGCCGCCACTCGATAGTCTGTTACGCTCGCGGCACTCGATGTTGAGCTCCACGACCCCTCGGCCTGCCGAGACAGCCATCACCGCGCTGAGCCTCTCTCGCGACCAACGCGTCGAGCAGCTTCGCGAGCTGCTCGGTGAGGCCGACCCGTCGGTCACGCAACTGACCGTGGGCATCCGGGAGGTCACCTGTCTTCATTATGATCGATTCGTCCTCCCCCTGATTCGCAGACACTGGCCTGCAATGCTGAGCGATCCCTTCGCGGCGAAGATGCGCCTGGCCGCATGCGACCTCTACGCGTCCGCGCCCTATACCGTCCTCTTTTGTGCGCCCAAGAAGCCTCTTTCGGTCGCGTTGATCACGGAGCTCGCAAATCGACTCGTGCTCCCCAATGCCGTTCTCGGTCTCGCGGCGCGCGCTGCCCTCAACCTTCTCGGTCGTGTCGCGCTTCAGGATCAGCATCGAAGGATCATCCTCATCGCCTCCTTCATCGCCATGATCGATCACGCGTTCGATCACTGCATGGACGACGCCCCGGAGGAGCGTGGGCGCAAGCTCCATGCCTTGCTCGACGGAACTTGGGTGCCTGACACCCCGCAGCTCGCGCTCACCCGTGCCCTGCAGGTCGAAATGGGGCGCAACTTGGCGCCGCGCGAGCAGGCGCTTTTCGAGCAAGCCGTCCGCAGACTCAAGGACTGGGTGGACTCCGAAGTGGCTGGGATGACGGGCATCGCCGACACGACCGGTCTGGGCCATCGGCTCGCGGGGATTCAAGGCACCATCGACGGTCTCTTGTTTCCGGTCCACCACTACGCCGGCGAGGGCGCGCGACCCTGGATGTACGAAGTCTCGCTGTTCGTACAGATGATGGATGACTACATCGATGCGGAGATCGACATCCGAGATGGTCGGCTCACTCCCGTGATCTCCGGGGAGTGGAGGCTCGAGGACATAGCCCGTACCTGGCAAAACACGGTCAGCGGCATCGAGGCGTTGACGCGGGCGGGCGGACATGCGGCGCCCCACTACGTGCGTTTCATCCGCGAGGCCTATGTCCTGATGCTCGGCGAGGTGTTGGAAGGGATGGCTTCCGGCCTTGCCGACTGATGATGCAACCAAGAGGACACATGTTCCTCTCGCACCTGCGGTATTCGTCACAGGCAAGGGTGGCGTGGGCAAGACGAGCGTGGCCGCAGGCCTCGCGCTCGCCGCGGCCGAGGCGGATGGGGAAGCCGTCTACGTAGAATTCGGCGACGGCGCAAGCGCGCGGCGGATGCTTCGCGAGCGGCCTGTTGGGCTCGAGCGGGTTGCGCTCGACCCGAGTCGCGCGGTGGTTAGAGCCGCAGCACCGGTTTTCGGCTCGGAGACGCTTGCGAAGCTGGCCCTCGACAATTTCGCGATGCGTCCGCTGATTCGTGCGGCGCCGGCCATCCGCGAGCTCGGCGTGCTCGAGCTCGCGCGGCAGGTCGTGCGACAGCACCCGGGGAAGCGAGTCGTGTTCGACATGCCCGCGACCGGACACAGCGTGGCCTGGCTCAAAGTCGCACGGCAGGGGCGCGAGCTGACGGAGCGGGGGCCGCTTCATGATCTCTGTGCGAGATTGGAGGACGAGCTGGTCTCGCCGGGCCGCGCTTCCATCGTGGTCGTGACCCTGCCTGAGCGCCTCGTCCTGTCCGAAACCTTGACCCTGTGCGAAACGGTCGAGGAGGAGGTCGGCCTCACGGTAGACCGGCTCGTCGTCAACCGCGTCCCGCAGGCGCCGCCCGCCGCAGCGCTTTCCGAGGCTCGGTCGCTGTCGAAGAGCGGGGGACCGATCGGCGAAGCTGCCCAAAGGCTCGCCGATCTCCTCACGGTGAGGGAGACGGTTCGCCAACAGGTCATGGAGGCGCTCAACGAGACGGTGCACCGGCACGGCGACGAAAACGGAGGCGACAAGGGTCTGACTCTCCTGCCTCTCGCCGCCCACGATCCCACGGCAGCCATGGTCGCCGACTGGTTGCGAAGCGCGGGGGCGGCATGAGCCGTCCTGAGGTCATCGTCTGTGCGGGAGGCGGCGGCGTTGGCAAGACGACCACCTCTGCTGCATTTGCGCTGGCGCTCGCCAAGAATGGATATCGCGCGCTGATCGTCAGCATCGATCCGGCGCGCCGGCTGGCAGACGCGATGGGCGTCGAGCTTGGCACGAGGGCACGCAGACTATCCCTCGATGCCGGCAGCGGACAGCTCTACGGCCTCATGCCGGATCCCCAAAGCGCCATGCGAACCTTCATCGAAATTCTGTTCGAGGAAGAGCCAGGAGCGATCGATCGGCTTCTCGAGAACCGCCTCTATCGCACCCTCGAAGCGGCCGTTCCTGGAATTCACGAGATCGCGACCATGAGCCTCACTTGGCGAGCGATCATCGAGCATCAAGTGGACGCGGTCGTCATCGACACTGCGCCTTCGCGCAACGCCGTAGATTTCATCAGCTACCCGAAGCGCCTGGCAAAGCTCCTGGGCGGCCGAGCGGTCGGATGGATGGCCGCGATCGGCAAACGCACGAGCGTCGCCCCGCAAAGTGACAAGATGGGCCGCGTCGAGCAACTCCTGGTTCGTGCGCTTGGACCCGTCGCGCGGGACGTGGCGGGCCTCTTCGCAGAGATGGCGCGGGTCCGAAAGCGATTCATCCTGTTCAACGAGCACACGAGCGAGCTGCTGCTTCACCCCGACACACGCTACTTCTTGGTGGCCTCGCCAACGGCCGCCGCAAGCGAAGACGTGGACTATCTGATCAAGAAGCTCAGCACGCTCGGCATGACTCCGAAGGCTCTCATCCTCAACTCGGCCTTCGTGCCTGAGCACGACTGGATCGAGGTGCTCGAAAACGCCGACGTGACGACCCCTCTCGTGCGCGAGCTGCTTGCGGTGCTACGCGAAGAGAAAGAGATTCGGGAACGGGCTGCAGCTCGTCTCTCGAGCTCCTTCGCGAGACGGCACCCGGAGCTCCGGCAGCTTCCCCTGCCCTTCATCGAGGTGGTGGAGCCGCGCAGCATCGTCAACGCGCTTTCCGAGTATTTCGACATCAAGGACCTGCTTGCC
The DNA here is from genome assembly GCA_963792825.1 of uncultured delta proteobacterium. Taxonomy (GTDB): domain Bacteria; phylum Myxococcota_A; class Polyangia; order Polyangiales; family Houyiibacteriaceae; genus SG8-38. Next base: position 1,439,271 of record CAWBXS010000002.1, on the reverse strand, counting down.
GCGCCCACGCCTTGAGCCGCACCATGCCCTCGTCGTAGGTCACCGCGGGCGTGTATCCGAGGTCGCGGCGCGCAGCGGAGATGTCATACCAGTGCGCGGTTGAAAGCTGGCTCACCAGATAGCGCGTGACTGGCGGCTCCGAATTCAACCGCAGCAGCGTCCAAAGAGCCTCCGCCATTGTAGCAGCCCCGCGCGCGAGGGCGGCGGGAACGGTCCGTGTGACAGGCGGAAGCCCAGCCGCTTCGAGCATGTCGTTGACGAACTGCGGCGCCGGAAGCGGTTCGCCCTGGGTGATGAAGTACGCTCTGCCCGCGACAGGGGAGCTCGGTGAGAGTCGATCGTAGGCGGAGAGATGGGCCGAGACCGCGTTGTCGATATAGGTGGTGTCGATCTGCTGAGGTGCACCGACCAGGCGAAGCCGTCCGGCCTTAGCGCGGGCGATCAGCCGCGGAAGCGCACTCGTGTCTCCAGGCCCCCAGACGAGGTGCGGTCGTATCGCGACCGTGGACAGCTCAGTGCCGTTCGCGGCCAACACCTCTTGCTCGGCGATCGCTTTGGTCGCGGGGTAATGGGCCTCGAAACGCTCTGGGTAGGGGGCGGATTCATCGACGCCGTCCACCGAGGCTCCGCCATGAACGACGCTCGGCGTACTGGTGTAGACGATCTTGCGAGTGCCATGCGCCCGACACGCTTGGAGCACGTGACGGGTGCCCTCCACGTTCGTCGCAAAGAAGTCCTGATAGTCCCCCCAGAGCTCGAAGAGCGCTGCAACGTGAAAAACGCCCGCGCATCCTCGAACCGCAGCGTTCACCGCCCCACCATCACGCAAGTCCCCGCGGTGAAGCTCCACGCCCCAGTCGCGAAGCTCCGGGTAGTCCCCGCGGCAAAAGACGCGGACCGCTTCCCCGCGATCGACGAGCGCGCGGACAATCCCGCGCCCGATGAAACCTCCACCGCCGGTGACCAGAATCGTCATCGAATGCCTCTCGACTCGACCCACTGCGTGAGCTTTTCCCTACCGATCTTCGCGTTATGCCGGATGTCGACGGGGAAACCCGGGTGCGGCACGAAGTGCTGGATGCGTCTCAGCTTCGGATGCGACTGGGCGATCTCGCGAAGCTGACGCTCGATCACCGGCCAATCTCCGCGGCCGTGCCCGGCCTCGAGCTCCACGCACAGCGTTGGCCGGCGGACATCGCCCACGCGGGGCCCGATGAGCGCCGAGCGGTAGACCGCAGGATGTGTGTCGAACACCTTCTCACAGGGCACCGTGAACATCGTGTCTCCATCGAGCACGAGTCGATGGCTCTTGCGTCCGCAGAACCAGATCCGGCCCATCTGGTCTCGCCATCCGAGGTCACCCATGCGGTGCCAGATCGCATCCCCGTCGCGTATCTTGGAGAGCGCAGTGCTCTCTTCGTCACCGAAATACTCCTCGGTCACCATCGGTCCGCGCACCGTGATTTCGCCGACCTCACCCTCGGGCACCTCCAGATCTCGCGACAAGGTCGGGATGGGGTCATCGCTGATTCGGATCAACTTGACTTCGATGTCGGGCACTGGAGATCCGACACAGACTCCGGCGCCAGCTTCGGTGTCGTGCCATGCGTTCTCCAAGATCTCTCGACCCGCCATACACGCAACAGGCAGCGATTCGGTCGCGCCATACGGCGGGTAGACGTCGCCGCGCTCCGAAAGCATCCGATGCCAACGCGCAAGTGTCTCGCCCGGCATCGGTGCCCCGGCAGCGATGACACGACGAAGGGAGGGTAGCTTCGTTCCAAGCTGCTCCCCAAAGCGCCCCACCGTATTGAGTAGTGCCGGCGAACCAAACATCGTCGTCACCCCGAAGCGCTGGATCGGCTCGATCACGTTCCGCGGATCGACTTCTGCCGGCCTCGTCGGATCCATCTCCGGAATCACGGTCGTCATGCCGAGTGCCGGATCGAAAAGCGCGAACATCGGAAAAGTCGGGAGGTCGATCTCGCCTGGCTCGATCGAAAACATCTTCCGGATCGACTCGACCTGCGCGAGGAAATTGCGGTGCCGGAAGACGACACCCTTCGGTGGACCCGTGCTTCCCGACGTGAAGAGCACCGCGGCCACCTCTTCGCCTCGCGTTGGCTCGGGGTAAGACCCGCTCGCGAGCCGCTCTGCCCCGAGCTTTTCTAGACGTCCGAGCGAATGTCTTGCGAGTCCCCAACCGCCTACCGTGACAGTCTGCTGAATCGTCGCGCGGCTCCATCCAAGCAGGAGGCGCGCGGTGTGTGCGATGGGTATGCCGATGAATGCACTCGGGCGCGCGCGCGCGAGGCACTGACCCAGCCCCCGAATCCCGAGGCCCGGGTCGATCATCACAGGAACGACGCCCGCCTTGAACATACCGAACGTGAGCGCGAAGAGCTCGGGACTCGGGCGAACCATCAGCGCAGCCCGATGGCCGCGCTCGATACCGAGGGCATGAAGGCCCGCTGCGATGCGATCGCTTCGCTCGTCGAGCTCTCGATAGGAAATTTGCGTGTATGCCGGTTGGCCGTCGGTGTCGCGGCGTTTCGTGGGGACGTACATCGCCGTCGCATCGGGCCGCGAGGCGGCCATCTTCGGCAAGACGTCGGCAACGGTTTCAGCGGGGCGGATCATGGACCGTGCTTGAGAAAGCCCGTGACCAGGCTCTCGATTTCATCCGGGGCATCCTCGAGCACGTAGTGCCCGCAGTCGGCAAAGCGATGCACGCTCGCGGAGGGCAGCGCTTGCTGCCAGCGGCGAAGGAAATGATCGTCGAAGACGAAGTCGCGCTCACCCCAGCAGATCAACACGGGTCGATCGTCGAACTGCGATAGATGCTCGCCAACCTCGCATACGACCGCATAGCTCGGGTCTTTCTCGGAAAGCGGGATGTCCTGCACGAATCGAAGCACGGCACGGCGGTTGTTCCAACTGTCGTAAGGCGCGCACAACCCGTCGCGAACCTCTTTGGGGAGCCGTCGCCGCGTGACGGCCAGACGAGTCGCGCCACGCGCGAACGCATTGAGCCCGCGCACCAGCAGAGCGCCAACTCCGGTGTTGCGTGCGAGCCAGAGCGAAGCCGGAAGTCGCTTTGAGTTGGGAAGGGGAAATGCGGCGGTATTGAGGAGCACGAGCCGCGAAACCCGATCGGGGTGTCGATGCGCCCAACCCATTCCGATCATGCCTCCCCAATCGTGGAGGACCAGCGTGACCTCAGCGAGCCCGAGATGGTCGATCAAGGACCCGATGTCGTCTATCCGTTGCTCGAGGCGATACGTGTAGGCATCATCGCCTGGTTTGTCGGACTTTCCACAACCGATGTGGTCAGGGGCGATGACGCGATGCGTGGGTCGAAGGGCGAAGATGAGACGCCGCCAGTAGAACGACCACGTCGGGTTGCCATGGAGCATCAGCACCGGTGGCGCGTTGCGATCGCCTTCGTCGACGTAATGCATGTTCGCCCCGCATGGAAGCTCCAGCCAATGGGGCGCAAACGGGTAGAGCTCCTGCAACACCTCCATCGAGCTGCTACCAGACGATTTCGGCCATGCTGCAGTTGAGCCCCGAGCCTATGCCGAGTAGCGCCACGCGGGTGCCCGCCTCTAGACGCTGCGCCTCGGCCGCCTTCGAAAGGACCATCGGTACACCTGCCGGCCCCACGTTCCCGAGCTCCTGATACGTCGTCAGAATCTTGTTCGGTTCGAGCTCGAGCGCTCGCGCGAGCTTTTCGGTGTGCGCCTTGCTGACCTGATGCAGCACGTACTCGTCGAGACAGCCATGGGTCCATCCGAGCTCGAGCTTCGCCGCATCCCAGGTTCGCTTGGCGAGCCGGATGCCTTCCACGAGAAGCTCTTTGGTGCGCGTTTCCATTCCATCGACTTGACCGCGGCACAGATGATTGTGTTCCGTTGCGGCGACCGTGACGCCTCCGGTGAAACTGTGCCCGCCCTCTACGAGCTCCGTTCGACCGAGGACCATGGCCGCGCCGCCGGAGCCGAGCGTGAGGGTCGCGAAGTTGGCGCGAAAGGTTGCTTCGTCGATGTCCGGCCGCTGCAGGCGCCTGATGGTCTCCTCGACGACGAAGCGACTGTTCTCGCCGTCGACCACGAGGCCGTAGTCGATCTGACCGCGTTCGATCATGTTGCCGACGATCTCCATACCGTTGAGAAAACCGAGGCAAGCATTGCCGAGGTCGAAATTCATGCAGCCAGGCCCGAGCCCTAGGTTTCGATGCACGAGACACGCGGTCGAGGGTTCGATGTAGTCGCGACAGACCGAGGTATTGATCAGAATCCCGAGCTGGGCGCGGTCGACGCCCGCCGCCTCGATCGCGATTTCAGCAGCCGCGGTGGCTGCCTGGGAGGGTTGAAAGGACACATCCCACATGCGCCGTGCACGGATCCCAGTGAGACCCTCGAGAATGCCCCCGGGAATGCCGAGCCGCTCCATGGGCTGGGCCAGCTCGGCCTCGAGGTCGGCGGAGGTCACCCGGTCCGAAGCGTCGATGTGAGCTACACTACAGACCGATACGTTCTCGAAGCGCATGAAGCGCGAAGGCTAGTGCCCAGCAGGGAGCGGGACAAGCGGGCTGCTCGGCCCAACCCTCTTTGGGGGCCCGGAAAGCAGGGCCTAGACCGGAAATCAAGATGAAAGCGATTCAGGTGCGAGAGTTCGGAGACCCATCGAAGCTCACCGTCGGCGAGGTCCAGGATCGGGCGCCGACGGCAACGGAGGTGAAGGTTCGGGTCCACGGGGTCGGGGTCGGCTACTTCGACGGTCTCTTGATCAAGGGCGAATATCAGATCAAGCCGAGCCTTCCCTTCACTCCAGGGAGCTCACTGGCAGGAGTGGTGGAGGAGGTGGGCTCGAAGGTTTCGCACGTGCGCCCGGGTGACCACGTCGTCGGATTCGCCTTGCTCGGCGGTCTTGCCGAGCATGCATGCCTGCCCGGCAATTTCGTCTTCAAGCTGCCGACATCGATCTCGCTCGATGACGCATCCAACTTTTTCATCGCCTATGCGACGGCGGTGCTAGCCCTCAAGGAGCTTGCTCGTTTGCGTCCCGCCGAAACGGTGTTGGTGCTGGGCGCGTCGGGTTCGACCGGGTCGACCGCGATCGAGGTCGCCCGCGCGATGGGCGCCAAGGTGATCGCCTGCGCTTCGACCGAAGAGAAACGGCAGCATTGTCTCGACCTCGGAGCCAACGTCGCGGTCGACTACACACAGCCGGACTGGCGAAAAGAGGTGAAGCTTTCGACCGGTGGCAAAGGAGCCGACGTGGTATTCGATCCGATCGGAGGCAGCTTCGCCGAGCCAGCACTTCGCACGATGGCACCGTACGGGCGCTATCTCGTCGTCGGGTTCGTCGCGGGAATCGCGAGCGTTCCGCTCAACCTGCCCCTCGTCAAACGCTGCTCCATCATCGGGGTGAACTGGGGTGGGGAGGCCTTCGCAAACCCAGCAGTGGTGCAACCGGTGATCGAGCAGATCGTGTCTTGGGCCGATGAGGGCGCTCTCAAGTCGACGCCCGACGCAGTCTTTCCGATGGATCGGGCCGGCGAGGCGTTTGCAGCGTTTTTCGGTCGAGCTTCGACTGGGAAAATCGTCATTCGCTGCTGAGCAGCGGTGCCGGGGCCTTGGAACACGCCTCGGAGGTGCTACGACAACCCAATCGGCGAACGGAGTGATCGAAGGCCGTCCATAGATGCGACCATGAACCACGTCGAACGAAGCGGAAGACGCCTTCTCCTCACAGGAGCGACTGGATTCGTGGGCCGGCATCTCGACGCGGCCCTCCGCGAGACGGATTGGGAAGTCCGACGCGGGACGCGAGACCGAGAGAGGGCCGCTCAGCCAGGATGGGTCTATCTCGACGTGGAAGAAGTGGATTCGATCGGACCTGCGCTGCAAGGGTGTGATGCAGCGGTCTATCTCATCCACTCGATCGACAGTGGTGGGGACTACCCAGAACGTGAAGCGCGTTCGGCCATGGCGTTCCGTGAAGCCGCTGCCAAGGCCGGAGTGCGCCGCATCGTCTATTTGGGCGGTGTTGCGCCCGCTGGAAAGCCGTCCAAACACCTCGAGAGCCGCCTGCACACCGGAGAGATTCTGCGCTCGGGTACGGTACCGACGATCGAGCTTCGATGCGGCCTCATCATCGGCGCGGGTGGGAGCTCGTGGATGATGGTACGCGATCTCGCGGCGCGGCTTCCTGCGATGCTACTGCCACGCTGGCTCAGGTTTTCGTCTTGGCCCGTGTGGGTCGAAGACGTGGTCGTCGCAATCGTGCGTGCTTTGAGCTTCCCCGAGCAGCAAAGCGCTTGGTTCGATTTGCCGGGGCCCGAACGAATGACCCACGCAGACTTCCTGGCGCGCGTCGCTAAGAGCATGGGGAAAGACCCTCGGCTCGTCGGCGTCCCGGTCATCACGCCGAAACTTTCGAGCTACTGGATCGCCTTGGTCACGCGGGCCGATTTGGCGCTCGCCCGCGAGCTCGTCGAGGGCCTGCAGAGCGACCTCGATCCCACCGGAAGGATCCTTTGGGATGTCCTCGGAGACGAGAAACCAACCGAGTTCCAAACGGCCGTCTATCAAGCGTTGGAAGACGAGCTGGCCGACTCGGTTCCAACGCCGAAGCTCGTGAAGCGACTTCAGACGCGCATGCGGAGCCTTACCTAAGTGCAAAGCGGCCCACGACCGAAGCGAATCGCCTTGGCTCTGTGCATCGGTGCATTCTGCATTGCCATGGGCCTTCGCGAGCAGGTCAACATCTGGGTTGGGACGAGCGCGGCCGCCACGGCGTCCATCGTGCTGTTGATCGCTGTTCATGCGATCGACCGCAGAAAGATCGCATGGCCGTCTCTTCGCAACTTGGCCGTGGGCACCGGGGTGGGGATCGTGATGTCACTCGGAACCTGGTGGCTCTACCCCCTCAGCATCTCTCTCTTCCCGCCCATCGGGGAGGAGGTTGCCGCGCTTTACGCCCTGCTTCGTCAGCCGCCAGGGCCGATCGAGGCATTCCCCCTGTTACTGCTGGTCGTGTCCGCGGAAGAGCTGGTCTGGCGCGGCCTTGCCGTCGATGTGTTCTCGGAGACGGTCGGCTCCACGCGAGCCGTCGTGGTATCTGCGCTGCTCTACGTGTTACCCCAGGTCGCCTTTCGCTCCCCCCTCCTCATGATCGTGGCACTGCTATGCGGAATCGTGTGGGGGATGCTACGCGTAGGCTCGAAGGGACTGGCTGCGCCATTCGCAGCACACATCGTCTGGGATCTGCTCGTCTTCGTGATACACCCGGTCGCCTGAGCTCAGCTGCCTTCGCAGGCCTCGCGCGTCACACGGTGACGAAACTCGAAGAGCCGCTCGAGATTGCGCTGCGCAAACCATCCTCCGAACACCCGCCCTAGGACTCCCAGCGGCAATTCGTACTCGATCTCATCGGTCAGGGTGCATTCGCCCTCACCCCGCGGGGTGACGATGTGCCGATGGACCCACTTGGAAAAGGGACCCTCGATCATTTGATCGGCGAACATCTTCCCGGGTTCGTAGGCGATGTGCTCCGCAACGATGGTCTGCCAAAGCGGTCCGACCTTGATCCGAAGGACTACCCGAGTTCCAACCTCCAACGAGGCCGGCGGTTGAACGATTTCGGTCGTCTGCCAAGGGGGCTGCAGTCGCTCGAACGCATCTCGGGCTTCGTGAAAGGCAAACACCTTTGCGGCGCTCGCATGGATAAGGCTCTCTTTGACGAATCGCATGGCTTGCGAAGCATGGTGCCTCGACGGTCGAGGTGCCAGCGCGGGCGGCCTTAAGGAGAGGGCCCCTCGCGGCGGAGAGGGGTTCGCAGCTCCTCTGGCAGCAAGCGTCCCCAGAATCGGTCATAAGGATGCACCTGTTTCACGCGAACACCGTCGCGATAAACGGGTCGTCCCTCGGTCGCCCATTGAAAGATGCCACCCTCGAGATTGTAGACCTCTTGCACGCCTGCCCGTTTCAGCGCTCCGACGACGGCAGCGCTTCGGTACCCGAGGGAGCAGTAGACCACGACGGTATCGTCGACCGCGATGTGCAGTGGAACGATGTCGGGGCGGTCGGGATCGAGACGCCGAGCCCGTCGTAGGTGGCTGACCGCGTACTCTTCTCGGGTCCGCACGTCGAGAACGACCAGTTGCCGACTGGATGACCGGCCAAGCCACCGTGAGAGGGTCGCAGTGTCGATCCACTGAACCTTGGGAAAGCGCGCGGCAATCGCTGGCCGGATCCAGTTGGGACTCGGCCCGGCAGCTGCAACCAACAGCGCGACGAGCACGACGGTCAACGCCACCATGGCGACTGCGATGGAAACCGACTTGTTCACTCGCTCCGGCTCAGATCGGTCATCGAGCCAGTGGACCACGTTGCACGAATGATCTCAATCGGTCGGGATTGCAGCGCGGGGCAGAGACCGGGATGGCGTTCGGGCGAGATCGACACTAGATTTCCGGTTGCATGCAGTTATCGGTCAGAGCCCGAAGTGCGGGGATTTCGCCGCGGAGCCGGTTTCTCCAGCTTCGTCGGGCCGTCTTGGCGGGCTCAATCCTCGCCACGGCGACTTTGACCCTCTTCGTGGCCTCGAGCCTCGTCCGCTTCGCGACCGAAGGGTGGTGGGCTGCGATACTGCTCGCCCTTCCGTTGGGCGTGGCGACGATCGATCTCGTGACTGGAATCGTTCACTGGGCCTGCGACCGGTTCGGCGACGCCAACACACCCGTGGTCGGCCCGCTTCTGATCCGAGCCTTTCGAGAGCACCACGTCGACCCGAGCGGAATGGTCGATCACGACTGGATCGAAACCAATGGTGAGCCCTGCGTGTTGACCGCGCCCACCCTGGCGGTGCTCGCGCTCTTGGCGCCGAGCGTTCAATCCGGGCTCGGCGCCGCTGCGTTGACCCTGGTGTGGACGATGGCAACCGTCGGAGCCTGGGCCAATCAGGTTCACAAATGGGCGCACATGCCCGAAGCCCCGCGGATGGCGCGCATCCTTCAACGGGTTGGCCTCGCGTTGCGTCCAAGCGAGCACGCGTGCCATCATCGGAATCCCCATGATTCGGGTTACTGCATCAGCACGGGTTGGATGAATCCCCTATTGGATCGTCTCGGCCTCTGGGCTCGTCTCGAACGCTTGCTGAGGAGAACCGCTTGAAACTCACAGACTGGCTGACCGAACACATCACCGACGACCCGAGCGCTTTGCGCTGGTTCGACGCCCCTGACGCAGAGGGCCGAATTGCCCGCTGCTACAAGGAGTTGTTGAGCGGATACGAAATCGACCCGTCGACGATTCTCAAAACGACCCGGATGCTCGGCGCAGACGAGTCCCCAGGCAAAGTGGAGGTCCGGGACATCGCGTTCTACTCGATCTGCGCACATCACTTCTTGCCGTTCTTCGGGCGCGTCAACATTTCGTATGTCCCGGGAGACCGAATTCTCGGGCTAGGAAAGCTGCCTCGCCTAGTCGAGGCGTACGCACGTCGTTTTCAGATCCAGGAAGACCTCGTGCGCGACATCGCTCTCGAGATGATGGAGTCAGGGCATGCGCGAGGCGTTCTCGTGCAATCCGAAGCGCAACATCTGTGCATGGTGAGTCGCGGTCCCCAGAGCGCTGCATCGTTCACCCGCACTGAGCTTGCGCTGGGATGCCTCAGCGACGAGAGTGCATGAAGCGGGCCGATGGGCTCGTCTTCGCACTCGCCGTGGGCGCCTGTGTGCCCCTCGGATGCAGCCGCGGCCCCGACGAAAGCTCGATCGGCCAAACGTTGACGTTTCTCAACGAGTCGCGCCCGGTGACCTCGCTGACGGTCGAGGCTCTGAAGGCAAGAATCGAGCCTCGATCCGTCGAGGTTTTCGAGCCGTACGAGCGTGCAAGAGTCACGTTCACGGCCTTCCCTCTCGAAAAGGTACTCGACCAAGCTTACGGCCCGACGTGGCGAACGCGTGAAGCGATTCTCTTCACCTGTCGCGACGGCTATCAACCGACGATCCCGGTCCGGCGCGTCCTCGATCATCGAGCGTTCCTGGCGTTCGCTCGCGGAGGCAACGCCGGGTTCACCATCGTCAAATACGAGGAGGGCACGAGAAAACGGATCGAGCTCGCACCGTTTTACGTAATTTGGGAGAACTTCGGCGACCCCAGGGTGCGCAACGAGGGTGACTACGGTTGGCCGTACCAAGTGTTTCAGATCGACCTGATTTCGTTTCAGTCCCGCTTTCGTGAGATGGCTCCCCCGCCGGATGCCGGCCCGGAGGTCACGGCCGGCTTCGAAGCGTTCGTCGTTCACTGCTCGAAGTGTCACGCGATCAACGGGCGCGGGGGCGCAGTCGGCCCGGAGCTGAACTATCCGGTCAACCCAACCGAGTATCTCAAGGACGGATGGCTCCGAAAGTGGATCGACGACCCCACGAGCATGCGGCTCGCACCGAGGATGCCTCCGCTCAATCCCGATCTTCCCGAACGACCCCGAATCATCGATGAGATCATCGCGTATCTGAACGCGATGGCATCGCACAAGATCGAACCGAGCGGATCGTGAGCTACGCCGAATTCTACGATTCGTTTCTTCAGCATCCGTTCTTGCTGTGGGTCGCCGCGGCGCTCGGCCTTTTGGTCGCGCTGTCCCGGCCCGGCCTGTCACGGGCAGTGCGAGGCTTTTGCGTCGTACTGACCATCGTCGCACTGCTCGATGCCTGGCTGACCACCACCGACGTTCCCGGCATCGGGGCACTGACGGGCGCGGCGGCCTCGTCGATCCCCCTGGCGTTCGTGCTCGCCGGCGATTTTCGATATTTCCTCTTCGTCGAAGTCGCGCAACCGGATGGCACGCTCGCCGTGAGCCTTGCAGCCGTTGGCAGAGCGTGTGCTTGGACGCTGGTCGTGCCGGTCGCGTCGCAGCTCACCCTCCTCGCGTTTCGCGCAGACGATCCGCGCGTCCTCTTTTTCGTCTACGAGGTGCTGTTCGTCCTTCTTTCCCTTGGCATCGCGCGGCTCTACCTGCCTCGACACAGCGAGGCGTTGCAATGGACGCGGCGGGTCACGCGGTTCGTGATGGGATACTATGCGCTCTGGGCTACCGCTGACGCGATCATCATCGCCACTCAGGTTGATGCTGGTTTCCTCCTGCGCGTCCTTCCGAACGTGCTGTATTACGGGGGCTTGGTCCCGGTAATCGCCTGGGCTGCCCCCCGGGTGCGAAACATGATTGCGAGCGGCTCATAACCGTCCAAATCGCCGAAGCTCAAACGGCGGCATGCCGCAGCCGGAGCGCGTTACCGATCACCGACACCGACGACAGGCTCATCGCGGCGGCCGCAATGACGGGGCTGAGGAGCAGTCCGAAGGCGGGGTACAGCGCACCTGCGGCAATGGGCACCCCTGCACTGTTATAAACGAAGGCGAACCACAGGTTTTGTTTGATGTTGGCCATCGTCTTGCGCGAAAGCCGGCGTGCGCGAACGATCCCCCGGAGGTCGCCTTTCACCAAGGTCACGCTTGCGCTCTCCATGGCGACATCGGCCCCAGTGCCCATGGCAATCCCGACCTCCGCCTGGGCGAGGGCCGGAGCATCGTTGATGCCGTCGCCCGCCATCGCCACGATCCGCCCGGCGCCCTGCAACTCCTTGATCTTCGCGGCTTTTTGATCGGGCAGGACCTCCGCGATCACCTCGTCGATTCCGAGCGCCTTGGCGACTGCATTCGCGGTCGTGCGATTGTCCCCGGTGAGCATCACGATGCGAAGCCCCTCGTCATGGAGGGCTCGAATCGCTTCGGGGGTGCTTTGCTTGATCGGGTCGGCGACGCCGAGGAGCCCGGCTGGTTTTCCATCGACCGCCGCGAACATCACGGTCTCACCGTCTGCGCGGAGCTGGTCCGCCCTCTCTCGAAGGCCGGAGACCTCGACACCAAGCCCCTCCATCAGCGCGAGATTACCGAGTGCCACTTCACGACCCGCTACCCTCCCGGCGACACCTTTGCCGGTGACGGAATCGAAGGTCTCCGTAGCGGATGGCTCGACGCCACGTTCCTTCGCCCCCTGCACGATCGCTGCGCCGAGGGGATGCTCACTGCCCACCTCGAGCGTCGCTGAAAGTTGCAATAGGTCGGATTCATCGAAGCTTTTCGCAGAGACGATGCTGACTAGCTTGGGCCTCCCCTCGGTCAGGGTGCCGGTCTTGTCGATCACCAACGTGTCGACTTCTCGCAGGATTTCGATCGCCTCCGCGTTCTTGAACAACACCCCGAGGGAAGCGCCTTTGGCGGTCGCCACCATGATCGACATCGGTGTCGCAAGGCCGAGCGCACAGGGGCAAGCGATGATCAAGACGGCCACGGCGTTGATCAGCGCATGGGTCATGGCGGGCTCCGGCCCGACGAGCGCCCATACGACGAACGTCGCGATCGCGATGAGAATCACGGCTGGAACGAAGTACCCGGCAACGACGTCCGCCAACCTTTGAATGGGCGCGCGGCTCCGCTGCGCTTCGGCCACCATGGCCACGATGCGAGCGAGCAGCGTTTCGGCTCCGACTTTCTCCGCACGCATGATCAGCGCGCCCGTGCCATTGATGGTGGCGCCGATGATCGCGTCGCCGGGCGCTTTCCTCACCGCGATCGGCTCCCCGGTGACCATCGACTCGTCTACGCTGCTCGCACCATCGAGCACGGTCCCGTCCACAGGCACCTTTTCCCCCGGCCGCACTCTCAGTCTGTCGCCAACCTTCACCGCGTCGAGAGGCACGTCCTGCTCGGAGCCATCCTCGCCCAGCCGCCGGGCGGTCTTCGCAGCCAGTCCGAGCAGCTTCTGGATCGCGGAGCTCGTCCGCCGGCGCGCTCGCAGCTCGAGCACCTGGCCCAACAAGATCAGGGTGACGATGGCGGCGGCCGCCTCGAAGTAGACCGCCACTTCGCCACCATGACCCCGGAAGGAGTCCGGGAAGAGCGACGGAAAGAGCGATGCGACCATGCTGTAGAGATAGGCCACGCTCACGCCCAGGCCGATTAGTGTGAACATGTTGGGGCTGAGGTTGCGAACGGATTGAATCGCCCGGACGTAGAACGGCCAGGCCGCCCATAGACACACCGGGGTGGCGAGGGCCAGCTCGACGAGCGCGCGCGCGCGTCCCGGGAGCACGCTCGAGATGGGCCGGCTCGGCAGCATGTCGAGCATCACGATGGCCACCAGCGGAATCGTGAGCGCCGCGGCGAACCAGAAGCGGCGGCTCATGTCGCGGAGCTCGGAGCTGTCCTCCTCTTCGATCGTCACCGTGCGCGGCTCGAGCGCCATCCCGCAGATCGGACAGTTGCCCGGTCCGATCTGCTCGACCTCAGGGTGCATCGGGCAGGTGTAGATCGTGCCCGTTCGGCGATCATCGGTCATCGGAAGCCCTCCTCGACTTCGCGTATAGCGCACTCGTCAAGAGCCGAGAACCGTCACTCGGGGCGTCCCCCGCGCGGCCGAGCCCGAGGCCGAGAAACGTTCACCATTCACCCCGGCCGAGCACCAGTTGGTCCCGGCCGAGTTGCTTGGCACGATACATCAGGGCGTCCGCCTCATGAAGTAGCTCGTCTGACGAGCGCTTCGCCTCGCCATGATGCATCACCGCGCCGAGGCTAGCGGTCACCCGTATTTCCGAAGACCAGCGCACCTCGTCGAGGGCCTTCCGAAGAGCGCCTTGAACGCGCGTGAGCGCACTTCGAGCCTGCTGCTCATCGGCCTCGGTGAGAAGGATGGCGAACTCGTCGCCTCCGAGCCTCCCGACGACGTCGTTTCCGCGCACGCACTTCAGCAGCAGACCGCCAACGACCCGAAGGACCTCGTCACCTGCGCGATGGCCGAACCGATCGTTGACCGCTTTGAAGTGGTCGAGGTCGAGGAAGACGAGCGAAAACGGACGATGGGTTCGTTCTGAGCGCATGATCTCCGTCTCGAGCGCTTCCCTAAACGCCCTCGCGTTGTAGACACCCGTGTGGCTGTCGGTTCGAGCCAGTTCTCTCTCCCGCTCGAGCAGGAGGCGCATGCGATGAAGCGTCACGGCGCCGAACAAGAAGATGGTCAAGCGCACCAAGGCGTTCCACACGCCAACGGCGGGATGGCTGTACTCGTGGGTCGAAAAGTCCGCGCCGAACCAGAGGCCCGCCGAGAGCACCGCAGCCGCCAGCGCCAGCGGGAACGTCGACCGCCATGCGAGAAGGCCGATCGGAAGGAGGTAAAAGACCGACAAGGAGATCTCGTGGCCGGTCGCGTAGTCGACCGCCCCGATGGCACACATGACCACGAGCGCTGCGCATGCAAGCCCGAAATTCCCCGCGCGACCCCCCAGCATACTTGCCTGGCTTCATCGTAGGACGCTTTAGCCCGAAACGGAAATTGCCTCCTTCCAGCGGTTCGGGCTCAACGGATGAGGTGGGCGTCGAAACCACGGGCGGACAAAGCATCCAGCACCTGCTCCGCCTGCTCCTCGCCACGCAGCTGCAACACCATGTCCACGATCGCGGCCCGCGCCGAGGAGGCACCGAAGGCCCGCTGGTGGCTGAGCTCGAGGATGTTGCTGTCGAGCTCGCCGATCAGCTGAGTCACCTGGCCAAGCGCGCCGGGAACGTCGGGCACCTCGACCTGAAGCCTCACCAGCCGGTGGCTGCGGACCATGCCCCGCTGCAGCACCGAGGAGAGGATCATCATGTCGATGTTGCCCCCACACAAGATGGTGCCGACGCGCCGCCCCTCGAAGCGCTCCTTGTGCCTCATCGCCGCCGCAACACCCGCAGCGCCCGCTCCTTCGACCACGGTTTTTTCGATCTCTGCAAGCACGAAAATCGCCTGTTCGATGTCCTCTTCACCGACCAGCACGATGTCGTCGACATAGCGGCGAATCAGCTCCATCGTGAGGCTGCCCGGTGACTTCACTGCGATGCCTTCGGCGACGGTGCCGCGGTCTCGTGCATCGGGGAAATCAAGCCCGTGGAAGGCGTGGTGCGCGAACGGATAGCGCTCACTTTGGACGCCGATGACCTCGATCCCAGGAGCAAGCGCCTTGGCTGCCACCGCAATGCCCGCAATGAGGCCGCCGCCGCCGATCGGCACCAACAGGACATCGACACGATGCGGCGCCGTTTCGAGGATCTCGAGCGCAATCGTGCCCTGACCCGCGATCACGGCCGGGTCGTCATAGGGATGGATGAGCGTCAGCTCGCGCTCACGCACGATCGCGAGCGTGAAGTCGCGCGTCTCGTCGAACTGGCTTCCATGCAACAGGACTTCGGCGCCGTGCACGCGCGTCTGCTCGACCTTGGCATTGGGTGTAGACCGCGGCATGACGATCGTCGTCGGTATGCCAAGGCGTTTTCCATGGTAGGCCAGGGCCTGGGCATGATTTCCCGCAGACATGGCGATCACGCCGCGCTTTCGTTCAGCGGGCATGAGGTCCAAGAGGCGGTTGAGGGCTCCGCGCTCCTTGAAAGATGCGGTGAACTGCTGATTCTCGAACTTCAGGTAGAGCTGCGCGCCGGAAATGGCCGACAGCGTCTCGGACCGGAGGAACGGCGTGGACGCGATCCCCGGCGCGATACGCTCGCGAGCGCGGCGAATGTCATCGATGGAGACGGTCACATGGAGGACTCCGAGAGAGGTCCGGCAGCCAGGAGTATACGGTGCCCTCGCTAGTTGTCGCGAATCGCCGTCAAGTCGTTCAGGCACTCGGCACCCCAGGGAATGACTTCCTCGTTGTTGCCTAAAATGCGCGCCTGCAGCACGTCCATCACGCCCACGCCCTCGTAGGCCCAGTACATCACCGACTCGTCCGAGATGTCGTGGCGGCCGTTGTCCGGGTCGCGATGGTCGTTGATCATGGGAATGCCGTTGTCGACGAGGCCGATGACGTGGCCGATCTCGTGTGTCCAGATGGTGGCCTCGGCCAACGGACAGAGCACGTCCCCGAGGGCCACCAGGTTGCAGGTCTGCGCGATGCGCTGCGCGAAGATGGCAAGGAATCGTTGACCCCACGCCACCCCGAGAACGTTGCCGTTTTCATACACCCCGTCCAACCACATCGTGTGGATGTCGATCTCACCGTCGTCGAGCGAGAGATTGGCCCGTTCGCTGGCAAGTTGCTGAAGCTCTGCAAAGGTCCACGTACCATCCCCGTCGCCGTACGTGTCGGCCGATTCGAGATCGGCCTCATCGTTCTCGAAGACGATGCCGCTTGGCTTGTCGAGCACGTCGCTCAGCACGTCGGCCACGTCCGAGGTCACCCCCGCGCGGGGCGAGAGACCAGGGACGGTATCGAGCTCGACGACCAGCCTCGAAAAGCCTCGGTTCCGAATGTAGTCGGCCGGTCGGATGGCAGACGTGGTCGGCAGGCCCCCCGTCCCGGTCATGCCACCTACCCCACCCGAGCCCCCCACACCGGACCTGTTGTCATCATCGCCGCAGCCTAGTCCGGCCGCGGCCACGACCGCGAGCAACAAGAGCCCGAGTTTCTTCATGTTCCCACCCCGGCTTCAGTCTAGGAACGAACGATCTTTGGTTGCAATGAATCCGGGGTCCCACGACGTGGTCGTGTGGGCAACCTCACAATTCCAAGGCCTTCCGCGGTCCGCCCCAGAGGGGCCACTAGCCGAAATCGGACATCGTTACACCAGCCGCAGATGCATCTTCCACGCGGACGCGATCACGGGTATATCGATCGAGCCCGACCTGGAGAGGCTTCTCTATGAGACGCGAGTGGTTACCCTTATTTGGCCGCCTGCTTTTGGCCCTGTTGGTGTTGCCAAGCATGGCGGTGAGCTGTCAGGAAATGGATCCTGTCCAGGTTCTTCTGGACAGCATCTCGCCGGACTCCGACGTCGATCCCGCGAGCGTGAATCCACCCGATCCGTCGGAACAACCGACGGGAAGGTATCGCAGCATTGACGGAACCGGAAACCACGAGACCCACTTCAGGCTCGGTGCCGCGAACACGACCCTCCGACGACTCATGCCGGAGGACTACGGCGACGGAGTGACGTCGATGACGGGGATCGGACGCGCGTCGGCTCGCGAGGTCAGCAACGCGCTCTGCGCCGACTCGCAGCCGGGGCCGAACGCCCTGGGAGCGAGCGATTTCTTGTGGCAGTGGGGCCAGTTCGTCGATCACGACATCGACTTGACCGAGGGACAAGTCCCTGCGGAGCCGGAGCCGATCGCGGTCCCGGCCGCGGATCCTTTCTTCGACCCGACGGGAACGGGAACGGCGACGATCGACTTCAACAGGTCCGTCTATCACCCGGGCACCGGAAACGATCCGGCCTATCCTCGCCAGCAGATCAACCAAATCACGCACTTCATCGATGCATCGAACGTGTATGGCTCGGATGACGTCCGTGCAGCCGCGCTTCGGACCAACGACGGCACAGGTCGGCTCTTGGTGAGCACCGGTGATCTGCTTCCGTTCAACACGCTCGGTCTGCCCAATGCCGGGGGAACGGGCCCCGAGCTCTTTCTCGGTGGAGACGTGAGGGCAAATGAGCAGGTCGGTCTAAGCGCGGTGCATACGCTATTCGTGCGCGAGCACAACCGGTTGGCGGCGGAGATCGCGGCGAACGATCCAACGCTCACCGGTGAAGAGATCTATCAAGAGGCGCGACGCATCGTCGGCGCGTTGATACAGGCCATCACCTACAACGAGTTCTTGCCGGCGCTACTCGGCCCCAACTCGCTGAGGCCCTATTCGGGTTACCGCTACCTCACGAGCCCGGCGATCATGAACGAGTTCTCGACCGCCATCTATCGATTTGGGCACAGCGCGTTGAGCCCGACCCTGTTGCGGCTCGACGCAGCGGGGAGCACGATCCCTCAGGGAAACCTCGCGCTTCGGGATGCCTTCTTCCGCCCTGATCGAATCGTGAACGAAGGCGGTATCGAGCCGATTCTTCGGGGGCTTGCCAGTCAGGCCTGCTCGCGGATCGACACCGAGTTGGTAGACGATGTGCGTAACTTCTTGTTCGGGCCTCCCGGAGCAGGGGGCTTCGATCTCGCCTCGCTCAACATCCAGCGCGGCCGGGACCACGGCCTCCCTGGCTACAACATGGCCCGTGTTGCCGTGGCCCTCCCGGCGAGGACAAGCTTTGCCGAAGTCAGCAGTGACCCGGAGGTCCAGACGCGTCTGGCGTCCGTGTATGCGACCGTAGACGACATCGACCTGTGGGTAGGCGCGCTGGCCGAAGATCCGATCCCCGGCGGCCACGTCGGCGAGCTTGCGCACAACGTCATCAAGATGCAGTTCGAGGCTTTGCGTGACGGCGATCGCTACTGGTATCAGGCGATTCTCTCACCTCAGGAGATCGTCGACGTCGAGAGCACGACCCTCGCGGACGTGATCCGGCGAAACACATCGATCGATGTCGAGTTGAGCGACGACGTCTTTCACGTGAACTAAGAGGGTCAGCGGTCGGTGATCAGCACCGCTGTCGCCGGGTTCTCAGGCACAAGGCTAGGAATACCACTGCGAGCCAAATCGCACCGTTCCGCGGACTCGTCCTGCTGGCCCGACAATCGCGCGAGGCCAGCTCTCGATTTGCGGCAGGACCGCCACAATCAGGGTCGCCGCCGAAGTCGGCCGTGCCGTCTCCGTCATTGTCGAAGCCGTCGCTGCACTCGGGGTTCTCGATGATGCCGGCGGCGTTTGCACACCCGGAGTCCGCCAGGTCGACGGAGCCGTCCCCATCGTTGTCGATGCCATCGCTGCATGCGCCGATGACGCTCCCCGGATTGGCAGGGTCCGTGTTCTCTTGGGTTTCGTCGTAGTTGAACACCCCGTCCCAGTCACGGTCCAGCGCGATCCTCGCACCGGATCCCGGTGGCACGCAGGTGAACGTCGTGACGTAACCCGGGATCTGAGCGATCGAGCGCATACCCGCGGCAGGGATCGGAGGCTCCGCCGCGGAGTCCGGAATGTACGTGTTCGTCGTCGGGTCATAGAGATAGCTGCGAGAGAAGCTCCCCAATTTGTGGTGGGCGACCAGATCACATTCGGTCGTGACTCCACCGAGCACGAACGAAGCGAAGGTCGTGCCTGCCCGCTGCTCGAGCAACGAGAGCCGACCATTCACTTCTGCGAAGTTCGTGCTATCGAGCGTGACCTGCTGGCCCACGATGGGCGCCAAATCCGAATCGAACGCCAACAAGGCTTGCTCGACGTCCCGGCGTTGAGGATTACCTCCGTTGAACCCGACGTTCGCTTCGCCGAAAAGGAGCCCCGGATTCTGAAAGACGTCTGCAGTGAAGAAGCGAAACAACGTGTCCGTTGCGCCATCGTGAAGATATCCCGTGCCGCGAACCTGGTTGCCCTGGTGGCTCCCATCGCCGGGCAAGTTGAACGCCACATTGGGCATGCCAAACATACCCACCTTCTGATAGAGGTTCCGGAAATGGGGAATCTTCATGATCTGCGGCTCAGCCTCGAAGCTCGCGAGCTTTCCCGTTCCAAAGGAGCCCTGACCCGGGTCGTGGGAGTGACAGCCCTGGCAGGTAAAGCCTTGGATGTCCGCGCCGTCGGAGAGCTGCCCGGTGCTCCCATCGAAGAAATCCATTCCCGCCTGCTGGGCCGACGTCAGGCTGTTGTCGAGCGCGCGGATCGGGTTGGGAGGCAGTCTGACCTGAAGGGCAAAGGCCGTGAAGTCGGCCATGGCCGACTGCAGTCCGGAATCCGTGGGTGGCGTATCACCACCGACGAGGCCCGGAAACGCCACGATGAAGTTCATGAACGATGTGGACTCGTCGAAGAAATTCGTTCCAAAGAAGCCGTTGGACCGATCGCCGCGCCAGTGCATGGCCCCGCTGGTCGACAATCCGCGCAGCGTTTGAGTAGTCATCGGCCCCTTCATCGGGTGAAAGTCATCGACGTTCCCGGTTCCGTTCAAACCGGAGGTGTCGACTGGAAAGAACTGAATCACGTTCCCGAAGTTGATCGGAATCGGATTCAACTTGACGACGTCGTCCGGGTTGCCGAGGTCCCAGGCCAAGCTGTCGAAATCGCCGAAGACGTGACAGCTCGAGCAAGATGCCTCCCCGTTGCTGGAGGTGTTGAGTGCGTCATACAGCATCGGCCGGCCGTCGACGATCGAGTCAGGCTCCGGATTGTGCAGCGGATAGTGATTTATCTCGGTGCCCGTGCTCAAGTCCACGACCGAAATCGAATTGTCGAAGCGGGTCAGTACGTAGAGTTTTCCATGGGCTTCGTCGAGCGCCAGCCCGCCCGGCCCGCCGCCCGACACCGACAGGTAGCCCGCGCTCGCGACGGTCGGGTCGAAGGTACCGTTATCGAGGTCATCAGTCGAAATGACCCCCACCTTGCTGGATCCAAAGGCCGCGACGTAGAGCGTCGAGCCGTCCGACGACACCACCATGTCCAGCGGCGTGGCCAAGCTGTGATCCTTCGTGCCCGGTGGCGCCGGTGTGATCGCGTAATTGATGTGGGAGTTCAGATGGACGGGGGATACGTTGGACCCCTCTAAGACCGTGATGCGTGCCTGGTGCAAGTTGCCTTGCACGGTCGAGCCACCGAAGTTGCCGGGGCCCTCGAAGCGGCTGAGGTTTTGAGCGTCGGTATTCGAGACATAGACGTTTCCGTTTGCAGGATTGACCACCATGTTGAAGTTGATCGTTCCCACGTGCGCAAAGCTCGTGATTTGGTTCAACGTCGCCGCGTCGATCTCGAAGACGTCGAGGTCCGGGAGAAAAAAGCGGATGCCGTTGCTCCAGTTGCGTCCGAGCTCGTCGCGCCATTGGCCCGACGCTTGATTGAACTTCACGATGAGACCGGTTTCGGGCGCCGGATCGCCCGCGAAGTTTGTCGAAGGCCCCGGATTCCCACCGGGCAGCCGTCCACTGCTCAGGCCGTTCGGGGAGGTAATGCCGTCGCCGTTGCATTGATTCGTCCCAAAACCGTCGCAGACCCGACCTTCGTTGACGACTGCCGTCTGATTGCCGGAGTGAAAGACCGCGGCATACACCGAGCTTCCGTCGGCGCTGACCGCAAGCGCGCGCGGAGTGTCTCCGAACAGCTCGACTATCTTGAGCGGCGTGCCTCCGACCCCGTTTCCCGGGTTCGTCGCATCGAACACCCAAACGTCGGCTCGGGGAACGCTCGGCGTCGTCAGCTGGGGGTCTCCGGCGCCGGGCACCCCGGAGATCGACGGGTCGGTACGGTGCTGTCCGCGATGAGCCGTCGTGATGAAGGCGCGTTCCCCAAGGGGACCCGGGCCGTCCGGGTCGGTGATCACGATATCGCGAGGCTCGTCGCCGACGAGCAAGGTGCGTGTCACGCGTCCTGCCGTCAGGTCCACGACGCTCACGCTGTCCGACAAATGGTTTACCACCCATGCTTCGGTCGCCCCCGATCGAATGGCAACCGCGCAGGGCTCGAGCCCAACTGGAATCGAGCGCTTGGGAGTGATTCCGTTCGCGAGCACATTGAAAGTCTCCAACCGGTTATCGGGTGTGTTGATGGCAGCGAGAGTTCCACCGCGGATCGCAAGCGGTCTCACGGGGCCGGTCTCGAACGCGATGAACGAGGGCTGAGCGTTGGTCGGGCTCGTAGTGAGGGCAAGCGCGGCCACGAGTAGCAAATGGACAGATCGATGCATGGGCCTCTTCCTTGGGCGACGGGCATGTGCAGGCTACCCCAGGCTCCGCGACGCGCCAAGATCGCTCTGGCGGCAGGAGATTTTCCGAGACTTTTGGCCCTGATGTTTCCCGTGCTCGGCCGAAAGGCTAAGATGTGGCCTTTCGCGGAAGGAACGACCAGTGAAGAGTGTGGCTAGAATCGAACCCGTGATCGCTGCGGCCGTGATCCTGCTTGGCTGTCAGACCAACAAGAACACCCCTGATGACCCAGCTCGCAGTGTCGTCGAGGAGCCTTCGGAACACGCGGCAGCCGTGGAGCCCGCGGCGGCTCCCAAACCGGCTGCGACGCCCGAAGAGGCGAACCCCATAACGCTCGTCGACCAAGTGAAAGAGCTGACGCAGATGAGGACGGTCGAGCAGACCGACGCCGGAATCAAGATCACGTACGTTTTGGAACAGGCCGTCGGCATCACCGACGCATCGCCGTCCTCCGATGTGAGCGACGCCATGATGTTTGCTGCGTTCTATACCGCCCCGCTCGTGTATGCTCGCCTATCTGGCGTCGATGGCCTCGAACAGGTCTTCCTGTACCGGGGGAAGACGATTGGAACGATCCAGACGACCCGCGCGTCCTTCGAAAGTCTGAGCTATGCCGACGCCATCGCAGGCGTCACCGACAAGAAGGCTAAGCGACCGATCTACCGAAAGCTTCTCAGCCGCTTGCCGGAAGGCGCTGTAGCGATCGACAAGAAGTACAGGCCCTGACCGCTCTAACCGGCGACTTTCATCGCCTTGCCAATCGTGCTCTGAAATGTCTCGAAGGACCCGAGCTCGCTCTCGATCGCGTCGCGGAGGGCCACCAGCGCGCGTTCTCGGACCAGGAGCTTGCTTTCAGCGTGTGCTTTTGCGTTTAGCTGGGTGAGGGCGGTTGCAGCCGTGGTGGCATGCGCCAACAACTCGCCGGCGGGAACGACTTGGTCCACAAAGCCCGCTTCGACAGCCCTCTCGGGCGAATAGGTTTCGGCCGTGACGAGTGCGCGATTGAAATGTGTTGGCGTCAAGCGATGTCGAACGACTTCGATCGCGAAGCGAGGGAGCGTGAGACCGATCGCCACTTCGTTGCAGACGATCTTGAAGGGACCCGCGGCGCAGAGGCGCACGTCCGCACTGATCCCGAGGAACACTCCCATCGCCACGGTATGACCGCTCCAGGCCGTTACGAGGGGCCTCGGAAAGGCCATGACGCGTTCCGCGAGCTCCGCGCCGGCCTTGAGCATCTGGTACAACGCCTCGCCGCCTTGCTTGAACGTGGCGAGATCGAATCCACCGCAGAACATCCCCTCGCGACCAGTGATCACGACGGCTGCGCGGTCCTCCTGTGCCTGGTCCAGCGAGCGATTCAGCTCGGCCATCATGGCGAGAGACATGCAGTTCACCTTGCCGTCGTCCATCTTGACGGTGGCGATCCCGCCGGAGCGTTCGTAATGCAGAATGTCGGTCATGATGCTCAATTAGACCTCTCCTCTGCGAGACTCAACCGGTGAGTTGCGGCATTTCAGCAGGAAGGCCCTGCCTCCTTCACGGCGCGGATCGGTTCTTGATGGGCCGATTCGTTCTTTGCGCGGTGATACTCGGCTCTTCGCTGTGGTCCGAGGGTGCGGCCGGGCTCTTCGAGCAACCTTGAACCCGACTAGAGCTCCGTCGGCCGTGGGTCATCGCAGGTCGGGCGATTCCTTGGTTCGGTTGGCCTTCGAGCGTAAGGTGCCTCGATGACTTCGGCCCAAGGTCGTGACCTCGCTGGCTCACGGACGCGGTTCGAGTCTGCGCTTCGAGTTTTCGGTGACGTGCGTCAGGGAGAAGGTAGGACCGCCTGCCTGATGACGCTGAATGTCTTCGTCGTGCTGGTCGCATATTATGTGATCAAGACCGTTCGCGAGCCGTTGATTTTGACCACCGGAGGCGCGGAGCTGAAGGCATATGCGGCGGCTTGCCAGGCGCTCCTGTTGATGGTGGCGGTACCCATCTACAGCTACTTCGCGTCGCGCACCGCGACGCGAAGCCTGATCTTCGGCGTCACCGTCTTCTTCGTGCTTTGCATCGAGATCTTCATCCTCGGGTATTGGGCCGAGATACCCATGCTCGGATTTGCCTTCTTCGTGTGGGTGGGAATCTTCAACGTTGCCATCGTCGCGCAGTTCTGGTCCTTCGCGAACGACATCTACTCCATCCCCACGGGCGAACGGTTGTTACCCTTGATCGCCGTGGGCGCGACGATCGGCGCCCCGGTCGGGGCGTGGGTTGCAGGGCGCCTTTTCGAGGCCGGCCTTTCACCCGCAAGCCTGATGCAGGTGTCCGCCGGGCTCTTGCTGGTCCACCTGCTCGTCTATCGCGCGGTCCTGTCCCGCCCGGACGGTGTGCCACACGATCGGGAAGCCGGCGCCCACCGCGAGAGATCGATCTCTGGCGGCTTCAGGTTGGTCATTCGCAGCCGTTACCTCACGCTCATCGCTTTCCTTCTCGTATTGCTCAACCTCGTCAACAGCACGGGTGAGTATCTCCTGAGCACCTTTGCGGAGACTCGCGCAAGCACCGCTCTGACGAAGGCGCTCGCGGTCGACGCCAGTCTTGATACGGGCGAGTTCATGAGTCGCTTCTTCGGGATCTTCTACGGTGACTTCTTTTTCTGGGTGAACATCGTGGCCGTCGTCGTACAGGCGCTCATCGCGTCGCGCATCGTCAAGTACCTCGGCATCGCTGGTCTGCTACTCGCCTTGCCTATCATCGCGCTCGGCAACTACGGGCTGATTGCGATGGGTTACGGCTTCGCGGCGTTTCGAAGCTTGAAGACGGCTGAGAATGCAACGGACTACTCGATCATGAATACGGCGAGGGCGATGCTCTGGCTGCCAACCAACCACGATGAGAAGTTTCAGGCCAAGCAGGCCGTCGACACCTTCTTCGTTCGGGTAGGCGATGTCCTTGCGGCGACCCTGGTTTACGTCGGGACGCACCAGCTAGCATTCGGCCCGACCGACTTTGCACGCACGAACGTCGCCATCAGCCTCGCCTGGATCCTGATCGCGGTTTTCGTCGCTCGCCGCTATGGGCAGCTAGCCGGCTAGGGGCCGCACTGGCGAATGAAATCGTCTTCGAGGTCCAGATAACACTGGTAGTAGTCTCCGTTGTCGAGCTCCTCACACGTGGCTTTGCTCAAGCATCGGAAGTAGCTCGCGATCACTTTGATGCACCCGCCGGAGATGGTTTCGATGTATTCTCGATAATACTCGACGTAGTCGGCGGTACACACGTCTGGGTTGTCGACGTACTGTGGAAAGCACTCCACCAACTTCAAGCAGAATGCATTCAGCGATTTCGCGAGGTTCTCCGAGGGGCTGTCGCCACCACAGCCGACCCCGGTCATTGGCAGGGCCGCTACGAACAGCTTCGGAATCATCTTCTTCGGTGACAGCATCTCGGAGGCCCTCCCCAAAGAGGGTATCCGCAAGTGAGGAAGACCCCAAGGGATTTCTAAGATGAGCGGGCTACTGCGCGACGCAGTAGAGGCGCAGTAGGGTGTTGCAAGACGGCGTGATGTTCTCGGTCCAGATGGCAGTGATCGAGGAGGTAGTTCCGCAGAGCCCGATGCCGCCGGTGCTGCTCGTAAAACCCGCACAATCATCATTGGGATAAGACGCACCGGTGGCCAAGGTTCCCGTCCAAACGTCACCGGTGCGAAGCTGCCCGCTC
Source organism: uncultured delta proteobacterium (assembly GCA_963792825.1). Lineage (GTDB taxonomy): Bacteria > Myxococcota_A > Polyangia > Polyangiales > Houyiibacteriaceae > SG8-38. Next base: position 1,413,891 of record CAWBXS010000002.1, on the reverse strand, counting down.
GCATCCCGGTTGATCGGCGCAAGAATGGAGCCGTCCACCAGATCGTCCCAATCGGTCGCAACCATGGTCCCATCGACGAGGACATAAGGACCGCTCACGTGTGTGAGGCGATCTGAGACCGACGAGGATTGCGTTGAAAGCCATGCCCTGAACTCACCCTGCAAACCGGCATCGGCCGCCTGCGCGGCGCATAGCGCATCCGCTCCGGCGATGCCGCCAAAGTCAGCGTTTTGAACCGTGTTGGTGACGAAGATGCGCGACTCCGAAACGCCCGAGTCCATACCCGAGTCCATACCCGAGTCCATGCCCGAGTCCATGCCCGAGTCCACACCGGAGTCGGTGCCCGCATCGACACCAGGAGCTGGGAGCGACTCGGTCTTCGAGCTTCCGCAACCACAGGCTAGCGATCCTGCTAGTATGATTCGGAGTGCGCGCTGACGATGGTGTTTCACGTTCAGAATAGCTCGCGGCGCTTGGCGTCGGGGTCGGTCTGCGGAGGACGCTGGTAGAGCCCGGACGCTTTGGTGAGCAGGGCGTGAGCCTTACACGCCGCCGGCTTACCGTCCAGGTACAGGACCGGACAGCGACCGATCTCGACGACCTCCATGCCGAGCTCTCGCGCGTGTGCAACGGCTTTTGGATGACCCGTTCCGAAGGAAAACCACACCCGTTTGCAACCCGCCTCGCGCGCGACGTCCACTGCGAGGGGCGCCGTCTTTGGGCGAACCCAGATCACGGCCAGATCACCTCGATCGTCGGGAAGCTCGGCAACCGAGTGGTAGACCTTTCCGCCCTCGGTAGGTCCGCGAGAAGCTGGAAGGTCTCCCATGTCCAAGCAATAGAACTTCTTTCCGTGGCGAGTGTACGCGTTGTAGGAAAATCCGGGAAACCGATCCTCTCCCGAATGACCGATCAGCAACAATGGCTCCGGACGGTTGATGACTTGCTCGAGTGGGTGCATGGAAACCTCCCCGGGGACGTTATCACGGCTGACCCCTGGAGGGTCGCAGGGCCTGCTGCATCAAACGACTCGACCCTTTTTTTCGCTTCCTTCGGAGGGTCGAGCGCGTCAAGATGAAGCTGATGCCGCGAAAGCGTCTACAGGAGGCACTCGACGCCCTTCACGAGCAGCTCGACTCGACCGAAGAGCTCGGCGCAGAGGATCGCGAAGCGCTCATCGAGGCGATGCAAGACATTCGGAGCGCGCTTTCGCCGAGTGACGCCAAGCCTCCGACCCCCGACGGGGTCTTGGGCGAGCGCGTGTACGCGCTGATCGAAGACCTGGAGAGCTCACACCCGAAATTCGCCGAAGTCCTCCGCAACCTTTCCGAAAGCCTCGCGAACCTGGGAATCTGACCGCGATGCGAACGTCGATCGGCTGGCTCTGGCGGATGGCGTTGGCGTCGTCGGCGTTCGGCCTCGCACTCTACGCGTTCCGGCATGGTGTCGCGGTTTCGGATCGGCCCGATGTAGTGGGGGCCGGAATCCTGACGCACGTCTACTACTCGCTCGGGTTGTTCGTCCTCGGCGGTCTCGACCTCGGTGTGCCGGTCGCGGGCCCGGCGGGCGCGCGAGTCGGACTGTGGCTCGCGTACTTTCTAGCTCCGCTGGTGACCGCGGGAGTGGTGGTGGAAAGCGTGCTCCGTCTGCTTCGGCCTGGCTGGATCCAACGCCATGCTCTTCGAGACCACATCATCGTAGTCGGAGTCGGCCGCCTCGGAGAGTTGTTCCTCGAGAGCCTCTACGCGATCGAAAAGAATCCGCGGGTGCTCTTGGTCGACAGTCAGGAAAGCCAGCGTCTCCTCGCCAAGGCGCGCAACCAGTTCGGCGCGCCATACGTCTGCTCCGACATTCGGGACCCCGCGACCTTCGAGTTGCTGTCTCTGCACCGAGCACGCGGAGTGGCCTTGCTGACCGGAGACGATCTGGTGAATCTAGAAGCCGCGTGGGCCGTGCTGGAGCTGGTCCCGAAAATGTCGATCGTCGCCCACATCGACGACCTTCGGATGAAGAGGGAGATGGATCGCCTCATGGGTGACACCGAGGGCCAACGAATCAGAGCCTTCAACATGCACCACATCGCGGCGGACCGACTGTACGACCAGCACCTGGCTCGACGCTTCCGCGAGACCGCAGGACGTGATGTCGTGGTTCTCGTCGGCTTCGGACGATTCGGTCAGACGATGCTCGAGCATCTGCGACAAGAGGCGAGCGACGAGCTCGAACGCGTCGTGATCATCGATCGGAACGCCAGGAACGCCGTGGCGGCGTTCAACATCCAGACCCAGCGGGTGAGTTTCCCGATCGACGTGATCGATGGAGATGCGGAGGATCCTACGGTCTGGGACCGGCTCGACGAGCTGCTCGAGGACGTGCCCCATCCGCCCGTCTTCATCTTCGGGACCGACGTCGACACGCTCAATTTTCGACTCGCGATGCTGCTTCGGAAACGCTCGAAACGTCTGGAGATCTTCGTCCGCTGCTTCCACGAGTCGCGCTTCTCCGCCCAGCTTGCGAAGCACTACAGGTTCCACGTCATGGCGCTCGAGCAGATGATGCACGAGGCGCTCGAGGAACAGCAAAAGCAATGGTTCGCTTGAGGCTGCAAACCGGGCCCAAGAGCTGGAAAATCGGTTGCATCGCGCTTCTCACACTCGGTTGCGCTCGAGCCTCCGAGCAACCGACGACTGTAGCGTCTTCGAGTGGTGCCGAGGAAACGATCGCCGCTCCGGTCGCAATCGAAGTCAAGGAATCGAGCGTCCGCCCGAACGTCAACGCGCCTTACTTCGAACCCAATGCGCTCGACAGGTACATCCCCATTCTCGAGGCAGAACGCCGGGAGGTCTTCCGCCGCCGCGTCGAGATCGTAGAAGCGATCGGCTTGCGAGAGGGAATGCGCGTCGCTGACATCGGCGCCGGCACGGGCGTGTTCACCGGGGAGATCGCAAAGAGAGTGGGTGCCTCGGGTACGGTCTTCGCGGTCGACATCGCGCCCGATTTTCTCGATCGGCTTCGGGAGCGGGTCGAGACGGAGGGGTTGCGCAACGTCACCGTAGTCGAAGGAAAGGAGCGGGCCACGGGGCTGGCCTCCGCCTCCATCGACCTCGCATTCATGTGCTCCACCTACCATCACCTCGAGTACCCGAGGACCTACATGCGCTCCGTGCTTCGAGCCCTTCGCCCGGGGGGTGTCCTGGTGCTCGTCGACTTCGAGCGGATCGAGGGAGAGACTAGCCTAGCCCTTCTCAGACATGTTCGAGCCGGCAAAGAAACGGTGGTCGCCGAGGTGCAGGACGCTGGGTTCAGCTTCGAGGAGGAAACGGAGCTTCTCGAGACGAACTTCTTTCTTCGATTCCGGCGTCCGCCCTGACGGCGGTTGCCCGAGCCCGCGCGGCGCGCGAACCTTGGTCTACGAAGGAGAAGATTGAATGAGCGTGCAGTTTGAAACGAAAGACCACGTGGCCATCATCACGATGAACAGGCCCGAGGCGCGAAACGCGATCAACGGGGCCATGGCCACCGGAATCGAGGCGGCGCTCGACCGGTACGAAACCGACGAGTCGCTTTGGGCCGCCGTGTTGAGGGGGAGCGGCACCGTGTTCTGCGCCGGCGCGGATCTCAAGGAGATCGCCGCCGGGAACGCGGGGAGCACGGCCACACAGAAAGGGGGTTTCGCGGGGATCGTCCACCGCGAACGCAGCAAGCCCCTCATTGCGGCCGTCCATGGCCCAGCGCTCGCGGGCGGCTGCGAAATCGTGCTCTCGTGCGATCTCATCGTCGCCTCTGAGGAAGCGCTGTTCGGTCTTCCCGAGGTGAAGCGTTCGTTGATCGCAGTCGCCGGCGCCTTGTTCCGTCTTCCCCGAGCCATCGGGATGACCCAGGCGATGGAGGTGATTCTCACGGGTGAACCGCTGACCGCAGAGCGCGCCTACGAGCTCGGCCTGGTCAATCGCCTGGTAGAGCCCGACCAGGTGCTCGACGAGGCGCTGCTGCTCGCTCGGAAGATTGCATCGAACGCGCCACTTGCCGTACAAGCGAGCCGCAACCTCGCAGCTCGCGCTTTTTCGGCCGATGAGGCCACCCTCTGGCGCGAGGGTTTCGAGGCGTTTCAAAGGAACATGCGCACAGAAGATGCCCAAGAGGGGCCGAGAGCATTCATCGAAAAGCGCGCTCCCAGGTGGCAGGCACGCTGACGATCGCGCGCCATTGAGGTTTCACTTTCAGCGGTATTTCGATAGGGTCTCGATCCCCGCCGCAGGAGAGATTTCATGAACCGCTGTATGGCAATGTCGATGATTCTAGCCGTCTCGCTGGGAGGCTGTGCCGAAACGAAGGAAGCCCCGAAGTACGAGGGCGCAAATTTGCCACCCGACGTCGCGGGCAATACGTCCGCGACTGCAGCCACCGCAACGCTCAACGCGGCTATGGGCGGGAGCCTGCCGCTGTCGGATCCACAAGACTTCGAAGATGCAAAGCGCGGGCTGGTTGCGAGCGACCCGGAGCTCAGTATCTCCAACGATGAGGGGAAACAGCTTTGGAACATGCCTGCATATGCTTTCCTCGAAGGCGACGCACCCGTGAGCGCAAATCCGAGCCTCTGGCGCCAAGCCCGCCTGAACAACGTCCACGGACTGTTCGAGGTGACAAGAGGAGTTTATCAGATTCGCGGCTTTGACCTCGCCAACATGTCGCTCATCGAGGGCAGGACGGGCTGGATCATCGTCGACCCGCTCACGGCCAAAGAGAGTGGCGCGAAGGCGATGGCCTTCGCACGCGAGCACCTCGGCGACAAGCCCGTGTCTGCCATCATCTACACCCACAGCCACATCGACCACTTCGGCGGCGTGCTCGGCGTGATTTCTGCCGAGGAGGTCGCGGAGCGAAAGGTTCCGATCATCGCGCCGGAGTTCTTCCTCGAAGAAGCCACGAGCGAGAACGTGATTGCCGGCGTTGCGATGGCACGGCGGTCGCTCTTCATGATGGGGCCGCGATTGCCCAAAGGGGAGCGCGGTCACATCGACACGGGACTCGGAAAAGGGGTGGTGTACGGCACGTTCGGGCTGCTCCCTCCGAGCGAGATCGTCACGAAGACGGGCTCGGAAATGATGATCGATGGGGTGAAGTTCATCTTCCAAAATGCGCCCGGCTCGGAGGCTCCGTCCGAGATGACGTTCTATTTACCCGACTTGAAGACCTTCTGTGGAGCCGAAGTCGTTTCGCACACCATGCACAATCTCTACACGCTTCGCGGCGCCCAGGTCCGCGACGCGATCAAGTGGAGCGGCTACATCGACGAGATCATCGAAATGTTCCCGGATGTGGAGGTCTACTTCGGCAGCCACCACTGGCCGATTTGGGGCCACGACCGTATCGTCGACTTCTTGGAAAAGCAGCGCGATCTGTACAAGTACATCCACGACCAAACGCTGAGACTCGCACTCGAGGGCGCCACGCCGCGCGAGATCGCCGAGGAGCTCGAGCTTCCCGAGTCATTAAACACCTCGTTTGCGAACCGCGGTTACTACGGAACGCTCAAGCACAACGCGAAGGCGGTGTACCAGCGCTACTTTGGCTGGTACGACAGCAATCCCGCCAACCTCGATCCGCTTCCACCCGCGGAGGCTGGCGCGAAGTACGTCGAGCTGGCAGGCGGTGCGGCGAACCTCTTGAAGAACGCACAGGCTGCCTACGACAAAGGCGAATACCGATGGGTCGCGGAGGTCGTCAACCATCTCGTGTTCGCGGATCCGAACAACCAGGGGGCGCGGGAGCTGCTCGCAAAGGCCTATGACCAGCTCGGCTATCAGGCCGAATCAGGGCCTTGGCGCGACGAATACCTGACGGGAGCCTTCGAGCTTCGTCACGGCGGCCCAACGGAAGGGATCGATCTGGCGGCGTCCTGGGACATGATCAAGTACGCGCCCCTGGACAGCTTTCTCACGGCGATGGCCGCCCGCTTGAATGCACCGAAGGCCGAAGGCAAGGAGATGATCGTCAATCTCGTCTTCACGGACCTCGGCGAGAGCTACGTCCTCGAGCTGAAAAACTCGGTCCTTCGCCATTACAAGCGCGACCCCGACCCTGACGCGAACGTAACCATGAAGATCACACACGACCTCTATCTCAAGATGTTGACCGGTAAGGCAGGCCTCAAGGACACCCTGTTTTCCGACGACTTGGACATCGACGGAAGCCGGCTCGACCTGGTCTCCTTCTTTCGATTGATCGACAAGCCCAAGGGCACGTTCAACATCGTCACTCCCTAGTGGGGGAGCAGGGCGAAAAAAGGGGTTGACGAGATCTAGATTTAGACCTATTCTAAATGCATGAAACCAAGCGTTGCATCCCGGCTCGAAACGCATGGAATCAAGCCATCCGCCCAGCGGGTGGCTGTTGCGCAATATGTCCTCTACACCGCTGAGCATCCCTCCGCCGATGACGTGTGGGCGCGCGTGAAACCAGCATTCCCGATGGTCTCGAGGGCCACCGTCTACAACACGCTCAACCTGTTCGTGGAAAAGGGCCTCTTGCGCCGATTCGCGCTGATCGGGGGTCGAGTCGTGTTCGACCCGAACGTCGAGAGACACCATCACGTGATCGACGAGGAAACCGGCAAGGTCTACGATCTGCCCTGGGATGCATTGAAGGTATCCCGTGTGGAGCAGGTCGAGGGCTTTGACATTCGCGACTACCAGGTGGTGCTTCGCGGGAAGGCACGCTGAGAGAGGCTGGGCCGGCTAGTTTCTGTTTTTTTTCACTGTAAATTAGATAGCTTCTAAACCTAGACAAATTCCAATAAGGAGGAACAAATGCAAACCGTTGGTGATCGATTCCCCGAGTTCGAGCTGCAGGCCGTGGTCAGCACCGAGCCGGGCAAAGAATTCATGGAAGTAACGAACGAGACGTACCCCGGCAAGTGGCGAGTCATCTTTTTTTGGCCGATGGATTTCACATTCGTCTGCCCGACCGAGATCGCGGAGTTCGGGCGCAAGCACACTGAATTCGCAGAGCGCAACACCCAGGTGCTCGGCGCCAGCACCGACACGCACTACGTCCACCTGGCATGGCGCAATGAGCACCCAGACCTCAAGGGTCTACCCTTCCCGATGCTAGCCGACACGAAGCGCGAGCTTTCGACGGCGCTCGGCATCCTCCACAAGGACGCCGGCGTCTGCCTGCGTGCGACGTACATCGTCGATCCGGAGGGAATCATCCGCTTCGTCAGCGTGAACGACCTTTCGGTCGGCAGAAACGTGAACGAAGTGCTACGAGTGCTCGACGCGCTTCAGACAGGAGAGCTTACAGCCTGTGGATGGAGTCGAGGCGAGCCCACCCTGAACGCGGCCTGAGGAAAGAGAGTCTGACGATGAAAAGCTATCCAACCAAGAACGACCTCCCCGAGAAAACGAGAAAGCCGATGGTCGAGCTGCTCAATGCAAATCTCGCGAACGCCATCGATCTGATGCTTCAATCGAAGCAAGCTCACTGGAACGTCAAAGGCCCGGACTTCATTCAGCTCCACGAGCTCTTCGACCAGGTCTATGCGGAAGCCACCGCGTGGGTCGATCTCATCGCGGAGCGTGCCGTGATCCTAGGCGGCGTCGCAGAGGGTTCGCTTCAGACCGTCGTCAAGAAGTCCAAGCTGCCGCCCTACGGGTTGGAAGTCACGAACGGGAAGGAGCATGTCGATGCGCTGTCCCAAGCGCTTTCAGCGTTTGGCAGCTCCATACGCGCCGCCATCAAGACCTCTGAAGAGCATGGAGACGCGGACACCGCCGACCTCTTCACGGAGGTTTCTCGAGGCTCCGACAAGATGCTCTGGTTCGTCGAGGCACATCTGCAGGCCGACCGATAGGGCCCCTACCCTTCACACCTGGATTCGTTCGAACGCATCGCGAACGTCGAACTCGAGCCCCAACGACTCGAGCACCTCGTATAGACAGACAAGGTAGATGCCCAAGGCGAGGAAGTTTCGATGAAGCGCCACCCCCTTGTCGCGACAGCTCAAGAAGGTTTCGTGAAAGCTCGAGTGAAACGCGCTCGTCTCGAAGCGGACCTTTCGCTGGTCGCCGCTGCCGAGATGGCTGAGCAGAACCTCTCCTGAATCCTCGAGCCCGAGTTGAGCGAGCCCGCGTTCGAACTGGGCTGTATCATCTTTGTAAAAGCCGGCGTAGAGAGCACGAAGGCCGTCGAGAAAGTCTGGCTGCCACTGCACGTAAAAGGCGCGTGGTCGCCAGAGAAGAACGTCGGCGTCCCCCGTGGCAAACGCGTCGGCGCGTAGGTCCAGAACTGCATGGTCGCCGGCGAATACCTGTCCAAAATAGATTTCGAGAACATGCTGCCCGACCCGTCGCCGACTGCTTTCCGGCAGCTCGGTGAGCCGCTGTTCTTCATCGCTTGGCACAGGGGCGCCGATCTGAACAGCGACGCCCCGCTCGGCGAGCAGCAGAGCGATTTCGTCACAAGTCCGAGCGAAGCGGCCTGCATCCGAGCCGTTCGAGATAAACTCTCTTCCCTGAGCGAAAAGGGCCCGCATCGGCATCACATCGAAGAGAGCCGGCGACGCATAGTCCAAGAACTGTGACCAAGAGGTGCCCTTGGCGGCGCGGCGTAACATGCTCAGAGCGCCTTTGGCCATGGATAGCGTGGGATGTGACCGTCAGGGCGTCCGTAGTCAAGGTCATAACATGGGCTCCTCTGTCGGGAACTAGCGGAAGACGAGCTCGATCGGCGAGTCTTCCGTCGAAAGGCAGGCGACACGGATGGGCACTCTGAAGACCGCCATGAGCATTCTCAAGACGACGCTCTTCGAGGTTGCCGGCACTCCGATCAGCGTTGCTACGCTGATCATGGCTGCGCTCATCGTAGTCCTGACCCTTCTCGTGTCCCGACTCGCCCAGCGCGGACTCCGGCGGTGGCTCTCCGCGCGCGGGGTAACCGACGAAGGAAGCGTGGCAGTGACGGGCCGGCTGCTCCACTACCTCCTCCTGTTCGTGGGTTTCGGGATTGCGGTTCGTACGGTCGGCATCAACCTGAGCGCGCTGTTCGCAGCAGGAGCCTTCTTTGCAGTTGGCCTGGGCTTTGCCATGCAGAACATCGCGCAGAATTTCGTTTCCGGCGTCATCCTCCTCATCGAGCGCGCGATTACCCCGGGCGACGTCCTCCAGGTCGAGGGACGAGTCGTCAAAGTCCTGCGGATGGGAATTCGCGCAACGATTGCTCGGACACGCGATGGCGAGGACGTGATCGTGCCAAATTCGGTGCTCGTCCAGTCGATCGTGCAGAACTTCACGCTCGATGATGCCGCATACCGGGTGCGCACTCAGGTCGGCGTGACCTACGACTCCGATCTGAGACTCGTCCGCGAGGTGCTGGAGGCGGTCGCGGGTCGCATCAAGACCGACTTGCCCATGTACCAGCCCCAGGTGCTTCTGCTCGGGTTCGGCAACAGCTCGGTCGATTTCGAAGTGGCCGTCTGGATGGACGACCCCTGGTGGGCGCGGATCAAGCTCTCGGAGCTCAACGAGGCGATCTGGTGGGCCTTCAAGGAGCGGGGTATCGTGATCGCTTTTCCGCAGGTCGATGTGCACTTCGATCCTCCGGTGGTCGAGAGCATCTCGCGGCTCACGCCGGTTCGAGCCCACAGCGCTCATGAATAGCCTGCTCCTCATCCAAGTCGCCACCACCTGGGCGATGACCGGCATCATCTGGTTCGTTCAACTCGTTCAATATCCTTCGTTCCGGGAGGTCGACCCGGGCTCGTTTTCAGGGTTCCACGCCCACCACTCGGCGGCGATCACGGTCATCGTTGCACCGCTGATGATCCTCGAAGCGAGTTCGGCAACCGCCCTTCTCTGGGCGCCGCTGAGGGTTCAAACGCCGTGGCAGATTTGGCTCGGCATCGGATTGGTCGTGCTCATCTGGGCATCGACCTTTCTCCTTCAGGTTCCCATGCACTCGCGGCTCGCATCGGGATTCGACGAGGGTGCTTGGCGTTTCCTTGTGAACACCAACTGGGTGAGGACGATGGCATGGTCGGCGCGAGCCATCCTCGTGAGCTACTGGCTTCACCAGTTCCTCGGCACGGCGGAGCGATTGGGTGTTTGAGCGTGCGGAGTTGTCGCATTAGTATGACCTAACTTTTACAAACGACGCCGCGCGGTAGCCCCATAGTGCAGGCATGGCGATTCAGGCGCGAACCAATCGAGCTCCAAATCGCCTGGTGAGCCGGCTGGTGCACCACGGCGAGGTGGCGTCGTTTCGCGAGCTCTGCGCCCGAGTGTTGACGCCGAGCACCCGGTACTTGGTTCTCGACCTCGACCGTACGATTCACCTCGGCCGCGACCTCGGGGAGGACCTCGGCTGGGAGCTCTGTGCCTATCAAGGTTACGGCCGCGAGCACTTCGGTCGGATCGAGGCTCGGCAGCAGGTCGGGAAGTTCCTACTCGACTGGAACCACCCCCGAAAGACCGCCAAGTACCTAGCCAGAAGCCTGAGGATCTGGGGTTACCCGGGCTTGTATTACGGTGTCTGGGGCAAAGCCGCAGCACATCTCGATTGGCTTCGAAGACGTGGGTTCCGGCGCTTCGTCGCAGACCCCGTTCGCGCGGCGCAACGCGTCCCGCAGATCACCCTGCTTCGCCACCTCGAAACCGCCTCTGAGGAGGTGCTCCGCATGCTCGCACGGCGCATCTGGGATCGGCATGAGCCCGATCAGGTGATCGATCGCGAGGATCTCGCATGGGTCCGCGCCGAGTGGCCGCGAATCGAGATCGTGCTGACCAGCGCCTCACCGAGGCCCACCGTGGAGGTGGCGGGCGAGGCCCTTGGAGTCGATCACGTTCACTACTCGACACTCGATCACATCAACAGTGGCGAGGCCAAGATCAAGCGCCTCAAAGAGCTCTGTGAGCGTGTGGGCGAGCCCGGCGTCGAGGTCGTCGGTATCAGCGATACGAGCCGAGGCGAGGATCACTGCTGGGCTCAGCACTTCACCCGCGTGGTCGATGTCAACAGTCCGACTCCATTCCCCGCGATCGTATCGAGCGACTCCCCACTGCTCGAGGTCCACTCGGCCACCCTGCTCACGAGGCACGAGCGTGAGGAGCGCGCTTCAGGCGATCCTGGTTACCTCGATGCCCGCCGCAAGAAGCTGGCGCCCGCTCAGACCCACAAGAAGCTCGAGCTCACCCGTGAAGACCTCGAACGCCGTCTCGGTTGGCTGCTCCAGCGGGTGAACGCGCTCGCGAGCGCGCCGGGACAGATCACCGGGGATATCGCCTACCGCCTCGCAGTGCTGCAAGAGGCCTCGACGACCCTCGTCCGGGTTTAGTCCGAGTCGGGTGGTTCCTGGCCACCGTCTTGCAGAGCGTCGAGGTCGGGCTCCGCCTCCTCGCCTTCGAGGGTGTCGAGGTCGAGCTCCTCATCGTCGTCACCCTCGAGGGTGTCGCCGTCGAGAGAGTCGAGGTCCAAGTTCTCGTCGTCGCCCTCGAGAGCGTCGAGATCCAATCCGGCTTCATCGCCCTCGCCGCCCTCACCAGGCTCGGCGAGGTTGACCGCGTTGGATTCAAGCATGTTCGGAATCCAGGTCGACAGCGCCGGGACGTAGGTGACGATGAGCAGAGCAATCGCGAGCAGGCCGATGAAGGGCAAGACCGATCGGTAGAGCTGGGTGATCGGCTTATTGAAGCGGAAGCTCGAGATGAATAGGTTCAAACCGACAGGCGGCGTCAGATAGCCGATCTCGAGGTTCAGCAGAAAGACGACGCCCAAGTGGTAGGGGTCGACGCCGAACTTGAGTGCAATGGGCACGATGAGCGGCACCACGACGACAATCGCCGAAAAGATGTCCATCAGCATGCCGACGCCGATCAGGAAAAAGTTCAGGGCGATCAGGAACATCACCTGGGAGGTAATGTAGCCTTCCATCGCGTCGAGGATCATCATCGGCACGCGCGCCTGAATGAGGAACGCCGTAAACCCGATCGCGGTCGCCAAAATGGCCAGGATCGCTCCGACCAGCGTCATCGACTCCCGGATGATCCGCGAGAGATCGCCTCGAAAGCTGACGTCTCGGTAGACGAACACCTCGATGATCAGCGTGTAGATCGCCGTGAATGCGGCGGCCTCGTGGATGCGGAGAAGTCCGCTGTACATCCCACCGAGAAGCGCGACGGGAAGAAGCGCCTCCCATTTGGCCTCCCAGAGCGACTTGAGCGCTTCCCCGGCATCGAAGCGGGTGCGGCGCATCTTTTGCTTGACGCCAGTGATCGAGCTGTAGACGGCCAGCGCCGCGACGCTGATGATACCGGGAATCAGACCCGCCAAGAATAGCTTCTCGATCATGATGCCGGCGACGACGCCGTAGATGATCATCGGGACGCTCGGCGGGAACAGCAGGCCGAGCGAGCCGCCGGTCGTGACCAAGCCGAGGGAGAAATTCTCCTTGTACTTGTCCGCGACGAGAGCCGGGTACAGAAGACCGCCAATCGCGACGATCGTGATGCCGCTGCCCCCAGTGAAGGTCGTGAAGAAAGCCGACGCGACCAGGCAGACGATCGCCAAGCCACCCGGCATCCAGCCGAGCCAGGCCCGCGATACTTTGACCAACCGATGTGGCGTTCCGCTCTCCGCCATCAGGTAGCCCGCGAACGTGAACAGCGGAATGGTTACGAGCAGCGGTGAATCGGCGAATTTCTCACTGAAAACGTCGTTGGCGGTGCCGGTGATGCTCGTGTCGACCAAATCGCCGAACAGCAGCATCGAGGCTGCCCCGAAGATCGCAAAGAGCGGCGCGCCGATGAGGGCGAGCACGGTCAAGAGAACGATCCAAAATCCGTCCATCGCTCAGTCCCGCCCCTTCGGGTCTTCGGGATAGTGATTCGTCACGAAGGCGACCGAGGCTGCCGCGGCACGAAGGATGAAGCGGGCCGCCATGAAGATGAACATCGCCGGTACGATGAGCTGCAGGGCAACGTCTGGAGTCGACATTTGGACGCCGAAGACATCGAGCACGCTCCTCACCGCGCAAAAGATGTCCGGCCTCGGCAGGCCCGCCTCCGCCAAGACGTTCGCGGGCGCGTCGCAGATGTGGGTCATCTGATCGGTAACCCCGAGCACGGAGTACTCGAGCGGGATCTCGCGTGCATTGTTGAGGACGGAAAGCCAGAAGACCCGGCCGAGGTAGAAGCACGTGATCCCCGCAAAGAGGCAGAGGATGGCACGCAGGAACTGCTTTGCACGGGGCGGCGCGAGTCGGGGGAGGACGTCGATGGCAATGTGCCTCTCGTCGTAGGTGGCGAGCGATGCGCCAAAGAACGCCAGCCATAGCGTTCCCTTTTGGAGGAACGAGTCAGCCCACTCCATGCGTTCGAGAACGAGATTCGCCCAGTCGAAATCGAGATTGGTGAGGTTGCGCAGGGCAGCCTGCGCGGCTGCAACCGCAATCATGAGGAGCAGGACGGTCGCGGCGATGGCAGCCTCGCCCCGGGCCAATCCTCGATCAAAGCGGCGAATGCGCTTCACAGTGGCTGCTCTACTTCGGTGAGGCCTTCCTGACGGTGCTCGGTTGCGAACGCCGCGAGGAGGAGGGCTAGGGTGGGGGTGAGTCTCGTGTTCATGTGCGCCCGTTCAACCGAAAGCCGGGGGGCTTCGGACAATACCCGTCGCGGCCTCGGATCACACTAAAAAAGTTGGTCCGCGTTCTTGAGGTACATGGCGGCGCGCACGCGGGCCATGCGGTTTGAGAGCCGCGCCTCGGGAAGTGGATCCTGCGCTTCCATCACCTCGGCGAGAAGCGCGTCGAAGAGCTCGCGATTGCCCGCCTTGACCGCGTAGTAGCGCGCCATGTTGACCTGCGTCAGCAACGCGCGCCGCTCCGTGCGGTCGAGCGCCTTTTCGAAGTACAGCTTGGCCTCGTCGAGATCTGCAGCCATTTCGGATGCCGTAGCGACACCCATGAACGTATAGCCGGCGGCATGGTAGTAGTCGGGGTCGAGCTCGATTGAACGTTCGACGAACGCTTTGGCATAAGCGAGATCGGCGACGGCTTCCATGTCGTCCTTCGCGGCGTTGATGTACGAGCCCCAGGCGTACCCATGCCAAAGCAAAACTTCCGCGTCCTGCTTCTCCTGGAATGCCTCATGGAGCCACGCGTCGAGCTCCTCGACGGTCCCTTTGACGGCGTAGTCGATGCCCTCGTCACGCAACCGGATACGATCCCGTGTCAGGTCCATCGCTCGCAGGTACATCGTCCGGATTCGCTGACGCTGCACGTCCGCTTCATCGTACTCTTCCTCGAATTCGAGCGCCTCGACGTCGGCCTCCACCCAACCATAGGCGTAGCCCATGTAGGCCTGGGACAGCTGTGCCAGAATGCTGTCGTTGTCGGGCACGATCCGCAAAATGCCTTCGAGCTGCACGATCGTCGCCGGAACGGCCTCGCCCGCGAGGTCGTAGTCCCAGTACGATTCGAATGCAGGGGCCGCCCGCGCAAAAAGGCCCGCCGTCGAATCGGCGGTGAACTTCGCGACGTCGCAGCCGCACAATGCCACGATGCAAAGCACTCCACGCGCCGATCGGAAACGGCGGGACAACAGGTCCTGATACATGGTGCGAGGTGTACGAAACTCTGGGGGAAACTGTCAATCGAGATCGTGTGGGACGGATCGCTTGACCGGGGGGACCGGAGGCTGCAGGTTGGAGAAATGCTTAGATTCAGGTGGCTTCCCCGGCTGGCGGGCACCCTCCTCGTGGTAGCTCTCGTTGCGAGCCCGGCCAAGGGCTCCGTCGTTCAGGGGCTGGACCTGCAGGAGCTGGTCGCGTACGCAGACCGAATCATCGTCGGAAGGGTGCTCTTTTCCGAGTCTTTCCGACGAGCGGACGGTCAGCTCGGCACCTGGCACCGTATCGCGGTCGAGCGTGAAATCCGGGGCGGCGCCCCCGATGAGCAGGAGGTGATCGTCGAGACACTGGGCGGTCAACTCGGCGACGTCGCCATGCGGGTCGAGGGAGAGCCTTCGTTTGCCGTTGGTGAGCGCGTGCTCGTCTTCATGCGGGACGGAGGTCCCTACACCGCCTTCCGGCCGGTCGGCATGGGACAGGGCGTGATGCGCATCCGAAGGGAGCAAGGCGTCGATACCGTCACGCAGAACCGCGATGGGCTGATGTTGATGCGGCGGAACGCAAAGGGCCTCCTCGAACGAAGCCCGGGCGCGCTGCCGGTCAAGGAGCGCTTGGACAACCTGCTCTCGAAGCTTCGCGAGATCGTCGCGGGAGACGCACTTGGTCGAGATGAGTGATCGCCCTCGTGGCAGGGTGCTCCGGTACGGAGGTCTCGGGCTTGCGGTCATCGGCTGCTTTTTCGCGAGCCACGCGTCCGCTTATTGCCGCATGACGACAGGAGGTGGACAGCAGGTCGGGACCGCCGCGTGCGTCGAGGAGGGCGAGTTCCTCGTTTGGAACGTGCCTTGCCTTTCCTACGCAATCGATTCCCGGGGCTCGCAGTGGATGACGTACGAAGATGTCCAAAGCGCCGTCGATGCATCGTTTGCCGAGTGGCAAGACGCCGACTGCGGAGGGGGTTCGAGCCCCAATCTGATCTTCAAGGCGCTCCAGCCTTCGACCTGCAAGCGGGCCGAGTTCAACACGACCGGCAACGTCAATACCATCGCATTCTTGGACCCCTGGAGGGATCCGTGCGCGGACGTGGACGACCCGGGCTATGAGCCGCTCGCGTTCGCGGTCACGATCGTGTGGCACAATACGACCACGGGCGAGATCCTCGATGCCGACATCATGATCAACGATCAGCGGGCCATCGCAAATCGCCGCGCGGGCGGCCCCTACGCAAACTGCCCCTCGAGTGGTTGCCCGAGCGGAAACCCCGGCGACGCGGACTTGCAAAGTATCGTCACGCACGAAATCGGACACTTCATCGGTATCGGTCACTGCAATCCCGAAGACCCTCGGGACCCCAATGACCCCTGTGTGCAGGCAACGATGTATGCAAGCGCGGATCGTGAGTCGGTCTCGAAGCGAACGCTCGCGCAAGACGACACCGATGCCGTGTGTGACATCTACCGGCCGGGCACGCTCGATTCCTCTTGCAACGCTTCGCCGATTGGCGGGCTGGCGCTCAACTGCGAGGTCACCGCATCAGGCAACCCGATCGCGTGCGACGGGCCTGCTACCGTTCCCCAGACCAGCGGCGGGTGCAGCGCGACGCGCGCGCCTGATTCTCCTTGGGTGGCACTTTTCGCAGCGCTCGTGGGGCTCATGGTGATGCAGCGGCGCTCAAGTCGATGCGGCGCACGATCGTGAACTGAACGCGCCGGTTCCGCGCGCGGTTTTGCTGGGTGATGTTGGGTACGATTGGATGCAAGGGCCCGTAACCCTTTGCCATCAACCGCGCCGGGCCCACGCCGTGCTGAATCAACCATCCACGAACGGCCTCCGCGCGCTGCTGCGAGAGCCGCATGTTGAGCTCCCGATCGCCCCGATTGTCGGTGTGGCCCTGGATCTCGATCAGCTCGAGGTTCGGGTTCCGAAGGAGCGCGTCGGCCACCTCGAGTAGCATCGGCTCGCTGTTAGGCAGAATCTCATCGCTTCCGGTCGCAAAGCTGATCTGGCGGCGTAAGGCGATTTCGTTCTTCTTGATCAATACCCCCGGGCGCGAGGGCTTGGGTAAGATGCGCAGCTGCACCGTCGTTTCTCGTCGCGCGATGATTTCGAGGTCGGCCACGGCAATCAGATAGGCCGGGTCGTCCACGTGAGCCGTGTACGCGCCGGGCGGAAGTGATTCCACGAGAGCTTCGCCCCCGGGGTCCGAAATGAGCCGGTGCTCGGAGGGGCCCCGAACCGTGATCGGAATCCTCGGAATCGGTTTCCCTTCGCGGTCGACGGCCAGGATCTGGAGCCGCCCGTCGAGACGGGAGGGCACCAAGCTGCACTCGGTCTCCGAAGGAACCACTGCACGGCATCTCGCCGTCTCGAAGTCCGGATGAGACAGCGCGAGCACGACCTCTCCCTCGGGCAGCCCGTAGGTCACGAACCGTCCGGCGGAGTCGGTCACCTGCGGCGACGCGCTCTGACCGACGACCGCGACGGTCACCCCCTCGACTGGCGTATCAGCGCCCCGCTCGACGACGCGACCGCGCACGTCGCCGGTCGGCGCTATCTTCGCGACCGGTTCTCGCAGAGGTGCCGTTTCGACGGGGGTCGGCGCGCGGCGTGGGTCGAAGGCATATGCCATGCCGAGAATCACGTTGTACGGAACGGTTGGGGCGAGCTCTCGCGCGAAGTGGCGGACCCCGGTCAGACCGACATCGGCTGCAATGGTGAAGGCGAGCCCCTTCGGCGGGCTGAGAATCCGGAGGCCGAACGTGAGGAGCATGGGGAAAGCCTTGAGCTTCTCGTCATCCAAGCAGCCGTCATCGGTCGCGTTGGGCGCTTGGGCGCACTGAAAGCCCTGACGGTTGA
Organism: uncultured delta proteobacterium; assembly: GCA_963792825.1. Taxonomy (GTDB): domain Bacteria; phylum Myxococcota_A; class Polyangia; order Polyangiales; family Houyiibacteriaceae; genus SG8-38. Next base: position 1,396,413 of record CAWBXS010000002.1, on the reverse strand, counting down.
TCGGAATGCCCCACTGCCACTCCACCAAGGGATGGAGACCCACCCGACCTGCGTTCAATGGGGCCTCGAATCCGACACCGAGCCGAACGAAGTCGGTGCGATTGACGCCGTACGCGAACCGTTCGAACGCCGTCAGTAAGTGGCGGGTCTCCAAGGCGCGCGGCACCTCGTCCTCGAGCGCGGCGAATCGAAGGTTCTCGACGCCTTCGGTGAGCTCAGCGGAGTTGTCGAACCAATACTGCGCGTTGAAACGCATGATCAGCGGCAGGTCTCGGGTCTCGCGTCGCCGAAAGTCCAAGGTGACGTTCCCACGAAAACCGAAGCTCGTCGCCCGCAGCGTCGCCCTCATGTCACCCACGCCGCCGAGGAACGCGAGGCTCGCATCGCCGCCGACCGCGAGCCAGGGTTTGGCTTGATAGAAGCCCTTGAGCCCGAGGAACACGTCGGCTACCCGCTGGATCAGCAAGGGGTCGTTGGAGTCATCCCAAGCCGACGTCACCTCCGCGGACGCAAAGACTTCCAAGTACTTCGTCGGCGTGATGCTGAGCGAGAGGTTGCCCGCAAAGTGGTGCGCCCGATCGGTCGGAACGAAGAAGTCGCGGATGACGAAGAACTCCGTGTTGAGGGCGAGACGGAATGTGCCCGGTGGTCCCGAGGATGCATCGACGATGCGCACCCCGCCGGTGGGACCACGGAAGCTGTTCTGGACCTCGGCCAGCCGGGCCTCGCGTGCGCTTGGAGCAGGCTCCGAATCGGCCTGTGCATAGACCGGTGCAGCGCATGCCCATGCGACCATGCCCCCCAGCCAGGGCAGTATCCGGCTCCTGCGCATTGCCTTGCTCTGTCCCCCACTCGAAAGGATGACATTTTGGGGGTGTACGGCGCCAACTTGAGGGGCTAAGGAGCCGCGATGTGCAGATCGGCCTTGCCGTCGGGCGGAATCATCACCGTCTTTGGCGCCGTGGCGCTGCCGCGACTCGGCTTGAAGACCACGACGTATCGACCCCCCGGCACCGATCCGATGGTGCAGCCTCCCTGACTGGTTGTGCAGGTGAACGTGCCGCCCGCACCGCTCAGCTCGACTCGGCCGTCGACCGGCTGGTTGCTCGAGCTCCGGACCTTGACGTGGACGACGGCATCGGCCTTGACCTGCGCCGTGATGGCGAGGCTGAGGGCACAAACGAGAATCGCAGCGATGCGGTTCATCTGGTTTCAACCCTCCTCGGCGAAATCGCTGAGACGGATCTCTTCGTACTCGTCCTCATTGGTGTCGTGTCGCTCCGGCCCTTCGACGTCGGAGCTTCCTCGTGCTTCAACGGCAGGTGCGATTCGAGAGCGGTTCGGGTCGGGAAGCGGCGGTCGAGACGGGATTGGAAGCCCATCCTCGTAGGCGAAAAGCCCCGTGGTGTGGACATCGCTGATCTCTCCTTCGGCATGGAAGTGCGACTCCTCGACCTGCGAGAGAGAGGGCCGCGTCAGACCGGCAGGAGGCTCGGCGAGTCGAAGCCTCGGCGGAGCGGGCGGCGCATCGGGAGGCGCTGCCATCGAGGGGACCGGCACCGGCATGCCGACACGCGGCTCTGCGGCGACCTCCTGCTCGAAGTCGGAGTCGAGCACCATTTGCGGCTCGTCTGTGGACGGTTCGTCCGCTTCGTCATCGGCCCCGACCTTCTCGTCGGCCTCCGCTGCTTGTGCCATCATCGCCTCAGCGTCCACCGCAGCGACCACTGTTTCAGGCTCGTCCTCTTCGTCTTGGTCTTGGTCGTGTTCGAACGCCTGGGGGGGCACGGTATCTGGTGCCGACTCCTCGGGCGGAACCGTGACCGGCGCGGCGTCTTCGGGGGCGAGCGAATAGACGTCGTCCGGTGGCACGGAGAACTCGTCGCCGGCGGCGAGCTCGACTTCTTCGACGACGGGCTCTTCATCGAAAGGTGCAACGTCCATGTCTTGGGTGGGCGCTTCGTCCTCGGCCGCCGCCGGATGATCGGAGACCGATTGGCGCGCCAGAACCAGGCGCTCGAACACGACTTCGTGGTGCCCGTCGAGCTGCAACGCTTCGATGACGATGTCGTAACGGGTCTCGCGCACGCGGCCGGCTCCGCCGTCGACGGCCGCGCGGACGCGCCCGACGCCTTCGAGAGCCGGAGAGCCATCGGCGAGTAGGACTGCAAACTCGATGTCGGAGCCATCTTCGTACGCGACAGGCCCGTAGAGGATCAACGTGTCCCGCTCGACCCTGTCGACGAAGCCCTCCGAGAGCTCACCGAGATCCTTGAAATGTGTTGGTACCGTGAGGACTTGGCTCATTGCTCCCCCGCTTCGCTTTCTTCGAGAGGACTCGTCTGCAGCTCGTCTCCGACTGCGAGGAGCTCCTCGACTCTACGCTCTGCTTCATCCAGTCGTCTTGCGCCGGCCCGCGACAAGCGGACCCCCTCCTCAAACATCGCCAGAGACTGCTCGAGAGGCAAATCTCCCTCCTCCAACTGCGCGACGACCGTCTCGAGACGCTCCATGACTTCCTCGAACGGAGCCTGCTCGACCGTGCGGGACTGCCCCTTCAATTTCCCCATGTTTTCAACCATACAGCACCCTAAGCCCGGCGTCACCAGTGTGGTTGTCGAACGCATTCGAGTTGAAGTGTCCTCATGGGCGCTGTAGGTGGGTGAAGGAGGAGCACGTTCACCGCTCCCGAGCTGATGCGCCAACCCCCCTCTGTCGTCACCCCTGGCAACCACGATGGCGTGCACCTGGGTCACAGGGCGCTGATCGACGCGGCCAAACGAACCGCCGACGCGCACGGCTGGCAGACCCTTGCCATGTGCTTCGATCCCCATCCGACGGCCGTTTTGACCCCTGAGCGAGCGCCGGTGTTGCTCACGGACATGACGCGCCGAATCGAGCTCCTGAAGGGAGCGGGGTGTGACGATGTGGTGGTCCTGCCCTTCGACGACGAATTCTCGAGAATGACGCCGGATCGTTTCGTCGAGCGCGTCTTGTTGGATGCCTGTCATGCGAAGGGCGTCGTCGTCGGCCCCGATTTTCACTTCGGACACAGGCGCTCGGGCAACGTCGCGACACTACGGCGGTGGGGCCGGCGCGAGGGTTTTACGGTCGAGTTGGTCCCGCCGGTGATGTATCGGGGCGATTCGGTCTCCTCGACGCGGCTTCGCCGAATCCTAGGAGAAGACGGCAACGTCGAAGATGCCGCCGCGATGATGTCCCGGGTCCATGAAACGACTGGACGGATCGTGGAAGGTGACCATCGGGGTCGAGAAATCGGCTTTCCGACGGCCAATCTCGAAGTAGAGCCGGTGCAGCTGCCGAAGGACGGGGTTTATGCGGTCGTCGCCCGGGTGCTCGACGAGGCCGGTGGGCCCCTGCTCCATGGCGTCGCCAACCTGGGAGAGCGGCCGACTTTTGCGGCAGGGCGTTCGGTGGAGGTGCATTTGTTCGGCTTCGACGGGGATCTTTACGGGAAACGCATGCGCGTCGGGTTCGTGGCACGTATCCGTGGCGAATCGAAGTTCCAGGGGGTCGAGGCCCTGCGCGAACAGATCGAACGGGACTGCGATCGAGCCAAGAACGCGCTACAACCGCTCAAGCCGGACCTGGTTCGATGGATCTGACCCGACTCTACAACCTAACCACTCCCGAGCTCCGAGACGAAGCGGAACGCCTCGGGGTGAACGACACCTACGCGATGAGCCGCGGCCAGCTGATTCATGCGATCCGAGAGCGCACGGGCGGGTCCCCACCGTCCGAGGGTCTGCTCGGAAAGGTGATCGGCTTTGCGAAGTGGGCGCTGCAGACGACCGCCGCTGCCGCTCTAGAAGAGCAGGACCACGACGCCGTGCTGCCCGGGAGGGAGCCGGCTTCGATCGATGGGTCTTCGTCGAGGAGCATGGCGATTGGCGCGGACGCCCCGGGGGGAGCAGGGGCAGTTTCAGGGGCATCGGCTGGGACAGGGGAAGCGGCAGGAGCAGGGGCGGTTTCAGGGACGGCGGCCGGGGCGGCGGCAGAACCGGGAACAGAGAGGCAAGGGTCGGCGCGGCTGGGGGTGGTGGCGGTGCCTCGGGGTCCGGGGGATTCCGGGGGGGCGAGCGCGGCTCCGTCGGGGCCGCCTGGCCGTCCTCCCGTCGGCGTCTTTTCGAGGAGCGCAGGGATGTTCGAGGAGCCTTTCCCGACGAGGACGATGGCACGCATCCTCGCCGAGCAGGGGCACTTCAAGCGGTCGCTCGCCATCTACGCATCCCTCCTGCGGGAGGAGCCGGCAGACCGCGAGCTCTGTGCCGAGGCGGACGAAGTACGCGCGCGAGCACGCCGTTCGCATCTGCATTGATGCACGCAATCTTGCCCCGGAGCGCATCTTCCGCATCATGTAAAGGGTGACGCGACCTTCGATACAGCCGCGGCGACACGACCGATACGTGGTCCGCATCTCGTGCGAGCTCACGATCGCGGGTCAAACGCTCCACGCCGAAACGAAGAATCTGAGCACCGGCGGCGCTGCAATCCGGTTCGTTCAGCCGCTCACCGTCGGAGAGGTCGTGACCGTTGGTTTCTTCCTGACTCAGGATGGAATCGAGGACCCGGACCGCCCGCACTTCGAATGCGCAGCATCGATTCGCTGGAGCAAGCCAGCCGGCGAGCACGCGTACGAAGCCGGCCTCCAGTTTCTATCGCCGTCGGAGGAGCAGCGCGAGCTGCTCAAAGACTTCTTGAGGCAGACCTCTTAAGCGATCGCGGGGGCCGATTCTCGGCGCAGCGGCGGTAGGAGGGCACGAAGTGAGACCGCACAGAGCCACCCGATCGCCACGGCGCTCCACAGAGGAAAGAGCCCGCCGAAGTCGACGACGAGCCCAAGCAAGGCAAGCCCTAGGCCGAGGCCAGAACAGATCGCGGCGGTGTTGCGGGGGAGCTCGAAGCCCTGAGCGAGGATCAGGAGCGCGGCCGCTTTCACCGCGAGCGAGGCGATGCCCGCGGCCGAGGCCGTGAGGGACGACCCGCCCAGAAACAAGGTTGCACCAAGCACCGCTGCGGCCGCCGCATAGAGCGATGCCGGGAACGCGCCTGCGGAGCGCACCGCCCCGAGCGCGTACAGGTACCCGCCCAATGCGAGGAACGAGGCGGGTGATTGCAAGAGATACCAACCGGACCCCGGAGTGCTCTGCGCCTCGACGATCGCCGGGATGCTCGCGGTGCGAGAGAGAACCATGACCGTCAGCGACCCGGCGACGGCGAGCACGAAGCTCGACACGCCCACGCGATGTCCGATGGCAAGCGTGAGAAGCGCGGCGAAGGTCCCCAATCCCAAGATCCACATCGTCGTCCACTGAATCTCTGGGATGAGGACCAGAAGGGCCGCGAAGGTCATCAGGAGGCTCGCGCGCGTGAGCCATGCAGACAGACTGAGCGTCGAGGTCCGGGCGTATGACGTCAAGAGCGGGGACATCCAACCGAGCACCAGCCCCAACGACACGAAGAGCGCGATGGCGATTGGGTCAACCACCTGCTCGGTGGCCTCGTGGGGCCAACGCAGCGCATGCACCCCCCGGAGGCCGTCCCGAACGGCGAGCACCGTCGATTCATTCCTCCTCGGGTCCGGGATGAAATCGCGCCAACTGTAGAGGCTGATGCCATCGAGCCCGACGAGCGTGTCCCCCGGCCTCACACCCTGGGCCGCGGCAAGTCCGTCGGGCTCGACCGAAACCACTCGCACACCCACGGTCCCGAGCTCCTCACGGCACAGCTCGAGCCCGAAGCTTCGAGCGACGCCCGGATCGGCGGGCTCGCGTCGCGCGCTCGCGGCGCGCAACTGAATCGAGGTGTCCGGCAGGAAGTCGATTCGAACCCGCTCCGATGAAAAGACGTCACGTCGGTCGTCCGCGGCGCGGAACGAAACCCTCAGCTCCCCGTCCACCGTTGCACGGCCTCCGACGGCATCGATCAGCTCGTCTCCAATTGGAATCTCGATCAGCGACTCGGACTGCACGTGGCCGACGAGGCGCAGATCGAGGGCACTCGGCGGCACCCCCGGCCGGTAGACCGAGCCGCGAAGCACGATGTCGGGCGAGTGCCCGAGGGGAAATCCGCGGCCATGGATCCGAAGCGTTCCTCCCGATTCGATCTCGGGGGGCTCGATGCGGCTCACCTCGAGCAGCGGCAGAGGGTCGTACCCACTACAGGCGCAGAGCAACAGGGCGACGAAGACAGCCGCTCTCATGGCCCTTTCCTTTCGCCGGAGCGGCGGAAAAGGTCAAAATTTTCGGAGCTGACGTCGGGTTCGCGACGCCCCGCCCGGAGGCCGGGCGATTGACAAAAGGGGAGCGTCGAAGCAGAACGCCGACGCTCGAGGGGCCATAGCTCAGCTGGGAGAGCGTCGCACTGGCAGTGCGAAGGTCAGGGGTTCGATCCCCCTTGGCTCCACCCGATTCGCCTACTTCTTCGAAGCAGGCTTCTTCTTGGTCTTCAGCTTCTTCGTGACTTCGTCGATCTTCGTCTCGACATCCTTCTCCATGCCGGCGAGCACCTTCGACGCTTTCTTCCTGGCCTTGGTGAGCCTCTTCTTGATCTTGGCGGTGGTCTTCACGGCCTTCTTCTTCAGTGCGGCTGCTTCAGCTTTCACCGTTTTCTTCGCCGGCTTTTTCTTCGCCGCGGCCTTCTTCACGGCCTTTTTTGCTGGCTTCTTCGCGGCTCGCTTCTTGCTCGTCTTCTTGGTGGCTGCTTTCGCCATATCACGCTCCCTTGTGAATGAGCACGCAGTATAGACAAGCGATCCGACTTTCGAACAAAAATTCGACTCCTACCGGCCCGGAGAGCTGCCGGTCTCGTGAGGCATCCGGTGTCTCGGACTCTGGAAGTAGTGCATCGGGGAGTACTGCGCGAGATTGGTTGCGCGTGAGGTGTAGAGCGAAGCGTATTGCTCGACCTGGTTTCCAAAGCTCGAAACTTCGTTCCCGGCCTTGAAAAACGAGCCCCAAAATGGATGGAAGGCGTGGTCGAGGACTTCGTCCAACGCCGACCGTTCGGCATCCAAATCCTTGAGCTGAGCCCGCAAGCGATCGATCGAACGGCGGTGGCGGACCCGGTCAGCCTCCCAGGAGCTGCGCTCCGGACCCGAGCGATCCTCGTTGAGCTTGCGCTCCGCGCGCTTGAGGCGCGCCTGGTGCTCGCGTAGCTCGTCTTCGAGGGCGTCTCGCGTTTGCTGCAGGGAGTCCGCTCGCTGGAGGCTGATCGCATGCTCCCGCACGACCCGGAGCTCGTCGTCCATCTCCTGGATGATCATGGCCGTACGCCAGGCGGACTCTTTGGTCGCCCGGAGCACGTCGCCGTAGATGTGGTCGCCGACGTAGAGCACTTCATCGCCCGCCAAGCCGAGAGCACGCTGGAGGTCCGCGATGTTGCCTCCCGTGTACATCCTGCCACGGGCCGGATGGTGGCTTGCCTCTTCGGTTTCGACGTCGACGAACGGGGCCTTGCCCGTGAAGAAGCTCGGCTTCTTGGAGGCCGTGCAGATGTAATCGAGGTAGTTCCTCCAGCTCGGATACTCGTCGAGCGCATCGTCGAGGAGATACGACATCATGGCGTCCGTATAGTCGGGTCCCGAGTTGGTGAGAAGGAACAGGCGCTTGCCGGCGCTTCGAAGCTTGTGGAACAGCAGTCCGAGCTCCGGGTCCCGGTCTACGTATCGGGGGAGATCCGCGAGCACGAAGTCGAGAATGGAGCCGTCTTGGTGAGAGAGGTCTGCGCACTCGCGGATGTCGGCGAAGAGCTGACCGTAGTCGGTGGTTCCCCCATGCGTCTCCAAGTGCTCGATCACGGCAGCGTACACCGCGACCTCCGAGAGCGAGTACAGGGTATCGACCCAATGGTAGCGCTGGCTCCCGGGACGAAGCCGGCGCGTGTGATAGGCCCGGCGGCGCTCTTCACGAGTGAGCCTTCGGAAACCGTGGTAGGCGGTCTTCACGTACCGGTAGCGGTCCATCTTGAGCACGTTGCCGAGCTTGCGATCGATCAGGAGACCGCGAATCGGAAAGTCGGTCCGGTACTTCATCGACAGGAGCTCCTCGGGATAGCCTCGGTCGACCAACTTGCGCACGGTCGCATCGATGCTGAGCCGATCCATCTCCGATTGGCGATAGATCGCGAGCGTATAATCCATGTCGAAGCCGACGGCTTTGACCTGGTCGAGGCGAAGGTTGCGGTTGCAATAAACCCTGCGACCGGCAGGTGGCGGAAAGACGCTACCCGTAGGCGAGTCGAACTCCGGCGCCGGCAACCGCTCCTGCAAGGAGTCGCTCAGTTTTCGGCGGGATAGACGCTGACGCGCTTGCCAACCCGACCGCGGCGCTCGAACTTCACCACGCCGTCCACCTTGGCCCACAGCGTGTAGTCCTTGCCAACGCCGACGTTTGCGCCGGGATGAAACGACTGACCGACTTGACGGACCAAGATGCTGCCTGCGGGCACGGACTGCCCACCAAAGACCTTGACTCCACGGTACTGCGGCTTCGAGTCACGCCCGTTGCGCGATGAGCCTTGACCTTTCTTGTGTGCCATGGCGCTTCCTCAGCCTTTCACGCTCTGGATGCGGAGCTCAGTGTAGGGTTGCCGATGTCCGCGACGATTTCGGTAGCCCTTGCGACGCTTCATCTTGAAGACGATGATCTTCTTGGCCAGATCTTGGGCGACGATCTCGGCCGTGACCTTGGCGCCGCCAACGTGTGGCTTGCCCACTTCGACCTTTTCGCCACCGACCATCAAGACGTCGGTGAATTCCACTTTGGAGCCGACGTCGCCCGCGAGCTTCTCGACGCGAATTGTGTCGCCCTCGGCGACCCGATACTGTTTTCCGCCTGTTTGAATGACCGCGTACATGATGAATCCGTCTATCCCTGGGCCTCAGGGCCGCGAAGTCTAGGGGCTCGCGCCCCTCCTGCAAGCCAAAACCAAGCGCACTCGGACCGCGGGCGGTATGACGTCCGAAGAGCTCAAAATTGCTCACTTAATTGCCGGTCAATCGGCTGCTGCCGAAAGCTCGGACGTCGAGGATCGAGGATCAGCGCGAGGGCGACGGCGAGGTATTCGAAGGTCTGCAACCAGGGCGGCATCTCCCAAACCCCCTCGGCGAGCCACTGCTCGAGCGGAACGTACGCGCCGAGCACGGCCGCGCTCCAGATCAAGCCGGACACACCACCGGCCGCGATCTCGAGCGGCAGAAGCCAGCCGAGGTACCAGGGGTGAACCTGGGGCGACAAAATCAGGAGGGCCCACACGAGCGCGCGCGCCCCTTGCATCGGAGGTAGTCGGCGATACGCAACCCAGGCGCAGAGCCCGAGGAAGATGATCACGACGATCGAGCGCGCGGCGAGGTCCGGCGTGGCCTCGTTCGCGGCAGCGGGAGTGAAGAGCTGACGGCTGAGCTGATCGACGACTGCGAACGCGCTCTCGTTACCGCGCCACCGTATTGCAAACTGCCCGAGACCGGATGCCGGATCCGCAAGAAGCCGTGGAGAGACGAGCGGGACGAGCAGCAAGGCCGAGACGAAAGCCGTCGATACCCATGCTTTGGGACGGCGAGCCAGAATTGGCAGCAAGACCAACCCGATTATCTTGAGGCCGACTGCAGCGCACGCGGCCAGACCGGCCTGAAAAGAGCGATCGCTCGCGAGAGCCCACGCCGAGAACAGAAGCATGACGCCGCATAGCGTGTCGAAGTGACCGTTGAGTGCGGACTCGCTGAGGAGCAAAGGGTTCAGGGCGAGCGCCAACGATGCGTGGCGGACGGTGAAGATGCGCACGGTGACCGCAACGCAGAGCACGTGGCCGAGCAGCGCGAGCAGCTTCACGGTCAAGATCCCTCCTCCGAGCCATTGGGCGATGACGAAGAGGAGTTGCGAGAGGGGCGGGTAGATGCTGGCGAGAGACTTGTTGTTGATCTCGGCCCAGATGTCATCCCGGAGATACCCAAGCACCGGGTCGCTGGGAGAGAGCCGATACGGATTATGGCCTTCGAGCCAGAGGCGACCCTCCCAAAGATAGCGATACAGATCATCGGACAGGAGTGGTGGCGAAAAGAGGAACGCTGCGCCGAAGAGCAGCGCGGTCACGATGGCGATCAGGTCGGCATCTCGCTGGCTTCGGAGCGAACGTGAGAACGCCAGCACCCCCGCATAGGGAACGAAGCACAGCGCCAAGCCGGCGACGAATGCAGAAGGCGAGCAGCCCGACCGCGCTGCAACGCCGAGTACCCAGCAGAGGCATCCCTGCGACACCAAGCACAGGGTGAAGATCGCGCGGCCGCGGCTCGCGGTCATTGGACGACGAACCGCAGAACTCGGATGCGTTCGCCAGGCAGCAGGCTCTGCCGATACTGACCGGCGACCCGGCGCCCGACCGCGACCGAGACGGTCACGTTCGTGGGACCCCCGCGGCCGATGCACTCGCCCCAATAGTGCAACTCGACTTCGTACACTCCGCCGAGCGGACGCTCACCGACCCAACGAACGTTCTCGATTCGGGGATTCGGCATGTCGCCGACGCAATCGCCTCGACCGGCGTGATCCAGGCGCCCTCCCGAAGGCGTTGCCGGACGCTGAAAGCTCAGCGTATCGCCTAGTGGTCCGGTGACGTAGAGGTCGATGTCTGCGCCGGTATTCCAAGAGACCGTAACCTGCATCATGCCCGTACCGTAATCACAACCGTCGTCGATCACCCCGTCGCAGTCGTCGTCGAGGGCATTGCAAGACTCTTCGGTTGGCTTGGAGCAATCGCGCGGAATCTCGACCGCCGTCGGAACGGCCACGATCGAGACCAAGACGGGCGGCTCGACGAAAGCGGGGGCGTCTTCGATCTCGGAGACGTCCGCGGCCGTCTCGCTTGCGGGTCGGTCCGCGCCCGTGCCCGAACAGGCGAGCAAGAGGATCACGAAGGCGGGGCCGACTCGTCTCGTCATCTGAAAGGCACTATAGCCGAGGTAGCGTAGAATGCGTCTGCCATGATGAGAGCACTCGACCAGGCCAAGAACGCCGTTGCGGATCGCACCGGAACGGTGGACATCGCAATGGTCCTCGGATCGGGGCTCGGTGAGTACGCGAACACCTTCGAGGACGCGCGTGCGATCCCGTACGGCGAGATCCCTCACATGCCTCCGTCGAGCGTGCCCGGACATGCGGGCAAGCTCGTCACGGGCGAAAAAGCCGGGAAGCGTATCGCCGCGATGCAAGGGCGCACCCATCTCTATGAAGGCCACGGCCCCCACGAGGTCGTGTTTGGCGTTCGACTCATGGCCGCGCTCGGCGCGCGCACCCTGATCGTGACCAATGCTGCGGGGGGCATCTCGCCCGAGCTCGAGGCCGGCGATTTGATGGCGATCACCGACCAGATCAACCTGACCGGAACCAGCAGCCTCATCGGCCCGAACGACGACCGGCTCGGACCGCGATTCCTCGACATGACCCTCGCCTTCGACCCACACCTCGTCGAGGCAGCGAGCAAAGTGGCGGCGCGGCTCGGGTTCGAGCTCAAGCGTGGGATCTACGCTGGGTTGTTGGGGCCTGCCTACGAAACCCCCGCCGAGGTACGCATGCTCGGGAAGCTCGGAGCCGACGCGGTGGGGATGAGCACGGTGCTCGAGGTGCTCGCCGCGCGTCACATGGGACTCGGCGTGGTGGGGATTTCTTGCATCTCCAATCTCGCCGCCGGACTCTCGAGTGCCCCGCTGAGCCACGAAGAGGTGCAGGAGACTACGCGTCGCGTTCAGTCGCGGTTCGCGTCTCTGCTTTCAGGCCTTCTGGAGTCGATGTGATGGACGAGAGCTCCTGGGAGACGTTGAGGCGCGCAGCGATGAAGGCGCGCAGCCACGCCTATGCACCCTACTCTGGGTTCAGCGTCGGCGCGGCCGTTCAGACGGGGAGCGGTGCAGTGTTCACCGGTTGCAACGTCGAGAACGCCAGCTACGGAGCGACGATTTGCGCCGAGCGTTCGGCGCTTTCGGCTGCCCTTGCCGCAGGAGAGCGCGTGTTGGTTGCGCTGACGATCGCGTCGGGTGCGGCACGCCCGACTCCACCCTGCGGCCTCTGCCGGCAATGCCTGGTGGAGCTGGCGCCTGACCTCCCGATACGGAGCTACACGGATCGCGCGCATGCCGAATACGACCTTGCGTCCCTCTTGCCCGACCCGTTCGGCCCCGAGCAGCTCCGCTGAGATGTGCTCAGTCGAGACCCTGGCCGATGCGTCGAAGCTTGGCTTCGACGTCCGGCCGGTCGATGTCATCCCGTTCGGCGAGCTCTAGATAGCGCCCGTACTGCTCTACGGCCTCCTGGCGCTTCTTCTGAGCATAGTAGATGTCGCCCGTCAGCCGATGTGCGTCCGCGAGCCACGCTTCCTCATCGGTATCCGCGGAGCCGAGGGAGGTGGCGGTGCTGAGCGAGGTCAGGGCCTGCGCGCGCAGCCCTTCGTCGAGCTGCAAGCGCCCGAGGCGGTACCACCAGTACCCGCGCTCTGGTGAGCCAGCGACGGCCTTCTCGAAGTCCTTGATCGCTTCCTTCATCTCGCCGAGTTGGTAGTGGCATTCGCCCATCGCAGCCCAAACATCGATCCGGTTCGGATTGAGCTCGATGGCTTTGGTGAGATCAGCGAGGGCATCCCGAACGACGCCGGCGCGAATCCGGATACGAGCACGCAGCCAGTACGCATCACCGAGGGTCGGATCGAGCTTCAAGGCGGCCTCGAGCTCCTGCAGCGCAGTCGTCATCTGGTTCGACTTGAGGGCGATCCAAGCGACGTACATTCGATAGAGGCCGTTGTCCGACTCGAGACGTGCAGCGCGGAGGAAGTGTTGGCGTGCGGCCTCGAGTTGGCCCCGGTCGAGCGCGATTCGACCGAGATAGTGCTCGGCCTCCGCAGAATACGGCTGCGCCTCGAGCGCCTCGCCCAAGAGCTTCTCCCCCTCTTCGGTCTTGCCGGTGAGAACTAGCGTCGCGCCCAAGCGCGACTTGAGAGAAGCGTCGTTCGGAGACGCCTCGAGAGCCGCACGGTAACGGGTTACCGCCTCGTCCATGTCTCCTGCCGCCTCGGCGAGCCGGCCCTGTTCCAACTGAAGACCTGGGAATTTCGCGTCGAGCTCCTGCACCTTGGTGAGCTGCGAGCGTGCCTCCGCGATCATCCCCTTGCGCCGGTACGCGACGGCAAGCCCGAACTGGGCAGCCGAGTCCCGAGGCGCCATCTGCAGTGCCGCGTCGAACTCGGCGATCGCTTCGTCGATTCTGTTGCGTTGAAGCTCTGCCCAGCCCAACGTCCGCCGGACCTCGGCGGTGACCTCGACGTTCTTCTTGGCTTCGAGGAGCAGAGCGACCGCTTCACCGGGGCGTTTCGTGGAGGTGTAGTGCTGGGCGAGCGCCATGTACGCTCGATACGACTTCGGCTCCAACGCGATCGCATTCCGAAAATGCGTCACGGCCTCTGGGCTGTTCCCCAAGGCCTCGGCCACCTTGCCCTGCCACAGCTCGACATTCGCGCTCACCGGCTCTGGGGTTTGGAGATCGGTGAGCAGCTTTTTCGCCTCTTCGGCTTTGTCCATCGCAAGGAGTGCCTCGGCAGCCCCGAGCTTGGCTTCGACCACCACTTTGGGCTTTCCGGTCAAGTCCATCTCCGTGCCCCGTGGCACCTCGGATCCGAGCACGGTTTGAAAGCGCGCGTAGGCGTCTTGAAAGGAGCCCTCGAGCATGACCAGTCGCGCTGCTCCGAGCGCAGCGTTCGCATTGCTCGTGTCGAGCTCGATGGCCTTTTCGTAGAGCTCCCGTGCCGCGCCCAAACGTCCCCGAGATTCCTCGATGCGCCCGAGCAGCGTGAGCGCCGCCGACTGGTCGGCCGGGGCAACGCGCAGGGCGGCGCCTTCGATTGGGGCAAGGCCGGCAGGAGCTTGAAGAAGGAGCTGGGCCTCGTCGAGCTTGCCCTCCGCAATGAGCAAGCCCGCGACGAAGACACGGGCACCCGCATGGTTCGGGCTGAGCTGCAGAGTCGCCCGCGCTGCTGCCGCGGATTTTTCGCCGTCGCCGAGCAGACGATAGGCCCGGGCAAGCCCCCACTGGGCGCGCGCACTGTCCTGCTTTCTCATCGCGCGCGCGAAGGCATCGACCGCCGCCTGGCCCTCGTGTTTTCTCAACGCGAGCTCACCAGCAACGAGATCCACGTACACGTCGGTCGCATCCTGTTGTGCGGCCAGTGCGATCTCCGAACTCGCCGCGGTGGTATCGGCGTTGCGCAGCGCGTCGGCGGCGAGGGCTACGTGGATGCGAGGTGCTTCATCGCCCCTACGCTGCAGGTGCAATCGGAGCTGGTCGGCCGTCCGGGCGCTCCCGGCTTCCTGTCCGTACCGCACCTGAAAGTACGACTCGTGAAGCAGGCTCCTCGCGACGAGGGATCGATTGAGCCCTGCATCTCGACGCGCTGCCTCGAGCAAACCGAGTGCCTGCTTCGTGGCCGAATAGGTGTCGGACGATGCGATCATCTCGGCTTGCTCGGTCGTCTGCGCGACCACGAGATCATCGCCCGACGCCGGCAGGAAAGGTTCGACGAGGTGCATGCCGAAGAGACCGTACTCCGTGGTTCCGAGGTAGAAGCCCGTGCCGAGCAGCACGGCGACGACCCCGAGCGCCGCGATGGCCTTCATGAGCCAGGGAGGTCGCTTGGCGGAGATCGCTCGGATGCCGCGTTTGGACGCGGCAACGACTTGAGGTGCGGCCCCTTCTGGGCGTGGCATGCGCGCCACGCCCTCATCGCTCTCGCCAGGGAGCTCCGAGAACTCGAGCTCGTCGGACGCCGGCAGCTCGAGCTCAGCGGAATCGCGACTGATACGGTCCGCGCCCGGCGGGCTGAACCCCTGCCCCAAGGGGGGCGGTGGCGGGGGCGCCCGCAGGGGGGCGTCGAGCTCCATCTCGAGATCGAGGTCGTCGCCATCGGGGAGGTCAAGCTCGATCGGCCCGCCCCCGTGAACCCGTTCGGGACCGTCGAAATCGAGGTCCGCGAAGTCGTCCCGGGCGACCGGAAGATCCTTTTGCCGACTGGGCATCGGCAGGTCTGAGTCGAGCGAGATCGGTGAGGGAACCGCCGAGCCCAATCTCGGCGTCGGCAGCTCGGCATCGCTGAGCGCCATCGGTAGATCGACCTCATCGCCCTGCGTCTCGGTTGGCCACGAAGGAGCGCTTCTCATAGGAACGGGTAGGTCCGTCTCATCGCGTAGAGAATGCGAAAGCGGAGCAGGGAGATCGGCTCCACCCGGCGCCTCGAACGGGCCGGGCAGGTCCATGTCCGCGAAGGGATCAAAACCAGAGGGCTCGACATCGGCCTTCGGCGTAGGCAGGTCGGCGAGCTCGGAATCGCCAAAGAGATCAAAGTCGAGCGAACGGCCACCCTTCTTAGGCGCCGGGAGATCGTGGCTCTGGCCGCGAGAAAAAGGCGCAGGAAGATCGACATCGCCGGCATGCGCGGGCAGGTCGCGAAGCCGCGAGTCGATCGCCGCTGCAGAAGGTGCTGGCGGCGGGGCGCCCGGACCGAGCCCGACCCGGGTGGCCTTCCTCTGCGTCTGCTTCGCGGCTCCGGACGGCGCACTCCCGCCTGCGCTCTTTTCGGTCGAGCCGTCCCGATGAACGTTGAAGCGTTCGCTGCATTTGGGGCAACGCATCCGGAGTCCGTCGTCCGGTAGACGGTGCTCATCCACGTCGTAAGCCGCATTACACGACGGGCAACTAACCTTGATCATGACCCCAGCTCTTCCCCCGGGATCCAACATAACACGTCTAACCCGCGTCTCATAAGCCCTGCAGTCGGATTCCGATCGCAGCGGAACGAACACGGGATGGGTGTGGATGTCCTACCTTGACGCCCACGGAGCTGGGGGACTACCTTCCCCTCACCGTGAAACGCACCGTTCAGATCGAGATTGCAGGCGCTCAGTACCGCATGTCCTCCGACGCCGACGAGGCCTACCTGCAACACCTCGCGGACATGGTGAACGAGCGAGTGCAGGCGCTCGGCCCAAAGGCGGCACGAGCGGCGACTCCGGCACAGTTGCTCGCGGTCGTGGCGCTCAGCTTGGCCGAAGACCTCCAAGCATCCGAGCGGCGACGGGCCAGCCTGGAATCCAAGACTCGCCAGGTCGTCGACACCGCGATCCGGCGCATCGATGAACGACTGCAGGCGGACGCCGAGCTCGCCCAGCAGATCGAGCCGTGAGCGAGGACGACCCGGGGCGAAGCGATCGAGTGCTCCGTGAACGCGCCAAGGCCGCGCTACGCCGTCAAATGCGGGCCGTGCGTGAGGCGCTGCCGGCATCAGCGTGCGACGCTCGTTCGGCCGAGATCACCAAACGCCTCTTGCTACTCGAGGAGCTCGATCGGGCGGTGACAATTCTGGCGTTTTCGTCGATTCGCAACGAGGTGCGAACGCGCGCGAGCATGAATGCGGCTTGGGCAGCGGGAAAGCGAGTGGCACTGCCGAGGGTGACCGGCGACGAGCTGGAGCTGCACCTAGTCGATGCGGAGACCGTGCTCGTCGAGGGCGCGTTCCGCGTGCCCGAGCCGCGTGGTGACGCGGTACAGATACACCCGAGTGAAGTGGATTTCGCATTGGTTCCAGCGCTGGCGGTCGACCCACGTGGCTACCGAATAGGTTACGGCGGCGGTTACTACGACAAGCTCATTCCGAGGCTCGAGCGCGCGTGCACGTGCGCGGTCGCCTACGACTTCCAGCTGATCTCCGAGGTGCCCGAGCTGCCGCTCGACGTCTCGGTCGATCTCGTCGTCACCGACGAGCGGACGATTCGCGCCGAGTGACCGTCGGGGCGATCGGACGGAATCGCGGTGGTATAGATTGATCGTGGTCGCCGACGCAGCACAGCGAAAGCTCGACAAGCTTCCCACATCACCTGGGGTGTACGTGTTTCATGGGGCCAACGGGAAGGTCCTCTACGTCGGAAAGGCGCGAAGCCTGAGAAGCCGCGTGCGGAGTTACTTTCAACCTGGGTCAGGGGACGTGCGGGCTTTCGTCAGCCGGCTCGAGCGTGAGCTCACCGACATCGAAACCTTCATCACCTTCACCGACAAGGAAGCGGCTCTGCTCGAGAATCAGCTGATCAAGTCACATCAGCCGAAATACAACGTGAAGCTCCGTGACGACAAGGAGTTCTTGTCCTTGCGACTCGACACGAAGAAGCCGTGGCCGAGACTCGAGGTCGTGCGTCGTCCGAAGCCCGACGGCGCACAGTACTTCGGTCCCTACCACTCTGCGACCGCGGCGCGACAAACCCTGCGGTTGGTAAACCGGTATTTCCAACTTCGAACGTGCACCGACACCGAGTTCCGCCTTCGTTCGCGGCCGTGTCTTCAGCATCAGATCAAACGCTGCCCGGGCCCATGCGTCCTGACGGTCGACGAAGAGGAGTATCGGGGACAGGTGGCCAACGTGGCCCGGTTCCTCGATGGACGGCACGACGAGCTGGTGCGGGACCTCGACGACCGTATGACGAATGCCTCGGGCCAGCAAGAGTACGAGCGTGCCGCGATCTATCGGGACCAGCTGCGCGCCGTGGAGCGTGCTCGAGAAGAACAACGCGTAGCGGGCGTCCAAAAGTCGGATCAAGACGTGATCGGTTTTCACCGCCAAGGGGACCAAGTCGAGGTGGCCGTCCTGAGCATGGGAGGTGGGCGCTTGTTTGCCGTTCGAACGTTTCCTCTTCGGCGGGTTGCGGTGCCGAGCGACGAGATGCTCGGTGCGTTTCTCCGGCAGCACTATGCCGATCGTCCTTCGCTGCCGGACGAGATTCTGGTGCCCACCCCGATCGAGATGAGCGAGGCGCTCGAGGAGCTCCTGAGCGAGAATCGAAAACGCCGTGTGCGGATCGTCGAGCCAAAGCGAGGTACGAGAGCGAAAATGTTGGATCTCGCGCGCGAGAATGCAGAGCACGCATTCCGCGAGAAGGAGCGCGCACGGGAAGACGTGGATCTGCGGCTGCGTGACCTGCAGAAGTTGCTGCGCCTGGCGGTTCTTCCACGGCGCATCGAGTGCGTGGACATCTCGCATACCGGGGGAGACGAAACGGTGGGCGTATTCGTCGCGCTCGAAGATGGAGCACCCGTCAAAGAACGTTACAGGAGCTTCCGGGTCAAACGGTCGAGGGGCGGCGACGACTACGCCGCGATGTACGAGGTGCTGACGCGTCGGTTGCGTCGGGGCGAAAACGGCGAGGACGGCTGGACTCTGCCAGACCTCCTCGTCGTAGACGGTGGCAAGGGGCAGCTTGGCGTTGCGGTCCGTGCCTGCGAGGACGTCGGAGTGACCGACCTCGAGGTTGCCGCAGTCGCGAAGCCACGGGTCACGGCGATGGGCGAACAAGAGGGTGACAGGGTATTCCGGCCCGGACAGAAGAACGCGGTACCCGTGAGGGGCAACTCGGCACTCTCGCTGCTCTTGCTTGCAAGGGACGAAACCCACCGAGCATCCAATGCCTTGCGGAAGAAGGTAGGACGGAGAAGGAGGCTGCGAAGCGAGCTGGACGGAGTGCCGGGCATCGGTCCGAAGACGCGGGGCAAGCTGCTGCGCAATCTCGGGTCGATCCGCGAGGTGCTGGGCGCCACGGAGGAGCAGCTGATCACCGCCGGCGCGACACGAAAACAGGCACGCGCGATCAAGGACGCCCTCGGAGACCACTCCCCGTCCGCGCCCGACACGCAAACCGCAGAAGAAACCGCAATCGAGAACGCATTTCAGCCAGACTAGGCCGCAATGGGGCATCGTATGCTGACGCTGCGACCACTGCATCCCCGGAGGACGGCTCGGCACGGGCGTGCTCGCGATCGGGACCCGCTCCGCCGGTTCCTCACGCCACCCTACGTCTGGCGTCGCGAATGACAATCGGCCAGACAGCAACCACCTCCGATTGGCGTGAGCGTCGAGGGGAGGCTTGCGTGGCCAAAGTTAGCCAATCTACCCGGCCACCTTTGCAAGCCGACCCGTCCGGCGGAGCCCCGTGTCGTGTTCCCCCGCGCCCCGAGCCGCAGGGACTGCCGCTGATCCGGCTTGAGCTATCTCGCCGCTGGCAGCCGCACCTCGAAGGCGGCGCCTCCCTCCGGACGGTTCGCCGCGTGAATCGACCCGCCGAGCCGCTCGACGATCGTATGGCACACGGCGAGGCCGAGACCGGTTCCTTTGCCGGGCGCCTTCGTCGTCACGAAAGGGTCGAACACCTGTTCGATGATCTCGCTGCTGATTCCCGGCCCGTCATCCTCGACGGTCAAGCTCACCATGCCTCCGCCATTCGAGGCACGCACCTCGATCTTCCCTTTGCCGCTGAGCGCATCGGCAGCGTTGAAGAGCAGGTTCAGCAACAGCTGGCGCAGGCGTTCATGGTCGCCACGAACGCGGGGCAAGTCTTCACAGAGAGCGACGGCGAGCTCGATGTCGCGAAAGCGGGACTGGCGGTCGATGAGCTTGACGGTGTCGGACACGACCTCTGAGAGGTCCGCCGAGCTTTCGATCCGTCCTTCCTGGGCGGAATCATTGCGCGAGAAATCCAACAGGTCGCGGATCGTGTGATGGATCCTGCCGGCTTCGCGCTGAATGCGCGCGATGAACTCCTCCTGCTGGGAGGGCTCGAGGTCGCCCGCCTCCATCAGATCGAGCAGGCCTCGGATCGCCGCAAGCGGGTTTCCAATCTCGTGCGCAACCCCCGCAGACAGCCTTCCAACGGCGGCCAGTCGGGCGCTGCGAATCAACTGCTCTTGCGCGGTCGTGAGATCCGCGGTCGTACGCTCGAGCTCTTCGAGTCGATCCTGAAGCGCAGCGCGGTCTTCGCGGAGCTGGCTGGCCATGTCGTTGAAGGTGGCCGCAAGGCGCGCGACCTCGGCTGCGCCTTGCACCGGAGCGCGAGTATGGAGCGCCCCCGACGCGAGACGCTCAGCGGCCGAGCGTAGGCGATCGATCGGTCGTACGATGAAATAGGTCAGCAGAACGTACGTGAGCAGCAGCACCGTCAGCGCCGTCAAGCCGACGTAGAACAAGAACAAGCTGCGCCGCGCGGCGTCGCCGCGATGGCTCGCAGGAACCCACACGCGAAGCTCCACTCCGTCTGCAGTCGTCACCACGGCGTCGGCATCGCCTTGCTGCACGCCCCACGTTCTCGCCAAACCCTCTTCGGTGTGGACCTCTACGCGCTCGACGAGCCCTTGCTGAACCATCCGGCCCATCACGTCGTCGCCGAGCCTGTCCCCCTTCGCGCCCGCACCCGACGCGAGCGCTTGGGCCAATCCGGCCGCGCGCGTCCGCTGCTCTTGGGCGCTCTCCCGTTTGTCGAGCCGCGCAGTCACGAGGCTCAGGAGCACGAACGCCACGCCAAACGCCATGATGAGCGCGAGCAAGAGTTGGCTCCGAAGCCCCAAGCCGAACGGACGCTCCATTCGTACAGTCTACCGCTTCTCTCTCTTGACCCGCCACGCGCGGCAGTGCATGGGAAAATCATGACTCGGGGCGCCCGTCTAGGGGTGATCGCTGGCTCGCTCCTCGTCCTCTCGTCGTTTGGTGCGTCTGCAAGCGCGCAAGGCCGAGGCGATGGGCTCTACGGCCGCTGGGATCGCGGGCTCACACTGGCCTTAGGGGCAGGCGCCGGATCGACCTGGCTGAACCGAAAGGCCGACGCCAACGTGATCGGGGAGGCGCGGTTTCTGATTGCCGACGCTGCGGGCGTGGTGCTGTCGGGACGTTGGGGCCCTGATTCCGGACAGCACTTGTTTCTCGGTATAGACGTCCGCCCGCTCTTCCCGGCGCTCTTTTTTCTCTACAAGCAAACCTGGAATGAATTTGCCGACTTGATGATCCAATCGATCTTCTTCGAGATCGGACCCGCATTTCTGCTCGACGGCGATCGAAGCATAGGGCTTGGCGTCGGATTCGGATTCGGCGTTCCGCTGTATCGCCCCCTCACGACGTTGCGGGGCTTGTGGTTGAGAATCGCGGCCCGTTACGTGAACGCCGACTCATCATTTCGAAACACGCAGCCCACCCCGGATTCGACTCAATGGACACTCTACGCGACGTTTGTGGTTCGGCTGGGTTTCGACTCTAAGCTCAGCCGGTGGGAGCCGCGTCGGCACCGGTACCACTAGGTTGGCCGCGGCACGGAACCCAGGTACAACCCCCGTGTGAGACGTACGAAGATCGTCTGCACGCTCGGACCCGCCACGAACACGAAAGTGAAGATCGGCGAGCTCGTCGCGGCCGGCATGAGCTGTGCGCGCCTCAATTTCTCGCACGGCGACCACGAATCCCATGCCATGGTGGCGAAGCTGGTGCGCGAAGCAGCGTCTGAGGCGCGGCGCCCAATGGCAATCTTGGCGGACATGCAGGGGCCGAAGATGCGTGTCGGACGGTTTTCCGGAGGTCCGATCGAGCTGTCGCGAGGTGGCCGGTTCGCTCTCACGACGGACGATGTCGATGGAAACCAGGAAATTGCTTCCGTGAGCTACGCCTCGCTCGCCACCGACGTGAAGCCCGGCGATACGGTCGCGCTGGACGATGGAATGATCCGGCTGCGCGTCGAGAGCATCGACGGCAACACCGTCCACACGCTGGTCGAGGACGGTGGTACACTTTCGGACAACAAGGGCCTCAATCTGCCTGGGGTGTCGATCAGTGCACCCGCGTTGACCGAAAAGGACCGCGAGGACATGGCCTTCGCCGTCTCGGCGCTCGAGGCAGACTATGTCGCGCTCTCGTTCGTCCGCACCGCCGATGACGTGAGGCAAGCCAAGGCCCTAGCGGGTGACGTGCCGGTCATCGCCAAGATCGAGCGGCCCGAGGCCATCGCCGCGCTCGGCGAGATCATCGATGCGGCCGATGGAATCATGATCGCACGAGGCGATCTCGGGGTCGAGCTCGGTGCGGAGAAAGTGCCCCTCGTCCAGAAGCGGATCATTCGGGAAACCAATGCCCGCGGCAAAGTCGTCATCACGGCCACGCAAATGCTGGATTCGATGATCCGAAACCCGCGACCGACGCGCGCGGAGGCCGCCGACATTGCCAATGCCGTGATGGATGGAACCGACGCGGTCATGCTCAGTGGTGAGACGGCAGCGGGACGTTACCCGATCCAAAGCCTCCAGATGATGGATGCGATCATTCGAGAAGTCGAGTCCGACTACATCGAAGATCTCTCCCGTGTGTTCCAGGAGCTCAAGAGCGTGGGCGACGAAGACTGGCCATTCTCGAACGCGGCGGCGCGTGCAGCGGCGGAGCTCACGACCCATCTGCCACTGAAGGCAGTCGTGGTGTTCACACAAGATGGCCGCTCGGCTAGCTTGCTCGCCGAGCACCGTCCGCGGGCACCGATCTTGGCCGTTACGAGTCATGTTCGCGTCGCACGCAAGCTCGCGCTCGAGTGGGGGGTAATTCCGAGGCTCGAGGTGCCACCCGAGTCGCTCGACGAAACGCTGCGAATCGCGACGTCGTTGCTCGTACGGGAGAATCTGTGCAAGCGAGGGGAGGCGTTCGCCTTGGTCGTGGGATGGCCGACGTCCGGACGCACCAATACGCTCAAGCTGCACCGTCTCTAGCCCCGCCCTTCCCCATGCACTAGATCGCGCCCATGGAAGAAATGCCGCAGCAGATCGGCCGGTACCGGATCGAACGCCTCCTCGGGTCGGGTTCGATGGGACACGTCTATCTTGGGCACGACGCCGATCTCGACCGGCCCGTGGCGGTCAAGACGCTGCGCGATCTCGCGCTCGACGCCGAGATGCGCGAGGTCTTCCTCAGCCGCTTTCAAAACGAGGCGAAAGCCGCGGCTCGCCTGCAACACCCCAACATCGTTCAGATATTCGATGTCGGCGACGACCCCCGTGTCGGACCTTACCTCGTGTTCGAGTACGTCCGGGGGCATACGCTCAAGCAGGAGCTCAAGAAGGGAGGCCCGCTCGACCGGAACAAGCTGCTCGAGCTGGCTCAGCAGGTCGCCGATGCGCTCGCGACTGCACACGCCGCGGGTGTGATCCACCGGGATCTCAAGCCCGAGAACCTGCTGATCACCGAGAGGGGGCAAGTGAAGCTGGCGGACTTCGGCATCGCTCGCGTCCCTAACGCCGACCTCACGAGAGAAGGACAATTTCTCGGAACGCCGTGCTATGCGGCGCCCGAAACCTTGCGGAGCGGCGAGTACAGCGAGCAGAGCGATCTATTCTCCTTCGGCGCCGTCATCTACGAGGCCGCATGCGGCGAGCGTGCATTCCCAGGCACCGAGGCCATGGCCGTGGCCCACCAAGTGATGAACGGCAATCCGGTTCCGCCGAGCGAAGCAAACCGAGGCGCTAAGATCCCAACCGCGGTCGATACGGCGATCCTTCGGGCGCTGCGAAAGAGCCCCTCGGAGCGTTATGCGAGCGCGCGCACCTTCGTGTCTGCACTCAAAGAGGCCTATGACGGCCGACGCCTCCCGAGCTCAGGGCGCAAACGCAAGGGCTTGCCGTTCGCGATGACACTGACCCTCGGAGCCCTCGTCGCGCTCTGGCTGGCAGCCGAGCGTTGCGGGACCACCCACACCACCGCGGTCCCCGGCGCGGACGCTGGCGCTGATGCTGGCGCTGACACCGACGCTGGTACCGACACGGACGCTGGCACCGACACTGGCACCGACACTGGCACCGACACTGACACTGGCACTGTCTTATTGTCCCCCCACGAGCGTGAGGAGGCCGCCAAAGACGAGCTCGGACGAGCCCGAGAGGCGCTGCAACGTGGAGATCTCATCGAGGCGGCTGCGGCCCTCGAACATGCGAGCCGATTCGATCCCAACAGTCCCGATATCTCGGAGCTCCGCGAGCAACTCCTCGCAGTCGAGCGCGACGGGGGCTAGTCGAGCTTGTTGCTGTCGTCTCGGACGGGCTTCCAGCTGCATTCCTGGCCGCCGCCGGCCGTTGCCTTGCACTTCGACATGTAGGTCAGAGTCCGGCCACAACCGCTGACCCGCTTCTGCATGGGCTTGTCCTCGACGAATTCGATCGAGGATGCCTCGCAATCGAGGTCGACGGTCGCCGCGTTCCGTATCTCCTGCGTGGCTGCCGATTCGTGACCACACCCAAAACTCAGCGCCACGATGGCCGCGACTCGGACGACTTGATTCGGCATCGACTTGACCCCCACCCCCCGGAAGCATAACGCATTCACGCGGTAGAATGCTTATAACTCGACGCCTAGGTCGCGCAAATCCTTCTCGGCTTGTCGTGCCCATCCCCGGTTGGCCTTGGGACTGGCAGGGCTCGGGTGCAGCACGGTCCCGATGGGACACGTATCGTCGCCGAGCGCCATCACGGCTCGCGTCGTCGCCCACGCACCCACACCGACCACGAGCGCCGGTCTGAGGGCCTTCACAGCCGCTCGAAGGGCATGGTCACAGAGCGGCAGAAGCGTGGAGCGCTCGTCCGCCGAGAGCTTGTCGGGCGTACGGTTTCGGCCCGTCGATTCGATGAAGAGCAGTGGGCAATAGTTGATCACGAAGAACCGGGAAAAGAATCGTTCGGGCGTGCCGAAGCGCTCCTGCGCCCATCCCCAAACACGCGAGCCGCTGACCTCGGACCGCCCACAAGCGAACCCGAGCACGGGGCGCTTCGGATGTTCGCTAGCCGGCCGATCGACCGGTGCTTCGATGCCCATCCAATCGCGAACGAAGCCGACGTCGCCGAAGGGCACACCGGTCTGCGCCATTCCGAACGGCCCTGGGTTCATGCCAACGAACACGACTTCCTTCGGTGTCGCCCCGAATCGGCGCAGGTAGATCTCGTGAGAGCGTCTCGCGTATTCGAGGGGATTGTAGACGTGGGTGACGGGGCCGCTGAACTCGAGGCTCGATACCGCCCGGCTCAACGCGCGCGAGACTTGGACGAGCTCGCCCATGCCCCTTCAGCAGAGATAGCGCTCGCCGCCGTCGCAAAGGATGGTCACGACCCGCTGCCCAGGCTGCAGCCGGCGTGCCACCTCGAGCGCAGCATGGACGTTCGCACCGGCGGAAGGCCCGAGCAGCAGGCCTTCTTCGCGCGCGAGGCGTTTCGTCATTCGCTCTGCGGCGAGATCGGTGACCGTGATCACCTCGTCGATGAGCTCGGTGTCGAGCACGGCAGGAATGAACCCGGCCCCGAGCCCCTGAATGCCGTGAAGCCCGGGTTTTCCCCCGGAGAGCACCGCGCTTGCACGCGGCTCGACCGCGATGATCCGGATCTTCGGATCGCGTTCTTTGAACACCCTACCGACGCCGGTCAAGGTCCCGCCCGTGCCCACACCAGCCACGAACGCATCGACTTTCCCTCCGGTGGCCTCCCAGATTTCTTCGGCGGTCGTCTTCGAGTGGATCTCCGGATTGGCCGGGTTTTCGAACTGACCGCACATCATCGCGCCGGGGGTCGATTCCAATACCCGTTCGGCCCGATCGACCGCCCCGGCCATGCCATGGTCCGCCGCCGTCAACACGACGTCGGCGCCGTAGGCCTTCAACAAATGGCGTCGGGCGATGCTCATGTCTTCGGGCATCACGATCACGCAGCGGTAGCCGCGCACGGCGCAAATCATGGCAAGGCTGATCCCGGTGTTGCCGCTCGTTGCTTCGACGACCGTGGACCCGGGCGAGAGCAGTCCGGCCTGCTCTGCAGCGAGGATCATGGAAAGCGCGGGACGGTCTTTGACCGAGCCGGCGACGTTGTTGGACTCGAGCTTGCCGCACACCTCGGCCCCGTTGTCACCGGTGATTCGCGCGAGCCGGACCAAAGGCGTATGGCCGATCAGGTCGAGCGCCCCGTCATAGATTCGATCGGTCATGAGTGCAATAGCATACCAGCCAAGGCTTAGAAGTCACCGTCAGAAGAGCCTGATTCGTGGATGTCATAGGCCTGGATGATTTGTTGTACCAGCGGGTGCCGTACCACGTCGGCATGCGAGAAGTAGATGAACTCGATCCCCCCGATGTTCGACAGCACGTCTTTGGCATGCCTCAGCCCACTCCGAGCACCGCCCGGAAGGTCGACCTGGGTGATATCGCCAGTGATGACCGTCTTCGAATCGAAGCCGAGCCGCGTCAGGAACATTTTCATCTGCTCCGGCGTCGTATTTTGAGCCTCGTCGAGAACAACGAAGCTGTCGTTCAGCGTTCTGCCGCGCATGAATGCCAATGGCGCCACCTCGATGGTGCCTCGTTCGATCAGCGAGGTGATGCGTCCGGGCTCCATCATGTCGTGGAGAGCGTCGTAAAGGGGTCGTAGGTACGGATTGATCTTTTCGGCTAGGTCACCAGGCAAGAAGCCGAGCCGCTCGCCCGCTTCCACGGCAGGACGCGTCAAGATGATGCGTTTGATCTGCCTCTCTTGAAGAGCGCGGATCGCCATCGCCATCGCGAGATAGGTCTTGCCCGTACCGGCCGGTCCAATGCCGAAGACGATATCGTGGCTCCGTATCGCCTGAACGTACCTCTGTTGAGTGACCCCCTTGGGAGACACGATGCGACGGCTCGAGGTCGTCAGGACGACGTCGTCGAGCAGCGCACGGAGCCTGACCTGTGGATGGGCCCGAAGCGTCCTTGCCGCGCGCGCCATCTCGACCGGGCTGAGCTCCCGGAGCTGGAGCGCGTCGATCAGCTCGTGAAGCACGCGCTCCACCAGCTCGACTTCGCGGTTGGGGCCTTGGACGTGTATCGTGGAACCGCGCAAACCCATCGACACCCCGAGCTCCGCTTCGAGGGCACGCAGGTTCGAGCCACCAGGGCCCGTGAGCTTGAGCAGAAGGCCGGGATCGGCGACTTCGATGTCGGCGGCTACATCGGCCTCGATCGGGCCGCGCTGCGCAGTCTGTTCGATGCTGAGAGCTTAGCCTGTCCAAGCACGGGGGGCGAGTGAGAACGCTACCGCCACACCAGGGCATCTGGGTCGCGTTCCACGGCTGTTTCGAGGCGTTCATGGGCCGAGAGGATCAGAGCGCGAGTGGTATCGCCGTCGAGGGGATACGACGAAAGACCGACCGCCAAGTGCAGGAAGGAGAGCTCCTCGGGCTGCCGCAGCCTCTGGGCTTCGAGGTCCTCCTTGAGCCTGCGGACGACCTCGACGACGGCGCGCGCGCTGCCTCCTTCGAGGCCGACCACGAATGTGCCGTCATTCCAACGGCCGCGGACATCTTCCCGCCGGAACCTGCCGTGGATCAGCCGGCCCAGATACGTTTGAAGGTGTCGCACTTTCGCGTGGTCGAGCCCATCGAGACCGGTCGCCTGCATGAGGCCGACCGAGTACGTGCGTCCATGACGCTGGGCGTAGGACAGGCCCGCCTCGAGCGCCGCAACGGACCCCGGCCCCGAGAGCAATCCCGTCTGACTGCACCGGAGCTGCTGACGACGAAGCCGTGCCATTCGTTCGGCTTCACGGTGCACGTGAACGAGCCAGCCTCCAGCGCGATCTAGGCTCTTGGTCATCGGTGGTTCCCCGGCGAGCGGGGAGTCGTGAAAGCAGAGCAGCGCGAAGTTGGAATCCCAGGCCGACATCCGCAGGATCGCCGGAACCTGCTTTCCACTCACGCTCGAACCCAACAGGATGGCATCTGGACACTGGACGTCGATCTCCCGGAGCAGCTCGTCGAAGCTGAGGAAGAGAAAGCACTCGATTCCGCCTTCCTCGATCTGCCGCGCCGCGTCGGGATCGCGCAGGACTGCGACCCTCGGACGAGGAGTCGTCGCGCGCTCGACCGCAGTGCTCACCGCGTGATGCAGGCGTACGAACTCGACCGGGTGCGGCAGGAAGATGTCGACCCCTAGTTGAGCGGCAAGCGCCCGCGTGTGCGGGTCGTCATCGACCGAGAGGACGATAACAGGCACATCTGTGCAGCCGTGCAGGCTCCGAAACATCTGAACGAACCTCGGAAGTGCGTCCCGGTCCGTGAGGGGCCACCCTACGAGCGCAGCCGTCGGCGGATTACGGCCGGCGATCTTCAGCGCTTCATCGACCGTCGAGACAGGCCGTAGATGCACGAGCACTTCATCGAACGCCGATCGCAAATAGGCGATC
The DNA here is from genome assembly GCA_963792825.1 of uncultured delta proteobacterium. Classification (GTDB taxonomy): domain Bacteria; phylum Myxococcota_A; class Polyangia; order Polyangiales; family Houyiibacteriaceae; genus SG8-38. The sequence goes on along the minus strand of CAWBXS010000002.1, from coordinate 1,368,340 downwards.
ATCGCCGGGTCGTCCTCGAGGACGAGCAGGGTCGGCACGAAGTCTTTTGGGACCGGGCGATGCAAAAAGAAGCTCGCGGCGGGGGTCACCGAAGGGGGCGCTGCCGCGACGGAGGTGGCGCTGCTCGGACGCCCAGCTGCAACTGCAGCGTGCGCACGCACGGCGTCGATCGACTCGAACATGGCCGACCAGTCGAGCCTTCCGGAAGCCTGCAGTTGGCGAAGCTCGGCTTCGATCCGGCCGACCGCTTCCGAGATCTGGTCGAAGCCATGCGCCTCCGCGGCGCCGTGCAGCTCGTGCGCTTGTCGCAGCGCCTCGGCGACGACGCTGGTTCGCTCAGCCTCCGAGTGCACACGCCGAATGGCACCGGTCAGGTTGTCCGCTGCGATTGGAAGCAGGCTCATGTAGGATTCCCGCGCTTTGTCGGCGTCGACTCCGGGACCCGAAGGCTCTTCGGGAAAGAGGACCTCCTCGGCAGATTCGTCTGCCCGCCGATGCGCGGCGGGCGCCAAGCTGAGAGGAGCAGCCACGGCGCTCACCACTTCGCGAACGAATCGATCTACGGCAACCGGCTTGTGAAATACTTTGATCACATCGAGGTCGCGGGTGAGATGCCGAAACGTCGCGAGGTCCCGATAGAATGCAGACACGAAGATCACCGGAGTCTCGAAACCGTCGCGTCGAAGCTGCTCGATCCAGACGATGCCGTTCGCGTCGGGAAGCAGGCCGTCGACGACGAGCAACGATGGCTCTCCCTCCTCGAGCAGCGCGCGGGCAGTGCTGCCCTTGGTGGCGTGCAGGACACGCAGTCCGGAAGCTTCGAGCGCAGGCGTGACACTCGATCGGAACTGGGTATCGTCGTCAAGCAGCAGGACGGTTGGTGGCACTTCGAGGGTAGTGTGGCACCGTTTGGAGTCGCTACAAAACGATCTCGCAGAGCCGGCTCAGGACGCGCGCTGGTAGTTCGACTCGACCTGCTCGAGGTAGGCCTTCGCGATCGAGTGGTCGGCGCACTGCGCGACCACGGCACGCAGATGCTCGAGGCCCTGAGTGGCGTCCCCGGTTTCGATCTCGATAACACCCAAGAGCGCGCGAGCGTCGTGATGAAGGGGGTCCAACTGCAGGATGAGCGTCAGCTCCTCGCGTGCCCCCCGCGCATTTCCACGAAGCCTCAGTAGCCTGGCGAGCTCGAGCCGGATGTCGTGAAACTTCGGACAGAGGCGAAGCGCACGGCCAAACTCGTGCATGGCGTCCTCTGGGCGATCCAGGTCCAAGTAGGCGCGTGCAAGCGTACGATGAAGGTTGGCGACCTTGCCGCGGCGAAAGGCGTCGTTCGACGAATCGGACTGGCGCTGAGCTCGCCTGAGCGTTCGCACCCCCGAGCCATACTCGCCGAGCTCGTTGCAGGTCACCGTCAGATTGAGCGCCGCCTCCAAGTACCCGGAGTTGACCTCGAGCGCCTGCTGAAAACACCAGCGGGCTTCCGGAAGCCTGCCACCGAGGTGATAGATGACCCCGAGCCGGTTGAGCACGTCGGGATAACGGAGCCCCTGCTGCACGAGCTTCTCGTAGTAAGGCTGGGCTAGCGGATATTCTGCGCGAGCGTAATGCTCGTTTGCTGCGTCTAGAATCTGCTGAGCCCAAGGCGGCATGAACGAAAGGTAGCGACCGGCGTGAACGGTGGCCAGAAATCAGCGCCAGTGTTGGGTCAGCCGAGCTTGCCGAGGAGGCTCCGGGCGCGCTTCGCCTCGTCGCTCTCCGGAAAACGCGCGACGATCTCGTCGAAAGTCTCTCGAGCGGCTTCGACTTCCTTGGTTTTCAAGTAGACCTGCCCGAGCAGCAGTAGTGCCTCCCGCTCGACCCCGCTCCCCGGATAAGCGGCGAGCAATCCTTTGAGCCTGGAGATCACACCGCGGTAAGCGTCTCGCTTCAGGTAGAACCGCGCGACGTAGAGCTCATGTGCCGCGAGCAGGCTCATGCATTTCTCCATGAGCTGGTTGGCGTCCGGAACGCGCTGGTCGTCGGGAAAATCCACCACGAATCGGCGCAGCTGGATCAGCGCGTCCCGCGCGGCGCTCTGGTCGCGCTCGCGCGACGGAGGCGTCATGAACCAACCACCGGGCACCTGATTGTAATACGCCTCGGCGATCCGAAAGCGCGCGTACGGGATCTCTTTGTGGGAAGGGTGGATTCGGACGAACTGCCGGTAGGTCTGGATCGCCTCCGGATACGCTTCGTTCTTGAACTGGCAATCACCCACGCGAAGCTCCGCAAGGGCGGCGAAACGGCTGTAGGGGAACTCTCTGCGAATCTCCTGGAACATGGGTTCCGCCGTCAGGCAGTCGCCGCGACGGTAGTCGAGCAGCGCCTTCTCATAGCTGGTGCGCGCATCGTCGCCGGGATCCAGCGTCGACTTGCCTGCTTTGCCCGAGCCCGCGCCGCCCCCGCAGGCCATCGCGAGGGCGAGGAGACCAACCCATGCAAACCTGTCGAGGCTGAGCCACATCGTCCCGGGGAGTTAACCTCGGACCGCGTGGAAAACAAGTCGACGAGCCGCCTTCGGATCGAAAAAGCTCAGGCGCTTGCGATTTGGTTATCGATGACGCGAGCCGGATCGATTCCGAGCGTCGCGAGGGCCGCCTGCCAACGGTGGTCGACCGGTGTGTCGAACAGGAGGGCGTAGTCGAGATCGACCGGGATCCATGAACCCTGCCTCATCTCGCTTTCGAGCTGACCCGTGCCCCAACCGGAGTAACCGAGCATCATCGCGCAGGTGTCTGGACCATCTCCCCGTGCGATGCGCTCCAACAGCTCGAGCGAAGCACTGCATGCGATGCGCTGGCCGACGGCGATGGTTCGCCCCGACGAAGGCTGGGGCACCCCTTCTGAGTCGTACAGGATCCAACCAGACTCCGGAGAGACGGGCCCTCCCAGAAGGACCGGCGCCTGCACCGAGCCCGCTGTCTGTGCGCTCACGCCGACCTCGTTGAAGACGTCTGCGATGTCGAGGTCGGTGAGACGGTTCACGACGAATCCGAAAGAACCCTCGTCGCCGTGATCGATCAACAGCACCAGAGTATGGTTGAAAAAAGGGCACCGCATCGACGGTGACGCCACGAGGAATCCCGGTGCAAGTGATGCCGCCACGAAGCGAGATTGCCACCAAATGCCACGCCTCGCGAGCCCAAAGTGCGGAGGCGAGAAAATGAGCAAAGTGCGCGCGGCCCTGCGAAGCGGCGCCTTCGTCGGCTTCTCCGCTGGCATCCTCGCAGCTTACGAAACGAAGCGCATGATCAGCCCGGAGTCGGAGCGGGAGCAACTGGCGAGACGGTACCGTTTCCGTCTCAGCAACGGGCTGCTTCGGGTCTTCGGCGTGGAGGTGCTCGCACGAGGCGAGCACCTGCCCGAAGCTGGGGCACTGATCGTCGCCAATCACCAGAGCGCCCTCGACATCGGAGTCATGCTTTCTCTTTTTCAGGCCGTGTTGGTCAGCCGGCACGACGTCGCGAATTGGCCCGTGCTCGGCCGTTTGGCAAAGCACGGCGAAACGATCTTCGTCGACCGGGAAGATCGACGAAGTGGAGCGATGGCGCTTCGCGAGATCCGTCGACGGGCCAGTGAGGGACGCACCGTCGTCGCCTTTCCCGAAGGCGCGACCTTTCCTGGAGACTCCGTCCACGAGTTCCATCCGGGTGCTTTTGCGGCAGTCCGCGGGCTCGACATTCCCATCATCCCCGTTGGCCTCGCCTACTCGCCTGCGATTCCGTATGTGAGGGACTCGTTTGCGAAACACCTCGCAAAAGTCGCAGCGCGACCGAAAACTCGGATCGCGGTGCACGTGGGCGCGCCCGTGCCGTCGAGTGCCGACGCTCGCGCGACCTCGAAGGCCGCGCGGGACCGGGTCGAAGCGCTCGTGCTCGACGCGCGGAGCACCCTCGAGGGCCATCAGCCCTGAATTCGGGGGAGCACGCGACGGTAGCTGCTGGCTTATGGTCGACTCGGCTGCTCTTGGCTAGGATCGAGCGATCTGTTGTTCGGCGGTCCTCCTTCACAAAGCCCATGGCTCGTCCCATACGCCAATCGAACGAAACTGCACCCAACCGCGATGAGCGACTCTGGGAGCGTCTTCAGTGCGCGCTTTGGGATCTGGACTTCAGAGGCCCCCTCGATTGGATCGAAGCCCAGGGCTGCCAGGATGCGGACGAGTTCAAGCGTCGGGTTCGAAACGACCCGGGCGCGCTCACCGAGTGCCTCCGTCTCACGCGGATCGACCGGGTCAGCGCGGGAGCGGTTTCGTTGGTTGGTGCGTCGAGTGAGGACGAGTGCCTTCGCCGCTCGCCTGAGCTGCTGACCGCGGAATCGCAGGCGGACTTCCTCCGGGTTCTGATGGCGGCATTTCGTAAGGAGCATGACGTCCATGTCGAAACCGCAATCGTGACCTGCTCGCGAGAGCCGAGGGACGTTCGCGTGCATTGGCGATTTCTAGAGGGCGAAGGAGGCCGCTTCGAGCGTGCGATCGTTTCGGTCGTCGACATGACCGCCGAACACGAGCTCCAACAGCGGCTTCTCCTCGCCGAACGCATGTCTGCAATCGGCACGCTCACTGCGAGCATCGTTCACGAAATCAAGAACCCACTGACCTTCGTGTGGAACCATCTTCGCTCCCTTCGCGAGTCCGAAGAGCCGTTGTCGAGCGAGGCGTCTGAGCGCATCGGCGAGGCTTTCGAGGGCGCGGAGCGAATTCGCGCAATTGCGAATGAAATCAGCTATTTGTCGCATGGTGGGGATGGCGTGGAGCTCGAGTCGGTCGATCTCAAACCGGTGCTCGAGTCCGCAATCCGGATGGCGCAGCCTGAAATCGAGCACCGGGCCCGGGTGCTTCGAGAGTACGAGGATGGAACTCTCTGCATTCGTGGTGCGAAAACCCGCATCATGCAGGTGTTCTTGAATCTGATCGTCAACGCGGCCCAAGCGATCGACCCGGGGGACCGGATGCAGAACACGATCACCATACGCGCACGGAGCACCGAAAAGGACCGGGTGTGCGTCGAGATTCAGGACACGGGACCTGGAATCCCTCCGCAGCTCCTCCGGCGGATCTTCGACCCCTTCGTGACGACGAAAGCTGCGGGCCTCGGCACCGGCCTCGGGCTTTCGATCTGCCGGCGGATCGTGGACTCGCTGGAAGGCACGATCGAGATTCAGAGCCATCCTGGACAAGGTACGGTGGCCAGAGTCGTATTGCCGAAAGCGGTGCGTCCACGGCGCCAGCTCACCGTCCCCCCGCCTTCGATGAGCGCGATTCGGCGCGCGGCTCGGGGTAGGCTGTCGGTCTTGGTCGTCGACGACGAACCGGTCATCGCGCGTCTCATCCAAAAGGCACTCGTCAATCACCAGGTGACGATCGCCCACGATGGACGGGAAGCGGTCGCTTTGATGGGAGAGCACGCGTACGACGTGATTCTGTGTGACCTGATCATGCCAGAGATGACAGGGATGGACGTCTATCGCGCCGCGCTCCAGAGGGCTAATCCGATGAACGACCGAATCGTGTTCATGACTGGGGGGGCCTTCACGCAGCGTGCGCGTGATTTTCTCCAGAGTGTCCCAAACCTCCGAATCGAAAAGCCCTTCGATCTCGATCACCTCGAGAGAACGATCTACGAGGCAGCCGACCTCATCGATCCTCGATGACGGGCCCGCCGGGATCGCAAGCGCTAAGACCGGGGCGGATGGGCAGGCGGACCATGATGGTGATCGGGCTCGACTGCGCCGCGCCTCGATTGGCGTTCGAGCGGTACCGAGACTCGATGCCGAATCTCTCGGCATTGATGGCGAACGGAACGTGGGGACATCTCCGCAGCTCCGAGCCTCCAATTACGGTCCCCGCGTGGACGTGCATGGCGTCCGGACGCGATCCCGGCGAGCTCGGCCTATACGGATTCCGAAATCGCGTCGCCGGCGAAACCGGGCTCCGCCTGGCTAACGGCACCGACGTGCGCGTGAAGCGAGTCTGGGACTGGCTTGGCGAGCATGGGTACCGAGTGGCTCCCCTTTTCGTTCCGCTGACGTCTCCACCGAGTCCGGTGCGCGGCCAGATGGTCTCGGGCTTCATGTGGCCTGGCGGCGACGCACCATGGTGCTACCCGCGAGTGCTCGAGAGCGAGCTCATCGGTCGCTTCGGTCGCTATCAGCCCGATGTCGAGAGCTTCCGCGCCGGCGATCTCGATCGAATCTATCGCGAAGTCGTGACGATGACGGAGCAGCACTTCGCGATCGCCGAACACGTTTGGAGGTCGAAGCGCCCGGACTTCATGATGGTGGTCGAGATCGGCCTAGACCGTTTTCATCACGCGTTTTGGCGGCACATCGATCGAGAGGACCCACGGTACGAGGCCGCGAACCCATGGGAGCACCTCGGCCGCGAGTACTATCAGCGACTCGATCATCACGTCGGCCGGCTTCGTAGCCTGGCCGACGCACATACGACCGTGCTGATCGTCAGCGACCACGGAGCACATGCGATGCGTGGCGGCTTCTGCATCAACGAATGGTTGATCCAGCATGGCTACCTCGTGCTTCGAGAAGCGCCGACGGCCTCCTCACCCCTCGATCCGACGCGGGTCGATTGGAGCCGCACGGTCGCGTGGGCCGAAGGCGGTTACTATGCGAGGGTGTTTCTCAACGTCCGCGGCCGCGAGCGGGACGGCGCCGTTCCGCCCGAGCGCTTCGGCGCGATTCGCGATCGACTGCGTCGCGCGCTCGAAGATGCCCGGGACGACGAAGGCCATCGCGTGCCGGCCTCGGTGCGAATTCCCCAGGATCACTATCGGGCCGCCAGAGGCTTCCCGCCCGACCTGATGGTGTACTTCGACGAGCTGAAGCTGCGTGCGATCGGGTCGGTCGGAGGCGGACGGCTCGTGATCCGCGAGAACGACACGGGGCTAGACGGTTGCAACCACGACTGGAATGGAATCTTCGTGATGAGCGGCGGGGCAACGATTGCGCGCGGATACGTCGAGGGCGCTACAATCTACGACATCGCACCGACGATCTTGGGCGCGTTCGGCATTCCGCGGCCACCCGGGATCCTCGGAAGAGACTGGACCCGGTAACACTGTCCTGTTCAGCCGGCCGAACCTGCCGCTGCAGCGACTGCAATCCCGGAGGACGGCTAGGGACGGGCGTGCTCGCGAGCGGGACCCGCTCCGCCGGCTCCTCACGCCGACCCACGTTTGGCGTCGCCCCCGCTCGCTGTGCTGCCCAGCCCGACCCGTCCTCCTCCGTAGAAGTCGATGTACGGAGGGGCCCGGGGGAACGCGACATGGGGTGGAGTCGGCGCATCGGGTGCGGTGGTGGGATGTTGGTGGCTCGGTTTGAGGGACACGCTAGGCTGCGGGCATGGGGGCGCGTGCACTCGTGATCGGGCTCGACGGGTTTGATCTCTCTCTCGTCGAAGCGTTCGGCCGCGCCCACCTCCCGAGCCTCCACGCGCTGATGGCCCGGGGCGTCTTCGCTGCGCTCGAATCCGTCCAGCCACCGGCGACGCTCCCCAACTGGACGACCTTTCTCACGGGAGTCGACCCCGGCCAACACGGGGTCTTCGATTTCACCACGCGCCGAGGAACGGAGGTGCGCTTCACGGCGGGTACCGTACGGGAGGTACCGACTCTCTTCGGGCGCCTCGACGATCAGGGGCTTCGTTGTGCTTGCCTCAGCTTTCCTGCGACTTGGCCTCCCGAAAAGCTCGCGCATGGAATCTTCGTGAGCGGCTGGGACGCGCCGGTCGCATTCGAGGCCGACCGTTCCTTCATGTGGCCCCCGTCGCTCTACGACGAGACGAAGAAGCGGTTCGGCTCGCCCACCTTCGACGACGTGGACGAGTTTCGGGCCGACGCGCCAGGCTGGGTCGAGCGGCTTCCCGCGGCCCTCGAACGCCGAGTCGAACGCAAGACGAGGTGGGCTCGATGGTTGCTCGAACGGCAGAGCTGGGATGTCTTCGCGATCTATTTCGGCGAGAGCGATACCGCCTCTCACTACCTCTGGGCGCACCACGATCCACGCTCGCCGCGACGGCCAGCGCAGGTCTCCGTGGAAGATCAGCGTGGTCTCCTCCGCGTCTACCAAGCGCTCGACCGTGCCGTGGGCGCTCTCGTCCAATCGGCGGGCGGAAGCGAGACCGAGGTGACGTTGCTCAGTGACCACGGTTCGGGTGGCTCGTCGGACAAAGTTCTCTACCTCAACCGGTTGTTGGCGGATCATGGCTTGCTCCGGTTTCGCGCGCTCCGAGGCCCAAACGGTACGAGGCTCAAGGAGATCGCTCTTCGGCGCCTCCCGCCGCGTCTTCGTGAGCGGCTCTTTCGAATCCGCAATGGATGGTTGCCGGGCCGCCTCGAGTCGAAGGTGCGTTTTGGTGCCATCGACATGCAGAACACGGTCGCGTTCAGCGACGAGCTGAATTACTTCCCGGGCATCCATCTCAACATGGCCGGACGGGAGCCGCAGGGAATCGTTCAACCGGAGCAGAAGCTCGAGACCATCATGAGGGTGCGTACGGCCTTGCTCGCGACTCGCGACCCCTGGAACGGTAAGCCCGTGTTTCGAGACGTGGTTCCCCGCGAGGCGCTCTTCGATGGCCCTCACCTCGATCGTGCGCCGGACCTCTTGCTCGATCTCGAGCTGGACGATGGCTACTCCTACAACCTGATGCCGAGCGTGCTTCCATCGCCGCGCAGCGGCTTGCAGTCGCGCGAGGCCTTTAGAAAGCTCACCGACGAAGAGAAGCCTGGCAAAAAAGGCCGGAGCCTCCCTGGAAGCCATCGCTCCCATGGCTTCATGGCGCTCGCCGGGCCGAGTGTGCAGGCGGCAGGCCGACTCGACGCGCAGATTGCCGACGTGAGCGCGACGGTGCTTTGCCGGCTCGGTCTCTCGGTGCCGTCATCCTTCAAAGGGCGCGTTCTGTGGGACGCGCTACACGACGGTCTCAACCTCCCTGCGGAGCCCCTTTCCGAAGCTCGATCCGTCGCGCCATGCCCAACGCAAAACGCCGGGCTCGTCGAATCCCGCCTCCGCGCCCTCGGCTACCTCGAATGATCCTGCACGTCGCTTGTCTGCCGTTTCCGAGTCATCAGGGCACTCAAGCTGCGCTCGCTGCGATGCTCGAGGCCTCGGCGGGCACGGGCCGGTCGGCCCGCCTCTTGACCTACGCATACGGCGCCTACGAGCGTGACTCGCCCTACGTGGTGCACCGGATCCCGGACTTCCCGAGGGTGCGCGTGCTGCGCTCGGGACCCTCGTGCGGGAAGGTCTTGCTCGACGCTCGATGCATCGCGGAAACACGTCGGCTCGCACGACGCCTTCGGCCTCGAGCAATCGTTGCCCATCACATCGAAGCGGCTCTCGCGGTGCTCGCGGCGCGGGTCACGCCCGTCTACTACGTCGCGCACACGTCGGTCGCCGACGAGCTTCCGGTCTACTTTCCATCGCTCCCCGCGCACCCGGTCCGATCCGCCGCGAGGAAGGCCGAGAGACTGGTCTGTCAGCGCGCGGCCGGCATCGGGGCCGTCGCCCCCGCGCTCGCCCATCGCCTCGGACAAGGGGTGCGCTATCTGCCGGTGCCGTGGCCGCACCGAACGGTCCCCGAGCAGCCGACCCGTACGCAAGCCCGAGCGGCGCTCGGGCTTGCCCTCGACGCACCGGTTTGCCTCTACGCCGGAAACCTCGATCGATATCAGGGTTGGGAGCATCTCCTTCAGGCCCTGAGCGGGCTGCGGCGAGCGCGACCGAACGCTCGTCTGCTCGTGGCCACGGAATCGGACCCGGCCCCTGCTGTTCGGGAGGCCCTGCGTTTGGGCGTCAGGCCCTCGGTTAGCTTCTGCCGGCTCGACGGCGAACGCGCTCGTCAGCTCGCCCATGCGGCGGCCGACCTGGCTTGGATCCCACGGCGCACCGCAGGCGGGCTGCCCATCAAAATGCTCGATGCGTTCGCACGGGGTCTCCCCGTGGTCGCGATGGCTCGAGCGACGGCCGAGCTGCCTCTTGGGAACGCCTGTCTCGAGGTGCCCAACGATGACGCCAGAGCGCTTGCCCTCGCCGCGCTCCGGCTGCTCGACGACGATCGCGTTGCCTCGAGGCTGAAGGAGAGCGCGCACAGCTACCTTCAAAGACACCACTCGGTCGAATCGTTCTCCTCTGCGATGCGCGAGCTCCTCGGCGAAACCCCGGCTACCCCCGGGGCCAGACCTGCCGAGCCGCAGCGACGAGCTGCTCCGGCACTCCGAGCTCGGCCAGCTCGGTGAGCGAGCACCAGCGGGACGCATCGTGCTCTTCGGAGAGCGCCACCTCACCTTCTTGGTGGTCGGCCCGAAAGACGATCACCGTCATCGGCTCGCCACGACGAAGCGCGGCGTAGGCGGTCAAAGGGCGGAGCTGAACGCGAACGCGCAACCGAGTCTCCTCGATCACTTCGCGCGCTGCGGCAGCAACCGGATCTTCGCCCGCCTGCACACGGCCCGAAACCGCCTCCCAGAGCCCGGGCGCAGCCTCCTCGGTTGCTGCGCGACGCATGCAGAGCACCCGATCGCCGCGAAATACCCACACCGACACTGCGATCCATTGTTTCGTCTCTACGCCCATCGCGACCACGCACTGTCAACATATGCGCCAACACGCCTTTTATTGGATCCGACTCGAACCGAGCAAGTACCCTTTTCGTCCCAGTCGCCATTGCACACACGACATGGTCGCGCCCTTGGACGAATCCCTTTCATACGCAGGAAAATGCGCCAGCTCCGGTGTTCAGCGTCTCCTGCTCGGTGGAGGCCTCGACGTCGAAGCCCCCGCTCTGGCCGAGCTCACCGCAGCAACCGCCGCGCTCGCGATCGGCGCGAAACGCAAGGCGCTCCTGCCCCTCGCCACCGCTGCAATCGAGTACGCGCTGGTGCGCCGGGGAGATTCGGTGCTGGTGAGCTGCTACGGCACCGCGAGCGCTCCCGTCGTCTACCAGCTCGATCGCCCGATCCCGCTCCGGCTGCTGCTGGACACCTGCGCACAGTCCATGCTCGACATGGCTCGGGAGGAGCCGGACGTGACCGCCCGGCAGATCGCGATCCGCGTGGCGGAGCGAGCGCTGGCGACCAAGATCATACCTGATCCGGAAGCCCTCGTCGCGCCGATGAATCAGCGCGGAGGTGAGCTCGACACGCCGGGCGAGGAGGTGCCGCTCGCGTTCGGATACGAGGCTGCGGTCTATCCTTCCTCAGCCGCATCCCAAGGCCGATCGACCCGGGCGGACGTACACGCGTTGCTCTTCGAAGGCCGGCTGTGGGCGTTCGTGCGCGGGCGACGACTCTCCCTCGCGCGAGGTCCGATCATGCTCCCGGCGCACCGAATGGTCGTCGCGGTGCGAACGCTCATCGAGTCGTGGGACAGCACGCGACCGACGCACGTTCGCCTTCGAGCGGGCGGCTTTCAAATCGCGATGCGCAAATCGTCCCATCAGTTGGTGAGCGTCGAGCTCTCTTCGGAGGGGCACGGGGACTTGACCGCCACCTCGTTGACGATCGCGGAGGCGGCCCTTCCGATCCTCAAGCTCGCAGGTGACCTGCTCAGGAGCCTCGTCGCATCGGACCGCAGCCAGAGCCGCAACCTCCGTGTTCGGGCCCTCCGTCAGGAGGTGCGGGCACTGCGCCGTGAGATCCGTGCCCGTCGAAGCGCCGACAGCTTCGTCAACCTCGACCCCGATCGCCTACGCATTCACCGGACCGGAGACTCCGAGCAGAGCCCGGCACACGACCGGCTGCCCTCACTCCAGTTCGACGAGCGCTGGCGAATTTGTCTCGAGGGGCTCGACGCGAACTCGGTCTTCATGTGCGGCGATCGCCTGGTGATTGCGACCCACACCCACGTGGTAGCGGTCTCGCGTGACGATGGAAAGGTGCTCTGGGCCCGCCCGGGCCAAGCAACGGCGACCTTGATGGCCGGGTCGGTCTTGATCCGCGTCTCGGCCGACGGCGAAGTCGAGCTCTGCAACGTGGAGGATGGCGAGCCCTACTGCTCGACCCACATAACCCCTCGCATCGGAGGCCCGCCCGTGGGCATGATGGCGAGCGGCGGCCAGATGCCGCCCGTCGCCGTGATCACCGAGGGCAGCAATCGGCTCGTCGCGATCGACGTCCGAACCGGTGAGCCGCGATGGCGCTTTTCGTCGCGCAGCGGGGGCGAGTTTCGCTTGACGAAGCACGGGCGCGTGCTCCTCGTGACCTGCGGCGAGGACGCCATCCACGCCCTCGACATCGCCACCGGCGAGGACGTTTGGCGCTTCGCCGAACGCGGTTGCTTCCAGTTCAAGCCCCTCGTCAGCAACGAGACGGTCGTCGCCGCCGCCGTTCGAGGGCGCCGCGAGGGAGCTTTGTTCGCGATCGATCTCTACAGCGGCCAGCCGCGTTGGCAGCGCGAGCTACGGGGTGCACCGACCTCCAATCCCTGCGCGGCGGGCAACGTCGTGCTGGTCTCGACTGCGGGAGACGAAGCCTGTCTGTCGGCCCACTGCCTGCAAACCGGCGAGTCCCGTTGGGAGACCAAGGACCCGGGTCTCGGCATCGGTGGCGCCGGATTGACCGTCGACGAAACCTGGGTCGTCAACGCCCCCTTCGGCCGCCTGAGCGCACTCGACGTACGCTCAGGCGACGTTCGGTGGAGCGCATGCCTCGCCGACGCCCTGGCGGACGAGATCCCTCGCCGGCTCGAGCCGGTGCTTCGGGGTGGCGCGCTTTTCGTCCCCGCGTCCTCCGTCCACGTCGTTCGCCCCGCCGACGGTCAGAAGCTCGCCGCCAGCCTGCCTTGTGACCTCGTTCCCGACCTCATGCGCGTCGATGAACGCGGTTGGGTTTACGTCGCCGAGGAGAGCGGTTACCTCGCCGCCTATGCGCCGAAGCCCGTGCTCACACTGATCAAGGGTGGTCCCCGCTAATCAAACGGGACGCAGTTGAACTCGGTCGACCAACCTTGGAACACAGGCGTGCTGAAGGTGTCGGTCGACGCCTGAAGTCTCGCGCGAATACGCAAGAAGGGCATGTAGTTCGGCTTGCCGCCGGCGATCAGCTCGTCACCGATGTCGTAGATCTGTGCTGTCGTATCGGTTGGATAGGTCAGCGAGACCGGGATCTGCGTATCGAGCTCCGCAACGGTGTCGGCCGTGAAGAACTCGAAGGTCACCGAGCTGTCGGAAGGAGTCGAACCGATCCACTCGAGGGTGCCCCAGTCGGGCCGCTCGGGCGGCATCTCGCATACGACGTCGGCATCATAGACGTTCTCGTAGAAACCGGCTCCATAGGAGGTGCCTGACTCGGGAACCATGACCCGCACCGGAATCCGGGTGAGCTCGACGGTCTTGTCGGCAAGGGCCACCATGTCGAACTCGAAGACCTGCGGAGCGCCGGAGGGAGCGACGAAGTCGTTGCCAAGTCGGAACGAGAACTCGATCTGCGAGCCGGCAAGACAGCCGTTGCAGGTGTTGGTTCCCGCCCCACCGAGGCAGTTCTTGAGCCCTGTCGTTGGACAACTGGTCGCGGTCACGCTGGTCGCAAACCGTGACTCGTCGACGGTTGCGGTCGAGGCGTTGTCCTCAGGCTCGAGGGTAATGTCACGACGGGTATCACCGACGAGGGAACGAACCGCGTCCAAGATCGCATCCGAGAGCCCGCTGCCATCGCCGTTGATCAACTGCAAGTAGGGCTTGCCATACTGGTCGAGCGAGTTCGTCGCCACCGCGAGCGCCTCGACGTCGGGAACCGCGATGTAGCCGGCCGCGTTGGGGCTGACGATGTTGACGAACTTCACGCCTGTGGCGAGGAGCTCGGTTTCGACCGTCGTCCAGTCGAGGGGCAGGTCGGCGGTCTGCCAGCTGGGGTACCCGGCGGGATCGGCGGTCAAGTTGTGAAGCCGGAGCTGGAAGTTGCCGACTCGCTGCGAGACCGAGCTGCTCGTAGAGACCGCCGCATCGGAGACGGCATACCAGGTGCCCGCTCCTTGCGTCCGGGTGAAGCTGCCCCAGTAGTTCCCGCTGCCGGGACCTCCGTCGCACTGCTTGAAGCCAAGTCCCGAGTCGAAAATGGCGACGTTGGTGGTGGGATACGCGCTGCCCGCGCCGCTCAGGTTCATGTTGGTCGACCCCGTGACCGAGAACTTCAGGAACGCATCGCGCCCATCGCTCCAGCAACTCGAACCGCTGCAGCGTTTACAAGGACCTTTGTCCCAGGTCTTGGCGTTGTTGCCGAAGTTCCGATTGCTCCCCATCACGGTGAGCGACCTGTTGGTGAGATCGCCGAGGTCCCAAGCCGTGGCCGGATCGTTCGAATAGAGTACGTCGGGAGATTGCTCGACCGGCGGCAGCCGAGTCCCCAAGCCCAAGACGCCGTTGAACGGGGGGTTGCCGTAAATATGACCGTTGGTCGCGACCGGACCGTTCCACATGTCGGCATCGGTGATCAGAATGATGATCGGAAGCACGCCAGGACGAAAGCACGGGTAGCCCCACCGTCCGGCCGGCGTCGACGGGCACGCGCCGCGGTTGGGCACGAGGTCCCCCAGGCCCTGCCCGGTCACGACCGAGTAGAGCGCTTGGGTGTGTGCTTCGGGATAGTCGTCGTTGTTGTCCGCCACCAAATTCGAGACCGCGTCGAGCACGTGCTGGATGTTGTCGGTCGTGTCGAGATAGTGATGATAGGGCGCCATGTCGTAGCGTGGATCGTGCGGCGGATACGAGACCTCTTTGAAGTCCCCGACGCCGATCCAAAGGTCGGGGATCGAGCACTCGAGGGCGCCGAGAAGCCCAGACCCCGCGCCCCCAGGGCAGTCCACCGGGTCGGCAAAAGTGCCCGTGGTCAGGTCGGTCACCAGCTGGAGCTGCTCACCACCCATCGAGCCGGTCGCGTCCATCAGGATGTAGGCGTCTGCTCGTTCGATGTTGCCCGAGACGTCGATGTCGGCGCGAACCGTCACGTCGCTGATGTTGTTGAAGTAGAGCGTCTGATAGATGCCGTCGTTGCTGGCATCCCCGTCGCAAGGAAGCCGCCAGCCGGGCCCGGCGCAATCATCGGCCGGATCCGGAACCCCGTCGCCGTCGCTGTCGAGCAAGCTTCCGCTTCCGGGCGAAAGCGTGAGCGCACCGTCGGCGGTGGAGTAGAAGAGATTCTGCGAGTTGGTGATCGTGAGGTCGGTCTGCTCGGGATAGTCGACCGCGACGTTACACGTCGGGGGATAGCCGGCCCCGCAGGAGGCGGGCGGAGAGACGAGGGCACCCACGCTCATGCCGGCCGAAGTGGGCTCGCCGCCTTGGCATGCGGGCAGCGCAACCGCGAGAGAGAAGAGAATGAATGGGGTCAGGGATAGGGGTTTCACGTCGCCTCCTTAAGGTGCAGTTCCGGCTTGGCAGCTGGGCACGCCGCCGCTCCGAGGTGCTGCACAAACCTGCTGCAGCGGACAATCGGTGACTCGATCACAGGTACCGTTGATGGGAACGCATTCCTTGCGGCCGTCCTGCCACAAGCCGAGACACTCGAAGCCGGTGTCGCAGTCGGCGCTGGTGAGGCAGAGGCCAAAGTCGCCACACACAGCTGCGGTGGGGCTTCCTGTCGCCTCGCAGACGGGCGTTGAGCCGCCGCAATCGGAATGGACACACGCGCCGCCGGAGCTCGCTAGCTGCCCTACGCACTCTTTGGTTCCGGCGCTATCACCGTCGACGTTCGCGCAGAATAGCCCGAGCCCAGCACAGTCCTGATCGAGATGGCAGGTTTGATGGACGCGGACGCAGAAGCTCGAAGCCTGGCCCGTCTTGCAGACATGGTTCTTGGGGCAATCCGTGAAATTGTCGCACGGCACGCGACGGTCGACGCACGCCCCGCTCTCGCAGGAGAAGCCCAATGGACAGTCGTAGCTCTCGGTGACCCCGGTACAGCCGGGGGTGATCCTCACACAGCGTTCGGACCCGGCACCCACCTGAGTGCACGCGTAGTCCGTGGCGTTCGGACATTCGGTCACGCTCGAGCACGAGCCGCCGCGCGACGGTTGGCATTGGCCGATCGGCGCGCCCTGGTTCGTCTCGCAGCCGGAAGGTACACAGACATCGCCGGAGAACGCGCAGTCATCGTCGGTATCACAAAGGAGCTGCGTCGGACACGTGTGGCAGAGCGCACTGGTGAGACACGGACCTGGAGCACCGCCGCTTCCCGCCGTGCCACCTGCACCACCGCCTGCCCCGCCGGAGCCTGCCATGCCGCCGGTGCCCGCGGTTCCGCCCGAGCCAGACATGCCGCCCGTACCCGTTCCCCCGGTGCCGCCCATGCCCATACCTCCGGCGCCTGCCGTGCCGCCCGTCCCACCGAGGTAAAATGGGGGCGCTGAAGCGTCACCACAGCCCACGGCCAGCGAAAGCACACAGAGCGCGACAGCCCCCCATCCCTCGACGGGCAAGCTCGCCGTCGGTCTGCGTCCTCGTGTCTCGCTCATGGTTGAAATCCAGTCTGGCAACTCGGTGCGCCGCCTTCGCGCGGAGACGCGCAAACCTGACGGACCGGGCAATCGGCAAAGCTCGAACAGCTTCCGCCCGCGGGCACACATTCTTTACGGCCGTCCTGCCACAGGCCGACACAGCTAAACCCCGCGGCGCAGTCGCCGTCGCTGAGGCAAAGCCCGTACTGCCCGCACGCGCTGGTGCTGTGGAAGCCGGAGGCCTCGCACACCGGCGCGCCGGGATCGACGCAGTTGCCGTTGAAGCACGTCTCTAGAGTCGGCGCATTGGGATCGAGCACGCCTGCGCATTCCTTCTTGCCATCGCCATCGATGTCCTCGCAGCTTTCTGCGAGCCCCTCGCACTCGAAGTCGAAAAGGCAGTCGACGTGAATGCGACGGCAGAGCCTGGAGTTTTGCGCACTCCCGCAGAGGTGGTTTTTCGGGCACTGCTCGTCGAGGTCACACGGGATTCGTCGGTCGACGCAGCTCGCGCTCTCGCACGCAAAGCCGACCGGACAGTCGAAGCTGGTGTCGCAACCGGGCGCGGTACGAACGCAACGCATCCCCTCTTCCGGAACGTCCGTGCACGTGCGCCCTACAGGACACGGATTCTCGCTGTCGCAGGCACCGCCGCCCGCAAAGAAGCACTGCTTGATCGGCGCGCCCGCGAGGTCGTCACAACCGGATTCGGCGCAAATCGACCCGACGGAACAATCGACGTCGGAGTTACAGAAGCCTGCGGCCGGACACGACTGGCAAATCAGGCTCGTCGTACAGGCGACCGTGCCTCCCCCGGTGCCCCCGGTGCCCCCGGTGCCGCCAGCGCCGCCGCTGCCGCTCCCGCCGCTTCCAGAGCGGGGGCCTGAGCCAGCGCTTCCGCACCCGACCGCCGCCGTCGCCAGGACCAGCAAGATTCCAAGCCACCGATAAGCCATGAGAGCCTCCTCATGACAAAATCACGGAAATTTTCCGCTGTGGCAACCTCTCGAAGTACCGTCTCGGGTTAAATCGCCACTTGTGTGAGTCTTCTCACGGGCAGGGCTCGTGGAGACGACGCGTCGCAGTCATGTAATGAGGCTGTCGCTCACCAGCGCCGCTCTTTTACTTCACTTTCCTCGCTCCCCGCGGTCGCCTACTGTACATGCGTAACTAATTGTAGCAGGGGGCACCTCGCATCGCCTGGCCCAGAAGAAGAGCTCGCGCAGATCTCGCGAGAGCTCCGGTCCGAGCGCACGGTTTGCTCTCGTAAGCGATGCGGAAAACCGCCAGGGGTGTTATCAAAACAGGGCCTGGTGGGCCGCCGGGTCGCGGGAGATCGACTCATGACTCACACCAACGCCGACGAGGAGCTTCAGGGCAATCCGCGCGGGGCGTGGGATGGGGACCCACCTCCCCGCACCGCCGCGCGGGAGCGGCTGCTCCAAGTCGCCGCACGCTGTGTTGCTCGCGACGGAATCGCAGGCACGGGGATCGCCCATGTAGCGCTCGAGGCCGGGGTGAGCCGGCCCACGGTGTATCGCTACTTCAAGGATCGGGAGGAGCTCATTCGCTCGGTTCTCCTTCAAGCGGGGCTCCGACTCGCCAACGAGGTCCAACACCACATCCGGGCGGTTGCCGATCCGGGCGACAAAGCCGTCGAAGCGGCGATTTTCTCGCTGCGGGCGATCCAGGAGAACCCCGTCCTCCGGCAAGTGTGGCAGGGGGCGATGTTCGACGCGAGCGTCCTACATGGGTTCACCCAGCCCGCATCGATCACGTTCACGCGCATTGCGTTCGCCGACATCATCGCGAAAACGGCATGGGACGACGCCGAGGCGACCGAAGCGATGGAATTCATGCTCCGGATGATCTTGTCCCTGCTCGCAGCTCCTGAGCCCGAGCGAAGCGAGCAAGAGCTGCGCGGCTTTCTCATGCGTCGGTTGGTTCCCGCGCTCGGCTTGTAGTAGGGGAGCACCCGTGAAGAACGTCAAGCACTTGCTCGTGGCTGCGTTGGCGACCACCGCTCTTTTCGTGCCGGGAAGCCCGGTACCGAGCGCTGCCGCCGAAGGGCCCATCGTCATTCGCTACGCATCCCTTGCCCCACCAGGCTCGGCGTTCGGAAAGATCCTCACGGCTTGGGGCCGGACCTTCAAGAAGGAGACCGAGGGCCGAGCCGAGCTTCGGTTCTATACCGGTGGCAGCCAAGGCGACGAACGAGACTTCATTCGCAAGATCCGCGCAGGGCAAATCGACGCCGCGGGAATCACCACCACCGGAATGAGCATGGTGGTCCGCCCGATCCTGGTCTTGACCGCGCCCGGGGTCATCACCGAGGTTGAGCAGCTCTACTACGTGCGGGACCAGCTTCGTGCGCGCTTCGTCCAGCTGTTCCGCGATGCGGACTTCGAGTTTCTAACCTGGGGTGACGGAGGGAGGAACCGACTCTTTTCGACGAAGCCTTTCGCGAGGCCCGAAGACCTGAAGAGCGCGCGCCCCTGGGCTTGGAAGGACGATCCGGTGTTCGCGGGCTTGTTGGAGGTCATCGGCGCCAATCCGGTGCGCGTGGGCGTGCCCGAGGTGTACGGCGGCCTCCAGACTCGGATGATCGATACGGTGCCCGCCTCCGCCATCACGGCAGTTGCGGTCCAGTGGTACACGAAGCTCGAGTACATGGCGAAGCAGAACTTCAACATCATCATCGGCGGGTCGATCGTGAAGAAGTCGGTGTTTGACGAGCTCTCCCCGAAGGACCAGGAGATTCTGCTAGACACCGCCGAGCGTGCCGCGCGCGCCATGGACAAGATCGTCGTCCGGGATGACGCAAAAGCCTACAGCACACTGATCGAGCGGGGGATGGTGGAGGTCGACCTCTCCCCCCACGAGGCGGAATGGAACGCCGTTTACAAGAAGGCCCGCGAAGAGCTCTCGGGCCGCGTGTACAGCAAGAGCTTGCTCGAAGAGGTCGAGAAGCTCGCCGCGAAGAAGTGAACAATCGCCGCCGGAGGCCGTCCAACCGTGAACGAGATGCAACACCGCAAATACCCATTCATCCTCGCTCTCATGCTCGCCGCTCTGTTCGTCGGAGGACACCCCGCGGTGTCCCAGGCGCCCACCGTGCCGGTGACCACCATCCGGATCGCGTCGCTGGCGCCACCGGGCTCTTCGTTCGTCAAGGTGCTCAAGGCTTGGAGCCGCACCCTTCAAAAGGAGACGGAGGGCCGCGTCGAGCTGCGCGTGTTCTCGGGCGGTAGCGAGGGCAGCGACACGGACCTCGTCAAGAGGATCAAGGCGGGCAAGCTCGATGCTGCTGGCGTTGCGACGACCGGCTTGAGCATGGTGGCGCCAGAGCTGCAGGTGCTGACCGCACCTGGGCTGCTGACCGACGACGCACAGCTCGATCGGGTGCGAGAGAAGCTCGATGGCCAGCTTCAGAAGCTGATCGAGGACGGCGGCTTCAAGCTCCTCGCGTGGGGAGATGGCGGAAAGAACCGCATCTTTTCGTCGACTGCTTTTTCGGTGCCGGGGGACCTCGCTTCGAAACCCGGATGGGCTGGCAAAGACAATCCAGTCAACCTCGAGTACATGAAGGCCCTCGGCGCGAACCCCGTACGCGTCGGAGCCTCGGGAGTGTTTCCCGGACTCAAAGACGGAAAGCTCGAGGTCGTCCCCGCGTCGGCCATGGCTGCGGTCGCCTTCCAATGGTACACGAAGCTCAAGTACATGAGCTCGAGCAACTTCAACATCATCGTGGGTGGCTCGATCATCAGCAAGAAGAAGTTCAACGAGCTGAGCGCGTCCGATCAAAAGACGTTGCTCGATACGGCGCAACGCGCCGCTTCGAAGCTCGACGAGGTCGTTGGCCGAGACGACACCCGTGCGTACCAAACGCTGCTCGGGCGGGGAATCGAAGAGGTCGACACGTCGGCACACCAGGCTGCCTGGGATGCCGTGGCCAAGAAGGCCCGCGAGCAGCTCGCTCAGCGGGGCGTCTACAGCAAGAGCCTCCTCGGTGCGGTCGAAGCGGCCGCCGCGCAACCGTGATCACGGAGTGCATACTCGCGATCGATCTAGGCACGAGTGGACCGAAGGTCGCGCTCGTCACCGTGAAAGGCGAGGTGCTGGCCTCCGAGGTGGAGTCGACGGAGCTGTTCCTCAGCGACGGAGGGGGAGCGGAGCAGGATCCTGACGACTGGTGGCGCGCGATCGTGACCGCCGCCCGACGAATTACCGACCGCAATCTCGTCGCGAAGGAGCAGATCATCGCGGTGGCGGTCACGTCGCAGTGGGCCGGCACCGTTCCGGTCGATGAGAAAGGCAATGCCCTCGGTCGGGCGATCATTTGGCTCGATTCCCGCGGCGCCAAGTACGTGCCCGAGGTCACCGGGGGCTTGATTCGCATCGAAGGGTACGGGGCGCTCAAGCTCGCGAGCTGGATTCGCAAGACAGGTGGGATTCCGAGCCTCGCGGGCAAGGAGCCGGTCGCCCACATCTTGTTTCTCAGGCACGAGCGGCCGGAGATTTACGATGCTGCGTACAAGTTCATGGAACCGAAGGACTATTTGAACCTTCGGCTCACGGGAAAGTTCTTGGCGACGACCGACTCGATCGCGCTCCATTGGGTGACGGACAACCGCAACATCGACGACGTGCACTACGACGAGCAGCTTCTCGCGCGCAGCACGTTGCCCCGTGAGAAGCTGCCGGACCTGACGCGCGCCGTGGACGTGATTGGAACGCTGACGCGCCAAGCGGCGGCCGAGATCGGGCTCAACGAGAGCACCAAGGTCGTTGGCGGAACACCGGACGTCCCTGCGGCCGCGGTCGGTTCGGGCGCCGTAGCGGACTTCGAGGGGCACATCTACGTGGGAACCTCGTCCTGGTTGACCTGCCACGTGCCCTTCAAGAAAACCGACCTGTTTCACAACATGGCCTCGCTCCCATCTGCGCTCCCAGGCCGCTACTTCATCGGCAACGAACAGGAAACCGCCGGAGCCTGCATGACCTGGCTGCGAGACAGCGTGTTCTGCCGCGACGACGCGCTGCACCCGGGAGCTCCTCCCGATGACGCATTCGAGCGTTTTGGCGAGCTGGCGGCGGGAACCCCGGCAGGAAGCGACAAGTTGATCTTCACTCCGTGGCTCTACGGTGAGCATACGCCCGTTGCGAATCCGCATTTGCGAGCCGCGTTTTCGAACGTGTCGCTACGAACGACCCGCGCCCACATGATCCGAGCGGTCATGGAGGGGGTCGCCTACAACACGCGCTGGCTGATGGGAGGAGTCGAGTCATTCATCGGGCGCCCGTTCGACGGCCTTCGATTCATCGGCGGCGGTGCGAAGTCGGAGCTCTGGTGCCAGATCTTCGCTGACGTGCTGAACCGGCCGATCGATCAGGTCGCCGATCCCCTTTCGGCCAACGTGCGAGGCGCCGCGTTCGTCGCAGCCGTGGGCCTCGGCAAGCTGAGAGTGCAAGACATCGCCTCGTGCGTTCCCATCGAGAAGCGCTACGTACCGAATCCACGCCATCGGCCGATTTACGACGAGCTGTTCAAGGCCTTTTTGGAAATCGAGAAGCGTGGCGAAGCCATGTACAAGCGCCTCAACGGGTAGCGACTTCGAGCAGGCTGGCCGATGGCGAGGTGGTGCGGTACGCAAGCCTCATGGACATCAAAGACCTCGCAAACGTCCGCCTCGGACCGCTCGAGCCTCTAGTCGCACGCCTCTATCGATACGCGAAGCGTTTTCCAATCGTGAGCAAGAGGCTCGAAGCGGAGTACGCGCCGATCATGGCAGAGCTACGCAAATCGGCGAAGCCATACGCGGGCGAGGTCGAAAGTCACGCCGTCCTTCCCACCGAGGGCAAAGCCCGCTCCGACATTCTGTCGGAAATCCGCGAGCTACAGCGCCGTGAGGCAGACCGGTGGGAGCAAGGCTACGTGTCGGGAGCCGTCTACCACGGTGACCCGGAGCACATCGCGTTTCTGAACGAGGTCTATGCGACCACGTCTCAGACCAATCCGCTCCATTCCGATCTTTGGCCGAGCATCGCAAAGTACGAGGCGGAAATCGTTTCGATGACGGCCAACTTGCTCGGTGCAAAGCTCGCGGCGAATGCTCGTGTTTGCGGCACCGTGTCGAGCGGCGGGACCGAGAGCATCATGCTCGCCATGCGAAGTTATCGTGACTGGGCGCGAGATACCAAAGGGATCACCTCGCCGGAGCTCGTCGTGCCGACTACGGCACATGCGGCCTTCGACAAGTCGGCCCAGTACTTCGGCATCAAGCTCGTGAAAGTGCCGGTGGGTCAGGACTACCGAGCAGACGTCTCTGCCACGAAAAAGGCGATCACCCGGCACACCATTTGTGTCGTTGGCTCCGCAACCTCGTTCCCGCACGGCGTGATCGATCCGATCGAGGAGCTCTCGGAGCTCTCCCGCAAGCACGCGATAGGCTTTCACACCGACGCGTGTCTCGGTGGCTTCATCCTGCCGTGGGCCGAGAAACTCGGATACGACGTCCCAGCGTTCGATTTTCGCTTGCCGGGCGTGACCTCGGTGTCCGTCGATACTCACAAATACGGGTATGCAGCCAAGGGCACGAGCGTCGTGCTGTATCGCAACCACGACCTTCGGCACTATCAGTACTACAAGGTCGGAGATTGGCCGGGCGGGCTCTACTTTTCGCCGACGTTTGCCGGAAGCCGTCCGGGCGCGCTGAGCGCTGCCTGCTGGGCGGCGATGATCTCATTGGGCGAGAAAGGGTATCTCGACGCGAGCCGACGCATCCTCGAAACCGGCACGAAGATCCGCGAGGGTATTCAGGCAATTCGGGGGCTGAAGGTTCTCGGTGATCCGCTCTGGGTAATTGCATTCGGATCCGACGAGCTCGACGTCTACCACGTGATGGACTTCATGACGAAGCGCGGCTGGAACCTCAACGGCTTGCACAAGCCGCCGAGCGTTCACCTCGCGATCACGCTCCGGCACACCCAAGAAGGCGTAGCCGATCGGTTCCTCGGCGATCTCCGCGCCGCAGTCGAGCACACGAGAGCCCATCCAAACGAACAAGGCGGCATGGCGCCCGTGTACGGGATGGCCAATTCGCTGCCCGTCCAAGGAGTCGTGACCGATCTTCTGGAGCGCTACCTGGATGTCCTCTACGAGGTGTGACAAAGGGGACGGATGAACATGCTCGAGCTGTACGAGTCCACCGACCCACTCACCTCCGCGCTTTGGGCAGCCGGCGTGCTGGCCCTCCTCTGTTGGGTGCTGTCGCTCATCACGAAGGAGTACTCCTGGGTCGATCGATTGTGGTCGATCACGCCGCCTCTTTTCGCGGTGCACTTCGCTGGCCATGCCGGGTTTGACGATGCGCGTCTGAACCTGATGGCTGCGCTCACGGTGCTGTGGGGCGCGCGGCTCACGTACAACTTCACGCGCAAAGGGGGTTACAGACCGGGCGGCGAAGACTACCGGTGGAAGGAGGTCCAAGAGCAGATCGGGCCGATCTGGTTTCAGGTCTTGAACGCGACTTTTCTCGCGCCCTTCCAGAACGTGCTTCTCCTGTTGATCGTGGTGCCTTCGTATGCGGCGTACCGTCTGGCAGGAACGCCGCTCAACGCGCTCGATTATGCAGCTGCGGCTGCATTCGTGGTGTTCTTCATCGGGGAGTCCGTCGCGGACGAACAGCAGTGGAGGTTTCAAAACGCCAAGCACGCGGCCATTGCCCGTGGCGAAAGGCCCGAGCCCGGCTTCATCACGACGGGGCTCTTTCGATACTCCCGGCACCCCAACTTCTTCTGCGAGCAGGCGATGTGGTGGACGTATTACGTGTTTTCGGTCGCCGCGGGTGCCGGATGGCTCAACTGGACGGTCACGGGCGCGGTTCTTCTCACGCTGCTGTTCCAAGGCTCCACCGGTCTCACGGAGAAGATCTCCGCGCGGAAGTACCCGGCATATGCGGCCTACCAGCGGAGGACCAGCCGCCTCTTGCCGTGGGCGCCGAAGTCCGGCTGACAGGGGCGGAAAAGCGGTGGGCGCAGCAGGCCTTCTGTGCCAGACTGCGCGCGCCGAGGCTATCAAGGAGATCGAGGAATGACTAGAATTACGAAACTGATGATGATGGGCGTGCTTGCAGCTACGCTCGGGTTGGTCGGCTGCGGGAGCAGCAGCAGTAATACCGGCGGCTCCGGTGGCCAAGGTGGCAGCGGCGGCAGTGGTGGTAGCGGCGGGACACCCATGCTCTCTGCGTGTAGCTCGGGTCCGCTCGCGGAGACCGGTGAGACCGGCTCGGCTGCGTTGGCCTGCGTTGCGACGCTTCCCTTCGACCTCACGCTGAGCTTCAACGCGACGCCGGTGAACCCGGTGCAGGTGGGCGAGAACGAGTTCGTGCTTCAGGTCGAGGTCGCCATCGATGCGGCAACCGTGAACACGGTCGTCGATTTGGCTCAGGTCGTGGACGTCCTCGGGGTGTTTGGTACGGTGAGCGCCACCGCCGATGGCAGCGCCTTACCGTCCGCCGACGTCGTGGACGAGGGGGTTCCGTGCTCGCTCATGTTCGTGAGGGACGAAGACGCAGTGATCGTGACCTCCGTCACCAACGCCACGTGGACGTTGGGCGCGGGTGAGACCCTCGAGCTGACGCTCGGTTCGATCACACAAGAGGTCGAGGCGCTCGGGCTTCCGGTCACGCTGACGACCGAGGGTGCCGAGCCGAGCTGCACGTTCGTCGACGTTCCGCCTTCGGTGCAGTTCACGGCCCCCTAGTCACGGCGCGGCGACACCCATCATCGAGCCCCGTCGGTCCTGCCGCCGGGGCTCGATGCGTTTTACCCGGGCTCAGCAGCCCAAACGCCGGTGCGCGAGACTCGGAAGCGCGCGGCGAACTCGATCGACGAACCCGGGGTCGATCGGGGCGACAGCAACCCCCTCCCCTTCACCGCATTGTGCGATCACCGTTCCCCAAGGGTCGACGATCAGCGCATGTCCGTACGAGCGCCGCTCCCCGTAGTGGTGACCCGTCTGGGCAGCGGCCAAGACGTAGCATTGTTGCTCGATGGCCCGGGCGCGGAGCAGAACGTGCCAATGGTCCTTGCCGGTCGTGAGCGTGAACGCCGCCGGGATCGCAAGCGCGATGGCGCCTGCATCGACCAAGCGCCGATAGAGCTCCGGGAACCGCAGGTCGTAGCAGACACTGAGCCCGAGCGTTCCAAAAGGCGCTTCTGCGACGACGATCTCGGAGCCAGGGTCGATCGTCTCCGACTCGAGCACCTTGGTCCCATCCGGCAGGTCGACGTCGAAGAGATGGATTTTTCGATAGACCGAGTCGATCGAGCCGTCGGCACGTAGGTAGATGCACGCGTTGCGCACCTTCGCGGGCACGTCGCTCTTCTCCCAAAAGCCGCCGTAGATCACGTCGACGCCCGCGTCGCGAGCCGTCTTGCGGCAGCGTTCCAGGATCGGTCCGCCTTGATCGAGAGACTCGGCAAGGTCGATCTTTCCCTTCTCTGGGCCGAGATACGAGAAGCACTCCGGCACGAGCACCACCTTCGCGCCGCGGCCAGCAGCCTCGCGCACGAGCTCGTCCACCTTGTCCATGTTGGCATCGACGTCCGCCGTGGACGTCATTTGGACCACTCCGGCCATCACACGCTGCGACTTGCTCAATGGACAAACCTCCGCATCGACACGTTCATGAGTAAGCCCAAACCAAGCATCGTCGACAGCACGCTCGACCCGCCGTACGAGAACAACGGAAGCGTCATTCCGACGACAGGCAGAAGTCCCGATACCATGCCTAGATTGACGATGGTTTGCCAGAAGATCATGGAGCCGACACCTACCGCGACGACCGAGCCAAACCGGTCCTTCGCCTGAGACGCGATCCGCAACGACCACAGGACCAGGAACAGGTAAAGACTGATCAGCAGCACCGCGCCGAGAAATCCATGCTCTTCGGCCCAGACCGGAAACGGAAAGTCGGTGTGCTGGTCGGGCAGGAAGCGAAACCGGGTCTGGGTGCCCTGGGTGAAGCCCTTGCCGGTCAGTCCGCCGCTCCCGATCGCCACGAGCGATTGGTGGGCGTGCCAACCGGAATCCAGGAGGTCGGTCTGGACCCCTCCGAGACGATCCCAAAACGCGGTGATTCGCTCCTTCTGATAGTCCTTCAACAGGTAAAACCAAGTGACCGGGGCGGCAACCGCAAACGCGGCAAGCAGCGTGACGACGGACCTCATCTTGAGCTGGGTCAGCATCATGATGCTCGCGAAGATGAAGGCGAGAACCATGGCCGTCCCGAGATCCGGCTGCAGCAAGACCAGGCCCATCGGCAGGGCGAGGATCAATCCGGGAATGATCAGATCGACGAGAGTGCGCCCCCCAGTCTTGGTGTCGTGGTGAAGGTATTTCGCTAGGGCGATGATCAAACCAATCTTCATGAGCTCACTCGGTTGAAGCGAGAACCCCCCGAGGGCGATCCATCGAGTAGAGCCACGAACGCTCTTTCCAAGTACGAACACCAACACGAGTGCGAGAATGCAGGCGCCATAGATGACCCAGCCGTAACGCTCGAAGTGCCGATAGTCGATGGCAACCGTCAGGCCCGCTACGCCGAACCCGAGTGTCAGCCAATAGAGCTGTTGGACGTACGCATCCGAAACCGTCCCGCTGTCGGTAGCGCTGTACAGGTTGAGCACGCCGAACAGCGAAATCGTCGATACCGCGATGAACAGGGGCCAATCGAAGTCGTCTCGAATGGTTCTTCCGATCGTCATCCGCTACTCCCCGCCGCTTTGCTCGGGCGGGCTCAGATACTGCTGCATGACAGACATGGCAATGGGCGCCGCGCTCGCGCCTCCTGACCCACCATGCTCCACCAAGACGGCGAAGGCCACCTCAGGATCTTCGGCGGGCGCGAAGCCCGCAAACCATCCGTGGGAGCGATCGAGGTACCAGGCGCTCGATGATTCGTCGGAACGGCTCCTGCGGCTGACGACCTGTGCCGTGCCCGTCTTTCCGGCAACGCGTACACCGTCCTTGTTGCGGGCCTTGTACGCCGTGCCCGACTCGTCTTGAACCACGTCGATGAGCGCGCGGCGAATCAAATCGAGGTGTTGCGGCAAGACGCCGACTTCTCGTTTCACGCGCGGTTGGAAGGTATCGGAAAGTGAGCCGTCAGGGGACTCGATGTTCTGCACAAGCTGCGGCTCGTACAGCATGCCACCGTTGGCGATCACGGCATACGCCATCGCTAGCTGCAGCACGGTGACCCGCGTGTTGCCTTGACCGATCGCCGTATTGAGAGTGTACCCAATTCGGAACGCTCCAAAGTGTTCAGCGTACCACTCGCGAGTCGCGAGGAAGCCCTTGGCTTCGCTGTTGACGCCGATACCAGTTCGTTCGCCGAAGCCAAACGCCGTCGCATAGCGATTGATTCGTTCGAGGCCAACTTCCTCGGCGAGCTCCCAGAAGTAGACGTTGCAGGATTGTACGATTGCTTCGTACAGGTCGACCCACCCATGCCTCTTGGCGCAGCGGAACTTCTGACGCCCGATCTTGAGCGATCCAAGGCATTCGATGCGCTGCATCGGATCGACCACCGCGTCTTGGAGCGCCGCGACGGCGGTGATGACCTTGAACGTCGAACCGGGGAAATAGGTTTCGTACATGGTCTTGTCGATCAACGGACGAAACGGGTCACCTGTGAGCTCGGAGTAGCGCTTGGTGCTGAGGCCGCTGCTCATTTCATTCGAGTCGTAGGCGGGCTTCGAGTAGAGAGCTCGAACGGCCCCCGTGTGGATGTCGACCACGACGGCCGCCCCCGAGGGATAGGGCCGGAACGCGAGATCGAAGGCCTCCATCAGTCGCATGTCGATCGTCAGCTGAATGTCATGGCCTGGGACGGGCTTCTTGAGCATTTCGACTTCGAGTGAGTCCGGCTGGCTTCCTTGGAGGGTGTTGCCCCTCGCATCGACGACCAGACGACGAAAACCCCGTGACCCCTTGAGCAGAGGCTCGTACCGCTTCTCGAGGCCGCTGCGCCCGATGCGGTCTCCAGACCGGTAGGCGCCCGGGTCGGACGACTTCTCGAGGTCCTCCGCATTGACCTCGTTCAGGTAGCCGATGAGATGAGCCCCGAGGGTTGCATAGGGATAATCGCGGAGCGGAACGGTGACGATGTCGAGCGCCGGGAGCTCCGACAAATGGGTCTCGAGCGCGGCGAGCTGCTCCCGATCGATGTCTCGGAAGAGCTCGAGCTGATGCGTCCGCAGGCTCGGAGAGAGCTCGTCGATCCGCTTCTGGAGGGAAGCCCGCTCTTTGTCACTGAGTCCCATCAGCGAAGCGATGCGCCCGAGGTCCTCGGGCCCGAGGAGGCGTGGGGTTGCATAGACGTCGTACGAGGGTCGGTTCGACGCGACCACGCGGCCCTCGATGTCTCGAATCACGCCTCGCATCGGTGGCAACTCGAGAGTCTTGGTGATGTTTTGTTGCGCGATGCCTGACCATCGATCCCTCTGAAAGAGTTGCACCTGCGCGACACGAACGATGATCCCTCCGAACACGAGCACCACGAAGAGCGCCATCCATCTATATCGTTTGCGAAACTCGCCGACTTCTCGACGCTGCGATAGCGTGATCATGTCGGCGCCCGCTCGGACTGGGGGTCGATCCACCGAGCAGTCGCGAACAAGACCGGCGCTACCAACGCCGTGGCGAACGCGGAGGCCAAGAGCGAGACGGTCAACGCAACGCCGCTCCAGAACATGCCTCCTGGCGTGAACCCGCGAATGACCTCGAGCAATCCCCCGCAAAGGAGGGTGAGGGCGAACGTGAGCGCCATCTCGAACGTGACCCCTCGAAACGAAAGGAGGCGACCGACTAGCCTGGCAGTGAGAAAGCCCACGACGAACACGAAGGTGTGAAGCCCCAACGGATTCCCCGTGAACAGATCGTACAGGTAGCCGATCGCGAACGACGTCACTGCACCCCTGACAAGCCGCACCCCGGGAGCCGTACCGAGCGCGAAGACGAACGGAAGCCCCAGATACGGCGAAAACGGATAAGGAGCGAGCACGCGCGCGAAGACGGACTGCGTCAAGAGCAGCGCAAAGACGGCAAAGGCGATGATGAAGCTGCTCCGGGCGCTCCGCATCCGCTTCCTATCGCGTCTCCGTGTCCTTGGGACCAGACGTCAAAATGAGCACCTCGTCGAGCCTCGAGAAATCGACCGACGGAGTGACCTCTCCTTCCTGCTGAAGACCGAGCTCTTGATCGCTGATCTTGCTGACGTAGCCGACGAGAATCGAAGGCGGAAACTTCTTGCCGAGACCAGAAGTGACGACCTCATCACCGACGGCAACCTCGTCGTCGGGCCGATCGAACTGGATTCGGCAACGATAGCGGCCGCGCTCCCCGAGACCCTCTATGCGGCCCCGCGCCCGGCCTTCGCCGACGAAGACATCCGCTCGACTCTCGGGATCCACGGTCAAGAGCACGTCAGCGAAGCGACCCGATACGCGCCGAATCTGACCGACCAATCCTTCGTTGGCGATCACGGGCATGCCGGCGTGCAGCCCCGCGTGCTCGCCGTGGTCGATGGCTAGCCGAACGACCCGAAACGACGGCGAGATGTCTTTCGCGATCACGCGGGCAGTCACGGTCTCCGTAGCCAGTCGCTCGCGTAGTCCCAACAAGGATTCGAGCTCGCGGATGCGCCGCGAATCGTCCCGGAGCACTCGCATCTCGCGGCGAAGGCGGTCGTTCTCAGCGCGGAGTCGATCATTGTCGCTTTTGACGTCCACCAGGTACACGTAGTCTTCCACGAGGCTCGTCACGCTGTCTGCAGCCCACTCGGCACCGTACTGAACCGGACCGCTCACTCGAAGCAAAGCGCGATCGAGCCAAGAAAGCTGCGACGGATCTCTCAGGTTGCTTCTGAGAAAAAGCGCAGGGACGATCAAGAGAGAAAGCAGGATGGTGGCGTCTCGAATCGTGTTGAAGTAGTTCATCGCCGAGGTCCTGCTCGTCGCGCTACGCGATCGTCACCTCGCGAAGGAGATCCAGGTGGTCGAGAGCCTTGCCGCATCCGAGCACGACGGCGGACACCGGATCGTCCGAAACCATCACCGGAAGCCCCGTTTCCTCGCGCAAAAGCACATCCAAGTTCTTCAGCAGCGCCCCGCCTCCGGTGAGCACGATGCCCTTGTCGACGATGTCAGCGGAGAGCTCGGGTGGGGTGCGTTCGAGCGCCATCATGACGGCCTCGATGATGGCGTTGATAGGCTCGGTGAGCGCATCGCGGATCTCGTCGGCATTGACGACTACGGTTTTCGGCACGCCAGCAACCATGTCGCGTCCTTTTACCTCCATCGTTGCTGCCTCACCGTCCGGGTAAGCATTGCCGATCGTGCACTTGACTCGCTCGGCTGTCTGCTCGCCGATCAACAGATTGTACTTCCGCTTCAGGTAGGAGATGATCGCTTCGTCCATCTTGTCGCCACCGACACGAACCGACTGCGAGTAGACGATCCCCGCGAGCGAAATGACCGCGACCTCCGTCGTTCCACCACCGATGTCGACGACCATGTTGCCACTCGGCTCGGTGATGGGAAGCCCCGCACCGATTGCGGCCGCCATCGGCTCCTCGATCAGAAACACCTCGCGCGCGCCCGCGCCCTCTGCGCTCTCTTTCACGGCACGCTTCTCGACCTCGGTGATTCCAAACGGCACGCAAATGATGATCCGCGGCTTGACCAACGTGCGGCGATCGTAGTGCGCGCGGGCGATGAAATAGCGCAGCATCGCCTCCGTGATGTCGAAGTCTGCGATCACTCCGTCGCGCAATGGACGTACCGCGCGGATCGAGCCGGGCGTCCTACCGAGCATTTCCTTTGCTTCCTTGCCAACCGCCAACACACGCTTTCCGCCTCGCGGGTTATCCTGGACGGCAACGACGGACGGCTCACAGGAGACGATCCCTCGACCCTTGACGTAGATCAGGGTGGTCGCCGTGCCTAAGTCGATGGCGAGGTCATTCGAAAATAGGCCGTAGAACCAATCGTTGATCATCGGTGTGCGATGGACTCGAGAGGAGAATTCCTCACCATTTTCGGGAGCTTCCGGAGACCAGGCGCGTTGCATGTATCAGCTTGGTATGGGCGTTTCAACCCACGGATTTGGGTCCGGCCTTGGAAAGTGAGTAACCTTTAGGGGTCCTGAACAAACGGGGGGCTGATTGGGCGAGAAACAGTATGGATCCGCGGCGCAGAGACGGGGGGCAGAGGCCTCGGAGCTCGTGGCCCGCGCCAAGGCAGGGGACCCGGGAGCGTTCGACGAGCTGGTCCGAAAGTACAGGGCCCGCGTCTATTCGCTCGCGCTCCATCTGACAGGCGAGGCGAGCGATGCCGACGACATCACCCAAGACGCCTTTCTCAAGGCTTATCACAAGCTTCCAGAGTTCGAGGGGCGCAGCGAGTTCTTCACTTGGATCTATCGGATCACGCTTCACCGGGCCCTCAACGTCAAGCGGGACCGCAAACGCAGGCGCGCGGTGCCCCTGGACGATCCCCGCCTCGTAGCCGCCCTCGCGGTCGATTCCGATGGGGACCCCGAGCGTACGGTCCAGCTTCGGGACCGCTATCGAGCCCTGCTGGAGGCCTTCGACCAGCTTTCCACGCTTCTTCAGACCACGGTGGTCCTCACGACCCTTCAGGGCCTCAGCCACAAGGAAGCCGCCGTCGTGCTCGAAACGACCGAGGGAACGATCGCTTGGCGAATTCACGAAGCGCGTCGGAAGATGCAGGTCTACCTCGACGGACTCGAGGCCGGAGCGCTTCGCAACAAGCGTCGCCCGATGTCGGACAGTGCGGTGCTGCGGCTCGAAAAGGCATTGATGCAGCTCGTGCCGTCGTTGCCGGCGCCGGCTGCAAGCGGCTGATCGATTCGACAGGGCGATCCATGGTACAGGAAGGCTCGTGCTCGCCCACAGCCTCGTCACCGCAAAGGCGGCCGATCCGGACCGCTTCATGCTCTTCGTCCACGGTATTCTGGGCACTCGAGCCAATTGGCGCGGCATCGCGCGCCGATTCGTCGAGGCGAGGCCCGGGTGGGGGGTCGTGCTGGTCGACCTCCGCGAGCACGGGGATTCTCTCGGACTGCCGGCGCCTCACACCGTCGTTGCCGCGGCCGCGGATCTCGACCAGCTCGAAAGAGCGCTGACCGTCCCGATCGGCGGCGCTCTCGGCCACAGCTTCGGCGGAAAGGTCGTGCTCGAATGGCTCCGGTTGCGTCGGGGGGAGAGCACCGAGGCCTGGATCATCGACTCGTCCCCGTCGGCCAGCACGGCTGATCGCGACACGACGGCAGCCGCCGAGGTGATCCGGATGCTCGAGCGCCTCCCTCGACGATGGGCATCCCGCGAGGCGTTCATGTCCGCCGTGGTCGAGGCCGGGCAGCCAAGAAAGATCGCTCAGTGGCTCGCGATGAATCTGCGCAGAACCGATGATGGCAAACGCGCATTTGGGCCGAGCCTCGAGATCATCCGAGACTTGATCGAAGACTACGCGAGGACCGATTCTTGGGACGTCCTCGAGACGCTGCCAGAGTCTTGCACCCTCGGAGTGGTCATCGGAGGACGCTCCGACGTGTTTTCCGCCTCCGACCGTGAGCGGGTCCAGCGAATCGCCAGCCGGAATCCTCGAATTTCCGTGGTCGTGATCGAGGACGCAGGCCACTGGGTGCATCTCGATGGCGCCGACGAGCTCTTGGCGCTCTTGACTTCGCCCCCAAGCCCACAACGCTGAGCCACGATGTCAATCTTCATGACTGGGGCCACGGGCTACATCGGCTCGTACGTCACCGAATGGATTCTTCGTCACACCGACCGCGAGCTTGCGCTGCTGGTTCGGGCCGGAGACTACGACGCATGCGTCGAACGGCTTTGGAAGTCGCTTCAGCTCCACATGGAGGCCGATGAATTCCACCGTCACCTCGATCGGATCTGTTTCATCAGTGGCGACTTGACTGAGCCTCGCATGGGGATTTCGAGCGCAGACTACGATTGGCTCATCTCGAACGTCGATTCGGTCTTGCATGCCGCTGCCGCGCTCAACTTCAGATCGGAGCGCGCCTGCACGAATCACAATCTTCGCGGGACGCTTTCGGTCATCATGCTGGCGCGCGCGATCCAAGAAGACCATCCATTGAGTCGTTTCACGCAGGTCTCTACCGTTGCAGTCGCAGGAAACCGTCCGGGCGCGGTCGTGATGGAGAACGAGCCGCTCGACTGGAGCCGATCCGATTTCAATGCGTACACGCGAACGAAAAAGTTCTCCGAGCACATGGTGAGAGAGCTCTTGGCAGACATCCCTTGCCTGATCGTGCGCCCGAGCAGCGTCATCGGAGACTCTCGTTTTGCGGAAACGACCCAGTTCGACATGGTGCGCGCGGTCTGCGCACTGACGGACTTGCCGGTGTTGCCGCTTTCGCGGGACCTTCGGCTCGACATCGTGAACGTCGACTGGGTGGGCGCGGGAATTGCCGAGCTGCATCTTCGCGAGGATCTCGAGCACGACACCTATCACCTCAGCGCGGGCACCGAATCGCGCACGATCGGAGAGATCGCCGAGGCGTTTTCGACCGCCCTCGGAAAGCGCGTCCCACGGTTCGCAGGCCGGCTGGCCGTACCGTTCGAACACGCGATGGGTGCGCTCTCCAAGGTCCGAAAGGCCGCGAGTCTCCAACGGATCGGCGCATTACTCAACGTGTTCATCCCCTACATCGCGGCCGACATCGTCTATGACAACGCTCGCTCGGTCGCCGCGCTTCGAGCGGCGCCAACGCCCTTCACTGCATACGCCCCGACGCTCTACACCTATGCGAAGTCGGTGAAGTTCGAATTTCCGTACCGGCCGCTCCCCGAGAAGCTCGACCTTTCCGATGTCCCGCCCGACCCCGTCCGCCCGGTGGTATGAGGCAGACGTAGCGCTTTTCAGAGGCCCGGGAGGATGATAGAAGCACTAGCAATGGGGCTGAAAAGCACACTTCAGTGGGTGCGCACCGAGTGGGGCATCTTCCGCAAAGGCGGCGAGATGGGGTGGCCGGAGCGCGGCCGTTGGATCCGGCAGTGGGTTCCGTTCGGCGCACGTACCGTGGGCTGGGCAACCGTTTCGCTCATCGGTGGACCCTTCAGCCGAGGCGCGGCTTCCACCTGGGCGGCCAAGAAGTGGAGTCAGTCCTCCGCGACGGGGCTCAAGATCGACATCGAGGCAACGGGGCAGCAGAATGTCCCGTCAGGCGGTTTCGTCTACATGAGCAACCACGAGAGCTTGGTCGATATTCTGGTCCTCGGGGCATCGTTGCCCGGAGATTTCAAATGGGCGGCGAAGCGCTCGGTGATGAACGTGCCGTTCTTGGGTTGGCATCTTCGGTTGGCCGGGCATGTGCCCGTCGACCGCAGCGGGAGCAAGGAGGCCGCCGCCGCAGTCACCATCGCCTTCGAGACTGTGCTTCGGAACGAAAAGCCGCTTCTCGTATTCCCCGAAGGCACGCGCACCACGGACGGCAAGCTCAAGGAGTTCAAGAACGGCGGCTTTCGAGCAGCAGTGCTGGCAGGGAAACCGGTGGTGCCGGTCGCATTGAAGGGAACCTTCACGCTGATGTCTCGCGACTCAGTCGACACCGGCGCGAGCAAGAACCGAGAGGACCGTCTGGTGACCGTCCGAATCGGAAAACCGATCTATCCGAGCACCCAGCTAGAAGAAGCAGCGGCCGTCGCCGACCTCCGCGATCGAACGCGCGCCGCAATCGTCGAAATGCTCGCAGACGCTAGCTCTCCCGAGGCCGTCTCCGCAGCAACGCAGCCGCTTTGAAGCTGATCACCGTCTCGCCACGCTGATTGGTCAGGATCAGTCGACTTCGAATGATGCCGAGCCCCGGCCTGCTTTCCGAAGCACGCGTTTCGATGATCTCACCGCGCAGCCGAAGCCGATCGCCAGCGCAAGCCGGTGCATGGAAGCGCACTTCGTCCCAACCCAGCCCGATCGCAGTGGCGACGGGCTCGGTCTGCAGCTCGTGTCCGAGCCTGATTGCAATTGCGACCGTGTGGATCGCAGACGTGAACAATTTGCCGACTGGCGTCTCCGCTGCGGCCTGCTCATCGACGTGGAACGGAAGCGGATCCCACTTCGAGCAGAAGCCGATGATCTCGCCGGCCGTCAACTCGTAGTCCCGAACGGACTCTCTGACGTGGCCCACCTGAATGTCTTCGAAGTATTGCATCTCAAGTGTACTTCTCGACGATTCGGCCGAGACCTAGGATTGCGCTCTCGACGTTCTTGCGGGCAGAACCTCGAAGCTTGCCATAGGCGTTCTTGATCGAGCCGTGCTCGGATCGTTGCGCGCGACCATCGGTGACCGTGAGCAGAGCCTCGGCCACTTTCCCCGCGTGAGCGCTGAAATAAGCGCTCACACTTTGGCCTCGGTCGACGGCCTCTCGACGAATCGGCTCGAGCGCCGCCGCAAATTCGGGAAGCAGCGCTTGCACTACGTTGCGGACGAAGCCTGGCTTCACGCCTTGAACCAGCTTGTATCCGGCTTTGACCGCAACGCCGCTGATGCCGCGCTGCTTACCGACCTCATCATCGACCAAGCGGCAAACGTCCTCGATGATTGAAGCTCGTTTGGCTTCATCGTTCAATGCGTCGTTCAGATTCATGACCGTTCTTTTTGCCTCCAGACGTTCGCGACGCAAGCCCAACGTCTTGTATGCTGGACTCGAGCGCGCGGACGACGCGATCCACGGTATCCCGCCGATCGCTTACGACGAAGAGGTACTCCTTGTTGCGTAGATGACTCACGCGGCCGACCTTTTCCCCGTTCGGATTGTGAATTCCAATCTGTGCACCCACGTATCGCTTGAAGTCCACTGCGACCACTCCGACGTGCCCTCTTTCGGAGAGCAGACCGATCATTTCCTCGCGTCCGATGTGCCCCTCGTTGTTGAAAGAGACGAGCAGGTGCTTGCACCGAGCGGCCTCGAAGACAGCGCGCAGGCCCTCTCGAATCCGCCGTTTGGAGTTGAAGTCGCTCTTGTATTCGCGGCACTGCACGCGTTTGTTGGCGATGCCGTAGGTTTCGGGCTTGTCCCAACGCACCAAGCTCTCCCACACGTGGTAGTTCCCCATGTAACTGTGCTGATTGTAGGGCGGGTCGATGTAGGCGACGTCGGCCTCGACCAACGAGGCGGCCTCGACGGCGTCGAGATGCAATGCCTCCCCCGGCCCCGGAAGTATGGCGGGAACCCGAAGCTCGAGCTCGTTGAAGGCGCGGGCGGCCCATTGCTTCAAATAGGCCATCTGGACTCCGGTCGTGGAATCCACGCGATCGGCCGCTTCCATCAAGGACACCAAGCCGATCGCCTCGAGCTCGGCCGGCAGCGCGCGACGCGCGAGTTCCTCGCGGATCGCATCTACGCGAGCGCCGTTTCGCGGCTGAAAGTATCGCGCATCTTCGCAGAACGCCGACGTGAAGTAGCCCGGCTTCGGGTGGATCTCGGAGAGCTCCGCAATGAGTTGCTCCGCCTCCGCGAGCCAGCGATCGGCGTTCGCCTGGACGTAGCAGCGTGCGAGGGTCGCCGCGTAACTGAGGTGGTCGTTCGCAATCACGTGGCGGCCCGTTGCCTTGAGGGCGCGCGCAACCCTCGACGTCCCGGAGAACAAGTCGAGCACGCGCCCCGACTCGGGGAACGCCGAAACACCCCTCACGATGTGAGGCACCAACACGCGCTTCGAGCCTATGTACTTGATCATGAAGCCTGGGCTGTCATCGCCTGGACGATGGCATCCCGGAGGGTAGCAGCTTCGTATGGCTTTTGGACAAACCCGAGCGCGCCGAGGCTGCGAAGCTCACGCTCGAGCTCTGCGTTCCAGTAGCCCGAGACGAAAACCACGGGCACCTGAGGATCCGCCAGCTTCAGGTGCTTGAAGGCCTCGTCACCCGTCATGCCGGGCATGTTGAGGTCCATCAGCACGAGATCGGGGCGCGGCTGGGTTTCGGTGTATACGCGAATCGCTTCATTTCCGCTTCGGGCGAAGATCACCCGATGACCGCTCTGCCTCACGACGCGGCCGGCGCTTCGACGTACGATATCCTCGTCGTCGACCAGGAGGATCAAGAGTTGCGTCGTCGGGAGCCTGATCGCGGGCAAGCTCGGCTCGGTCGGCACCGCGGGACGTCCGGCCGTGAGCGGAAACACCACCTGGAACTCGCTTCCGCGATTCGGGACGCTATGCACCGTGATGTGGCCGTTGTGAGATTTGGCGATCTCGTATACCGCAGCGAGACCGAGGCCAGCGCCGACTTGGTCCCCCTTGGTCGTGAAGAACGGGTCGAATGCGCGTTCGCGCGTCGCGTCGTCCATTCCGATGCCCGAGTCTGCGACGGTGATGATGGCGTGGGCGACCAGGGGATTGAGAGGGGCCTTCTCGATGTCGAGTGGGTCGGCCTTCTTCGCACTGATCGTGAGCTTGCCTCCATTCGGCATCGCATCGCGCGCGTTGATCAGGAGGTTCATCAGCAGCTGATGAAGTTGACCTCGATCGCCGGTCACCCTGAGGCCGCGGTCGATGCGCGCTTCGATTCGAATGCTGCGGTGGAACGTGTGCCGCGCCAGCTGAACGACGTGGTGACAGAGCTCGGAGAGGTCGACCTCGGTATGGCTTCGCTCCACCTCGCGCGCGAATCCAAGGAGCCGGCTGGTCATCTCGGTTGCGGCGGCCGCGGCAGCGCGAATGTCGTTGAACGCTTCGCGCACATCCGGGTCACTGAATTTCGTGTCTCTCGGAAGCCCGCTCAAGAAGTCGATGCTGGACCGAACCGCACCGAGCAGATTGTTGAAGTCATGGGCCACGCCGGTACCTAGCCGGCCGATCGCTTCGAGCTTGCGACGCTGCGCAACCTGCTCCTCCATCGGGTCGTGATGCGCGAACAGCAAGAGGCAGCTTCCGATTTGAATTCGATCGCCGTACGCGAGCACTTGCTTGGTGATCGCCATCCCGTTGACCACCGTGCCGTTTCGGCTTTCGAGATCTTCGATCACATAGGATCCGTTCTCATGCTGAAATACTCGGGCGTGCATCCTCGAGGCGAGCGTATCGTCGAGCTTCACGTGGGCGTCGTCGCCGCGCCCGAACGTCAGCTCGGTCCCGACTGCATACCTGTCACCGGCGAGCTTGCCGGCGAGCACGACGATGCGCGCCTGCTCCTCCTTTTTCGAGAGAGCTTTTTGCGCGAAGACGTGGCGCCTTGTCACTTCGGTGGGATCGTGTCGAGACATCGAGCAGAAGGCCTCAGGCCCATTAGATCCTAGCTTGGAGAACGCTCCCTGGGTGTAGCCCGGGTGGGTGACCGACTCCAGCGCACCTCGGCACCAGACAGATCGCCAATGATTCGGCCGGATTGCGCGCCTACCCTGCCCCGTGGACGATGCGCAGCATCGTCTTTGCAGGGGTGGCACTGCCACCGCCGCTGCCCTAGCCTTCGCCCCCGTGCAAGAGGGCAACGACTTCCCCATCGCGATCATCGGCGCCGGGTTTTCAGGAATTGGGGCGGCGATTCGGTTGATCAAGGCCGGCATCCACTCTTTCACGATCTTCGAGAGGGCGAACGAAATTGGTGGGACTTGGCGGGACAACACGTACCCTGGTGCCGCCTGCGACGTACCGTCACACGTCTATTCGCTTTCGTTCGAGCAGAGCCCCAACTGGAGCCGCCGCTATGCGACATCATGGGAGATTCAGGAGTACTTGCTCGGCGTCGTCGACAAGTGGAAGCTCCGGCAGTACTTGCGATTCAACACGGAGATCGTCGAGGCCCGCTTCGACGAGAAGCCCGGCACTTGGACGCTCACGGCCGGTGACGGCGATACCTTCCGCGCGCGGATGGTGCTTGCTGGAGTCGGAGGGCTGGTCGATCCGTCTTACCCGGACATTCGAGGCATGGAGACGTTCTCCGGCGACATGTTTCACACCGCACGCTGGAACCACGAGGTCGACCTGAGCGGCAAACGGGTTGCCGTGATCGGAACAGGGGCCAGCGCCGTCCAGGTCGTACCCGCGATCGCCTCCATCGTGTCGATGCTGAGCGTGTTTCAGCGCACTCCAGCATGGGTCGTGGCGAAGTTCGACCGGCTCTATCCGAGGTGGCTCCGGAGGTTCCTCGCACGGTTTCCCTTCTTCCTTCATGCCAGCCGCTTCGTGAAGTACTGGGTCAGCGAGATCCGCGGGCCCATCGTGTTCCTCGATTCGCGGGTCCTGTCGAAGATTGGCGCGTGGCTCTCCATGTGGAACCTGCGCCGGCAGGTACGCGACCCCGAGCTCCGAAAGAAGCTCACGCCGAGCTTTCAGTTCGGTTGCAAGCGGGTCTTAGTCTCGGATGACTATTGGGCGACGTTCGAGCAGGACCACGTCGAGCTTCTCACCGACCCGATCGAAAGCATCGAGAGCGCCGGCATCCGGACGAAAGACGGAAGATTGCACGAGGCGGACGCCATCGTGTTGGCAACGGGATTCAAGCTCGGTCTGGCGACCGCACCCTTTCCCGTGATCGGACTTGGCGCGCGTACGCTCGACGAGGCCTGGAGTCGTGGCGCCGTCGCCTACAAGGGCATGACCGTCGCCGGTTTCCCCAACTGGTTCATCCTGATGGGCCCGAACACCGGGCCCGGCCATACGTCCGTGTTGGTGTACACCGAAGCCCAAATCTCTCATGCGCTTCAGGCGATCCAAAAGCTCATGCGAGAGAACCTCCGGTACATCGACGTGCGCCAGGAAGCGCAGGATCGGTACAACGACCGCATCCAGAAACGGATGAAACACATGGTCTGGTCCGGTTGCAAGAGCTGGTATCTCTCCGAAGACGGAAGCAACCATTCGCTCTATCCGGGATTTGCGGCAGAGTATGTCCTCCGCACGAGAAGGCTCCAGCCCGAGGACTACGAGCTCGTCGGGTTCTAACCGGCGGGCGATGCGCCGCCCCGGGGGTCTTCCTCGAGGTCACTACGAGAGACCGATGCCGTTTTGGAGCAGATGCGTGGCCGCAAGCGCGAGCTTTCGCGCGTCCTCGGACGACAGGTCCCGCACTCTGGGATGACCGTCGACGATCATTCGGGCGAGGCCGTGGGTGAGCGCCTCGTTGGTCAGGGCGATGAGCTCGGGGTCGAGCTCCGGGATCAGGCCGGCGTTTTGCCCTTCGATGATGAGCGCGATCAACTTCGGTCTGCGCTCATCGTTGGCCCCCGCGAGAAAGGCGGCCGACGTCGTCTCGGTGCTGTGGATCAGATTGAACAGTGCCCGATGCTCGGACGCGAACCGGACATAGGCGACCGTCATGGCCCGAAACTGCGTGAGCGCGTCGTCACCTTGCTCGGTCGCCTCCTCGAGCGTCCGTTCGAGATCCGTTGCGGCCTTGACGGCCACGGCGTCGAGTAGCGCCTGCTTGTCCGCGAAATGGCGGAAGGGCGCCGCCGAGGAAACCCCGGCTTCCCGCGCGAGCGCCCGCATGTTGATCGCCTCGATCCCGCGGTCGTCGACCACCCGAAACGCGATCTCGAGGAGGACCTCCCGCAGATTGCCGTGATGATAGGACTTGGTTTCCGAACCCACGCCGGGAGCCTAGCAGAAGGTGTTATCAGCGCTTACTTTCTGGAGCATCTCGATGTAAGCGTGGATAACTTCCCAAACGTGATCGTGTTAGCAGCGCTTACATCCCTTGGCTCACTCGCAGAGGTTCTCCGAAAAGTCGCACTTGTAGCCATATGGGCAGTCCCCGCTCTCGAGGCAGGGCAACCGCTCGCAAATCCCCTTTTTCTGATTGCAGTAATACGGGGGCGCGCACGAGTGGAAGCGGCAAGCGACCTCGGACCTTGTCGGACGAGCGGGCCTCGGCGCGGATTCCTCTTTGCTCCCAGTGGCGGCGGTCGTGCTCTGCGTGCTCGCAGCCCTGCCACAACCCATCGTGCCGACGAGGAGACAGCAACCAAGCATACGTAGCAGCCTCTGCATGCCCCGCTTCTAGCAAAGATGGTAGGTTTGGCACATGGCGGCCAAGCACATCCTCGCTTGCATCGACTTCTCCGACGAGTCCAAGCGCGCATTGAAGGAGATTGGCGAGTATGCGAGGGCCAACGGCAGCAAGGTCACACTGATCCACGTCTCGGACCCACGAGCCTTCATCCCGCCCCAGGCGGTCCTCGAGCCAGAGGTCCGCAACGATGAGGGGGCTCATGAAGCCGAGCTCGCAAGGCTCCGCGATCGCTTTCTCTCCGGCCTCGATGTCGACCTGGTGGTGCGTTCCGACCACGCCCCTGCGAGAACGATTTGTGACTACGCCGAGGAGCACGGCGTCGATCTGATCGTGCTCGGCTCGCACGGGCGAGGCCGTGTGGAGCACTGGCTGATCGGCAGCGTAGCAGAGCGGGTCGTCCGGCACTCCGGGGTCAGCGTCTACATCGTTCGCGATTGACTTTAGAGCCCTCCCCTTCCCTGATAGGTTCCATCCATGGGAAAGCGCCGCGCATGGTCGATCCTCGGGAATTCTCAGCGCCTGGATGGAGGCGCGATGTTCGGCAACGCGCCCCAGGCGCTGTGGCGGCACTGGGTCGCGCCCGATGCGCTCAACCGCATCCCGCTCGCCTGCCGCGCCCTGCTCGTCGAAGAAGACGACCGACGTATCCTGTTCGAAACCGGAATCGGCGCGTTCTTTCCGCCCGAGCTGCGCAACCGGTTCGGCGTTCAAGAAGAGCGGCATGTCTTGCTAGACAACCTAGAAAAGGTCGGCTTTTCCGACCGAGACATCGACTGCGTCGTGCTGTCGCACCTGCACTTCGATCACGCCGGAGGACTGCTGAATGCCTACGAACCGAACGAGCCGATGCGCCTCTTGTTTCCGAACGCTGCCTTCGTCGTGAGTTGGGACGCCTGGCAGCGCGCCAAACATCCGCACGCGCGGGACCGCAAGTCGTTCATCCCAGAGCTTCCCTCCCTGCTCGAAGAAAGCGGGCGGCTCGAGGTGGTCAAGGGACAACGCTCCGCAACGCTCGGCGGCGACTACAAGCTCTGGCTTTCGGAAGGACACACGCCAGGCCTGATGCTCACCGAGATTCCGGGCGACGATGGTTGCGTCGTATTCGTGGCCGACCTCATCCCGGGTCGCGCATGGGTCCACCTTCCGATCACCATGGGTTACGATCGCTACCCGGAGCGCCTGATCGACGAGAAGACGGACCTGCTGACGCGGTTGCTCGAGCAGCGGGGCCGGTTGTTCTTCACCCACGACCACGAAATCGCCCTCGGGCGGGTCGGGCGCGACGAGAAGGGACGGTTTTTCGTCGATGAAACACAGCCCGAGCTGGTGGGCGCTCCTCTCTGAAACGCGTGGTACACTTCAGGTTTCGGGAGACAGCATGCCTCTTGGCAACGGCGAGACGACACCGCGCATCGAGACCGGCGACGACTACATCGAGAGCCTCCGCGGACGAAACCTCAAGGTGTTTCTGTTTGGCGAGCGTGTCGGTGAGCCCGTCGATCACCCGATGATCCGGCCCTCGATCAATGCGGTTGCGGAGACCTACGATCTTGCGATTCGCGAGCCCGAAGTCGCAACGGTGGAGTCGTCCCTCACGGGAAAGCGCGTCAATCGATTCCTGCACGTCGCACAGAGTGCCGAGGACCTGGTGGCGCAGAACATGATGCAACGTAAGCTCGGACAGAACACGGGCACGTGCTTTCAGCGTTGCGTCGGGATGGACGCTTTCAACTCTCTCTATTCGGTCACGTACGAAATTGATGAAAGGCACGGGACCCCGTACCACGCTCGGCTGAAAGCCTTTCTCACGGCCATGCAGGAGCGGAACTACGTGGTAGGTGGTGCGATGACCGACGTCAAAGGCGACCGGAGCAAGACGCCGCACGAGCAGAGCGACCCTGATCTCTTCGTGCACGTGACGAAGAGAAACGAAGACGGAATTTGGCTCAAGGGTGCCAAGGCCCACCAGACCGGCTGCATCAACTCCCATTGGATCATCGCCATGCCGACCATGCGGCTCGGCCCTGACGACCGGGACTACGCGGTGGTCGCGGCGTTTCCGGTCGATGCCCCCGGCATCACGTACATCTACGGACGCCAGTCGTGCGACACGCGCAGCATGGAAGGTGGCTCGATCGACGTCGGGAACGCCGAGTTCTCCGGCCAGGAAGCGATGGTCATCATCGACGACGTATTCGTGCCATGGAGCCACGTGTTCATGGACGGCGAGCACGAGTTCGCCTCGATGTTGGTCGAGCGATTCACCTGCTATCACCGCCGAAGCTACGTCTGCAAGACCGGCGTAGGGGACGTGTTGATCGGCGCTGCCGCCCAGGCGGCTGAGCACAATGGCGTCGAGAAAGCCTCGCACATCCGAGACAAGCTCGTGCAGATGACCCATCTCAACGAAACGATGTACGCGGCCGGCATCGCATCGTCACACCAGGCGCGACCGACGAAGTCTGGCTGCTACTTGAACGACGACATGTTGGCGAACGTCTGCAAACACCACGTCACCAAGATGCCCTTCGAAATCGGCCGGCTCGCGCAGGACCTGGCGGGAGGCCTGGTGAGCACGGCCCCTTCGGAAAAGGAGCTCAGGCATCCCGAGCTCGGCGCCCTTCTGCAGAAGTACCTCAGAGGCCGGGCCGACGTACCCACCGAAGAGCGTATCCGCATCCTCCGGTTGATCGAGAACATGACGATGGGCCGCAACGCCGTCGGCTATCTG
Source organism: uncultured delta proteobacterium (assembly GCA_963792825.1). Taxonomy (GTDB): domain Bacteria; phylum Myxococcota_A; class Polyangia; order Polyangiales; family Houyiibacteriaceae; genus SG8-38. Next base: position 1,324,046 of record CAWBXS010000002.1, on the reverse strand, counting down.
ACCGAATCACTTCACGGCGCGGGATCGCCACAGGCACAGCGCATCCAAATCGGCCGTCAAATGGGCCTCGAGTTCAAGAAGGCCCTGGCACGACGACTTGCCGGAATCGACCCCAGTCACGACGAAGAGTAGCCACGGCCGTACGAATCCCTTAACGTAACCGCAATGCGCGCGAGAGGGGGCTTTGAATGGGCGCTCTTGTGCCTGTGGCTAGGGGGGCTTGGCTGCGACCGGGGGGTCACGGCCGAAGCTCCGGCCGAGCCTGCCGGCGGCATCGAGGCGCATACGGGAGCCGCCGAGCCTGCAAAGGCCCAGGCGGACAGCCCGTTGCCCGTCGAACGGGAGGGACTGTTGATCGGCGAATTCCATCTCGCGGGCAGCCCGGTGATCGACGGTGACACCATTCGCGTCGAGGGGATCGCTGGATCGATTCGACTGCTGTCGATCGACACCGAGGAGAAGCTGCATGGGCGTGCGGACCGCGCGGCTGCGGCAAAGGACTTCGAGCGTTACCTGAAGACCAAGCAGGGCAACGGGACGCGCCCGCGCAGGGCTGGGACGCCGATGGGGGAAGAGGCAGCCCAGTTCGCCAGAGAGTTCTTCGAGGGCGTAGACCGGGTGCGTCTCGAGCGTGACGACCCCAAAGAGATCCGCGGTCACTTTGGGCGGCTTCTCGCCTACGCGTTCGTTCAGAAGAACGGGCGATGGACGAGCTACAACGTCGAATGCGTCCGCGCCGGAATGAGCCCGTACTTCACGAAGTACGGCTACTCGCAGCGCTTTCACAACCAGCTTGCCAGTGCCGAAACGGAAGCCCGACAGGCTCAGCGCGGAATTTGGAATCCGGAGGCCCAAGGCTACGGCGACTACGACGAACGCAAGGCTTGGTGGAATGCACGTGCCGACTTCATCCGTGCATTCGGACATGAAGCGAGTCGCTCGGACGACTACATCCAGATGACGCACTGGGACGCGTTGAAGCAGCTCGAGCACAAGCTCGGCCAAGAGGTGACGATCCTCTCCACCGTCGAGAAGATCCATCACTTCAAGGGACTGGTCAGGGTCTCCTTGGCAGCGCCGCGTCGCGATGGTTTCCCCCTCATTTTCTTCGACAGAAACGTGTTCCAGGAAAGCGGGATCGACCGTTACAAACAGGAGCCCATCAGGGCCCGGGGCACCGTCGAACGATACGAAAAGGGCGACTACCGCACGCTCCAGATCGTCGTAAAAAAGCCGACGCAACTCTCCTTTCCGTCGCTACCCTGGCCCGACGAAGCGGCGCTCGCGGCAGAGTGAGCGACTCGCGCTCCGACACGAAACTCCGCTGAGCTTCGGTCGATAACCCGCCAAACCAAAGAGGCGGGAGGTCGAAATGACGAGTGTTCGAACCTGGATGCACGGATTCGTGTTCTTGGTGTTGGGGGTGAGCGGTTGCGGTCGGGAGGCGATCGTCGGGTCGAGCGACTGCAATGACCGAGCTCCGGGCGACCTGGTGATCACCGAGGTGCACGCGAACCCCGCCGGCAGCGACGGTGAGGGCGAGTACATCGAGATCTTCAACGCGAGCGGAGCGCCCCTCGAGCTCGAGGGGCTCACTCTGACGGTCAGCCGGTCGGATGGCGGAGGTGCCAAGTCCCATCGCTTCGCAAGCGCTTTGATCGGCACGGGGGCCTACTTCGTCGCGGGAAACGCGCCAGTGGATTCGATGCCGGCGCACGTCGACTACAGCTATGGGAGCGGGCTTGGAAGCCTCCGCAACTCCGACGCGGTCGTTTCGATCGCGTGCGGTGACCGGCTGATCGACCGCATGAGCTATGAGCGGACGCTCGACGGCCGTGCGTTGGAGCTCGACGGGCGGTTTGCACCAGATCACGAGCTGAACGACGAGGCGGATCATTGGTGCGCCACACCGGAGGGAACCGGGGAGCTCTCGGGAGGGAATGTCGGAACGCCGGGGGCCGCGAACACCCGCTGCGAGGTCATCGAGGTCGAGGGCATGTGCCTCGAAGGAGGCTTCGGCCGAGCAGTCCGGGATCCGTTGGAAGGGGAGTTGCGGATCACGGAGTGGATGGCCGATCCGCTCGGCGTCGATGGCGACTTCGAGTGGGCAGAGGTGCTGTTCGAGGTCTCGGCGGATCTCAATGGGGTCCAGCTCGGACCCGCGCCGGATTCGTTGAGAGCAACCGTCGCTCGCGAAGAATGTTTTCCGGTCGACGCGGGAGCACGGGTCGTCTTCGGGGCGAGCCCGGCGGCGGCTCCCCGCGTCGACGCGGAGCTCGGCTTCAGCCTAGGCAACTCGGGTCCGAGAAGCATCGTGGTGGGGGTCGACGGAATCGTGCTCGACCGCGTCGACTATGACGGAACGGTCGAGGGCGTCTCGTGGCAGGTCGATCCAGCCGGAAACGTCTGCCTGACCCCGCTCCAACACGAATACCAAAGCGGCAGCTTCGGGACCCCGGGGGGAACCAATCCCGCTTGTCCGCGGGAGCTCGGTCCCGGGATGTGCTTCGAAAACGGCATTCCGAGGGCGATCATCAGCCCCGATCCGGGCGACGCCTTCATCACGGAGTGGATGGCGAACCCGGCATCGGTCGGAAATCGCGAGGGCGAGTGGTTGGAGGTTCGCTTCGACGCCGAGGTCGATTTGAACGGCTTGGTCTTGTCCGACCTCACGTCGAGCGCGACGACGATCCAAGACGAACGCTGCTTGAGCGTTCCAGCCGGGGCACACGTCGTCTTCGCGCGAAATGCAAACCCTCAAGAGAACGGCGGGCTCGATGAGGTCGATGCGACGCTCACTCTCTCGCTAAACAATAGCAACGAGACGATCTCGCTCAGCGTCGGGGGAAAGCTCCTCGATTCCGTCACGTACGCGCGCTCGACCGTAGGCGTGGCAAGCCAAGTCGACGAGCTCGGCAACGTCTGCGATGCCGTCAACGCCTACGGCGACGGCGACTTGGGAACACCCGGGTTGGCCAATCCACGGTGCTCCTGAGGCGCGCGCTCCTCTACGCTTGCCTCCTGGCGCTGGCGCCCCGCACGGCCTTTGCCGTCCAATACGAGGTCTTCGTCGACGCCGAAACCGAGGAGGACCTCTACGACCTCCTCTTCGCCCAGCAGATCTCGGAGTCTACGTTCGAGGCCTTGCTTCTGTTGTTCCAGACGCGCGTCGAGCTCAACCGAGCAGACCGAGAGGCCCTCTATCAGCTTCCGAACCTCGACTACGCGGACGTCGATCGGATCATGGGGTACCGCCAGGAAGTGGAGGTGATTCAAAGCCTCGATGAGCTGGCCGCCGAGGGCGTCCTCGACCCGAGGTTGGCCGAGTCGGTTCGCCCCTTCGTTCTCCTGCGAGTCCCACCTCCCTCGAAGTCAGGAGCCGACGGGTTTGTGAGAATCCAAGCCCGATGGAGTGGCCGGCACGATCGGTTACCGCCGCCCACGGCGGTCCAGGCTCGCATTCGATCGTTCGATGCGCTCGACATCGGAGTCGTCGGCATTCTCTCGCGAACCCAGCTCCGTGGTGTTCGTTGGGATTCGGAGCGCCATGCCCTCAGCGCGGAGCCGGCGCGAGCGCTCTTTCAAGCACCCAAGCTCTATGTCGAATGGAGGGACGACAAGTGGGCGATCGTCGGTGGGACCTATCGCATCGGTTTCGGCCAACGACTCACGTTCGATGTGACGGACCAGATCACGCCGAACGGGTTCTTCGGCGACTACGAGCTCCGCCGGGTAAATGAGCTCGGGCTGGCCTGCAGGCGTGCAGCCGGAGAGGTCGGGGAGTCGCCGTGTTCGCACGATCGCGTCGTGCGAATCACGCCCGACTACGAATGGACGAACCGCTTGGCGGGCGTCGCGGTTGGATGGAAGGCCCTTCCGCTCGGCAAAGGGTGGTTTCAGGGATACGCATGGGGCTCCTATCAGGTCCACCGCATCTCCCAAGTCGAGATCGTCGACGCGGCCGCATGTGGCGATCCGCGGCGCGACGAGGAACCGGCCTGCCGGGCGCCCCCGGTGTACGTTCGAGCTGGCGATCCAAGGGTGCCCGCAAGCACGTTCACGTTTGCAACCTTGCCGGCGATGTACGCGGAGGGTCTCGGTGGAATGAACGCGAGCTACTTCTGGAACGCTCGGGCTCACGTCGGACTCACCGGGTACGGATCCGTTCCCCGATGGCTCGTCCGAGGGGCGAACCTCGGTTTCCAAGAGACTGCACGCAAGCCGTTTGGCGGCCCTTTTGGAGCCGCTGGAGTCAACGTCGCGTTTGGGTTCAAGGTGCAGGACTTCTTTGCCGAGGTCGCGCGAAGCTTCGACTCCCAGGTCGGCGGCGGCGGGGGGTACGCTGCCATCGTTCGGAGCATCACGACGCTTTCGGGCACAGAGCTGGACGCTTCGGTGCGCTACTACGGACCGAACTATGCGAACCCGTACGCCCGACCAATCTCTGCCCCGGACGAGCTGGATGGCCTTCGGGCGAGAGACGAAGCGGGTTTGCGTCTACGAGCGACGACCTCGCTCGGACGGCGAGTCGCGCTGCGGACCGTGGCAGATGGATGGCGTCGGCTCTCGTCCGGCCGGTTCAATGGTCTCTTGCTCGCCCGAGCCGACCTCGGACTGTCTTCCTCCTGGGCGTGGGGAGCTTGGGCGGAATACCACAACCGTGCGGGACAGCGATTCCTGCTTGCAACACAGCTTGCGTACGCACCGCTCCAACGGCTGACCTTGTCGGCCCAGATCCAACACCGGTGGGCCGGCGATCAGCTCCGCCGTGATCGTCTGCAGCAAGACATCGGTGCAATCCTCAGCGTCTCGGCGAAACCGATGGACATGCTTCGCCTCCGGCTGCGCGTCCGCTACGATCTCGAGGACCTCTCGGACAATCATCGGCTTCCACACTTGGTATGGGCGTACCTCGAGGCGACTCTCGGCATGCGAGACCGCGACGTCCTGCGGATGCGCTACGACTTTCGCGTGTTTCTCGACCATCGAGATTCGACGGTGGCGCGCGTTCCCAATCCGGAGCACTGGCTCTGGGTCGAGTACACCTTTCGTTTCTGACCGCAGGGCGCTCGAGCGCTCTGCGTCCCGACGCGAGAGGTAGTGGTCTACCTCTTTTTCAGCTTGCGCTCGGCGACCTCGGCCTGGACTTTTTCGAGGATGTTCCGAGGAACCGGTGCGTAGTTCTTGAACTCCATGGTGAACTGGCCGCGACCCGAGGTGGCAGAGCGAAGGTCGCCGATGTAGCCGAACATCTCGCTCAACGGAACGTCTGCCTTGATTCGAACGTTGGCGACTCCCTTTTCCTGGGCATTGACGACGCCCCGACGGCGGTTGAGGTCGCCGATGACGTCGCCCACGTTGGCGTCGGGGACGAAGACATCCACCTTCATGATCGGCTCGAGGAGCTGCGGCCCAGCCTTTGGCACGCTCTGCCGAAAGGCCGCCTTGGCCGCGATCTCGAACGCCATTTGCGACGAGTCTACGGCATGGAAGGAGCCGTCGTTCAGCGAGACCTTGAAGTCGAGCAGCGGGAACCCGCAGAGCGGCCCTTCGTTCATCATCACCTTGAAGCCCTTCTCCACGGCGGGAATGAACTCTTTCGGGATCTTGCCGCCGATGATGTTGGACTCGAAGACGAACCCTTCGCCCGGCTCGGACGGCTCGATCGTGTATTCGATCTTCGCGAACTGCCCGGATCCGCCGGTCTGCTTCTTGTGCGTGTAACTGTCCTCGATCGCCTGGGTCACGGTCTCGCGGTACGCGACCTGTGGCGCCCCAACCTCGACGTCGACACCATGACTGCGACGAAGGATGTCGACCTTGATGTCGAGGTGAAGCTCACCCATGCCCTTGAGAATGGTTTCGCCGGACTCCTGATCGACTTCGACATGAAACGACGGATCTTCGGCGACCATCTTACCGAGCGCAGTACCGAGCTTCTCACTGTTGGCTTTGTCCTTGGTATTCACCGCGATCGAGATCACCGGATCGGGAAACACCATGGGCTCGAGCGTGGCCGGCGCCTTGGGGTCCGCCAGCGTATGGCCGGTCCGCACGTCTTTGAGTCCGACCAACGCAACGATGTCACCGGCCTGAGCCGAATCCACCATCGTGCGGTCGTCCGCATGCATTTCAACCATGCGCCCCACGCGCTCATTCTTGCCGGTAAACGTGTTGACCAGGGTGTCGCCCTTCTTGATGGTGCCCGAGTAGACGCGGGTGAAGGTCAGCGCGCCAAATCGATCCTCCATGATCTTGAACGCAAGCGCCCGCACGGGTCTGTCCGGGTCGACGATCGCAAACTCGCCTGTCTCCTGACCTTCGAGATCGACCTCCGGCTGAGGGGGAACCTCGGTCGGGTCGGGCAGGTAGTCGACGACGGCGTCGAGCACCTGCTGGATGCCCTTGTTCTTGAACGCCGAGCCGCAGAAGGTCGGGAAGAAGACGAGGTCACGCGTCCCCTTGCGGATGCACTTCTTGATCGTTTCGACGTCGAGCTCGTTACCCTCTAGATACCGCTCCATCGCCTCGTCGTCCTGCTCGACAGCAGTCTCGATGAGCTCGAACCGGTACTTCTCGACGAGCTCTTTCATGTCCTCTGGGACTTCCTTGACCTCGAAGTTCTCGGGCTGGCCGGAATCGTCCCAGACGTATGCCTTGCGGGTCAGCAGATCGACCACGCCGGCGAAGTCACCCTCGGTCCCAATCGGAAGCACCATGACGAGCGGCTTGGCCCCGAGCACCGACTTGATCTGGTCGACGACCCGGAAGAAGTCGGCACCCGCTCGATCGAGCTTGTTGACGAAAATCAGGCGGGAGACCCTCGAGTCGTTCGCATAGCGCCAGTTGGTCTCCGACTGGGGTTCGACGCCGCCCGAGCCACAGAACACGCCCACGCCTCCGTCGAGCACTTTCAAGGAACGATACACCTCGATCGTGAAGTCGACGTGCCCGGGGGTGTCGATGATGTTCAGCTGGTGACCCTGCCAAAAGCAGGTCGTCGCAGCGGACTGGATCGTGATGCCGCGCTCCTGCTCCTGCTCCATGAAATCGGTGGTGGCCGCGCCGTCGTGCACTTCGCCGATCTTGTGGATCTTGCCCGTGAGCTTGAGGATGCGCTCCGTGGTCGTCGTCTTGCCGGCGTCCACGTGGGCAAAGATGCCGATGTTGCGGTATTTACTGAGGTCTTTCATTCCAATGCTCGTCCGACTGGTCGATTCGCCAGCCGCCCGATACCGCGAACGCACGGTTTTGCAAGCCCACGCCGCCTGAAGCCCAAAATCCCGGGAGAAACCGACTCAACGGGCACGCGCCGACACTCACGCTGGCGCCCCGAAGAGCCGCCGCGCTGCGCCGGCCACGGGGCTTCGCTGACGCTGACACTGTGGACGATGAGCAGCATCGTCCTCACGGGGCGCAACTACTCGTAGAGCTTCACGACCCGCACCCCTTTGGGGGAGGCTTGCATGCACAGGTCGCAGAGGGTGCATTCGTCGACGTTGCGTTCGACGACCTCGACGGCGTTTTCCTTGGGCCCGAGCTTGAAGATGTTGACGGGGCACACTTCGACGAGCTTGCCGGCGAGGCCGGGAGTCTTCTCGATGACGCTGTTGTCGACGTCTACGCGGATGAACATAGCCATGATGGTCCCTCTGCTGCTCAGTTTCCGATGCGTTCGCGGACGAGGTTTGGAATGTCGCCTATCTCCTCGGCAACGGAAATCCCTGCTTCTCGCATCCGACGCATCTTGTCGGCTGGTGAATCGACCTTCTTGTTCACGACCGTTCCGGCATGCCCGAAGCTCATCCCAGGCATCTCATCCATGAAACGTCCTGCCACGAAGGCCACGATGGGAAGGCGGCTCTTGTGCTCTTGCGTCCAGCGTGCGAGCTCGGCCTCCGCGGTGCCCCCAGGCTCGGAATAGACGACGACCGCCTTGGTGTCTTCGTCCGCCTCGAACAGCGGAATCAAGTCGGCATAGGTCGAGCCGATGACCGGGTCACCACCGATCGAGATCGCCGTGCTCACGCCGAGCCCGGACAGAGTCAAGGCGTTGCAAATCTCGGTGGTCATGCCTCCCGAGCGCGACATCACCCCGACGACACCTGGCTTGAACGCCTTTCGGCAGTCGACCGCGGGCCCGCCGAGACTGCCGAAACGGCATACGTCGGGCACGATGAGGCCGAGACAGTTCGGGCCGATGACCCGCGCGCCGTGAAGCTCCGCGTACTCGACGACGGCGGAAGCGTCTTTTCGGGGAATGCCCTCCGTGATGATGACTACCTCTTTGATGCCCGCATCGATCGCCTCGTAGGCGGCATCGGGCGCAAAGGCGAGCGGCACCGTGATGACGGTTCCATCGACCCGCTGCTTGTGGGTGATCTCCCGGACCGTGTCGTAGACGGGTACACCGTAGACTTCCCGGCCACCCTTTCCGGGCGTGACGCCACCGATGATCTTCGAGCCGTATTGCAAGCACTCGCGCGTGAAGTTCAGCGCCTCACGGCCGGTGATGCCTTGGACGATGAACTGAAAATCTTCGTGAACGATGACGGCCATCGCTAACTCCTCCGGCCGACTTTCTCGACGGCTCGCCTCGCCGCTTCGCTGATCGAAACCGTTCGATCACAGTACTCGACCCCGTATTTTTGGAGAATCTTGGCCGCATCGGCCTCCCATGCTCCGGGGACTCGGAAGATCAGGATTTTGTCCGCTGGCTCGAAACCGAGCTCGGTGATGCCCTTGATGACCCCGCGGGCGACGAGATCGGCACGCGTGTTGGACACCACGTTCGACATCACCGCAATCTTGTCGACCCCGGGCTTGCTCAGCACGAGCTTCGTGAGCCTACGTGCTTTGTCGACACTCGGGTTGCCTCCGATCGCCGCGTAGTTGGCTGGCCTTCCGCCGTGCTTTCGCACCGCGTCAGTCAACGTGAGCGACCCGCCACCGGCGCCGATGACCAATCCGATGTTGCCGTCGAACTCGGCGATGGGGCTGATGATGCCGCGGGGATCTTCCGCGTCGATGCGCGCCCCCTCGAGCTCGAACTCCGTCGGCTCGCGGACCTGCCTTAGATCGTCCTTTGCAAAACCGAGCTCATCGAGCATCGGCCTCTGCCGATGGCGTGCCTCGATCTCGAGGTCGGCCTCGACGTCGCATACCGCGAAGTTTCCTTCGCCGATCTTGACGAGTGAGGTGATGTCTAGGTCTGCGAGGTCGTATTTGAGAAAAAGCCGAGCGAGCCCCGATACGATGCGCGTCATGCGGTTGAGGTCGCTGCCCCCCAGGTGAAGTGACTTGGCGAGCTCTTTGGCGATGTAATCGGAGAACGGATAGAGCGCCGAGAAGTGCCGCCGAACGATCCGTTCAGGATGTGCGTCGGCGAGGTCGTCGATCTTGCCGGCCATGTCGCTCGCCGAAACCACGGGACGCTTGGTAGTCCCATCATAGGTGAAGCTGAGGCTGTACGCCGCTTCGCCAATCGGTCTCGCCTCGACGAGAATGCCATTGGGCTTGCGACCCCCATCGTCGAGCTCGAGAAGCTCGGCTGCGGCGGCTCGTGCACCGGCAGGATCGGCTGCCTTTCTCACCGATGCTGCGCCGAGGCCGGGGGCGATGACCTGAGCCTTCAGAATGACCGGACCGCCGATGCTCGAGGCGACCTTCTGTGCCTCGTCCGCGGTCCGGATGACCTCGCCCTGAACCAGCGGAATTCCGTGCTTCTTGAGCAGCTGCTTCGCTTCGAATTCGTAAAAGCGCATGGTGGAATGCGGAGATTAGCCGGTCTTTTCGTTCGCGTCTACGCCGAGATCGCCTCGGCAAGCGCGACGACTCGCTCGGCGTGGTCGACGTGCAACCTCTCGATCAGCTTGCCGTCGACGACGACCACGCCTCGGCCCTGAGCCTCGGCCTCCGCATAGGCCTCGATGATCTGTCGAGAAAGTCGGACCTCTTCGTCGGACGGAGCAAACACCTCGTTTGCCGCGGCAAGTTGCTTCGGGTGGATCAGCGTCTTGCCGTCGAAGCCGAGCTCCGCCCCCTGGCGGCACGAATCGACGAACCCGTCGTGATCGTTCAGGTCGAGATAGACGCCATCGAGAATGGCAAGCCGCGCCGCGCGTGCGGCGAGCAGGCACAATCCGAGGGCCGTGATGAGTGGAAGCCGCATCGCCGTGTGCTGCGCCTGAAGGTCTTTGGCGAGATCCGAGGTCCCCATCACGAGCCCTCCGAGGCGTGGGCTGGCGTCCGCGATTTCCTCGGCATGGAGCATCGCTCGCGGCGTCTCCATCATGCACCAGATCGCTAGATCGCCGGGCGCACCGTGGGAAAGCAACACGGCCTCGGCTTGACGCACCGTTTCAGCGCTCTCGACTTTCGGAAGAAGGACCGCATCGGTGCCGACCTTCGCGACGGCCACCAAATCATCGTAGCCCCACGGTGTGTTCAAACCGTTCGTACGAATCATGATTTCGCGCTTTCCATAGCCACCGGACTCGACCGCAGCGATCACCTGGTTGCGAGCGGTCACCTTCATGTCGGGGGCCACGGCATCCTCGAGATCGAAGATCAACGCATCGGCGGGAAGCGTACGGCTCTTTTCGAGGGCCCTCGCGTTGGCCCCCGGCATGTACAACACACTGCGTCGTGGACGATGCTTCGCGCTCATCGTGAACCTCTCAGAGCTGGTAGGCCGCCCGCAGGTCGGCATCCTTTTCCGCCAGCATGCGTGCCAGCTCGACCATGACCTTGCACTGCTTGACCGTCGCGTCATCCTGCATTTTGCCGTCGATCATCACGGCGCCGGTTCCGTCACCCATCTCTTCGATGACCCGCTTCGCCCAGAGCACCTCGTCGACCGGTGGGCTGAAGACCTTCTTGGCGATTTCGATCTGCACCGGATGGAGCGACCAGGCCCCGACGCAGCCGAGCAGAAAGGCATTGCGGAACTGGTCCTCGCACGCGACGGTGTCGCGGATGTCTCCGAACGGCCCGTAGTAGGCAAAGATGCCGTTTGCGACACAGGCGTCGACCATCCGCGCGATCGTGTAATGCCAGAGGTCCTGCTGTGCGGTGGCCCGCGGTGCGTCGGGGTGTTCGGGGTCGGGATCTTGACGGACGAGGTAGCCGGGATGCCCACCGCCGACCCGCGTCGTCTTCATGCGCCGCGAGGCCGCAAGGTCCGCTGGGCCGAGGCTCAATCCCTGCATCCGTGGGCTCGCGCCGGCGATTTCCTCGACGTTCGCAACCCCGAGCGCGGTCTCTAGAATCGCGTGCACGAGAATCGGCTTCTTGAGGCGGGCGCGCGCTTCGAGCTGGGCGAGGAGCCGGTCGACGTAATGGATGTCCCACGGACCTTCGACCTTGGGCACCATGATCACGTCGACCTTGTGGCCGGCCTCTTCCACGATCTGCAACATGTCATCGAGAAACCATGGGCTGTCGAGACTGTTGACCCGAGTCCAAAGCTGGCAGTCGCCGAAGTCGTTCTCTTTGGCAATTCGGACGAACCCCTTCCGGGCTTCGATCTTGTTGTCCGCTTGGATGGCATCTTCGAGGTTGCCGAGAAGGACATCGCACTTGGCGGCAATGCTCGGTACCTTGGCAGCCATCTTGGGATTGCTCGGGTCGAAGAAGTGGATCATCCGCGACGGCCGAAACGGAATCTCCCGTACGGGCTCGGGCGCCCCAATGGCCATCGGTTTGAAGAAATCCTTCGGGTTTCGCATGTTGTATCCTCCGCCGGTCGCGCCCTCGGGCTCGATCGGAGAGCGGTAGTCCTAAACGCCATCACGGCGAGATGCAAAGCCCCCCAGGGACCGCAGAAAAGGAGCTTATGGAAATCGGGATGAACCTTCCGGTCATGGCACCGGGCCTCGACAGAGACACCTTCTTGAAGTGGTGTGAGCGGGTCGACGCAGGCTTCTTCGCGAGCATTGCCGCAGGCGAGCGAATCTCGTTTTTCAACCCCGACATGACGGCGGCTCTCGCTGCCGCCGCGGTCCTCACCGAGCGCGTCAAGGTCGTGAGCGGCGTCTTCGTCCCCATGCTTCATCACCCGGTGATGCTCGCGAAGCAGCTCGCGACGATCGACGTCCTATCTGGGGGACGCTTCGTGGCGGGCCTCGGCGTGGGGGGACGCGAGCAAGATTATCAATCGGTCGATGCCCCGCTCGGCCATCGCCTGACCCGGCTCGAGCAGAGCGTCGAAACGATGAGGCGTGTATGGCGCGGTGAGCCGGTCGTCGATGGCGCTCTGCCGGTCGGCCCTGCGCCCATTCGAGAGGGCGGGCCGAAGCTTCTTGCGGGCTCACTCATGGTCGAATCGATTCGGTTTGCATCGAGGTGGGCGGACGGTCTCTGTGGTTTCAGCTTTGGCCCCTCCCCCGCGGAGATGGAGTTGCAATTCGAAGCGGCGCGGCGGTCGTGGGAAGAGCGCGCTCGGCCGAAGCCGTGGCTCGGGACCGGATTCTGGTACGCGCTCGGTCCCAAGGCCCGCTCGCAGCTCGACGCCTACCTCAATCGGTATCTCAATTTCATGGCGCCCATCGCGCGCGAGGGCGTGAAGCAGATCTGCATCGCGACCAGCCCGCAGGCTCTCAGGCAGGCCATCCAGCAAGCCGAGGACGCAGGCGCTGACGATGTGCTTCTCGTTCCGACGACCTCAGACCCCGATGATGTGCACCGGGTGGCGGACATCCTCGCGTAGGCCACAGCCGACCGCGACCTCTGCCCCGGTGAATTTGATGTGTAAATTTGCGATGTCATCGCAGATGGCTCGTGCGCTCAGCGGAGGGACCTCTTGGTCGGCGTGTGATAAGCCACCGGCTCAGGAGGTATGCACATGAGAGCCATCATCGTCGCCGTGTTTTTGATCGGAGCCTTTCTCGCGGGAGCATTCATGACGGGGGCAAACCCGGCCGCTGCTGAAAGGCCGCCGAAGAAGGACCAATGGCAATACCAGTGCTTCGAGGCCGACGGCGTCGCTCAGGTCACCGACCTCTCGAACAAGATGGGAGAGCAGGGCTGGGAGATGGTCACCTCGGCAGGAAGCATCAAGGGTGTGACGCTCTGGTGTTTCAAGCGCCCCCTTTGGAAGCCAACGAAGTAAGCTTCCGCGTACATGTCCTTCTTCGATGATCCACAGGTCAGAAGGAACGTCGACCGCCTCCCAATCGAGTTCGACGACTACGGGTTCGATCGGTTCGGGCTTTCGAAGAAGACACTGATCCGCGCGTACTCGCCCTCGGCGTACGTCTACCGCCATTATCTGAAAGTGACGGCGTTCGGGTTGGAGAACGTTCCGGCAAAGGGGCGGGGTCTGGTCATCGCCAACCACTCCGGTGGCATTGGCGCGGACGCGGCCATGATCCTCACCTCGCTCCTGCTCAACGACGAAGCCCCGAGGCTCGGCCAAGGAATGGCGGAATACTTCCTGACCCGATCGCCCTTCGCGGCGCCGACGTTGCGAAAGCTCGGCCATCTCACGGGCCTTCCGGAGCATGGCGAGCAGTTGCTGAACGACGAGCGGTTGGTGGTGGTGTTTCCCGAAGGCGCCCGTGGCGCCGGCAAGCTCTACAAAGACCGCTATAAGCTGGTTCGCTTCGGAACCGGATTCATGCGACTTGCCCTCAAGACGGGAACGCCGGTCATTCCATGCGCGTTCATCGGAGGCGAGGAGTCGTTTCCGCAGCTCTTCCACATCAAGTGGCTGGCAAAGCTCGTGAACGGCCCCTTCGTTCCAGTGGCTCCGCAGTTGATCTTCTTTCCGCTGCCCGTGGCCTGTCAGGTCTACTACGGAGCTCCATTGTTCTTCGAGGGAGACGGTTCGGAGCCCGATCACGTCATTCAGCAGCATGTCGAAGAGGTGCGCCACGCGATGGAGCGACTGATCAGCGTGGGACTCGACGCGCGCCCGCACGCATTCATGTTCGAACGCATGCCGGACCCGGAGAAGGAGCGCGACGCGTGAAGATTTTGATCACCGGAATCAGTGGCACGCTGGCTCGCGGCGTTGCCTACCGGCTAACCCGGCGGGGCCACCAAGTGGTCGGCATCGATCGCCGACCTTGGCCCGACGTGCCCGAGGGTGTCGAGATGCACCAGGCCGACATCCGAAAACGGCCTGCGGAAGACGTGTTTCGCATCACACGACCCGACGCGCTCATCCACATGGCGACGGTCACCCACTTCACGACGACCACCGAGGAGCGCTACCGCATCAATCTCGGCGGAACGCGAAAGCTCTTCGAATACTGTCACGAGTACGGTGTCAAGCAGGCGGTGTTCGTAGGGCGCCACACCGTGTACGGTGCGACGCCTGATTCCCCGCTCTACCACACCGAGGACGAGCCCCCGCTGGCAGGCGCCGCCTTCAAGGAGCTCGCCGACCTCGTCGCTGCCGACCTCTATGCAGGCAGCGCGCTTTGGCGATGGCCAGAGCTCGATACGGCAGTACTCCGGCTGTGTTACTTCCTCGGCCCGAGTCGCGGCGGCACCCTCGCGAGCTTCCTCTCGAAAAAACGCGTGCCTCTCGTGTTGGGTTTCGATCCTCTCTATCAGCTGATGCACGAGTGGGACGCCGAGGAAGCGATCACCCTCGCGGTCGAAAAACGGCTTCGGGGCGTGTTCAACGTCGCCGGCCCGCCGCCCGTGCCTCTGTCCATCGTCTGCGAGGCGACGGGCAAGCGCGCGGTTCCAATCCCCGAGCCGCTGTACCGATCGGTCCTAGGCCGCTTCGGCTTTCCATACCTTCCTGACGACGCAATCTCGCACGTCAAATACCCCATCGTCATCGACAACAAGGCATTCGTCGGAGCCACGGGCTTCGAGCCTCGCTACACCGCCAAGCAGACGATGGAAGGGTTCAGGTGGAACTGACTGGGTCCGAGCTCTCGTTTCACTCGGCCTACGGGTTGACGGCGGCTTCGCAGGCGCCGGCGTCGAATTCCAACGGGGTGCATGGGAGGAATCGGCCCTCGCCGGTTTCCTCGAACTGGCTTTCGAGTGGTACGTCGTCGTCGAGCAGCTGATCGACGTAGTCGCGCAGGTTCATACCCCCGATTTCGCTCCCGGCCCATGCCAGCGTAGCGAAGTCGTTGAAGAAGAGATCGATCGCCTCGGGCTGAGTGAACTCTTCGAGCCCCGGGATCGTCACGCAGTGACTGTCGTTCGTATCGCGGTAGAATGGGAGATAATAGCCGAGATTGGGCTTCGAATCGTACTGGGGGAGAAGGAGCGCCGTGTCGTCCCACCACAGGCCGTAGACCGCTGCGCGATCGAGCGCGACGTTCTGCTGGAGGCCGACGCCATCGCCCATGTAGGGGACGACGTCCATGTTGTCGCGGGTCCAGAAGCGCTCGTAGGAGTAGAGCGAGTAGTTGTAGTCGAGACGGAAATACGTGATCGCCAACCGGTCGTTGGGAAACTCCTCCGCCAGGATCGTATTCAGGTTCCCGAAATCCGCCCGGAGCTCATCGGGGCGTGGCGCCGAATCGATCAGCTTGTCGGCGTCCCACGAAGATCGGACACGCTCATGCAGCCTGAGGGAGCGCGAGGTCGGCGCCTGATCTGGAAATAGCGGACCCGAATCATCGAGCAGATAGCCCTTTTCGACCCCTTCGATTCCAGTTCGAAGGAAGTAGTAGTTCACGAGGGCGCCTGCTCCGCCAGCGCTGCAACCACCGACGAAGAGCTTCGGCACGGTGGTGAACATTTCATTCAGCATGTCGATCATGGCGAGGACGTTGCGGTGACCCGCATGACGAAACTCGATACTGGGTTGGATCCCATCGGGATCTTCATAGACAACGGTCCGATCGCCGGAGTAGACATCGCCCGTGCAATAGCCGACGAAGACCTTGTTCCAATCGGCCATCGGGCTGACGGCAGGGTCTTGATTCAAGAGCGGATACACCTCGCTCGCACCCACCTGCAGACCAGCGATTTCGAACAGCACGTCCGCGTGCGAGTCCGGGAGGCCGTTTGGATTGGCTGCGCCCCGAATGCCGCTGTTTCCGCTGCAGCTTTCATAGTCCCAGCACGCACCTCCGCCTTCGAAAAAGACGATGACGTTGTCCGAGGTTTCGGAGAACTCGACCCAGAACTTGTATGGGCTTCCGTCGCTGCAGGTCGCTCCGTCGGGCTCGTACTTGACCCAGCTGCCGAATGCCGGTGGCTCGAACGTGCCTCCGGTGCCAGAGGTTCCGCCCGCTCCGCCGTTGCCGCCCGTGCCAGCGGTCGCGCTGCCATCGCTACCGCAACCGGCTGCCATCCATCCCAACACCAAGCCACAACCAAGGAAGAATCTGATCTTCATGGTGACGCTTTTATCACTGAATCTCGTTCAGTCCAGCGATTCGAGCATGCCGGCCGGAGAAGGAGGTTTCTTCATCATCGATTGACGAGGTGCTAAGCCTCGTGCCCATGGAACCCCCAAACGAGCCGCCGGCCGGAGAGCCCGGCCCGATCGGACCGAGAAAACCTGTTCTGGGTTTCTCGCTGACCCGCAACGAGGCCACGCTGACCGATCTGCTGTCCCGCGCGTCCGAGGCATGGTCACGGGACCTCGCCACTTGGGTGCTCGCGATGCTGCTCTACTGGCTGCTCGGCTTTGGCATCCCCTTCGCGCTCAACGTGACGTGGGGATTCTTCAGCGCGTTCCAAGGGGGCCAAGGCGACTCGAGCACGTTCGCCGCGCTGAACGTGATCGTCCGAATCGTGCTGTCCGCGATCCAGCTCGCCCTCTCGGCGGTGTTCACGCTCGGCCTGTGGGCGATGGCCGTTCGTGGCCTCCACGGCAAGCGCATGACCGTTGGCGTCGTCTTCAGCCAGCTGTCGAAGATCTGGAAGTACATTCTTCAGTCGCTGGCTGTGGGGCTAGGAGCGATCTTGATCGTGCTTCCGATCATCGTCATCGTTTTCTTGATGTTCGTCGGTCCGGTCGATTTCGATACGCCCATGGAGGAGATCACGGCGAATGCCGGCGTGCCGTTCGCGATCGCCGCACTCGTGCTCTTACCTCTCTACATTTACATCGCGACCGGCATTGCCTTCATCCAAGCCGAGCTCGCCTTCAATGACGACGCCGGTCCGATCGACGCCATCTTCTACTCGTGGCGCATCGCCGCCGGTAAACGGTGGCTGATCATCGGCGTGGGCTTGCTCGCGGGTCTCATCGTCGCGGGATCGGCCATGCTATGCGGCATCGGCTTGTTGTTCGGAGCGCCCTTTTCGACCCTGCTCTTCGGCGCTCTTTATCTCGCCCTCCGCAACGGAGCGGACGTTCCCATCGCGAACACCGCGACGACCCTCGGCCGAACGTACTAGCGGGGCGACGCGGCAATGTTGCCGCCGTCGACGGTGACCACACATCCCGTGGTGCTCCGGGCAAGCGCCAGGCTGAGAAACGCGCCGGCTACGTCGTCGGCCGTGACCTCGCGGTGCAGGAGGTTCGAGCGGTAGTAGGCGTCCGCGTCGAGACCACGTGCTCGAGCGCGGCGCTCGACGTCTTCGGCGTCGAGCAAACCCGTTCGAATTCGGTCTGCATTGACGGCGTTGCTCCGCACGCCGATGGACCCGCATTCGATCGCGTACTGCTTCATGAGCGCGATGACGGCTGCCTTCGGGATGGCGTACGCCCCGAGACCCTTGCCGGGGTTGAAGGCAGACTTCGAGGCGTTGAACAGAAGAAATCCGCCCACGCCTTGCATTCGCAACACGTGGGTCGCCGACGCCGCCAAGTACTGATGAGCGAAGAAATTCACGTCGAAGCTCCGCTTGAGCTCCTCGGTCGAGACCGCGTCGATGGCTCCCTGAGGGGCAACGCCCGCGTTCGACACGATCCCGTCGATTCCGCCAAACGCACGCACACACTGCTCGACGCTCGCGCGCACCTGATCTTCGCTCGTGACATCCACAACTTCACAGAGCGCACCAAGTGACTCGGCGACCGACATGAGAGACGCCTCGTCGCGATCGGTCAGGTAGAGTGACGCCCCGGCGGCTGCAAATGCCCTCGCGCAGGCAGCGCCAATGCCTCCTGCGGCCCCACTGATATAGACGATCTGTCCTTGGAGGGGCTTCGGTTTTGCTTTGCCGAGCTTGGCTTGCTCGAGCGACCAATACTCCATGTCAAAGAGGTCGGAGGTCGTCAGCACCTCGTAGCGACCGATGGCTTCGGCCGCCTGGATCACGTCGATGGTGTGCTCGTACACATCGGCCGCGATGCCCGCTTCCTTTTCGGTCGCTCCTGCGGCGATGAGGCCGAGCCCCGGGACCAAGATGATCCTAGGGTCGGGGTCGAGCGGTACGACGCGGCGGCCCTTGTCCCTCGACTCCCTCTCGACGTAGGCCGCGTAATCCTGTCGATAGGCCCCGAGCCGCGCTTCGATGTGCGCGCCGATGGTGACACTGTCCGCCGTCGGCTCGATGTCGAGCAGCAAGGGCACACGCTTGGTCCGGATCACGTGATCGGGCGTCGCCGTCCCACGTTGGCTCACGCTCGGGAGGTCGGTGCGCGCCAAGAATTCCGTGATCTTTGGACTCTGCCGCAACGTGAGCAGATAGTGCCGTTCCCCGGTGCTGAGCCTCCCCCGCAGGATCGACGCTACCGTGTCGTAGGCGACCGGCTCGTGTGGTCTGACCGGAAACCGCGCAGCTTTTTTCTTTTCGGCGGCAAACCGCTCCGCGGCATCCACGGCCTCGATGTGCCGCTCGTAGCTCTCCCTTGCCGTCTCGCCAAACGTGAACAAGCCGTGCTTGAGCAGGAGCAGGCCTTCCACATCGGGGTTTCGCTCGTAGGTCTCCGCGGCAAGCTTCGCGAGCGCGAAACCGGCCATGACGTAGGGCACGACGGCCAGCCGGTCTCCGTAGACTTCTCTGCAGAGGGCCTCCGCATCGGGCTGATCGACCAGCGCCAAAATCGCGTCTGCGTGGGAGTGATCGACGAACTTGTGTGGCAGAAAGCCGTGCAGCAGCGTCTCGACGGATGGGTTCGGGGAGCCGGAATCGATCAATCGGGTACGCTGGGCATTCACCATGTCCTCGTCCGAAAGCGCGTCGCGGTTGCGCAGCGCTCCGAGGCTCTCGAGGCGCAGGGCCGGCAAGCCGGCAGGTTCGATGCTGCCGAGGTCCCAGCCGCTGCCCTTGACGCACAGAACCCGAACCTCGCGACCGAGGTCATCGACGACAATGGTCTTCACCGAGGTGTTGCCACCACCGTGGAGCACCAGGGACGGATCCTTGCCGATCAGCCGGGAGGTGTAGACACGAAGGGCGAGGTCCTCGTTGACCCCCTGCTGGTCGCGATAGGCTGCGATTGTCGCTTTCGCGTCTGCGTCGGACCAGCGGCTCTTCACTACGACCTGCTTCCTTCGGGATGCCCCCGTGGGCGGAGAGGGGTGCGGGGTGCCCAGACCTGGAATCGAACCAGGGACACGAGGATTTTCAGTCCACTGCTCTACCAACTGAGCTATCTGGGCCCGGAAAACAGGCGCGGAGCCTAGCGGCAGGCGGGTGTGTGTCAAGGTTCAGAGAAAACTTGCGTTCCGGTACGCCTTCAGGATTACAATGAAGAGCGGATGGTGTCGTGGGATGGTGAGCCCCTTGAATGATCGCGCTCGCGATGCGTTCCTCGTTTTGCTCGAAGAGGGCGCAAAAGGGCCCGGACCGAAGTCCGACGCGCTCGGGGCCCTCTCGCTGCGCCCGGTCTGGGTGGCCACCTGGGAGCCGCGTGCCGAGGGCTTCCGCACGCTGATCAACACGAACGGTGAAGAAGCACTTGCGGTCTTCAGCTCGGAGGAGGAGCTGAAGGGCGCGGCAGCGAGATTCGACTGGCTCGAGGCCGATGGGAGCATCGCGACTCACAGGGCCATCGGCGGAGACATCCTACGCCATGCGTGGACCCGCGAATATGCGTACGTCGTCATCGACATCGGCGCAGCGCATTCGCTCGAGTACGATCGCGATGAGGTCAAACAGATCCTTCGAGAGATGGACAGCTCGGGTTCGTTCCGAACGTCGCGGCCGCCGGCGCCAGAGGTCGAAGCAGAACCACCAGCCGGAGCGGAAGCCGCCAGCTCGTTTCGACCGCCAGAGGATTCGATCTCGACGATCTACAGCATGATGCCTGCCCAAGCGGAGAAGCTCGACACCTTGAGCGAGCGCCCGACGAAGCCGCACGCAGTTCTTTCGGATAGCGAGCCGCCGACCCAACCACGGGCTGCGCTCAGCACGAGCACACCATCGCCGAAACCGCGCAGGAGCTCGCAGCCGGTGGGTAAGAAAAAGAGCGCTCCGTCGGAGACGAGAATCGAAGAGGTGCCGGCGACTCCTGCGAACCTCGCCGACGGAGGAACCTACGGAGCGGCGAGCATCATCCCGCCCTCGAAAAGGCAGCCAAAGCCGGACTCGCCGGACGAGTCGGCCGCTCGGTCATCTCGCGCCCCGAAGTTGAACTCCAATGCACCGACGGCGCCGGCTGCACAGGCCTTGCCTTCGCTCGATCCCGGAAAGCTGAAGCTGCCGGCGATCGGGCCCCTCGGATCCGGTCCGGTCGAGCCCGATCCGCCACCCGTGAAGAACGAGCGGCCCACCGCGAAAACCCAGAAACCAGCCGCGCAGCCTGCAACGCGCATCCCCGCATCGGCGATCGGCGGGGGGATCAAGCTGGTCGAGCTCCACCATCCGCCGAACGAGGACTTGCTCAAGGCACTCGGCCAGATCTTGAGAGGCTACTTCGAGGTCGAATGGGCCTCGTACTGCGAAGTCGGACGCCCGACCGGGGGTGCGAGCCCCGCGGTCGGCCTGCGAATCACTGACAGCTTCCGCGATAACGTGACCGCAATCATCAAGGAGCTCAGCGAAGCAAGCCGGGCCCACGGAGTGGAAATCGACGTCTTGTTGATCGATGGCCACGATTTGCTTCGCAAAGCGCGGGAGCGCGGTTTCGTCTTCTACCCGTGGAAGCCCAAACCGTTCGGCGCCTGAGGTCCGGCCGAGTCGTCGTGCTAAGAGAGCCGGGTGAGCCTCGGTGACGCACTACCCGCCGTCCGAAGCCCCATTCCGGCCGAAGCCGGCCGAGCATGGGTGGAGCGCCTCGCGGCGAGCGAGTGCCCCGCCCTCACGACGAGGCGCAAGAGGCGCGCAGAGCGGACTGGCGCGAGCCACGACCCCATCGTTTGGGTCGAAGCGCAGGGCGCAAACGTCGTCGATGCCGATGGCAACCGATACGTCGATCTCACGTCCGGGTTCGGCGTCGCCTTCATCGGACACCGTCGTCCCGAGGTCGTCGCCGCAGTGAAGCGCCAAGCAGATCGATTGCTGCACGCGCTCGGCGACCTCCATCCCTCCGACGTGAAGATCGAGCTTCTCGAGCGGCTCTGTCGACTGGCCCCCTGGCCGCGGGCGAGGGCCATGCTGTCGCTGAGCGGCGCTGACGCCGTGACCGCGGCGCTGAAGACCGCCGTGATGGCGACCCGGAAGACGGGGGTCGTTGCATTCGAAGGCAGCTATCACGGATTGACCTACGGCCCGCTTGCGGTGTCCGGTTTCGCCCGGCGCTTTCGCGAGCCTTTTCAGGCCCAGCTGCAACCCGACGTTCACTTTGTGCCATGGCCCTGCCGCGACCAGGGCGTCGATGGAGCCCTCCCGAAGCTGCCTGAGGATTGGAGCAACATCGGCGCAGTCGTCGTCGAGCCGATTCAAGGCCGCGCGGGCGTTCGTCTACCGCCGGCTGGCTTTCTCGCAGAGCTGAAACGGGTATGCGTCCAGAACGACGCTCTGCTCATCGCCGACGAAATCTTCACGGGGCTCGGCCGATGCGGCGCGTGGTGGAGGTCGGTCTCCGAGGGCGTGACCCCGGATGTGATTTGCGTGGGCAAAGCCCTTGGGGGCGGATTGCCCGTCAGTGCGTGCATCGCCAGCGAAGACGTGATGCGCGCATGGGGTACCCCGGATCGCGAAGCGATTCACACCGCGACGTTTTACGGAGACCCGCTCGGCTCGGCGGCAGCACTCGCCACGATCGACTTGATCGAACAGGAGCAACTCGTCCGAAGGTCGGCCGAGCGAGGCGCTGCGTTTGCTGCCGCTTTGCGTGCGGAACGGCTACCAGAAATTCTCGAAGTGCGTCAGGCGGGCATGATGCTCGGCTTACAGTTGCGCGCACCGATGCAGGCACTGATCATCACCCGTGCGCTCCTCGAGCGGGGCTATTTGGTGTTGCCCGCAGGCACCGAGGCCGACGTGCTGCAGTTGGTGCCACCCATCACCGTGAGCGACGCTCAACTCGAGGGCTTCACGTCGTCGCTTCGCGAGGTCTTGGAGTGACGATGACCAGCCGCGCGAAGCTCAAGAGTCGCATCGAGGAGCTGATCGCGACCTTCGAAGCGGGCCAGGCCCCCGATTATGCGGCAAGGGACGCGCTGATCGAGGATCTCGCTGCATGGCAGGCCACGCGGATTGCGGAATACGGTCGACTCGAACGACGCGGTGCGTGGCCTCCCGCGCTGCCGACCGACGTGTTTCGATTCCGACGGATTGCCGCACATCCCGAAGAAGAAGACGTTCGCGTCTTCCGAAGCTCAGGCACGACCTCGTCGGAGCGAAGCGTGCACGCGTACCGGGACCTGGGTCTCTACGCCCGAGCGGCACGGGCCGCGGCTCGCCACATGCTCTTTCCGGACATCGACAAGATGCGCCTCGTCATGCTGGCACCAAACGAGGACGAAGCTCCGGAGTCCTCGCTCGAATACATGCTGGCGCGATTCGCGACGTGGTTCGGAACACGGTGTGCCTGGGTGTGGCGCTCCGGAGCCCTCGACCTCGAGCTCTTGGTAGAGCACCTTCGAAGCGCGGAAGCCTCGGGCGAGCCGGTCGCGATGCTCGGTACCTCGTTCGCCTTCGTGCACGCCGAGGACGGACTGCACGAACACCGGTTCGTCCTGCCTCGTGGGAGCCGCGTCATGCAGACCGGAGGTTACAAGGGCCGTTCACGGGAGGTCGATCGAGAGGTTCTACTCGCGGCGATCAGCGCGCGGTACGGAATTGCGGCGCCTTGGGTCATCAACGAATTTGGAGCGACCGAGCTCAGCTCCCAGATGTATGAGACGACTCTGTGTGAGCACCTCGCCGGTTTTGAAGGGCCTCGGCGGCTGTGGATTCCCCCTTGGGTCCGCGCGACCCCAGTCGATCCGGACACGCTCCAACCGGTCGAGGGACAGATGGTCGGCATTCTTCGAATCGACGACACCGCAAATTTGGATTCAGTCTGCTGCATTCAAACGGCCGATCTCGCGAGACGCCTCGACGACGGAATCGTCGTGCTTGGCCGAGCCCATGGTGCAGTCCCGCGGGGCTGCTCGCTTGCTGCAGACCAGGCGCTCGGGGCCCCATGACCGACGACGCCTCGATCGTTCGCTCTCGTGCGTCCTCGGTCCACGATGCCGGTGCAACGCTGCGCGCGACCGGCGTCGAAACGCGTGCCGATTGGCTTGCAGAGGCAGCCGCGAGGCTCGCGGGACGAGCCCGTGACGCAAGCCAGGCGCTCTCCGATGCGACTGGGCTGAGCATTCCCATGGTCGAATGGGCTACGGAAACGACCTTGAGCACCGTGCGAGAGGACGTGATGCTCGCATTGGTGGCGCGCGCGCAGGAAGAGAGCGGACGGGCGCTGCGCCCGATCTCGATGCTGTCCATCGTCCTTGCGGGCAATGTGTTCACCGCTCCGGTGCGGGGCATCCTGGCTCCGCTTCTGTTCGGAGTCCCCGTTCTGGTCAAAGCCGCTTCGACCGAAGCGCTGTTCTCGGCAATGCTTCGGGAAGCCCTGCGGAGCACGGCCTCGGAGCTGGGCGCAGCGATGGAGGTGGTTGCTTTCTCGGGAGGGGATCTCGAATGCGAGGCGGCGCTGGTCGAGCTGGCGGACAAGGTTTCCGTGTACGGCAGCGACGACACCGTCGCGATCATGGCTGCCCGTCTCGGAGCTGACCGGTTGATCGCTCATGGACACGGGGTGAGCGTTGCATTCTGCGGGGCAGACGCCCTCGAGGACGCACGCATCAACGACACCATTGCTCGGCTTTCACTCGACATCTGCGCCTACGACCAGCGCGGGTGTCTATCCCCACAAGTCGTGTACGTCGAAGAGACGCCCCGCCTCTCCGCCAGGGACTTCGGCGAACGTCTGGCCGAAACGGGCCTCGACCCGATGAGCCAGGTACTGCCGCGCGGTCCTCTCCCGGCGGAGATCGGGGCCGCGCAGGCCCAATGGAGAGGAATGGCTGAGGTCGAAGGAGTTCTTCTCAGCGGTGACACGTACGCGGTGTCGATTCCCGAGGCCGGCCCGATCCGGTGGAGCCCCGGCTTTCGAAACGTCACGATCGCGTCGGTACGCGAGCTTGACGACGCCCTTAGCGCGATGGAGCCAATCGGCTCGAACCTGAAGTGCGTCGGCGCAGACCGTGCATCGATTGGTCGAGTCCGAGCCAGTCTGGCCAACAGCGCGGTGCTCAGCGCAGTCGCATGCACCCTCGGAGAAATGCAAACCCCAACCTTCGACGCACCCGCCGACGGTCGTCCGATCTGGCAAGGCCTCTCGAGGCCTTAGACGCCGATGAACAGTCGCTGCCCGAAGTTGCGCTCGAGATTCGCACCGAAGATCTTCGACGCTGCGCCTTCGATGTCGTACTCGATGCGCTTGAACTGAAACGTCCTTGTATCGCTGTCGTAGACCGTGTAGCTCGCCCGGTTGTCGTAGTCCCGAGGCTGACCGACCGAGCCGACGCTGACGATGTACTTGGTGCCATCCTGGAGCGTGAAGTCTTCGGGCGGGAGCTCCTCGACTTCGCCGGGACGAAGCGCAAACACCTTGCACAGGTGAGAGTGACCGATGAGCGTGATGTCGCCGAGGTCGTCCCACATGGGAAGGCACTCGGCGGCCTGATCGGGGGCGAAGATGTACTCGAACTCCTCGAGCCGAACCGGCGAGCCGTGGCAGAGGTCGACCCCTATGCTCTGCAGGCGATGCTTGTAGGGAAGCTGCCTGAGCCACGCCATGTTTTCCGCGGTGAGCTCCCGAGCGTGCAGGTCGAGCGCCTGGCGGGCTGCCTCGTAATAGTAGGAGTAGTCCATGCGGCCGGCGACTGCAGCGTCGTGGTTTCCGAGAATGGTGACCTCAGCGACCTCCCGAACGATGTCGGCGCATTCATTTGGGCTGCCACCGTACCCGACGACGTCCCCCAGGCAGTGATAAACGTCGATGTCCTCGGTGCCGTATGCCTCCATCACGGAGGACATCGCCTCCAAATTGGCGTGTACGTCGCTGAATATGCCGAGCCGCATGGTTCCTTCGCCACCTACCTAGAATGTTCCATGGTACACGAAAGGTGGGGTGTGGTCGAAGTCCCGTACAACCGGGTAAGTCGCTCGAGGGCCTCACGATTGGAGCGAATCTGAAGCTCATCGAGCCCTTGTTCAGACGCGGCGGGCACGATTTCCTCGAATCGCCGCTGCAGCATGGCGGCCATCTCTCTCTCGCTCGGAGCCAGCCCGAAACGAACCGCCTGGAGTATGAGCTCGTCCGACATTGCGAGACCAAACCGGAGGGCGTCTGTCATGACCCGGCACCTGGAAAGCTCGAACACGGTTCGCGGAACGCTCAAGGCCAAGAGCGCTTCCTCGATCTTCGTCGCACTGCTCCAAGCTTCCAGCCGTTCGAGTCGAGCAAGTGCCTCTGAGGCTGTCTGCGCATTCCCGTCGAGCGCGAACGGGTGATCGGAGTTACCCAGCAGAAGCGGGGCTGAACGGCATGCATCCACGGCTTCCTCCCATGGTTCGAGCGAGGCTTCGGGAGCCACCTCGGTGCGTTCGAGG
This sequence comes from uncultured delta proteobacterium, assembly GCA_963792825.1. Taxonomy (GTDB): domain Bacteria; phylum Myxococcota_A; class Polyangia; order Polyangiales; family Houyiibacteriaceae; genus SG8-38. The sequence goes on along the minus strand of CAWBXS010000002.1, from coordinate 1,298,177 downwards.
ATCATCTTGGCGTTTGCGGCCCGGGGCGCTTCGAGACGAAACGAGCGCACGAGCTGGCGTCGGCCGTTGTGCACGACGACCATCGCATGGAAGTCGCTCCCGAGCAGCTCCAGGACTCGCCTGTCTTCGTCTCGCCGTGGATCGAGATATGCACGACGGACCGCGAGGGTTCGCCTATCGATCAGGGTGAGTATGCAGATGGGCAGCCGGTCGATGGTCTGCAGCTGAATCAGCAGGTCGCTGCTCGACTCGGAGAACGACTCGCGGCCGTCCGCTTCGACCTCGGCGAAGACCCACAGCTCCCCGCCATCGATCAAGCTCGCCAAGTCAGTTGACGCTCGAGCCCAAGACCCGGCGGCCGGAAGCAAGCCAGCAAAACCAGCATCGCCCGTGGTCGGGACGGGACGCTCGTCCACGGCCTCGAGCTCTGCGGCATCGACCTCGATCGTCTCGGCGTCCTCGACGTAGTCCCGAAGCGCACGGCTCCCATAGAGAACGACGAACTGCCGAGCGTACTCGGGCACCTCTTCTCCGTGTTCCTTCATGAACGACTCGAGCAACTTCGCACGTTCAGACTGCTCACGGCCGCGCGCCTCATGAGGGATAACGAGGATGAGCTGCCGTGCCTCGGGATCGTGATAAACGAACGGGACGGCGATGATCTCGCCATCGTCGAGCCGATGCAGCGTCCCGCCGAGCACGCGCTCTCGGAGCTCGGGGTGCTCCTTCACGTTGACGACTCGAAACACCTCGACCTCGACGGGCTTGCGCCCCACGCGGAACACGCGAACCCGCTCCACACGGGTACGGCCTGAGGGCCCGGTGTACGGTCGATGGCTCACGGAGCGTCCGGCTTCCGGACTATCGCATTGTTGGGCGGATGGCTAGTTTGGCGAACCAGGCTATCGTGAGGCGATGGACCCGAAGACGGCGGTGATGGACCTCACGGTAGCCTGTGTCACCTCGGTTAAGAATGCCACCGGAGTCGAGCTCGACCTCACCCAGGACACCCTCCCGATCCTCGATTACTACGCGACTCTCCTCGACGCCCCTCGTGACGAGATCGTCTCCCTTCTCGCCCCCATGAGCGGCGCCTATTTCGGAGAGCTCTTGGTCCGTCGGCTCGACGATGGGCAGTGGGCGACGCCCACGGACGATTACGCCGGATGGAGACTGCGTTTCGAGCGCTGCTCGTTGACCTTCAACCCGATCGGCGTGGCGCTCGAGGTCCTTCTAGGCCAGGAGGTTCCCGATTGGGGCGCCCACCTCCACATGGCAGCCGCGGATCGGCTCCGTGTCGAGAAGGCACTCGCGGTGTTCGGCGATGTGCATGACCGAGACTACTACACCTTCACCGTGCGTTTCGAGGCCGTCGAACAAGCGTACCTCAGTTTAGTGAGTAATCCCGGAGGCATGGCCCCCGAAGCCTTGACATGAAACCGCCGGCCTCCATATTTTTCCAAGCTCTTGAAAAAGCGAGCGTTTTCAGGCTCGGGAAGTGACCGACTCACAAACACCAGTCATCGAGCGACCAGAGTGTGCCGAGCTTCTCACCACGGGAGACATGGCGCGGCTGAGCGCGAGCACCTTGCGCACGGTTCGATTTTACGAGCAAGAGGGGCTGATCGAACCCGAGAGGCGTAGCGCGTGCGGCCATCGGCTCTTTACGGCACGCGAGTTGATGAAATTGCAACTGGCTCTAGACCTCCGGGAAGCGGGGCTTTCGCTGCAGGACATCAAGGATTTATTCTGCCTCAAGAGCGACTGCGATTGTCCCGAGGAAGCCAGCCAACGGATGAGCAACGTGTTGAATCAGCAGATCGACACCATGCAACAGAAGATTGCAAAGCTCCGAAAGCTGCGGGAGGAGCTTTCTGCGATGGTATCCGTTTTAACCGAATGCCAGTCTTGCGAGGAGCGTGACTTCCCGCTCGCCTGTGAGAAGTGTGACGTGATGGGGAGCCCGCAGTTGCCGCGGGCATTGCAGGTTCTGTGGCACGAGCCTGAGTAGAGCCGCTCATGGAATGGCAACCAAGCACCCCGCTGTCAGCCCGAGAGCTGGCCACCCTCCCCGTGTTCCCTTTGCCTCGGGTGGTGTTCTTTCCAGGCACTGCGCTCCCTCTTCATCTCTTCGAGCCACGCTACACAAAGATGGTCGAGGATTGCCTCGAGAGCGGTTGTACGGCGATGGCCGTGACGTTGCTCGCGCCGGGTTGGGAGGAAGACTACCAAGGGAAACCGCCCATCCACCAAGTCGCCGGGGCGGGCCGCATCGTGGCGCACCAGCGCCGCGCCGATGGCACGCACGATCTGATCTTGCATGGCCTCAACCGCGTCCAGCTCAGCGAGCTCCCAAGCGAAGACCGTCCATACCGACGGGCCCGAGCGCTGCCGATCCCGGACGTCGGCACCGCCAGGCCTTCCGATGTCCTAGCCCTCATGGCCTGCGCAACTCGCGTTGCTGCGAAAGTCCGAGAACGACAGCCCGATTTCTTACTGCAGGTCTCGACCGAGCTCGCACCGGGGCGCGCCGCGGACATCGTGGCAGACCAGCTCGTCGTCAACCCCGATGAACGTCAGAGAATTCTCGAGACGGCGGATGTGGGTAAACGGGTGGGCCTGGTCACCGAGGCGGTCGCATCACTGTTGGCCCAGCTCACCGAGGCCCATGTGCCCTCCTGACAGCGCGATGGCCGCGCTATGTGTGCGCGGCCGCATGGAACGAGCATGCCACCTGTGGTAGCGAGCCTTCTTCCATGAGCGAGTCGAGCCAACACCAGCCAACCGTGACACGGTACGCCGAGGCCCAGCTCCCCACCCGCATCGGGGCTTTTCGGGTGGTCGTATATCGCGAGCTCGACGACGGCAAGGAGCACCTCGCGGTCATCGTCGGGGACGTCGAAGGCGCGGAGGACCTACTGGTTCGGGTACACAGCGAGTGCCTGACGGGGGAGGTGTTCCATTCTCTGAGGTGTGACTGCCGCGACCAGCTAGACTTGGCCCTCGAACGCATCCAGGACGCTCGGGCAGGAGCGGTCCTCTACCTGCGGCAGGAAGGACGGGGAATCGGGCTCGGCAACAAGATTCGCGCCTATGCCAAGCAAGATGAAGGCCTCGACACGGTCGACGCGAATCTCGCACTCGGCTTCGAGGACGACCAGCGCGGCTACCGAGTGGCGGCGGACATGCTCCGCGACCTCGGTGTTCGCTCGGTCGTCCTCATGACGAACAACCCGCGCAAGGTTGAAGGGCTCGAGAACGACGGGTTCAAGGTCACGCGTCGGGAGCCGCACGAAGTCGCAGCCCACGACCACAACCGCGTCTACTTGAAGACCAAGCAAGACCGACTGGGGCATTTGGGCACCAAAGGCGACGAGGACTGACACTCGCCCGCGAAGAGCGTCCGCGTGGCGTCGGGCGCGTGGCTGCGCTGCCTCAGGGGGGCTGGCGCCAGGACCGGCGCTGGCTTAGGCTCCCCGCGTGAGCAAGCCTCAGCTGAGAAGCCTCCTCATCTTCCTGGTCGCGGCGTCCGCCCTCGCCGCGTGCAGCAAGGGGACGACGACGACCATTCCACAAAGCTACCGCAACCCGGGCTACGGGGACACGGTCTTCAAGAAGCTCTTCGTCATCGGGGTCGCTGAGAACCAAGAGAGCCGGCAGGCCTTCGAGGATGCCTTGGCCAAGGCGATCGCAGCGCAAGGCGGGACGGCCCAGGTGAGTTGGCAGCACCTTCCGCAGGCCACTCAGTTGTCGGAAGAGCAAATTCGAGCAGCCATCGAAGGCGGGGATTTCGACGGCGTTCTCATCACGCGCCTGCTCAGCGTCGACAAAGAGAACGATTACAAGCCCGGGTCGACCTACATGAACCCGCGAACGAGGTACTACCCAGGCGGGTATGGATATGGATATGGGTACGGGTATTATGGATTCTACGGCACCACCTACACACAGGTGCACGAACCGGGTTATTTCGAAACCAGCACGACGATCCGGCTCGAAACCAATCTGTATTCCGTCGCGACGAGTGGCCTCGTCTGGTCGGGCCAGTCCGATACGGTGGACCCGAAGTCGATCGCCGATGCACGCCAATCGATGACCGTGGCAGTGGCAAGAAAGCTCAAAGAAGAGAAGCTGATCCCGTAGTCGCTTCAACCATCGGGTGGCCGATGCATCAGCTCGGCCTGGTGGTGGCTGCGCAGGGCGGTGAAGAGGTCGGTGAGGTCGCCCTCCAGAATGCGATCGAGGTTGTGCAACGTCAGCTGAATGCGGTGATCGGTGACTCGGTTCTGCGGGTAATTGTAGGTGCGGATCTTCTCCGAGCGCTCTCCGGTCCCGACCATGCTGCGGCGGTCGGAGCTTATCGCGCTCGCCTGCGCCTCGCGCTCGATCTCGAGAAGCTTCGCCGAAAGGATCTGCATCGCCTTGGCCTTGTTCTGATGCTGTGAGCGCTGCTGCTCGGAGCGCACCATGATTCCGCTCGGGATGTGCTTGATCTGCACGGCAGACATCGTTCGATTCACGTGCTGGCCGCCAGGGCCGCCGGCTGCGGTTGCGCTGATCTCGAGATCATTCGGATCGATGTAGACCTCGTCGATATCGTCGACCTCGGGAAGGACCGCGACGGTCGCCGTCGACGTGTGAATGCGCCCTTGCGACTCGGTCGCTGGAATGCGCTGCACCCGGTGCACGCCCCCCTCGAAGCGAAGCCGCGAGTAGACGTTGTCTCCGGAGACAGAGGCGATGACTTCTTTGAGGCCTCCGGCCGAGGCTTCGCTCATCGACATGACCTCGACTTTCCAACCTTGCGTCTCCGCGTATCGGCAATACATCCGGAACAGATCCGCAGCGAAAAGAGCGGCTTCCTCCCCCCCGGTGCCACTTCGAATCTCGAGGATGGTGTTGCGTTCGTCGTTGGGGTCCTTCGGTAGCAAGAGGAGGTTGATCGACTCTTCGAGACGAGCGCGCTCTTGCTCGAGAGCAGGAATCTCATCGGCCGCGAGCTCGCGCAGATCGGGATCGGAAAGCGCTTGCCGATGACCTGCCAAGTCTTCGACGACCTGCACGTAACGCCCATAGGCCTCCACGACTTGCTGCAGCTCGGCTCGTTCCTTGGTCAATCCCTTGTAACGGCCGGCCTCGGACATCACGTTGGGCTGGCAAAGCAGCTCTTCGATCTCTCTATATCGAGCCGCAAGCGACTCGAGCTTGTCGGTTGGAAGCATGTTTAGGCGGCGCGGGAGGCGCTCAGAGAACCCTCTCCGCTGAATACTTCCCTGAAGCGAGCAAAGCTCGCAAAGACAATCGGCTCTTCGCCGTGGGGCGCGTTCTCCTGAATGCCCTGGCGCCAGGCAGCCGCCTGCATGGCGGCAATGGCGATCTCGACCTGATCATCGGCGGGCTCTCGAGTCGTGATCTTTTGGAACAAGAAGCCCGGGTAGAGCACCATCCGCCGCCAACCCGTCGTGCAAAACCGCGCGCTCAACCGCTGAAGCTCGTAGGAAATCGCTGCGATGATGGGCAGAAGCCCGATGCGGATCAGGAGCAGGGCAACCTGACCGATCCATCCCCCGACCTTCGGCATCAGGACCGGCGCCACGAGCGAGCCCAAGATGATCGAGACGACGATCACGACGACGAGGAAGGTCGTCCCACACCTCGGATGAAGCGTGGTCTGCGCCTGCACGTTCTCGACGGTCAACGGAAGCTGCTTCTCGTACGCATGGATCGTCTTGTGCTCGGCGCCGTGATACTGAAAGAGTCGTCTCACGTCGGGGATTCGGCTGATCAAAAGGAGATATCCGACGAAGATCAGCAGCTTGAACCCACCGATCAGGACGTGAAAACCGGTGTCGGTGAGGCCCAAATCCCATCCTGCTCCACGGGTAGCCAGGCTCGCGAGCCCTTGCGGCAGCGCGACGAACAGACCGAGCGCAAGCAGGGTCGAAACGACGACCGCCAGCCGGCCGGAGCCCTGATCCTGCGCGAGCTCCTCCTCGGTCATCTGTTGCTCCGCGGAGAACTGGAGCGCCGAAAAACCCATCGTCATCGATTCGACCAACATTGCCACGCCGCGAAAACCAGGAAGCTTCCAGAGCTTCTTCGACCAGCGCGACCGGTAGGGCCCCTCGCGGAGCGCAATGGTCCCATCGGGACGGCGAACCGCGATGGTCAGACAGGCCGGGGCGCGCATCATCACGCCTTCGATGACGGCCTGTCCACCGATGTAGGGTTGGGCCATCGCGACCAGTATGGCGCCCATTCGGGGCACGGCCGCCTAGTTGTCGGCAGGCGCCTCGGGCGCCGCCTCGGCCTCGTTGCCCTCGCGCTTCTTTGCGTACTTCTTTCGAAAGCGCTCGACGCGGCCTGCGGTGTCCACCAGCTTCTGCTTACCCGTGTAGAACGGGTGACATTCCGAGCAGATGTCCACCTGCTCGATGCTTTTCGTCGAGCGTGTCTGAAACGACGCGCCGCAGGCGCAGGTCACGGTGATCATGTTGTATTCAGGATGGATGTCGGGCTTCATGGGTGACGTGCTCCGTCGCGGTGCGAGGTCGAAAGGTGTAGCTGAGGCGACCCTCTCCTGCAAATCATCGAGCCCGGCGCGGACCGTGCAAGGCCAACCGCTCGATAATCCAATGATCTCAATCACTTAGCTCATCCGTTAGCACCTCGTTGCCCGCACTCACCCCCTCGGTGGCTCGGGGCTCGCCCGAAGCGACGCGGACCCGCGGACCCAACGCGTCCGTGAGCTCGCGAAAGACGTAGTGAATCTCACCGTCGTCGGTGACCTGCATCGAGACATGCACCTCATCGACGAGGTGGTCGAGGAGCGCTTCGGCCTCTGCGCTCATGACCCGCAGCCCGCGCGCGACGTCGACGACACGCAGCGTGCCACCATTCTTCTCGGCAAGGGAAAACAACCTTTGTTCCGAGATGGTGCTTTCGAGGCGCTTCGCGCGCCGGGTGAAGCGCCGACTTTCCCAAAGACCCAAGGCACCGGTCGCGATGCCGGCGCCCGCAATGACTGCGGCCACCGTGAATCCCGCGGCCGACCCAGTCGCTAAGGCGACGATGCCCCCTATCAGCAGTCCCGCGGTCAGGGCTGCAACGCCCGCAATGTAGAAACCGAGGGACCAGCCTCGCGCGATGCGAGCTTTGGCATGAATCGTTCGTAACGGCCGTTCCATCCTCGAGCGTACCTCTAGCGCCGCGGACCCCTTCATTTCAAGCCTCCGTGTTTGCCGGCGCCTAGCGGCTGGTCCCTGACCACGTTACCTTGCGCTCGGTGACAGCAAATCGAAAGGAAAACATGGGTTTCATGCTCGGCATGTCACTCCTGGCCGCAACGGCCGTCGTGCCAGGATGCGCGACGACCAAGCCCGCACTCGAAGCCGCGGCGCCGCGGAGCTCGGCACCGACGGAGCCGGCGTCTCAAGCCACGGTGGCCCCGAAGCTGGTCGTCTTGATCGTGATCGACCAGTTGGGATCGTGGGTTCTCGATCAACAGCTTCCGCTGCTTCCGAACGACAGCGTGATCCGTCGCGCCTACGAGGACGGCGCCTACCATACTGCGGAGTATCCGTTTGCTTGCACCCAAACCGCCCCCGGGCACGCGTCGCTCACGACCGGAGTGACACCGGCCGTGCACGGAATCGTCGCCAACGCGGTCTATGACCCGGAGCTCGGCTCGCGTTGGGTGATCGACGACCGCAAGCACGCCGTCATCGGGGACGAAAACGACTATGCCAGCCCAACGCGGCTTCGGGCGGAAACCGTTGCAGACGTCCTGCATCGGCAGAGCAACTCGGAGGCACGCATCGTGGGGATCTCGATCAAGAACCGCTCCGCAGTGCTCCCCGTCGGACAAAGACCCACGATTGCCGTCTTCTACGACGCAGTGGCGCGAGGCATGACGACATCGACTTATTATGCGCCCCGAGGCGTCCTGCCCGCATGGCTTCGCGACTTCAGGGAGGCAAACCCGGTCGGCCCGCTGCTGCAGACGTGGGAGCCGGCCGACCCGGACTTTCTCGAGAGGCATCTCGGCTCAGACGCCGCGGCCGGAGAAATGTATCCGACGTTTCCACACGATCCACGGGGAGCGCCGGATCCTTGGTCGGCGTTCCCCTGGACGCCCGAGTCGAGCGAGTACTTGTTGGCAGCGGCGTACGCCGTCGTGAAGGCGGAACGAATGGGTCTCGATGACATCCCGGATTTCCTGATGCTGAGCATCTCGGGAACGGACATCGTAGGGCACACGTGGGGCGCACGTTCCTGGGAGTACGCCGACAACCTTCGACGGATCGATCATGCTCTCACGCGTTTCGTGAAGCTCGTGGAGGCCCGTGGACCCGTTGCATTCGTGCTCACCGCCGATCACGGAGTCGCGGAGCTGCCGGAGCGCGCGCATGCCGATGGCCGACAAGGAGGCCGCCTCTACGCGGAGGCGCTCACCGCTGCGGCCGAGGAAGCGGCGGATACGACGCTCGGCGAGGGCGACTGGATCGCAGGGTATGTCCCGCCTCTGTTTACCTACACGGCTTCCGGGAAAGCACGCCTTTCGGATCTGACCGACCTCCTGCGAAAGGCCATGCCGAGGGTGGAGGGCGTGCAAGCCGTGTACGATGCGCATAGCGGGGCCAAGTTACGCTCGAGCTCTCGCGAGATCGAACGACTGGTTGGCGAGAGTCTTCCCGACGACCCGCCTGGCGACCTCTATCTCGTGACCGCGCCGGGCTGGTTCGACGCGGTCGGAGACGAGGGTGGAACCAATCACGGGTCGCCCTGGGACTACGACCGACGCGTTCCGGTCTTGATGTGGGGCACCGCCGTCGAGCGTAGGACCAGCAAAGAGGCCCAAGACGTGCTTCGAATCGCGACGACGCTCGCAGCGCTGCTCGATCTGCCAGTTCCTGCCGGCGCTCCGGCGACACCGCTGCCAGGTGTCATGCGGCTACCCAATTGAGTACGCTCCCGGCATGAAGCTCGCGATCGCATTTGGAAAAGTAGCAGCACTCGCAGGATGGACGTGGGGCATTCTCTCCTTCCTGGTTCCGACGACGGTGCCGGAGCCATCGATTGGAAAGATGGTGTTCCTCGGTTTGCTCGCGGTTCATGCGGGCGAAGCCTTCGCCTTTGCCAAGGCCCTGACGGCCGAGCACGGCGGGTCGCTCCGCGGGCACGTGGGGAAGATCATGATTTTCGGTTACTTCCACGTGTTGGGCGTCCGCTACGGGTGAGGTTTGCGGCTCCGACACGATGGGCAATAACTGAGCGATGGGTCAGAAGCGAATTCATCTCGTCGTCCGCGGCCGCGTGCAAGGCGTCTATTTTCGAGCCACCGCACAGCGCGAGGCTCGTCAACATGGCTTGAGCGGGTGGGTCAAAAACCGCAACGACGGTTCAGTCGAGATCGTCGCGGAGGGCGAAGAGGACGACGTGAAGGACTTTCTCGCCTGGGCTCACACCGGGCCTGCGACCGCTCGCGTCGATGATGTCGACGTTCGCTGGCGAAGCTACACCGGGGAATACACCGACTTCAGAATCACCCGCTGAGCTCTAACGAGCCGTTTGTGAACCGTCCGGAAGCACCGAGGACGCAGGCGAGGCCGGCCTCCGGCTCGGAGGTCGATAGAGGATGCCTGCCGGCACGTCTTCATAGTCGACCTCAGGGCTTCTATAGGTCCCGGCGATGCGGTCCCAAAAGGTGAAATACTGCCCCAGGTTGAAATCACTGTACCAGTGATGGAGCGTGTGGTGGTCCGTGTAGTTGAGCCACGGCCAACGAACGAAGCTCACGCGATCGTGGATGCACACCGCCCACAGCGTCACGAAGGTCACCGAGCCGAGGTAGATCGCGGCATGGAGCGGGAAGAAGAATGCTGCGATGTGATGGGGGACCGCCTGCAGAAACGAGTCCATCGGATTGAAAGAGAGTGAGGAGTACGGAGTGGGCACTCTGTACTTGTGATGGCGGCCATGGACATACTTCCACAACCAAGGCACTCTGTGAAACGCGTAGTGGGTCCAATAGATGAGTGTCTCGGTGAAGATCAGCAGCACGACGACCTGTCCGAAGAGCCAACCCCAGCCATAGTCGCTGACGTCGTAGTACATCTTCGAATAGTTCTTCGCGATTAGCATGTGGATCGGCAGCATCAACGCAGCGTTGCCTATGATCCCGATGATCGACCACTTGATCGCCGACCTCATTTCTCTCGGGTCGAGCGCGTAGTCGGGGTGGAAGTGGTCTCGAAACCGTTTGAAGTAGAGGTAGTACGCGACGGATGCGAGCAAGAAAAAGTACAACAGCCCGAACCCGGCAAACACGAGGAACATGACGCCGGGGTGGTCCGGTAGGCCGAGGAGGTGCGCGATCATCGGGGCTTTAATATCGACCCTGCTCGGCTTGTAAAGAGAAGAACCGCTTCCACACGAGCTCGATTCCCTCGAAAAGGCTGGGTTTTGAGCCATTCACGGCCTGAGGGAACGGCTCGCGATTCTCTGGCGACCGCTCACCGCCCGATGCAAACCGTTCACACGGATTTTCGGATCCCGGTCGGTGATGAGCCTACATTCCGCGGGCAGCCAGCGCCGCTCTAGCCCCTCGGAGGAGTTCAAACGTGGTCGATACATTCCGTTTTCCCGGAATCCCAGCCGGTTGGTACGCGGTCGGCACCTCTCAAGAGGTGCGCGCAGGCCAGGTGGTGCCCCTGAATTACTTCGGCGAGGAGTTGATCCTCTATCGCACCCAGGGGGGAGAGGCCCGGCTGACCGGCGCGTATTGCCCCCACATGGGTGCGCACCTCGGCGCGGGAAAAGTCGAGGGCGAGAACCTTCGATGCGCGTTTCATGGTTTCGAGTTTGGTGGCGACGGCCGCTGTGTTCGGACGGCATACGGCAAGGCGGTTCCCCGCAAAGCCAAGCTCGATACCTGGATGGTTCGCGAGCACAACGGGTACCTCTTCACTTGGTATCACCCGGATGGGAAGGCACCTGACTGGGAGGTCCCCGTGTTGCCCGGACGAGCCGAAGGTTGGACGACCTTCAGTACCCGCACGATGAAGGTCAAGAGTCATCCCCAGGAAACTAGCGAAAACAGCGTCGATATCGGGCACTTCGTCGAGGTGCACGGCTTTGGCGGCGCGTGGACCCAAGGGGATCTGGAAATCGAGGGGCATCTGTTGAAGGGTGCATACGGGATTCGCTATTACCTGCTCGGAAACAGGCTTCCCTTCGTCGCGAACTTCAGGGTCGAGGTTCACGGCCTTGGCTACTCGTTGGTTCGCGTGGCCGTTCCGCGGGTCAAGTTGGAGATCAATCTTCTGGTGCTGGCGACGCCGATCGACCAAGACAACATCGTTCTACGCACCGCCGCGTCCGTGAAGAACTGGGTAGCGACCCCCTTGACGCACTTACTCCGCGAAATCGCCGCTTGGGACCTCAATCGCGAGGTCCGTCAGGACGCGCCGATCTGGGAAGCAAAACGCTACCTCGAAAGACCCATCCTCGCGGAAGGCGACGGGCCGATCGCCGAATACCGCCGCTACTGCAAACAGTTCTACAGGGGACACGCTACCCCCCAACAAACCGCATAATTCCGGGAATCTACGAGGCACACCGCGAAAATCCGCCAGCGCGGAGACGCCACTGCCAAACGCGCCCGCGCTGTCGCGGTGTCGGTCGTAAGGGCTCGAAAGCGTGGGTGTTTTGAGGGGGGAGCGTGTCCCCTAGTCGAGGAACTCGATGAGAGACATCGGCGCGTTGTCACCTCGGCGATGGTTCACCTTGATGATCCGCGTGTACCCGCCGCCTTTGCTGGCTTTGGCGCGCGCGAGGTACCGCGGGGCGATGTCGGTGAAAAGCTTGTGGATGAGGTCCACTTCTTCGACCGTACCGTCGGCGTTGGTCTTTGCCAGCTGCTTCGGGAGGAAGCGAGCAATCTGGCGGCGAGCGTGGAGGCGGCGGGCGAGGATACGTACGCGCTCGTCCTCGTCTTTGACTTTTGCGACGTCGATCGTCAGGTCGTCGCCCAGTCGAATCGCCTTGGTGAGCAAGCGCTCTGCAATACGCCGAAGCTCCTTCGCCTTGGCGTCGGTCGTCTTGATCTGCTCGTGCAGAACCAGGTTGCCCGCCATGTTCCTGAACATGGCCCGGCGGTGACTGGTGTTGCGACCGAACTTTCTGCCTGCCTTTTGATGTCTCATGACGACCTATCCACGACCGACGTCGAAATACGTTACTGACTGGCCTGCTGAGTCTTCCAACGATCGAGCATCTGCGGCCAGTTGTCGATTTGCATTCCGAGGGAAAGACCCATATCCGCCAGGATCTCTTTGATTTCCTTGAGCGACTTGCGCCCGAAGTTCTTGGTCTTCAGCATCTCGCCCTCGCTCTTCTGCACCAACTCGCCGATCAGCTTGATGTTCGCGTTCTGAAGGCAGTTGGCAGAACGTACCGAGAGCTCCAGCTCGTCTACCGACCGGAACAAATTCTCGTTGAGCGGCGTTTCCGAGCTCAGCTCTTCGACCGGTTCGTCATGTTCCTCGAAGTTGATGAAAATCGTCAGCTGGTCTTTGAGGATCTTCGCCGCATAGGCCACTGCATCGGCCGGCTTCACTGCGCCGTTGGTCCAAACCTCGAGCGTGAGCTTGTCGTAGTCGGTGATCTGCCCAACGCGAGCGTTGGTCACCGCATAGTTCACCTTGCGAATCGGGGAAAAGAGCGAGTCGATGGCGATCGTGCCAATCGGAATGCCTGCAGTCTTGTTTCGGTCGGCAGGAACATAGCCGTGCCCCACGTTGATCGTGAGCTCCGCCGCGAATCGTCCGCCCTTGGACAAGGTGCAGATCTTGTGCTCGGGGTTGAGGATCTCGATCTGATCGCTGACCTTGATGTCGCCCGCCGTCACGACCCCCGGCCCTTCCTTTTCGATGCGGACCGTCTGAGTCCGTGCTGTATGTGCGCGAACGACGACTTCCTTGAAGTTCAGGACCATCTCGGTCACGTCCTCGATGACGTCCGGCACCGAGGTGAACTCGTGCAGCGCGCCGTCGATCTTAACCGCGGTGATTGCGCCGCCCTGCAGGGAGGACAGCAATACGCGGCGGAGTGAGTTGCCCAAGGTAATGCCAAAACCTCGCTCGAGCGGCTCAACGACGAACTTGCCATAGGTGTCGCTGAGCGACTCCTGATCAACGGGAACGTTCTTCGGGCGAATGAGGTCTCGCCAGTTGCGTGCGACTAGGGTCGGACTCGTCATCAATTTTCCTCCGCAGCCTTTATACCCGCCGCCGCTTCGGCGGCCGGCAACCATTGTGGGGGATCGGGGTTACGTCACGAAGCAGAGTGACCCTCATCCCGACATTCTGAAACGCTCGCAGCGCCGACTCACGGCCAGCGCCGGGACCCTTCACGAAAATCGCGATGGTCTTCATTCCTGCGTCCTGCGCCTTGCGGGCAGCGTCTTCAGCGGCGAGCTGCGCTGCAAACGGCGTGCTCTTCCGCGAGCCCTTGAACCCGCGGGCGCCGGCGGTCGACCAGGACACGACTTCACCGGTCAGGTCCGTGATGGTGACGATCGTATTGTTGAAGGTCGACTGAATGTGGGCGATGCCGCTCGTCACGACCTTCTTGGTCTTACGCTTCTTGCTCTTGGGAGACTTTGCCTTCGGATTCGCCATGTTCTTAGGTCTTCCTGCTCATCGAGCCACGCTTCGGCCCCTTGCGGGTGCGGGCGTTGGTGTGGGTCCGTTGACCGCGAACGGGCAGCCCGCGCCGATGACGAAGCCCCCGATAGCAACCGAGGTCCATGAGCCGCTTGATGTGCATGTTGATCTCGCGGCGCAGGTCACCCTCTACCTTGAAGTTCTGGTCGATGCACTCGCGAATCTTCTTGACGTCGTTCTCGTCGAGGTCGTCCGCACGCTTGCTCTCGGGGATCCCGGCGGTCTCGCAAATCATCTTCGCGTGATGCGGACCGATCCCATAGATGTATTGCAACGCAATCACCGTGTGTTTGCGACCCGGGAGGTCGACGCCTGCGATACGTGCCATTCGCTGTTATCCTTGCCGTTGCTTGTGACGGGGATTGTCACACAAGACCCGCACGACGCCCCTGCGGCGCACGATCTTGCACTTCTCACAAATCTTTCTGACGCTCGGTCGAACCTTCATTTCAGCCTCTCTCTGATTCGTCCTCTCGTCGGGTCGAAGGGGGATGTCTCAACCATCACGACGTCTCCGGGGAGCAGCTTCACCGTCACCTGCCGAGCCTGCGCGGACGCAGATGCGGTAATCTCTTCACCACCGTCGAGCCTGACTCGGTAGAGCGCCCTGGGTAGCAGCGCTTCGATGGTGCCTCGGGTCGTCTTGGGTTCATTCATCCCGATCGCTATTCAACCCCAATTGCTTTCTTGATACGTTCCGTTATCTCTTCGAGAGAGCCAACACCTTCCACGCCCCTCACGACGCCCTTGGCTTCATAGTGGGCCAGCACCGGCTCGGTCTTTGCTTCGTACTCTGCATACCGCTTCCGAACGACCTCCTCCGTGTCGTCCGAACGCTGCACGATCTTGCTCCCCCCACAGGAGATACACTCTCCGTTTTGGGGCGGCGGAGTATAGCGGACGTGATAGGTCTGTCCACAGTCGAGGCAAACCCTCCTGCCCGTCACCCGCACGATGATGTCTTCGAGCGGCACCTCGAGAGAAACGACCCTGTCGATGCGGCGACCCATCTTCTGAAGGAGCGCGTCGAGGGCATCTGCCTGGGCCACCGTCCTCGGGTAACCATCGAAAATCGCACCGTTTTTCGCATCGTCCTTCGTCAGGCGCTTCTCGATCAAATCCAAGACCAAACCATCGGGCACCAACTTTCCAGCCGACATGTAGTCATCAAACCGCTTGCCGAGGTCCGAGCCCGACTTGCGCTCAGCGCGCATCATGTCGCCGGTCGAGATCTGAGGGATGCCCAACAGGTCGATGAGAAACTTGGCCTGTGTGCCCTTGCCGGCGCCCGGAGGTCCGAAAAGCAGCAGATCCATCACGCGTTCCTCGCTCGGATACGGGAGCCCTTGGTCCCCGTCAGACCCTCGTAGTGGCGCGTGATGAGATGGCTCTCCACCTGCTGAGCGAAGTCTAGGGCCACGCCCACCACGATCATCAGCGAGGTTCCGCCGAGATAGAACGGGACGTTCCAGCGCGCCTGAAGCAAGGTCGGAACCGTGACGACCGCTGCAATGTAGAGGGCGCCACCGACGGTGATTCGCGTCAAAACGGCATCGATGTACTCGGCAGTAGCCTTCCCTGGCCGCACACCGGGTATGAAGGCGCTTTGCTTCTTGAGATTCTCCGCGACGTCGACCGGCTGGAACGTAATCGCCGTATAGAAGAAACAGAAAAAGATCGTCATGGTCGCGAAGACCACGATGTAAATCCATCCGCCTGGAACCAGATTGTTGCTGATCCAGCGCATCGCATCCGACAGATAGGGGATGTTGGTACCGGCCAGCGTCACCGGAAACATCAGCAATGAGGACGTGAAGATCGGTGGGATGACGCCGGCCATATTCACCCGGAGCGGCAGGTGAGATTGCTGACCGCCATACATCTTTCGCCCAATCATCCGCTTGGCGTAGGTGATTGGAAGCCGCCTTTGGGCCCGCTCGAAGAACACGATGAAGCCAGTCGTCCCGAGCGCGATGACGATCAGCAGCATCAGGTCGATTGGTTGTAGCTCCCCGAGCTTGAACTGCTCGAGGGTCCTGAAGAGGGCGTCCGGAAGATTGGCCACGATGCCCGCGAAGATGATCAACGAAATGCCGTTACCGAGGCCTCGCTCGGTGATTTGCTCGCCGAGCCACATGAGGAACGAGGTCCCCGTCGTGAGCGCGAGAACGGTCATCAAGCGAAAGCTCCAGCCCGGATTGGCGACGATATCACCCGCTGTCGAGCTTTCGTTCCAGCCCTCCCACAGCATCGCGAGCCCCATGCTTTGAAAGAGACTCAGCAAGACCGTGCCGTAGCGCGTGTACTGATTGATCTTGCGTTGACCTGCCTCGCCTTCCTTCCGGAGCTCCATGAGCGAGGGCACCACGACCGCCATCAACGACAAGATGATGCTCGCCGAAACGTAGGGCATGATGTTGAGCGCGAAAATCGAAGCTTGCTCGAGCGCCCCACCGGAAAACAGGTTGAAGAGGCTCAGGAAGCCCCCCGCCTGACCCGCCACGTATTTTCGCATGGCCGCCCGATCGACACCGGGAGTCGTGACGAAAATCCCGATCCGGTAGACGGCGATCATCCCCAACGTGAAAAGAATTCGGCGCCGGAGCTCGGGGATTCGGAAGATGTTCGCGACAGTGCTCATGAGTCGGTGCGGGCTTTCAGTTAAGAGGCAGTCGTACTCGTTACCACCAGCTCGACGGTACCGCCCGCCTGCTCGATCTTTTGCGTGGCAGTCGCGCTAGCCGCGTGTACCTTGACGGTGAGAGCCTTTTCGAGCTCGCCATCGCCGAGAATCTTGATGATGTCCACTTTGCGATTGATGAGGCCAGCTTCTCGCAGGACGGCCTCATCGACCGTCGCTCCCGCCTCGAAGCGGGCCAGGTCCTTCACGTTGACCGTTCCGACCTTCTTGGCGAAGAGGTTGGTGAAGCCCCGCTTCGGGATGCGCCGGTAAAGCGGCATCTGCCCGCCCTCGAATCCAAGCTTGCTGAAGTTGCCGGGATGCCTCGCTTTTTGGCCCTTTTGGCCGTGGCCGGCCGTCTTGCCGAGGCCGGAGCCCGGCCCGCGTCCCTTTCTGCGTTTCCCCCGCACCGCACCCCCTGCCGGGCGAAGCCGGGAAAGGATCGGCGTATCGTTTTGCTTACTCATTGATTTCCTCGACTTCGACCAAGTGCAGCACCTTCTTGACCATTCCGCGGAACGAAGGCGTGTTGTCCACCACGACCTCGGTGTTGGGTCCGCGCAAGCCGAGACCCTTCAGGACCCGCCTTTGCTTGTCCATTCGGCCGATCTCGCTCTTCACCTGCGTCACTTTGAGTTTCTTCGCGCTCATGATTGCCTCTCTTACGTTGCCGCTGCCTCCGAAGGCGTTTCGGCAGGCTCAGCGGGACGTACCGCTTGAGGCCCATGCTCGTGCTGCTGAATGTCGCTCTTCCGGCGGGTGCGGCGGCGAGCCACGTCATCGGGGGATTCGAGCTCCTTGAGCGCCGCAACCGTGGCGTTCACCACGTTGTGCGCATTCGTCGTGCCCAAGATCTTGGCAAGAACGTCCTTCACGCCCGCTGCCTCGAGAACCGGGCGCATCGCGCCACCTGCGATGACGCCGGTCCCTTCCGATGCGGGACGCAAGACGACCCGCCCTGCACCCGAACGGCCGACGACACGATGAGGAATCGTACGACCCGTGAGCTGCACCTTGAAGAGATTCTTCTTGGCGGCGTCGGTACCCTTGCGGATCGATTCGGGCACCTCGTTCGCTTTGCCCATCCCGACGCCTACGTGGCCATTGCTGTCCCCGACGACCACCAGCGCGCTGAAGCTGAACCGGCGGCCGCCCTTGACGACCTTGGCCACCCGGTTGATGAAGATGACGCGCTCGGTGAGATCCTCGAGCGAGCTTGGATCGATGATTTGGTCTTTGTATGCCATCCCGTCCTCAGAACTTCAGACCCGCTTCGCGTGCCGATTCGGCCAGCGCGCGAACGCGTCCGTGATATCGATAACCGCCACGGTCGAACACGACCTGCTCGACCCCTTTGCCGATGCATGCCTTGGCCACGGCATTGCCGATCGACTTGGCGATCTCGACTTTGTTTCCTCCGGCAGACTCGGCGACACTCGACGCCTGGGCAATCGTGATGCCACGCGTATCGTCGATGACCTGCGCATAAATGTGCTTGGTGCTGCGGAAAACGCAAAGCCTCGGACGCTGCGTGGTTCCATGGACTTTCTTGCGAATCCGCTTCTTGCGTCGGGCCCGCCCTGTGAGCTTCTGCTGCATGATCAGCCTCCGGCCTTTCCGGCTTTTCCTGCCTTCTCTCGAATGCGCTCGCCGGTGTAGCGGACTCCCTTGCCGTTGTATGGCTCCGGCGGTCGCATCTGGCGGATGCGCGCGGCGACCCTACCGATGAGTTGTTTGTCTGGCGACTCCAGGTGAACTCGCGGGAACTTGGTGCCCGCTTCGTCGATCGTCTCGACTTTGATCGAAACCGCCTTCGGGATGTCGAGAACGGGTTGATGCGAGAGTCCGACCGTCATCTTGAGCTGATGATCCTTGAACTCTGCCCGATACCCGACGCCACGGAAGTCGAGCGAACGGGTGTAGCCATGCGCTACCCCCGCGACCATGTTGCCTAGGAGCGCTCGTGTCAGCCCCTGGTATTGCAGGCCCAGCTTCCCAGTGCCCTTGGCCGGGCGGACCGTCAGCTTGTCCTCGCTCTGAGTGACGACGACCTCCGGCCGAAGCGTATGGACGAGCTCGCCCTTGGGACCCTTGATCTTGATGTCGCGTCCGCTGATCGAGATCTGCACGCCCTTGGCAACCTCGACCGGTTTCTTGCCGTTTCTGGACTGCTTTCCTGTGTGTGTCTCGGTCATCACCAAACCTCGCACAGCACCTCACCGCCCACTCGCTTATTGCGCGCATCGCGGTCGGTCATGATTCCTGCGGACGTCGAAAGAATGGCTACGCCCATGCCGTTCTGGACACGCGGAATGTCGTGATGGCCGACGTAGAACCGTCGACCCGGCCGGCTCGAACGCCGCATGCCGACGAACGCACTCTGGCGGTCCCGCCCATACTTGAGAAATATCGTAAGACTCTTCTGAACCCCGTCTTCCACGCGGTAGTCGTCGATGAAGCCTTCCTGCTTGAGAATCTCGGCAAGCTGCGCCTTGAGATTCGAAGACGGAAGAACGGTTTGTTCGTGCTGAGCCTGAGCGGCATTCCGGATGCGCGTCAACATGTCAGCGATTGGGTCGGTCATCATGACGGCACCTCCTTACCAGCTCGATTTCGTGAGGCCCGGGATATCGCCCGAGAGTCCGTATTTTCGGAGACAGATGCGGCACATCTCGAACTTGCGGTAGTAACCTCGCGGTCTTCCGCAAACTTTGCAGCGATTTCGGTGTCGCACCGAGAACTTCGGTGTCTTTTCCAATTTGGCAAGTGCACGCTTGCTAGCCATCTGCGTCCTCTAGTTCCTGAACGGCATGCCGAGCGATTTCAGCAAGGCACGTCCCTGTTCGTCAGTTTTTGCTGTGGTTACCAAGGTCACGTTCATACCCTTGATACGATCGATTCGGTCGTAGTTGATCTCCGGGAACACGATCTGCTCGCGAATCCCGAGTGTGTAGTTGCCCCGCCCATCGAATGCCTTTGGGCTGATGCCCTTGAAGTCGCGCGTTCGCGGTAAGGCGAGCGAGATCAGACGGTCGAGGAAGTCGTACATCTGTGCACGCCGAAGGGTCACCATCACCCCGATCGGCATCCCCTCTCGAAGCTTGAAGCTCGCGATGGACTTCTTTGCGCGCGTGACGATCGGTTTGCGACCGGAAATTGCAGAGAGCTCTTCGGCCGCTGTTTCGACGAGCTTGGCATTCTGCACGGCCTCGCCGAGGCCCATGTTGATGACGATCCGTTCGAGCTTCGGAACTTGCATCACGTTCTTGAGACCGAATTCCTTCATCAACTGAGGGACGACCTCCTCTTGGTACTTCTTTCTGAGTCGGGGTTCGTAGTCACTCATGACGACCTCAATCCAGGACCGAACCGCTCTTGACGGCTACGCGGACCCGTTTGTCGGGGTTCTTCTTGTCGGTTTCGATGCGGACGCGAGTGCGTTCCTCGGTCTTGGGATCGACCAGCATCACGTTCGAAGCATGAATCGGCATTTCCTTTTCGACGATGCCGGCCTCTTTGAAGCGACGCGGGCTCTGATGGCGCTTCACGCGGTTGACCCCCTCGACCAGGATCAAGTCCGCCCTCACCACCTGAAGAACGCGGCCTTTTTCGCCGCGGTCCTTGCCTGCGATGACTTGAACCAGATCACCCTTCTTGATGCGCGCGGCCATCACACCACCTCCGGCGCGAGAGACACGATCTTCATGAAACGCTTCGCTCGGAGCTCTCGGGCAACCGGCCCGAAAATACGGGTGCCGATCGGCTCGTTGTCTTTCGTAATGAGCACTGCGCTGTTCGTGTCGAACTTGATGTAAGTGCCATCCGACCGCTGGTACTCACGCTTGGTACGCACCACCACGGCCCGAGCCACTTCACCCTTCTTCACGCGGGCGGTCGGAAGAGCCTCCTGGACCGACACCACGATGACGTCGCCGAGCCCGGCGTATCGACGACGCGACCCGCCGAGCACCTTGATGCAGGCGACTCGCTTTGCACCGCTGTTGTCAGCGACGTCCAGCTGTGTTTCCGTCTGGATCATGGTTATACCTCCGGCGGCCTTTCGATCAGGCGCACCACCTCCCAACGCTTCGTCTTGGAGCGCGGGCGGCAGGCGCGGATCTCGACCACGTCGTTCTTGCGATACTCGTTGGCTTCGTCGTGTGCGTGGAACTTCTTCTTGCGCTTGACGTACTTACCGTAAAAGGGGTCACGCGCACGGCGAATGACTTCGACCACGACAGTCTGTTCGGCTCGCCCCTCGGTCTGCCTCTCGTTGACGATGCGGCCAACCAAACGACGACGGACCGCACGCTCCTTGATGGCTTTCGGTGTCGGTTTTCCCGGCTCAGCAGCAGTCATGGCCGATCACTCCTTGTTCGCCGCTTCCGCGCGGCGCTCGGTGAGAATGGTCTTCACGCGGGCGAGATCCCGGCGAAGTTTTTGAACCGAGCTCGTATCGTCGAGCTGGTTGGTGTGATTGTCGAAGCGAGCTTTCCATAGCTGGCGCCTCAGATCGCCCTCGAGAACAGAGAGCTCTTCGACGCTGTTGGCTCGAATGTCTTCGGGCTTCATAGCTCAGCCTCCCTCGACCGGAAGCTCGTCTTGAGGGGAAGCTTGTGTGCGGCGAGCTCGAATGCCTCGCGTGCGAGCTCCTCGGGAACGCCCTGAATCTCGTAGAGCATTCGGCCAGGCTTGATGACCGCCACCCAACCCTCGACGCCGCCTTTGCCCTTGCCCATACGTGTTTCGAGCGGCTTCTTGGTGATGGGTTTGTCCGGAAAGATGCGAATGAAGAGCTGCCCCTGACGTTTCACCTTTCGCTGAATCGTCATTCGAGCCGCCTCGATCTGCCGCTGGCTGATCCGGCCGGGCTCGAGCGCCTGTAGCCCGAAGTCTCCGAAGGAGACCTTACCGCCGCGGTAAGCCTTGCCGCGCATGCGGCCCTTCATCTGTTTGCGGAACTTGGTTTTCTTTGGTTGAAGCATGGCTCGTCCTTAGACTCGGGCTCCCACTGCGCCCGCACCGGGCCGGTGCGGAAGCTGCTCGCCCCTGAAAATCCAACACTTGATGCCGACGGTGCCGGCCTTCGTGTGAGCGGTCACCTCGCCATATTCGATGTCGGCACGCAGGGTGTGAAGCGGAACCCGGCCCTCGCGGTACCACTCGGTGCGCGCGATCTCAGCCCCGCCGAGACGACCGGAAGCCGTGACCCGGATGCCCTTGACTCCGAACTTCATCGCCGTCTGCACGGCCTTCTTCATGGCTCGGCGAAACGCGACACGCCGCTCGAGTTGCGTTGCGATGTTCTCCGCGACGAGCTGAGCATTGGTCTCGGCTTTGCGAACCTCTTGAATGTCGAGGAAGAGCTCGTTCCGGGTGAGCTTCTGCAAATCACCCTTGAGCTGCTCCACTCCGGCACCACGTTTGCCGATGATGATGCCCGGTCGCGAGGTATAGATGACGACCTTGGCCTTGTTCGCAGCGCGCTCGATCTCGATGTCGGCGATCCCCGCATGAGCGAATTTCTTCCGGATTGCGCTCTTGAGCCGAAGGTCCTCATGGAGCCACTTGGCGTAGTTCTTGTCCTCGTACCACTTGGATTTCCACGTCTTCACGACGCCGAGACGAAAACCATACGGATGTACTTTCTGACCCACGATTCAGCTCTCTTCCCCATCGCTCACGACGACGGTGATGTGACTCATTCCCTTGACCACGCGTGTCGCGCGACCCTGTGCCCGCGGTCGCCAGCGCCTCATGTGCTGGTTCGGCGCCATGTCGGCAAAAGCCGTCTTGACGAACAGCCCGTCGAGGTTGAGCTCTTCGTTGTTCTGCTTCGCATTGGCGATCGCACTGCTGATGACCTTCGCAACGATGGGAGCCGCCGATTTCGTGGTGAAGCGCAGCTCATTGAGCGCCTCAGCAACGCTCTTGCCACGCACCATGTTGAGGACGACGCGCGCCTTGCGAGGCGAGATTCGCTGAAATCGTGCTTTTGCGACCGCTTCCATGATCACTTCTTCCCTGTCTGCGGGTTGACCTTGCGGCCACCCTTCTTGTCAGATGCGTGACCTCCGAAGGTGCGCGTGGGCGCGAACTCGCCGAGCTTGTGCCCCACCATGTTCTCGGTGACGAATACGGTGACGAACTTGCGGCCATTGTGAACCGCGAAGGTGTGCCCGACGAAATCGGGCGTCACGGTCGAGCGCCGCGACCAAGTGCGAATCATCTTCTTGTCACCCGACTTGTTCGCAGCCTCGACCTTGTCTTCGAGATGCTGGTCGATGAAGGGACCCTTTTTGACTGAACGCGCCATTACTTCGTCTTCCGCCGGCGAACGATGTACTTGTTCGTCGCCTTGTTCTTCCTGGTTTTCAGACCTTTGGCGAGCTGACCCCACGGCGAGCAGGGATGACGTCCGCCCGAGGTGCGGCCCTCGCCACCACCCATCGGATGGTCGACCGGATTCATGGTGGTGCCGCGGTTGTGCGGTCTGCGACCGAGCCAGCGGCTACGGCCGGCCTTGCCGAGACTCAGACGTGCATGAAGCGAGTTGCTGACCTGCCCGACGGTTGCACGACAGTTGAGGTGAACCATCCGAACCTCGCCAGAAGGGAGGCGAAGTTGGGCGTAATCGCCGTCCTTGGCCATCAACTGGGCAGCGGTTCCCGCCGAACGGACGAGCTGCGCGCCCTTGCCAATCTTCAACTCGATGTTGTGGACTATCGTACCGAGCGGCATGTGGCGAAGCGGCATCGCGTTCCCCGGCTTGACGTCCGCATGTCGCGACGAAAGCACCTGCTGATCGACCTCCAGCCCGTCAGGGGCAAGGATGTAGGCCTTCTCCCCGTCCGCATAGTGCAGCAGAGCGATGCGAGCCGAGCGGTTCGGATCGTATTCGATGGCTTTCACGGTGCCAGGCACGCCGATCTTGTTGCGTTTGAAGTCGACCATGCGGTAGCGCTGCTTGTGGCCGCCCCCGCGGAAGCGCGAGGTGACGCGCCCCTGGTTGTTGCGCCCGCCCGTCTGCTTCTTCGTGTCGAGAAGCTTCTTTTCAGGCTTCGACCGCGTGATCGTGTCGAAATCCGGCGCATCGTAAAAACGACGGGACGGCGAAGTGGGTTTGAACTTACGAATAGCCATCTTTAGACACCCTCGAAGAAGTCGATCGTCTCACCTTCACGAAGCGTGACGATGGCTTTCTTCCAGTTGCGGGTTTTCCCGTATCCGGAGCCCATGCGGCGCATGTGACCACGCATCACGAGCGTTCGGACGTCGCGAACGGTGACCTTGAACAAGGTCTCGACCGCGTCCTTGATTTGGAGCTTGTTTGCGTCGAGGTCGACCTCGAACGTGTACTTGTTGTCCTCTTCGCGCAGCTTCGCGCCCTTCTCGGTCAGGTAGAGCGGCCGCTTGATCACTTGTTCGACGTGCATTACTGACACCTCGCTTCCAAGGCTTGCACCGCGGTCTGAGTCAGCACGAGGTGTTGGTGACGCAGGAGGTCGTACAGGTTCACGCCTTCGGGTGGGAGAACCGAGTGATTGTGTAGATTCCGAGCGCTGAGCCGCAGCTTCTCGTTCTCCTTGCCGTCGACGATGAGCGCGCCGCCCTCGACCTCCAGCTTAGCGAGGACCGCGGCGAGCTTCTTGGTCTTGATTTCGCCGAGCTCGAAGTCCTGTACGACCAACAACTGACCTTCGCGGAGCTTCATGCTCAGCGCGCCTTTCAACGCCCCCAGTCGCATCTTGCGAGGTGGCCTATAGCTGAAGTCGCGTGGCTTGGGGCCATGGACCGTGCCGCCACCGACGAAGATGGGCGCACGCCGTGAGCCGTGACGAGCGCTGCCAGTGCCCTTCTGCTTGTACATCTTGCGTTTGGTCGCGGTGACCTCGGCCCGGGTCTGAGACGAAGCAGAGCCCTTACGATGACTCGCCAGCTGGGCTTTGAGAACATCGTAGAGAAGGCTCTCGTTCACCGTTGCATCGAAGACGCTGTCCGAGAGCTGCATCTCCCCGACGCCCTTCTTACTCAAGTTGTAGACTTTGACCTTCGGCATAAACCTACCGCCTCACGACTTGATTTCCACGTCGACGCCCGCCGAGAGATCCAGCTTCATGAGGGCGTCGAGTGTCTGTTGCGTCGGATCCAAAATGTCCAAGAGCCGCTTGTGAGTCCGAATTTCGAACTGCTCCCGCGATTTCTTGTCCACGTGGGGTCCGCGCAACACGGTGTACTTGTTGATGCGTGTGGGCAGCGGAATCGGACCCGCGACCCGTGCACCCGTGCGCTTCGCCGTATCGACGATTTCGGTCGCCGATTGGTCGAGCAATCGGTGATCGTATGCCTTGAGTCGAATTCGGATCTTGTTCGCTGCCATGGTCTTACTCGTATCCTTCCGGGGTCCCCGTCCGCTTCGCGTCTGCGCCGCTAGGCGATGATCTTGGAGATGACGCCGGCACCGATGGTTCGGCCGCCCTCGCGAATCGCGAAGCGCTGCTTCTCCTCCATGGCCGCCGGCGTGATGAGGTTGACCTTCATCTTCACGTTGTCGCCCGGCATCACCATCTTCACGTCCTCGGGAAGCTCGATTTTGCCCGTCACATCCAGCGTCCGGATGTAAAACTGCGGCGTGTAGTTGCTGAAGAACGGCTTGTGCCGCCCTCCTTCGTCTTTGCTCAGGATGTACACCTCGCATTCGAACGACGTGTGCGTGTTCACCGAGCCCGGCGCCGCCAGAACCTGACCGCGCTCCACTTGGTCTTTTTCCACTCCGCGAAGCAAGCACCCCACGTTGTCTCCCGCTTGGCCCTGGTCCAAGAGCTTGCGGAACATCTCCACCCCCGTCACCGTCGTCTTGCGAGGGTCTCGGATCCCCAGAATCTCCACTTCGTCTCCGACCTTGATGATTCCGCGCTCGATGCGACCCGTCACCACCGTCCCGCGACCCTTGATCGAGAACACGTCCTCCACCGCCATCAGGAACGGCTTGTCGATGTCTCGCTGCGGCTCCGGGATGTGGGCATCCACCTGCTCCATCAGCTCCTCCACCGAGCTCACCCACTTCTCTTCGCCATTGAGCGCTCCGAGCGCCGAGCCGCGCACCACCGGGATGTTGTCCCCGTCGTACTCGTACTTCGACAAAAGCTCGCGCACTTCCATCTCCACCAGCTCGAGCAAGTCCGGGTCGTCCACCGCGTCGCACTTGTTCATGAACACCACCATCGTCGGAACACCCACCTGGCGCGCCAACAACACGTGCTCCTTGGTCTGCGGCATCGGACCGTCCACACCACTGACCACCAGAATCGCGCCGTCCATCTGCGCCGCGCCCGTGATCATGTTCTTGACGTAGTCCGCGTGGCCGGGGCAATCGACGTGCGCATAGTGACGGTTGGCCGTCTGATACTCCACGTGGCTCGTCGCGATCGTGACCGTCTTGGTCTCGTCACGCTCCGTCCCGCCCTTGGCGATGTCTTTGTAGCTCTTGACCTCGCCTCCGTGCTTTGCCGCCATCACCTTCATGATCGCCGCCGTCAGCGTCGTCTTGCCGTGATCGATGTGACCGATCGTCCCCACGTTGATGTGTGGCTTGTTCCGGACAAACTTTTCTTTAGCCATCGTTAGCTCCCTCAGCCGCCCTTAGCCTTGGCGACGATTTCATCGGCAATGCCCTGCGGCACCGCCTGATACTCCTTGAACTGCATCGTGTAAACCGCACGTCCCTGGGTCTTGGAACGCAAGTCGTTGACGTAACCGAACATGTTTGCGAGCGGTACGTATGAACGGATCACTTGCAGACCGCCCACCGAATCCATGCCGGTGACGTTGCCGCGCCGAGAGTTGAGGTCGCCGATGACCTCACCCATGTAGTCCTCGGGAACGCGGACTTCGACGTCCATCACGGGCTCGAGCAGCTGAATTCCGGCGCGCTTTGCGCCTTCTTGGAAAGCAAGCGAGCCAGCGACCTCGAATGCAGCCGTGCTGGAATCGACGTCGTGGTACGAGCCGTCGAATAGGGTCGCCCGGAGATCGATGACGGGGTAGCCAGCCATGACACCGCGGGTCATTGCATCGCGAATTCCCTTTTGTACGGCCGGGATGAACTCCCTCGGTATGACGCCGCCGACGATCTTGTTCTCGAACTCGAAGCCGCTGCCGGGCTCGAGCGGCGCGAGCTTAATCCAGACGTGGCCGAACATCCCTCGGCCACCGCTCTGCTTGATATACCGCCCTTCGGCCTCCACCTCTTTGGTAATCGTTTCGCGGTAGGCGACCTGGGGTGCGCCGACATTGGAGTCGACTTTGAACTCGCGCTTCAAGCGATCGACGATGATCTCGAGGTGAAGCTCACCCATTCCGCTGATGATCGTCTGGCCGGACTCTTCGTCGGTATGCGCGCGGAAGCTCGGATCCTCGGCCGCGAGCTTTGATAGCCCCACGCCGAGCTTGTCCTGGTCGGCCTTCGTCCTAGGCTCGATGGCGACCGAAATGACGGGCTCGGGAAAGTCCATGCGCTCGAGGAGGATCGGTGCCTTGTCGTCACACAGGGTGTCGCCAGTGGTGGCCGTCTTGAGACCTACGGCCGCTGCGATGTTGCCCGCATGAATCTCTTTGAGCTCTTCGCGGTTGTTGGCGTGCATCTGAAGAATCCGGCCGATGCGCTCCCTCTTGCCCTTGGTCGAGTTGAGAACCGCAGTGCCCGCCTCGAGCATGCCCGAGTACACGCGGAAGAACGTCAGCTGACCGACGAATGGATCGTTGACGATCTTGAATGCGAGGGCGCTGAACGGCTCGTCGTCCGCGGCTTTGCGCTGCATCTTCTTCTCCGGATCGTCGGGATCCACACCCTGAATGGCGGGAACATCGAGGGGCGAGGGCAGAAAATTGACGACGGCATCGAGCAACTGCTGCACACCCTTGTTCTTGAAGGCGGATCCGGTGAGCACGGGTACGATGCTTTGTTCGAGACAGCCCTTGCGAATCCCCTTGAGAATCTCGTCGTCGGAGAAGTCGGTGTCGCCCTCGAGGAAGCGCTCCATCAGTGCATCATCGACCGAGGAAACCGCCTCGATGAGGACCGCTCGGGCCTCCTCCGCCTGGGCCTTGAGCTCCGCCGGAATTTCCTCGACCGTCCATTCCGCACCCAAGGTGTCGTCCTTGAAGTGGATGGCTTTCATCGTGACGAGGTCGATGACGCCTTGGAGCTCGGCCTCTTGGCCGAGGGGAAGCTGGACTGCGACGGCCGGGGCGCTGAGCCTGTCCTTGATGGACTGGAAAGCAGACGGAAAGTCAGCGCCGGCCTTGTCCATCTTGTTGATGAAGCAGATCCGCGGGACGTGATAGCGGTCCGCCTGACGCCAGACCGTCTCGGACTGCGGTTCGACGCCCTCTTTACCGTCGAACACGGCAACGGCTCCATCGAGCACCCGAAGCGAGCGCTCGACCTCGATCGTGAAGTCGACGTGGCCAGGGGTGTCGATGATGTTGATACGAGAGAGATCGCCGCTGAACGGTCCCGCCTGAGGGCGCCAAAAGCACGTCGTCGCAGCAGACGTGATCGTGATTCCACGCTCTTGCTCCTGCTCCATGTAGTCCATGGTCGCAGCACCATCGTGGACCTCGCCGATCTTGTAGTTGACCCCCGTGTAGTAGAGGATGCGCTCCGTCGTGGTCGTCTTCCCCGCATCGATGTGGGCCATGATGCCGATGTTGCGGGTTCTTTCGAGTGGGTACTTTCTAGCCATTGGATTCTATGAGCTCAACTCTCGACTCTGGCGCTTCACGTACGAAACCCCCTCCGACCCAGAAGCCACCCTCGGGCTTCCTTCGACTCAGAGAGGGTTTCGAGAGGCACATCGGTAGCGACGATTCGTCGCGGTCTGCCCGGTGACTCTCTCTATATGCGCGGTGTCATGAGTTCAGCTGCTGCTCCTTGTCCGAGTGGTTTCCGTAGACCTTCCCAGACGCCAAAAAAGTTCCTACCAGCGATAATGGGCGAACGCCTTGTTGGCGTCGGCCATCTTGTGCGTGTCTTCCCGCTTTTTGACGGCGTTTCCGCGGCCCTGCGAGGCCTCTACGAGCTCTGCTGCCAGACGCTCTTCCATGGACTTCTCGCCACGCCCACGGGAGTACTGGACGAGCCAGCGCATCGCGAGCGCGTTGCGGCGGTCGGAGCGGACCTCGACCGGTACTTGGTACGTCGCACCACCCACGCGGCGGCTCTTGACCTCGACTCGAGGCTTGACCGCGTCGAGTGCCTTCTTGAAAACGTCGAGAGGCTCCTCTTTGAAGCGCGTCTCGATGATGTCGAACGCACGGTACAAGCATTTCTCCGCGGTGGATCGTTTGCCCGCGAGCATCAGTGAGTTGACGAACTTCGCCACGAGCTGGTCGCCGAACTTGGCGTCAGGGATGATTTCTCTCTTGGGTGCGGTGGCTCTACGACTCATGAATCAGCTCTTGGGGCGCTTGACGCCATACTTCGACCGCTTGTTGACGCGGTTGGCCTTGTTGGTGTTGGAGGGACCCACCGCACCGGTGGCGTCGAGGGTGCCGCGAACCACGTGATAACGGACGCCAGGAAGATCTTTCACACGGCCCCCGCGAATCAGGACCACGGAGTGCTCTTGAAGATTGTGTCCCTCACCGGGGATGTAAGTGGTTGCTTCGATGCCGTTCGAGAGACGCACGCGTGCCACCTTGCGAAGGGCGGAGTTGGGCTTCTTCGGTGTCGTGGTGTACACGCGGACGCACACACCGCGCTTCTGCGGGCATCGTTGAAGCGCGGGCGAGTCCGTCTTCGATTTGATCTGTTTGCGTCCCTTGCGGACGAGCTGGTTGATCGTTGGCATAACTATCCGAAAAAGCGTGCAATTCCTCGAGCGCGCGCGAATCCCCACGCGACGAAGGGAGCGAAGGATAGGCGCGAAAGCCCTGCTGTCAAGCGAAGTGATCCGCAAATCGGGATAGCAGTCGAACTATGCGCAATGAAACATGTTTTTGCGGCGGCGGTGCCTCGACGAGGGTCAGAAATCCAATCGCAGTCGCCCCCCTGTCAGGCCGAGCTCGAGCCGAATCTGAGCGCCGCTAGTCGCGGGGTTTTCGGTGTCGCTCGGGAGCTCGCGCTTGCGCGTGGTTCGAATCACGGGCTTGAAGTGGACCTCGGCCTCGATCACGCCGGCGATCGCAAAGCTCGCGAAAGCCCCGACGCTCACCCAGTTGCCGATGCGAAGGGCGCGCTCGACACGCTGCGCCCGCTCGAGTTCCTGGGGTGCGGGGTTCTCGTTGCGCAACGAGTTGTGGCCGATGAACGTTGCAATGGATGCCGCAGTGAACACGCTCTCGGTGACGGCAAACATGATTCCAAGCCCACGGTCCTGATTCTGGAACTGGCCGATGCCGTAGGGAAGCGCGGCAATCCACCGCGAATTCACTCTCTCGACGGTTTCGGCTGCTGCGAGCTCCTCGAGCGTTTGGATCCGCTGGCGCTGCTCGATCAGCTCCTCGACCTCATCGGTGCGCTCCTGCCGTCGGCGCTCGGCCTCCAACGCTTCTCGGGTGGCGCGTTCGGCCAGCACCTTCTCCTGCACCTCCTGAAAGGTGGTGACGACGGCCTCTGGGAACGCGACGGGATCGATGCCGTATTCGGGATCCTCTTCGAGCAACAACCGAAACTGCTCTCGGGCCGCCTCCTTCTTGCCTAGGAAGAGATACGTCGCGCCGAGATACTTGCGTGCTTCGTGCCGCACCACCGGATTGGTCGCGCGAGGAACCACCCCCCCGACCAGGGACTCCAGACCCCTGGCCGCCTTTGCGTAGTTTTGCCTGTCGTATTGACGCCGCGCGGACTCGAAATCCGAAAGCTCGTCGGCCGCGACGGGAAGCGCATAGGCCGCCATCAACAAGAACAACAACCCGGAAAGCGCGGTGCGCCGCATCACCTCAGGCGGGTTCTACGGGGTTTCGCGTTCTGCCTCAAGGGTGAAGGAGTGCTCGGTCAGATCCCCGCCGGCTCGGAGCTGAACGACGCTCTCGTGAGGCCGAAACCCCGGCGCACGGATTTGAACTTGCGCCGAGGTCTCGAGGGTACTCATCGGGATCTGAAGGATCTCCCGAATCTGCCCCGTGATCTTGCGATTCCCCGGCAGTGTGATCCGGACCGTTGCGTCGGGAACGGTTGGGCCCTTGAGATAGAGCCTCGCGGGCTTGTAGCGGAGACTCACCGAAAGCTCGAAATCGCTCTTGCCTTCGGGAATACGCCTGCGCACGACTCGCTCCTCGCAGCAATCTTCGGCGCCGATGAAACGAAAGGTGTGGTTGCCGACCTTCAGACGGACGCGCTGGAAATCGGGTCCGTATGGTTTGGGCGGGCTGGCATCGACGCTGATCGACACGTTGGAAGGAGTGGGATCGAAGACCACCCAGCGTCGGCCGCTCGGCGCGAGAGCCTCTTCCGTTTCTTCCGGCCGCGTGTCCTCGACCGAAACGCTCGATTCGGCCTCCGTCCCGGGGGACGCCGCCGCTTCGGGTTCGCTCGGCGCACCGCGCACCCCTTCCGCGTTCTCCGCGCCACCCGGAGCGTCCCGAACGCTGTCCGCTCCGATCGTGGAGGCGCCGGCTGCCTCCCTGCCGAACCCGAGGCTCTCACCTCGAAGCCGGGCGACGTAGAGTGCGACCGCAAGCGCCACCACGAAGGCAGACGCGAGGAGGGCGATCGCGGTATTCCGGCGACGGCGGCGACCGAGCGATCCGAGAAGCTTGAGCGCTCGGTCATTGCCCTCATCGAGAGCCAACGCGCGGCTCAAGGCAGCCTGCGCTTTGGGGACCTCGCCTGCCTTCACGGCCTCGGAGCCGATCGAGAGCAGCCGTCCAAGCGATTGCTGGCGGAGCTCCACAGTCACACCCTCCGGATCTGCGAGGTAGCGAGCGAGGACGGTATCCGGGTCGTCGATGCCCATCTCGTGCAGAAACGCCCGAAGCCGCTCGGCCATCTCGTTGGCGGTCTGATATCGCGCGCTCGGCGCCCGCGCGAGCGCCTTGTTCATGATGGCTGCGAGGTCGGCGCCGACCTCGGGACGCATGCGCAACGGGTCTGGGTACTCGCCCTCGAGCAGCAGCCTCAAGAGATGATGCGGATTTCGGCCGACGAACGGAAGTCGGCTCGTCGCACAGAAATAGAGAACGGTCCCGAGCGAGAAGATGTCGCTGCGGACGTCGCTGGTCCCACCTTCGACTTGCTCGGGCGCCATGTGACCCGGGGAGCCTAGGATCTGGCCCGTCACGGTGAACGTGTGCGTGTCGACCATGTATGCAATGCCGAAATCGGTGAGCTTCACGCACCGGTCCTCGTGGATCAGGACGTTCTCCGGCTTCACGTCGCGATGAATGATCCCCTTGGCGTGTGCCTCGCTGAGCGCATCCGCGACCTGCATGGCGATGCAAGCCGCGACCTCGGGAGGCATGTCCCGATGCTTCAGGACGAAGTCCTTGAGCGTCGGGCCGGTGAGAAGCTCAGCTGCGATGTACGTTTCGTCCGACTCTTCACCACTGTAGTCGTAGATCTCCAAGATGTGGGGATGTCGCAACCTCGCTACGCTCTTGGCCTCGCGTGTGAATCGGGCCCGAGCTTCGGTGGTTCGCTGCAAGTGCGGATGCAGCACCTTGAGTGCAACGAGCCGATCGAGCGCGCTGTCGCGCGCGCGGTACACGGTCGCCATTCCGCCGTGCCCGATCTCGTCGAGGACTTCGTACTTCTCCAGCTTGCGCAACATTTGCCCGGGAATTTCGAGCATATCAGGTTCGTGAGAGCGGCCACATCCTTCTAGAGCGGCGCTAGCGCGCTGGGAACGCAAAACTCGAAATCATCGCGAATGCTCGTGCCATCCTGACCTCCGGCCACGATGAACGCTCCACTTTCGAGGACGATGCCACCTGCTCCGGCGCGTGGAACCTCCAAGGTCAACAGCGAATCGATGGTCACATCGGCGCCACTCCAGCGAACCTCATCGACCGACTTCGATCCCTCACCGCCGATGACGAGTGTGCTCCATGGAGGCTGAAGCGCCGCCGAGCGCGCAGTCAGCCACGTCGGTCCGGAGCTCGGCACACACGCAGCCGGACAACCGTCGAAGCGAACGGTGTCTTGCCGCAATGCGCCCACCTCGTCTCTACCTCCCATCCAAAGAGCGCGACTCTCGCCGTCGCCAACGAGAAGCCCGGATTCGCGAACCCCGTCCAGGAGGTGGAGGATGGGCTGCCCCGTCGCGGCTCCTTCGGCGAGGATTTCGGCGTTACCCTCCACATTGCCGCCGGCGACCAGCACGTTCCTTCCGAGCGCCGTCGCGGCTGCTCCGGCTCGCGGCACGCTGAGCTGTAGCGAAGTGACTTTTCCCCCCGCCTCGACCAGCGACACTCCTGACTGGGGCTCGCCTGCCAACTCACCCCCGATGATCATCGCCCCGACTCCTCGGACGGAGACGAGCGCCGACCTCGGGCCGGCTCCGTTGTGGAGCACGACCGGAGTAATTCGGCGATTGACGTCGACCATGTCGAAGACGAACGGCCCCGCCTTGGTTGGAAGGACCAGAATCGTACCCTCGTCGATCGAGGCGGCGCGTGTCTCGCCCAAGTCCGATAGCGAGAAATCCTCGGAGAACAGACGAGACTCCCATTCGAGCGCGTCCAAGAACTCGACCTGGGGCTGAGACGGCACGGTACCACCCACGATCAGCGCAAACGTGCCCGATTGCACCATGCCGAAGAACGCGCGGGGTGCTTCCAACTGGTCGAACGTGACGCGCTCGCACGACGACGGCGCCGCCGTCACAGCGCGGAGAACGCCGTTCGTGGAAAGAGGCACGAACGCCGGGGGGGCAGTCAGGAGCTTCGTCGCCGCACCCTCGATCTCGACCCGAATGCGGGTGAGCGGTGTCAGCCCGACGAGCTCCACGGAAGCGTCGAAGTTGCCTGCGTCGATCGGGTATTCGTATTCCCGCGCGGCCAACTCCCCCTGTTGGATGCCGATTCTGAGGATTGTCGCATCCGTCCCCGCTGCAGGATTGCCATTTCGACCGTCGACGATGCGGGCTCCGAATACGTAGGGCGCCGGGGAGTCATTGCAGGCAGATGCCGCGATGCAGAGGAGCCCCAGCGGAAGCATTCGGCGACGCACGCGGTGAGGTTGCGTTACCGCCCCGAGCCGAGCAAGTACACGAGCGCCGTGTGGGCTCAACGTGTTGCTTCGATCGACGAGCTGATCCTCGCGCGGTGCTTGCGCGCGGAGCCGGGGTTCGCCTGGTTGGATTCGAATCGCAGCGAAGCCCGGGACGGACGCTATTCGTTTCTCGGGGCCTGGCCGTCGGACGAGATCCGAGTCGCGTTCGGAGCCGATGCTCCGTTTTCCGCGATGTGCAGGGCCAGTGAACCCGTAAAGGAGGTCAACTTGGAAGGGCCGAAGCCGTGCGAGGTCCCCGCATGGATCGGCTACATCGCATACGATGCCTTCTGGTCCGCTCCGGTACGCGGGCGGCCGCGATTCGACCGTCATCGCGATCCGATCATCCTATTCATGCGTTACCCCGCGCTGCTCGCCATCGATCACTTGAACGGGGACACTTGGGTCATCGGCAACGACCGAAGTGCGTGCGATGCATTCTTGAACAGGCTGCAGGGCTTGCGGGCGGGCGGCCCGTCGACTGCATCGGTTGGACCCATCGAAGTCGACGATGCCTCGGAACATCGAAACGCGATACGAAAGGCGATCGACTACATCGCAAAGGGCGAAGTCTACGAGGTCAACGTCGCGAGGCGGTGGTCCGCAGCCTTCCAGGGGGATGCTCTCGACCTTTGGCAAGGGATGCGGTCGGCTAGCCGCGTTCCCCTCGGCATGTTCCTCGACGGGGGAGATCACGCCGTGCTCGCATGCACCATGGAGCGGTTCATTCACTGGGACGCCGAGAGCAAGGCTCTGGTAACCCGTCCGATCAAGGGGACGATTCGCCGCGAGACCCTCGATGATGGAGCGTCTCAACGCCTTCGAGCCGACCCGAAAGAGCAAGCCGAGCATTCGATGATTGTGGACCTCATGCGAAACGATCTCGGCCGTGTCGCCGAGATCGGAACCGTGAGGGTCGACGCGCCTCTCGTCGTCGAGCCATTCACCGGCCTCTATCACCTGGTGAGCACGGTCAGCTGTACGACCCGGCCCGAAGTCACGATCGAATCCATTCTGGAAGCGACGTTTCCGCCGGGAAGTGTCACGGGTGCGCCTAAGATTCGGGCGCTCGAAATCATCGAAGAGCTGGAGAAGCATCCTCGTGGCATCTATTGCGGCGCGCTCGGTTTCGTCGATCACGATGGAGGGCTCTCGCTCGCCGTGGCGATCCGCACGGCGACCGTGGGGAGGGGCCGGGTGTGCTACTGGGCCGGAGGCGGAATCGTCGACGCTAGCGATCCGGCTCGTGAGGTGGCCGAAACCGAGCTCAAGGCGCGGGTGTTTCTAGATGCGGTGGCATCGCTCGAAGGCGGTTCGTTTTCCGAGTAGAGCGCCCGGACTGGTCAAGAAGTCGGCGCCGGTGTAACAACGCGTCCATTCCAACATGCATGATGCTCTGAAGCTGACCTTGGACATCGCGATTGCGGTCTTCATCGCGGGCGCGCTCTTCACCGCGGGGCTCGAAGTGACACTCGAGCAGGTCTTCACACCTCTGCGGAATCGTCGAATCGTGGGCCGGGCCTTGCTGGCCAACGTGGTGCTGGCACCCCTGTTCATCTACGCGATGAGCATCGTGTTTCCGCTCGGCCATCCCTATCGGATCGGGGTTCTGTTGTACGGAGTCGCGTCCGGGGCACCGTACACTCCGAGGCTCGTGGGTGTCGCTGCCGGCGACGTCCCGAGCTCGATCGGTCTGACGATGCTTCTGACCGTGTTGACGATTCTCTACATGCCGCTCGTGTTGCCCATTCTGGTCCCGGGGACCGAGATCGGCATTTGGGAGATCGCCCGGCCGCTCTTGCTCCAGATGTTCGTGCCGCTCGTCGCCGGACTTGGGGTGAGGCACGTCAGCGACCGCACGGCGAGCGCCTTACGAAGGCCCTCGAACCTGATCGTCAATCTGTCCGCAGCGATCTTCTTGGTACTCGCCCTAGTGCTCCATCACCAGGAGTTGCGTGCCACCATCGGGACGGGCGCCGTCACATCTGCCGTCGTGCTGACATTGGTCACTTTCGTGCTCGGCTATCTCCTCGGAACGGGCGGCACCAAGGGCAAAGTGACGCTCGGCTTGCTCACGACCGCGCGCAACATCGGCGCAGCGGCGACGATTGCGACGGCGAACTTCAAAGATGACCCACGCGTGCTGATCACGATTGCAGTCTGCATGTTCGTCGTTTTCGCCTTGGCGTTCCCAGTCGCAAAGCTCTACTTTCGTAAGCGCCTATCCGCATCAAGCTGACGGGAGCGCCCAGAAGCGAGGCGGGCTCACTTTGTTGGAGAGGAACCATCCGGCGCTCGTGCCG
Organism: uncultured delta proteobacterium; assembly: GCA_963792825.1. Taxonomy (GTDB): domain Bacteria; phylum Myxococcota_A; class Polyangia; order Polyangiales; family Houyiibacteriaceae; genus SG8-38. The sequence goes on along the minus strand of CAWBXS010000002.1, from coordinate 1,262,252 downwards.
TGGAATGATGCGCCGCCTTAATCCACAATGCGTTGTGGCAGGGGCACGCTCTCTCGGACGAAAGAAATCGCGTTCGTCCCAGAGCGACCCACCATCACGGCTTCGATCAATGGTGCGTGCGTATCCTCGGCGGCCGCGCGCCATTCGACGATGAAGTTTGCACCGGAGCCACCGGTCAGGTCGTGTCGCTCGACGAGAAAGTCTATCGTTTGCAGCGGATCGAGCTTGATCAAGCGGTCGACGTTCTTCTTCGAGAGCCTTCCGTCGGTGTCGTAGTAATCGACCGCAGCCAGATAGACCGGCCGATTGGGATCGACGTTGCGAATACTGAGTGTGGTTTCCAGGAGATAGGGACGTCCGCCGTCGTAGTAGATGTGGGAATAAACCGGGACATAAACCGCCTGGTGGATGGGCAACGACGCGATGGAAACGTCGGGGGCTGCGTAGGCATCTAGATTTGGCGGCCGGAACGCGCGGGGTGGCTCGTATTGGACGGTGTCTTGGATCGCTTCGAGCCGCTCCTCGGTGGCGGTTCGGGTGCGAGCGTACACGACCGCCACGAACGCGATGGTGACGAGGATGAGGATGCGGACCCCGTTCTCGGTGAGCCAGAGGAACCATTCTGGGAATTTCTGGTTGTTGCGCACTGGAAACCGCTGAAGGGCCGGGGGAACCCGGGTATCGCACCAACCGGGGCGCTCTCGCAACCCCATGTCCCTTGAGAGGAGGCCCATGCGTGTTATGACCAGTTCCGCTCCCGGGTCGTCTAAGGGCAGGACAACAGGCTTTGGACCTGTGAATGGTGGTTCGAATCCACCCCCGGGAACCCCCTTTCATCATGCGCGCCGCAACGATTCTCACCACACTCCTCGTCGCCGGCCTCGCCGCGTCCTGCAAGCAGGGCAGCGGCGCCGCAGTCACCTCCGATGCGCGGTCTGCCGCCGAGATGACCGGCTGCGACCACGACCTCAGGTCCAACGTCGTCGTGAAACACAGCTGGCCCTACCCGGCCGAATCCCGGAATCTCCGCTGGCTCGGCAAGTACAAGCAGATGAAGCTCAAGCTGAAGCCCACACCCGCCGCCTTCTTCACAGCCACCGTCACCTATGACCCGGGCGAGCTCATCGAGGTGAAGGACGGCGAAGTGCTCATCGAGAAACCTAGACGCCTGGTGGCCAAACGCGATCTGTTCGTCGAGCACAAGGTCTGGGATCAAGGAATCGAGGTCGAGCGAACGACGAAAGCCGTCGCCCAGGGCGAAGTGGGAAGCTTTTTCTTTTACAACTCGCGAGGCCTGTGCATGGTGGACACCGAGTACGGGCCCGGCTGGACTCCGTGCACCCTAGATGATGCTTTCGAGGGGTTGAGCGCCGAACATCCCTCCGCCTGCGAGCAGGTCTGGTGGGTCAAGGTCCAAAAGAGCGGGGTGGATCGGGGATGGATGCCGTTCGAGCCTGAGTTCATGGAGAGGGTACCGCCGGAGATCGACTCAGCCAAATGAATGTCTCCTGATTGCCCTTTGGTCCCCTCAGCACGCTGTCGGTCTCCGCGATGCAATCGAAGCCGAGCGTTCGAGCCTCTTCGACGAGCTTGGTGATCGCTTCACGCCGCGCCTCCGGGTCACGAACCACACCGCCTTTGCCGACCTTCTCTCGCCCGACCTGGAACTGCGGTTTGACGAGCGCCACGATGTCACCGTGCGCTTTTAGAAGAGCGTGTGCGGCCGGCAAGAGCTTTTCCAGACCGATGAACGAGGCATCGATGACGACGAGGTCGAGCGCCTCCGGCAGGTCGTTTGGCTCGAGGTGACGCGCATTCGTCCGCTCCATGACGACGACACGAGGATCGCGCCGGAGCGCGGCGTGGAGCTGACCGTAGCCGACGTCGATCGCGAACACTTTGGCCGCACCACGCTGAAGCAGGCAGTCGGTGAAGCCACCGGTCGAGGCGCCGAAGTCGGCAACCGTCATCCCGGTGACCTCGTACTCGAAAGCATCGAGCGCGCTTGCAAGCTTTACCCCGCCTCGTGAAACATAAGGCTGATCGGGCTCGCGCACGTCCAGGGGTGCGGTCTCATCGAGTGTTTCGCCGCTCTTTTCCACGCGCCTGTCACCCGTGAAGACTTTCCCAGCGAGAATCAGCGCCTGCGCCCGAGCCCGCGACGGAGCGAGGTTTCTCTGCGTCAGGAGCACGTCGGCTCGAACCTTTGGCACGCCGGAAGACTGGACTAACTTCCTTTGAAAGGCGAACGGCGGTATCTTTCGCTCATGGCGCGAAGCGTACTTTTCCTTCTCGGCGCCGGCTCGCTCGGTTGGAGCCTGCTCTGCTTCTTTGCGGGCTCGGTCCTACCGGACTGGATGGGCCTCTCGGGTCCGGAGCGGGGTGAGCTCTACATCGAAGCGATCGCGCTCAACGTCGGACTTTGGGGAGCGCTTGGTATTTTCGCTTTCCTCGGCGCTACCTTCCAGCGCCTGCGGCTCGCCGCTGCTCTCACCTTGCTCGTATGCGCCGCTGGCATCGGTGGGGGTCGGATCATCGCGATGGTGCAAGGCGCAAAGCCGGGCGTCTCCACGGGGATGGCGTTGGCGCTCGAGGTCGCGATCGTCATCGCTGCCTCGGCGGCCTACATTTCGGAGAAAGCTCGTCTCTCCCGCCAGGCCAAAGAGCTGAAGAAGGCGGAGAAGGCTGCGCTCGAAGCCGCGCTCGCAGCCGAGCACGCCGAGGCGCCCGAAACGCCCCTACCGTCGGCGACGCAGCAGCCGTAGCGGCCTGGCGCCCCGCGACGGGAGCCTCAGCCGAAGCCCGAGCCCGAGCTAGATCTCAAAACGGGATGTCGTCGTCGCCAAAGTCATCGACTGGGGGGCTGCTGCCGACACCGCCACCCAAGTCATCGGGCGCTCCCGAGTCGCGGCCTCGCCCGCCGCCGAGGAGCACGACGTTCGTTGCGACGATTTCGGTCGAGGTGCGCTTGTTGGAGTCTTTGTCTTCCCACTGGCGGTATTGGATTCGACCCTCGATACAGATGCTGCGGCCTTTGGAGAGAATGTTGTTGAGCGCCTCTCCGCGCTTGCCCCAGATGATGACCGTATGCCAATCCGTGCGTTGCTGCCGTTCTCCGGCACGGTTCATGTAGGATTCGGTTGTCGCCAAACGCAGCCGCAGCACGGCTTGCCCGTTTTGGGTGTACTTCAGCTCCGGGTCCGCACCCAGGTTCCCGATGAGCATCACACGATTCAGGCCTTCTGCCATGGCTCCCCTCTTCTGCTAGCCTCGATGGGCCGCGAACATACGCGGCATTTCACGGCGGATCAATGGCCCTTGGCCTCACTCTGCATCCGAAGCACGATTGCAAGCTCATCGGTCAATTCCCGTCGCCGTTGCTCGTAATAATGGGGCCCGATCGCGGCCGTCTTTCGCTGGTTTTCGAGTGAAGCGATTTCGTCGAGCAGCTCGGCGCGTCGGTCATCCCGAACTCTCGCGAAGGCCGCGGTCTGGTCCAATGGGCGCGAGACCAGCACGATACCGAGGAATACGAAGATCGCGGCGATCGCGCTTGCAAGATAGGGCCAAGGACCGCCGCCCGGAATGCCGCGGATGTGGATCTTCAAGGGGTCGATCGGCGGATCTCCCGGGCGCCGCATCAGACCTGCCACCAGGAAGCGCCGGTCGCCGCCCTCGTGCACTCTCGCCACCTGAAAGCCCTCGACCTCCAGAGTCATGCCGTCGACGTAATCGCTGATGACTTGGTACTCCATGGTGGCAAACGGTACCGCCTGCTCGATCGAGATCGACGTCCCGTCGATCGGAACGTCGTAACTCCACATGAGATCCACCCGGCCAGGAGAGATGGAGCCGCCGAGCTCGAGGCCGTCGTCCGTCACCGCGAGCCTCTGGTCGGTCATGACCGCCATCGAGTCGAACCCCGTGAACCCTTCTGGCAATCCAATCGGCAGACCTCCATCGGGGAACACGTACGTGGTGTCGCCGAGATTGGTCAGGCGTGCCTCTTGGCTGACGTGGGCACGATCTTCCTTGAACTCGATCATCGTCCGTCCGAGGACCTGGAAGATGCGTCCACCATCGGTCGTGGTCGGTAGGCGCACCACCCGCACCTTCTGACCACTGGTGGCGTCGAGCCGAAACGGTGTCGAGCTGTAGCGCGCGCCTTGGTAAGGCACGTTCACGCGGTAGGAGTGCTTGTCGTCGGTCAGCAGCGTGTCGAAGGAGCAGGTGCCCTTCTCATCGGTCACGCAAGCCTTGCTCTCACGCCCACCCGATTGCTCCATGAGGCCGAGCCGCACGGCTTGCTTGGACACCGGAGCTCCGGATGGCTCCACGACCTCGACCAAGATGCTCCCCGCAGGCAGCTTTGGGTCCACGACCGACGTCACCAGCTCGGGCACGTTGCCAAGAACACGATCGACCACCGTTTGATCCTGCTGCGCCAATGCAATCGATGAGCCCCATGCGAGGAGGCCGATGAGAGCGAACAAACGCATCAGGCCTCGTCTGCGAGCCGCTCCGCGATCAGGGCTTCGGCCTCATCCCTAAAAGCTTCCGCGCCCTCGTCGAGCTCGTGAAGAATGTGCCGGGCCTGAGCGCGGAGCTTTGCATTGAGCTCTTCGAAGTCGACATCCGAGAGCTTGTCTGCATCGTGCTCGAAGGAGACGTCACGAATCTCCTGAAGCAAAGCTTCTTTCTCCGCGAACAACGAGCGGCGTGCATCGCTCATGAGCTGCGCCCGGACATCGCCATAGACCTCGTCGGAGAGCGCAAGGCTGAGACTCTGCCACAAGCTTCCGAGCGCAGCGACCAGAGCTGTCGCTGCAGCTATGATGAACAACCATGGCAGAAAGTCGCTCATCCGTTTTCCTCCAGGCGATCGAGCTCGTCGTCGAGGCGGGAGTCGTAGTGCAGCTCCCCGCTGGCCGTGGCCTGCGCGGCGAACTCCGTTCTGACTCCCCGCTGCTGCCATCTGCGCCCGAGCACCACGATGAAACCGACCGCAAAGACCATAGCAGCCACGGGAACCGCCCAAAGCGCGCGGTCGAGTCCCTGATCAGACGGAATGGCAAGCGCCTTGGCGCCGAATTGTGCCCGATACGATTCTTGAATCTTGGTCGGCTCCTCGCCCGCAGCAAGAAGGTCGCGAATCTCCGCACGTTTGTCGTCGGCCCAACCGCATGCGCAGGTATCGAGGGGAAGCCTCGCACAATCGCCGCATTGACACAGCAAGCGAGCGAAGAGCTGCCGCTCGACGGGGTCGGTGATGACGACCGACCCGGCATGAAGCGAGCTGCTGCTGTCGTTTTGAGCCGATGCGACCCCGGCCCAGGCCACCATCGTCGCGATCAAGATCGCCAACGCCACGACCGCCGTCGCAGGAGAGAAACGAAATCGGGATGGGCGAAATGCTTCTTCCCTGAGGAGCTCGCGCCCGGTGGGCCACATGCTGAGGATCGCACCGAGAAGGAGCACGATTCCGCCGAACCAAATCCACGCTACCAGGGGACGAATGATGACTCGAAACGTTCCGCGGCGAGTCGACGGGTCGACCGTGCTCATGATCACGTAGACATCCTCGGAAGGACGGCTTTGAATTGCCACCTCCGTCGTCGGCATCTGGGGGTGCGTTCGATAGATGAATTTCGCGGGCGCGACCTGACCCTTCTCGTTTCCGCTCTTGTCGAACAGCGTCATGTCCGTGAAGATCATCCGCTTGTTCGGGTCAGCCTCCATTCGGGGCTGGTCGTAACGCACCGTGTGTTTGCCGACCGACATGGTGTCACCCGGACGAAGCGCGCTTTCCTGCTCGATGTCGTAGGCAGCACCAGTGAAACCGACGAACATGAGAACGACGCCGACGTGAACGATGTACCCTCCGTAGCGGCGACGCCCTTTGGACACGAGCCGCACCATCGCGGTGCCGACGTTTTCACCCTTGCTCATGCGCACCCGGATGCCGCGCCAGAACTCTTGCCCGACGCTCGCGAGCACGAAGCCACACGTTGCAAAGGAGACGGCCGGCGCGACCGCGGACATCCATGCGAGCATGGTGCCAGTGGCCGTGTCGTAGATTTCGGTCGGTTCGACGATCGGAGGGTAGCCGAGGCGAGCACCGAAGAGGAACTGAAGCACCGCGATGGTCACACCAACGCCGACCGGAACGACGAGTGCCCGCCCGAGCTTCGACCCGGTCGCTTTTCGCCACGCAACCAGGGGGCCGAGCCCGGCCAAGAACAGGAGCACGATTCCAAGCGGCACCATCCACTTGTTGTAGAAGCCAGGTCCGACGGTCACCTCCTCGTCTCTCAGCAACTCGCTGATGAGAGGAAACGTGGTCGCGATCAGAACGAACACCATCATCCCGAGCAGCACCCAGTTGTTGAGCAAGAAGGCGAACTCTCGGCTGATGAGCGACTCGATCTCGTTGTCGGCCTTGAGCTTGGGGAGGCGCCAAACCATCAAGATGGCGATTCCGATGATCAAAAAGGCCAAGTACCAGATGAAGTACTTCCCGATGTCGGAGCGGGCAAACGAGTGCACGCTCGCGATGAGGCCCGAGCGGGTCAAGAACGTGCCGAAAATCGTGAGGACGAAGGTCAGCGACAACAGAAACACGTTCCAGACCTTCATCATGTTCCTCCGCTCCTGAATCAGGACGGAGTGCAGATAGGCGGTGCCGACCAACCACGGCAGGAACGACGCGTTCTCGACTGGATCCCAAGCCCAGTATCCGCCCCACCCGAGCTCCTCGTAGGACCAGAGGCAACCGAGCAAGAGACCGAGCGACAGGAAGGTCCAGGCGATCATCGACCACAAGCGCGCGGCGCGAACCCACTCGTTGCCCAAACGCCCAGTGATGAGCGCTGCCACGAGGATCGCGAAAGGCACCGACCAGCCGACGAACCCCATGTACAGGGAAGGAGGATGGATGGCCATCCAGTAGTTCTGCAGAAGCGGGTTGAGGCCTTCGCCGTCTCCCGGAGTCGTGCGGATGTAGGTCGCAAACGGATTGGCGGCAAAGAGCATCAAGACCGCAAAGAAGATCAGAATGCTCATCAAGGTGGCGAGAATCCACGGTTGGAGCTCGGTATAGCGACCGCGCAACCAGCGCGTCGCGAAGAAGGTGTAGCCGGAGAGCAGAAAGGCCCACCACAGTAGCGAGCCGTCCTGGCCGCCCCACAGCGATGCGATCAGATACCACCAGGGCATCGAGCGATCGCTGTAACGTGCGACGTATCGAATGCGGAAGTCGTGGACTTGAAAGGCATAGGCCAGCACGCAGACAGCGACGACGACGAGCGCACAGGTCGCGTACGTGCCCCAACGTGCCGACGGAAGCAGGTGGGCCCGCCCCCGGCCCGCGCCCATTGCCATCGCCATCGTATAGGACGCACTGACCAGAATGAGGCACAGGATCAGCGTGCCGAAGAAAGGAATGTCTAATGCCGGCATATGAAACGAAGCCCCCGCCTTCGGGCAGCCGCTCCCTAGTACAATAGGGGTAGACTGGCTTCCGGCAAGCACACAATGAAGAGCCCCGCGCTGCACGAAGCCTCGCGGGGCATTTTAGGGCCGATCGGGGAGGCGGTTAGTCGCCTTCCTCGAACTCCGCGTCGATGACGTCGTCGTCGCCCTTTTCGGACTCGTCGGCACCGCCGGCCGCAGTCGCTCCATCCGAAGCACCGTCGGTGGCAGCGGCGGCCGAGCTGTAGGCCACCTTGGCGATCTCCTTCATGGCAGCCTCGAGGGAGTCGCTGTGCTTGGCCATTGCGGCGGTGTCGTTCGCCTCGATGGCATCTCGAAGAGACTTCACCTTGCCCTGGACCTCCGCGACTTTATCGGCAGGGAGCTTGTCCTTGACCTCTTCCAAGGCCTTCTCGACCCCATAGGCGAGCTGGTCGGCCTTGTTGCGGGCCTCGACTTGCTCGCGGCGCTTGCGGTCGTCCTCTTCGTGAGCCGCCGCATCCTGGACCATCTTCTGGATTTCATCCTCGGAAAGACCGCTGTTCGAAGTGATCGTGACCTTCTGGTCTTTTCCAGAGGCTTCGTCTTTCGCGGTCACGGACAGAATGCCGTTGGCGTCGATGTCGAAGATGACCTTGATCTTCGGAATGCCGCGGGGTGCAGGCATGATGCCTTCGAGATGGAAGCGCCCCAACGTCCGATTGTTGACTGCCTCGGCTCGTTCACCTTGAAGCACGTGGATCTCGACCTTCGTCTGGCTGTCCTCGGCGGTCGAGAACACTTCTTCTTTTCGGGTCGGGATGGTGGTGTTCCGTGGAATCAACGCGGTCATCACGCCGCCGAGGGTTTCGACACCCAAGCTGAGCGGGGTGACGTCGAGGAGAACCATGTCCTGCACGTCTCCCGAGAGCACGCCTGCTTGAACCGCTGCGCCTAGTGCAACGACCTCGTCTGGGTTCACACCCTTGTGAGGCTCCTTGCCGAAGAACTTGGTCACTGCCTCCTGCACCATCGGGATGCGCGTCGACCCTCCGACCAGAACGACCTCAGCGATGTCCGATGCCGTCTTGCCGGCGTCGGAAAGAGCCTTCTTGCAGGGTTCGAGTGTGCGCTGTACCAAGTCGCTAATCATCGACTCCAACTTGGCGCGGGTGATCCGAATGTTCAGATGCTTCGGCCCAGCTGCGTCCGCGGTGAGAAACGGCAGGTTGACCGTGGTCTCCAGCTTGTTGCTGAGCTCGATCTTCGCTTTCTCCGCTGCATCCTTGAGCCGCTGCACGACCATCTTGTCCTTGCCGACGTCGATGCCGGTGTCCTTCTTGAACTCCGCCACGAGGTACTCGATGACCCGCTGATCGACGTCATCGCCACCGAGATGTGTGTCTCCGTTGGTGCTTATGACATCGACGACTTTGTCGCCGACCTCGAGGATGGAAATGTCGAACGTGCCGCCGCCGAAGTCATAGACGGCAATGAGATGGTCCTCGGTCTTGTCGAGGCCGTATGCCAACGCGGCAGCTGTCGGCTCATTGACGATTCGCTTGACCTCGAGGCCCGCAATCTTGCCAGCGTCCTTGGTAGCCTGACGTTGGGAATCGTTGAAGTAGGCGGGCACCGTGATCACAGCCTCGGTGACGGTCTCTCCGAGGTAGTTCTCCGCGGCCTTTTTCAGCTTGCGAAGCACCTGTGCCGAAACCTCCGGAGGCGAGAGTTTCTTCCCTCGGACTTCGAAACCCGCATCGCCGTTCTCTCGCTGGAGAACTTTGTAGGGCATGCGAGTGGCGTCGTCCCCGAGCTCGTCGAAACGGCGGCCCATGAAACGCTTGGCCGAATAGACGGTACCTTCAGGATTCGTGATCGCCTGTCGCTTCGCGATCTGACCGACGAGGACTTCGCCCTGGTCGTCCCATGCCACTACCGAAGGTGTGAGCCGGTCACCCTCCTCGTTGACGATGACCTTCGGGTCTTTGCCCTCCATCACCGCGACGACGGAGTTGGTCGTCCCGAGGTCGATGCCGATGATTTTTCCCATTTTCTTTGGTCTCCTTCTTGCCCTGGTTTCACCACCCGGGTCGTCGCAACCTAACCACCCATCAATGACCGTCAAGGCCTTTGCCGGCCCACGATCACCACCGAAATCGGTCGACAAAACCAGGTCGGGGGACCCTGCTCAACCCCCCGCCGACTGTCGGAGCGCGGCGACGTCGCGAGAATCCGCCAATACGATCAGGGAATCCCCAGCTTCGAGCAGCTGCTCGCTGCCGGGATTGTACACGTAGTCGCCATCGGATCGGTGCACCGCGACCACCAGGGCGCCGGCCTTTCGGATGTCCGTCTCGGCGAGGCGCTTTCCGACGAGCGGGCTCCCGGGAGCGATGTCGATCGCTTCGAGGCCTACGCTGATCCCCCCTCCAAACTGCACGATCTTGTCCAGGAAGGCGACTGTCTTGGGGCTGACCATCTCGCTGAAGAGCCGGACGCCGCCGATGTAGTTCGGTGCGACGACGGCGTCTGCGCCTGCCCGGCGTAGCTTGGCCTCGGTGGATGCCTCGATCGACTTTGCGACGATGCGAGCCTTCGGATTGAGGGCACGCGCGCTGATCGTCACGAACAAATTGGCCTTGTCGTCGTTGAGCGCGGAAATCACGCCGCGCGCGCGCTCGATGCCGGCCAGCTCGAGCACGTGATCGTCGGTTGCATCGCCATGAACGTAGAGGAGGCCGTCGTCGAACTCCTCGGCGAGCTCGTCGAGCCTGTGACCGTCGAGGTCGACGACGACGAAGGGAACCCCCACCGCTCTCAGCTCGGTTGCGATGTGACGACCCGTCGTGCCGATGCCGCAGACGATGACGTGTTGGTTCAGTGTGCTGATTGCGCGCTGCATGCTTCGACGCCTCAGAATTCCCTGCAAATCACCTTCTACGATCAAAGCGGTGAGACTAGAAATGAAATAAAGGAGCGTTCCGCTTCCGAGTATAATCAGAGAGATCGTCACCGCACGGGCTTCGGGGATCTCGTTCATGCCCTCGAGCGTTTCGGCAAAGCCGACCGTCGAAAGCGTGATGACCGTCATGTAGAAGCAGTCGAACCAGGACCATTTCCCCGCGCCAACGCTATAATAGGATGTAGCTCCAACGACCACGACGGCCGCCAGCACGCCCGCTGCCGAGATCAAGCGGCCGTATGACCCCCGCCTCGGCTTGAACATCAACGGCCTCACTGGTCCGTAGTTGGCGTCATGGCTGGAACCAAGTCAACCCTTGACCACGAAGTCTGAGGGCGGCACAACCCGCCGCGGTGAATTCCACGGAAGACGCGCGGCGTGCGGGGCGGGGCCTGGTGTCGATTGCCGGCGCCAAGGTGTACTTCATCGTCACCGGTTACGCGGTCCAGCTTCTGCTTCCGCGTATCTTCGGCGAAGCCAAGGACTTCGGCCTTTACTCCGCGACCATGAGCGGTGTGGCGATCCTCACCAACGTTCTGATCGTTGCGACGATCCAATCGGTCTCGAAGTTCGTGAGCGAAGACGAGACTCGCGCCGAGGCGACCCTTCGACAGGGCCTGCGTGTTCAAACGCTGGTCGGGGGGGGTCTGGCACTCGGTCTCTTCGTGATTGCGCCGGTGATCTCGCGCCTGCTTCTGGACGATCAGCTCACGCGCCTGGTCCGCGTCGCCTCGATCGTCGTGTTTGCGTACGCTCTTTACGCTGCCGTCGTCGGAAGCCTCAACGGCAGGCATTGGTTCGCAAAGCAAGCCCGGCTGGACGTTCTCTTCTCGACGCTGCGGACGCTTGGCATCCTCATCGGAGCAGCCATCGGGTTCGGTGCGATTGGGGCGGTTGCCGGCTTTGCAGCCGCGTCCGCGACCATCTTGTCCTTCAGCTTGATTTGGATCGGATCCGGGCAGCGCGGAGAGCCAATCCCGCTCCGTCGCTGGATCGGCTTCATGGCACCGATCTGGACCTACCAGGTGTGCCTCAACGGCATGCTGATGATCGACCTACAGGTACTCAAGCGTAGCGCAACCGAGATCGCTCTCGGTGCCGCGCTGACGGGCCAAGCGGCGGTCGACCTCGCCAACCAATACGTCGGTTATTACCGAGCCGCTCAGACCTTTGCCTTCGTGCCGTATCAGTTGATGATCTCGATGACATTCGTCGTGTTTCCAATGATCAGCAAAGCGACCACGAGCGGTAATCGGGAGGCGGCTCGTTCGACGATTCAGCACGCGATGCGCTTTTCTTTGCTGCTCCTGCTGCTGTTTGCAGCGCCGATGTCGGGTGCAGCGTACGGCGTCATGCGGCTCGCATACCCGGCCGATTACCTTGCGGGGGCTCCGGCGCTCTCGATTCTCGTCTTCGGCGTCGCGGCATTCGCGTTGTTCGCCGTTGGGGCGACGGCGATCAGCGGAGCCGGGAAGCCGTCTGTCGCCGCTCTGATCGCTGCCGTGTCACTGCTCGTCGTGATGGTGGCGAACCGTGTCTTGGTGATGCGTGCCGGTCTCGGAGGCCAAACCCTCGCGGCAGCCGCAACGGGGACTGCTGTGGGCATGCTGGTCGCCCTCGTTCTGTCGGCGTGGGTGATCTATCGGTCGTTCGGGGTCTTCATCCCAGCCTTGACTTGGCTCCGCGGGCTGCTGGCCGCAGGAGCGGGATACGCAGCTGCGGGCGCGGTCCCGAACGATTCGCGTTTGATGGCGGTCGCAGCGCTGATCTTGGGCTTCGCGTGCTCCGTTGCCGTCTTACTCGTGACTCGCGAGCTCACGCAGGATGACTGGCACGCGCTTCGCCGAGTCGTCCGCAGCGACTAGCCCTACCGCTGGTAGTGACCGCTCCGCCCGCCGCTCTTCTCGAGCAACACCACCTCTTCGATCGCCATGCCCCGATCGATGGCCTTGAGCATGTCGTAGAGGGTCAGCGCCGCGACGGTTGCCGCGGTGAGCGCCTCCATCTCGACGCCCGTGCGATCGGCGCAACGAACGGATGCTTCGATGACGAATCGTTGTTCGTCATCGGCGGGCGCGAGCGTCACCTCGCAGCCGGTGATCGCGAGAGGATGACAGAGCGGAATGAGCTCTGCGGTCCGCTTGGCCGCCTGAATCCCTGCAATCCGTGCGGTTGCAAGCGCGTCGCCTTTGGGTGACTCGCCAGACAACAGCAAGCGGCGCGTCTCTGGGTTCATTCGCAAGGTCGCGCGAGCCCGCGCCTCCCGCGACGTCCTCTCCTTTGCGCCGACGTCGACCATGCGGGCCTGGCCGTGCTGATCCAAGTGCGTGAGCTCGTCGTCTCTTTTCATCGATCGGGGTGCGGCGCTTCGTAGTTGGGTCGCGGGGGGATCGTAGCCGTCCCAGCCATGCGGGCAATGAGCTCGACCCTCGAATGCACTCCGAGCTTGGAGAAGATGCGTTTGAGATAGGTGTTGACGGTCGACACGGTGAGTCCGGTCTCCGCCGCGATCTCACGTGTGCTGGACCCCGCGACGAGGAGCGAAACGACATCGCGCTCTCGTGGGGTGAGCGGAGCACGGCGTACGGTCTGTTCCACGGCTTCGCCCGGTCTACGGCTCCCTTCATCGGTGAGTCGCGTCGTGTAGTCGAGCCCCCTGGCATAGAGCCTCGACGCCCATTTCAAGAGCTCCAGCTGGTTTCCGGCGGGGGCGTCTCCGACGATCTCGAGATGAAGAGTCCCAGTGGCGCTGCGTCCCTGACGAAGAGGCAACGAGATGGTCGGATCCGGGCTGGTGAGAGCAAACTCCCCGGTCACGGGATCGGCGCCGGGACGTTCGAGCCGAAACGAGCGAGCTCCGACCAGCCCTGCGAGCAAGGTTGCTCCCCGGTGAGGATAGGTCCTGACGGGGTCGAGCTCCGCTAGTCGCTCCGCGAGCTCCATCAGCTTTTCGCTCGAAGTCACAGCCTCATCCTCAATCCATCTCGCCCCAAATCAGGGGCGAAATTTCGATTAATGTCAACCTCTCTGATCCCAGGTGAACGAGGATCGCGAGATCGCCTTCAACTCGAAGCCCGGAATCAATTCTTCGGCTCGAACCGCCTCGGCAGTCTCGGTCAGGCCGAGTGAGCACGCCAGCTGACCGATGACCTCTTCGGCCGAGCGGCCAGCGTCTCGGAGCGACTCGATCGACGTCGACCCCTCACGCTTCGAAAGCCGTCTGCCTTCGGAGTCGAGCACCAAGCCCACGTGGGCGAACCTCGGCACCCGGTGGCCGAGCGCGCGGTAGAGCGCGATCTGACGCGGGGTCGACGACAGCAGGTCTGCGCCCCGGATCACTTCGCTGATGCGCGCTTCGGCATCGTCGACGACGACCGCCAGCTGATATGCCCAAAGCCCGTCGGCGCGGCGGAGCACGAAGTCGCCGCCCACCTGACCCGCTCGGATCGGCCCGCACAGCACGTCCTCGAACCCGGGTGAGGGATCTTCGAAGAGGAATCGAAGCGCCGCGGGTCTGCCAGGCTTGGTGACGCCCGTGCGGCAGGTCCCAGGATAACGGGGCCCCTCCTCTCCGTGGGGCGCGCTCGCGATCCCGGCGATTTCTTTGCGAGAGCACGTGCACGGATAGGCGAGCCCCGCTGCCTCGAGCTGAGCAAGCGCTTTCTCATAGGCTTCCTCGCGCGAAGATTGGTACACGGGGCCTTCGTCCCAGTCGAGCCCGAGCCACTCGTGCTCATGGCAGATCTCGTCGGCGGCTCCCGGTACGACCCGCGGACCGTCGAGGTCCTCGATCCGCATCACGATGCGTCCTTCGAGCTTTCGCGCCTGAAGCCAGGTTACGAGCGCGGTTCGCGCGTGCCCGACATGCATCTTGCCGGTTGGTGAGGGGGCGAAGCGCGTCCGATACGTCGAAGTCACCAACCTTTCTTTATACGACTTGCGCCCGGGCGGCCATGCAGTGCATGTTCCCGTCGTGCGGGGACGAGCCGATGCGTGCGGGTGTTTTCCGACCGGGCGACACTATCCGGGGATTGCCGACCTGATAGCCGACGCGATCCAGAACGTCGAAGGACTGTGTCACGAGTTCGAACCCGGATCGTCGTGGGAGAATATCCCGTTCACGGTCATCGATTTCGAAACGACGGGGCGCGATCCCGAGACCGACCGCGTCATCGAGATCGGGCTCGTCACGTTCGACAAGGGCCGGGTGACGAGCCGCGAGAGCTTGCTCGTCAATCCAGGGATCCCCGTGCCGGAGGAGTCGCGAGCGGTTCACGGCATCACCGATGAAGAGCTCGCCGGCGCGCCCGACTTCGCGGCGATCATGCCACGACTGCTCGACGCTTTGCAGGGGAAGCTTCCGGTCGCGTACAACGCCTCGTTCGACCGCGGGTTCTTACTCGCCGAGGTGAGGCGGGCGGCACCGACCGGAATGACTCCTGGAGACATGCCGCCTGCTGCGCGCGACGACGTCGTTTGGGTCGATCCCCTGGTGTGGGCGCGTGAGATCCTCAAGGAGCTCCAGAGCCGACGCCTCGGCGATGTCGCAAAGCACCTCGGAATCCCGCTCGAGGAGGCGCACCGCGCAGCGGGAGACGCAGAAGCGACCGGGCACGTGCTGCTCGGGTTGGCGCCGCAGATGCCTCGCGTCTATGGAGAGCTCGTCCGCCTGCAGAAGCGCTACGCGGCGTTTCAAGATGCCGAGCTCGCCGCGTGGAAACGCTTTCGGTGAGCCCGAAAGTCACCAAGGCACGATTGATCTGGGTTCCGTTCGCACTCATGGCGATCGGAAGCTGGACGCCGGTTCTCGGCATGTGGCTCGCCAACGTCGAATGGTCCGGCGCGGCGGGCCGCTCCGTCGCATTTTGGTACGGCGTGCCGGCGTTGGTGGCGATTCTCATCGTGCAGGGGCCATGGCTGAAGCAACCGATCCTGAAGCCGCTCGGTGTTCGGTTTTCGTTGAATCGGTGGTGGGGCATCGCGTGGCTGCTGCCAGTCGCCGTCCTTCTCATCGGCATGCTCGTCCCGTGGGCCGCGGGTTTCGAGCCGGTGCTGACGGTCGAACAGTTGATCGAGACGAAGCGCTCGACGGTTCCACTCGCTCAATTCGAGCAATACCTAGCAGAGAACCCCCCGCCACATCCGTGGATGTTGATCGTCATGGGAATGCCGGCAGGACTGACGTTCAACCTCATCCCGGGGCTCTGCACGGAGATCGCGCTGCGCGGCTACTACTTTCGCGAGGTGCCCGGCGGGTTTTGGGCACGGTCGACCAAGATCGGACTCTTGTGGTGGCTGTGGCTCGCTCCTTCGATCGCAATTGGGAATCTGTACGGCGAACCGGGACCTTGGAGCGTGGCGCTCGCCCTGCCCTGGTGCATCGTCGCCTCCTGGGTGTTGGTCTACCTCCGGGTACGAAGCGAATCGGTAGTCGCGGTCGCGATTGCCCAAGGTACCCTGCTTGCCCTGACCAGGACTTCTCGCGACCTCACCTTCGGAGCGCCGACCTGGCTCGCCCCGTTCTACGGAATTGGTGGGCTCGTCGGCTTTTTGGTCGTCGGGCTCGGCTTCTGGATTCACGATCGCACTCGTGTGAAGGGTCGATTGACCACGGCTTAGGGGGCAGGATTTGGCCAAGACGCTCGGGCTACGGGCCCGCTACGGAAGCTACGCGCTCGTCACCGGAGCCGCGCGAGGGATCGGGCGGGCATTTGCGAGGTGCCTCGCGGCAGAGGGGTTTGGTCTACTGCTCGTCGACCGCGAAGCAGACTCGACGCGAGAGCTCGCCCGAGAGCTAGCGGCGGAACACGGTATCGATGCGCGCGCGATCCTCTGCGACCTGGCCGAGCCCGGGCTCTCGGACCAAGCACGCGAGTGGGCAAGCAACTCCGAGATCGGCCTTCTCGTCAACAACGCGGGCATCTCGTCGATCGGCCGGTTCCTCGACCTCTCCCTCGATGCCCATCTGGAGACGTTGCACGTGAACTGCCGCGCGACCTTGGTGTTGACGCACGTGCTCGGAGAAGCGATGGCCTCCCGGGGCCGTGGCGCGATCATCATCGTGTCCTCCGCCTCGGGGTTCTCCGGTTCCCCCTACTTCGCTCACTACGCCGCGACCAAGGGTTATGGCTTGAACCTCGCCTCTGGTCTTTGGTCGGAGCTTCGAGGAAGCGGCATCGACGCGCTTGCCGTGTGTCCGGGCATGACCAACACGAAGCCGATCCAAGACCAGCGCCTCGACCAGAACCTACCGTTCTACATCCCGCTCGGCGAGCCCGAAACCGTCGCGGCCGGAGCGCTTCGAGCTCTTGGGAGCAGGCCGTCGGTGATCCCGACTTCAGGGGACCGCCTGTTCGTGGGGTTGGCCGGCAAGCTCCTGCCGAGAAGCACGATGCTCTCCGCGATGAAGCGGACGCTCGATAAAATGCGCCGCTAGAAGCGGTCTTTGGCTTGCCGAATCGCGGTGAATGCAGAAACGGGGTCGCGCCCGGCCGCGATGCGCGGCTCGTCGAAACGAAGGAATGGGTTGGTCATCAGCTCCTCGGCGAGCCGTCCAGGGACGGTGAAGCGGCCGGCGTTGCGAGCGGCGGTTGCGTCTTCGAGGGCGCGTCCGACTTCGGCGTTGTCGGGCTCGATGGTCTTTGCAAATCGAAGATTGTTCACCGTGTATTCGTGACCGCACCATAGCTTGGTGTCCGGGGGTAGAGCGCGAAGCTTCATCAGCGACTGCGACATCATCTCCATGGTGCCCTCGAAGACCCGTCCGCAACCTGCAATGAAGAGCGTATCCCCGCTGAAGAGGTTGCCTGCGGCGATGAATGCAATCGCGCCGAGCGTGTGGCCGGGGATCTCGAGGATGTCGACCCTCACACCGCCGAACTCGAAGGAATCGCCGTCGCGAAGCGCTTCGGTCTGCTTGGCGATTCGCTGATGCTCCGAGTCGTAGAGCGAGCCGCGCACGTGTTGGATCGCGCACTCCTCCATCAGCGGTTCGATCCCACCGACATGATCCCAGTGATGGTGGGTGAGCCAGATTTCGCTCAGTGGTACGTTCGCTTTGTGGACCGCTCTCAAGACCGGGTCAGCCTCCGAGGGATCGACGACTGCTGCCCGGCCATTCTCGATCACGAGATACGCGTAGTTGTCACTCAAACACGGAATGGGGATGACCTGCATCCTGGAGACGATAGGGCTCAACCAGAGGACCCGCTAGGTCTCGTCGAACGGCCGATTGGCCGTCCAGTCGAAGGTCCCCTCGTCTCGTTCCCGCACGGCTTGTTTCCAGCCCATTTTCTCGGCCCTTTGTTTGAAATGGATGCCTTCTGGAGAGTGGCGCGTGATGCCATCGAAGACCGTCGCAAACATCTGCGTTTGATGCATCCCCATGGCTTCGATGGCCTGATTGATGACGAGCTTCTGCATCATCAACTGATTGATCGGAACCGTCGAGATGCGCTCGGCAAGCGCCTCGACCTCCGCATCGAGCCGATCGGCGGGGACGGCTTTGTGGACCAGACCGATTCGCTCGGCTTCTATGCCGTCGATCACGTCTCCGGTGAACAGCATGCGCTTGGCGCGCTCCGGACCGAGCCGGTACACCCACATTGCGGTCGTAGGGCAGCCCCAGACCCGGACGGGCATGTATCCGATGCGCGCATCCTCTGCCATCACGATGAGGTCGGAGCAAAGAGCGATGTCCGAGCCTCCGGCCACGGCATATCCGTGAACCTTGCAGAGGACGGGCCGGTAGGAACGCCAAAGCGACATGAAGAGCTCGGTGTTTCGCATCATGAACGCGTAGTCCTTCATCGGGTCCCATGGCATCTCTTGCGTTCCCGATGCCGACCCGCTCGCCTCTGCGTAGTACCGTAGATCATAACCGGCGCAGAACCCTCGCCCCGCTCCCGACAACACGATCACGTGGACGTTCTCGTCGGAGTTGGCTCGGGATACGCAATCGGCGAGCTCAGCCGGAAGCTCGTCGTCGATCGCGTTCATCACCTCGGGCCGGTTCAGCGTGATACGGCCGATTCGACCGTCTCTTTCGTAAAGGACTCTCGGCATGGTTGCTCCGTTGGTTCGATGATTTCAGCCAGCCCCTTCAAAAAAGGGTCTCTGCCCTCTATACAGGCTCCATGTCGAGCTTCGATGCAACGCAAGAGGAAGTGTCGCTCCCGGCAGACGAAGCCCTCCGCGCGCGGATCGCTGCGAATCTCGCTGTTCACGAGCGCGCCACCGAGGCCCGAGCTTCCCTTCGCCCAGCGGCAGTGGCCCTGACGATCGTCGCCGACGAGAGCGGTGAGGCCTGTTTCGTGCTCACCCGCCGCGTGCCGAGCCTTCGCGACCACAGCGGGCAGTGGGCCCTCCCCGGGGGCCGCATCGACGAAGGGGAGGACCCTGTCCGCGCGGCTTTGCGCGAGCTCGGGGAGGAAGTCGGACTCGACTGCACTGCGGATCGAGTGCTCGGGCTGCTCGACGACTACCCCACCCGGTCGGGGTTTCGAATCACGCCCGTCGTCATCTGGGCCGGCGGCGAGCGGGCTCTACGGCCGAACCCAGAGGAAGTCGCCGAAGCTCACCGAATCCCCATTGCGAGTCTCGATGCACCGGGAATCCCCAAGTTGTTCGAGCTCGAGGAAAGCGATCGCCCCGTGATATCGGTACGAATCCTCGGTCAGGACATCTTCGCGCCCACCGCTGCGGTGATCTTTCAGTTTCGCGAGGTGGCCATTCACGGCCGCGATACACGCGTCGCCCACTACGACCAACCTCTCTTCGCTTGGCGATGAGAGAACCGCGGGCTCGGAACGCGTCGACTCCCGTTGACCTCGACGCCGAGAGCCGCACAGACTGGGCACCGTATGCCCAATCACCTTCAGCACGAGACGAGCCCCTATCTACTGCAGCACGTCGACAATCCGGTCGATTGGCACCCATGGGGTGAGGAGGCAATGCGATTGGCCAAAGAGCAGGACAAACCGATTCTGCTCAGCATCGGGTACGCAGCTTGTCACTGGTGTCACGTGATGGCCCACGAGTCCTTCGAAGACGAGGCGACCGCCGCGCAGATGAATGCCGACTTCGTCAACGTCAAGGTCGATCGCGAAGAGCGCCCCGACATCGACAGCATCTACATGCAGGCCGTGAACGCCATGGTCGGCCGCGGCGGCTGGCCCATGACCGTGTTCCTCACACCCGAAGGTAAGCCGTTCTACGCCGGAACCTACTTTCCGAACGAGCCACGGCACGGCATGCCGAGCTTCCGTCAGATTCTGACCGGCGTCAGTCAAGCGTGGCAACGCGATCGAGACAACGTCATGGGTAGCGCTTCGGAGGTCGCCGAGCGATTGCAGGCCCTCTCGAGCGTCGGCTTCGAAGAAAAGTCGCTCGATGCGGACGTCGTCTCTCAGGCGCTCCGCGGCCTCAGCCAGAGGTTCGACCCCGAGTGGGGCGGGTTCGGGGATGCGCCGAAGTTCCCTCAGCCGATGACCATCGAGCTGTTGCTGCGGGAATTCCTTCGCAGCGGGAGCCAGACCGCCCTGCAGATGGCGGAGGTCACGCTGAGGAGGATGGCTGAAGGCGGGATGTACGATCAGCTCGGCGGCGGTTTTGCCCGGTACTCCGTCGACCACCGTTGGCTGGTTCCACACTTCGAGAAGATGCTTTACGACAACGCGCAGCTCGCCCGGGTTTACCTACATGCCTGGCAGCTCACTCAGAGCGACTTCTACCGCCGCATCACCGAAGAGACCCTCGATTACGTGCTGAGAGAGATGCGCCACGAGAACGGTGGTTTCTACAGCAGCCAAGATGCCGACAGCGAAGGCGTTGAAGGCAAGTTCTACGTGTGGTCGGCGAGTGAGATTCGCGAGGTCTTGGGCGAGGAGGCGGACGCGTTCATGCGTGTCTACGGCGTGTCCGAGGAGGGCAACTGGGAGGGTCATAACGTCTTGAACGTGCATCTCGACTCGAAGGCCCTCGCGGCACAGCTGGAGCTCGACGTCGATGAGTTCGAAAGGCGACTGGCCGAAGCACGTTCGAAGCTTTACGCGCGGCGCTCGAAGCGCATCTGGCCAGGCCTCGATGACAAGGTTCTGACGTCGTGGAACGGGCTCATGCTCGCGGCGTTCGCGGAAGCTGGGAGCGTCCTCGGCCGGCCGGACTACCTAGAGGCGGCGACCTCCAACGCGGAGTTCCTCCACGGAACGATGCGGCGCGATTCCGGACGCCTCCTGCGAACCTGGAAGGCAGGCTCGAAGGCCAAGTACAACGCCTATCTCGAAGACTACGCCTTCCTCGCCGATGGCCTTGTCGCGCTCTACGAAGCCACCTTCGAGACTCGGTGGCTTCACTGGGCGCGGGAGCTCGCCGAGCTGATGCTCGCGCACTTTCGGGACCCGGACAACGGAGGCTTCTTCGATACCTCGGACGACCACGAGAGGCTGATCCACAGGCCCAAGGATCTGCAAGACAACGCCGTACCAAGCGGCAATTCGATGGCCGCCCTCGTGTTGCTCAAGCTCAGCCTATTGCTCGGCCACGGTGACCACTGGCAGGTCGCCGAACGGAGCACCGCCACGATGAGCCAGCTCATGAGCCAGTACCCTTCTGGCTTCGGGCAATGGCTCAATTCCGCGAGCTTCATTCTGAGCGAGCCACGCGAGGTCGCGCTCGTCGGAAGCGCAGACGAGATCGAGCCCTTGCTTGAGGTCGTGCGCACCGGGTACCGCCCCTTCCAGGTCATCGCCGCCGGCGACGGCACCGGGGCTTGCTCCGTGCCGCTTTTGGAAGACCGCCCGCGAGTCGACGGCAAGGCCACGGCCTACGTGTGTCGCCACTTCGTGTGCGAAAGCCCTGTGACCGACCCGGGCGAGCTCGCCCGGCAGCTCTCCTAGAGGCTACTTTGCCGGGGGCTCGTCGATGACGACGGGGTTCCGCGGGGACGCATCGGGCGTGCCGGTCGGAGACGGCGCGCGGGGTGAATCCTGCGGAAAGTCGGGAACCGTCCAATCGATACCATCGTCAGACGCGGCCGCCTGCACTGGCGCTGGCGCGGACACCGGCACCGGCGCCGGCACTGCCGAAGACGCTGACCCGGACGCCGTCCCCCCCACCGCCTTCTTCTTTGCTCTTCGTTTCTTCACCGGAGCCTCACGGCTTTTGGGCTCGGGCTCGGGCGGCAACCCCAAATCGAGCTCCGGCTCCTCGGGGATCGCTTCGACCTCCATCGTTGGCGGTTCCGTCTGCCGTGCGTCCGTCCCGACGTCCGCGATGTACGTCTCCTCTTGTTCGACCGCGGGTTGCTCCACCGCGGGCAGTGGCAGTGCCGGCGGCGGGCTAGATCTCGGCTCCGCGGCGACGGCCCGAGGCGCACGCTGCAACCACCAGGTTCCCACCAGCACGCCTGCGAACATCAACGCCAAGACTCCGAGCGAAGCCCACAGCCATCCGCGCATCCTGAGCTTGGCCCGTGGCGGCGCAACGAGATCATGCGACGTCGTTCCAAAGGGCGCGGGCGCGGACGAGAGAAGCGCTTCCTCATCCGGGTCTCGATGGACGGTGACCGGCTGGGTATCGGCCAAGGGAGACGCCGAGATCGGGGGGGCGCTCGATCCGAGAAGCTCTGCGAGATAGGAGCCGGGCGCCGCCAACTCATCCCCCCAGATCGTGCCGAAGAGGAGCGCGCGTGCGTCCTTTAACAGACCGGCATGGCTGGCTGCCTCCGCGAGGGCGTCCAAGAACTCCGCAAGGCTCTGCTGCCGAGCATCCGGATGTTTGCTGAGCGCTTGCATCACGACCCGGGCGAGATCATCGGGCACTTCCGCCCCTCGTCCCTTCGTTTGAAGCAGGGGCGGCTCCCGATGAACGTGCTGCATCAACACCGCGCCCGCCGTGCTCCCGTCGAATGGAAGCTCTCCGGTGAGCAATTGATAGGTCAGCACGCCGAGTGAGTAGATGTCGCTTCGTTGGTCGGTGTCGTCCCCACTCGCAGCTTCCGGCGAGATGTAGGTCGCAGTTCCGAACACTCGCCCGCTTTGCGTCGTGGTTGGGCCACCGCCCTCCGCTTCGAGGACACGGGCGATCCCGAAATCGACGAGCTTCACGAAGTCATTGTCCCTTCCGCGTCGCACCAGGTACACGTTCTCGGGCTTGATGTCTCGATGCACGATCCCAGCCGCATGCACGGCGCCGAGCCCGGCACAGAGCTTCATGACCAAGATCAGTGCCCGCTCGATGGACGGGATGCCTGTTTCTTCGAGCTCGTCCGCAAGCGACCTGCCCTCGAGAAGCTCCATGACGAAGTAGAGTCGGCCGTCACCAAGCCGACCCGAAAGGAATACTCGGACCAAGTTCGGGTGGTCGAGCGAGATCGCCAAACGTGCCTCGCGCTCGAACCGAAAAACCGCCTGCTCATCGCGTGCCAGCTCGGGTCTCAAGACCTTGATGGCCACGTCGCGGCCCACCGTGGTTTGGTGCGCGCGATACACCGTTCCCATCCCACCGGTGCCGATCTGCTCATCGATGCGAAATTGCTCGAGCAAGACTTCGCCGAGCAACGGGTCCGGAATCTCGTCGTCTTTGACCAGCCGGCTGCCATCATGCGGGCAGTAGTCGGCTCGGCTCCCGAACTTCGAACCGCAGCGAAGGCATATCTTCCGCATGTCGGTAAGCTTCCTCAGAGGCCCTAAGGGCGTAGCATTCGGTAATGGGTAGTACAATTACCCTCTCCGACGCGTTTCCGGCTGCTAGCTTCAGTTTTCGGATGCTTTTCGTTCAAAACGGCCGACGCGAACGATCGGCGAGGGGGGGTTCGACCTCATGCGCGTGATTGGAGGCCGGCTTTCAGGAAGAAGATTCGGCGCCCCGAAGGGACGAAGGACGCGGCCAACCTCGGACCGTGCACGGGAAGCGCTCGCCTCGGCGCTACAATCCCGCGATGCATTTCGCGACGCGCGTGTCTTGGACCTGTTTGCAGGCAGCGGGGCGCTCAGCTTCGAGGCGCTCTCCCGGGGTGCATCGCAGGCGCTCGTGGTGGACCGAGACCCGCACGCGCTGAAGCAGGTCGCCGAGAGCGCGAAGGAGCTCGGGCTCGGTGCAGAGGTCAAAACGGCCCGTCTGGACCTTCTCAAGGATCCGGCTGCGGCCGCGCGAAGGCTTGCAAACACGGACGGGAGCTTCAGCTTGGTGTTCGTCGATGCACCCTATGCGGAGATCGACTCGGTGTCGCAGGTTCTCGAGGCCCTAATCGCTTCCCGGCAGCTGATGGCAGGCGCCTGGGTCGTCATCGAGCACCCCGCGGACCGAGACTGGACCTGGCCGAAGGGGCTCGCATCAGAGGCAGACTACCGCTATGGTCGCATCGGTATCAGCTTGGGAGTTTACGAACCCGAGAAAGGCCGGTAGTGAGAGGCATCGCGATTTATCCCGGGTCGTTCGACCCCATCACCAAGGGGCATACCTCCATTCTGAACAGCGGTTTGGTCGCCTTCGAGAAAATCATCGTCGCGGTTCTCAACAACGACTCGAAGAAGGCTCTATTCAGCGTATCAGAGCGGATGGAGATGATCCGCGAGTCCGCCATCGACATGGGAGCCAGCCCCGATCGCATCGAGGTCGACAGCTTCGACGGCCTGCTGGTCGGCTACGCGCGCCGTCGCAACGCCCGCGTCATCCTGCGAGGCCTTCGCGCCGTCGCCGACTTCGAGTACGAGCTCCAGATGGCCAACATGAATAGGCATCTGAACCCGGAGGTGGAGACGGTTTTCATCATGGCCAACGACGCGTACTTCTACGTGGCATCCAACCTCGTCAAAGAGGTGGCAAGGCTCGGCGGCAACGTTTCCAACCTCGTGCCCGCTCCGGTTCTTCCGAGGCTTCTCGCCAAATTCGACAAATAAGGCGGCTCGCTGACGAGCCCTTCGCGGGCAAGCCGTCGCAATTCCGGGAGAGCGAGGAGCGAAACTTTCCCTAGCTGCAGCTCTCCGAGGCTCGTCTCGCGGCGAGCGATGGCACGGCGTACCCGGAGCCAGCTCGTCAGGTACACGGCATCTCGGGCGACGCCGCCGGCACGGAAGGCCCGCTCGCAGAGCGTGACGGCCCCGGCCGCGGAAAAGCCGTGCTCGCGGACCAATGCCCTCGCGGCGTCCCCGAATGAAACACCCGCATGCATCGCATGCGTCGCGAGCAGACGGCCGGCCAACGTTCGTTGGCGGCACGGGTCGAGTAACCCCGCAAGCTCCTCGAGATAGATGGCGACGCCCTCTTGATCCCCGTAGGAGCCGGCAGTGCCCATGGCCAAAATTCCGAGCGACTGCGTTCGGCCATTGAACGCGGAAACCAGGTGCCCGTAGACTTCGTGCGTCGCGAGACGCTGCGCCTCGTGCGCACCGAAGAGCCGGTCTGCGATGAAGACGGTGCGATCACCGACGGCCGCATTCGCGATCAGTCCTGGATCGACCCGCACGGCAATTTGGAGCCCCACGTGCTTGGCGTACGACAGCATCAGGTCGCGTAGATTCAGCCCCTCCGCCGATACGGCGGGCACGGTCTTCCGCTCCGACGTCACAGGCGCATGGGCGAGGATCTCATGCGCTGCATCGAGAGCGGTGTGCTCTGCGTTTTCGAATAGGCGTTCGCTACCCGTGCCGAAGAGCCGCGCAGCCATCGGGCGAACCTGCTTCCAACGGCCTAGTGATTCGAGCAGCAGCAACTCGGTTTCGAGCTCTTCGAGTCGTGGCAGATAGAGCCCGGGGGCCTCGGAATCTCGTGCGAGCTTCGTCGCGCGTACGAGCTCGCGCCACACTCCTCGGTCGACCGTGACGGGCCGCCATTCCCAACGCGGCTTGGCATGCGCTCCCCTCGCAACACACCCGGTCAAACGTTGCCGTTCGGTCGGATCGCCGTGGGTGGTGGACCCGACGAGCAATCGCGCCGCGTCGAACACGCGACGCATGGCCACATCGAGCTCGGCCCTGAGGCGAGCACGCGGCCGATCAAAGGAGCTCAGTCGCGCGCTCTGCGAGCTCACTTCGCTCACCTTTCAAGAGTGTGACGTGGGCACCGATCTTTTCGTTTTGAAATCGCTGTGCCACCACGGTGAGACCGTTGCTCGCGGAGTCGACGTAGGGATTGTCGATCTGGTAGGGGTCGCCGGTGAGCACGATTTTGGTGTCAGCGCCGCAGCGCGTGATGATCGTCTTGACCTGGTGGGGAGTCAGGTTCTGTGCCTCGTCGACGACCAGAAACTGATTCGGAAGGGAGCGACCGCGGATGTAGGTGAGCGGCTCGACCTGAATGACGCCGGAAGTAACCAGCTCGTCGTAGTTTCGTTGATCGGACATGCGGCCTCGACCATTACTGAAGATGTACTCCAGATTGTCGAATATCGGCTGCATCCAAGGATTGAGCTTTTCTTCCACCGTCCCTGGTAGATAGCCCACATCGCGCCCCATGGGAAAAATAGGTCTGGAGACGAGCATTCGACTGTAGGTGTCGTCGTGAACGACGGACTGAAGACCTGCAGCGATCGCGAGGAGCGTCTTTCCGGTGCCAGCCTTCCCAACGAGCGTCAAAAGGTGAATGTCGGGCGACAGAAGCATGTCGAATGCGAAATATTGCTCCAGGTTCCTCGGGCGGACGCGCCAAACCCCCTCGCGACCGACCCGAAGTGGAACGATCGCCCCGCTTTTTGGATCGAAGCGTCCGAGTGCGGTGTGCTTGGGGCTGTCGAGCTGACGAAGGACCACCCCCGCATTGGGGTAGAGCTCGGCGTCGAGCCGATCGGCGTCGACGGGCTCGCGTTGAGCCAACCGATCGACAACCGCGCGATCGACGTCGATCGTGACGACCCCCGAGTAGAGCTCGTCGATCGCAACGCGCCCGCCCTCGTAGGTCTCGGCCTTGAGTCCGAGCGCATCGGCACGGATGCGGAGGTTCGTGTCCATCGTGACGAAGACGAGCGGCCGGCCGGGGGTCTCGTCCCTGAGGTCGAGCGCCATCTGCAAGATGAAGCGGTCCATCTCACCTGGTCCGCGAGATCGCTTGGGCATGTCCGCGGGGACGGCGACCCGAAGCTCGCCGCCGGTGCTTTGAATCGGGACACCTTGATCGAGGGTCCGCCCGTTCTGACTGCGAAGCTCGTCGAGGATCCGCGAGAGTTGCCGTGCGTTCTGCCCGAGCTCGCTCAGCTCTTTTTTGAACTGGTCTACCTCTTCGATGACGAAGATGGGTAGGACGACCGCGTTGTCTTCGAATTTGTAGACTGCTAACGGGTCGTGAAGGACCACATTGGTGTCCAACACATAGGTCTTCTTCACGCCAGCGGACGCTAGCACGCTTTGGTAGGTCAGGTATCGAGAAACGAAAACGGGTTATAGTGCGCAGCTCGGAAAGTGAATGATAGAGGAGCTTAGTTACCAAAGCCTCGCGATCCTCGCAGCCGCCGGAGTGCTCGCGACGGTCATCAACGTGATGGCCGGCGGCGGTGGCATGATCGTGCTTCCCGCATTGATGGCGCTCGGGCTACCGGCAGACGTCGCAAACGGGACTTATCGGCTTGGCGTCGTCACGCAGAGTGTGGCCGGAACCGCAGCGCTACGGCGTGAGGGCAAGCTCGATACCGGAGCCATCGTTCCAATTCTGATCCCCACCGTGCTTGGAGCGATCGTTGGGGCGCTGCTCGCGACCTGGGTGCCACGAGAGGTTCTCAAGCCCATCATGCTGCTCACGATGGTCGTCATGGCCGCGCTCATCGCCTTTCGAAAGAAGACTTTGATCCCCGTCGAAGGACCCCCTTTGGCTCCTCAGGAAGCGCCCCGTTCTTACGCCGGGCTCTTCTTGGCGGGGGTCTATGGTGGCTTCATCCAGGCCGGTGTCGGCTTTCTCTTGCTGGGGGTCATCGTTGGAACGCTGCGTCACGACCTCATCGCTGGCAACGCGCTCAAGCTCGTCGTCACGCTGGCGTTCGGGACCGTTTCACTCGGCATTTTCGTCTGGGCAGGACTGGTGTCGTGGACACCCGCCATCGTGCTCGCGGCCGCGTCGATCCTCGGTGCTCGCCTCGGCGTCCGCCTGATGCTGAAGGTGCCCATCGCGGGGCTCAGGTGGTTTGTGTTCTTGTGTGTGGCCGCCACTTGCATCGCCGCCTGGCTTCGAAGTTAACAAGGATCTAGTGTGATGATACCCTGATTGATGAGGAGGACGCTGCGATGGGGGAAATGGTCAAGCAGATAGCTGCCCTTCAGGACTACGAACGCTACCAGGATCTGCACTGGGAAGGTTCCTTCGAAGACTACCTTCAAATCATCCGGGAGAGGCCCCAAGTCACGCGCAACGCGTTCCAGCGGCTCTACGACATGGTCGTCTCCTATGGCGAAGAGGAGTACATCGACAACAAGAAGAAGTTGATCCGCTACCCGTTCTTCAAAGACCCCATCGAAAACGGCAAGGATGCGATCTTCGGTTTGGACATCCCGTTGATGCGCTTGGTGCACGTCCTTCACGCGGCTGCGCAAGGGTATGGGCCGGAGAAGAGAATCATCCTGCTGCACGGACCGGTCGGCTCGTCGAAGAGCACGATCGCTCGACTCCTCAAGAAGGGTCTCGAACGCTACTCTCGAACCCCCGAAGGTGCGTTGTACACGTACGAGTGGACCAACCTGCATCAGACTGGGCTGGCGGGTGGCGACGACGTGTTTCCGTGCCCAATGCACGACGAGCCGCTGCGATTGATTCCGGCCGAGTGGCGCGAGCAGGCCGTGCAGGAGCTTCGGCTAGGCGACGACCGAAGGCGCGTGCACGTGCCAGGCGAGCTCAATCCCGCCTGCCGTTTCATCTTCCGCAGCCTGCTCGAGCGCTACAACGGCGACTGGTCCAAAGTCATGAGCAACCACATCAAGGTGAAACGCTTGATCTTGAGCGAGCAGGATCGCGTCGGCATCGGCACCTTCCAGCCGAAAGACGAAAAGAACCAAGACTCGACCGAGCTCACCGGCGACATCAACTATCGAAAGATCGCCGAATATGGCTCCGACTCCGATCCACGGGCCTTCAATTTCGATGGCGAATTCAACATTGCAAATCGGGGCGTGGTCGAGTTCGTCGAGGTCCTGAAGCTGGACGTAGCATTTCTCTACGACCTGCTCGGTGCCACCCAAGAGCACAAGATCAAGCCCAAAAAGTTTGCTCAGACCGATATCGACGAGGTGATCATCGGCCACACGAACGAAGCAGAGTACAAGAAGCTCATCAACAACGAGTTCATGGAAGCGCTTCGCGACCGGACCATCAAGATCGACATCCCGTACATCACCAAAATGAGCGAGGAGATCAAGATTTATCAGAAAGACTTCAGCTCGACCCGGCTGCGCGGAAAGCACGTGGCGCCGCATACGCTCGAGGTGGCAGCGATGTGGGCCGTGTTGACCCGTCTCGAGGAGCCGAAGAAGCATCAACTCGCGTTGCTTCAGAAGCTCAAGCTCTACGACGGCAAAATCCTGCCGGGTTACACCCAGGACAACGTCAAAGAGCTTCGCAAAGAAGCAAACCGCGAGGGCCTCGAGGGTATGTCGCCTCGCTACGTGCAGGACAAGATCAGCAACTCTCTGGTCCGCGAAGGCAACGAGGGCTACATCAACCCCTTCATGGTGCTCAACGAGCTGGAGAAGGGGCTCAGCGCATCACTCACGGTCGGCGAAGAGCACCGAAAGCGATACGGTGAGCTCATCGGCGTCGTGAAGACCGAATACGACGAGATCGTCAAGAATGAGGTTCAGCGGGCCATCAGCGCCGACGAAGAGGCGATCGGACGGCTATGTGCCAACTACATCGACAACATCCGCGCCTATCTGATGAAGCAGAAGGTCAAGAACAAGTACACTGGGAAAGACGAGGAGCCGGACGAACGGCTCATGCGGTCCATCGAGGAGAAGATCGACATCACCGACCCTCGCAAAGACGACTTTCGCCGCGAGATCATGAACTTCATCGGCCACCTCGCACTCGAAGGGAAGAAGTTCACCTACGAGACGAACGATCGGCTGCGCCGAGCGCTCGAAATGAAGCTCTTCGAAGACCAGAAAGACTCCATCAAGCTGTCGAGCTTCGTGTCGAACGTCATCGACAAAGAGACGCAGGACAAAATCGACATCATCAAGAACAGGCTCATCAAGTACTACGGCTACAACGAGGCCTCGGCGACAGACGTGCTCGCTTACGTTGCCAGCATCTTCGCGAGGGGCGACGTGAAGGAGTAACGGGTGTCACTGCGAATCGATCAGGACCATTCCCGGTTCCGCAACATCGTTCGCGGTCGGATTCGTCAGAACCTTCGTAAGTACATCTCGAAAGGGGAGCTGCTCGGAAGACAGGGCAAAGACATCGTGTCGATCCCGATCCCCCACATCGACATCCCGAAGCTGCGTTTTGGGGACAAGCAGCAAGGCGGCGTCGCTCAAGGTGACGGAGAGCCGGGCGATCCTCTTTCGGGGAGCCAACAGGATGGCGACGGCCAAGAGAAGGCGGGCGATCAAGAAGGCGAACACGCGCTCGAGGTGGAGCTCACGCTCGACGAGCTTGCAGACATCCTCGGCGAGGAGCTCGAGCTCCCAAACATCGAAAACAAGGGCAAGAGTGCCATCGTCGACAAGAAGGACCGCTACATCGGCGTCCGCAACGTGGGCCCCAACTCGTTGCGGCACTTCAAGCGAACCTTTCGAAGCGCTCTGCGCCGGCAGATTGCGCTTGGCGCGTACGACCCGAAGCGTCCGGTGATCATCCCGACGCGTGATGACATGCGTTACAAATCGTGGAAGACCGAGGAGGAGCCGATCGCGAACGCGGTCATCATCTACATGATGGACGTGTCCGGATCGATGGGCGACGAACAGAAGGAAATCGTTCGGATCGAGTCGTTCTGGATCGATACCTGGCTTCGCAAGCAGTACAAGGGAATCGAAACGCGTTTCATCATTCACGATGCCGCGGCGCGAGAGGTCGACCGCGACACGTTCTTCCGGACGAGGGAATCTGGAGGCACGATGATTTCGTCGGCATACCGGCTCGCAGCCGAAGTGATCGAGCGTGACTACCCTTCGTCGCAGTGGAACATCTACCCTTTTCATTTTTCCGATGGCGACAACTGGAGTGTCGACGACACGTTGCTTTGCGTGGACATCCTCAAGAAGCTTCTGCTTCCTGCGTCGAACGTGTTCTGCTACGGACAGGTCGACAGTCCCTACGGTTCCGGACAGTTCATCAAGGATCTGAAGGAGCACTTTTCGGGCGACGAGCAACTCATCACGAGCGAGATCGGCGACCGGGATGCGATCGTCGAATCCATTCGGGTGTTTCTCGGAAAGGGGAAGTGACACTTGGCGCAGTTCGCTCTAAAGACCGCTCTTCCCAACTACCTCCGCGACGAGCAACAGCGAATCGAAGAGTTCGCGCGAAACGTCGGCCTGGATTTCTTTCCGACGATCTTCGAAGTGCTGAGCTACGACCAGATGAACGAAGTCGCGGCCTATGGCGGATTTCCGACACGCTATCCGCACTGGCGGTGGGGCATGGAGTACGAGCGTCTGAGCAAGAGCCACGAGTATGGGCTCTCGAAGATCTACGAGCTCGTGATCAACAACAGCCCAGCAATCGCATATCTGCTCGAAGGCAATAGTCTGGTCGATCAGAAGCTCGTGATGGCGCACGTGTACGCGCACGTGGACTTCTTCAAGAACAATTTCTGCTTTCGGATGACGAGCCAAGGGCGCGACCCGAGGAACGGGGCCGACGTTCGCAAATGGATCGACACGCTGGCCAACCATGGAGCGATCATCCGGAAGTGGGCGAATCGCATCGGACTCGAAACGGTGGAGCAGTTCATCGATGCGTGTCTGAGCCTCGAAAACCTGATCGATCCACAGAAGCCTTTCCTGCCAAAGGATATGTCGCCGAGCACGTCCGAGGAGAAAGAGCCCGCCGATGCACCGGAGGTACCGCTCCTTCGCGTCGACCGTGACTACATGGAATCCTTCATCAACCCTGAGGAGTTCGTCGAGTCCCAGAAGAGGAAGATGGCCGAGGAAGCAGAGCAGGCTCAACGCTTCCCAGTCGAGCCCCAGCGGGACGTGCTCGGCTTTCTGCTCGACAACGCACCGCTTCAGCGCTGGGAACGCGAATGCCTCGCGGTGATTCGGACCGAGGCCTATTACTTCCTGCCGCAGATGCAGACGAAGATCATGAACGAAGGCTGGGCGAGCTATTGGCATTCGCGCCTGATGACGGAGAGCGTCTGCGATGCGAGCGAGATCGTCGATTACGCAGACCGATGTGCGAGCGTGCTCGCGACCGCTCCCGGGCAACTCAATCCCTACAAGCTCGGAATCGAGCTCTTCCGGCACATCGAGGACCGTTGGAATAGAGGGCAGTACGGTAAGGAATGGGACGATTGCGATGACTGGGAGCTACGACGCCATTGGGACCGCCGGACCGGGCTCGGGCGAGAAAAGATCTTCGAGGTCCGCTCTCTCTACAATGACGTGACCTTCATCGACGAGTATCTCACCGAGGACTTCGTGGCCGATCAGAAGCTGTACGCATTCGGATACAACGAACGAAACGATCGTTGGGAGATCGAGAGTCGCGCGTTTGCAGAAGTGAAGAGCCAGTTGCTCGCCAGCCTCACCAATGCCGGCAATCCGATCATATCGGTCGTCGATGCGAACCACGGGAACCGCTCGGAGCTCTTGCTCGAGCATACGCACCAAGGCGCCGACCTGCGACTGGATTGGGCTGCAGAGGTCGTGAAGGCGCTCTGCCGGGTGTGGACGCGCCCCGTCGAGATCCACACGATCGTCGACGAGAAGCCGACCGCGCTACGCTTCGACGGTAAAGAGCACTCCCAGAAGTCGCTCTAGAGACCGGAGCAATTGGAGAATCGGATCGTCGCCGGTCCTCCGCCGATGCCGCCAACGTCGAACCCAAGCGTCGTGATGCTGCTCATCAACGCATTACACCCGAGATCGAACGCTACTTCGTCGCCTGCGATCGAGACGTTCGAGAGTTGACAGGGTTGTTCCATCGACGGCGGTTCGACCCCGCAAGCACCGACATTGTACGGAACTCCATCCTCTATGATGTTGACGTTGCACGACTCTACCGAGCCATTGCCAGGCCTGATCTTCGCTCCGAGCTCGAAAGCGAACTTGGGGAAGCCCATCTCATCGCGGTCGGCCTCGGCTTCGAGCGATACGTCCGTGGCTCCATCGGCCCGCGGTACGGTCGTGCAGGTCGCGATGAGCGCGTCTCCAGTACACAACGTCTGCCGATGCTCACCGACGATTGCACGCTGGCCGACGGGGCCTAAACAGGTTTGCTCCGCCAGCGAGCCGCAACCGGCCGCGCCCCCCGAAGGGCAGGTCAGATTCCACTCCGCATCGACGAACACAGGTCCGCCGTTGCTTGCACAGCCGAGCACGAATAGTGACAGGAACATGCTCGACAGACATCCCATGTTCATCGCAGACCCCACTCGATCAGGTTAGCCAGCGGGCCCAAGCACCGCAACTATGGGCCAAGAAGGGCCTGCGCGAGGTCCTCTTGGAGATCTTCGATGTCTTCCAGTCCCACCGAAACCCGAATCAAGCCGTCCCCGATGCCTCGGGTATTCCGGACTTCCTCGGGCATGGAGGCATGGCTCATCAGGGCTGGCTGGCCGATGAGCGACTCGACTCCACCAAGGCTCTCCGCAAGCGAAAAGAGCCTGATTCGGCCGAGCACCGCGCTGGCGTGGCCGAGGCCGCCTGCAACTTCGAACGACAGCATGCCCCCGAAGCCTCCCATCTGCCGCGCTGCCAACTCGTGTTGGGGATGAGCTCGTAGCCCGGGGTAGTGAACGGCGATCACCTCCTCGCGTGCGAGCAACCACTCCGCAAGGGTCTGGGCGTTCTCGCAGTGGCGCCTCATTCGAAGCGGAAGGGTCTTGATCCCTCGCGACACGAGATAACAGTCGAACGGTGACAGCACTGCACCAGCTGCTCGCTGAATGAAGCGGAGCCGGTCCGATGCGTGTTCGACGTTGCTGACGACTGCGCCCGCGACGACGTCGCTGTGTCCGTTCAGGTACTTCGACATCGAGTGCACGACCAGATCTGCTCCGAGCTCGATCGGTCGTTGCAACATGGGCGTCGCGAAGGTGCTGTCGACGACCGACAACGCACCTCGCGCGCGAGCGAGATTCGAAAGAGCCGCGACGTCGAACACGCGGAGCAACGGGTTGGTAGGGGTCTCGATCCAAATCATCTTGGTGCGGCTGTTCATCGCGGCCTGCACCTCGGCCAGGTCGCCCATGTCTACCCACGCCACTTCGATCCCCATGGGCCTGACCAGGTGCTCGATGAGCCGGTAGGTGCCCCCGTAGATGTCGGCGCAGGCTACGAGCTGGTCGCCGATTCCGAGGAGCTGCAGTGCCGCGTGCATGGCCGCACATCCCGAGGAGAATACGATCGCGTCCTTTGCGCCTTCGAGCTGCGCGACGGTTCGCTCGAGGGCATCCCGGTTCGGGTTTCCGATTCGGCCGTAGGCGTATGGCTGAGCGTGCCCGGGAGTGTCTTGATGAAAGGTGGTCGATAGCGAGATCGGTGAGGTGACCGGGGCCCCCGGCCGACCGTCGATCCGTCCGGCGTGCGCCGCGATGGTTTCCATTCGATATCCCATGGGCGCGGCGTACCCCGATGACCTGCAGCTGCCAAGTAGGGTTTGCAGCGGGCCGTCGAATCACGCTAAGAACGGGTTCCTCATGCTCGAGCTGCTCACCAACCCCGATGCATGGGTCGCGCTCCTCACGCTGACGCTGCTCGAGATCGTCCTCGGAATCGACAACATCGTTTTCATCGCAATCCTGGCCTCGCGCCTCCCGGTAGAGTCGCAGGCGCTGGCGTACCGGCTTGGTCTCATGGGCGCGATGATCACGAGAATCGCGCTGCTCCTGACGATCAACTGGGTGATGCAACTCACTCATCCACTGTTCGTGGTCATCGGGCATCCATTTTCAGGGCGTGACCTCATCCTTCTCGGGGGAGGTTTGTTCTTGATCGCGAAAAGCGCGCAAGAGATCTACGAAAAGGTCGAGGGCGAGCCTCACGACGACATCCGGGGCTGGTTCAGCGGGCTTCCCGGCATCGTTGCTCAGATCATGGTCCTCGACGTCATCTTTTCGCTCGATTCGGTGATCACCGCGGTTGGCATGGCCGAGCACATCG
Source organism: uncultured delta proteobacterium (assembly GCA_963792825.1). Taxonomy (GTDB): domain Bacteria; phylum Myxococcota_A; class Polyangia; order Polyangiales; family Houyiibacteriaceae; genus SG8-38. Next base: position 1,227,587 of record CAWBXS010000002.1, on the reverse strand, counting down.
AGGTCATGGTGACCGCAGTGATCATCGCGATTGGGGTCATGCTCGTCTTCGCGAAACAAGTGGGTGACTTCGTCAACAAGCACCCATCGATGAAGATACTTGCGCTGTCCTTCCTCCTGCTAATCGGCGTCCTGCTGACGGCGGAGGGGCTCGGACAACACATCAACAAGGGCTACATCTACTTCGCCATGGCCTTCGCGCTGCTGGTCGAGCTGCTCAACCTCCGCCTCCGGGCGAAGCAACGGGCGGCTTGAGCGAGTTTTTTGCTGCGGAGGCTCCCCCCTTGCGCCAGAATCCGGCGCAATGCGGTTGGCGCCCCTGATAGGACCGGACCTCCACGACGCGATTGCGATGGGTCCCAACGCAGTCCGTGAGGCGGTCTCCGAGTTTCACGCCGAGGACATCGCGGAGCTCCTCGAGGACTTGTCTGCTCGCGAAGCCGTCTCCCTCGTGCGGGCACTGCCGGCGGAGACCGCCGCCGACATCGTGGAGCGCCTCTCGCCACATCGTCAGGTCCTCGTTTTCAATGCGATCGATACCGGCCGCGCGGTCGAGCTTCTGCGAGAAATGGATCCCGACGATCGGGTCGATCTTCTGCAGGAGCTCGACGGGGAAGACGCCACTGCGTTGCTCGCCGCGCTGCAGCGTAGAGAGCCCGAAGCCGCCGAAGAGGTTCGCGAGCTCGTTCAGTACGAGCCCGAGACCGCAGGTGGGCTGATGACCACCGAGTTCGCGTCCCTGCCTCCGGAGACGAAGGTTTGGGAGGCGATGGAGGAGGCTCGGCGTTTGGGGCGCGAGGACATGGCGGAGATGCTCTACTACATCTACGTCTGTAGGCCGAACGGAGAGCTGCTCGGCGTGGTCTCTCTTCGAGACTTGATTCTGAGCGAGCCTGGGCAGCCTCTGTCCGAGATCATGACGGAGAACGTCCTTCGTGTGTCGCCCCTCGACGACCAGGAAAAGGTCGCCGATGCGATTGCTCGCTACGACCTGGCCGCCCTTCCCGTAGTCGACCACCTGTCACGAATGCTCGGCGTGGTGACGGTCGATGACGTCGTCGACGTCGTGATCGAAGAGGCGACCGAGGACGCTCAAAAGATGGGTGGCGTCGTTCCTCTCGAAGACTCGTACTTCGAGACGGGCTGGGGCGAATTCGTCTGGAAACGCGGCTCCTGGCTCGTGCTTCTCTTCGTCGCGCAGCTGCTGACCGCCACGGTCATTCGCAAGAATGAAGACATCCTTCAAGCCACCGTGGAGCTGATCGTCTTCATTCCGCTGATCATCGCATCGGGCGGAAACGCCGGATCCCAGTCGGCGAGCTTGATCATTCGCGCAATGGCCGTCGGCGAGCTGCGCCCGGGCGACTGGGCCAGGGTGCTCAGCCGGGAGCTCTTGATCGGGCTCTCACTCGGCATCGCCTTGGGGCTCATCGGCTTTGCAAGAGGATGGTATGCGGGCGAAACCGTGGCCCCGATCGCGATGGCGACCGCCGTCGGGGCGAGCATCCTGGCGATCGTGACGTTGAGCACGATCATCGGCTCGCTTTTGCCGTTGGTGATCCGGCGTGTCGGGCTCGATCCCGCGGTATCCTCGACACCTTTCATCGCATCGGTCGTCGACGTCCTGGGCCTACTGGTTTATTTCGCCGTTGCGAACGTGATTTTGCACTCCGTATTCGGAGCCTAGCCGCTCGATCGAACCCCCATTCGTGGTAGGCTCCGTCTTCGCGAACCGGAGACGAAGATGCCGAAGCTGACGATTCACTACAAGCAAGATATCGATACGGTGTACCGATTCGTGACCGACCCAGAGCAGATGAAGAAGCGCTGCGAGGCGGTGGGCGAAAAAAACGTGCGCATCCAAGTCGAGGAGGTGGGCGGCACGAAGGTGATCACCGCAACGCGCGAGATCGACAGCGACCTCCCAAGCTTTGCCAAGAAGCTGTTCAGCGCGACCAACACGATCGTCGAGCGGCGCGAATGGCGTGATGCGGGCGACAAGAAGACCTGCAAAACCCACATCGATGTGGTCGGCACGCCGGGCAAAGTCGACACAAACGTCACGATCTCCCCGAGCGGAAGTGGTTGCACCTACGACATCGAGTTCGAGGCGACTGCCAAGGTGCCTCTGATTCGCAAGAAGCTCGAGGAGTTCATCGCCAAGACCACGATGGAGGGCATGCGCGAGGAGCACGAGTACAATCAGAAGCAGCTCGACGCCGCCGGATGACCTTAGCGGGGGTACTGACGGCAGGCTGATCCGCTCAGCCGGCGAAGACGGCGCGATTTTTGGCCCAATCACGTAGGGCGGTGATGCGTTCGGCCATCGTGACGGACAGCGGCTTGGTCAGCCCGATTTCCTCCGCGATCCCCTCTGTTGTGATCTCGTCTTGACGAGAGAAAGACGTATAGAGGGCGGACACCACCGCTTGCTCGATCTCGGCGCCACTAAACCCTTCGGTCAGCTCGACGAGCCGGTCGAGGTCGAACCTCGACGGGTCGCGCTTCCTGCGCTCGAGGTGGATTTCCAGGATGCGTCTGCGTGCCTCCTCGCGAGGCAGGTCGACGAAGAAGATCTCGTCGAACCGGCCTTTGCGCATGAGCTCGGGGGGAGCTTCGAGATGTCGTTGGCGGTTGCAATGACGAACACGTTCTCCTTCTTGTCCTGAAGCCACGCCAAGAAGGTCCCAAAGATCCGCTGGGCGGGTCCGCCCTCGGCGTCTTCTTGCGACAACGCCTTTTCGATTTCGTCCATCCAGAGAACCACCGGCGCCATGGCCTCGGCGAGCTTGATCGCCCTTTTGAGGTTCTTCTCGCTCTCGCCCACGTAGCGGTTGTAGAGGTTCGACGGGTCGAGACGGATCAAGGGGAGCTTCCATTCGGCCGCAACCGCCTTTGCGCACAGGCTCTTGCCACAGCCCTGAACACCGATGAGAAGCAGGCCCTTCGGGGGCGAGAGCCCATATGCCTTGGCTCGCTCGGGGTCTTCGAAGGCGGCTTGCCGTTTGCGGAGCCAAGCCTTGAGGTGATCGAGGCCGGCGACGTCCCCCATTTCGTGCTCGTGCGGAAAATACTCGAGCACGCCGGAACGCTCGATGACCTGACGTTTGGCATCGAGAACCCGCTTGATGTCTTCTTGCCCGAGCACGCCGTCCTCGACCACGGCTTGGGTGATGATTTTTCGAACCTCGAAAAAGGTGAGCCCATGCAAGGCCTCGAGCAGCCTCGATACGTCGGCGCTCGAGAGCTGCACCTTGACGTGCAGCCGTTTGGCCAAATCGCGAAGAACCGCCTGGACGAAGGTGTGGTACGCCTCGGACGAAGGCACCTGAAGGTTCATCGGAGTGAACAATTTCTCGATCTCGGGAGGCGGCTCGAGACCCTGACCGGACACGACGACGGCACCGCGATGCCCGAAGTACTTCTTGTGGATGCTCTTGATCTGGGCAGTGACGGCAGGCTCGTGGAGGTACGGGCCGAGCCCTTGGAGATGGAAGATCGCCTCGAGGTTGGAACGCTCGATGAACGCGAGTGCCTTGTGCGGAGGTCCGCTGTCGGGGGTGTGTCCTGGGTCGGGCCGCTCTCGTCTGAGGCCATCGACCTGGTTCCACGAAAAAAGGGGCAAGCCGGTGTGCTCCGCCGCGTGCTCCAAGAGAACGTGCACCCGATCCTCCTCCACGGTGTCCACCAATAGGAGCGGGTGGTGAGCGCGAATCAGGATCTCGAGCTCGCGCAGCTGATCGGCCGATGGCGGAACTCCGCTAAGCACGACCTCAGGATCGGGGCTCGTCCGGGGGGTGTCAAACTTGTGTGAGTTGACAGCGGGTCGGGCGAATCTACACTCGGCCGCATGGCAAAGGTCAGAGAGAAGATGGTCGACAAGCGTATCGTGGAGCGCAACCTCACGAGAGGCTTGCTTTCGAAGCAAGAGTACGAAGAGTATCTGGCGGATCTCGCCGATTGCGAAGGTTCGTACGACCGCGTCGAGATCGACCCGGGCGATCTAAAGGCCGGATCGCAATCGGAGTAGGGCCATGAGTGAGGAAGACGCGCCTCCGAGCATCGATTTCAACACCTTCATCTTGTCGTTGAGCACGTCTGCGCTCATGCATCTCGGCAGCGTTCCCGGTGCGGACGACGATGAAACCGTCAACCTCGCCCACGCGAAACAATCGATCGACTGCATCGCGCTCCTCGAGGAGAAGACCAGAGGAAACCTCACCGGAGAAGAGGAGCGCCTGCTCAGCGAAGTGCTCTTCGACCTTCGTCTTCGCTTCGTAGCGGCCAAGAAAGCCGCAGACGAGAAGGCTTGAAGAAACTCACCCTGCGGCTCGATTCTTACAGCGAGGACGCGCGTCGATATGTCGCCGCCGCACAGCAGCTCGCAGACAGTCGCAAGCACGCCGAAGTCGAGCCCATTCACCTCTGGTACGAGCTGGTCGATCAGGCGACCTTGGCCCAGGCCGCGCTCGAGGCGTCCGGGGCTGACCCGGCGGATGTCTTGGTCGAATCCGAGTGGGCGCTCCGCCGCATCGACAAGACCCGGAGCACCGGGGAGGCCTACCTTTCGTCCCGCTTCTTGGAGCTGTTGTCGCGTGCAGAGCTCGAAGCCATGCGCCACGGCGGGATGCCGGTGCACACCGCGAGTCTGCTGCTCGCTTGTGCCCAGGAGCCCGACGGCCTCGTGCGTTCGGTCCTCCGTACCTCCGGATTGAGCAGCGCGATCCTGCGGGAGGCCCTCGCGGAGGTGGGCGGAGACGAGAAGCCGGCGGCGACCCGGTCGGCGGGAAGCGGCGTCCTCGAAGAGTACGGGCTCGACCTCACACGTCTCGCGGCGCAAGGGGCCTTCGACCCCTTCGTCGGGCGGGAAGCGGAGCTTCGTCGGATGCTACAGGTGCTCGCCCGCCGAGAAGAGAACAATCCACTGCTGGTCGGGGAGAGCGGCACGGGACGTACCGCGCTCGTCCATGCGCTGGCGACGCGTATCGCTACCAACGAAGTGCCCGACATGCTGCTGAGCAAGCGGATCATCGCACTCGACTCGGGCGAGTTGGTCGCCGGGACGCGGCTCCGCGGAGAGCTCGAAGAACGGATGCGCACGATCCTCGATGCGGTCCGTGACTCCGGGGGACAGGTGATTTTGTTTCTGCCCGACCTCGCTTCGTTTCTTCGAGCGAAGGGGGGCGCGGGCGACATGCTTGCCACGGCGCTCAGCAGGGGCGAGGTCCACGCGCTCGCGCGGTGCACGCCCGACGAGCTTAGTGAAATCACCGATGAGGCGAGCTCCTTGTCGCGCAGGTTCGTGCCGATCCGGGTCGAGCCGCCGACGTCCGAAGAGGCGCTGGCGATCTTGCACGGGGTCCGACCCCGTTTCGAAGAGGCGCACGGCGTTGAGGTCACCGACGCGGCCCTCGAAGCCGCCGTGAGGTTCGCGAGCCGCTATGTGACCGGGCAGCAGCTTCCGAAGAGCGCGATTGACCTGATCGACGAGAGCTCGGCTCGCGTTCGCCTGGGGTTGGACGACGACCTGTCGAACGACGCGGTCGGCGCGGAAGACGTCGCAGCGGTGGTCGCGCTTTGGACGGGCATTCCTGCGTCCAAGATGATGGAGGAGGAGGCGCAGAAGCTCCTGGAGATGGAAGACCGGCTGCGTGAGCGCGTCGTCGGACAGGATCATGCGGTGAACGCGCTGAGCAAAGCGGTGCGGCGCGGACGCGTGGGGCTTCGCGACCCCAAGCGGCCGATCGGCTCTTTTCTGTTCCTCGGCCCGACCGGGGTCGGCAAGACCGAGCTCGCCAAAGCGCTCGCTGAGCTGCTGTTCAACGACGAGGCAGCCCTGACCAGGCTCGACATGAGCGAGTTCATGGAGAAACACATGGTCTCCCGGTTGCTCGGCGCACCGCCCGGCTACGTGGACAGCGAGGAAGGCGGCTTTCTCACCGAAGCCGTGAGACGCAGGCCTTATTCGGTGATCTTGTTCGACGAAGTCGAAAAGGCACATCCCGACGTTTTCAACGTGCTCTTGCAAGTGCTCGAAGACGGCCGGCTCACCGATTCACGCGGGCGGCTCGCACATTTCCGCGACACCGTCATCATCATGACCTCGAACGTCGGAAGCGAGCTGATCCTCGAGCACGCCGGCTCCGACGAGGCGCTACGCGAGCGGCTGCAGAGCCGACTTCGTGAGCATTTTCGTCCGGAGTTCCTCAATCGCGTGGACGACGTGTTGATCTTCAACCGGCTCGGCAAACGCGAGCTCGGCGCGATTCTCGAGATCCAACTTCGACAGCTCGACACGCTCTTGGCGCCCCAGCAGATCGGCCTCACCCTCTCGGAGGCAGCGAAATCGCGACTGATCGACCTGGGTTACGAGCCGGCGTTTGGCGCCCGTCCCTTGAAGAGGGTCCTCGTCCGGGAGCTTCAGGACCCCCTGGCGGAGGCTTTGCTCCGCGGCCGTTTTGGAGCAGGCGATACGGTTGACGTCGATTTCGAAGGGGAGTCGTTCTCCTTTGAGAAGCGCTGAGCACGGCGGGTACGCCCGAGGCCGAAGCTCGGGTATGCTCGGCCGATGAGCGCGAAGAGCATCCACTACCGAACCTGCAATCTGTGCGAAGCCATGTGCGGCCTCGAGGTCGAGCTCGAGGGCACGGAGGTGAAGTCGATCCGAGGGGACGAAGACGACGTCTTCAGCCGTGGGCACATCTGCCCGAAGGCGACTGCACTGAAGGACCTGTACGACGATCCCGATCGGCTGAAGCAGCCCGTCCGCAAGGTGGCGGGCCGTTGGGAGCCGTTGACCTGGGACGAGGCCTTCGACATGGCCGTCGATCGCCTCCACGAGGTTCAGCAAGAGCATGGACGGAGCGCAGTCGGACTCTACTTCGGCAACCCCAACGCGCACAATTTCGGGACGCTGGTCTACGGTCCCGCCTTCTTCCGAGCCCTCGGAACCAAGAATCGTTTCTCCGCGAGCTCGTGCGACCAATGGCCGCTGATGCTCGCCTCCTATTTCATGTACGGGCACCAGCTGCTATTCCCGGTGCCCGACGTCGATCGGACCGACTTCATGATGCTGATCGGAGCCAACCCACTGGCATCGAATGGCAGCATCATGTCCGCCCCTGGCATCAAGAAGCGTCTCGAGGGGATTCAGAAGCGCCGCGGCAAGGTCGTTGTGGTCGACCCCCGCCGTTGCGAGACCGCACAGATCGCTGATGAGCACGTCTTCATCCAGCCGGGCACCGACGCGCTGTTTCTTCTCGGCATGCTCCACGAGGTCTGCGCCGCCGGTGTCGACGTCGGTAGGCTGGCTCCGCACGTGAAGAATCTCGATCGGGTCATCGAGATTGCCCGAGCGTACCCGCCCGAATCGACCGAATCGATCACCGGGGTGCCCGCCTCGGTGGTCAGGCGGCTCGCCCACGAGATGCGGACGGCTCCGACTGCGGTCGCCTACGGCCGCGTGGGCGCCTGCACACAGGAGTTTGGGGGCCTCAGCATGTGGCTCGTGAACGTTCTCAACGCCGTGACCGGGAACCTGGACGAGCCCGGTGGATCGATGTTTGCGACTCCCGCAATCGATACACTCCAGAAGATCGGCGGCTTTGGGATCGGACGGGGCTCGTATGGACGCTGGAAAAGCCGCGTGCGCGGACTCCCCGAGTTCGGTGGAGAGCTGCCGGCCTCCGTGATGGCCGAAGAGATCCTCGAAGAGGGCGAGGGCCGGATTCGTGCGATGGTCACGCTTGCGGGCAACCCGATCCTGTCGACGCCGAATGGCGGCCGGCTCGACGCGGCGTTCGAGTCGCTCGACTTCATGCTGGCGATCGATTTCTTCATCAACGAGACCAGCCGGCATGCGGATCTGATCCTGCCACCGGTCTCTCCGATCGAGCGGAGCCACTACGACCTCGCGCTCTACCTCGTCGCGGTGCGCAACACCGCGAATTACTCGGCACCCCCGTTTCCGCGCGCCGAAAACCAGCTCGACGACTGGGAGATCTTGAGCGAGCTCAGCTGCCGAGTTGCCGCAAAGCGACACGGCAAGCTCAGCAAAGAATACCTGACCGCGCGCGCCATCCACCGGGCGGGCCCCGAGCGGGTCCTCGACCTCGGCCTTCGACTTGGGCCTTACGGCAAACGGTTCAACCCGCTCAGCCCCGGTCTCTCGCTCGCCAAGCTCAAGAAAGAGCCGCACGGAGTCGACCTCGGGCCGCTGCAGAGCATCTTTCCGGGGAGAATACCCGAAGCCCAGGGTGCAATCGACCTCGCGCCCGACCTCTTCGTCGAAGACCTCGAGCGGCTTCGAGCCCGGTTCGCCTCGGAAGCCTCCGCAGCGCCCGAGGGAAAGCTGCTTCTGATCGGCCGCCGGCATCTCCGAAGCAACAATTCCTGGATGCACAACACGCAGCGCCTGATGAAAGGCAAGCCACGCTGCACGCTCATGATGAATCCCGACGACGCGGCACGGCTCGGCGTACGGTCAGGCGACGTCGTGACGGTGACTTCACGCGTCGGCCAAGTCGCCGCGAGGGCTGAGGTCACCGACGACATGATGGAGGGAGTGGTGAGCCTGCCGCACGGCTTTGGACACGGCCGCGAGGGAGTTCAGTTGAGCGTTGCGGCGACCCATGCGGGGGTGAGCGTCAACGACTTGACCGACGACCAGTTCATCGACGTGATCAGCGGCAATGCTGCGTTCAGCGGGGTGCCGGTCACCGTCGAGCCTGCTCCCCAAATCGCGGCCGCCGAGTGACGGCGCGGCCTAGCGTGGGCGCTTCACGTACGGACGGGGCCGCCTGATGTGCGCAGGCATCGGCGCAGGGACGGGATTCAGCAAGCCTTCCAGAGCCTCGACCAGAGAATCCATGACCTCTCGCACCCGATCGGAAAGCTTTTTCGTCGTGTCAGACACCGTGCCTTCATCATGGGCCCACCAGCGAGGGTGTCAACACCTGTCTTCACTTTGGTGGTGATTGGGGTCGATCGAGGGAGCCTATGCGGATTCATCTGATCGGGGTTGCCGGCACTGGAATGAGCGCACTCGCGACGCTGCTCGCCGAAGCGGGGCATCGCGTGAGTGGGAGCGACACCGCCTTCGACCCCCCCATGGGTCCCTATCTGCAGGGCCTCGGGATCGAGTGCTCGAAAGGTTGGCGAGCCCAAAACCTCGCGAACGACCTCGACCTCGTGATCGTCGGAAACGTGTGCCGCCCGGACAATCCCGAAGCGCAAGAGGCGATGAGGCGCGGGCTACGAACCATGTCGATGCCGGCTGCGCTCGCCGAGCACGTGCTGTCGGAGCGAAAGCCCCTGGTGGTCGCCGGGACGCACGGCAAAACGACGACATCGGCGCTTCTCGCCTATCTCCTGCACCAGGTCGGAACCGATGCGGGGTTTTTCATCGGTGGGATTCCTCTCGACTTCGATCGGGGTGCGCGCCTCGGAATGCCTGGTGCGCCCTTCGTGATCGAAGGGGACGAGTACGACAGCGCGTTTTTCGAGAAGGTCCCGAAGTTCTGGAGCTATCGTCCGGCCGGAGCGGTCCTCACCTCGATCGAGCACGATCACGCCGACATCTTTCCGGAAGCCGAATCGTACGTGGATGCGTTCCGACGGTTCGTGAGGCTCATCCCAGAGGAAGGCTGGCTGTTCGCATGGGCTGGCGACCCCACGGTGCGCGAGGTCGCTTCGACCGCCCGCTGCCAGGTGCGGTTCTACGCGCTCGACGGCGATGACTGCGGGAGTATCGAGCCGATGTGGCTCGGGATGGTGGCCCCCGGGGGCGCCATCGATCTCTTCGGAGGTGGCTCGTTGTGTGGGCGCGCTCGGCTGCCCCTGCTCGGGCGTCACAACGCCCGCAATACGGTCGCCGCTCTCGCCATCGCAAGCGAGGCGACTGGCGCTCCCCTCGACCGCCTCATCGCTTCGCTTCCTGGCTTCCGCGGCACCAAACGCCGCCAAGAGCTCGTGGGAATCACGAACGGCGTCGAGGTCTACGACGATTTCGCACACCACCCGACTGCCGTGAAGGAAACGCTTGCCGGGTTTCGTGAGCGGGCGACCGGCAGGCTCATCGCGGTCTTCGAGCCGAGAAGCGCAACCGCGTCGCGACGGCTGCACGAGGCACTCTACCCGGACGCGTTTGCGTCAGCGGACGTGTGCATCTTGGCGCCCGTTGGCCGAAGTGGAATCGCTCCGGCCGAAAAGCTTAGGACCGAGGTCATCGTCGAGGCGATCCACCGAGGGGGTGGTCGCGGCAAAGCCTGTCGAGACGTCGCAGAGGTCGTTTCTGTGACGGCCGATGAAGCAAAGCCGGGGGATACCATCGTGGTCATGTCGAATGGGACGTTCGACGATGCCGCGGATCGTATCCTCCTCGCTTTGCTCGGGCGTCGGGCGTAACTAGCTTCGCGGATACGCCGCCGTGGGCTTGCCCGCCTCTTTCCAGCCCTTGATGCCTTCACGCATGATGGAGACCTTCTCGTATCCGTTTGCGGAGGCGCGCTCGGCAGCCGAATCCGAGGCGGTGCAGCTCGTGCTGGAGCAATAGAAGATCAAGTCCTTGCTCTTGTCCTCGGGAAGCTGCGACAGCTCGTACTTGTACGACGAGGTCAGCAGGATCGCATCGGGGACCGTACCGTTTTTCTCGCGGGTGCTGTCCGAGTTGGCATCGACCGCGACCGCTCCGGACCTGAGGGCTTTGTCGGCGTCGTCCACCGAGATCTCGGGGACCGCAGCTGCTTCGGTCTTGTCAGCCTCGGCGGCCTCCGTCGCGGAAGCGGGGCTGGCGTCCTTGCAGCCCAACAGGGCGAAGGTGATGAGTAGGGAAAACAGAAGTGTTCGCATGGCGCAGATACTAGAGCCGTCGCCTTGGCAAGCAAGCCCCCTCATGGGCAGCGGACTGGGGCAGTTTTCAGCCCGGGAGGCATCTTTTCCCAGGGGTATCCCGCCTTTGCAAGGTCGCAAGCCATGTCGAATAGCTTCCTCATGTACTCCGGGTCGACCTCCTCTCGAGGCGTCTCGGTGAACTCGTCGGGAATGGACGCGAGGTTGAAGTCCAAGCCGTCCCGGCAGGTTGCGAAGTAGATCCGGTAGAGGTCGCCGATGCCCTGTGTTCGCACGAGGGAGTCGATCGAGCGTCCCGCGATCGGGACGAGCTTGTTCTCGACTTGCTCGTAGATCGGCTCGAGACGTGCGTTGCGGATGATATAGACTTTCGGACGACCTGGCACCGCGAGCCTTTTCAGGACCTCGTCGTAGTCGAGGCCAATGGGATAGAGGAAGACCTGCGAGGTCGCGCCGCCGTCGACGTGAAGCTCGTCATACGAGTGGCCAGCGGCCTCTACCTCGATCAGCACCGGGGGAAAGGCCGCGGGAACCGATGCCGAGGCGAGAAGGATCTGCCGGATGAGCTTTAGGGCGCCGGGATGCCCACTGCTCGCAATCTCCCCGATGCGCCAGGTCACCGGCCGCATCGAATCGAGATTCGTCGTCCCGATGTTCAACGAGCGACCCTTGCGGTGCTCGACCGCGATCCTCTCCATCATCTCTTCGTCGACATACTTCGCGATCAGCGCCTGCAAAGGCTCGGTCGTCGCCATCGCATCGGTCCGGAGGGCTCTGATCGTCCGGCGTCTCTTGTAGAGATTGTGAGCCGTGAGCTCCGCAGAAACCTTCCGGAGCTGGGCATCGTATTCCGGTCCGAGGAACGCGAAGGGAGCGATCAGAGCGCCCGAGCTGACCCCGGTCACCGTCGTGAACTCGGGACGGTTTCCTGCTTCGGTCCAACCGAGGAGGAGACCCGCCGCAAATATGCCCTGCTGGCCGCCGCCCGAGATCGCGAGGTAGGTGTGCCGACGGCCGTAGATCTCCGGGTAACGCGCTTTCAGCTCGGCCCTGCTCTGCGCCATCCACTCGCTCTCATCGGGTGGAGGTGCATCACCCCACACCCGCGCGCGCGGAATCCCGAGAACCTCTGCGTCGGCGACGTGCCCCTCTGGCAAAGGGGACCGATGAGGAACGTGTGCGCAGGCCGCGGCCAACGAGACGAGGGCGAGAAGCCGAGCGCGACGCGCTCGTCCGGGAGTGGGGCGGCTCATGCAAAGCCCTTACCACGAAGAGTGAGCTCGTGAGAGCCGCTCTCGCCTCGTCTCGGGCTTTGTTGCAGACTCCAGGGATGCACTTGAGGGTGGGCACGAGCGGCTTCGGCTACAAGGAGTGGAAGGGACCGTTCTACCCGAAGGACCTGTCCAACGCGGAGATGCTTCGTTATTACGCCGAGCGCCTGACGACGGTGGAGATCAACAACACGTTCTACCGCATGCCCAAAAGGAGCATGCTCGAGGGCTGGGTGCAGAGCGTGCCCGAGGACTTCGTATTCGTCTTGAAGGCCTCCCGCAAGATCACGCACCACGCGCGCTTGAAGGAGACCGCCAACGATTCGGTGGTCCATCTCTGGGAAACGGCGGGGGTGCTCGGCCCTCATTTGGGGCCGATCCTGTTTCAGCTGCCTGTGAACATGAAGAAGGACGTGCCTCGACTGCAGTCGTTCATGGTGGCTCTGCCGGAGGGGCTGCGCGCGGCGTTTGAATTTCGCCACGAGTCCTGGCTCGACTCCGACGTGTACGATGCGCTGCGCGATGCCGGCCATGCGCTCTGCCTCGCCGATACCGAAGATGGCGACGCGCCGGAGCTCGTGCCGACGACGGACTGGGGATACCTGCGTCTCCGACGGGAGGACTACACCGACGACGCGCTTCGAACCTGGAAGGGCGCGATCGACGCCCAGCCCTGGCAACGAGCCTTCGTCTTCTTCAAGCACGAGGACGAGGGCGCCGCACCGCTCCTCGCGAAACGGCTCTTGGCCCTCGGCTGACAACGGCCGCGCCCGGCTCTATAGTCGCGGCATGGCACAACCAAACCCCACACCCATTGCGGGTGCAACCCCCATTCGAACCCCACAACAAACCGTGGAGGCCTTCCTCTCCGCGCTCGAAAGGCTCGACTTCGAGGAGGCGGTCCGTCTCGTCGCTGAAGACGTGCGCTGGGTCAACGTGCCTTGGAAGACGGCCGCCGACAAAGATCGCTTCGCCAAGGTGCTGCGCGCGATGTTCAAGGGAGCCACCCGCTTCGAGGTGCAATACTCCGACATCCACCAACGAGGCGACGGGGTCGTCTACACCGACCGCGTCGACATCTTCGAGGGCAACGGTCTTTCGATGACTCTTCCGGTGCAAGGCGAGTTCCGTGTGCGCGAGGGTCTGATCGTCGAGTGGGTGGATCGATTCAGCTGGGCAAAGCTCGCCGGCGAAATCGGCAAGAGCCTGCCGAGCATGATTCGGCATCGCCTCGGCAGATAGCTTCGCGGCGAGAGCCCCTCGGTCGTGACGCAACACGTCAAACGCGTCTGAGCGTCGCAAAACCCGTGCACGAGACGGAGAGTCTCGTGTCTTTCGCCAACCCATTGCCTGAAACAGGTGGTCGCCGGGCCCCAGGCTGGTATCGTCGCGGACCTGAATTGCCGGGGCAGGCACGAGGAGAGCAGTGATGGCACGTCTTTGGTCTTTGATTGGTTTGTGCGGCCTGGTCGCCGCAGCGGGATGTGGATCGGACGGCGGCGCGACGGCCGGCACCGGAGGAAGCGGCGGAACCGGCGGTACCGTTCCCTCGCTTTGCGGCGACGTGCCTTCCGAGAATGCGGCCGGCGATCCGGGTGACGGCAACTACAGCGCGAACGTCGTGTGGACCGAATATGGGATCCCGCACGTCACCGCCGACGATTGGGGAAGCCTCGGCTACGGCGCGGGCTACGCCTACGCGCGCGAGAACTACTGCGTGCTGATGAAAGAGATCGTACGCGCCAACGGCGAGAGCCTGCGCTGGTTCGGAGAGAGCGGAGGAAGCCTGGCAGACGACCTCGTGTACCGGTTCTTCAGCAGCAACGAGTACATCGAGAATGACTTCATTGGCGCGGCCGACGAGACCCTTCAAGCGCTGAGCCGCGGCTATGCCGCCGGTTTCAACCGATATCTCGAGGAGACCGGCGTCGAGAACCTCGCCGAGGGCCCCGAGGGCTGCCGCAACGAAGACTGGGTACGGCCGATCACCGAGATCGATCTCGCGAAGGTCTACCGAAAGCTGATTCTTCGAGCGGGCATCGGACCGCTGGCGCCGCTGATTCTCGACGCCGACGCACCGACGATGTCGACCGCATTGACGAACCCGGTCGTGCCGGAGAGCGTGATGATCGACGAAGCCGCCTTCGGTATGCCGGAGGTGACCGCGATGGGCAGCAATGCGTATGCGATCGGAGCCGAGGGGTCGCAGACCGACCACGGAATTCTTCTCGGAAACCCGCACTTTCCGTGGCGCGGCCCCGAGCGCTGGTTCATCCAGCACCTGACGATCCCCGGCGTCTACGACGTGATGGGCGCATCGCTCCAAGGGGTTCCTGTCGTCAACATCGGCTTCAACAAGAACCTCGCCTGGTCGCACACCGTTTCGACCGGTCGGCGATTTGCCTTCTACGAGCTGCATCTCCTTCAGGATGACCCGATGAAATACGACTACGACGGTGTGGTGCGCGACATCGAGACCTTCGAGGTGCCGATCCAGGTGAAGCTCGGAGACGGCACCATCGAAGACCGGGTCGAGGAGATCTACATGACCGACTACGGCCCCATCATCGATCTCAGGCTCGCGCCGGGCGCATCCGCGTTCGGCGGCTGGCCCACCGGGAACAACACCGTCGTGGCGGTCCGTGACGCCAACATCGACAACACCCGGGCTCTCAGCCAGTTCCAGGCCATGGGCCAGTCCGACTGCATTGCAGAGCTCGAGGAAGCGCTGAAGATCATCGGGCTTCCGTGGGTGAATACCATCGCGGCCGATCGCGCCGGCACCGGCCTCTACGCGGACATCTCGACGGTCCCGAACATCACGCAAGACAAGCTCGACGACTGCGCGGACAGCGTCATCTCGATCGCGCTCAGCGTGAACGGTTTCTTCACGCTCAACGGGTCCCGGAGCGAGTGTCAGTGGGGCACCGATCCGGATGGACCGGCGGGGCTCCTCGGGTTCGCCAACCTCCCGAAGCTGCGAACCGGTCCCGATGTCCCCTACGTCGCGAATTCCAATGATAGCTATTGGCTGAGCAACCCGAACAGCCTGCTCACGGGCTTTTCGCCGCTCATCGGACGCGAGGGCGTGGAGCAATCGCTTCGGACGAGGCAGGCGTTCGTGCAGGCGGAGGGACGAATCGCCGGCACCGATGGCCTCAGCACCGATCCGGGCTTCACCGTCGAACTCCTGCAGGACGTGATGTACGGCAACCGCAACATCGCCGAGGAGCTCACGCGTACCGACGTGCTCGCGATTTGCAACAGCGTCGGGGACTGGAGCGCCTACAGCGCCAACCCGACGGAGGCAGCGAGCGCC
Source organism: uncultured delta proteobacterium (assembly GCA_963792825.1). Taxonomy (GTDB): domain Bacteria; phylum Myxococcota_A; class Polyangia; order Polyangiales; family Houyiibacteriaceae; genus SG8-38. Next base: position 1,212,150 of record CAWBXS010000002.1, on the reverse strand, counting down.
TGCGGCATTCTGCAGGCCTGGAACGGCCGCTTCAACAACGACAGCGTCGGTTCGACGATCTGGAACGAGTTCTGGCGCCGCGTGCAAAGCACGGACAACCTCTGGGCGGTTCCGTTCGACGCGGCCGATCCGGTGAACACCCCCAACACGCTCAATGACGGAGACCCCGACGTGGTCGAGGCCGTGAAGAGCGCTCTCGGCGCTGGCGTCGACTTCATGGTGAACGGCGGCATCCCGCTCGACCGACCGTGGGGCGAGGTCCAGTTCCGTCCCGTGGGCGATTCGCAGATCCCGATCCACGGCGGCTCGGGGCGTTTCATGTTCAGCGTGATCAGCTCGAACTTCGTCGACCAGGTCGGGTACGCCGACATTCCGACCGGCAACAGCTACATCCAGACGGTGACCTGGGATGAAACCGAATGTCCGGACGCCTACGCCGTGCTGACCTATTCGCAGTCGACCGATCCGGCATCGGCACACTATGCGGACCTGACTCAGGTCTATTCCGGCAAGAATTGGAACGACATGCCGTTCTGTGCTGCGGACATCGCGGCAGCGAAAATCGAAGAGTTGGACCTCTCGAGCCCGCAAAACTAGTCCGAAGGCCTAGCGAGCTGGCATCCTTATGGCGATGCGCTCCCGTGTGCGATGGATCCCCGTGATTCTGGTTCTCGGGAGCGCGTCGGCCGTCCTGGCTCAAGAAGAGGAGCGCCCCCGCCTCGTGAAGCCAGAGGGCGATCGGGAGGATAACCAGCAGCTCGGGGGCGAGCCTTCTCTCACCGAAACCAAGCCGGGGGCGACAGGCAAAGTCGACGGCGAGCCAGACCTGGACACCAAAGAAACCGAGTGCGACCTCGATTGCATCGAGGCCCAGCTCAAGAAGGACGAAGAGCGGGGGCAGAAGAAGAAAAGTATCCTGACCGTGGGCAAGGAGACGGGGTCGATCGGCGAGGAATCGCCCGAGAACGCGAGCGATGCCCTCGCCGCCGAGCCAAGCACGACCTCGCTCGCGGAAGTGGCCGCAGAAGCCCCGGAAAAACGGCGTCTCCCCACCCGTCTCGGACCAGTTCGCATTCGGATCGGCAAGACCGACGACTGGATCGGGATTGGCTTCGCCGCACAGCTGGAGTTCGAATACGACCAACAGCTCGAGGGCGGTGGAGTGCCCAAAGACTCGACCGAGACGCTCCAGTTTCGACGGATCCGGACCACCCTCTCGAGCTCGTTCATCGACGGACGGATCCGGAGCGCCTTTCAGATCAACCTTACCCCGAGCGCCTTCGAGCTGATCGACATGTGGCTTTCGTTCACGCGCTTCAAGTTCGCCACCTTCCGCATCGGCCAGTTCAAGATCCCCTACGATAGGTACCGCGCGCAGTCCTTTGCGGCTCTTTCCTTCATCGACTGGTCCCCGACGACCCGCATGTTCGGCTCCGAACGCCAGATCGGCATGGAGACGCTCGCAAGCGGAGGCTTTCTCGACTTGGAGTATGCGCTCGGCCTCTTCAGCGGGACCAATGCGCGGGCGTCGCACGGGGTCGGCATCGCCGAGGTCTACGGAGAAATCCCGCGAAACCCGTCCACGCTCGGCGCGGGAGAGATCGTGAGCGAGTTTCATCCGGCCATCGTCGGCCGTGTCGCCAAGAATTTCGGCGAGATCAACACCGACACCAACACCGATGTCCTCGGAGCCAAAGAGCTCCGGCACAGCCTGGGCGTGGGGTTCGCCTGGGATGCGCGACCGAACCCGATCGAGAACCTGGGCCTACGCCTCTCCGCGGAGTGGCTCGGGAAGATTCGCTTCTTCGACATCAACGTCATCAGTTATCTGGCCTGGTACAAGCCGTGGCAGGGAGGCAAGATCCTCTTCGGACCCATGGGATTCATGGCCGAGGTCGGCTACCGGTTCTCGCGACTATGGGAGCTCGCGCTCCGGTACAGCATCACGTATCTCACGCCCTGGCTCAGGAGCGACGCTCGCAGCTACGGAGATTTTCAGATCGCCAACGCCACGGACCCGGCTGCCGCGATCGCGCAGTACGGTGCAAACGGCGACCAGATCACCAACGACCAGCTCGCGCTCGCCGGCACCGCGCACATCATCGGAAACAGTCTCAAGACCGTCGCAGAGCTCGCGTGGGAATCACAGCTCTGGGCAGAGGGCCGCCGGAACGGGGTGCGGTTGAGCCTACAGCTCCAGTTTCTGTTCTAGCGTGAGAAGCCGCTCAGTCGTGATGGTGACCGCCCGGGCCATGAGGATGTCCGTGCGCAATCTCTTCTTCGGTCGCGTCGCGGAGCGACTCGACCGTGACCTCGAAGTGCAGCGTCTCGCCGGCGAGCGGGTGGTTGGGATCGACCGTGACCGTCTCCTCGGTCATCCCGGTGATGAAGAACGGGATCTGCCGGCCCTGGTCGTCGTGTGCAATGACCTGCATGCCTGCCACGAGCTCCGCGTCGGTCGGAAACAGATTACGCGGAACCTCGTGAGACTGGCCGATGCGCGGGCCGTATCCCTTCTCGGGAGGCACCGTGGCTTTGATCGACTCTCCCATCGCCAGACCCTCGAGCTGCTCCTCGAGGCCGGGAACGATGTTCATCGCGCCGTGAAGATACTGTAGAGGGCTTCCCTCCGCGGACTCGTCGATCACCTCACCGGAGTCGTCGCGCAGCGTATACGAGAGGGTTACGACTTTGTTTGCTTCGATTTTACCTGTCATGACCTTCGGTGGACCATGCCATACTCGCCGCGGAGCGCTAGCGGTTGCCTGCCGAAGAAGTGAAGCAATTCTGGTGACATCAAACGACAGCACCGAAGAGAACCTCGCCTTCGAAGGGCGCGTCACGCAGGCAGCCGTGCGGCTGAGCATTCTCGGGCTGCTGGTGTTCTGGTGCTTGAAAATCCTCGGTCCGTTCATCGACCCGATCGTAGGGGGAGTGGTGATCGCAATCGCAGTACAGACGCCATACGCCAAGCTCACGAGGGTGTTGGGTGGGCGCCCCAAGCTTGCTGCGGGATCGCTGGTAGCGGGTGCCCTCCTCGTCCTGATTCTTCCCACGATTGCTCTTGGCGCGAGTCTGGTCGACACCGCCGGAAAGCTGTCGGGCGACTTCACGCAAGAGGAAATCCGAATTCCAACACCGCCGCAAAGCGTCGCGGAGTGGCCGTTGGTGGGCGAGCGGGTCTACGAGCTGTGGACCGAGGCGTCGCAGAACTTGGAGTCGGCGTTTGCCGAGCTCGCCCCTCACCTCAAAGATGCCGGGCTTTGGTTGATTTCCACGATGGGCGATCTTGGATTCGGGCTCGTGATGTTCGTCGTCGCGATCATCATCGCAGGTGTGCTCCTGCCGAACGGGGAGCGTGCCGCCAAGCTGGCACGCAGGGTCGCCTTCGTCCTTGCAGGCGAGCGCGGACCGGAGCTGGCGAGGCTGGCTGCTTCGAGCGTGCAAAGTGTGACTCGCGGAGTGCTCGGAGTAGCCGTGATTCAGTCGTTGCTCGCAGGCCTCGGGATGCTTAGCGTCGGCGTGCCGGCCGCGGGTCTATGGACGTTGCTGATCTTGATCCTCGCGATCGTGCAGCTTCCCCCCATGCTCGTGCTCCTTCCCGTCATCCTATACGTGTTCTCCTCCAGCTCGACAGTCGGCGCCGTTCTCTTCACGGCCTGGGCCGTGCTGGTGGGGCTGAGTGACAACGTGTTGAAACCTCTGCTGATGGGCCGAGGGTCCAAGACGCCCATGTTGATCCTCTTCATGGGCTCGCTCGGCGGCTTCATCGTCGGGGGCATCCTGGGCCTTTTCGTCGGCGCCGTGATCCTGTCGCTCGGTTACACGGTGTTCATGGCATGGATCGGCGATGTCAATGGAGAAGGCGAACCCGGATCGTCGCCGCGATCGCCCTGAGCTCTTCCAAGAGTGGCTCCGCGTCGTCCAGCTCGATGTCCATGACGACGTAGCCTACGTTGCCTCGGGTCTCGAGATATTGGGCCGCCACGTTGACGCCGTTCTTGGAAAAGACGTGATTGATCTGCTCCATGACCCCCGGCTCGTTCTTGTGAATGTGAAGGATCCGGCGGCGGTTCTCGTGATCGGGAATCGCGACCTGAGGAAAATTCACTGCCGTCACCGTGGATCCATTGCGGTGGTACTTGATGAGCTTTGCGACCACCTCGATCGCGATGTTGTGTTGCGCCTCTTCCGTTGCGCCACCGATGTGAGGGGTGAGAATGACGTTGTCGAACCTCCGAAGTGGCGACTCGAACGTCTCCTGATTCGACTTCGGCTCGACGGGAAAGACGTCGATGGCGGCCCCCCCGATGTGTCCGGAGTCGAGCGCGTCAGCGAGCGCCTCGATGTCCACGACACTGCCCCGCGCGGCATTGATCAAGAGCGACCCGGGACGCATGGCGCGTAGCGCTTCGGCATCGATCATGTTGCGGGTCGTCGGGGTCTCAGGCACGTGGAGGCTGACGACATCGGCCTCCGCAAAGAGCTCCTGCAGAGTCGAGACGGGCGCCGCATTGCCGAGCGGAAGCTTGTGCTCGACGTCGTAGTAGAGCACGCGCATCCCGAGACCTTCTGCGAGAATCCCGAGCTGGCTCCCGATGCGGCCATAACCCACGATCCCGAGGCGTTTGCCGCGCACCTCGTAGGCATGGCGAGCCGTCTTGGCCCATTCGCCCCGTCGGGCGCGAGCCGACTTCTCCGGAATGCCACGCATCAACAGGATGATGTCGGCAATTGCAAGCTCGGCCACGCTGCGGGTGTTCGAAAACGGAGCATTGAACACGGGGATCCCGAGTCGGCAGGCCGCATCGAGGTCGACCTGGTCGGTGCCGATGCAAAAACAGCCGATCGCTTTGAGCTGCTTGGCCGCCTGCAGAGCCGCTGCATCGATGCGGGTACGCGACCGGATGCCGATGAGATCGACGTCCCGGATCGAGTGTCGGAGGTCCGTGCCCGTGAGCGAATGGGTGAGGTGCTCCACGTCGTGATAGCCCGCCGCCTGAAGAGCCTGTAGCGCAGCTTCGTGAATGCCCTCGAGAAGAAGAATGCGAGTGTCCTTTCGAGCCACGACAGGAGTCTGTGTTGATCTGCATGGTCCCGCCAACCGAAAATCGCCCCCGGAGAAACTAGAGCTGGCCGAGAAACCGACGATTGGCCTCGACGACTTCGACCGGGGCCTCGACCTGTGGATAGTGTCCGATCGTCGGGAGCTCTACGATGAAATGGTCGGGGCTCACGATCTCGCGATAGCGGTCGACCATGTGCGCGCCGGACACCGGATCCATCGAGCCATTGATCAGCCCGATCGGGACGACGCTGTTCCGAAGCGCACCAACCCAACGCTCGCGATGCTTTTTTCGATCGGTCATGTAGGTGATCAAGTTGTGGAAGCCATGCTTCCCGTCGTTGTGGTTGATGAGCTCCCAAAAGTCGTTCAACTCTTCGGACGACGGCCGGGTGTGGGGGCCGAAGATGGCGCTGAACGACTTGTCGAAGGTTCGTTTCGTCGAGAGCCTGCTGATCAAGGGACCGATGGGGCTCAAGAGCAGCTTCTGAATCAGGCGCGCTTTGTGCGTTTCGGGAAAAAGCCCGCCGTTGAGCGAGCACACCGACATGAAGGAACCAGCACCCTTACCCTCGTTCTGACGCGCCAGCAGCTCCTGAGCGACCGTGTCGCCGTAATCGTGGGCGAGCACGTGAAACCGGTCCATCTTGCGATCGGCGACGAGCGCTTCGCACAGATCGGCTTGCTCCATGACGCTGTAGCAATGCGGATTGGGCTTGTCGCTGAAACCGAACCCGAGCATGTCGAGCGCAACCAACCGATGCGACTCGTTGAGCGCGGCCCAGATGGGCACCCAGTCCCAGGAAGACGTCGGAAAGCCGTGGAGGAGGAGGATCACCGGCTTGTCGAGCTCCCCCGAGTCCACGCAGAAGATGTCCCGGCCGAGCAACCGCGAGATATGGCCGCGCTCACGCCACTGTGCCACGGACATCTTCATCGGAGCCACGACACTACGACACAACGAGGCAATTGACACGGTCTCTTTGAACCAGAGACACTTGTGATCTTCTGCTGAGTGAAGGAAGACCTGCGTGTTGCACCTCGATGAGATGACGGGCGCGTTCGTGCGCCCCTTGCAGCTCTTGCGCGCTCGTCCGCGCAATACCCTCGATCGCCTGCACGCCTACGAAGGCCTCACGCGCGAGGAGCTCTTCCCGCCTCCCGATCGCACACCGAGGGTGCGGACCCGGTCACGCTGGTCGCTCCCGGGGTTCGAGAGCGAGGACTTGACCTTTGCATCGCTTCACGATCCGATCGAGCCGCGGTTCAAAGCATACTACCACGAGCGCACCCGCCGCATCCAAACCGTCTATGCGAGGCGGGTTCGCCCCGCCAAAGTGACGAGGCGCGCACGGCTGCTTTACATCCACGGGTACATGCAGCCCGAAACGATATTCGAAGAGGTCGCCATCCTCAGCACGATGGCGCGCGCTCTCGGCGTCGAGATCGTTCACCTCCAGCCTCCGTATCACGGCCGCCGAAAGCCCCGAAGCTCGCGGTACGACGGGGAGCAGTTCTGGACTGCGGACGTGGTGCAAAGCTTCGAGGCGATGCGCCAGACGATCCTCGACGCGCGCACGCTCCTTTCGGTCCTGCTGAACGAGTCCCCGGACCCCGTCGGGATCGTAGGTCTCTCGCTAGGCGGCGCATTCGCGGCGACCCTCGCGTGCCTCGAGCCGCGCTTCGACTTTGCTGCGCCGCTCATCGGACACATGGACATGGGGGTGCTTCTGCGGGATGCCCCCGTGCTCGCCGCCATGCGCAAAGACCTCGCGGAGTTCGGTTGGAGCCCCCGCGACTTCGGCGACTTCTTCACCCGAATCGGGTGGGACGATCTCACCCCGGTCATCCCGGCCGCACGCATCCTGCTCCTCGCAGCGGAGAAGGACCGTTTCTTCGATCCCGACGTCATGCGAGCGATGTGGCGGCGGTTCGGCGAGCCCGAAATCCACTGGTATCCGACGAGCCACATGGGGTTCCTCCCCTACATGCCGAGCGCGATCCTTCACCTGCGGCGGTTCTTGGACCGGATCAGCCGGCCTCAGGCGTCTTCGGGGGCTCGTCTCTGAGCTCGAGCACCTCTTCGAACTCCCCGTCGGTCAGCCGATAAACGCTCCCGGCATATTGCAGATAGCCGAACCCGTAGAGCAACGATTGGCTGCCGAGCTCTCCGACCAGCTCCACGCGATGCGTAGGGATGTACTTCATCGGATCCGCGACGACGTGCTGGAGTGAACCGACCACGCGTTGGATCTGTGCAGGGTCCTCCACTCGAAGCACCTCGGCGTCGCTCATCCCTCCGCCAGAAGGAAGCGCAACCCGTTGGAAGACGGTGATGCTCTTCAGGGGGCCGAGTGGCGCCAGCGAAATCGACTGGGGCGCTTGAACCGCGACGAACGCGCTGCCACCCGGGGTCGGCTTCTCGGCCAGCGCGCCTGGGCCACACTTGTAGGCCGTCCCGGAGACGATCAAGGTCGAACCGGTGCTTTGCCCATGCGCGAGCTCGGGCCGCGTTCCCTGTGGATCGGGTCCGCGCCCGTCACCCTGTCGAACCTCTTCGGGGTGCAGCAGCAGATGCGTCGCGCCGAGCTCGGCTGCCTTGTCCCTCGCGTCATTCTCCGCCGACTCACGGTGGACTTTTGGTTTGGTGTACGCGCCGGCCAGGCCCCCGCCCCGGCCCTCCACCTCACCCAAGCTCTCACAGCCCTCAGGCTCGGCGTAGAGAAGCGCGACGTTGGTCCCGCGGCCGCTCAACTGGTCGGCTTTGCAGCCGATCGAGACGGTCGCGAGCAGAAGCGCTCCGAGAAGGACAGGCGGTACGCAAACGCATGAAAATCCAAGCTTCATTGGCAAATTCCTTCATGCAAGACTGCAGAGCGACCGTCGGAAGTCAACCGCACGCCCCGGCCCCGCGCCGCTGCGAGAACGGGAGGGAAAGGAACCCGGTGAGCCGGCCCACAGAACGCGCGATGTTTGTTTTCGCATAGACCCTTTAGGATGTATTCTGGTGAGATCGCACGAAAGGAGACCCCCTCTTTGACCGCTCAAAGGATGATGTTCTGTGCTCTGATTGGGATGGCCTTCGCGACCGGCTGCACCGGAACCATCGGTGGCGACGGCGGAGGGCGGGTGGTCAACGATGGGATCGCCAAGAGCCTGTGTGTGGTCGACACGCCGATTCGTCGCCTCACGCGCTTCGAGTACAACAATACGGTCCGCGACCTCCTCGGGGATGCGACCCATCCAGCCGACGTGCTTCCGCCCGAGGAAGAGGTGGCGGGATTCAACAATCAGGCGGCTGCGCTGACCAGCAGCGATCTCCTGATCGAGCTCTACATGAAGGTTGCCGAAGACGTGAGCACGCGGGCCGTCGGGAACATGCCGGCATTGCTCGCGGGTTGCGACCCCGCGCTCGACGGAAACGAGACGTGCGCGCTGTCGTTCATCGAGAATTTTGGAAAGCGCGCCTTCCGGAGACCGTTGTCGCAGTCGGAGATCGGGAGGCTCAAGGGCTTGTTCGACTGGGCGTTGAACGAGCCTGACCTCGGCCGATTCGAAGATGGCATTCAGGTCGTCCTCGAAGCCATGCTTCAATCGCCTTCCTTCCTCTACCGCCCGGAGCTCGGTGCTGAGACCCCCATCGAGGGCGATGTCGTGCCATTCACCAGCTGGGAGATGGCCACCAAGCTTTCGTACATGCTTTGGAACACGACGCCCGACGCCGAGCTGCTCGCTGCCGCGGAGGCAGATGAGCTCAGGACCAAAGAGCAGATCGCCGGCCAGGCCGCACGCATGCTCGAAGACGACAAAGCGCGCGACCTGATTCGGAACTTCCACACCCAATGGCTGTTGCTGACCCAGCTCGACACCGTGACGAAAGACACCGGCGTTTATCCCGCTTATCAAAGCTCTCTCCGTTCGCTCTGGCGAGAGGAGATGCAGCAGTTCATCGAGCACGTGATTCTCGAAGGAGACGGCTCCCTTCGGACCCTGCTCACGGCGAGCTACAGCTTCATGAACGAGGAGCTCGCCGGCTTTTACGGCGCAGATGTCTTGGACAGCGTGACCGGGCCGGAGTTCCGGCAGGTGGAGCTCGACCCCGGTCGCCGGGCAGGCTTCCTGACGGCCGCGGGTCTGATGGCGACCCATGCCAATACGAACCAGAGCTCGCCGGTGTTCCGCGGGAAGTTCGTTCGCGAGCAGCTGATGTGCAACACGCTTCCGCCTCCGCCCAATGATCTGGTGATCGAGCCACCGCAGCTCGATCCGACCAAGACCACGAAGGAACAGTTCGAGGAGATCGGAGCGAACCCCGCATGCTCGGGCTGCCACAACCTGATGAATCCAATCGGATTCATCTTCGAGCACTACGACGGCGTCGGGCAGTGGCGCGATCAGCAAAACGGAAAAGACATCGATGCGACCGGCGACGTGATCCAGACCGACGACATCGACGGCAGTTACGATGGTGCTGTCGAGCTTGCCGCTGCTCTCGCCGATAGCACGCAAGTTCAGGAATGCGTGTCCTCTCAATGGTTCCGCTTCGCGTACAACCGTACGGTGACGGCCGAAGACACCTGCAGCCTCGACCAGCTGAACGACGTGTTCCGCGCATCGAACTTCGACATCAAGGCGCTGCTCCTCGCCCTCACACAAACGAATGCGTTCCTCTACCGCCGCGCAGTGCAGCCGGCCACCACGGGAGGTGCACAGTGAAACGAATCAATCGCCGCGCGATGCTGAGGGGCACGATCTATGGCGGCACGGTTGCGATCGGCCTGCCGATGCTCGATGCGATGCTGCCTCGAAAGGGAGCCGCGCAAGCAAGCGGCGCACCGAAGCGCATCGTCTTCTGGTTCACCGCCAACGGAACCCGGCAGGACATCTGGAGCCCGCCGGCGAACATGGACTTGAACGGTCATCCGCTCCACGCGGCCATGGCACCCTTTTCGAGCAAGCTGATCTTCCTCGATGGTGTGGACCAGCGCGTCGCGTACGACTCGATCGGGGACGGGCATCAAACCGGCATGGCTTGCCTCCTGACGAATGCGGAGATCCTCCCCGGCAATCTGTTCTGCGAGGGGAACTGCGACCCGGGTGCGGAGCAATACGTCGGCTGGGGGGGCGGTCAGTCGATCGACCAGTTCATCGCGGACGAGATCGCGAAAGACGTCGTGACCAAGTTCAAATCCCTCGAGCTCGGCGTGCAAGTGAAGAGCTCGTCCGTCTGGTCGCGGATGTCCTACTCGGCCCCCGATCAGCCGGTACCACCTCGGGAAGACCCCAACCAGAACTTCACCGATTTCTTCAGTGACATCGAGTCCGATCCGTTCGCGCTCGGACTGATTCAACGCCGGCGCAAGAGTGTCCTCGATGCGGTCATGGAGGATCACGCGGAATTTCAAAGTCGCCTCGGCTACGACGACCGTCAGAAGCTCGACAAGCACCTGCAATCGATCCGGGATCTCGAGAGCAGGCTACAAGTCGGTACCAGCTTCGGAGAAGCCTGCACGACGCCCGACGTCAGCCTGCCCGGAGGGAGCTTCGAGCAGAACGACATGTACCCCGCCACCGGCAAAGCCCAGATGGACATGCTGGTCATGGCGCTTGCATGCGACCTCACCCGCGTCGCGTCGCTTCAGTGGTCACGCTCGGTCAGCGGTGTCCGTTTCAACTGGGTTCCGCAGATTCTCGGCGAAGGGCACCATGGCTTGTCGCACTATGACGACGGCAACCAGGACGCGCTCGCGGATCTCCGGGAAATCAACAAGTGGTACTCGGAGCAGTTTGCCTACCTGCTCGGGTTGATGGACGGCATCGAAGAGGGCGACAACACGCTGCTCGACAACACCGTCGTGGTGTGGGTCAACGAGCTCGGCAAGGGCAACAGCCACACCCGCAACGACATCCCGTTCATCTTGGCGGGCGGCTGCCAGGGCTACTTCCGAACCGGTCAGCACATCGACTTCGGGGGCCAGCCCCATGGCAAGTTGCTGGTGTCGCTCACCCACGCGATGGGCCAGCCTGTCGACACCTTTGGCGTCGCGCAGTACAGCCAAGGGCCACTGAGCGGCTTGGCGCTCTAGCGACGGGCGCCGATGGGCCAGTACGGATCGTTCGCGCCTTCTCGGACCAGCGGGCTGTTGGCTCGAGTCGGCGCGCCGATGGGCCAGTAGGGCCCTTGGGTCGCCTGTACGGCCCCACGGGGCAGGCCGCTGTAATAGTACCGGTTGAAGTAGCTTCGGACGTAGACGCCGTAGGGGACGTAAAAGCCCGTGAAGAAGAGGTACTCCTCGCCGAGCGATGCCCAGCGCGGCGGAACGAACACGTGCCCCGGCCTACGCGCCACGTAGCGACCCGTCACCCAGGAGAAGCCAGTCGGCCCATAGGCCCAGTGCCCATCGACCCAGATGGCGCCCCCGCTCGGCGCGGCCGGGCGCCCTGCGTCGGTGATCCCAGGCCGCTCGGGCGGTGCCTCGCCCACCCTGGCCGCCGGAGGCGGCTCCTGAGTGAGCACCAGCCGCTGTGCATGGACGACGACCACCTGCCCCCTGGTGAGAACCGGGTATCCGGGGCTCGTCACCGTGGCTGTCATGGCGGTTTCGTCGTCGGTGGGGGTATCGGCCAAAGCCGGTGCGCTCCCGGTGCAGAGCATCAGGGCAACGGCCGCGCTCATGCTGTGGACGGAGCTTCGCATTGGACGCGGAGTGTACGCCTCGGACGCCGTCGCGTCACGCGGCGAACGGTTGGCCGAAAAGTGCGAAAACTACGCGCAACTCTGCGATTGTGCTCTGGTCAGGACCGATTCGCATGAGCCAGTCTACGTATCCTCCAGCGCCGGCGGCGCTCGACGTCGAGCTCCCCGCCCCGATTCGCATGCGGGCCCGGCGAGAGGTCTGCGTACCGCAGTTCACGCACGCGCGCCGGTCCCATCCGTGGTGGGTGCGCGCGTTGAACGCAGTCGGGGGATCGCTCGAGCCCGTAGGCCGTCCTTCGGCTGATCTTTATTGGGAGCGGGCCCAGCGGTTGCACCCAGAGGCCGGGGAGCCGACCCCGGAGACCAGAGCCGCACTCAACGTGCTCACGCAATCGCTGAACGAGGATGCAGCGCTCAACTTCGTCGGGAAGATCGCGGCGTGGATCGACTGTACCCGCATGGCCGCAACCCATCTACGGGTCGAGCAGGCGCTTCGCGAGCGGCCCGAGATCGTGCGGACCGAGCTCCCCACCCCCGTGTTCGTCTTGGGTCTCTTCAGGAGTGGCACGACGATCCTGCACCGACTGCTGGGTGAGGATCCCGACAACCGCACCCTGCCGCATTGGGAGAGCTTCGATCCGGTCCACACGCCCGGGGGGCCCGAGCCGCGGCAGCGCAAGCTCGGGAGAACACTGCTCCTCGCCGACCTCATCTCGCCGAGCATCAAAGCGATTCACCCGATGGACGCGTATCAAACCGACGAATGCCGCGGGATGTTCACCAACGTCTTTCGGACGCCGCAGTTCAACGTGCAATATCGAGTCGGCGGATACCTCGACTGGCTGCTCACGCAGGATCCGATCATCGCGTATCGACACCACCGCCGCCAACTGCAGCTCGTCTTCCACCATCGGCCGTACGGAAAGCGACTCGTTCTCAAGGACCCGACCCATACCTTCTTCGTCGACTCGATCCTGCAGGTATTCCCGAACGCGCGTTTCCTGTTCATCCACCGGGACCCAGCAGAGACCTTGAGCTCGATCTGCAGCCTTCACGCGTACGCGAGATCGGTGTTCAGCAGCGACGTCGATGCCCATGCGATCGGCGCCGAGCTGTCCGAGAGCTACATGATGCGCTTGCTCGAGCCCGCGCTCGCCATCGTCGACCGGCTTCCCGCGGGCCGAGTTGCCCACGTGCGCTCCCCGGACCTGAGCCGGGATCCGGTCGGGACGATTGCGGAGGCCTATCGTGTCCTCGGAACGGAGCTCGGCGACCAAGCGAGGATGTCCATGCACGAGCATATGCGGCAGACGCGCATGAGGTCGACCCCGCGGCACGTCCACACAGAAGAGGGCTTCGGCCTGCGCCGAGAGGCGATCCACGAGCGCTTCGCGAGCTACTGCGCTCGATTCGACCTGCTCGGCTAGAAAGGCGTCATCGCCGGTCTTGCTCCGTGATGATCATGGGCGACTCCCTCAGCGCGAGGACCACTGCGGCGGAGACGAGCGAGAGAAAGGCAAAGACGGACAGCGAAGCCGAGAGATAACGATTGCTCTCGACGCTCATGAACGCGACGAAGATCAGCCCCGTGAGCTGGCCCACCCAGAGCAACATCCCCTGGGAAGTCGACTCTGGGGCCGGGTGGGTGACTTCGGCGGCGTACTGAAAGCCAAGCGGACCTGCGCTCATGATGAAGAAACCCAGCACGAACGAGGAGGCGAGGCTGATTGCATAGACCGTTGCCACGTCGGCGGAGAAGCTGCCCGCAAACGTGAGTCCGAACATGCCCGGCACCATTCCGACGACGCAGACGACGAGGAAGACCTTTCGCTTGCGAAATCTGTCGGAAAGCACGGGCAAGATCGAGGCTCCGAGGATCCCCCCGATGAGCATGAGCCCGCCGATCAGTCCGTCCGAATCCTCCACGCCCGCATTCGCGGCAATGGCGTCCGTCATCGAGCTGACCGCGTTGAAGGTGCCAAGCCCGATGAAGAAGAGGTAGAGCATGATGCGCATGTCTCGTTGCTTGAGGATCTGACGAATGCCCTCGCCAAAGGGATGCTTCTCGCGACTGTCCGCAGAGGGTGGGGTCGGCGGCCGTTCCCGAAGTAGCAGCAGCGTCACCACGGCGACCCCGAACGTGAGCCAGCCGTAGGTCCGGAGCATCTGGCCGAATCCCGTTCCGTAACCGGGTTCGGCTGGATCCGAGCCCACCATGAACGGGGTCGCAATCATCGCGATGAGGATGCCGACATACTGCGCGAGAGCCGACAGGCCAGCGGCGGTTCCCCTTTCTCGGAGGGGAAACCAACGCACCGAAACCGCCGTGACCGCGTTGAGCACGAACGGCTGTGCCACGGCCAGCCCTACCTGGGCTATGACGACCGCCAGGAAGCTCTTTGCAAGCACCCCTTTCAGCAGCCCACAAACGCCGATGAGCGCGGCTCCGAGCGAAATGCCAACCCGAATCCCGTACGTGTCGATCACGTAGGAGGCGGGAAAGCTCATCACGAGGAACACGACCATGTAGATCATCGCCAGAAAGTCGATGTTGAGGAAGGACGACGGATCGAACTGTCCTCGATAGAAGACCGCCGCTGGCCTCGCCACTGCCGCGTGGGCCAACCACTGGATCTGGAGCACGACGTTGATCGACATGAAGACCAACAAGATGACCCAGCGGTAGGGATAGACTTTGGGCATGTGTCCGAGCCTCCCACAACTCGATGCACGCTTCACCTTCGATCAGGAACGCGGTATGAATGGATCTTCCCCGCAACAGTGAGGTCTCAGTCGTGGCGAAGAACATCTCCGGGCATTTCGTCAAGAATCTCTCGAGTTGGCGGCGCATGGCGGCGGTCGCCTGGTCCCCACCCGATGATCCGACGATCTACGGAACCATCGACTTGGACATGACCGAGGCCTTGGCCTTCCTGCCGAAGGAGTCCGAGCGCGCGGGCGAGCACCTGACGGTGACCCACCTGGTGACCAAAGCGATCGCGGACACCCTCGGCGCACACCCCGAGTGCAACTGCGTCATCCGGCGGGGTCGCATCTTCGAGCGTGACGACGTGGACATTTCGGTGCTCGTGGCGGTTCCACCCGGGGACGCCGGTCACGAGCAAGAAGCGGACCTTTCCGAAGCGCTCGTCCGGCGCGCGGACCGCAAGTCCATCGCAGAGATCGCGAAAGAGATTCGCGAAGGCGCGCGCAAGGTGCGAAAGCACGAGGACCCCCTGCTCGAGCGCACGAAAAAGCTCTTCGACCTCATGCCCCCCGCAGTGATGGGCCCGATGCTTCGCCTGGTCGCCCGGCTCCAGTACGACTTCAATCTCGACTTGTCGGCAGTCGGCATTCCAAACGACCCGTTCGGCAGCGCGATCGTGACCAGCGTCGGCGTCCTCGGGATCTCCGAAGCCTTTCCACCGCTCCTGACCTTCACGCGTGTACCGGCGATCCTCGCGGTTGGGGCAGTCGAGCAAAAGCCCGGCGTTCGCGACGGTCAGGTCGTCGTGGTGCCCACCATGCGCATCGCCGCGACCTTCGACCACCGAGTCATCGACGGCTTCCAGGGCGGCAAGCTCGCGAAGACCTTCAAAGAGATCATGCAGGATCCCGGGGCGCATTACGGCTGAGACGGTCCCGCCGCCTGCTACCAGAGCGTCGGCGCGCCGTAGGAAGAGATGACCCTATCTTTCGTCACGAGGGCGAAATTGCCGCGAAGCGCTTGTGCGACGAGCATGCGGTCGAACGGGTCGCGGTGATGGGGCGGTAGCTTCGAAAGACGGTCGATGTCGCTCAGCTCAATGCCGAGCATGCGAAAGCCTTGATCGATGATTAGGCTCCGATAAAGCGCATCGACGGATTCGTTCAGGGTGACTTTCATGAGAGACGCCTTGATCTGAATTTCCCAAGCGCTCGCGATGCTCATGAAGACCTCCGTGTCTGGGTCGGCGATCGTCACGCGTGCCTTCCGCGACAATCTTCGATCGCCGGTTGCCCACCAAACGATCGCGTGTGTGTCGAGGAGAGCTCGCATGTCGCTTGTGCCCGAGTCAATCGGGGAAGAGGTCGCCCTTCTCGAAAAGGTCGGCCACCTCATCGGAGGCATCGAACGCGTCGGACGCACATTCGATCCACCCCTTGAACGCACCAAAAGGGCGCGCGGAAGGTGCGGGCTCGATCAGCGGCACGATCCGAGCGATCGGCTTGCTGGCCTTTGCAATGATGATCGCTTGCCCACTCTGGACCCGACGCAGGAGCTCCGAGAAGTGCGTCTTGGCTTCATGGACATTGACGATGAGCTCTTCCTTTTTGCCGTTGTTCTGAGGCCGCTCCATGAGTCCAAGATAACTCATGAGTAAGACTTAGTCCACTAGTAACTGACTTAGTCTAATCTGAGTGCCCGCGGGAGCTGCGCCTGCCGCTCAGGCGTCGAACCGGCGGGCTGCTTCGATGCCCTCCTCCACCGAGACGCGGCTGAGCAAGAAGCCTCCGATCAGGAACAGCAGGGTCAGCGAGAGGATGCCGTCGCGCTCGGTTGCGCCGGGGATCAGCATGGGCGTGAAGGCGATCAGGACGGGGCCGAAGATCGTCGCAAACTTGCCGACCATGTTGAAGAAGCCGAAGAACTCCGCTGTTTTCGACGCCGGCACGAGACGCGCGTAAAGCGAGCGCGACAAGCTCTGGACACCGCCTTGGACCAGCCCGATCGCGGTCGCGAGCACGTAAAAGTCGCCCGCATCGGCGAGAAAGCGCCAGGCGTAGACGAGGGCAGCGAGATAGACGCCGAGACCGATCAGGATGGCAGGCCGGGGACCGATCCGCTGACCGAGCCAGCCGAAGCCGAGTGCGGCCGGAAACGCGACGAACTGCGTCAGCAGCAAGGCGGTGATCAGCGTGGTCTGCTCGAGGCCGAGCACCCGGCCGCCAAAGAATACCGCGGTCTTGATCACCGTGTTGACGCCGTCGATGTAGATCCAATAGGCGGCGAGAAAGAGCACGAGGACCTTGAAGCTGCGGATCTCTTTCAACGTATCGATCAGCTGGCGGATGCCCGCGCGCACCGCTTGTAGCCTCGGCGCGCGATCCTCGGTCGGGGTCTCGGGGACGAGCAGCAGGAGCGGCACGGTGAACGCGCCCCACCAGACCGCGACGCTCAAGAACGATGCCTCGACGGCTGCCGCCGCGCTCTCGAGCGCAAACCACTCGGGCTTTTGAACCATCAGCACGTTGACCAAGAAGAGGAGACCGCCACCGATGTATCCCGCCGAGTAGCCGAGAGCCGAGACCAGATCGAGCTCCTCTTCTTCGGCGACGTCGACCAGCATGGAGTCGTAGAACACGTTGGCGCCGGAAAACCCCACCGTTCCGAGCCCGTAGAGAAGGAGCCCCATCCACCATTGACCGGCGTGAACCCACGCGAGCCCAGCCGTCATGAGAATGCCGATGCTCGCGAAGAAGGTGAGAAACTTCTTACGCGCTCCACCCCGGTCCGCGACGGCCCCGAGGATCGGCGCGGTCGCAGCGATCAGGAGGCTGGCCGCCGCCAGCGTGACGTTGAACCAGAACTGGGAGTCCTCGGTGCTGATCTCCTCGCTGATCGCGCTGTAAAAGACCGGAAAGAAGCCGGCCATGATCGTCGTCGCGAACGCCGAATTGGCCCAATCATAGAGCGCCCAGGCGACGACGGGCTTGCGCTTGAGCACGCCGCGCAGACTGGCGTGTCCGGCCATCGCAGCTCTCATGGCTCAGAATCGCGAGCCCGTCGATCCGGCATCTCGATCGCGGCGACACTGACAATTTGGCAATGGTTTCATCTGTGTGAACGATGGAATAGCGCGTAACGCGTAGCCGTTGGCCACGATAGGAACAGCCAAAGGGGGGACTTCATGAAACTCGAGATCAGCGCTTCACAGCGACCGGCACAGGACACCAGCCACGATCGCCTTTCCGTGCTGAGGGATGCGCATCGAACCTTGATCGCGCTCGCAGACGGTGCGGATTCCGGTGACGCGGCACAAATTGCCGCGGCGACCGTCGTCGACGAGCTGGCCCGAACCTTTCGAAGCGGCTCCCTTCCTTCGGACCCTCAGGACTGGGTGATGGTGCTCGAGGCGATCGACCACGTCATCCTGGCCGACCCAGAAGCAGGGGAAACGAGCGCGCTCGTCATGCTGGTTCAACAGGGTGTCGTCGTGGGGGCGTCGGTGGGGGACAGCCTCGCCTACATCACCCGCGAGGTGGGTAATCCGAAGCTTCTCACGGCCGGCGGGCGCCTCGGACCGTACATCGGAACGGGCATGGCGCGTCCGATTGGCTTCGGCCCGGCCGAGCTCGACGGCAGGCTTATCACGCGCCGCGCGGAGCGTCGTTCGATGTTGCCAAGACAACTTTACAAGTTGTATACTAGGGATGCATGGACGACGTCACTCAGCTCCCCTACGACCGGCGGCCCGCAAACCGCGACCTGAGCCACATCCGCGGCGAGTATGGCTGGCCGTTCGTCGGCAAGACCTGGGACATGTTCAAGGATCCCCAGGCGCTGTTCGGCCACTACTACCGTGAGTACGGCCCGGTCAGCCGCATCTCGATCACCGGCAACAAGTGCGTGCTCTTGTTGCACCCCGATCACGTGCAGCGCGTCCTGATGGACCGCGAGCAGAACTTCTCGATCAAGATGGGCTGGCAGTCGGTCATGGCCGACTTCTTCCAGGGCGGCCTCGTCATGCGCGACTACGACGAGCACCGCCTGCACCGCGGCATCATGACGAGCTCTTTCAAGCCTCCTGCGATGCGCGCCTACGCCACGAAGATTCAGTCGATCGCCGAAAAGACCGTCGCGCGCTGGGCCGCTCAGGACAGCATCGTGTTCTACCAAGAAGCAAAGCGCCTCCTGCTCGACATTGCGTTCCAGGTCTTCTGCTGGGTCGATGATTCGGAGAGCACCGTCCCGCGAATCAGCCGCGCCTTCACCGACATGATGGAAGGCGCGCTCGGCATCGTCCGGCTCGATGTGCCGGGCTTTCTCTATCACCGCGGTCTCGAAGGTCGCCGCTACCTGAAGCGCTTCTTCATGGATCTGATCGAGCAGAAACGGGCCTCCGATGACGAAGACGTTTTTGCCCATTTTTGCAAGGAAAGAACCGAAGACGGCGAATACTACGCCGACGAAGACATCGCCGATCACATGGTCTTTCTGATGTTGGCTGCCCACGACACGACGACCGGCGCATCGACCATGGCGGCGTATTACCTCGCCAACGACCAGCCACTACAAGACCGACTTGCCGCGGAGGTCTCGAGCTGGCCCCGCGAGCTCAGCTTCGAGACGGTGTTTCATTCGACGAACGACCTCATCTGCGTGTTTTACGAAAGCATTCGGCTCCATCCACCCGTGCCGCTGTTTCTCAGGCGCACCATCCGAGAATGCGAGATCGGCGGCGTCCGCGTTCCAGCAGACACGATGGTCTGCGTGCCCGGCAACTACATTCACCGGTTGCCGGATTGGTGGCACGACCCCGACACCTTCGACCCGACCCGCTTTTCAGAAGAGGTCAGCGAGCACCGCAAGCACAACTTCATGTGGGTCCCGTTTGGTGGAGGCGCCCACAAATGCATAGGCATGCATTTCGCGCGCATGTTGTTCTTGCTGACGTTTCGCGAGCTGATTGGGAAGTACCGGATCGAGTTCGTCGAGGACGGCTACTTTCCCGCGAAGCTCCAGCACTTTCCGTTTACGAGGCCGGCGGATGGGTTGCCGGTGCGGCTGGTGGCGCGTTGAGGCGGGAGCCCAGGCGCGTGGTGATGCGCGCGGTCCCTATGGAACCGACTGCAGCACCAATGCCCAATCGCCTGAGGCGGGAGGGTCAAACCCGCGTGAGCCCGTGCTCGCAAACGTACCAATGATGAGGTAGGTGCCGCTGTCCGGCTCGAACCAGCGGGCCGCTACGTTCGGCCCGGCCAGCTCGGTCATGTCGATCGTCAGTTGCTTCTGGCTGGGCGTGTAGACGATCACTAACGTGGAGTCGTTAGACTTCGCCGCATAGGCAGCATTCGAACCACTGCCTTGACCGCCAGTCAATACGGTGTCGGCGCGGTCGGGCTCGAGTGTACTCCAGTCATAAGCGCGAAAGAACTCGTCGAACCGTGTGCGGTCTTGTGCGCCGTTGCTGTTCAGATTCGATTGCCAGGATCCGTTGAACGGGAAGAGGGCGCGGTTCTCGAAGTTCCAGATCGGGTTGTTGCCGAACAAGGCGCCCATGCCGCCGGTCAGGATGGACCAGTACGCTTGAGAGCGCAGAGCCCGTCTCGAGACCGGAGGATTCGGTTCTTGTTCGTATCGCGATTCGAACAAGAAGAAAGGTCGCGTCGGTGTTCGCCCGTAATCCTGCTCGAACTGTGCCGGCAGCCCGGGACTGTCATACGCGTAGGTCGCGTTCAGATCGAGCCACGATTCATTGCCGACGACTTCCGATGAGGACGTATCGGGACCCGTGTGATACGTGAAGAGCCAGTCCTGCCTGCCCGTGCTCTTCAACCCAGTCACCAGTGATCGTGTGCGGCTCAGGACTTGCGGGTCCCAGTAGTCGCCCCCCATGACCCAGACGATGTTGGGGAGACTGGCGAACTTGCCGCCGAGGTATGCGCCGTACGCTTCGACCTCGGAGGTCGTTCGCGACGACAGAGCCGACCACCAGCCTTCCCCGCCGCCGTCATATCCAAGGTATGCCGGAGTCATCATCACCAGCATCGCTCGGTCGAACGCCCGCCGGACGATGTCGACGCAACGGTCGAAGTAGGCGTCGTTGGGTGTACGAATGTCCTCCGCCGAACTGAACGGCGCGACGCCAGAGGCGTTGCGGGGCGGATCCGCGGCGAACTCGTGCTCGATCAGGTTCACGAGAATGGTGTTGAAGCCGCGGCTCTGCCGATCGTCGAGATACTGGTTCGTCTCCGAGTCGGTCAGTGCCACCATCAGCGACCAGGGTGTGTCCCCGTTGATCAGGAACGGCGTGCCATTCGAGTCGATCAACTGGCGTTGGCTCGGTGAGACCGTCAGCGGAAATACCTCCGATGGCTCGACCGGCTTGACCTCGACGACAGCGGTGTCGCGAGCGGTGCCTCCCGGCCCAACGCAATCGAGTGCAAACGTGGTCGTGACCATCAGACTGCCGCTCGACTGGGTGCCTGATGGCGGCCTGTCCCCAGTCCATCCGTCCGAAGCGGTGCATGAAGCGGTGTCCGTGCTGGCCCAGCTGAGCGACACGCTTCCGCCCGGCCGCGTGCTGCTGGGGTTTGCCGTCAACGTCACGGTGGGTGGTTGCGCCGACCCAGCCACAGCCACTGTGACCGTCTGCGAGGTGCTACCCCCCGATCCAGCACAGCTCAGCACATAGGTGCTGCTCGCAGAGAGGGGGCCCGTCGAAGCCGAGCCGCTCACGGTTCGCGGCCCAGCCCACGCTCCGGAGGCCTCGCAGGAGGTCGCGTTTGAGGCCACCCAAGTCAGCGTCGAGGCGACGCCGTCCGGCACCGTCGTCGGGTTGGCGCTGAATACGATCCCCGGCGCCGGTGTCGGCCCGGAACCACCAGCACCACCGTGTCCACCGGAATGAGCCGATCGGCCGGAGGTGCAGCCACCGGTCAACAAGACGAACGCGAGGAATATAGCGAGACTTATGCTTATGCGCATGACGGATCCTTAGGTAACGTTCGAGGGCGGTACCACACTCCACCGACCCGGAACAGGCGCCGGCCGTGTCGGGGTAAAGTGGTCTGACGTTCGGTTCGCCGGGCAACCCGCCGCGCTCGATGCTTCAGAGCCATGATATGTTATGAATTATACATCGAATGGATCGATGAAACCGGGACCAGAGAATCACCGCTGCCATCGCGATTCGCTTCTCACATAGACTAATCAAGAACCGTTCTCCATCGTGAATCTGATAGACCAGTCTTGGGGCCACACCAATCTGCATCCATTCGGAGTTGCAGTCGTCTTCGTGCTGGCGTTGTTCGCGGTTTTTCTGGATCGGCGCAAAGCTCTCGTGCCGCTGTTGATCGCAGCTTGCGCCATTCCCATGGCCCAAAGGCTCATCATCCTGGGCGCCGACTTCACGATGTTGCGCATTCTCATCGCCGTTTACATGGCGCGCATTTTGTTTCGGGGGGAGTTTCGCTCGATTGGCTGGAACAGACTCGATAGCGCAATGGTGTGGTGGAGCGTTTGCGGCACGATGGTCATGTTTCTGGCCGCTGGGGCTTTTGGGACGCTCGTCTACCGCCTCGGTTGGTCGTTTGACATGCTAGGCGTGTACTTCATCGGGCGATGTCTCATTCGCGACTGGGCGGATGTGAAGTCGGCAGCGAGCGCTCTCGCAAAATTGAGCGTGCCCGTAGCCATCCTGTTCGCAATAGAGTGGGCCACTGCGTACAACATGTTCTCCGTTTTTGGCGGTGTGCCAGCCCACACCTGGCTGCGCGAAGGCCGACTTCGGTGCCAAGGTGCGTTCGCGCATCCCATCCTGGCGGGTACGTTTTGGGCTGCAGCACTTCCTCTGATCTGGACGTTGCGCCGGCAGAGGCCTCATTTGATGCGTATTGGCACCGTCGGCAGTCTGTTCATCGTTGCAGCATGCAGCTCTAGCACCCCCATTCTGTCGGTCGCCGTTGCGGCGACCGGCACAGCGCTGTTCCCTTTGCGAAAGTATCGTACGCAGATGTGGTTGGGTTTGTTCGCCCTCCTGACATTTTTGCACATGGTCATGAAGGCCCCTGTCTGGCACTTGATGTCTCGAATGGACTTCACCGGCGGCTCGACTGGTTACCATCGGTTCGCGGTGTTCGACGCGTTCATTCGATACTTTTCTCGCTGGTATATCGCTGGAGACCCGGATCCCGAAAGCTGGGGAGTCTGGCAAATGAGAGATGCGACGAATCAGTATGTCGTCGAGGGATTGAACGGTGGGCTGCTAACGCTCATCGTGTTTTGCTTGGTCTTGATCTTCGCTTTCGGAAACGTCGGAAGAACCTTGAAAATGACGTCGTCGTCAGCGAGTGCCCGAAGTCGCGATCGCCAGTGGATTTGCTGGAACATGGGCGTTGGAATATTCGTTCATACGATTACTTTTTTCGGTGTGAGTTACTTTGGGCAAATGGTCGTGATCTTCTATCTACAGGTAGCGCTGGTGTCATGCGTTTATGTCTTTGCGATGCGGGACGCTCAGAGGCAGAGAGGACGGGTTCCAGCGCGGCGTTCACGGGTTACTCAATCGCAGCCGAGCGCGGCTCACTAGACCGTGCCGGAGGATGCACTGGAGCGGGCGGGCCTCCCCTTGCCCGCATCGCGCCGATTGCCATACTGTATAGGCGAACGAAGCTCGTCATCTCCCAAACGCGCCGTCAAATCACAAGGACTCAAACTGCTCATGCGAACATCTTTCCTGGTCTTCGGCGCGCCATGTTTTGAACATGAGGAGCTCGAGGCGGTGACGGAGACCCTGCGCAGCGGCTGGGTTGGAACAGGACCCCGAGCGGCCGCGTTCGAGCAGGCTTTCTGGTCGTACAAAGGTGAGTGGGGCTCGCCGATCGCGGTCAATTCGTGTACCGCTGCGCTCCACATCAGCCTGATTGCAGCCGACCTGAAGCCAGGTGATGAAGTCATCACAACCCCGTTGACGTTTTGTGCGACGGTCAATGCGATCGTGCATGCCAATCTGACGCCGGTCGTCGCCGACGTAGACCCTGCGACTCTGAACATTTCGCCGGAAGCAATCGAGCGGAAGATCACGCCAAAGACTCGTGCGATCGTCCCCGTTCATTTCGCCGGCAGGCCGTGCGACATGGACAGCATCCTCGATATCGCGCGGCGACATGACCTCATGGTGATCGAGGATTGCGCGCATGCGGTCGAGACGACCTACAAGGGCCAGCCAGCCGGTACTTTCGGGGACTTCTCCTGTTTCAGTTTCTACGTGACCAAGAACATCAGCACGGGCGAAGGCGGGATGATCCTCGCGCGGACCCCGGAGGCGGCGGCCCGTTGCAGGATCCTCGCTCTGCACGGAATGTCCAAGGACGCGTGGAAACGCTTCAGCGACGAAGGCTACAAGCACTATCAAGTCGTGGAGTGTGGATTCAAATACAACATGATGGACCTGCAGGCGGCGATCGGTTTGGAGCAACTCAAGAAGGTCGTGCGGTTCAGGGAGGCGCGAGAAAACATCTGGAACAGGTACAATTCAGCCTTCGCTTCGCTCCCGATCGGTCTGCCCGCCCCCGTGGAGCCCGACACGGAACATGCCTTTCACCTCTATACGATCCAGGTGGACGCTTCGCGCGCGGGTATCTCTCGCGACCGTTTTCTCAACGCCATGACGTCCCGGCAGATTGGCGTCGGCGTCCACTACACCTGCCTCACCGAGCATCCGTACTATCAGCAAACCTTCGGATGGCGCCCCGAAGATACTCCGGAGGCCACGGCAATCGGTCGTACCATCTGCAGCCTCCCCATTTCTCCGAAGCTCAGCAGTGCCGACGTAGACGACGTCATCCAGGCCGTGGCCGACACTCTGTCTGAGCACTCATGAGCTCCTCGTGAAGATACTCTACAGCTTTGGCATGAGCCTCGGCGGGCCTGGGGTGGGTTACGCCGCGCAGGAGCAAATCACGGCCTATCACAGGCTTGGATGTGAGGTGAGCGTGTTCGCCGCTTCGTCGCGCGCCGTACTGCCACCTGAGGTCTCCGTCCGGACCACCCTCCAGATGGGTCGACTACGGCTTCCCCTGCGACTCGTCGGCATGGACCGTGGTTTCGCCTGGCACGATCGAATCGTGGAGCGGGCCATCGAGAAGAGTGACATCCAGTTTGACGTCGTGCATACGTGGCCCGCTTGCTCCGAACGCACGCTTCGCGCCGCACGACGAGCCGGGGCTCTAGCAGTCCGAGAAGCGCCCAACACCCACACCGACAACGCCTATTCGGTCGTGGAGCGGGAGCACGAGAGGCTTGGGCTGCCACTCTCGGGCTCTCATGCGCGCAACCCTGCCAGGCTGCAGACGGAACTACGCGAATACGAGGCGGCGGATCTGATTCTCGCACCCTCGGAGCTCGCTATCGAGACTTTCGTCGCGCGCGGCGTGCCCGTAAGTAAGCTCGCGTTGAAAGCCTACGGGTTCGATCCGGAGCGTTTCGCGATGGATCCAGACAGACAGCGCGGCGAGCTCGTGACCTTCACGTTCATCGGACGCTGCGAGCCGCGCAAAGGGCTTCACTTGGCCCTCGAGGCGTGGAAGAAATCGGGCGTGGCCGAAACGACCCGGTTCGTGATCTTAGGCGAGTTCGCGCCAGGGTATCGCGAGCTCCTAGTGAGCGACCTCGAGCACCCAAACATCGAGATACGCGGATTCGTGCCCGATCTACGGCCGGTCTACGCCGCAACCGATGTGCTGGTATTGCCTTCGGTCGAGGAGGGAAGCTCATTGGTGACTTATGATGCCCAGGGGGCTGGCTGTGCGCTCTTGGTCTCACGTGCGGCAGGGGCGCGCATGACCCCGGGCGTGGAGGGGTTGGTGCACGAGCCCGGCGACGTCGAGACACTCGCAGCGCACATGCGCCAGCTGGCGACAGATGCCGAAACCCGCGCCCGCATGCAGAGAGCGGCCCATCGAAACGCCCCGACACTCACCTGGGACAACGCCACACGTGAGCTACTCGCCACATTCGAATCGTTTCGCCGAAAACAAGCTGCAAGCTCAGGGTGACCAGATCGCGTCGAGCTCTTCGTGGGTGGGAACCCGCGGAGGCGGGGGTCGCTTAGTCAAGACCGTATTGCCGCCCATGTCGATCGCCGTTGGGAATTCATACAACTCGCTATCCCATACTCGTATCGGCTCGCGGGGATGCCCTGCGCCGATGATGGTGGAGTTTCGATAGTCCGCGGCTGCGGTCGTGTGGAAGGGTTGCCCGAAGTCGATGCTGCCGGGTCCTGGCCATAGTGCAGTCGCATTCGTGGGCGAGACGATGTAGACGTTATCGAGCTCGAAATTCTTTCCAGTGTGGCCTTGAAGGGCTTTGTCCCACGACGGCCAAATGACCGAGTCGCGGATCGTGATGGACCCGGTGGCGCCTGAGTCGAAGTAAACCTGCAAGGTGTCGGAATGAGCCGGGGGCGGATCGACCGTTCCGGTCAAGACCGAGCCCACCACCAACATGTGGGCCGAGCCATTGTTGCCGGCCCGCACGCCTCCACGATCGTCCGTGCCGGGGTTGCTGTATTGCCGATAGAGAACCTCGTAGAAGAATCCATCGGCATGGTCGCCGCCGTTGCCGAAGACGGCCAGGTAGGCGTTGGTGCCGGCGCTCTCGATCCAAGCGAATCCGCTGTTGCTCCCCTGTGTCACCTTGATGCCGCCGCTCTGCGAAAATCCTGCGACCACGAGGTTGGATGCTCGAATTTGAATGTCTCCGTTGAGGCCGTATTGCGCGCGCTGCCCGATCGGCGGTCGAACCACAATCTCGCCGGAGCCGGCACGCGTGAGCGTGATCGACCCGATGTTCCCAGGGTGCTCGATCACACATCCCGAGGAGCATTGGGAGCTGTTGAGGGCGGCGGTCAAGCCGCTGTTGCTCCCGTTGGTCACGACGTCGGCGGCCGTGCCGTAGGCCGGAAATCCGGGAGGCCATTGTCCCGTCGGGCCACGGCCGTGCGCCTTCCTTGGAGGCGGCGGAAGCGGGGGAGCCGCCGGTTCCGAAGGCGGGTTGGAGTCGTTGACACAAAGACCGCTGACGCATGTTTCTCCGTCTCCGCATTCCCCACAATCGAGCCGACCGCCGCAGCTATCGCTCGGCTGACCGCAGCTCTGCCCCAAGGACTGGCAGGTCGCCGGCGTGCACGGCCCCGAAGCAACCCACGGGGCCAGCGCCTCAGCCATGGCCTCGTGACCGCGCTCGTTGAGGTGGGTGTCGTTGGCGAAGTACGGTAGCTCGCCCTCGGCGGCGACCAGGCGCAAGGCGGTCGTCAGGTCGAGGTACTGAATGTCCTCTTTGGCGCAGAACCGAGCGAGATCCGAGCGCAAGGCGCTTTCCCAAAGTGCTGGATCGTCGAGCTCGCTTTCGGGGGGCCAGGCGCAGTAAGGATAGAGCACCGTGAGCTTGTCGGGTACCAGTACGACGGCGTATCGTCCGCCGCGCGATACGATATCGTCGCGGGCGGTGAGCAAAGCCTCGCGAAGATGTACCCACTCGGATTCCGAATCACTGACCGTGGAATCGTATAGGAAGTATACCGTCTTCGGAGACGGCGCGTCTGCGGGAAAGAGACCTGTTCGCCGCCGGCCGGCGGCTCGACGCGGCCGGTCCAGGAGACGAAGCAGGGATTTCGTCAATCCGGACTTGGGCCACTCGGTTTCGAAGGTGCTGTCGCGCCATTTCCGCCACTGGTAGCTGTCGCCGAGGTCGTTGCCCTCGAAGATGAATTGGACGACGAGCCGGTGGCCATCGAGACCCGTCGTTTGGAGCCGGATGAGTTCCTCCTGAGGCGCGTATCCGACCTCGGCGACGCTCAGCACGGAAACGCCTAGCTTTTGCTCCAGTCTCTCGGTCACCGTCGATTCCACGGGCAGGAGTCCGGCCACGAGAATCGAGTCGCCGAGGCACACCACCCGTGGGTCTTCCTTGTCGATCGGATTCCGCAACCCGTAGCGATCGGTCTCGAACACGTATGGAACCGGCTCCGCATCGGCGCCGAGCCAGCTCGCGAGATCGGGGACGGCATTGCCCTCGACGCGGATGTTCGGACGACCTGCGTTACGCAACCGATCATCGATCTTGCTCGGCCTCGTCTGCGTTCGCGCCATGATGCCTCGGTAGTCGACGATTCCGACCGCGGCGACGAGCTCGAGCACGCCGAAGACGCAGACGATGCTGAGGTTCATGGCGATCAGCTTCAAGATCGTCGAGCGGCTCGCGCCAACGATCGCGAGCACTCCCGCAACGACCGTGAGATAGCTCAGCAAAAGATTCACCAGGAACCAACGATCGCGGTACCCACCGAGCACCGCCATTCCAGGCACGGAAGACCCGTCGAACGTGAGAACCCACATCAGCGTGGTCAGGACGGCCAGCACGCCCGTGATCGCTATCCAGCGTCGTCGTCCCGTATGCCCTGACATGAATGAGCCATTATGACGAAGTTACCCACCGGACGGTAATCATCCGCCACGGCGAGCCCCGAGCACCTCTCAGAACAACGTGTAAATGAAGGGTGCTGCGGCGGTTCCACCGAGAAGCACGAGCAATCCGAGCAGCAGAATCGAGATGATGATGGGCGCCAACCACCATTTTTTGTTGGCCTTCAGGAAGCCGATGAACTCGGACGCCAGTCCGGTTTGCTTGCCCGTGGCGCGGGACAGGAACTCGTCCTCGTTCTTGGGTTCTTCATCGTTCGACATAACCGACTCTCAATACTGATGGAAGTAGCTATCTTTGTCTCGTGCAGGGCGCGCGTCCGCCCAGTAGGTGGATGCGCCTCGGTCGTAGCCTCTGTGCATCGAGTCACGTCCCAGAAGCCGGAACAAAGTGGCGATGGGTCCGATAATCAGGAAATAGAGCACCCCCATGATCACGTACGAGAGCACGAAGCCGATGGGAAATGCCAAAAGCGTCAGCCCCACGTAGAGGAGTCGATTGGCCTTTGGGGCGAGAAGTGAAAACAACAGCGCAACCGAACCCACGGCGGCAAAGGCCAACACGATCGGCATTCGCGCGTCCCCCAACCCAAATGAGAAGATGAGCCTCTCATAGTACGCTAGCGCGGCCAGAATGCCGAAGCCGACGAACGCGATTACGCCGAACTGACGCAACGTCTTGGTGTCCGGATTGAAGTTGATCTCGACGAGTTTGCTCATGACTAGTCCAGTGCGAACTGGTCGAGGTAGGCATCACGGTCGATGGTCCGTGAGTCGGGCTGCTTGGTTTTTTCGAGCACGAAGTTGTCGATCACGAGCACGTCCATGTTGGTGCCTAGGAAGCAACGATACGCGTCCTCCGGAGTGTTGACGATCGGCTCTCCGCGCACGTTGAAGCTGGTGTTGATGAGGACCGGGCAGCCTGTCTGCGCTCTGAATGCTTCCAGAATGCCTGCGAATCGGGGATACCGATCACGATCGACGGTTTGAACCCGTGCCGAGTGGTCCACGTGTGTGATGGCCGGAACTACCGAGCGCTTCTGATGAAGCTTGTCCAACCCGGTGGCGTTTTCGTCGATCGGTAGACGCTTGTCTTCTTTCACCGGCGCCACAAGAAGCATGTACGGACTGTCCTCGTTCGGCCGCATCTCGAAGAATTCATTTACGTGCTCTCGAAGAATTGCAGGCGCGAAGGGGCGGAACGATTCGCGGAACTTGATCTTGAGATTCATCGTGGACTGCATCTCGGGTGACCGCGCGTCACCCAGAATCGAGCGGCTGCCTAGCGCCCGCGGCCCGAACTCCATTCGGCCGGCCATGTGTCCCACGACATTTTGCTCAGCGAGCAAGTCTGCGATCCTCTCACACAGCACTTTCTCGTCCGTGTAGTGCTCGTAGACTGCGCCCTCCGAATCGAGAAAGGCCCGTGTCTCCTGCTCCGAGTAGTGCGGCCCCAAGAGCGAGCCACGCTGGACGTCCACGCCGTTAGCGCGGCGCGGCTTCTCGAGTAGCTGATACCAGGTGAAAAGAGCCGCCCCAAGCGCGCCCCCCGCGTCTCCGGCAGCCGGCTGGATCCAAATCTCGTCGAATGGGCCTTCGCGCAGAACGCGGCCGTTGGCCACGCAGTTCAAAGCCACACCACCTGCCATGGTCAACTTGGACATGCCGGTGACTTCGTGTGCGTACCGCGCCATCCGCAGGACGATCTCTTCGGTCACTGCCTGAATCGACGCCGCGATATCCATTTCTCGCTGTGTGATCTCGCTTTCGGACGCGCGCGGTGGACCATCGAGCAGATCGTTCATCTTGGAGGACGTCATCCGGTCGTTGTAGCAAAAAGCGAAGTAGTCCATGTTCAGTCGGAAGGACCCATCGTCTTTCACGTCCATTAGCTCAGTCATGATGCGATCCCGATAGATCGGGTTACCGTAAGGTGCGAGACCCATGAGCTTGTATTCGCCACTGTTCACCTTGAACCCGGTGAAATAGGTGAACGCGGAGTAGAGCAAGCCGAGTGAGTGCGGGAAGCGGAGCTCTTTCAATAGCTCGATGTGGTTGTTCCGCCCGACCCCGATGCTCCCAGTTGCCCATTCACCCACACCATCCATCGTGAGGATGGCTGACTCGTCGAACGGTGAGGGAAAGAATGCGCTGGCCGCATGGGACTCGTGGTGTTCCAAGAACACGAAGCGGCCCGCGTACTCACCGCCCAGGCCGTTCCGCAGCTCGCGCGGGGTGTAGAGCTTCTGCTTCAGCCAAAGGGGAAGCCCCATCAGGAAAAGCTTGAACCCTGCCGGAGAGTACGAAACGTAGGTTTCCAGGATACGCTCGAACTTGAGAAGCGGCTTGTCGTAGAAGACGACCAAATCGAGCTCGTTACGGCCGATTCCAGCCTCTCGAAGGCAGTAGTCGATGGCGTTTTGTGGGAAGCTATAGTCGTGCTTCTTGCGGGTGAAGCGCTCTTCCTGCGCCGCTGCGACGATGTCGCCATCCCGGACCAAGGCAGCAGCACTGTCGTGATAATAGGCTGAGATTCCCAGGATGTTCATGCGTCGTTTACCGGCGGAGGATACCGGATCTCAAGAGGCCGCGCCAGATGGAGTCGGAGCAGCCGTCAGGAATGCACGCCAGACGTGTTATCCGTGCGGAGATCGACTAATCTTCGAATGCAGTGACCATCCCTGGCGTGAGGCTGTTCCTGGAAGACGGGACCGAAATGCGAGGCGAGGCGTTCGGCGCGGATAGGCCGGTGGCTGGGGAAGTCGTTTTCAACACCGGGATGACCGGCTATGTTGAGACGCTTACAGACCCATCGTACAAGGGTCAGATTTTGGTGATCACCTATCCGTTGGTTGGGAGCTATGGCGTCCCACTACCGCGCACCTTGGGATCCATCGATCCTCCTTATGAGTCGAACCGGATCCAGGTTCAGGGCTTGGTGGTTCAAAGCTACGTCGATCAGCATAGCCACCACGCGGCTACCCGTTCTCTCGACGCATGGCTTAGAGACGGAGGTGTTCCGGCGGTCCACCGAATCGACACGAGAACGCTGACGAGACGACTTCGCGAACATGGGACCATGCGCGGCTGGCTCGTGCCGGACGGCTCGAGCCTCGAGGAAGCTCGACAGCCCGGGAGCTCCGTGGACATGGCGAGTGAGGTGTTCGAGGTCGTGGCTCCCACCGAGACGATTCGATACGAGGGTGGAGACCTGAAGGTCCTAGTCGTGGACGTTGGAATCAAAGACAATATCGTCCGCTCGCTGCTGAGCCGAGGTGCGACCGTCATTAGAGCCCCGTGGCACGCCGATCTCGCCAAGCTCGCGCAGTCGACCGACGGTATCGTGATCGGCAACGGGCCCGGCGATCCGAAGAATCTGGGGCCGTTAGTAGAGCAAATTCGAACGCTACTCGGCCGCTTCGGTAAACCGATCTTCGGGATCTGCTTGGGGAATCAGGTGCTTACTCTGGCCGCAGGCGGGGATACGTACAAGCTGCCGTACGGGCACCGTGGAGTGAATCAACCCGTGCAGGACCTGCTCACGCGGCGTTGTTACATCACGAGTCAGAACCATGGATATGCGGTCCGCGATGCGGCACTTCCCGCAGATTGGGAGCCATGGTTCGTCAACATCAACGATGGAACCAACGAGGGCGTTCGCTCGCGCGTTCGTCCGTACTTCAGCGTGCAATTCCATCCGGAGGCTCACCCGGGGCCTCAGGACACGGGTTTTCTTTTCGACGATTTCCTAAGGCTCGTCGGAGCCACGGCGCGGCATTAGGTCATGTACGGAGCGTATCTACCGAAGAAGCCCAAACGAGTTCTCGTCCTAGGGTCCGGAGCGCTGCAAATCGGTCAGGCTGGTGAGTTCGATTACTCGGGCACCCAAGCGATCAAAGCGTTCAAAGAAGAGGGGATCAAAACCGTTTTGGTCAATCCCAACATCGCAACCATCCAGACCAACGCCGAGCTTGCGGATCGGATCTATTTGGTGGCAGTGACCCCAGACTTCGTCGAGCGAATCATCGTTCAAGAGGAAGTCGATGCGATCGTTCTTGCTTTTGGGGGTCAGACGGCCCTGAACTGCGGCCTTGCCCTTCACGACAGCGGCGTGCTCGAGAAATACGGGATACAAGTGCTAGGGACACCGGTCGAAGCGATCCGCGACACGGAGGATAGAGCGCTCTTCATCGAGCGGTTGTCGGAAATCGGCGTTCGAACGGCTCGAAGCAAGGCCTGCCGCTCCCCGGGCGAAGTGCGCGCGGCAGCACGAGAGATCGGCCTTCCCGTCATGCTCCGAGGCGCGTTCGCCCTCGGTGGAAAAGGAAGTGGCATCGTCGAGGGCGAGGCCGAGCTCGATGATGCGATTCGCCGAGCATTCTCCGGAGAGCAAGTCCAGGTGCTAGTCGAGGAGTGTCTACGAGGCTGGAAAGAGATCGAGTACGAGGTCGTCCGCGACGCGAGGGACAACTGTGTCACGGTCTGTAACATGGAGAATTTCGACCCGATGGGTATCCACACCGGAGAGTCGATCGTCGTTGCCCCTTCGCAGACGCTGAATGACGAAGAGTATCACTTCTTACGCGAGATCGCGATTCGAACGGTGCGGCATTTGGGCATCATCGGCGAGTGCAACATACAGTATGCGCTCGATCCCGACAGTCTCGAGTACAGGGTGATCGAGATCAATGCACGGCTTTCTCGTTCGAGCGCGCTGGCAAGCAAAGCGACTGGATATCCCCTCGCCTATGTCGCTGCCAAGATCGGAATCGGTTACACGCTCCCGGAGATTCCAAACTCGATCACGCGTCGGACGACCGCGTTCTTCGAGCCATCGCTCGACTATATCGTATGCAAGGCACCGCGATGGGACCTCACCAAGTTCCAGGGCGCCGCAATGGGCATCGGCAGTGAGATGAAGAGCGTCGGCGAGGTGATGTCGATTGGCCGAACGTTCCCCGAGGTGATCCAAAAAGCGCTACGCATGCTGGACATTGGGGTCCACGGGCTGGACCCCACCGCGTTCGATTTCGAGGACGTTCGCTCCTCGATAAGAAAAGCGACTACGCACCGCGTCTTTGCGGTCGCACGTGGGTTCCTCGAAGGGCTCACGGTCGACGAGATCCACGAGTTGAGCTCCATCGATGAATGGTTCCTAAGCCAAATCGAGAGGATCGTGCGAATGCACGTGAAGTTGCGTGAGAGCGAGCTTCCATTGTCGTCCTCGATGCTTCGCGAAGCCAAAGAGTTCGGCTTTAGCGACCGAGCGATCGAGCTACTGGTCGATTCGCCAGAAGGCTCGATCCGGAATGCTCGCCAAGAGCACGGGATAAGAGCGAATTCGGCGCAGATCGATACGATGGCCGCGGAGTTTCCCGCAGACACCAACTATCTCTACACCTCGTACCACGCGCAGCATTCGGACGTGAAGCCGTCGTGGCGGAAGAAGGTCCTTGTGTTGGGCTCCGGGCCGTATCGTATTGGCTCTAGTGTCGAGTTCGACTGGTGCTGTGTGAGCGCCATTCAAGCGGCATCCGATGCCGGCTATGAAACGATCATGCTCAACTACAACCCGGAGACGGTCAGCACCGACTACGACATCTGCGATCGGCTCTATTTCGAAGAGATCTCCTTCGAGTCGGTAATGGACCTTTGCGAGCGAGAGCGACCGGACGGTGTCATCGTCAGCATGGGCGGCCAGATTCCGAACAACTTGGCGTTTCGCTTGCATCGGGCGGGCGTCAAGATTCTCGGCACGAGTCCGGAGGACATCGACCGCGCCGAGGATCGCAACAAGTTCAGCGCACTACTCGACCAGTTGGGGGTCGATCAACCTCGCTGGATGAGCATCGTCGATGCCGGAGACGCCGAGCAGGTGGTCGACCGACTCGGCGGCTTTCCGGTCCTGGTCAGACCAAGCTATGTGTTGAGCGGTGCTGCCATGAGCGTCGCTCACGAACCGCAAGAACTCAATCGGATCTTGTCACGTGCCGCGAAGATTAACCCCGACTACCCGGTCGTAGTCTCAAAGTTCGAGGTTCACGCCCGCGAGATCGAGATCGATGCTGTCGGCGACGACGGCGAGATCGTGCTGTGGGCCGTCAGCGAGCACGTCGAAGACGCAGGCGTACACAGCGGTGACGCGACTCTCGTCTTGCCCCCGCAGACCCTCTACATCAGGACGATCCGCGAAATACGCAGGATTGCTTCAGCGATTGCCCGCGAGCTGCGAATCACGGGCCCGTTCAACATGCAGTTCCTGGCAAAGCTCGGTGCAGTGAAGGTCATCGAATGCAACCTTCGAGCTTCGCGTAGCTTCCCGTTCGTCTCCAAGGTCACTGGAACGAATTTCGCCGCCGAGGCGACCAATCGAATGTTGGGGTTGAAACGAGAGGTTTCGAATGAAACCCTCGCGCTCGATTATGTCGGCGTCAAGGTTCCCATGTTTTCGTTCTCTCGAATTCTCGGTGCGGACCCGATGATTGGCGTGGAGATGACGAGCACGGGAGAGGTCGGCTGCCTTGGTGCGGATCTCGACGAAGCCCTATTGCACGGTCTACTGGCCACCGGATTTCGGTTCCCAACTGCCGGTGTCCTGGTTTCGCTCGGCCCAATTGCTGACAAGTACAGCTTCGCAGACGAAGCCCGACTTATCGTCGAGGAGCTCGGGCTACCGATCTACGCCACCCGAGGCACGGCCGAGCGACTCATCGAGGTCGGCATCGAGTGCATTGCGGTGGAGAAAGAAGCTGGTGGCGGCACCAGCGCATTCGACCTGATCGACGATGGCCGCGTCGATCTCGTGATCAACATTCCACGGGAATACGACGAACAAGGTCGTCCAGACGGCTACCTGATCCGTCGACACGCCGTCGATGCGGGTGTTCCGCTGATCACGGATCTCAAGCTGGCGGGCGCCGTCGTAGAGGCTCTGCGGTCCAAGCGTCCCGAAGAGCTGAGCGTGGTCGCATGTGGCGACTACATCGGCCGAGGAACGGTTCCCTTGAGCTGACCGGCCAAGAGCGACGTTATGGCGACCAGATGGCGTCGAGCTCTTCGTGGGTGGGAGCCCGCGGAGGCGGGGGTCGCTCGGTCAAAACCGTATTGCCGCCCATGTCGATCGCCGTTGGGAATCCATACAACTCGCTGTCCCACACCTGGATCGGTTCGTCGGGATGGCCGGCCCCGATGATGGTGGAGTTCCGATAGTCCGCGACTGCGGTCGTGTGGAAGGGTTGCCCAAAGTCGATGCTGCCGGGTCCTGGCCATAGTGCAGTCGCATCCGAGGCCGACACGATGTAAACGTTATCGAGGTCGAAATTCTTGCCAGTGTGGCCTTGAAGGGCTTTGTCCCACGACGGCCAAATGACCGAGTCGCGGATCGTGATGAACCCGCTGGCACCCGAGTCGAAGTAAACCTGCAAGGTGTCGGCATGAGCCGGAGGCGGATCGACCGTTCCAGTGAGGACCGAGCCCACCACCAACATGGTGCCAGAGCCATTGTTGCTGGCCCGCACCCCCCCGCGATCTTCTGCGCCAGGGTCGGCATACTGCCGATAAAGAATCTCATAGAAGAATCCATCGGCGATGTCACCGCCGTTCCCAAAGACCGCCAGGTAAGCGTCGGTACCGTCGCTCTCTATCCACGCGAATCCGCTGTTGCTCCCCTGTGTCACCTTCATCGCCCCGCTGGCTTGCGAGAACCCTGCGAACAAGAGGTTTGAAGCGCGAATCTCGACGTCTCCAATCAGGCTGTATTCAGCGCGCTGCCCAATCGGCGGCCGCACCACGATTTCGCCCGTACCCGCGCGAGACGAGACGGTAAGAGACACGTTTCCAGGGTGCTCGATCACACACCCACTCGAGCATGCCGCGTCGTCGAGAGCCGACGTCAGACCCCTGATGCTGCCGTCAGTCACGAGGTCTGCCGCAGTGCTGTAAGCCGGAAAACCAGGAGGCCATTGTCCCGTCGGGCCACGGCCTGTCGGATCCACCAAGGGTCCGTCGACGGAATTCCGCGGACCGGCTGCGCTGCCGATGTCCCCATTGCACGCGCTGATCAGGGCGGCGACCACCAGGAAACCGGTCCGAAGAATCAAGAAACCCCCACGACTCAATATCGCCCTTCAGGAGGTAGCCGGGTAGGCGTTTCTACATTTCTTTACAAACGTTCCAAGCCTCTCGGCATCCTCCTAAAAGGTGTATTACGTCGTAACAAAGTGTAGGTCACGCTGGTTTCTTACGCCCTTACGGGCTAGTACCGCTCTTTGGGGGGACAAAGAATGTTTAGAGACAACTGGCTCGGTTTAGGCGGCTTGTTCGCAGCGATTGCCCTGATGAGTGCTTGTGGCACCGGAGAGATCGGTGATCCACTCGGTCAGCTAGGAGAAGCGGCCGGCGGGCCGGACAACGGGGTCGAGCAGAGTCCGGAGGTTGCGGCGGAGTTCGCCGAACTACGGCGCCGCGGCCGTCGCAGGCGCTCGGCCAACGTCGTACCGGTCGCTACGAGCACGCCTACGAATGCGCTCGCGCCGTCTTGTTCGTCGGCGATCGCCGACGTGAGCGCGAGCAACGGCTGGCGTAGCACGGCCGCCTCACAACCTGCGTACGATACGCTCCGGTTCGAGTTCATGGTGCGTCCGGCAGTTGCGGATCTCAACGGCTTGGTAGCCGTGGGTGGCCAGAACATCCAGGAGTTTCCCGACGCCACGATGTCGGTTCGATTCGCCGGAAGCGGTGTCATCGACGCACGGAACGGAGCTAGGTATGACAGCGATATCCGCTTTGTCTACGATCCCGGGGTTTGGTACAACATCGTGATCGCGGCCGATATCTCGGCGCAGACGTATGACGTCGAGGTCGGTCGCTGCGGCGAGCCACTTCAGACCCTCATCACTCGGGCGGCATTTCGATCCGACGCGACCGTCAGCGACCTCTTGACCACGTGGGCCGTATGGTCCTCGCAAGCCGCCGGGCTCGAGCTCTCCACTCCCATGTGGATGGCGTCAGGTAGCTGCGCGCCCGCCACTTGTCAGTCCTTGAACTCCGAGTGCGGTCAGCCGAGCGATGGGTGCGGTGGTAGTCTCAACTGCGGAGGGTGCGGAAGCGGCCAAGCCTGCGCCAGCGGCGTTTGTGTCGACAACTCTGCGCCCCCTCCGGCGCCCACCCCGCCTCCTCCTGCGCCCACCCCGCCTCCTACGCCCACGCCTCCCGCGGATCCACACGGACGTGGCCCGACCGGACAATGGCCTGCGGGCTTCCCTGCCTATGCGAGTGCGGCGGAGATCGTCACCAATGGCAGCTCTGCCAGTCTGACCGCGGCGATCAACAACGCGGCGTGTTCCGACGGATGCGTGATCGAGCACGCAGGGAACGCTTCGGGCACATTCAGCTCACGAGCATCGGGGAGCGGAGGCATCGTGGTGCGACCTCCGATCGGACAACGAGGGAATTACACGCTCGGGAGCACGACGATACAGGTGGATGGTTTGCTCTTTGCAGGATACGCCGGAGGCACTGGACAGCTTCTGGTCCAGGGCAACGGGCTCAACGGCAAGGGCAGCGGGTTTGCTTGGATCGATATGGGCTCGACCAACGGCGGGAGACTCGTCGTCTATTGCAATGCGAGCAATGAGAACTCGTACGGCTTCTTCTACGAAATCCTCGTCCGTCATTACGGATCACAGGAAGATCGTGGAGGAGTTCGCGGATATGGCGGCGGCGATTGCAAATACGAGATGGTGGGCTCCCAAATTGCAGGAGACAACGGACCGATCTTGGGACACCCGGACACGCTCCAGGACTACAATCCGAGCCCGGGCACGACGACGACCACCATTCGGGACTCCATTCTCTGGTCCTCTACGGACAAGGTCATTCAAGGAGAATGGCCCGGCGGCAACCCATTCATCATCGACAACTCGATGTTGATTGGTCCGAGTGACTCTAGGAGCTTGTGGGCAGAAGAATCACTGAACCTCAATTCCGCCAATGTCTGCGTCAACGCAATCGCCACGATTACGAACTCGACGACGCTCGGTAAGTTCAACGGACCCTACGTCAGCATCGGTGATTCGGTCATCTACGGGACCTCCAGCGGGTTCATCAACCTCGGAGGCAACACCACGACCGGTACTCGGCCCACGCCTCCACCCTACCCAACCGACGCACAGCTCGACTCCATCTGGTCTCCCTAGCGCCACCCTTGAGGCATGCCCTTTTGGCGATGATGCGTGAGGGCTCACGCATCATCCCAAAAGGTGCATTTACTTGTAATCAAGTGTAGAGGTCTCTGGCTTTCGCATCCTTGAGGGTCAATAAATACCCTTAAGGGGGGAGCAGTGTTCAAGAACAATGTGCTTGGTTTAGGCGGCTTGCTCGCGACCACTATCCTCGTTGCCGCATGTGCCGCCGGAGAAATCGGCGATTCGGCAGGCGCGTCGAGAAGCGGGCCTGAGTCCGGCACTTTCGACGGCAGTGCCGGGCTGAGTCCGGAGGCGGCGGCGGAGTTCCGGGAAGATGGAGCTCCGGCGGTCGTAGAGCCGAGCGATCCAGGAACGATCGCGAGCAACGATCCAGGAAGCGGCGCTAACAACGCTTCGTCGCCGGCGGTCTCGATGCCCCCGGCCTGTGCGGCGGTGATCCCGGACGTGAGCGCGAGCAACGGCTGGCGTAGCACGGCCGCCTCACAACCTGCGTACGATACGCTCCGGTTCGAGTTCCTCGTCCGTCCCACCGTCGCCAATCTCAACGGCTTGGTAGCCGTGGGTGGCCAGAACATCCAGGAGTTTCCCGACGCCACGATGTCGGTCCGGTTCACCGGAAGTGGCGTCATCGATGCGAGAGACGGGTCCGGCTATGCCGCCGATATCTTCTTTGCCTACGATCCCGGGGTTTGGTACAACATCGTCATCTCGGCCGATATCTCGGCGCAGGCGTATGACGTCGAGGTCGGTCGCTGCGGCGAGCCACTTCAGACCCTCATCACTCGGGCGGCATTTCGATCCGACGCGACCGTCAGCGACCTCTTGACCACGTGGGCCGTATGGTCCTCGCAAGCCGCCGGGCTCGAGCTCTCCACTCCTGCATGGGTGGCGTCAGGTAGCTGCGCGCCCGCCACTTGTCAGTCCTTGAACTCCGAGTGCGGTCGGCCGAGCGATGGGTGCGGTGGGAGTCTCAACTGCGGAGGGTGCGGAAGCGGCCAAGCCTGCGCCAGCGGCGTTTGTGTCGACAACTCTGCGCCCCCTCCGGCGCCCACCCCGCCTCCTCCTGCGCCCACCCCGCCTCCTACGCCCACGCCTCCCGCGGATCCACACGGACGTGGCCCGACCGGACAATGGCCTGCGGGCTTCCCTGCCTATGCGAGTGCGGCGGAGATCGTCACCAATGGCAGCTCTGCCAGTCTGACCGCGGCGATCAACAACGCGGCGTGTTCCGACGGATGCGTGATCGAGCACGCAGGGAACGCTTCGGGCACATTCAGCTCACGAGCATCGGGGAGCGGAGGCATCGTGGTGCGACCTCCGATCGGACAACGAGGGAATTACACGCTCGGGAGCACGACGATACAGGTGGATGGTTTGCTCTTTGCAGGATACGCCGGAGGCACTGGACAGCTTCTGGTCCAGGGCAATGGGCTCAACGGCAAGGGCAGCGGGTTTGCTTGGATCGATATGGGCTCGACCAACGGCGGGAGACTCGTCGTCTATTGCAATGCGAGCAATGAGAACTCGTACGGCTTCTTCTACGAAATCCTCGTCCGTCATTACGGATCACAGGAAGATCGTGGAGGAGTTCGCGGATATGGCGGCGGCGATTGCAAATACGAGATGGTGGGCTCCCAAATTGCAGGAGACAACGGACCGATCTTGGGACACCCGGACACGCTCCAGGACTACAATCCGAGCCCGGGCACGACGACGACCACCATTCGGGACTCCATTCTCTGGTCCTCTACGGACAAGGTCATTCAAGGAGAATGGCCCGGCGGCAACCCATTCATCATCGACAACTCGATGTTGATTGGTCCGAGTGACTCTAGGAGCTTGTGGGCAGAAGAATCACTGAACCTCAATTCCGCCAATGTCTGCGTCAACGCAATCGCCACGATTACGAACTCGACGACGCTCGGTAAGTTCAACGGACCCTACGTCAGCATCGGTGATTCGGTCATCTACGGGACCTCCAGCGGGTTCATCAACCTCGGAGGCAACACCACGACCGGTACTCGGCCCACGCCTCCACCCTACCCAACCGACGCGCAGCTCGACTCCATCTGGTCTCCCTAGGCCAGCAAGCCCGCGCCCATCAGGTCATCCGCGGCTGCGCGCACGATGTCGAAGCTGATGCCTGACTTGACGGAGATGTCCAACAGCGACTGGTTCGCATCCGACATGCTCAGCACCCACAGCATCGCGTGCTCTCTCAGCTTGGGCTGAGAGCCACCGGTTGAACCGTAGAGGCCGCGCTTTCCGAGCTGCGGCTCGCACTTGGGCTGCGTGTTGCGGTAGCGCCCGTTGGCTTCGAGCACCTCGACGATTCTGTCGAGCACCCGAAGCGATTCGGCCAGATACTCGGGCCGGACGAAATCCAGGTTGTCGGCCGATGAGTGGTATTCCTCGTACTCTCCATTCGGCGTCCGGGTCAGGCGACCGACGGGCGCATCGATACCCGGCGATCCGAACTGGCGTTCGTCGTATCCGTACGGCGAGAAATCCAGCAGCTTCGCATCGAGCTCCTGCTCCTCGAGGACGAACTCGACGACACGGTCGATCTCGGCCGTCCCTCGGCGGGTTCGTTTGTAGTGGAAATGCCCGGCATCGCCCAAGAGAACGCCCACCAAACCTGCATGCATTCGTTGCAAGGCTTCTTCGTTACGGCTCAGCCACGTGATCGATCCGATCGTGCCGGGTGCCCACACGAAGCGGTACGTGAATCGGGATTTGCGCTCCCGCAGCCGGCGCGCCAGCTCGGCCAGGACGACGTTGCCTGAGAGATTGTCGTTGCAGAGCGAGGGATGGCAGACGTGATTGAAGAAAAGGACCTCGCGCGAGGTCGCCCCTGGGATCACGGTCTCGCCATACGTCAGATGTCCGTTCGTCAGGCTCGACCGGATGACGACTCGAAAAGGACCGGCTTTGAAGCGCTCGAGGTCGCGATGCGCTAGACAAAAACCCCAGCTTTCCTTGTAGTAACTGGTGCGATAAGGGATCCAATCCGGATGGTCAGGCAAGGTGTGGAGGTGCTCCGCAAGCTCGTCCCACTGGCAGACCTTGTCGACCGGTACGCTGTAGCTCACCACGTGTAGGCTGTGGTCTCGGAAATCCAAGAGGCGCTGCCCGTTGGCATCTTCGATGAAGGCTTCTTCGATGTTCCACTCACGAGGCACCGTCCAGTCGAACACCTGGGTGCCGGTCGGAACCTCGTGGATCTCCAACGGGATGATGCGACTGAGTCGATCGAGCGTTTGGCGGACGCCGTTGCCCGTGATGCTGCGACAAATGGGATAGAGCTCCTCGATGAGCGCGTACATCTGCGCGCCGACGTGTTCGTCGCTCAACGGAGACCTCGGAAGCATTCGAGCTCCTGCCGATTCAAATCCGGATAGCTGGCATCCCTTTCGTTCATCGCAGACGGCTTCAAGCGGCCACTCGACTCCGAGCGCGGGATCGTCCCACCGCAGTCCCCCACCGAGCTCCGGCTGATAGAAGTCGGTCATTTGATACCATACCTCCGTCTCGGGCTCGAGTGTTTGAAAGCCATGAGCGAAGCCGGGTGGGATGTAGAGCGCGCGACGATTCGAGGCCGTGAGCTCGACACTCAGGTACTGCAAGAAGGTCGGGGAATCGGGGCGGATGTCGATGATCACGTCGGAAATCGCGCCCTTTAGACATCGGACGACTTTGCCCTCGCGGCTTGGTGGGCGCTGGTAGTGCATTCCTCGAATCGTCCCCATCAACCGCGTTTGGGACAGGTTGGTCTGAACGATTTCGCTGGGCAGACCCGCGCGTTCGAACTCCTTCGAGCACCAAGTTCGGGCAAAAAAGCCTCGCTCGTCGGCGTGCGGCTCGAGCTCGACCAGAAACGCCCCCGGCAAATCGAGAGCCACGAGCTTCATGGTGCGGTCCAGAACAGCTCGCCGTCGACCTGTCCTGTTTCCATCAAGTAGCGCAGCTGCTTCAACCGCGTGAAAGCGCGGAACTCGAAGGTCTGCTCGGGCATCTGGATGCGCTCGAAGATTCGTCTGAGCTGCTTCGCACCGGAAAGAGCCGACCACTTGCACTCGAAACCCGGCAGGCGCTCATGAATCTTGTCGAACGCGACGCGGTAGCTTCGGCTGTCACCATCGAGACTGCCAAACGTGACCTCACATCCTGTGAACACGTCACCGACGATCTCGGCGATTTCCTTCACCCGATAGTTGCCGCCGTTCTGTCCGACGTTGAATGTCTCGTTGTGAATCGCCTTCGCGGGCGCCTCTACGGCACACCGAACCGCGTGACATATGTCGAGCACGTGAACCAGGGGCCGCCATGGGGTTCCGTCGCTCGTCATGGCGATTCGCTTCGTAACCCATGCGAGGCCGGATAGGTTGTTGAGGACGATGTCGAAACGCATGCGGGGCGAAGCGCCGTAGGCCGTGGCGTTCCGAAGAAATACCGGCGAGAACGTGTCGTCGGCCATCGCGCCGACGTCTCGTTCGACTTTGACCTTGCAATGCGCGTACGCGGTCTGCGGGTTGACCGGTGCATTTTCATCCAAGAACTCGCCGGAGCCTGCGCCGTAGACGCTGCACGACGAGGTGTACACGAACCTCGGGACCCCGGCCTCTTTGGCGAGCTTTGCGAGCTTTACCGAGCCCAAATGATTGATCTCTTTGGTAATCTCGGGAACCGTCTCTCCGAGGGGGTCGTTCGAGAGCTCCGCCAGATGAACGACGGCATCCATTCCTTCGACGTCTGCCGCCGACACCCGACGTAGGTCTT
This sequence comes from uncultured delta proteobacterium, assembly GCA_963792825.1. Classification (GTDB taxonomy): domain Bacteria; phylum Myxococcota_A; class Polyangia; order Polyangiales; family Houyiibacteriaceae; genus SG8-38. The sequence continues at coordinate 1,169,219 of CAWBXS010000002.1, read as the reverse complement.
TACAAAGGGTCCTCGGCATTTTCGCCAGGTGCTTCGGATCGCTGTAAAGCCACCCGTCGCGATAGAACCCCGTGTCGAGCCCCACGACCTCGTGACCCGCGTCGATCAGGATCGGGGCCAGCAGAGAGCCAATGTACCCGTCGACCCCTGTGAGTAAGATGCGCATGTTACAAAACCTCGACCGTGGGGATGGGAACGACGAAGCGGCCTCCCCACTCAGCGACATAGTCATGTTGCTTGGAGATCTCCTCTTTGAGATTCCAAGGAAGAATCAGAATGTAATCGGGCTTCGTTTCCCGAATCTTCTCCGGTGCAAGGATTGGAATGCGCGTGCCCGGTGTGTACCGGCCTTGCTTCAACGGGTTTCGATCGACCGTGTAGGCCAGGAAATCCTCGCGGATTCCGCAATAGTTCAAGAGAGTATTGCCCTTGCCCGGAGCGCCGTAGCCCACGACCGTCTTCCCCTCCCGGTTGGCGCGAATCAGGAAGTCCAGTAACGCTCGTTTGGTCTCTTTGACCTGCTCGGTGAATCGCGCGTAGGCGTCGAGCCGGTCGAGCCCAGCCTCGAATTCTCTGGCCCGTAGCCGCTCCACCGCCGCCGCCACGGGCTTGCTCTCATCCTCTGCATGTCTGGCGTAGATCCGGATGGAGCCACCATGCGTGGGTAGCTCATCGACGTCGTAGAGCGTCAGGCCATGACTGGCGAAGACTTTCTCCACCACGAAGAGCGACAAGTACGAGAAATGTTCGTGATAGATCGTGTCGAACTGGTTGAGCTGCATCAGCTTGAGCAGATGCGGGAACTCCATCGTGACCGTTCCACCGTCCGCCAAGAGCTCCTTCAAACCCTGTACGAAGTCGTGAAGCTTCGGCACGTGCGCCAGCACGTTGTTCCCGAGAATCAAATCCGCCTTGCCATACTTGGAGCCAATCCGTTTCGCGGATTCTTCGCCGAAAAAGCACACTTCGCTTTGGATGCCCTTGCCCCTGGCGATCTCTGCGACGTTGGCGGCTGGCTCGACACCGAGACAAGGGATGCCCTTGGCAACGAAATGTTGCAAGAGATACCCGTCGTTGCTTGCAATCTCGACGACATGGGAGCTCCCCCCTAGTCCCAAACGCTCGCTGATCATCTCCACGTAACGCCGGGCATGCTCTACCCAGGAATCCGAGTAGGAGGAAAGGTAGGCGTAGTCGCTGAAAATCTCATCGGGGGAGACGAACTCGTCGACTTGGACGAGGAAGCAATTGCCACAAACGTATGCATGGAGGGGATAGAACCGTCTCCATCTGGTTGAGCTCCGCCGGCTCGATGTGAGTCTGGCAGAGCGGAGACATGCCCAAATCGACGAAGGTATGTTCCAGAGCTTGACCGCAGAATCGGCAGCTTGGCGCTTGGGCTGGAGCTAGTGCTTCATTCACGATTCAACTCTCTCTTTCGAGCGACATTCGCAGCTTGCGTCCGTAGAAAGCCTCGGCAAACCGACCAGGGGCTGCCGATTCGACGCCGCGCAACCGCATGAGCCCACGGAACGTGTCGCGGTCGAACCAAGTCTTGCCCGCCTGAGTGGGGAAGTGCTCATAGAGAAGATCCATCTTTTCATTGCAAACGGCCTCGTCCAAGGCAACGAAAACGTTCGGCTGGCCGAGGTCACCGTCGTATTTTGGAATCTCGTATTCCAGAATTAGATGGTTCCGGAACGTGTTCCACGTCAGCTCGGAAACGACGCGATGATCCTGGTGCCGGTCCGCGCCGTAGTGTGTCAGGACGAGGTCGGGCGACACGGCTTTCTTGAGCTGCTCGAAGGTCTGTTTGATTTCCGACATCTCGCTCGGAAAAAAGCCATCTCGGAAGGAATGAAGGTTCACTTTGGGGTTCTTGCAGGACCTGAGAAACCCTTGCGCGCTCCGCTCTGCTTCGCCGCGGCGGTCAGCGTTGGCCGAAAACACCACCCAGTGAAACGCGACATCGGGGCTTTGTTTGGCCCATTGAAGTATGGTTCCACCGCAGCCGATCTCAATGTCGTCTGCGTGGGCTCCCAAGCAGAGCACGGAGCCTATGGAGCTGGGGGAGAGCTCGATCATCACGCCAGAGGATCTTACCGAGGCCATACCCGATCGGCAAAAGGAAGTTGTGGTTTGTCCAACAAACGGCACCACTGGAACCAGCGGCCGGCGGGGACGAGGGCAGCTTCGTGGCGAAGCGCCCCACATATGCGATGCTAAAGGTTAGAACATCGGCGGTGTCTCGACGTCTTGCCGGTGGCCCTGACCTTCTCCGAACGCCAGGATGAGTTTGCATGGAACGCTCGCCATTCGTGTCCGTCGTGACGCCTTTCTACAACACGGCGGACTACCTGGAGCAGTGCATCACCAGCGTATTGAGCCAGACGTACTGCGAGCTCGAGTACGTACTGTGCGACAACTGTAGCAACGACGGCTCGACCGAGATCGCCGAGGCCTACGCCGCCAAGGATTCCAGAATCCGCTTCATTCGATTCGAAGAGCTGTTACCCCAAGTCGCCAACTACAACCGCGCCCTCGACCAGATCTCGCCAGATGCAAGATGGTGCAAAATCGTCCAGGCCGACGATTGGCTTTACGACTCGTGTCTCGAGCGCATGATCGAAGTGGGCGAGTCGGATGACGAGATCGGCCTCGTCAGCGCCTACTACCTGATGGGCAACGCAGTAGACGGCACCGGGTTACCGATCGAGACCGAGGTATTCGACGGCAAAGAGGCGTGTCGATACCAACTTCGCTACAACATATTCTTCATGGGGACTCCGACCTCGGTCATGTACCGAGCAAGCGTTATCAAGCGTAGGCGGCCGTTCTATGCCTTGAATCGCTTCCACGAGGATACGGAGACAGCGTACGAAATTCTCGAAAACCACAAGCTAGGATTCGTCCATCAGGTGCTGACCTCGTCTCGTGTCGGCAACCCCTCCATCATGAGCTCGATTGCGCCCTTCAACTTTTCGTTGATCGATTTCGTCATCGTCGTGAACCGGTACGCTCACAGATTCCTGCCGCCGAAGGAGGCGGACGCGTTGGTTCGCAAATGGAACCGCACCTATTTTCGATTTCTCGGACGAAGCGTTCTCGAGCTTCAGCCTCGTCGGTTTTGGAAGTATCATGAGGCCGGGCTCGCCACGATCGGTCGGCGCATGCCGTGGGCGCTAGTCGCGTTCAATGCCATCCGTGCGGCTGCGATCGACCTCTTGAATCCGCTGTCGACGGCTTTGAGAATTTGGAGAAGGTTACGGGGGACGAATCCATGAGCGCCGGGCGCACCAAGGAAGAGCTCTTGCCGCCCCCTGGTGTAAGCGTGGTCATCGTGAACTGGAACACCCGAGACATGGTGTTGCGCTTGTTGGCAAGCCTCTCGACGCCAAACGAGGGGTCCGCTCACGAGGTCGAGCTCATCGTCGTCGACAACAACAGCAGCGACGGAAGTGTCGAGGCCATCGGCCGTGAGTTTCCGACGGTCAAGCTCGTGGCCCAAGCGGAGAACCGGGGGTTTGCCGGCGGCGTCAACCCCGGAACGAGGGTCGCCACGAAGCCGTTCGTGTTGCTCTTGAACAGCGATGCGGAAACCTCGCGTGCGTCGATCGAAGAGGCGGCGCGGTACATGGCCGCATCTCCAGAAGTGGGCATTCTGGGACCCCAAATACTGAGCCCAGAGCGCAGGCCGCAGTCGAGCGCCTGGCGTGACCCATCGTTGACTTGGATGGCGCTGAGCGCCGTAGGACTCAGCAAGCTCAAGCCCCTCAACTTCGAGCGCTATCATGAAAAGCCATTCACCGAGCCGGCCGAGGTCGACTGCGTGAGCGGCTGCGCCATGATGATCCGGCGGGACCTTCTCGAGGAGCTCGGCGGCTTCGATGAGGATTACTTCATGTACTTCGAGGAGACCGACTTCTGCGTCAGAGCGCGGCGCCATGGCAAACAGGTCCACCACGCCCCCATCGGCGAATTTCTGCACGACGAGGGGGGGACTTCTAGGAAGGTCCGGCTCAGGACTTTTCTCGACTTCCGGCGCAGCCAGATTCTCTTTCAGAAAAAGCACGGCGGCGTGGCCGCAGCGATGGCCGCACGCGGGCTTCTCGCTCTGAGCTCTGCTTTGCGGGTGCCACCATTGGCGGTCCTCTCATTGACCGGAAGCTCAGACTGGGCCCGAACGCAGTTGCGTCTCCACTGTAGCGGTTTGGCTTGGCTGATGAACCCCTCGAGCGGCCTGATCCCCGACGTGGACCGCTCTGACTAGCTCACCAAAACGCCCAATGGCCGAATACCAGGACATACGCGGCCAGTAGGCCGTTGGTGACCGCATGAGCAACGATGGCGTCCGAAATCTGGCCGCGCCGGTACTGTGCCGCCGCGTAGATCATCCCGGCAATGATCCCTGCAAGCCAACGACCATGGAGCGCTCCAAAAGCAACCGAAGAGATGATGAAAGAGATCGCGGTAAAGTGCTTCGGTGAGACAGCCGTGAAGTCGGCGTCGATCAAACGGCGCAACAGGTATCCACGAAACGCGAGCTCCTCGGCCACGGGCACCACGACGACCGATCCGGCGACTCGGGCGATCAGCCAGAACGCCGCAAACGCCACGGGCATTTCGGAAAGGGCGTTGGGAATGACAGCCACCGCCTCCGCATTGGGCGTGGGCTCGAGCGCGACCCATACGACGAAGACGACGACGCCGAGAACAAACGGGGTCCACGACCACGACCAGCGCAGATCTTGGTAATAGCTCCGGAATAGCCAGAGTGGAATTAGCGGGGCGACGACCCGAAGCGGATAGAGGTAGTCGAAGTCGGTTGCGAACAGCCCGCTCACGAGCCCGGCGGCGATGAGAAACAGGAGCGGAAGCAGAAACGCTCCCTCGGGAGTTCGAAGGCTGCCTTTGTCGAGCCCGTCGCCGATTGCAAACCAACCGGAATGTCGGCTAACCGCGACCAACGCGAGCGTGATGGTGCAGAACAGCAACCATCCGGCCGCCGAGTGAAAGCCGCCCTCCGCGATTTCGGGTGATATCCAAGTTCCCACCGCGATCAAGGCCGCGATTCTGAAGGCGTTCGCGATCCAGATCAGCGCTATCCCGAGGGGCAGCAGCAGGATTGCATTCGGAAACCGCAACGACTTCCGAAAGTAGAACAGATAGAAGCCAAGCATCACCGCGATCAAGCCGATACCCTCATAGCCGGAGCAGGGACGATCGATGAAGACTTCATACGATGGAGTACCGACGATGAGCTCCTCGGGAATGCTGACAACGTCCTGGCCCGTCAGATGGAGAAGCGACACGACGGCCCCGAGCGTCAGTCGGCTCATGGGCAGCCAGAGCGACGAGGTCGCGGAACCGGCCAGCAGTGCGAGAACGCCGACGACCAGGCCGGACGCCAAGGCACGAGCGACGGGTTTGCCGAGTGGGCGAATCGCAGCTCGCGGCACCATTGCGGCGACCAGGAAGCAGAAAGACGAGATTGCCGACGCTGCCCACAGAGCCACCGAGAGCCATGGCCGCTCCAACTCGACCCCTCGGTTGAACACGAAAATGGTGATCGCCAAAGCCAATGCGTAGGCCGCCAAATGACACGCAAATAGGGGCCAAACGCGTCGGGGAGTGCGCAAGGCAGCGGCGATTTCCTTACGCTCCGTTTCGGGTGGAACACCGCCGACCAGGAGCGCTGCGGTCATGACCACGATGAAGAACGGCATCGACTCCCCGAGGGAGCGAAAGAGGTCGGTTTCCTCGGCGATTGGCAATCGCTCGGAGTCGAAAACGAGCACAGCCAGAACGTATTCGGCGATCAGGAGGGCCGCGGCCAGCAACCAACGGGCGGTCAGGCGCGCGTCCGGCGCACATACGTCATCGGCCGTTTCCGCGCTCATGCCGAGCTGGTCATTGCATGACGTAAACAGTCGAGCAATCGAACGACTAAGGCGTCTTTTCGAAGACTCCGCGGTCGACGCCTGCGCCTTGCGGCCGCTCTACGCCCAAGATGTCGTATGCCGGCACGCTGCCCGAGCTCGTGCCGGTATCGATGGCTTCGCTCGCAGCAGGGACGAAGTCCTCGAGCGTCAGGTCGCTTCCTTTGTGGTCACCTTCGTTACCGCTCAACGGGATGCCCGCGAATCGCGGGTCAGCCACCAGGTCATGGGCGTTCGCCTGGTACTCGCCCGAGTCGATCATGCCGAACAGGTTGTAGTCGAGCCGGTGCTCGTTTGCGTTGTACGTGGCGCCGATATGACTGTAGTTGATGTTCAAAATGATGTTGTTGTACATCTCGAGGTCGGTGACGCCCGTTCCCATCGCCAGCCCTCCATAGCGGCTGCCCTGCGTCCTGCCCCAGATGACGTTGTTGTAGAGCTTGGCGCCCTGCAGGGCATGCAGGTAGACCGCAAAGCCTGCGTCGGGCGTGTAGAACACGTTGTTGTAGGCGACCAGATCGTAGATTTTCGAGCCTGACCAGTTGTCCATGAAGATCGCCGCGGTCGAACGCACGTCGTACACCATGTTGCCTATCAGCTCGATGTCCGTGATGTCGCTCAGCTCGAGCCCGTCACTGTGTCCGTTGTAGCAGGGTCCGCTGCACGAGGCGTCCGTGCCACAGGCGTGTAGGTCGTGAATCTTCGAATACAGCACCTTGACGTGGTCCGACGAATAGACCCCTAGGCCGTCATCGGCGATGTTGTGGAGCTCGCAGCGGTCGAACACGACGTAGTTGCCACCGACGTTGCTTCCGTTGCAGCCGCCGGCGGTCTGTGTCCCGTTGCTCTTCTGAAGGCCTCCATCGATTTCCACATGGCGGAGCACGATGTAGCTGCCACCGACGTTCACGCTCGCATCGGTGCCCATCTGGCCGACCGCTTTGATCCCATTGGGCTCTCCGCCATCGAGCGTGTAGCGACTGGCACTGAAGTCTAGAGGTCCGAACACCGCTTGGCCGTTCCCATAGGCGCCGTTCCAGCCGGCCTCAGTGCCATGTGCCTCGGCCGTCGCCTTCCGCACGGTGATCCCGAGCTGTCCGCTGCCTCCGTCGTTGAAGCTGTAGCGGCCGTAGCTGCCCGCACCGAGCCAGTACACACTATCGCGCTCGAGCGAGGAGGGCAGACCATCGAACGCGTTCGCCCAGTCCGAGCCGTTCTGAGCGCCTCCGCCACCTGGGCGAACATACCGGACCTTCGTGCTGCACGCGCTGAAGCTGTACCCCTCCTCACAGCAGTACCCCGTGCTGTACACCGAGCCGCCGCAAACACAGGCGCCGCTCAACGGCGAGCTCACCGGACAGCTGTCCGCCGGCCCGCTCGGCGGCTCTCCGGGGGGCGGAGGCGGAGGCGACACGTCCACGCATACTCCCCCGGTGGCGCATGCTTGACCGCTTCCGCAGCCTCCGCAGCTCAGAGTGCCGCCGCAGCCATTACTCGGCTCACCGCACTCGATCCCCAACGACGGACAGGTCGCGGGTGCGCAGCTTCCCGATGCCACCCAAGAAGGTGTCGCGATGTCGAGCTTGGCGCTTTGCGACGACCACGCCGCCCAACTCGTCAACCGGTCGCTCACACCCGTATTTGATCGAAACGCCGCGCCGGTGATCAGCGCCTGAGGGGGCTCGCCACATCGCGATACCCAAACGTCATACGTCTGAGTCGCGATCTCGGCGGAGACTACAATCGCGTACCAGACACCGGATTCGTAGGGGAAGGAGACGTCGCTGCGGTAGACCGAGCCGTCTCCTGCATCGAGGAAACCATCATCTGCGAACCGGACGGTGATCGCTGCATCCGAGAAGTCGGCGATCTCCCGGGCCCCGAGGGCCACCATGGCGTCGATTCCATCCACCTCCGTACGGGCCATCAGCTCTAGCTCGAGTGTATCGAATGCGGGTTGCGTTGCATCCGTGCTTCGCCAACCGTCGCTCGCACTCAGCACGGCCGCTGCCGATGGGCACGTCGGGTCGTCCTGTGGAAACGGATCGTCGTGGACAACTGGATCGGGCGGGGGCTCGACTCCCGCTCCCCTTGACAAGCGATCGCTGTCTCCACCGCACGCACCTACCCACATCGCCGTTGCGAACAACGCCAAGAAACTCCCTCTCAGCATGCCTACCCCCACAATCATTTTTTAGCACCCAAGGATGAAGGTATGCACTCGGTTCCACATCTTCTTACAAGAAACATCACCTTTTGGGGTGATTTGCCGCCGTAGCCTTTCGCAACGCTCTAGCTCTCGTCACCGGTCGCGCATCCGGGCGAGGGCAGGGGCAGTGATGAGCTCTTCGCCAGCCGCGCCTCGAGGAGTGGTTCGCCCCTTGTCACCGGGGGGGACGTGTCGCCCTGCTCGGCACGACTGAATGCCGACCTGGGCAGGACATCGCCCGCGGACATGCAGCCCCGTGCGCGACACGGCCTGTGACCGCCTTCTCGCCGCTGACTCGTTCGTGGTTCGAGTTCGAAAGCACAGCCATGAAGCAACCGCCCAAACCTCATACGGTCCAAGTTCAAGCGGCTTGGTATGTTTGGTCGATGTCTGCAACAATGTCGTGGCGGCTCAATAGCCTGTGCCGCTGAGCCCATCCAGCGATGACACGACACCGTTATGTTCTCGTAACAGCGGCCTACAACGAGGAAGATCATATCGCTGATACCCTCTGCGCTGTCGCGAGCCAGAGTGCGCCTCCTCACCGATGGGTGATCGTGAGTGATGGATCGACAGACAGAACCGATGAGATCGTGCGCGAGTGGGCTCTCCGCCATCCGTTCATCGAGTTCGTTCGGGTCGAGAAGTCCGTCCAGCATAGTTTCGCAGCGAAGGTTCTGGCACTGCGGCAAGGCTTCGCACGCCTTGCCGACCTCGAGTATGACTTCATCGGAATACTGGACGCAGATGTCTCGTTCGAGCCCGACTACTTCCTAGGGCTGATCGAGCATTTCGAGAGCGAGCCTCGATTGGGCATCGCGGGAGGCAACATCGAACAGCACGTCGATGGCGCAGTAGTGCCTCGAGTGAAGGATTTCAACTCCGTCGCGGGCGGGGTCCAGTTTTTGCGGAGGGAATGCTTCGAGCAGACCGGCGGCCTGCCTGCACTACGATATGGTGGCGAGGACGCTGCCATGGAGATCAAGGCGCGCATGCACGGATGGAAGACGCGGACGATTCCGGAGCTCAAGGTCGTGCACTTTGGGCTCGTCGGCGTCGGCACCGGCGCTGCTGGGCGTCTCAAGGCACGCTACAGGTTCGGGCGCGTCAACTTCGACCTCGGCTACCATCCTGTGTTCCAGTTGGCCCGCTCGGTTTACAGGGTGAAGGAGCCACCGTACCTCTTGGGCAGCTTTGCCGAATTGATCGGGTTCGGAGTGGGCAAGGCACGAGACCATCGGCCCTCCCTCGATCGCGACGTTGTTCGTCACTTGCGTCGAGAGCAACTCGCCAAGCTGCGCAAGTTGGCAGTTGGGGGTCCTTCGAGGTAGCGTGAGCTTGCGATGTTGATTCCCGTGCCGCGCAGAAACCAAGCACTGATTCTGAGTCTGCTACTGGTCGGATGTACCGGGCGCGAGAACACGAAGCCAAGCAACACTCCGGAGCCGCCGAGCGGGCCGGCGGACAGCTGTCCGGTGAGCTCGCCGTTGAGCGGCGCCTGTGTTTGCGGCGGCTCGGTGTACAGCACCGGGTACTGCTGTGAGGAGGGGTACAGCTTCAGCGCGTGCAGCACGAAGGTCCGGTATGTTCGCCCAGGTGGCGGGGGCGCGCGGGATGGCTCGGACTGGGCGAACGCGTTCGACGGTCTGCCCTCGTCGCTCGAGCGCGATAGTGTGTACTGGCTCGGTACGGGCAACTACGGCCGCTACAGCTTCAACGACGGAGGCAGCGGACAGCTCGGGATCACCGTCCGCAAGGCGACGGCCGAGGCACATGGCACTGAGGCCGGCTGGAGCGGCGCCTACGGGAACGGCCAAGCGGTGTTCGGACCTCTAGACTTCAGTTCCAGTCGCTACACGCTCGATGGCGGAGAGCCCAATGGGATCAAAGCGGTCGGCCAGATGGGCACCGATGCGAGCGTGAACGTCGGTGGCAGCTACATCGTGCTCCGCCATGTGGAAATCGATGGAGGCCTTCAGAAGAGCAACGGGACACAGACCGCCGGCGGCTGCAACGGAAGCAACGTCGGTGGCAACTACGTCGTGTTCGACCGCTGCGAGCTCCACAACATCGCCGATGACGGCATTGGGGTCTATTCGTCCGACCACGTCAAGGTGCTGTATTCGAAGATTCACGACCTACACGCCTGTGGCACGGACGCCTCGTGTAGCGGACCCTGCTACAACGGACACAGTGACGGGCTCGAGCTGAGCGACATCACGGACATCGAGCTGATAGGCAACATGGTGTACGACGTGCGTTCGACCGCGGCGATCTTCATGGACAACTGGTCAGGCTCGAAAATCTACGATCTAGTCGCCTACAACAACGTGTTCTACATTCCGACGCGGCTTTGCGGTCTACCTGCATGCCCTGCAGGGCGCCAAGTTCTACAACAACGTCATCTGGGGCAGGACACAGGGCAGCCGCTACGGTGGTCTGGCGATGGGAACGGGCGTCACCGACCTCGAGATGTACAACAACATCATCTTGAACATCAACTACAGTCACATCGGCGTCAGTCACAACCCAAGCAATCACCGGCTCGACTACAACCTGTTCGGCATGATCGACTCGGGCGAGTACCAGGCGAACGCCCATGACCTGGTGGCTGACCCTCGATTCGCGGGCATCCCGTTGAGCGGTAACGAAGGTGACCACAAAGGAAGCGACCTGACGCTCGAGGACTTCGTCCCTGCTGCGAGCGAAGCCATCGATACCGGCACGAGCTCGGGCAGCGTGCCGGCATACGACATCTTGGGCGTAGAGCGGCCGCAAGGCGCAGGCGTCGACCGCGGAGTCTTCGAAAAGACGCCTTAGTCGACCGCGCGGACTAGTCCGAAGCCTCGATCACGCTCTGAAGGAAGTGCAGCAAGCGCGCGTACTCCGGGCTGTGACGCATGCCGGGAGCTTCCAGCTCCTCAAGTCGCCCCAGTCGATCGAGCAGCGCCTCTTCATCTGCAGCCACGGTGATACCGACATCGTTGCCAAGGTGCTCGACCGTCGCCCACTGGTGGTCATTGCGGTGCTCCCCCAAGTGGGCCCGGCGCGGCATGACGATGATGGGTTTTCCGAGGTCGAGCGCTGTGAGGATGGACCCCATACCGGCGTGGGCGATGATCACGTCTGCGCTGCGCGCCTTGGCTTGAAAATCCGGGGGCGAAAGAAGACGCTCCCACTCGATGTGAGCTGGAGGGCTCGCGGAGCTCCCAATCTGCGCGAACACGTCCGATCGCTGTTGGTTTACTGCCCATCGATCCACGGCATGCACGAGACGATCGAAAGGGAGCTGACCGCCTACGGTGACGAAGATCACAGGATCGAGCCCTCGTACCGAGGCGCATCGGCCCCTCGAAGGTGAGGCCATTGCGTCAGCGTGACGTGCGCAATCTTCGATGCGACGCGGCCGGACATGGAAAGTTTCTCGGCGTTCGCGATACTGTCGATCCAGATGGTCCGCGCACCGACGAGCCTCCCGAAGAGGACCCCAAAGAGCCCTGGCGCGGCCCCCGTCGAGATCACGACGTTTGGACGGGTCTTCAGCACGCGAACGAGCATTCCAAACGCCGATCGGATCAGATTCAACGGCTCGTTCCGGTTTGCGTCGGTCACGACGAATAACTCGCTGCCTGGTACATCGATCGAATAGGCAGCGTTCGTGGTCACGTAGATCGGATGCTGACCTTGAAACGCAGGTCGGAGCCGCATGAGCTGTTGCCAATGGCCACCACCCGAAGCGATGGCGAGGACCCGTTTCTTCATGCGCGTGTCAATCTCCTTTGAAGGGCTCGATCTTCGTCAGCCCTTCGCTCCGCTCGAAAGAAGCTCGTCGAAATACTCAATCGTGTGCCGCAGTCCCTCGCGCAGTGGTGTCGTGGCGTGCCAGCTCAACGCGGATTTCGCAAGCGTCGAATCGGGCCGTCGTTGCCTTGGATCATCTTGCGGCAATGGCATCTTGTTGATCGTCGATTGGGAGTTGGTCAGCGAAATGACCTGCTCTGCGAGCTCCGCGATGGTGAATTCATCGGGGTTTCCGAGATTGACAGGCCCCGTGAAGTCCTGCGGGCTCTTCATGAGACGCATCAGCCCTTCGATCAAATCTTTCACGTAACAGAAGGAGCGCGTTTGCGATCCGTCTCCGTAGATCGTGATGGGCTTGTTGGAGAGAGCCTGAACGATGAAGTTGGACACAACCCGCCCATCGTGCGGATGCATCCGCGGTCCATACGTGTTGAAGATGCGCGCCACTTTGATCGGCAGCCGATGTTGGCGATGGTAGTCGAAGAAAAGCGTTTCCGCGCATCGCTTTCCCTCGTCGTAGCAAGAGCGAGGCCCGATCGGGTTGACGCGTCCCCAATAGGACTCTGGCTGGGGATGCGTCTCTGGGTCCCCATAAACCTCGCTCGTAGAGGCCTGGAGAATCGTTGCCTTCACCCTCTTGGCAAGGCCGAGCATGTTGATCGCCCCGTGGACGCTCGTCTTGGTCGTTTGCACGGGGTCGTTTTGGTAGTGAATGGGAGATGCCGGGCACGCGAGGTTGAAGATCTGATCGACCTCGACGTAAAGCGGAAACGTGACGTCATGGCGCATCAGCTCGAACTCCGGCCGTCCGATGAGATGCGACACGTTGCGTCGAGTCCCGGTGTAGAAATTGTCGACGCAAAGGACCTCCCGGCCCTCATCGAGCAGCCGATCGCACAAATGCGAGCCCAGAAAGCCCGCTCCACCGGTGACGAGCACTCTTGTAATGGTCGGATCTTTCATCGTTCATTCCTCATGTCGCAACTGTGGGTGTAGCGGTCATCCACGTCGCTGCCACTCATCCATGAGCCGCATCAAGTAGCCTCCAGCTCGCCTTGGCATCCACACGACGGACCATAAGTACAGAGCCTGCGGAACCCGCTTGGGCGCTACGGCATCCCCCGACTTGAGGTAGCGAGCAATGGAGTGGGTAAGCGACTTTCTCGTGTGCGTCGACAAGTGAGGGCTCTCTACGGTGTTTGCATATCCGGCGCACAGCATGTGAAGCGGATAAAATGCCCTTTCAGACGCCTCTCTATGGTTGAGATGTGGAAGCCCAGTGTCGATGCAGGCCTGCTCGATGAGCTTTGCAGTCTTGAAGTAGTTGTCGATGTGTCTCGCAAGCCGCGCGGGGTCGGTCAAGAGCTGAGGCGCCTTCTCAGTGTAACGGTTACCCCCATGGACGCGGTACGCCCCGAGCTCGCGATCGATCGAGCGTACAGGACCACTCACGGCCGTTCGAATGAGCACGAATGCATCGGCACAGATTCGATACTCGTCCTCTGGAATGGGTAGGATCGCTTTGAGTTGACGAGCATCGAAGACATTGCCACTCGTCGGGGTGGACGGGAAACCGCGACCTTCCGCCGCTGAGGCGATTGCGCTTCCGTCGAAATCCGAAAAGGGTAGCGCATCACGCGAGCCGAGCATTCGATTCCCGTCGGCGTCGACGACGGACAAGCGAAAGAAGACGCGCGAATATTCGGCCGGAAATTGATTGACGCACGTTTCCACCGCGTCGGGAAACAGGTAGTCATCGGAATCGAGCAGGAGAATCAGGTCCCCCGTTGCGCGAGCGATCCCGACGTTGAAGGCCGAAGCTTGGCCGCCGTTGTCCTTGAGGATGACGGTCGCCCTATCCTCGTATTCCTTGATGATGTCGACCGACTCATCCGTCGACCCGTCGTCGACGATGATCACTTCGGTCTCCTGATAGGTCTGCGCGAGCGCGCTTTCGATCGCCTGGCGAACGAAGCGCCCGTAGTTGTAGTTGTTGATCACGATCGAGACGCGGCACCGCATCTAGCTCACTTCCAAACTGTCCATGGGGTATCCCCACGGGCATACATGTCGTCGAGCTGCTGCTTGTCTTTGAACGTGTCCATGCACTCCCAGAAGCCGTCGTACTGATAAGCAACCAGCTGTTTCTTCTTGATCAGACGATGGAAAGGCTCCACGACCAACTCGTCGCCGGGCTCCATGTAGTCGAAAATCTCTCGCTTGAGGACGAAGTAGCCGCAGTTGATCCTCGTGCTCTCGGATACCGGCCGGATGTCCGTCACGAGCCCGTCGGGGTTGCTCTGGACGACGTGAAAGCTCGTCGTAGGTTGGACGGAGACGAAGGAGGCGACCTTGTCCTTTTTCAACGCGAATGAGAGGTAGTCATCCAGTGGAAGGTCGGTCAGGCCATCGCTGTAATTAGCCAGGAAGATCTCTTCTCCCTCGAGGTGCTGCTGCACTCGCCTGAGCCGCTCGCCGATGTTCGAGGTGAGTCCCGTATCGACGAACGTGATCTTCCAGTCGTGGGTGTCGCTCCTGTGGAGCTGGACGGCCGATCCGCCTCCCGTCATGGTGAAATCGTTTGCCATGGCCTCGTTGTACTCGAGGAAGAACTGCTTGATCGCTTCGCCCTGGTACCCAAGGCACAAAATGAAGTCCCGGTGACCGTAGTGAGCGTAGAAGCGCATTACGTTCCACAGAATGGGCTGCGGCCCAACTCGCGCGAGTGGCTTTGGGATGGAGTCCGAGTGCGCTCTCAGGCGCAGCCCGAGACCCCCGCAAAACAACACTACTTTCATAAGCCCTTCGGCTACTCTAATACACCACGAGGCGGGGTAGCAAACCGTAGCCCCCGGGTACCCCAGAAATCACTATCCGTTGGCGCGCCGGCTGGACTTCATCGCGCGGTACCAGTCGATCACGCGGAGGGGCGCCACGGCATACGCGATCGGTCTGTAGTAGTAGGGATCCAAGGGGTGCAGGGCGAGGCAACTGATGGCCGCATGCACAGCCGCTCCCCAGTTGCCCGCTCGCCGTTGGTCCACCGTGCTGGCCATGAAGTGAGACACGAGATCGTTGTCCAGATGTCGATTCTTGATCTGCTGCGGATCTGGCAACTGGGGGAGCTGGGATTCATCGAATGGCAGCCCACGCCTCTTGTACACTTTGATCGCGGCATCCCGCAGCAGCCGCTGGCGCAGGATCGGATCCCGCTTCGTGAGCGCCTCCCAGTTGATTCGATAGGAGTAGAGGCATTCACCGAGGACCCACATCGGGAATCGCTCCCCAATTCGCAAGATGTAATCGTATCCCTCACCGATTCGAAGCGACTCATCGTAGCGCAAGTCTCCGACCATGGAGAGGCGGTACATCGCCGTCGGGTCATGGGCAGGCATGCCCATCTGCTCGATCTCCTGCCGACATTGCGCGCTGTCCTTGGCCGCGCATCTTGGCGCGAGATGACGGCCGTCCAAGATCAGCTCGTAGCCGCAGAACACGGCTGCGACTTCGGGATGCTCACGCATGCACTGGAGCTGCTTCTCGACTCGTCGCGGAAAGCTCAAGTCGTCAGCATCTTGAATGACGTAGAACTCCCCCCTGAGCTCGGAGAGCGCGTAGTTCATCGCCGCCGGTTTGCCCTTGTTCTCCTGGTGCAAGATGCGGATCCGAGGGTCGCCGAGGTCCTGGATCGTCGATAGACAGCCATCGGTGCTGCCATCGTCGACGACGAGGACCTCGATGTTGGCGTACGTCTGATTCAGGATGCTTTCGACTGCAGGCCGTAGGAACTCGCCCGCGTTGTAGACACAGATCACGGCTGTGACAAGCCCGTGTTCTCTCTCCCTGGTCACATCAGCCATGACGACCCAAGATAAGCCACCACTTGGTCGCGGGCAAAACCCTGCGTTTGGGGTAGTTGCGCGGCGCTGGCATTTGTCAAATCATGTTGAGGATGAAACGCCACGCCGAGATCCTCGATCCGCATCCGGACGCGCTCCCCAACGGGAAAGACACCGCATCCGTGAAGTCACCTCGGCGCGTTTCCGGGGGACCTTCACACGTCCTCGGAGACTTGTTGTTCGTACTGACATTGCGGGACATCAAAATCAAGTACAAGCAATCCGTCATGGGGCTGCTTTGGGCCGTGCTCATGCCCATGATCATCGTCGGCGCAGGCATGCTCGTCCGAGTCGCAATGTCCAAGATGTCGGACGCGCCACTGGCTCCGGACAATCTCGCATCGTTGTGTGTCAAGGCGATTCCCTGGGCGTTCTTCGTGAGTGCCATACGATTCGCGACCTCGAGTCTGACTACGAACATCAACCTCGTCACCAAAATCAACTGCCCCCGCATTGCCTTTCCGGTTTCGTCCGTTCTTTCGAGTCTGTTCGACATGGTCGTTGCGACAGTGCCTCTGATCGGCGTGCTCCTTTGGCTGGGCATCACGCCGAGTCTGATGCTGCTTTGGGTGCCGGTCCTGATCGGCCTGCTGGTACTTCTCGTCATGGGTCTAGGTATGGCCCTGGCTGCAGGCAACCTGTTCTATCGCGACGTCAAATACATCGTGGAGGTGCTCCTCACTTTTGCGATCTTCTTCACCCCGGTCCTCTACGACGTAGAGATGTTTGGGGATTGGAGCTTCTGGCTTCTGCTCAACCCCATCGCGCCAATTCTCGAGGGCCTGCGTTCCGCCGTGGTTTTGAAAGCGAACCCTGATCTTTCGTGGTTTGCCTACAGCGCGGTCGTTTCCCTGGTCGTGTTCGCGGGCGGCTGGGGCTTGTTCCGACGACTGGAGCCGGTTTTCGCGGACCGCATCTGAGGATGACCATGAACGACACTGCGATAAGGCTAGAGCACGTATCCAAGCGTTTTCGACTTGGGGAAGACTTCACCGCGCTGCGCGACCTGGTACCAGCAATGGCCCGCGGTCTTCTCCGCCGCGCGACCAAACCGTCGGATAGACGGTCCGAATTCTGGGCACTCAACGACATTTGTCTCGAAGTCCGCAAAGGTGAGACCCTTGGTGTCATCGGTCACAATGGTGCCGGTAAGAGCACGATGCTGAAGCATTTTGCGGGCATCATGACGCCGACCCGAGGCCGCATGACCGTCGATGGTCGCCTGTCGGCGCTGATCGAAGTCGGAGCTGGCTTTCATCAGGATCTGACAGGCCGCGAAAACGTGTTCCTCAACGGCGTGATCCTGGGCATGAGCCGCGCCGAGGTTGCGAAGAAATTCGATCAGATCGTCGAGTTTGCCGGGCTCGCGAAGTTCATCGACACACCGGTCAAACGTTATTCCTCCGGGATGTACGCACGGTTGGGGTTCTCGGTTGCTGCGCATCTCGATCCAGACATTCTCGTGATCGACGAGGTTCTCAGCGTGGGTGACTTCGTCTTTCAGAACCGGAGCCTGCAAAAGATGCGGAGCGTCGCTCATGGTGGCGCCACGGTCGTCTTCGTCTCTCACAACCTCAAGGCCGTGGCCGACCTGTGCTCGCGCACGATCCTGCTCGACGGAGGCTCGATCGTCGCAGATGGTTCCACGTCGGACGTCGTTCAGGCCTACCTCGACCGAGAGCGGGCGAAGATGGCTGAAACGCGGGATACCGACGTTGCGGTGAGGTCGGTCACATTGCGCGGAGTCGAGGGCAGCTCGGTGCGCTTCAGGCCCGGGGACAAAGCTTGGGTCGACATCACGTTCCAGGCGAATCGAGCTTGCGAGCAAGTCGCGGTGGTGTTGGCGGTCCTGGACGAGGGCCTCAGTGAGGTGTTCAACACGTCGACCGAGCGCCTCGAGAACCGATCGTTCGACTTGCAACCGGGACAAACGGTGACTGTGACTTTCGAGCTGGACATGCATCTGGCCGTCGGAACGTTTCATATCGGCGTCTATCTGTATCGGTACGACATGGAGCGGGAGTTCGATCGCGTGCTCCCGGGGGCGACGTTTTTCATGGAGTCCGACGTCGATGTTCGGGGAAGCGCGAATCTCTACCCGAAGTTGGTCGCGTGCAAAATCGCAGAGCACGAGTGACCCCGTGAAAGTGGCTCTCATGACCCCCTACACGGGCGGTAATCTGGGGGATTGGGCGATCCAGGAGGCTGCGATCGCCAACATCAAAGAGCGACACCCGGATGCGTCTCTAACCCTGGTGACGATGCTCCCCGGGCTTACCTCCACGTTGCACGGGGTGCCGTCGGTCCCGATAGGTCGATCTGGGCAGTGGCAAAGCGAGCCGGTTCCGACGACCGATGCGCCGGAGGACGGCATTGACCAGACATTGGTCGTGACGAAGAAGAGCGTGTTTGGACGCGTCAAAGAAGCCGTCAAGTCGACCCCAGGAATGTATGCAGTCCTCAAGCCCGTGCACGGCGCGTTGTGGCCCGTGTACGGCGAGTTGCTACACATCGGGCGAGTCTACCGGTTTCTGAGAAGCGTCGATCTCTTGATCGTGTCCGGTGGCGGGCAGCTCGACGAGTATTGGGGAGGACCTTGGGATCATCCTTATGCTCTCTTCAAATGGGGGCTCCTCGCGAAGCTCACGGGTTCGAGATTCGTCGTTTTGAGCGTCGGCACCTGTGACCTCCAATCGAAAGTCAGCGTCTTCTTCATCCGCCGTGCCCTGCGCCTCGCGAGCTACCGATCGTATCGAGATCGCACGTCCAAAGAGCTATTGAAACACCTCCGTTTCACTCAGAACGACGAGGTGTACCCGGACTTGGCGTTCAGTTACCCGAACAGCGCAGTGTTCGAGAGCCCAGCTCAAGAGCACGACCGCAAAGTCGTTGGGGTGAGTCCCATCGCCTATCTCGGGCCTGGATGGCCGAAACAAGACAGCGCCGTGTTTCAACCCTATTTCGTGGCCTTGGTGGCCTTCGTTCGCACTCTAATCAAGCGCGGCTATTCGGTCGTGCTTTTTTCGACGGACGGCCCCGATCGAGCCATCGTAAGGGATATGGTCGATGTGCTCAGCAACGAGAAGGGTCTCGACGTGAGCGGCAAGCTCAGCCATCCACGCACCCACACGCTACCGGAGCTTTTCGCGCAACTGCGGCAGGTGGACTACGTGGTCGCAAGCAGGCTCCACGGTGTGCTCCTTTCACATCGTTTCTGTCTGCCGGTCCTTGCGATCTCGTACGACCGCAAAGTGGATACCTACATGGAGGACCTAGGGCTCTCCGAGCACTGCGTGGACATTCACGACATAGCGACAGATTCGCTCGTCGAGGCGTTCGAGGCATTGACCGAGCAATCCCGGTCCATCCGGTCGACGTTGCGAGACATCAACGATCGCTGCGCTCGCGATCTTCAACGTCAATACGATGTGGTGCTGGCACAGGGCGAGAACAGAGAGGCATCGTGAAGTTCGACGAAACACGCAAACTGCAAAAGAAGAGCCACGCTCTGATACCAGGCGGGGCGCACACCTACGCAAAGGGCGACGACCAGTACCCGGAGCTCGCCCCCGGCTTCATCGCACGCGGGCGCGGTTGCCACGTCTGGGACGTCGATGGAAACGAGTTCATCGAATACAACATGGGGCTACGCTCCGTCACCCTCGGGCATGCGTACCCCGAAGTCATCCAGGCAGCCGAAGAAGCCATGCGGCTAGGCACCAATTTCACCCGCCCCTCCCCGCTCGAGGTCGAGTGTGCCGAAGAGTTCTTGGGCATCGTACGCGGTGCTGACATGATCAAATTCACCAAAGATGGGTCGACGGCCACGACTGCGGCGATCACGTTGGCCCGTGCCATCACGGGCCGCGACAAAGTGGCCCTGTGCATCGACCATCCGTTCTTTTCCTACAACGGCTGGTCGATGGGTACGACCCCAGTCGACGCGGGCATTCCCGAGAGCGAGAAGGCCCTCACGGTCACGTTTCATTACAACGATCTCGCGAGCGTCGAGGCCTTGTTCGACGCGCATCCAGGGGAGATCGCAGCCATGATCCTCGAGCCGACGCGTGGAGAGGATCCTGCCGACGGTTTCCTGCACGAGCTCCGAAAGCTCTGCACGGAAAACGGCACCTTGCTGGTGCTCGACGAGATGATCACTGGTTTTCGAGTGCACTTGGGCGGCGGTCAAACGTATTTTGGCGTGACGCCAGACCTCTCGACCTTCGGCAAGGCAATTGCCAATGGCTTCTCGGTCTCGGCGCTGGCAGGCAAACGCGAGTTCATGGAGCGGGGCGGCCTTCACCACGACAAGGAGCGCGTCTTCTTGCTGTCCACCACACATGGCGCTGAAACGCATGGGCTCGCAGCGGCCATCGCGACCATGCGCGTGTACCAACGAGAGCCCGTGATCGAGCATCTCTGGAAGATCGGGGAGCGGCTGGCTTTGGGGTTCACGGAAGCTACACGCGAAGCCGGCCTAGAGGATTACGTCCATGTCGTAGGCAAGCCATGCAATCTGGCATTCGCGACCAAGGGGCCTGATGGCGAACCG
The DNA here is from genome assembly GCA_963792825.1 of uncultured delta proteobacterium. Lineage (GTDB taxonomy): Bacteria > Myxococcota_A > Polyangia > Polyangiales > Houyiibacteriaceae > SG8-38. The sequence continues at coordinate 1,148,819 of CAWBXS010000002.1, read as the reverse complement.
TCCCAAGCGTACCGGAGCCTTTTCCTGCAGGAGACGATTGCGCGTGGGGTGCTGATGCCGTCGTTGGTCGTCAGCTATTCGCACACTACCGAAGACATCGATCGCACCGTCGACGCAGTTCGTGGGGCGCTGAAGGTCTACCGCCAAGCCATGGATGAAGGGGCCGAGCGTTATTTGGTAGGCCGCCCTTCGAAGATCGTCTATCGGCGCTACAACTGAGCCCCGCGGGATTGGAGCCCTCAGCCAGCGCGCAGCCTGCGCCTGTGCTCGAACAGCGCCCATGCCCCAAGCGCGACGAACCACCAGGGGGTCGATGGGCTCTGTCCTGGCGCTGAAGCGCTACACTTGCGCTTATAGAACAGGCTGGGTTCGATGCCGATTCCGGGTGGCGGGAGCGTGCTCGTCGAGTCTTCGATCACCAGGACCCAGTCGTCGTTGGTGGGCGGGGTGAAGCTCTGAGAGCCCGAGGAAACAATCGGTGTGCCTGCGTCCACCGAGCCGTCGCGGGGATTGAACCACCAGGCCGTTGCATCGGACCCAGAGAGCGCGTTGAGATTGATCGTGAGCGCACGCCGCGAAGGCGCGTACACGATGAGGGTCCTCCCGTCGTTGGTCATCGCAGCGGCCGCTCGGTCGTCGCCCGAGGAGCGGCCCCCGGTGAGCACGGTTTGGGCCACGTCGGGCACCAAGCGGTACCACGCCCGAGAATCGAACAGGTCACGCACGTGCTGCATGTCCGCACGGCCGGTGTCCGACAGAGCCGCTTGCCAGTTTCCGCCCTCGACCCCCATGTGCCAGATGGGAGAGTTCCCGTAGAACTGCCCCGCCGCCCCTGAAAGAAGCGCTTGATAGGCCTGCACCCGTTGCTGCTTCCCGGTGGTACCGTACTCGTTTTCGTACTTCGACTCGAACAGAACGAACGGCGTCGTCGGCGAAAAGGCATAGTCCGCCTGACTCTTCTGCCACACCGGGTCGTACGTATAGGTCGCGTTGAAGTCGAGCCAGCTCTCTTGGGTGAAGCTCCACACGTCGTAGGCCGATGCACCTGGAGAAGCGTGGTAGGTCATCAGGTGCACGCCGTCGACGCTCCGGAGCCCCTCCGCCATGGCACGGATTTTCTGCCGGACCTGAGGAAGCTCCTGCGGGAAGACGTCATTGCCCCAACTGAACATCAGATTGGGCGTATCCTTGTAACGGTTTCCCACCCACGTGCCGAAGGCCCGCATGTCTTGCTCGGTGTTGTTGTCACGCACCTGCTGAAACCACCCATCGTTACAGCAGCCGAGGTAAACGGGTGCCAACAGGATCTGGATGCCGCGCATCGCGGCTTGTTGGATGACCCAGTCGGCGTGTTGAAAGTAAGCCTCGTTTGGCGTGCTGAACTTGCCCGGCGTGGTGAACGGCTCGACCCCCTCTGCGTTGCGCGGAGGGCTGGAGACGTAGTGCCCGTCGACCAGGGTGACGATCAGGGAGTTGAACTCCCGCGCCGCACAGTCATCCAAGTACTGCGTGGCCTCTGCCTTGGTCAGCTCGCCGATGAGGGACCAGGCCGTGTCGCCGTGCAACAACACCGGGAAGCCCAGCCGGTCGACGAAATAGCGTCCATTCGAGCTGACCTCGAGCGGATAAAGAGGCGCAGCCCTGACGGCGCTGGCCCAGCCCAAGAGCGCAACGGTGAATAGAATCTTGGCGGGGTGCCGCATTGCAGACCATGTCCCGCGACGGAACGGGAAAAGCCGCGGGTGAGGCTTGCTACCATGTGCCCCTATTCGCAGCAATCGGAGAGATCTCTCTACCCGTCGAGGCGACGATCAAATACAAGTGTACGCGCTTCTACGACTGACTTCGGTCAGCGATCTGTGAGCAGCCTCACAGTTCTGATCCTGGCGCCAAACAATTCTCGCGAATGGATCTTCGCGACTCGCGATGGTCTGATCGCGGGCATCGAGGACGCTCTCCGATCCCATTGGGCCCACAGACTCCAGCACTGCAAGACCCTGTACGTCGATGGCCAAGTCGATGCCCGTACGTCGGATACCGCAACGGTGAGCACGAACAGCGACATCAACGTCAACGTCGGCCGCCGCTTCAACATCGAGTACACCGTCGGTCAGTACGACGGGCTGCTCGACGACGTGCGTATTTTCAAACGCGGCCTGAGTCAGGCTGAGATCCAAGAAATAGTCAGCGAGGCGACACCGTAGACGTGGCCGTTTCGGTGGGACCGAGTCACACTCGTGACCCCAACAGTTTGGCGAGAGCATCCGGCAAGGCTTTTCTCCGCGCTACGCGCTCGTAGAGCTGGACCGACGCCTCGCCGCCGGCCTCCCAGAGCTGATTCAGCAGACCCGGCTGCATCGCCGCTGCACAGCTCTCTTGGTTCTCGAAACGGAAGAGACAGGTCCGCTTGAACACCAGGGGATTGGTGTTCGCCGGATGAAAGCGCTTGGTGATGACGATCGGCGACGTTTCGTTGCTCTGATAGACGAAGTGACCGCCCGCCTTTTCGACGATCCCTTGGATGACTTCGGGTGCCTCGTGAAAGTGCACCGCCAACACCCACTTCGATCGGCGAAGCGCCTCGAGCGAGTCGCCCGAGTGCGTAAACGAAGCCTCGAACTTGCGCACAGCCCTCAGACGCTGCGGATTGGCGACGGCGATGTAATAGGGATTCAGAGCGAGGGCGAAGAAGCGCCGTTGGTTGGGGTACCGAACGACGAGGAGCTCCTCGGCCCGCGGCTCGCCGAGAAACGATTCCACGTGGGCGCCCATCCAGCCAACCTCGGCGCCGACCGCCTTCAACAAAGGGAGCGTGAGCAGGCCGTACCACTTGTAGGCCTCCTCGTCTTTGAAGTGGATCAGGTTGAGCACGTCGACGGGGACCGGAAGATCGGCCCGGTAGAGCTTCTTGACGGCGCCAAAGTCCAATTGGTCCAGCAGGGCCATTCCGGGGTCTAGTACGGGCGACAAGCCGATGCCAGAAAGCAGAGCTCGTGGGGGTGCCTTCGTCGCTTGATGGCCCTAGCCTCAACCGCTAAGGAGCGAGGCCATGACCCCGGAGATGGAAGCAGCGGTGACGAAAGACCTGGCCGAGTCGACGACGGCCGTCACGGTGAGAGCCTCCATCGTCACCCGGATGACCTTCGCCGCCTCTCCCGCAGAGGTCTGGAGAGGTCTGATGTTCTACGAGGAGATCGATAGACGTCCTCCCCTTCACCTGCGCTTGCTCCTGCCGGTCCCCATCGGCACCGAAGGCCGCATCTCCGAGGTTGGCGATGAAGCGAGGTGCTCATACGAGAACGGCCATCTTCTAAAACGCCTCACGCGAATCGATCCCAGTAACCTCTACGAGTTCGAGGTCGCCGAGCAATCGCTTCGTTTCGGTGGAGGAATACGTCTCTCGGGGGGCCGGTACACGCTGCGCGAGCTCGGCGACGGCCAAACCGAAGTCGCGCTCGAAACAGGTTATGTCAGCACCAGACGGCCGCGATGGTTTTGGAAGCCGCTCGAGGCGTGGGTCTGTCACGCATTCCACCGACATCTGCTCGGCTCGATGCGGCGAAAGATCGAGTCGGAGTGACGGGCTCCCGGAAATCGAAATGCCGGAGCTGATGCCACCGTACTGGTTGATCCGGATCGCAGTCGCCGGTGTCTGGCTCTATGAAGGCCTCTGGTGCAAGCTGCTTCGCCGAGAGCCACGCGAGCTCGAGGTGGTCAAAGCGGTTCCGCGTTATGGGCCGCGTTTCGGGGTGCCCTTTCTGATGACACTCGGTCTGGTGGAAGTCGCGATCGCCCTGTGGGTCCTGAGCGGCGCCGCTCCGTTTCTCTGCGCGCTCGCACAGACGGCGCTGCTGGTCACGCTCAACGTAAACGGGCTGATCTGGTCGCGACACCTGATCCACGATCCACGCGGTATGTTGGTCAAGAACTTCGCCTTCCTCGTGCTCGCTTGGGTCTCCGCTGCCATCCCTGCCAGCTCGGGGCCATGACCTCCAACGCGGTCACGATCTGGGAACGCGGCCGCCTCGACGCGCGCGTCGGCCCCCGTCAGGTCCTGTTCGGACGCATGTACGAGGATGCGTCGATCGAGCTCGATGCGTTCCGCTCGGGCGGCAGGGTGATGTGCATCGCCTCGGCGGGCTGCACGGCCATGAAGCTCGCTCCCCATCATGAGGTCGTCGCCGTCGACATCAACCCGGTCCAGCTGACCTACGCGGAGCGGCGCTTCGCCGGCGACCCCGGCTTTCGCGGGAGGGCCGAGCGCATCATGGACTTCATGAGGTTCTTCGCTCCCATCGCAGGCTGGTGGCCGTCACGCGTGCGCGCCTTCCTCGACCTCGAGGACCCGGAGGAGCAAATGGCCTACTGGCACGCGCACCTCGATACGTGGCGCTTCCGCACCGCACTCGACGGCCTCTTTTCGGTCACGGCACTGCGCTCGATCTACGCACCGCGCTTCCTCGATTTCCTTCCGAAGCGCCTCGGCTCCGTGATGCGCGGACGCATGGAGCGCTCCTTTGCGCGGCATCCGAATCGCAGCAACCCCTACGCGCGCTCTCTGTTGCTCGGAGAGCTCTCCTCAGAACCGCCGCCCCCTCAGGCTCTAGACATACGGCTCGTGCACGCCGACGCTGCAACCTTTCTCGAGAACGAGCCGCCTGCGAGCTTTGACGCCTTCACGCTCTCGAACATCTTGGACGGCGTGGACGAGGCCTACCGGCGGAGGCTATTTGCCGCCGTGAAGCGCGCCGGGGCACCCGGGGCGATGACCGTGCTGCGGAGCTTCGGAGAGGCCGATGCCGCCTCGGCTGCCAATCGCGCCGCCGAGGACCGGGCCATGCTCTGGGGCAGCGTCCTGTGCAGACCGGCTGCCGCGCTCTGACGCGTCGCAGCAATGTAAGGTGCCCAACGACTGGCCGAGGGATGGCCGGAGGTCACCAGACCGGGGGCAGAATCGTACAATTCTGATCTTCTGAGTAGTATTTTTCTTGCGCCTGTCCGTTTGGTGGCCTACAGTTGTAAAAGATTGTATTCGCCGCCAATCGGAGGAAGGCACTCATGAAGCGTTTATTGGTTGTTTTGTCCCTGGTCGTTGGAGCCTGGATGCTGAGTCCGACACCTCAAGCGGAGGCCATGGGCTGGTATCGTTCGTGGAACGGTCGAGGGCAGCACGTGGGGCGCCATGGGGGCGACTCGGACCGGGGTGGCAAGGGCGGCTCCGCGGTTCCCGAGCTCGATCCAGGCACAGCGGGCAGCGCCTTGGTCTTGTTGCTCGGCGGCGTGGCGTGGCTCGCCTCCCGACGGCGCGAAGAAGACCTCGCGTAGGCTCTCAGCGCAGTCCCGGCAGGCCGAACGCCACGAATTGTGGGGCCCAGTGGTCATTTGTCCTTGCGCTTGTCCGCCTAGCCGTGTACAGATGTCAGAGATTGTAACCCCCCGTCGAGGACTGACTCATGAAGCGTTTGATCTTTCTACTGTCTCTGGTTGTTGGTGTTTGGATGTGGAGCCCTGCGTTTGACGGGCAAACCTCGAATTGGTCGACCAGCACTGCGAAGGCAAAGAACGACAAGGTCAAGAAGGTCAAGGTCGACAAAGGGAAAGGCGGCGCCGTCCCCGAGCTCGACCCAAGTGCAGCAGGCGGCGCCATGGTCCTGCTGCTCGGCGGCGTCGCATGGATCGCCTCCCGCCGGCGCGAAGAGGACCTCGCCTAGTTTCTTCAGTTGGCGTCAAGCCGGCTCCGGAGCCGTTGCCGGCTCGGCCGCCGTGAGCGACTGCCGTTCCGTCTGTTTGTGATCGCGCGCGACCAACAGATAGATCGCCGGGACGAAGAACAGCGTAAAGAAGGTTCCGATCGTCATGCCGCCGACGAGGACGAGACCGATGCTGTTTCGAGCCTCGGCGCCAGGTCCGGAAACGAGCGTCAGCGGAAAGTGCCCGCACACGGTGGCAAGCGTGGTCATCAAGATCGGCCTCAGGCGGGTGGCAGATGCCTGTCGAATCGCTTCGAGCTTGGTATGACCCTCTCGCTGCAACGAATTGGCAAACTCGACGATCAGGATGCCGTTTTTCGAAATGAGGCCGATCAGCGTCACGAGACCGACCTGTGAGTAGACGTTGACAGTCGTGGTCCAGCCGTCGGTGAAAAAGCTCATGTTCGGATCGGGCATCTTCAAGAAGGTGAAGATCGAGGCGCCGAACATCGCGAGGGGCACCGACCCCGCCAAAATCACGAAGGGATCGCGAAAGCTGTTGAACTGGACCGCTAGGACCAAGAAGATCAAGAGAATCGCCAATCCGAATGCGGGCACGAACGTGTTGGCCTCCTTGCGCAGCTGGCGGGATTCGCCGGTGTAGTCGATCCTGTATCCCTGAGGAAGCATCTCGCCGGCTTGTGCTTCGAGAAAGCCGAGTGCCTCATCGAGCGGCCGAATCGCGACGCCTGAGAGCGTGACCGCATTCAGCTGCTGGAACCGATTGAGCGAGCGCGGGGTCACCGTGTCCTTGATCGTGGCAAACGTGCTGAGCGGGAGGAGCGCGCCCGTGGGAGCGGTGATGTAGATGTCCTCGAGCTGCTCGGGGTTCAGTCGATCTCGCCGCGCCAGCTGCGGGATCACTTTGTAGCTCCGGCCTGCCACGCTGAATCGGTTGACGTAGTTGCCGCCCGCCGCGGCGGCCAGCTGCTGGCCGACCTCTCGAAGGTCGAGCCCGAGCTCGGCAATCGAATCTCGGTCGAGCACGATCTCGGACTCGGGCTGGTCGATCTTGACGTCGATGATCGGCGGAAACGCGAACATGCCGCTCTGGGTGGCCCGCTTTTGAAGCTCCTCGGCGAGCCCTAGAATCTGGGGGGTCTCTGCGGTGGAGGCGATGACGAGCTCGACTGGGAACTGCCCCCCGCCCGGTAGCGCAGGAGGCAAGACTGGAAACGTGCGGATGCCCGGGATCGCGGTCATTTTTGCGGTGATTTCGGGCAGTATCTGAAACACGGTTCGGTCACGCTGGGCCCACGGGATGAGGCCCACGCCCCAGAACCCGCCCCCCGGATTCGTGATCTGGAAGGTGAACTGGGCTTCGGGCACCGACATCGCTTCCTTGTGGATCTCGTCGATGAAGGGGCCGAGCTGATCGAGTGTGGCGTTCGAGGGGGTTTCGAGGATTCCAAAGATGACGCCCTGGTCTTCGGCCGGCGCGAGCTCGCGTGCCGACATGCTGAACATCACCACTCCGAGCACGCTCAGACCGAGCCAGACGACGTACACGCCGGTACGGTTGGCCAGCGCAAACTCGAGAAGCCCCGAGTAGATCGTCCTCAGACGCTGAAAGCCGCGATCAATCCTGGCGCTGAGCCCGCGGTCACTCGGATGTTCCTTCAAGAAACGGGCCGACATCACCGGTGACAGGGTCAGGGCCACGATTCCGGAAATCATCACGGCTCCGGCGAGTGTCAGCGCGAACTCTCGAAAGAGAGAACCGGTCAGCCCGCCTTGAAAGGCAATCGGCGTATATACGGCCGCCAAGCGTGATGGTCATCGCGATGATTGGAGACACGAGCTCTCGGGCGCCGACGATCGCAGCCTGGGTCCTCGACATGCCATCACGGAGATGACGCTCGACGTTCTCCACCATGACGATCGCGTCGTCGACCACGAGACCGACTGAAAGCACGATCGCCAGCAACGTGAGAAGGTTGATCGTGAACCCGAATAGCTGCATCAGGAACACGGCCCCGATCAGGGAGACCGGAATCGCAACGACGGGGACGAGAACGGAACGGAGCGAGCCCAAGAAGAGGAAGATGACCACGATCACGATCAGAGAGCGTCTCGATGAGCGTCGTCACCACTTCCTTGATCGCGTCTTCGATGTACGCCGTCGCGTCGTACGCGACCGTTGCCTCGAGCTGGCTCGGAAGATCTTTCTTGATCTCCTCGAGCTCTTTTCGCACGTCTCGAATCACGTCGAGCGCATTGGCATTCGGGAGGACGAAGGCGCCGATGAAAACCGCGGTTTGCCCAGTGAAGTTGACGCGCTCGTCGTAGCTCTCGGCCCCAAGCGCCACCGTCCCCACGTCCTCGATCCGCGTGATGGCCCCGTCCCTTTCACGGATCACGAGCCTCGTGAACTCCTCCACAGACCCGAGGTCCGTATTCGCCGTCAGATTCACGCGAATCAGCGACCCCTTGGTTTGGCCGACCGCCGCGAGGTAGTTGTTGGCCGCGAGCGCACGCTGAACGTCCGTTGGCGTGACGCCGTGCGCTGCCAGCTTCGCGGGATCGAGCCAAATCCGCATCGCAAACGTTCGCGGGCCGAGGATCTCGGCCTTCTGCACCCCACGAATGGCAGAGAGGCGCGGCTGCACGATTCGAACCAGGTAGTCGGTGATCTCGTTCTGCTTCAGAAACTCGGACGAGAAGCTCAGGTACGCCGATGCGAACTGACTTTCGACCGATTCGATGTTGATGACCGGAACCTCGGCCTCGGGAGGCAGGTCGCCACGGACCTGGTCCACCTTCGAGCTGATCTCCGAGAGCGCGCGAATCGAATCCTGATTCAGCCGCAAATTGGCGCGAATCAGAGACACCCCCTGCGTGCTCTGCGACGAGATGTAGTCGATGCCGTCTGCGGCCGAAATCGCGCGCTCTAGCGGCGTCGTGATGAAACCGCGCACGAGCTCCGCGTTCGCGCCTACGTAAACCGTCGTCACCGTGATCGCCGCGTTCTCGTTTCGCGGGTATTGGCGCACGTTGAGCGAGCGGATCGCCTGAAGACCGGCGATCACGATCACGAGATTCACGACGATCGCGATGACGGGACGACGAATGAAGAGGTCAGTCAGCTTCATGAGGCTTCCACGAGCGCCGTCTCACCGATCGTCAGGAGTGGGATTCTCGCTCACGTCGGGCGCGAGCGCGTTGTTCACGGTGACCGAGCTCCCGTTTCGCAACTTGAAGGCGCCGGTCGAAACGATCGTCTGCCCCGCCTGCAGGCCGGAGATGACCACCCTCAGGTCACCGCGGCGCTCCCCGAGCCGGACGAACACCTGTTCGACGGTCAGCTTGTTCTCGCCTTCGTTCCGCTCCCCGCCGCGCACGAGAAAGACCGAATCCCCATACGGAGCGTAGAGCACGGCGGTCTCTGGAATGACAAGCACCTCCCGTGAGTCTGGAAGCGCCACCCTCACGTTGACGAACATTCCCGGACGAAGCCGTCCGTCTGGGTTGTCGACCAGAGCTCGAACGAGCACGTTTCGGGTCGCCGGATCGATCCGCACATCGATGCTGTCGACTTTGCCCATCCAGGCGCGGTCCCCAAATGTGTCACCAGTGATCTCGACCTCGAACCCTGGTTGAATGTCGGCCAATGCCTGCTGGGGGACGCGAAAGTCTACGTAGACCGGGTCTGCCGAATCGAGCGCCACGATCGGCGTGCCCGGTTGCAGAAACTCCCCGAGGTCGACCGCTCGAATGCCGAGGCGGCCGGAAAACGGAGCGCGGATGGTCTTCTTCGAGATGATCGACTGAATGTTTTGCACGGCGGCTTTTGCGCGCGCAGCTTGTGCAACTGCGGTATCGAGGTCGGCCTGGCTGCGCGCACTGGCCGCTACGAGCGTCCTGGTGCGCGCGAGCTCTGACTCTGCAAGCTGAGCGTCCGCTCGAGCCGAAGCGAGCTCGGCCTGCTCGGTCGAGGTGTCCATTCGCAGGAGCAAGGCGCCCCCTTTGACCTCTTGACCCGACTCGAACCGGATCTCGCGGACGGTTCCGGCGATCTCGGCCGTCAGCATGACGCCCCTCACCGGCTGGACCGAGCCGATGGCCGTGACGGAGGACCCCCATTGCTCGCTGCCAACGACCGCGGTAGTGACCGCTTCGGGCGGGGGCTGAAATGACTCGCCCGCCTTCATCATCGCGCGAATTTGGGCGCCCTTCGTGGCGCCGAGGACGAGCAGCACGGTCAGCAGCGCGGCCAGGGCGACGAGGACTTGTTTCGTGCGCGGTTTCATGGTTTGAGCGGCAAAACACCCCGGATTCGGGAGGCGAATCCTGACAGATCGAGTGCTGGAGGCAACGAGAGGGATGATAAAGCCGCGCCCAAGCATGCCAAGGGCGCCCGATTACCTCCGGAGAAGAGGCATCAGACCGAAAAGAACCTGTCCGGCAAGACCGATGGCGCCCTCGGGAGTCACCAGAGCTGCAAGGAATTCAGGCAAGCTCAGCCCAAACAAGAGGGTCGAAAGGGCGATCTCGGCGATCATTAAGAGTCCGAACCCAAGAGCGCCCATCACCAGGCGCGGGCCCACCTGCCGAGGGACCGTCAAGCGACCGACCAGCCAGCCGCAGAAGAGCCACGCGATCCCAAGCATGAAGGGGAGCTCGGCGAGAACGGCAACGAGCTCGCCGAGCCGAGGCGCGAGCACCAACACGCGCAACGTTCCGAGAGCGAACCCCGCGGAGAAGATACCCGCGAAGTAGATGCCGCCCGCCAGCAAGGCTTTCTGCATCGGATCGACGCTACTCGGGTGTCGCGCGAGCAGCAAGAGAGGCGCTTTGGCCACTTCTGTCTCTTCAAATCGCCCAAATCGACACTTCGGCGAATTCCCAATCGTTTGGGGGAACACCGACCGCTCCTGTAATCTGAGGGTGTGGAGGCGCAAGCACTTGGAGCCCCCGCGCTGATCGGCCTTTTCGATCGTGCGGAAGGAGCCGCTCTTCGAAGAGCCGTCGAACGAGCGGACTCTTCCGCGCACTGGTCGGCGTCCATTCTCGACGCTCAAGACCGGCTTTCGGAGCTTCGCCCGAGGTGCATTTTCGTCGAAGGCGAGCCCGTGGAGCTTCTGATGACGACGGCATGGCTTCGCGATCAGCCGCTGCTCTTCTCGACGCCGGTGATCGCGATCGTCTCCGAGCTTCGCGACGACTCCTTCGTTCGAGCCTACCGAAACGGAGCGGACGACGTCATCGTGCGGTCGAACGTCGCTGGGGTGACGCGCCGCCTGGCGAACCTCCGGGACTTCGACCCGTCCGCTCGGCCTCCGATCTCGAGGGGTCGGGTGCTGATCAGCCACCAAGATGACGATCATCGACGCCTTCTCGGCCGCGTCCTTCGCCAAGCTAGCTTCGACGTCCACTTTGCAGCCGACTCGGCTGAAATCGCCCAGGCGATGGCATCGGAAGAAGCGCCGGTGCTCGTCGTTGCGTCCGACGAGGTCTTGCCAGTCTCTGAAATCCAACCGGTCAGGCGACATGCCCACGCCTTCAAGACTCCGTTCGTCGTGGTCACAGCGGCGGCTTCGACACGCACCATGCTGCACGACACGCTCGAGCGGGTCGCCACCATCTCGGAAAGCGCGCCCAACGACCATCTTCTATTTCTCGCGAATGACCTGCTGACGGGTGGGTCCCGACACATGCGAGAATCGCCGAGATACCTGTTCGACACGATCTGCAGCTTTCGACCCGACGGCGAGAGCTCGCCCGACCACGGGCTGACCTACAACGTGAGCGAAACGGGAATCTACGTGCGAACGTTCGACCCACCCCCAAAAGGCACGATCGCACGGCTCGAGCTCACACCACCGGGATCGGCCGAGACCGTAGAGCTCCGAGGGACGATCATTTGGACGGCGATGCCTGGGAAAGGCACGCGGGCGACCCCACCGGGGTTCGGAGTGCACATCGAAGCTCTGAGCTCGCCTGCCCGTGACCTCGAGCTCTACCGCGAGGCCTATCGCGCGCTCGGAGAGTTGCCGAACCGGGTGGCCGTGACCCGGATTCCGAAAAACCGTCGCCGCTAGCGTACCATCGCGGGGTACATGCCGCTGACGACCATCGCCATCCTCGGCTTCGTGCTCATTCAGCTCGGCATCGGCTACTGGGCATCGCGCCGGGTCGCAGACGAGGACGACTATCTAGTGGCCGGACGAAGGCTCGGGCCGTGGGTGGCGGGATTCTCACTGTTCGTCACTTGGTTTGGTGCGGAGTCGATCCTCGGGTCATCGGCTGCAATCCGGGATGGCGGTCTTGCAGGCGGCCGCGCTGATCCTTTCGGCTATGCGCTGTCGCTGCTCTTGTTCGGCGTCTTTTTTGCGGCGCGCCTATGGCGCACGGGTTCCATGACGCTTGCAGACGTGTACCGCAGTCGGTTTGGTCGAACAGCGGAGCGCGTGGCAGCCTTCGTGCTCATTCCGCCTTCGGTGCTCTGGTCCGCCGCGCAGATCCGCGCTCTCGGCCAGATCCTCTCGTTTCAAACGCCTCTTGGTCTCGAGGCCGCGATTGTCCTCAGCGCCGTCATCGCCGTGCTGTACACCTATCTAGGAGGCCTTCTCGGCGATGTCTGGACGGATGTGCTTCAAGGGCTTCTCGTCATCGTGGGGCTCTGCGCAACGCTTCTAGCCCTCGTCGATCACTTCGGCGGGTGGGGCGAGTCGTTTGCACGCATCGAGCCCGCTCAGCTCCGGCTGGTCGCAGAGGACGAATCGGTGTTGGCACGCATCAACATCTGGTTCGTGCCGGTGATCGGCGCTCTGATCGCGCAGGAGTCGGTCTCGCGGGCGCTCGGTTGTCGGGATGCACCGACCGCGAAGCGCGCGGCGCTGTTGGCGAGCGGCTTCTACCTCGCGCTTGGCGCCGTACCGGTGATGCTCGGGTTGCTCGGAGCGCACTACCCGCTGCCGCTCGTCCACGGAGAGGACTTCCTGCCCGAGCTCGCGCGCCACACCTTGGCACCCTTCGTCTACGTGCTCTTCGTCGGCGCCATCGTGTCGGTGATCCTCTCCACCATCGACTCTTCCTTGCTCGCGATCGGCGCACTGGCTGCGCACAACTTGTTTGGCGACTCAACGGCGAGCACAGGCGACCATCGACGTCTTCGAAGCGCCCGGCTCTTCGTGATCGTGTCGGGGTTTCTGGCCTGCCTCATCGCGCTTTCCGCAGAGAGCATCTACGCTCTGGTCTTGGAGGCCGACTCGCTCGGAACCGCGGGGATCGCCGTCATCACGATCGCCGCACTGTTCACGCGGGTGGGCGGCCCCATCTCCGCGAGCGCGACCCTCGTCGTTGCGCTCGCGTCGTCGGCGATCGCCAAGTACGTGTTCGAGTACGAAGCGCCGTTCGTTTTCTCCCTCGGGTTGAGCATCCTCGTGTTCCTGGTCCTCGCTCCGCTGGACGCGCGAGAGGCGTGAGACCGAGCCAGTCTACATTCATCTCTCGCCGGTTGGATTCGCTCTTCCAGTGTAGTACGAATTCATCCTGTGACGGCGTCTGAGCGACATTCGAACCAGGGTCGCTTCGGCCTTGCCGAGCTGATCGATTTCGAGGTGCAGCTCGCGTCTGATCGCGAGCGATCGTATCAAGAGCTGCTCGAGCGTGACCGCGAGATCGCCCTCGGCTGGCGCGATCAGCCCAGAACGCCTAGAGATCTCGTCGCTCGCTGGGTCGCTTCGCTCGAGAGCGGCCGCAAGAGGCCGACCGCCGGCGAACGGGTTACCCGCGCGCATACTGTAGCAAATTGGCTGGTGTTCTTCTCATTCGTGTTGATCGGCGTGGCGGTTGCACTCGCGGTGCTGCAGTTCACGGGCGACCATCCGATCAACGTGCTCGTCGTGCTCGGTGTGTTCGTGCTGCTACAGCTGATCAATCTACTCGCCACGACGGCCGCCTTCGTCTGGTCCCGTTTCTCTCCAGGGTTTCTCGCGCAGTTTCCGTTGAGCGTGGTGGTTCGGAGGTTGATCTTCCAGCTGGTCGGACCGGAGGATGCGGGCCGCTTCTTGGCACGTCGATCTCTCTACGGCGGCGTGGAACGCTGGATCCTCTTCCGAACGATGCAGCTCGCGGCGCTCGCCTTCAACGTCGGCGCGCTCGTCACTTTCATCGCTGCGGTGGCGCTCACCGATCTGGCGTTCGCCTGGAGCACGACGCTCCGAGTAGGAGCGGATGGTCTTCTGCATTTCTGCGAAGCACTCGCTTTGCCCTGGCGAGCCTGGTTTCCCGGTGCCGTTCCGACGCTCGATCTGATCCATGCCACGCAGTATTTCAGGCTCGACGCGGCGTACGTGAACGCACCTGCCGGTGCTCGAGTGCAGGATGCGGCCACCGCGGGTGGATGGTGGCCTTTTCTACTGGCGTGTCTCTTGGTGTACGGCTTGGTGCCGCGAGTCGTGCTCGTGACCTGGGGCAGCTTCGGGCTGAGCCGTGCGATCAAGAGGCTTCCCTTCGACACGCCCGAGGAAACCGAGCTCATCGCTCGGCTCACGACCCCGCGGGTGCGGAGCATTCACGAGCACGACCCAGGCAACGTGGCACCTCTAGGTGAAGGGCATGCGCCGTTGGCGCGCGCGCAGCGACTCGGTGAAGACGAGCGTGCCGTCGCGGTTCGCTGGAGAGAAGCGGAGGTCTCGGAACAGACACTGCTGCCCCGTCTACGACTGCGCTTCGGAGCGGTCGTCGAGGAGCCGATTGGAAGCGCCGGGGGTCATGACCATGCCGAAGATGAAGCGCTCCTGGCACGGCTCGAGGGAGGCCGTCACCCCGTGGTCGTCATCGCCGAGCCCTGGAACGCTCCAGACCGCGCGTTCAAGCGGTTCGTGAGGTCTTTGCGCGAGGGTAGCGACTCCACCAGAAGGATCTACGTGCTGCTCACAGAAGGCGGTGACGATGAGCAGCGCGCCGTTTGGGCTGGTTATCTCGCCGAGCTCGCGGATCCTTACATCGCATTGGGTGAGGTATGAGCCCCGACGGCGTGGAGGTGCCTCGTTTTGCCGTCGTCGGGCGGGTCAACAAGGGTAAGTCGAGCGTCATCGCGAGCCTCATCGAGAACGATGCCGTCAAGATCTCCCCGAGACCCGGAACGACGACCGAATGCGTCCGCTACGACGTCGAGGTCGACGACCGGATCCTTTTCTCGGTGATCGATACGCCCGGATTCGAAGATGCGCCGCGCGCGCTTCATTGGATCAAACAACGAGAGGTCACGGCGGCCGACCGGTCCGAGCGCGTACGACAATTCGTTCGTGCGTTCGAAGGAACCGACGAATTCGTGCAGGAACGGCGCCTGCTTCGACCCATTCTCGATGGCGCAGCGATTCTCTACGTGGTCAACGGCGACGAGCCCTATCGAAGGAACTACGAAACCGAGATGGAGGTGCTTCGATATACGGGGCGGCCAGCGATGGCGTTGATCAACCGAAGCGAGGCCAGCGCGCACATCGAAGATTGGCTGCGTGCGCTCAATCAGTATTTCATGCTCGTGAGGCTCTTCGATGCCCACGCGGTGACCTGGGGAGAACGGCGCAAGCTCCTCGAAGCGTTCGCGACGCTCGAGCCCTCGTGGGAGCGCTCGATCGCGGAAGCCGTCGACGCGCTGCAGGTGCAGCAGCAGCGCCGACACTATCAGGTCGCCAACATCATTGCGGACATGCTGGTCGATTGTCTCACCTTACATCTGACTGCAGGGTTGCCCGACGAGCGCGCCTTACCACATGAGAAACCGCGACTGGAGCGCGCGTTCCACGACAAGCTCCGCGCGATCGAGAAGAAGGCTCACCAGAAGATCGCCACGGTGTACCTCCACCACCTCGAGGACTGGTCACCGGAAACCGACATCGAGCTCGGTTCGCACGAGGATCTTTTTGCCAAAGAGACCTGGGACGTGATGGGCCTTTCCCCGAGAGCGCTCTTGACGCTCACGGTCGTCACCGGAGCTGCCGCGGGCGGCGCGATCGACGCGGCGGTGGGCTTTGCTTCCGCGTTGACGGGTACGGTGATAGGGGGGCTGAGCGGGCTCGGCGTCGGCGTGTACGAGCTCACTCGGCGATATGCGAGCGCATCCAACATCGCCGAGCAGGCGATGTCGGTCCTTCGACCTTCCGAGCACGCCTATCGAATCCGAGTCGGGCCCCACCCCTCGCTCAACTTCCCTTTCGTCCTGCTAGGGCGCGCCCTCAGCCACTTCGATCGCGTTCGGACGTGGGCGCATGCCAAGAAGGAGGTGCCTCCGCCGAAGGGGGGCGAGCCGAAGGTCCTCGATGAGGTCGATGCGGCCACACGCCGACGGCTCACCAAGACGTTTTCCAACATTCGAAAGAAATACCGGGACGTGCCGAGAGACGCTCGGCGCGAGCTCCGCGAGAGCATCCATCAAATCGTGGTCGAGCACGTAGGGTCATGACGCGGCGCCCCACACGACCCGACGAATCCGGCAAACCCGGCTACATCACGCCGGAGGGCTACCGGCGCCTCGAAGAAGAAGCGAACCGGTTGTGGCAGGTCGATCGGCCGCAGATGGCGAAGGCGGTCCAAGTCGCTGCGGCCGAAGGCGACCGGTCGGAGAACGCGGAATACCAATACAGTAAGCAGCGTCTCGCTGCGATCGATCGGCGCCTGCGCTTCTTGGGCCAACGGCTCGAAGCCCTGACCATCGCCGATGCGAAACCGCCCGACGACGGCCGGGTGTACTTCGGAAGCTGGGTCACGATCGAGCTCGAGGACGGGGCAACGCAAACGTATCGGATCGTGGGGCCGGACGAAATCGACGCGACGAAGAAGTGGATCAGCATGAACTCGACGGTCGGAAAGGCTCTCCTCTCCCGGGAGGTGGGGGACGAAATCACGCTCCGGCGCCCTAAGGGCGAGGTGACCTGCGAGATCGTGGACGTTCGCAACACGCCCCCGGGGTCAGCTCGCCCAGCGTAGCGACGGGTTCTCTGAGCCCGGGCTGGAGGATCTTCAAGCTAGGCGCGGTTGCCTCTCAACGAGGGCGCACTCGCTGGAGCACGTCTGTTCTGCTCGGGTCGATGCTGATGACGACTTTGGCCATGGCAACGGCTCGGGCTGTGAAGCCCTGCGCCGCGTACGAATCCACGGCCCGCTCATACGCCTCGATGGCCTCGGACTTGCGACCCATCCGCCGAAGGAGGTCGCCCTTTCGGCGCGGCCACCGCGCATTGTTCGGCTCGCGCTGCTCGAGTACCGTATATAGCTCCAACGCTTCCTCATGCTGCCCAACGCGAAGCGCTCGAGGAAGCCGATCCCGTTCGCTGGTGGTCTTGCTTATCCCCAACATTTGCGCCACCTAAGCTACATGGGGAGCGAAGCAATAAGCGCGCCAACGTCGGCGCCGGGGCGAATCGTGGATTCACCGCTGTTTATCGCTGTTCGCCGTCGTTCGGAGACGCATTGCCGACGCGAGACGCAAGCGATGCGCCGCCAGAGTCTAGTCAGGCGAAGAAAGTCGATTGCACGGATTCCCCTCGCCATGCGCGCGTTCGGCTGCCGTGCGGCCGAGCTTGTCCTTGAGCAACGGGTCGGCCCCGTGGTCGACAAGGAGCTGGACGATCTCCTTTTCGTTCTTGGAGCACGCGTACATCAACGGCGTGCTTTGCAGGGAGTCTCTAGCGTTCACCTCGGCCGACGCTGCCAAGAGGCGCTCGATCACCGCTGGTTCACTGCTGAAGACGCCAAAGTGTAACGGGCTGCGTCCCAGCCTGTCTGTGGTCTTCACATCCGCTCCCTGCTTCAGCAAGTAGTCGACCCGCCATACGGCTCCGCGGCCGGCGGCCCAGCTCAAGGGCGTTCGTCCCGCATCGTCTGGCGTATCGATGGCAGCGCCCCGGGCCACGAGCCATTCGATGAACTCCTGATCCCCTTGGCCTCGAACCGCGCTGACCAAAACCGCACCATCGTCGATGCGGGCCCCCTGCCCGAGCCAGAGCGCCGCAGCCTCCCGGTCTCCCGTCTGCAACGCCAGAAGCAGCTGATCTTGCGGTGTCGGAAGCTTCGGAACGATGCGCTCGTCGGCGCCCATGACCTGATTGACGTTGCCGGTGGGTACCGGCGGACGCTTCTCTAGCGCTTCTTGCTGGGCCTGATCGGGCCGGGCATGCTCGCAGCCGAGCCCGAGCAACGCGAGCCCTAATGCCAGCATGGCTGCTGATCGCAGCGTTGAGGTCACGCTCCGCTGATCGCGTCGTTGATCAATGGGGCGACGATGCTCATTCCCGGATCCTCGGCGTTATAGCCGTTTGGAGGCTCGACGAGCCGGAAGCGTTGGTTCTGGCCGATGAACCGATCGATGAAGTCCTCCATGGTTTGGAACGTGCCTGGGCATTTCCAACTCTGGCTCCACGGCCACTCCCAGAGCTCATACCACCGCTTCTTTCGAATGCTCGGACAGTTGTGGCTTCCGATGAAGGTAATGATCGTCGAGCAGTGGCTGTCGTTGATCTGCCGCTCCCAGGGGATGTTGTAGGAGAAGTTCGGAAACTGCTTGAGCTGTGCGACCAAGGCGTCTTGATCCTGCTTCCACTTGGCCAGGATGCCCGCCGGCGTGATGCCGGGATAGAAGCGCTCGTACGAGAATCGGGAGAAGTTGAAGTCGCGCGAGTATCCCGTGTAGGCGAGCCGGTCGTTCGGGAACTCGAGTGCCATCATGACGTTGATGCTTCCGAAATCGTTGTCGTTGAAGGTCGCGGGCAGCTGATCGAACACCGAAGGAAGGTCCCAGGAAGCGGTGATGGTGTCGTGAAGGGGCCGGGAGTTGGAGCTCGCGTTGGGTGCGGGGAACACGGGCCCCGAATCGTTGATCATGTAGCCCGCGCTGGGACCGAGGATCTGTCGCGCGAAGTAGTAGCCGACCCCTGTGGCGACACCGCCTGCGCTGAAGCCGCTCACGACGAGCTTGTTGATGCTGGGGAACCGCGAGGCCAGCTCATTCAGCGCAGCAATCGTGTTGTTATAGCCGTTGTGGTACCAAATCAGAGGCGGTTCTTGGCCTAACGGATCGACGTAGGTGGTGGTGCTGTTGCCGACGTGCACGTCGCCCGTGCAGTAAGGCATGTACACCACGTCCCAACCCTTGGTGATGATGTCGGTACGGGATCGAAAGGGAATCCCAGGATCGTTGCCGTTGACGAGCGGCGCGACGAACTTGGGGAGCGTGCCTTCGATGTAGTCGTCTGGGAGCCCGTTTCGGTTGGCAGCACCGAGAATCCCTAAACGGCCGCTACACGAATCGTAGTCCCAGCAGGCTCCGCCGCCCTCGAAATAGAGCAGGAGGTTGTTGGATGTGGGGCTATCGTAAACATAAAACTTGTACTGCGAGCCGTTTCCACACTTCGTGCCAGGCAGTGCAACCATCTCCCACGGATAGTGGTTCTCGCCATCCACGATATCTTCGAGACCGATCGCGCTGGCGGTGCCGAAGGGTAAGATGGCAAACGCGAGGGCCGCGATCGCGACCAATCCGAATCTCATGGCATCCTCTCCTGTTTACGGTTGACGGGTTTCCAGCTGACCGACACAACTATCGGCGAACACGCCGGTCATGACAAGACCTTTGCCGACGGCTACGGTGAGCTCTCGCCGGTCCCGGACGGGCGGTGGGCTTCGAGTTGCTGCTGTTGCCACGCTCGCTTCACGCGATCGTATTCCGTTTTTCGCTGCAGCGCGTCATCTTCCTTCTTCGGAAGCTCGGACAAGAGTGAGCTGTGCATCGCCAGAGCGAGCTCCAAGAGCCCGACGTCCCGTTCGGGAAGCTCGTCACCATGCTGGTCGAGGATCAACTGCATCACTTCGACGTAGTCCTCGGAAAGCTGGCGTCGGTAGGCGTAGTAGTTGCGGATTTCCTCGACACTCGCCGTGTTGGAGACGACCTTGCCGTACTGTTGGTTCCGCTCTTCCCGCGCGCGCCGCCGTGCCTCGAGCACCTCCGGGTCTTTGCTTGGGGCGGCCATCAACCAATAGAGGCTGTCGGGTGTCTGCTGGCGCAGCGCGTCGTAGTCGAGGTCCCCGAGATCGAAGCTCGGGGTGTTCGAGTCGAATTCGGCGCCCGCATCGTGGGTGACACCTCCATCTGCAAACGGCTGATCCGGCAGCGACCGATCGACGGTTGAGACCGCGCCCGAGTCGCGCCCGGGTGCTGCATCCCGGTCGGGCGCAACTGCATCTCGTCGGTTGAGGAAGAACGCGAAGGCGATTCCAGCACCTACCAACGCTGCGCCGACTAAGAAGCGCTGCATGCAGGCAGACCCATCGTAGCGAGGGTAGGCGAGCGGCCGTATCGAGGCAACTGCGAATCGCGGCGGCTGAGGGGTATAAGGAAGCCCCATGGTTCGTTCGGCGGTTCTGGCGCTCGCTATCCTCGGGGGCGCATCGCTCGCACTGGCATTCACCTTTGCTGCAGCGTGGCCGGCGGTCTTCGTCGCCGTTGCAGCGTTCGTCTTGTCGTTGGAGTGGAGCGCCGGCCGGAGCCGAGCGCTGTTGTGCGCTGCGCTCTTCGGGTGGGTCGCCTACGTCGGTGGCTTCTTCTGGACGCAGCCGGCGCTCGCTCTGTTCTGGGATGGGCGAGCCGCGCTCAGCTGGGGGGTCTGGCTCTTGTGGGGGGGCGTCGTGACGCTGCGGTTCGTGGTCATCGGATCGATCTACTGCGCGTTGCGGCGCCGGCGGGTCGGGCTCGTGGCGTCCTCGTTGCTCGCATGGGTGACGGTCGAATGGCTGTACCCCTCACTGTTCCCGTTTTACCTAGGCAACACGCTCGTCGATCAGGCGGTGCTTGCACAATGCGCCGCGCTTGGCGGCCCGCTCTTGCTGAGCGCCTGGGTCTGCGGTGTCAGCGCCACGCTGGCCGAGGGCTTGCTGTGGCTCGAGAGCCGGCGTCCGCCCGCGCGAGTGGAATCGAGCGCAGTGGTCGTCGCGACCCTCGCGCTGCTGCTTTACGGGTCGTTTGCGATCAAGGCCGTCGAGCGCGAGAGCAACGCCGCTCCCGCAATCACCGTCGGTATCGTCCAGGCAAACGTCGACGTCATCGAAAAGCGTGCCGAACGCCTCCTTTCTCATCGCCGCTATGCCGCTCAAAGCCAGGGGCTCGACGCAGGAGGCTCGGTCGATTTACTCATCTGGCCCGAAACGAGCTACCTGCGGGCGCTCCCGGACGTTCTTCCTGCCGACGGAACAGCCGTACGCGGAAGCCTTCGTGTTCCTCTTCTGTTTGGTGGCATCCGGGCGCGCACCAAGGAAGGGAATCGAGAACGGTTCAATAGCGCCATGATCGTCGATGCGGATGGCACGATTCGTTCGGCCTACGACAAACATTTCTTGATTCCCTTCGCCGAATTCGTCCCCTTTGGAGATCGGTTCGCCGCATGGGCTCGACTTGCCCCGACGCTCAGCCACTTTCGAGCTGGCGAAGACTTCTCGGCACTGCGATTCGGCCCTTGGCGAATCGCAACGCCGATCTGTTACGAGACCATTCGACCGGCGTACGTTCGGAAGCTCGTGCTCGAGTCGAACCCGCACCTCTTGGTGAGCCTCACCAACGACGGCTGGTTCGGCGACTCGCCGGAGCCGCACATACATCTCGCGCTCGCCCGATTGCGGGCGATCGAGCATCGCCGCTATCTGGTCCGCGCCACCAACACGGGCATCAGTGCCGTCGTCGATCCCGCTGGTCGTACTGTTGCGGAGTCCCATCTGTTCGAGGCGACGAACCTCAAACACACCGTTCGCATGCTCGATGGGCCCACCATCTATCGCGCGCTCGGAGACTGGCCTGGCTACCTCGCCGCATTCCTGCTCCTGGTCGTGCTCGCGACCCGGAGACGGGCGACGGACTCGCGAAGGGCTAGTCGACGGAAGACGCCGCCAGAAGCGCCGGCAGCATGATGCGCTGGAGGTCCACGGTTGGGCGGTAGTGCATGACGAGGCCGCCGAGCGCGGCGAATACGCGGCCGATCATCACGAAATGGTCTGGAATGTGCACGACCGGATCCTGCTCGGCTGCCTTGAGCAGGCGAATCCACTCATCGATCATTTCGGCCTTCGTCAGGCCCGTTACGAGGGTGCTTCCTTCGGTGCGGAGCTTGTCGAGCATCAGCTCTGCGAACCAAAGCAAAGTGTCAGGCCGCCCGCTTCGTGTCCGGAAACCGAGCTCATGAAGGAGCTCCGTCACGCGGTTCGTGTCTTGAACGAAGAAGGCCTGAAGCAGTTTCGCATAAGCGCGTCGCGCGTCGGCTTCGATGATCTTCGTGCATCCAAAATCGAGGATCACCAAGGTTTGGTCCGGCTCGACCAGGAGGTTCCCAGGGTGTGGATCGGCCTGAAAGCGCCCTAGCTCGAGGATTTGGCGAGCGTACGCTTCGATCAGCTTGTTCAAGAGACGCGAGAGCTCGGCGTGTGCACTTTCGTCTCCTGCATCGCGCGCATCGGCAAGTCGATCGAGAACGGTGGTGATCTTCTCGCCGCCGATGAGCTCGGTGACGAGCACACGCTTGCTCTGATGGGAGCCAATCGGCTTCGGCGCACGGACCCCCTTCAGCGTGCCGAGGTAGTCACCGACGGCGAAGGTATGCGCGCGCTCTGCGTGGTAATCGACTTCCTCGCTGATCGAGGCGCGAACTTCTTTCACGATGGTCTCGTAGTCTGCGGGTGGCAGCGAGGTCTTCATCGCTTCGAGGAACGACATCAGGATCTGCATGTCGAGCTCGATCACGGCATCGATGCAAGGGCGCTGCACCTTGACCGCAACGACGGTTTCGTCGTCCAGGACCGCGCGGTGGACCTGGCCGATGCTAGCCGAGGCGATCGGCGTTCTTTCGAAATGCAGAAATGCATCCTCGAGAGCGGCCCCAAGCTCTTCCTCGAGAAGCGCAACGATGCGGTCCTCGTCTTCGGCGGGGACCTCGTCTTGGAGGGTAGAGAGCGCCTCGATCCAAGCCTGCGGCAGGAGGTCGGGACGCGAGGAGAGCAGCTGACCGACTTTCAGAAACCCCCCGCCGTGCGAAACGCTCAGGTCTGTGAAGCGCTGCGCGTTCTTGGCGTGGAGCCGCTCGAGCATCGCCGCGGCACGTGATCGGGTCACGAACGCCGCCCGAGTCAAATGCAGCCGATAGCTCGTGGCGATTTTCGTGAGGGTCCAACCGATGCTGACGAGCCGGACCGTTTGTAGCTGCCAGCTCCCGAGCGCGCTTTGCGCATCGCGGAATCCGCCGACCCACTCCGCCCACTCCTGGCGGCTTGCACGACACGCCTCTGCGGTCTGACGTCGCAAACGCCAAACCGTCTCCTCGACCGCCCGGAGCACCCCGTCGACGGCGGCAAGCCAGTAGCGCAACGAGGAGTCCGTTTCGGGCGATGAATGCTTCGAACGCCTGCCCTGAATCGCGAGCGTCGGCCGGTGATCAGGCATTCTTGGCGGTGTCGCCGATGCGATCCGAGAGCTTGCCCATCGACTCCGCGACAGTGGCTATCATTTCAGAAGTCGTGGCGAGGGTCTTGGCGGCTGCGTCGACTGCGGTGCGGGCAACCCCGAGCCAAAGCGCCATGATCTGCCGACCGAGCGACACGGCTGCCCCGGCTGCATGGGTCACCTCGTCGACCGCGGCATTGACGTTCTGTTCTGCTGTGGTTTGGTTCTTCTCTTGCTCAGTCATTGGTCTTCTCCTGGTTCGGTGTCGATCCTTGGGGCAAGGCATTCCTGCCCGTGATCAGCTTGCGGCGCGGGTCTTCGAAGAGGACCATGTAGGCCTCCGTCCCCGCAGCGAGCGGCTTCCCGGTGAGAGCACACACCGCGTCATGCACTAACGTGATCGGCATCACGCCGACCGCGCCCTCGAGGGGATCGGGCGGCGGCGCCTCGTGCGAGGGCGGCGGATCACTGCGCTGCTCGGTCGACCTCTGGCGAATCCGGTGGCGCTCGAAGGCGAGCTTTTCCGCAACTCCGCGAAGCTCGTCCTCGGCCTTGGCGCCTACGACATCGAGCGTGTCGAGAGCGTCCTCGAGCAACGCCCGAACGACGTTGGACACGGGAACACGCCACGCGTTGGCGACCCGCTTGAGCTCCTGCTCGAGCACCGCTGGGATCCGCGTATGCAGCACCCGCTCTTTGCGAGCGTCGCGTCGGTCTTTGGCGTCATCCCCATCGCTCATGATGAGTCTGTAACACAACGTGATACAAACACAACGGTTCTTGTATCACAAAGCTGTAAATTTTTGTAATTGTTATGTTTATCGGCTAGGGAGAACGGACTAGGGTGGAGGTCATGCGGTCGACTCCCTCGTCATCGATTCACCGTACGGGCCCGTGGACGGAGTTGCGAATCCGGGAGTTCCTTGCGGAGGCGCGCATCCCGATGCGGCTGGCGGCAAACACCGGCTCCGGGTTTCCTGTGATCCTGTCGCTTTGGTTCTCACCGGAAGACGACGACCTTCTGGCAGCAGTCCACCGGGACGCGCGGATCGCAAAGAGGCTGAAGGCGGATCCCAGGTGCGCCTTCGAGATCGCTCCGAATGAGCCTCCTTACTGCGGGGTGCGGGGCCGAGCGCAGGCCAGCTTGGAACCGGAGGGTGCGGGTGCGTTGCTCGGGCGCCTGCTCGATCGGTACCTCGGCTCGGCCGACTCCAGCCTCGGACAGTTTCTGCTCGCTCGCGCCGAAGAGGAGCTCGTCGTCCGCCTGCGGCCCTCGCAAATCGCATCCTGGGACTACAGCGAACGCATGCAGGACGCGCTGAAGCGCTGAAGCAAGGTACCAAACCACTCCCCGGTCTTAGCCAGGGAGCAACCCAATGACCGTTGAAAGCTGTTGACGGAATCCGGCGAGCGGATCTAGCGTTGGGTGCATGAAGGCATATGTGGTCTTGGGTGGGTTGCTGGTGGGGATGGCCGGGATCGCGTGCGGCAGCAGCGCCGGCTTTCCCTGTGAGCAAGTGTCGGATTGCGTGGACCAGAGCTGCCCGAGCGGGCAGGAATTGTTCTGCAACTTGGAGTTGTCCGTCTGTGACTGCGCCCGGGGCGCAGGAGGCAGCGGAGGCGGCGGAGGCAGCGCGGGCACCGGAGGCGCTGGGGGCACCGGAGGCTTGGGATCCTGCTTCGTCGGGACGGAGTGCGACCTGTTGGGAATCAACGATTGCGACACGCCTTGTCGCGGCTTTTGCGGGTCCGGAGGATTCGGTAACGAATCCTACGGCACCTGCGGCGGCACCTTCGATCCATCGCAGCCGCCGCCCGACACGTACTACTGCTACTGTTACTGCGGCACCGAAGAGTGTCCCTAGCCGAACCCGGGCGCGGCCCTCTCCGACTTGCGCGCGCCCTCGCCATCGCTTCGACCTTGTTTGGACTGCTCGCCCTTGGTTGCGGCGGTGAGGCGGCGGGGGAAGAAGGCCCGATGGGGGAAGGGCCTCCTCCAGCAAACGCAGTCGGAGTGTGGACCTACCAGTCGGTCACGGTCAACGGCGCTTCCGCCAACCTTGCAGACTTCCTCGACTGGGTGGCGGGAGCGGTGGCTGCCGAGCTGCAGATCCTCGAAAGCGGCGCGTTCGTCTATCACGAGGTGGACGGGAATGGCGCGCAGCTCTGGTTCGAGTCGGGGTTCGTGTTCTTCAACGATGCGGGCGAGGTGGACGTCAACGTGCAACAGGACGGCAGCGGAATGGTCAGCCGGATGTCGACCTTCACGTACGTGATCTCCGATGACGCGCTCACGCTCAGTCAAGTGGGCGGCATGGACATGGTCGTCTTCACGCTCGTGAGATAGCGGAACGACGGGCTGAGCGGCCGGTTGAAAACGGCGAGGAAATGTGGGTTCTCGCGGTCTGGGTCGTAAGTGGCCGGAACCGCTTGCGTCGTGGATGGGGAGCGTGTCCCCCTAGTTCACGTTGCGTCGTGGATGGGGAGCGTGTCCCCCTAGTTCACGCGTAGTGACTATTCTGCGTCACGTCGCAGATCCTCGTGCGACGCGAATCCGGTCGTGCTGGGCGTTTTCTCGGTGGCACGCCGCTTGCTTCCTAAGGAGATCCGGAAAGGCGCAAGCGATGTTCTTCCATCGGATTGACCTACGGATCGTCGAGCTGCGCGGCGTCTGCGTTGAAAAGGTGAGGCGTGAACCCCTGTACCGACGAAACTTTTTCGCCGCCAAGTGGTGTCACGCAAGACCTGCACCGCCGAACTATTCTCCTGGCAGATGATCGGAGCGCGTAGATGTCGAAATCAGAGAAGCAAGTCAAAGCGGATCCGATTTCGTCTGTGCGCCCCCTCGCGCGGAGGGAGTGGTTGACGACGTTTGCGGTAGGCGGGATCGCCGCTGCGACCGCAGCGCTCCCGAAATATGCCTCGTCCCAAACACGTCGGCGCGCCGCCGGCTCACCGGAGCTCGAGCTACGTTCCATCAAAGCCGCGCTCGAACCTCTACGCACGACGAACTACGTCGAGGAGGGGAAGCGCCAGGGGATCTTCGACGAGGATATCGACGACGGGCTCTCGGCCGACATCAACCAGTTCCTCGGGACGACTTATCAGGCACTCGTGTACTCGCAGCTCGTAAACGAGCTGCCTGACGATGTCCGCAACAGCGAAGAGGTGCAGAGCGACATCGCGGAAATGTCACCCGTGCTCGACCAGGCACTGGCCGATGCCCACTTCGTCGTGGGGATGGCCGATGATGGGCTCAAGACGGACATCGACCGCGAGCTACGGGAAAACCCCGATCTGCTCATGGACATGGCCGCCAGCTTGGACGAGGAAGGGGCCAGGCATGGCATGGGCATCCACGGCCGCCTGCGCCTGCGGCGCGCGTCCGCGCACATCTCCGCTCGGCTTCGGATGCAGTCGACGAACGAAGTGGCCGCCGACGTCACCGACAAGCTCACACGCATTGCGGAGCGCAATCACGTCGAACCGGGCGACGGCAGGCATGTCGAGGTGAGCTTGGCCGCGATGCGGATGATGGACTTCGACGACGTGCCGACTGTCTCCATCGCGCCCGCTCCGACGGTCGAGCCGAGCACGCCGACGTCTCCGCAATCCCGGGAAGCCAAGCGTTTAGAACGCAAGGCGAAGCGGCTGCGTCGAGCCTCGGGCGGGCTCGCCGGCACTGGAGCTGGGCTGCTGATTGCCGGCGGAGTGGGCGTCGGAGTGACCGGCGCGATCGGCTGGGCCGGCGCCATCACCCTGGGGGCGCTGGCGATCCTGCTGGCTCTCTTCATCCTAGGCGCTGCGGTCCGCCGACGGAAGCAGGCCAAAGAGGCCCTGTCCCAGTCGACCACTGACCCGTGAGCCATGCCGCACAGATCACCGGCTGGGGAGTCGCAAGCGCGCTCGGCGTCGGACGCGACCACTTTCGGACCGCCCTGTTACGCGGTGAGATCGGGATCGCGCCGATTCACCGCTTCGACACATCGGCTTTCACGACCCATCTGGGCGCGATGGTCGCGGGGTACGAGTCGGATGATCGCGACCCGTCCGCACTCTGTCATGAATTCGGATCGCTCGCGCTTCGGGACGCGTTGGCACACGCTCGACTCGACCCTGAGTCCCTTCGATCGCTGCGCGTGGCTCTGAGCCTCGGGGCGAGCCTGTTTGGAGATGACAACACCGAGCGTCTCGCGCGCAACCTGGCGAACGAGCTCTCGATTCAAGGCCCCGCCATCACCGTCTCCACCGCGTGCACGTCTTCGACGCAGGCCATCGGTTTCGGTGCGGACCTCATTCGCGAAGGCTTCGCCGATGTGGTTCTGGCCGGCGGCATCGACACGCTGACGCCGGCCCTTTTTGCCGGCTTTCACGCCCTTGGCGTCCTCAGCGAGGGCCCTTGCACTCCTTTCAGCGTGCAGATGGGGACCACTCTCGGTGAGGGCGCTGGCTTCCTCGTGCTCGAAAGGCGCGGACTACGGGACACCGTCACCCGTGCGCTGCTTCGAGGCTATGGTCTCTCGGGCGATGCGTACCACGCGACCTCCCCGGAACCGAGGGGGCGGGGGGTCGCGGCAGCCATCCAGAGCGCGCTCGACGATGCAGACGTGACCGCAAGCGAGATCGGCTACCTCAACGCGCACGGCACGGGCACGAGCGCCAACGACACAGCCGAATGGTGCGCGATCCAGTCGGTCTTTGGCTCCGAGCTCGGGTGCGCTCTTCCGCTGAGCTCGAGCAAGGGACACCTCGGGCACGCGCAGAGCGCCGCCGGCGTGCTCGAAGTGATCACCACTCTCGAATGCATGGCGGCGGGACTGGCCCCGACGACGGCTGGCTTCGATGGCCCGCGTCGGGGAGGGCCGCCCCGTCCCGTCAGCACCAAGAAGCCGGAGCCTCTGGCGTACGAGCTCGCGCTCTCGAGCAACTCCGCTTTCGGCGGAAACAACTGTGCGCTCGTGTTCGGAACTAGGGAACCCGCCTGCGCAGACGCGGAAGAGAGCCAGCCCGTCTTCGTGAGCACGGCAGCCCCTCTGTGCGCCGGCGTGAGCAGCGTCGAGGAGCTCGCTTCGATCTTCGAATCGAAAGCGCCGCGATCAAATCGAGGGATCACGGTCGACTTGGCGGCGGAGCTGCCCAGAGTCGATGTTCGCGGGATCGACCGCGCCTCGGAGCTCCTGACGACCGTCGCTTCCAGGGCGCTCGCGGACGCCGGCTTGTCGCTCAGGGGGACAGCGCGCGAGCGCACTGGGCTGATCGTGGGCAATCTCCGTGCTTCCCCCGACAGCCTCGAGCGATTCCACTCGAGCATCGTGCAACGCGGGCTCGCCAAACCCGACGCCACTGCTTTCGCCCAATTGCTCCCGAGCGCTGCGCAGAGTGCATGTGCCAAAGCGCTGAACATTCGCGGTCCCCAGAGCACGATCACCATCGGCGACGGGAGCGGTCTCATGGCCTGCGCGATCGCCGCTTGGACCCTCGCCCGGCGCCGCGACTCGGATCGAATCATCGCTGCAGCCCTGGATGTGCCGGCCAAGAGACTTGCGGGAAGCGAGCCTGGCGATGCTGCCTGCGCGTTTGTCCTCGGCACAGCACCGACCTCGGTCGAGATCGTAGGAATCGGCGTTGCGGGCCCCGATCAACTCGATGAAGCGATCGCACGGGCGCAACATCGGTGGGGCTCGACAGAGCCCGCGGAGTTCGTCATCGCGCCCAGAAATGGCGTCTATGCCGGGCTTGCAGAGCGAGTCAACCCTTTCGCCGGCATGCGGTCCACTTCTTCTTCGTTTGCTCTCGCCTATGCCCTCGGCCTGTTGAGCCGTGGTCGAGCGCGCAGTGCTCTCGTCGCAACCAGAGGGAACACCGCGAGCGTGGCGATCATCGTTGCTTCAACCGAGGTCATCCATGAAAGCTGACTTGTCCGAGTACGTCACGTCTCGAGTCGCGATCCTCGACCATGTCCGGCGGATCCTCCGAGACACCATGAAGCTGAAGATCGAGCCCGAGGCCATCGACCCCGACGCGCCCCTCTTCGGCACCGGCCTAGGCATGGACTCCGTCGACGCCGTCGAGCTCGTGGTTCAGCTCGATACCGTTTTTGGGCTCCAACTCGCCGGCTCACCGGAGGACTTCGTCAAGATCCGCACGGTGAACACCATCGTCGACGCGATCATGGAGCTGAGTGATGAGTCTTGAGGACGAATACCGCGCGGTCCGTCACAGCGCTGCGCTGAGCCGCATGGATCACGTCGGCCTCCTTCGGCTCGTGGGAGACGACGCCATCGAGGCAGTGGACAAGGTCTGCTCGGGCGACCTATGGGTCCGAGACGGTCGAATGCTCCAAACGTTGATCCTCGACGATCAGGGTCAGCCCATCGCGGACGTGTACGTCTGTCCCGACAATGACGCCTGCTTCCTCATGGTCGAGGGGATCACGACCGAGGAACTGTCGTCATGCCTCGCCAGGCACGTCCAGCCCAATCTGGACGTCGAGCTGAAAGACCTTCGACCCGAGTACGAGCTGATCTCGGTGCATGGACCCTATGCCTGGGAGGTGATGAGCAGATGGCTCACGCCGGACATCATTGGGCTCCCCTATCTGAGCTTCTACCACTTCGATCGCGGGGTCTGCTTTCGGGCCGGGAAGACGGGCGAATATGGATACGACCTCATGTTACGCAATGAGGATGCGGGAGACGCACGGCGGGAGTTGCTCGAGCTCATCACTGCCCTCGACGGCGCAGAGCTCTCTCTCGAAACGATGGATCTCTGTGCCCTCGAGAACGGTTTCTTCTCGGTCAGGCACGGTTCGGTCCGAGGACTCACTCCAATCGAGCTCCAGCTCCAATGGCGTCTCTCCACACGGAAGCGATTCCCAGGCGTCGCGGCGATCGAAGAGCGGAGGGCGAGGGGCATCCGTCGCCGCTTGACGCACTTCGTGGCCGCGGACGGCGTGAAGAACGGCGATGTGGTCCGGGGTTTGGGCGCTCCCGTGGGAGAAGTGATGACCGCGGCCTTCTCTCCCGCGGCCGGCGGTCTCGTCGGGACGGCGCTGCTCGATATCTCAGTCGCGCATCCGGGGATTGACGAGTTCTACGTGAGCGACCGCGACCTCACATTCCCGATCCGGACGGTCTCGAGTCCCCTGCTCGTCAACCGTAGCCTTCTCGTCGATCCGCGTCACCACACCTACTCGACGCGGGAAGTGGCCATGGATCCTCCCCTCTGGCAGGGCGCCCTGCCATGAAGCGATTCCAAGACCGCAGAGTCCTGGTGACCGGCGCATCGCGCGGGCTCGGACGTGACATTGCCCTACGTTTCGCGGGCGAAGGGGCCTCGGTCTTCGTCGGCTATCGAAATCGACGCGAGGAGGCCGAGGATTGCGCCTCGCGCTGCATGTCGTTGGGGGCCGAGGCCACGCCGATCGCGTTCGACCTCGCAGACATCGCCGGACTCCGAGCGACGATCACGGGGCTCCCCGATCTCGACATCTTGGTGAACAACGCCGCCATCACGCGAGATCGTTTCTTCTTGCTCCAGCCCGACGCCGATGACGTGCAGGTTATCGAGACGAACTTGATCGGTACCCTCGCCTGCATTCGTGCTGCGCTCCCGGGTATGATCCGCGCCGGCGCCGGCGTGGTGATTAACGTCGCATCGGTGGCGGGGCTTCATGCGAGCCCCGGCCAAGCGAGCTACGCGGCCTCCAAGGGCGGGGTCGTCGCACTCACACGAACGCTGGCCCGCGAGCTGGCCGGGCGCGGGATTCGAATCAACGCCGTCGCACCCGGGCTCTTCGATGCGGGCATGGCGCAGCGAATGGATCATCGCGCGCGGGAGGCCCTCATCCAGTCTCTCCCGATGGGTCGAACTGGACGCCCGGAAGAGCTGACGAGCGTGGTGGCCTTCCTGGCCTCCGGCGAGGCCAGCTACATCACGGGTCAAACGCTCATCGTGGACGGAGGGCTAACGACATGATGGCGTGGCTCTTGGCGGGACAGGGGGCCGAGCACGCGGGGATGGGGCTGGAGCTTGCTCGATGGTATCGGCCCGCGGCCAAGCTTTGGGAACAGGCAAGCGAAGCCGCAGGCAAGGATCTGCTTCGAGTCGCCGAGGTCGGGGGGAGATCCCTGCTTCGAACCGAATACCTTCAGCCGGCGCTCACCGCCGTAGCTCTGGCCGCGGCTTCCTTCCTCCGTGACGAGGGCATCGAGCCGTCCATGGCGCTCGGACATTCGGCCGGCGAGATCGGAGCGCTCGCTCTCTCTGGTCATGTCAGCTTCGAGCAAGCCGGCTATCTCTCCGCGGCGCGCGGGCGCGCAATGGCTGCCGCCGCACGTGAGCGGCCCGGCGGGATGGCAGCCGTCCATGGGCCCGAAGCAAGGCTCGACGAGGTCTTGGGGGCGGGCCGAAGAGCCGGAGCTATCTTCTACGCTGGGCAGACGACCGCCGATACGCACCTCGTTGCGGGCGAGCACGCAGCTCTTCGCGCTGCAGCGTCGCTCAGCCGCGTCTCTCTGCTCCCCGTTTCTGGCCCATGGCATTCGTCGCTCATGGAGCAGGCCGTCGCCGAGCTACGGCCGGTGGCCAAGTCGATCATCGGCGACGCCCGCGGAACGATCGCATGGGTGAGCAACGAAACGGCCGAGCGCGGCCCCACCCGCGCAGAGCACGCAATCGAGCTCGTGCTTTCCCAGCTCATTCGGCCGATGAGGCTCCACCAAGCCATCGAGCGCCTGCTCGCAGTGGGAGCGAGCGAGATCGTAGTGCTTGGCCCGGATCACAGCCTTCGCCACATCGTACAGCGTCATCTGGACAAGCGCCCCGCAGTTCGGGTCCATGGCAGCTCTTCCCTTCGGGAGCTGCAAGCCATCATCACGGAGCTGGCATGACACAAGCGAATGAAGAATACCGCGGCTTTGGGGCCAACCTCGTGGAACGGATCCTTCCGCACCGGCGACCCTTTCTGTTCGTCGACCGGGTCAAGCGATTCCGCCTGGGGGCTGAGCGCTCGATCGAAGCGTCGCTCGAGATCTCGATCAACGATCCTGTCTTCGATGGGCATTTCCCCAACTGGTCCTTGTGGCCTGGCGTCTACGTCGTGGAAGGCCTAGGTCAGACGGCTCAGCTCCTGGCGACACTGGACATGGTCCGGCAAGCCGGGGCTCAACGACACGACGAAGGTCTCGGGTTCCGGGCGCTCGATGCGCTCGATGCTCTCTATTCACTGCGGCCGGGCGCCGCTCCATCGGACGAGGGCCTGGCGCTGCTCAAAGAGATCTCGAGCTCTCCGGTCGTGGGGCTGGCCACCCGCATTGACATGCGATTCCTCGAACCCGTGTTTCCGGGCTCCCGACTCGACTACCGCGTCGAGTGGACGCTCGAGCACAATGGCGTGATGGGGTTCAACGTCGAGGCCTCCGTCGGAGGAAGACCTGTCGCGCGCGGCGAGCTCGGAGCGAGCGTCAACACCCGCATCCCTCGCAGCTGATCGGCCGCGTCTCTTCGGCGGCCTCGGCGCTTGAGGAGCCTTCTGACCATATTTGCAAGTGAGGAAGTAGGCTCGAGACAGGCGCAAAACGCTCCAAGCATCTGGTAGACTGTCTTTCTGCCGTGCGAAATCCTCTGGAGAACACCGACCCGGAAAGGACCCGGCGGAGCCAAGTGACGCAGGCTTGTTTGTTGTCGGTGGCGTTGTTGACCAGTTGTGTTTCGGATCCAAACGACCCGTACAGCACCTCGAGCCCGGCGCAAGCCGCGATTGTTGCTGGAGTGGCAGCCGCGTCCTGGGCGTTTGTTGGATGCTCGGTCAACGGATGCCTGCTCCCCTTCCGCTGCAACGAACAGACTCAGCTGTGCGAGCGAATCAAATGCTCAAAGCGGGCGTCATGCCCAGGTGGCTATGAGTGCGATAGCGAACGCGGCGATTGCAGGTAGGCAGCCACGACAAGTGAACTCGCGCTCGAGCGGGCTCGCCACCCCGACGAAGAACGACCCTGCAAGGAACGAAATCGGCGCAAGATCTAAATCAGATTAGACCGGCGGCTTCTCCGCGACGATTCTCCAGTTCAAATCGGCAATTTTGGCCTTCTCTGCATCCGTCCATGCTTGGCCACCGCTTTGAAGGAGGTCGAGCGACTCTTCGACCCAGGGGGGCAACACGCGAATCGCCTCGAGCGCCCGGATGACCTTGCGCCCCCCGAGGATCAAATCTCTCTTTTGCTCGCAAATCGGCCAGGCCGGCCTTTTCGAAGGAGCGGACAGGACCACTCTGAAACCGGCTCTTTCCAGGGCGGCGCAAACGTCCGCTGGATACATCGATTGAGTGGCGGCGAGCGTTGGAAGATACGCCTTGTGTAGGCTCACGTGCTCTTCGTTGTCCCAATCGAAATGTGGCGTTAATAGATACTCGGAACATGCGTATCGCGCTCCAGGCTTGAGCACGCGATACATTTCTTCCGCATGGGCATCGAGCTCCTCTTTTTTGAAAAATGGCCAGACCGCTTGAAAGGAAAAACATCCATCGAAGGTTCCGGAGTCATACTCGAGCGGCGCGTGATGGTTGCCCACCTTGAAGTGAAGCCGATCGCTCATTCCGCATTCCGCCGCCCAGTCGATCGCATTCTCGATCTGATTGGGATCGATATTGTAGCCGGACACGTGACCGCCCGTCAGCGAGGCGAAGTGGTGGGAGACCCTCCCCCTGCCGCACCCCATGTCCAAGAGATGCGATCTGGAGGGGTGTTTCAGCTCTAGCTTCTTCAATACGGCCTGCTCGCACAAGAGCTGATTCCCGTACAATCCCTGGGATTCGTCGAGCTGCGGCGGGATGTAGAGCTTCTCCAGGTCGAACACCGAGAGGAGGTTGTTCAAGACCTTGTAGTAGTCCGCGACAGCTTTCGTTTCATCCTCTGTCGCGGTGGGCTCGCCACTCTGCATTCTCTGAAAGAACTTGTAGGCATCGATGCAGGCTTGCTTGTCCTGCTCCGTCAGCTCCGCCAATCGCTTGAGTCCGACGAGTGCGGTCTTGATTCGGTACCAATTCATTCAGTAGACCTCTCAATGAACACGTTCGCAGGCCTCGAGCGCCGAAGTCCGTCCAGACACATACCTCCCACGTCGATGTCGCGCCAGAGTGAATGAGTCCTACACCGACTAGGCTTCCGGTATCGGCTGCATCAGCAACCAGACCACTGCCGCTCCGGTCACCGCTCCGAGCACCGTCCCGCCCGCGAGAAGTCCTCCGACGAACAACGTTGCAACATAGATCATCGGAGGATCGACTACGGCACGAGATCCCACGGCCATGACCGTTCCCGCCACGGCCATGCTCAACCCCCAACCCAGGGAGCTTGCCGACACCCACCAGCCAGCTCGGGATACATGCCGCCGCAAGACACGCCATTGCAAGACGCCCGTCACCGCTCCACCAAAGGCCGCCGCCAACGTCCAACCGAAGACTGCGGCAACGCTCCCGAGCCCTTCCAGACCCTCCGAGTAGCCGAACGCCAAAACCGCAGCGCCGTAGCCCGCACCTCCGGCGACGCCCAAGCCAGCAGCGCTTGACATGACCCACGAGCCGGTTTTGGAAAACCGCTCCCGAAGGGCTCGCAATTGCATCAAGCCCACCATGGACCCGAGAGAGACTCCGAGAACAAAATACGCAAGCACGCTTTGGAGTGGACCGATTCCAACGAGCGGCCCAGCGAGGCTGGCCGCGACGAAGCCCAATAGGAAACCCGCAAACCAGCCCACTGTGGTCGCCCACAACCAGCGCCGGCGAAATCTTCGGTCGCCATCGCTAAGTCCCCTTCGCATGAATCCGGCGTTCCAGGCTCGACTCAATCAATCAAGAGAAGCCAATACATAGCCACTGGAGCACTACCAAGAACAATCCGCGGCGCATGAGCTCGGCGGCGCGGGCCGAAAGCGTGAGGGCGGCGCAGGTGGTTCCGATCCCGCGGAAAACCGGATTATCGCGGTCTGGTTCATAAGTGGCCGGAACTGCTAGCGTCGTGGAGAGGGAGCATGTCCCCTTTGGAGCGGGAAATGGGATTCGAACCCACGACTTCGACCTTGGCAAGGTCGCACTCTACCGCTGAGTTATTCCCGCAAAAGGACGCTTTTGCTAGCTCGCATGAGCCCGTGCGTCAAGCGGCTGGCGGACGGGTTCGTGAGGTCTGGGGAACGCCTCCATGCGCGCATTTTCACCGCAACTTCACGGTCGAGAAGAGCTCCCACATCGCATCGTTGGCGTCGATGTCCGTGGTGGGCTCGCCGAGGTCACCGAGCATGCGGCAGGGCTTGCCGGGCCAGCAGTGGCCGGCCCCTTCGATGAGACACAGGGTGACGCTCGCGTCGCCTTCACACTCGTCTACCGTTTCGCACGTGGCCGCGCCGTTCTGATAGGTCACCACCGGCTCCCCGGTGCAGCCATTGCGCTCGAGCCATCCGGCGGTCGAGTCTTGGACGCTCGGAGAGCCCGCCAAGCCACCCCCATCGACGGGAACGAGTGGATCTCCGGTGCCGTGTAGATGCATGATCGGCATCGGCCGTACGGGGTTGCACTGAGAGTCCTCGATTCCGAGCACGGCCGCCACCGGGGCAATGGCCGCGATGACGTCCGCCGCTTCACAGCCGAGCCGGTGTGAGAGAAACCCACCGTTCGACATGCCGGTTGCATAGACGCGCGAGGGGTCGATGCAGCCTCGCTCAGCAATGTCAGTGATCACGGCACGTGTGAAACCAACGTCGTCGACCTCTGCGGTCGCCGAACGCCCGCAACAAATGCCTGCATTCCAAGAATTGTCGAGCCCGTTGGGATACGCGACGATGAAGCCCTCCCGATCTGCCGTGGCATCCATTTCGGTCGACTCCTGCTGCGCAAGCCCGGTCGAGGTGAAACCGTGAAAATTCAGCACGAGCGGGAGCGGCGTCGTGCCATCATACGCAGGTGGCAAGTGAAGCTCATAGCTTCGCACGGCACCGTCGTGGTCGAGGTCGACGTGAGCCACGCTCGAATCGAGCTTCCCGTCCGTGCAACCGGGGCTCTCGGTGCTACCGGATGCGCCTGAGCCACTGTCGCCGCCACATCCTGCAAACGAGACGCTGAGCCCGAAGACCAAAAGCAAACGAAACCATCTGATCATGGGTGGCATCCTAGCATCTCGGCCAAAACACAGAGTCGCTTTCTCTCACTCGTAACGAAGCCCGTCGACCGGAAGCATGCGAGCGGCCCACCAGGAAGGGGCAATCGTCGACACCGTGCAGATGAGCAGCGCAATGCCGATGGTGATGAGAAAGACCGCCGGATTGAGGACCACGGGCAAGTGATCGATCAGATAGACCTTCGGGTCGAGGGGAAACTCGATCTCGTCGAGGTAGGTGACGAGGCCACCGCCGACGAGGACGCCCGCCAAGGTCCCGATGACGCCGACGACGATGCCTTGCACCATGAATACGCCGAGGATCGTCGCGTCGGTCGCACCCATGGCTTTCAAGATGGCAATCTCGCGCTTCTTCTCGAGGACGATCATGATGAGAGTCGCGATGACGTTGAACGCCGCGACGAAGATGATCGTCGCGATCACCAACGTGAGGGCGATCTTCTGGACCTCGAGCGCGGTGAAGAGATTGCGGTTGAGCTCTGACCAGTCGAGCGTGTGAAAGGCGCCCCCGAGGTCTTGCTCGATGCGGCGCGCGAGCTGCTCGGAGGTGTCCAAATCGTGGACGCGAAGCTCGACGCCGGTGACGTTGTCCCCTTCATCGAAGAGCCGCTGTGCTTCGAAGAGGTCGGTGTAGACCAGGCCCGAGTCGTACTCCTGAAAGCCCGCCTGAAAGACACCGATGACCTGAAACTCGCGCGATCGGGTCGCCGCTCCGCCGGGCTCCGACAGGGCTAAGCCAAGTGCGGCGAGGGGCGAGATCAGCCTGACGCGGTCGCCCACTTCGAGGCCGAGGTCCTCGGCGAGCGTCTTGCCGACGATGATCCCGGGTAGCGCCTCCAACGGTTCCTGCCCCTCTCCTTGGGAGAGACCGGCCTCCCACTCGGGATCATCGGGCAGCGCGAGGTCGCCTTCGAGGCCGCCGAGCAGCGCTTCGATGTCCGTCGGCGCGGCCACCTCTCCGATGTCGGGCCGCCGGGACCGCCGTTCGGCCGCCCGCTGCGCCTCCCGGCGTTCCCGTTCCGCCTCCCAGGCGGTCTTCCGGAGGGCCGGCTCCTCGGAAGCCGGGGCTCGGTGAGCTTCCTTCGCTCGAGCCGGCGCCTTCTCGGCTTTGCCGTCGCGGATGTCCCGAAGCCATTGCCAGTCGTCGTCGGCTGGGGGTTCGGCGATGGGCGTCGGGACCGAGCCTGGCCGACGCAAGCCCTCCAGGCCCCCGGCCACCATCTGCTGCGGGAGGTCGAGGACGGAGCGGACGCCTTCGGGGGTGACGCCCTTGACCAACACCACACCGCGGCGTTCACCCTTGGTGAGCATCATCTCGTTGATCGAGAAGGGCGCGATGCCGGCCACCTCCGGTAATTCCCCAACCCTTCCGAGGACCTCGCGATAGTCGCGGAACTCGCGCCCGTACTTGAGGATCAAGACGTGTGCGTTGACACCGAGCACCTTGTCGCGGAACGCCTTCTCGAAACCCGTCGTGATCGACAGGACGGCCAGAAGCGCGGCTACCCCGAGGGCGACGCCGATGATCGAGATCAGGGTGATCATCGAGACGGTGGCCCGCTTCTTGGAGCGCAGGTAACGGATCCCGATCTGCAAGCTATAGCTCACGCCCCGTGTGCTTATCAC
This sequence comes from uncultured delta proteobacterium, assembly GCA_963792825.1. Lineage (GTDB taxonomy): Bacteria > Myxococcota_A > Polyangia > Polyangiales > Houyiibacteriaceae > SG8-38. The sequence goes on along the minus strand of CAWBXS010000002.1, from coordinate 1,110,855 downwards.
GCGACGGTAGGGGCGGCGACCGCTAGGGTCTGCTAGCGAACTTGCCCGAGCGGTGTGGACTCACTAGGGTTGTTGGGATGAAGCGGATCTGGCCCTTCGCTACGTGCATCGGCGTGCTGATCGCTTGCAGTCAGCCGCAGAACGTGCGGCGCGAAGTGTGGCCACCGCAGGCGGAGCCAAAGCCGGTCGTGACCGAGGCGCCCGTACCGGCACCAAAGGTCCTCGATCCGGTCATCGTCGAGCTGCCCGACAAATCCGTCGTAATGCAGGTCCGCAAGCAACTCGACAAAGGCAACCCGGGCAAGGCCCGTGAGCTCGCGGAAGCCGCCGCGCCGAGCGCGGGTGCGCAGGACAAAGGGCGCCTCCACTGGCTGGCCGCGAAGGCGGCGCTGCAGGAGGGCTACGACCAAATCGCGCTCGCGCATCTCGATACGCTCGGCGCGTTCAATCATCCGCTCGCACGCTGGGCCAAGCACGAGCGGGCAGCCATCCTCGAGCGCAACGCTCCGAGACCGGCCGCGGACGTGGCGGCATCCAGCCGCTCGACGGAGACGCCTAGAGCACCTACGGCGTCTGGCAAACAGAGCCTCCGTCCGCGCACGCGGCAAAGCCTCGACAAGGCCGAGTCCCTGTACGCCGAAAAGCGATATCGGGAGGCCGAGCGTCTGCTGAGCAAGTTGGTCGGGCAACTCAAGAGCGGAACGAGTGTTTGGTGCGAGGCGCGCTACACGCAGGGCCGTGCCTTGTTGCAAGACCGGGAACGCACGCGCGGCGCCCCCGTCATGCAAGACGTCGCGGATCGGTGCCCGAAGCTCGATCCGGACACGCGGGCGTGGGCCCGATACCACGCCGCCCGCGCGTACGGGCGAATCGGTCGATGGCACGAGTCGATCGAACAATACGAGATGCTCGAGAGCGAGGCCCCCGGCCATCGCCTCGCCGACGACGCGAGCTACAGGGCCGCGCTCGCGGAGCTCGAAAACGACGCGCGCACTGCGGCCCTCGTTCGCTTGGCCTCGATCCCGATTCGTTATCCCGAAGGTGACATGTGGCCTCGCGCGCTCTTCAAGTTGGGCTGGCTGCAGCTTCGCCAAGGCAACTACGAACAGGCGTACGAGAGGTTCGACGAGCTCGCCGAGCGTGGCCCCGGCGAAAACGAGGAGGGGATGACCGGTCGGGCAAACTACTGGCGGGCGCGCGCTCTGTTCATGATGGGCAGGCGAATCGACGCGGTGCAAGCCTACGAGGAGATCATCGAGCGCTGGCCGCTCCGGTACTACGCGCAGCAGGCGCTTTGGCGCTTGATCGAAATCGTTCCCGAGCGCGCCAAGTCGATCGTGAAGGAGATGAGGGCGGGCGATGACCCCACCCGGATGGTGTTTGCGTGGCGAGACGCGTTTGACACGCCGGCCTTCGGCCGAATGGTCGAGCTCTTGATCGTGAACGAGGTGACCTATGCCTCCTCCGAAATGACCGCCCTCCGAATGCTCGGCAAGAACGTCGACCCCGAAATGGCCGTCGTGGGCGCAGTGCTTCTACAGCACGCGGGTGCGGAGACGAAGCTGAGCCGCGTCATTCGGCAGCACTTCGAGGATTTCGAGGGGCTTCTACCCAAGGGAGAGGGCAAGCTGATTTGGGAGGCGACCTATCCGCCGGCGTTCTTTCCACTCATCGAAGACATCGCCGCAGAGCAGGGGATTCCGGCCTCCTTCGTCCGTGCGATCGCGCGCGAGGAAAGCTCGTTCGATCCCGATGCGGTCTCGTGGGCGAAAGCCTACGGCCTCGTCCAGCTGATCCTGCCGACAGCCAAGCGCTTCGCGAGCGAGGTCGGTGAGAAGGCGACACCTCGCACGCTGACGAAGCCATCGGTCAATCTCAAGATCGGCGCGCGCTACATGGCTTGGCTCTGGAATCGAATGAACGAGAATCCTGCGCTGGTGCCTTCGGCGTACAATGCGGGCGAGGGCGCGGTCCGCCGATGGCTCGAAGAGGACTCGACTCGCCCGCTCGACGTGTTCATCGAGGAGATTCCCTATGATGAGACACGCCGGTACACCCGTCGCGTGCTGCAGACCTATGGCGTGTACCAATGGCTTTCTGACGAGCAGCTCCCAGAGCTTCGCGCCAAGCTTCCGGGCAACGCCGGCCCGGAGCGTTTCAGCGCGCTCCCTTGAACCGAGCTAGGCGATCACTTTGGGCAGGAGAGAGCCAAACTCGATCGCCTTGTTGACGTCTCCCTCGACGCGCAGCTTGCCCTGGACGAACGCGATTTGCGGGTCGAGATTGCCTCGGAGAATCTCCGCGAGATGCGTGTCGCGTATGGTGAGCGTGGCGTCAGCAGGACGGCCATTGCCCTCTGATACGCTGCGGTCCCCGAGATTGATCGTCCAGCTCTTCTCGTCGGCCCCCGTGATTCGCAGCTGAAACGTGCCCTCGCCGATGGACTGGTCGGTGGGTGTTTGTGCCAGGGTCGATTTCATTCGATCGACGAAGGCGGCGGTCATCTCCGCGACGGCCCGGGCGTGAGCCTTGGTGGCTTCGGCGTCCGGCTGCCGCTGCGGAAGAATGGCGGCCTCGAGCTCGTTTGCAGACTCGCGCAGGTACTTCGTGAACAGGTCCAGATCCGGCATGACCGCGGGCGAAGAGGTCGGGCTGATCGACAGGACGCCGTTGTAGCTGAGCACGGTGATGAGCAGTCCCATGCCATCGATCAGCGGAGCCATTCCCATGGTTGCAAGAAGCTTGTGCCCCGCCATGTACATGTCGATCTGCGGCCCCGGCACGTTGGTGATCACCAGATTGAACAAAGGATTGTGCATCTCGGAGACGTGGAAACGGGAGTAAAGTCGAAGCGCGCGGTTTGCGAGACCAAAGGGGATGAAATCCCACAAGTCGACGAAGGCTCGAGTGGCGCCAGCCTTTTCGAACGCCTTACCGCCCTGTGTGTGCTGCTGGATGACCTGCAGACGTTCGACGGGATCTGCAACGTCAGTCGCGAGGTCGAGCAGCATCGCAGAAACCTTGTTGCCCATCTTGCCGCGCTCGTCCTCTCCGCGGGTCGAAACGGGGATCATCGCGAGCAGAGGCTTGTGTGGAAGCTTGCCTTTCTCGTCGAGGTAACGGCGAAGTGCTCCGGAGCAGATGGCGAGCACGACGTCGTTCAGAGTGCAGCCCGCAATCTGTCGGATCACTTTGACACGGTCGAGCTCGAGCAGAGCGGTGTTCCAGATCCGCTGGCCCGTGATCGTGTGGTTGATCGGGGTCGCGGGAGCGCTCATGGGAATCGGAGGCGCTTCCACTCCCTTGTCTCGAATCCTGGCGGCCGCGCGAAGCGCATCCGCGAGCTCACCGGCGACCCGCTTGATCTCGCTTGGCTTGCCCATGATCTTTCGTGCCGTGTGCGACAAGACCTGAAGCTCGTTTGGCACCGGCGGGACCGCGCGAGGAGGCGGCGCGTGAAAGATCTTGGGCTCCTTGGTCACGTCGAGCAGCACGCTCATCATGTCGGCGCCGGAGACACCGTCGATTGCCGCGTGATGCACTTTGTTGATCACGGCCACCGAGCCGGGCGGCACCTGCGGGATCCGGTCGAGCCCCTCGACGAACGTCATCTCCCAAAGAGGCCGGCTGCGGTCCAGGGGCACGCTGAAGATCCGCGCGGCAAGCCGGCGAAGCTCCTTCCAACTACCGGGGCTCGGAAGCGCGATGTGCTGCAGGTGCATGTCGAGGTTGAATGCTGGGTCCTCGACCCAGTATGGTTTGCCGATCCCAAACGGAACCATGACCAGCCGCTGGCGAAGCCGCGGTACCAGATGCACCCGCGAAGCCATCGTGTCGCGAAAGCTCCCGAAGTTCATCGAGCCCTCGAATACCAGCACGCTTCCGACGTGCATCGGTTGATGCGCGTCCTCGAGATAGAGGAAAGAAGCGTCGAGTCCGGATAGAGGCTGCATCAATCGTCTCCGAGGGGGGCTGTGCCGAGGCCAGACGATGAGCCTACACCCGAAACCAGGCAGACCTCCAGCGCTTCTCAGGACTCGTCGAAAGCGCGGTCTAACTCCTTCAAAAGTCGCTTCTGCTCCCGGGAGAGGCGCTTCGGAACCTCGACTTCGACCACGCAGATCAGATCGCCGCGCCCCCGTCCGTGGAGCCGCGGAACGCCCGCACCGCGAATGACTATGGTTTCGCCGGGCTGGGTTCCAGAGGGCACTTTGACCGTTTGGGTTGCGCCCTCCTCCTCTTCGAGGGCGGGAACCTCCAGTTTGGCGCCGAGGGCTGCCTGTGGGTAGGTCACCGAAAGGCGATGCACGACGTCGAACCCCTCGCGCTGAAACACGTCGTCGGGCTGGACGTGAACGGTCACGTAGAGGTCCCCGGCAGGACCGCCGCGCACGCCCTCCTGGCCGCGTCCGCTCAATCGAAGACTCTGACCGGTATCGACACCGGCCGGGATGTTGATCTTGACGACACGCTCGACGTCGACCTGGCCGCCCCCGCGGCACTCCTCACAGGCTTCCTTGGCCCGCGCGCCCCGCCCCTGACAGGTGGGACAAGTGGTGGTCATCACGAAGGCCCCTTGCGCACGCGCTACTTGGCCCCGACCTCCGCAGGTGGCGCAACCCACGAGCTCACCGTCTTTGGCGCCGGTCCCCTTGCACGCTTGGCACGGCGACGGATGCGAAAGGTCGATCTCACGGGTCGCGCCAAACGCCGCCTCGCGAAGCGACAAGCTCAGATCGGTGCGGATGTCGGCGCCTCGCGCAGGCGCATTGGGATCGCGGCGCCGTCGGCTGAACCCGCCAAAGCCGAAGCCGCCGCCGCCGCCGAATAGATCTCCAAAAATGTCCTGAAACTGGCTGAAGACATCACCGATGTCTCCGAACCCAGGCCCGCCTGCGCCGCCGAGCCCGGCATGCCCAAACCGATCGTACAACTGCCTCTTCTGAGGGTCGCTCAACACCGCATAAGCCTCGGCGCAGATCTTGAACTGTTCCTCGGCCGCAGGGTCATTCGGATTGCGGTCTGGATGAAGCTCGAGCGCCTTTTTCCGATAGGCTTTCTTGAGCTCGGCAGCGGACACCGTGCGAGAGACTTCGAGGACCTCGTAATAATCGGGCTTCGGCATGGCAGGTGCAGGGCGGCGAGCAGGGGCAAGATAAGAACGTTCGCCCCCGGGTCAAGAGCTCTTTGGGGCCAAAAAACAGCGGTTTTTCTCAGCTCGAGGAGCTGGCCTTCCGCTCAGCCCGGGTGCAGACGTCCCTCACGAGCGCCTCGGGGAGCTCGCCGGTACGCTGAAACGCACGCATGTGCAGGATCGGCTCGCCGCCTAGATCCGCGGCCGTCCGTCCGCGAATCTCCTGTGCGTACTTGCGGGGCTCGAACGGAACGAGGTTCGAGCGAGGCTCTTTGTCGACGCGCTCGAGCAAGCCGAGCAACGCGTGTAGCGAGTTCATCTTCATGTAAGGGCACGTCGCGCAACCGCCCGCGGTGGAGCAGCCTTCGCCCCCCGCAACTCCGGGAAGGATGCCGAGCCCACTGCTCTCATCCTGGGCAACCGCTTCACTCGCGACCGGGAAGATGATCTCCGCCGACAGCCCCGACCCGCCCTCGGACGCGTAGTCCCGAAGCTTGTCCTGCACTTGGCGGACGATCGGAGTGATCATCCCCGCCTCGGTCCCGAGGATGAATCGGAGATTGGTGCGATCGCCGCGCGCGATCGCTTCGTCGACCTTGCCTAGGACGAACGCGAGGATGTTCGAGGTCGATCCAACGACGCCGTCCCCTTCGTGTTGGGCTCGCAGACCGAGCGCGAACATTTCACCGGGCACCTCCAAATGCGCGGTGATGAACACGTCGGGATAGTGCTGACGAACCAGCTCGACGACCTCGCGGCCGAACATGTGATGAACGATGCAGGTGCCTTGCTCGAAGTAATGAAACCTGGGCAGCAGCGCGCGAATCGAAGCTTGATCGTGCGCTCGGTGAACCTGGCGAATCTGCTCTTCCGGCATCTCGGCGAGACTACGGAGCATGTGCGCGAGGTTGTCGCCCATGTAGGTGTCCGGCCCAAACCAGATGTGAACGTCGGGGATCTGCGCTGCGGCTTGCAGGATCGTCCGAAGCACGTTCGAGGACGTGCAGGTGATCGTCGGGACGATCGCCTGTGCCTTCGCCTTGGTGACCAGGCTCGTATTGATGTAGACCACGTGCAGCGACAGCGGGGTCTCGGCTGCCTGCGCGAGGTAAGCGCCATACGCCGGAGCCTCTGCGGATTCGGCGAGCGAGCAACCGATCGGCTGCGTCGCCACGCGATAGACTGGAACGTGCTCGAAACCCGATGCGTCGAGCATCGCCCGCACGTTCTCGCTCATGAAGTCGACGCCGAGAACTGCAATCGTACCGACGCCCTGCTCGGCCATCGTGATCGCGCGATCGGCCATTGCAAGCGAATCCGAGACGTGGATGTGAGGCCAATCGCACGCCGAAAGCACACCCTGAAGCTCCGGATCCATGTAGAAGTGCGCGACGACGCCCGCGTTCTTCTCGCGGAGCGACGTCGTCAACTGCACCACGAGGCCGGGGTCGGGCTTCAAGAAGGCCGCCTGCGCCTCGGCAAAGGCGCCCTGGGGCAGCAGGGAGTCAGCTGTGATGCGTAACGAGGGAAATACTGGCAGGGTCATCTGCGGCCGGCTTTAGGAAGAAGAGTATACCTCTTGCCCGGCGCTCCGCATGTCAAGCGAACCCATCCCGACCTCGGTCTACGTCCACTTCCCTTGGTGCGCGCGCAAGTGTCCCTACTGCGACTTCGCAACCGAGCCGATCCGAGCAAGCGCGCTGCCTCACGAGCCCTACGCCGATGCGCTGCTGCGAGAGCTCGACGCCCGCGCGGCGGATCTGCAGGGACGCTCGCTCACGTCGATTTTCTTCGGTGGTGGAACGCCATCGCTCTGGGACCCCGCCGCGCTCGGGCGGACCCTAGACGCGATCACGAGGACCTTCGTTCACGTCGACGAGCAGCTCGAGGTCACCGTCGAGTGCAATCCGAGCTCGCTGTCTCGCCGGCATGCAGCGTCGCTGCGGGAAGAAGGAGTCGGCCGAGTTTCGATTGGCGTACAGTCGCTCCGCGATGAGCACCTTCGCTTTCTCGGCCGCTTGCACGACTCGCGGCGCGCGCTCGCGGCTCTCGAAGAAGCAACGACGGAGATTCCACGCGTGAGCGCGGACCTCATGTTCGGGATGCCCGGCCAGACGCTCGGTGAGCTCGGGGAAGACATCGCGCGCATCGTGAACGCAGGCGTAGGGCACGTGTCTGCGTACGCGCTCACGATCGAGGACAAGACGATGTTCGGCTCGCTCCATCGCGCGGGAAAGCTTCGAGTCGCCGCCGAAGACCAGTACGCCTCGCTCTACGAGCATGCCGAGCACTGCTTTGCGGAGCTTGGTTGGACCCACTACGAGGTCTCGAACTACGCGGCTGCAGGAGAGGAATCTCGTCACAATCGCCACTACTGGCGGGGCGGCGCCTACGTGGGGCTCGGAGCCGCCGCGGTCGGCTGCCTCGACCACGGGCCGGGTCTCGCAATACGGTGGCGGAACGAGGTCAACCCGCAACGCTACCTCATCGAGCCAACGCTCCAAGCGGAGGTCGAAGAGCTCGGCCCCGCTGAGATCATTCGTGAGTCGCTGATGCTGGGACTTCGTACGATCGATGGAATGGACCTGGTCGCGACCGAGCGGAGAGCGGGACGCGACCCTCGCGAAGGACGCGAGCAAGAGATCGATCGTGCCATCGAACGAGGCAATCTCATGCGAGTCGGTGACTCGCTCCGCGTTCCTCGGGATCGATGGCTGAAACTTGACGGCATTGTACGGGACTTGTTCTAGAGTGCGGAGCGGTGAAGCTCGATTTTGAAGAGGTCTCGGTCGCCGGGTTGGGGAAATCCTATGGGCCGACGCTCGCGCTCGCCGGCGTCGACCTGCACTTCAGGGCGGGCACCGTCACCGCGATCCAGGGAGCGAACGGCTCGGGGAAGTCGACGCTGCTCTGGCTCCTCGCGATGCTCGCCCATCCGACGCGAGGGGAGATTCGCTACGGAGCGTACGGCATCGGGCATGCCAACGACCTTCGAGCGCGCATCGGTTTCGTCGCTCACCAGCTGCAGCTCTATCCGGGCCTGAGCGGCCACGAGAACCTCGTGCTCTCGGCGAAGCTGCACGACATCCCCTACGCGGAAAAGCGCGCCACCGACCTGTGCGAAGCGCTTGGCCTCGCGGACTATTGGAATCGAACGGTTCGCACCTACTCCCGTGGTCAGGCCCAGCGCGTCTCGATCGCCCGGGCATTGCTCCATGAGCCCCGCCTCCTCCTGATGGACGAGCCGGCGACGGGGCTCGACGTCGAGTCCACCGCCTCGCTCATGGGGCTCATCGAGGAAGAAAGACAGCGAGGCGCAATCGTGATCATCGTGACCCACGAAGCCGAGTTTGCGGGTGCAGTGGCCGATCGCATTCTTCAGATGGAACGCGGGCGAATCGCGGAGCTCCGGACATGAACGTGCTTCGGGCAGCGTGGTTGGTGGCCCTCAAAGACCTTCAGCTCGAGCTGCGGACGAAAGAGATTCTGACCTCGACTGGGCTCTTTGCCGTGTTGGTCGTCACGCTCGGCTCGCTTGCGTTCTACACGGATCCCGTGAGCTCCCCGACCGTCGCTCCAGGCGTGCTGTGGATCTCGATTCTCTTCTGCGGGATTCTTCTGATCGGCCGAAGCTGGGCTCTCGAGCGTGAGAACGATGCTGTCTTCGCCCTCTTGCTCGCGCCGATTCCGAGGTCGGCGATCTACCTCGGGAAGACGCTCAGCGCATTGATCTTGCTGCTTGTGGTCGAGCTGCTGCTCGTCCCGCTGTGTCTGATCTTCTTCCAGATCGAGCCGGGTGGCATCGTGATGCCTCTCTTGGCGCTGGTCTTTCTCGGCTCGGTGGGCTTCGTCTCGACCGCGTCGCTCTTTTCTTCGGTGGGAATTCGCACCCAGGCGCGCGACTTGATGCTCAGCGTGTTGGTGTTCCCGCTGGTGGCTCCCGCCCTCCTCGCCGCCGCCGTCGCGACCCGCGAGCTGTTCGCGGGCGCTGCAACGGCCGAGATCGTGGGCTGGATGCGCATCCTCGGAGCCTTCGACCTGTTGTTCATCGCTTTCGGAATCTGGGTGTCGCGCCATCTCCTCGCAGAGACCTGAACCGTCAGCGATAGGCGCGGATGAGGTCGAGCGCGAGAGGGTCGGACCAGTCGAGTGCGCCGTCGAAGCGGAATCTCACTATCCCGTTGGCGTCGATGATCCAAGTCTCCGGAAAGAGCTTGGTCCCGAATTGACCGGTCACGACCCGGCGCTCCGAGTCGAGAAGGCTCGTGATACGTGACGTGCGCGGAATGATCGTCTCGGCTTCGGCCCAGCTGCGATCGGTCGAGACTGCGACGACCTCGACGTCGCCCCAGCCTTCGGTGATCTCGGCGAGCAGCTCGATGGTGGGCATCTCCTGGATGCAAGGACGGCAGGTGACCGTCCAGAAGTTCATGACGACGACCTTGCCGCGCTGATCCGACATCTTCCACTCTCGGCCGTCCTGTGTGGGAAGGGTGAAGTCGGGAGCAAGGAGGGAGGCGCCCAAGTAGTGCGGAACCCCACCCTGGCCGTCCATCAACTCGTCGAACCTCTCATTGCCGAGAAGCGCACGGAACGGGGCCTCGCGCGCGCGGGCACGCGCATCGACCACGGCGCCCGTGAACACGAAGATCAAAGGAAATGCAAGCAAAGCCACGATGACGGTGGCGAGAACCTCACGTCGAGACACCCGGGAGGCTTAGCGCTTTCCGAGGCCGATGGAAAGCGGATCGCGAACCTCGGGCGGGCGGACTTTTTGCTTGCCGATCAGGACGTAGACCCCACCTTCGTCCTCTCCGACGCGATCGCTCATCTTGCTGATCGCGTGGTTGTCGAAGCGCGCGGGACACCGGCCCTCACGGACCCCGCACCACAGGGCGCCTTCTGGACCCTGGCAGAGCGAGAGGGGATCGAGCGGCTCGCGAAGGCCCCCGGAGAGAATCAAGTCGATGCCCGTTGGCGTGGGCTCGACGTCTTTGACCAAGTAGGCAGGCCCTTCAATCTCTACGTACGCCCAATTGATCGAGTTGCTCAGGCAGAAGCGCCCATCCTCTGCGCGGTCGATCCAGGAGTCGAACGAACGGATCAGGTTGGCGTGAGTGATCGGGTCCGCGCCGTTGAACCATCGCCCGCGCGCGTCGCGCCGAATATCCGTCTCTCGGGTCCGGCCTTGAAGAAACTGCGCTGGGTCCATGACCTCTCGCAGACTACAATGTGTCGAGATGGTGAGAAAGAGCCGAAAGCTCGTGGTCGTCTCGAACCGTGGTCCCTACCGGCAAGAGACCACCAGAGGGGGCGAGCGCTGGGTCCGTTCGGCGGGCGGCCTGGTGAGCGCCCTCGACCCGGTCCTTCAGAAGCGTGGGGGCGTTTGGGTGAGCGCGAAACCGGCTAAAGACTTCGACTCGGTCACGATCGCAGCGCCGCAGCTCGCGTACGACCTCGCCCACGTATCGCTCAAGCGCGCCGATCAGCGCGGATTCTACGAAGGCATCTCGAACGCGGTGCTCTGGCCGCTCCTCCATGGCTTCGAGCCTACGATCCAGGTAGGCGAAGCACCGTGGTCGAGCTACGAGAGCGCCAACCGAGAATTCGCCGAGACTACGCTTGCAACGAGCGGACCGAGCGATCTCCTCTGGATTCAGGACTACCACCTCATGCTCGTCCCGAGCATGTTGCGAAGCGAGCGGCCGAAGGCACGCATCGGCTGGTTCTGCCACATCCCGTGGCCGCCGCCGGACACGTTTGGAATCCTGCCATGGCGCGAAGAGATCCTCGAAGGTCTGCTCGGCGCCGACATCCTCGGGTTCCACCTGCCGGAGTACGCAGAGCATTTCCGCCAGTGCGTGGAGCGCTTCACCGCGCACCGGATTTCGCGTGGCGTGATCCACCACCACGGACGCAAGGTGAAGACAGTCGCCGCCCCAATTGGAATCCCGGTCGAGGACTTCCAAGCGCTCGCGAGTGATCCAGACGTCGGGCGCGAGGTCGAACGCATTCGACAATCGATGGTGAATCGTCAGCTGATTCTCGGAGTCGACCGGCTCGACTACACCAAGGGCATTCTAGAACGGCTTTCCGCGTTCGAACGCGTGCTTCGCCGGGACAAGCTTGCCCGCACCCGTTACGCGCTGATCCAGGTGATGGTGCCGAGCCGCACCGACGTGCAGGCCTACGCGGATCTCAAGCGGGAAATCGATCGCGCGGTTGGCGACATCAACGGCCGGTACGCAGATACGGGATTGGTCCCGGTGCATTACCTCTATCGCGACCTCAGCCAACGGGCCCTTTTCGCGCATTACTGCGCCGCGGACGTCGCGTTGGTGACGCCCTTGCGAGACGGTATGAACCTCGTGGCACACGAGTATGCCGCGGCCCGGACCGACGAGAGCGGAGTATTGGTGCTGAGCGAATTCGCCGGGGCAGCCAAGCACCTGAAAGGCGCTGTGCTGGTCAACCCCTACGACGTGGAATCGACGGCCGATGCGATTCATCGGGCGCTGACGATGAAGCCCCAAGAAAAGCGCCGGCGAATGCGTTCACTGCGTGCCGAGGTCCTGCGGCTCGACGTCCACCGCTGGGCCGATGCCTACATCAGCGCCTTGGAGGGGTCATGAGCCACGTCGCGTCGCTCCTGCGGGGTCTGCTCGACCTCGAGCGGCCGCTGCTCTTGGCATTCGACGTGGACGGGACGCTTGCCCCCATCGTGCGAGACCCCGACCTCGCGAGGATCCCGGAGCGGACCTTGTCCGCACTGCAGGCGCTTGCGAAGGCGCCCACGCTGGTGCTCGCATTGATCACCGGCCGAGACCTCGACTCACTCGGGCGGATGGAGCAACTCGACGGCGTCTGGCGCGCGGTCGAGCATGGTGGGGTGGTCTTGGCACCCGGGCAATCGCCGGCTCCGCGCGCGCTCACGTCCGAGCAACACCGGGCGCTGGATCACTTCCGGCGGTGGGTCGAGACGCACGCTCCGGACGCCTTCGTCGAACACAAGCCCCAGGCCATCGCGCTGCACGTCCGGGGGGTCGCAGAAAACGACCCGACGCGCGCCGATTGGCTACTCAGGGAAGCCGATGAGCTCGCCGATCGCCTGGGCCTACACGTGCGCCGAGGCAAGGCGCTCAGGGAAGCGGAGGCCGTGGCGAACGACAAAGGGAACGCGCTTCGTGAGATCTTCGAGCGGTCCGGTGCACGCTCCGTGTTCTTCGCTGGCGACGACCTGACGGACTCTCCCGCGATCGATTTTGCGACGAAGCACGGAATCGGCGTGTTCGTTCGCTCGGACGAGCAACGTGACATCGGCGTGGCTTCCGCCCATCTGTTGAAAAACGAGGACGAGGTCGCCACGCTGCTCGCGCAGTTGTCGAAGCACCTCTCCGCGTGAGTGGGTGGCACCGGGTTCGCCGCGTGGTAGAGCCCAAAGGTGCTGGATCGAGAGATCGCCGAAGCCGCCCGCATCGCGCAAACCGCTGGCGCGATGTTGATGGACATCTACGGAACTGATTTTCGCGTCGCGTACAAAGCAGAAGCCGACCCGGTCACCGACGCAGACACCAAGGCCAACGCGTACATCGTCCGCGAGCTGCAGAGGCTGTTCCCACGCGATGGCTTGGTTGCCGAAGAGACCGCGGATAAGAGCGACGCCTTGCGAGGCGGACGTTGCTGGTACGTCGACCCGCTCGACGGCACGAAGGAATTCATCGCGAGAAACGGCGAGTTCTCGGTCATGCTCGGCTTGGCCATCGACGGGGTCGCTAGAGCTGGGGTCGTCTATCAGCCCGAAACCGACAAGCTCTATACCGGCATCGTCGGCGCCGGAGCGTATCTCGAGCAACGGGGCGCTCGCCGTACGTTGAGGGTGAGCGACGTGGCCGACCCAGCGCGCCTGCGACTCGTCGTCTCTCGGTCGCATCGCAACCGGGCGGTCGCTGAGGTCATCGCGCGGCTCGGGATCACCCAGGAGACCTCCAGTGGATCGGTCGGCCTCAAAGCAGGTCTCATCGCGGAGCAGAGGGCCGACCTCTACGTGCACATTTCCGACAGGTCGAGCGCCTGGGACGCCTGCGGCCCAGAGGCTCTGCTCAAGGCGGCTGGCGGCCGTTTCACGGACCTCGCCGGGCGGCCGTACCGCTACGGCGGAAGCGACATGCGTAACCACCATGGCATCCTCGCTTGCAACGCGGCTGCGTATGACGCGGTGCTTCCCGTTGCCTCCGAAGCCGCAAGAGCCGCCGGGCTCATCGGTTGAGACGAGAAGTGACGCCAGTGGATTGGGAGAGGGCTTGGAAGGAGGGCATCACGCCGTGGGACACGGGGGGCTCGCCGCCGGCGCTTCGGAGCTTGCTCGACCGCGGTACGGTGCCGGGAGGGCGCATTCTGGTGCCGGGCTGCGGTGCTGGTCATGACCTTGCAACGCTGGCGCGGGCTGACCGCGAGGTCGTGGGGATCGACCTTTCGAAGGACGCCCGCACAGCCTTCTACTCAGCGCACCCAGACCTTCCAGGTATCGTCGTCTACGAAGTCACCGATTTCTTTTCCTACCCAGCGGCTCATGAATTCGATTTCGTCTGGGACTACACCTTTTTTTGCGCGCTCGATCCGGATCAACGCGGTCCGTGGGGCGAAACCATGAAGCGACTGGTGAAGCCGGGAGGCGTGTTGGCGACGCTGCTCTTCCCGTTCGAGGACCCCGTTTCACGGCGTGAAGGGCCGCCATGGCCGATCAACACGGAGCTCGTGCGTGGTTTCGTCGAGGATGCCTTTCAAGAGCTCGAGGTCGAGAAGGTCGAGCGGAGCCACCCGGGTCGAGAAGGAAAAGAGCGTTTGGCGCTGTGGCGGCGGCGACGGCACCAGCTTTAATCGGGCTCCGGCAACGGAATGGATGAGGGCTTCCACTTCACCTCGGAAAAGCCGAGTTGGTACGAGGCGGTGGTGCCTTCCTCTTCGACACCGACCCAAATCTGTGAGGCTCCGATGGGAAGGTCCGATCGGATCATCGGCTCCATCGTCTTGTTTCTGCTGCACGATACCGAACCGTCGGGCTTTCGCAGCACGAGGGAGATGCTCGATCGCGAACGGCCCAACAGGTAGATCTGAAGGAACGCGGTATCTGCCTCGAGCAGATAGTCCGGCATCTCGGCAACCCACCCCCGGCACCGACGGTGGATCGTCGCAGCTTGGACCTCGCCGGTGGCGATGCCAGCGACGAGCTGGGGGTCGGGGCTGAACCCCGCATGAAGAGGGACTCTGCCGAAACGGCTCGGCGAGTCTGCGTAGGGATCGATGGCCTCGGCAGGCTGACTCACGACGGCGCGCGGGTCGATGATCACGCTGTCGTTCGTACAGCCCGTCAGCACACTGACCACGACGATCGACGCCATGGGCCATCTCGCAACGAGTGTCGATCGATCCATCACCTTGTCGCCGTCGTAACCGGGCTTCCGTGGAGGCGTCAACCGCGCAAAAAAAAGGGCCGCTCACCGGGAAAGAGCGGCCCCTGCGCCGAGGCGCATTTCGAGGTTTGTAGAGGACTAGGGGTTGATGAGTCGCACGAGTGTGTCGGCATCTACGATGCCCCAGAGCTCAGGCGAGAGCTCGCCATCGACTGTATTCTCATCGACGGCCACGAGGATGCTGACGACGTCAGCGGTGACGGGAACGGGAACGGGACCGACCTGAGGACAGGCATCCGCATCGTCCAACACCACGTCGAAGCCCACGTTGAGGGAACCGGCCTCGAGGTCTTCGACACCGTCGGCCGGAGAGATCGTTGCAAATGCGAACTCGGGAATCAGCGTCACGCAGTCGGCGGTTCCGTCCGCATTCGAGAACGAGATGTTGACTGGGTTGAGAGCCGAGTCATTGGCGCCGTGTGCGACGAAGACGCGTCCGCTGCCCGCCGCGAGGCCGTCGGTGCTGTTGCTGAAGACGAAGACGTTCACCGGAAGCGCGTCGTTGGTGCGGTACGCGACGACCGTGAGGTCATCCCCCTCATTCAGCTCGACGCCGTCAAGCTGCAAAAGAGGAGCCTCTCCCCCGGGCAGACCGATCCCGATGTCGTACGTTGCGGCGGGGAGGGGGATGCGGCCCGTGGTGTTGCCATAACTCAGCGTGCCGAGGTCGGTGGCCTCCGCGCCATTCACGAAGAGGGCGACGGCGGTGTCCTCCGCCGTCGGGACCTCGGGGGCCAAATGAACGGCTGTCACGTTCGCCATGCCCATTCCGCCCGAGCCCCCTGTGCCACCCGTGCCACCCGTGCCGCCCGTGCCGCCCGTGCTGCTGCTGCCGCAGCCCAACGAGGCGAGCCCGAGAGTCAGCACCAATCCCGCCCAAAAACTAGCTTTCTGTGTCATATTTTCCTCCGACCTGTTGTTTAAGTTATGTCTAGGTCCTGTCCAGGACTATGTGGCGGTCTCAGGGGCCTGTCAATCGACCTGACTCGATTTGTTCATCTGGATCACGCTTGATTGTGGAAACCAGAGGGTCTAGACAGGTTTTAGACAAGCGCTCGACAAGACGAGCGCTCTACACGAGACCCCGGGCAGCGATGGCAGACGAGGCGAAATACCGGGTTGGGATGGTCTCGAAGATGACGGGGCTGTCGACGCATACGCTTCGGATGTGGGAAAAGCGGTACGCTGCGGTCGTCCCGAAGCGCACCGAGGCCGGGGGCCGACTCTATACCGATGCCGACGTGGAGCGGCTTCGGCTGCTGCATGACCTGGTCGGGCGGGGCCATTCGATCGGCGGAATCGCGAACCTTCCCGCCGCCGACCTCCGACACATGGCCGCTACCTTTTCGAGGCCCTCTACACCGCCTGCTCTGCAACACCTTCCTGAAATCCGTCGCCGCGTGCTCGGAGCCATCGAGGACCTCCGCGTGGGGGAGGCCGAGCAACTCCTGTCGAGCGCGGCCCTGAGCACCGAGCCGCGGGAGTTTCTGGAAACGATCGTTGCTCCGGTCCTCGTCGAGATCGGTGAGCGCTGGCAACAGGGTGACCTACGAATCGCACACGAGCACGCCTGCTCGACCGTCATGCGCGGACTCCTGTTCTCGCTGATGCGTCTCTATCCCGCAAGCGATTCGGGGCGACGTGCCGTCGTCGCAACGCCGGCAAAGGAGGATCACGAGCTCGGTGCCCTCATGGTCGCGATGCTCGCGGCCATGTACGGATGGAGCGTGCTCTACTTGGGGACGGACTTACCCGCAGAGGAAATCGTCTACGCGGTCGATCACTCGCACGCGGAGCTTCTCATGCTCTCGATCACCAATCTCGACCCCGAGGATTCACAGCGCGAGATCGCCGCGATCGAAGAGGCGATCCCTGAGCGCGTCCAGATCCTCGTCGGGGGTCGGGCGGCCCGTGCGCCTGCTGCGAGTCGCGCCCGCGTGCAAAAGGACCTCTCACACTTGGAAGTGGTGCTCAGTCGCTAGCGTCGACCGCCTCGTCAGGCGGCATGGTGTCACGCGTCGCGCCCTTGATGACCTTTTGCGCCAAAGTTGCCAGGCTTCGTGCTCCGCTCTTCTTGAGAAGAGATCTGATCTGAGCCTTGACCGTGTTCTCCGCGACGCCAAGCGCATCGGCGAGCTCCTTGCGGGAAAGCCCGTCCACCGACAGCGTGAGGAGCTCGGTCTCTCGACGGGTGAGCTTGAGCTGACGAGCCAAGTGCTCGATGCGTTGACCGATCGCCGCGTCGTCCACGCGCTCCTGCGCGAGGGCGCGCTGAATGAAGGGATTCAGGTTTTCCGCAGAAGCCGGCTTGCAGACATACTCACCACGCATCGTCTGAACTTTGTTGACTACATCACGATTGAGCTCACCGGTCAGAACGAGGACGGGCAGCGCTCCATGGTTCCTCCGGATCTCGGCGAGCAGGTCCAAACCGTATCCGTCGGGCAAGATCAGGTCCAAGACGACTCCGGTCCACTCGCCATGGAGCTCGAGCTTGTCGCGCGCCGCCGCCATGCTGTGCACCACCTCGACGGGACCATGACGCCCGAAGGTACGAGCTAGAGTCCGCGCGAGCGTCGGCTCGTCTTCGACAATCAGAAACCCTCCCGGCATGCCGCGTAAGCTACCCCAGTTGACCCGTTTGGTGGTACGTATTCCCATCGATGCCCGCGGTTTCTCGGCCCAATTCGATGGAAAACGAGACCCAGGAGGGCCGAATCATCAATAATCTCCTGGAATTCTCGAACTAGGCCGGGCGGGTGAGCCGGTCGGGATGCCCTCAGCCGACGGGGCGAGAATGGGCCCCGACTTGACGGGAGGCGTTGCCGCCCGTTGAATGGAACGCGGGATGTACGCGGTCGTCATCACCAATGAGGGGGGCATCCAGCGAAGGCTCGACTTTTCGAAGCCCGAGCTGACGATCGGCCGCGTGCAGGGCAACGACATCGTCTTGTCGAAACGCAATGTTTCAAAGCAACACGCGAGGCTCTCGCTCCAGGATGGCGACGCGGTAGTCGTTGATCTCAACAGTACCAACGGAACGTGGGTCAACGGTCGTAAAATCACCGCGCCCCAGCCGCTGAAGCAAGGCGACAAGATCTACATTGCCGACTTCATCCTCACGCTCGAGCCTGCCGAGACGGGCACAGAGAGCCAAAGCTCCGCTCCCCGCGTCTCGGAGCCTCCTCCATTGCCCAACAAGCCTGCGGTGCCGCCCCCGAGAACCTCGATGCCACTGAGGCAATCCCTCGGCGGGCGCGGAACGACAGGTGCGAGCGCTCGAATGTCGGGGCCGGAACACCTCGCAACGAGCCTTCCCCCTCGTATCGAACACAGAGAAACCGACGCGCCCCGGGCTTCCGCGAAGACTCTGAGCGGGATCCCGGCTGCCGATCCGTTGCGCGCGCTGCTGAGCCGTCTTCGAGAACGCGTCGACATCGAGAACATCGACCCTGCTGCGATGAAGAATCAGGACCGTTGGTCAGCGGCGCGCGCGGCGATCGCCGAGACGTTCCTCGCAATGCAGAAGGACGGCACGATGCATCCCGAGGTCGACATGCGGCAGGTGGCGCACGTCGCGCTGCATGAAGCGGTGGGCCTGGGCGCGCTCGACGATCTGCTCTCCGACCAATCGGTCCGCTCGATTGTGGTTCATGGTCCCGATCACGTGTTCGTCGACAAAGGCGAAGGTCTAGAGGCGGCCTCGTCGAGCTTTTCTTCCGAGAACGCCTTGCAGAGAGTGGCGCGTCGGCTCGCCGCACAGGCGGGCCAAGCTCTCGAAGCTCAGCGCGTCCTCCACGGACGGCTCTCCTTCGGCCCGAGGGTCACGATCGTGCAATCGCCTCTAGTGCACAAAGGCCCCGTGATCGAGCTAAGCATGCGCGTCGCGAAGTCGCTCGAGCAGCTGGCCGAAGACGGCTGGATGAGCGGTGACGCCGCGACCTATTTGGCGAAGGCCGTGGCGGAGTGCCGCAACATCGCCGTGGTGGGTCCCCGCCAGAGCGGCGTGACCGAGATGTTGTCCGCGCTGGCCCGTGAGCTCCCGGAGAGCCAACACACGGTTGCGATCGAAGCCGTTCCGGATCTCGACATCGATCGAAATCGCATCGTCTCGTTGAGCGCCGCCGCCTCCGGGATCTCGCTCGCGGAGGCGATCGGTCATGGTACGAGGCTCCGTTCCGATCGATTGGTGATCAACGATCTCTCGGGTGCGGAAACCGCCACTGCGCTGGGTGCGTTGCTCGCACGCGAGCCGGGGCACCTTCTCGGCGTTCACAGCTGGAGCAGCCAGAGCGCCATCGAGGCATTGCTGCTCGCGGCGGGCTCGGCCGGCGTGCACCGGGCCCATGTCGCGGAGCTGATCGGCAATTCCGTCGATATCGTCGTCGCGATGCAGCGCGGACCGATCGGGGAGCGCGTCAGCGGCATCCTGCAGGTGCAAGGACACGAAGCGGGCGACGTGGGCTACGAATCCGTCCCATGCTGAGTCGAGCCTCCCGCAGGGCGCTCAGGCGCCTTTTCTCATCACGGCAAGCGGTGTTTCGCTGACGCCAGGCGCCGGATACGCGGGTCGCGCGAAGTAGTAGCCCTGTCCGTAGTGAGCCCCGCAGTCTACGACGACCTTCATTTCCGTTTCCTGCTCGATGCCCTCGGCGACCACGCGCGCTCCGAGCTCGTGGCACAGTCGAACGATGTGACGAACCAACACCTGCGCACGGCGGTCTTGAGCCAAATCTGCGATCAGCGTTCGATCGAGCTTCACGATCTCCGGTTTGAGGTCGACGATGTATTTCAGGTTCGAGTAGCCCGCGCCGAGATCGTCGACTGCGAGCGACACGCCCTTACCCCGGATTTCTCGAAGGACGCTATGGCAGTAGGCGAAGTGAGTGAGCGGAACTGATTCGGTGACCTCCAGATAGATCGGCTGGTCGTGCGTGAAGATCGGATCGTCCGGCTGCACGAGCCACGACTCGTCGAATTCGTTTGGATGCACGTTGAGGAACAGTGGCCTCTCGGTGCAATGAGTGGTTGCAAGCTCCCGAATCGCGCGGCCGAGGGCGCCGACGCATCGAGACGTGATCGCCTCGTCAAAAAGGCTTGGCGGACTGATCCAATGGGGCGAGTTGCTGCGGACGAGCGCTTCGTAGGCGAATGGCTCCATCGTGGTGAGCGAGACGATCGGCTGATACACGACGCTGAGGTCGCCGAGAGCAAGCACGCCGGGTAGGCCCTTGATCTCGCGAAACCGAGGCACGCCGAATCGGCTCTTCTGGGCGTTCTCCAGCCAGGTGCGAAAGTTCGTCACAGTTTCCCCAACACGGTAAGTTTACAATATCAGAATCCCCGGCGGGGGGCCTAATCTGGCCTCCTGTAGCGTGGTTCGAGGGGCTCTGGTATTCCCATAGCGATGAGCAGCGTATCGATCGGCCCCGCCCACATCAGCCCCATTGGGACCACTCTAGAGCGGCATTTGCTCGATCGACAGCGTCGAATGCCGGATGCCACCGGTGACTTCACCGGGCTTTTCCAGCAGATCAGCCTCGCCGCGAAGATCATCGGCAGTCGCGTCAGCAACGCGGGCCTTTCCGGAATTCTCGGGCGCACCGGGACGATCAACGTGCAGGGCGAGCCGGTCCAAAAGCTCGACGACTTCGCCAACAAAACGATCGTGGGCACAGTGGAGGCAGGTGGGCACGTGTGCGTGATGGGCAGCGAGGAAGTGGCAGAGCCCATCCCGATCCCGTCGCAGTACCCCAAGGGAAAGTACGTGCTCCAGTTCGACCCCCTCGACGGCTCCGGCAACATCGACATCAATGCCTCGATCGGAACCATCTTCTCGATCCATCGTCGTCTCACACCCGACGGTGAGCCAGGGACGCTCGAGGACCTCCTGCAGCCGGGAACCGAAATCATCGCTGCCGGCTACGTGATCTACGGGTCGTCGAACATGTTCGTCTACTCGACCGGAGATCAGGTCGACGGGTTCACCTACGACCCTGGCGTGGGCGAGTTTTTCTTGTCTCATCCAAACATCAGGATCCCAGAACGAGGAAACATCTACTCGATCAACGAGGGCAACTATCACAAATGGGACGAAGGTGTTCGAAAGTGGGTCGACTGGGTCAAGACGCCCTCTGCGGGCAGGGACGCATACAGGTTGCGTTACATCGGCGCGATGGTTGCAGACTTGCATAGGACACTCCTGCGCGGCGGCATCTTCGCCTATCCTCGGGACTCGAAGAACAAGAACGGCAAACTTCGCCTTCTGTATGAGGCCTCTCCCATGGCATTCTTGGTCGAGGCAGCAGGCGGCGCGGCCTCGGACGGCCGCGACCGAATCGTCACGATCCAGCCGGAGCGGCTTCACCAGCGCACTCCCGTGTTCATCGGCAGCACGCAAGACGTAGAGGATGCGCTGCGACTCGCGGCAAGTTGAGCCGCTACAGCTTCGGCGTCATTAGGAACGGGATTTCCGTCCGCACGCAACCGCCTTCTGGCTTCGGAAACTTCCAGGTCTTCGCGACGCGCTTGACGCAAGTATAGACTTGGCTGTCGTTGAGCGAACCGTCCACGGACACGGCTTTCACACTGCCACTTGCGCCGATCGTCAGAAGTAACGTCATCGAGCCCTGGAGCAAGTTGTCATCCTTCAGCCTCCGCTCGTAGCACGTACGCACCTGATTGCTCGGCTGTCCGCTGATGACGCTGCGAATCTGGGCGGCTTCGAGGGTGCCCCGGCAGTCCCAATCAGCGGGTCGGACCTGCGAAGGCTCGGTTGGTGCCGCGACCGGCTCGGCGCCTCCCGAGCCGCCCTGCGGCTCTTCGGGGATCTCGATTTCGGGAGCGAACTGCTCACGGGCGGGCGGCTCGGGCGTGGGTTCCGCCCGCTCGACTTCGGGCTCGGGCTCACCCGAGGCGAGAAGAAGCCAAAGCCCGCCCGCGACGATAAGAAGGAGCAACACGACGAGCGCGAGCTTTGGTTGTTTCTTCTTCGGCGGCGGCAGGCTCGAGCCCTGGGTCACGACCCCCTCACTTTCCCCACGCGCGCGCGCACCGCGCGCCCGGGGGAGTGTAGAGTCCTTCACCGGTCGCGCCAACTCTAGAGCCCCGAGGCGACGTGAAAAACCGGAGTTTGCCGGGAGCCGGGCTCTCCTCTATGGTTCGGCCTCTTTCGCGGCAACGGACGATGATCGATAGGTTCAAAGGGTTCTTTTTGGTTCTTCTCGTGGTGCTGCTTTCGGCGGTGTTTGCCCTTCAATTCGGGGGTGGCCAGGCCGAGGGCTGCACGGCGGGAGGCAGCACGTATCTCGCCAGGGTCTATGACCACACATTGAGCCGAGGCGACTTCGAGGCGGCCTATGCGGTTGCGAACTTCGGGAGGCTCCCCGAAGAGACCCAGCGCTCGATGCGATTGCCTGAGTTGGTGCTCGACGGACTGATCGACCGCACACTGCTCGCGCGGCAGGCGCGGGAGGTCGGCTTCGCGGTGAGTCAGGACGAGGTGATGTCGCGGTTCGTGAAAGACGGCGTGATCCTCTTGTCACTCGGGACCGAAGCACCGCCAATTCTTCCTCAGGGAGAGATACCGGTTTCCTTCACCGACAAGGAAGGCGCCTTCAACAAGGATCTTGCCGAGCGCTACATTCAGAACGGGCTCCGCCGTAGCGTTGGCGAATTCGCGGAAGCACAGGTCGATGAACATCTCGCAGCGAGAATGCGCGAGCTCATCGCATCGACCGTCGAAGTCAGCGAATCCGAGGTTTGGGACGACTTCGTGCGGGAAAACGACACTGCTCAGATCAAGTATGTCCGCTTCTCACCCGCCTACTATGCAAAACAACAACCGGCGATGTCCGATGCGGCTCTCGATGCCTGGATCGCCGACAACGAAGACCGGCTGACGGCAGAGTACGAGAGCAACAAGCATCGATACACCAATCTCGACAAGCAAGTACGCGCCCGTCACATTCTGATCAAGGCAGGGAGCTCGGCGACCCCCGAACAGAAGGCAGAGGCCAAGAAGCGAGCCGAGGCCTTGCGAAAACGCGCGGTAGAAGGCGAGAACTTCGCCGAGCTGGCCCGAAGGCATAGCGAGGACCCGGTGACCGCAAAGAACGGCGGAGACATTGGCTTTCTCCGCGAGGGCTCGATGCCGGATGCGTTCGACAAAGCGTTGTTCTCGGCCGGTGTCGGCGAGATCTCCGGGGTCGTCGAAACCCCCTACGGCTTCCACGTGATCGAGGTCACGGCGATTCGTGAAGGAGACGTGCCGGTCGACGAAGCGAAGAGGGAGCTCGCCGAGGGTCTGTACCGAGCGGACTGGCTCGAAGCGCGAGCCCGAAACGCCGCCGCGAGCACGCTCGACTTCTGGGTGGAAACCGAGGACGACGACGCCGTCTCCAAGCGACTCGAAGCGGCAGCGGAGAAGATCGGGGAGTCCGCCCTGACGCCTACGCTCGAAGAAACCGCAGAGTTTGGCCGGTCTGACGCGCCGGTGCCTGGTCTTTCGACGTCGGTGCTGCTCCAAGCGGTCTTTGCGCTCCCCGAAGGCCGCGCATGGCCGACTGCCCCCGTCAAGATCGGTCGCGAGTGGGTGATCTTTCGTCTCATCGATCGGCGACGTCCCGACGAGGCAGCATTTACCGACGAAGTTCGAGAGTCCACTCGAGAGGTTCTGCGGACGCTCAAGAAGAAAGAAACCGTCGACCTCTACATCCAGCAGCTTCGCGCGAAGGCGACGGCCGACAAGGCATTGCGCGTCAACCCGCTTCGAACGCAGGATGACCGCAGTTAGCAGGGTGAGCCTTCCAGAGCTGCCCTCCGAGCCGCTTGCGCTCGGAAGTGGGCTTCGAGTGCGCCTGATTCCACTGCCCCATCTGCAATCGGCCACCGTATCCTTCTTCATTCGAGCCGGCTCTCGTTACGAGACGGCGCAGACGAACGGACTGAGCCACTTTCTCGAGCACATGCTGTATCGCGGCACGCGAATCCATCCGGCAGCGCACGAGCTGAGCCTGGCGATCGAGCGCCTCGGCGGCACACTCGACGCGGCCACCCACGTCGACTTCACCAGCTATGATTTGACCCTACCCAAGGAGACGATTGCCGAGGGAGTCGAGTTGCTCGCAGAAGTGCTGCGCCAGCCGCTCCTGAACGAGCTGAAGACCGAAAAGCAGATCATTCGGCAAGAGATTCTCGGGGAGCTCAACGAGGAAGGGGAGCAGATTGACGTCGCGAACGTGTCACGGCAGCTGCTGTACCCCGACCATCCACTCGGCTTCTCGATCGCGGGCCCTCTCGCAAACCTCGAGCGCTTCGAAAGCGCCGATCTGCAACGGCATCACTTTCGTCACTACACGGCTCGCAACTCGGTCGTCTGCCTAGCAGGGGCATTCGACTCCGATCAGATCGGCGCTGTGATCGACTCGTGCTTCGACGGCATGCCTGCGGGTGAATCGATCGAACCGAGCCCCGTTCATCGAAAGCCTGCTCCGGATCGTCTTGCCTTCGTTCACGACCACGGAAGCCAGACCGACGTGCGCCTCTCGTTCCACACGCCAGGCATCCTCAGCGCCGATGCACCGGTCTTTCTCGTCTTGGCCCGTGTGCTCGACGATGGGCTGAGCACACGCGTGCATCAGATGATCTGCGAAGAGCGAGGCCTGGCCTACGAGGCCTTCGCCGGAAACGACACGTTCGAGGACTGCGGGGTGTTCGAGTTTGGGGCGTCGGTCGAGCACGGGAAGGCACCGTTGCTCGTGGAGAGCCTACTCGAGCTGATCGAGGAGCTGCAACGGAGCTTGCCCACCGAAAACGAGATCGAAAAGGCGAAACGCCGCTTCTGGTGGGCACTGCGGACCGTTCGCGACAACCCCGAGAATTCTGCTCATTTCGTCGGAGGCAACGCTCTGTTCGGGCTTCCCGAGGAACTAGGAACCGTCGCAGAGCGGGTCATCCGAGTCACCCCCGACGACATTCAGCGCGTCGCGAAGCGCTACCTCGATCCCGCCGAAGCCCACCTGACGTGCGTGGGGGTGCTAGACGAACCGCTGCTCTCCGATTTGAGGGGCCTGGTCGGAGCCTAGCTGTCGAGGTTCACCCAGTGGGCTCGGCCATCAGAACCCCACTCCTTCTTCCAGATCGGTACGGTTTCTTTGATTCGGTCGATCGCTTTGCGGCATGCGGCGAAGGCCTCGTCCCGGTGTGCCGCGCTCGCCGCGACGCATACCGCCACATCGCCGACCGCGAGCTGACCCGTTCGGTGAGCCGCAGCGATTCGAACGCCGGGGTGGTCGGCGGCGACGCCCTCGAGCACCCGCGTCATCTCTTTTCTCGCGAGGCTTTCGTGCGCCTCGTAATCGAGTCGGGAAACCTCGTGTCCGTCGGCATGATCGCGGACGACGCCGAGGAAGATGCAGATTCCGCCCGCTCCCGGGTGCTCGACCGCTCTGCGAACTTCGTCGAGCGAGATCGGTTGATCGCAGATCTCACAGAGGACGACGGCCGATCCGCCGGCAACCGGAGGCAGAACGTCGATGCGATCCCCGTCGCGAAGCAGCTGCGAGGCTTCGACGAAATCCCCATTCACCGCCAGGCGCATGCGTTCGAGAAAGGCGGCCAGAGGGGGACATCGATCGATCACGGCGCGCCGCAACTCGGCCTGCGGAACGCTTTCGGGGGTGAACTCGAACGTCGAGCTTTCGCACCCCGCAAGCTCTCTCGCCGCGGCGTAGTAGTGAACCCTGACCTGCATGGGAGAGATCTTAGCAGGCAACGAAATGAGGGCAGGCGCTCCGGCCATGATAGATTGGCGGGGCGTGACGGAGTCGGGACTCAAGCTGATCGCGTGGGCTGTCGCAGCGAGCCTGGTCGGTGCAACCCTGGCTGTTCCACAGGCGGTCGACCCATGGGAGATGCCGAGTCTCGTTCTCTCGCGCGCGGCCGTTGCCGACGCGATTCGACTCGACGCGACCCTGGCCGGAGAAATCCCCGATGCAGCCGAAGCTCGAGAGCTCCGTTCACTCTTCCTCGAGCACGGCAGCTCGGAAAGGAACCCGCACTACGAAGTGACCGAGTTCGAGCGGCGCCAGGCCGCGATTCACCGCGCGACCCGGGCGCTCATCGACGAGCACGGAGCCCTCGCGTTCGAGGCGATGAGGGCCGGCGCCGTGGAGGACTTCGCGCGTCTCCTCGAGAACGGCATCCCCGAGGAACCGAACGCGGACGAAGCCGGCGTGCTCGGAGGCATTCGAAAGGTACTTCAACAGTACGGCGCCGAGGTCCGAGGCGTGGTCGTGGCACCGCCTCTCACGGTGCGTGCGTTTTACAAAGCGCGCTGGAACTCGGTTCACCGGCGCCCCTTCGTGGAAGGCTTTTCCGAGGTCGAGCTGCAGGCGTACTGGGGCTGGCTCGCGCTGCACGGTTGGGGCAAGCCCCTTCACAAGCGCGAGGAGGCGCTGCTCGAGTTTCGTGACGCAGGCGGCTTTGGGGTGGCAGAGGCGGCCGCTCTCTTCGATTTGCTCGAGGGCCGACCCGATCGAGCATCCGAGTCGCTCGAAAGGCTCTACCAAGCGAGCGGCGAGCTCCGTTTGCGAAATCTCGCCCTCGGCGCTCTACATGCCGCCCTCCTGCCGACGGGCCCGCCATGACGCAAAGCCAAGGGTGGACAGCGAATTCCGAGTCCCGTAGCCTATGGTTTCGGATTGAGCCGAGTGAATCGAGCGTGGCGTGAAAATCGATCTCAAGAAAAGCCTCTTCATACTTCCGAATCTCTTCACGTTGTCGAGCGTGCTGTGTGGTTACTACGCGATCTTGATCCTCTCCCAGCACCCCACGAGTGACGATTTCTATCGTTCTGCGCTCCTCATCATCTTCGCCTTGTTTTTCGACGGTATCGACGGCCGGGTTGCCCGACTGACCAAAACCCAAACCGCCATCGGAGTCCAGCTCGACTCCCTCGCCGACGTGATCTCTTTCGGCGTCGCGCCGGCAATTCTCGTCTATCATTGGTCCCTCTCGGAGCTCGGCACCGCGGGCATGTTCATCGGCTTCCTCTTCGTCGCAGCCGGTGCGATTCGCCTCGCGCGGTTCAACGTCCTTTCGATGCGCGACGACGGGCAAACCCACCGGCCTGCCAAGTATACCCAGGGGCTGCCCATACCAGCGGCCGCAGGGATTTTGATCTCCATCGTGGTTGCAAACACGCTGACCGGAAAGCTGCCGTTCTCGCCGTTTCTGATCTCGATCCTCGTGATCACGCTCTCGGTGTTCATGGTGAGCACGATGCCCTTCCGATCCTTCAAGGACCTCCGGCTCAACTGGCGCACCGTGCTCTTCATCTCGGTCGCCCTCGGGGTCACCGTGTGGATTGCGATGAAGAACCACCCCTCGATTGCTCTCGTTTGGCTGCTCGCGGCCTACGTGATCATCGGCATCATAGAGAGCCTCATCGCGCTGATGCACAAGGCCCGGGCGGGCATCGACAAAGCAAGCGAGCGCTCGGCCTAGTCGACTGTGGGCCGTTCCAAAGTCGGTGACTCGGCTCGCCTGGGATTCTCGTACACCGAGATGATCGGAACCCCATCGTAGCGCAGCACGAACACGGGCCGTACGGTTCCGAAGGCCACCCATGCCTGATAATCGACCTCGTTGAAGTGCGCCTCGTGATGGACCAGCACGAGGTCCGCAGCGCTCATCGAGGGAGCGGCACGGATGCCCGCCGGTATGGAGCCGTCCCTGCGCATCATGTCCCAAGCGCCTGCGGTGGTGTCGCAGATCCAGACCGATCCGTGTCCTTCGAGCCTCTCGGTGATCCAGCTAGCGAGGCTACCCGTGGTGAAACCCCAGAACTGCCGGTTCATCCCGAGGTCGGCCGCACCCGGCACCCCGCCCGCGACTGGCATGTAGTGCGACAAGCCGAACGGATGACTGTGTGCGGTTTCGACCGCGCCCGGCAGGAGACACAGGCCCGCGAATGCCCAGGACGGCCAGCGCAGTCCCATCCACGCTGCGAGTCCCGCTCGCTCGGTGACCGCGAGGAGCCCCCACCCGGCAAAGAGCGCCATGAATGGGTACGCGGTGAGCCAGTGCTTGGTGCCCCCGAAGATCGGCGAGGTGGGAAGGGCGATCGCGAGGAGCGGGGCGACCAGGCAGCCGAGCCAGAGCACCTCGGTTTTGCGATCGGTCGCGTCGCCCGTCCGGGCCCGCCACGGCGGTTCGAGCTCTGCGCGCCGCGAATAGAGACCGATCAACGAAAGCAGAAGGACGGTGAGCGACACGGTGAACAGCGTCATCACGAAGGGAACCGAGACGGGCAGCGGCGGCTGAAAATAGCTGACGCCGAGATACTCGTACGTGTAGTGGACGTGATGGACGTGGAAGCGCGCATAGGCGAGCAGCCGGCGCCCCGTATCGTACCACAGCCACGGCCACGTCCCGATCAACGTCAACGGTCCGAGGACCAGCATCGAGAAAAACCACGCGATCGAAGCTCGCTCGAAGCGATCGGCATGGGCTTCGGTCCGGCGCACCCAGAGAAAATGGATGAGAAAGATCCCGGGAAGCATCCACGCGTTGTGCTTCGTGGCCAAGGCGAGACCAAAGGCGAGGCCAACCAAGGGAACCCACCCGCGATCCCTGAGCGACCTCCAGTACGCATATGCCGTCAGGGTGCTGAAGAACGCGATGGGAACGTCGAAGCAGGCGAGATGGCTGTGATAGAAGACCCTCGGCATCAGAGCGAAGGCCGCGGCAGCAAAGAGCGCGCCCTGCCGGCGCATCACCGAAGCGCCCCAAGCGTAGATCAACCACAGCAGAAGACCCGCGGTCAGCATCCCGGGAAAACGGAATGCGAGTGACTCGTTCGGAAACAGCCCCCACCGCTTCTGGGCGAGCCAGCTCCAGGCGAAGGTCAGCTTCATCCATGCAGGGTGCTCCCAGTTGTACGACCAGGCCTTGTCGATCGCCGCCGCCTCGAGCGCCGAACCGGGCGCATCGAACAGCTGGGTAAGCCAGGTTGCATAGCTCTTGGCCGCATACACGTAGAAGCTCTCGTCGCGTGACATCGCCAAGCCGTCCGCAGTCCCGATGAGGAGGAGCAGATAGGCGATGCACAACCCCGCGCCGATCAGGTGGTCGCGAGTCTTGAGTGGCCTAGCGTCGATCATCGGCCACTCGCAAGTCGTGTCGAAGCCGCCCAACAGAAGCTTCGGGCGCTGGGGTCCTGCGCGGTGGTCTCGAAACGCACCACCGCCCGGTCGAGACCGAGGGCCGAGGTGTCGAGCTCGATTCCCGACCAACCGTCGCCGTCGTCGTGAACGAGCTCGGCCGTCAGTCGATCGTCGACGAAGACGCGCAGGGTGACGGGCCCGAAGACGCGCCGGCGTTCGCTGAAGTAATCGATGCCTCCGCGGATTACGAGGCGCTCGCCGAGCGGCACGTCCCGGAAGGTGACGCGGACCGGGTCAGTGCCTGCAGGGTGCTGCCAAATGCAACGTCTGGGCCGGAGATCGAGATCGGCCAGTACGGTTGCGGCGACCCAGAGCCAGGGGCGATCCGGATCGCACACGAAGCGCTCGGAGGGCGCCATCGGACCGCGACCGAGGCCCCCTTCCCCCGCGCGGACGTTCATCCAAGGGCACGTCTTCGCCTCATCGGAGCGCACGAGCTCGACCTCGGCGTCTTCTATGTGTTCGACGAAGTCGTAGACGACGCGATCGGTCACGACCGGCCACATCCGGACGCGCACCCGCCCGAATTCCTCTTCGAGGGCGGGCGGCTCCGCGCGGGTGGTTGCGCCTCGAATCCCGACTTCCCAGATGCGATCGACGCCGGCGAGATCGCTCGGAGCGGCCCTACGCAAGGACAACAGGTCTCCGAGCTCGCTGCGGACGATGGGGCCTACCCAGGATGGAGCGGCGACGATCTGGTCCGAAGGCTGGTAGCGTCGGCGCACGAACGCGGAGGCCGCCTCCCAGGACTGGTCGTTTGGGATTGCGCGCTCGATGAGCGCATGGGCCAACAGCTCGAACGTGGCGACGCCGGCGACCAACACCCAGACCCACGCAACGAGGTCCAGCTTTCGCCCTGCTTTTGGCACCCTAGTCCGAGGCTAGCAGGGGTCCGATCACTCCGCAGCTTCGCAGACGAACTCGAACGTCCAGCCCTCCAGGGTCGGTGTGGCCAGCGGGCTGGTCGAGGGGTTGAGCACGGCCGTGATCTGGATGTAGGGCAGGCCGTAAGACTGCCCGTCGGCGATGAGCTCCTCGGTCAGATTCAGGGTACTGCTCGTCGTGTCGGTCGGAATGACGACGACGGCCGGAGTAGCGGTCTGGAGATCGTCGATGGTGGGAGCGGTACGGATCTGGAACTCGATCGTGGAATCGCCGGGCGTCGTTCCGCTCCACGTCAGGTTGCCCCACTTGGGGCGTTCGGGAGGCGTGATACAGCGCGCGGTGCTGTCATACACGTTGCGATAGAAGCTCGTGCCAGGGAGGTTCCTGAAGTCGTGGGCGGCGGCGTCGGGCACCAAAACCCGAACCGGAATTCGCTCGACCTCGACCGCATCATCGGCCCGTACGACCAGCTCGAAGTCGAACCGTTGGGAGGAGCTGGTCGGGGCAACCGACCTGTTCGCAAAGATGACCTCGTAGGTCAAGAGCGCGCCGATGGTGCAGTCGTTGCAGGTGTTGCCCGAGCCGTTATCACAGCCGAGTGGCTCGCCCTCGGCACAGTCTTGGTGGCGAAGCGTCTCCACGAAGAGGCGCTCATCGAAACCGGTGCCCGGATTGTCCGCGTCCGAGAGCGCGATGTCGAAGCCGGAGTCGTTCTTCACGAGCGCGATGGTGTTGCTGATCGCGGAGTCGAGGCCTTCGCCGTTGGCAGAGGCGACCTCCGTCACCCACTCGCCGCCGACTTTGGTGAGCGCATCGGTGGCGGCAGCGATGAGCCGTGCGTCGCCGTTGCCATCGCTCGTCATGGTCATCGCGTCCTTCAAGGTGACGACGCTGGCCACTCGAATGTCGCTCGCAAGAAGCGCGGCTTCGACGTCGTTCCAAGCGACCGGTGCATCGGTGGTCAACCACGAAGGGTTGGCTGGATCGCCGTCGTGAACGATCGAGATGCTGAATGCGCCCTCGGGCATGTGTCCAGGTTCGGCTGCTGGGATGATGCCGTCGGCGACGAGGTAATACTGCTGCGATGTCGTCGGATCCCAGCTGATGAATCCCCAATTGCCTAGGCCGACGGTGCCGCCATCGCATTCAAGCGCCGCAGCAGGATCGAGCAGCGCGTCGTCGAAGAGTGCGACGTTGGCGCCGGGCCAGTGGGTGTTGTTTGCGAACACCTCCACCCCGGACACCAGCGAGTCGAATCGCAGCGCAAGAACCACGTCTTTGCCATCCATGTCGAAGCCGGGCGGAACGCCTGACATCGTGTCGCAGCCGAGGGCATTCGCGGTGTCGACCTGATTGGTCAGGCCCGTGCTCATCCCCATCAGCGTCAAGGACCGGGCCGAGAGGTCGCCGAGATCGAGGGCGGTCGCGCTGCTGTCCGCGTCGAAGAGCGCGGGGAACATCTCGACCGGGGGCAAGTTCATGACGCCCGTGACGCCCATCCCAATCCCCGGTGCGAACTGCGGATCACCGTACTGCGGGCCTATAGGCCCGTTGATCACCGCGGCGTCGGTGATGTTCATCACCACGTGCAACGCGTCGGGGCGGAAGCACGGGTAGCCGACATCCGCCGCGTCCGGAGCGCTCGGGCACGAGCCGCGGTTGGGCACGAAGTCGCCGAGCCCGCGCCCGCTGGCCACCGAATAGAGCGCCTGGGTCGCGGCGGACTCGTCAGTCTTGTTCGACACCGTGTTGAGCGTCGCGACCGCAGTCTGCAGGAGCGCGGCATCGTTGGTGAGGTCGAGAACGTGATGATAGGGAGCCTGGCTGTAGGCGGAAGCCAGGGGATCGAGCGGGTACTCTCGGTACAGCCCGACGCCGAACCGTGCGTCCGCGAAGCTCGAGCGTACGTCGTCGACGATGTTGAGGATCTCGGCTTGCAGAACCGCGATCTCCTCGGCAAGCGTCGGCGTCGCATCGACGAGGAAATAGACATCGATCCGTGGGATGTCCGAGGTCACGGGGACGACGGACCTCCTCACGACCTCGTCCGCGCCAGTCGGGTCGTAGAACAGCGTTTGGTACATCCCGTCGTTCGTGGGATCGTCGTCGCACGTGCGCCAGTCGGGCGTGCCTGGACAGTCGTCGGCGTCATCCGGCACACCGTCGCCATCGGCATCGGGAAGCACGGTCACGCGA
This sequence comes from uncultured delta proteobacterium, assembly GCA_963792825.1. GTDB lineage: Bacteria > Myxococcota_A > Polyangia > Polyangiales > Houyiibacteriaceae > SG8-38. The sequence goes on along the minus strand of CAWBXS010000002.1, from coordinate 1,078,942 downwards.
TCGATGACGAGAGAGCCCGCTTCCTCCGAGTAGCGGAGGCCGGCCGAGTTCTCCGCGTTCAAATCGGCGGCAACGGGAAAGTCCTCGCTCAGCGAGCAGTCCGGGCGATCGCCGGAGCATTGCGCTGGCGGATCGATGACCGCGCCTTCGCTATCGATCGCGCCTCGGCCGTCGCCGCACGCGGCAACGGCGATCAGCGTCGCGCCAAGGACCCACCGTCGAGTGGTTTTTCGAGTCGATATCATTGTGAAATTGCTCACATTCAAGGGAACCTACAGTACCGCAGATCGGCGCGTAGCGTAAGTGCTACATCGCGGCCCCAGTCGCACAGCTTGGCGGGCCGCCCGCACGGGGAGACCCGCAGACCTGACCAGGCGTGCAGTCGCTCGAATCTACACAGGAACCCGGAGGCAGCACGCACTCCATCCGGCCGTCCCCCCAAAGGTCGCGGCACTCGAAGCCGTCCGCACAATCGGCAGCCGAGACGCAGGGACCGAACAGTCCGCAGACCGCCCGGGTCCCCTGCACGGTTGCTTCGCACACGGGGGCGGCGTCATCAGTGCATTGGGTCTTGTCGCACGACTCGGGGGTGGGCGCGTTCGGCATCAGCGACGGCATGCACTCGCGGGAACCATCGCCGTCGGCGTCTCCGCACGGAACGCCGAGCGTGAGGCAGTCGAGGTCGGCGCCGCAAGGGCGCGTGATGCGCCGGCAGAACCTCTGATCGATGCTCGCAAAGAAACAGGTGAACCCGTGGGGGCAGTCGGAGCCGGTTTCGCAGGGCACACGGCGGTCGACACAAGCGCCGCTCTCGCAGGCAAAGCCCGCAACGCAGTCGTTGGAGTCGTCGCAACCGGGCTCGGCGCGCAGACACCGACCGATGCTTGGGTTGCACTGGTACGCGGGCTTGCCGCAGTCCTCGTCCACGTCGCAGGCTCCGCCCCCGGTGACGAAGCAGCGCGAGAAGTCGTCGCAACCGGTGGCCAGACAGACCTCGCCGATCCCGCATGGGGTGTCGTCGTCGCAGAGGGCAGCCGGGTCCGGGCACGCCGGACAGAGCACGCTGGTGTTACACCATGAGCCTCCTCCGTCCGGCCCTGCGTCGCCGCCGTCGGGCGGGATGCTGGCGTCGGGGCCGGCGTCGCCGACGGATCCATCGGGGACACCCCCGTCTGGATCGATCGATGCGTCGCGCTCCGCATCCTCCGGGAGCGTCGGGGCAGCCGTTTCACCACAGCCGGCCGCAGCCGCAGCGGTCAGCAGAACGCAAGCAAAGAATCGCATGGGGTGGGGGCGGCCCGCCTGGCCTTCGCAGGTCGGGCGTGCCTCGGGGAAGAGGAGGATAGCGCTTGTGACGACCGTTCGCACCCCGGCGGTTCCTTGAGCTTGACCAACGCGGCGCCCGCCCCAACGATCCCGGGGATGTCCTCTCTCGAAGCCGCCTTGATCGCGATAGAGCAGGCCTGCGGAAGCGGCTCGGTGATTCGGGACCCGAGCGTCCTCGAGGGGTACGCGCATGACGAGAGCGAGGCGACCCCGTGCATGCCGGAGGCCGTGGTCCGTGCGACGAGCACGGCCGACGTGTCGGCCGTCATGAAGGCGGCATATCAGCACGAGGTTCCGGTGACGCCTAGAGGCGGCGGAACCGGGCGGGTCGGTGGTGCGGTCCCCGTGCCGGGCGGCATCGTGCTCGCGTTCGAGAAGATGAATGCCATCGAAGGCATCGATGCGCACGAGCTCACCGCTCACGTCCAACCTGGCGTGATCACGGGTGAGCTGAAGCGGGCTACCGAGGAGCAGAAGCTCTACTATCCTCCCGATCCGAACTCGAGAGATTCTTGCGCGATCGGCGGGAATTTGGCGGCCAACGCCGGTGGTCCTCGAGCTTTCAAGTACGGCGTCACGCGAGAATACGTGATGGGGATGGACGTCGTGTTGGCGGATGGGACAATCCTCAAGCTCGGGCGCGAAACGAAGAAGGGCGTGACCGGCTATGACCTGACCTCCTTGATGGTGGGAAGCGAGGGCACGCTCGGGATCGTGACGGAGGCGACTTTGCGGCTGATTCCGAAGCCCGAAGCCACGGTCACGGCGTTGGCATGCTTCTCGAACCTCGACGAGGTTTCACCTGTCGTCTCGACGCTCCTCGCGCAGGGACAGCTCCCTTCATGCATCGAGCTCCTGGACGAAGAGGCGATCCGCATCGTGCGTCCCGAAGCTGGATTGACGATCCCGAACGAGACCAAGGCGATCTTGCTGATCGAGCTCGACGGCGAGGAGGCCAAGCTCGGGGCAGAGCTCGAGCGTACCGGCAACATCTTGTTCGATCTCGACGCGCTCGAGGTGTTGGTGGCGCAGAGCGGCAGCGAACGCGAGCGTCTTTGGGCGTCGCGCCGCGAGCTGAGCTACAGCTTGAAGCGACAAGCCAAACACAAGCTTTCCGAGGACATCGTCGTGCCCCGCACCAAGATCGCGGCCCTCCTCGGCTATTGCGCGGAGCTCGCCGACCGGCATCAGCTGGTGATGCCGACGTACGGACACGCGGGAGACGGAAACCTTCACGTGAATTTCCTCTGGAACGATGCCGACGACAGACCCCGTGTCGACGAGGCGATCAAATCTCTCTTTCAGCGGGTGATCGACCTCAGGGGCACACTCAGCGGCGAGCATGGAATCGGCATCTTGAAGGCGCCCTACCTGCCCATGGAGCAATCTCCCGAATTGATCGCGCTCCAGCAGAGAATCAAGGACGTCTTCGATCCGAAGCACATTTTGAATCCGGGGAAGATCTTCCCAGCGGATGCCAAACGCTTCCACGGCACGTGCTGATGATGCTGCGTCTACAACAACATGTTGAGTGGTGACTCGACGATTCGCTTGAATGCCGCCAAGAATCTGGCACCAGTGGCCCCGTCGATCACGCGATGATCACAGCTCATCGTGAACCGCATGCGGCGACCGGGCACGATTTGGTCGCCCTCTACGACGGGCTCGCGACGAAGCGCACCAACTGCCAGAATCGCGCCCTCGGGTGGATTGATGACCGCGGCGAACTCTTCGATGCCAAACATGCCGAGATTCGAAATCGAGAACGTTCCGTTGGTCATCTCTTCAGGCTGAAGCCTCTTTTCTCTCGCACGGGCCGCGAGGTCGCGGACCTCCTCGGCGATCTGAGCGACGCCCTTCCGGTCTGCATCGCGGATCACTGGAGTCATCAAACCGTCGTCGATGGCGACGGCCACCGAGATGTCGACCACCTGATGATGGTGGATCTCCTTGCCCATCCACGAGGCGTTGACCTCGGGAACACGACGAAGCGCAGCTGCGACCGCTTTGATGATCAAATCGTTGAGGGAGACTTTGCGGCCCGAGGTCTCGAGCTCGGCGTTCATCGCCGCCCGCGCATCGGCGAGCGGTCCGATATCGACGTCGATGGTGAGGTAATAGTGGGGAACGTTCTGCTTCGACTCGGTCAGGCGCCGCGCGATCGTACGTCGCGTGCTGCCAGCCGTCTCGACTCGAGGCGGAAGACGCTCGGCGCCAGTCGATCGGCCGGCGACCGCCGCGCCCGGGTGAGACTCGATGTCACGCTTGACGACCCGCCCATGTGGCCCCGAGCCCTCCACCGTCCGGAGGTCGATACTCCGTTCGCGCGCCAATCGGCGGACAAGAGGAGAGGAAAGAATCCGTCCTCCCCCAACCCCCGAGCCAGACGCTGGCGCCGACACTGGCGCTGCAGCCGGCGCGGTCACCGCCGCTGACGCTTCCGCTGTCACCGCCGCTGACGCTTCCGCTGTCACCGCCGCTGACGCTTCCGCTGGCGCTGGTGCTGATGCTGACGCTGGTGCTGACGCTGACGCAGCGGCCGACACTGGCGCTGCCCTTCCCGCGGACCCCGCCTTCACTTGCGACAGCAGGTCGCTGATGTCCTCGCCGGCCTTTCCAATGATCGCCACGGGAACATCCGGCTCCAGCGTTTCACCTTCGGGCACCAAGATCTTCAAGAGCACCCCGCGATCGAACGAGCGGAACTCCATCGTTGCTTTGTCGGTCTCGACCTCGGCCAGGAGATCGTCGACATCGACTTCATCTCCTTCTTTTTTCATCCAGGCGACGAGGGTTCCCTCTTCCATGGTCGGGGAGAGCTTGGGGAGTCCGATGATCTTGGCCATGTCTTACTTCGCGTAGCTGACGCGCCTGACGGCGTCCATGACTCGATCCTCGGTCGGAAGGACCTTGTCCTCCAAATTCAGCGCGTATGGCATGGGTACGTCGAGGCTCGTCACGCGCTCGAGCGGTGCATCCAGGTAGTCGAAGGCTTCGCGCTGAAGCCGGTCGACGATTTCTGCGCCAGGCCCACCGTAGGGCCAGTCCTCGTGAACCACCACGCAGCGGTTGGTTTTACGGAGGCTCTCCACCATCAGCGCCGTGTCTAGAGGACGAAGGGTGCGCGGGTCCACGACCTCGCACTCGATTCCTTCGGCCGCGAGCTTGTCTGCGGCTGCCATGACGGTGTAGTAGGGCCGTCCCCATGTCACGACGGTGCAGCCGGTACCCGTCCGTGCAATCCGGCTCTGGCCGATGGGGATGAGCTCTTCAACACCCTCGTCCGGCACCTCTCCTTTGACACCGTAGAGGGTTTCGCCCTCGAGGAACACGACCGGATTGTTGCTTCGAATCGCGCTCTTGAGCAGGCCCTTGGCGTCACGTGGCGTGCTCGGCTGAATGACGTGGAGGCCCGGAATGTTCGTGTAGAAGGGGGCTACGCTGTGGCTGTGTTGGGCGGCGACTTGCTTGGCAGCCCCATTTGGGCCGCGAAACACGATCGGCACCTGAATCGCGCCGGCGCTCATCTGATGAACCTTGGCAGCGTTGCTGATGATTTGGTCGAAAGCGACGAACGAAAAGTTCCACGTCATGAATTCGATGATCGGCCGGAGCCCGACCATGGCTGCGCCGATGCCGACACCGGCAAATCCCGCCTCGGCGATCGGGGTGTCGATCACGCGCCTCTCCCCAAATTTGTCGAGGAGTCCTTCGGACACCTTGTAGGCTCCTTGGTAGTGTCCCACCTCCTCGCCCATCAAGAAGACGCGATCGTCGCGCTCCATCTCCTCGAGCATTGCTTCTCGTAGCGCCTCTCGATAGCGAAGCTCCCTCATGAATCACCTTCCGGTGCAAGCACCACGCCCATCGCGACATCCTCTCGTGCGGGCTCCGACTCTTCGGCAAACTGCACGGCTGCGTCGATCTCCCCGTCGACCTCGAGATCGAGGTCGTCGAGCGTGCTCTCGTCGACTCCGAGCTCGAGTAGCCTCTCGCGCGCCACGACGACCGGATCTTGTTGCTTGCGCTGCTCGAGCTCGGTGCGCGTACGGTACTTCGCCGGGTCGCTCATCGAATGGCCTCGAAAACGGTAGGTTTGTATCTCGACGAAAGTGGGGCCGTCGCCCGAGCGCGCGCGGCCGATGGCTTTGCCGAGGTGCTCTTGCACGGTCTGCACGTCGTGGCCTTCGAGCCGATCGCCCGCCATGCCGTAGCCTTGCGCCTTGATCGACAGGTCCTTGATTGGGCTCGTTCGCTCGAGCGGGGTGCCCATCGCATACTGATTGTTTTCACAGACGAAAACGACTGGAAGCTTCCAGAGGCCCGCGAGACTCATCGCCTCGTGAAAGCCGCCGATGTTGGTCGAGCCCTCTCCGAAGAAACAGATCGTGACACGGTCGTCGCCCGCATATTTCGACTTGAACGCCGTTCCCGCAGCAAGAGCGAGATGCCCGCCCACGATCGCCCATCCGCCGAGAAAGCCCCTCTCGACGTCGAACATGTGCATCGAGCCTCCGAGCCCTCGCGAGCAACCCGTATCCTTGCCAAAGAGCTCGGCCATCGCGGCTTTCGGAGACATTCCGCGCGCAAGCGCGATGCCATGGTCGCGGTAGGTTTGAAAGATGTAGTCGCCCGGTTCGAGCACCTCGGCGGCGGCGACCGCGATCGCCTCTTGTCCGATGTAGAGGTGGAGGAATCCCCCGATCTTGCCCTTCGCATAATTGCGCGCCGCCTCTTCTTCGAAGCGTCGAATCACCATCATCGTGCGGTATTGTCTAAGAAGATCGTCCTTGTTCGGCAACGCAGCCCCCTGGCTCTTAGCTTAGTGCAACACGGACGCGATGACACCTACAACCCACCACAATGGAGCACTCCGTTGGCTTGTCGTGTTCGGACTGCCTACGATTTGACTGTGCGGATTCACACCTTGAGGGGGGCACAGCTCGAGGAACCCGTTCTCGAGGCGTCGAACGTCCGGGCGCGACCGCTCATTCGTGTGCTCGAAGAAGGGCTCGAAGCCGCGGCGATCTCGGCTCGCGCCACGGCGGGCGCGATCTTCATCGGGGAAAGGGCGGACTCGCTTCGTTGCGTTGCTTCGTGCGGTCCCGATGCGAGGTTCTTGCTCGAGCGAGGGGCTCCCCCGGACTCTGGGCTGGCGAAGCGCGCGTTGCGGCGTCACGCGCCTTTCGTCACTTCGGCCTTCAGCTCGGACCCTCAGTTTTCGATACGCTCCGTTCACCAAACCCGATGGGCATTGTTGGCCGTCCTACGGGACGGCCGCCGCACGCTCGGGCTCTTGCAGCTGGTCAACCCGACCTCGCCGTCGCGCTTCACTGCGAGTGACAAACGCCTCGTCATGGGGCTCGCGCCGTACATCGTTACGACGTTGATTCAAACCTCGTCGCTGCGACGACAGCAAGGCCTTGCAGCCCACGATCCGCTGACAGGCCTTCGGAACGTGCGGGAGCTGAACGGCAATCTCACGAAAGCCTTGACGGCTGCACGGCGAAACGAGCGTGACATGGCTCTCATGTTCGTCGACGTCGACCATCTCAAACGCCTCAACAGCAAGCTCGGGCATGCGGCCGGCAGCGAAGCGCTCAAACGCACCGGCAAGGCCCTACGCGAAGCCGCCGCGGGCGTCGGTGAGGTGTTTCGTTTCGGAGGTGACGAGTTCGTCGTGGTCCAAAGGCGAGCGTGCAAGGAAAGTGCCCGTGCGCTGGCAGAGCATCTCCGGAGCCACGTCGCGTCCAACACGGCCGGGCCCATGCGGCCCGGAGGAACGCTGCCGAGGATCACGGTATCCGTCGGCGTCGCCACGCTTCGCGGCCTGAGAGACCTCGACGGTCAGGCGCCGAGCCGTCTCAAGGCACGGCTGATGACCACCGCCGACCGCGCCCTCTTTCGTGCCAAAGCGGCGGGACGCAACCGTGTCGTGCTGGCGACGAGTCGTGACGACCGGCTATGAGCGCACCCACGATCCCACGTCCGAACGCCGTGATGTCGATTGGTTAGGCGACGGCGCTTAGGTAGCGCTCCGTGTTGGACCGGACTCGAGCCTCGACCACGGCAGGGTCTTCTTCGACGACCTGCTCGTCGGGGGTGACTTTGAAGAGCGGTTGACCTTTCGACACGATCGTACCGTTGGACTCGACGAGGATTCGGTCGACAGTTCCAGAAAATGGCGCGTACACCTTGTTGAACATCTTCATCACCTCGACGATGTAGAGCGGATCACCGGCCTCGAAGTGTTGCCCCTCTTGGATGAAATGAGGCATGCCAGGCGCTTCCTGCGCATAGAACATGCCGCCGCTCACGGCGACGATTTCATCGGCCTTGTTGACCGGGGGCGGGACTAGGACCTTCTTCATCTTCGTTTGGTGGTCGCGATCGAGGAGTCGAGCGGGTATGTCGATGGTCAAATCGTCGTTGACCCGAAGATCGTAGAATCCGACTTTGTCCGCGATCAAGGGCAAGAGACCGTAGAGCTCGATCCCGAGCTGAAAGCCGAGGTGTGCTTCACGCACCCTTCGCCACTCTTTTGTGTTGAATCCCTTTGCAGGCTCGTCGGATTTCAGGAGCTCATCGACCTCTGCCCACGGCCGATCGCCCATGCGCTCCTGCACGGCTTTGTAAAAAGCGGTTCCGTCTCGCAGAACGGCCTGGTCCTGCTCCCAAATTCGATGCGCGGCAGGAAGGTCCACCTCGGCGTTCATGTGCAGCAAGTGATAGGTTTCCGCCAGCACCAGGAGCGGGTTCCGGAGCCAGGTGACGCGGCGCTTGTTGACCTCGAAGCTGTCCTTGTTGGCGCTGAGCCAAGCCGAAAGAAGATGGGGCTGCCGCAGCAACCTGCCGAGAGGTCGGCCGATCAGTGTCCTCTTCAGAACGGAGATGTCGTTCGTCGCCCTCGCGGCTGCAGCATCCGCCGAAGCGGCTTTCGAGTACTGGCCGCACAGGCGGTCGTAGGCATATTCTGGGTCGATTTCGTTTGCTTCATGGAGGAGCTCGCCAACGAGCGTCAAATAAGGGACCACGAATCGCGTCGTCGGCTTGGCATCCACACCGTTCGCGAGGAACCAATGGACCAGTCCGTAGTGAAACTGCAGATTGGTTTGCAGATCGGGTCCACGAAGAACCGTGCACCTGAGCACCTCTCGTAGACGCTCGTAGCTGTCACGGCGGTCATCACCGGTCGTCACGAGAAGAGCGATGTTGCTGTCGTATGCGCCCGCCAGCTTGTACCGCATGAAGAGATTGGTGTCGGGGTTCTTGAAGCAGATGCCTTGATCGTCACGAACCTCGCCTTCGATCGGATCCGACCACGACATGATCTCGCCGCCAGCGTGAGGCGAGAGGGACTGATCGGTTGCGTTGAGGCGTGCCTCGACTGCGGCCGCATCGCGCTGAATGCGCTCGGGCCGCGGCAAGCGAGCCTTGTGTTTGGCGAGCAAAGCCATCGCCTCCACGATCGAGAGGACATCGAAGTGGTCGTCCGGTGCGTGCGGATTGCGGAAGCGAAGCGCATAGCACAGCTCGGACACGCGATGCTCGACCTGAATCCGCGTGTTGACCTCCATGAAGTAGTGCCGCGCTCCGTCGACGATGCATTCGAAAGTCGAGGCGGAGTCGAGCTTGACCGCCTCACCGAAGCGCTCCGCTTGTTCTTCCATCCGTCGGAGAATCTGCAGGTCCTGCTCGATGGCCGCTGCGTGGGCCTCGTTGCCCACGGCACGCTCTCGTTCGACTGCAGCGGCGAGCGTTTCTTGCGTAATCGAGACCTCGAGGAGCTTCTGCTCGTGCATCTGCAGCGAACAATCGCGTCCGCCTAGGGAGATCGTCCACTCACCGTTGCCGAGCAGCTGGATCTCGTTGTGACGAGTGGTTTCGATGTTGAGCTCGACCAGAATGTTCTTGTTGTCGCCGACGCCGAGCGCCTTCACCTCGCCGAGGATCTCCCGCACCATGGCGGGTGCCTCTTGGGCAGCGCTGAGGATTCGCTGCCCCTTGCCGCCTCCGCCGCCAATGGCTTTGAGACGAACTCGGCTGCCCTCGTTCTCGTTCAAGATCGATGCAACCTCGATTCGAATCTGCTCGGCGAGCTCGTCCACCGTGTAGAGGTCGATGCCAGCATCGTAAGAAGCTCCCAAGATCGCGTCCGCCAGCGAAGCAAGGTCGCCGTCTTCGACATCGGCCCCGACGAGATCGAGCCCGTGCTTGTCTGCGAGAGCTTTGAGTGCTTTTCGATCGGGATACTTCGAAAGCATGAGCCGGGCCGTGGAGTTGTTTACGCCCGGGGTGACGCTGACGCCGACTCGTTCGGCAGTGCGTTTGGCTTCGTCCTTGAACCCAGCCGCATGGACCGTGTGCGAGCAGGGGCCGATGAAACGAAGGCCGGCGTCTTCGATGGAACGGACGAAGTCTTCGTCCTCCGCCATGAAGCCGTAACCGGCGAAGATGTAGTCGTACCCGTTGTCCTTCGCGATCCCGATGATTTGTGCGATCCGCTCGGCTCGCTCCTCCTTGCTCGCACCCGTGTAGTCCAGTACCGCATGCACACGCGAAGGATCCAAGCGCCGAAGCTCGGGAGCGAGCGCCCTCGGGTAGACGATCGAGTCCTTCTCCGAAAGAAGAATTCCCACCTTCGTCATCCCCATCTCGCCGAAGACGTCGAGCGCCTCCTGCCGAATGGGTCCGCGGCATACGATGAGGACCGTCATATCCTCGCAGCTGAAGGAACGAACCCAGTCGGACTCGCTTTGTCCGAGCCTGCGATCCCGATGAATGAGGGGGTTATGCAGGTAGCCGTTCGAAGCCATCAGTGGAACTCCCGCTGGACTGCCCGCAGCGGTTCTGGAGTGTAGTGCGAGAGGTAGAAATTGAGGTTTTTCGCGAGCGCCGCCCTCACGTCGGTTGGCATGACGATTTCGGAGATGGAACCGAGGCTCAACGCCTCCTTCGGATTCATGAGCTCCTTCTCGTACCGCGCGCTGAACGCCGCGTCCTGTTCCCTCAGCCACGCTGCGACCTCGGCCTCCGCCTCCTCTTTCGAGGCACCTGCGTCGAGCGCCTCTCGAAGCCGCAGCTTGGCGCGGTGCTCCATCTCCCGCATCTCTTTCTTGTAGACAAACTCCTTGCCGGCAGGGCCCATGACGGCAACACGAGTCGTCGGAAGCGCCATCACGTGGTCAGCGCCCGTCGCATAACAATTGAAGGCGGCATACGCTCCGCCGAACGCGTTGCGGAGGATCAACAGAAGACGTGGCGTCCTGAGATCGATGATCGAGTCGAGCATGGCCCGGCCTGCCTGTACGATGCCGCGGCTTTCCTGGTCGCGGCCAGGTAGGAATCCAGTCGTGTCCTCCATGAAGATGACGGGAATGTTGTACAGATTGCAGAACCGGATGAAGCGCGAATTCTTGAAGGCCGCGTCGACGTCGATCTGCCCCGACGCCACCGCGCTGTTGTTACAGACGAACCCGACTACGTGGCCCCCCAATCGGCCGAACGCCGTAATCGTATTGCGTGCTCGCTGCGGTTGGAGCTCGAAGTAATCGCCGTGATCGCAGATCTGTTGGAGGATGATGCTGACGTCGATCGGCGTGTTGAACCCCGTTGGCGAGTTGAACGCTTTTCGAAGAAGCGTGGCTATTGCCCCCGTCGGACGATCGATCGGGTCGGAGGTCTCTTGATATGGTGCGAACTCGTGGTTGTTGCCCGGCAAATAGCTCAGCAGCCTGCGTGCCGTTCGTAGCGCACCCACCTCGTCGCGAACCGTCAGGTCGACGACCCCGCTTTGGCCGTGGACACCGGGGCCTCCGAGCTCGTCCGCGGTCACGTCCTCGCCGAGCACGGTCTTCACCACACCTGGGCCGGTCAGACCGAAGAAGGTATTGGCAGGCTGAATCATGAAGCTGCCCTGGCGCGGTAGATACGATCCGCCGCCTGCGTTGTAACCAAACATGCACATGATGCTCGGAACGACGCCGCTGATCAGGCGGAGCGCGGTGAACGCTTCTGCATAACCGTCTAGGCCGCCAATCCCCGCCGGCACGAAGGCACCCGCGCTGTCGTTCATCCCAACCAGGGGCATTCCCTGACGCCCAGCCAGGCGGATCAGATTGGCGAGCTTGGTCCCGTTGGTTGCGTCCATCGAGCCCGCACGAACCGTGAAGTCGTGCCCATACAGAGCAACCTCGCGTCCCTCCACCATGATCACTGCGGTGACGATCGAGGCGCCATCGAGATTCGGACCCCAATTCTGATAAAGAATCGTCGGTTCGGTGCCGGGATCGCGCAGCACGTCCATGCGCTCCCAAACGGTCATGCGCCGTTTGGCGTGTTGTTTGCCGATTTGAACCGGGCCTGCCGCCGTCCGCGGGCGCGCGCGAAGCTGGTGTCCTTCCCGAACGGCGATGTCGTATGGACCCTCGCCCTCGTGCTCGTCGGCAGCCGCGCGTACGTCGGCCTCCATCTCGAATGGATTGCGAAGACTGGGCGTGACGAGCTCTTTGTCCGACATGACTACACTTGCCTACATCGGGTCGCGCCCGAGCGGGGCGCTTCGCCGCGCCCGGACTTTTACGGGTTCTGAGGCCGAAATGCCAGTGAACACGAGCGGGCGTCTCAAACCGGCATGGCACGGCCTCAGAAATCCGCGAAAATGCAGGGCTTCATGGACCTCCCGGTAGAAAGCCCCCGCGCCCTTGAGCTCGCGGAGCGCATCGCGGTCGAAGCCGGCGAGCTCGTGATGAAGGGCTGGCGCTCGAAGACAGAGATCTCCCGCAAGGGGCGGTTCGACCTGCTGACCCAATACGACCTCGATAGCGAGAGCCTGATTCGCGAACGGCTCGACCGAGCGTTCCCTCAGCACCGGATCGTCGGCGAAGAGAGCGCCGAGACGGGCGCCGGCGAGCTCGTCTGGTACGTCGACCCGATCGACGGTACGACCAACTTTGCCCACGGGCACTTCTTTTTCTCGGTTTCGATCGCGCTTTATCGTGGGTCACAGGGCTTGGTCGGTGTCGTTCACGCGCCAGCTCTCGGCGTTACCTGGAAGGCCGCGGCGGGAATGGGTGCGTTTCGAAACGACGAGCTCTGCAAAGTGTCCGCACGCGATCAGCTCGAGCAGGCGCTCTGCGCGACCGGATTCCCATACGACCGATGGTCGAATCCCGACAACAACCACGCCGAGCTCGCACAGTTCCTTCGGCGAGCCAGAGGCGTACGTCGATGCGGCGCAGCATCGATCGACCTGTGCTTGGTCGCCGACGGGACGTACGACATCTACTGGGAACGGGGGCTCCAAGCATGGGACATGTGCGCAGGCGCGCTCATCGTGCAGGAGGCAGGCGGCCAACTTTCGACCTACGAGGGACGCACCGCAGACCCGCGCACTGGAAAGCTCGTCGCATCGAATGGGTTGCTCCACGAGGCTGCGCTTCGCACGATTGGTGAGGCACGCCACAAATTCCCACCCGAGTCGTGATGAATCGTCCTTCGTGGGCCGATACACTGGGTCCGATGGGGGTGGAACGAGAGGAGCTCGAAATTCCTGAGCCGCGGTTGGGGCCCTCCCGAGAGACTCTGGCTGCCCATGCGCCACTTGGTCCGGACGAGCGTTGGGCGATGTTCAACCGAATCACCGGGCGGCATCTCGTCACCATGATGCTCTGCGCAGGGCTCGCCTATCTCGGACTCGCCGCGGGCCAGTGGTCGGCTGTCCTCGATCAGACCGGGCTCAGGCTGATGACGATGTATGGGCTGACCGGCGTCGCGATCCTGGCGGTCGGGTGGCGCGCACATCGGCAACCCCCGCCGATCATGTGGTCGGTCCGCATCGGTGGTGTTCTGTTTCTGGTCGTCAACGCGACGGTGACGCTCGGCTATGCGCTCAGCGGAGAGCCATCCGACTTCTACCTCTACGCATTGATCCAGCTCTCGGCGGGTGCGGTGATTCACAGCCGACGCTGGTTGATCGCCATCATGATCTTGGGAGATCTCGGCTGGGGCATCACGTCACTATCGATCGACGGAGTCAACTGGGTGCGGAGCGTTGGTTACCTCTCCGGCTTTTCCGCCGTTGCAATCGGCCTCCACTACGTGCGCCAGCATACCCTCGTTCGCTTGGAAGAGCTCCGGCTCGCCGCCGAGCGGGCCTCGCAGGCGAAAGTCGAGCTACTGGCCAACGTCAGTCACGAGATCCGCACGCCGATGAACGGCGTCCTCGGCTTGAGCGCCCTGCTGCTCGATACGGAGCTCGATCACAAACAAGAGAGAATGATTCGGGCAATTCGCGAGTCTGCCGACGCTCTCGTCGGCATCGTGGACGAGATTCTCGACTTCTCTCGGCTTCAGCAGGGGCAGCTCGAGCTCGAGCATTCGTCGTTCGACATTCGGGCCCTCATGGACGGGGTCATCGAGCTGATGCAGCCTCGCGCGGCCGCGAAGAAACTCGCCCTCGAGATGGAAATGTCGGGTTTCGCAAACCCGAACTTCATCGGAGATGCTGGCCGAATCCGGCAGGTGCTTCTGAACCTGGTTCACAATGCGATCAAGTTCACGGAGTCCGGCTTCGTGGTCCTGCGAGCAGAGTCGCTGACACGTTCGGATAAGACCCGGATTCGTCTGTCGGTGCACGACTCCGGGATCGGCATGTCGGAGCAATCTCTCGCTCGACTCTTCACGCGATACCATCGGGCTGACTCGACCTCGAAAGGCGCAGCCGGCGGGAGCGGGTTGGGTCTTGCCATCACCAAGAAGCTGGTCGATCTGATGGGCGGAGAGCTGAGCGTGATGAGCAAGCTCGATGAGGGAACCAGCTTTTCGGTGGAGATCGATCTCGAGCCGGGGCCTGAGGATACCCTGCGGGTGGCAGACGCCGATGGCACGGGGCATCTCGTGATCCGCGAAGGCGCACGCGTGCTGGTGGCCGAAGACAATCCGACGAGCCGCATGGTCACCGAAGCCTTGCTGAAGAAGTTGTCATGCGAGGTCGACGTGGCGACCGACGGGAGGGACGCGCTCGAGAAGGCCTTGAGGAACGAGTACGACTTGGTGTTCATGGACTGCTACATGCCCCTCATGGACGGCTTTCAAGCGACTCAGCGCATTCGAAGGTCACCTGGGCGGGAGGGACTTCCTGTCATTGCACTCACCGCCAGCGTCACCGAAGCCGATCGGGCACGCTGCTTGGAAGCAGGAATGAACGAGGCCATCAGCAAGCCGGTCCGCATCTCGATGCTCGCGAAGGCGCTCGAACGATGGATTCCGACGTCGCGGAGCCGTTCGGGATCGATATCGACTCTGCCCCCGCCGCCCGCTCTCGACCTCGAGATGGTTCGCCGGCTCGCCTCATTCGACGGAGAAGACGACGAATTCATTGAGGACCTCATGGTGACCTACATCGGCCAACTCAAAGGCTCGCTGGGCAAGCTCATCGCCGCGTTGGACGAAGGGGACATGGACGCCGTGCATTGGACGGCCCACTCGATCAAGGGAGCGAGCAAGCAGATCGGCGCTACACGCGTCGGCGAGCTCCTCGGAAGCATCGAACGCGAAGGTGGTGTCGAAGCCATCAGGCTTCTCCTCGACGAGATCCAAGAGGAGGTCCCGCGTGTGGAAGAGGCAATCGAGTCGCTGCTCCGTCGCTCGCTTCGCGCCAGCTAGATGTCGAGATTGGTGACGTTGAGCGCGTTGCTCTCGATGAAGGCCCGCCGCGGCTCGACTTGATCGCCCATCAGCACGCTGAACAAGCCCTCCGTTTCGAGGGCGTCTTCGATCCGTACCTGAAGCAGCGTACGCGATTCCGGGTCCATGGTCGTCTCCCACAGCTCATCGGGGTTCATCTCTCCGAGACCCTTGTACCGTTGAACCCCGAGCCCCTTCCGCGCGCGAGCGTCGATGGAAGCCCACAGCTCGTCGACGTCTGCAACCTCCGAGGGCTCACCCGTCGGCTGCCCGTCTTTGTCGAGCATGGTCAAGACGAACGGCGGATCCCCGAGCGCTCGGATGCCTTCGCGAATCTGGCGAAGCTCCGATATCGTTCCCGAAGAAAGGAAATCAAAATCGACCGTCGTGACGCGCCGTGAGCCCCCGTCCTCGGTCTCGATGAGAATGCGATGGCGGTCGTGCTCTTCGTCTTGCTCGATGGTCGCTTCGAGGGTTCCTTCGCGCTTGGCGTGAACGTAGGTTTCGAGCGCCCCGATTGCGGCCTCGACTTTGTCTCTTTCCGCTAGGTCTTCCACGGCAAGGTCGGTCGCGGTGACGAGTGCCTCGACGACGAGTGGGTCGACCCGATGCCCGACGTTGTCGAGAAGCAGTCGGAAACGTGCGAGGTCGGTGAGAAGGTTCCGGAGGGGCTGACCCGTCAGCCGGGTGCTGCCCTCCTTCACGCTGAGCTCGATGCCCTCGGTGCCGATCTCGATCAGATATCGACTGAGCGCTTCGTCATGTTGGAGGTAGCGGAGCTTCTTCCCCTTCTTCACCTTGTAGAGCGGAGGCTGCGCGATGTAGAGATAGCCCTTGTCGATGAGCTGTGGCATCTGACGATAGAAGAACGTCAACAACAGCGTTCGAATGTGCGATCCGTCGACGTCCGCATCGGTCATGATGATGACTTGGTGATAGCGAAGCTTGTCGATGTCGAAATTCTCACCACCCTCGACGCCGCAACCCAGCGCCGTGATGAGAGTGCCGATCTCGGCGCTCGAAAGCATCTTTTCGAAGCGCGCACGCTCGACGTTGAGGATCTTTCCGCGCAACGGAAGAATGGCTTGAAAGCGGCGGTCGCGCCCTTGCTTGGCGCTGCCGCCGGCCGAATCGCCCTCGACGATGTAGAGCTCGGACTCGCCTGGATCCTTGCTTTGGCAGTCCGCTAGCTTTCCCGGAAGGGTGCTCGCATCGAGCACCCCCTTCCGTTGGACCATCTCTCGTGCGCGGCGTGCCGCCTCCCGCGCGCGGGCGGCGAGGACCGTTTTTTCGACGATGCGCTTTCCCTCTTTCGGGTTCTCCTCGAGGTACTGGCTGAGTGTTTCGTTGACGATGCTCTCGACGATGCCTTTCACCTCGCTCGAAACCAGCTTGTCCTTGGTCTGGGAGGAAAAGGCGGGGTCCGGGTGCTTGACGGAAATGATGGCCGTCAGGCCCTCACGCACATCCTCGCCGCTCAGAGGGTTCTTGAGGTCCTTCAGGAGCTTCTCGCGCGACCCGTACTGGTTGATGACACGGGTCAGCGCGGTGCGAAGGCCGGTCAGGTGGGTGCCGCCATCGCGATTGAAAACGTTGTTCGTGTAGGGAAAAATCGACTCGTTGTAGGAGTCGCTCCACTGCATCGCGATCTCCACGTCGACCCCGTCTTTGACGGCGCGCAGGTAGATCACCGCGTCGTGGAGCGGTGTCTTCTTCTTGTTGAGGTCCTCGACGAACTCGCGAATCCCCCCCGCGAACTTGTGGACGACCTTCTTGCCGTCGCCCCGCTCGTCTTCGAGCGAAACCTCGAGGCCGGCATTCAAGAAAGACATCTCCCGAAGACGGTTGTTCAGCACCTCGAAGCTGAATGTAGTCATCGTGAAGATCTGCGGATCGGGTTTGAAGGTAATCCTGGTGCCGGTCTTGTTGCTGGTGCCGATCGGCGCCAACGGGGCCTTGGGGACACCGCGCTCGTACTCTTGGAACCAAACCTTGCCTTCGCGGCGGATCTCCATCTTCAACCACTCGCTCACCGCGTTGACCGCACTGACACCGACACCGTGTAAGCCCGCGGATACGGAATAGCTCTCGCTGTTGAACTTGCCTCCCGCATGGAGCTGAGTCATCACGACTTCAGCGGCGCTGACACCCTTGTCATGCATGCCGACCGGGATGCCTCGGCCGTTGTCGGTCACTGCAATCGAACCGTCCGAGTGAACGACCACCTGGACGGCGTCGCAGTAACCCGCCAGGTGCTCGTCGACCGCGTTGTCGACCGCCTCCCAAACCAGATGGTGCAGACCCGTTCCGTCGTGCGGGTCCCCGATGTACATGCCCGGCCGCTTGCGCACGGCTTCGAGCCCCTCGAGCACCTGGATGGCGCTTTGATCGTAACCTGCCTTGGACGGCCTCGGTTCCGCGATTGGAGGGTCAGCCATGGGGGTTTCTAGCCTTGAAGGGGTGGTGATGCAAGCAATGATGTCGCATCTAAGCCTTTGATCTGACAAATGAATTTCCGGGTGCCAGCCGCTCAATCACCCAAGACTCGCCGGCGCGTCAAACGAATCGAGACGAGGGTGCATGGAACGAGGAAAAGGGCCGTCGATGCGAGCAGCCCCCCGAGGTGGGGCCCGGGGTTTCCGATCACCAGAAGGCCTCGCGCGCACTCGGCTAGTTGGTAGACGGGGTTCAGTTGCATGAGCGCATGGAGCACCGGGCTCTTTGGCTCCACTGGAAAGAAGGTGTTGCTGACGAGGCTCACGGGCCAGCCGATCAGGAACACCGGATAGTTCATGTGATCGATCGCGGGAACGATCGCCGTGAAGATCAACGCAAACGATGCGATGGCGCAGCCGGCGATGAATCCAAGCACCGGCATGAACAAGAGGAACGGTAGCTTGACGTCGACCACCCCGAGCAGGTCAAACACCACGATCACCGAAGAGACGATCGAGACGTTGACGGTACCGCGTACCGCACCCCACAAGATCTCTCCCCAAACCACACTCGGGAGCTCGACCTGGGTCGCGAGGATGCCATCCCAGGTCTTTTGGTAAAACATGCGTACGTACGCCGAATAGAGTGCTTCGTAGAAGGGCGTCCCAAAGCCGGTGTACGCGATCAAACCCGCTGCGACGTACGTGGCGTAGTTGATCTCGACTCCGCGATAGGTGAGACCGTCGATGTAACCGCTCAGCCCGAGGCCGAACGCGAGAAAGAAGATCACGGGCTCCATCGCAGGCGGGATGATGGCGGTACGCCAATTTCGAGCGAAAACGAGGGCATTTCTTCGCAAAACCGCCCACGAGCGCCAATCGGCAACGGCGCCGAGATTCGCCCATGCGCTCATTCCACTCTCCCGTTGCGCCGAGCCAGCGCGATGAACAGGTCATCGAGGTTCGGAGGGCGCACCTGCCATTTTGCCTCAGTGAATCGGACCGTGAGCTCGGCTAAGTCCTCCTTGCTGACGGGAACGCGTAGCTCGCCGAGCACCGTGGCGACCTGCTTGGCACCCCGGGCGTCCAGCCAGGCTGCGATTTCAGCGCGCGCGGGCTCGGCACGCGGCACGATGATGACGTGGTCCCCGAGCACGCTATCGATCACGCGGTACGGCTCGCCGTGTGCCACCCTTCGGCCTTCGTGGATGACGAGCAGCTGGTCACTGAGCCGCTCGGCCTCGTCCATGTAGTGCGTCGTGAGCACGATCGCCAAACCTTCGGCTCGCATGCCGTCGACCAGCTCCCAGACGTCGAGACGCGCGCTCGGGTCGAGTCCAGTCGTAGGCTCGTCCAGGAACAGCACACTCGGTCGGTGAACGATCGAGCGCGCGATGAGAAGACGCCGGGCGAATCCCCCGGAGAGCACGTGTGGCGAGGCATCGGCGTAGGGGGCGAGCTCGAACCGATCGAGGAGCTCCGCAACCCGCGTGTTCAGATCGGCGACTCTCGGACGGAAATAGCTCGCATAGATGAAGAGGTTCTGAGCGACGGTGAAATCGTAGTCGAGCGAATCGTCCTGAGTGCAAACCCCGATGGAGCGCTTCACCTCGGCACGATTCTCCGCGAACGGTTTGCCCTCGTAGATGATCGATCCCTCATCGGGAGGAACGAAGCCGTAGAGCATCCGTAACGTGGTGGTCTTGCCGGCGCCGTTGGGGCCGAGAAGCCCGAGAACCGTGCCGCGGCGGCAGGAGAGGTCGAGATGGTCGACGACCACCCGATTTCCGTACCTCTTGGTCAAGCCCTTCGCTTCGAGAATTGCAGCAGTCACGACGAAACCACCCGGGAAGGTGACGGAGGGTGCATGGGCATCCTACAATGGTCGCACGATCGCGCACGTTGGGAAGCCGTCGCGATACGGAGCTCGGATGCCCCACCCGCCGAAGAACGACGATGAAACCCCCCTGAACGCCGTCGGACGTGTGCTCGACAGCCGTTGGATGATGGCGTTCGCGGTGTTGGCCGTCTTGGTAGCGATCGCCTGGGCGCTCGGGAAACCGAACCTGGGCGGCGGAGTCCCGGAGGGGTTGGAGTCTGCGGCTCGCATGACGACCGTCGAGCTGCTCGGTGTGCCCTCCGGATCGGAGATTTTCCTCGACGGCCGGAGGATCGACAATGCGCTGTTCGGCGTTTCACCAGGCGTGCGACATGCAATCGAAGTGACGGACGCGAGCGGCCGAACGTGGCGCCAGGTCTTCGTCGCCGAGGGGTCGCTCTCGTTGGTGGTCGAGCTCCGTACGCATTTCGTCGAGGTCGAGGTCGCCCCTAGCGATCGCGCGTCGAAGAAGAAGTGACGTCGTAGCCGCGGAGCCGTGCCAAGACCGTGACGGTTCGGTCACTCACTTTCGAGTGCATCGTCGAGCCGACGAGAACAGGTCCTACGTCGGGACAATAGGTGGTGTGAATTTCGAGGTCGAGCTCGCCCCCGGTCTCCAATACCTCGATGCATCGATCGAAGTGGCCGGCTGGTGTGTCGACGGTCACGTGGAGCGCGATCAACTTCGCCGTGCGGCCGCCGCGACCGGGCCACGACGTGCCCTCCTCGAGCGGACCCCGGATGAGCCATCGATCGCCGGGAAGCACGCGAATGCCCTCCGCAAGCACCTCGTAGCGAACGACGGATTTTCCGGTCCGCACCTCCGCGATGCCTCCCTCCAATCGCTCCACTCGAACGACCGCGAGGGTGGTCGAGGCCTCGCCGGTATCGACGTCGTAGGACCACGCATTGCCAAGCTGAAGCGGGTATAGATCGGCCGGCTCGATGGCATCCCGAGGTGGCGAGGAAGAGATGCTTCCCGCGCAGGCCGCGAGGAAACACAGCGTCGCACCCACAGCGCCGAGACGAACGACCATGAAGGTGAGCCTAGCAGCTCCCATGTAGGCAGTGAGCGCATATTCGCGAGGCGCCCTCGTCCTGTTAGGATGCAAAGGTGAGCGCGAAAAAGACGATCCTCGTTCTGGATGATGATCCCTCCGTGCGGCACATGCTCGAGGTTCTGCTCGGACAGGACGGGCATTCCGTCGTCGCCGTCGGGGACGTCCGTTCGGCCTTGGCTCAGTGTCAGGTACATTTGCCCGACTTGATGGTCGTCGACCTGATGCTTCCCATCGAAGACGGCGAGATGTTCCTGCGCGAGTTCCGGCGCCGATGGAGGCACACCGAAGTCCCGGTGATTCTTCTGAGCGCCAGCTCCGCGCGAAACGAGATCGCACGCCGATTGACCGTAGAGGCCACGCTGCCCAAGCCCTTTTTCGGCGAGGACTTGCGCGAGCTGGTCACGACGCTGACCCGCGGTCGTGGGACCGTCGCCGCAGGCTGACCATCGAATCGTCCTCGCTTGCCTCGCGTGGTATGTCCGGCGACATGGACAAGGTGTTTGCCGATGGGCTGTTCGAGGACGAGGTCGTCCTGATCACCGGTGGCGGGACGGGAATCGGTCTGGCCGTCGCCAACGAGATGGGGCTTCTCGGAGCCAAAGTCGCGATATGTGGAAGACGCCCAGATCCGCTGAATGCGGCGGTGACCGAGCTCGGTTCCAAAGGAGTCGAGGCGTTCGGCGCCCCCTGCGACATCCGGGAGCCAGAAGCGATCGCGACTTACGTGAAGTCCGTGCTCGAGCGCTTCGGACGCATCGACGTGCTGGTAAACAACGCAGGTGGACAGTTTCCGACGACGGCCGAGGCGCTCTCACCCAAGGGGTTCGCTGCGGTGGTTCGCAACAACCTGATCGGCACTTGGAGCATGACCCATGCAGTCGCCAACCATGCGATGATCCCCCAGAAGCGAGGGCGAATCGTGAACGTGATCGCCCAGATCATCCGCGGCTTTCCAGGCATGGTGCACACTGGAGCGGCTCGCGCCGGAGTCGACAACATGACGAAGACGCTTGCCGTCGAATGGGCCGTCCACGGCATCCGAGTGAACGCGGTCGCGCCAGGGGTGATCGTGACGAGCGGTACGAAGCAATACCCGCCCGAGCTCTTGGAGACGGCAGAAAACGCCAACCCATTGCACAGGCTCGGCACGGCAGACGAAGTGTCTCATCTGATCACGTATCTCGCGTCGCGCTACGCCGACTTCGTGACCGGCCAGAGCGTCTACATCGACGGCGGCGCGAGTCTTTGGGGGGAGCAGTGGTTCATCCCGGAGGACGTGCCCAAGTATCCGCCTTACCCGGTTCCCGAACGCGGTTAGGATGTCCGTTTGCCCGGAAGCACGCTGATCGCATACGCGACGGCCACGCCGACGTAGTAAAGCAGAACGAGCGGCACGAGCATCATGACCATGCTGTACACGTCCTGAGGCGTGAGGATCATGGCGAGGAACGACGCGCAGACAATCCACCAGCGAGAGAATTTCAAGAGCTGGCGCCAGGTGACGATCCCCGTTCCCGCTAGAAAGGCCACGACCACGGGGACCTCGAACACGACGCCGAAGGCGATCAACATGCTCCGGAAGAAGGGCATGTAGTCGTTCACGAACAGGGTCGCTACCAGCGTCTCGTCGCTGAAACCGAGCAGAACGACGAACGCTTCGGGAAAGACCAGCGTGTATCCAAAAATTGCGCCACCCGCGAAGCACACGGTCGACGCGAGGATGAATGGGATCGCGAGCGCCTTTTCTTTCTTGTAGAGCCCGGGTGCGACGAACATCCACAGTTGCCAGAAGATCCATGGCGAGGCGAGGATCACTCCCGCAATGAGAGAGTTCTTCATGTACATCATGAAAGCATCGGCCGGACCGGCGAAGCGCAGAACGGCCTCTCCGGGCAGATGGAGCTTCGCCCAAGCCGGTTTGAGGGGCGCCACCAAGAAGTCTTTGATCTCCGTCTTGAAGATCCACGCGACCACTACCGCTGGAATCAACCCGGCGATGGCACGCAGCAAGCGGGACCGAAGCTCGGCCAGATGCTCGAAGACCGTCATCTCCTCGTCTCCCTCGGGGACGCGAGTCGGTTCGGGAGCCGATACCTGGATCTGATCGGAGGTCATGGATGCTTGGCCTCAGCCGACGCGTCCGTCTCGGATTCGGACGCAGGCTCATCTGCGGGAGCGGGCGTAGCCGCGCTCGGTGCTTCGGGCGCCTTTGGAATCGGAGGTGGGGAGAAAGTAGCCGGCTGCGCAGGAGGCGACGCGACGGTGGGCAAGGGGTCGGGCGGTGGCTCTTTTTGGTCGACCGGGACCGGACGCGCTTTCGGCGGACGAACCGGAGGAGCCCGAAACGGGTCCCCTTCGCGCAAGAGCTCGTCGAGCCCGATCGCGTCTTTGAACTCCCGGCTCGCGTTCCGCACCTGCCGAAGCGCCTTCCCGACCGTCCGCATGAAGGTCGGCAACTTGTCGGGCCCGACCGCGAGAAGGACGATCACGAGGAAGAGGGCCAGCTCCAACGGACCAATGCCGAACATACTTCCCTAAGATGAGGGGTCGACCCCCAGGGAGGCAACCTGAGGCGATCCGCGGCCATCTGCCGCATGCGCCGCCGAACGTCGCTTGGTTTTGATGCAGCTCACGACCCGAAACGTATCTGACGGAGGCGCTCGACCGCTCGATTCATGCCCCGAACTCGTCTCTCGTAGTCGCGCGTAAGCTCTTGGATGCGGTTGGCCGCAATCAGCGTTTGCTCGGAGCTCTCCGAGTGCTGGCGGTGAGACTGATGGAGCTGATGAACCATGTCGGAGATACTCTCGATCGCGCTGGTCATCTGCCGTCCACCTTCGGCCTGCTCTTGGCTGCTGCGCTCCATCTGCTGGGTGATGAGCCTCATGTTGTCCGCGCTTCGCATGATCAGCTCCGAACCACGCGCCTGCTCGGCGGTCGCGGCAGCGATCTGTTGCACCGTCTCCGCAATCCGTCCGATCGCATCGGTCACTTGCTTGGAGCCCTTTGCTTGCTCGACGGTCGCGCGCGCAATCCCGCGTACCATCGCGGTCGACTGTCGGGACGATTCGAGGATCTTCTTCAGGGCCCGCTCCGCCTCTGCGCTCACCGTGACACCCCGGTCCACGGTGCTCGCGCCACGCTCGACAGCCTCGATCGCGTTCTTCGTTTCCTCCTGGATTGCCTTGATCAGCTCGGCGATCTCCTTGGTCGAGGCACCTGCACGTTCGGCGAGGTCCTTGATCTCGTCGGCGACCACCGCAAAGCCTTTGCCGTGCTCGCCAGCCTGCGCGGCTATGATCGCCGCGTTCAACGCGAGCAGATTCGTTTGCTCGGCTACGTCGTCGATCACGTTCAAAATGTCACCGATCGCTTCGATGCGATCCCCGAGATTGGAAATTTTGCTCACCGCCTGCAAAGAGGAAGACTTGATTCGGTTGATCTCCTCGGTGATTTTGAGAATCGACTCGGCGCCGGTTTCGGCGTCGCTAGCAACCTCCTCCGAGAGACGAGCCGTCTCATTGGCACTCGATTGGACCTGGTCGATCGATACGTCCATCTCGTTCATCGACGAGGAGGTCTCGTCGGCGGTGAGCGCGAGCGCATCGACGTTTCGCGCGACCTCCTTGATGCTGTAGGTCATCTCCTCGATCGACGACGCCGTCTCACGGACGCTCGAGCCGAGATTGGTCATGTTCTCGGCCACCTCCTGATTCGTGGCGGTCATCTGCAAGATACTCGAAGAGCTCTCTTCGGTGCTCGACGAGAGCGCCTCGACGCGGTCGCTGATCGACTGAAGGGAAATCGCCATCGATTTCAGAGCGCGAGCGGTCTCCTCGATCGCTACCATCTGCTCGCCGAGCCCGCTCGACAGAGCCTTGACGTTTTCGCCGATGACCTCCTCGACCTCCTCGATCTGACCGTGGATCCGCCGAATCTGGGCATCGACTGCTTCGACCTCGATCGACGCTGGCAACCCCGACGCGATGATCATCGAGCCGATGACTCCGAGCACCGCAGCGAGGACGCCGGAGATCGATGCCCCCGCCGCCCCTTCGAACAGGCCCGACGCGACCCCGACGGGCCCCACGACGAACGCGAGCGCAAAACAGAGAAAGCCAGGAACGAGATAGCGACTCTTGGCGATTGCCCGAAACATGACCCCCCGTCAACAAAGGTCAGAGTACGAACCCCGAGAGGCCCGGGCAAGTTACGCCGCGCTTCAGGCGCCGAGAAGGGGATCTTCCGTTCAGAGGGGGTTCGTCAGAAGCTGCATGGCAGTCTGGAGGGCCAGAGAGTAATCGCCCTCCATCTTGAGCTTGCCTCCCAAGAAGAGCTCCTGAAGCGTGAGAGCACCGCGCTGGACCGACTCGACGTCCGAGTATTGAATCTCGGCCGTGAACCCGGGCTGTTCCGGCACCTCGACCACGTTGAAACCAAGCCGGACCCGTACGTCTCCGAGCTCGGGAACGCCCCGCAGCGTGACCTCGCAGGTGAGAGACCGGCCGGCAAGGGCGTCCTCGAACCGTTTCGACGCCGTCTGCGCGGCTCCGACCGCGATCTCGTCATCCTGGAGGGCTCCACTTTGCGCCACCTTTCCGAGCAACAGCTCGGCCGCGCGACCTGGAAGCGCCGCGATGATCTTGATCGGAACCCCGTCCGCCGGCAGGTCACCGGAGCTCAGCACCCCCCGACGGGCGGAAAGCACGACAGGGGGCAGGTCATCGACCTCGAGCCTGGCGGCCCCGGTAACGCCTCTGACGTCATCCAAGATGCGCCGCGCGCGCTCGTCGCCACCTTCGGCCCGGCTCTCGAGAACTTCCACCCCCCTGGCAAAGAGCTTCGGAAAGCTCGCCCTGAGGAACTCCAGCGGTACAGCAGTCATGTGGTCGGGAGTGTAGCCAAGAGCGCCCCTAGCACCAAGCTGGCGAAACCCGTCAGAATCAGCCACCATTCAGACGATGTCGGAGGAGGAGCACCGGCCTACCGTCTTGATGGTAGGCCAGGGCGAGCCGATGCAGACGGCGTTGGGGGAAGCGCTTCGGCGCCACGGGATCTCCGTCGCTGGTTGTGCAACGGCCGAGCTCGAGCAAGCGGTGCGCGTATACGCTCCGGACCTGGTGGTTCTCATCGGGGACGCGGCGGTCCGCGGAGGCGCCGGCGTGGTGCGACGCATGGCGGCGAACAGGGCGACCGATGTGCTCCCAATCGCGGTGGTATCGAACGACGCGGTGCTCAAGCAGGGAGGACACGATTTCCGGACGGGCGCCGTGGCCATCGTTCCAAGGGGCGCAGGGGCCGATACGATCGCCCGTCGGCTCGTGGAGCTCGCTGACGAGGTGCCACGAAGGCCTGGGCTCGTGACCGGCGAGATCACCGAAGACAACCTCCAAGACGTCGTCGACCTCGTGTCCAACGACACGCGTACGGGGATCTTGAGCATTCGCTCGCCAAAGGGTGTGCTCGAAGGCATGCCGATGGTCGTCGAGACGGAGCGCGCCTCGGCGCACAACATGGAGGTCATCCTCGATCGTTTACGCGAGGCCATGACGGCCTCGGAGACACTGAACTACGAGTTCCACGAAACCGGCGGCGGCCGGCTCTCTGCCTTGCCTGGAGCCCCGGAGGCGGACGACGCCGACCTCACGCTATTGCAAGGCACACGGATGGTCATCCTCGATTCGGATGAGCTTCGCGCCGAGAAACTCGCCCACGTCCTGAGCGCACGGGGTGTTCAGATCGCTGCGGCGGATTTTTCGACGGCGGTGATTCCGAGGATTCGCGAAGTCGATCCTCAGGTCGTCGTGTTGGACTCGGGTGCCGTCGGGGGTCGAGGCATCGAATTCATCCGGGCGATGCGCAAGGATCCACAGCTTCGTTGGGCGTCCATGTTGGTCGTCCGATGGGCTGACTTCTGGCCCAATTCGTCGACGGCAGATGCACCCAACCTGGCTGCGCTTGCCGGCCGCGTCCTCCCGCTGATCGACCAAGACGCCGAGCTCGCGCGCCGTGCAACGGACGAAGTCGACTTCGATACCAGGCTGGAGCTCGTCGGCCCCGGACGGCTGCTTCGCGCCCTCGGCTCGGTTCCGGGAGTCCGCCACGTCGCGATCAGCGGAAGTCAACGAAACGTCGAAATCGACATCGCGGACAACTCGATCGTGGGGGCATACGCAACCTTGCGTGAAGGCACGTTGCAGAGCCTTCAAGGCATGCCGGCGCTTCTCGCGTTGTGGGGGCTCAATTCGGGCCGCGTGTCGGTGCGCGAGCAAGACCTACCATCCGTTGCCAACATCATGATGCCGGTGGACGAGGCCCTCGGCGTCGTGTCGCACCAACTCGGGTTCGCAGATGGCGATAGCGGAGTCGAGGTCAATGCGGCGACGATTCCGCCGGTCGAGCCAGAGGTGGAGGAGCACGCTACCGTGCCGCCCGGGGCGCCGCCCCCCGTGAAGCTCGACGATGCACGAACGATGGCGCCTCCGCGGTTCCGCCATCTGCAAGCTGCCGCCGGCAGCCCACAACCCCAAGGGTTTGCCGAAGAAGAAAGCCCCACCAACAGGCTTCGGCAGCCGCTCGGACGTCTGGAAACGAGGCCGATCCGCGCTGCTGCCGCGCGCGACGTGCAAGAGCACAAGCTCACGGACACGCACACCGACCACGCGCTCACACGGGCGTCGAAGAGCACGCAGCTCGGCCTTGCGCCGGCGTTCGAGGCTGTGCCGCCGGACGTGCTCGAGGAGCAGAAGACGATTCCCGTGCCGCAGAAACCGAAACCGCCGCCTCCGCCGGCCCAGAGCCTCAATCCGAAGACACCTGCACTGTTCCGCGCCGACGACGAGTTCGAGCCCGAGCTCGCCAGGTTGCTCGAGGGTCCCGCCACGATGCTGGCCCCTGCCCAAGCGCAGCGCGGGACGCCTGCATGGATTCAGGTGTTGCTGCTCGTGGCGCTCCTCGCTGGGGTGGGCGTCTTCGGCTGGCTGCTCTGGCTGCGAGGCGGCTCGGACACGACCGCCTCCGTGGACGCGCCGGGAGCGGCCGGCCGAGAAGCGGAGAGCAGCAAAGGCCCCATCACGGGACGCGTCAATGGACTGCAGGTCACGGATCCCGGGCTAGCCGCGGCGGCCGAGAAGCCCGACGAAACGGTGAAGGCCGAGAAGCCCTCGGAGCCCGAACAGGAGCCTGAGCGCGCCGCGGAGAACGAAAAAGCCGCGGGGCCCGACGACGCGACCACGAGGTCCGACGAGGCCGAGGCTCCGGAAGAGGTTGCCGCGGTAGCCGCGGAGCCCGCGGAACAGGCGCTCGCCATTCCAACCCAAGGCTTGCCCCGAGATCCGGCAAAGGCTTCCGACGTGCTCGTTCAACGAGCGCTCCCGTTGATTCGCCGCGGCCAGCTTCGCCTGGCCGAAGCCACTCTCGACCGCGCATGGGAGCTCGATCCGGCCAACCCTCAAGCGATGGCCGGCTATGCGACCCTCTACCTCAAGGCGAAGGACGGGGATCGGGCGGCCAAGTGGGCGGAGAAGGCCGTCCGAAAGCGATCCCGGAGGGCGGAGTATCAAGTCCTTTACGGTGACGCGCTGAGGCTGCAGGGCGACCCCGAAGCGGCTCGAAAAGCCTGGCGAAAAGCGTTGGCAATCGATCCCAGGAACAAAGCCGCGCGTGCGCGCTTGAGCGAGACGGGCGCAGGTCTCGCCAATTAGTTGCGCATCGCGGACGCCCGGGCCTAGCGTCGCGACATGGCGATGCGATGGTGGTGGGCGTGTGCATGGATCGGGCTGAGCGGCTGCTTGATGCAGAACCTCAGCCCGGAGGTCCGGATGCGCGACTCGGTCATCGAGCTCAACGAGGGCGCACGGTGGGGGCGCATGGACATCGCCAGTGGACATGTCGCACCCCCGTTCCGGCCACAGTACCAGCTTTCGCACATGCGCTGGGGCCGCGACATTCAAATCGCGGACACCGAGATCATAGGCATGAACCCGCAGACCGACGAGGAGGGCCAGGGCGCGTACTCCCGCGTCTCGATCCGTTGGTACGATGAGAACACGATGGTCCTCGCAAACACGGTGGTTCGGCAGACGTGGCAAAAGCACAAGCAAGCGTTCCTGCTGACGAACGAGTCGGTCGAAAGCGGGCATCCGGGGCTCCTGGTGGTGCCGGAGATCGAGCAACCGGTCGAACCTGCCGCCGAGCAGGAAGAACAACATAGAGAAGACGACTCGCAATGGAGCAGCGTCTACTGAATCACTCGATTCCGACCGCACGCCGGACGCGCTGAATCGTGGCATGCGCGATCGAGCGCGCTCTGTCGGCGCCCGCGTCGAGAATTGCATCGAGCTCCCGCTCATCGGCGCGAATCGAACGATACGCTTCTCTCTTAGGACCGATCTCCGCCTCGACGGCCTCGAAGAGATCTTCCTTGGCGTGACCCCAGCCATAGTCGCCTGCCTCGAGCTTCTTTTTCATCTCCGGCGCACGGCTCGGGGCCACCAACGCGTAGAGCTGGTAAACGGTCGAACCTTCAGCGCTCTTGGGCTCTTCGAGAGACTCGGAGCTGGTCTTGATGCTCATGACCACCTTGCGAAGCTTCTTCGATGACTCGAAGAGCGGGATGCCGTTGCCCTTGCTCTTGCTCATCTTCTCCCCGTCTGTCCCCGGCACGAGCGGGGCGTCGCCGATCAGCGCCTCGGGCACGACCAGAGTTCCCTCGCCGTAGAGGTGGTTCAGTCGCATGGCCACGTCCCGGGTGAGCTCGAGGTGTTGCTTTTGATCCTTGCCGATTGGGACGACATCGGTGTCGTACAGGAGGATGTCTGCCGCCATGAGCAAGGGATAGTTGAAGAGCCCCGCGCTCGGTGACTCCCCGCGCGCGAGCGCGTCCTTGTACGCGTGGCCTCGT
Organism: uncultured delta proteobacterium; assembly: GCA_963792825.1. Lineage (GTDB taxonomy): Bacteria > Myxococcota_A > Polyangia > Polyangiales > Houyiibacteriaceae > SG8-38. The sequence goes on along the minus strand of CAWBXS010000002.1, from coordinate 1,049,653 downwards.
TCGAGCTGGCCGGTTGCGAGAAGACAGCCCAGCACCCAGGTGAGCTCGAAGACCTCCGGCACGTCCGACTGCCGGTAGAGCAGCGTGCGCTCGGGATCGAGGCCGCACGCGAGCCAGGTGGCCGCCACGTCGCGAACGTGGCCGCGCAGCGCGTGCGGGTCGCGCACGGTGGTGAGCGCGTGATAATCGGCGATGAAATAGAGGGTTCGATACCGATCGACGAGCGCGAGCGCGGGTCGAATCGCGCCGAGGTAATTGCCCAAGTGCGGTAAGTGAGTGGGCTTGATACCAGTGAGAGAGGTCTTCACGGGGCGAGAGAGTGTCCCATGTGGACATGGGCGGCAACCGGGGTATGGTCGGACGCGCCGGACGAAATACCATGACGAGACGTCCTTTCAAGGTCTTGGGCATCCAGCAGGTCGCCGTCGGCGCAGCGGACAAGAGCGCTCTGCGCCGCCTATGGGTCGACACCTTGGGGCTCACCCCGCACGGCAACTTCAAGAGCGAGAAGGAGAACGTCGACGAGGACATCGTGACGATGGGTGCAGGCCCGTTCACCGTCGAGGTCGACCTGATGCAGCCGATCGATCCCGACAAGAAACCGAGGGTCGACACGCCAGCTCTCAACCACATCGGTCTGTGGGTCGACGACATCGAAGCAGCCGTGCAATGGCTCGCCAACCAGGGCGTGCGCTTCACACCGGGGGGCATCCGCACCGGTGCCGCGGGCCATCGCGTCTGCTTCATCCACCCGAAGGGTCACGAAGCGGCGCCCATCGGCGGACAAGGCGTGCTGATCGAGCTCGTCGAGGCCCCCGCCGAGGTGCGCGACGCCTTCGAAAAGATCAGTCGCGCTTCCAACCCAGCTTGAGATCCGAAACCTGGATGTCCGACTTCCGCGGGCGCACGATCACCTCCTCGATATCGGGCGGGTCGAGCTCGATGCCGGTCTCGAGGGCCCTGACTTCCTCTTCAGCCTCGACCTCGAGAGCTCGCTGGGCCTCCTGTAAATCTCGCACCTCGTCCTCGGCGCGACGGACGTCTTCCCGCTCGCGAGCAACCCTGCCCGCGCCCCGTGCCGCCGTCGTCGCGCGCCCCATGCCGCGGCTGCCGAAGATCGCACCGAGGACGGTCGCGCCCATCGAGATCCCTGTTTGCAGCTTCTGTTGATCGTACTGGCTCTGCTCACGATCGACACGATCTCGAGCACGGCGAATGCGATCCTCCAGCTGTTGCACCTTCTTGGCGAATCGCCCCCGTAGCTGTTCGACCGCTGCATCGCGCCTCTCGCGGTTCGCGAGCTGCACCCTCGCGGCAAACTCCGCCTTGCTCTCACCCGGTTTCGACTCGAGGTTCAGCGCCTTGCATCGCCAGATCGTCTTGGGGCAATTCTGATAAAGATGGCTCTTGATTTGCTTCACGTAGCTCCGGAAGCGCGCCACGCTGACTGAGCCCGACGGCGGTGCGACGAATTCGGCATCGCTCGGTGCGCCATGATCGAGCGCCAGGTCACCGGCATCGGAGATCTCCGCGGACTCCCAAGGGGAACCTTGGTCGAGGGGCGCGAGGATCACGTGCTCCTGCCATGTGTCGAGCCCCTGAGAAGCTCGCGTGTAGTGCAGAGACACCGACGCGACCAACCACGGCCGATAGGTTCCGGGCTCGTCGCTGAGAAAGGCTTCGTCGATACCGGCTGGAACGACCGGTCTCGCTCCTTTCGACGCGGTGGCGGCAATCGTGGACCTGGTCTCCCCGCGCAGCTGCGGCCTGCGCTCTTCGGGTGGGCTCAAACGCCGGATTTCCTGACGGGTGAGCGGCCCTCGCAGATACGACAAGGCCCACCGGGTCTGGAAAAGCAGGTCCGCTTGGTCGTGGGCATTGTGAAGCAGAAAGACCCGGCTTCGAAGCCCGGCGAGAAGACGTTCGATCTGGCCGCGATCGAGCGCTGCGCCGGCAGCGGACGACGCGCTTTCGAGACCATCGACGACACGGGCCACGTCCCGCTCGGTCTGAAGCCGACCGAGAAACCAAGTGCCGCAGTTCGAAAGCGCCTTGTAATCGACATCGACCGGATTTTGGGTGGCGAGCACGATTCCAACGCCGTAGGCGCGAGCCTGCTTCAAGAGAGTGAGCAGGGGCCGCTTCGAAGGAGGCTCGGCAACCGGAGGGAGAAATCCGAACACCTCGTCCATGTACACGATCGCACGCAGGCTCGAGGTTCCTGATTGCGAGCGGATCCAGGAAACGACCCTATTGAGCAGCGTGCTCACGAAGAACATGCGCTCGGATTCGTTCAGGTGTGCGATCGACAAAATTGCGATACGGGGTTTTCCGTCCTCGGTCCAAAGCAGACGCTGAATGTCGAGCGGCTCCCCCTCCAACCAGGCCGCAAAGCCAGGTGAAGCCAAGACTCCGTTGATACGCATTGCAAGCTTCTGCCGATCGGAAGCCGGGTAGAAGGTTTCCAAGTCCATGACGCCAATGCGGTCGAATGGCGGCTCGGAGATGCCACGAACCAGATCCCCGAGCTGCAGGGACTCACCGCGGTTCCAAGCCTGGGAAATCAGATTCGAAAGCAGGATGTGCTCCTTGCTGTTGACCGGATCGGGCTCGATCCCGAGGAGCGCGAGGAGGCTCGACACCGCGCCCATGATCTGGTCGCGTTGGGAATCCCCGTCGGCATCGACGCTCGGCGGATCGAACGACTCCAACACGCGAAGCGGCCTGCCGGAGGAGCTGCCCGGTGTGTAGATCTCGATGTCGACGGCGTTTTTGAAGCGTGCGATGCGTGCGCCGTCCTGCCCCCACTCGGCAAGACCCTCGCGCCACAGCGTGGCCACCGCTTCGGCCTGTGCCCCCACCGAACGGCCTTTTCGTTCCGCTTCCGCGGGATCGATCCACGGCTCGAAGTCGCTCGGTCGAAGCTCCGGAAAGGTCAGCATCAAGTTGCCGAGGTCGCCTTTGGGATCGATGCACAACGCTGGGATGCCGTCGATCGCAGCCTCCTCGAGCAGCGTGAGGCAAAGGCCGGTCTTACCGCTTCCGGTCATCCCGACGCAGACCGCGTGCGTCGTCAAATCCTTGGAATCGTAGAGAACCGGGATGTCGTTGGGCTCGCCGCGTTCCGGTTCGAATTGCCTTCCGAGATAGAACTGCCCGAGCTTCTCGAAGTCGATCACGGACGTTGCACCTCAGGGGCTTTGTCCTCGAGCAGCAGCTTCCGGGCCATTTCGAATTCGTAGAAGCTCACCATCTTGGTGTCGAGGACGCGTTGGAATTGTTGCCGCGCTGCTTCGCGATCACCTGCGATGAAGAGTCGCGTGCCCTCGTAGTAGAGCGCCTCTGTCTCTTCGCCGAGACTCGAAGCGACGCTCAGCAGCCCTGCATAATCGAGGTCGCCGGCGCCGAAGCTCGCGAGCTTGCCCCACCAGTAAGGGCTCCCGCCGAGGCGCTTGAGAAGCTCGGTCTGCGCTTGAGCGGGCGGTCGACCGGCACGGGCCGTGATGAGCTGCATCCATAGGGTGAAATAGACCTTCCATTCGGGCGGCAAGGTGAGGTGTAGCTGTGACTTGCTCCAGACCGAAGAAGCGAGCTCGAAGTCGGGCGGGGCAGCGACGAGGTGAGAGAGGATGCCCGCATACACGTCGCGCCATTGCGGCGCATAGCTCATCGCGCTTTCGAACGCGTCGGTCGCCTCCTCGTGGCGGCCGAGCTGATCGAGCAGGACCCCGCGCCTCATTTCGACGACGGCACCGGTGGGCCCCTCGACCTGCGTGCGCGCTTCGCTCCAAGCGGCGAGGGCGCTCTCATACTGGGCGGTCATCTCCTGGACCTTGCCCTGGGCGCTCGCCGCGTTCCCGAGGTTCTCCCGGATCTCGGCACGCCGTAGCTCGTCGGCAAGCGAGTCGGATGGCGTGAGGGCCAACGCGCGGCGGTAGCGCGTCTCGGCTTCGGCCGGCCGGCCCGTTCTTTCGAGCAGCAGCCCGAGCTGAAGTAGGGCGCCGGGATCCTCATCCTTTGCGATGCTGGCTTCGAACCGCCGTTCCGCCTCTGCCGCGTGGCCTGCGTTCATCTCGAGCATGCCGATCAAGAATTCCAGCTGATTGGGTGCAATCGGCGGTTTGGACGAAGGCCAACGCTTCACGCGTTCGGCGAGGATCGTTTCGGCGCCGCGTGCGAGCGCGCTCGAGCGCTCGGGATGCGGATCGGTGAGTCTGGTCTCGATGAACTCATCGAGCTGGCCGAGCGCTTCGTCGTAAAGCTCGAGCATGTCGGGTGCGAGCTCGATCGCAATGACGTACCAGGCGGTCGCATCGGCGAACTGCTCCGAATCGGCCGCGATGCGCGCCATGCAGGTCGGGAACCGATGGTCCTTGGGAAATCGAAGGAGTGCAGCACGGCAAAGGCCGGCCGCGACCTCCGGTCTCGCCGGGCGATAGCCCTCCACGAGCTCGAATGTCGCCTCGGCTCCAGCTTCGTCGGTGGTGCTCGCCGTCCGCATCAGCTCGAGGAGGCGAAGCTGGAGCTCGCCGCCCGGGCCCATCGATTCGAGCTTCGTGATGGCCGATTTGATGTCTCCGTGCGCGAGATAAACCGCGGCAACGCTCAGCGGGGCGAGCCTGAGCTGACGCTCGGCGCCGATTCCGAGTCGGCGTCGGTCGTCTGCCGTTTCCGTCGAAACCGCATCACGCCCGGCGATGTACAACCCGGCGAGCGTGTCGAGGACTTCGGGCGCAGGCGTCAACTCCGCGTGGTCTTCCCAGACCGAGATCAGCCCCGCGTATTGCTCGGAGACCGTGTCTAAGCTTGCACGCGATTCGCGGCCCCACGTCGCAATCGTGTCGTACCGACGCCTGTACAGATCGTCTCCGGTCAAGCGCTCGAGGATGAAGTTGGCAGCAAGCACGTAACCCTCGTCGCCCAGCCGGCCACCCCGATCCGCGATGTACGTCGCCACCGGCTCCGCTCGCTTCGGAAGCGCTCCGGCAGCGTACTCCGCGGGAGACAAGAACATCGTCAAACGACTCATCGCGACGATCACACCCTCGTAGTCACCGACGTCTGCGAGGCTTTGTGCCTGCGCGAGCAAGGTCTCGATCAAGCGAGCTTGAAGCTCTCGCCGTTCGGGATCGGCGAGAGGCATTCGCAAGAAACGCCGGGTCGCATCCGGGACCTCGGCTTGCGGAATCGCTTCGGCGCTCTCGATCCGCGCACCGCTTATGGTCGAGCGAGAGTGAGCACAGGCGACCGAGAGGCTCAGCAAGCCAACCATGAGCAGGAAACGAATCGTCATGCCGCCCGGCCGCTATAGCAGGGTCGGCACGATGGGGCAGGCTCATATCTTGCCCCTCACCCTGGGGCACGTGTCAGGCTATCGCGTAGTGGGTGGCATTGTGCGAGCTCTACTGATCGCCCTCGCGGTCCCGGTCCTCAATCATCTATTCATGGGGTTCGCTGGCTTTCTGCACCTACGGCGGTTGTCGGCCACCTGGGGTGAGGCGTTCCAGGCTGCGGACCAGGAGCCCTTGAACTACGCCTTGGTGCAGGCGGCGAGCGTCGGGCTCATCTTCATCGTCGCGTTTCCACACAGACGGCGCGAAGGCGGTTTCTTGGAAGCCGTCCAGGTGAGGCCTCTGCTTGGAGCGATTGTCGGGGTGTGCTTTCTCGCCGGGATCTTCCTGCAACTGCCGCTCGCGGAGACGGGAAACCTGGTTCAAGAGATCTGGCCGGTGAGCTTCGAGGACCTGGCGCGCCGCCATCAGTTCGTGAGCCCCACGACGTGGTGGGGTGGCATCTCCGCGCTCGTGGCGCTCGTGCTGGTCGCGCCCCTCACCGAGGAGCTTCTCTTTCGAGGTTGGCTCCTCCACGATCTGAAAGCGCAATACGGCGAACCGGTGGCGCTGATCTGGAGCTCGGCTCTCTTCGGCTTGGCCCACATCGAAGCGGCAGCGGCCATCTACGCCGCGCTCGGCGGTCTGGTCCTCGGCGCGGTCGCCCTGCGAACGAAATCCACGTTGTCGAGCATCGCGATGCACGCCGGAGTCAACGCCCTCCCCTTGTTGCTTCCGGCAACCTTAATTCGAATCGATGGATTCAACACGCTGAGCCCGCAGGTCGAGCACATCAGTTGGTGGCTGCTCGCCGTCTCTATCGGGGCTGCGGCCGGAGCGCTGACCCTGGTGTGGAGGTCGACGTCGGACCAGAGCTGAGCGAGCTACACGCGCTCGACGTCGAGAACGCCCTTGAGCTTGGCCACTCCGCGCATGATCTCGCGAAGTCGCTCGATATCCCCGACCCGAAAGTGGAACACGTTCTCCGCGCGGCCGTCCTTGGACAAACACGAGGCTTCGTTGATGCTCACGCCGTTGGCCGAGAAGACGGACGACACCGATGCGAGGATTCCCGCCCGGTCATCGGTCATGATGCGCAGTGAGACGGGCAGATCGACGTCGATGTTGTCGGCCCAGCTGACGTGGACGCGTCGCTCCGGATCGAGCTCCAACACGCGGGGGCAGCCCCTTCGGTGCACCGACACGCCTCGGCCACGGGTGATCCAGCCGGTCACCGCATCGCCCGGAACGGGACTGCAGCACTGTGCGAACCGCACCAGCATGTTGTCCATGCCTTCGATGCGGATGCCCGCGCCTTCGACATCGCCCGACACCCGGCGCACCGTCCGCTCGAGAAACCCTGGACGAAGGTTCTCGCGGTCCGCGTCCTCGCTCGGGACGATCGCTGCCATCACGTTGGGGAGTGCGAGCTTGCCAATGCCGATACGCGCGTAGAGCTCGTCTTCCGTGCCGGTACGGAACCTCGAAAGAACTTCCTTGGCGTGTTTGCTCTTCAGAAACCGGGTGAGCGAGAGATCCTTCTTTCGCATCTCTTTTTCGAGAAGGTCCTTGCCGAGCTTGACCGCCTGTTTGTGCTCCTCGGTGCGAAGATAGGTGCGAATCCGCGAGCGGGCCCTGCTGGTGATGGCGAACTCCAGCCAGTCTTTGCTCGGGTGGTGATTCTTGCTGGTGATGATCTCGACGACATCACCGTTCTGAAGCTTGTGTCGCAGTGGGACGATCGCACCGTTGACCCGGGCGCCGGAGCATCGGTGACCGACCTCCGAGTGAACCGCATAGGCGAAGTCTACGGGTGTCGCTCCGCGGGGAAACGTCATGACGTCTCCCTTGGGTGTGAAGACGTACACGTCCTCGGGGAAGAGGTCGACCTTCACGCTCTCGTAGAACTCTTCCGGATCGGCGACCTCTTTCTGGAACTCCATCAGCTGACGGAGCCAGACGAATCGAGCTGCATCTTCGGGATTGAGGCCACCCGTCTGCTCTTTGTACTGCCAGTGCGCCGCGATGCCGTAGTCCGCGGTGCGATGCATTTCGTGTGTTCTGATCTGGATCTCCACGCGCCGATTGCCCGGGCCGATCACGGTCGTGTGAAGCGACTGGTACATGTTCGACTTGGGAAGCGCGATGTAGTCCTTGAAGCGCCCCGGCACCGGAGTCCATTCCGAGTGGATGACGCCGAGGGCGGCGTAGCAATCGGCGACGCTCTCCGTGATGACCCGAAAAGCGACGAAATCGTGCACCTGCTCGAACCCGATACCGGTCGACTTCATCTTGCGGTGAAGCGAATAGAGATGTTTGCGCCTGCCGCTGACCTGCACGGAGAAACCGCGGCTCAGCAGCATCTTCTTGAGCTTCGAAGTGACCTCCGCAATGTAGCTGTCGGTCGTCTTCGCGACCGCCTTGACCTGCTCGTCGAGAACCGCGTAAGCCTCCGGCTCGAGGTGCTTGAAGCTGAGGTCCTCGAGCTCGGCCTTGAGCCATTGAATGCCCAACCGGCCCGCGAGCGGTGCATAGATCTCGACCGTCTCCCGCGCGATTCGCTCCTGAGAGGACGGCGACATGTGCTCGAGGGTCCGCATGTTGTCGAGACGGTCCGCGAGCTTGACCAAGAGCACACGGATGTCCCGCGCCATCGCGACGAGCATCTTTCGAAAGCTCTCTGCCTGGCGATCCTCGCGCGATGCGAAATTCACCTTGCCGAGCTTCGTGACGCCATCGACCAGAAAGGCGACCTCCTCGCCGAACACGGTTTCGATGTCGGGAATGCTCACCTCGCAATCTTCGACCACATCGTGCAACAACGCTGCGCAGACGCTCGAGGCGTCGAGCCGCATGTCCGCAATGATGTCCGCGACCGAAACGGGGTGCGTGAAGTAGACGTCGCCAGACTTCCGCGTCTGCCCGTCGTGCATGCGCGCGGCATAGACGTAGGCCTTGTTGATCAGATCGGTATCTGCTCGGGGGTGGTATCCCTTCACCTTCTCCAAAATGTTGGTGAGGCGGACCATACGAAGCTTACGAATGGGGAACCTTCAATTTAACACTGTCTCCATTTGGTGCCAAGGTAGCGTTCTATCGGAGGATGGGCCGAAAGCAGCGTGAATGTCGAACCTACGAGAGAATATAGGGCCATCGTCCACCAAGCGCAGAATTGCGGCGACGATTGCCTTGCTCGGCGTTCTCGTGGTGGGAAGTCAACTCGGTCGGGCGTGGCCGCGGAACGTCTCGATCCGCTACGCCGTGGAACCGAACGTCACCCGAGTCGAGATCGACTACCTCCGGGAGGGCAGCGCGGTCGCGAGCGTGAGGCTTCGGCAACTGGACGGCAATACGAGGCCGATTCGGCACGCAGTGCGGCTTCAGCCAGGGTTGTATGAGGTTCGAATCACCCTCTACCGGAGCGGCGATCGCCGGGAAGAGCTCGTTCGGGAGCTGGTGGTCCCAACCGACGGTGTCGTGCGCTTCGACCTCACGTCGCCAGCCAGGTCGTCCGAGTGACGCGGGCGAAGCCTGCTATGCTCGGCCCGCGTTGCAGGGCGGGGACAGCCACGACAATCGAAAGAGGCGGGGCGCCCTGCTCGTTGCGGTCGCAGCCACGGTCGCGATGGTCCTGTGGATGGCCAATCGGCAGCCCTTTCGGTTCGGCCCGGCCTGGGGATCCCTGATCGCCGTGATCGCCAGCGCGGCGTGGGTCGCATGGCTCGTTCCGACGCCGGATGGCCCCGTGACCTCGTGGCGGGAGACTGCCCTCGCCAAGCGAGCCGATGAACGTCTGCCGCCGCTCGTTTCCGCCGGCATCGCGCTCGTCGTCCTCGTCGTCGGCACCTGGGTCGGAGGATATGAGCACCTGCCCCTCACCATCCTGCTCGCCTTGCTCGGCTTGGTTCCCCCGGCTCTGCGGAGGCCGGGGATGCTCGTGATGCTCTCGGTCTCCGCCATCTACCTGCCTCTGCTCGGAACGACCAGCTTGTGGGACCCGTGGGAGACTCACTACGCGGAAGTCGCCCGCGAGATCCTCGCACGGGACGACTGGATCAGCCTCTGGTGGGCCCAGGACAAGTGGTTTTGGTCGAAGCCGGTTCTCCTCTTCTGGATGGAAGCCTTGAGCATGGGATTTTTCGGGGTGAGCTTCATGCCTGACGCCCATCCGGCGAATCCAGAGTGGGCGCTGCGGCTGCCGACGATCTTGATGACCCTTTCGGCGCTCGCGGCGGTCTACGGGACGATTCGACGCAACTTCGGTCTGCGCGCGGGCGCGCTCGCGGCGCTCGTCACGGCGACCTTGCCCCAGTTCTTCTTCGTTTCGCACCAAGCGATGACCGACTTGCCGCTGGTTGCCGCGATCACGGTCGCGGTTTGCTGTCTGCTGGCCGCCATCCAAGAGGACGGCGAACGCGAGGTAACGGTGTTTCAGGTCGGACCCTGGAGATTGTCGCTTCAGCATCTCGTGCTTTTCGCCGTCGTGCTGCTCGTTCTCCCGCAAGCGGTCTATTTGATCTCCCGCAACGTCTCGTGGATCGAAGGCCACGGCCTCGTCGCGCATCCGGACCGGTTCCTCTATGGGTCGGCAGGCAATTTCGACGTGCCCGGAAATCCGAACCCGCACGATCAATCTCCCCGCATCGGTGGCCTCGGGGGCCAGCCCTTCGTGCAGGGGGCGTTGTGGCTGGCGGTGCTCTGCGCGCTCGCGATGATCCTTCGCAAGGAGACACGCTCGAGGCCCCTTTGGATGGCCGCGTTTTACTTGTTTTGCGGGCTCGCATTCATGGCCAAGGGCCTCCTCGGCCTTGCAATTCCGGGGGCGGCAGCACTCTTCTACCTGATCGCGTCGCAGCGCTGGTCGCTTCTCGGGAGCGGCCGGCTCCGCGTCGGGACCGGCATCCTCGTCGTGACCGCGGTGAGCCTGCCCTGGTACCTCGCCATGTACGTGCGGCACGGTCCGGCCTTCACCAACCGGCTCTTGATCCACGACCACATCAACCGGCTGGCGAGTGGTGTGCACGGCGACCAAGGCACGATCGAGTACTTTCTGGCCCAGCTCGGCTACGCGACATTTCCTTGGGTCGCGCTCATCCCAGCGGCCCTGATGGTCGGCCTCGCGGTCCGTTCGAGGTCCGAGCGCGACGCGCGAGGCGAGACGATTCTCTTCCTCGGCATGTGGTTCTTGTCCTCGTTCGCCATCTTCAGCGCGACGGTGACGAAGTATCACCACTACCTTCTTCCCGCGATCGTTCCCGTGGGGATGTTGGTCGGGATCGCGCTCGCGCAGCTTTGGGGTCCGAGGCGGCCCTCGGCCACGATGATCGCTTCGGTCGCGGCTCTGTGCGCGGTCGCGGGATTTGCCTGGCTCATCGGCGATCCGCGGGGGGTCGTTCCGGCGGAGGCCGTAGAGGTCGAGGGCTGGGTTCTTCAGCAGGCTCAACCGATGAAAGGCTATGCGCTGCTCAGCCTCGGGGCGCTGCTGGCCGTCGTCGCCCGCTGGGATCTCGGAAGATCCGAAACGCAGCTCATCGCTCCGGGCTCGCGTGTCGGCGTAGGCGTCGCATTGCTCGCCGGCGCCTGCGTGATCGCCTTCGTCGGGCGCGATTTGAGCTGGATGACCTCGGCGCGGCCTCAGGGAAACGAGCGGCTGATCGATCTGTTCGTGTACAACTACGATCGACCCTGGCCGGAGCACCTCGACTATCGAGCCATCCTGACGGCGTTCGCCCTGGCTGCTGGGGTGACGGCGGCTGCGGCCGCCTTTTCTACCTGGCGTCCGGTCGCCGCCCGATGCCTCGTGGCCGTGGCCGTCCTGTTCTGCGCCTGGGGCTTGAACGTCTACATGGTGGACCTCTCGGACCACTGGGGGTTCCGCGGGCTGGCGGAACGCTACTACGCCCTTCGGGAGAGCCCGGACGAGCCTCTGATCGCCTGGCAGATGAACTGGAAGGGAGAGAATTTCTACACGGGCAACCGGGTCTACGTGTTTGCCGAGACCGACAACAAGAGGATCCGTACGTGGCTCGAACAGAACGCGGACCGCAAGGCCTTCGTTGTGCTCGAGCACAAGAGGCTCGAGAGCTTCCGCAAGCTGGTGCCGGAGCGTGAGATCCGAGCGTTCTCGACCAAACGGGACTGCAACAAATTTCTCTTGATCGAGCTCGGGATCTAGACGAGAACCGAACCGAGCGCCGAGGACCCGTGGGCCACAAACCTGTGGGTTTCGGACGCACTGAACACCAAAAACTGGACTAATTATCAGTACTGAGCGATCTTGTCGGTGTAATGCAAAACAACGAAGAAAAACTCGCTTGGCGCGTCTTGGAGACGCTGTTCGAGCTCGGCCGGGCCGATGTCCCCGCAAGCCCTCAGGCGCTCTCGAGCTGCTTCGGCGTTCCCGAAACCCACGTTCAGGAACTGCTGGCTCGGCTGGACGCCCAGGGCCTGGTCGATCGCGAGCGGTGCCGGCTTTCGATGAAGGGCCTCGTGTTGGCCGTCTCGATGCACGGCGCACAGAAGCTCGACCGGCATTCGATCGCCGCGTGACCCGGCCTTGACAGGGTGAAGCCCAACCATTATTGCGCCCCCTCTTGCGGAAGTGGCGGAACTGGCAGACGCGCATGATTCAGGTTCATGTGTCCGAAAGGACGTGGAGGTTCGAGTCCTCTCTTCCGCACCAACGGGTCTCCTAGGCCTGTAAAATTTTCATAGAGTCCGCATCTTCTTCACAGCGCGTGCGATTGTCGGGTATTGCAATCCTTTTGATTCCAAGTAGTTAGCGGTTGGCTTCGTGCGGTACGGGTGTTGCATTGAACGAATGCGTGCCCTGTACATCGAACACGAGACGCGAAGGATTCACGCTGATCGAGCTGATGGTCGTGCTCGCCGTGATGGGGGTTCTGGTGAGCGCCGCCCTGCCGAGCGTGGGCGACGGCTTTGCCGACCGACGGGTGGCGATGGTTGCCCGCGACGTAGTGTCGCTGTTTCAGCGGGCCCGCTACATGTCGATGGCCTACGGCCGCGCGCACCAGGTGCTCTACATGAACGACTCGGGCACCGGCCTGACCGATCAGGCGTACGCCTTCGAAACACTCCGCGGCACCGGCGCTGCCTGCTCGTTGACCACCTTCGACAATGCCGGCGGCATCAAGCTCAGCGATCTGAACTGCGACGCCAACTGGCGCTGCGTCGATCATCTCTACGCCAACACCTACGATTCCGATCCGAGTGACAACGACCTCGTCCGCGTCGACGGATGGCAAGACAGCACGTTCTGTTACGAGGCCGGCTCGAATAACCAGGTGTTCGTCGACACCGTTCTGTATTCCAATTGGCAGACCGCCAACGCACAGGCTGGGTTCGGCTTCCTCGCCTATCACGAGGTCGACGGCAACGCTGTCGGCGTCGCTCGGAAAGTATTGATTCCAATCGGGGGCGGGTCCCCGCGGGTGATGCGATGAAGCGCTTGAGCAGAGAAGGGCGGTCGGGCTTCACGCTGGTCGAGGTCATGATCGCCATTGGCGTGATGACGGTCGGCTCGCTCGGCATCCTCTCGATGCATCAGGCGGTGAGTAACGCGAACAGGACGGCCCAAGAGATGAACACCGCGCTCGCGATCACCGAGCGGTGGATGGAGCGGATCGAACGGGACTCCCTGTCCTGGACGGAGCAGGGGATCAACGCCGCCTCGTTGACGGGGACCGACTATCTCTCCGCGCTCGCCGGGGGCGTCGACCCCACCGACTGGTTCCGGCCGACGGTAACGGCCGCGGATGAATCCTACGCCTTCGACTACTTCGGCCGGGACACGGAAGACGCGGGCACGATCAAGTACTGCACCAACCTGCGATTGAGCTGGGTGCGGCAGGGAAGCTCGATGCGGGTCGACGTCCGTACCTATTGGTTTCGAGCGGGCTATCTGAACGGCAACCCGACCCACCCCCAATGGGTCGCTGGCGCGGATTTCCGGGGCGCGGCATGCGATGCGGCGACTGCCGACGGTTGGGCCCTCGGCGAAGCTCCCAACGTCGACGTGGTCTTCGCCTCGACCGTCGTCACCTGGCTCAGGAGGGACGGAACGTGAGACAAAGCGGGTTCACGCTGATCGAGATGATGGTCGCCATGGTCGTGGGGCTGACCGCGATCACCTCCGTGTACAGCCTCGGCGCCGCGATGAGCAAGCAGTTCTACGAGGAGCAGCGCGTGGCGACCTCGCAAAGCACCTCCCGAGTTGCGATCATGGAGCTCCGGCAAGACATCTCTCGCGCGGGCCTCTTCGGCTCGCCGAACGCCCAGCTAGAGCCGACTTGCGACGCGACGCCGCCGGAGCTGCCGACACTCGGCGGCGGCACCGGTCCGATGGGAGCGTTTCAGTACTACGCCGACGAGGACGTCGCCCTCCTCGAGCCCGCCGACAATCCCGGCGTTCACGCGGACCGGCTTCGCGTCCTGACGAGCCTCTATCTCACCGACGAGCTCTTGGTTCACTCCGCGGACAACACCGGCGCCGTGGTCGTGTTGCAGACCGGCAATCAAGCCTATCGCCGTACCTTCGCATGGGGCCAGACCGGAGGCCCCTTCACCAGCGGCACTCCACCGACCTATCTGACCGGCAACCTCGGCTGGGACAGCGCCTGGGCCAGCCAGACGGCGAACTGGAACGGCGTCGGGCAAAAGGGAGCGCGCGCCTTTCAGACCGGCTCCGTTCTTCACATCGAGACCCCTGAGGGACGGCACTTCTTCCGCTCGATCTTCGGACGGGCCTCGAACACCGAGAACGAGATCCGCATTCAGATCGACCCTGAGCTACCGGTTGGCACCTCATGCCTGCCCGGCGCAGCCGAAGGCGCCACCGTCGCCCCGCTTCAGTGGGTCGAGTATGCCGTGGTCGATCCATTCGATGGGGCCGAGGTTCCGGATTTCATGAGGTTCGAGAGCATGTTCTTCATCGACACCGGCGACCCCGACAAACCCTCGTTCAATCTCCAGGGCAACACCGCAGCCGACCTGCTCGAATCGCCGAACCGGGTCTTGGTGCGCCGCGTTCTCAATGCGCAAACGGGAGACCCGCAGCCCGGGTCGACCCAGGTGCTCGCGGAGTTCGTCAGCAACTTCCAGGTCAGCTTCTTGATCGATTCGAACTCGGGCACGACCACGGCACCGGCGATCTCGACCACGCCGCTCACCGGTGCGACGGACGAAAGCACGATCAATTCCGATCCGCAGCAGGTTCGTTCGGTCATCATCGATCTTGGAATCCGCAGCCCGTTGGAGGATCCGGCGATCCCCTACACCGCGAATGCCGATGCGGGCACACCGAGCACACGCTTCGAGGTGAATCCAAATCAAACGGGCTCAGCACGGGTGCGGCACATGCACATCGAGATCCCGGTCATGAACGTCGCCAGGAGGAACCTCTGATGAAGCATCCTCGCCAGCGCGAAGGCGCCGCCCTCTTCGTCGTCTTGATGATCGTCATGGTGGGCACCGCGAGCGCCGTGTTTGCGGCGAGCACCGTCTCGTACGAGGTCCGAGGCACGGGCTTTGCCCGCCAGCAGCTCCAGACTCGATACGCCGCCCGCGCCAGCCTGGTCGGCGCCCTCGAATGGTTCGACATCTTCGGTCCGGAGACCGTGCGAAACATCATGCTGACCAAGGGAAGCACCGAAGGTGTGCTGTTCCCCGACTGCACATTGACCGGCAACTGCTATCCAGAGCCGCCCCTCGCGAACAACCGCCGCGCCTACCGGCTCTACCCCGAACACTTCGAGGCCCTGATCGACCCAGACCCGGCCATCGGCTTCTTCGAGACGCTGCCCGTCGACAAGGATCAAGCCAACGGCGGCGACAACTCTTCCTTCGGCGTGACCTCGGCGTATAGCCCCATCGTCGTCATCGACCTCTACGACGAGCACATCGTGAGCAAGCTAGCACCGGGCTCGGCAGCTCAGGGTGGCACGAAGTTCAAGTACATGCGGACGACGCTGACCGCTCGCGGACGGGCACGGCTGAACGCGGTGGGCGACAACGTCGAGGCGGACGACATGGGACGGCAGCAGAACGAGATCGGCGCCGACATGCGCGCATACGTCGTGAGCGGACCTTTTATCACGGGATCATGATGAGATTTTGGTTTTACATTGCATGGCTTGGCTTGTTCTTGACTTCGCTCGGGACGGCGAAGGTTTCGGCTCAAGACCCCGACATTCGAAACATCCGCCCACACGTCATGTTGCTCGTCGATACGTCGGGCTCGATGGAGCGAAAGCCGAACTGCCTGTGCTCCACCCCGGCATGTCTCGAGTGCCTCCCGGTGTGTAGCGCGGGCAGCTACGAGGAGAACCGGTGGGCGATCGTCGCCCAGGCACTGACCGGTGAGTTCACTCCGTACGAGTGCAACGCCGACACCCGCATCGGCGGCATCTACTCGGGTCAATACGACGAGGGCTACTTCCTCCCGCACATTCAGCTGCCTCAGGAGATCGGCGCCTACGCAGGAACTCAAAACTCGAACGGCATCCTCGATATTTACCTCGAGCGCATCAAGTTCGGGTTGATGACGTTCGACGCGATCGGTACGCTGAGCGACCGTCCCCCGCTCGTCACCCAGGCGGACTTCGGGACGGCACCGTTTCCTGCGGAGTCTCTCGGGACGAAGGGCATGTACTCCTATGGGGACAACAAGCCGTTTTCCTTCCCGGGCGCCCTGACCACCTACATGCTCAACAGCGGCGCACGGTCCGCGAGCGCGCCCGAGGGTGGCTTGGTGAGCGTGGGCGGCGACAGCACCGCGGCGATGACCTCGACGAACGCCGCGATTCAAGCGACGGTTCTCGGCGACTCGGGGCTCGGCAAGAACCCCCTCAGGCCCTTCGGCGCAACGCCGACCGCCGCCCTAGTCAGCGATCTCGAGTACTTCCTGCAGACCGACGCCGACATCGTTCAAAAGACCGTCGATCCGGGTCCGGGAGACCCCTACTACGGCTGCCGCTCGCGAAGCGCCGTGCTGATCACCGATGGCTTACCGAACGGGGACATGCGTGGAAGCCCTGTCAACTGCGAGCTACTGGGTCAGCCGGTAGGTCTGACCGGATGTCCCTACGAGGAGATCGCCGACACCGTCACCGCGATGATCACCGCCGGTGAGCTCGACAAGTTCTACGTCATCGGTTTCGCGTTGGACGGAGACCCGGTGGAGGTCGCGGCGATCGAGGCGTTTCTCGACGATCTCGCCTCGGTGGGCAACAGCACCGAAGCCTTCTTCGTCGCGGATCGCGCAGAGCTGGTGACCGCGTTGAGCACGATTCTCAACGAGCAGAACCCTGGAGCGACCAGCCGGACCGCCCCAGTGCTCACGGGGCTCACGCCCGGCCTCGTGCAGGCCGAATTCATCTCCGGGTTCAACGCGTCGTTTTTCCCGAGTGATCCGTGGGACGGCGTGTTGGAGCGGCGGCGAATCGAATGCGTCGGCGGGGTTCCGGTCGCGCAAAACGTGGAGGACTCCGACCGATTTCAGCTCGTGCTCAACGCACAAGCGGCCGCGCCGGGTGACGTCGAGCCCTGGGGCTCCGGCGTCAGCGCCAGCTTCACGGGCGGCTTTTCGCGGAACCTCTGGACGGTTCTGCCCGCCGACCCCACGGACATCAACTCGCATCTCGTCGGCGACGGCAAGGACAAGCTGACCTCGCTTTCGAACGACGGCATCGACGTCCCGGCCGACTCCGGCCTCGAGATCCGGAACGTGCCCGTGGGTGAGTTCAGCAAAGCGGTCATCCCGGAGTACTTTGGCCTCGTCAGCGGCACCGACGATGCGCTGCGCGATACGATCGTCGACTTCGTACACGGCGTCCCGGGAAGCGGCCGCGAAGACGAGCGCCTCGGCGACATCTACCACTCGACCCCGGCCATCGTCGGCCCGCTGGTCGACGATCTCGAAGATCGCTCCTTCAACGATTGGCGCTTGGGATTGGCGCATCAGCTGAGCCCGGACCCTCTCGAAGATCTATCGGCCGGCGGGTGGCAGCTCAACCTCCGGCCCCGGGTGATCTACGCGTCGACCAACGACGGCATCATCCATGCCTTCCTCGCTGACGACTACGGTGTGAACGCTTTTGCGGCCCCCCTGGAGGAGTTCGCGTGCGCCGACAACAAGGACGCAGGAACCGAGCTCTGGGGCTTCATTCCTTCGATGTTCCTCGACGACCTCGACGATTTGTTGTCGGGTGGCAGCAAGCAGTGGTTTGCCGACGGCAGCATCGTCGTGCGCAATCTCTACGACGTCCGCTCCTTCGCGGAGGACGATGGCGGCGGAGGCACGGTCGATTCCCCCGCGGGTCAAACCAACGTCTGGCGCACCGTTCTCTTCGTGAGCTTTCGCAATGGCGGCCAGGGCATGGTCGCGCTGGACGTGACCAACCCCTGCAAGCCAGAATTTCTATGGCAGTTCACCGAGCCCAATCTCGGCGATACCTACGGCCAGCCGACCGCCGCGCAGATCTTCCTCAGGGATAGTGACCCCACCCCGAAGAATAACCCGGGCGGGCCGATCGTATTCGAGCCTCGGCAATCTCACGGCGTGATCATTCTTCCGGGCGGACAGGGCGTCGAGGACGCGGGGTCTTGTGCGGTCGCCTCCGGCCCCGCACTCCCAGAGGGCATGAAGGACGCGTTGGGCGCGGTCATCACGCCGCGCGCAAGCCGGCGTTGTTGGCGTGACCAGACCTCGGTTCCTCCCGCGGTACGGCATGGTAGAGCGCTCTACTTCATCGACCTCATGACGGGCTCCGTCATTCGGAAGCTGAATGAGACGACCTTCCCGGCACCCTTGAACGGAGCGGTGTCGGTCTTCCGAGGAGATACGGCCACGGTCGGAAGCGTGGCGTACACCGTCGACGCGGACGGCGTCCTCTGGCGCATCGACATGGCGTCCGCTGACCCGCAGGACTGGGACGCCGAAGCGCTCCACGACCTCTACTACGGAGAGGGCCCGAGCGATGCCGAGCCGAGCTACTATCCGCCTTCGCTCTCGGTCGACGGCAGCGGCAACGTCGTGATCCTGACGGGGACTGGCAACCTCGACGTGCTCGACGACGCGACGGCGAAGAACCAAGTCGTGTCGATCACGGAAAAGCTGACCTTCGACGTCGACGGGAAATTCGTCGACACCCTCGAGGGCCGTCTCAACTGGGAGATCGAGCTCGACCCGGGCGAGCAGATGACCGGCCCGGTCGAGCTTTTCGGGGGTCAGGTCTACTTCGGGAGCTTCAAGGCCGGCGGCGCGACCCCCCTCGATGCATGTCCGTTTGGGGGCAGCCGCATCTTCGGACTCCGCTACCTCGATGATCCGACGAGCCCCGGAGACGTGGTTCCGTTGCTCAAGGATGCGCTCGACAACCCCACCGAGGTCGTCGATCAAACGGACCTCCCGATTCTAGAGAACAGCCTGCTCGTCGGCTTGCAGGTCGCTCAACAACCGGTTTGTACTCAGTCTACGGCAGACATCATGGTCACCGATCCGTTCTTGGGCACCAACACCCTCGCGATGCCTTGGGCGTCGAGCGGGCGTCAGTTCAAGCTGATGGCCCACCTCAGCGGAAGCAGCGGGTCGACCGGCGGCCTGTCGATCAACATTCTCGAGGAAGCGATCACCGCGCCGGAAGGCTTCACGGTCGTCTCGGGCATGGCCGAGACGCTGGAATGATGTGATGCGCCGGTCACACCTGCTCGCTCTGGTTCTGTTTGCGCTTCTGTGCGGTTGTACATCCAAACCGGCGCGCGACGAGCAACCACGAAGCGCGGCGCCGAGCCGCGAGGCCGGCGAAAGCGCCGCAACGACGAAGCGGCCGACGCGGAATTTCGATGCGCAGGGTCGGCTCGTCCCATCCGACGACTACGTCGTGGGCATCCGCCTGCCTCGGGGGGCCGAGCTCTTCCGCGAGGAGGCGCTTCTCCACGTGTACCGGATCCGCGCTCCGATCGACAAGGTGCTCGCCTACTTCGGTCCGATGATGATCACGGGCAGCGTGGAGCGCCAGGGAAAAGGCGCCGTGTACAGGCGGGCGAGCGTTCGTGGGGCGGAGGTCAATCCGACGAAGGTAGACGTATCGGTTCTCGAGGTAGGCAGTGGCATGACACGCATCTCGGTGATGGAGCTTCCGCCGCCGCCTCAGCACATTCCGAGCTCCGACCAGACCAAGGCCGCCGCCAAAGACTCCTTTCGCATGCTCGACTGAGCCGCCCTGGGATCGTCAGGGTTCCCGATAGGCCGCGAAGGTACATTGAACGGCGCCCGCGCGAAGTGCCTTCGTGACGACCATACTGACCGAGACGCGCTCCGGATCGTCCGTGAGCCTCAGCCGTTCGACGAGCTGAGCGACGCGGCGCCCCCACACACCGGCCCGGAGCTCGTCTACCGCAACCTGGCAGGCGACCGGACCATGAGGAAATGCCGACAACAGCCCACCGAAACGCTTCACGGTGGCGCTCGACACCTGCCCGCTCGATGTGAAGAAACGCTCGGACCGAACGGTGACCCCGCGCGGGAGGCGATCGGCCAAGAACCCGGTGGCCAGAGCGGTTTCGACGAGCTCGGTCGACGCCCCGGGACGCGGCTCGGGCCACTGACCGCGCATCTCCCCGATCAAAGCCTCGGTCTCGATCAGCAGCGCCTCGGCGGTCGCGCCGGATCTCGGGCGCTTGCGGGCAAAGGCATCGACGCGCGCGCGCAACGGAATGAGCTGCGCATCGGCCGCACCGAGGGCCTCGGCGAGGGCGAGGTTGAGCTGCACCCTCGTCAATACGGCATCGAGAGTGGCTTCACTCGGCGTGGAGCGCTCATCGAGAGCCGCGATCCGGTCGGCTTCCAGAAGCGCGACGGCCCTCGCCTCGTACCGGGAGATGTCGCGCGCCACGGTTGCGCAAGCCTCTTGATCGCGGGCGAGCTGCATGGCCCAGCGCTCCTCCTCCTGTTGAAGCTCGGCACGCTGTTGCTCGAGCAGCAGACGCTCGGTCTCCGTCATGGCCGCCGCAAGCCAGAGGCGAGCCGCGGTGTGGTAATCATCGGCCGCCCGGTCGTCTTTGCGCCGCCGCGCCTCCTCGGCCGCTGCCTCTGCAGCCTGAGCTTGGCCGTAGAGGTCGGGCGCCTGCTCTCGAGCAAGCTTGGCTTGAGGAGCTGCGAAGAGCGCGTCCGCGGTTCCCACCGTTCGTTGGGATGCACACGAGAGCCCAACCAGACTGAGCAAGATGGAGAACGCACGCGAAGTCACCGCTGCTCTCCACGCGCGAGCGAGGCCCGCTCTCTCATCAGGGCCTCGAGCGCGAGGCGTTGTGCCTTGGCGCGCTCACGATTGGCGGCGACACGACGCTGGGTTTCGAGGAGCCGTTCTTCGGCGAGCCGCCGCTCGAGCTGCCGGTCCGCGAGAACCAATGCCGCCCGGGCGATCTCCTGAGCTCGGGCCGATGCGGCTGCATCTTCCGCGGGAGAAGACGCGATCTGCAATGCACGTCGGGCTTGCTCGAGCGAGCCCTCGGCATGGGCCGCATCTTCCCGCGCCTCGAGTTGCTCTAGGCGATGTCGAAGGAACACCATCCCTTCGCTCGACGCGCCGGCATCCGCCACGCCATAGCCCGCGGGCAGGACAATTCCGAGCCCCGCGACCATGACGGCGACGCGTACTGCGCGCGCCCACCTCTGCTCATTGATACGTAAAACGAAGCTCGTAATCGCAGATGCGATAGACGTCGCCTTCTTCGATGCGCTTGGATTCGACACGTTGACCTGCGAACTCGATACCATTCGTGCTGCCCAAGTCTTTCATGTAGTACGTGCCGTCGTGAAACACGACCGCCGCATGCCTCCGCGAAATGTTGCCATCGCGAATGGCGAGATCGGCAGTTCGTGCGCCCCGCCCGATGATGAACTCCTCCTTCTCGACCGGAAAAGTCTGATCATTGAACTTGAGCTTGAGGACTCTGCGTCCGACGGCATCGGATGGCCGATGTCCAGGGAGCGGGGGTGGCGCGGTGACCCGAGGCTGTACAGTCGGACGTCGCGAGGGCACGGGTGTCAGCATGCGGGCCGGCCGAGGTTCGACGGGCAACGCGCCCCGTCGAGCAGCGCCGCCTACCGCGGAGCCGACGGCCTCGTGCGCGTCCACCGAGGCCATCGTTTGCTCGCGAGAGCGCGCATACTCTCGCATCGCCTCGTTGATCAGGTAGTCGACCGAGCACTGCAGCTCGGAGCTCATGCGATCGAAGATCTCGAAGAGATAGTCGCGGCACTGAAACGCACGCACCGTTTTTCTGTCGCCCTGATCACCCATCGCTGAGACTATTCATTCCTTACTGCCCTGCTCGCGCATCCGAAGCGCCTTGATTGCGGCATCGGCGACCTGGCCCACCTTGCTCACAGGCGGGTTCAGCTCCGACCAACCTTCTCCCGAAACTTCGGCCACATCCGACATCAGTCGCTTCATGGCGGGAACATCGATCTCCCCGCCCCTGCGTTCAAGATAGCGCAATGCGACCACACGATTCCACCACTGTTCGGAATCCAGCAGCGCAATCACGGTCGATGTAGGCGGAGGTGTCATCTGGCTCATGCGCGTGGCGTAGCCCTCCAGCTCCTCGGGCTCGTATTGGATGCCCGTAACTATAGGCAATCGTTGCGAAAATGTCTCTATCGTCGAAGGCCCGCCGAGGGAGAGGACCAGCTCGCCGGCCCGCCATCGCAGCCGCTTTGCGAGCTTGTCCGCCGCTGTGCAGGACGGCCCGGTGCAGCCCGCAAGCTCGACGAGCGGCCAAAGCCGGGGGATCGCGTCGCCGCTTCGGATGTCTCCGACCCGGTCGAACGCGTAGTCGCGCACCTCGATCGGGTTGCTTGGATCGAGGGCGATCGAAAGGAGCCGGTTGAGATGCTCACGGGTCACGTGCCCTTCGAGCGCCTTGAGGGCCGTCGCGCGCCGCACATTGAGTCGCTCTACCCATGCCTTCGTATCGTTCTTGCCGGGCTTGGTGTCTGCGATGGCGAGGAGACGTTTCGCCACGACCTCTTGATCACCGAGGTTGCGCATCGCGGCGAGCGCACCCTGGTTGATGTAGTTCTCTCGATTGTAGAGCGCCAAAGCGTTGATTCGTTGGTTGTCCGCCTGCTCGCCCGACGCTTCCATCGAATTGCGAATCTCTTCGGCGAGCCATTTCACGAAGGCGGGCGTTTCCATCTCACCCTCGATGGTCACGAGCCGCTCGCCGGCGCGTTTCTTGGTTTCCGCGTCGCCGTCCTCGCCGATGATGTCGGAGATCTTGATCATGGCTTGTGGAGGCATCTTTTCGTGAAGCGCGTCGACGAGCATGCCTGCTGCATCGGCACCGAGCGCTCGCGTCACCTGCTCCGCGCTGTAGTCACCCGCGAGACTTCGGCCCTCGAAATCGGCCGAGTACCAGCCGACCACCGCGCGGATCAGCTCGTCCCTGGAGTCCTTGGGTGCGTAGGGGATGACCATGTAGGCCGCGTCCTTGGTGCGCACTTGCAACGGGTCGGGGCCCGCGTCGGCTTCGCCGGGACCCTCGGATAGCACTGCTTCGAGGCGCGGGATCATGCCAGCCACGATCGCTTGGGTGGCCGCTGCGTCCCGAGCGCGAAGGTCTTTGAGGGCGCGGCCGAGAAGCGCAAGAGAATCGACGTCGGATCGATCCATCTCGACGATTGCAAGCGCGGCCTCGCTTCGGAGCTCGGGCGCGTACCGGTCGCTACCGATGACCGCAACGAGCCGGGTTGGACCTTTGACGGTTCCCTTCCACGCTTGGACGTCGTCGCTGCCGACTTTGCACCCGGCCAAACCTGCGGAGACCGCCCCGCAAAGCAGCATGATGTGTATCGTCCAACGCATCCGGCTTGCGGAACCATCCCCCCTGAGCATGCAACCCAGCAAGATAGTAGAGGATTCCCCTGGGCAATCAAGAGCCTCCAACACGCGTGATTTCTTGACGAATCGAGCGCGGGACGAATAGCCTGCGAATGTAGGAGGCCGCTTACTTGGGCGCACAGGAAACCACCTCTTCGGGCGATCTGGTGGCGCCGGGGGGAAGGCGGCAGGACGTTTTTGCGATCCTGACCCTGACCGCAACCGTCTTGCTCACGCTCGCGCTGGTCTCCTACGACCCGAGAGACGGCGCCGCGAATCTGATCGGACCGGTCGGTCACAGATTCGCGCGGCTCGTCATGCGGGCATTTGGGCTCGTGGCATGGCTCCTTCCCCTCGAAGGGGGCTTGCTCACCTATCGGCTGTTTCGTCGCCGCTCTGCGATGCTTGGCTTGGCGACCATGGCATCGACGCTCACGCTCGTCGTGATCGGCGCGGCCCTGGCTCATCTGTTGATCACGCCGCAGGCGATCTGGGGCGCCTCTCCCGGGGGGGCCGTCGGGGAGCTCCTCGGCGAAGTGCTTCGGTCGCTGCTCGGGTTTTACGGGACGATGATCATCGGGTTTGCCATCCTCGGAACGGCGGTGGTTCCGCGTATACCCTGGACCCTCGAGGAGTCGGCTCAAGCGATCGTACGCGTGAGCGGTGCGGCGTGGGCCAAAATTCACGGCGCCTTCGTCGCGCTCCGCGAGGCCTGGGCCGAGGCTCGTGACATCCATGAGGAGGAAGTGCGCGCAAGCCAGCCGCGCATCATGGGCGTGCAGCTCTTGGACGATGAAGAGGGGGACGAGCTCGATGACTCGAGGCTGACGCCGGCGCCCCCAAAGAGGTCGCTCGCGGCAATGCGCACCGCCGCTGGGGGTCCAACCATCGTCGCCCCCAAAGAAACCAAGCAGGAGCTCGAGATCTCGACGCGCCCGAAGCGCGACCATCGCGACTTTCATCTCCCTCCGACGAGCCTTCTGAACGAACCCGATGCTTCGGTGATACACATCGACGCCCATGCGCTTCGGGAGAACGCCGAGCTTCTGACCGAGAAGCTCGCGGCCTATGGCGTGCGCGGTCGCGTCGACGAGATCCATCCGGGCCCGGTCGTGACGATGTACGAATTCGAGCCGGAGAGCGGGACGAAGGTGTCCAAGATTGCCGGCCTGGCCGACGACCTCGCGATGGCGCTCGCCGCGCAGAAGGTTCGCATCGTCGCGCCGATCGCCGGCAAGGCTCGGGTCGGGTTCGAGCTGCCGAACGAAGAGCGACAGATGGTTTACCTACGTGAGATTCTCGAGGATCGCCGCTGGGACAAGCATGGTGGCTCGCTTCCAATTGCGCTCGGAAAGGACATCGCTGGTCAGCCCGTATACGCCGACCTCGCTCGGATGCCCCACTTGCTGGTCGCCGGCGCGACGGGCTCCGGCAAGAGCGTCGCGCTCAACGTGATGCTGACGTCGATTCTGGCGAAGAAGACCCCGGAAGAGGTGCGAATGCTGATGATCGACCCGAAAGTGGTCGAGCTACAGGTCTTCGACGGCATTCCACACATGTTGCTGCCAGTGGTCACGGACATGAAGAAAGCCGCCCTCGCGCTGCGATGGGCGGTCGACGAGATGGAACGGCGCTACCAGATATTTGCGGATGCTGGAACGCGAAACATCGACACCTACAACCGGCGCGTAGACCGCGTGTTGCGCGGCGATTTGTCGGTCGAGAAATTCATGCCGAAACGCATGGGCAAAGTCAGTGCGCAGGACGCGGATGGGCGGGAGGTCTTGCTCGATCCCACGGACGGCGAAGCGCCCGATGCCGAGAGATTCCAGCCAGAGAGGCTTCCCTCGATCGTGGTGGTCGTCGACGAGTTTGCGGACCTGATGATGGTCGCGGCCAAGGACGTCGAAGCGTGCGTCGCTCGGCTCGCCCAAAAGGCAAGGGCAGCAGGGATTCACGTCATCTTGGCCACCCAGCGGCCGAGCGTCGACGTGATCACGGGGATGATCAAGGCGAACTTTCCCGCACGAGTGGCGTTCAAGGTCTCTCAACGGCAGGACTCGATGACCATTCTCGGTCGTTCGGGCGCCGAGCAGCTGCTCGGAATGGGCGACATGCTGATGATCCCACCAGGTTCGAGCGATCTGCACCGCGTGCATGCCGCGTTCGTTAGCGAAGAAGAGGTGAAAGAGGTTTGCGACTTCTTGCGCGAGCAGGGCGACCCCGAATATCAAGACGAGATCCTGAAGCCCAGAGAGGAAGAAGGCTTCAGCACTGAGAGCGACGATCCGCTCTATGACCGGGCGGTCGAGGTGGTCGCCAACGCGGGCTACTGCTCGATCAGCCACGTCCAGCGGCAGTTGAGCGTAGGCTACAACAAGGCTGCGAAGCTGGTCGAACGCATGGAGCAAGAGGGAGTCGTCGGCCCACCAAGCGCGAAGGCGGGCGGCCGCCGCGAGGTCCTCGTCGGCCCCACCTAGGCGCTCGCGAGCACGCCCGTCCCGAGCCGTCCTCCGGGATTGCAGTCGCCGCAGCGTCGGTCTTCGCGCCACCGTCAGCATGCCGGAGCACGGGAATTCGCACGACACGGGGTTCCGTCGAACGGCTCGGCTTAGGCGCTCACGCCAATCGGAGGTGGTTGCTGTCTGGCCGATTGTCACTCGCGACGTCGACTCCACCCCATGTCGCGCGAATTCCCGCACCCCTGCGTACGTGGACTTCTACGGAGGAGGACGGCTCGGGATGGGCAGCACAGCGAGCGGGGGCGAAGCCAGACGTAGGTCGGCGTAGGGAGCCGGCGGAGCGGGTCCCGCTCGCGAGCACGCCCGTGCCGAGCCGTGCTCCGGGATTGCAGTCGTCGCAGCGTCGGTCTTCGCGCCACCGTCAGCATGCCGGGGCGCGGGAATTCGCACGACACGGGGTTCCGTCGAACGGCTCGGCTTGCAGTTGTGGTCGGATGGGCTGGTGAGCTCTGACCACGCAAGCCTCGCCTCGGCGCTCACGCCAATCGGAGGTGGTTGCTGTCTGGCCGATTGTCATTCGCGACGTCGACTCCACCCCATGTCGCGCGAATTCCCGAGCCCCTCCATGCGGAGACTTCTACGGAGGAGCACGGCTCGGGATGGGCAGCACAGCGAGCGGGGGCGAAGCCAGACGTAGGTTTGCGCAAAGAGCCAGCGGAGCGGGTCCCGCTCGCGAGCACGCCCGTGCCGAGCCGTGCTCCGGGATTGCAGTCGCGCCTCCGTACGAAGACTTCTACGGAGGAGGACGGCTCGGGATGGGCAGCACAGCGAGCGGGGGCGACGCCAGACGTAGGGCGGCGTGAGGAGCCAGCGGAGCGGGTCCCGCTCGCGAGCACGCCCGTCCCGAGCCGTCCTCCGGGATGCAGTCGTCGCAGCAGAAGTTTCAGCCCGACTGAAGCGACCGAGATGCGGAGCTCGGGTCCATCATCCCCATCCCGTCGGCGGCGGGGCTTTGCTGGCGCGGCTCAGGCCCCTGGCTCACAGTCCAACTCGATGCCTGACGACGAGCTGATCGCCCTCGACCGCACGTATCTGTGGCGTCCGTACACCTCGAGTGAAGACCACCACAAGCGCCCGATCTTCGTCGTAGATCGCGCCGAGGGGCCGTGGCTGATCGCCCCCGACGGGCGTCGCCTTCTCGATGCGAGCGGGTCCTGGTGGTGTAACAACCTCGGACACGGGCACCCTCGTCTTCGCGCCGCGATCATACGACAGTCGAAGCGATTGATGCATTGCACCCTCGCCGCGGCGACACACGAGCCGGCCGCCCGGCTTGCGGCCGAGCTCGTCCGGGTGGCTCCCGAGGGCCTGCACCGTGTCTTCTACAGCGACAACGGTTCGACTGCAGTCGAGGTCGCGTTGAAGATCGCGTTCCAATATTGGCAGCAGAACGGGCACCCGGCACGCAATCGGTTCTTGGCGCTGCCCGGCGCTTATCATGGCGACACGCTCGGCGCGATGAGCGCCGGGGCGGTCGCCGAGTTTGGAGAGATCTTTCGTCCGCTACTCTTCGAGGTGGGGCGGCCAGAGGAGGTGGTCGAGCGTCGATGGGAGCCGGTGTTCGATCGGCTGTTCGCAACGATTCGCCGAGACGCCGATCGACTCGCCGCCGTGATCGTGGAGCCGATCGTGCAGGGAGCGGCCGGAATGCGAATGTATCCTGCCCATCTCCTCGCCGCGCTGCGGCACGAGACCGCACGGGTCGATACGTTGCTGATCGCGGACGAGGTCTTCACGGGCCTCGGCAGAACCGGCCCGATGTGGGCGTGCAACCATGCGCACATCACCCCCGATCTATTGTGCACGGCCAAAGGGCTCTCGGGCGGGATGCTTCCCTTCGCGGCCACGCTGGCTACCGATCGACTCTACGACGGCTTTCGGGGCGACAAGAGCCGCGCGC
Source organism: uncultured delta proteobacterium (assembly GCA_963792825.1). Taxonomy (GTDB): domain Bacteria; phylum Myxococcota_A; class Polyangia; order Polyangiales; family Houyiibacteriaceae; genus SG8-38. The sequence continues at coordinate 1,021,998 of CAWBXS010000002.1, read as the reverse complement.
TGATGCACGGCCATACGTTCTGCGGCAACCCGCTCGGCGCGGCGCTAGCGCGAGAGGTTCTGGCGATCTACCGCGATGACGACGTCCTCGAAGCCGCGAAGCCCAAGGCCGCCCGGCTTGCGGAACGCGTCCAAGGCATGGCGGAAATCCGAGGAGTCACCGCGCCGCGCTCGCTCGGGATGTGCGCGGCCTTCGAGGTCGGGGAGCCCGGGTACATGGGCAGGATCGGTTGGCAGATCTCCGATGCGGCCTTCGAGCTCGGAGCGCATCTGCGCCCGCTCGGCAACACGATCTACGTCGTGCCGCCTCTCAACATCGAGACCGCCGACCTCGACCGCCTGCTCGACATCGTACGCGAGGCCACCGAGCGCGTGCTAGTACGGGCCGAGTGAGCGCGAGGATGCCTACGATTGCGAGCCCGGCGCCTCGTCTTCACGCATACGGCCTGGCAACCCTCGGGGGCGCTCTTTACTTCCTCGGATGGGCTGGATTTGGTGTTTGGCCCCTTTCGTTCGTCTGCCTGGTTCCGCTCTGGGGTGCGCTCGAGCTCGGCCTCCACCGAACCTCGGGACACACCCTCGCGGTCGGCTGGTTGTATGGAACCGTCACCTACGCTGGGGGCTACCACTGGCTCGTGGGATTCCTCGACGTGTTCTCGGGATACGGATATGCCCCGAGCATTCTCTTTTGGTTCCTGTTTTCGGGCTACCTGGGGTTCAACTTCGCGGTCTATGCCCTCATCTATCGCGCCCTCCGGCAACGCGGTTGGGAGACGAGCGTGGTCGCGATCCCGATCCTGCTCTTGATCGAGTGGCTCTATCCCGGACTCTTCCCGACGTTCCTTTCGAACAGCCTTCACGCGCAGACGATCTTGGTCCAGATCGCCGATCTCGGCGGACCATTGCTCGTCACGGTCGTGGCGGCCCTCATCAATCTCTCGTTCTACGAGGGTTGGCGTTGGGCTCGAGGTCGCCGCAGAGCGCCCGCGGTCGTCTGGGGGCTCACGATGTTATCGGTCGCCGCGACCACGACATACGGCTCCATCCGGATCGAACAAGTGCAGGCCGAGATGAATGCGGCGCCCGTCCTTAGGCTGGGCATCGTGCAGGTGAACATGGGTATCTTCGAGAAATGGAGCGATGCGCAGGAGGGTCACCGCCGCCACCTGGAGCAGAGCCGAGAGCTCGAGCAGGAGGGTGAGCTCGATCTGCTCGTCTGGCCCGAATCTGCCTTTGTGTGGAGCCTCCCGCGCAAGCTGCCCATCCGCGCAGACCAGGTACGCGACGATCTCGTGACCCCGATCCTTTTTGGAGGCGTGACGACCGAGCGCGTCGACGGCGAGCGCGAGATCTACAACACCGTTTTTTTGGCGGACGAAGAGGGCATCGTACGCGCGACCTATGACAAGACCTACCTGCTCATGTTTGGCGAGTACCTGCCGTTTGGCGACACCTTTCCAATCCTCTACGAGCTTTCTCCGAACAGCGGGCGCTTCACGGCGGGCACCCACGTTCACCCGCTGAGGCTCGGGCAGTGGCGCATTTCGACCCCGGTTTGCTACGAGGACGTGCTCCCGCAGTTCACCCGCAAGATGGTGCGCGAAGGCAAGCCCCACGTTCTGATCAACGTCACGAACGACGCTTGGTTCGGCGACAGTCAAGAGCCTTGGATTCACTTGGTCTTGTCGAAGTTTCGGGCAATCGAGCATCGCCGCTACCTGGTACGCGCAACCAACAGCGGAATCAGTGCCATCGTCGATCCCCTCGGGCGCGTCGTCGCGCAGACGGGGGTTCTCACTCGGGAGAATCTGCGCGCCGACGTGCGGATGCTCGACGGCGAAACGATCTACACCCGCTTCGGGGACTGGCCCGGTTGGCTAAGTCTGCTCGCGGTCGGATCGATGCTCATGGTCCGGCGAAACGCGGAGCGATGAGCAGCCGGTAGCTCCCATCGGCCTGAGCGACGGTCTCTGCGACCTGCACGGGTCGAGAGCCGGCGTCTGCATTCCCGGTCATCACGTATGCTCGAATCAACGCAGCGGGCACGATCTCTCCATCGGACGTTCGGACGACGCCGCGAACCGGGATCGGAGGCTCGAGGCGGTAGGCCCTCTCCAAGTTGCCGCGTTCCTGACTCATCACGAGCTCCGGCTCCACCATCCAGGCGAAGCCGGTCTCGGACGGCACCTTGACCTGCACGTCGAAGAGGCCGGAGTCGATGCTCATCGAAAAGGCGCCGAGCTCGTTCGAGATCGTTTCTTGAGATCGGTGCATGGCGCCAGCGTCGCCGCTCGTGCGGGAACCGGCGACGATGGTAATCCCTGCCGCCGGCTCGTCGCCGAACGTGGTCACCGAACCGCTCAACTGGAGCTGCGAGGGAACGATCAGCGGCTCGATCGTGGTAATCGCTTCGCCGACCAGGGCCTCATCGGAGAGGATTCCCCAGGTGTTCAGGGCATCGTCCGGCGGCGTGACCGCGATCGAGTAATAGCCGGGGAGGAGCTCCGTCCCGAAGTTGCCTTCCTCGTCCGTGGTGGTCGACGCGCTGAACGAGCCCACGAGGCCGAGTTGGCTCCCGTCAAAGATGCCGGTTGAAAGTAACCGCACGGTCGCCCCCGGTACCGGTCTGTCGTCCGTGTCTTGCACGCGGCCGTTGAGCTGAACCGGGCTCAGTCTCGGAATGTAGATGCGCTTGACGCTGATGAACGCCACGCTCGGATCGACGGATACCGCAGGGAAGGGATCGCCTCCGACCGTGGAAGTCACGCGGATCAGGTAGTCCGGCGCCGTTTCGCCGATTCGAATCATGAAATGTCCGTTTTCGTCCGTTTCGCCGATGGACGATACGACGAGCCCGCTCACCCGGTCGATCGCGCGTACCTGCAATCCCGCTTCGGCCTGCTCTTCGGTGCCCGCTACGCTGAGCACCTCCGCCTCCAACGTGCATCGAACTTTGGTCAGCGTGCACGGCTCGCCGAGGTCCGTCGGGAATACGATGTCGAAACGAAACGGCTCGCCCGGATCACCGTCCCCGATCGTCAGCTCCAAATAGAGCGGAGGCAGACTGCGAATCGCCGGGGCTGGCTCCTGTGCGAAAGCCATCACAGCGTCGCTGCTCGGCGAGACGACGACGTCGTAGATCTCGCCGACGACCAACACGGTGCTGAAGTCATAGCTCGCCGCTCCGGCCTGATCTGCGGGTTCGCGCAACGTGTCCACTTCGACCGCCACAGGGGTCAGCGCGGCTGCGGCCCCTTCGGCCCGCGGGACGAAGCGGAGGGTTGCCGGAACGCGGAGACCGTCCAAGCGCACGGACCCGCGAACCGGTCGGGTGGGTGGGAGCACGAGATCGCGCGTGCTCGGGCCGGACACCGAGTCGAATCCGAAAACCCAACTCGCGGGCGTCGTCTCTTGCATGGCGGACGGGGCGCGGAGCACCTCGAGCGTGACGCTCAGTGATGCAGCCGAATCATCGATGCAGAGATTGCCGTCACATACGCCAGCCGGGCAGCTCGCCTCATCGGTGCACGAGTTGGTGATCGTCGGAGCCTCGGGCATCCCGAAATCGCATCCGGCGAAAGCGATGAGCATGAACGCATACCGTGCTCTCATCGGCATACCGAGGCGATGGGGTTGTCGGAATCGGTTACCTGCACCCACCAGGTTACTTGGTCGAAGTCTCCTTCTTCCACCGGACGCCGCGGCTCGACGAAGCTCGCGAACTGTCCGACCACCACGAGGTCGATCTTGTGACAGACGCCCGCTGCAAGCGAGTCGTAAGAGATGGGAAAGGTTCGGGGTCGCTCGAGGGAACCGGTCGGATCGATGCTTCCGTCATCGATCGGAATTTCAGGCTGGGGGGGAGAAGGATCGAGGAAGATTCTGTACTCGAGGGTCTGATTGAAGTTTGGATCGCGAATGATCACCTGAAGCGGCATCTCGGCCGGCTCCCCAGGAGGGAGTGGATCATCCAGGTTGATCTCGCCGATCTCGTCGAGAGGGAATTCGGCGAGCGGCTGGCTGACGACCGAGGGGGGGAAGTTCTCGTCCGGCGCGAAGTCGATCGCGCTAGTTGCGATGCAGCCGACACTCGACACAGAAGAGGTCACCGCAATGCACGAGGCCAAGAAAAGCAAAATCATCCCGCGAAATTTACAAGCAAAGGCCATGCCGCAGCTCCGAAACCTAGAAACCCACGGGTTTTGAGCAGGCTCCTCGCAAACTCAATGCCGTTCTATGACACAAATGTCAGGCCCCCGCAGCTCCGCCCGGCTCCGGAGCCTCCGGCTCGCGCTCGAGGTATCGAAACACCGTGCGCGGATCGACGCCGAGGTCGCGCGCGGTCCGCGTGCGGTTACCTCCATTTCGCTCGAGCACCTGGAGGATATATCTCCGGGTGAAGTCCTCACGGGCTTGAGTCAGCGGAACGACCGCACGTGGCTGCTCGCCGTCGAGGTCGAGGTCCTCCGAGCCGATCAGGGTCTTATCGGCCAGGACGATCGCCTTCTTGATGCGGTTCTCCAACTGACGGATGTTGCCGGGCCAATCGTACGTTTGCATCGCCTCGATCGCTTTCGGGGTGAAGCCCTTGACCGGCGATCCGAACTCTGCAGCGTACTTGTTGAGGAGAAACTTGGCGAGGATCACGATGTCGTCCCCCCGCTCCCGGAGCGGGGGCAGGTGAAGATTCACGACGTTCAATCGGTAGTAGAGATCTTCGCGAAAGGTTCCTTCCTTGATCGAGGCTTCGAGATCACGATTGGTTGCAGAAAGCACGCGAATATCGACGGATTGGGGCTTCGTATCTCCCACTTTCACGACCACGCGTTCTTGGAGCGCGCGCAGTAGCTTGACCTGGAGCGCGGGCGGCATCTCACCGATCTCGTCGAGAAACAACGTGCCTCCATCGGCGGCTTGGAAGCTACCCTGGCGCGTGGCAACGGCGCCTGTGAAGGCTCCTCGAACGTGACCGAAGAGCTCCGACTCCATGAGGTTCTCCGGAATTGCGCCGCAGTTGACGACGATGAACGGGCCCTCTGCGCGATTCGAGCGCCGGTGAAGCTCCCGGGCGAAGAGCTCCTTGCCGGTTCCCGTCTCACCGGTGATCAGCACGTTGATGTCGGCCGGGGCCACTTTTTCGACCCGCCGGAAGACCTCTTGCAAGCTCGGACAGCTTCCGATGATGTCACCGAACCGCTGAGCCTCGAGCTCTCCCGCAATGCGGTCACGGTCCGTCGTGAGCTGGTTCAGCAAGATGGCATTCTGCAAGATGAGCGATGCTTGTCCCGCGAACACCGTGAGCACCTCGAGGCTCGATTGCTGAAAGAGGTTCACGACGTTGTCGTTTCCGACGTAAATCAGCCCGAGAAGCTGACCCTGCGCGACCAACGGCGCAACCATGACGGAGCTGAGCTGCAGGTCGAGCACGCTTTCGCTCGAGTTGAACATCGTATCGTTCACCGCATCGCTCACGATCAGAGGCTGACGTGTGTCGATGCACCGTCGGACGATGCTGTCGGAAAGCTGCGTCACCGCGTCTGGAATCGTCTTCCGATCGACGTTTCGAGCCGCTGTGATTTCCGGTTCGCCATCGCGCAGCAGGATGACGAAGCCTTTGTTCGCGTGCACCACGTCGATGACCGCATCGAGCAGCGCTTCAATCTGATCCGGGATGGCCCTGATCTCGAGAAGCCGACGATTGAAATCGCTCAGCTTCAGCATGCCTTCAATCTCGGCGGTCTGTGGGGCCTTGCCGCTCGAGTCCGGGTCTCGAGAGGCGCTCTCGTCGTAGAGCGAGAACACGAGATCCACGTCACCGAGCGTGATCTTGTCGTTGTGAAAGATCTTGGACTTCTTTTTCCTCTTGGCGTTCACGAGAAGAGTCGCACTCGGATCGACCGTGGCCACCGTGAAGTCGCGCCCATCGAACACGACCTGAGCATGATGAGCCTCGAGTGCCTCCGATTGGATCGACACGTCGTTGGCCCCTGCCCGCCCGATCGAGGTGACGCGCTTGTAGATACCAAACACGCGGGGCCGGCCCTGAGGCAACATCCACTTGAGGCTCGGCATACCGATTTTAGTCTATCAGACGCGACGTCCGGGTGTCGCGCTCGTTGATCGATCGTTCGTTGCTGTTTTGATTATACAACCTTCTTTGTCTTTGAGAAGCCTCTTTCCGTCGTCCGCCGGATGACATCCGATCGACGAAGCTATCACCCCCTGCGGACTAGCTTTTCGTCGCGCGGCTCGGCACTCTGTAACTGCGATGGGGCATGCCAGGGCACAGCAAGATCGACGCTCGAGTCATCGAGTCGACCTCGACGGCCGCGCGGTTCTGTTTCAGCGAGGCCATCACGTGGGGCAATACACGCTCGAGAACATCTCTGCCGGTGGGGCCTTGGTTTCCGGCGAACGGGACCTGCGTCCCGGCCACCTCGTGCATCTCCTGATCGATTTCGCAACAGGCGAAGAAACGATGAGCTTAACCGGATCGGTGCGCCGCGTGCGCGACCAAAACAACGGTGTGGGTCTCGCGATCGCCTTTCCAGTGTTGTCGCCTGACCAAGAGGACGCGATTCACGACGCGGTGCTGCGTGCGCTGCTACGACGCGATCGGGCGATCTCCCACCTCCCGCTCTTGGTGTTCGAGCCCCGACGTCGAGTACGGGAGGAGATCGAATCCGAGATCCGAAGCTTCGGTCTTCCCGTGTTCAGCGTCGGCTCGCTTTCCGAGGCCGTACGCGAGCTGGAGGACGAGGAGAAAGAATACGCGGGTCTCGTCATTCACTCGGTGACTCACGACCCGCAATCCATGGATGTGATCGAGTTCTTCAGCGACTCGGAGGATCTTCGGACGATCATCCTGCCGGAGCCGGATGGGAATCTATGCGAGCGCGCGAAGCGCCTTGCGAAATTGCCGCAAGTGCGTGTGCCGCGCATCTGGAGTCGCTCGGAGCTTCGCCGCGCCCTTACCAACTAGATCTGATCGAACGGTACGATTTCCAACGACTTCACTCCCGGAAGCCGCTCGAAGGAGCCTGCAACCTCGCTCGCGGTCGCCACGACGACGATCGTGAGGTCTCGAGGGGATATTCGAGCCTTCGTGGCGTCATTGGCCCGTTCCCTCGTGACGCCTGCAATCAGCTCATCGTGTTTGTCCACGTAGCTTCTCGGGATGCGCAGGAGCTCTACGTCGAGGCGCGCTTCGAGGCGCTTCGAGGGCGTGTCGCGGTCGAAGCAGTGGCTGTTGATCAAGTAGCGCTGGGCGAAGCTTAGCTCGGCTCTCGTGATGCCGCGCTCGACCCAGCGCTCGAGCAAGTCGATCTGCAAGGCCGCACAGTCGGCGGAATATTCGGTGGCCGGTGCAGTCCACATGTACCAAGCGTCCCGCTGCGTGGAATGAAGCAACCGGCTGTAGGCGCCGTAGCTCCAACCCCGAACTGCACGCACCTGCTGCATCAGCGGTGCGCTGAAGGTACCTCCGAAGGCCGCGTTGGAGACGATCAGGGGAAACAAATTGCGGTCGTGCGTCCGCGCCCCGAGGGTGCCGATGAAGAGCTGCGTCTGCGTGCGTTCGGGCTTGTCGACGATGACCACGTGGCGACCCCGGCGTGCGTGGGTGGGCGGCACGCTGGAATCCTTGTGTTTGCCACGGCCGACCCGTGGAAAATGCGACGCCACGAGCCGACGCGCTTCGGTCTCCGTGAGATCACCCGCGACGCCGGTGAGGAAAGCACCCTTCTCGAGGTGTCGCGCGTAGAAATGTCGAACCTGTTCGACTCCGATACGTCCGAGGCTCTCTGCGTGTCCGCTCAAGCTTCGACCGTAAGGGTGCTCGCCGAAAAGCGCTTCGCGAAAGCATACCGCTCCCAACGTCTGATCGTCGTCGAGTCGCGCGTCTAGAGCGGCCCGTGCTTGCCGCTTGAGCTTCGAAAAGTCGCTCGAGCGAAGCGCGGGCTGCCACACCATGCCGGCCAACAGCTCGAACATTGGCTCCACGTGCCGCCGGAGCACCGTGGCACGAATCCGTGTCGACCTCATCGACACTTGAACCGATACCCTGGCTCCGAGTCTTGCGAGACGGTCCTCGAATCGTTCCTGCGAAAGCCCGCTCGGTCCGCGTCGCATCAGATGGCCGGTTAGTTGCGCGAGGCCCTCGCGCCCGGCTGGGTCGCGCAGACTTCCAACGGGGAACCCGATCTCCACGTCGACGAGCGGAAGCACATCGCTCGATTCCACGAATAGGCTCATGATGCTTGTCGCAGGATCTCGACTCGCGTGCGACGAGATGGGCGAAGATACCTCGAGACCGCTCGCCTCACGTCGCCGGCCTTGACCTTTCGATAGGCGGCGAGGCGATCGAATACCGCGGCTCCATCGTGTGCAACCGTCTCGTAAAAGCCGATCTGCTCGGCTTTCCCTCCAGCGGTTTCCATCGTGTGCAAGAACGAGAGCTCGAGTTGATGGATCGCCTTTTCGAGCTCTTCGGCCGTAGGACCCTCGGATCCCAGCCGCGCGATCTCTCGATCGAGGAGCTTTAGGGCCTCCCGCGCATGCTTTCCCTCGCGCAGGAAGATCCAAATTTCGAATAGACCTGGTTCGATGAAAGGTGCCAACGAACCGCGAACGGAAAGTGCAAGCTCTGCATCGATACAAAAAAGCCGATGGAGCCGGGAGCTCTGGCCGCCGAACCACACTTCGTTTGCGATGGTGAGCGCGGGCGTGCTCGGGTGAGCGAACGCTGGAGCGTGGTAGCCGAGAAGCAGCTTCTCGGTCGGCGTCGGCGCGAGGAGCTGCAGGACGCGCTCCGCACGCTGCGAGGGCTCTCTCGACGAAGTCGGCGATGGAACCGAGCGGGCGCGGGGAAGCGACCCGTAATGGCTCTGCACGAGCGAAAGCGCCTTGCGTTCGTCGAAATCGCCGACGATGACGAGGGTGGCGTTGTTCGGAGCGTAGTGCTTTCGATAGAAGGTCTGGCAGTCATTCACGGTGAAGCCGCGAATGTCGTCCATCCAACCGATCGTAGGCCAGCGATACGGATGCCGGCGAAAGGCGTTGGCGTAAAGGAGCTCGGCCGCCTTTCCCTCGATGTCGTCATCGACTCGGAGCTTTCGCTCGTTGGCGACCACCTCTTTCTCGGAGCTCACTTGCGGCTGACGAAGGATGAGATTCGACATTCGGTCCGCCTCGAGCTCGATGAGGAGGGGCAACGCCTCTCGAGGTGCGTTCTCGTAGAAATAAGTCCAATCGGTCCAGGTGGCCGCGTTGGCCTCGGCTCCCGCGCCCTCCATCAAGCGGTCGAACTCGCCAGGTGCGTGGCTTTGCGTCTCGCTGAACATCAAGTGCTCGAACAGATGTGCGAGGCCCGTCTTTCCAGGCCACTCGTGCCGCGACCCGACGCGAAACCAAGTGTGATAGCTGACGGTCGGGGCGGAACGATCCACGAGCGTCAGCACCGTCAGGCCGTTACCCAATCGAAAGCGTCGGAGCGTCAGCGCCTCCCCGAAGGCATGGTCGCTGACGAACTTCCAGCGCGCGTTGCGCTTTCGAACGCCACGGTTGAGCCGTTCGATGAGGGCCTGCGTCGCTACCATGAACGGTGGAGCCTGAGCAGGCTGGCGGTCGGGGTCAAGCGGATTCCGGCCGAACCCGATGCGAAGCTCGTCCGTCGAAACGATCGGCTTCCTTCGCTTGACCTGACAACCGACGGCAGGTAGCCCTCCCGCCATGCCGGAGGTCCGCGTTCGGTTTGCGCCGTCGCCGACGGGCTATTTGCACATCGGCGGTGTGCGAACGGCTCTGTACAGCTGGCTATGGGCACGCCAGCACGGCGGCGCTTTCATCCTGCGCATCGAGGACACCGACCGCGAGCGCAGCACGGACGAGAGCATCCAGATCGTGCTCGACTCGATGCGATGGCTCGGCCTCGACTGGGACGAGGGGCCCGAGAGAGGCGGCAATTACGGACCCTACGTGCAGAGCGAGCGCCTCGACATCTACGCCGACTATGCGAACCGGCTCGTCGAATCTGGACACGCTTATCGCTGTTACGCAACGAAGGAAGAGATCGCGGCCGCACGGCGAGCGCACCAGGAGACCGGGACCAAGGAGGGCTTTCGCTTCAAGAGCCCGTGGCGAGACCGGACCGATGGCCCAGGGGACGCAAATGCGCCGTTCGTGATTCGCTTTCGATCACCAGAGCACGGCGTGACGAGCTGGGTGGATCGGGTCAAGGGGGAGATCGAGATCCTCAACTCCACGCAGCAAGATTTCATCCTCTTACGGCCGGACGGGATGCCGCTGTACAACTTCGGATGCGTCATCGACGATCTCACGATGCGTGTCACGCTGGTAGCCCGCGGTGACGACCACGTGATCAACACCGCGCCTCAGATCTTGCTTTACGAGGCACTAAACGCGCCGATCCCGACCTTCGCGCACATGCCGATGGTTCTCGCGCCCAACGGCGAAAAGCTCTCGAAGCGCCACGCCGCGGTCGGAGTGCTCGAGTACCGGGACATGGGCTACCTGCCAGACGCCGTGTTGAATTACCTCGCCCGTCTCGGCTGGTCGTACGGAGACCAGGAGATCTTCACGAGGCACGAGCTGATCGAGAAGTTCAGCTGGGATCGCGTGGGCTCCACCGCGGGTCGCTATGATGCAAAGAAGTTCACACACGTGCAGGCCGAGCACCTTCGAATGCTGTCCGACGAAGAAATCGCGAGGCGGACGGTTCCCTTCTTGACGACCATGGGAATCCGCGTCTCGGGCGACGACCGAACGCTCATCAAGGCGATCCCCCACGTCAAGCCTCGGGCGGCCACTCTCGTCGAGGTGGCCGAGGCGGTCGACTATTTCTTTCGCGACGTCGAATTCGAGGACAAAGGGAAGCGGAAGTTCCTGATCCCGAAGAACGCCGATCCACTCTTGCGCCTCGCAGACGTGGTCGAGGCAGTCGCGCCGTTCACCGAAGAGTTGCTCGATGCAACCGTCAAGGCTTGGCTCGAAGAGAGCGGCCTTCCCATGAAGGAGGTCGCTCAACCTGCGCGCGTCGCGCTGACAGGGCGTACGCGAAGCCCCGGCTTGTTCGAGGTCATGGAAGTGCTCGGGAAAGAAAAGACCGTGGCGCGGCTGAGGGCGGGTGCGAGGATCGCCGCTATGGGCGAGCCGTTCTCCTCGTAAAACCGGCCCTTCGGCCCCATAGTCCTGGAAGCTGCCATGGAAATACTTCTCATCGTCCTCTACATGACCACGCTCGGCGTCCTCGCGCTTTACGGGGTTCATCGCACCACGCTCCTGTTCCTATACTTGCGTCACCGTCACGAACGGACGATGCCATCATCTCGCTTCGAGGAAGCCGAGCTTCCGACGGTGACGATCCAGCTGCCGATGTTCAACGAGGTGTTCGTCGTGGAGCGGTTGATCGAGGCAGCGGCGGCCATCGATTACCCGCGAGACCGGCTCGAGATTCAGGTCCTCGACGACTCGACCGACATGACGTCGACCCTCGCCCGACTGAAATGCCAGAAGCTCCGTGATCAGGGCCTCGACGTGGCGTACCTCCACAGAACAGAACGCAGCGGCTACAAGGCCGGCGCGCTCGAAGCAGGCATGAAATGCGCAAAGGGCGATTTCTTGTTGGTGTTCGATGCGGATTTCGTACCGAGCCCGACCATCGTGCGCGACTTGATCGATTTCTTCACGGACCCGACGGTTGCGATGGCGCAGGCCCGGTGGGCGCATCTGAACCGTGAACGCTCCTTGCTGACGCGCTGCCAGGCAATGCTCCTCGACGGTCACTTCGTGATCGAGCACGCAGCGCGCAGCCGATCAGGACGTTTCTTCAACTTCAACGGAACGGCTGGAATTTGGCGCAAGGCAGCGATCATCGCTTCGGGCGGCTGGCAACACGACACGATCACCGAGGATATGGATCTCAGCTACCGCGCGCAGCTCGCTGGTTGGAAGCTCGTCTACGTGCCTCAAGTCAGTGCGCCTGCGGAGCTTCCCGGCGACATGAGCAGCTTCAAAGGCCAGCAGTATCGTTGGGCAAAAGGCTCGGTTCAGACCGCGCGCAAGCTGCTGGGTCGGATCTTCGCAGCACCGGTCGGCTGGCACGTGAAGGTGGAGGCCTTCTTCCACCTGACCAACAACTTGGCATACGTTTTTCTACTCGTTCTAGCCGCGTTGCAACTTCCCAACATGCTGATCCGCCGCCGAATGGAGCATCCGGAGCTTCTGTTGCTCGACGTGCCTTTCTTCTTGGCGACTTGTGGATCGGTCGCGGCGTTCTACGTGATCGCAAGCCACGACCTCCACGGGAGCCGCTGGCAAGCGATCAAGCGGCTGCCCGCCATGATGGCGCTCGGCATCGGCCTCTCGATCAACAATGGGCGTGCCGCAATCGAGGGGCTCTTTGGTCATGACGTCGAGTTCGTTCGAACCCCCAAGCACGGTGCGGTCGACGGCACCCCCGCGACGAAAGCCGTCCGCTACCGCGGAAATTGGCCCTGGCACAACACGATCGAGATCGCCTTTGGAATCTACTGCTCCGCGACCTTGGTCATCGCGATCCTCACCCGGAGTTGGGCGAGCGTGCCTTTCGTGCTCCTGTTTTGCTCGGGATTCGCGTACGTAGGAATCGTAAGCCTGTTCGAGGCGCTACAGCTCAAGCTCGGTCAGGGCGACGCGGAGCCCGCCGCGCAGGAGCCATCGACGCACTCCTCGCCGAGCCCGCAATCGATGTTCAGCTGACATTCAGCGAGGACCTCGCTGCTTCGCACACAGAGCTTCTGGTCGTCCACCGGAGCGCAAAAGCGAATGGTGGCGTCGATGCGGGCGCACTCGTCATCGGTCTCGCAGGGCGTGCGGCATTGTCCGCGGAGACAGACTCGGCCGGGCTGACATTCGTTCATCGGGCAGAATTGCTCTGGACGCGTGTCCGGAATGCACTGGAACGAGCTGCAGTACTCCTGCTCGCCGCAGTTTGCATCTTCCGTGCAGCTCGTGAGGCACGTCTCGTCGGTGCAGGGTCGGCACGCGCCAGCGACGCACTCTTGGGTTTCCGGACACGGCGCCTCGAGACAGGGCAGGAGACACTCTCCGTCGATGCAGATGCGAGAGTCGCCGCACTCGAAATTGAACTGGCAGCGAAACGGAGGCGGCTGTGGATTCTCTTCGAGCGGATTGAGGCAAAGCCCGTTGTCCGCGCAGGTCGTCCCGATCGGACAATCGTACGGGTCCTCACAGTGGGTCGCGCAGCCGAGCGTGGTGCAGACCTCCCCGACGGCGCAATCGGTCTCCGCCACGCAGGGGGCACGCTGTGGCGCAGGCTGTGGATCGCACGCGTCTCCGCGGCATAGGAAACAACCGCGATCGCTCAGCGGTCCGTCGGCAATACAGACATAACGGGTGTCGTCGCGGCAGCCGGCGAGCCCGAGTAGCGCAATGATGAAAATCACAGGGCGTGTCATGGGAGCTTCGACGCGCGCCTCGGGGCCTTATTCAACGGCCGGATCGGCTTGAAAACCGGCAGGCCGCGTTGAATAACAGGAGCCTGATGAGTGGCCACAGCAAATGGTCGACGATCAAGCGTCGCAAGGGTGCTCAAGATGCCAAACGCGGAAAATTATTCACGAAAGTGATCAAGGAAATCACGATCGCATCCCGTTCCGGCGGTGGGGACCCAGAGGGCAACCCGCGGCTCCGCCGGGCGATCGATGCGGCACGGAGTGTGAACATGCCGGCGGACAACGTCACGCGGGCAATCAAGAAAGGCACCGGCGAGCTCGAAGGTGTTCAGTACGAAGATCTTCTCTACGAGGGGATCGGACCGGACGGAACGCTGTTCCTCTGCGAAGTCGTCACCGACAATCGCAATCGGACGATTGCAGAGGTGCGAAAGATCTTCGACAAGAATCACGGACAGATCGGCAGCAGCGGCTCGGCGCTCTGGGCCTTCGAGCAGAAGGGCATCATTCGAATCGACCAAGGCGCCGCGACCGAGCATGCGCTATTGGAGGCGGCCGTCGGCGCGGGCGCCGAGAACATGGAGCGTGAGGGCGACGACTGGGTGGTCACGACGGCTCGTAACGATCTCGACGCGGTGCGCGATGCGATCGAGCGAGCAGGCATCGCGGTACGGGAATCCGCCCTGCAGTACATCCCCAACACTCCGAAGACCGTCGAGGGCGAGGAGGCCGCCAAGCTGCTCCGCCTCTACGAGGCACTCGACGACCACGACGACATCCAGAACGTGTTTTGTGATTTCGAGCTCAGCGAGCAGGCTCTCGCGGAGATGGGCTGACGGAGTCATGCGTGTGCTCGGCATCGACCCCGGCAGCCGGCGAACCGGCTGGGGCGTGGTGCAGCTCGAGGGAATACGGCTTCGCCACGTGGGCGCCGGGACGATCGCCGCCTCGGGAGACCTGCCGCTCGCGAAGCGGCTCGAGATCATTCATCGGGAGCTCGAGCGGGTCATTTCCGAGTACGGGCCCGAGGCCATGGCGGTCGAGGAGATCTTCTTTGCGAAGTACCCGAACGCCGCGTTGAAGCTCGGCCATGCCCGGGGGGTGGCATTGCTGGTCGCCGCGCAGGCGGATCTCGAGGTGCACGAGTACCCGCCCGCCGTCGTCAAACGGACCGTCGTCGGGCGGGGCGCTGCCGACAAAGCTCAAATCGGCCGCCTGGTCACGGCACTGCTGGGGCTCGAGGCTCCCCCGGAGGAAGACACCGCAGATGCCCTCGCCGTCGCGATCACCCACATCCAGGCAGCCCGCTCGGCATCGATCGGGCGCCGAACCCGGCCTTAGCCGTCCGCGGTCTCGCGCCGAAATACATACATCTGTTCAGTAACCTGCTACGCTCAACCCGGTGATCGGGAGGCTGAGCGGCACGATCGAGCATCGGGAGGCAGATGGCTCGGTCTTGGTCGACGTCAACGGCGTCGGGTACGAGGTCTTCTTGCCGGTTGGGGCGGCTGGCCGATCGGGCGCGGAGCCGGGGCAGCCTGTGGTCCTTCACATCCACACGCACGTGCGCGAAGACGCGATGACCTTGTTCGGCTTCTCCACCTCGGAGGATCGTGCTGCGTTTCGCGCCCTGCTCAAGGTGAGCAGCATCGGGCCGAAGTTGGCGTTGGCGATCATGGGCGTCATGGACGCAGGCCAGCTCCAGGATGCGATCGCGCGTCAGGACAAGTCAGCCTTCAAGGGCATCACAGGCGTCGGAAGGAAGACAGTCGAGCGAATTCTCGTCGACTTGCAGGACAAGCTGAGCTTTGCGGCGACTGCCAAGACAGGTGTCCGACTTCGGGCAGTTCCGAGCCCCAACGCCTCCGCGCCTGACACGGTCGTTGGTGCTCTCGTGCAGATGGGGTACAAACGGAGCGAGGCCGAGGCCGCGGTAGGGAGTGCCCTCGGTAGCTCGAGCGACGACACCGTCGAAACCCTGTTGCGCGCTGCTTTGTCGGCGTTGTCATGAGTGAGATGGAAGCCAGAGCCAACCCGAGCTTGACCCTCGATGAGGAGCCCGAGGACCGCGCGTTCGATCGAAGTCTCCGCCCGTCTCGTTTCGACGACTTCGTCGGGCAAGAACAGATCAAAGAGAACCTCCGGATCTTCGTCGAAGCGGCGCGGCGCAGGGGAGAGCCGATCGACCACATCTTGTTTTGCGGCCCGCCCGGCCTCGGAAAGACGACGCTGGCCCTGATCCTGGCCGGTGAACGAGGGGTGACGCTTCATTCCGCCTCGGGCCCGGCAATCGAGCACAAAGGGCAGCTCGCCGCGCTTCTCACCAAGCTCGAGCCCAACGACGTGCTCTTCATCGACGAGATCCATCGTCTCAACGTCACGGTCGAGGAGAACCTCTATACGGCCGTCGAAGACTTCCGGATCGACATCGTCAACGGCGACGGTCCGTACGCGCAGACGCTTCAACTGCCGCTCAGGCCGTTCACCCTGGTCGGCGCCACGACTCGAACCGGTCTGCTGACCAATCCGATGCGATCCCGGTTTGGGTACATCGCGCGCCTCGATTACTACCCGGACGATGCGCTACGCCAGATCCTCGAGCGTAGCGCGAGATTGCTCGACCTTTCGATGACGGCCGAAGCTGCACACGAGCTCGCGCGCCGTTCCCGGGGCACGCCTCGCATCGCCAATCGTCTGTTGCGACGTTCACGCGACTTCGCGCAGGTCTTGTCGGATGGAAAGCTCGACGCACGGACTACGTGTGAAGCTCTCGGCCGGCTCGACGTCGATGACGCTGGGCTCGACCAGATGGACCGGCGCTATCTCACGATCATCATCGATCACTACGACGGCGGCCCAGTCGGAATCGAGACGTTGGCCGCAGCGCTCAGCGAGCCGCGCGATACGCTCGAAGACGTGTACGAGCCATACCTGCTTCAGCGGGGCTTCGTGGCGCGCACCGCCAGGGGACGTGTCGCGACCCGCCACGCCTTCGAGCACCTCGGCAGGGAGCAGCCAAGAGGCACGCAGTCAGGCCTTTTTTGAGCCTCTCGGCTCAGAATCCCCACCTCGAGGCTCGACGCTGGTAGAGTTCTCGTCCCATGGAGCTCACATCGCATGCCGCATCTGGGGCGCTGATGCCTCTGCAGGCCGTGCTCTCGGGGCTGGCCGCGTTTCGAGACCTGGAGAACCATCCTCGTTCGGAGCCCGTGGCGGACTTCCGTCCTCACCTTCACGCCGTGCGCGTCGCGTATCGTTGGGCCCTCGACCTCGTGTCCGGATTGCGTTGCGACGACGCGTCCGGGCTGCGGTTGTGTGTCGTCGGTCAGCCCTTCAGTGAACCCGAGTCTTCGCTGCGAGGGCTCGAGCGTTCGTTGGTGGAGGGGCTTCGCATGAGCGAACGGCTCTTGGCTCTTTCCGTCGTGGATGCCGGGGTTCTTCTGTCGAGCTGCGACCCTTTCTTGTCGGATCTCTCGCGTAACGCCTTCTTGAGACCGCCCGCGCCGCTCGAATTCCCGAGCGAGCGAGCGAGCGTCACGACGATGATCGCGTTTCTATCCCTGCTCCGCTGCCATCGTTTCTTGGGCATTGCCGAGGGTCAAATCGGTTCGAAGGATGGTCTTTACCGCGCACACGTCGTGCTTGCAGCAGTTCGACGAGAGCTTCGCTCACTCCTCAGATTTCTCGTGGCACAGGGCGCGGAGAGCTTTGCCGACGAGCTCGAAGCGAGGCTCCGGACCGTCCGGTCTACCCTCGACGAGCCTCTTCCAGAGCGACATCCCGCAGCCGGGGCCGCTCTTGCCGCCGAACGAATGCAGGCGGGAATTGTCGAGCTCCGCGCCACGCTCAAAGACGCCGCCAAACGACTTCGGAGCATGGGGCGCCCGGCTCCGAAGAGGCGCCAGAGTGAGCGCGTTCGAAAGAGCATCCATCAAGAAGCATGGGCCTTTCGCTTCATTTTGCAGGCGTTCATCGCGAAGGCGTCGGCCGCCTCGGTTGCGGCCGAGAGCTCGAGCCTCGAGTTCACAGAGGAGTTCGTTCGCCATTTTCGAGTGTTTGGGCCGCGGCTGACCTCTGAGACCGACTACTCGGGCCACATCGCGCTGACGCAGGCGGTGAGCAGCCTTCGACCACGCAGGTGCATCGATGCGGCCACCCTCGACCTCGCGGCTCGCGAGTGTGCGCTTTTTCTCAAGCATCTCGATGAGACACTGGCGAGCACGTCGCATGCTCTCTTGCCGCCGTTCGACAAGCACCAAGCGGCGGCAGATCTTCGGCGCTACCTGTCGGCCGCTAGAGATCGGACCGCGACCGACCCCGCCGCTGCAGGCGCGTTCGGGCTCTTCGATCGCCGTCGTGCGGAGGCGAGCTAGACCACGATCCCAACGGCGGCAAGGCTGCGCTCGATGACCCAGAAGGCAGCGAGCGAGCCGATCACGTAAGCGGGGACGATTCGATTGGATCGCCAGCTCGAAGGAAGCGCCGACCGAACGGCCGCGAAGCTCAAAAAAGCCGCACCGATCACGCCGAGCTGCGCGATCTCGAGCCCCAAGTTGAAGCCGAGCAAAGCAAGCGGAATCTCGTTTGCAGGGAGCCCCGCGTCGAACAGGACGGACGCGAACCCGAGGCCATGGAGCAGACCGAGCGCGCCCGGGAGCGTCCACGGATGATTCCAGACTGGACCGTGGCGGCTCGATTGAATCTCGAGGGCGAGGACGACGATCGTGAGGGCGACCAAGGCTTCGACCAGCGCCATCGGCACCGACACGATTCCAAGCACCGAAAGCGCAAGCGTGAGGCTATGGCCGAGCGTGAATGCGGTGACCGCGGCGATGAGACGTCGATGCCAACCAAAGAGGACGAGAAGCCCGAGGACGAACGTCAAGTGGTCCCAGCCCGTCATCAAATGCGCGACGCCGAGCATCAGGTACTCGAAGAAGGAATGAGACTCGGCTTCCTTTGGAGCGATGATGAGCTCCGGGCTCGTGGCGTCGAGGATCGAGTGATGAACGTCACCGCCGACGCGCGCGACGCGGACGACGACGTTGACCCCCGAGTCGGTGAGACCATCGACGCGCACGATCGCGCCCACCATGTCCGGCGGGTCACAGCGAAGCTGCACCTTCTCCTCGACCGCGGTTTCATCTTCGGTCAGGCGGCTCTCGGGCGGACCGAGCTCGGTACAGGACTCGGGGACCTGCGGTCGTAGAGACTGCCCCGTCGGGCGCTTCACCGGCGAGCGCCAGCGCATCGCGACGGTCCCGTCGGGCGCTTGCTCGAACGAAAGCACCGAGGGCGCCAACGGATGGGCTCCGACGACCGACGGGGCGCCAACGACCAGCATGAGAACCGCCGAGCCGAGCGCCGACCGCATCAGGGCAGCCTCTCGATGCGCACGGCATACGCGCCACGAAGGGCTGTCATCCGCTCCTTGCGGAGCTCGTCACGAATCTCGCGCAGCCGATCGGCGCGCACCTCCGCCACGATGACGTCGAGCGGAGGAACGTAGGTCGGCTCTTTGCCGATCACGCTCACGAAGTGAAGGCCATAGACCGACGAGACCGGACCGCGCCACACGCCAGGCACGGCTTCCGCGATGATCTGTGCGAGCGCCTCGCCGTAGTCGTCCTCGATCTGTGAGGCCGTTGAAGATTGCTCGGCTCGAAGACCGGGCAACGGATCGCCCAAGCCGTTGGGTGGCTCGGCGCCGAGCGCGGATAACTCGGCCCGCATCGCGGTGGCGTCGGCGGCAAGAGCGTCGCCCCGCTTCGAGCGGCTCAAGAACACATGCCAAAATCGAATCCTTCCCTCACGCTCGAACCGATCCGGATGAGCCCGCCGATGTGCCTCGAGATCCGCTCGGGTGGGCATTCGATCCTCTGGTACGAACGCGAGCACCTCGCCGGCACGGTAGAGAAGCCTCGAGCGCACCACCGGGTCGTGCGCCTGCATGTTCATCTGCAAGGCCCGTTCGAAGAGCGTCTGGTCGTCGTCTGCCGTGTCGGGCTCGATGAAGCGCATGTTGCGCACGAGGTGCGTGAATACGACCGGGTCGCGCTTGTCCCAGCCGTATCGGCGAGCCTCGTTGAGCAGGATTGCCTCGCGAATCGCGGTTTCGAGCTCTGCCCCGGTGGCGTCCGCGCGGACTCGGACGGTGAGCTCCGGACCTTCGACGCGGCGGCTCTCGTACAACGCCTTGGCGCCGAAGAGCGCCCCGCCGATCAGAAAGAAGTGCAGGAGCGGACGAAGCATCAGCTCGGAGGCTGATACCAGATCGGCGAGGTCCAGGCTCGCTCCTGAATGGCGGGCTCGACCTGGTGGCAGCAGCGCTCCTCGGCTTCGGTCAGAAGGCCTGGGTCGGCGCAGCTGACCGAAGCACAGAAGGCTTGGTTGAGCCCCGCAGCGGGGTCGCAGCAGTCGCAGGTGTAGCTGCTCTGCTGCTCATCCTTGAGCGCCTTGCAGGCATCGAAGTCCCAGTCGTTGCAGTCGTAGCTGGCCGTGGAGCACTGAAGCGTCGTCCATCGGCAGGTCGGGTTCTCAAGCACTCGGGCATAGTAATAAGCGCGCTGAGCTGGATCGAAGGCGGGATCCTGCCAGACGGTGCAGAGGTCTCCGAAGCCCTCACCCTGAGGGGCACAGGTGTCGAGGTCGACGCTCGCAAGACCGGCGGCATCACCGGCCACATCGTAGACCCGTATCTGGTAGTCCTCTCCCTCGAGCCACCCCTTGACGATTTGAATGCGCTCGAGCGGCGCGCTCATCGCATCCTGTTTGGCCGACACGACGAACATCGGTGCGGACGAGCCGGGCTGCGGAACGAGCGTGCCGCCCATCGGGACGCCTCCGGCATCGCCCTGCACGGCGAGGTCTTCGGCGTCGCAGAGGTCGCTCGGGTAGGCCCAGCCACCAAACATCCGGACGACGATCCGCGGGCCGCTGGTGCCAAAGGTCTCCTTGCGGCGCATCGCAGAGAAAATCGCCTCGCGTGCATTCTCTTCGGCCCAGACGGCGGTGAGCCCGCCGGGACTGAGATACTCGACGTCGGGGAAGCCTAAAGGCGGCGGCAAGAAACGGTTGGGCTGACCCGCACCGCCGTGACCTTTAAACTCATTTTCGGCGACAAAACCAGGTGCCGAGATGTGCGTATCGGTCGCCGCCGTGATGCCATACTGGAAAGGGTTCGTCCCGAGGCTCGCTTCAAACCGCATGCCTTCTCCGTACGCGTAGCGGAGGAATCCCTTCGGGTCGGGCGGCGTGATTCGCTCCAGGTTGGTCGTCGCCAGATTCGAAAACGGAATCACCTCGAATCCACAGAGCTCATCCGCAGTCGCGGCACCTGGAAGGCACTCCGAAGCTCCTTTGTGCTGGTAGATCTCGATGACGGGCTCCATGGCGTTGCGCAGCTCGGCGTACTCGCGGGTGAACGGCTCGCCGTTGGCCATCTTGTTCTCGAAGTAGACGCCGTCCGAGAGATTGCTGTTGTGCGGGATGGTGAGCACGTCGCAGCCACTGCCCGCATCAATGCACTCACTCACAAGACGTGCCCAGAGACCTTCGGGATAGGGCTCGTCGAAATAGCCGTAGGGAAGATCGGTGACGTTCTCGTTCTTGAACATCACGTTGCGGTGCAGGTTGCGCCCGTCCGGATTGCCGCTCCACTCGTAGCCCGCAAACGATGTGAAATTGCAGCTGTCGGTGCGGTCGTACGCCGATTCCGCAGCGTTGACGATGCCGCCCCAAACGTCCGTTCCGGCTTCCAGACAATAGGTATCCCCGGGCCCGCAGAGTGCAGGATAACTCGCGTCCTCCGGCACGATGTTGAGCAGTCCGTTGATCCGGACGAAGACGTCTCTCACGAACTCGGGCAGCGCGTCAAACTGCTGGGCGGCGCGATAGTCGACGCACTGCTGTGCGTCGTACCCCGGCGAGCTCGAGTCGCTGCAGACCTTCAAGGTGCCGAGAAACTCCGCGTGGTCGCTCAACATGACGAAGTCCAGAGGCCGATCGATCTTCGCCATCCGGGTCGGGGTTCCGTCTTGGTCGTAAGGCTGGAGCGGAATGGTCTCGCCCCGCGCGAACGCGTATGCGTCGTCTGGGGTCGTGCGCGTGCCCTGCATGTTGGCGTCGAACGACAGATTGGTATGGACGTGCGTGTCGCCCCAGTAGACCTGACGAAGCGGGTCGAAGTCGGCGCAGCGGCCGAGCTCGTCGGGGGGCACGCATTGGCCGAGCGCGTTGACGGCGTCCCCAGGGTTCGGGCAGGTTTCGGTGTTGCACCCGAACGCAGCGAGGACGAGGCAGCACGGGATCGAGAAACGGGGCATCGCCGAAAGCTAACGGAAGCGCGCTCTCTTGCAAAAGGTCTCGCTAGAGCGCGACTTCGCCCTCGAAAACGAACCGTGCGGGGCCCTGCATGAGCACGGTGTCGCCGGGGGCGCCGATGGTGACCATGAGGGTTCCCCCCGGAAGGTGAATCGTCAGCTGCTGGTCGCGCGTTGCGCGCCCCGTCTCGACGGCCGCCACCGCGGCCGCACAAGCCCCGGTTCCGCACGCCTGCGTCCAACCGGCCCCACGCTCGAGGACGTCCAGGCGCATCGTGCTCCCCTGGTGCTCGGAAACGAAGCCGACGTTGACGCCCTCGGGGAAACGAGCGCGGTCTCGCTGCAACGCCTCGCCGATTTCGAAGCGCGCATCGCCTACGTCGTCGAAGGTGACCACATGGGGATTTCCCATCGACACACCGGTCAGGTGAATGGTACGCGTGCCGAGCTGGTAGGCATGGTCGAGCCACGGCGTCTTCGAGCTCAAGGGGAGATCGGCGGGCACGAGGGACGGAGGCGGCATCTGCACCGCGATCGACTCCGCGCCGGGCCGGTTGACGACGAGGCAGGAGTGAGGGCCTGCCAGGGTGTCGATCGTGATCTCGAGGGCGGATTCATGACTCCGTCGCGCGAGGTGGAGCGCCACGCATCGAATCCCGTTGCCGCACATCTCGGGCACGGAGCCATCAGAGTTGATCACGTGCATCGACGGAGCATCCAGATCGAGAACGATCACGCCGTCACCCCCGACCCCGCGGTGGCGATCGCACAGCGCGATCGCCTGGTCGGTCGTGAGCTCGGTGCTGCCGAGCGCCTCCTTCTCGACGACGAGAAAGTCGTTCCCGAGCCCTTCATACTTGTAGAAGTGCAAAGTCACTGCCACGAAGTTGTAGGGCAGGGACAGTGGCAGCGCCAGAACACCAACGGCTCGGGCCGCGGGAGAACACGACACGGGGTTCCGCCGGACGGGTCGGCTTGCAAAGGTGGCCGGACAGACTGGGGAGGTTCGGCCACGCCAGCATCCCCTCGAGGCTCACGCCAATCGGACGTGGTTGCTCTCTGGGCGATGGTCGTTCGGGACGCCGACTCTACCCCATGTAGCTAGCGCTTAGCTACATCCCATCGAATTGCCGCAGTTCAGGCAGCGATAACACGCCCCGTTGCGAACCGTGATGTGCCCGCACTTGTCGCACATCGGTGCGTCGCCCATCATCTCGCCGAGCTGCTGATCGAGCGCGTTGGCCTGGTGGCCTCCGTCGTCGAAACCGAAGGTGACCTGCTTTGCCGGCTCGATGGCCGGTGGCGGCTCGCTCGGCTGCGCGCCTTCGAGGCGATGCGCTGCGGCGACGTCGGTCGGGTTCTGGAGCTCTTCTTGATCTTCTTTGGGCGGCACCTGTGCAAAGTCGTATTGCTTCAGGTATTCGACGCCGAGCACGCGGAAGACGTAGTCGATGATCGAGGTCGAGAACTTGATGTTCGGGTGGCCCTCGACGATGCCCTGGGGCTCGAAGCGCGTGAAGGTGAACTGACGGACGTAGGCATCGAGCGGAACACCGTGCTGGAGGCCCATCGACACGCTGATCGCGAAGCAGTTCATCAGGGAGCGGAACGCGGCGCCCTCCTTGTGCATGTCGATGAAGATCTCGCCGAGAGAGCCGTCCTCGTATTCGCCGGTTCGAAGAAAGACCTTGTGGCCGCCAATGCGCGCTTCCTGCGTGAATCCTTTGCGTTTCTGCGGAAGCCGATGACGCCGGGTCTTCGGGGGTCTGAGCCACTCCTGCACCGGCGCTTCTGCCGCTTTGGCTGGCGCCTTGCCTTCGACAGCGACCGGTTCCTTGTCTTCGCTCTTGGAATCGTCCTTGGTGTTGAGGGGCTGCGACGACTTCGAGCCGTCGCGATAGAGCGCGATCGCCTTGAGACCGAGCTTCCAACCCTCCTCGTAGATCTCCTCGACCTCCTCGACCGTGGATTCCTTTGGAAGGTTGACCGTCTTGGAGATCGCGCCCGAGAGGAAGGGCTGGGCCGCAGCCATCATGTGGACGTGCGCCATCGGCTCGAGAAACCGCTCCCCGATCTTTCCGCATCGGTTTGCGCAGTCGAATACCGGCAGGTGCTCCGCACGAAGGTGCGGGGCGCCTTCGACGGTCATCCTGCCGACCACGACGTCGTTCAGCTCGCCGATCTCCTTGTCGGAGTGACCCCAATGCCGAAGAAGATGGAAGCCAGGTTTGTTGTACACCTCGGGCGCGATCCCGAGCCGTTCGTACGCCTCGGTGCCGATGACCCATGGCGCCAATGCGAAACCGACGTCAAACACCCCGCGAAGCGCTGCCTCGGCTTTCTCGATCTCTCGCTCGGTGAGACCTTTCTGCAGGAGAGCCTTTCGTCCGCAGTGGGGCGCGCCAGTGAAGGTGTTCGTCCCGGTGACGTAGGACACGATGTCGGTCACCTGGGCCTCGGTGTAACCAAGCCGCTTGAGCGCATTCGGGACACTCTGGTTGACGATCTTGAAGTAGCCGCCGCCTGCGAGCTTCTTGAACTTCACCAGGGCAAAATCCGGCTCGATGCCTGTCGTATCGCAATCCATCAGGAGCCCGATCGTTCCGGTCGGCGCAAGCACGGTGGTTTGCGAGTTGCGGTAGCCGTACATCTCTCCGAGCTTGCAAGCGAGGTCCCAGTCCTCGTGGGCCGCCTGGATGAGCTCGGCTGGGCAGCGAGTCGGCTCGCCTTCGGTCATGCCGGGGCCGTCGGCCTCGTTGATCCGATATGCGGCGTTGCGATGCTTGCCCATGACACGAAGCATCGGTTGACGGTTGCGTTGGAAACCCGCGAATGGACCTTTGCTCGCAGCGATTTCCGACGACGTCGCGTAGGCATGACCGCACAGAATCGCGGTCAGCGCGGCGCAAATCGTCCGGCCTTCGTCGCTGTCATAGGGAATTCCGAGCTGCATCAGCAAGGTTCCGAGATTCGCGTAACCGAGGCCGAGGGGTCTGAAATTATGGCTGTTCTTGGCGATCGGCCTCGTAGGATAGCTCGCGTAATCGACCAAGATGTCCATCGCGATGATCAGAATACGAATCGCCTGACGATACCCATCGACGTCGAAACGGCCCTGCTCATCGAGGAACTTCGAAAGGTTGATCGACGCGAGGTTACACGCCGAATTGTCGAGGAACATGTACTCCGAGCAGGGGTTCGAGGCGTTGATTCGATCGGTGTTCGGGCACGTGTGCCAGTCGTTGATCGTCGTGTCGTATTGCACGCCCGGGTCTGCGCAGCTCCAGGCCGCCTCCGCGACCTTGCGCCAGACATCACGCGCACGATAGGTGTCGCAAACCTCGCCGGTCGTTCGAAACGTCGTCTTCCATTCCCCGTCGGTTTCGACCGCCTTCATGAACTCGTCGGTGACACGAAGCGAGTTGTTGGAATTCTGGCCGGACACGGTGTGGTAGGCCTCGCCATTGAAGTCAGACTCGTAGCCCGCCGCGATGAGGGCGCGGGCCTTTTTCTCCTCGCGAGCCTTCCACTCGATGAAGTCGATGATCTCGGGGTGGTCCATGTCGAGGCACACCATCTTTGCGGCGCGCCGGGTCGTCCCGCCCGATTTGGTCGCGCCTGCGGCGCGATCGAGGACCTCGAGGAAGCTCATCAGACCACTCGATGTGCCACCGCCGGAGAGCTTCTCCTGCTTGCCCCGGATCTTCGAGAAGTTCGTGCCGGTGCCCGAGCCATATTTGAAGAGGCGCGCCTCGTTCTTGATCAGCTCGTAGATCGCCATCAGGTCGTCGTTGACGGCCTGGATGAAGCAGGCGGAGCACTGTGGATGCTCATAGGCCGTATCGGTCTTGAAGATGACGTCCTGCTCGGGGTCCCAGGCGTAGTTACCTGCCGACCCTTCGATGCCGTAGCGCTGATAGAGACCGCAGTTGAACCAAACCGGCGAGTTGAAGGCCGCCTTTTGGTGGACCAGCAGATGCGAAAGCTCGGCTTCGAAGGTGTCTGCCGCTTCCGAGTCGGCGAAATACCCTCCGAACCTCTCGCCTGCCTCCCGGATCGAATGGGCCACCCGATAAACCAACTGGCGAACGCTTCGCTCGCCTTTGTTTTTGTCACCCCCGATGCCGGCCTTTCGGAAGTACTTGGACACGGCGATGTCGGTCGCGAGCTGGCTCCACCCCTCGGGGACCTGGGCCCCCTTCAGCTCGAAGACCACCGAGCCGTCCGAGTTGGTGATCTGACTGTCCCGAAGGACATACTCCACCTCCTCGAGCGGGTCCGCGCCCGGCTCGGTCAGCTTGCGCTCCATCGAGAGGCCGCCCGCTTTCTGCGAAACCTCGGCTCTTCGGGTGCCCTCGACTTCCAAATTGCTCGTCATTCCCCTGATGTCTAACGCCACAGCATACCTCCAACCAGACGCACCTCACCACCCGCGAACAATCCACCGTTCATCCCCAGGTGGACCCCCACTATTCACAATCGTCCCACAAGGGATTGTGATGGCAGCCTCCTTGCCACCACAATCGCTTGGGGGCGAACCCGCGAAGTAGCGCCGTGGTGCCCAGCCAGTCAAGCAGAAACGAGAGGCCTTCTGTACTTTCTTCCTTTCCCTCTTGATTTCAAGATGTTGAAAGGACGGGCCTCCGGGTCGAAGCCATCTTGGGAACGGGGCGCTCCGCTCTTCCCGGCTAGATCGCATGACATGGCACTAGATGTATTGTCATTGTTTGGATGGTACTACATGTGGGGTTGCGGGTTCAAAAAAGGCGCAACATTTGGGGGTGCTGTGTATGTAATTGTCAGACAGTGGGGAAGTTTGGACTACCCCGAGCCGAAGGATTTCGTCCCTGGAGGTCGCCTGCAAGATCGCCCCACAAGTTCCCGAAATGCGTGTCCTTCTGCGACCGCTTCGTACTCGGGTGTCGAAGTGCGATAAGACGGTGCGATGAAAGTGCACCTCGTCGACGGAACCTACGAGCTCTTTCGGGCGTGGTTCGGGGCCCCTGAAGCGAGGTCGCTCGACGGACGGGAAGTCGGCGCCACGCGGGGTTTTCTGAGGTCGATGGCGGCGATGCTCCGCACCGGCGAGGTGACCCACGTCGGCTGTGCATTCGATCACACGGTCGAGTCCTTTCGGAACGACCTCTTCGACGGCTACAAGACCGGAGAAGGGTTGGAGCCCGAGCTCCTCGAGCAGTTTCCGTTGGTCGAACGTGCGAGCCTGGCGCTCGGCATGGTCACCTGGCCCATGGTCGAGTTCGAAGCCGATGACGCGCTCGCAACAGCAGCGGCCAAGCTCGCCCGGGAGCGGAGCGTCGAGCAGGTCGTCATCTGCTCTCCCGACAAAGACCTCTGTCAGTGCGTGCGAGGCGATGCCGTCGTGACCCTCGATCGACGTCGCGAAATTCTCCTCGGTGAAGATGGCGTGAAGAAGAAGTTTGGCGTCTCGCCGGAGTCGATCCCCGATTACCTGGCGCTCGTTGGCGATGCGGCGGATGGGATTCCAGGGATCGCGCGCTGGGGCCCGAAGAGCGCGTCGGTCGTCTTGGCCCGATATCGTCATCTCGAAAACATCCCTGACGACCACGCTTCGTGGGACATCGCGGTGCGTGGCGGCGCGACCCTCGCAGCAAACCTGAGCGAGGAACGCGAAGCGGCAATGCTGTTTCGAACGCTCGCCACCTTGCGAACGGATGTGCCGATCGCCGAGTCATTGGATGACCTTCACTGGACCGGGCCGGACCGGTCCGCAATCGAAGCGCTTTGCGAAGAGCTCGGCGAGCGCGCGCTGCTCGCCCGGCTCTGAGATCAGGAGAAGCGGATATCGCCTCGTAGCGCTTCGAGGTATTTGCGTGCGCGGCTCACGTAACCGGCTGCGCTTTTTTCGAGGCCGATGCCTTTGCTCGGATCGATTTGGCGAATCACTTTCCCGGGAGAGCCTAGAACCACCGAATAATCTGGAATTTCCTGCCCTTGCGTGATCAGCGCGTTGGCGCCGATCGTGCAGTATCGGCCGATCTTCGCCTCGTTGAGAACCACCGCATTGATGCCGATCAAGCTGTAGTCGCCCACCTCGCAACCATGGACGACCGCATGGTGGCCCACGGTCACGCCGCGGCCGAGAATCAGACGAATGCCCGGGTCGGTGTGCAGTAGAGCGCCGTCTTGAACGTTGCTCTCCTCGCCGACGATGATCTCGTCGGAGTCACCCCTGAGAACCGCGTTGAACCATACACTCGATTTGTCTTTGAGAAGCACCGAGCCGATGACGTCGGCCGAGTCGGCAATGAAAACCTCGCCTTCGATGCGTACCCGCCGTTCGCCCAGCTCGTAGATCATCAGAGTTGCTTCCTCTTGAACAACACTGGGGAGTAGACGTTCAAGCCGATCGTCACCTGCCAGGTCTCCTGGTTCAGCTCCGACGCGCGGCTCGTGAAACCGTATAAGGCCGGGAACCGGAAGCTCGCAAAGATGTCGATCATGGTTTTGCTCGATTCCACGGTGTACCCGGCGCCAACGCCGAGCGGGATGAGATAGAACGGTCCCTGGACCAAGCCGGATGTCACGGTGCGGAGGGTCTGACTGAGATCGAAGAAGCTCATGCCGCTGTTGAGCATCACGAAGAACTGGTCTGTGGCATTCGCCACGAACGTAAACGGCACGTTGAGTGTCCAAACAGCCGGGCCCTGCGGGTTGTTGTCGACGGCGATCTGGAACCCCGTGTCGAAGGCCATTCGCTGCTGCACGATGAATCGGAGCGGGACACCCGCGAGGAAGCCGAACTCGGTCCTCACGGGAATGCGGAAGACCGCATCGATCCCGAGCTTCACGGTGTCGTTGCCGAACGCCTCGAAGCGCGCGTAGAGCGGGATGTCTCCGAACTTCGCCTCGGGGGACATGCTGAAGGCGACGAGCCCTTCGTCCCCGAAACCAAAGCTCGGAAAAACGCTGATCCCGGGAAACGAGCCCATCCGATACGGAGAGAAGCCGACCTCGAAGCCCTCGGCGAGGCTGATTGCGGCGCCGAAGCTCATGGTCGAGATGGTTCCGGTCGGGCCAAACGTGGCGTTGGACCCGGCTCCAACCGGCTGCTCCGTCCGGCGGCCGACGATGGTGTCGAAGCTGCCGCGCATCATGCCGCGTGGCATGGTGAGATCCCGATTCGCATAGCGCACACCGTAGCCCTCGGCTGGCGGGGGCTTCTGAGCGCCGAGTGGGGGCACCTCGGCCTCCGCAACCCAATCGGGGTTATCCCGTGAGCGCTGCTCGTACTCGGTGGGAGGCGCATCGGACCAGCTCGGATTGGGTGCGCCTCGGCCCGGCTCTGTCGGCTCGGGCTCGGCCTTCGAAGGCGCGGCGATCGGCTCTCCCCAGCCGCCGGACTGGGCGACAGCAGCTGCTGGCAAGGCGACGAGCGAGACGCTGAGGATCGACAAGCGAGAGATCAATGCCTGCACCAAAGGTGCCCATAAACCAATCACACGGCGGTGCCAAGCACGGACCTCTGCCCCCAATGGAAGCCCGTATTGCGCGAGAGGCACTCACGCCTATACTCGCGCCCCGCTGGCGATGTAGCTCAGGTGGTTAGAGCGGGCGTTTCATACGCGCTAGGTCGGTGGTTCGAATCCACCCATCGCCACCCCAGGACCAAGAGCAGCTGGGCCGGTCCCTTGACTGCAGGCCGCCGGTGCGTAGCGTGAACGGGTGCTCAGGACATCACGGCGGCGACTCGCTACTCGCGCCGGCCTGCAGGCCGCCGGCTTGTCGTCGGTCCTTTCGCTCGCGGGATGGTTCGCCCTTCGAGCAGCCGGCATCGAGGTCGCCCCGTTGATCTTCGTCTGGGTGACCGGCACGGCCACGGCCGTGGCCGGCCTTCTGACCGCATTTTACGTGGAGCTCTCGCTCGGCCGGCGCATCAAGAAAGTGCTTCGCGTGCTCGAAGTGCACGCGAGGAAGGGAAGCCTGGAGCGCCTGCCGGATCTGGGCGATGACGAGATTGGAGACGTTGCCCGCGCGGTCAACGACGTGCTGGCAACCCTGACCTCACTCGAGGTACGCATGCTCGAACAGGGGCAGGAGCTACGGCACACACGCGACGAGCTGGCGCTGAAGAAGGCTCTCGCCCTCAAGTCCGCGGAGCTCGAGCAGCGACTCCGCGAGCGCGCGCTCCTCTTCGACATCGTCCGGGCGAGCGCTTCGGAACGAGAGCTCGATGTCGTGCTCGGCGACATCGCCACGCGATTGGGTGAGGCTCTGCGCCTGAGGGAGTGTCTGCTGTTCTTGGTCGACTCCGGAACGCGGCGGCTCACGCTTCGCGCGGCCTACGGCTTCGAGAGCCCCGGCGAGCTCCTCGAGCGCATCGTCCTCTTCGACGAGGATGCGCTCGGCAAGGTGGCTCAGCGCGGGGAGCCCATCCGCATCGACGACCTCGGAGTCGTAGATGGCGACGCCCTGTGGGATCCGATTCCGCGGAGTGGTTGCATCGCGATCCTTCCGATCATCCATCACGGAAAGACCACTGGCGTCATGGCTGCGACCCTGGCCCAAGCGAACGGTTTTTCCGAGCTCGAGATGGGGCTGCTCGGCGCGATTTCAGACCAGCTCGGCCTCGCCATTCGGCACACGCAGTTGTTCGACGAGCTCCGTCGCGGCTCGCAGCACGATGATCTGACCGGCCTTGGTAACCGGCGCCTGCTTCGCATACGGCTGCAGGACGAGCTTCATCGTGCGGAGCGGTTCGGCGAGGCCGTCAGCGTTCTCGCGATCGACATCGACTACTTCAAGGCGCTCAACGATCGCCACGGCCATCCGACCGGAGACGCCTCGCTCCGCAAGCTAGCCGGTCTCATGACGCGGAACCTGCGGCGCATCGATACAATCGCACGGATCGGAGGCGAAGAGTTCGTCGTGCTCCTCCCTCGGACCAGCCTCGCCGAGGCCGCGCAGGTCGGCGAGAAGCTTCGGTCGATCGTCGAGCGGACCGAGTTTCCCGGCGGCGAGGGCCAGCCGAACGGAACGCTGACCATCAGCGTCGGCGCCGCGACGCTTCGGCCCGAGGAGACCGGCGCCGACCTGCTCGCGCGCGCGGACACCGCCCTTTACGAAGCCAAAGATCGAGGACGCAACAGCGTGGTCCTCGCTCAGCCGGCGAGCTCGGCCCGCTCTCTCACCAGGTCGCGAATCTGACGGAGCTCGAAGGGTTTTTCGAGGCAGACAGCCGAGGTCTGCCTGAGGAATTCCCTGGCTTGCGGCGTGAACGCGCCGCCCGTCATGAAGACGAAGCGCGACGCGATTTCCGGATGCTTTTCGGACACCCTCCCGAAGACTTCCATCCCGCTCACCTCGGGCATCATCAGGTCGCAGAACACGACGTCGAATGGCTCGTCGGAGCACAGGCGTTCGATCGCCTCCTCACCGTTCGAAAATACCTGCACCTGATGGCCTCTCAGCGCCCTCTGGATCGAGCGGCCGACCAAAGGCTCGTCGTCCACGACGATCACACGAGCACGAGGACCGGGGACCGCAGCCGCGGAAGACTGGATCGAGCGGGAGGAGTCAGGACGCGAGGATGCGGGTAGACGAACGACGAACGTCGTGCCCTTGTCGAGCTCGCTTTGAGCCTCGATGGTGCCCCCGGCATCGCGGACGATGTTCCGGCAGATGGAAAGTCCGAGCCCCGTTCCTTCTGAGAGGTCTTTCGTCGTGAAGAACGGGTCGAAGATGCGATTGATCCGATCGGGCGCAATGCCGATTCCGTTGTCGGCGACCTCGATCACCGCCCAGCCCTCGTCATCGGTATGCGTGCGCACCGTGATGCGATTCGCGCTCGCGCGGCGTTCCGGCATGGCTTGAGCCGCGTTGATGAGCAGGTTCAGAAATACTTGTCCGAGCCGAGATTCGTTCGCGTACACCTGAGGAATCGTGCCGAAATCGCGAGTCAAAGTCGCTCGATGTCGAAGCTCGTTCCAGCACATGCTGATCGACGATTCGACCACGCCATGCACGTCGACGTTGCCTCGCAGCTCATCGTCGACACGCGAGAACGTCTTGAGGTCACGCACGATGTTTTGCATTCGGACCGCGCCGTGAATCGCTTCGTCCAGCTGCCGCCGAACGTGCTCGAGATCCTCCCTATCGTCGAGCGCATCGATCTCCTCCCGGCTGAGGTAGAGGTTCGATAGGACGTACATCAATGGGTTGTTGAGCTCGTGTGCCACGCCTGCAGCAAGGGTTCCGACCGAAGCCATACGGTCCGCAAACGCAAGGCGCGCCTCCATGTCCTCACGTTCGGAGGCGCGGCGGGTCGCATCCTCGATCGCCCGTTCAGCGATCAGAAGTCGGGTGGTGAGGACGTGGGGGTCGATCGGTTTGGACAAGTAGTCCGAGGCGCCGGCATCGAGGACTGCCTCGAGATCCCCGGGTCGACTGCGTCCGGTGACGACGAGCAGGACCATGTCGTCGCCGCCCGGCCGACTGCGAACCGTCCGGCAGAGATCGATCCCGGACATGCCAGGGAGGGTCCAGTCGATGACCATGAGCTGAAAGGGTCGCTTGAGGTGGGCCTCGAGCGCTTCCTCGGCGGTCCCGACGGCCGTCACTTCGTAATTTCGCTCACACAAGAGCCCGCGGAGAAGCCCCCGCATCGAGCTCGAGTCGTCAACCACCAGCGCTCGCAGAGGAATTCGCGTCACGAACCCCAAAGACTAGCCCAAGCGGCGGGTACGTTCATGGTTTCCGGGCGAAGGTCCGCGGATCTTGACGCAGGGGGGTTCGTGGCTAGAGTACAGGCGGATAACGCGCTGCGTCATCCAAGAGAGCACACAAGGGGAATAGATATGACTCGAACCAACCAAGCTCGCCGGAGCGCCGCCCGACTTCGAAAGCAGGGGGTGCTTTGCCTCACAGAGACGCGGGATGCTGGAAGGACCTTCGTCGCTGACTCACGGATCGCGGGCTCGTCCTTCGCCCGCGACATGACCGCGGCCAGCTCGAAGCTCACGACCGCGGTCGGGCGTTCGGGGGATCGATTGCTGAGGGAGCTACACAAGGAGGGTCTCCAGTGGCGGGAGTTGGTTCTGCAGACCCGCGAGGCGTACGCCGAGGCGGCGCGGGACCGACTTCAGAACGTGGAGCGCCGAGCTGTAAGCGCACGCGAGGCGCTGAACGCCGATGCCTTGCAACTCGCCCTGCTGCAAACCGCCGCAGAGGCGCTCGCGTGGGCCCGTCGCCAGCTCGAGGGGGAGCCACGAACCCCCGCCTCGAAGCAGGCTGACATTCCGCTAGATGACTACGACCAGCTGACCGCAAGAGACCTCGTGAGCCGCGTCCAGCGGCTGACGGCGCCCCAAGCGATTGCGCTGCTCGATTACGAGCGGACGCGGAAGAAGCGTGCGACGGTGATCCGGGCGGCCGAACAGCGGTTGGAGATGGCTGGCTGAGGGCCGGGCAGGACAACTGTACACAGGACCGAGCTACAGTACACTGCGGTCCGTGGGCGAAACCAAACAGGTTCTCGTTGCCGACGACGAGGGCAACCTCCGCCGCGTCCTGGCCGCGCAGCTCCAGCACGATGGGTACGAGGTTCACTGCGTGGCCGACGGTGAGGCCGTTCTTCGGGCGATGGAAGAACATCACGTCGACGTCCTGATCACCGACCTGCGAATGCCGAAGCTAGACGGCATGCAGGTGCTCAAGGCGGTGAGCGGCCGCTTCCCGAACGTGCCGGTGATCATGATCACAGCACACGGAACGGTCGACACCGCCGTCGAAGCGCTCAAGCTCGGCGCGTTCGACTACGTGACCAAGCCGTTCGACCGATCTGAGTTCCGTACGGTGGTGAGCAAAGCGATGCGTACACGCGAGCTCTCCCAAAAACACGTGATCGGGGACCCGAACGAGCGCGGGCGTTACCGGATCATCGGGCAGTCAGAGCCCATGACCGATGTCTACGACGCGATCGAGAAAGTAGCGGACACGCCGAGCACCGTCCTCATCACGGGCGAGAGCGGGACCGGCAAGGAGCTGATCGCCCGCGCGCTTCACGAGAACAGCTCCCGTAGGGACCGATCGTTCGTCAGCGTCAACTGCGCCGCGATGCCGCCGGACCTCCTCGAAAGCGAGCTCTTCGGTTACGAGCGGGGCGCGTTCACGGGTGCGGTCACCAGCAAGCCCGGGCGCTTCGAGCTTGCGCATGGTGGGACCCTGTTCCTAGACGAAATCGCCGAGATTCCGGTCAGCATGCAGGTGAAGCTGCTCCGTGCGCTCCAAGAGCAGCAATTCGAGCGGGTCGGCGGCATCAAGACGATCACGGTCGATGCCCGCCTCGTTGCGGCGACCAATCGCGACCTCAAGGCGCGTATCGCCGACGGCGGGTTTCGCGAGGACCTCTATTACCGGCTCAACGTCGTTCACGTTCACTTACCGCCGCTCCGCGACCGCCCGAGCGACATTCCGCTCCTGCTCGAACACTTCGTTCGGAAGTTCAACGTCAAGCTCGACCGCGCGGTGACCGGTTTCGAGCCCGCAGCCATGAAGCGACTCCTCGGCTACGATTGGCCGGGAAACATCCGGGAGCTCGAGAACGTCGTCGAGCGATGCATGATTTTCGCCGAGGATGGCGACATCGGGGAGCAACACCTGCCCCCTGAGATGCGGGAGTCGGAGGGAGGCGCAGCAGCAGACCTCATCGCTGGCATCGGCGTCACCACGGGAGAGACGGGCCTCAAGGAGGCGGTGAAGGAGGCCACGCTGAAGCTGGAGCGCGAGTTCATCGGGCGCGCCCTCGATCGAACGGGGGGCAACGTCACACACACGGCGCGGCTCCTCAAGATCTCGCGCAAGAGCCTCCAGAACAAGATGAAGGAGCTCGGCCTCAGGAACGAGTGAGCTTCAGTCGCCGTCGCCGTCGTGGGCTGACAGGATTGATTCGAGGTCCTCGCGGCTCACCGGCTTCTGCAACACCGGGTTCGGCACCGAGGCTGCGAATTTCCGAAGGCGAGGTGTGAAGGCCCCGCCGCTCATGAAGACGATCCGATCCGCGAGCCTTGGATGGCCTGCCTTGAGCGCGTCGTGGAAGGACTTCCCGTCGACCTCCGGCATCATCAGGTCACACACGATCGAGTCGAAGCCGGGGTCGTCGGAGAGGACGGCCAGAGCTTCGGCACCTCCCAGGACCGTGACGACGTCGTACCGCCGGCGCAGGCGCCTTCGGAGAGCCGAAAGGACCATCGCATCGTCATCGACGATCAAGAGTCGCGAGCGCTTGGCTGGAGCCTCCGAGGTCGGACGGCTGTCACGACGCGGCTCGACGGCGGCCAGTCCCGTCTCGACCGGCAGAATCAGCTCGAATCGGGTCCCACGGTCCTGAAGATGGTGGACCTCGAGCCGGCCGCCGTGCTGCTCGGCCACGCGGATGCAGGCAGCAAGACCCATGCCCATGCCGCCCTCATGCGCCTTGGTGGTGAAGCCCGGGGTGAAGATCCGCTCGCGGTAATCCTCGTCGATGCCCGAGCCTGTATCGCTGACCGCAACGATGATGTGACCGCCCTGCAGGCGGGTCGACACGACGATGCGGTGCTTCTCGTAGGCTCCGCCATCGATCGCCTCGGCCGCGTTGGTCAACATGTTGACCAGCGCGTGCGCGATGCGGCCGGGAAATGCTGCGATCAACGGGATCGGCTCGAACCGTTTCACGAGGCGCGCGCGGTAACGGATCTGATTGAACACCATGGCGCAGGCGTCGTCGATGACGCGGGTGACGTCGATCATCTCCGCCTGATGGTCGTCGGCACGCGAAAACATGCCGAGGCTACGAGCGATGTCCTGGATCCGATGCATGCCCTTGTAGCAATCGGTGAGCATGTCGGCCGCATCGTCGATCACCTCCTGCAAGCCCGCTTCTGCGGTGAGCCGCTCGAACGACTGCGGCGTAATCACCTCCTGAGTGGCCAGCTCGAGCCGAACGCTCCGGAAAAAGCGGCGGAGCGCCTGATGCGATTCACGCAGGCTCTCGAGGTTGGCGAGGACGAAGGTGAGCGGGTTGTTCACTTCATGAGCGAGCCCCGCAGCAAGTCGGCCGACCATCCGAAGGCGATCCTCCGACACGGGCGGCCCGAGCGGCGGGGACGGGCTGCTCGGGGGAGCACTCGGCCTGAGCGCGGGCTCGAGTTGAATGACGGTGGCTTCGCGGCCGTCCCAGATCGACGCGAGGGACGTGGCGCTCAGTGGGGACGTCGAGCCGTCCGGTCGCCTGACTCGGAAGCTCTCGGGCCTTCCTGCTTCGGGGACCGAGTGAGGAAACGGTTTTCCGACGAGCCCCTCCGCCTCGACGCCAAGCAGTGCCCCGGCCGCAGGGTTGGCAAACAGGACCTTGCGGGCATGGTCGACGACGACGATGCCGGCGGCGGCCCGCAGCAGAAGGAGGCGACCGTGTGGCTCGTTGCCATGTGGGTGCCGCTGCTCGTCCGAGAGACGCTGGATCTCGTACTCGCGGTTGATCGACCGTTCGAGACCGGCGACATAGGCCTCAGGGAACGAAGAGCCCGAAAATTGCTCCGCGGGCACCGAGCACGACTCCTGTCCGAGCAGAAGCGTGCAGATCCCGCGGATGGCGTCCGGAAGGTCTGCACCGAGGCAGGTATCCCAACACACGATCTGTGGTGGGTCGACCTCCGCCTGAGCGACGGCGTCTTCGCGGCTCACGGCAACTCGGCAGACGACGGCTTCGGGCCACGCCTGGAGGCCTTCGCGGACGAGCATGATCCGCTCGGGGTCCACCGACGCGATCAGAACCCGGACGCGCCTCCTGCCCGAAACCTCCGGTATTTGAATCTTGTTGTGCAGCACCATCGTCCCGTGGAAGGGATCAGCCTTGACGCCCCCGTAAAACCATAGCACTGTAATAAGGCATTGTGAACGGTATTTTACGGGTGGTGGCTTCGAATGCCTGACGAGCAGCCGGAAGGGGAAGACCACGAGGTTCGGGAGGTCCTCTTGGTCGAGGACAGCCTGATCGACGCACAGCTCATTCGACGGCTGCTGCGCCGGGTGAGCTCGTCGTACTACCGGGTGACCCACGTGCGCACGTTGAACGACGCCGTGCTCTCGGCCGAAGACATCGTTCCGGATGTCATTCTCGCGGATCTCAATCTTCCCGACTCCCGGGGTACGGAGACCGTCGCCAGCTTGCAAACGTCCTACCCGGACATTCCGCTGGTCATCGTCAGCGCCTGGGAGGACGAGGCGATCTCCCTCGGCTCGGTCAAGGCAGGCGCGCAGG
Organism: uncultured delta proteobacterium; assembly: GCA_963792825.1. GTDB lineage: Bacteria > Myxococcota_A > Polyangia > Polyangiales > Houyiibacteriaceae > SG8-38. Next base: position 984,929 of record CAWBXS010000002.1, on the reverse strand, counting down.
ACTACCTCGTCAAGGGTCACATCGACGGTGCCAACCTGCATCGTGTGATCCGTTACGCGATCGAACGGAAGCGAACGGAGCTCGAGCTGGTGCGTCTTGCGCACTTCGACCAGCTCACCTCGCTACCCAATCGAACCCTGCTTCGCGAGCGCGTCGACCACGCATTGGCCCGCGCGATGCGCTCGGGCTCGGGGGTCGCGGCGTTGGTCCTCGACGTGGACCGGTTCAAAGAGATCAACGACATGCTCGGTCACGAGATCGGTGACAAGCTACTCATCGAGGCGGCTCGAAGAATCCGGGCGAACGTACGCGACCAGGATACCGTCGCGCGACTCGGGGGGGACGAGTTTGCGGTCATCCTCGAGGGGGTGAGCGAAGCCAAGCAGGTCTTGCCAGTGATCGAGCGAATCCTCGAGAGTCTGAGCCAAGTGACCAAGATCGATGGACACGAGGTCAACAGCTCGACCAGCGTTGGCATCGCGATGTATCCCGAAAACGGGAACGATCTCTCGGAGCTTCTTCGTGCCGCCGACCTCGCGATGTATCAGGCGAAGTCCTCGGGTCGTGGGCGATATCAGTTCTTCGCAGACGCGATGCAGGAAGAAGCACAATCGCGCCACGCGCTCGAATGGGCGCTGCGGCGCGCCGTCGAGAAGAAGGAGTTCGCGCTCGTCTACCAGCCCCAGATTTGTCTTCGCACCGGGATGGTGGTCGGGGTCGAAGCGCTTCTGCGATGGATGAGCCCGACCCGCGGGCTTCTCACCCCTTATCACTTCATTCCCGGTCTCGAAGAGTTTGGGCTGATCAACGAGGTCGGCGCATGGGTGTTGCAGACCGCGTGCGAGCAGATCAGGCGTTGGCACGAGATCGACTTGGAACCGATGCGCATCGCAGTGAACGTATCGGCTCAGCAGTTCGAGGATCCGATGCTCATCGACAAGATCCGATCGGCACTCGACGAGACCAAGCTGCCGCCCGAGTTTCTCGAGCTCGAGCTCACGGAGAGCTGCATCATGTCGGACCCGGCCCAGGCGGGCGCGTTGCTTCGTGAGATTCGTGATCTCGGCGTTCGCATCGCCATAGACGACTTCGGCACGGGCTACTCGTCTCTCACGTACTTGCACGAGTTCTCGCTCAACGCGCTCAAGATCGACAAGCGCTTCGTTCAAAGCGTCGAATCGCACGACCGCGGAGGGCCCATCTCGAAGATGATCATCGGTCTCGGGCAAAACCTCGGTCTCGAGGTGATCGCCGAGGGAGTCGAAACCGAGACCCAGCTCTTCTACATGCGAGAGCACGGGTGCGACATCGCGCAAGGCTATCTGTACGCGAGGCCTGAATCGCCGGAGCATCTGACCCCTTGGCTGCAAGCCAATCAACGCTTGCCGGAGACCTACGTCCGCTCGATTTCCGTCCGAAAGCGCGGGGACGAGACGGGTACCTGAGGTTCGAGGTCGGTGTGCTAGCGTAGCGTCATGGTGGCCGCGACGATTCTCGTCGTCGACGATGAACGAAACATCCTGACGTCCGTGTCGCGTGCGCTGGGTCTCGAAGGCTACCGGGTCGAGGGGGCGGGTACCGCCGAAGTGGCGCTCGACAAGCTCGCCAAAGAGAGCTTCGACGCGATTCTACTCGACGTCCAGCTGCCGGGGATCGATGGGCTCGCGATGCTCGATGAGATTCGGACCTCGGGGCTCACGACACCCGTCATCATGATGAGCGGGCATGGGACGATTCAGCTTGCGATGGAGGCGACGCGTCGCGGAGCCGACGACTTTCTCGAGAAGCCGATCGGCAGCGACCGCCTCCTTCTTTCCTTGAAGCGGAGCCTCGAGCTCCGTGAGCTTCAGGAAGAGAACCGGGAGCTGCGACGACGGGTCGGAGCGGGAGATGCCCTGCTCGGAGAGAGCCCGGCCATGGTCCTGCTGCGAGAGCAAATCGAGCTGGCAGCTCGTTCCAACGCGTCCGTCTTGATCCTCGGAGAAAGAGGCACGGGGAAGGAGCTGGTCGCGGCGGCGATTCATCGGGGCTCTGCGCGAGCCGGCGGTCCGTTTGAAAAGCTCAACTGCGCCGCGGTTCCCGAGGGCCTCATCGAGAGCGAGCTGTTCGGGCACGAGGCCGGAGCGTTCACCGGTGCAACCAAGCAACGGCGGGGCAAGTTCGAGCGGGCACACGGAGGGACTCTCTTTTTGGACGAGGTGGGCGATATGCCGGCGCAAATGCAGGCAAAGCTTCTGCGCGTGCTGCAGGAAGGAGAGGTCGAACGGGTGGGCGCAGGGTCGACGGTCAAGGTCGACGTACGGGTCGTCGCAGCGACGAACAAGGCACTCGAGGAGGAGATCGAGGCGGGAAGATTCCGTGCGGACTTGTTCGACCGGCTGAATGTCGTACCGTTGAAGGTGCCCGCGCTGCGCGAGCGTGCGGGGGATCTCCAGCTGCTGACAGAGCACTTTCTCGCACAGGCATGCGAGATGCACGACCGACCTGGCAAGAAGATCGCCGCGGGAGCCATGCGCTTGTTGGAGATGACCCCTCACCCTGGCAACGTGCGGGAGCTCCGCAATTTGATCGAGCGACTCGTGATCCTGACGCCGGCGCAGACCATCACGGAAGCGCAGGCTCGCGCCCTGTTGCCGACCGACTCGCTACTGGCCTCCGATCCCTATTTCCGGCCCGAAACACCGCTCCGAGAGATGCTCGAAGACGTCGAGCGCGACCTGATCACGCGGGCGCTCGGGTTTCGGGATGGACACGTGACGAAGACAGCCGCGGATTTGGGCCTCGAGCGCAGTCATCTCTACAAGAAGATGCGGGCTCTCGGGATTCGCCGGCCTGGATCGGAGTGAGATTGCGTTCTTCACTCGGGCAACATAGAGATCGCGGAACCAGCCGAGGTGGTTTTGCTCGATAACCTATTTCCCATCGATCCCGACGTGGCAGCACGTATCGAGGCGCTCGATCTGCAATTCAACAAGTTTGGAGTCGACCCTTACGGGATCGACAAGAACGACTTGATCCGGTTCATGTCGGCATTCGCCTGGGTCTACCGCTATTACTTCAAGGTCGACGTCTACGGGATCGACAACGTGCCGGGCAGGGGAAGAGCGATCCTCGTGGGTAACCACTCGGGCGGAGTCGCGATCGACGGGGCCATGGTCATGGGCTCCATGCTCCTCGATGCCGAGCCGCCGCGACTGCCGCACGCGATGCTCGACAAGTTCATTCACCAGTTCCCCGGGGCTTCGAAGCTCATGAGTCGCACGGGCCAGTTCACCGGAAACCCGGACCAAGCCAAACGGTTGCTGAGGGCCGAACGACTGATCCTCGCCTTTCCAGAGGGCGCCCGTGGTACGGCGAAGCTCGCCAAGGAGGCCGATTCGCTGGTCGAATTCGGAACGGGCTTCATGCGGCTCGCTCTCGAAACCAAGAGCCCGATCGTCCCCTTCGGCTTCGTCGGAGGAGGGGACGCTCTGCCGACCATCGCCAACCTCAAGAGGCTCGGGCGGCTCTTTGGGGTGCCCTACATCCCGGTGACGAAATGGATCGTGCTCGTGCCGAAGCCGACGCGCTTTCAGCTGCTCTACGGGAAGCCCCTGACCTTCGAAGGCTCGGGTCATGAACGGGACGAAGTGGTGTGTGCGATGGTCGACCAAGTGAAGGAACGGATTCGGGACTTGATTCGACAGGGGCGCCAGCTCCGAGAGAAGGAGATCTCGGAAGAGGACCTCGTGCTGTGATGAAAGTCTTGGTGACGGGCATTTCAGGAACGCTCGGGCGCTTGACCGCCCTGAAGCTTCTCCAACATGGATACGAGGTGATCGGAATCGACCGCCGGCCGTGGCCCGACGCGCCCGAATCAGTCGAGCTCTTCCAGGCGGACGTTCGCAAGCGGCCGGCCGAAGACGTCTTTCGGACCCGGCGGCCAGACGCTGCAATCCACATGGCGACGGTGACTCACCTGGTGCACCAAAGCGTCGACCGAATGCGCGTGAACCTCTATGGGACACGCGCGTTCATCCATCATTGCAATCGCTACGGCGTCAAACAGGCGGTCTTCGTCGGTCGCCACACGTTTTACGGTGCGGCCGCGGATTCCCCGCTCTACCACACCGAGGACGAGCCCCCGATGTCGACCCACTCGTTCCCCGAGCTGGCCGACCTGGTTGCTGCCGACCTCTACGCTGCCTCGGCGCTCTGGCGCTACCCCGAGATCGCGACGTCGGTGCTTCGCATCGTGTACACGCTCGGGCCGAGCAAGCATGGGACGCTCGCCACGTTCATCCGCGGCCCCAACGTTCCGCTCGTGATGGGCTTCGACCCGCTCTTTCACTTCATCCACGAGGAGGACGCGGCCGAGGCGATCGTGACCGCTCTCGGTTACAAGCTGCATGGCATCTATAACATTTCAGGCCCAACGCCAGTTCCGCTGTCGACGATCGTCCGCGCTGCGGGACGCCGGGCGCTACCGGTTCCAGAACTGGCGTTCAAGCTCGGTCTGGGCCGCCTCGGCCTTCCGCACCTTCCGTCGGGCGCGATCGATCACCTGAAGTATCCGATCGTCGTCGATAGCGACGCCTTCCGCCGCGCAACGCGGTACACCCATCAGTACGACGAACGCGAAACGATCAACAGCTTCCGCGCCGCCCGCTGAGTCGAACCTCCGATCCCCCTGACTGTGACAACTGCATCCCCGGAGGACGGCTCCGGACAGGCGTGTCGCGAGCGCCTAAGCCGAGCCGTTCGACGGAACCCCGCGTCGTGTTCCCCCGCGCCCCGAACCGCACTGCAATCTCGGAATCGCAGCTTTTTTGACGCTGGAGGCCTGGCGGTCGATCGTGGGCGGCATGTCGACGGCGCGCGAGCGGTGTGAGCTTCGGGGGCAGATCCTCGATGGGCGATACCGGGTGGGCACCGCGATCGGCATGGGGGGGACGGGGATCGTCTTCGAAGCGGAGCGTCTGGCAACCCTCGAGCGGGTCGTGATCAAGATGCTCCGGCCAGCGCACGCGGGAAATCCCGATCTCATCAGCCGGCTGAGCCGAGAGGTCGAGGTGGCACGCCGCGTTTTCCACCCGGGCATCGTTCCCGTCATCGATCAGGGGACGCTCGACGACGGCTCCCCTTACCTCGTGATGAAGCACATGCGCTCTGAGAGCCTGGCCTCCTATTTGAGGCGCTGCGGAGGGCTCGCTGCGCCTGAGCTCTCGGTGATCATCGCCCGGCTGGCTTCGATTCTACATGGCGTCCACCGGCATGGGTACGTCCACCGTGACATCAAACCCGAGCACATCCTGCTCAACCGTGGCGGCTACGGCGAGCTCGACGTGCATCTCCTCGACTTCGGCGTGTGCGCGGCCGAGACCGCGCCCCCGGAGGAGCGCGCCAGGGAGCGGGGCCGTGTCTACGGCACCCCGAGCTATGCCTCGCCGGAGCAGGCGAGCGGAAACCCGTTCGTCGATGCGCGCGCCGACCTCTTTGGCGTGGGCGTCACGATGTTCGAAGCGCTGACCGGAAAGCTGCCGTTCACCGCACCGGACGTGACGGCCGTGCTTCGCCGGATCATCGGGGAGAGCGCGCCTCGGGTGAAGCTCCTCTCGCCGCATGTCGACGACGACATGGACGCCCTCGTCGCAAGGCTCCTCAGCCGAAGCCCGGCTGCCCGCTACCCGTCCGCCCGTGCGCTGATGCGTGCTCTCGAGCCGTGGCTCAGGGAGCGGGTGCGCACCGAACGGGTGCTCGCCGCCACGCTCCGTGTCGCCCCGGACACGACCAGCATCCAGCCGACTGCGCAGCACGAGATGGCTGCCGCCTAGCCGCGGTTCAGCGAGTCGATCAGCCCTTCGACGTCGGCGGGCACCGCCATCGCGTGGTAGCCCTTGTCGACGTAGAGCACCGTGCCCGTGATGCCACTCGCGAGCGGGCTGCAAAGAAAAGCCGCCGCGCTCCCAACCTCTTCGGCTCGAAGCGCATCGGGTAGTGGAGCATTCATCCCGTAGTACTCGATCATCTTGCGGATGGAGCCGATCGCCGATGCTGCACGGGACGCGTGGGGCCCAGCGGAAATCACGTTGACGCGATGCCCCCAACGCCGGCCCATCTCGAACGCCAACATCCTGGCATCGGCCTCGAGCGCCGCCTTGGCCGAAGCCATCCCGCCGCCATAGTCGGCCACCACCCGCCGGCTCGCGAGATACGAGATCGCGAGGAACGCGCCTTGTCGGTGCATGAGCGGCTGCAGTCGCTGCGCAAGTGAAACGAAGGAGTATGCGCTGGCGCCGACCGCTGCGAGGTAGCCGCTCCGGCTGGTTTGCATCAACGGCTTGGTGACTTCAGGCCCGTTTGCGAGGCTGTGCACCACGATGTCGAGGCAGCCCTCGCCGAAGTCTTCACGGAGCTTGTGGGCCACGCCGTCGATGCTGAAGTCTCCTCGGTCGCGATAGCGCTTCTGGCCTCGGAGCTCCGGCGGGGCATCCTGCAGCGAATCGTATTCGGCATCGAGCGCGTAGATCCTCTCGAGCTCGAGCTTTCCTCCGTCGGGCATCGCCAGCGAGGCATCGAGCTTTCCTCGCCGCAGCAACGTCTCGAAAATTCCGAGCGCTGGCGGCCATGTGCCGACGCACACCGATGCGCCCGCCCACGCGAGCGCCTTGGCAATCGCGAATCCGAACCCGCCATCGTCGGCCACGCCGGCGACGAACGCGCGCTTTCCGGAGAGGTCGATCGAAAGCATGCGCGGAACCTTATCGCCAGTCTCGGCAAACCGCTACACTCCGCGCCATGAAGAAGAAGGGCCAAGGGGTAGGGTACATCCGCGTCCCCGACGATTACTTCGAAGACCGCGGTTTGCGCCGCCACGCAGGCGTTTGGTCGCTATGGGCTCTCGGGGTCGGTGCCGTGATCTCAGGCGACTTCTTCGGCTGGAATTTCGGCCTCGCCTCGGGTGGGTTTGGTGGCCTTCTGATCGCCACGATGATCACCACGGTCATGTATGCGGGTCTGTGCTTCAGCATCGCCGAAATGGCGGCTGCGATGCCTCATACCGGCGGCGCGTACTCGTTTGCACGCTCGGCAATGGGCCCCTGGGGCGCCTACATCACGGGTCTGGCGGAGAACATGGAGTACATCCTGACGCCGGCCGTGATCGTCGTCGGCATCGGCGGATACCTCGGCGCCATCTTTGGTACGCCTCCGAGCGCAGAGCCGTTGTGGTGGCTGGTGGCGTACGCGGTTTTCGTCGGCCTCAACGTCGCCGGCGTGGAAACCACCTTCCGATTTACGGTCCTGATCACCGCGCTAGCGCTCGGGGTCTTGCTCGTGTTCTGGGTCACGGCAATTCCACGCTTCGATCTCGAGTGGGCGCTCAACATCGAGCCTCAGCCCGGGCAAAGCCGATGGCTGCCAAGGGGCACCGCTGGAATCCTCTCGGCGCTTCCCTTCGCGATCTGGTTCTTCCTCGCAATCGAGCAGCTTCCTCTTGCGGCCGAAGAAGCCCACGCTCCAGCACGCGATCTACCGCGCGGTCTTCTCTATGGTCTGCTGACGCTCGTCGTGGCAGCCTTTCTGACGCTTTTCTTGAACGCGGGCATCGCTCCCGGCGCTGCGACGCTCGGCTCCTCACCCGAGCCTTTGTTCGTGGGCTTCAGGGCGACCTTGGGCGAAGGTCTCGGTGCGAAGCTGCTGGCCCTCGTCGCTGTGACGGGCCTCATCGCGAGCTTCCACAGCATCATCTTCGCCTATGGCCGGCAGATCTTTTCTCTTTCTCGAGCAGGTTACTTTCCGCAGTGGCTCTCGCGAACGCATCCCCGCCGCCGGACGCCGCACGTCGCGCTCCTCGCTGGTGCCGTGCTTGGCTACATCGTGGCTTACGGGATTCATGCGCTCGGCCCGGAGCATCCGGTGGGTGCGGTGCTGCTCAACATGGCCGTCTTCGGGGCGGTGATCGCGTACGCGCTTCAGATGCTCTCGTTCATCTTCCTGCGGATCCGGTTGCCCGACATCGCTCGGCCCTATCGAAGCCCGCTCGGCGTACCGGGCGCCGTCATCGCATTGATCATCGCAGCGGTCACGTTGGTTGCGCTGTTCGTGACCGACCCAATCTATCAAAGGGTCGTGATCGGAGCCGCGGTTTGGTACGGGCTCGGGCTCCTGTGGTTTGCCGTCTACGCGCGTCATCGGCTCGTGCTCGCGCCCGAGGAGTCTTTTGCCGTTTCGGCACACCGCCCGCGAGACGAGCGCTAGCCCACGTGCCAAGCTTCGGCGATGCAGGTGTTGCTCATGCGACATGGGGAGGCGGTCGACACGCGTGCTGCCGGGAGCGATCGGGATCGTTGGCTCAGTCCCTCCGGCCGGCAGACAGCCACCAAGGTCGGCGAGGCGCTTCGAGGGCTCGGCCTTCAGTTCGCGTGCATCTACACGAGCCCGTTGGTGCGGGCAGTGCAGACCGCTGAAATCTTGGCTGCGACACAGTCGGAATTTCGGGGTCCCCTCGAAGTGCAGGCTAGCCTGTCGAGCGAACGAGGAAGCACGGCAGAAGCCCTCGAGCCGCTTTCGCTCGCCGACGACGAGGACCTCATCGTTCTGGTCACACACATGCCAAAGATCTGCACCCTCGGGAGCCGCCTCTGCCAGCGCGACGCGTTTCCTTCTTTCAGGACCGGCTCAGCGTGCCTTTTGCAGATCGATGCGGGCAGAGGCCGCATCGAGTGGATGCTCGACCCCGAGACCCTCGAGCTCAAGCCTTGCTGAGATCGTCACAGCCTGCAGACCTGATTGCGACCGCGATTCTTTGCCTCGTAGAGCGCCTTGTCGCCTTGCGCAAAGAGGTCGGCTGCCGTCGAGGCGTGGTCGGGAAAGGTCGCCACGCCGAGGGAGGCGGTGACTCTCAACGGCCCGAGCTCCGTCACGAGCTCGGTGTTCTCGAGCTCCTCGCGCACGCGCTCGGCGAGTAACTGAGCGCCCCGCGCATCGGTCTCCTCGCACAGGACGCAGAACTCCTCTCCTCCGAACCGTGCAACGATGTCGGTCTCTCGTTTGACCTGTCGGAGGACTCGGCCGAGCTCCTTCAAGACCCGGTCGCCAGCGGAATGCCCATAGGTGTCGTTGACGGTCTTGAAGTGGTCCAGATCCGTCACGATGACCGACAACTTGCGTCCGAATCTCTGCGCGGCCAACAGCTTCTGCTCCATCTGGTCGAGAAATGCCCGCTTGTTCAGACAGCCCGTCAGGCCGTCCGTGGTAGCCATCTCCTCGAGCAGACGAACCGCACGGACGTTGGCCATCGCGACGGCGAGCTGATTGGAAAGCGCTTGCAGGGTCTCGCGCACGGGCGGCTTGAAGGCGGAAGGAGCCTTGGCCGCGACGATCAGGGTTCCGATCGGCTCCTCTCGAGCCACGAGCGGCAACACGAGAAGCGACTCCATCCCTTTGAGCTTGGCTTTCTTCGTGAAAAGCACCTGTTGCTTCGGATCGAACTCGCCGCGGTACGGGAGATAGTGGCGGTTCTTGACGACCATGGCCGTCAAAGACGTGTTGTCCCGGAAACGGAGCCCCTGAAAGTCGATTGCCCGATCGCCGACCGCGCGCCGCAATGTGTGCCGACGGCCCTCGGCCTGATACTCGGTAATCGCTGCGAAATCGTAGGGCGCAATTTCCTTTGCGGCCGACAACCCCACCTCCATCACGGCATCCTGGGTCAACGCGGTGCTGAGCGACTGGGAGACTCGATAGAGGATTTCTTGCTCGCGCTTCGAGCGCTCGAGCTGCACGAAGACCCGCTCGTTTTCGAAGGCGCGCAAGATGTGTGGGGTGCTGCCGCGAAGCAGCTCCTCTTCCTCGGGGCTGAAGGCCCGATCGACGGCGCGATCGGCGCAAAGCACCGCCCGGAGATGACCCCGCTCGAGCACCGGAACGGCGATGAACGCCCGAACGTCCGCAGGCCTCCGGTAATAGCAAATGCCGGTATAACCAGGGCGAAGCTGCTGCAGATTGGTGGTCACCTGCCGACGCACGGCAGCCCCCACGGCGCCCGCACCGAGGGTGAAGGGACCATCCGCGATGTCGTCGCTCTTCGTCACCAACTCGACGATTCGGAGCTCTTCCGACTCTTCGGTCGGCATGAGGAGCACGCAGCTGTGGAGCCCGAGAGTCTGATGGAGAAGCTGAAGCGCATGGTAGAGCGCCTGGCGAACTTCTTGAACGCTCGTCTGGTAGAGCCGGTCCTCGTCCCTCAACCCGTCGGACGAAGGCGCCACGAGCCGAAAGAGCCTGGTATCGTCGCGCACCTGCTCCTGTCTGGCAGCCAGCTCGATCTCTGACCGACGCCGTACGCGCACGATCTCGGCACGCGTAAACACGTAACTCAATGCTCCGAAACCGAGGACGAACAACGCGTTCAGACCGAGGCGCAGCGGGTCGGAAGCCTGCTCGCCGAGCAACGAAACCGCAAAGCCGAATATGACGGCGAACGCGACGAGACCCACCGCAGCCCGCCGCGTTGCAAACGAAGTGACGAGCGCAACCGCGACATAGGTCACCGGATAGAGATCGCTGCCCATGCCACCGCGAAACTGAACGAGCGCGTGCACGCCGATCAGCAGCAGCACGCCGAGCTCGAACGCTGACCTCGTATCGATTCCGTGTCGGGACGCGCCAAGCGCTCGGCAGACGAAAAGCGAGGACCAGGCCGTCACCCAAGCCAGATGTCCCCAGCCGAGCGGGTGGATGCCGGGAAGAAAGAAGCCCGCAAGCAAGAAGGCGGCGAGCAGGAGCGCGGCCCCGAGGCTCCATGCCGACCGCGCTGTGCGCCTCATCCGAAGCGCTGCCTGGACCAGGGCCGTCATATGGACCCGGTGTTACGCCCGCGCCCATTCGCGCAGCAAGAAAACCGCGGTCATGTATGCAATCTGCCCACCTAGGGAGGCGGAAACTGAAAGACGAACTCCTCGGGACGGACCATTCCGAGCTCGTCGCGGGCGATGCGCTCGACATACGCCGTGTCGGTGCGGAGCGCCTCGATCTCACTCTTGAGCGTGGCGATCTCGTGAACGAGGTCCTCGTTCGACGCTCTTAGCTCCTGCAGCTCGTGGCGGAGGTGGCGATAGCGGGGCAGGCCCTGTTCGTCGAGAACCAAGGCCGGTACCGTCATGATCGCCATGACCATCAACGAAAACGGAAGAAGGGCAGCGCTCGGTCTCACCGGGACCGAGCCTGCCGCAGTCCGGGTCCCCAGGGCAATTTTCTGCCCGCCTTCAAGGCTTGACAGGAGGCCCGAAGCTTCTACTTTCTGCTGAGCGTGACGGTGACACTGGACGAGCGGCATCGACAGATCCTATTCGCGGTGGTCACGGAGTACATCGCGTCAGGCAAGGCCGTGAGCTCGCGGCGAATCGCCAAGCGCTACGCGGTCAAGCTGTCGCCCGCCACGATCCGCAACGTGCTCGCCGACCTCGAGGACGCAGAGCTGCTTCACCAGCCGCACACCAGTGCTGGCCGCCTTCCCACCGACGCCGGCTTCCGCTGCTTCGTCGACGCGATGGCGAACGCCTCCGAAATCTCGGTGGCTCATCGCAGAGCGTTGATCCGGCGTCTCCAAAACCTCGAGCCCGGCGCCGACGCCGTCCGAGAAACCGGTCAGCTCCTGAGCCGCCTGACCGGTACGGCAACGATCATCGCCCAGCCGCCGGTCGCGGAGTCGACTCTGGATCAGCTCCGATTCATGCGTTTGTCGGGTGGGCGGACGCTCGCGGTCCTGGTCACCCGCTCCGGCGCGGTCGAGAACCGGGTAGTCGTGACCGAGATCGACGTGGACGACCATGCGCTCGAACGCGTGAACAACTACCTGGCCGAGCTCGTCGGCGGCCGGACGCTGCAAGCGGTTCGCGACATGCTCGCCGTTCGCCTCGCAACCGAGCAGGGTCAATATGAGGAGCTTCGCAAGCAAACGCAGCAGATGGTCGAGGCAACAGTCGAAGGCCGGCTGGAGCGGGCGCAGGTCGTCATCGAAGGGCAGGGGGTCCTCTTCGACCGACCGGAGTTCGGGGATGCCGAGAAGATTCGCCGCTATCTCAGCGCCTTCGAAGAGAAGCGGAAGCTGTTGGAGCTTCTCGAGCAGACGCTGCAGACCGACGGAGTTCAGGTCTTCATCGGCTCCGAGGCCGCGCTCGACGACGTTGGCGACATCAGCGTCATTTCGAGCCCCTACCGCTTGGACGGTGCCCGAATCGGCTCATTCGGCTTGGTCGGGCCGACGCGCATGGATTACAGAAAGTACGTGCCTTTGGTCGGCTTTGCCGCCGATGTGCTAAGCGATGTCCTAGATGGGCGCCTTCCTGGAACATCGAGGAGCGCCTGGAGAAAGACAGACAGACAGAATGAGTGAGCAACAGGGGGAGAAACCGGAGGACGACGACGTCATCTTTCCGGAGGAGCAGCCGGCCGACCAGGCGGAGGGCGAGCCTACGGACCTGGAAAAGGCTCATCACGAGCGCGATCGCATGCGCGAGCAGCTGCTGCGCATTGCTGCCGATTTCGATAACTTCCGAAAGCGGTCGCGCAAGGAGATCGAGGAGGTTCGAAAACGTACCATCGAGGACACCCTTCGCGAGGTCCTCCCGATCGTCGACAACCTAGAGCGCGCTGCGGAGGCCATGAAGGGCGCCACCGAGGTCTCGGCGGTCACCGAGGGCGTCCACATGGTGCTCCGGGGCTTCGAGGACATCGCCTCCCGATTGGGCCTCAAGCGAGTGCCCACCGTGGGGCACCAGTTCGACCCGACCTGCCATGACGCCATGCAGCAAGAAGAGACCAACGAGCACGCGCCGGGCACGATCATCGCCGAGGTAGTCCCCGGCTATTACCTCGGGGAACGGCTCCTGCGGCCCGCCATGGTCGTGGTCGCCAAGCCACCGTCAGCCGAGGCTCCAGCCAAAGAGGACGACGCAGCGAGCCAATAGTCGCGCCGAACGTGCGACAATCCCACCCTCCGCGCTATAACGGGGGACAAGGGCGAGATGGGGAAAATCATCGGGATCGATCTGGGCACGACCAACTCATGTGTCGCATTCGTCGACCATGGGGAGCCGCAGGTCATTCCCAACGCCGAAGGCAGCCGCACCACCCCGTCGGTGGTGTCGTTCTCCAAAGACGGGGAGCGCCGAGTCGGCAGCGTGGCAAAACGCCAGGGGATCACCAATCCCGAGAGCACCATCTTCGCGATCAAACGCCTGATGGGGCTCGGGTTCGACGCGGAGCCGGCGCAAAAGCACAAGCGCCTCGTCCCCTACCAGGTCGTGGAGAGCGAAACCCGGGACGCCTGGGTGCAGGTAGGAGAGCACCGGTATTCACCCCCGGAGATTTCCGCGTTGATCCTGCAAAAGATGAAGGAGGTCGCGGAGTCCTATCTCGGCGACCAGGTGGTCGAGGCGATCGTGACGGTCCCCGCCTACTTCAACGACGCGCAGCGCTCTGCGACGATCGCCGCGGGCAAGATCGCGGGGCTCGAGGTTCGGCGAATCATCAACGAGCCGACCGCGGCAGCCCTCGCCTACGGCTTCGAGGAGAAAGAAGGAAAGCGCGTCGCCGTGTACGACCTCGGCGGTGGCACTTTCGACATCTCGATTCTCGAGATCGCCAACGGCGTCTTCAGCGTGAAATCGACCGCCGGTGACACGCACCTCGGCGGTGAGGACATCGACAATGCGCTGGTCGAGGAGCTTGCACGCCGCTTCGAAGAGAGCACCGGCATCAGCCTTCGCGAAGACCGCGTTGCGCTTCAACGTCTGAAAGAACAAGCGGAAAAAGCCAAGCACGAGCTTTCCTCGTCGCTCGAAACCGAGATCAATCTTCCGTTCATCGCGTCGGATGCATCCGGGCCGAAGCACCTCGAGACGAGGCTCAAGCGGAGCGAGCTGGAGATTTTGGTTTCCGAAATCATCGACCGAACCCTCGGGCCCTGTAAACAGGCGCTGGACGATGCCGGGGTCAAGAAGGAAGACATCGACGAGATCTTGCTCGTGGGCGGCCAGACCCGAATGCCCATGGTGCAGTCCAAGGTCACCGATTTTTTCGGAAAGAAACCGTACAAGGGAGTCAATCCCGACGAGGTGGTTGCGATAGGCGCCGCGCTCCAAGGAGCGGCGCTGACCGGCGAGATCGAAGAGGTCTTGCTACTCGACGTCACGCCTCTGAGCCTCGGCGTCGAGACCGGCGGCGGAGTGTTCTACAAGCTCATCGGCCGCAATACGACGGTGCCAACCCGGGCCAAAGAGATTTTCACGACGAGCGTCGACAACCAGAGCTTCGTTCCGATTCACGTCCTACAGGGCGAACGGGACATGGCTTCGGACAACAAGTCGTTGGCCAAGTTCGAGCTCGCGCCAATCTTGCCAGCCCCACGAGGCGTTCCAGAAATCGAAGTGACCTTCGACATCGACGCCGATGGTGTGGTCAACGTGAGCGCACGGGACTTGGGGACGGGCCGAGAGCAAAACATACGGGTCGTCGCATCGAGCGGCCTCACCGAGAAGGACATCGAGCGCATCATCGCCGAAGCCGAAGCCTACAAGATGACGGACCAGAAGCGCCGCGAGCTCGCGGAGCTTCGAAATGCAGCCGAAGCGTTGCTCTACACGAGCGAGCGCGCGATCATCGAGTGCCGGGAGCTGGTGGCTGAAGAGATCGTGGCGCAGGTTCAGGCCGACGTCGATGCCCTTCGCATGTCCGTCGACCAGGGCGACGCCATCGCGATCAGAGACGGCCTCGAGACCCTCGAGCTCAGCGCCTACAAGATCGCCGAAGCGATGTACGGAAGCGTAGATCTCGATTCGTCTGCCGGAGGCCAAGCTCAGTCCGACTCGTGAGCACGGAGGCACGAGCTCGGGACGCCGGCTCCCGGTGGTTGGCGCGGATGCGCTGGGGAGCGGTGGGAGTCCAGGCGGCGTCGGTCTTGATCGCGTCCGAGGCGCTCGGAGTCGCGTTGCCGCTAGCACGGATGTGGTCGCTCGTCGCACTCGGAGCCTTGTCGAACGGTTGGCTCACGGTGCGCGGGGACCGCGCCGGCCACCTGAGCGCCTTCCTGCTCCTCGACGTCGTGTTGTTGACCGGACTGCTCTACCTGTCGGGTGGCCCGACCAATCCGTTTAGCATCATCTATGTCGTCTACATCACGATGTCGGCGGTGATGTTGGCGCCGAAGTGGACGTGGGCGATCGCCGTTCTCTCGATCGCCTCCTTCGCCGGCCTTTTCGTCGTCCGTGTCCCGAGCGAGCACCTCGGGCACGCGGAGCACGGCGGGGGCTTCGAGGCCCACCTCTACGGAATGTTCGTCGCGCTGGCGCTCGCCGTCACGCTGATCACCTATTTCGTGAGCCAACTGTCCCTCGAGCTCCGTCGCCGTGAGCGGGCGCTCGCCGAGATCGAAGAACGGACACATCGATGGGGACAGCTGGCCTCGATCGCGACGCTTGCCGCGGGAGCTGCCCATGAGCTCGGGACCCCGCTCGGCACGATCGCCGTCGCGGCCAAGGAAATGGAGCGCCAGGCGCGTCAAGTTCCCGGCGGCGAGCGCCTCGTCGAGGATGCCGAGCTGATTCGTGAGGAGGTCGGGCGGTGTCGCACCGTGCTCGATCGGATGGCTGCGGCCGGCGGCGAGCACGTTGGAGAGGCCCTCCGCTCCCTCTCGGTGCAAGAGCTGTTCGATACCGTTCGTGCTCGGCTTGGCCAGGAGCACGGGGCCCGCTGGACGACCACGAGCGATGTGGGGGCTATCGTGGCACCGAGAGAGGCCCTCCTTCAGTTGATCGAGAACATTGCGCGTAACGGCTTCGATGCGTGCGAGGCGGGGCGCGTCTCGCTCGAGGTCCGGGGGGTCGGGCAGGCGGTCGAGCTTCGCTTCGTCGACGAAGGACGCGGGATGGACGAACGGACGGTGGCGCGAGCAACCGAGCCTTTCTTCACCACGAAGAACGCCGGTGACCGAATGGGACTCGGTTTGTTCCTGGCGCGGACCCTCGTAGACTCGCTGAACGGGGAGCTCAGCATCGAATCGAAAACCGGTTCCGGTACGACGATTCGTGTTCTGCTTCCGCAGGGACGATGAACGAAGCGCCACGCCATTCGACTCCGGGACCCTCCATCCTCCTCGTCGACGACGACGATCGGCTCCGATCGCGCATGGCGCGTGCGTTCGAGGAGCGCGGCTACGAAGCACAACAAGCCGAGGGGTATGAGGGGGCCGTCGCGATCGCCGAGCACGAAAGCACGGAGTACGCGGTAGTCGATCTGCGAATGCCGGGAAAGTCCGGCCTCGAGGTCGTTCGCGCGCTGCATCGAATCGACCCCGCGACGAAGATCGTCGTGCTGACCGCCTATGGAAGCATTGCCACCGCGCTCGAAGCCGTACGACTCGGCGCTACGCACTATCTGACCAAACCCGCAGACGTCGACGAGGTGATCGCATCGTTTCACCGCGGCGACGTGGGGTCGGACACCGCCGAGACACTTGCACACGGCGAGAAGCCGCAAACGCCCTCCTTGGCCCGGGTCGAGTGGGAGCACATCCAACGGGTGCTGACCGACTGTGGCGGCAACATCACGAAGGCGGCGGAAAAGCTCGGGATTCACCGGCGCTCGCTCCAGCGAAAGCTCGCGAAGTTTCCAACGCTCCGCTGAGCTGCCGCGACGATTTGCCACGTACAATCCGGAGCCCTCTCTCCCTAGGCTCCCGGCGTGAGGAGCCGTTCGGCAGTCGCTGGGCTCATGGCTTTGCTTTGGGTGCCGGGAGAGGCTTTGGCTTGTGGTACGTGCGCCGTCGGCGATCCGACTCTCACGATCGTCGGGCTCGAGCAGCCGAAGAGTCAGCGCATCCGCACCTCGGCAACCCTACGCTACCGGAACGACGAAATCGGAGAGCCTCGAGTCGACGCGCTCAAACTCACCGAGCAGCGTATGGAGCTCGCTGGCGCTTACTCGCCGACCGATCGATGGACAGTTTCCCTCATGATGCCGCTGGTTCATCGCCTGGTGACCGCGGCCAACCTCGCGGAAGCCGATATCTGGGCCCCCGGCGATCTCGAGCTTCGTGCGCGCGCCGTCGTCTGGCGGGATCGCTCGTTTGCACCTCGGCACCTGATCAGCATCATCGGTGGCCTGGAGTTTCCAACGGGCACGGTCGAACGCGACGCCGCAGGAGTCCCGCTGCCGCTCGAGTTTCAGGCGGGCACCGGCTCCTGGGATCCAATCGCCGGAGCCTCGTACACGATGTTCTCCGATCCCTGGTCGGTCTACGTCTCTTCGCTTGCGATCTTCCCGACTCGGGGCACCGCAGACACGCAGGCCGGCATCAGCTTCCGGCAAACCGTGCTCGGTCAGTTCCAACCTTGGCGTTTTCTCGCGTTTCAACTCGGTGCGGAGCTGAGGCTCGATCAGCCCGGGTACGTGGCCGGCATCCGCGATCCCAACACGGGCGGGCACATCACCTATGGCACCTTCGGACTGATCGGCTTGCCCCACGACAAGGTGCTCCTGCATCTGACCGCCGCGGTCCCGATGATTCAACGGTTGGACGGCGACCACGTGGAGGGTCTCGCGATCACGGCAGGGTTGGTCTATGAGATTTAGTCTTCGCGGGACGATGGCGCTGTTCGGCGTCGGTCTGGTCGCGCAATGCATGCAGGTCTCGGA
Organism: uncultured delta proteobacterium; assembly: GCA_963792825.1. Lineage (GTDB taxonomy): Bacteria > Myxococcota_A > Polyangia > Polyangiales > Houyiibacteriaceae > SG8-38. Next base: position 967,253 of record CAWBXS010000002.1, on the reverse strand, counting down.
AGGCATCGAGGTCGACATCGCCTATCAGCCGGCGGCGACGCCGGCAGCGGTCCGCACCGACCTGGGGTATCGGATTCGGCTCGAGCGGGCGCTCATGGCGATCGGCAGCGTGGAGCTGATCCGGTGCGACAATTTTGTCCTGGATGCTTGGACACTTTTCGCGCCCGCGAGGGCTAGCGCGCACCAACTGGCCACGCCGACGAGCCTGGGCGTGCCCCTGGTGATCGATTTGATGGGGAGTGCGGGCGCGCCCCAGCTCGCCGGGACGCTTCGGCCGCCGCCGGGCCGCTACTGCGGGATTCGAGTCCTTGGAATGCCTGCGGATAACGATGCCGAGGGCTTGACCCCGGAAAACAACGACATGCGAGAGCACAGCGTCCTCGTCGAGGGACAGGCCGAGGACCCGGCGGGAGGGGAGCCGGTCGCGTTCATCCTACGGCTCACGGAGGTTCTCGACTGCGAGATGCCGTTCGATCGTCCCATGGTATTCGACCGTCCGGTTCTAGAGAGCATCACGATCCAGATCGATCAAACGGGTTGGTTTGATGGCATCAACCTTGCAGACTTTGCGCTGACGGACTCCTCCGCAGCGCAGCAGCGGATAAGAGACAACGTGCGGTCCTCGTTGCAGGCTGTTCTTTCTCAGCCGGACGACGGGCCCTAAAGACCACCAAGAGGAAAGAGAGAACGTCCATGAGCAGAGTACAGATCGTGTTGGCGACGCTCGCGATGGCGGCCGCCGGTTGTGGTAGCAGCAGCGAGGGAGCGGGCGGCCAGGCAGTGACCATCCAATTTGCGGCGAAGGTTGGCGCGGCGGACTTCGTCTGCGGGAGCGCCTACGAGAACCTCGGCGCAGACGACAGCACACTCACGCTCAGCGACTTCCGCTTCTACGTGTCGGATCTGGAGCTGAAGGATTCGAACGGAGACTACGTCGCGGTCGCGCTCGACACCGACGCAAACGCCTGGCAGACGGCGAACGTGGCGCTTCTCGACTTCGAGACGGGCTGCACCGATTTCGGGAACCCGGAGACCCACGAGGTCGTGACGGGCACGGTGCCTGAGGGAACCTACGACGGGCTTCGCTTCAAGATGGGCGTGCCCTTCGACCTCAACCACCAAAACCCGCCGACCGCAGAGCCTCCGCTGAACCTGAGCTCGATGGAATGGGACTGGCAAGGAGGCTATAAGTTCCTACGAATCGATTCCGGTGATTTCAGCATGACCGACTGGCGGATGCACCTTGGGAGCACTGGCTGTGACGGCGACCCCGTGGCCGGAGGCACCACTGCATGCACGGCTCCGAATCGCGTGGACGTGGAGCTCGCCTCCTTCGATCCGGCGGGCGACACGGTCGTCGCCGACTTTGCCGCTCTTGTTGCTGGCGTGGCCCTCGACGTTGACCACGACGCGCCGGTAGGCTGCATGGCGGGCCCCACCGATAGCGACTGCGCACCTCTCTTCGAAAACCTCGGGCTTCCGTTCGACGGATCTTCGCCCGGAACGCAGGCCTTCTTCTCGGTCGAGTAGATCGGCCCCATAAACGCTGCCTGATGCGATTGGCTTCCTTCATCGTCTCGTTTGCCCTCCTCGGGGCCGCGTGCGGATCCGAGCCGGCGGTGCCGGAGGCTTGGGTTTGGGAGCTACCCGACACCGTTCCCGAGCCGCGGGTCCCCGAGGACAATCCGATGACGCTCGAAAAAGTCGAGCTCGGACGTTTTCTCTTTTACGACAAGAGGCTCTCGGGCAACCAGACGCAAAGCTGCGGAAGCTGCCACCGGCAGGAGCTCGCGTTCACCGATGGGCTCGCGCAGGCGGAGGGCTCGACCGGCCAGCTTCACCCGCGCGGCTCGATGAGCATCGCGAACTCCGGATACGCCGCCTCGCTGACCTGGGCCAACAATACGCTGGTGCGCTTGGAGAGGCAGGCGCTCGTTCCGATGTTCGGCGAGGAGCCGGTCGAGCTCGGCATGGCGAACCGAGAGAGCGAGCTTCTTCAGAGGCTTCGAGAGGACGAACGCTATCCGGAGATGTTTGCGGCCGCCTTTCCCGACGAGAACGACCCCATCAGCGTCGACAGCATCACCAAGGCGCTGGGGGCATTTCAGCGCAGGGTCACGAGCTTCGGCTCACGGGTCGACCGTTGGCAGCAGGGCGATCGAACCGCCCTCAACGCGTCTGAGCAGCGGGGACTCGCTCTCTTTTTCGGCGGAACCAACGCCGCGGGTGTCCAGGATGCCCTCGAGTGTTTCCACTGTCATGGGGGGTTCCTGTTCTCGCAGTCGTCCGACGATGCTGGCCAGGTCTTCGATCAAAAGTTCTTCATGAACAACGGCCTCTACAATTTGGACGCGGACGGTAGCTATCCTCCGGGGAACCAGGGCCTGTACGAGCTGACTGGAGATCCCACAGACAAGGGCAAGTTCAAGCCTCCGAGCCTTCGAAACATCGCGGTGACGGCACCCTACATGCACGACGGGTCGATTGCGACGCTCGAGGAGGTTCTCGACCATTACGCACGCGGCGGACGATTGATCGAGAGCGGTCCGTTCGCCGGCGACGGCAAGGACAATCCGAACAAGAACTCGCTCTTGAACGGCTTCGCGATGACCGAGCAGGAGAAGCAGGACATGTTGGCGTTTCTTCAGGCGCTCACCGACGAAGACCTTCTGAACGACCCTGCGATCAGCGACCCCTTCGCAGAGTGATTAGCTGAGCAATCTCGGCTCCTGCTCGAGCTCAACCCCAAACTGCTCGCGCACGCGGGTGCGAATTTCGTCGGCCAATGCGAGCAGCTCCGCGGTGGTGCCGCCGCCGTGATGCACGAGCGCGAGCGCGTGGTTGCTCGACACGCCGATCGCGCCGCGACGGGTACCCTTCTCGATGCCTGCCTTCTCGATGAGCCAACCTGCGGCTAGCTTCACCTGACCATCGCGCATCAGATACCGTGGAACGTCGGCCGGAGTGGGGGCTCGGTTCTCGCGAACCGCCAGCTCGACGATTCTCTCGGATTCAGCCGCCGTGACGATCGGATTCAAGAAGAACGAGCCGGCGCTCCGGCGATTGGGGTCGTCCGGTTCGAGAACCATCGACTTACTGCGGCGGAGGTCTCGCACGGCGCGGCGGATCTCGCCGAGAGTGGCGTCTGACCCGACTTGCTTCTCGAGCTCGGCGTAACGAACCGTCCCTCGGCCGCCGGGCCGCAACGCCAGACGCACCGCAGAGACGATGAAGCGGTCGGGCTCGCGTTTGAAGAGGCTATCCCGGTACCCGAAGCCACAAGCGTCGGCACCGAGCTCTTCGAACGCGAGGGTATCTCGTCGTAGGACGCGAACCGCCGCGATCACCTCGCCGACCTCCTGACCGTAGGCTCCTACGTTTTGAATCGGCGTGGCGCCGGTCGATCCCGGAATTCCGGTCAGGCATTCGAGACCCGCCCAATCCCGTTCAACGGCGCCCTCGACGACCGTCTCCCACGGGGCTCCGGCGCCTGCCTCCACCCCACCGCCATCACGAAAGGCGACCTTCGAGATCGCCATGTGGACGACCAGACCATCGTAGCCCCGGTCGGGCACGATGAGATTCGAGCCCCCGGCCAGAACCACCGCGTTCAGCTCCCGATCGGCAGCCCACCGAAGCGCTTCGACCAGCGTGCTCTCGTCGTGCACTCGCGCGAGATACTTGGCCGGACCGCCGAGCTCGAGCGTGGTGAGCGGGGCAAGCGGGACGTCGTGCTGGATGTGGAGCGTCATCAGCCTTCGTCGTCATTTAGGGCGCGGGGATTCGTTCTACGCCGCCCATGTAAGGCACCAACGCCTCAGGAACGGTGACGCTTCCGTCGGCGCGCTGGTTCTGCTCGAGGATCGCGACCAGGGTACGGCCGATCGCGAGGCCTGAGCCGTTGAGGGTATGGACGAAGCGCGGCTTGCCGGTTTCCGGTCGAAACCTCGCGTTCATTCGGCGCGCCTGGAAATCACCGAACCAAGAGCAGCTCGAGATCTCTCGATAGGCGTTCTGCCCGGGCAGCCAAACCTCGAGGTCATATGATTTCTGCGCTGCGAATCCCATGTCGCCAGCGCAGAGCTGCACCACGCGGTGATGGAGACCGAGCCGTTGTAAGATCGCCTCGGCGTGGTGCGTGAGGATCTCGAGCTGCGCCTCGCCTTCGTCGGGATGGCAGAAGCGAACGAGCTCGACCTTGTCGAACTGATGAACCCGGATCATGCCGCGGGTATCTTTGCCGTAGCTTCCAGCCTCGCTTCGAAAGCACGCGGTGTAGCCGGTGTAACTGACCGGCAGAACGGCCTCGGCGAGGATCTCGTCCGCATGGAGGTTGGTGATCGGAACCTCGGCGGTCGGAACCAGGTAGAGGTCGTGGCCTTGGGCCTCGGCTTGCGCCTCCCATTCCTCGTCCTTGGCCATGCGAAAGGCGTCTTTGGCGAACTTCGGCAGCTGGCCCGTGCCGAGCATGGCGCTGTCTTTCACGAGCACCGGCGGCCAGACCTCTTGGTACCCGTGCTCCGTGGTGTGAACGTCGAGCATGAGCTGCAGGAGCGCACGATTCAACCGCGCACCGAGACCCTTGAGCACGACGAATCGCGAGCCGCTGATCTTCGCCGCACGCTCGAAGTCGAGGACGCCGAGTCGCGTGCCGACCTCGACATGATCGCAGACGTCGAAATCGAAGCGTGGTTTCTGGCCCCATGTGCGAACCTCGACGTTGCCGTTCTCTCCGAGCCCATCGGGCGTGCTCGGATGAGGCAGATTCGGAAGGTCGAGCAGGATCGCGTTGAGCTCGTGCTCGATCTCTTCTTGCTGCGTCTCACCTTGTTTGATCTGATCACCAAGGGTGCGGAGTTGCTCCCGCTTAGTCTGAAACTCGGCGGACTTCTTGTCGGCGACCTTTGCCATCGCCTGACTCGCCTCGTTGCGCTGTTGTCGCAGGGCCTCGACGCCCGTGATGACCGTACGCCGCTCCTCCGCCAGGGTCCCGAGCCGGTCGAGCAGCTCCGCGTCGCCGAGACCTCGTCGGCTGAGGGCCGCCTTCACATCGGGCAGGTTTTCGCTCACGTAGCGGAGGTCCAGCATGGGTGCGGGTCTACAACACGGGGGCGACGAGCACCAGTCGCGCACTTCTTGGCGCCGGGTGCGAAACCACCTAAGTTGAAGCGGTGCGCAACCCGGGCAAGGTCTGTCGGCTAGGGGTCATCGGTGACGTCCACTGCGAATCCGACACGCTCGAGCGCGTGCTCGACTCGCTCGGCGGGATGAGCGTCGACGCCGTGCTTTGCGTCGGCGACCTGGTCGATGGCCCCGGTGACGCAGACACGACCCTTGCCATGCTGCAAGCCCGCGGCGTGCAGTGCGTCGCAGGCAATCACGAGCGTTGGTTCTTGACCGGGGAGCAACGGTCGCTCGAGCACGCGACACATGCGGTCAGCGATGAGTCTCGCGCATTTCTCGAGGGACTTCCCAAGCTCCGTCGCTACGTCACATCGACCGGAAGCGCGCTCCTCTGCCACGGCATCGGCGAGGACGATGAAGCCTGGCTCCTCCCCGACACACAAGGGTACGCGCTCCAGGACATCCCGGCGCTTCGGAAGCTGATGCTCGACGATCGCATCCAGTTCGTCCTGTGCGGCCACACTCACGAGCGCATGGTTCGCATGTTCCCGGGGCTCACGGTGGTCAATGCAGGAACCATTTCCCGCAAGAACGAGCAGACCTTCATGGTCGTCGACTTCGAAGCAATGCGGGTGGCGTTCTACTCCGCGGCCGAGGGCAAGACGGGCGAGTTGATCGAGGAGCTGGCCTTACCCACGCCCGAGCCCGTCGAGTAGCAGAAGGGCCCAAGGGCAGGATTTGCGGACACTGGCGTTGGCACTGCCGCTGCAGTGACTGCATCCCCGGAGGACGGCTCGCGACGGGCGTGCTCGCGAGCGGGACCCGCTCCGCCGGCTCCTCACGACACCCTACTTCTGGCGTCGCCCCCGCTCGCTGTGCCGCCCATCCGGAGCCGTTCGACGGAATCCCGTGTCGTGCGAATTCCCGAGCCCCGGGACGCCAGCGGCTCTGCCTACCGCGCTTGGCGCCAGAGCTCGGCGAGGGAGGGTCTCGAGCCGGTCAGCAGGAATCCGACCCGGAATAAACGTGCGCCGATCCGGATCGACGCCCACGTCGAGATCGAAAGCACCACCATCGCACCGATGACCTCCCACCAGGCGATACCCGACGGGTCGACCGAGAGCCGGATGATCACGGTGAGCGGGGAGGTGAATGGGATCCAGGTCATCACCTGGCCGAGGAGGCCGTTTGGCTGCTCGAGCAAGATCACGAGCACCATCAGCGGAAGGATTGCGAGCATCGCCCAACCCATGGTGAGCTTCTGGCTCTCGGCGGCGTTCGCGCCGAGGGCGGCCGTCGCGAGCATGAGGCTCCCGAGAAACAGGTAGCCGAGTATGAACAAGAGCGGCGCAACCCCGAGCGCTTGCCAAGGGATCGAAACGACCGCCGCGAGCGTCGCCGAGGCCGTCAGTGCGACGAAGACGACCATGGAGGTCCAGACGGCGAATTGAAGGAGCCCCGCGGCGCCGAGGCCGAAGAGCTTACCGGCCAGAATCTCTTCGGGCGTCACGGCGGAGAGTAGTACCTCGACGATCTTGCTCTCCTTATCGGTCGCGACCGTCTGCACGAGGTAGCCCGATGCGCTCAAAAGCGAGGTGAGCAAGAGGACTCCGAGGAAGAGAGGGATCGTCGTGCGCACCAGCAAATCGAGAGCCTCGTCGACGCCGATCACCTCCGCGCCGTCCGGCCGGAGACGGCTGCGGACGAAATACGCCGGTGAAAGGATGCGCTCCTGCACGTCCGCTTCGAGACGTCCTTCGAGGAGCGAGCGTCTCAGCAAGGAACGCAGCAACGGCTCCACCGCCGTTCCGCGCATGCTCAAGAGGGGTGTTCTCTCGGATTGAATCGCACGCACCTCGCCGCTGGCGAGGTAGCTCTCGTCGACGACGTAGAGCGCGCGAAGGCGCCCCGCCTCGAGATCCGTGGTTGCGACGCTGAGGTCTTCGTAGAGCACGATGTCGTTGGCATTCGCAGTCCACACGCGCACGCCATCGCGTTCCTCGAACAAGGAGCGGTCGATGACATCTGCCTCGTCGACGATCCCGAATTGCGAGCTCTCCTCGGCACGCTGCGTCAGAAAGTACGTCTGCACGCCGAGCACGGTGCCCGAGACTAGGGCCAAGAACAGAGGCAACCCAAACGTCGCGATCAAATACGACCATCGTTTGATCACCGAAAGGAGCTCGAAACGCGCCACTGCGGCAATGCGTTGGATTCGCACGGCTCAGCTGCCCCTGCTCACGAGGTTGACGAAGATCTCATCCATGCCTGCCACCAGCGGCTCGTACCGATCGATCGCGATGCCATTCCGGACCAGCTCGTGAAGGTATCCAGCCGCCGTAGCGCTCGGCGGGAGCTCGATGCGCCAGCCACCGGTCTTGTGTTGCGTGGCGCGCACTCCGAGCGCGAGGAGGTCCATTGCAGTCCAGACGATCACCTCGTTCGCTGAATACCGCCGCCGGATCTCGTCCAGGCGGCCATAGACCACCAGCCTGCCTTCGTGGATGAGCGCAACGCGATCGCAAAGCGCTTCGACTCGTTGCATCATGTGCGTCGAGAGCACGGTCGTACGCCCGCTCGCGCGCCGCTCTTCGATCAAATCGGTGACGAGAGCGACATTGACCGGATCGAGACCAGAAAACGGCTCGTCGAAGATGCACAGCTCCGGGTCGGTCATCAGGCAGGCCGCGATCTGAACCTTTTGTGTCATGCCCTTGGAGAGGCTCTCGACCCGCTGGTCGGCCACCGCCCCGAGGCCGACACGCTCGAGCCACAGATCCGCGGCGTGGCGGGCTGCCACGCGTCTCAACCCCTTGAGCCGACCGAGGTATTCGAGCAGCTCACGGACCTTCGCCCGGCGGTAGACCCCGCGCTCCTCGGGAAGATAGGCAGTTCGATCGAGCGTCTTCGGACCCGGTCGGGCCCCAAACAGCAAGACCTCGCCTCGGTCGGGGCGAAGGATGTCGAGCCCGATGCGGATCAGCGTCGTCTTCCCTGCACCGTTGGGGCCGAGCAGTCCGAACACCTCGCCCGGCACGACTTCGAGCGAGACCTGCTCGAGCGCCATGTGTTGCCCAAATCGCTTGGACACACCCCGAAAAGCAAGAATCCCCACGATCGGAGTGTATCGGGTGGCAGAGGCAGGGGCTACTCTGCGACGCTCGGCAGAGGGGTCAGCCGCCGTGGAGCTCGGCGGAGGCGAGGATCTTCTCGGTGAGCTTGGAGATGCCCACCCGATCGAGGGTGTCGACGGTGAAGCGCCGGCGGACGCTCGACTCTTCACCCCGAGCGGCGGTTGCGCGGTACACGTCGACCTGCAGCCGTCGATGCGTGAGGACGTGCTCAACCCGACTCGCGGGCTCGGGGCTCACGCGCCCGGAGATACCAGACTCGTGGAGGGCGCCACGCGCGTCGCTCTCGTCGAAAGCGGTGCGGCGGATCATGGGAAGACCCCACAGACCACCGAACAAGGGGCGGTCACTTCGGACCAGCCACACCTTGCGCCCTGACGCACGGCCTTGGGTTGCAAGCACGGCGGCCAGCGTCATCTCGATCGGCGCCTTCCGAGCGCGCGGAACAGGGAGCGACCCGACCAAATCGCTCGCATGGGCCTCGCAATCGGCGGCGAGCGGGCATGAATCACACTTGGGTTTCCTTGGAGTGCAGACCACGGCCCCGAGCTCCATCAACGCTTGATTGAAGGCGCCAGGGCGCTCGCCCGGGACGAGCCGTGCAGCCTCGTCCCAGAGACGTCGTGTCGTGGTGGGCGCGCCGATGGCCGTGTCGATTGCAAAGAGGCGCGCCAGCACTCGAGTCACGTTGCCATCGACGATGGGCTCTTCCTTGTCGAAGGCAATACTGCCGATCGCCCCAGCGGTGTAGCGTCCGACGCCCGGCAGCGCGCGACGCTCTTCGGCATCCTCCGGCACCTCGCCGCCATACCGATCCACGACTTCGCGGACGCCAGCGTGGAGGAGGCGCGCGCGCCTGTAGTACCCGAGCCCGCTCCAATGGGAGAGCACGACATCTTCATCGGCCTCTGCCAACGCACGTGGGCTCGGAAAGCTCTCCATGAATCGTTGGTAATAAGGAATGACGGTCTCCACACGCGTCTGTTGAAGCATCACCTCCGACACCCAGATGGCATACGGGTCGCGCGTTCGGCGCCAGGGCAAATCGCGAGCGGCTTCGTCGTACCACCGTAGGAGGTCGCGCCGGATCGATCCCATCAGAGGTACTCGTAGAACAACCGCTCCGGGTTTTCGAGCGTTTCGATGACATCGTATGCGAACGCAGCACCCACGTGTCCGTCGACCACCCGGTGGTCGAGCGAAAGCGACAACAGCATCACCTTGCCAATGACGATCTTTCCCTCGCGCACGATCGGCCGTTCCTTGATGCGGTGCACACCGAGGATGCCGACCTCCGGATGGTTCAGAATCGGTGTGGCGAGGAGGCCACTTTGCTTGCCGAGGGAGGTGATGGTGAACGTCGAGTTGCGCAGATCGCGGGGCTCGAGCGTTCCGGCCCGGGCCGACGTCGAAAGGCGTTGAACCTCTTGGGCGACCTCGAAGAGCCGAAGACGGTCGGCCTGCCGCACGACGGGAACCATGAGCCCCTCGTCCGTCGCAGTCGCCACGCCGATGTTGTAGTAATGCTTGTAGACCAGCTCGTGGGTGCGCTCATCGACGGCGCTGTTCAGGACCGGATGCGTTTGAAGGGCGTCGACGACCGCCTTGATGACGAAGGGCAAGTAGGTCAGCCGGACGCCCCGACGATCCGCTTCAGGCAGGAGCCGTCGTCGCAGGTCCACCAACCGGGACACATCACACTCTTCGACGAAGGTGAAATGCGCAGCGGTCGTCTTCGCATGGTGCATTCGCTCCGCGATCTTCCGGCGGATTCCGACGATCGGCTGCCGATCCTCGAGAGGGGCCTGCGGCCTGTCCTCGGCCATGTCCTCGCGCAACGAAGCCCGCACGTCATCCGAGGTCACACGGTCGCCCTCGCCGCTCGGACGGACCCGGCGCAGGTCCACCCCCATTTCTTTGGCGAGACGGCGAGTGGAGGGGGTCGCAAGGGGCTTCGCTTCAAAATACGAGATCTCTCCGGCAGCGTCCGCAGAGGTCCTGAAGGCACGTTGCCGCGCTGCAACTGCCGGCCGGACCGAGCTCGCGCGCGCGCTGCCGCCGTTCCCCGTGCTCTCCTCCGCCTCGAATCCGGACACGGCACCGAACAACGCCGCCCCAGGGAGCTCATCCCGAATGTCGCCGACGGCGGTGGCTGGCGGCCTCGACGAGCGCTGGGCGGAACCGACGTTGGAAGGCGTGTCGGGTTCCAGGGTCACGATCACCTGCCCGACTCTCGCGGTTTCGCCGACTGCGAAGCAGAGTCGCTCGACCCGCGCATCGCACGGGGCGCCGATCGTCACCGTGGCCTTGTCGGTCATGACTTCCACCATGGGGTCATCTTCCCGAAGGGTGTCCCCGGCTTCGACGAACCAGCCGACGATCTCGCCTTCGGTCACGCCTTCGCCAAGGTCGGGAAGCTTGAAGTCGAGCCGTGCCATGGTCAGTACCTCGCCGTGTGCACGAGCGCGGGGGCGATGCGGTGTGCCAGTGGAAGATACTCGCGTTCATGGGTGAGTGGGACCGGCGTATCCCAGCCGGTGACACGAACCGGCGGAGCTTCGAGATGCAGGAACGCGCGCTCCGTGATCAGCGCCAACAGCTCACCGCCGAAACCACAGGTTCGAGGCGCTTCGTGCACGATCACGACGCGACCGGTCTTCTCGACGCTCGAGACGACCGCGTCGATGTCCAGTGGCCACAGCGTTCGGAGGTCGATCACCTCGACGTCGACTCCCTGCGAAGCCACCCGTTCTGCGGCCGAAAACGCCTCGTAGAGCATCGCCCCCCATGCCACGCAGGTGACCTGCTCGCCGGGCCGAACCACTTTCGCCTTACCGAGCGGAACTCGGAACGGCGTTTCCGGAACGTCCATTTTGACCGCCCGATAGACGCGCTTCGGCTCGAAGAAGACGACCGGATCATCGTCTGCAATCGCCTCCATCAAGAGCCCCTTGGCATCGTACGGGTTCGATGGGCACACGACCTTCAGCCCTGCGGTGTGGATGAACAAGGCCTCAGGAGACTGCGAGTGGTACTGACCGCCACGAATACCGCCGCCGTACGGCGTGCGCACGACCATCGGTACGTGAAACTCGCCGGCAGTTCGATAGCGGTACTTCGCGGCTTCGCTCACGAGCTGGTCGAAGCCAGGATAGATGAAATCGGCGAATTGAATCTCGGAAACCGGTCGCAGGCCGTGAAGCGCCATCCCGATCGCGGTTCCGAGGATCCCGGTTTCGGAGAGCGGCGTATCCAGGACCCGATCGGCGCCGAATTCGTCTCGGAGCCCTTGAGTGACGCGAAAGACACCGCCGAGCTTCCCAACGTCCTCGCCCAGCACCAGAACGTTCTCGTCGCCCAGCATCGCTCCGCGAAGCGCGCTGTTGATCGCTTGGACGAGGTTCATCTGAGTCACGACGCGTCCTCCTGGTCCGCCGCCCGCGGCCCGCCGAGGCACTCCGCCTCCTGCTCCCGCAGATGCCAGGGCTGCACCGCGTATACGTCATGGAAGATCTCGCGGAGCTCGGAAGCAGGCTTCTCCTCCGCACGCCGCACGCATTCCTTGATTTCGACGTCGCAGTTCGAGGCCCAGTCGCCGTCGAGCGCCTCGTTCCACGCCCCGCGCTGCTCGAGGTGTTTACGGAGCCTCAGAAGCGGATCGGCCTTCTTCGAGGAGCCCACCTCCTCTTCGGTTCGGTAGAGGCTCGGGTCATCGGAGGTCGAATGCCCCCCGCGACGGTAGGTCATCAACTCGATGAACGTCGGCCCGCCGCCCCCGGTCGCGCGCTGCAACCCCTCGCGCACGGCGCGCCAAACGGCAAGAACGTCGTTACCATCGACTCGAGCGGCGGGAACCCGGTAGGCCGCCGCCTTTTCCGCCAGCGTGCGCGAAGCGGTCTGATGCTCGGTCCGCAAGCTGATCGCGTAGCCATTGTTCCGACAGAGGAACAGGACAGGCGCTTGGTAGACACCCGCGAAGTTCATCGCGGCGTGGAAGTCGTTGGAGCTCGTCGCTCCGTCGCCGAAAAAAACGCCGACGCACTCGTCGAGCCCGCGCTTCCTCGCAGCCATGGCAAAGCCGACGGCATGCGGAATCTGAGTGCCGATCGGCGCGCTCACCGATAGGTATCTGTGTGCGCGACTGAACGTGTGGTCGGGCATTTGCCGCCCGCGTACCGGGTCGCCCGCATTGCCGTACATGTGATCGACGTACTGCTGCAGCGGGTAACCACGCCACAAGAGGGCGCCCACCTCTCGATAGCAGGGCACGATCCAATCCTGATCCCGAAGCGCGCTGGCTGCGCCGACGATCGCGGCTTCTTCTCCGAGCGACCCGACGTGAAATGCGATTCGCCCTTGGCGCTGAAGCTTCTCCAGGCGGTCGTCGATGACGCGGATTCGAACCATCCCCTTGTAGAGGTCGACGATCCGATCGATCGAGAGGCCCGGGTCGAGCGTTGGGTCGAGGCTTCCGTCGTCTCGAATGACCTGCATGTTCCCCTCAGTCGAGCACGCCCAGCTTCCGTTTCCTGCCGTAGCGGTTCATCGGGGAAACCTTCCCTGCGCTCGCCTGCGCGGCGAGCTCGCCCGTCAAAAAGGCCTCGGCTGCTCGGTAACTCGACCGCACGAGAGGCCCGGATGCCACGAAACGGAAACCCATCTCGAGCCCTGCCCGCTCGTAGTCGGCAAACTCGCCTGGCTCGACGTAACGCTTCACCGTCGCATGCCGTGGGGTCGGCCGGAGATACTGACCGAGCGTCAGCACATCGACGTCGGCTTCCCGCAAGCGTCGCATCGAATCGAGCACCTCCGGTTGCTCTTCGCCGAGGCCCACCATCAAGGACGATTTCGTGATCGAGCAGCCCATCTCTTTGGCGGCGATCAGCACCTCGATGGAACGGTCCCAAGAGCATCGCGCATCGCGGATCGCCCTCTGGAGACGTGGTACGACTTCGACGTTGTGCGCAAAAACGTCGGGGCGGCCGTCGTGCACGACACGCCGTACCGCGTCGAAGTTCCCTTGGAAGTCGCCGACCAGCGTTTCGACGCGTAGCTCGGGACTGTGGTGCTTGATGCGACGAACCGTCTCTGAAACGTGCGCGGCGCCACCGTCGATCAGATCGTCACGATCGACCATGGTGAGCACCACGTATGCAAGCCCCATCTCGGCGAGGGCCAGAGCGGTGTTCTCGGGCTCGTCGGAGTCGACCACGCCGCCGGGTCTTCCGGTCTGTACGGAGCAGAACCGGCAGCCGCGCGTGCAGGTATCGCCGAGGATCATCACGGTGGCGGTGCCCTGCCCCCAGCACTCGAAGATGTTTGGGCAACGCGCTTCTTCGCAGACGGTGTGGAGCCCGCGGCTCCGAAATCGGGACTGGAGGCCTCGAAACGCGTCTTGCTGCGGACCCGCGGGAAGACGTACGCGAAGCCAGTCGGGTTTTCGGGCCGGCAAGGTCATCGAGTCTCTGCGTCCATCGGTCTACGCCCTCGCTCTAGGGAGCGCGACATCCCCTGTCAATCGCGCCTAACACTTGGAATTGTGGCGGTTTCGCCCGGCGGGCGCAATCCGATGAAAAACAGCCCGGGCGGGCGCAATATTTTCGTGATACGCCCTTTACCTGGGGTACCCGTGCCCCATAACTGCCCGAGGGAGCGGCCCGCGCCCCCCAAGGAGCGACCCGATGGACGAGGAAAGACGGCCCAGACGCGCCGGTCCCATGGAGCGGCCGGGAGTGACCGGCGGCAAGCGGGACCTCAACCGACGCAAACGCGTCCAGGACCTGGTCGAAGCAGGGCTCGCTCTCTTCCTAGAGCGAGGGATCGAGTCGGTGACGATCGACGAGGTCGCGCGCGAAGCCGGCATGGCAAAAGGCAACTTCTACCGCTATTTCCGGGACAAGGCAGACCTGGTCGAAGCCGTGATCCAGCCGGTGGGGCGTCTCACCCGCGAGGCGATTCTCGAGTGCGACGCGGACCTTCGCGGGGCCGACGGTCGCGAAGATGCCGTCACGGCCTACGCGCGGCTCGGCAACCGTCTCGTCGGCGCGCTTGCGATGCACCCGGCCCCGATCTGTCTCTACCTGCAGGAACGACGCGCTCCGGCAACCGCCGCCCGCCAGGCGCTGTCCGACTTGGCGACCGAGCTCGATGAGCGAGCGATTGCATTGAGCCAAGTCGCCGTGGATCGTGGGCTCGTGGCGACGACCTCGGACCCCCGCGTGAGCGCCCTGGCCGTTCTCGGTGCCGTGGAGGCCTTAGCGTTGGCCTCCATCCGCAATCAGATCAAGATGGATCCCATTGCGGTCACCAAGAGTCTGATCTCGATCGTCCTCGAAGGGTTGCGAAAGTAAGCTCGCTCCGCCAGCCTACACATCTGTCCAGCTTGAAACTACCGCTCCGGGAGCTTCTTCTTCACAATTGGGCGGACATGGCGGGGAAGCTGATGGTGACCGCGGCAGCTCTCGCTTGGGCGGCACGGCCGGGCATCGCCCTGGCGGCGAGCAACGGCGCTTCTGCGGGCCGCGAGGGGGAGCTCGGCACGGTCGTTCTGCTCGTGCTGGTGATCGGCGTGGCATACGTGCTCGCGCACAACGTCGTCGAACGGCTACAGCGTCGCTTCCTCGTCGTGAGTGGAGCGGAGTACCTGCTCTTGGGGATCCTGCTCGGCCCGACGTTCCCCGCCATCCATGCGTTCGACAACATCACGGGGTTGCTACCCATCATCGCGCTGGCTGCCGGTTGGGTCGGATTGCTGCGGGGCACGGACTTCGACTTCGCGAGTCTTCAGAAGCTCGACCCGGCCACGTGGCGCATCGTGTTTCTACACCACCTTCTGCCTGGCGTCGCAGTAGGGTTTGGGGCCTACTACTTCTTCACGGAGTCGGGCTGGGTCTACTCTGGAGCGCGCGATGCGGCGCTCAGCGCGGCGGCGCTCGCCTGTTTCGCGGCCGCCGACTCGGCGGAGCCATTCGACCTTCTCGCCAGACGCTACGAGATCAGCGGACGGCTCGCCCCGCTCCTGCGGCACGGAACGCGGCTCGGCGACATTCTGGTCATCTTGGCGTTTGGGTTGATCTTTTGCATTTTCCACGAGAACGCGCCCGAGGCAAAGTACTTCCCTCCGTCGTTGTGGGCGTGGGTCACCGTGTTGCTCGGCGCTGCACTCGGTTTCTTGTTCTCGCTCTTCTTGGCGGGCGACGAATCCGACAACTCCCGCTTCTTGGCACTCGTCGGCATCATCGCCTTCGCATCCGGCGGAGCGTATTTCCTCGAGCTCTCGCCCCTCGCCGTGAACCTGGTCATGGGACTGGTTCTCGTGAACATGGCCCGGGGCGGTCAGTTGTTGCACTCGACTCTCGAGTCGACCGAGCGACCGATGGCCATCGTTCTCCTGATCTTCGCGGGTGCGTTGTGGGAACCCACCCCCCTGTGGCCGAGCTTGCTCGGGCTCGGTGGGTTTCTGATCGCACGAACCGCGGCCAAGTGGCTCGCGAGCGTAATCGCCGGCTGGGGCACGAGCCTTCGAAAGGACTTGTTTCGAGGGCTCTTGGCGCACGGTGACGTGACCCTCGCGATGGCGGTCTCATTCCGTCTCGTCTACGACGGCGAGGCGGCGAAGATCGCCTACACTGTCGTTCTCGCGTCGGTCGTCTTGAACGACCTGCTGGCCCCGCGCTTGCTTCGAGGTTTGCTCGTCGACGAGGGCGAGATCCAACGGGAGCTCAAGGACTCCGATTCTCAGACATCGATCGAGGCAACCATCGGATGAACATCGTCGTCATAGGCATGGGTGAGGTCGGTCGCCATTTGTTGAGCGTGCTCGACAAAGAAGGGCACGACATCATCGCCGTCGATTCGAACCCCAAAGCCGTTCAGTACGCCGAAGAGCACTACGACGTGGCGTCGATCGTCGGATATGGGGCGAGCGAGACGCTTCTCAAGGTCGCGGGCGTGGCCCGCGCCGACCTGGTGGTCGCAGTGACCGACCATGACGAAATGAACCTGATCGCCGCGCTGGCTTCAAAGCAGCTCGGCGCAAAGCACGTGGTGGCCCGAGTCCAGGGCACGGCATGGTCGGAGTGGACGGAAGGCATCCGTTATGGGCTCCTCGGGGTCGACGTCGTGATCAACCCCCGCGTCCTCGTGGCCCAGGAGCTCACTCGTATCGCACGATCTTATGGCGCCTCCGATGTCGTCGACCTCGCACAGGATCGCGTCGAGCTGGTGCAGCTCGATCTCGGAGAATCGCGCGCTCTGAACAAACCCCTCTCTGCGCTCGAGCTACCGCCACACACCCTCGTGAGCGCCGTAGTACGTGATGGAGAGCTGTTTGTTCCGGGCGGCGCGGACGTGTTGGTGAAGGGCGACCGTGTGTACCTGATGGGCAGGCCGGAAGGCGTCCTGGCGGCGGAGCGACTGTTCAGCAAAGAGCGCGCGGCGCGACGCGTTTGCATCGTGGGAGGGGGTGTCGTCGGCAAGGCGATCGCGCGGGATCTGTTGCATCAGGAAGCGACCGTGATGCTGATCGAAAGCGACCTCGTCACGGCAGAGGAGGTGAGCGCCGAGTTCCAGGGTATCGAGGTCGTCCACGGAGACGGGACCGACCGAGCGCTCCTCGAAGATCACGAGGTCGGCACATACGATCTCTTTGCAGCGGTGACTCGGCAGGACGAGATCAATCTCATGGCGGCGCTTCTGGCGCAGCGCGCAGGGTGCAAGCGAACCGCAACGATCGTTCAGCGAGCCGACTATACGGCGATCTACCGCCAACTCGGCATCGACATCGTTCTTTCACCGCGCACCGTGGCGTCAGACCAGATTCTCCGCTTTTCGCGCGGCGGCGGCCTCCACAGCTTGACCGTGCTCGAGGACGGTCAGGCCGAGGTGGTCGAGCTCACGGCGAGTGCGAAGTGCCGCGCGGTCAACAAGCCGCTGCATCGGATGAATCTGCCCCGAGGCTCTTTGCTCGCCGCAATCGTACATGGCGACGACGTGATCATTCCCCGAGGACAGGACGTCGTGCATCCTGGAGACCGGGTCATCTTGATGACGACGAAAGACGCGCGCCCGACCGTCGAGCGCCTCTTTCGGCCGAGGGGTGAGTGAGCAAGCAATCGCGAGACTTTCGTGGCGTCATCCGACCGGTCGGCGCAGTGGTGCTCGGACTCGGGGTGATGATCGCGCTTTGCGCTGGGACCGCCATGATCTGGGAACGGCTCGACCCGGACACGACCCGACCCCAAGGCGGCGCAGTAGCGCTCGTGCTTTCGGCGATCATCGTGTGTGTCGTCGGCCTCTCGTGTTTCTTCTACGGTGCCAGATTCGTGTCGCACCGCATCTCTCGCCGCGAGGCATTGCTGGCGGTGAGCCTGATCTGGGTTGCGGCAGGAGTCTGTGGGGCGCTACCGTTCATGCTCGGTGCGGGAATGTCCGCGCCCGACTCGTTCTTCGAAGCCGTCAGCGGCCTCACCACCACGGGTGCGACGGTCATCTTCGATATCGAGACGCGTTTGTCGCGACCGCTCTTGCTTTGGCGCTCGCTCATCCAATGGCTCGGCGGGATGGGCATCGTCGTGCTGTTCGTGGCAGTGTTTCCGAACCTGGGCGCCGGGGGAAAGCATCTGTTCCGCGGCGAGGTTCCAGGCACGACCGCTGAAGGTTTACGGCCTCGGATCGCGGAGACATCGTTCACGTTGTGGAAGCTCTATGCAGCGCTCACCGTCCTCGAAATCGTCCTGCTCAAGCTCGTGGGTCTCGACCTCTTCGACGCCGTCTGCCACGCGTTTACCACCATGTCGACGGGCGGGTTCTCGACCCTCGACAGCTCGATTGGCGGATTCCACAGCGCTCCGGTCGAGTACGTAATTGCCTGCTTCATGCTCATTGGAAGCGTGAACTACGGACTCTACTACGCGCTACTGCGAACTCGCAGTTGGAGAAGTCTCTTCCGAAACGTCGAGTTCCGCTGGTACGTCGGCATCGTTGTTCTTGCCGTGGTCCTATTGACGGTTCTAAACCTCGACGTACACGACGAGCTTCTGACCTCGTTCCGCTATTCCTTCTTCATGGTTGCGACGACGATCTCGTCCACCGGGTACGGCACCGACGACTATAGCATCTATAGCTCAGCGGCACTGACCGTGGTCGTCCTCTTGATGTTCGTCGGTGGATGCTCCGGCTCCACAGCGGGGGGAATCAAGGTCGAGCGTGCCGTGCTGATGGGCAAGCAGGCCATCGCACAGCTTCAAAAGAGCTTTCGACCTGCCACGGTGCAACTGGTTCGCATGGGCCGGGTTCCGGTCAGCTCAGAGGTCCTATCCGATGTAGCGTCGTTCTTCTTGATCTACATGGGATGCATCGCATTTGGGCTTCTCTTCGTGACACTGGTCGACGGTGTTCCCGTGCAGACGGCATTCGGGGCAATGCTGACCTGCCTTTCGAACATGGGCCCCGCACCCTTCCACGTCGGGCCGGACAACTTCTCGACCTACTCGGCAGGAAGCAAATTGTTCTTTTCGATTGCCATGCTGCTCGGCCGCCTCGAGTTCTTCACACTATTTGCCCTGCTCCTACCTGAGTTCTGGAGACGCTGACGGTGGGCTCGTACAGCATGCCGCCGCCGGGCGAAGAGAGCCATGCGCGCCGACAGATCACCGTCATCGTGATGCTGCTGTTCGGAATGGTGGCACTCTACAACTTCGAGCAGTTCGCGAGACCCGGTTTCGATCCGACTGGAATGCTCGCTTTCGGGTTCGTCGTTTTGGCGAGTTACACGATCGGAGGGCTCGCGGCTCAAATTCGACTGCCGCACATCACGGGCTACCTGATCGCGGGCCTCGTATTCGGCTCTTCGTTCGCCAAAGCTCTGACGGTCCTTCGTCTTCCCGCACCTTTCGACACCGGCATTTTGAACGATGCGGTGATCAGCCAGCTCAGTCTGTTCGACACCCTGGCCGTCGCGCTGATCGCCCTCACCGCAGGTGGAGAGCTCAAGCTCGAGGGGCTCAAGAGGGGACTTCGAGCCATCAGCTCGATCCTCGCAACGCAGATCGTCGCGATCGGCGTGCTCATGACGTCCTTCTTCTGGCTGATCTCGGGTGCGGTTCCGTACATCGGCCTCCCTGGTGCACAGGGGCTTCCGATGGCGGCAGCATTGGCGGTGGGAGCCATGGTGGCGTCGGTATCGCTGGCAACCTCTCCCGCCGCCACGATCGCAGTCATCATGGAGTCGCGGGCCGCGGGCGGGATGACTCGGAACGTTCTTTCGGTGGTCGTCCTCAAAGACGTGGTCGTGCTGGTGGCATTCGCGATTGCTCAGGTCATCGCCGCGCGAGAGCTCGGTGTCACCGCGATGGAGGGAGGCATCGCCGCCTACCTGCTCCAGCACATCATCTTCTCGATCCTGTTCGGAGCGGTAGTCGTGGGCGGTCTGATGGCGCTCTACATCCGCTACGTCAATCAAGAGCTACTGATCTTCGTCGTCGGAGTCGTTTATCTCGTCGCGTTCATCGCGGCACAGCTTGGATGGGACCCGGTGCTCGTCTTCCTCGCTGCCGGCTTCGGCGTCGCGAACTTTTCGAAGACCGGGCACCGGCTGATCGAGACCGTCGAGAGGTTATCGCTGCCCGTGTACGTCGTCTTCTTTACGCTAGCCGGCGCAAAGCTTCATCTCGAAGAGCTGCGAGAGGTCGCCTTGTTCGCGGCAGCCTTGGTTGGAGTCCGCGTTTTTGCGCTCTACTCCAGCACCATGCTCGGAGCCCGAATCGGTAGAGCCGACGAAGGGACACAAGCGTACGGCTGGATGGGTTTCGTCTCGCAAGCCGGGGTCTCGATCCTGCTCGCCTCCATCCTCGGAAGGACGTTTGGTGACTTGGGTAGAGCGCTCGAAACCCTGATCATCGGCGGGGTGGCAATCAACGAGCTGATGGGGCCGGTCTTGTTCAAGATGGGCTTGACTCTCGCAGGTGAGACGACCGTCGGTCGGTCGTCCCTCGCACCGCCAAAGCACCTGTCGGTCAGGCCCCCTTCCATGAGGCCCGACGGCGAGGATGGCGCAACGAAACAACTCGAGCCGTGGCCCGAGCACGTGGGACGCCAGGACCTCTGGGGCTCTCCTGTGCAGACGGGAAGCCCTGAGCTCAACAATCGGATGCAGGACCTAGGAGCCGAGCTCCAAAGCATCGTGCGCGAGGTATCGACAGGCCCGCTGCGTGACTTTCAGATCGATGCAGGGAAGTACCTGCGCGACTTGCGGCGCGAGTTCCTACGCCAACACCGGCGGTTGACCGTTCTGGCGCGCGCAGAAGAGAGCACCGAGCGGGAAGACCTGGTGACTACGTTACGCACTGCGCAATCCGACTTGGCCGCGCACTGGCGTGGGATCGTGCTCGGGCGCTCGGTGACTCTCTCGAAGCTGACTTGGACACCAGAGACGATCCTCGAGAGCGTCGACGCTGCGGTCGACGAGCTGCCCGAGCAGGTAACCGCTCCGTACGAAGAGGTGTCCTACGACTCGCAAGAAGGGGATTCGCTTTGGAAGCGACTTCGCCGGAAGCACCTCCGCCTGAGAAGACGCTGGCGGAAGGCCTTCGGGCAAAGCCGACCCACACGTGATGTCCGGTTGCGGGCACTAGGGCGCTTTCATCTATCGTACGATGCGCCTGCGAGGCTCGAGGGTTTGGCGGCGCTCTTCGTGGAAGCTGATCGCCATCTCGCGGCTCGCACGAGAAGCCTCTTCGACGGAGTGATCGCGGGCTACGACGACACCATAGAAGCCTGCGCGGACCTGGACGCAGACCTCGAGGCTCGGCTCGTTCAGCTGCGGCACGACGTGGAGCAGGAGCTCGCTCTCGCGCTCGACGAGATCGTCCGTATCACCGGCGACGGGACGCATCGCGCCGCAAGCGCCCTCGCCAGTGGCTTCGTTCAGATGAAGCGCGAGCTGCCGACCTTTGGAACTCTCGATTTGAAGGCGCGTGATCGACGCACGAGCAGGCGCTTCGCGACCCGGATGCGAGCGATGGATACGCTCACGAAGGATGTTTCCAATCTTCGGAAGGCGAGCTCGGCGGAGTACTCCTCCTTGGCCATGGAGCTAGAGCTCTTGGGCCTCGAGGCCCGAATCAAGGACAGTCTGACGGAATACGTTTCGCGGCTCACCAATACGGTGAAGCGGCGTGCGACGGCGCAGGTTGAACGTGTGAGCGACACACTGCAAAGCGCACTGACCGAGCTCAATGACAAGCTCGAGAGCGATTACTCGGGGGACGCGCTCGCTGCGGCGCTCCGAGAAGCCACCGACGCGACGAGCAAGGCAACCGCCGAGGCCGCGCGCGTGACGACCGAGCTCTACCAGGACCTCAGCGACGACACGAAGGTTGCGCCCCTCCTCGATACGCTCGTCGACGCCTGCCGGGGCCTCACGCCACGCTACCGCGTCACGGTGGGTCAGCAGCAGACGGGAGAGTGGCGCTTGCCGACCGCGCTGCCCGAAGTCGAGGTCCCGTTCCGAGAGGTCGTGCTCACTTACATCGATAGCCGCGTGGCGCCCAAGCTGCTCGCGAGCCGCAGAGAGCTCGCCGAGCGCGTGCAACCTCTGGCGAACTTGCTCCAAGAGCTCGAGCGTGTCGTCGCGTTCAACGTCGAGCTCGCCACGGCAGAGTTGGAGATCGTCCACGATGAGCAGGTCCCCGAGGAGATGCACAACCTTCTCCGCGAGATGGTCTATGGCCAGCTCGAGCGGAGCTACAACGCCCTCGAGGAGATCCGGGCCGACGCCCAAGGTTGGCCTTCGATGATTGAAACCGAGATGCGTGACGCGGCACTCGGTACGCTCGAAACCCTTCGCGGGGAGCTCGCAGAGGGCTCGTTCAGCAAGACAAGACTGGAAGCCATGCGCCGCGCCGCCAGCGGCCTCAGAATGATCGAACAGCGCGAGCGCCCGCCCCGGATCAAACGTCTCAAGGCCCAGTTGCGAGGCGGACTCCGGGCGTTGTTCGGCGAGGAGCGACTCGAGCGTTGGAGCGAGCGCCTCGGCTTCGCCGAGGCGGTGCCGACGGCGGAGCTCTCAGCCGGGGCATTTGCGGCGCCGGAAGTGGCGGCCGATCTTCCTCTCGTCTACCGGCGGCTCTTTGCTCCCGACACGATGGAGGCCGGCGATGTGCTCACGGGTCGCGAGGTCGAGATCCGCCGCGCCGAAATGGTGCTCTCGAGCGAGGTCAAAGGACGGTTGCGATCGGTCGTGCTGGTCGGGGTGGATGGTGTCGGCAAGGCCGCAGTCTCGAGCGCGATCGTGAGAAGCCGCCGGTGGAAGAACGTGAAGCGAGTCGGGTTCTCCGCCCCGGTGAGCGTGAGAGATGTCGACGCGATCTTCCAGGATGCCCCAGAGGGCCAGCTCGTGGTCGTCGACGGGCTTCATTGGATGCTCTCGATGGCTCCCGGCGGTTTCGATCCGCTTCGACGCTTCGTCGCAGGAATCATCGAGGAAGGTGGACGTCGCCGCTGGCTGGCGCATGCCTCCGTGTTGTTCTGGAACTTCGCCTCGATGGTCGCTCCCCTCCGAGATGCGTTCCCCGAAGTCATCCGGCTCGAGCCATTGAGTGAGGAGGAGCTGCAAGCAGCGGTCATCGCCAGACACCGTCTGAGCGGGTTCGAGCATTCATTCGATCGTGGAGACGGCTCGCCCATCGAGGGTCTGTTCGCCCGAAGCGCGAGCCGCATTCGCCGGCCGTACGATCAGTATTTTCACGAGCTGCACGAAGCGACGGGAGGTCTCGTACGGGACGCGCTGCGGCTGTGGTTGGCTTCGATCCGAGACATCCACGACAACGTCGTGCGCGTCGGTCCGATTCCGGCATCGCCCTATGCGCGGGTCCGGCGCCTGCCCGACGACGTTCTGGTCAACTTGTACCAGATTGCACGGGAAGGCTGGATCGATGCGGCCGGGCAATCGAGGCTATTCCGGATCGACGTCAACACCGCGCACGCGCAGTTGAGCCGGCTCGCTCATCTCGGTCTGCTCGAGGAACGCGGGGGAGCGTTCGTGATCGGCGTGCATTTGCGAGGGGTTCTCGGTCGCGTGTTCGAAGAGCGAGGATGGGTGCTGTGATGCCTGCGACGACTCGTCTTTGGACTTCGTTTGTCCTCGCCCTGTTGCTGTCGGCTCCCGGACTCGCTCAACCGAGCGACCCAGCGACCTCGAGCCAAAGCAGGCAAGAAGCCCAAGTGACTTCACCATCCGGCGCGACGCCCGCTTCCCCACCGATCGTTTCGCCGGAACCAACGCCTCCCGTTGGGCCGGAAAGACCAGCCGAAACGGCTGCAAGGGCCCCCGAGTCGGGCACGGGCGCGGAGCCTGTATCGACCGAAGAGCAGGGGCACTTGTTGGTGCTCTTCTTGTCGATCCTCGCGGTAGGCGTCCTGTTGTTCATCGCCGAACGTCTCCGTGGCTGGATGACTTCGAACCTACCCGTGCAACGGATTCTAGGAGCGCTGGTGTTGGTGCTTCGGCTGGTAGGCGTCGGGCTGCTCCTCGCCATCGTGCTCGAGCTCGTCCCGGCGGGTCAAGACTGGATTCTCGGAACGTTGCTGGTTCTCGCCCTGGTCGTCGGATGGTCGGTCCGCGATCTGTTCGCGGATGCCGTCGCAGGCGCGATCTTGGCCGCCGAGCGCAGGGTGAAGAAGGGCGTCTGGGTTTCGGGAGATGGGTTCGAGGGGACGGTCGAGGGGCGATCGCTCCGGGCAACATGGCTTCGCGACGGACAAGGGCATCGGTTGACGGTCCCCAACCGGCACATGGTCGGCGCGCCGATGGCCTATGATGCGGGCGCCGATGCCGAGCACGAGGTCGTCGTACGTCTCGAAGGGTACGAGGACGCTGGCAAAGTGCGAATGGCGCTCACCGATGCGATTCTCAGCTCGCCATGGGTCCTCGCCGGCTCCGCGCCCGTCGTGTTGCGAGACCCCGCTGATCCGGTCGTGTGGCGAGTTCGGGCAAAGCTCCTCGAACCGCGTTTTTCATATCACTTCGAAGGTGAGCTCCTCGAACGAGTCGAGGACTTGCTTCGCTACCATCCCGACCCGGAAGAGCGCGAAACCGTTCCCAGTGAAGCCCCTTCGAAGGCTGACTAAGCAAGCCAATCGACCAGCTCGCCGGTCACGACCCGTGGCACCCTCTGAAGCTCTTCGATCGTTCGCGCTCCGCAGAGCAGCATGACCGAACGAAGCTCGCGCTCGACCCGCAACATGAACGAGCGCGCGCCCTCGCGGCCGCCCTCGAGAAACGCTTGGTAGACGTTGCGGGCGATCCCCCCGCAGCTCGCGCCGAGTGCGATCGCTCGGGCCACGTCCATGCCGCTTCGAATGCCCCCCGTGGCGATCGTGGTCATCCCAGCATCGACGCAGTACCGAACGGATGCGGCCGTGGGGATGCCCCAGTCCCAAAGAGCTTCGCCGAGGGCTTGCCCGTCGCCCTCCGTCCGCAAAGTCTCGACACCGACCCACGAGGTACCGCCGGCTCCAGATGTGTCTGCATGCCGAATGCCGACCCCCCTCAGTTGGATTGCAACCTCACGGCTGATCCCGTTGCCCGTCTCCTTGGCGATGATGGGAACCTCGAGCTCTGACCAGAGGCGCCGGAAGGTCTGCAAGCCTCCGCTGAAATCTCGATCGCCTTCCGGCTGAATGAGCTCCATCGCGGGGTTCATATGCACGCAGAGGGCATCGGCCCCGACGTCGGCCACCATTTGGGCGATCTTCTCCGTAGGTAGATCGCGCGCCTGCACGACTCCGACGTTCCCAAAGAGAAGAACGTCTGGCGCACGCTCCCGCACCTGATAGGTCCAGAGTGTCTCCGGACGCGTCTGCATCGCGCGCTGACTACCCAACCCAAACGCGTAACCGAGTTCGTTCGCGATCGATGCCAGGGCCTGGTTGATCTCGGCAGCACGCTCGTGGCCGCCCGTCATCGCGGCGATGAGAAGAGGTGCGCGGAGCTCTTTGCCAAACAATCGAACCGAGGTGTCGACTGAATCGAAATCCGCTTCGGGGAGCGACTGGTGCACGAGCCGAACGCATTCGAGAAGGGTGGTGCGCTCCCGAAACGCGACGTCGTCGGTTGCGCATAGATCGAGGTGGTCAGCCTTTCTCAGCTCGATATCGGGGCTCATTGCATTGCTTGCTCGGCGGCGTCGTGCCGTGTACGTAACTCGGAATAGGGACAGGGACACCGTGGCGCAAGGGCAAATGGATCTCGAGTCTTGGATGGAAGGCATTCGTCTTCGCGTCGATGGTATTCTCGAACGGTTTTTCGAGTCGAAATGCGACGAGGCCGTTCGTCTCTCACCTCAGGCCATCGAGCTGGTCGCCGAGGTCCGCGACCTCACCATGCGTGGAGGAAAGCGTCTTCGGCCGATCGTCACGGCGGCAGCCTATCGCGCGGTCAGCGGAAGCGACGATGCGGGTCCAACCTTCGAGGTCGGTGCGGCTCTGGAGCTCCTGCAGAGCTACCTGCTCATTCACGACGACTGGATGGACCGGGACGACGAACGCCGCGGTGGACCTGCCGTCCATTATGCGTTTCAGGAGAAGCATCGGGACGAGCATCTCGGGGCGAGCCTCGGTATCCTCGCTGGGGACTTGGCATCGACCTTCGCGTGGGAGCTACTTCTCCGCAGTCCGTTTCCCGAAGGCCGGCGGGACGAGGGGTTGGGGCTCTTCATCACCATTCAGAAGGAGGTCTTTGCAGGACAGCAGCTCGACCTCATGACCGATCGAGACGTCGAGCGCATGCACGACCTGAAGACAGGGAGCTACACGACGCGCGGCCCGGCTGAGCTCGGCGGCGTCCTCGCAGACGGGAGCGAAGCGGTCATGCGGTCGCTGCGTGCTTGGGCAACACCACTCGGAGTGGCCTTTCAGTTGCGGGATGACCTGTTGGGAACGTTTGGAAACGTCGAACAGACCGGGAAACCTGGAGACGACTTGAGGCATGGGAAGCACAACGCCGTGGTGGCGGCGTTCCACCGACTGGACCCGACGGACGCCGAGCGAGCGCTGCTCGAAGCCCTCAAGGGGCCCCCAGGGATGACCGAGGACCAGGTTCGAGAGGCCACCGCGGTTCTGACCGCGGCCAAGAACGAAGTCGAGACGAGGCTCGCCTGCTTGGCCGATGAAGCTCGACGTGCCTTGGCTGCAAGCCCCTTCGACGAGGAGGCCAAGCAGTTGCTCGGGGCAGTGACGCGGCAGCTTACGGAACGAGGGAGCTGATGGGCTTCGGGAGAGGCAAAATCATCCTCCTTGGTGAACATGCGGTCGTTCATGGTTGCCCAGCGATCGCGGTCGGAATCGAGCGAGGGGTGCATGCGGAGGCAAGGCTTTCCAATCGCGATCTCTTGCGGCTCTCACCCTGGGAGCTCGCACTCGAGCCGGACCCGGACGGCGGCGAGCCTCTCGAACGCGCATTCGCCGCCGTGCTCGCGCTCTATGAGGCGCGTTCCCCGCTGGAGGTGGACGCCGAGGTCGACCTCCCACCGGGCGCAGGGCTTGGCTGTTCTGCGGCGATCGGCGTCGCGGTGCTCGATGCGATCGACGAAACGCTCGGCATCAAACGGTCACGAGCGGACCTCGGGCAGGCCGCGCTGGTTTGGGAGAGGGTGTTTCACGGCAACCCATCGGGCATCGACAACACGATGTCGGCCGCCGGCGGCGTTGCCCTGTATCGAAAGGGCGAGGCGCTCCGGCCGCTGCGCTCGAGCAAACCCCTGCACTTGGTGATCGGCTACAGCGGCGAGCCATCGAGCACCAAGGAGATGGTGGCGTCCGTGGGCAGACAGCTCAGGAACGACCCGGAGCGCGTGGGCAAGGTGTTCGAATCCATCGAGATGCTCGTGCGAAGCGCGACCGGTGCCATCGAGTCAGGCGATCACGTCGCGCTCGGCCTACTCCTAGACTCGAATCACGGCTTACTCAGCTCGCTGTCGTTGGGCACCACCAAGCTCGACGAGATGTGCCGGGCTGCTCGTGAGGCCGGGGCGCTCGGCGCGAAGATGACGGGCGCGGGCGGAGGTGGCTGCATGTTCGCCTTGGCATCCGACGAGGATGCAGCACTGCGGTTGCGGGATCTCCTGGGAGAGGGCTCGTTCGCGGCGGAGGTGAATGCGTGACCGATCGCACGATTGAGGCGAGCGCCCGCGCCTGCGCGAACATCGCTTTGGCCAAGTACTGGGGGAAGGCCGATGCGAAGTGGAACGTTCCGGCCGTGCCAAGCATCTCGCTCACCTTGGACCAATTGGTGACCGAAACACAGGTTCGTTTCGATTCCGCGCTGAAGGACGACGTGGTGCGCCTCGATGGAAGGCGCGCAACGGCCCGAGAGGCGCAGAGGGTGGTCGCCATGCTCGACCGGGTTCGGCATGAGGCCCGGTTCCGGCTCAGGGCCAAGGTCACGAGCCACAATCGGTTTCCTACCGCAGCGGGTCTGGCTTCGAGCGCATCGGGTTTCGCAGCGCTGGCGGCGGCGGCCTCGGCTGCGGCAGGATTGCCGTTCAACGCCCGCCGCCTCAGCGCGCTCGCCCGCGCCTCGAGCGCCTCGGCCGCTAGGTCGATCTACGGCGGGTTCGTCGAGCTGCCTGCGGGCCGGCACGGCGATTCCGACCTGGCAGCGCGGCCCATCGCGCCTCTCGAACATTGGAACGTACGGCTGGTCGTCGCGTTGACCGAGCCCGGCCCGAAGAAGGTGGGCTCCACCGAGGGAATGGAACGGTCCCGCAAGACATCGCCTTACTACCAGGCCTGGTTGAAGAGCGCCCCCAAGTGGTCGCGGAAGATCAAGCGGGCCGTGAAAGAACGTGATCTAGACATGCTTGGCGGAGCCATGGAGCAGAGCACGTTCGCCTTTCACTGCTGCGCGATGACGGCGGCTCCACCGATTCTCTATTGGGCACCGGCGACATTGGCCGCCCTTTGTTGTGTGCGCGGCCTTCGGGAACGCGGCGTCGGCGCATGGGCTACGATGGACGCGGGGCCGCACGTCAAAGTCCTGTGCGCGGTCGGTGAGGCCGCACGCGTTCGTCAGGCGCTCGATCGCACCGAGGGCGTCACTCGAACCTGGCTCGCCAGGCCCGGACCGGGCGTCGAGGTGCATCGATGATCCCGATCGGTGCGAGCGCCCCGGGGAAGGCGCTTCTGTGCGGCGAGTATGCCGTTCTCGAAGGCGCCCCGGCGGTCGTCTCAGCGGTGGGCCGGCGTGTGACGGTGACTTGGTCCGAGGAGCCGGTGGACATGCCGAGAGAGGTCGCCGCGACACTGCGCCTCGCGCACGCCGAGCTCGGGCTCGTAGGCCGCTCCCTGATCGTCGACGTGCATGAGCTTCAGCGCAATCGCCTCAAGCTCGGACTGGGGTCGTCGGCCGCCGCCGCGACTGCGAGCGCCGGCGCGGTGTTCGCAAGCCACGGTCGAGACCTCGGAGATTCGAGCACGTTGCGTCGCGTCTTCGAGTGCGCGCTCGAAGGACATGCCTCGGTCGTCCCGCAAGGGAGCGGTGTGGACGTCGCCGCGTCCACCTTTGGTGGGTTTCTATGCTTCTCGCGAGACGGGTCCGCAATCGAGGCGCGGCCGCTGGCCTGCCCGTCCAACTTGATCGTGCGATTGGTGTGGACCGGCCACGCCGCTCGCACCAGCGAGCTCGTGGCGAAGGTCCGAGCGCTTCGGCGGGGCGACCCTCCGACTTATCGTGCCTGCATGAATCGGCTCTCGGAGCTTGCCAGACGATTCACCTCCGCCTTCGAAGCAGGCGACGCCGAAGGGGTCATTGCCGAGGCGGGATCGTATGCGGACGCGATGGGCTCACTCGGCGTGGCCGCGGACGCGCCTATCGTGGAGACCCGGTTGAAGTGCGCGCAGGAGCTTGCAGCCCGTTTCTCGGGCAGCTCCAAGCCGTGCGGCGCTGGTGGAGGCGACGTGGCCATCGCGTTCTTCCTCGGCCAGGATGCCGCGAGCGGCTTCGAAGTCGCTTGCAAAGAGGAGGGGCTTCATCCTATCGAGGTTCCGTGGGGTGCAACAGGCGTGCAAGCCTGTTGAAAAGAGGAGGCCGTTCGATGCTCGTCAATCTCTACGTCCTTTCGCTGGTGCTCGCAGCCGTGCTCCTCTGTGCTTCGTTGTTCTTCAGCAACAAGAAGGGTGCAGACGTTCCGACTCGGGACCTCGACGAAGCGCCTCGACCGAGCCAGATCGATCAGCTCGACGGTGTCGCCGGGGGCGATTTCGTGGTGCGAACACTCCGGTCACGCAGGTTTTGGACCTTTTTCGTGTCGTTTTTCGGAATGACCGGGCTCATCCTCGATGGGCTCGAGCTGATGAGCGCAGCACTATCTTTCATCGTAGCGGTGGGAGTCGGGGCCGTCGCTGGGGCGACCGCGAGCGCCGCGATGCGCATCGTCTCGGGCTGAGCGATGAAACTAGGGCGCATGCGCGCGGACTCTTTCCTCCAGCCGATCGATGACCGTGGCTGAAAGGTCCTCTCCACACAGCCGGGACATCTGCTGAAGGAGCGTCGGGCTGGTGACGTTGACCTCGATGAGCTTGCCGCCGATGACATCCAGCCCGACGAAGAAGAGCCCATCGGCGATCAGTCGTGGGGCGATCGTCTCGATGATGGTTCTATCCGCATCCGTGAGCTTCGCCGGCCGGGCGGTTCCACCGACGTGCACGTTGCTCCGGAGATCTCCCTTGCTCGGCACCCGGCCGACGACGCCGAGAAGCTCACCGTCTACCAGCAGAATTCGCTTGTCCCCCTCGTCGTAGATCTCCGGGACCAACGCCTGTACGATGGCGTTGCGGCGCCCGAGGTGGGTGACGGCCTCGATGAGCCCATTGAGATTGGTGTCGCCGCGAGTGAGCAGGAACACGCCTTCTCCCCCATGACCGTCGATCGGTTTGATGACGGCCTTCCCACCGACTTCGTCGAGGAACCGTAGAATCTCGTCCTTATGGCTGGTCATGATGGTTGGCGGAACGAGCTTCGGAAAATGATGCGCGTAGAGCTTTTCGTTGGCTTCGCGCAGGCCGCGGGGGTGATTCACGACGAGTGTGTCGTCTTGCAGGTAGTCGAGAACCAGCGTCAACCAGAGGTATGCATCGGTGAACGGCGGATCCTTCCGGATGAACACCGCATCGACTTCTCCAAGATTGATGTCCTCCGGCTCGCCGAGCGTGATCGGCTCGCGCGGGTCGACCTGCATCGTTGCTCGCCGAACGCGCGCGACGACCCGACGTCCCCGAAGCCCCACGTCACTCGGTAGGCAGTGGTGGACCCGATGACCCCGCGCCTGCGCTTCGAGCATCAGCGCGAAGCTGGTGTCCTCGTCGACGATGACCGTCGACACCGGGTCCATCACGAACACGAACCGCATGAGGTGTGCGGTAGCATCGGAGCCGGTTTAGAGGCAAGGTGGAAGCGATGAAGCGCGGGACGGTGGTCACATGGTGCTGCATTTCGGCGCTCCTCGTCGCAGGCCTCGCTGCCGGCGCCCCACCCGCCTCGCCGGAGCACGCGGCGCAATACACCCGCTTTGCGGTCGCTGCAGACCAAGCCGCGGCTTCGAATGCGGGTGCCGAGATCCTCGCTGCGGGTGGGAACGCGGCCGACGCCGCAGCAGCGACCATGCTCGCTCTCGGTGTGGTGAACCCAGCCAGTAGCGGCCTCGGGGGTGGTGGGTTCGCTTTGTATTACCGGGCCAAGGATGGCTCGCTGACCTTTCTGGACTTCCGCGAGCGCGCTCCACGCGCCGCGACGCGAACGATGTTCGAGCTCGAAGAAGACTCCCCCGAGAGCCGCGCGGGCTCTCGCTCTCAGGTGGGCGGCCTAGCCGTCGGTGTCCCCGGCGAGCCTGCCGGCATCGACGCGTTGGTGACTCGGTTTGGGCGGCTTTCCTTGCGCGAGGTGATCGCGCCCGCGCTTCGCCTCGCCGAAGAAGGCTTCATCGTGGGCGAGGCGCTCGGGGCGATGGGGGCTGCTTTCGAGTCCGAGCTTCGCAAGGACCCGGTCATGGCGACATGGAGCCTCGACCCCGGAACGACCCTGCGCCGTCCGGGTTTGGCGCGCGTGCTGCGCGCGCTTGCCGAACACGGGGTGGCGGTGATCTACGGCGGCGTGATCGGTCGCGAAATGGTAGCTGCAGTACGAGCACAAGGCGGCATCATGACCTTGGAGGATATGCGCTCCTACCGTGTGAGGACGCGCCGGCCCCTCGAGACCGACGCGTTCGGATATCACTGGGTCACGGCACCTCCACCGAGCGCCGGCGGATTCACCCTGATTCAGAGCCTCTCGATCCTCGAACGAGCAGTTGGCCGAAAACCAGAGTACGGCGCCCCGCTCCTTCACGCCATGGCTGAATCGTGGAAGGGACCGTTCCTCGATCGCGAACGCTATTTCGGAGATCCAGACCAGGTGATTCTGCCGCTCGCCGGCATGATGAGCGAGTCCCGCATCCGGCGGCGTGCCGAGCTCGCGAGCGAGGGCAGGGCGCTTCCAAGCGCCGCCTACGAGCTGCCGGTGAGGTGGGTCGATACCGAAGTGAGGGCCGCCGACAACCCAGGCACCTCTCACCTTTGCGTCGTAGACGCTGAAGGCAACGTCGCCTCGGTCACGACTACGGTGAACCTTCCGTTTGGTGCCCGGTTCACGGGCGGCGGCATCGTCATGAACGACGAGATGGACGACTTTGCCAGTGGGATCGGCAAGAGCAACGCGTTTGGGCTCGTCGGCGGAGCCGCCAACCTGCCGGGACCCTGGAAGCGACCGGTCTCGACGATGACTCCTACGATCGTCCTCGACCACGATTTGCCCGTATTGTGCGTCGGCGCATCCGGAGGAAGCCGGATCGTCACCGCGACGCAGCAGGTCGCGATGAACGTGCTGCTGCATGGCATGAATGCCGCTGAGGCGGTGGCTGCTCCACGAATTCACGACCAAGGGGTGCCGGACACGCTGCGCGTCGAGGAGGTGGCCCCTCTCGATGCCGTTCTGCAGGACGCTCTCGTCGGCATGGGTCACCGGATCGAACCGATCCACAACGTCGCAAACGTACAGATGATTCAGATCGAACGAACCAACGGGATCGTGCTACGCGCCGCAAGCGACCCTCGAAAAGGGGGACGCCCTGCAGGTCGCTAGCGGGTGCTCGCCAGGTACTCGTTTACGAGCGCTGCGTTTTTCGCATACTGCTCGCGCGTCGTCGCAACGAAGTATGCTTCGATGATCCGGCCCAAACCGAGGATGTCGGCGCCGATCTCCAGCGTGACGCGCCGCTCGCATTGATGCGCGGAGACGGCCTCGACGACGACACTGCCCTTGGCACGAATGCGATCGGCAACGGCCGAAGGGATGACGCGAAAGTCATAGCGCGCGGATTTGGCGTCGAACGTACCTTCTTCCACGTAGCTGAAGCGCTCGCCGAGGATCCTCGCTACCGCTTTGGGCATCTGGTGCGTAGGCCAGATCTTGGCACGACGATACCCGGTATCCCGGTTCCATTCTTGAAGCTCATACTCGAAGCCGAGTCCTTCGTACAAGTATTGATTGAAGTCTTCGCTGCGGAAGATCCGCTCCCAAAAGTCTTCTTCCGAGCAGTCCAACAGCTGCCGGATCGCGAGGTTCTTTGGCATGGTTATTCAGTGATGCGAACGACGACCACGGTGATGTTGTCCTCGCCACCATTCTCTCTTGCTTGATGAACCAGGGCCTTCGCGGCTGCTTCGACGTCCGTCCCAGCGTTCTGAACGATCGCGAGGATGCGGTCGTCGCCTACCATTCCGTTGAGCCCGTCCGAGCAGAGGATGTAAACATCACCCGGCTCGACGTCCTCGAAGTACAGATCGACGGCGACGCCCTCCTGCATGCCGAGTGCGCGCGTGATCACGTTGCTCGGTAGGCGCTCTTTTTGTGTATCAGTGAGGTTGGGCATGACGAGCAAGTAGTCGTTCAGCAACGAATGGTCGCGGGTGAGCTGGATGATGCTCCCTGCGCGAACCCGGTACGCTCTGCTGTCCCCGACGTGCGCGATGTGGAACTTGCGATCATCGCGAGTGAACAAGCCGCCGACGACGGTCGTGCCCATCCCCTGAACCGATCGGTTTGCGATCGACGCCTGAAAAATGCGCTGATTGGCGAGCTTCACCGCGGATACGAGACGATTTTGCTGATGGCTCAAGCGTGAGTCTCCCCCGCCTGGCCACTCGACTTCGTCTTCCCCGTCGGCCGTTGCGTCGAAGAAGGCGGTGATTTCGTTCGTTGCCAAGCGGCTGGCGACGTCGCCTGCGCGGTGGCCTCCCATGCCGTCCGCAACGACGAACAGCCTATGCTCCGACAGAATGCAAAAGCTATCTTCGTTGTGCTCGCGCTGAAGTCCGACGTCGGAGAGCCCTGCAGCAATGAAGTTCATCGGTGTTCACACCCCCCCGAGGTGACGCGTCCCTGTCATGGCCTTCGACCCCATGATGAGCAACCCAAAATCGCTTCGATCAGCTTATCGGAACGATACCTCCGAGCAAAATCAGGGGTTAACGAAGGCGGGTAGCACCGGCCAGCCCGATGATGGTTCGTCCAAATACGAGTACCGTGCGTAGTGCGTGGTCACGCGGCGAACGTAATTACGCGTCTCCTCGAACGGGATCCGCTCGACGAACCGATCCAGCTCCATCTTGCCACTCTCCCTGAGCCATCGTCTCACGCGGCTCTTGCCCGCGTTGTAGGCCGCGATGCTCAGCGGATACACGTGACCGAACTCGGCAGCTAGCGCCGCCATCTCTTGGAGTCCGAGCGCGATGTTGGTTGCTGGCACGCGCAGCATGACCCGCGTGACCCGCTCGCCCGCGAGCCTCATCGCCACCTCTGGCATCAGCTGCATCAACCCGACCGCACCCGCCCTGCTCACTACATCGGCGCGAAAGCCGCTTTCTTGGCGCATGGTGGCGTACACCAAGGCCCGCGGCAGCGCACCACGGTGTTCGTCGACGATCGTCTTCCAGGGCATCGGATAGGCGGCATCCCACCACCAGCGTTGCTGAGCCGGGTCGCTGCGTAGATAGATCATGCGCCGACGAGCGACGAGAAGCGCGTCGCGGTAGGCGCCTGCCTCGCGATAGAGCCCCGTGAGAAGCCGGATTCGCTCTGCGCGTGGATACTCGGCGACGAGGGCGTTTTCGTGGGCGTTGAGCCATGCGACGCCGTCGGCGTCTAGACCGAGGCGGCGATAGGCCTCGAAGGTCCCGGGAAGGGTCAAACCCCCCAGGGGAGCTTCCGCCGATTCTACGAAAGCCTCGGATTCGAAGGGCGGTGGGGGCCGGACCCCGAGCCGCTTCAACCGGCTGACGGCGAGAATCGCGTACCAATGGAGCGGTTCGACGGCGACGGCTTTGCGGTACGCATCGATCGCCAGCGGTCCTCGCCGAAGCGCGCGTCCCGACCAGTACCAACCACGCGCCTGGTCCATCGAGTCGGTGGCGAGCGTGGTGTACTCCGAGAGGTACTGAACGGCCCGGGCATAGCGCCGCTTCTCGAACGCCCGAAAACCGAGCTCCCACAGAGCCGAGCGTCGCCATCGCCCGCGCACTTGGGACTTTCCACGCACCAGGCTTTCCATCTGTTTTTCACCGTTGACGCGACCCAGCCGGATCTCCAACCATGCCGCGAGAAACCTCGCCTCGGGCGCACGCCGGCTGCGCGGATAGCGTTTGGCGAAGCGCCGGTAGGCGTGGATCGCCCGCCCATCCTGGTCGGCACGCGACAGGGCACGCGCAGAATGGAACGCGTCTTCGATCTCGTGCTCTCCACCCAAAGACGCCGACTCGTGAAGCACCCGAGCCGCGTCGAGATATCGGGTTCGCGTCCTGAAGAGGGCCATGCCGTAGACGTGATGCCATCGGGCATCGAGGGCTTCGTCATCGGTCACCTCGATCTCCTCGAGCTCCTCGACGGCCTGCGCAAACCGGCGCGCATCGATCAGCTCCTCCGCCCGCGAGATGCGATCCCAAGCGCCCGGCGCTGCGCGCTCCTCCAACTCGCGAGCGATGCCCTCCTGTCCGGGAAGCACTGCGGACTTCCAAGCCCGGAGGGCCGCCTCCCGGGCGTCCTCGAATCGCCCGAGCTCGAGATAGACATCCGAGAGCTTCGCCAACCATGCAGCCCGAGCAGGGGCTCCGTTCGCATCACGCATGAGCCTCGAAAGCTCTTCGGCGGCGATCTCGAGCTGGCCGAGCTGAACGGCACAATCGGCCGCGATTGCTCGGTCGTGACGGGTCACTGCGCTGTCGCCGGAGGCAACCGTCAAGAGGACGGGTCGAGCGTCCGCGCAATGCCCGCATCGTGCGGCCGCCAGTGCCCATCGGCGCAGCGAGTCGACGCGCATCGCTTCGGGAAGCGTCGAGGGGGTTTGGGCGAGCATTTCCATCGCGTCGCAGGGCCGCCCGACATCGAGGAGCAGTCGACCTTCGAGATAGCGCAAGCCGTCTTGGTTGCGCGTCTGCTCCGGAAGCCGTTCCATCGCAGTCAGCGCTCCGCGTTCGTCTCCGGAGCGGACCAAGGACGCAACGAGGCCGATCCCCTCCTCGGCGAACGCCGAAACGGCGATGAACAACGCGCACCCCACCCCCAGCCAAGATCGTCGCAAGACCGACTGAATCTAACACCCATTTTCGCCCGAGCAGAGCGATTGGCGATCGTACCCGGCGTCCCGTATGCTCCGCCGCCCACCATGAGACGCTCTATTCTGTTCTTACTTGCCGGTCTTGCCGGAGCCGGTTGCAAGAATAACATCGGAGATTCTTGCGCGAACTCCACCGACTGCTCGGTCACCGGCGAACGCCAATGCGACCTGTCCCAGCCAGGTGGGTATTGTACGGTCTTCGCCTGTGACCCGGACACCTGTCCGCAGGGGGCGTGTGTCGAGTGGCGCTACATCCCGAGCCGCACGGCAGAGACCTGGTGCATGAAGACCTGCAACGATGACGGAAATTGCCGCGTTCAATATTCCTGCGTGTTCCCCGAAGAAATCACGGCAAGCGGCGGATTCGTAGCGGGAGGCGTTCCCGAGAGCGACCGGGTCGCGCGCATCATCGACTTCGAAGGACGGAGCGCCCAGTCCAAGATCTGCGTCGCCCTGGAGCCGCAGACACCGACGGCATTGGAGCCTGACGCAGGCCTCTGATCCCCGCCGACCAGGAACCCGACGCCGTCCCGAATCGCACGTAGTATGGTGCCGGTGATGTCTTCAGGCCTCTTGCGGTACGTGGCGGGCCGTCTGCTCCGGGCACTGCTGACCGTCATTGGGCTCGTGACGATCGTGTTCTTGCTGGTGCGACTGATCCCAGGAGACCCGGTGGAGGCGATTCTCGGAGACCAGGCGGGCCCCGAAGAGAAAGCCGAGCTTCGCCACGCGCTCAACCTCGACCGACCCGTTCCCGAGCAGTATCTATCGTTCCTCGGCGACGTGGCCGATGGCAGCCTGGGGGCCTCGTTCCGTCGGCCCGATCGCTCGGTGTCCTCGATGATGCGCGAGGTGTTGCCTTACACCATCGTGCTCGCTCTGGCGGCGTTGTGGGTCGCCTGGGTGATCGCGATTCCGCTCGGCATCCTCGCCGCAGCTCGAGTGGGAGAGGGGTGGGACAAGATCGCTTCCCCCGTCGCGGTCGCGGGCCTGGCGATCCCGAACATCTGGCTCGGGCCCCTGTTGATCCTCGCTTTCGGGGTGAAGCTCCGCTGGTTGCCTTTGCCCGGCGACGATCTTGCCGGCCCCGAGGCGTTGATCCTGCCCGCACTCACGATCGGAACCGCTCTCGCCGCCGCGCTGACCCGGCAGACCCGCGCCGCGATGATCGAGGTGCTCGGCCAGCAATACATCACGGCTGCACGCGCGCGGGGAGTCTCCTCGATGGCGTTGCTCACCCGGCATGCCCTTCGAAACGCGATGCTACCGGTCATGACGATCGGTGCCGCGCAGCTCGGGGCGTTGCTCTCCGGAACCATCGTGACGGAGAAGATCTTCGAGCGGCCCGGGCTCGGCACCCTTTTTCTCGATGCATTTTTCGCTCGCGATATCCCGGTAGTCCAAGGCTGCGTCCTGATGATCGCTGTGATTTATGTGAGCGTGAATCTCTTGGTGGATCTGGCGTACGGCGTCGTCGACCCGAGGGTGAGGCTGTCATGAACGAGGTTCGCGCGCGGCTTCGGAAGACCCCGATCGGCTTGGCCATCATAGTCGGCTTCTTCGCCCTCGGGCTCATCGGTCCATGGATCGCGCCCTACGATCCGGTCGCCATCGACCTTCTCCACGAGTACGAACCGCCCTCGTGGACACATCTGTTCGGCACTGGGGACAACGGAATCGATATCCTGAGCGCCTTGCTCTACGGCGCGCGGCTGGCCGCGATCGTCGGCGTCGTCGTCGTCGGCGTATCGGTGGTCGTCGGCACCTCGCTCGGCACTTGGGCGGGCTACTCGGGACGACTGACGGATCATGCGATTACCGGAATCGCCGATTTGGTGCAAGCGTTTCCGGCGATCGTGCTCAACATCGCGGTCCTCGCGTTGGTGGCTCGCCCTGGCCTCATGCATTTGATCGTGGCGTTGGCGGTGAACGGCTGGGTCCTCTACGCCCGCTTGGCCCGCGCCGAAACACTCACCCTGAAAGAGCGTGAGTTCGTCGAGGCCGCCCGGGCACTCGGCGTCCCGACCCACCAGGTTCTGCGCCGTCACGTGATCCCGAACTTGCTCGGGCCGCTCGTGATTCAGGCGACGACGGGATTGGGCGTGGTCATCCTCGCGGAGTCCACGCTCTCGTTCCTCGGTCTCGGACCCGGAAAAGCGGTCTCGTGGGGGGCCCTGCTCGATCAGGGAACCAGCGTGCTGCTGCGCTTTCCACACGTTGCATTGTTCTCCGGCGGCGCGATTGCGCTGACCGTGCTCGGCTTCAATCTGACGGGCGACTGGCTTCGGGATCGACTCGACCCGCACCGTCGATGACCATGCCCGAGCTACCCGACATCGAGCTTTACCTTCATGCCCTGCGACCGCGCCTGATGGGCCAGGTGCTCGCGCGGGTACGGCTGGGATCGCCGTTCGTCCTGAGGAGTGTGAGCCCACCGATCGATGCGGTGACCGGAAAGCGAGTCCTCGGAGTACGCCGCCTCGGCAAGCGCATCGTGCTCGTTCTCGAGGACGAGCTTTACATCGTGCTTCATCTGATGATCGCGGGTCGACTCCGCTGGAAAGCTCCCGGCCAGAAGATCCCCGGCCGAGTGGGCTTGGCGGCATTCGACTTCGAAGACGGTACTCTCGTGCTGACCGAAGCGAGCAAGAAAAGGCGCGCGGCTCTCTATGTCTGTAGTGGAGAGCGCGGGCTCCGCGAGCATGATCCTGGTGGAATCGAACCTCTCGAGATCGACTACGCCGTCTTTCGTGCCGCGCTGGTCGAGCAAAACCACACGGTGAAGCGCGCGCTGACCGATCCACGGATCTTCAGCGGAATCGGCAATGCGTATTCAGATGAAATCCTCCACCGCGCAAAGCTCTCACCGTTGATTTGGACGCAGCGGATGACGGAAGAGCAGCTTCAGCGCCTGCACGACGTCACCCGCGAAGTGCTGTCCGAATGGGTACAGCGATTGATCGAGCAACACGGCGATGATTTTCCAGAGAAGGTGACCGCCTTTCGCCCCGAGATGGCGGCGCACGGCAAGTACGGCGACCCTTGTCCGGTTTGCGGCGATCCAATCCAACGAATCGTCTTCACGGATCGCGAAACGAACTACTGCGCCACCTGCCAGACCGGTGGAAAGCTGCTTGCCGACCGCGCCCTGTCGAGGTTGCTCAAAGGGGACTGGCCACGGTCCCTCGAAGAGCTGGAATCGCTACGCCGAAACTAGCAGAATCTTTCCTATTTTCGATTGTTTAGGCGGGAAGCGCTCGTTTTTCTTGTAACTGTTCTTTTGTTCAGTATATTGAGTGGTCCCATGTCTTCTGGGACGGTCATCGATCTCGAGGTGCACCAGGTTCGGGCCAAGGCTCTGCCCCTGGCCGAGCTCTTGCCGAGGTCGCGCCTGGTCGAGGTCTCGGGACAGCATGCGTGCGCACGGACGACCACGGCGGTGTCGTGTGTGATCCAAGCGCAGGCGCGCCATGAGCTCGTCGCATGGGTGCAGCCCGAGGACGGCACGTTGTTTCCTCCCGACCTGGATGCAGCAGGAGTCGATCTCGATTCGTTCATCGCGATTCACGTGCCACGTCGTGCAGGTCCATTTGCATTGCTTCGCGCCACCGAGTGGCTCGCACGGTCGGGCGCGTTTGGGTTGACCGTCATCGACCTCACCGATGCATTGCCAACTCGACCTTCGTTCAACTGGCAAGGCCGTCTTCAAGGCATATTGCGTCAATACGACGGACGCATTGTCTTGCTCACCTCGAGCGCATACGAAGATCCGTCTTCCGGACCGATGGTGGGTTTACGCGTAGAGCCTCGACGCGGTCCTCTTCATGCCGATCGTTTCGACGTTCAGTCGCTCATCGTCAAAGACAAAACCGGCATCGCTACAGAGCTTTCGTCGACACAGCCACTCGCTCCTGCAGGGTTACGAGGCGCATCATGAAACGGGTCGGTTGCGTTCTTTTGCCGATGCTTTCTTTGCAGATCCTATTGCGCAAAAAACCACACTGGCAAAACATGCCCGTCGCCGTCGTCGATGACGAGGGTCCACATGGCCGGATCACGCATCTCAACGTGCTCGCAAGCAAGAACCGACTTCGCATCGGCATGCGTCAAACCGTTGCGCGCGATCTTCTCCCGAATTTACATGCCGCCGTCGTAACGTCGGAAGAAACGTCCGAAGTCAGCCGCGAGTTGATCTCTTGCCTTCAAACGTTCTCACCTCGGGTCGAAGCGATCGAAC
Source organism: uncultured delta proteobacterium (assembly GCA_963792825.1). Classification (GTDB taxonomy): domain Bacteria; phylum Myxococcota_A; class Polyangia; order Polyangiales; family Houyiibacteriaceae; genus SG8-38. Next base: position 927,060 of record CAWBXS010000002.1, on the reverse strand, counting down.
ACACCGGTGCCTTTCATCTAGACCCAGAAGGCCTCCGGCGCCTCTATGGCGGTCATCACAACTGGGCAACGTCCATTCATCGGTATTTGCTTGCTCGGCATTGGCGCAACTCGGTGACGATCGGCTTTCATCGTCATCGAGCGCTCGCAGTCGCGATGAAGCATGGCGGAGTCACCGTCTTGGAGAGCGTCGATCAGGAGCGTCGACAATCGAACGAAACACCGCTTCACGAGTTCGATTTGCCTGGCGAGCTTTGCGAAAGCTTGGGTGCATTGGGCATCGAAACCCTGGGTGACTTTCTGGCTGTACCTGCAGGCGAGCTGCACAGCCGTTTCGGCCACAAGGCGAGTGCGCTTCACGACTCGTTTGCGGACGACATGCAGCTGCCCATTCAACCGCACGGCTTCGACGAGCCAGCGCGCATCTCTTTTCAAGTCGACCCGCCGGACGAAGATCAAACGCGTTTGCTCTTTGCAATCAAGGGTGCACTTCACTCGTTGCTGCACCAAGTACGTGCCCGCGGGGAAAGCCTTCAATCTCTCGACCTCTCACTTCATTTGGAGCGTGCACCTCTTCACCAAGAGCACATCATACCTGCTTCACCGACTTCGGATTTGATGTTGCTGCTCGAGCTCATTCGCCTTCGCCTCGGCGAGGTGTGCTTACGGGGACCCGTCGAAGAAGTGGAGCTCCTCGCCAACACGGTACGCGCGCACGCCGAGCAGGTTGCGCTCCCAGGTCATCAACCCCGTCGCAACATGAGTGCCGCACATCGTGCGCTTGCCAGGATTCGCGCCGCATATGGCGAGCATTCGGTGACGAAGGCTCGTGTGCACGAAGCGCATCTGCCGGAAGCTTCCTTTCGTTGGGAGCCCATCCAACACGCCCGGGCCAGCGAGCAGGATGAGGTGCCCTCTGTTTTTTCGATGGTTCGACGCGTTTATGCTCGGCCAAAGCCGCTTCCGCCTCGTTCGCCCAAGGAGCCCGAGGCCGGTCCCGCTCTCGCACGGAATCAGTCGATCGAGCACATGTACGGGCCTTACCGCGTGAGCGGTGGTTGGTGGAAACGCCTCGTCGAACGCGACTATTACTACGCCGAAACCGATCACGGCGATCTGCTGTGGCTCTTTTACGATCGCCCTCGAAAGCGCTGGTTCTTGCACGGGGTGCTCGATTGAATGGGCGCGTACGTTCCGTTGTGGGTCAAGAGCAACCACAGCTTTTTGGAGGGCGCCTCCTTTCCAGAAGAGCTAGTCGAGCGCGCACATGCGCTCGGTCTACCCGCAATTGCGCTCACCGATCGTGACGGTGTGTATGGCTTGGTGCGTGCGCACATGCGCGCCAAGGAGCTCGGCTTACGTATCGTGACCGGCGCACAACTCACGATCGACATCGACGGAAGCGCACATCAAATGGTCGCGCTCGCCAAGAGCCGGCGTGGCTATGCGGATCTGTGCAGGGCTTTGTCACTCGGACATGCACGCTGCGACAAGGGTGTCTCTCTCATCCACGTCGAAGACTTGGAAGAGGCACGCGATGTGTTCTTTCTTTGCGCAACGCCTTCCACGCTTCGTGCATTACACGCGAGTCATGGGCCTTCGTCGTTGTTCGCTCTTTGCTCCCGTCATTTCACCGACCGTGAAAAGCCGCTCGAGCACGCCTTGCGGTCTCTCGCGAAAGAGCTCGACGTGCAGACGGTGGGCGTCAACGAGGTTCTCTATCACGAGAAGCCTCGGCGGCCTCTTCAGGACATTTTAGCCTGTATTCGCGAGGGGAAAATGCTCTCTGAGGCAGGACGGACGATCCGCGCAAATGCGGAGCATGATCTCAAATCCATCGATGAGTTCGAGCATCTCTTCGCGGATGATCCCGAATGCGTTCGCCGTACTCTCGACATCGGAGAGCAGTGTGCCTTCAGCCTCGACGACATCCGTTATCGGTATCCCGAGGAGCATCTGCCTTGTGGAAGAAGCGAGCAAGGATGGCTTCGAGAGCTCACGTTTGGTGGCGCGCGGGAACGGTACCGGAGCAAGGTGCCCGCCGACGTTCGAACGCAGATTGAACGCGAGCTCGAGATCATATGCAAGCTCGAATACGGCGGTTATTTTTTGACGATGTACGAGATCGTTCAGTACTGCCGGCAAGAGAACATCTTGTGCCAGGGTCGTGGTAGCGCTGCCAACAGTGTGGTTTGCTTTTGTCTCGGAATCACGGCGATCGACCCCGTACGCATGGATTTGTTGTTCGAACGCTTTCTGAGCGTAGAGCGCGCAGAGCCTCCGGACATCGATCTCGACATCGAGCACGATCGTCGTGAAGAAGTCATCCAGCACGTGTACGAGAAGTACGGGCGCCGTCATGCTGCAATGGTAGCGAACATCATTCGGTATCGTATCCGCTCCGCAGTGCGGGACGTAGGCAAGGTGCTCGGTTTGTCTCGAACGGATCTAGAAACTGCAACGCGATTGCTCAGGCACCGTGACGACGTGCTCGATCCCGAGCTTCTTCGGGAGGCTGGCCTCGAAAAGGACGCGCCTGCAACTCGTCACCTCTGGTCTTTGGCCTCGCAAATACTGGATTTTCCTAGGCATTTATCTATTCATCCGGGCGGCTTTCTGCTCGGCGATCGTCCCGTCGACGAGATCGTCCCGATCGAGCCGGCCACCATGGAAGCTCGCACCGTCATCCAGTGGGACAAGTACGACGTCGACAACCTCGCGTTGTTCAAAGTCGACCTCCTGGGGCTCGGTGCGCTCACCTGCATTCATCATGCATTCGACCTGCTGCGTGAGCACGAGGGGCAAGCGCTGGAGATCGCAACGGTCCCTGCCGAGGACGAAGCCACGTACGACATGATCTCGAGGGGCGATACGGTCGGCGTGTTTCAAATCGAAAGCCGTGCACAGATGGCCATGCTGCCACGGCTTCAACCTCGCACGTTCTACGATCTCGTCATCGAAGTGGCGATCGTGCGGCCGGGTCCCATTCAGGGTGACATGGTGCATCCATATTTGCGACGTCGTAAGGGTGCCGAAGAAGTCGACTACCCACATCCGAAGCTAGAACGCATCTTGAAGAAGACCCTCGGGGTTCCGATTTTTCAAGAGCAGGTCATGAAGCTTGCGGTCGAAGCCGCTGGGTACACGCCAGGCGAAGCCGACCAGCTGCGTCGCGACATGGCAGCATGGCGCAAGTCCGGGCGAATCGAAAAGCACCGAACACGCATGATCCCGCGCATGCTGGCTCAGGGTATTCCACGAGAGTTTGCCGAGCGAGTGTTTTCTCAGATTCGCGGCTTCGGTGAGTACGGCTTTCCGGAGAGCCATGCTGCATCCTTTGCGTTGTTGGCGTACGTCACCGCATGGCTCCGATGTCACCACCACGAGGCATTCACCTGCGCAATCCTGAACGCCCAGCCGATGGGGTTTTACACCCCAGCCACGCTGGTCGAGGACGCCAAGCGGCACGGCATCGACATCAAGCCAATCGACATCAACAAGAGCCGATGGGATTGCACGCTCGAAAGGACGGGGTCTTCTTCGCTGTCCGTGAGAATGGGTCTTAGATACGTGAAGGGGCTCGGAGTGATCGAGCGTGAGCGGATCGAATCCGTCGAGCATCCACATCCGAACCTCGCGACCTTCGTTCGTCAAACGCGGCTCAACAAGAAGGCTCTACATGCTCTCGCCGAAGCCGGCGCATTCGAGTGCTTCGGCCTCAACCGGCGTGATGCGGTCTGGCAGGTTCGCAGTCTGTCGCGGTTCGCGCACGATTCTTTGGCGCTCGAACCCGCCTCGAGTCAGATCTCTTTCGCATCCTTGACGGGCGACGACCAGGTGATCTGGGACTACCGTTCGAGTCACCACAGCACTCGTGGCCATCCGATGCAGGGGCTTCGCCATGCGCTGCGTGCCCGCGGCATTCCAGAGGCGACATCGCTTCATGGCAGCAAGCATGGGGACGAGCTCGAGTACGTCGGCATGGTGATCTGCCGTCAGCGCCCCGGTACGGCATCTGGCGTCACCTTCTTCACGCTCGAGGATGAGACCGGTTTCGTCAACGTCGTCGTGTGGAAACAGGTGTTCGACCGTCATGCTGCCCTCGCCAAAACCGCAGCTCTTCTCGGCGTGACCGGAGAGATTCAGAAGGCCGATGGTGTGATTCACCTGATCGCGAAGTCGCTGTGGGCTCCGGACCTCGCTCTCGCCGAGCAAACCCACCGATCCCGCGACTTTCACTGACGTCAGCCGAAGCCGAGGAGCCCGAGCTGAACCACCCAATAGGCCTCGATGCCGAGCTGCACACCATGAAACGTCGCTCGCGTAGAGACTGCCAGCTCGCTCGTTGAAATCAAATGCACAGTCGATTGCGCTACGCGCGCCACCAGCACCCAGCGCGCTAACGGATCGGTGATCGCCCCATTGCCGGTGGCCATTGCGACTAGCACTAGCGAGGCAAAGACAGGCAGGTTTTCATAGCAGTTGGCGTGCGCCCGGCAGAGCCTCTGCATGAATGCCGAGCCTTCTTGGCCTGTCGGAGTGAACGCATTGGCTGCGTATTTCCCGGTGAGCACGAGCCCCGTACGAAAGAGCAAGAGCCAACTCGCCAGCAGCAAGAACCAGGCTGCGTAACCAACGAGTGCAAGTGCAGACGGCGACATCACGATTCTCCGAGTCCCTTACTCGTGCATGATCGGCGGCTCGTCGCGCCGCGGGTGGAGGTCTTCGCGCTCGATGGTTCGCACGCACGCGTTCCACCTGAGAATCGCATCGTCCACCCCTGCTGGCTTGAGCTCCTCCGCCCTCTCGTAGTGCGCCATCGCTTCGTGGAGCGCCTCGTAGGCGAACGTCTTCTGCATGCCCCCATGCGAAAGATGAGCACGTCCCTGACGTTCTGCCACGACTCCAGCGTAGTACGCGCGCCCGTAAGGACTCGAAAGCTTGGCGACGTGCTCCAATGCGCGTCGGGCGCTGTGCGACCCTCCGCCCCGTCCGAACTGGTCGGTCAGCGACAGAATCAAGGTGATGCGCGCACGCTCGTTTCGATCATCCACCGCCAAGACGTCGAGACAGATGCTTTCCGCCTGTTCGGGGTTGTTCAGCAGGCGATAGTGCTCGGCACGCTCGACGGCACGCTCGACACCGTCGGGAGAAATGCGTTTGAGAGCAAAGCGCTTGGTCATTTCAACTGCTCCTCCGAGCGTGTCTTCGTTCGTACTTTACGCCCTGCAAATAGGCGCGCCACCCGGGCAAGTGGGTCGTAATAACGGTCGACGACTCGCTCCTTGAGGGGAATGATCCCGTTGTCCGTGATGTTGATGTTTTCCGGGCAAGTTTCGGTGCAGCACCGGGTGATGTTGCACATCCCGGAGCCATACTCTTTCTTGATTTCGGGGACACGGTCGTCGTCGTCGAGTGGGTGCATCTCGAGGCTTGCGAGGCGAATCATGAAACGCGGCCCGACGAAGGCGTCTTTCCGATCCCGGTCGCGGACGACGTGACACACGTCCTGACAGAGAAAACACTCGATGCACTTTCGAAACTCTTGCACCCTGTCCACGTCCTGTTGGTACATTCGATGCTCACCATCGCGGCCACGCGGCTTGGGTTTGAACGGTGCAATTCGCTTGTTTTGCTCGTAGTTCCACGAGACGTCACATGCGAGATCCTTGATGATCGGGAACGCCTTGAGGGGCTGCACGGTGACGACTTCGTCCGCCGCAAAGATGTTCATTCGCGTCATGCACGCGAGCCTCGGACGCCCGTTGATCTCCATGCTGCAGGAGCCGCACTTCCCCGCTTTGCAGTTCCATCGGATGGCGAGATCGTTGACCTGAAGAGCTTGGATGCGATGCAACACGTCGAGGACTACCATGCCCTCGTCGACCTCCGTATCGTACTGGTTGAGCTCGCCTCCCTTCGAGTCGCCGCGCCAAATCCTGAACGTACGTGTGGTCATTAGGCTTGGCCTCTCTCGAGCTCCTCGAGCGTTGCATAGGCAATTGCCGCAAGCTCTTCGGGCGGCTCCGGACGCTCCACTTTTTCCACTCGCATTTCGCCGTCGGGCCCTTTCTTGGTGACGACGTTGAAGCGTGCGCATTCCTCCCGCTCGCCTTCGAAGTCGAGCCGCGTGTGCGCACCACGGCTTTCTTCGCGGACGTACGCGGCGCGCGCCACCGCTTCGCCGACGATCAGCAGGGACTTGAACGACAGTGCCTCATGCCACCCTGGGTTGTATTGGCTCGTCCCTGGAGCTTTCAGGTTCCGCGCGCGCACCTTCAGCATCTGTAATTGCTCGACGGCCGTTTCGAGCTCTTCCCCAGTCCTGACGATGCCGACGTGGGAGCTCATGACTTCTTGGAGTGCCTCGTGCATGAGATATGGGTTCTCGCCGGATTCCCGATTCAAGATGTCGGTTGCACCACGAAAAGCCGAGGTGATCTGCTCATCGTCGGCACGGGGCGTGGTGTTCAGGTCGGCCACGTACGCAGCCACGCCGATGCCAGCGAGCCGCCCGAAGACGATGAGGTCGGAAAGGGAGTTTCCCCCGAGCCGGTTGGCCCCGTGCAGGCCGGCGGCGCATTCTCCACAGGCGAAAAGCCCCGGGACGTTCGTCTGCTGCGTTTCGGCATCTACGCGAATCCCGCCCATGAAGTAGTGAAGCGTCGGACCGACTTCCATCGGCGTCGTGGTGATGTCGACTTCTGCAAGCTCTTTGAACTGGTGATACATGGAGGGCAGCTTGCGCTTGATTGTATCTGCCGGGCGTCGCGACGCGATGTCGAGGAAGGCGCCACCATGAGGTGAGCCCCGGCCTGCTTGAACCTCGGCACGAATCGCCCGGGCAACCACATCCCGCGTGAGGAGCTCCGGAGGGCGCCGGGCACTCGGGTCGTCCGGCCATCTGTCGGCCTCGAGGATGGTGTCGGCGGTCTCGGGCGCAAAGCGCTTCGGAATGTAGTTGAACATGAAGCGCTCGCCCTTGTTGTTGAGCAAGATGCCGCCGTCTCCGCGAACCCCTTCGGTGACCAGCGTGCCGCGGACTGAAGGCGGCCAGACCATCCCGGTTGGATGGAACTGGGTGAACTCGAGGTCCATCAGCTCCGCACCTGCTTCATAGGCCAATGCAGCACCATCCCCCGTGTACTCCCACGAGTTGCTCGTGACGCGCCATGCCTTGCCGCCGCCACCCGTGGCCATGATCACGGCCGGGGTCCTGAAAAGGACGAATCTGCCGGTGTCGCGCCAATAACCGGCAACCCCCGCAATGCGTCCCGCGTCGAGGAGAAGTCGAAGCGCCGTGCATTCCATGTGGAAGTGGATCCCATGATGGACCCCATGATCTTGGAGGGTGCGGATGAGCTCGAGCCCCGTTCGGTCTCCGACGTGAGCGAGCCGCGGGTAACGATGCCCGCCGAAGTTGCGCTGGCTGATCAAGCCGTCCGGCGTGCGATCGAAGACCGCGCCCCATTCCTCGAGCTCACGCACGCGCTCAGGCGCCTGCTTCGCATGGAGCTCGGCCATGCGCCATTGATTCAAGAACTTGCCGCCCCGCATCGTATCGCGGAAGTGGACCTTCCAGTTGTCGCGGCGGTCGACGTTCCCGAGCGATGCAGCCATCCCGCCCTCGGCCATGACCGTATGCGCTTTGCCGAGGAGGCTCTTGGAGATGACCCCCGTATTGAGCCCATGCGCGCTGCACTCGATCGCGGCGCGGAGACCAGCGCCCCCGGCACCGATGACGAGCACGTCGTGTTCGAATGTTTGGATCTCGTTGACGTTCATGCCCGCTAGTTGGTCCAAGTGTTGAGGTCGGTGATCACACCCATCGAGACCAACCGTACATAGATGTCGGTGAACGCCACCCAGACGAGACTGGTCCAAGCGAAGTTCGGGTGCCGGGCATTGAGCCAACTGACCCTCTTCCAGGCGCTGTACCGGACGGTTTGCTCACCGCACGACATGCAGTCGAAACCGCCGCCGACCAGATGCCGAAGCGCGTGGCATCCGAAGGTGTATCCAGCGAGAAACGTCGCGTTGAGGAACAGCACGACCGTGCCGACTCCGATACCGAATTCTCCGTTTCGAAAGAGCGAAACGAAGGCGTCGTAGTACAGGATGAAGATGTAGGCGACGGCAAAGTAGAGCGCATAGCGGTGGAGGTTTTGGAAGACGAGCCACATGGTCTCACCCCGGTACGGCCGGCTCGTCATGGGATTGACGGCACATGCTGGGGGCGATCCCGTGAACGCGCGGTAGTAGGCCTTGCGATAGTAGTAACAGGTGAACCGAAACACGCCCGGGAAGAACAAGATGAGAAGCGCAGGCGACGCGGGCAGGAAGCTCGGCCACCAGCTCGGCCAAGCGCCGAGCCAGGCGTGGGCTATCGGGGCAGCCCCCGGAACCGAAAGGTCGGTGTAGAGGACCGGCGAGTACAGCGGGCTCAGATAGGGGTTGGCATAGTAATTTTCACCCTGGAACGCCGCCCAGGTGACGTAGATCGAGAAGACCGTGAGCACCGTGAGGGTCACCAATGGAGAAATCCACCAGCGATCTTTTCGGATGGTGGCGGCGGGTCCGATAGGATGACCGCCGATGACAGTGAGTGATCGAGTGGGCATGGGCTCGGCGGACTATACCCAAAGGGTGGAGCTGCGAATAGGGTTTCTGATGAGGATGAGCTCATGAAAACGCTGGTCTTGAGGCAGCCCGACGTCGAGCGGGTGGCGACGATGGAGCTTGCGGTGACCGCAGTGGAAGGTGCGTTTGCGGCATTCGGGCGAGGCGAGGCGACGATGCCGCCCAAGGTTTACCTTCCAATCGAAGACCACGAGGGTGACTTCCGTGCGATGCCAGCCCGCTTGGGAGACTCCGCTGGAATCAAGTGGGTCAACGTGCACACGCACAATCGCAAGCGCTACGGGCTGCCGACGGTGATGGCGGTCTACATCCTGAGTGACCCGGCGAATGCGTTTCCGCTCGCGGTCATGGATGGAACCCTCCTGACGGCGTTACGTACCGGCGCCGCGGGCGCGGTCGCTTCCAAGTACCTCGCGAGACCCGCTCCAAAAACGATCGGCTTCATCGGTTGTGGAACGCAGGCTTACACCCTGCATGGCTGTCACCGCGTCGTGTTCGGGGCTTTCGAAAGCCTCGCACATGATCGAAACGCGTCGACGGCAGAGCGCTTTGCAGAACGAGTGGGGGCGCGCGTGGTGAGCCTCGAGGAAGCCACTCGAGCCGACATCGTGTGCACGGCGACCCCGTCCCGTACGGCCTTCGTGAAAGCTCGCTCGGTCCGGCCCGGCGCGCACATCAATGCGATGGGCGCTGATGCCCCGGGGAAGCGGGAGCTCACCACCGCGGTTCTCAAGAGCTCAGCCGTGTACATCGACGACATCCATCAGGCGACGGGAAGCGGCGAGATCAACGTTCCCCTCGCGGCTGGTGAGCTCGCGATTGACGAGCTCGCCGGGACACTGGGCGAGGTCGTCGCAGGGGTGCTGCCGAGGCCGGACCCTGCGATGACGACGGTGTTCGATTCGACGGGTCTGGCCATCCAGGATGTCGCCCTTGCCCGTGCGCTCTACGAGGCAGCCAGGTCCCAGTCGATCGGTCAGGAGATCGATCTCCTCGGCCTCGACTCCCTAGCGCAGGCCTAGAACGCGTTCTTTTCGTCCGATTGGCGCAAAAATGGAACCTCGCTGCTCGGCGGCAGTAGGCTCCTACGCGTGCTCCGCCGCGCGTCGATCCTCGTGCTCCCGATGCTCCTCTTCCCTTTGGTCGGCTCGTCCCAAGGTGGGGCCTCGGCGTTCGTCGCAGAGCGCGACGCCGGTCGAGTTCAGGCGTTGCGCACCGGCGAGATCTCGAAGGTCGAGAAGGGCAAGGGTGGTCGAAGCCTCGCATTCAAGATCACGCTGGCCGATGGCACGCGCGGCTACTTCAAACCGAAGCAAACCTTTTCCGCTGCGCACTGGTATTCGGAGGTTGCAGCCTATTACTTGGATCGTGAGCTCGGGCTTGGCAGAGTGCCGCCCACGACGGGCCGCAGGTTTCGCTGGAGCGAGCTCGAGGAGGCCGCCGGCGGCGATGCACGGGTCTCCGAGCTCGGGATCGGGTCCGATGGAACGCTGATGGGAGCGTTCATCTGGTGGATTCCGGAGCCGCTGATCCGCGTGCGCCTCGGCAGACGATGGGAACGCTGGGTCCGGGTCCAAGAAACGCTTCCGGTGACGCCCTACCAACGCCCGGTCGACTATCGTTCCGATCTCAATCACCGCCCCGGCATCCGCGAAGCAACCGATCCGAGCCGAGCGCTGGCGGATGCGCCCGACATCGCAGACCGCCCAGCCGAGCTGTCGGATCTCATCGTCTTCGACTATCTCACTCAGAACGTGGACCGATGGGGGGGTGGGTTCACCAACGTACGCTCGCTCGGGCCGGGCGGACCGTTGATCTACCTGGACAATGGCGCCGGGTTCTGGCTCGGGGAGCAACGCCTGGGCCTCATGGAGGCGCGGTTGAAGGCAGTGCAGCGCTTTCGGCGGTCGACGATCGAGGCGATACGAAAGCTCGACATCGATCGTTTGGCGGCTCGTCTTCGGGCAGATCCGCTCGCCCCGGTGCTCAACGAAACGCAGCTCAGCGGGGTCGCCGAGCGACGGCGTGCGGTCCTTCAGCACGTCGACGCGTTGATCGCGAGGTTCGGTGAGGACCGGGTGCTCGCGTGGTAGATTTCGCCGGTGAACGAACGACTTCGATTGCCGGCTGAGTGGGAGCGGCACGCGGCCTGCTGGCTCGCCTTTCCGTACCTCGAGGAGGAGTGGCCGGGTCATCTTCGGGCCGCGCGACGCACCGTCGCCGCCTTGGCCCGCACCATTGCGGAGGCGGGCAACGAGCGGGTTCATCTCTTGGTCAAGAACCAGGAGGTCGAGGAGCGTGCTCGGTCGATGATCGGGGAGTCCCGCAACGTGCGATACGTGACCGCCGATTATGGGGATTGTTGGATGCGGGATACCGCGCCCCTCTTCGGGCATACGGGCGCCGGAACCCTCGGAGGACTCTGCTTTCGGTTCAACGGTTGGGGCGGCAAGTATCCGATGGCGTTCGACGACGGTGTCAGCGGATGGCTCACGCGCCGACTCGCCGCGACACGGTTCGAGTGCCCGGTGGTCTTAGAGGGAGGCGCTCTCGAGTCGAACGGCCAAGGCACCTTCTTGACGACGGCGTCGTGCGTTCTCAACGAAAACCGGAACCCGGGCCTGACCCGCCAGGACTTCGAAGAGGTGCTGAGCGCCTCGGTCTCGATGGAGCGGCTGATCTGGCTCGACGGCGGCTTGCAACACGATCACACCGATGGACACGTCGACATGATTGCCCGCTTCTCGGCGCCCGAGACCGTGCTCTGCATGAGGCCGACGATTGGAAAGCCCAATGCCGAGGTGCTCCGCTCGATCGAGCGTACCCTTCAGGACAGTGGGTTCACCGTGCTCCAGCTCCCTGCCCCACGTCTGGTCATCGGCTCCGACGGTGCTCCGCTGCCTGCGAGCTACTGCAACTTCTACGTTGCGAATGGGGCGGTCATCGTCCCGCTCTACGAAATTCCCGAAGACCAGGAGGCGCTTGATGAAATCGCCAAAGCGTTTCCAGGCCGGACGGTCGTCGGCCTGCCGGCACGAGACCTGCTATGGGGAGGTGGAGCATTCCACTGCGTCACACAACCGCAACCCACTTCACCATGACCGCGTCTCCCATGTCGATCGGCATCGTCCAATGCGCCCTCGGCCGCTCGCGTGAGTCCAACGTCGCGCGCATCGAAGCATCGATTCGACAGGCGGCAGATCAGGGCGCACAGATCATCCTCACCCCGGAGCTCTTCGAGGGGCCTTATTTCCCGCAAACCGAGGACGAAGTGGCCTTCGACTTGGCCAGCCCATTGGAGGGCCATCCCACGGTTGCGAAGATGCAAGCTCTTGCCGCGGAGCTACAGGTCGTCCTTCCGGTTTCCTTTTTCGAGCGTGCGGGCCAAGCGTATTACAACAGCCTCGTCACCATCGATGCCGATGGGAGACAGCTCGGCGTCTACCGAAAGAGCCACATCCCCGACGGTCCCGGTTATGAAGAGAAGTTCTATTTCCGACCCGGCGACACGGGTTTCAAGGTTTGGAAGACGCGGTTTGGATGTATCGGCGTGGGAATTTGCTGGGATCAGTGGTTCCCCGAGGCCGCGCGCAGCATGGCGCTGCAAGGCGCGGAGGTCCTGCTCTACCCGACCGCCATCGGGAGCGAGCCGAACATGCCGGACGAGGACACCAAAGCACGCTGGCAGCGTGCCATGGTCGGCCACGCCGTGGTCAATGCGATGCCCGTCGCAGCAGCGAACCGCATCGGGACCGAAGGTGGGCTTTCTTTTTACGGAAGCTCGTTCGTCTGCAATCAGCGTGGCGAGATGGAGGTCGAGCTTGCTCGCGACGAGGAGGGCGTAGGCACGGTGACCTTCGACCGCGAGGTACTCCGGCGGTACCGCGCAAACTGGGGCTTCTTCCGCGATCGGCGTCCGGAATTGTACGGAAGACTCACGGAGGATGAGCCCGTTGATTGAATCGTTGTACGCGATCATCGATGCAGAGGTCGCGAGCCACCCCCTCGAGTTGACCTTCGAGGCCCTGAACGCGGGATGCTCCATGGTGCAGCTCCGAGCGAAACGTCTTCCCGACGACGCATTTCTCGAGATGGCCAGGCGCGTTCGGTCTGCGTGTGCTCACGCAGAGGTTCCGTTCATCATCAACGATCGCGCAGACATCGCACGCCTCGTTCGCGCCGATGGGCTGCACGTCGGGCAAGACGATCTTTCGATCGAAGAGGCTAGGCTCATCGTCGGTGGCATGCCGATCGGAGTCTCGACCCACACTCTCAAACAAGCCATGAAAGCAGACTCCGGAGGCGCGGATCTCATCGCCTTCGGCCCCATCTTCGAAACCAAGACCAAAGACGACCCTAGCCCCGTCGTAGGTCTCGCGGCGCTCGAACGAGTCTGCCAAACCGTGTCACGCCCGGTGGTCGCGATCGGCGGGATTACGCCCGAAAACGCGGCCCAAGCGATCGCCGCCGGGGCGCGTTACGTCGCCGCGATCTCGGCCTTGCCGCGATTCGTGGAGTCCGCGACCTAGATCCTTCACTTCGTTTCGAAGTACTGAATCGCCGTTTCGATCGCCCCGCCGAGCGCTTGGTTGACCAGCGTCGCGGTGGCGTCCTCGCCGCTTCGTAGCGCCTCGTAGTAACGCTGACGCTCGGTCGAGTGGATGACGACGGGGGGGAAGCCCGCGCGCATCAGGATGAGATTCATCACGAGCCTTGCGACTTTTCCGCTGTGTCGTGGGAAGGGATAAATGTGAAGCAGTTGATAGTGTGCCCGACTCGCCATCCGTACTGGGTGCGTCGCCTTTTTGGTCTCGGGATCGGAAAGCCACTGGACGAGCTGACGCATGCGATAGCTGATCTTGTCGGGCTGCGAAATGTCGTGGAAGTAGAGCCGGTGAAGCGGCATGTCTTTGCGATACTTGGGCGGACCCTTCCCTTCGAGCTCCTCGGGCGCGAGCTGGGCATACAGCTTCTTGATGACTTCGAGATTGAGGGTGAAGCGCCGGCGTGAGGCCATCTCCCGAATCATCTCGATGGCGGCCATGTGGTTGCGGATCTCGTCGTAGATGGGAATGAGCGTTGGATCGGCCACGGTCTCCTCGTAGATCGCGGCATTCAGCTCCTCCATCGAGTAGACGACCCCCTCGAGGGCGCTGTCGTGGTAGATCCAAGCGACGTCGAAGCGCTCTTGATACTCCTTACGGACCAGTGGGTCCGCCGAGTCGAGCAGCCCCTGAAGCTGCGCGACTCGCTCCTCTACGCTCGGACCCTGAAGTGCTTGAACCAAGGAATCTCCTCTGACCGCTGGAGGCCACTCCATCGGCCCCGCGGGGGCGGGCGAAGCTACCAGCGGGGCCGGAGCGCGTCAACCGCGACCGATTCCGGCTAGTTCAGCGCCTGGGAGATCGCCCCCCGGAGCCTCGCCTTGCTCGGAACTCCAGTGGAAGCCCAACAAACCACGCCGTCCCGACCCACGACGATGACCGTCGGCAGCATCCGAATGGCATACCGCCTCTGCACCGTCCCCGCCCGGTCGTGGAGCGTCGGAAACTCGGTTCCAAACGCGGCGTAGGCGGCCTGCAGCCGCTGGCGGTCGATCGGCTCGACGTTGATCCCGTAGAAGGCGATGCCCTGCCCGGCGAACTGGTCTTTCAGCTCATTCAGCATCGGCGCCGTCTGGCGGCAAGCCGCACACCAGCTGGCCCAGAAATCGAGAACGACGACTTGTCCGCCGAGATCCGACAGCGAGACGGTCGACGTCTCGCCGGGCGACGCCCCGGCCGCGATCGAAAGCGTCAGGTCGGGCGCCGGCTCTCCCATCAGGGGCGACGCGTTGCCGCGGGTCATCCACACGTAGAGGGCGATGAAGATCATCACCACGACCGCCAAGTGCAGCCAGCGTCGAGGCGACGTGCCGGCAGGCTGATTCATCGCTTCCTCATCAACGGAAGCTCGATGGTGAAGCGGGCCCCGCCTTCGGGCGCCCGATCGAGCCGGACTTCCCCGCCGTGCTCGAGCACCACCTTTTTCACGATTGCCAGCCCCAAGCCGGTCCCCTCGGCTCGGCTGGTGTAGTATGGGTCGAACACGCGCTCCCAGTTCTCTTCTGGAACGCCCGGACCGTTGTCGCGTACCTCGACGAAGCCGGCGCTCGCGGTCGCGTAGGCCCTGACGAAAACCCGACCTCCTCCGGATGGGTTCGCCTCGTACACAGCCTGAATCGCGTTGCGAAGAATGTTGTCGAGGGCGCGCTTGAGCATCATGGGATCCATACGCACCCGGATGGATTCCGTTGCACAACTCACCCGAACCTCCACGGGAGCCGGAGTCCCCCGACCGACGTCTTCGAGGATCGCAGGAATCGAGTCCTCGATGCTCTGCACGAGCTCGCAAAGGTCGGATGGCGATAGATCGGCCCGGGGAAGCTTGGCGAAAGCACTGAATTCCCCGACGAGCCTGCGCAGCGTAGCCACCTCTTCCTCGATGATCGCGCGGGCGTGCTCGAGCTTCTTTCGATAGGCGTCGTCTTCCCCTTCGTAGGTCTCGGCCATCTCCTGGGCCGCAAGCTGAATCGGCGTGAGCGGATTCTTGATCTCGTGGGCGAGACGCCGTGCAAAGTCTTGCCAAGCTCCGATCCGTTGCAAGTACTCGATGCGCGTACGGGAGTCTCGCAAGTCGCGAACCATGTCGTTGAAGGCCTGCGTCAGCTCCGCCACCTCGTCGGTCGCACCGGTAGGGAGTGCAACCGTGAGGTCACCCGCACCGACTTTGCGCGAGGCTTCCGCCAACACCGTCACTCTGCGCGTGACCCGGCGGGAGACGATCGCGCCGATGAGAAACGCGACGACGATCACCAGAAAGGCGAGCACTCCGAAAACCCATACGTACACGGCGGACACAGAGGCGCTCTGGCGCTGAAGCCGCGAGTACACGTCGGCTACCTCGCCGGCGTCTTGGAGGCGCTCGAAATAGACCTCCGGCACCACGACCTCGACCGCAATTTTCAGACGCCTCTCTCCGGCGCGGGCCTCGCGCTCGCGTATGGTGCTGCGCATGGCTGGGCCGGCTGGATCAGGCTCCCGCGAGACGCGCGCGACGTCGACGCCCGCGTCGTCCTCCACTCGAATGCTTTGCACGACCTGGTAGCGGTCTAGCAGCTTTCGAAGAAGGGCCTCGAGCTTCGAGGTGCCTCGCCTCGTCGCCATCTCCGCCTCGATCGCCCATTGCACGGCGTCGGCGACGTCCTCGGAGCCCGACCGGAGCGCCATCAGGAGCGCGCGACGAGCCTCGACACCATGGACGAGCTCTGCGCCAAACCGTTCGTTGACGCCTACACGGTAGACCTCGAGGAACGCACTCCGCGCCAGGAAGATGCTGCCCCCTAGGGTGAGGAACACCGACAAACCGATGGCGAAGAGGATCTTTCGCTCGAACCGGCTCATTTCGGCACCCGCCTGTCGTCGCTCCGAAACTCGATCGTGCGTTCGGCTCGACAAATCCGTCGCCGGACGAGGTTCACCGTGACCGGCCCGACCGGATCGTTACCGGAAGTCGGTCGGATCAGCTCGCTGCATTGCTTCTTGGAGATCGGGTTGAACTCCGCCTTCACGGCAAAGTAGATCTCCTCGCCTTTGTACTGCTGATAGCGGTCGGGGTCGCCGACGAACAGACCCTCGACGATGAGACAACGGCTCAGCACTTGCTCGAGCGTCCCGAGCCGCTCCGATTGGCTGCCCAGCCGCACGACGTAGCCATCGTCCCAGAGGTCCCGGGTGACGTCGCAGCCGAACTCGCGGACAGCGAGTCGCCGGTTCGATCCCTTGAGGTGCGAGGCGACGATCACGACCAACCGCTTTCGGAGCCCGCTCGAAAGCTCTTCTCGCACCCGTGCGTCCGCGAGGTCTTTTGCGGAAAACGAGACCTGGGGCGTGCCGCGCGACCAGGTGATCCCCACCTCGCGTGTAGGCAGTTGGGACTGCGCGTAAGCGACCGCGGACGCAATGAAGAGAGCGACTGCGACCCAGTATCTCACAGCCGAATGAACCCCAACGCCGTCGAGAAACCGATTTGGAACACCCCAACCCGCGTATCGAATCGCAGTCCGAAGTCGAAGGTCAAGTCGACTGGAAAACGCGAAAAACCCGTGTACCCGCTGACGCCCGCACGTGGGTCGCGCAGGTCGGCGAGACCGATGAGGCCGATGAGCGCGTACACATCGATCTCGCGAAGGCCCCGGTCACGGACGCGCTCGTAGACCGGAATGTCGTACGTCACATCGAGCCTCCATGCGAGCTCGCCGAGATAATTGTTCTCGATCGACGTGTTCAGGAGATTCGGGGGAGGTCGAGCGTCCAGCTGCATCTCGAGGAATCGCGATGGAATCAGATCGCTCAGGTCCGAGATCTGAAAGAGATAGAAAAAGGGGGTGTTGCCGAACGCTGCACCGCCAAACGCGCCGAGTCGGATCGTGTGCTTCCATGGAAGGCGCCACCACCTTCGAACCCACGCCTCGAGCTTCAGGAAGTCGTAGTCGCTCCCGAGGAAACGCGTGCCGGCGGTGATCGAGCCGCGAAAAAACACGCCCTCCTTGGTGATCCCGGGGTCATCGCGTTTGTCGAAGACCAGCGCGAACCGGAGCGACGACACGAAGCTTCTGCCGTCTTGTATTGCAAACTCGACCGGGGCGATCTCGCTGCCCCGAGTCTCACTGGCCGCTTCGGGGCGATCGAGGACGCTGACGATGTCGCCGATCCAATCGAGGCTGTAACGAAGGGTGGTGGTGATGTCTCTTCCGGTGCCGACCATGAAGCCGCCGCGCCGATAGCGGACGACGGCGTTTTGAACGACGGACGTATCCGGACAAGTCGGCTGCCCGCACTGCACGCTGACCAAGGGGCTGTTGCCGTAGAACTGGCGGCCGTTGAGAAAGAACGTCCCGAACCTCAAGTCGTATTGGCTCTTGACGAGCTTCGGATAAAGGAGGTCTAGGCGTCCCCCTTGCTGGAACTCGCTCGCGAGAGCAGTGCCGGACAGTCCGATACCGAGACCTGCAAGATTGGTTTCCGTGACCTTGAAGCCGAACCAAGGGAAGAGCTTGCGACCGCTCGTGGTCTTCTTGACGCCCTCGGAGAGACCGGCCACGAGCTGCTCGATCACGATCGTGTTCCGCTCCTTGACCTCGACGACCAGCACGACGTACCCGCGCTCGGCCCCTCGCTCGAGGCGGATGTTCACGCTGTCGAACCAACCCGTTCCCATCAACCTCCATTCGGTCGCGACGAGGTCGGGCGATTCCGGGTCGAGGAAGTCACCCTGTTTCAGCGGGACGAGCTTCCGGATGACGCGGGCTTTGGTCCGCTTGTTGCCGGTGACGACGATGCCCTCCAACACATAGCGAACCTGGGAAGAGATTTGAGGCGCCGATTTGCGTTCACTCGCGACCCCGTATGAGTCTCGAAACTCTGGTTCGTCCTCGTCGAACTCCTCATCTGTTGGCGCGGGAACGACAATCTCGTCGCCCGGCTGGTAGGGCGCCCCTGGTGCATCGGGCGTCTGAGCCACCACGATGGACGGCGGCGCCAAAAGCCAGAGAATCAAGGGCGTGATGAGGCTCGGAAGCCAGCGTCTCGGTCGCAAGCGCGGGCTCACGTCGTAGAGACTACTCTAGCGGAGGGAGCGACGCGAGAAGCCACAAGCAGCCAGCGACCACCACGAAGACCGCGATCACCCAACCGAGGGTGCGGAAGATCCCCATGGATCTGCCATCGTCTTTGACCTTCACAGGAGGGGTTGTAGCAGATTCCGAGGGGAAGGAAGGAGAATAGTCAAGCACATCCCAAAGCGGACCGGAGGCGTCGAGATCTTCCTCTCCGGGCCGGCGGATGATCCGAATCGTGGCGTCCTCGTCCGGCTCCTCCATCCTCGGGCGGCGCCCTGAGACCGGCGTGTGGTCCGCCCGACTGAGCTCCGCCAGCCCCTCCTCGAACGCCTGCACGAGTGGAAGCTCGGTCGGATTCTTCGGGGGCGTTTGAGATGTCTTGTCGCGGAGCGACGGGGGCAAGGTCTCCCGCGGGGGCGGGATCGCATCGACCCGGAACGTGCCTTCAGTCCAGTCGAGCGCAGTGACGAAGTCGGCCGCAGTTCCACCGTCGATGCTGACGTCGCTGAGCTCGCCCTTGTCATAGTAGCCGATGGCGAGCCGTCCGCGGAGCTCGAGCAAGAGACGACCGGTGAGTCCCGCGTTCTCACAGTAGCGCATCAGCTCGGCGGGAGGATGAACGGCGAGCGAGCCACGCCTCGTCGTATCGGTGCCACGCGACACCGGAAGGTGAGGTAGCTTCGGGTACACCGCGAACTCGCCGTCACGCAACGATAGAAGCACTTCGAGCGCACGCTCTTCGTCTGCACCGGCAGCTGCGTCCGCGACCTGGCCGTGAACGAGACGAATCGCCCCCGAGCCGGACGTGCTCTGAAACGCGAGCACACCCGTCGTGCCGACCTGCTCGAGACCCCCGAGGAGATCACGAACGCCCTCGGGGGGGATCGGTCCTTCGAACACAGCCTGCGCAACCATGGCTGATGCAAGTGATTCTGCGGGCCCGAATTGTCAAGGAGCCAGCGTATCTGCGGGGCCGGGCCCCGGGTCCAGAATTTCCAGATCCGTCAGGGGAAGATGCCCCGCTCCTCGTAGGAGGTCGCGAGGCTCTCGAGCGCGAGCGCGTAGGCGGCAATGCGCGGAGCGAGCTTTTTTTCGGTGGCGTAGAACATCGTGCGTTGATACGCGCGCCGGATCATCTGTAGGAGCCTCCGCTGAACTTCTTCGCCGTCCCAGTGCTCGCTGTTCCGGTTCTGCACCCACTCGTAGTAGCTCACCGTCACGCCGCCCGAGTTGGCCAGGACGTCCGGAATGACCGGGATCGCGCGATCGGCAAGAACAGCCTCGCCATTGGGATTGACCGGTCCATTCGCGCCCTCCGCGACGAGGCGCACGTCGAGCTTCACCGCTTCGTCTTCGCCGACCTGGTTTTCGAGCGCGGCAGGGATGAAGAGGTCGGCTTTGGTTTCGAAGAACTGCCCCCGCGTGATCTCGTCTCCCCGCGGATACCCCTCGATCGACCCATTGCGTTGGACGTAGTCCTGAAGCTTGTGCGCGTTGAAGCCCTCGTCGTTGCGGAGATAGCCGGTGTGATCGCCGACGGCGATCGTCGAGACACCCAACTTCGACAGCAGAAGCGAGGTGTTCGAGCCCACGTTACCGAACCCTTGAACGATGGCGGTGGCGCCCTCGAGGTCGAAGCGGTGCTCCCTCGCCCACTCCTTGATGCAGTGGACCACGCCCTGGCCGGTCGCCGACTCCCGGCCCTCCGAGCCGCCTGCGTTGATCGTCTTTCCCGTCACGACCGCGCGCTGGTCGCTCTTCTCGTAGGTGGGCCCCGTGTTGACGTAGGTATCCATCATCCAAACCATCGTCTGGGCGTTGGTGCCCATGTCCGGGGCAGGAATGTCCTGCGAAGGTCCGATGTTGCTGCCGAGCGCGTGCGTGAATCGCCGGGTGATCCGCCGGAGCTCGTCCTGAGAGTGTTCACGCGGATTGAACTTGATTCCGCCTTTGGCGCCGCCAAACGGAATGCCGAGCAGCGCGCACTTCCAAGTCATCTGCGTGGCAAGCGCCTTGAGCTCGTCGAGGGAAACATCTTGGTGATAGCGGATGCCGCCTTTGTAAGGACCGAGGACGTTGTTGTGCTGGATCCGATAGCCCTTGAAGAGCCTCATCGTTCCATCATCCATCCGGACGGGGAAATGAATGATCAGCTCGTTCTTCGGTTGCGAGAGGATCTTCCGTACGTGATCGGGCAACCCGATCGCGTCTGCTGCCTGGGCTACGTAACCCTGAACGATCTCGAAGAACGGATAGTGCGCTGGCGGCGTAGATAGCTCGTACATGTAGGCTCCATTCTAACGGAAGTTGTGAACAGAAAGTCGACACAACGGACAGTCTCGCGCAAATCTTGCGCCGTGTCGCACCGTGCGGCGAGTCCCCTCGGGCGGGCTGGCGAAAACGGTTCTCAATAGACAGCACGACCTTGTTTTTCTCTACTTCGCGGGGTTAGAGTCGCACCACTGGACAGCTGACTGCCGTCGAGTGCCGTGTCTTTGCTTCCAGCAGCAAGGAGGATGCCATGGGTGAACCGGGAAGCGACTTCCGTCGTGAGCTTGAGGCGCGCGGCGTGTCCCGTCGCGAGTTCATGGGCTTTTGCTCCGCGATAGCCGTGATGTTTGGCTTGCCGAAAGGCGCGACGGCCATGATCGCAGAAGCAATCGAGAACAAGCCCAAGCCCACCTTGGTGTGGCTCAACTTTCAAGACTGCGCCGGCAACACCGAATCGTTCCTGCGCTCGAGCAAACCGACTGCAGCAGAAATCGTTCTCGACCTTCTTTCGATCGACTACCACGAGGTGATCATGGCGGCAGCCGGTCACCAAGCAGAAGCGAACCTGCGCTCGGTGGTCGAGAACAAGAAGGGCCAGTACATCGCCGTCGTCGAGGGCTCCATTCCGACCGGAGCCAATGGGGCGTACTGCACCGTTGGTGGCCGGGCCGCGATCGAGATTGCGCGCGAGGTCTGCGGCGGCGCAGCGGCGACGATCGCATGCGGGACGTGTGCGACGTTCGGCGGAATTCCGGCTGCTTCGCCCAATCCCACCGGCGCGCTCGGCGTCGGGGATGCGGTTCCCAGGCTGAACAAGCTGATCAATCTTTCCGCGTGTCCGATGAATGCGCAGAACCTCACGGCGACCATCGTCTACTTCCTGACCTACGGGGATTGGCCGGCGCTCGATAGGCTCAATCGCCCGTTGTTCGCCTACGGGAAGTCGATTCACGACAACTGCGAGCGCCGCGCTCACTACGACTCGGGCCAGTACGTCGAGCACTGGGGCGACGAGGCCCACCGAAGAGGCCATTGTCTCTACAAGATGGGCTGCAAGGGCCCCGTCTCGTTCCAGAACTGTCCGAACGTCGGTTGGAATGACAACACGAGTTGGCCGATCGCCTGCGGGCATGGGTGCATTGGATGCGCAGAACCCGACTTCTGGGACAAGATGACGCCCTTCTACTCGCACCTTCCAGGGTTCCCCGGCTTCGGAAAGGGATCCAACATCGACAAGGTGGGCTTCTGGGCCACCATCGGCGTCACCACCGCATTCGCGGGACACACGTTGGTGCATCTCGGCAAGAAGATGGTGGGATCGGGCAGGGAGACACCCGCCGACCCGAACGTAAAGCCCGAAGGAGGTGAGGCATGACTCACATCGTCGTCGATCCCGTGACCCGTATCGAAGGCCACCTACGCATCGAGGCGGAGATCGATGGGGGCAAAGTTGCAAACGCCTGGTCCTCGTCGACCATGTTCCGCGGCATCGAGATCATCTTGCAGGGCCGTGACCCCAGGGACGCCTGGGCATTCACGCAGCGCATCTGCGGCGTATGCACGACCGTCCACGCCATCGCCTCGATCCGGGCAGTCGAGGACGCAATCGGGGCAAAGCCGCCGCCCAATGCGCGGCTCTTGCGAAACCTGATCATTGCCTCGCAGTGCATTCAAGATCACGTGATCCATTTCTACCACCTGCACGCTCTCGACTGGGTCGACATCGTCTCGGCCCTCCAGGCCGATCCAAAGGAGACCGCGGCGCTCGCGCAGTCGATCTCGAATTGGGGCAAGTCGAGCGCGACCTACTTCAAGGGCATCCAAGACCGGGTCAAGGGCCTGGTCGACCGAGGTCAGCTCGGACCATTTGCAAACGCCTACTGGGGACATCCCGCGTACAAGCTCCCGCCGGCTGCAAATCTGATGGCGGTGGCGCACTATCTCGAGGCCCTCGATTGGCAGCGAGATTTCATCAAGATCCACGCCATCCTCGGTGGAAAGAACCCACACCTTCAGGGCTTCCTCGTCGGAGGCATGGCGACGCCGGTCGACCCGAACCAACAGGCTTCGCTGAACATTCAAACGATTGCGACCTTCCGGGAGCTGATCGCACGAGCGCAGGAATTCGTCAGCCAGGTCTACATTCCCGACCTGCTCGCCGTCGCGTCCTTCTACAAGGATTGGGCGGGCTATGGCTCGGGCGTGGGCAACTACATGGTCTATGGGGAGTACCCCCTCGACGATGAGCCTGGTGGGCCGAAATTCTTCGAATCGGGCATCATTCGCAATCGTGATCTGTCGAAGCTCGAGGCCTTCGACCCCTCGAAGATCACCGAGGCGATCAAGCATTCCTGGTACGACTACGAAGGCGGCGACGATCAAACCTTGCACCCCTCGCAGGGCGAGACGAAGCCGAACTACACCGGTCCCCAGCCACCCTTCGAGCGGTTGAACACGTCGAGCAAGTACTCGTGGCTCAAGTCACCTCGCTACGACGGTGTCCCGATGGAGGTCGGCCCGCTCTCACGCATGCTCGTCTCCTACGTGCACGGACAAGAGCAGGTCAAAGCACTCGTCGATGCGGTGCTGGCAAAGCTCGAGGTGGGTCCCGCAGCGCTCTTCTCGACCCTCGGTCGAGTCGCTGCGAGAGGCATCGAAACCCAGATTCTCGTCAACAAGATCAGCGACTTCGTCGATGAGCTGGCCGCCAACATGGGCAAGGGCGAGCTCCGCATCCACGACAACAGCAAGTGGGAGCCCTCGTCTTGGCCGAAGGACTCGATGGGCGCGGGTTTCCACGAAGCGCCACGCGGCTCGCTTGGCCACTGGGTCCACGTCAAAGACGGGAAGATCGCTCGCTACCAGTGCGTGGTTCCAAGCACTTGGAACGCCGGGCCGCGAGACGAGGGCGACACACCCGGGCCCTACGAGGCGGCACTCCTCGGAACACCGGTCGCCGACGCCGAACAACCACTCGAGATCCTACGAACGGTGCATTCATTCGACCCTTGCATGGCCTGCGGCGTGCACGTGGTCGAACCTGGAGGGCGCGAGATCACTCGCGTGAAGGCGCGATGAGCCCGCCCCCACCCACTGCCACCGCGGTGAAGGGAGGCGCTCCGCAGGTGCGCCGACCCGCCACTGCCGAACAGGGTATCGAGCGCGTCTATGTGTGGGACCTCGTCGTTCGCCTCACCCATTGGGTGATCATGATCACGATCCTGATCCTCGCGGTGACGGGCATCTACATCGGCAAGCCCTATTTCATCCCGAGCGGTGCGCTATCGCAACAGCTGGTCATGGCCAACATGAAGACAGTGCACTTCTATACGGCCATCGTCTTCAACTTGGCCGTGTTGCTCCGCATCGGCTGGATGTTCGTCGGGCCTTACTACGCTCGCTGGCACCAGTTCCTCCCAATCGGCGCCCGCCGGCGACGGGACGTCGTCGGAATGCTGAAATTCTATACGTTTCTAAGTAAGAAGCCCCCGATGAACGTGGGCCACAACCCCCTGGCAGGGCTGACCTATCTCCTCGTGTTCGGTCTCTACATGCTGATGATCTTGACCGGGCTTTCGCTTTACTCGGTCGACGCGGGGCTGGTGTACGGCGGATACATGAAGGCCGTGGGAGGGTTCTTCCTGCCGTTGTTCGGTGGGCCGCAGACCGCCCGATGGATTCACCACGTTGCGATGTGGTTCCTGCTCGGCTTCTTCGCCCACCACATTTGGAGCGCGATGCTGGTTTCGCGCATCGAAGGGATGGGTCTGATCGACTCGATGTTCAGCGGTTACAAGTTCCTGCCGAAGAACTGGCGCAACCGAGATGAGTGAAGACCGCACGCCGGTCCTCGTCTTGGGGCTCGGCAACGTCGTCTGCACCGACGACGGTGCGGGCATCGCTGCGCTCTATAAGCTGATTCGAGAGTATGACCTCCCCGAGGGGGTCGTCGCTCTCGACGGCGGCACGCTCGGATTATCGCTACTCCCGCTGGTGGATAGCGCCGATCGGGTCATTCTAGTCGACGCGATCAACGCCGATGGTCCCCCAGGGACCCACGTTCGCATCGAAGGCGACGAGGTTGCGCCGGCAGTGTACGAACGCCTCTCACCTCACCAGATCGGCGTTGCGGACCTTCTGGCCGGTGCCAGTCTCCTCGGCCGATACCCCGAGCGCGTCGTCGTGATCGGCGTGGTGCCGGGCTCGATTGAGCTTGGTACCGAGCGAACCCCCGCAGTCGAAGCCAGCATTCCCGAGCTGGTCGAGCGCGTGGTCCAGGAGCTCACTCAGATGGGATATCCCCCGATCCGATCGGAGTCTTTTGATGAGAGCAATCGACGCGCTGATGATGTCGCTCGGACTTTGGGCGTGTAGCGCTCGAGGTGGGCAAGCTGCTCTCGATTACAGCACCCTCGAGGTTCCGGTCGACCGGTTGGCATCTGACGATGCGCGTGCTCGCGGGCGGGCTCTCTTCCAACAGAAGTGCGCCCTTTGCCACGGTGTACGCGCGGATGGACAGGGCGTTCGGCGCCAAGGCCTCTCGCAGCCGGCAGCCAATTTTCAAAGCAAGGATTGGCGGGCCAACACCAGTGCGCGTGACGTGTATCAGGTGGTGAGCGAAGGTAGGCGCGGCACATCGATGCCCGCATGGCCGACGCTGAGCGACGATGAGAAGTGGGATTTGGCCGCCTACCTTCTCAGTGTCTCTGAAGACGGGCCGTGATGGCAGGGCGCCGAATCGAGATTCGTGGAACCGTACAGGGCGTCGGATTTCGACCTTGGGTTTTGCGGCTCGCGCAGCGTATCGGAGTCGCGGGTAGGGTTCGAAACGGCCCGAGGGGGGTCACGATCGAAGCGTTCGGAGCGCACGGTGCAATCCAGTCGTTCATCGAGCAGCTGCAAACCGATCTACCTCCTTCCGCGCACGTCGTAGCGCTTCGATCAAACCCGATCCCAGACGAGTCGGGCAAGGGCTTCGTCATCGAGTCGAGCGAGGTCGGGGAGGAAAAGAACCTCTCGATCCCGCCCGACCTCGCGACGTGCCCGCAGTGCGAGGCCGAGGTCTTGAACCCTGCGGATCGCCGCTACCGATACGCGTTCACGAACTGCACGGCCTGCGGGCCGCGGTTCACGATCGCGACGGGGATCCCCTACGACAGGGCACGAACCACGATGGCGAGCTTCGTGATGTGTCCCGCTTGCGAGCGTGAGTACGAGGACATCGGGGACCGGCGATTTCATGCGCAGCCCAATGCGTGCCCCGAGTGTGGGCCTCGACTCAGCCTGTTTCGGTTCGGCGAGGCGGGAGCCGTCGAGACCGATCCGCTGAGTCGAGCGGTTGCGTTGTTGGAGCAGGGCTCAGTGGTCGCGGTGAAAGGTCTTGGCGGGTTTCATCTCGCCTGCGATGCGACCAACGGGGCCGCGGTTCGTCGCCTTCGTGAGCGCAAGCATCGGGACGAGAAGCCGTTCGCGGTGATGGTTCAGAGCCTCGCAGCCGCGAAGAACCTCGCAGAGATCACGGAAGAAGAGGAGCGGTTACTCAGCTCGAACGAGCGGCCGATCGTTCTCGTGCGCGCGGCGCCCGAGACGGGACTCGCGGCCGAGGTGAGCCCCGAAACGCCTCTCCTGGGCCTATTTTTGCCGTACACCCCGCTCCATCGTCTCTTGCTCGACACCATCGACCGACCCCTCGTCATGACGTCGGCGAACATTTCGGACGAGCCGATCTGCCGAGACAACGACGAGGCGAAGCGCCGTCTCGCCGGGATTGCGGATGCAATCCTGCTCCACGATCGGGACATCGCAATGAGCTGCGATGATTCGGTGGTGCGCGTCATTGCGGAGATGCCGACGGTCATGCGCCGCTCGCGTGGATTCGTGCCCCGGCCCTTTCGTTTGGCCCATCCGGTTTCGCGTCCGGTTCTCGCCTGCGGCGCACACCTGAAGAACACCTTCTGCATCGCTTATGAAGACACGGCGTACTTCGGCCCGCACATCGGAGACCTCGAAACCGTCGCAGCGCTCGAGTTTTTCGAGGAGGCGATCGAGAGAATGCAAACGATTCTCGACATTCGTCCCGAGATCGTCGCCCATGACCTGCACCCTGGATACTTGTCGACCCGATACGCGCGGGCGCGGACAGATGGAGTCAAGTTCGGCGTGCAGCATCATCATGCACACGTCGCGAGCTTGATGGCAGAGCATGGCATCCGGGGCCCTGTGCTCGGGGTGGCCTATGATGGAACGGGCTTTGGCGAGGACGGGACCTCGTGGGGTGGTGAGTTTTTGCTTTGTTTTCCGGGACGCTTTGAACGCCTTGCGACGTTCCGACCCGTGCCGCTCGCGGGAGGCGATCTCGCGATGCGTGAAGTTTGGCGCATCAGCTACGCGCTCTTGCACGATGCGTTCGACGGGAAGCCACCGGTCGAATCGGTCCCGCTCTTCGGCGCGGTTTCTGCGGAATCGATTCGGGTGGTGGGCCAGATGATCGAGCGGGGTCTCAACGCCCCACACGCACGCGGAGTAGGTCGCTACTTCGATGGGTTCGGAGCGATGTCGTTGCAACGGCCGGTGTCACGCTACGAGGGACAGATCGCCGTGGCGTGGGATCACGTCGCGAGCGGGACAGTGAAGGACGCCTATCCGTTCGACTTCGATCGGAATCAGGTTCCCATGGAGGTGGATCTCCGGCCGGCTGTACGCGCTGCGTTCGATGACGTGGTGTCGGGCGTGGCCCCGGGTGACGTTTCGGCGCGTTTTCACAACGCCCTCATCGACCTGACGGTGGAGGTCGTCGAGGGTCTGTCGCGGTCCCTTGGCAACCTGCCGGTCGCGCTGACGGGCGGTGTTTTCCAGAACTCGCGGTTGACCGCTGGAATTGTTCAAAAATTATCCAATGAAGTCGCACTTTTGCGCCACAGTGAAGTTCCGCCGGGAGATGGCGGAATCGCTCTAGGTCAGGCCTTGATCGCCGATGCGTTTCTGGGAGAGAAAGACTGATGCCCCGAGGAGCGTTGCCATGTGTTTAGGCGTCCCAGGCAAAGTGATCGAAGTCGATCGCGATCTGCAGATCGCGACCGTTGATTTCTGGGGCGTGAGGAAGCAGGTGCGCCTCGAGGTGTGCGATGCGCCCGTCGACCCTGGTGACTTCATCTTGAATCACGTCGGGTTCGCGATTCGTCGAATCCCACCCGAGGAGGCGGCAGAGACCCTGGCATTGTACGACGAGCTTCTGCGCCTCGCAGACGACCAGGACTTGATGACTGCCGACGTTCGGGCGGAGATCGACGCTGCGCCCGATGCGACGCGGTCAGCGACGGGAGTGCGCGATGGATCCGAGTGATGCGGTCGCACAGCTGAAGTTTCGAGACCCGGTGCGCGCGCGCGGGCTGCGGGAGGCGCTCGACCGTCTGGTGGCCAAGGCAGACCATGCTCCGGTGTCGATCATGCACGTGTGCGGGAGCCACGAACAAGCGATCGCGAAGTTCGGGCTGCGCGCCGCATTCCCTGAGAATTTGCAGGTCATCATGGGCCCTGGATGCCCGGTTTGCGTCACCGACGTCCCCGAGGTGGACGAGGCGGTGGCGCTCGCCAAGCAGGGTGTTCGCATTGCTTCTTATGGCGACATGCTGAGGGTTCCGGGGACCTCGCAATCTCTTGCGGATGCGAAAGCGGAAGGTGCCAACGTCGACGTGGTCTACAGCGTCACGCAGGCCGTAGAGCTGGCGCGCGAATCCGACCAGGAGTTGGTGTTTTTCGCCTCCGGCTTCGAAACCACGGCCGTCGCCACCGCTGCCGTTCTGGTCGATGACCCACCCGATAACTTTTCGGTGCTGTCGGCTCACAAGTACATCCCTCCGGTCATGGAGATCGTGGCAGAAATGCCGGAGACCAAGATCGAGGGCTTCCTCGCCGCGGGGCACGCCGCCACCATCACCGGCTCGGCGGTGTTCGAGAAGTTCGTCGAGCGCCACGGACTGCCAGTGGTCATCGCAGGCTTCGAGCCGCTCGATGTGATGGCCGGGCTGGTCAAGCTCCTCGAGGTGATCAACAGCGGCGAGCCTCGCGTGGAAAACGCCTTTCCTCGCTGCGTCACGCGCGAGGGAAACGTCCATGCTCAGCGGCTCTTGTGGAAGGTGTTCCGCCCCACGGGCGGAAGATGGAGAGGCATCGCGCACGTGCCCAACGGGAATCTGCGCTTGCGCGACGAGTTCGCACGGTACGACACCCGGAAGCGCTTTGCGATCGATGCGTCCGCGCTTTGGAGCTACGCCCCGCACAAGCTGGTGCAGCAGTGCCAGTGCGGGGACATCATGGCCGGGATCGCCTCGCCGTCCGATTGCGCGCTGTTTGGAAAGGAGTGCACTCCTGACGCACCGGTGGGCGCGTGCATGGTGAGCGCGGAGGGAACGTGCAAGATCTGGCACCAATACGGTGGTCGCCCGGATCTGCGGTCGATGAAGAGAGGCGCCGCATGACGCGAAACGCACGTTTCATCGACGAGCGCATCACGCTCAAGTACGGCACGGGCGGCGGAGCGATGCGTGCCCTGATCGAGCAGGTGTTCGCGAAGGGTTTCGGCGACGTCGGAGCGGATGGCATCGGGCTCGCTGCGATGGACGACGGCGCGGCGATCCGCATCGGAGATCAATACCTGGTGCTGACCACCGATTCGCACGTGGTGCAGCCGATCGAGTTTCCCGGGGGTGACATCGGCCGCTTGGCGATTGCGGGAACCGTCAATGATCTCGCGATGATGGGAGCGACGGAGCCGCTGGCGCTGACCTGCGCCGTGATCCTCGAGGACGGTTTCGAACGGGACGTCCTAAGGCGGATTTGGGCGTCGATCCGCGCGACATGCGAGGAGGCCGGAACGACGATCGTGACCGGCGATACCAAGGTGATGGGGCACGGGGAGCTCGACGGCCTGGTCCTCAACACGACCGGGATCGGGCTCACCAACCGGCTGGTTTCCGATGCCGGGCTTCGGCCGGGCGACCAGATCTTGGTCACGGGCACGATGGGCGACCATGGGCTCGCGATCATGGCGACACGCAACGAGCTCGCGCTACAGACCTCGCTCGAATCCGACGTGGCGCCGATCCATCTGCTCGTCCGGCGTGCCCTCGACGTCGGTGGCAAGAACATCGTGGCGCTCAAGGATCCGACGCGGGGCGGCCTCTCGAGCGCGCTGCACGAGATGGCCGAGAAGAGCGGCGTCGGGATCATCCTCGACGAGGCCGCAATACCGCTCCGTGACGAGGTGCGCGCCGTAGGCGAGCTGCTCGGAATCGACCCGTTGGTGTCCGCCAACGAGGGCAAAGCCGTCTTCGGCCTTCGACCGGAGTGTGCCGCGGCCGTGCTCGACGCCGTGCGCTCGCATCCGCTCGGCAGAAATGCAGCCATCGTGGGCGAATGCGTGGCGGAACGGCCTGGGTTCGTCGTGCTCGACACGGGGTTTGGGAGTCGGCTCTTGGCCGAAGCGGAGGGCGAGCTCCTCCCGAGGATCTGCTGAGCGATGGGCGGCATGAAACACATCCGGGTCGAGCGACAAGGTGCCGTGGGCATCCTCACGATTGCGAGACGCGAGCGGCTCAATTCACTCGACGTGGAGACGGCTCAAGATTTTCGGAGGGCGGGGCTTCAGCTCGCGCGTGACCGCGAGGTCCGGGCCGTGTTGATTCGAGGTGAGGGAGGCGTGTTCTGTAGCGGCGCCGATTTGAAGTACATCCGCGATGGTGGCGATGACGATGACCTCGGCTACCTACAACCCGACGCACGAGAACCCGGCCGCGGTCATGGTGAGATCTTCAAGCAGATCCTCGAATACATCCACAGCACGATCTCCGAGATTCGGCGGGCACCCAAGCCCTTCCTCGCTGCGGTCGACGGACCGGCCGCGGCGGGCGGCTTCGGCATTGCGATGAGCTGCGACCTCGTGATCGCTTCCGAGCGCGCCTGGTTCGAGTGGGCGTACCTCAAGACCGGACTGACGGGCGCCGAAAGCTCGACGTTCTTCTTGCCGCGGCTCGTCGGTCTTCGAAAGGCGCTCGAGCTGGTGCTTCTCAACCCTCGGTTGACGGCCCGGGAAGCCCTCGATTGGGGCCTGATCAACCGCGTGGTGCCTGATGACTCCCTCGATTCGGAGGCCCTCCGGATCGCGACCAAGCTCGCCAAATCGCCCACCGCTGCCGTCGCTGTGGCGAAGAATCTGCTCAACCAAGCCGCGGGGATGGAGCGCCTCGACGTTCATCTCGACGCAGAGCTCACCGAGCTCGCGCGCATCGCGGACGGACCCAACTTCGCAGAAGGTCTAAAGGCCTTTTTCGAAAAACGCGCACCGGAGTTCGAAAGCGAGTAATTCGTGCACGAGTATTCCATCGTCGCTTCTTTGATCGATCGCGTCCAGCAGGAGGCGACTGCACATGGCGGTTGTCGCGTGCACCGGCTGCACGTCAAGATCGGTGAGCTCTCGGGCGTCGAGCTCGAGCTTCTGAAGACCGCGTTCGACACCTTTCGCGAGCGGACGATTTGCGACGGCGCCGAGCTCGCCATCGATATGATCAGCGCCGTCTGGGCATGCCCCTCGTGCAAGCGAGCCGTCGAGCGCGGTGCGATCTTGCGATGCGACACCTGCGGACGGCCCGCTCGCATGATTCAAGGAGATGAGATCATCTTGGAACGTATTGAAATGGAGGCCCCCGATGTGTGAAACCTGCGGATGCGGCGACCCTGAGATCGTACCGATCGAAGTCCAGGAGCGAATCCTCTCCGACAACGACGCCCAGGCCGGCCATAATCGTAGTCATTTCGAGGACTTAGGAGTCCTCGCGATCAATTTGATGGGCTCACCCGGTGCGGGGAAGACGGCGGTTCTCGAGGCGACTGCAAGGGCGGCGGGGCATCGGCTCAAGCTTGGCGCCGTGAGCGGTGACCTCGCCACCGAGCGCGACGCCGATCGGCTGAACGCGTCGGGCATCGTGTCGTCCACGATCACGACGGGGTCGGCGTGCCACCTCGATGCTCGTCTCGTGCATCATGCTCTGCATCATTTCCCTTCAAACGATCGCGACATCTTCTTCATCGAGAACGTCGGCAATCTGGTCTGTCCGGCGATCTACGATCTCGGACAAGCCGCCAATGTCGTTGCCTTGTCGGTGACCGAGGGCGAAGACAAGCCACTCAAGTATCCCGTGATGTTTCAAAAAGCCGATCTGGTGTTGCTCACCAAGATAGACTTGATTCCGCATTTGGATTTCGACGTCGCTGCGGTGCAAGACGCGCTCGCGAGGGTCATGCCGGGAGCCAGCATGTTGAAAGTGTCGGCCAAGACGGGAGAGGGCATCGACGGATGGCTGCAGTGGCTCGAGAGCCGTCGCCCCGAGCCGATCGAGGCGAGCTCCCCCCTTCATCATCACCACGAGCATTCTCATGAGCACCACTAGTCTTTTCGCTTCCCTGGCAATCGCGGCGATCACCGTGGGATCCTTGCATTCCTTGGCTCCGGACCATTGGGTCCCGATCGCCGCGGTCGCACGGGCCCGCGGATGGTCGAGTGGGCGGACCGCGCGCGTGGCGTTCCTTTGCGGCCTCGGCCACGTGACGGTCTCAGTATTGCTCGGCCTTCTCGCGCTGGTGTTCGGCAGCCAGCTGTTCGAGTCACTCGGCGAGCGCATGGTGTCGGTGGCCGGCTTGCTCCTGGTCGGCTTCGGCGTGGCCTACGCGGTTTGGGGCTTGCGGGGCGCTTTCGCGCATCGCCTTCACGGCCACCATCATCACCACTACGATCACGTGCACGACCCATCGCGCGCAACGACCTGGTCCTTGTTCCTGATCTATTGCGCGGACCCGTGCATCGCCGTGATTCCGATCCTGTTTGCAGCCGCACCGTTGTCGGCAGGTGAGACGATCTCGATCGTCGTCGCCTACGAAGTTGCAACCATAGGCGCGATGGTCGGCTTGGTGGCCCTAGCGCATTCTGGCGCGAGATTGTTCCAGGGGAAATGGATCGAGCGGTACGGGGACAGTGTCGCCGGGGCCCTCATCGTCGCAACCGGTCTGACCGTGGCCATCATGGATTGGTGACGCCGGGGCGACAATCGGCCGGGGAACGCTATAGAAGGATGCATGTCGATGAAACGCATACCAAACCCAATGCGGTCCCTCTTTGCTGGCGTTCTGATGGCCGGTGTGACGGGCTGCACGCAGGTCGACGCCGGAAACCTCGGGGTGATCACCAAGTGGGGTGAGATCCAAGACGTCGCTCTCCAAGAGGGCATCTACTTCCGTACGCCCGTGAAGACGCAGATCATCAACATCTCGACGCGAGTTCACAAGATGGAGGCGAGCGCATCTGCATCGTCGAAGGATCTTCAGGTCGTGTCGACGAAGATCGCGCTGAACTACCGCCTCGACGCCGCGCGGATCGTCGAGATCTTCCGCAATGTCGGCACGAGGATCATGGTGGAGAACACGATCATCGATCCCGTGCTCCAGGAGTCTCTGAAAAAGGCCACCGCCCAGTACACGGCCGAAGAGCTGATTACAAAGCGACAAGAGGTGAAGGAGACCCTCGGCGATGCGATCAAGGGCAGTCTCGCCAAGAGCGACATCCTGATGACCGAGCTGTCGATCACGGACTTCCAGTTCGATGCCCAGTACCAACAGGCGGTCGAATCGAAGCAGGTGGCCGAGCAGCGCGCGCTCACCGCGAGAAACGACCTGGCGCGCATCAAGGTCGAGGCTGAGCAGGCTGAGGCTGAGGCAAAGGGCGTGGCGAACGCGATGCTGGCTCGCGCCGAGGCCGAAGCCAAGGCCCAGGAGCTCTTGCGGAAAACGATCAGTCCGGAAATCGTCTTTTTGCGAGCGGTCGAGAAGTGGGATGGAAAGCAGCCCTACATCGTCGGAGAGGGCGGCGCGATCCTCGATCTCGGCGAGATCAAGAAGGCCTCTAAGCGCTGATCGACGCTACTTCCTGACGAGGCTCCCAAGCTTGGGCAGCAGTGAGGCGTAGAGGCTGCCACCGGCGCGAGCGTCCGACCACGATCAGAATCCAGCGATGAAGTGGCCGTAGGCCCAGGTCGCTGGTGCGGTAAAGGCCAAGGCGTCGACTCGATCGAGGATGCCGCCGTGACCGGGAAGAATGCCGCCGCTGTCCTTCACGCCGCCGCTCCGCTTGAGCACCGACACCAAAAGGTCGCCCGCCTGACCCGCCGCGCCTGCCACGATGCCGAGCGCGATCGCATCGAGGATGGGAAGAGCCGGCATGAAGAAGCTCATGACCACTGCCCCGACGACCGACGCGGCGAGGCCGCCCGCCGAGCCTTCGAGTGTCTTCTTCGGCGAGATCCGGGGCGCAAGCTTGGTTTTTCCGAACTTCCGGCCGACGAAGTAGGCAGAGGTGTCGCTACCCCATGCGAGCGTCATCGTCAGCAACACCCAAGCTCCCGTCGGGGGAAAGTCGCGCACGAGCGCCACAGAGGAAAGGCCGCCAGCGACATAGACCGGGGTGCCGAGCAACCAGCCCACGCGAAGAGGCGCGTCGTCAAGCGGATCCTCCTGCAGGAGGCTCCAGACCATGGCGCCGAGGACGACGACCAACATCGCCCCGTACACCGCAGCCGCACTATTCGCGAAGACGATCGCGTACGCGACGAGAACCGACGAAGCCGAGCCCCATGCTGCAAGCGCGCGCGACGACGGAACCGTCATGGACATGAGCTCGTAGCCGCCGATGGCGATGGCCGCCAAGATGAACGTCTGCCAAACCCAGCGCGGTCCCGCGAACATCATCCACAAGATGATCGGAATCAGCGGAACGACCGTTGCCACGCGAAGCGCGGTTCCGGTGAGGCCTTTCTTCATCGGTGGCTGTTCGATCGCGTCGTTCATATCGCAGGTTCCAACTCATTGCGGGCTTCTGTGCCTGCCGGGTTACGGTCCTCGTCGGGAACGAGACCGAATTTTCGTTCCCGGCCCTGGTAAGCCTGAATCGCGTAATATAGCGAATTTGCGTCGAAATCGGGCCAAAGCTGGTCCGTGAAGTAGAGCTCCGCATAGGCGGATCCCCAGAGCAGAAAATTGCTGATGCGTTGCTCTCCACCCGTGCGGATCAGCAAGTCGACCGGGCCGACATTCATCGACGGAAGCAATCCTTCGACCGTTGCTTCGTCGATCTGGCTCGGGTCGATCGCACCCTCACGCGCTTGCGCTGCAATCACGCGTGCAGCATCGACGAGCTCCTCGCGACCACCGTAGGAGAGTGCGAGCGTCAACGTCATACCCTCGAGTGCTTCGGTTTCCGCCAGGAGCGATCGCAGTCTCAACTGTGCGCGCGGGGGAAGTTTGTGAAGGCGGCCTATCGCGCACAATCGAATGTCGTTGTCGACGAGCTCGTCGCGCTCGGATACCAAGCACTCACACAAGAGATCGACGAGCGCATGGATCTCCGACTGCGGGCGATCCCAATTCTGCTCGCTGAAGGCGTAAAGCGTGAGTGCCGGGATCCCGAGCCGTCGTGCAGCGCGCATCGTTGCACGCACCGCATCTGCGCCGCGTTCATGCCCGACCGTGCGCGGCTTGCCCCTCGCTTGAGCCCACCGCCCATTGCCGTCCATGATGATCGCGACATGTTGCGGAAGGCGGGTGACATCGACCAAGGCCATGGCGTGC
Source organism: uncultured delta proteobacterium (assembly GCA_963792825.1). Lineage (GTDB taxonomy): Bacteria > Myxococcota_A > Polyangia > Polyangiales > Houyiibacteriaceae > SG8-38. The sequence continues at coordinate 891,822 of CAWBXS010000002.1, read as the reverse complement.
GAGTATCATGCACCCCCGACGGCAGCAAGAACGGCTCCATGAACCGCTGCGACGGACAAAGCATCATCCAAGAGGGGCTTGAGAGATGACAGGATTGGCTTTTCTAGACTATGTAGGGGCCAGATCCGCCCTGAACCCGTGGCAACGGTACATTGAAAGAAACCCCCAAATGGTTATGGTGAGTGGCCATGGGTGAGCGAGATTTCTACAAGGTTCTGGGGGTCTCCAAGGACGCGAGCCCCGGGGAGCTGAAGAAGGTTTATCGCCGGCTCGCGAAGGAGCTACATCCCGATCGCAACCCAGGCAACAAGCGGGCGGAGGAGCGGTTCAAAGACGTCACTGCGGCCTATGACGTTCTCTCCGATCCAGAGAAGCGAAAGCTCTACGACCGGTTCGGCGAGATGGGGCTGCGGGAGGGGTTCGATCCGGAGGCCTACGAGGCGGCAACCCAGGGGCGTGCCTCCGAAGGATTCGACTTTGGGGATCTATTTGGGCGCGGCGCTCGGGGGCGCCGAGCGACCTGGCGTACCGGTGAGGTCGACTTCAACCTAGAGGACCTCTTTGGAGGAGGCGTCGGTGGCCGCGGCGCCTACGTCCGAGCTCCCCGCCGCGGGCCCGAGCTGCATTCCGAAGTGACCGTGGATTTTCGGGACGCTGTCCTCGGCTGCACTCGGGAGTTGAGCCTTCGATCGCCGGAGGGGGAGCGGACGCTGAAGGTACGAATTCCGGCGGGCGTTCGGAACCAAAGTAAGATCCGTCTTCGCGGTCAGGGCGGCGCAGGCGCCGAGGGCGGACCGCCGGGCGACCTGGTTCTCAAGGTGAACGTGCGAAAGCATCCCTATTTCTCGATCCGGGGAAAGCAACTCCATTTGAAGGTGCCCGTGACGCCGCTCGAAGCCTACGCGGGGGCCAAGGTGAACGTGCCCACCCCGGAGGGGAGCGTGCAGCTCTCGATCCCTGCGGGCTCGCGAAACGGCACGAAGCTCCGCCTGCGCGGAAAGGGGATCCCCGAGAAGGGCGGGAGCAAGGGAGATCTGATCGCGCATCTGGAGGTCGTCCTTCCCGAGGGTCGCTCGGACGAGGTCGAGGAGGCCCTGAAGACCGTACAGGAGGCGTTTGAAACCGATCCCCGTCGGGGGCTCGAGCTCTGAGTGTTTCACGTGAAACAGTGCGCCGCGCCTCCCACGGCCACTCGAGTGTTCCACGTGAAACGCCTGGAACGGCGCATTTGACCCCCCGAAGGCCGTGGGCTTAGATCCACGGCATGAGCTTCGATTCCCAGATCCGTGACGCGCTTGTCGAGCTCGAGGCCGCCGGCCTCCTCCGAACACCGCCCCGGATCTCGGGGCCACAAGGGCCAGAGCTCCAGATCGACGGACGTCGGGTCCTCTGTCTTTGCTCCAACAACTATCTTGGCCTAGCGGGAAACCAGGCGATCGCCGCCGCCGCCGAGGCCTCCGCAAGAGAGGAGGGCGTCGGGGCAGCTGCCTCCCGGCTCGTCACCGGATCGATGGACGCCCACCGAGACGCCGAGCTCGCGTTGGCGGCCTTCGTGCGGGCTCCTGCCGCCGTCCTCTTCTCCACCGGCTATGCGGCAAACGTCGGAACCGTGCAGGCGTTGGTTGGTTCTCAGGATGCGGTCTTCAGCGACGCGTTGAACCACGCGAGCCTGATCGACGGTTGCCGCCTCTCCCGGGCCAACGTGCACGTCTACCAGCACCGAGACCTCGACCACCTCGAATCACTTCTTCGCGCGCACCGGGCTCGAGCCCGCCGCGCTCTCATCGTCACCGACTCGCTCTTTTCGATGGATGGGGTGACGGCCCCCGTTAGGGAGCTCTCGACGCTTGCGCGATCGTTCGACGCTGGGCTGATGGTGGATGAGGCCCATGCCCTCGGCGTCATCGGTCCGAGCGGCCGTGGCCTCTGCGCGGAGCTCGACGTCCAGCCCGATGCTCTCGTCGGCACGCTCGGCAAGTCATTCGGGGTCGCAGGTGCCTTCGTCGCCGCGAACGAGCCGCTCGTGTCGCTCATCCGCAACCGCGCGCGCAGCTTCGTCTATTCGACCGCTCCGCCACCGATGCTGGCCCGCGCCGCTCTTGCAGCTCTCGGGCTGGTCCGAGAAGCGGACCTCGCGCGCGAGACCGTTCTCCGCCATGCAGGCCGGCTTCGCTCCGAGCTTCATAGGCTCGGCTTCGAGGGAGTGCGTGGCGATCATCATATTGTCGCGCTGATCATCGGGGAAAACAATCGTACGATGCAGCTCTCGGCGAAGCTCCTCGAGCGTGGAGTCTTCGTCCAGGGGATCCGTCCGCCCACCGTTCCGGACGGCACCGCGAGGCTTCGACTCACGCCCATGGGCACCCATCGCACCGACCAGATCGAACGAGCGATCGACACCCTCGCGTCGCTCGCTCAGAGCTTCTAGGAGGAGATGTCATGAAAGGCGCATTCATCACCGCAACAGGCACCGGAGTTGGCAAGACGTGGCTTGCCCGCGCGCTCACGATCGCATGCGTCCAACGGGGCAAACGCATCGCCGCGATCAAGCCGATCGAAACCGGTGCCGACCCCACTCCGCTCGACGCGCTCGAGCTCGCGCGCGCATGCGGCAACGAGTCGCTCGCCACGGCCCAAGGCCTCTACCGGGCCCAAGAACCCCTCGCGCCCTACGCCATCGAGAAGCGAGGAGGTCCGAGCATCGGCTCGCTTCGCGCGATGGCCAAACGGATTCGCGAGCTCGCCAGTGATGCAGACTACACGATCGTCGAAGGTCTGGGCGGCGTCCTGGTGCCGCTCGATCGCGAGCACACGATCGCAGACCTCGCTGCCCTTCTCGATCTGCAAACCGTGGTCGTCGCGCGCAACGCTCTCGGAGTGCTTTCTTATACGCTCACCGCGGTCGAGGCGCTTCGCAAGAGAAAGATCTCGGTGCGCGCGATCGTTCTCAATCACGTCGAGCGAGACCGCAGAGAGGACATGAGCCGGAGCTCGAACATCGAGGTCTTGGCCGACTGCCTGCCGCGCATTCCTATCGTGCGTGCCCCTCGGGTGCAGAGCCCAGAAGGTATGATCGACACGGCCTCTCAGCTGCTCGACATTCTGAAAATCTAGGCAGCGACGAGCGTTATCGTGATTGATACCTGCTCAGAACCTGCCCGTGACGACCACGCCGGTCGGCGAGAGCAACACTTGGGTCCTCCGCCGTTCCTTCGTCCGCTTCGAGCTCACCGCGAACCAAGTCGCACTGCCGGCCAGCGCGGCGATGCCGATCCCCCCGTAGACCCACGTCCATGCGGTCGCGGAGCTCTCCGTCACGCACGCCGCGGCGACTTCCCGTTTGCATGACCCGTCTTTGCCGAGACCGACTCCCATCGCGACGATGCCGGCGGCACCCACTGCTGCAAGTGCGCTCGCGCCGGCGATCGTGGAGGTCGGCATGCGACGCGCTCGATCGGTCTGCGGCTGTGCCTGATACGTCAACGCTGCCTCTTCGAGGGCCCGTTCGGTCGCTTTGCGCTCGGCAATGGATTCTTCGAGAGCATGGATGCGTTCGCGCACTTCGATCTCGCGGGCCGGGCTCTCGGTTTCTTCGAGGTAACGCCGGAACGCTTCGAGCGCCTCTTCTTCACGTTGCAAGCGATCTGCAGCAACTCCGATGTTGTACTGAAGCTCACCTCTTCCGCTGAGCCGATAGGCGTGACGGAAGTAGACCAGGGCGCCCTCGTAATCGGCTTGCTCGAACGACGAGCGCCCCCGCTCGAAGTACTCGCGCGCCGCTGCATCGTCCGCGGTCTGCTGGGCCGCTCCGGGTGCAGCCGAGATGAGTCCCGACAGCAGCGCGGCCGCACACCACGACCGATACGCAGTCCCCCGTCTCTGTTCCATCGCTTCAAGGTAGAGGCGGGAGACCCCCGTCGGCAAGCGGGGGCACCGCACGGATTTCCAGCCGGCCGCGCCCAGGCGCGCCGTTCGTGTTGCGCAAACGAGCCGTGCAGCTATACGAACGCCCGACCCCGGGGTTGTAGCTCAGTTGGGAGAGCGCCGCGTTCGCAATGCGGAGGTCAGGGGTTCGATCCCCCTCAGCTCCACCATTTTTCGAGGCTTGCGCCGTGTCGGCAACGGGAGTTGCACCCCCCGAGCCCGCGGCTAGGATTCCGCGCCTATGGCACGTGTGATCAACTTCAGTGCGGGGCCCGCAACCCTCCCGTTGCCGGCACTCAAGTATGCCCAAAAAGAGTTCCTCGACCACGAGGGCACGGGGATGTCGCTCATCGAGCACAGTCATCGCGGTGCCGCCTACGAGAAGGTTCACGAGGAAACGAAATCGCTCTTCCGTGATTTGCTCGACATCCCCGATACGCACGAGGTTCTCTTCATGCAGGGCGGCGCCACCGTGCAGTTCGCGCTCGCGCCGATGAACCTTCGCGGCCCGGGTCGGTCAGCCGACTACATCATGACCGGCGTCTGGAGCGACAAGGCGCTCGAGGAGGCGAAGATCACGGGGAAGGCGCGCGAGGCAGGCACGGGAAAAGTCGATGGCAAGTACACCCGCGTCCCGAAGCAGAACGAGCTCGAGCTCGACGCCGACGCGGCGTACCTGCACTTCACGAGCAACAACACGATCATGGGCACGCAGTTCCACGAGTACCCGGATGGTGGAGAGGTGCCGCTCGTGGCTGACATGTCGAGCGACATTCTGTGGCGCCCGATCGACGTTTCCAAGTTCGGCCTCATCTACGCCGGCGCGCAGAAGAACCTAGGTCCCGCGGGGATCACCGTGTTGATCATTCGCAAGGACTTGGCGGCTCGCAGCCCCAACACGATTCCCAAGATCTTCCGCTACAAGACCATTCTCGACGGCGACTCGCTACAGAACACCATCCCCACGTTTGCGGTGTACATGGTGCGCAATGTGCTTCGATGGGTGCGCGACCAAGGCGGCGCGGCCGCAATGGAAAGGCGCAATCGGGAGAAAGCCGGTTACATCTATGGGATGATCGACGAGAACCCGGGCTTCTTTCGTTGTCCGGTCGAGGTCGCATCACGTTCCCTGATGACCCCGGTGTTTCGCCTTCCCTCGGAAGACCTCGAGAAGAGGTTCATCGCTGATGCGGCCAAGCTCGGCATGGTGGGCATCAAGGGACACCGCTCGGTCGGCGGCATTCGAACCTCGATCTACAACGCGATGGAGCCGTCAGACGTGAGGAAGTTCGTGGAGTTCGCGAAGGCCTTCGCGAAGGCAAACGGCTGAGGACTGCTCTTCACGGGGTGCCTTTCAGCGCGTAGGTATCGTACAGATACCGCCGGATGTCGCCGGATTCGAACATTTGTATGCCGGTGTTCGGGTCGCACAAGAAAGGTACCTGCATCTTGCCGGAAATCGAGACGAATTCCTCTCGATCAGGGCTTTGCCGCGGCACGTTGTGAAGCACGTACGGCAGCTCGAGCTCACAGAGCGCTTCGCGCGCGATCCGGCAGAAGGGCGACCCCTCGTAGGAATACAGCTCGAGCAGCTCTGCGGGCCTTCTGGAGCAAACGACGCGACGGCCGCGGTGCGGACGGAACCCCGACGCGAGCATCGAGGTCGACACGGCGAACGCGCGCCGACGCAGGAACCAGGGCACGCGGCCGCCGCCGTACTCGCGGAACAGATACTCGGCGATATCGGCCGACTCGTACATCGATACCCCCGTGTTCGGATCGACCAGGTACGGAAACTGGTAGCGGCCGCCCTCACTCTTGACCTTTTCGCGGAAGCGCGTGCCCCCACGCGGGCAGGGATAGAGGATGGGGTCCAGGCTGAGCGCAGACAGCGCTTCGCGGGCGATCCGACAGTAGGGACATGCTTCGAACTCGTAGAGCTCGAGGGGCCGCTCGGGGACCTTCCTGCGCTCGAGGTGCACGTTGCCGAAGTTCGGACGTGCGGCACTCGCGGCGGTCGCAGTCAAAAGGTCGAGGAGCCGTTCGAGGTTCATGCCCCTGCATGAATGCGCCTGCGGGCCCCTTCAAGCAGTGGTAGCCTTCCCCGATGGCAAGGGAGCTCGAGCTCGTCACGGACCTCCGGCCGAAGGGGGACCAGCCAGAGGCGATTTCCGAGCTTTTACGGGGACTTGCGAGGGGCGATCGGCACCAGGTCCTGCTCGGAATCACCGGGAGCGGCAAGACCTTCACGGTGGCCCACCTCATTGCGGAGACCAAGCGTCCGACGCTGATCATCGCGCCGAACAAGACGCTCGCCGCCCAGCTCTACAGCGAGATGCGGGAGCTCTTCCCGAACAACGCGGTCGAGTACTTCGTGAGCTACTACGACTATTACCAGCCGGAAGCCTACATCCCATCGAGCGACACCTACATCGAGAAGGATGCGATCATCAACGACAAGGTGGATCGCATGCGACACAGCGCGACGCGATCTCTGCTCTCACGACGCGATGTCATCATCGTCGCAAGCGTGTCGTGCATCTACGGGATCGGTTCATCGGAGTGGTATCAGGAAATGCTGATCAACCTCGAGGTGGGCCAAGAATACCGTCGCGATCGCCTCCTCCGTCGGCTCGTCGACATTCAATACCAACGTAACGACATCGACTTTCACCGCGGCACGTTTCGGGTTCGGGGCGACGTCGTGGAGATTTTTCCCGCACACTCCGAGAACCTCGCCGTCCGAGTCGAATACTGGGGTGATGAAATCGAGCGCATCGTCGAGATCGATCCGATGCGCGGCAAAGTGATCGCGGAGCTCGACCATTACGGGGTCTACCCCGGCAGCCACTACGTCACCCCCGACGAGCACCGAAAGCGAGCGATCGAGTCGATCCGCCAGGAGCTCCTCGAGTGGCTCCCGAAGCTCCAATCCGCAGGCAAATTGCTGGAGAAGCAGCGTCTCGAGCAGCGTACCATGTACGATCTCGAGATGCTGGAGCAGATGGGGTTCTGTCACGGGATCGAGAACTACAGCCGCCATCTTTCCGGGCGCCGCGAGGGCGAGCCTCCGCCGACCCTGCTCGACTACTTTCCCGACGACTTCCTCGTGATTCTAGACGAGTCGCACATCACCGTGCCTCAGCTCGGCGCGATGTTTCGCGGTGATCGCTCGCGCAAAGAAACGTTGGTGGAACATGGGTTTCGTCTCCCCAGCGCGCTCGACAATCGGCCGTTGAAATTCTCGGAATGGCAGGAGCGGGTCGGCGAAGTCGTGCATGTGAGCGCGACGCCTGGAAACTGGGAGATCGAGCATGCCCATGGTGTCGTCGTCGAGCAGGTCATTCGCCCGACGGGTCTGCTCGACCCGGAGATTCGCGTCCGTCCGACCAAGCATCAGGTGGACGACCTCCTCAGGGAGATCCGCGAGCGTGTCGCCCGCGACGAACGCATCCTCATCACGACTCTGACCAAGCGCATGGCGGAGGACCTCACCGAATACTACAGCGAGCTCGGCGTCCGAGTGCGCTACCTTCACAGCGACGTCGACACGCTCGAACGTATCGATATTCTTAGGGATTTGAGGCGTGGAGAGTTCGATGTCCTCGTTGGAATCAACCTTCTTCGAGAGGGGTTGGACCTGCCCGAGGTCTCCCTCGTGGGGATTCTCGATGCCGACAAAGAGGGCTTTCTTCGGTCTCCGCGGTCCTTGATTCAGACGATCGGGCGCGCCGCGCGCAACGCACGCGGGGAGGTCATCATGTACGCCGACCGGATCACGGATGCAATGCGGTATGCGATCGACGAAACCGAGAGACGGCGCGCGCGCCAGACGGAGTACAACGCGGAGCACGGCATCACGCCGCAAACGATCAAGAAGGCCGTGCTCGAGATGGATCCGTCGACGGGCTCTGCCGACTACATCGTGATCCCGGTTCTACGCAAAGGCGAAGTGCTCGACGATCCAGCCGAGATCCCTGCACGCATCGAGGAGCTGCGCAGTGAGATGATGCTGGCCGCCGAAGAGCTCGAGTTCGAGAAAGCAGCAGAGCTTCGCGACCAAGTCGAGCAGCTTCGGGCACAGCTCGCGCCCGGCAAGAGCGAGCGCAAACGGGATCGCCGGTCGCAGAGGCCGCGGCGCTGAGGAGGCCTGGGATCGTGCCGTCAGCCGTCCGAGGGGATGATCTCCGGCTCACAAATCATGTGATTTCGACTGGTTACGACGGTATGGCGCGTGCCGATCGTGAAGGAGATCGAGATGGCGTGCAGGAGATGGCGATCGAGATTTTCGAGCGCGGGACCTCCATAGAGCGTATCGCCGAGGAGGGGATGACCGATCGAGGCGAGGTGGACTCGGATCTGATGGCGTCGCGCGTTGTCCGCGCGCACCTCGACGAGCGAGCCTCGTTCGACCGGCGTGCTGGAGAGAATCCGTGTCGTCGCGGGTCGGGCGCGAAGACGCTTGATCTCACGCGCATCGGTGCAAGCGCGGGCTCTTCGGTGATCTCGCGGATCGGTTGCGATTGGCGTGTCGATGACGATCGGAGCGGGGACGACACCCTGGCAGCGCGCGAGGTATCGCTTTTCGACTTGGCCTGCACGGAGCAGCACACGAAGCGCATCGAAGGTCTCTTGATCGCGCGCCGCGAGCATGACCCCCGAGGTGTCGGTATCGAGTCGGTGGAGGATGCCCGGCTCTCGGTTGCGATATCCCACGCCCCGCATCTCCGGGTAGCGAGCGACCAGAGCACCTGCAAGCGTGCCGCGCTCCCCTTCTTTCAATGGGTGACTCGGCACGCCAGCGGGCTTGTCGACGACCACGTACCGGGGCGTCTCGAGCAAGACCACGAGCGGCAAATCGGGGTCCGGAGCGGCGTGAAAATCCTCTGGGCCAGGAAGGCTCTCGAGCGTGACTCGTTCACCGGCCGCCACCGCATGACTCTTCCTCACGAGTCGGCCGTCTACGCGAACACCACCCTCGGCGATCAGCGCCTTGGCCCTCGCGCGGCTCAGCTCAGGCACGCGGCGGGCGAGCACGACATCGAGCCGTTCCCCGGCGTCGCCGTCTCCCATCTCGAGCTCCATCACCGGCACCTGACTCCCGTCCCATACCCCGAAGAAGCTCTGCATGCCATTTGCGCAGCGGGGCCGCGCGCCTACACTCCCGGCGCCAGTGTCGAAACGTGATTACTACGTGATCCTCGGAGTCAGCCCAGCGTCCTCCCGTGACGAGATCAAGCAAGCGTATCGCGCGCTTGCGATGAAATATCATCCGGATCGCAATCCAGACAACCCAGCGGCCGAAGATTCCTTCAAGGAGGCGAGCGAAGCGTACGCCGTGCTGAGCGATGCCGAAAGGCGCAAGCAATACGACCGCTACGGTCATGCAGCGTTCGCGAGCAGCGGCCAAGGATTCGAAGGGGGCGACTTCGGCGCGGTCAGCGAGATCATCGAGGGGCTCTTTGGGGACGTCTTCAGCGGGCGCCGCAAGCGCCGGGGAGGTCGCGACGTCACCTATGATTTGGAGATCTCGTTCACCGACGCCGCCCTCGGCATCGAAAAGCAGATCGAGGTCAATCGGCCAGGGCCCTGCGCGTCGTGCGAGGGAACCGGCGCCCAGCCGGGCACTCCGGTGCATCAATGCAACGTGTGCCAAGGGCGTGGGCAAGTGAAGTACCAGCGAGGTCTCTTCTCGGCTGCGCGCACCTGTCACGGGTGCAATGGAACGGGGAAGAAGATCCCGACCCCCTGCGAGACATGCGACGGAACCGGGAGCACGTTGCGCTCGGAACCGATGAACGTGAAGATCCCTGCCGGCGTGCAAGACGGCGCAGTCCGCACGGTTCGCGGCGCCGGGGAAGCGAGCCCAGGTGGCAACGGTGACCTCCACATCAATATCAAGGTCGCCGAACACCCCCTCTTTCGCCGTGAAGGCGCTGACATCCTGCTGTCGATCCCGATCTCGTTCCCCCAGGCCGTGCTCGGAGCAAGCGTCGACGTCCCGACGCTCGACGGTCAGGTGGTCATGAAGATTCCGCCCGGCACGCAATCTGGCAAGGTATTCCGCCTGCGAGGCAAGGGCATCCCGGTCTACGGCGGCTACGGCAAGGGCGATCAGCTCGTAACCGTCGTGGTCGAGGTACCCCAGCAGGTGAGCCGACGTCAGCGCAAGCTGATCTCCGAGCTCGCACAGGAGATCGGGGATGAGTCTCACCCCCAGCAGGCGAGCTTCCTCAAGAAGCTGAGGGGCCTCTTCAATACCTAGCGGGCAAATGACTTGCGTTACGGGCCGCGCTTGCCAAGGTACGGCCATGCGAAACGCAGCCCTGATCTTAGTGGCGGGAGCATTCCTCGTTGGATGCCCCAAAGAAGAAGCGGCACAAACGAAGAGCCAAGGCAAAGAAAGCCCTGCGCTCATCAAAGAGGAGGCCACCACGGTGACCGGCGAAAAACCCCGAGCGCCCGATCAGTACACGGTCGAGCTCGACACGACCAAAGGCGCGATCCTGATCGACGTTCGTCGCGATTGGGCCCCTAACGGTGCTGATCGATTCTATGAGCTGGTGAAGAAGGGCTATTACACCGACGTGGCCTTCTTCCGGGTGGTCAACGGTTTCATGGCGCAGGTCGGCATCAGTGGCGACCCCGCCGTCAACGTCGAGTGGCGCGCGAAGCCCATCGCAGACGACCCCGTGAAGGCCAGCAACACACGCGGAACGGTGACGTTTGCGACATCGGGCCCCAATTCGCGGACGACCCAGTTCTTCATCAACTTCGTCGACAATTCCCGCCTCGATGGGATGGGGTTTGCGCCGTTTGGCAAGGTCAAAGACATGGGACCGGTCGACGCGCTCTACGACGGATACGGAGAAGGCGCGCCGAGCGGACGCGGGCCCTCGCAGGGGCGAATGCAAACCGAAGGGAACTCCTATCTTCGCGAGAGCTTCCCGAAGCTCGACTACATCAAGAGCGCCAAGATCATCGAGTGACGCGCCCATGGTCGACGTGAAAGTCGACTCGGTCGTCCTCGAGAAGAATGAACTCCGGGTGCGTGGTCGTGAGGAACACCTGCCCCCCTGCGTGGCTCAGCACCTCGAAAAATCTCCGATTTCGACTTCGATCGAGCTCGCTCGAGACGTCGTCGAGGAGCAGAATCGGCACCTTGCCAGTGCGCTCGCTCAACAGGTCGAGCTCCGCGGTCTTGAGCGCGAGAACGATCGTGCGGTGCTGCCCTTGCGAGCCGTGATGGCGCGCGCCCACCTCGCGCAGCCGGAGCTCGAGATCGTCTCCATGAGGGCCCTCCGCGGTAAACCCGCGCGCTCGGTCCTTCTCGAACGACCGCTCGAGCGCCTCGGCAATGGCCTCGGCCTCGGGCTCGACCCGCGGCAGATAGCGCACACTGAGCGGCGTATCCCCGGCGAATACCTCCGAGAAGGCTCGCTCCACCCTAGGCGCCAAGTCTTCGATCAGCCGCCTGCGGGCCTGCCCGACGATGGCCCCTGCCTTGCTCAACATGGTGTCATACGCCCGCAAGGAGCGCGGGTCGGTACGTTCGTTCTTGAGTAGACGATTGCGGCTTCGGAGTGCCTTCTCGTAGCTCGCAAGGGTCGAGGCATAGATGGGGTCCATCTGTTCGAGCATCCGGTCGAGAAAGGCACGGCGGCGGTCGGGTGCCCCGGAGGCGAGCACGAGGTCTCCCGGATGAAACAACACCATGTGGACGTTCCGGTGCCATGCATTGGTCGATCGCGGTCGTTTCCCGTCGAATAGCAACCGCCTCCGCTGTGAGCGTTCTAGCTCGATGCGAAGCCTGTGAGGAGCAGCGTCCCCCTCGAGCGTCCCGTCGAGCACGGCGCTCTCGCAGCCGAGCGCGACGAGATCATCCGTTTTCGCGCCACGAAAGCTTCTCAGGGCGCCCGCGTAGTAGATCGCCTCGAGCAGATTGGACTTTCCCGCGCCATTATCGCCATGAATGACGTTGAAGTGCGACCCGGGTGAAAACTCGCGCGTCTCGAGGTTCCGAAAGCCCTGCACGCGCAGTGCGGTGACCCGGCTCGGGGTCTGCACGCTCCGCAATTCTCCGATCAACGCCCTGGCCTAGATTCGCATGGGCATGATGACCCCAACGAAGTCGGAGTTGTCGCCGACCGGTTTCACGACTCCGGGGTCGCGTTCGCCGCTGAGCTCGATGGCGACTTCGTCGTGGGGCAACGCACTCAGCGCGTCGAGTAGGTATCGTGCGTTGAATCCGATCCGCAGCTCGTCCCCTGCGTAGTCGACATCCACTTCCTCACTCCCCTCGCCCACCTCGGGATTCTGACTTTGGAGACGTAGAATTCCCGGCTCGATCATGAGCTGAACGCCACCGCTCTTGTCGTTGGCAACCAAGCTGATTCGTCTCAGTGCTTCGACCAGTGGAATGCGCGACGCGATCACGGTCCGGCTTTGTTTGCTCGGAATGACTTTGTTGTAAGGCGGGAAGTTCTCGTCGGCGAGCTTGACGCTCAGGCACAGGTCCTCCCGCTGAAAGAAGGCGTTTCCACCGGACGTCGCAATGCCGATCGTAGGTGCCTTGTCATCCTTTCCCTTGCTGGCCTTGATGTCATCGAGGAGCCGCCTCAGCTCACCGATGCCCTTGTGCGGGACCAGCATGCTGAAATTCATCATGGCGCCCTTGCCACTCGCTTTGTGCTCGGCCTTCGATAGTCGGTGGCCATCGGTGGTCACCATGCGAATCACCTTTCCGTCACCTTCGAACAGCGTGCCGGCGAGATGGGGACGCGTATCATCGTGAGACATCGAGTACTGAGTGAGCGAGATCAGCTCGGAGAGAATCCCGGCGTCGAGATGTGCGAAGTCGGCATCCCCAGGATTCGGCAGCGGCGGAAAATCCTCGCCTGGCATCGCAGGAATCCTGTATCGCACTTTCCCGCAGCTGAGCTCGACTGCATGGCTATCGCTCAACTCCCAATGGACCTCGCCCTCGGGAAGGTTCTTGACGATGTCGAATAGCGTTCTTGCAGCGACGGCGATCGTCCCACCCTTTTTGATGGTTGCAGGTACGAGAGCCGTTACGCCCAAGTACAAATCTGTTGCGGAGAGCCGGAGACGATTCGGCCCTTCGGCCGTGAGCAAGACGTTCGACAGGATATGCATCGAGCTCTTGCGGTCGGCCACACCATGAGTCCGCGCGAGACCACGCAGAAAGTCTTGCTTGTCGATCGTGAGCTCCATGTTCCGGTTGACTCCCTCGGGAAGTGGTAGTGGCTGTTCCACCACTTGAATTCGATAATTTAATAATTCGTCGTCGTCTTAACAGTTGTGGATCGTGAATGAAAACCGCTAAGCATTTGGAAGAACGAAGCTTTCGGTGCTCGTTGGATCGTGGATGAATCCTGCTTCGAGTGGGGGTAACTCGATCGCTGGGCTATCCCCAGAGGCTTTCCCCAGCTTGGTCTCCGCCGGCGCACAGGGGCGGGTATACACCAGAAGCGCGCGGAAGGCTCGGCTCGCCACGACCTCGCCCCTCGGGGCACAGAAGCGCTGCTTCGTCAGATGCCGAGCTTACGCTCGATTGCACCGATCGCACCGAGAACACGGTCGTCCTGGGCCTCGATCAACCCGCCGATCTTGCGGACGGCACTGATCACCGTCGTGTGGTCTTTGCCGCCGAACCGCTCGCCGAGCTCGGGATAGCTGGTCCCGAGGCGTTGCCGGCAAATGTACATCGCAACCATCCGGGGGAAGCTGACGGCACGGTGACGCCGCCTCGACTTGAGATCGGCGACACGGATCCCGAAGTAGCCGCTCGCCACGCGCTGAATGTCTTCGACGGTCGTCTCGGTGTCTTGATTGGGCAGGATGGCCCGCATCGTCTCTTTCGCGAGCTCCAGGTCGATCGGGAGCCCGAGCAGCTCCGCCTTGACCGCGAGGCGCAGAAGCATACCTTCGAGCTCGCGCACGTTGCTGCGGACCATCTGCGCCAGGAACAACGCGACCTGGCTCTGCAGCGCGATGCCTTCACACTCGGCCTTGGTCTGCAAGATGGCGATGCGCGTGTCGAGCTCCGGTGCCTGCACGTCGGCGACCATGCCCGACTGAAAGCGACTGATCAGACGTTCCTGCATCTCTGAAATCTGTTGCGGGTACACGTCGGAGGTCACCACGATCTGCCGGTCGGAGTGATAAAGCGCGTTGAACGTGTGGAAGAACTCTTCTTGGGTTTGCTCCCGGCCCGCGAGAAACTGGATGTCGTCCATCAGGAGAACGTCGCAGCGCGTCCGATACCGTTCGCGAAAGCGAGTGATCTCGTGGTTTTGCAAGGACCAGATGAACTCGTTGGTGAATCTTTCGGCAGACACGTAGAGAATCCGGGCGCGCGGGTTGCGCTGCAGGATCGCATGTCCAATCGCGTTCACGAGGTGCGTCTTGCCGAGGCCCACACCGCCGTAGATGAAGAGGGGGTTGTATCGACGGCCTGGATCGGAGCCACAGGCCACACTCGCTGCGTGCGCGAGCTGATTGGCAGGACCGACGACGAAGTTTTGGAACCGGTACTTCGGATTCAGATCTGCGGATTCGGGAGCGCGCGGTGTGGCGCGTGGGGCACGGGGCGGGATCGACTCGCGCGCCGCCTGTGCCTTTTCGCGCAGGGTATCATCGAGCTCCCAGCGGACTTTGGTCGGCACGGTCTCGTCCCCTGCCGCCGTCTGCAAAGTCTCGAGAATCATGTCGAGATAATGTGCGGCGATCCACTCGGCGAAGAACTGATTGGGAATCCGCAGAACGAGCGAGTCGCTCTCGACGCCTGCAAACTCGACCGGCTGAAGCCACGTTTCGAAGTTGTCGGCCGACAGCTGCCCCTTCAGGGTGGTTAGCGCCTTTTCCCACAATTGTTCCATGGTCACTCCGCCCCCAAAAAGCGCGCACTTCACCACCCACACCCCCAGGCAATCCACAGATCCCTAGGAACGAGCGCATGTATCCCGTCCACCAACCTTCGTCGACGCTCTCGTCCACCGACGTGTGTCTTTCGTGTGAAGGGCGCCGAAACTAGCAGCGAGTTTCGGGGGCGTCTACGGGGATCCGCAAACTAATTTCTAACCGCTCGTGATCGCGAAAGATTCGCACACCATTTTTTTGACAGCCAAGCACGCTCGTTTACGAACTGTTTCTCCCTCGTCGACAAGCCGTTGCAATCATTCCGAATTACGATGGGTTATCGTTTGCGCAACACACGGCTTGCTCTCGGCCGCAGTTCATCCACAGGTGTGGTTAACTTCTAAACCCACGTTTGCACCCAAACGCGGCCTCGGCTGCCGGCAATCCCCAAGTTGTCCACGATCAACTCACGTTGTTTCCATCGCGTTTCGGACGAACTCATCGACCTTGCTCCACTCCGCGTAGAGCCAGCGCAGCCGCTCCTCTGCGGTGCTCGGGATGTTACGTGCATCGACACGCCACAAATGAACACGCACTGTCGAGCCGACCACGGCGCCGCTCAGCAGGTTCTCGATCTTCGCGAACGCCTCGAGTCCACTGTGCGCGACGAACACGCAATCGACACCCGGTAGGGCATCGAGGAGCGTGAGCACACCGCCCGCCTTGGGTGGAAGCACATGGGTGAGCCTCTTCGCCATCTCGAGCAACTCGAAGCGTTGCGTCTCAAGCTTCTCGAGCGCGGCGAGGCGCTTTTCCCGCGAAAAACGGGTTCCCTCGGGAAAGATCAGCACACCGTCGGATCCGAGACCGGCGACCAACGTTCGCAGGCCTTCGAGCTCCTCGGCCGTGTTTCCCGTGCGGTCGATGAAGTAGTTCGGCAGCGTGTTGCCCACCACGTCGATGCAGGGATCGAACAAGAGCTCCTGCTTCAGCACGTAACGAACGCGAAATCGATAGCGGCGCTGGATGGTTGAGCAGGGTATCAACGTATCGAGGATGCTCGCGTGACGGACGAGAAGAATGGACGGCCCGGGAACCGCGACGTCTGCACCATCGACCACGATGATCAATCGGAGAAGCCGCTGCGCGACCTTCAGGGTGGTGCTCGCCCACCAGGCCTGAAGTCGGTAGAGAGCCGCAAGCCGGGCCTCTTCATCGGACCGGACGATCAAAGTCCATCCGACCAACGCGAGGGCGAAAAGCTCGAAGCCGAAGTAAAACCAGGCGAAGACGAGAAGCCTCAGAAGAATGAACGAGCGGCGCCTCACCAAACCAACGACGGCGCCGACCAAGACCCAGAGGGGGGTGAGGAGCGTGAGGAGCAGCCAGCTGCCGGCATAGATCGAAATGGTGACCACGCGCCGGCCAACCGGGCCGCTCTTTGCTGGCTTGACCACGGCGAGGCCTATCTGGGTTTCCGGAGGTCAGACAGCGAGCCGGGCCAACCACTGGCTTCGGCCAATCTGTCCCAGAGCGCCCGCCGCTCCTCCTCGTTCTCCCTGGTGCCGAGGAGCCGATGGGTCGGTCGCGGCCGACGATCGTGCCAGAACTGGCCGCTCGAAGCGCCAGCTTCGTCCGATGCGCAGAGCCACACGATGGTATCGGCTCCCTGCGCTGGAGTTCGCAGCAACGGTTTGGTCAGCTTGTGAAAGAGAGGCAGCGACCCGGAGACGCCAGGTGTATCGGCCCAGCCTGGATGCATCGAGTGGACGACGATACCCCGATCGCGAAGGGCGTCTGCCCAGAGCTCGGTGAGGATGACTTGCGCCCGCTTCGTCCGTGCGTAGGCGATCGTACCATCGTAACGACCCCGCTTCATCTGTAGGTCGTCGACCCGGACCCGCTGCGCGTACATGCCTCCAGACGACACGTTGATGATCCGGGCAGGTGCCTGGAGCTTGTCGATGAGCAGGTTCGTCAGGAGAAAGTGGCCGAGAAGATTCGTGGCAAAGGTCGTCTCGAACCCCTCGGCCGTTTCGGTCCGCTCAGGGAGCAGAACGCCGGCATTGTTCACGAGCAAGTGGACGGGCGCGCGAATCCGGCCGGCGAGCACCCGGATGTCTTGCATCGAGCTCAGGTCCGCGATCTCGGTATGCACCTTCGGGCTGCCCGTTTCTTGCCGAATGCTTTCGGCGACGGTTTCGGTCTTACGAGGGTTTCGTCCCACCGCGACCACCGTCGCGCCGAGGCCGGCGAGCGCGCGAGCCGTTTCCCGTCCGAGTCCCGAGGTGGCCCCCGTCACGACGGCGACCTTTCCTTCCAAGTCGGCGTCGATCGTGGGATGCGGTCGCCACCGATAGCCGAGCGCGGTGTAGCCGACGACGGTCTTGTCTAGGATCGAGTCGAGCACCAGAGGGTTCTAAGGCCGCGCGATCGTTGCGGCAATGCGGCTGCCGGGAAGGTTTCCGCGTTCAACCGCGTTTTGATCCTCATCGCTGCGGGCAGACAATTTGGAGGGGTGATCCATCGCTGTTAGCTTCCCGGAGAGCACTACCCATGGGGGGAATACCAGCGTTACGGGCGGCGGCGATCGTCGGTCTCATGACCGCGTTCTGTCCAGCGCAGGCCGCGCTGGGGCAGACCGAAGCGCCATCGGGCATCGGGGATGTGGCCGATCCGCGCCTGGTCCCCACCCAGGATACGCTCGAGACGACCTACGGACTGTCGATGGGGTCCGGCGCACGCGCGGGAGCCACGGGGATTTCCGCGCTTGCCTACAATGCCTCCAACATGGGCGCCGTTTCGGCCTATCACATCGAAGCCTTCTCCCAGATCATCCCCGGCAGCAAGGACCTGGGAGGGACCTATTGGACCATCGGAAGCGCGGTGACCGATTCGAGCACGAGCAAGCGCATTGCGTTGGGCACCAGCTTTCGGGGTGTCTTTAGCGGCGAAGGGCGACGCTACAGCGGCTGGGACTGGCGTTCCGGGATCGGCATTCAAGCGATCCCGCAGCTCGGGATCGGCCTAGGGTTTCGCTGGGCCAAGCTCAAACCGGATCGCGTCGAGGGCCAGAGAATCGGTCCATCGTTCAATGGCATCACGCTCGATGCCTCGATTACGATCACACCGATTTCCTGGCTCAAGATCGCGGGGCTCGGCTACAACCTGGTCAATACATACTCCGCGTTGGCTCCACGGATGGCCGGGGGAAGCGTCGCGCTGGCGCCCGTCGAGAGCTTCAGCATCGGTGCCGACGTTCTCGTCGACCTCACGACATTCGAGAAATCGGACGCTGATCGCTGGGGCGGGCGTGAGCTATACGGCCGCGGAGATGGTCCCTCTTCGGTTGGGGTATCGCCGTGACTCGGGTCGCGACCTCAACCAGATCACCGCCGGCGCGGGATATAGCAAGGGCAAGATCGCCTTCGAAGTCGCGCTTCGCCAAGACATCGGCGCACGCAAGGAGACCAACTTGATCTTCATGATCCGCTACGTCGTGCAGTAGCGGCTATTTTGGGGAACGAGTCAGACCGAAGTGCACGAGGCCCGGCGCGTGGCGGCCCGCAAACGCGCCGACCTTGCCGTGGCCCGTGAAGGTGTACTCACGCTTGCGTTTCGCGATCGCATCGACCATCACCCGCGCCGCCCGATCTGCGGGCCACATCAAGTTCTTGGGCCGTCGATCTTCTCGCGAGGGGTCGTGCCGGCCCTGGTTGTCGACCTGTGCGATCTCGCTCTCGATGTAGCCCGGATGAATCGTCGTGCAGGAGACCCCGCTTCCATGGAGCTCGACCGCGAGCACCTGGCCGATGGCCCGCACCGCGTACTTCGATGCGGAGTAGGCGCCGACCCCGGGAGCCGACATCATCGCAGCGACGCTCCCCACGAGGGCCAAGCGTCCCTTGCGCTTCTTGAGGTGAGGGATCGCGTAGCGCGCCGTCATCGCAACGCCGATGACGTTGACATCCAACTGGCGGCGCCAATCGGCTGCAGAAAGCTTTTCGATCCGTCCGGCGACGGAAAACCCGGCGTTGGCGACGGCCACGTCGAGCCCACCGAACGTCCGAACCACGGTTTGGACCGCTTCTGCGACCGATGCTTCGTCCGTGACGTCGCACCGGACGGCGAGCGCTTTCGCTCCGCTTGCCTCGACCTCCTGAACCACCTCTTGAAGACGATCCTCACGTCGCCCGGACACCGCCACCACGGCGCCTTCTTTCGCGAAGGCCAGCGCCAGCGCACGGCCGATCCCGCTGCCTCCACCCGTGATCCAAACCACCTGGTTTTCAAACCTCTTGGCCATGGTCTGCGCCTAGCAGCTCCTCGACGTCACTGCCACGAGCGGGACGCCGGCTCACTCGGCGGTCGTGTCTGCGGGGTCGTCTGCAGCGATGGCGCCGGGGTCCGTCGCCCAGCGTGTTACGGGCCCAAACCAGCGGGACGCGCGCCCGGCCAAGTCGACGTCGAGTCGGTAGAGGCAAGGCACCACCAATAGAGTGAGCAGTGTCGAGAACGTCAGGCCGTACACGATCACCTGTGCCATCGGGGCGAGGTGGGGAAGGCTTTCGCTCGCAAGCGACAGCGGGAACAGGCCTGCGATGGTCGTGATACTCGTGAGAAAGATCGGTCTGAGACGCAGCTTTCCCGCCTCGACGATGGCCTCGTCGAGTGCCAGTCCTCGGAGACGCCGCTTGTTCGTGAAATCGACCAACACCAAGGAGTCGTTCACGACGATTCCGGTGAGCCCCACCACGCCCACCAACGCGATCAACCCGATCGGCTTCGCGCTCAACAGGAACCCCCCCGTCACACCGATGAGCGAGAGAGGAATTGCCGCCATCACGACCAAAGGCTGGGAAAAGCTCTGAAACTGCGTCGCCAAGATCGTGTAGATCAGCAGCATGGCGACGATGAAAGCTCGGAACAACGACTCGACCGACTCTTGGGTGTCCTCGAACTGTCCTCCATACTCGAATCGGATGTCGGGGTTCGCAGTCTCCAGTGGGGCCAGCTTTTTCTGGAGGGTCGTGTTCACCTCGCCGCTGTTGGTCACGTCTTCGTCGATCCCCGACAGGACGCTGACGACTCTCTTCTGTTGATAGCGTCGGATCACCCCCGGCCCTCTTCCGGGTGCCACGTCCGCGATCTCCCTGATCGCAACCTCGTCGCCATTGGGTGCGATCAGCTGAAGCGATGCAATGCGCGACGGGTCTCGCTGCACCTCTTCTTCGAGTTGGACCACGATGTCGATTTCGTCATCGCCCTCTCTCAGTGTCGATGCGGGGGTTGCGCCGAAGGCGCTTCGCAACCAGGCGCTCACCATCTCGGGTGTGAGTCCGTGAAGCGCCGCGCGTTCCTCGTCCACCTTGATCTGGAGCTCTCGTTTTCCGAGCTCGTAATCGTGATTCGAGTTGCGTGTTCCTGGCGTAACGCGGACTTCGGCCAATACCTGCTCCGCGAGCTCGACGAGCCGTTCGTACTCCTCGCCGCGGAGGCGCACCGCGACGGGGGCGCCGCGCGGCGGGCCTGGCCGCACCTCGACGACCTCGAGCCGCGTGGGCCCCACCACGTCGTCGTAGAGTTTACTCACCGCGGTCACCAGGTCACGGCCGCCGTGCAGGCTGCTGCGTTTCGTGGCCGGGACCACGAAGACGGTGACCATCCCGAGGTGGTCGCCGGAGCTGAGACCCATGTCGGTCCGGGTCATGCCGCGAACCGCGACGGTGGCTTCGACGTCGGGATTGTGGAGCTCGAGGATGCGCGCCTCCAGCTTCGCAAGGACGGCTTCGGTTTCCTCCTTGGTGGCGTCGGTCGGCATGTAGACGCGGACGTCGAACATGTCCGGATCGCCTTCGGTCAGGAGAATCACATCCTTGAATGCAAACGCTGCGGTGATCATCACCGCACAGAGACCGTAGGCACCAAAGACGACGGTCGCACGGTGTCGAAGGGACCAGCGCAGGACTCGCTCATAGGCGTTCACGATGCGGATCGACACTCGTTGCAGACGCGTCTTGGGCGGACCGGAGCTCGGGTTCTTGAGTCGTGAGAGCTTTCCGAAATCGGCCATGTGGCTCGGCAAGATGAACATCGCCTCGACGAGCGAGGCGGCAAGCGCAGCGACGACGACCTTCGGAATGATCGCGAAGAAATTGCCGAGCACACCTTGCATGAGCAGCAAAGGTAGGAACGCGGCCCAAGTGGTCAGCGTCGAGGCCACGACCGGCCAAAAGACCTCCTCGGTGCCGATGACGGCCGCCTTCCGCCTCGGCATTCCCTCCTCCATGTGCCTGTAGACGTTTTCGATGATGATGATGGCGTCGTCGACCACGACGCCCAAACAAAGAATCAACGCCAAGAGCGACATCATGTTGATGGTGATGCCCATGAGGTACATGGCGATGACCGCGCCGGCGAGGGCCACGGGAAGCCCGAGCCCCGCCATCATCGCATTGCGCGCGCCAACGGCGACCCACAAGAGGAGTAGCACCAACAAGAGCCCCGCAGCCGCGTTTGCATACAACATGGCGAGGGAGTGCTCGACTTCCCCTGCCGCGTCGCCGAAGAGGTCGATCGTCACTCCTGGAGGAAGGCTCGGGCGCATTCGATCGACCAGCGCATGAACGTCCTCGCTGATGAGAACGCTGTCGGCCTGCTCTTCTTTTCGAACGGTCAGCACGATGCCCGGGTCCCCGTTCACGCGCCCGCTGTACTTGCCGGCCGCAAAGGTGTCCTTCACCTCGGCTACGTCACCGACGCGCACCGAGCCCCCACCGGCGTGCGGCCGAATCACGACGTCGGCCAGCTCCTCTACGCCGTCTACACGGGTCATCCCGCGAACGAGCCTCGCGTCGCTTTCACCCTTGGTCGTTCCCGCAGGCACGTTGGCCGCGCGAAGCCGCAGCGATTCGGTCACGGCCGTGAGCGACAGCTGATATGCTGCAAGGCGGTCCGGATCGACGTCGACCCGAAACTCCCGGTCTCGAATGCCGTTTCGCCAGATTCCCGAGACGCCCGGAACCCGTTCGATTCGGTCCGCGATGTCCTTGCCGACCTGGCGAAGCACGACTTCGGGAGCCTCCCCGCGAATCGCGACCGCAAGCGTCGGGAAGTCGACTTTCACCTCCCGTACGATCGGACGCTCAGCGTCGATCGGCAGTTCGTCGATGCGGTTGACCTCGTTCGAGACCTCCATGATCGCGCTCGTGATGTCCTCGACGTCGGCATCGAGCTTGAAGCTCACATAAGAGACGCCCTCCTTCGACGAGCTCCAGATTTCCTCGACCTTGTCGACGTCGTCGACGGCATTCTCGATCGGGATGGTCACGAGCTGCTCGATCTCCTCGGGCGATGCGCCGACATAGACCGTGGTGACGTTTCCCCATCCAGTCGGCATCGTGGGGAGCGACTCCCGGTGCATGACGCCCATGACCAGCGCGCCAATTACCACGGTCGAAATCGCGACGAGATTGACGAGCACGGGCTGACGAATCGAAAAGGAAGGGATGCTCATGGTTCGCCGTTGGGTGCGGTGGACGACGCGGTGGCCGACTCGACCGGTACGACCTGAACCTTCGATCCATCGACCACTCGAGTGACCCCTTTGATGACGATCGTATCGCCGGGCTCGATGCCCTGCGTCACCTCCGCAAAGCCGCCGCGGACGGGACCGAGCACGATCGCCCGCCGGCGCGCGATCCCATCCTCGATCACGTACACATGCTGACTTCCGAAACGCTCGAACACCCCCTCGAGAGGTACCCTGAGCACCCGCTTGGGCTTCCCGGTTTCGACCTCAAAACGCCCGACCAAACCGGGCCGCAGCCGTCCGTTGTCGTCGTCCAGCTCGATCTCGACGGCAAGGCGCCTGGTGCGCGGGTCGACCACCTCGCCGACTCGCACCACGCGGCCGCCGAACCGCTCGTCGGGTCTCGCATAGACCGAGACGACGGCCTTCGCGCCGATCGACACGTCGAGGGCCTCGCGCGGATCGAGCAGGACGCGAGCTTTGAGGACGCCCGTATCGGCCAATGTGAGCAGCGGGCTTCCGGGAGCGAGGTATTCGCCGAGCTCGGCCTGGCGCTCGACCACCGTTCCGCTGAAAGGTGCGCGGACGACCGCTTCGGTGAGGCCGCGGCGCGCGAGCTCCGCCTCGGCGCGCGCCGCGTCGCGTGAAGCCGACGCCAACCGCACGGCATCCTTCGCATCATCGAGGCGCTGCTCGGGGAGTCCTCCGGTTCGGACGAGCTGTCGGGTTCGTTCGAGCTCGCGCTCGGCCTGCTGAAGCCGCGCGTCCGTTTGAGCTACCGCTGCCTTGGCGGCCTGCGCCGCGGAGGCCGGACGACCCACGTCGAGGCGCAGAAGGACCTGCCCCTCGTCCACGCGTTCGCCCGTCTCGACCAACACCTCTACCACCCGTCCCGCGGTCTCGGACCGTAGCTGAGCTTGTCGGTTGGCGAGGATCTCCGAGGTTGCCGTCGATGTTGGGGTTACCGACTCGAGCTCCAAGGTCGCGGCGTAAACTGGGGGCGGAGGGGCCTCGATTGCGGCAGGGGCAGCTCCCGTGCAGCCGGTCGCAGCGGCCATCAGGGGCATCAGGATGCGCCATGATCGAGGGAGAAGCGTCACCAAGGAACCCTGTGTGTGGATCAGGGTCACGGCAAGAAGAAAAAGCCAAGCGCTTTTCTCACCGAAGCACGGCGTACGCGTTGCTCAGGCAAAGCTCCTTCGGACGCGCCTCCGCCGAAACGCCGAGAACGACTCGATCGCCCTCGTTCCAACCCCGAGTGATCAACGTGTCCCCTGGATAGACAGGGCTGCTGAACTGTCCTCGAAGCATTCTGAAACGACTCGGATCGCCGCCACACGAGTGTTTCAAGACCGCGCGGCCGGCGTAGCCATAGGTGCACAGCCCATGCAGAATCGGTCGTTCGAAGCCCGCGTCCTCGGCGAAATCGGGGTCTGCGTGCAGGGGGTTGTAATCGCCGTTCAGCCGGTAGAGAAGCCCTTGAGTCGGTGCGATCAGCTCGGACGTCTCGAAGTCGGGGTCACGCTCCGGCAACGCGACGCGTTCGGTCCGTGGGGGGGGCGTGCCGCCGAAACCGCCGTCGTTCCGCAGCACCAACGTCAACTCCCCATGGATGATGTGATCGCCTTCCTCGTCGTGCGCGTCGATCGAGAACGCCGAAACCGCAACTCGCTTCAGATCGTACAAACCCGCTACGCGGCCGATGATCCGCAAGCGGGCGTTCGGCCGAAGCGGCTTGAAGAGACGGACCTCTTGGCTTCGGTGAACCATTGCGCGGCGGTCGCATCCGATCCGATCGACGAGAGCGTCGAAGGCCGCGAAGGTGGGGACGGTGGCAAACGTCGGCAGCACCTTCGGGCCGCGACCCTCGTAGAGATAGTCGAGCTCCTCGTTGGGCGACGCGCCCACGCCGAGAGCGTACAGGACCGTGTCACGCCAAGTGTAGCCGAACTCGATCGGAGGGGTCTCGTAGCCGAGGCTCTGCAAGTCGATCGCCATCCCGATGCCCTCGATTAGAGCGCCTGCCGCGACGGATGGCAATCCGGCGCGCCGAAGTCTACAGTCCGGCGTGGTCAAGAACATGCAACGAGTTGCAATCGTCTTCTCCGGTGGCCCTGCACCAGGGGCCAACGCAGTCATTGCGGCGGCTGCGACTTCCTTCATCGAGTCCGGGACGGAAGTCCTCGGCGTCTTCCATGGGTATACCAACCTACAGGAATACGACCCCGTCGCCTCGCCGATGGTCGAGTCCAAGCACTACCGAATGCTGACCGCAGAGGACATTCGAGGGCTACGAAACAGCCGGGGCATCATCATCGGGACGGCGCGCGTCAATCCGGGCGGTGCCATCGAGACCCCGGCTGATCTTCTCAATCCCGAAAAGACCGAGCGCCTACGCAGGATCCACCATGCCTTGAGAGACCTCGGGGTCGATGCTCTGATCTCCATCGGCGGCGACGACACCCTCAAGACGGCGAACTTCCTCTACGAGTACCAGCGCCATCACGTCTCGGAGGAGAAACGGGTTCGGGTCGTTCACTTGCCCAAAACGATCGACAACGATTATCGCGGCATCGACTTCACATTCGGGTTTTTCACGGCGGTCGACGTCATGGCCAAGGAGCTTTTGAACCTGCGCGCCGATTGCATTGCGACGAGCAGCTACTTCATCGTCGAGACGATGGGTCGAAAAGCGGGTTGGCTGTCCTACGGCGTTGCAATTGCGGGTGAAGCCAACATGGTCCTCTCGACCGAGGACGTCAGCGGCGATCTCGCGATCGAAGAGACGAGCATCGACCCGATCACCGGAGACAAGACGGTGCAAACGCGGCTCTCGATCACGGCGCTGGTCGAACGGATCGTCGACCTCATCGTAGCCCGCGAGGCTCGAGATCAGTCCTACGGCACCATCGTTCTCGCCGAGGGTCTCTCGGAGCTGCTACCGGAGAATGCCCTGGTTGGAATGCCTCGTGACGAGCACGGGCACATTCGCCTCAGCCACTTCGACCTCGCCAAGATGGTCTGCGACCGTGTGCAGGTCCGCTACGAGGAGCGCACCGGTCGGGTCAAGAAGGTCCTCCACATTCAGCTCGGGTACGAGTCCCGTTGCGCACCTCCACACGCCTTCGACGTCATGCTGGCGAGCCAGCTCGGCATCGGTGCGTTCAGGGCGCTCGTCGAGCAGGAGCTCGATGGCCACATGGTGAGCGTCAGCGGTCAGCTCGACCTCCAGTACGTTCCGTTCTCGAGACTGATCAATCCCGACACGCTGCGCACGGAGGTGCGCTTCATCGAGGCGGGCAGTGATTTTCATCGGCTCGCTCGGTTCTTGGAGACGCGCGCGGGCAGGCCTCTCGGGTGGAGCCCCGGAAGGCGATTGGAGCCGAAAACCGAAAAGCCTTCGGGTTAGCTCCGAAGGCTTCGTCTCAAAACGTCCGCTCGGTGACCTGGCGGACTCTTTTGCGGCGGCGCCGCGCGGCTTCCGCTGCCTTCTTTCGTTTCTTGATCGAGGGCTTCATGTAATGACGGCGTCGCTTGAGCTCCCGGAGGATGCCCTCGGTCGCCATCTTACGCTTCAGGTGCTTGACCGCGCGCTCGAGTCCACGTTCACCGACGTGAACTTCGATAGGCTTACACTGGACGGTCTCAACCATGGATGCTTCTGCTCCCTCTCCGAGCGGCGGAGGCTTACACAGTGTACACAGGCACGCAAGGAGGGCCGAATACGGCGCGCAAACCGCTCTCGGGGAGTCGAGATCGCAGAATTATTGAGCGTTTACGGAGGCGCGGTCACCTACGGGGCCGCCGGCGCGCTCGAACAGGAGCTTTTCATCGGCGGCGTCGACGCGGATCGTATCGCCAGCCGTGAAGCGTCCCGCGAGAATGTCCTCGGCCAAGCCATTTTCGAGATACCGCTGGATCGCGCGCTTCAGAGGCCGGGCGCCGTAGGCCGGATCGTAGCCGACGTTGGCGAGAAAGCTCTTCGCTCCACCGGTGATCTCGAGCCGCAGGTCACGGTCGGCAAGCCGCTTTTCGAAGTGGCGCAGCTGCACGTCGACGATGCGGCGGAGCTGCTCGCGATCGAGGCGGTGGAAGATGATCGTCTCGTCGAGCCTATTCAGGAACTCCGGCCGGAAGGCGTCGCGCAGGTCTTCCATGACGGCCTTTCGCATGGCTTCATCGTCGTCGAGCGCCATGATGTGATGCGACCCCACGTTCGAGGTCAAGATGATCACGACGTTCTTGAAGTCGACCGTGCGCCCTTGTCCGTCGGTCAAGCGGCCGTCGTCGAGCACTTGCAAGAGCACGTTCCACACATCCGGGTGTGCCTTTTCGACCTCGTCGAACAGAAGAACCGCGTATGGACGGCGACGCACCGGCTCCGTGAGCTGACCGCCCTCTTCGTAGCCCACGTATCCGGGAGGAGCCCCGATCAGGCGCGCCACAGCGTGCTTTTCCATGTACTCGCTCATGTCGAGCCGGATCATCGCCTTGTCATCGTCGAAGAGGAACTCGGCGAGCGCCCGGGCGAGCTCGGTTTTGCCGACGCCGGTCGGTCCGAGGAAGAGGAAGGAGCCGATCGGACGATTGGGCTCGCTCAGACCCGCACGCGAGCGTCTCACGGCGTTGGAGACCGCGACGACCGCCTCGTCCTGCCCGATCACGCGCTCACGAAGCCGATCCTCCATGTGGAGTAGCTTTTCCTTCTCGCCTTCGAGCATCTTGCTCACTGGAATGCCCGTCCACTTGGACACGACCTCGGCGATGTCTTCGTCGGTGACCTCCTCCTTGAGGAAGGAGGCGTTTTCCTGGACCTCGGCGAGCTTGTGCTGCGCTTGGGTCACCGCGGACTCGGCGGCGGGGATCTCGCCGTATTGCAGACGAGCCGCCCTCTCGTAATCCGTCGTGCGCTCGGCACGCTCCAGATCGAGACGCAACGCCTCGACGAGCTCCTTTTTCTCGCGGATCTCGGTGATGAGCTCCTTCTCGCGGAGCCACTGCGCGCGCATCGTATCGCGCTGCTCCTGAAGCTCCGAAAGCTCCCGCTCGAGGTCTTCGAGACGGCGCTTGGACGCCTCGTCCTTCTCTTTCTTGAGCGCCTCGCGCTCGATCTCGAGCTGCGTGAGCTTGCGTTGGACCGTGTCGATCGGCGCTGGCAGAGAGTCGATCTCCATCTTCAGCCGCGACGCCGCTTCGTCCATCAGATCGATGGCCTTGTCCGGCAAGAAGCGATCGGTGATGTAACGGTGGCTGAGCGTTGCTGCCGCGACGATCGCCGAGTCCTGAATGCGGATGCCGTGATGAATCTCGTAGCGCTCCTTCAGCCCACGTAGGATGCCGATCGTATCGGGCACCGAAGGCTCACCTGCGAAGACCGGCTGGAACCGTCGAGCGAGTGCGGCGTCCTTTTCGATGTGCTTGCGATACTCGTCGAGCGTGGTCGCACCAACGCACCGGAGCTCGCCTCGAGCCAACGCTGGCTTGAGCATGTTGCTCGCGTCCATCGACCCTTCGGCAGCGCCCGCCCCGACGAGGGTGTGGAGCTCGTCGATGAAGAGAATGATCTCGCCCTTTGCCGATTCGATTTCTTGAAGCACCGCCTTCAGGCGCTCCTCGAACTCGCCGCGGTAC
Source organism: uncultured delta proteobacterium (assembly GCA_963792825.1). Classification (GTDB taxonomy): domain Bacteria; phylum Myxococcota_A; class Polyangia; order Polyangiales; family Houyiibacteriaceae; genus SG8-38. The sequence goes on along the minus strand of CAWBXS010000002.1, from coordinate 863,855 downwards.
TTGGAGCCGGCGACTATTGCTGCGAGGTCGAGCGCGAGCAGCTTCTTGTCCTTCAAACTCTCCGGCACGTCCCCTTGGACGATTCGATGTGCGATGCCCTCGGCGATCGCCGTCTTTCCGACGCCGGGCTCACCGATCAGCACGGGGTTGTTCTTGGTCCGGCGCGACAGAACCTGCATGACACGCCGAATCTCCTCGTCGCGGCCGATCACCGGGTCGGTCTTGCCCTGCCGCGCCGCCTCGGTGAGGTCGCGCGTGTACTTCTCGAGCGCTTGAAATTTCCCTTCGGGATCTGGGTCGGTCACGCGTTGGGTCCCCCTCACCTCTTGTACGGCTTGTAGGAGCGTTGGGCGATCGACTCCTTGCGCTTCGAGCACCTTCTTGAGCTGGGTATCTTTGTAAGCAGCGATGAGCACGTGCTCGGCTGACGTGTATTCGTCTTTGAGCGCCTCGGTTTCTTTCCACGCGTTGTTGAGCACGTCTCGAAGGCGCGACGAGATGCCCGGCTCCGCCCCCCCGGCCACCTTTGGCATTCGATCGAGGATGGCGCCCAAGGCTCGAATGACGCCCTGCAGATCAGCTCCGGCCTTCTCGAGGATCGACGGGGCGAGGCCCCCAGCTTGGGCGAGAAGATCGAGCATCAGATGCTCGGGATAGACTTCGGGATTGCCTCGATCGGTGGCGTTTTGTTGGGCGCCAACCAAGGCCTCGCGTGTCTTCGTCGTGAGTCGGTCGAGTCGCATCGCCAGAGAAGTTAACCACGCCGAACACCGCGTCAATAGCTCGACACATCGAAAAACCCGAGCAATAACAGCCGTGTGCGTTCGGTCATGGTCGTCGTGGTGGCGGTGATCGCGGTTGCTGCTTGCAAGCGCGACGCTGCGAAGTCTGGCTTCGAGTCTCCGAGGGCCACGGTGGACTCGCTCTTGGCAGCGTACGGGGTGAAAGATCTCTCCCAGGAGGAAGCCCGACGCCGCCTTCAAGCGCGCGAGCGTTTCGAGCTTCTCGATGAGACGCTCTTTCGAAGCTGCTTCTCCGATTGGCAAGGAGAGCACGATCATGCCCTCGGAGGATTCGTATTCGGACAGCTCGTCGCCGGCAAAGATGAGCTCGAGATCACCATGGACGACGGCACTGCGAGAGTCCGTGCGGCATCCGCGTCGCCCGAGCTACAGCCGATCGTGCTCGTCCACGAGGACGACATGTGGAAAATCGATCTTCGGCAGAGCGTCCCACCACAGATCCGACAAAGCCTCTACGAAGTCTATCGGCGGGCGCGCCGCGCCGAGCGCCGAGCTCGATGAGCCGTTTTCAATGGATCGTGAATGGCGACACGTCGATGCGTTCGCCGGGGACCGCTTCGTTCAGCGCGCGTTGCAGCCACACGAGCTCCCTCGCTTGAGGGTTCAGCGCGAGCCCAGCCTCGACGGTTCGCCGCGCGCTGCTGATGTCGCCGACGCCCGCAAAATACAGGGAGTCGGCATAGTGTCTCCATAAGAGTTGGGTCTTCGTATATTGCTCGATCGGGTAGCCGATTCTTTCATAGAGGTCCGCCCACAGCCTCGCGTGTGACCGACTGGCAAGCGCCTCGTCGATGTCGGTCGTATCTGCGGTGAGCACGCGGTAGTAGAGCTCTTCCGGGATCAAAAGCTCCATCATCTCTCGTCTCACCCGCACGTCCATCTCGACGTACACCGGTCGAAGGGTCGCCAGGCTCTGTAGCTCGGCGTTGCTCAGCCGGCCGTCGAGCACGTAGCTTCTCAAGATCGGCTTGAGCTCGGGCTCGTTCTTCACGAAGCGGTCCACCAGCTTTGGGTAGGTCAACAATGGAAGTGGGATCATCGTGACGTCGGGCCGGTTGAGCTCTTCGGCCTCGCCGCCCCAATAGCGGAAGATCGTCTGCGGGTTGTGCGCAAAAATGATCGCGCGTGGAGGGAGGGCACGACGCAGTCCGTCATCGAAGACATCGGTGTCGACGAACTCGTCGAGGTTCGAAGCCTCGGAGGAACGGACGAACTGAAATGAAGCGCCGAGGGCGAGGATCGCGCTCAGCGCAGGCGCGAGCTGCGGCCGGCCCGGCATCGCTTCAGCGAGGGCGGAGATGACCACTCCGGCAGCAAACACTGCGAAGACTGCGACCGCCACGTAGGCAAGCATGAAGTAGGCGCTCGCATCTGGATTGCCACGGACGAAACCGAGGACGGCCCGGCCGACCGTGTAGACAGCCCATACGGCAAGCCAGAAAAGCCCATATTTTCGGGTAGCTCTGACCCGGAGCATCAGGTACGCGCCCAGCAGCGCTACGAGGATCACTGCGACGTGCAGATCCTCGGCGGTCGCGATCAAGACGTCCGCGAGCCCCTCCCCAAAGGGCGCGACCTCGCCGGGTGACACGCTCTTTTGAAAGGCCTCTGCCGTCACGACCCAGTAGAAACGCCCCCAAGACGAAGGGTCTCCGAGATTCAAAAAAGGCTCTTGGAGCGCGCGCAACGGCAAGTACACGTACGTGAGCAGACCCGCGCTCAGGAATCCGAGAGACCAGGCGAAGGGCCGCCATCCCCACGTGCGCCAGAGGCCGACGAGCAGCCACACCGATGGGAGGATCGCAAGGACCGCGAGGTAGTGATGGTTCGCGAGTGCGAGCCCCAGGGCGAGCGCACCCTGATAGAGCGGCCGCACGTCGCCCTCCGATCCCGACGTCGCTGCGCGCAGCAATCGCTCCATGGCGACGCAAAGCAGGAACGCTTGCAGTGCATATACCTCCGGTCGCACGGCTTGAAACCACCAGGCTGGCGTCCCGACCACCCACCACGTCCCGGCGAGGGAGAGCGGAAACTGCGCCGAGTCCCGGATCACACCACCCACCTTCAGCGACTGTTCGATGGACGAACACACCGCCACGGAAGCCGCCGCGGCGAGGAACGCACACACCAGGGCGACCCGAAAGGAAAGCGCCCCGATCGGCACCCAGCTCGCCGCGCCGAGCACGATCCCGGAAAGAGGGTGGCCCGGCGGGTGAGAGATTCCAAAGTCCGCGGCTGCCGCGACGAACTCTCCACTGTCGAACCAGTGGGCATATCCGGATGCGGTGCTCGCATAGACCAGCAACGGCGGGATGCCGACCACCAAGGCTTTGGAAACTCTGTCGCGCAAGGCCTCCGCATGATCGGCCGCAGGCGGCGACGCGGTCAAATCTACGTCTGCAGTGAGCCCCTTTGTGCCATAGTTCCGTGATGGCGAGAGGCGCAGCCAAGCTCTGGTTGATGAAGAGCGAACCCGACGTCTATTCGATCGACGACCTCGAGCGCGATCGAAAGGGAGGCTGGGAGGGCGTGCGCAACTATCAAGCCCGCAACTTCATGCGAGAGATGGCGAAGGGCGACCTCGTCATTTTCTATCACTCGAGCACGAAGCCTCCCGGCGCGGCGGGCGTCTGCCGTATTTCCCGCGAGGCATACCCGGACCCGACCCAGTTCCGTCCCAAGAGTGAGTATTACGACCCGAAGTCCACAGAGGATGACCCTCGATGGTCGATGGTCGACGTCGAGTTCGTAGAGAAGTTCGCCGCGCTGGTTCCGCTTCAGACCTTGAAAGACGATCCTGCGCTCGAAGGCATGCGCGTCACGCAAAAGGGCTCCCGCCTATCGGTCCAGCCCGTCAGCAAGCCACACTTCAAACGCGTGCTGAAGCTCGCACGCGCCAAAACCCACATCGACTAGCGACCAGACCCCGGGACGGGATGGGCAGCACAGCGAGTGGGGGCGACGCCAGACGTAGGTCGGCGTGAGGAGCCAGCGGAGCGGGTCCCGCTCGCGAGCACGCCCGTCCCTAGCCGTCCTCCAGGGATGGAGTTGCGCGAGACGCCTACCAGACCTGAGCCCTAGGACGCGCCCCGGGGGTTACACCCAGATGTCTTCGGCTGTTGCGTGATCGCGGGTGAGGGTCAGCTTGACGTGGTGGCGTTTCTTTGCGCCGTTGACCTTGCGGTGGCGGGGAACCTCTGCGGCGTTGACGTAGAGCACGCCGTCTTTTCGGACTTGGGCAGGCCGGCGCTTCCCGGACTTCGTCTTGCGATGCATGTGACCCGCGACGGTCGCGAGCACGGTGCGTCCGCTGCCAAGCGCGTGCTGAACGGCCTCCTCGAGGTCGCGGTCGCCCCAATCCTCCTCCTTTCGGCGGAAGTCGCAGCCCCAAATCGCATCCGCTCGATCGCCGAGACCGGAAGGCCCGTTGTGAGCCAGGAAGAGGACAGGAGCCTCATCGCATGCGTCGACCAACTGCTTCAGCCGGGCGATCGACGCCTCCATCGAATCGATGCCAAATTCCTTCTTCAGGTAGCGAAGACAGGCCAGACGACGACCCCCGATCGAATGCGGCCGGCCCACCACGACGTTGAGGGGCACTCCGCCGAGCGCCAGCCGCCGGTGGTCGTAGCCGACCAGCTCGACATCGCCGAGAGCCCGGTCGAGCTGCTGGCAGCGGCGCGACTGTCCCCGACAAAATACGTGGCGAAGCCGGCGCGCTCGGGGCGCGATCTCCGCGCCGAGCTGCAGTGCGTGCAAACCGTCGTGGTTACCGGGAATGCACATCGCCGACACACGTAGCCTTCGAAGCGATCGCGCGACGCGGCGCCCCCGCACCTGGGTGTACCCCGCCAGATCGCCGACGAACAGAAGCAGGTCATACCCGGCACGGTTGAAGAACGCGATGTCGTCGTCGTCCCAAAAGAGATGAACATCCCCGATCACGCCGATCGTGGCCGCTTGCTCGGGACGCATCGTCATGGAACGAAAGGTAGCCTATGCAGCGCCGCGCGCGAGCGGGAGGGAACATGCCATGACAGCTCCGATGCTCGCGATTTTCGTCGGCGGAAAGTCTCGCCGAATGGGTCAGCACAAGGGGCTTCTTCCGATCCCGGAGGGGTCGGGGCCGATCGTCGAGGCCCTCGTCGACCGCGCGAGGGAAGCTGGGTTCGAGCCGGTCCTCGTTGGCGAGGCGACCGCCTATGCGCACCTGGCCGTGGGCGTCACACGCATCGGGGATGAGCCACGAAATGCAGGCCCGCTCGGGGGGCTCCGGGCCGCTCTTCGCCATGCCGTGCGCACCGGGCGTACGCATGTCGTCGCGATCGCCTGCGACATGCCCTACGTCAGCCCGAAAGCGCTCGGGGAAGTCGGTGCCCTGCAGAGCGATGCCCCCGTCGTCGCGGCTCGACGCGGTCCCGACGCACCCTGGGAGCCCATGCTCGCGCGTTACGACGCCACTCGGCTGAGCGATGTCCTGGACAGCGCAGTGTTCTCGGGCGTTCGATCGTTCCAGAGGCTCTTTGCCACGATCGAGGTAGCCGCGCTGCCGCTCACGCCGGCGGTTGCCCGAGCCCTCGACGACTGGGACACGCCGGAAGACCTCACTCGATAGGCCTCTTCCCGGCCACCCTGCTAGGATCTGCCGCGATGACCGACGTCGCCCACGCGCTCCGCGATACGCTACTCGCGCTGACTCGGATTCCAAGCCCGATCGGCGAAGAAGCCGCCCTGTGCACGTACGTCGAGGATAGGCTGAAGAGCAGTCTCGGAGGCGATGCGATCATCCGGTTTCATGACAGCTTGATCGTCCATGCGGTCAAGCGACCCGATCGACCCCGCATGGCGCTCGTCGGGCACCTCGACACGGTGCGCACCGAGCACGATGGCCCGCCGCGGGTCGAGGGAAATCGGCTGTACGGAGCAGGAGCCGCCGACATGAAGTCGGGGCTTGCGATCATGATCGAGCTCGTCGAGCGACTCGACCTCGGAACGCTGCCCTGCGACCTGACGCTGATCTTCTACGAACGGGAGGAAGGGCCTTTCGACGAAAACCGGCTCGGGCCGATCCTCGACAGCCATCCCGAGCTTCACGAGCTCGATCTCGCCATCTGCCTCGAGCCAAGCGACAATCAGATGCAGCTCGGCGCAATGGGATCGATCCATGCGACCCTGACCTTCCTCGGACGCACGGCGCACAGTGCCCGGCCCTGGCAAGGTGATAACGCCCTCTACAAGGCGGCGAAGTTCCTTCGCGAGCTCGAGAACCGAGAGCCTAAGGACGTCGAGCTCGACGGCTACGTGTTCCGAGAGGTGATGACGCCGACCGTCATTCGTGGCGGCGGTCCTCGCAACGTCGTCCCAGGACGCGCCGAGCTCAACGTGAACTACCGCTTTGCTCCGGGTCGCACGCCCGAAGAGGCGTTTGCCGAGCTGCGCGAGGTCGCGCGGGACGAGTGCGAGATCGAGGCGACCGATCTCGCTCCCGCAGGCCGTCCGCATGCCGCCAACCCGTACGTTCAGCACTTAATGCGCTGTGGGGTCAGCGGTGTGCGCAGCAAGCAAGCCTGGACGGACGTCGCGAGGTTCGATCGGATTGGAGTGCCCGGAGTCAATCTCGGGCCGGGCACGCAAGCCCAGGCGCATCAGCCCAACGAATACACCGAGCTCGACCAGCTCGAGAAGGGCTATACGATCTTCGAGCGCTTCTTCATCAAGAAGGAAGACAGCCCGCTCTACTGACTGGGCCGGTCACTCTTTTTTGCATTCCCCGAAGGCCTTGAAGTTGCGTGAAGGCGAGACTGCCCGCACGAGCACCTCGCCCGAGCTGTTCGGTCCGACGGTGAGTGGCAGCTTCGGAGAAGGATCCACGTCCGTCCACACTTCGCACTGCAGGGTGATGTCACACCGGTTGGTGACGATGACGACGTGCTTGTAGGCAAGTGCGCCGTAACGGGCCTCGCCGTTCACGCTGTAGCAGTTCTTGATGTCTGTCTCTCCCTCTGCCCCAGCGAATGCGGGCATCGTAGTGGCAAGAACGAAGAGCGCAGCGAGCAGGAATCTGGCGGTGGCTTTCATGATCCCTCACATTGTGAGGGAATGACGACGCTCGGCAAGCTCCCGCTATTCATCCTGATCATGCTCACTTGCGGGTGTCCCAAACAGAAGCCGCCTGCAGATCCACCCGCGAAGGCCCCGGAGGCCCAACATGACGACGGGAAGTCCGAGCTCGAAACGGCGTGTTTCGACGGGGACCCCGAGGCCTGCGACGCGCTCGGCCACTAGCGCCAGGGGCGCCTACTCGAGAGTCTTGATCTTGAGCTCGAGGAGCTGCTCGGCGTCGACTCTGGAGGGCGCCGACGTCATGAGGTCGTTGGCGCGCTGAGTCTTTGGGAAGGCGATGACGTCACGGATCGATTCGGTTTCCGCCGCCAGCATGGCGACGCGGTCCATGCCGAAAGCAATTCCTCCGTGAGGCGGTGCGCCGTACGTGAGCGCATCGAGCAAGAAACCGAACTTCTCGCGCGCCTCTTCATCACTCAGACCGATCACCTCGAAGACCTTTTTCTGAACCTCTGGATCGTGGAGACGAATCGAGCCTCCTGCGATTTCGAAACCGTTCAGCACGAGGTCGTAGCGATAGCAAAGCGCCTTGCCGGGGTCGCTCGCGAGCAACCCTATACACTCGTCGTGTGGGCGCGTGAAGACGTGGTGCGCGGCTTCCCAGCGCTTCTTCTCCTCGTTGCGCTCGAACAAGGGCGGGTCGACGACCCAGAGAAAGTTCCATTCTCCACCGCTCCCGGTCTCGGGAATCATCGCGAGCTTGCGGGCGACGTGAAGACGGAGATTGGCCAGCACGGTTTGCACCTTTTGCGTCGGACCGAATTGAAACAGGATCAAGTCGCCGTCCTTCGCGCCGACCGCCTCGTTCACGGCTTGGCGGAACTCGGGCGTGACCATCTTGGCGAGCGGGCTCTGCAACCAGTTCCCCTCCCCGTCGACTTTGGCACGAGCCAGGCCCTTGGCCCCCATCTGATGGACATACCTCTCGAGGGCGTCGAGGTCTTTGCGCGAAAAGCCGTGACCGTCGGGGACGACCATCGCTTTTACGATCTCCGTCGGGAGGTCGCGGCGGTACTCTCCCGAGCTGTATTTCTTTGCGATCGGCTCCAACATGCCGATGCCGCCGCCGCCGTGCTCGATGGTGAGGTCGGTGAGATCGACGTGCTCCATGGCGAAGCGCATGTCGGGCTTGTCGTTGCCGAAGCGGTCCATCGACTCGGCGAACGGAAGCCGTGGAAACTCCCCGCTCGGATAACGCTCGACGAGGTCGACTCCGAGCACCTCTTTCCAGAGCCGGAATACGAGGCCCTCGAGCACCTTGAAGAGGTCTTCCTGGTTGATGAACGACATCTCGACGTCGACCTGTGTGAACTCGGGCTGCCGATCGATCCGCAGGTCCTCGTCACGAAAGCAGCGCACGATCTGGTAGTACTTGTCGTACCCTGCGACCATGAGCAGCTGCTTGTAGAGCTGCGGGCTCTCGGCCAGCGCGTAGAAGTGGCCGGCGTAGAGTCGGGACGGAACCAAGAAATTTCGGGCGCCACCGGGTGTGTACCTCACCATGAAGGGCGTTTCGACTTCGAGGAACCCGTTCTCATGGAAGTAGTTGCGGGTTTCGTGGTTGAGCCGGCTCCGCATCATCAGGTTCTTCTGAAGAGTCGGACGCCGAAGATCGAGGTAGCGGTACTCGAGGCGCTTGTCCTCGCCGGTCGTAATCTGGTCCTCGATCTCGAACGGCGGCGTCTCGGCTTTGTTGAAGATCGTGGCTTCGAGCGCGATCACCTCGACCCCGCCGGTCGCGAGCCGCGGGTTACGGAGGCTCGTACCGTCGTCTTTGGTGCCGCGGTCGCGAACGGTGCCGCGCACGCCGAGCACCCACTCGGATCGGGCGCGATCGGCGGTCTTGAAGGCCTCTTTGTCGGTCGTCTCGGGATCGAAAACGACTTGGGTCAGCCCTTCGCGGTCACGCAAGTCGATGAAGATGCAACCGCCGTGATCGCGGCGGTTCTGCACCCAACCGAAGAGAACGATCTCTTGGCCGATGTTCTCCTCTCTCAGTTCACCACAGGAATGCGTGCGCTTGAGCTCGTCGATGAAACGGGCCACTTGGGGCCTCCTTCAGCCCGGTTTTCGGGCGGTGAGGGAAGGTAGCCGCCCCACCTCCGGCGTCAAGTGAGCCGAGATTCCGTTGCGCAGACGAGCAGTTGCGCGACGCTCGGTTGCCGTAGACAATGCCTCGGGGGACGGGCTAGCGGTCGAGTGAGGGAGATATGGCTGCCGACGACATCGAATGCCACGTGTGCGGAGCGGGCAATCCGAAAGACTCCGAGCGCTGCCGCTCCTGCGGAGCGCGCCTCTCCGAGCTCGCTGCTGAGCTCACCGAGGAGGAGCTCTACGCCCGGCGCAACCAACCCGACAAGTTCGAGCTTCGATGGGTCTTCATCTCGTTTGGGCTCTTCCTAGTCATGGCAGCGCTCGCCTTGGCGCTTCTACCGCTTCTCGTTCCGATGTACGATCCGCAGGGGTTCGCGGGGATCGTCATCACCATCGTCCTTTGGTTCATCGGCGCTGCTGCGATCAACTACATTTCGCCGGGCAAGAACTTCCTCGAGCCTCCGGTCGGCGGGCTGTTTGCCGCGATTCCAACGATGGTCTTTCTCGCGAGCATCGCGGACGTGTATCAACTTTCGACCGGCGCCTATGTGCTCGGCATCTTGATGGCGACGATGATGGCCCTGATGGGGGCCTTCGTCGGGGCACTGCTCCGAGGCGATCGCGATAGGCCGCACCCTTCCACGAAACGGTCACGTCGGCCCAAGGCCGCGTAGCCCGTCAAAGGCGCAGACGGATTCCGAAGCCGGGGATCAGCACGAATCCACCGCGGTCGAGCGATGCCCCGCCATGGTCGATGAACCAGTGCTCGTATGCGGCGGTCAGCTCGATCAGCGCGTGGACGCGTCTCACGCCGAGCGCCATGCCGATCACCGGGCCGGCGCGAACGCCCGCGCCGCTCGCCCTCTCTTGCGAGCCTGCGACTTGAAAGTCGCCAAACACGTACTCTCCGCTTGCACGCGCGCCCAACCAGAGCTCGTAGACGCCTCCGATCTCGACGCCCACGACGAACGGCACCTCGAATCCAACCCGCCCGCCGCTTCCGGAGCGGTCACGATCGGGAATCCAGCCGCCGAAGGGTGCGAGGCCGACCACCAGGTGCGACCGGGTGGTCCCTTCACGGAGCACGCGTTGGAAGCGCGCTTCGGCCCTCACGTTCGGACCCGATACCATCAGCCCGAGATCCCATTTCTCCGCGATTCCGTACCGGCCGTAGGCCATCGGAACGACCCCGCCGGAGTCGGCCGCGTAGCGGTACTGCGATTGCCCCGCATCGACGACAGCCGGGTCTTTTAGATCACCCAGAGGGACGCGGGCGGCTCCCCCGAACCCGAAGTCGGTTCGGTTCTTCGGGGTCGTTGAGCCTCCACTCATCGCCGGAATCGCCGTCGCACAGCCGCCGAGGGCCACGAGCGACGCGAGCACAGCGAGCTCAATCCACCTCACGATAGCGTTCGTAGCTTAACTTTCGGGGTTCGGGGATCTTTTGCATCGGGCGGCGCATCGCGACCGCCTTCGGAGTCGAGGAAGTCCGCCATCAAGTCGTAGTCGGCGGCGTCCGTCACTAGAACACGCCGGATCTCGCCGACCCGTGCCGTGCCGTTCGCGAGGTACACGCTTCCGTCCACCTCGGGCGCCTGCCCCCACCAGCGTCCTTGCAGAAGCCACTCACTCTCGTCGCTGACGCCCTCGACGAGCACGTCGAGCTCGGTGCCGATTCGAAGCTCCAACCGCGCCCGGCTAATGGGCCGCTGGAGGCTCAGTAGCTCCGCGCCCCGTGCCTCCGCGACTTCCTTGTCGACTGCGCCCGTCATCTCACCACTCCGGGTCCCCTCCTCGGGTGAATAGACGAAGACGCCGACGTGATCGAAGTCGGCCCATTCGACGAATCGCCGCAGCTCGCTGAAGTCCTCCTCCGTCTCACCGGGATGACCGACGATGAAGGTCGTCCGAAATACGAGGTCGGGAATCGCGCGACGCAATCGCTCGACCACCTGATACATCCGGTCTCCCCCGTGTCCCCGGCGCATCGCACGCAGCATCGAGTCCGACGCGTGCTGAAGCGGCATGTCGACGTACGGAAGAACTTTCGGGTGCTCGGCAAAGACCTCGATCAGCCGGTCGGTCAGTGTTTCGGGATACAGGTAGTGCGCACGCACCCAACGAATTCCATCGACCGCGCCTAGCGCCGACAGCAGGTCGGCCAACGACTCCTTCTCCGGACGATCCCGCCCGTACGCGATCGTGTCCTGGCTGATCAAGTTGAGCTCGAGCACTCCGGCGGCCGCCAGGAGCTCGGCTTCTCGAACCAGATCAGCGATGGGTCGGGACCTCTGCTTGCCCCGGAAGGACGGAATCGCACAGAAGCTGCATTCGCGGTTACAGCCCTCGGCGATCTTCACGTAGGCGCGGTGCGTTGCGCCGGTGAGGACCCGTGGGTCGTTGGCGCGCATCGTGTACTCCGCGGGGTGACCAACCAACATCCGCTCGTGCCTTCCACCGAGCACGCTCTTCAGCTTCAGCATGTCGCTCGAGCCGAGGAAATGATCCACTTCGGGAAGCTCGCGGGCGAGCTCGTCGGGGTAGCGCTGGGAGAGACAGCCCGCGACGACCAGCTTCCGGCAGGTGCCGGCTGCTTTGTGAGCGCCCATCTCGAGGATCGTCTCGATCGACTCCTGCTTGGCGGGGCCGATGAAGCCGCACGTGTTGATGACGATGACCTCCGCCGAGGCCGGATCGTCGACCAGCCGAAACCCGGACTGGTCGCTCACCCCGAGCATGACCTCCGTGTCGACGCGATTCTTCGCACACCCGAGCGACACGAAATGAATGGTCCGAGACTCGCCCACCGGCCCTGACTACCGGGAAATTCAGCATCCGGCCACCCGGCAGGACCCGGCTTGCCGTGGCGATTTCAGCTCGATTTGCCTCGCTCGCAGATTGCCGTATAAGGGCCGCCTCGTGCGGACCGGGCAAAAGCCCAGGGATTTCGCGCCAGGAGCCCAATCAATGTCTCGATACACAGGACCACGGGTCAAGCGAATGCGAGCGCTCGGCATCGACCTGCCCGGCCTTTCTCGCAAGAGCATGTGGAACCGCCCGTATCCCCCCGGCGTCCATGGCCCCAAGTCGGCGCGACGCCGCAAGATGAGCGACTTCAAGAAGCAGCTTCTCGAGAAGCAAAAGCTGCGATTCAACTACGGCCTGAACGAAGGCCAGTTCATGCGGCTCTACCGAGAAGCGGTGCACAGCAAGGACCCGTCCGGCGACAAGCTCCTCGAGCTCCTCGAGCGGCGTCTCGACAACGTGGTCTTCCGCGCGGGCTTCGCGTCGACGATTCCCGCGGCGCGCCAGCTCGTTTGCCACGGCCATTTCCTGGTGAACGGCAAACGTCTCGACATCCCGTCCTATCGGGTTCGCGAGGGCGACGTCATCGGGTTGCGCGAGCGAAGCCAGAACCTGACCACCGTCGACGCTGCGCTCGAGGACGTGCGCATCGTGCGGCCCGAATGGCTCGAGTTCGACGACGCGAGGAAGACCGTGACGGTCAAGAGTCTTCCAAAGGTCGACTCCGTGCCGTTCGCCCTCGAGATCGACCTGGTCATCGAGTACTACTCGAAGCGTCTCTAGCCGCGGGCGTCGCGGACGGTCGCATGCGCGCCATGCACGTGGTCGACGTGGTCATCCCCGCCCTGAACGAGGAGCAGGCGCTTCCCCGTGTGCTCGGCGAAATTCCACGCCCTCCCGTTCGGCGCGTGGTGGTGGCCGACAACGGCTCCACCGATGGAACGGCTCGGGTCGCGCGCGACCACGGCGCGGAGGTCGTGTGCGAGCCGGAGCGAGGATACGGCGCGGCCTGCCTTCGCGCTCTGCACCACCTCTCGGGCGACCCTCCCGACATCGTCGTGTTTCTCGATGGCGACTACAGCGACCATCCTGCCGAGCTGCCCGATTTGATCGCCCCGATCGTTGCAGGGGACGCCCAGATGGTGATCGGCTCCCGAGCGCGCGGCCGCCGCCAGCAGGGTGCGCTCACCCCGCAACAGCGAGCCGGCAATGCGATCGCCTGCGGGGCGCTTCGGCTCTTCTATGGCGTGACCTACACGGACCTCGGACCATTTCGCGCGATTCGCTGGGATGCGTTACGCGCGCTCGAAATGGAGGATCGCAACTACGGCTGGACCGTCGAGATGCAGATCAAGGCCGCGCGCCGCGGTGTTGCGTACCGCGAGGTACCGGTCTCCTACCGGCAGCGCATCGGCGTCTCGAAGGTCAGTGGAACCGTCCGTGGATCCGTGAGCGCGGGCGTGAAGATTCTCTGGCTGCTAGGTCGCTACGCATGGAGCTAGCGCAGCTTGCCGTCTTCGTACGGCCACCGACCGCGGGGACGGTGAAGACCCGACTGGCGGCTGTCCTCGGGGAATACGGCGCGACAGCGCTCTATCGCGCCTTCGTGGAGGATACGCTCCGGCTCTGCGCGCGTGTGGCTACGGCGGGACGCGTCGACGTGACGCTCTGGTCCGCGGGTGACCCCGATGAAGCCGTTCAGCAGTGGGCGAATCGACTCGGCACGGATCCGCGGATTCAGCCGCCGGGAGACCTCGGGGTGAAGCTCGAGGCGGCGTTCGAGGACGGCCTCCGGCACTACGAGCGTGTCGTGATCATTGGAAGCGACGCGCCGACCCTCCCGATCGACCTCATCGGGGTCGCGTTTGCGGCCCTTGGCGAGGCGGAGATGATGCTCGGCCCCGCCAACGATGGGGGTTATTACGCCATCGGTGCGACGAACCGCATCCGCCCGGGCTTCGGGGGGGTTCGTTGGTCCACTGCTCATGCGCTCGAGGACACCCTGCTCGCCAACGCGCAGCGAAGGGTCGCGATCATTCCACCTTGGTACGACATCGACGGCCCGGAAGATCTATCGGTCTTGCGTGCCCATCTCTCCGTGAATTCCGAAGCCGCACCGGCGACCTCCGGTTGCCTCGCCGAGCTCTCGATCTTTCAGAGGTAGGGCATCAGCAGTCGCGCGGTCCCATCCCGCACCCTCTGAAACACCGAACGCTCTTCGAGCTCCTCGGAAGTCAGCAGGCGAGCATCTCGCAAGCGGTGTTGCACGTGATCTTCGAGGCTCGCGCCAAACGCGTCATCGTAGCACTCGAGGTTGAACTCGAAGTTCAAACGCAGGCTTCGCGGATCCCAGTTCGAAGAACCGACCGAGGCCCAATAGCCATCGACGACGAAGAGCTTCGAATGATCGAACGGCGGAGGCGAGAGCCAGAGCCGTATGCCCTCCCCGAGGACCTGCGGATACTGGCCCCACATCGCCGACCGGACCACCGGGAGGTTTCCCACCTCGGGCACGATGATGTCGACCTCGACCCCACGAAGCGCGGCGAGGTGGAGCGCCTTCAACAACACTCGGTCTGGCAAGAAGTAGGGGGTCATGATGCGAATCGAACGGCGAGCCGCTCCCACGGCCGCCAGAAAGACCCAATGAAGCTTCTCGATGTCCAGGTCCGGTCCGTCCGTGATGCCTCGTGCGAGGGTCTCGCCCTCGGCGTCGAGCTCAGGGAACCAGAGAACACCTTCGAGCGTTTCCCCGGTCGTGAACGACCAGTCTCTGACGAAAGCCTCCTGGAGCTGCGCGACCACCGGCCCGGCGACGCGGAAGTGCAAGTCCTTGGTCGGCGTCTTCGGGTTGGATGCCAACACGCAGCCTTGACGGATGTTGATCCCTCCGGTGAAACCGATACGCCCGTCGACGACGAGGATCTTGCAGTGATTTCTCAGATTGAAATGGGTGAAAGAACGGGGAAGAAACGCGGGCAGGAACTTCGCCACGGGGACGCCGCGCTTTTTCAAGACCCGGTGGATGCGCGGACGCGCGTATCGAGTTCCCACGTCGTCGATCAGAACGCGGACTTGCGCACCCCGTGCGTGTGCCTCCGCAAGCGCCTCGACGAACTCGCCTCCGGCACTCTTGGCTTCGAAGATGTAGCTCATCAACGAAATGGAGCTTCGCGCGTTTCGGATCTCCTCCAACATCGCGGGATAGGCCTCGTCCCCGTTCACGAGCCGGTCCAGCCGATTTCCTACCAGCAACGGGCGGTGCGTCAGGTTGCCGACCACCCGCGCGAGCTCGATCATTCCCAAGCGATCCCTTCCGAGCTCGCGGTCGAGGTCCTCGGGTGACCGGGGCCCGTCGTCCACCCGGACGCCGTAACCCGTGGAGCTCGCTTTGAGCCCCTTCGCTCGTCGTTGAATCCGATTGATTCCGAAGAGCACGTAGAAGATCGCGCCGGCGAACGGAACGAGCCAGATCACCGCCACCCACGCCGTTGCGCCGCGCGCATCGGTCTTGTTCAAGATGGCATGCACCGACGCGGCGAGCGCCATTCCGAGCTCGAGGGCAACGCCTAGCTCCGGCGCAAAATCCTGCACTTGCTGCCAGTCGAACGACATCGAAGCCCAGTCGCGAGGTTACGGTGGAACGCTCTGGCGGTCGACCTCGCAGCGGGCTACATTGACCGATGGGGGGCATGAAAGATCAGTCGCTGGCTGATAGATTCGGGGTTCGTGTCTCGGCAGGAGCGACCGTGTTTCGCCAAGGCGATCCCGGTAGCTCCATGTACGTCATTCGCACTGGAAAGGTTCGGGTCCTCAAGGAGTCCCGGGGCCGGCAACGAGTCGTCATGACGCTAGGTCCGGGCGACTTCTTCGGCGAGATGGCCGTCGTGATGGGTCGTCCCCGTTCTGCAACTGTCGAGGTCGTGGAAGAAGCGGAGTTGCTCAAGGTCCCTGCCGACAAGCTCGAAGAAATGGTCGCGGGCACCGGAGAGATCGCAATCCGATTGATTCGGCACCTCGCCGAGCGACTGGAAAACGCAAACCGGTTCATCGATGTCCTGCTCGAGGACGACCTCACCGTTCGGGTGATTCTAGAGCTTCAAGAGGTGCTTCAGAGCGCCGAAGCCTCGACCGCCCCGGACATCACCGAGAGAGACCTCGCGCTCAAGCTCGGCACCGAGAAGAACCAGGTGCGCAACGCCTTGCGTAGGCTCGCCCGCGTCGGGGTGGTCGAGGTCTCGAGCGGTTTCGTGCTCGTCAGAGACCAGGGGCGGCTCGTCGAGTTTCTCGAGTTCATCCGTAATTCGGAGGGCTCTTGATGCAGCTTCGGGTGCTCGGCTGTCACGGTGGCGAAACCCCGAAGCATCGCACGTCGAGCTTTCTGCTCGGCGACACCGTTGCAATCGATGCCGGGGCGATCACGAGCACGCTCTCGCTCGACGAACAGCGACGGATTCGATCGGTCCTGGTCAGTCATCCGCACATGGATCACGTTCGCGACCTCGCGACGCTCGCCGACAACCGTTGCCAACAAGGTGGATCGACCCTCGACATCGTCGGCATTCCCGCGACGATCGAAGCGCTTCGAAAGCACTTCTTCAACGACGTTCTCTGGCCCGATTTCACCCGGATCGACGCAAAGGACGGGCCGACCGTGCGCTTCGTCGAATTGGAGGTCAACCAGGAAGCCGAAGTCGACGGTTACACGGTCCAGCCCGTCCTGGTCAATCACACCGTCGATACGTCGGCCTTCATCGTCCGCCAGAACCAGTCCAGCATCGTGTACGGCGGAGACACCGGACCGACCGAGGAGCTCTGGACACGCATCAATGCCCTCGATGACCTTCAGGCTTTGATGATGGAGGTCTCCTTTCCAAACGACGAAGCGGACCTCGCGTACAGCTCACGGCATCTGACTCCTGAGACGTTGGCAACCGAGCTCGACAAGCTCGAGTTGAGTGACGAGCTGCCGATCTTTCTCTATCATATCAAGCCCACCTTCGAGGCTCGGGTGCTGCGAGAGCTCGCCCACCTCCGCGGGCGGAATCTGCAGATTCTCCAGCTCGGAGACGAATTCCTGCTCTGAGGCCGTTCTCGAGTTGGCTCGAGAGAGCTTTTGCGATTATCTTCCAAGGGTGAGTAGCGTTGCCCGAAAGAGGGACCTCCCTTTTCGCAATGCGACTTGCCGCGGGTGGCGGTTGGGTAGATTGCCCCGCAATGGTGCGAACTCCGAAAGGGGACTCGCTGCCGTGAAATGGCCCTCGATAACCGCGGGTCTAACCACCAAGGAACGCTCCGAGTGGTCTGGGCATGGTGCTCAGAGACCCACGAGCGCCGGCATCGCCGGGGGAGGAATGTGCATATGGACGGCAATTCTAGAATCGGACTCTCACCGGAGGTGCGGGCGAGTTAGCCCCTGAGCGAGCTCCCCCCTTGGTGGGAGTCCTGATCCAGAAGGGCCGGCGTCTCGATGGCGCCGGCCCTTTCTTCATGGGAGGGCTTGGGGGGACGGGTCAGGCTGCAGGCCGTCGGCTTCTTCGTACTCGAGGACCGAGCTGTAAAAGAAGCGGACGAGAAGGTAGAGAAGCAGGCCGACCGGCCCGATCATCAGGGTGGCGACCAGGCAAGGGACCACGAGCAGATGGGGCAGCCCTCGCCGGATCGCATCGCGGCTCTCCCAAGCTCCGACGAAGAGATCGAAGATCAGGTAGTGAATCCAGCCTGCGACGACCAGCTGCGGCGCCGAGAACCCGATCATCAGACCGTAGAGCGTGGTGAGCTCGGTTCCCTTGGGGGCCAGCCCGTACCCGAAGAGCATGTAGGCGTAGACCGGTGCAAGCAGCAAAAGAACGACCGGGCCGTGCACCAATCGCTTCGTCCAAGACCATCGCGGCGCCAGGATCAGGAGCGCCCAGAATGGAATCACTAGGTAATTGGCGGCCTTGAACAGGATTTCGAGCGGCATGGCGAACCTTTCTCGGCGAGCCCCGAAGCCTTGCGCGACGGCGCGCTCTCCGTCAATTGAATGGTAGTCAGTTGACGGAGCACCGACTCATCACTAGGTGCTGCGCAGGACGATAGCCTTAATGTTGAAGTGCAGGCCTTTCTCTCTTGTTTTCAGCGCGCTCAGCGCGCTGTTTTTGTTCGCCTGCGGCGGTACCGATCCCGGACCCGACACCGCGCCCAAAGACTGCAACTACGCCAGCACGTACGAGGCGATTCAGGCGACTGTGTTCGAGGCCAAGGGCTGCACCGCGAGCGCGTGTCATGGGGAAGCCAAGAGCGGCGGGCTCGATCTTCGCGCAGGTGCTTCCTACGACTCTCTGGTCCGGCAGCCGAGCATGGTGGACCCCTCGATCGAGCGCGTGTTCCCCGGAGACCAGGACCTCAGTCTTCTCTATCTCAAGCTCGCTGCGGCGACCGAAGGCACGGACCTCGGGAGCCTCGGGCAGCCCATGCCGCTCAACGCGGAGCCGCTGAGCGCCGACCAGCTCGAGGCGGTGCGACATTGGATTCGTGGCGGCGCCCCTTCGAGCACGATCGTCGACAACACGCTCGAGCCGCTCGGTTGCGCCGGCTCCTACGAAGCCGACCCGAACAAGATCAACCCGCTTCCACCTCCGGCCCCGGGAGAAGGCATTCAGTTTTACGCTGGTGCGTGGGCCCTCGATAGCGAAGCTGAAGACGAGGTGTGCTTTGCCACCTACTACGACGTCAGCGAGCAGGTGCCCGAGGAGTACCAAGTCGACTGTGACGAGTTCGGCGTTGGCCGAAAGTGCTTTGCCTTTCGCCGGAACGAGCTCGCCCAGGATGGGCAATCCCACCACAGCATCATTTCGGTTTACACACCCGAGTCCGACCCGAATGGCACCGGCTGGGGCCCTTGGGAGTGTCTCGGAGGGGACGCGGCCGGCCAGAGTTGCGACCCCACGGTGCCGGATGCCTGCGGTGCCCGAGGCCAGTGTGCGACGCCCGCCGTCACCTCGGTCGCCTGCGTCGGCTACCCGTTCGCACCGCGGGACTTCGGTCTCGGCGGGGGCGTAGGCGGCAATGGAGAGACCCTCGCTCCGCTATCGGGGGCTCAAGAGTCGACCTCGATCGACCTGCCGCCCTCCGGGGTTTACTCGGTCTTACCCCTCGAGGGCTTCGTCTCGTGGAACAGCCACGCGTTCAACCTCACCAAGAAGGCGACGACGATCGAACAGTGGGTGAATCTCACCTTCGCACCCGAGTCCGAGCGGACCTGGCTTCGCCATCAGATCTTCGAAGCAGACGACATCTTTGCGATGACGCCGGTGGCGCCCTTCACCAAGCGAGAGGTCTGCACCACGTGGACGCTTCCTCGATACGCGCAGCTGCTGTCGCTCAGCTCGCACATGCATGGCCGTGGCGAGCTGTTCCGCATCTGGTTGCCCCCCAACGAGCCATGTCAGGGGCCGAGCAACTGTCTCCCTCCGTCGAGCGAGGCGGACTATGAAAGCCGCCTCTACGATGACCCGGTCTACACCTATTACGATCCGCCCGACGACTACTCCTCGCCGGCCACGGCGGACCGCACGTTCAAGGCCTGTGCGGTCTACGACAACGGCGCCGACGATCCGCTCCGTGTGAAGCGCGAGTCGACGAAGCCGAACACCCCCGCCTGCAGCTTCCCGCTGGCGGCCTGTGGATGCCCGCCCCCGCAGCGCGTTTGTCTCGGAGGCAGCAATCAGGGTCAACCTTGTAACGGTGATGACTCCGTGTGCGGGGAAGGCGGCCTGTGCGATGCGTGCCCGCTCCTCGGCGGCGTCACGACCGACGACGAGATGTTCATCCCGCTTGGGTCGTTCTACGTGAGCGCCCCCTAACCGGTGTACCAAGAATCCCGCCCTCACTTAGCCATAAACACCTTCTGGAGTGATCAAATGAAACCCGTTCAATACGCGATTGGCCTCTCGGCCATGCTCTTCCTGGCAGCTTGTGGATCGGACCCAGTGAGCACCGGAGAGGCTCCGAAGTGCGACGCCGACAGCACATTCGCCCAGGTTCAGCAGCAGATCTTCGAGGCTCGCGGATGCACGGCCTCGGCTTGCCATGGTCAGGCGGCGCAGGCGGGGCTCAACCTCGAGCCTCAAAACGCCTACGGGAATCTGATCAACGTTGCCGCGACCTCCGGCGACTATGTGCGCGTGTTCCCCGGTGAGCAGGAGCTGAGCTTGCTCTATCAAAAAGTCGCTGCCAAGACCCTCGGCTTTCAGCTGAGCGCGTTGCCGAATCCCATCTCGGGCGGTGCCATGCCCACCAGCAACGACCTCTTGAGCGAGGACGATCTGGCTCTCCTGCGTGCGTGGATTCGCGGCGGCGCGCCCGAGACGGGCATCGTGGCGGGCTCGCAGCAGTTCGCGTCCTGCGACCTCCAAGGCGACCTCGCACCGAACAAGATCCAGCCGCTCCCCGCACCCGCCGTCGACGAAGGCGTTCAGTTCTATTCCGGGGGCTGGACGGTTCCGGCCGAAGGCGAGGGAGAGGTCTGCTTCGTGAGTTACTACGACTACTCCGCGACGATTCCCGAGGAGTTCGTCGTTCCTTGCGGCGACGCCCAGGGCGGTCCCGACCAGGACTGCTTCGTCTACAATCAGCTTCTGCTCGCGCAGGACCCGCAGTCTCACCACAGCATCATCGAGTTCTACGTTCCGCCCGACGACAAACAAGAGCAGCTAGACCCGACGAACGAGGCCTGGAAGAACTGGAAGTGCTTAGGGGGAGACAGCGCGGGAATGGACTGCACGCCCGGTGGCGACGAGTGCGGCGAGCGCAGCCAATGCGCCACCGAGCCGCTGACGACGATCGCGTGCATCAACTATCGCAATGCGCCGCCCGAGCTGGGCACGATTGCAGGCTTCTTCGGCAGGGCAACGGTCCGGCAGAACCTAGCGACGGCGCAAGAGTCCAGCTTCCGCGAGTCGTACCCGCCGAACGTGTTCGCGATGGCGCCCGTCAAAGGCTTCATCGTGTGGGACAGCCACGCCTTCAACCTGACCAAGGCCGACACCACGGTCGAGCAGTGGATGAATCTCACCTTCGCGCCGTCCGATCAACTGCTCTACCCCCGCACTCAGATCTTCGATGCGGACGACATCTTTGGAATGGGACGCATCGAAGCGTATTCATCCAAAGAGGCGTGCGCCAGCTTCAAGATCCCACAGTACGGCCGTCTGATGACGCTCAGCACACACACCCATCGGTACGGCAAGGATTTTCGAGTTTGGTTCCCGCCCAATGCGGTCTGCGACGATGACAACGATCCGACCACGCCGGCCACGAACCCCTGCACCCGCCCCGATCGGGAGCCGGACTACCAGAGCTTCGACTACGCCGATCCACTCTATCAACGGTTCACGGGCGACGAGATTCCGCGGTTCGACAGCCCGAACGACGAGGATCGCACCTTCGTCTACTGCTCGCTCTGGGACAACGGCGAAAGCAACCCGGCGGAGGTGCGAAGGGAATCGAAAAAGCCGGATGCAGAGACCTGCGATTTCGTCGACCAATTCGCGCCGCTCGCCAACCAGGCTGGCCTCGGTCTCTTCACGTGCGGATGCGTGCCCGAAGATCGCTCCTGCTTCGGCGGCCCGAACGAGGGGTTGGCCTGTAATGGCGACGACTCGGTGTGCGGCGACGGCGGCGTCTGCGATGCGTGCCCCGTCGGTGGCGGCGTGACGACCGAGGAGGAAATGTTCATTCTTCTCGGGTCTTACTACGTCGAGACTCCGTGACCGGAACGTCGACAAATTGGCTCATTGCCCGGCGGTGAGCTACATCGCCGGGCGATGGTCCGGTACGACGCCTACAACTCCGAATGTCTCGTTTTCACATACAAAGACGGGTTGCTCTCCCGGATTGCGCACGATTTGAAGCTTCGGGTCGAGCGGTTCTCGATCGAGGTGGACGAGGACACCCATGCGATCAGCGCCACCTTCGATCCGAGCAGTGTACGGGTCGTCTGTGCCCAGGTCGATGGGCGCGACGACCCATCGACGCTCACCAAGGGAGACAAGAAGAAGATCGCGGACAACGTCGCCAAAGACGTGCTCCGCGTGCGCAAGCATCCGGAGATCCGCTTCGATTCGACGAACGTCGTGCAGCGGGGCGAGGGCTTTGCGGTCGAGGGAACGCTTCAACTCCACGGAAAATCCCGCGGCATTCAGACCAGCATCCGGGCGAACGGCGACCGGTGGGTCACCGAGGTGAAGGTTCACCAGCCCGATTTCGGGATCAAGCCGTACACGGCGGCGCTTGGCGCATTGAAGGTGAAGCCCGACGTGGTCGTTCGAATCGACTGTCCGCGCGAAAGCTAGCCCGGCCGCAACCGAGCACCTATCCTTCGAGGCGACATGCGTAGCCCTGCTCTGTTCTCGTTGTGTCTCCTCGGGCTCCTCGGCTGGGGCTGCGGTGGCGGCACAGGCGGCACCGGTGGTTCCGGCGGCACCGGCGAGCCCGGACCCCTCATCGACAATTCGAAGTGGGTACCGACCGACAAGGGCGACGAGCTCTTCGGGGCGCCGCCCGAAGGATCGGACTGTCAGCTCACTCCGAAGGACTGCCCAGACTTCCCGGAAGGCGAGTGCTTCACCTTCCCGCCCGGCTCATCCTGCATTGCGGCCTACTTGCCGGAATGCTTCGATACGTTCACCGTCCTCGCCGTGTACACCCGGGAGCCCGATGACCGGGTTCCCCTTTGCAGTTGGCTCACGCTCGAGCAGCCATCGCTCCGCGCGATCCGCGCCGGAGACCAAATCGAGGTGCGCACCTACCATTTCGCGCTGACGGCTCCGGTGCCGGGCGAAGCGACGATGAGCCTCGTGATCGGCGACGAGGTGGTCTTCGAGCGAAAGGTCTTGATCCCGAGAGACAGCCAGTTTCTCAACAATTCGTCGGATCCGTGGACCGCCTCGAAGGACTACCCCGAGGGGACGCCCGTCCTCTGGCACATCGACAATCACGGGACCAACGAATACCTCCTGATCGAGGTCACCGTTCTTTGATGCTCGCCGGGAGCATTTGGTCCGCTTGCAAAAACCCCGTTCGTGGAGGATCTTAGGCCCATGCGTGTGATAGCTCTATCGTCGATTTTGACTCTCTTGACCCTAGGCTGCGGCGAGGGCGGCACGGCCGGCCTCGGCGCGGGTGGTAGCGGCGGAAACCCCGGAACCGGCGGGAATGGAGGGACCGGCGCGTTCACTCCGACCCTGACCCACACCTACGATCCGATCCTCGTAAACGATGGCGAAGAGCGCACGAACATCTGCCAGAGCTGGGTGCTCGGCAACGACGAGCCGATCTACGTGAACAAAATCCGGCAGACCAACGGAGGCGGTTGGCATCATTCGAATTGGTTTTTCGTCCCGGAGGCGGCTTATCCGCCCGACTACGAGGTCGAAGGCCCGGACGCCAGGCTCGAAGGCACCTGGCGCTGCAGCGACCGTGGGTTTCGCGAGTATTTGGCGGCCGCCGCGGGCGGGGTCTTCTTTGCCCAATCGACCCAGACGTTGCAGGAGATTCAGGCGTTTCCGGATGGCTCGGCCCTCGAGATTCCGGCGCGCAGCGTGGTCGTCGGCAGCACCCATCTCTTGAACATTTCGGCGGCGCCCCTGGAGACCGCGATGACCATGGACGTCGAGACCGTGCCCGCCGCGGAGGTCGAGATTCGCCTCACCCCTTTCAGCTTCGCCATTGGCCAGCTTCGAATTCCGCCTCAGGAAAATGGAGTTCCGAAGGAGTCCCGATCCTCGATCATGTGCGATCTGCGAGAGCCGTTCTTGCAGTACCTCGGTAAAGATCAGGTCGACTACAACGTCTACTACGTGCTTGGCCACTATCACCAGTGGGGCAAGTCGTTCAATCTGAGCTTCGTTCAAGAGGACGGCACGAGGCAGACGGTCTTCGACATCCAGAATCGAATCGGCGAGCCGATCGGCTCGATCATCGACCCCCCGATGAACAACAACGGCGCACCATTCTTGCGATCGGAGTGCGGGTTCATCAACAACACCGATCAGGAGCTCAGGCGTGGGCTCCAGGGCGGGGAGATGTGCGACTTCCTCGCCTACACCGATGCGAACCTGAAGATCGGCGTCGGCGGCGGTGAGAACCACCCCATGGGCGAAGACGAGAACGGCGTGGCTCTCTACGAGATCGACTGCGGTCCGATCGTCGGCTTCAAGGCCTATAGCGACTGATCGCTACTACACGTTGAACCGGAAGTGCATGATGTCACCATCCTGCACGACGTACTCTTTGCCTTCGATCGCGAGCTTGCCGGCAGCCTTCACCGCCTGCTCGGAGCCGAGCTCGAAGAGATCCTCGCATTTCATGACCTCGGCACGGATGAATCCCCGCTCGAAGTCGGAGTGGATCTTCCCAGCGGCCTGAGGCGCTTTCGTGCCGCGGCTGATCGTCCAGGCGTGAACCTCGGGATCGCCCGCGGTGAAGTAGGTGATCAGGTCGAGCGTCGCGTAGCCGGTGCGAATCACTTTGTGCAACCCGGGCTCGTCGAGACCGAGCGACTCGACGAACTCGGCGCGCTCGTTCTGGGGGAGCCGCATGATTTCCGATTCGATCTCCGCGCTGATGACGACCACCGGGACGCCACGTTCCTCGCCGAGCTTGAGAACCTGGCCGATCAAAGGGTCGTGTTCGATGTCGCTTAGCTGGTCGTCCTTGACGTTGGCGACGAAGAACGTCGGCTTGCTGGTGAGCAGGAACATGTCGCGGAGCACCGTCGCCTCGTCGTCGTCGTTCGGCTCGATCGCCGTGGCAGGCTTCCCTTCGTTGAGGGAGTGCACCAGGCGCTTGCAGAGCGCTAGCGCCTTCTTCTCGAAGGGGTCCTGGCCCTTCGCTGCACGCTCGGCCTTGTCGAGACGCTTTTGCACCGTCTCGAGGTCCTTCAGAATCAGCTCGGTTTCGATCGTCTCGATGTCCGACAGAGGATTCACGCGATTGTCGACGTGCAAGATGTTGTCATCCTCGAAGCAACGGACCACGTGCGCGATGGCATCGGCGTCGCGAATGTTGCTCAAGAACGCGTTGCCCTTGCCTTCCCCCTTCGAGGCGCCGCGCACGAGCCCGGCGATGTCGACGAACTCCACGGTGGCGGGCACCACCTTCTTCGGATGGTAGAGCTCGACGAGCTGCTCGAACCTCCTGTCGGGAACCGGGACGATCCCGACGTTGGGGTCGATCGTGCAAAACGCGTAGTTCGCTGCCTCTGCTTCCTTTTCGGAGAGGGCGTTGAATAGCGTCGATTTCCCGACGTTGGGTAGGCCCACGATGCCGACGGACAAAGCCATGGGCCGTGCTTAGCGCGCGGCCGGGATGGTGGCCACTCAGGGCAACCAGATCCTGCCGATCAAGAACAGACCAGCAGCCAGGATTGCGGTGAACGGCACGGTGATCAGCCAGCTCGCGATGATGCCACCGACCACCTTGGTATTGATGGCGCCGATGCCACGAGCAAAGCCCACGCCGATCACCGCGCCTACGAGCGTGTGGGTCGTGCTGACGGGCAGTCCGAGCTTGCTCGCAAGCACGATCGTAGTCGCCGCCCCGAACTCCGCCGCAAAGCCTCGCGAGGGGGTGAGCTCGGTGATCTTCTTTCCGATCGTCGCCATGATCTTGTAGCCGTAAGTGGCTAGGCCGACGACGATTCCCGCCGCGCCAATCAGAAGCACGCGGTAAGGGACTGGTACGTTCGCCCCGAGCTCGCCGGATGTGGCGCCAAAGACCGCTGCCATGGGGCCCACCGCGTTGGCCACGTCATTGCTTCCATGCGCAAAGGCCACGAAGCACGCGGTGAACACCTGGAGAACGAGAAAGACCCGTTCCGCGCGGTAGCTGTGCTCGCGTTTGTCCTCGGAGGCCAGGCGGGCGAATCTTCGTAGTAACGGAACGGACAGCATGCTGGCCAGCAGGCCCACCAACACGGCGATGCCGAGGGCAGGTCCGAGCGCCAGGTCGAGCTTCAGAGGCTTGAGGCCCTTGAAAAGGACGCTGAGTGTCAGGATTGCGAAGATCGGGAAGATCATGATCGGGCCCCAGCCCCGCAATGCGAGCAGCGGCCGGTCTGCGTTCAGGATGCGCCGCTTGATGAACACGAATCCGACGTATCCTAAGAAGCCCCCCAATACGGGGGAGATCACCCAACTGGCCACGATCTTGACCATCACCGACCAGTTCACGGCGTCCAGCCCGCCAGCGATCAAGCCGAATCCAACCACCGCACCGACGATGCTGTGCGTGGTCGACACCGGCCACCCCGAGTACGTCGCGATGTTCAGCCAAAGCGCAGCGGCGAGCAGGCAGCAGGTCATGCCGATGGCGATCACCATCGGATCGTCCCCAAACGCAGAGACCTCGACGATGCCTTGGCGAATGGTCTGGGTCACCGTTCCGCCCACCAGCATGGCGCCGCCGAACTCGAAGATCGCCGCGACGATGATCGCCCGACGGAGCGTCAGCGCCCCCGAGCCCACCGAGGTGCCCATCGCGTTGGCCACATCGTTCGCACCGATGTTCCAGGCCATATAGAGACCTGCGACGGCCGCGACGGCCAAGACGATCGTGGAGAGCTCCATGAGACTGGCCTAGCCGGCGACGAAAAGCCGGAACTGGTCCCCTACGTTTTCAGCATGGTTTGCCATGTCGCCGATCTTGTTGAGAACCTTCGTCCACATGAAGAGCGCCGCGGGAGGCATCGATCCTTCTTCCTTGAAAAGAATCTTCGCGCATCGATCTTGGATCTTGTCCGCCTCGTGCTCGGCTCGCCCGAGAATCGCCGCCTGCTCGAGCACACGCTCTGCGGGCGGCCCGGAGAAGCCCGATTCCACCAAATCATCGATCAAATCGATCAGCTTTGCAGCCTCTCGTATCGTTTCCAAAACGCGCTCCACGAACAGGTTCAGAATCGGCCTCATGGTTTCAGGTATCGTCAAAGGCCGGATGGTGAGGAGCACACCGACGTCTTCAGCGCAGTCCGCAATCGCATCGATCTGGCTGATCAGCTTCAGGACATCTCGCCGGTCCACCGGCATGAACAGCCTGACCGGCATCTTCGAGCGGGCGGCGTTCTTCGCGTCGTCGGCCTTCCCCTCCATCACGCTGATATCTTTGGCCACGCGCTCGACCCCCGCCTGGTCGCCCTTTCCGAGGAGCTCGATCAGCTCCCGAACGCGATCGCTGGTTTGGACGACTTGTGTCATCAACTCGCCGACTTTGGGTAAGGGGTTGCGCGCAAGCAGGTTCGCTAGTGGTATTCTCATGGCTCCTCGGCGCCAAGCCTCTCATCACCGTGGACCCGGCTCAAACGCAAAGTCCCAAGGGTTCAATCACCCGCAATTTTGGCCTCATCTGGGGTGAGAGTGGGGGTGTGCTGGGTAGACTCGGGGTTGCTTGCTTGGAACGCGTCCGTCACAAAGCCGTCACAGCGGCCTCGCACGCTTCAGGAGCACCATGGGCTCGCGAATCCTAGTCGTAGAGGACGAGATAGATTTGGCCGAGTTGGTGGCGTTCAACCTCCGCGGCGCCGGCCACGACGTCGTGGTCGTGCATGATGGTGCGACTGCGCTTGCGGAAATCCAGCGAAGCCAACCCGATCTGCTGGTGCTCGACGTCATGTTGCCAGATATCTCGGGCATCGAGGTGTGTCGACGTCTGCGGCGCGGCGGTCAAACGGTTCGCCTGCCGGTGATCATGCTCACGGCTAGAAGTGATGAGGTCGATCGCGTGGTCGGCTTCGAGGTCGGCGCCGACGACTACGTGCCAAAGCCCTTCAGTCCAAGGGAGCTCGTGCTCAGGGTCGAGGCGATTCTACGGCGAACGATTCCGGCCGCCGAGACAGAGGGTCCACAGGTGATCTCGTTGGGTGATCTCGTCATCGACGTTCCGGCGCATCGCGTCGAGGTCCAAGGCGAGGAGGTTCTTCTGACTGCGCTCGAGTTTCGGTTGCTCCTCGACCTGGCGAGCCGTGCCGGCCGGGTGCAATCGCGAGATGCGCTTCTCGAACGGGTGTGGGGGTATGCGCCCAATGTCGAGACTCGCACGGTCGATACGCATGTGAAAAGGCTCCGCGAGAAGCTAGGCGCCGGGGCCGCCAACATCGAAACGGTACGGGGTGTCGGCTACCGGGCTCTCAAGTCCTAGGTTGGTCGCGCGCCGCACCCGGCGTATTCTCCGGCCGTGACTCGACGGTACACCCTGCTGGGAGGGGTCATCGCGCTGATGATGGCTCTTCTGTATGTGTTTTGGCAGAGCGCTGCCCCCGAGGCTCCCGCGTGGGCGATCGTGCTCGGAGGGGTTGCCTTGGGATGCCTCGCCGGCTGGGTCGCTTCGCGTCGGGACGCTGGCGACACACGACGTCTTCAGCAGGTGGTCAACGCCTTGATGGATCGGGAATACGATAAGCGCGTTCGGCTGGCCCGTCCGGGACCCATCGGAGACCTGGGGCGCGCTCTAGATACGTTGGCGGATCGCCTCTCGACGAGCGAGGAGAAGAAACGCAGCCGCAAGGACCGCCTTCAGACGATTCTCGACGCGATGGCCGAAGCGGTCATGGTGACCGATGTCGATGGCCGCATCGCGCTCACCAACGAGGTGTTGACCAAGCTCGTGGGCTTCGACGCCGAAGGGAAGACCGCTACGGAGGCCATCCGCCACCCGGATTTCCATCGGGCGATCGAGGAGGCGCAGCGCGGATTTTCCGCCTTGTTCGAGATCGAGATCGAGGGACCGCGCGGTCGCCCTGGCCGCGTTCTCCGAGCGTCGGTATCACCGCTACCCCATCGAAGGGGTGTCGTCAGCGTCTTTCACGATGTGACGGCGGAGCGAGTTGCCGACCAGGTGCGAAGAGACTTCGTCGCCAATGCGGGTCATGAGCTCCGCACGCCGCTCACTGCGATTCGAGGATTCGCCGAGACCCTCCGTGAAGGAGCGATCCACGATCCGGAGTCTGCGAACGAGTTTCTCGACGTCATTCTCAGGCACACGCGGCGTTTGCAGGCGTTGGTGAACGATCTGGTGGATCTCAGCCGCTTCGAGGGCCACGAGCTCGAGTTGGAGCTCGCGTCTGTCGATGCAGGGGGCCTGCTCGACGAAGTCATACGGGGGCTGGAGTCGCAGTCCAAGGCCAAGGAGTTGAATGTGGTGTGCTCAGGCCTCGACGACGCCCCTGCGGTGACGGCTGAGGAACGAGCGCTCGAGCAAGTGCTCATCAATCTCGTCGACAACGCCATCAAGTATAGCCCTCACGGGGGAGAAGTTCGGATCAGCGTCGCGGCGGAAGACGGCGATGTCCTCATCGAGGTCGCCAACTCCGGTCCTGGAATCCCTGCGAGACATCTTCCGCGTATCTTCGAGAGGTTTTACAGGGTGGACGCCGGGCGGTCTCGCGAGCTCGGCGGGACCGGCCTCGGGCTCTCGATCGTCAAGCACCTGGTCGCCCAGATAGGAGCCCGGATCACGGTCGATAGCGCTGGGGGGTGGACCCAGTTTCAGCTGCGTGTCCCCCGTTTCAATAGCAGCAAGAGCGACACGCAGGTGTCACCGAGCTGACACACTAACCGGGTACCACGCGATTCCATGACGCCCAATCGCCTAATTTGTCACGCCCTCGTTGCGCTTGCAGCGCTCGGTTTCACCAACATCGCCCTGGCGCAGGAGGAGGAGGCCGCCGCCGAAGGGTCTGCGCAGGGTGCGCCGGTGGACGGCGAGCCATCTGCCACGGGCGCTCCGGCAGTGGTCGAAGAGCCTCCGGGGGAGGAGCCCGAGGAAAGCACGTCGGTCGTCGAGACTCCGCCTTCGGAGCCCGAAGCATCCCCGTCGGAAGGCCGAATCCTCGGAGAGGAGCTTCGGCCCAAAGGGGAGGAGGAAATGATGGGCGCTCATCCCGTGGAACCGGGAGGAATCGCGTTCAAGCCGGGCAAAGGCCTGGAGATCAACAGCGCAGACGGAGATTTTCAGTTGCGGATCCGCGTGCGCGTTCAGTTCCTCTACACGCTAGTGCGCGGAAACGTGGGACCGCGGGAGGCGGACGAGCCGGAGGAGTTGCGTAACGAGTTCCAAATTCGCCGAGCACGCTTCATCTTCCAGGGCACTGCCTTTGGAAAGGACAACCACTACAAGCTCGAGATCGACCCCACGCGACCCGACAGCGTGGTGCTCGACTACTATCTCGACTTCACACAGAACAAGAATGTCGAAGTTCGAGTTGGGCAGTACAAGCTCTCGTCGAATCGGGAACGGGTGATCTCTTCGGGCGATCTGCAGATGGTCGACCGATCTCAGGTGAACTCGGAGTTCAGCCTCGATCGCGACATCGGTGTGGACATTCGGTCGAGGGACTTCCTCGGTAAGAACAAGATGCGGTATGTGCTCGGCATTTCTGCGGGCAATGGGATCAACAACTTCCGTTTTCAGGATTTCGGAGTGGTCTACCTCATCCGGTTGGAATACCTGCCGCTCGGCATCTTCGACGACTACACCGAGGCAGACTTCGAGCGCACGAAGCCACGGCTGAGTTTGGGCGCGACCTATGCATTCTTCAACAATGCCGACCAAGTTCGCGGGATGGTTGGTGCGCCCTTTGCCGACGGCGGCACCGCCAACTACAACTTCGCCTACGTGGATGCGATGTTCAAGGCGCGTGGGTTCTCGCTGCTCAGCGAGTTTGCCCTTCGCACGGGGACGCGCAGCATCGGTGACATTACCACCGATCCCGACGGCAATCCCGTCGAGCCGACTGCTCCGAGAAACGGAGTCGGCTGGATGGCGCAGGCCGGCTATATGATTCCCAAGATTCGTCTCGAGTTTGCAGGCAGAGGCTCGATCATCCGGAGCATCACCTCGAACACCAGCCTCCCGGAGAGCAACGGGGTGACGTTCTCGCTGAGTTGGTACTTCTTCGAGCACCCGTTCAAAATCCAGGCCGATGTATCCGAGGACTGGAGCACTTCCGAGGCATTTGGCGATGGGGGGACCACCGTCCGCATCCAGCTTCAAGCCTCGCTGTAAGGTCTTCGCGTCGCCGTCGGTGCTTTCGACGCGCGTCGTCGGTATCCTCGTCTGTATTCTCTTTCCCGCTGCATGCAAGCACGTTGGCGCCACCGACCTCGGAAGCACCGTGCTCGTCGTCGGGGCACCACCCGCCTACTGCAAAAAGCTCGGTGTCGTGCAGGGCTTCGGCGGGGACGCTCGCTACGCGATCGCAGACGCGCGCGCACGTGCCTTGGAACGAGGCGCTACTCACATGATGCTGGGAACGCCCGATCTCGACGTCGAAACTGGGATCGTCACAGTCGTCGACGCCACGCTTTTCGACTGCCCGCCACCCGGGTCGGTGTTCCCGCCGATCGGATATCCTGGGGCAATCCCTCAACCATGACCGTGGCGGACGTCGCGCCCTTCGACCAGGAAGATCACCATCTCTGCGATGTTCGTCGCGTGGTCTGCGATGCGCTCCAAATACTTCGCGCAGTTGCAGATCCGCATGCCGTCGGGAATGCGCGATGGGTTGTTCCTCATGTAGTCGATGCAGAGGCCCATCACTTGGCTGTAGATATCGTCGACTGCGTCGTCCTGCTCGAAGACATCGCGAGCTTTCACCGCGTCCTCCTCGACGAGCGCGTTCAGCGCATCCCCTAGCATCGCGCCGGCGCGTTGCGCCATCTCCGGGAGCTTGGCGCGGGGCGGGCTGAGTCGGTCCGAGATTTCCATCTCGATCGCGCGCTCGGCGATGTTGACCGCCTCATCCCCGATTCGCTCGAGGTCGGTGGAGGCTTTCACCGCGGCGACCGCGAACCTGAGGTCGCGCCCGACCGGCTGTCGAAGCGCCAAGAGCCTCACGGCCATCTCGTCGACGGCGAGCTCGTCTGCGTCCATCTGCTGGTCCGCGTCCATGACCTCCTGGGCCAGGGCCGCGTCACGCTCTTCGAACGCGCGAACGGCGAGGCTGATCATCTGCTCGCACCTTCCGCCCATCGCGAGGAGCCGATCCTTCAGATTGCGCAGCTCCGCCTCGAATTCCTGGTGCGTGTGGGTCAGCAATGGCCGGTTGGTATTGCTCATTATCCAAACCTACCGGAAATATACTCCTCGGTGCGCTTTCTCGACGGACGCGTGAACATCAGGTCCGTCTTACCGTACTCGATGAGCTCTCCCATGTAGAAAAACGCTGTAAAATCGCTGACTCGCGCGGCTTGCTGCATCGAATGCGTGACGATCACGATGGTGTAGCGCTCCCGCAGCTCGCGGATCAGCTCTTCGATCTTCGCGGTCGCGATCGGGTCGAGGGCAGAAGCCGGCTCGTCCATCAGAATGACCTCTGGCCACACCGCGAGGCATCGCGCGATGCATAGCCGCTGCTGCTGGCCCCCCGACAGCCCGAGTGCCGAGCTTTGGAGCCGGTCCTTCACTTCGTCCCATAGAGCCGCCCCCTTGAGGGACTCCTCCACGCGCTCAGCGATGACGTCTTTGTCCTTCTCGCCGCCGATCCGGAGCCCAAACGCTACGTTCTCGAAGACGGATTTCGGGAAGGGGTTCGACTTCTGGAAGACCATGCCGACCCTGCGGCGCACCTCCACCGCATCGACGTCGCGGTCGTAGATATCCTCCCCGTCGAGAAGAATACGCCCTTCCACGCGACAACCGTCGATGGTGTCGTTCATCCGGTTGAGCGCTCGCAGATATGTGCTCTTCCCGCAGCCCGATGGCCCGATCAGTGCGGTCACGCTGCGATCGGCGATGTCGAGGTCGACGTCCCGGATGGCCTGATTGGTCCCGTAGAAGACGTTGACCCCCCGCGTCTCCATCTTCACGTTCGAGGGAGCTTCGGCAACCGCTTCTTTGGATCTGCTCATGGTCGAAGTGCTGCGCGCGCACGGGCACGAATGATCACGGCGAGCAGATTGAGCGAGAACGTGAGGACGAGCAAGACGAGCACCGTGCCGAACAGAGTGGGTCGAGCGGCATCGACATTGGGGGATTGCGTGGCCAAGGCGTAGACGTGATAGCCGAGGTGCATGAACATATCGCGCGGATCGGTCGGAAGATAGGGTAGGAAGTTGGCGGCCCCACAAAAGATGATCGGAGCCACCTCACCAGCACCACGGCTCACCGCAAGGATCACGCCCGTGAGAATTCCGCCTTTCGCGTTGGGTAAGACGATCTTGTAGACGGTTTGAAATCGCGTCGCTCCGAGGGCGAGAGAGGCGTCGCGAAGCTCGGCAGGGACGGTTCGTAGCGCTTCTTCCGTGGTTACGATCACGACGGGCAGAGTCAACACCGCGAGAGTCAGTGATGCCCAAAGAATGGAGGGCCTACCCCAGACAGGCGTGGGATCGTCGTAGAGGAGCGAGTCCAGGCTCCCCCCGACGAAAATGATGAAGAAGCCAAGCCCGAAGAGACCGAACACGATCGAGGGAACGCCCGCCAGGTTGTCGACGGCGATGCGTACCAACTTGGCCATTCGTGACCGCGGGGATGCGTACTCGCTCAGGAAAATCGCCGTCGCGATGCCGATGGGCACGCCTGCGAGGGTCATCAGCAGCGTCATGAACACCGTCCCGTAAATCGCAGGCCAGATTCCGCCGCTGATCATGTCGGCGCCCGGACTCTCGGTCAGGAACTCCACGGAGATGACGGGTGCGCCCTGCCATACGATCTGTCCGAGCAGCACCGCGAGTAGCAAGAGGATCACGACGAGCGAGATTCCAGTCAGTCCCGCGAGCAGCCAGTCGTGCTTCGTGTACCTCATGACGATGCCGTCAGCCTCTTGTGCAGGCGCTGGATGAACAAATCGCCGACCAGGTTGAGCACGAACGTCACACCGAAGAGCATGACCCCGAGCAAGAAGAGAACCCGCCAGTGCGGATCGCCCTGGGCGACCTCTCCGAGCTCGGCTGCGATCGTCGCGGTCACCGTTCGCACGCTGGTGGTGAAGTCGAAAAGCTCCATGATGGCAGCGTTACCCGAGGCCATCAGCACGATCATCGTTTCACCGATGGCACGGCCGAAACCGAGGACCACTCCCGCGGCGATGCCCGGCAATGCGGCAGGAAGCACGACGCGCAGGGCGACCTGGTACTTACGGGCGCCAAGCGCCAGAGCAGCTTCCGTGAGGGTCTTCGGGACGCTTTGAATTGCGTCCTCCGCAATCGTGAAGATCACGGGAACGATTGTGAGCGCCAAACCGATGGCAGCCACCACGGCATTCAAGCGGTAGTGAAAGCCGAAAGTGTTCTGCGCCCACGAAGCGATCACCATCAGTGCGAAGAAACCGAGGACGACGGATGGGATTCCGGCCAAGAGCTCGATCATGGGTTTCACGATTTCACGAACGGCCCTCGGCGCATAGAGGGCGACGAACATGGCGCAACCGATTCCCATCGGGACACTCATCAGCATGGCGAGCAGGGTTACCTTGAGGGACCCGAGGAAAAGCGGGATCACGTTGAACTTCGCCGGCTCACCAACCGGTTGCCAAATGAAGACCGGGTGATCGTAACCCGGCCACTCCTTGGCGAAAAAGAGGTCCTTGAGGTGAACCTCTTGTGCAAAATCCGTCTCCCAAAACATTGGAGCCGCTTCGCGTGCGATGAAGATGAAGATGAGCGCAATGGCCGCGATCGCTGCGAGCGCGAGCACGGCGATCATGCGTTCGGCGATGCGATGCCAGAGCGGCGTGCGAAAGGAGCTCGCCAATTTGGATTTTCGTCGGCGCGGCCGGAGCGTGATTCGCCGTTGGGTTTCTGGAACCTCGGCTGTTTCTCCTGCCTCGAGTACCTGCTCGGTCACTGGGCCGCCGTGCCAGCTTCCTTGGGAAGCGGGTAGTAGCCGACTCCTTTCACGACCTCTTGACCTTTGGCCGATAGCACGAAGTCTAGATATTCCTTGGCGACGCCAGTGGGTTCTCCGACGCTATAGACGTTGAGAAAGCGCGATAGTGGATATTTGCCGCTGGTGGCGTTCGCCATGCTGGGCTCCACCGGCTCGCCATCGGCCGGGGCCACTTTGATGGTGCGGACGCCTTCCGCATACGCGATCCCGCCGTATCCAATGCCGCTGGGATCTTTGCTGACGGCGTTGATCACCGCAGCCGTGCCCGGCAACGTCTGTGCGGTTGCCGCGAAGTCCTCGTCGTCGAGGACGTGCTCCTTGAAGTAGGCGTATGTGCCGGAGCTGTTTTCACGGCTGTAGAGGACGATGCGCCGGTCGTCGCCTCCGACGTCTTTCCAGTTCGTGGTTTCGCCGCGAAAGATCTTCTTCAATTGCGGGATCGTGAGCGATTCGATCTTGTTGGTGACCGGGACGTACACGGCAAGCGCATCCAACGCGACACGGAACTCCTTCGCCTCTGCCCCACGGCGTTCCCTGAGCTGCTTCTGTTCCGTGTCTTTGATGGGACGGCTAGCATTCGCCAAGTTTGCCGTGCCATTGATCAGTGCGGCGAGCCCCGTGCCTGATCCTCCTCCAGATACTTGGACGACCTTACCCGGATTGGCATCCATGAAAGCCTGCGCCCAAGTCTGCGCGAGGATCACCATCGTGTCCGAGCCTTTGATGGTCAGCGTCGAGCTCGCTCGCGTCTGCGGCGCACCTTCAGCATCTCCGGGGCTCTTGCCCGAGGTGCAGGATGCCACCGTGAGAGCTGCCGCGAGACTCATGTAGAACCACTGATTTCGATGTGCTTTCATCAAGGTGCCGGCTCCAATCGCCCCGGACTCTGAGACCCACGTGTGACAGCCGTGTGACAGCCAGGCGACGACCCCGCGTCACCTCCGCCCTCTCCGCCCCGTTACAGGACTGCCACGGACGAATCACGATCTCGACACGAACGCGCCGCAAACCTGTCACGCGCCGTCCTCAAGCTCCCCCGGATGATGGCGGCAGATCGATGCATCGTGGCCGGTGATGGCTCCCTGTTCGCAGCGCTACGGCAATCCTTGGGGCCCAGCGGCCCCGACCTCGAAGCCACTCGCGACGGAGAGACCGCGATCCGGCTCCTCTGCGAGCAAGGGGTCTCCGGGCTGATCCTCGAAGACCACCTGGATGACATGCGTGCGACCGACGTGCTCAAACGGATTCGGGCACGTCCGGAGACCCGAGCCAAGCCCGTCATTCTAGTCTCCGGCCGAGATGACGAGGTCGATCGCGTGCTTGCCTTCGAGCTCGGTGCCGATGATTTCGTGGCCAAGCCCTACAGTCCTCGTGAGCTCGCCCTGCGCCTGCGCGCCGTCCTTCGGCGTGCCCGGAGCCAGACCAATCAACCCACCAATCGGTTCCAGATCGAGCAGCTCTCCATCGACATTCCGGGACACGAGGTCACGGTAGCCGGCGATGTCATCGCCCTGACGGCACTCGAGTTCAAGCTCTTGGTTGACCTAGTCCGTCACCGCGGCTTGGTCCGCAGCCGCGAGAAGCTCTTGGAGGCCGTTTGGAACCACCCGGGTACTCTCGAAACCCGGACCGTGGACACCCACGTCAAACGGTTGCGGGAGAAGCTCGGCAAGGTCGGGCGCCAGAATCGAGACAGTACGTGGGGTCGGATACCGACTGAAGTGACCGACTGATGTTTAGTGATTTCGACAAGAAGAAGAAGGAGTCCACCGAAGAGAGAGGACGCATGGGCCTTTCATTGGCCGTGTCATCGGTGGTCTACGTCGTTGCTGCAGTGGGAGTCGCCGCAGCGGTCGCTACGGCAAAAGTCGTGGTGGACCGGCAGGAACGAGACGTCGAGATCCAGTTTGCCGCCCTTCCAACGCCCGAGAAGAAGGAGCAGCCGAAGCCGAAGGTGATCGAAAAGAAGAAAGCGCCCGAGGAAATCAAAGCTGAGCCCGGTCAAAAGCGCGGGCTCAGCGCACCTCAGGAGATCCCAGACGAGGAGCTCGAAGAGTCCGCGGACGGTCGGCTTGCCGAAGTCGAAGAGATCAACATCGACGACATGATTGGAGGAGGTGGAGGCAAGGGCACGGACAAGAAAGCACCTCGTCAGAAGCGGGAGACCGTCAGTCGACCAAAGTTTCTGAGCGGATGCCGCGCGCCCGAGATTCCCGAGGCCGTGCGCACGAGCGCCGAGACGATTCGCGTGCGGGTCAGGCTCTTGGTCATGCCCGACGGCGTTCCCGTGAAAGCCGAGATGGAGCAGTCGCACGACCTCATCCCCGACGAGTCGATCCTCAAGTGCGCGCTTGCTCAGCGTTTCGAGCCAGCACGCTTACCCGATGGTACGGCGGTTCCTTATCCGTACCGACGACAGTTCACGTTCAAGCCGTCCAACATCTGAGAACGAAAGGTACAATCCGTGGAAATCAACCTACTCGAAATGTGGCATGCGATGAACCCAATCGTGAAGAGCGCCGTGGTCGTGCTCACGATTCAAGGCATCTGGGGTATCACGGTCACCATCGACAGGCTGCTCATGCTGTTCGTGTCGAAGAGGCGCTCGCGGAAGTTTGCTTCCGACGTTGCCGGACCCATGGAGCACGGCGATGCCGGCGCTGTCATGCAGATTGCCGGGGAAGCCAAGAAGCGGAGCCACCTCGCGCGCTTCATCTTTGAAGGCATCAAAGTCTTTCAGGAGAACCTTGCGCTTGGCAATAGCCGGGATCGCGCGGCGGAGTTCACGCAGCGAAGCCTCGCGCGAACTGGTGAAAATTTGAGCGCAAATCTGAACAAGGGGATGAGCGTGCTCGCCACGACCGGCTCGACCGCACCGTTCGTCGGGCTGCTCGGAACCGTCTTTGGAATTCTCGGTGCCTTCAAGGTCATTGGGCAAGACGGGGGGGGCGGTTTGAGCACGATCGGACCTCTCATCGGCGAAGCGCTTTACGTCACGGGATACGGCCTGATGGTCGCGATTCCGTCCGTGATGCTCTTCAACTGGCTGAGCGGACTGATCTCCACATACGAAGCTGGCCTCGCCAATGCTGGCAGTGAGCTGGTCGATCAACTCGAGGCCGGGGCGCTCGGCGGCGACCCCGAGCCGATCTTCCGCGAGGTCAGGCCCTCGATGAACGGCGAAGCGTCGGCACCGCTTCCGGCCGAATAAATGAACGGATCTGACCGGATGAGCTCATGAGCAGTCTCTCACGAAAGAAGCGAGAAAAAGTAAAGCCCGAGATGAACGTCACGCCACTGGTGGACGTCGTGCTCGTGCTCTTGATCATCTTCATGGTGATCCTGCCGGCTACCGTGAGCGACATGAACCTCGAGCTCGCGAAGATGGAGAATCCCGACGAGGAACGAAAGAGCGAGCCCGAGCCTTATGTACTCTCGATAGACGTCGATGGACGGCTGTATCTCGACGACTACGCGGTGCACCGGGATCAGCTCGCCGATCACCTGAGGGCGGCGAACGCCCGCGACCCGAGCAAGAGACTGGTTCTGCGAGGCGATCACCGCCTCACCTACGAGAAGGTGCGCGATGTCCTGGCCATCGTGCAGGAGGTGGGCTTTCCTGGTGTCGCGCTGCGCGCCACCAAGGCCGCTTTAGACGACGCTGCTGCATTCGCGGAGAGTGTGCGCAAGACGGGACGCCCCGCGAACTAGGAGACAGATCACATGGCGATGAACGTCGGCTCGCACGGCGAAAAAAAAGGCAGAGCCAGACCAGAAATGAACGTCACCCCGTTGGTCGACGTCGTCCTGGTCTTGCTGATCATCTTCATGGTGATCATGCCGCTCATGCCGGCGCACTTCTGGGTGCACGTGCCGGACAAACCCGACTCGGAAGACGTTACCCTCCCAGACCCCAAGGAAAAACAGCCC
Organism: uncultured delta proteobacterium; assembly: GCA_963792825.1. Classification (GTDB taxonomy): domain Bacteria; phylum Myxococcota_A; class Polyangia; order Polyangiales; family Houyiibacteriaceae; genus SG8-38. The sequence goes on along the minus strand of CAWBXS010000002.1, from coordinate 825,237 downwards.
CTGGTGATCAGCGTGAATCAGGAGGGCCAGTTTCAAATCAACAAAGAGGTCGTGCCCGATGCGGACTTCACGGAGAAGCTCAGGCGTGTGTTGATCGCCCGCGGAGAGCGCAAAGTGTTCTTCGATGCGGCGGATGATGCTCCGTATTCCAGGGCCGTGCGCGCGCTCGATCTAGCGCGCGCCGGCGGGGCAGCGCACATCGCAGTGCTGACGGAAAGCGTTCACGACTGACGGCTCGTCGAGCCGCCGTCCCCATCGAGCGGGTTCGACGATCTCAAGGAGAGGAATGTCCAAGGCGGCAAAAAGGGGGCTCTGCATCGCCGTTTTCATCGGGATGAGTATCGCAATTCCGGTAAGAGTCGACGCCCAGAAGTCGGAAGAGCCTCCGACCGAAGAGCGACTGCCCAAGGAACAACGCCCAGCAGATGAACCGAAACCGCCCGTGGGCGAGACACCCGCGGAGAAGCCCGCCGCAAAGAACGACGACAGCCCAAAGCGGGATGTCGACGGGAAAGAGTGGATCACACCAGACGTTGGCGCCGCCGAAGAAAAGCGCGAGGAAGACGATGCAGGCGACGTCGACGAAGTGATCATCGAGTACGCGCCGAGCCCCGACATGGAGGAAGCGGACACCGTCAAGGATGCCGAGGGAAAGAAACTTGAACAGCCGGCGACGCCCATCGTCTCCCAATCGTTCACGGTTCAGGACCCAGACAAGCTCGAACCGGGTGCCGACAAAGAAACCGGGGTGCAAGGTCAGGTCGTTTCACGAAGCCCCAAGAAAGTGCTGCCCGATGCGCCGGTGCTCGCGAAGGGCAACGAGGACGGCAAGCTTCGGAGCACCATCACCGATGAGCGCGGCCGCTACCGGCTCTACCTACCCCCGGGCAAGTACACTCTTCGTTCGTACTATGACTTGTACCACGGTGCGCGGTGGGACGACGTCGAGGTCAAGCGCGGCAAGTTCAGCCGGATCAACTTCATTCTCGATCCGATCAGCGAAAAAGACGCAGGAGTCGAGGAGCAAGAGGTGGTCTACCTAGGGGACACCTCGAGCGAAGCCGCGCAGCTCAACATCCGAAAGGAAGCGGTCAGCGTGCAGGACGCGATCAGCTCCGAGGAGATCAAGCGCGCGGGCGACAGCACGGCCAAGAGCGCGGTGGCCCGCGTGGTCGGCGTCACGGTCGATGAGGAAGGTCGCGTCATCATCCGTGGCCTGGCGGACCGCTACAACCAGACTCTGCTGAACGGCGTCCCGATTCCGGGAGTCGATCCCGACATCCCCAGCGTGAAGCTCGACATCTTTCCCGCCGACATCGTCAGCAACCTTTCGGTCGTCAAGACGCCGCGGCCCGACCTGCCAGGAAACTTCGCTGGCGGATTGCTGCTGATCGAGACCTCGAGCTACCCGGCCGAGCAGATGCTCAAAGTGGGTATCTCGATCGGCGGAAACTCGATTGGAACGTTTCGCCAGATGCCGAGCTATCAGGGTGGAAAGCTCGATTGGCTTGGCTTCGACGATGGATCGCGAGCCTTTCCCCGGTCGCTCGGCTCCCAACGTCTCGATATCGAACGCGGCGGCCGCTACGGGACCAACGACCAAGTTTCGCAGGTTGGCCGGGGCTTCTCCGACGTCTGGAATCCAAGCTACAAGCTCGCCATTCCACAGCTCGCCGTGAAAGTGAGCGTCGGCAACTCCGGAGGGATCGGCAAAAAAGGCCTTCGGGCGGGATATCTGTTGAGCTTTCTCTATGACTACGAAGAAGCGATCGAGACGGGTTTCAACAAGCGCTACACCTACAACAGCGACGGTAGCACCGACACACTCATCGAGGACTTCGACTTCAAAGAGGGCAAGCAGGAGGTTCTCTGGGGAACGTTCGCAAGCGCCTTCCTAGAGATCGATCCCAACAACTTCTTGAACGTGACCAGCCTCTACAGTCGCACGGGTGAAAATCACACCATCCTGCAGCTCGGCGGCCAGCAGAACGACAACTTCGTACCGCTCGCGGACAACAGCTACAATTTCATCGGTCGCTCCATCTTCTTCAACCAGCTCACCGGCGATCACCGAAACATCAAGAAGAGCAAGGTCAGGCTTCGGTGGAATGCGGTCGTCAGTACCGGAAAGCGTGACGAACCGGACCGCCGGCAGGTCTTGCAGCAGGTCGAATCACAGACCATCACGTCCGCGAACCGCTACTTCTCCGACCTCGAGCAGCTTTCGGCTGGCGGCAAAACGAGTGTGCGCTTCCCCCTCTACAAAGCGCTCGACTCGACGGCCTATGCGACCATCGGAATTGACGCTGGATATACGGATCGTAGCTTCAACGCGCGGCGCTTCACGCAACAAGGCCGCGGAGGCTCGGTGCTGGTCGGTGATCCCGAGGTCTTGTTCGGACCCAATGGCCTTGGACCTGTCAGCACGATTCGGGAGGTTACGCGTCCCGATGATAGTTACGTCGCCTCCAACACGCTGGTGGGCGGCTTTGCCCAGCTCGAGACCCCGATCGCCCGGTGGCTGAAGTTCCTAGGACTCTTGCGGTTTGAAGCCTTTCGGCAGCAGGTGCAGTCGAGCAGCCCCTTCGCCGATAGCTCAGAGGCGACGCCAGGGACCGACCGCACGGATCTCGACCCGATGCCTTCAGCCAATTTCTCCTTCGAGATCAACGACAAGATGTTCGTGAAGCTTGGCTATGGGATGACCGTGATTCGACCGGCCATCCGGGAGCTTGCTCCGTTCGTTTACCTGGATTTTCTTCGTGGGTGGCTCGTCGCGGGCAACCCAGACCTTCAGCGTACGCGGGTCCAGAACGCCGAGGCACGTTACGAGTTCTACTTCGGGGATAGCGATCTGATCGCCGCCACAGCCTTTGGCAAGTACTTCGTCAAACCCATCGAGTTCGTGATCACGAGTCAAGTCAATGGGAACGCCGGTTATCGGAACGCAGACACGGCGTGGCTCGCCGGGGGAGAGATCGAGCTTCGTCTCGGCTTTGCCCACTTGCACGAAAAGCTCGAGAAGTTCTATTTCCTCGGAAACGTTGCGGTGATGGCTTCGCAGACGACGCTACCCGAAGGGCAGGGCATTTCCGGCCGCTTGCAACGACGCCTCTTCAACCAATCACCCTTCGTCACCAATCTGTCACTCCGTTTTGACGATCCTGATTCGGGCGTGATGGTCGGTCTGGTCTACAACGCTTTTGGGCCCCGCATCGTGGAGGCAGGCGGCCCGCAAGGGGGCGATGTCATTGCACCGGATGTTTTCGAACAGACCCAGCACATCCTGGACCTCATTGCGACGTGGCAAGTCTCGCCGCACGCCAAGCTCGGCTTCAAGTGGAAGAACATCGCCTTCGCACGCCGGAGATACAAACAGGGTAATGCGCTCACGTTTCTCGAGAACCGAGGTACGACCGTAAGCATCAGTGCCGAGTACATCTACTGATCGGCGACTCAATCACGAAAAACATCGACGAGCGACGAAACAGAGTCACACGGCCCCCACGAGAGGCCGCTCATCAAGAGGATAAGAACATGAAAAGATACCTAGGACTGGTTCTTGTGGGCGTCACGATCGCCTTCGGCACGGGCTGTGGCGACGGCACTGGCGGCACAGGCGGCACAGGCGGCAGTGGCGGCACTGGCGGCACCGACTTCTCCTGTGGCAGCGGAGTCTCCACGAATCCGTGCCAAGACGCCGGCGGTAGCGGAACGGTCGAGATCAACGCACCAGGAAGGTGTGTCGAGATCACCGAAGATACCCTGCTCGAAGCGGCCTGCACCTACGTGTTGACGAAAGAAACGTATGTCGTGGGCGCCCGGCTCGAGATCGAAGCAGGCACGACCATCCAGGGGGACTCCGGATCCGCTTTGGTCGTCACCACGACGGGTAGCATCAACGCAGTCGGCACTGAAACGGCACCGATCGTGTTCACATCATCGAATCCCCCTGGCGAGGCTGCGCCGGGAGATTGGGGCGGTGTCGTTCTACTCGGGCTCGGGCGGCTCAGCTGGGGCGACACGCCATGCAACGGCGAGGCCGGTGAATGCGTCGGCAGCATCGAAGGCATCGCTCCGGAAGACCCGAAGGGAGCGTTCGGCGGAAATGACGACACGCATGACTGCGGGACGCTCAACTATGTTCGCATCGAGTATGCGGGTTTCCAGTTTGGTGCCGATAACGAGCTGAACGGCCTCACCGTGGGCGGTTGCGGCGACCGGACCGACCTCAGCTACGTTCAAATCCACCGTGGTCTCGACGATGGCGTGGAGTTCTTTGGAGGTACGGCGCCGATCGATCACCTGATCGTCACCGGTCCCGGGGACGACGGCCTCGACTGGGACCAGGGCTGGCGCGGCAGCGCGGACAACGTGATCGTGCACCACTTTTCGTCCACGACCTCGAGCCCGAATGGCATCGAGGCAGACAACTACGGGTCCGGGGACAACAACGTGGAACCTCGTTCCGCCCCTCAGATCACCAACGCGACGATCATCGGCGATGGCCGACCTGAGGGCTCAGGCGTGGTGACACGCGTCGGAACCTGGGGCATCCTCGACGGCCTCGTCGTCGTCGGCTTCGGCGGCGCGGGCTACGACATGCGCAACGGTGCTTGGAGCGTGGCGGGCGGATGGCCGGATGGCATCGTCGTCGACAACAGCTGCTTCTTCGACAATGGCGAGAACTACCCAGTCGACGACAACGATCCGAAGGATCCCAGCGCGGCCACAAGCACTGCCGACTTCTTCGACGAGCCTACGCTGTTGGCGGACGCCGCGAGAAACAACACCGAGGGCGACCCGGGGATCGGAGATGCCAGTGGTGCATGCACCGGCACGTCCTCGCCCGACTACAGCCTGACCAATGCGGCCTGTCTTGGCGCCTTCGGCGGCCCCGGCGGAACCGACTGGACCGACGGCTGGACAGCCTTCCCGGCCGGCGCGTTCAACACCGCGAATTGCCCCTGAGCTGACCGAAGGTCGAGTCTCAGGCCGTTCGTTTGTGCGGGGTGAGAGGTCTCCGTATGATGACGCCGTGCTTCGCTTGGTCGGTGCGCTGGTCATCCTCTGCATCCTCGCGAGCGGGGCGCGCGCCCAACAGAGGCCTGAGCCTTCCGGCGAGCCCGACAACAAACCGCTGATCACCCCGCCGAAGCTCGTTCGCTTCGTCGAGGCTGATTACCCGCAGATCGAGGGCCAAGCGCCGGTCGAGGCCGTCGTCGAGCTCGACCTCGTCGTTGGAAAGGACGGCCTGGTCACCGAGGTCAGCGTCGCCAAGTCGGCGGGGGCCGAGTTCGACGAGGCAGCCCTCGCGGCGGCGCGCCAGTTCGTGTTCGACCCGGCGCGCAAAGACTGGCAGCCGATCGCCGCGCGGATCCGCTACCGCTATGTCTTCGAGCTCAAAGCCCCACCCGAGGAGATCACGACCGGATGGTTTTCCGGCAAAGTGCTCCTTGCCGAGGATGACAGCCCAGCCGGGTCGGTGGGGATCGAGATCCTCCGTGGGGACGGTGCGGTCGCTCGGGATCTGGTCGCCGGCGCCGATGGAACGTTCATCGCGACCGATCTCGAGCCGGGTACCTACACGGTCAACATTCTCGGCGGCGAGCTCGGTGATCTGACGGCCGAAGAGGAGCTCGTGGCGGGGCAGGTGACGGAGGTCACCTATCGCCTGGGCGCGAAGAAAAAAGCTGCCTACAGCGGCTTTGGCGAGACCGCGGTCATCGACGCCCCGCCTCGCGAGGTCATCAAGCGCACGATCGACAAGGAGGAGCTGACTCGCATCCCCGGTACCCGAGGGGATGCGCTTCGGGCGGTCGAGCTCTTGCCCGGCGTGGCGAGACCGCCCTTCGGCCTCGGCCTCCTCATCGTTCGCGGTTCCGCTCCGCAGGACAGCGAGTCGTACATCGACGGTGTACCCGTGCCACTCATCTATCACTTCGGCGGCCTGACGAGCGTGTACAACTCGTACGCGCTCGAGAAGATCGACTTTTTCCCTGGTAACTTTTCGGTTCGCTACGGACGGCGCATCGGCGGCATTCTGGAGGTGACCACGCGCGATCCGGCGCAAGATCGCATTCACGGCGTGGCCGAGTTCTCGATCATCGATACGTTCTTCACCATCGAGGCTCCGCTCAACGACAAGATCGGCATCTCCGGCGGCCTCCGGCGAAGCATCATCGACTTGATTCTCCCGGCCGTGCTCCCGAGTGACGTGGGCGTGCGGCAGGCCCCGATCTACATCGACTACCAGTTCAAGCTGAAGTTCGCTCCAACCAAGCGCGACCGCATTCGAATCTCCGCGTACGGGTCGAGCGACCGGGTCGAGCTCATCCTCGCCGAGGGTGGAACCGATGATCCGGCGATTCGCGGCAACGCGCAGTTCGGCACGAGCTTCTACAACAACCAGATCGACTGGACCCGTCAGATCGGGGACCAGGTCGAGCAGCAGCTGTCGTTCAACATCGGCCCGAGCAAGATCGCCTTCGGACTGGGCAACGATTTCCAGCTCCGAGGCACGTTCCTTCAGAACTACGCCCGCGGAGAATGGCGGTACCAGATCACGGACAGGGTTCGGTTGATCGCAGGGCTCGACGTCTTCATTGCTCCGGTCGACTTGCAGTACGTGGGCCCGCAGCCGCGGTCACAGGAGGGAGCCGGAAGCCAGCAGGGATCGCTCGCCGGCGAGGAGCAGGTGTTCGCCGACGTGAACACGACCGTCTACCGCCCCGGCATCTATCTCGAATCGGGCCTGCGGCTCGGCAAGCTCACCGAGCTCATCCTCGGGCTCCGGATGGACTACTTCAGCGACGTCAACGCCTATGCGGTCGACCCGCGTCTCACGACGATCTTCAGCGTGCGTCCCGACATGCGGGTGAAGCTCGGCGTGGGAATCTTCAGCCAGCCGCCCGAGTTTCAGGAATCGGCCGCGGACATCGGCAACCCCGACCTCGACCCGATCCAGGCGGTCCACGTCGGTGCCGGCTGGGAGTACGATCCGTTGCCCGGTTTCCGGTTTGGCGTCGAGGGCTTTTACAAATACCTCTGGGACCGCGCCATCCAGACGCCGAACGGCGAAGCGCCCTTCTACGTGACCGGCGGCATTGGACGTATCTACGGCGCCGAGCTCAGCGCGAACTTTCGGCCGGCGACCGGGCGACGGTACTTCGGTTATTTTTCGTACACCTTGTCGCGAAGCGAGCGCAAAGACGGGCCGCTCGAGCCCTGGCGTCTGTTTGATTTCGATCAGACACACATTCTCACCGCGGCGTTCGTCTATAACTTCCGGCGCAACTGGGAGATCGGCGCGACCTTCCGGCTCGTGAGCGGCAACCCAAACACGCCGGTCATCGGCTCTGTCTACGACGCGTTGAGCGACGTCTACATCCCGATCGACGGTCGTGTGAACTCGTTGCGAAACCCGCTCTTCAATCAGCTCGACCTCCGCGTTCAAAAGACGTGGATCTTCAAAGGATGGAGGCTCGCGTTGTTCCTCGACATTCGGAACGCCTACAATCGGCAGAACCAGGAGGGCATCGTCTACAACTATGACTTCAGGGAAGAAGGCCGGTTGCTCGGGCTTCCGATCATCCCGGCGCTCGGGGTGAGGGGGCAGCTGTGAGACGTGCGCCCAGGTTGCTCGGGCTCTTCGCGATGGCCGCGTGCAGCGCAAACTTCCTTCCCGCCTCGGCGGTGACCGACCTTCGCGTGATCGGCGCCCGTGTCGAGGTCGAAGGGGACGCCACGCGAGCCAATCCGAGCCCAGGCGAGGATGTACAGGTTTCGGTTCTGGTCGTCGATCGAGGGGCGGAGCCCTCGAAGGATCCTGACGTACCAGCGTTGACACCGCCGCTTCTGACCTGGTTCTTCGTCGCCTGCGTCCCCACGCCGACGCGCATCGGTCCGCAGATCTGCAGCGCCCCCATCACGCCGTGCGACGGCTGCACGGGACCGCCGCCGACCGATCGGTTTGCCTTTCCCGTCATCGGTTTCCAGGTGCCGCCGAAAGAAGAGCTCGACGCGGTGGAGGCCCGAGACGTTCTTCTTCAGGGCGCGGTCTGCGGCAACGGCGTGCCTTCGCCCACCGCGATTCAGCGGTTCATCTCCGGCGAGAGCGACGACCTGGAGCCGTGCGAGGGCCCCGAGATCATACCGGGAGTACCGATCCAAGGGAGGTTCGTCACCATTCAGATTCCCATCGAGCGCGACCCCGAGGATCCCAACCTCAATCCGGAGATTTCGACCGTGACGTTTGCCGGCAAGGCTTGGCCGCCGCCGTACGATGAAGGTGTGCCCCGAACCGCTCCCCGAACCGGCTGCGAGCGCGATCTCACCGACGCCGAGCGGGATGCTCATCCGCGTGCGGGAAGCGGGCCTTCGAACATCGAGCTCTTCGTGCCCCGCAACAGCTTGCAGTCCTACACGGTGGATGGCACCGACTTCACCGAGGAGATCCAAGTCAGCTGGCTCGGTGATGGAGGGGCGTTCGAGGTGAGCTTCTCGTTCATCACCGACCCGGCGGTCTCGATCCTGACCCAGTGGCAGGCGCCCCCTGAAGACGGCCTGCTGGTCCGTTTCAACTTCGTCATCCGGGACGGCCGAGGCGGGCTCGACCGGGTCGAGCGAGGCCTTTGCGTGCTCCCCTAGCGCCCAAGCCGCTTTCCGCCCTAAGTGTGTGTTTTCCTCAAACTTTTGGCCGTCGTTGACACTCCGCGACCCCCCACCTAGTGTGATCGATCGCGATGGTTGAGCGAATCGGAACCTGCCGCGTCCTCGGCGAAATCGGGAGCGGGGGCATGGCGGTCGTCTACGAGGCGATCCAGGAGCCGCTCAATCGGCGCGTCGCCATCAAGGCGCTCAAGCCCTCGATTGCGATCGACAGCCAGTTCGCCGAGCGGTTCGAGCGCGAGGCGCACTTCATGGCGTCGCTCCAGCACGAGAACATCCTGCACGTCATCGATTTCCTCAAAGACGGCAAATCGATGTTCATCATCATGGAGTACGTCGATGGCATCGACCTCTACGATCTTCTCGAGCGTTCACCACGGCTGCCGGCCGACGTGGCCGCGATCATCACACTTCAGCTCGCGCGCGGCCTCGACTATGCTCACTTCCGGGGAATCATCCACCGGGACATCAAGCCCGCGAACATCATGGTCTCCATGCAGGGGGACGTGAAGCTGATGGATTTCGGCATTGCGCGCCACGAACGTTTCGCCGACTTGACCGAAACCGGCACTGGCCTCGGCACGCCGAGCTACATGAGCCCCGAGCAGATCCTCGGCGACAAGCTCGACTTCCGGAGCGACATCTTTTCCGTGGGCATCGTGCTCTATCAAATGCTCACCGGACGCAAGCCCTTCGTCGAAGACGAGTCCCGGACGGTCATGCAGAAGATTCGGCTCGATCGCCACGAATCCCCCAAGAAGCTCGGGGTCGACGTGCCCCGCAAGCTCGAGCGGATCATGGGACGCTGCTTGCAGAAGATGCCGGCGAATCGGTATCCAACCACCCAGGCCCTCATCGACGATCTCGCGGAGTTCCTCGCGCCTCGCGTACCGATGAGCCACAACGCGCGCGTGGTCATGTTCCTTCATGAGATCGGGGTCATGACGGCGGAGCAGACCGACGCGGTGCTCTCCGCGGTGGCCCCGCGCGTGCTGCGGAGCGGACGTCGCGATGCAGGGTTCTTGAGGAGCGTTGCGAAATGGCAGGCTGCCGCGCTCGGTGCCCTTCTCTTGTCTGGGCTGACGGTGCAAGCGGCAAGCGGGCGCTGGTCCGGCGCACCGGCCGGCGAGGCTCCGGTTGCGCTGACTCCCGACGAGGCGGGCTATCTCGCGGTTAGCGCGGATCCCTGGGCACACGTCTACGTCGACGGGCAGCACCTCCTAACGACGCCCGCGTCACGGGTCATTCCTCTCAAGCCTGGCCGTCATTATGTGAAGTACACCAACCCTTACTTCGCTCCGGTCGAGCACCAAGTGGTGGTCGAGGCCGGACGTACCGTGCATGATCGGGCGACGCTGGCGGAGCCCATCGCCGCCGCGGACGGTACAGAGGCCACCCCGTGAGGCGCGTGCTCCCGTCGCTTCTGTTGGCGGGGGCGCTCAACGCGCTCGCGTCGAGCGCCGTCGCGCAGGCGGTCTATACGCATGCGGTGCAAGGGGGCGATACTCTCGCCTCGATCGCGCAGCGATACTATGGAGACCCCACGCGAGAGGCCGTCTTGCGCGAGGCGAATCGCATGAAAGGAGCGGGCGCGAACGGCCTCGTCACAGGAAGCTGGATCTTCATCCCGATGGTCACGTTCTATCAGGTGGCCGAAGGAGACACGTGGAGCTCGATCGCCCTGCGACTCTACGGACGAGAGGACCGAGCCACGACCTTGGTCGAGGCCAACAACGCGAGTCGCCGGCTCGAGCCGGATGCGGGCGCCGAGCTCTTGGTCCCTTACCCCTTGCGGCACCTCGTCGGGCCCGGTGACACACTCGCGACGATCGCGAAGATGTACATGCCGGACACCCCATCGTCGCTGAAGCGCTTGCGGCGCTTCAATCCCGGCGCGCGTATCGAGCGCGGGCAAGTGGTGCTGGTCCCGTTGTTCGATCTGAGGCTGAGTGGCGAGGGCCGGACAGAGGCTTCGGACGCATTTCGCCGGGCCGCAGCAGGTGGGGCTGCCAAGGCAGCGCAGGACGAGGCCGAGAGCGCGCTTCCGAAGCTCATCGAGCAGGTCGAAAATGCGGAGTTCGCAGAGGCGGTATCGCTCGGGAATCGTCTGCTCGGCATGCAGAGCCTCACCTCCTCCCAAGTGGTTACGATTCACAAGGAGCTGGCGATCGCGTACGTGGCGCTCGAGAGAAGCGATCTTGCCGAGGCTGCCTTTCGAGTCGCATTGGGCTTGCAACCGAACCTCGAGCTCGACACCGTGCGCACCTCGCCCCGCGTGCTCGAGGCCTTCAATCGAGCCAAGCAGCCTCCGACGCCCTAGGCGGGGCCTATCGCCTCTTCTTGATCTTCTTCGGTCGGTACTTCGCCGGTCGGTACTTCGCCGGACGGTCGTCGTCGGGCGCCGGTGGGCTTTGAGCGGGTCCGGCCCCTTCGAGGGCCCAGGCCGGAAGCTGGATGTCCCCGTCTTCCTGCGCGCGCTTCCGGAGGTGGATGTACGCGATGATGCACACCGGGATGATCGCGAGCGAGATCAGTTGCGACGTCGAGAAGCCGAACGCGAAGCCGCGCTCGGGGTCGTCGCGAAGATACTCGATGAAGAAACGCCAGAGGCCGTAGAACGCGGTAATCGTCACCAAGACTTGGCCGCGGAACTTCCGGTGCAGCAGGAGCCAGACGGCAAACACGAACAACGCCAAGCCCAGGACGGATTCGTAGATCTGGGTCGGGTGGACGGCGATCGAGCTCAAGGCGTCGCTCGAGATGAGCCCCTCGCTCAGGTGGTGCTGGTACGCCGGCGAGCCGTTGATCGTCTGGTCGCACGCGAATGCCGGGTACGCGTCCGAGTTCCACTTCGGGAAGGTGCCGGCCGAGCTGAGCCAGCTCGGGGCGGTGTCCGCGAGCGGCCGTCCGTAGTCACAACCGTAGAGGTAGCAGCCGATGCGCGTGAACATCAAACCGGACGCGAGCGTCGGGGCAGCAATGTCTGCAAAGGGAAGGAGCGGGATCTTCTTGATTCGCCAGAACGTCCACGCCGATACGAATCCCCCGAGAAAACCGCCGTAGGCGACCAACCCGCCGGAGCGGAGGTCGAACCAAGAGGCGAGGCCGTCGTAGGAATCGAGGTTGGTGAGCACGTAGAGAAGGCGGGCGCCCGCGATGGCGCCGACCGCGGTCCAGGTAAAGCAGCTCGCCAAGAGATCCCGGTTGAAGCCTTCGACCTTCTTGCCCATGTACATGATGAAGTACCAAGCGAACAGCAGGCTGCTTCCCAACATCACGCCGTAGGAGTAAATGGGAATCGCCCCCCAAGGCGTGGGAATGCTGAAGAGCACCGGGTACATCGAACGGGAATCTCGCCGGGTTCGCCTTCGGGGTCAAGTCGACTCGATTGGGCGATGAGTGAGCTACGCATACGAGAACACGACGGCGGCGTCACCTTCGAGGTGCGCGTCGCGCCGCGTGCAAGCCGTAACCGCATCGTTGGAGTTCGAGACGGTGTGCTGAAAATCGCGCTGATGGCGCCACCCGTCGACGGCGCTGCCAACGAAGCCCTCAAGAAATTGCTCGCGAAAGCGCTCGGCGTTGCGAAGTCCGAGATCGAGATCGTTCGCGGCGACCGTGCGCGCCTCAAAGTGATCCGAATCCGCGGTGTGCGTGCGGAGGATCTCAGACGAGAAGAGAGCTAGTTCACGATCAGGCGGCGCAGGAACCACTCGTTGTTCTCGCGTCTCAAATCGAAGACCGTGTTGGCCAGGCCAACGTCGGTCCGAAGACGCAGAGCGATTCGCGCGCGTTCGCCGTCCAGTGAAATGCTTTCCTGAATGAGCTGAACATTCGAGCCCGTCAGAGAGGCCAGAGCCTTGCGTGCGTCGGGCTTGAGGTCCGCTGCATTGCGGTCGCTATAGCTGCGTCGACGCCCGTCGTGCACGAGCTCCATCGCGACCTTCGACGGGTTGGCGTAGCGCAAGGCGCTATCGATGCGCGACTCGGAAACGCGTCCGGTCACCGACTCGATGAACTCGTCCATCCGCTCGCGGTCGGTCACCACGATGGCATCGGTCACCACCGCGGCTCCGACCACGAGCGATAGAACCACAAGGAGATAGAAACCCGTTCGTCGCATGAGCCCCAGTGCTCTTGCACGCCCCGTGCCAGCTCTCCCCGGACAATTTCCTTTGTAATTGCCGCGCCCTCGGACCGGATGCACTGCCATTTTGACACCCCGGCTCCATCCCCGAAGACACTTTGACAGCTGTCCGGTGCTGCGATCTTTCTCACAAAAACCGCCCGATATCGGGTATGGAAGAAGCCGGAGCGTGTCCTCCTCTGCGACGACGGTGAGGTTGTTTACACCCACGGGTTGGGTGATTGGGACGCTGCATCTGCCCGAGGGGATGGGGCTCTTGCCCTATCTGAACGGGAACGAGGCGTTTTTCCGAATGACGAACGTCAGCTTGCCGGAGCAGCCGAGCACGATTCCGTTCCTCGCCTTGCAGCGGAAGGCCGTTCTGGTCGTGGTACCGGGAGAGGACGCTCTGCTCGGTATTCAGGACGACGGTGAGTGGAAGCGCCACGAGGTGACTTGCCTCTTCGACGGCGGCCTGGTGATGGGGACACTGCCCCTTCCGCGGGGTGTTCGCGTCTCCGACGAGCTCATGCAGTCTGAGGAGTTCTTCGCGATCGAGGATTGCACTCTCGGCATCGATGCTTCACCGGAACCCACCATGGAGGCCGAAGAGCTGGTGTTCGTACACGCCGCCGAAATGTTCGGCGTCGCGGAGCTCGAGGGCGATTGATCCCTTTGCGGCCCGCGCCTCCTCGGCGAGGCATCACGCGCTCGACAGTGCAGCACGCATGACGTCGAGCGGGGGGATGAGGCCCGTCCACATCTCGAACGCGATCGCGCCCTGATGGAGGAGCATTCCCAAGCCGTCGATGGTTTCGAGGCCATGTCTTCGGGCGAGCGCGAGCAAGGCCGTCTCGAGCGGCTCGTAGACCATGTCGAACACCGCGGCCCCCGATGGAAGAGCGTCGATCGGAAGCGAGGTTGCAAACGCTCGGGCGCCTTCGTTCGACCCTAGCGTCGCGCTCGTCGCTTGAACCAGCAAGGTTGCGGTCTCGAAGTACCCGCCGGCTTCTCCGATCGAACCCGAATCGAGGCTGCACGCGACGCGTGGCGTGAGCGTTCGGACGAGCGCCTCGCTCCGCTCCGGCTTTCGCGAAAGCACCGAGATCTCGTCAACCCCGGCGTCTGCAAGACCGACGACGGCTGCCCGGGCGGCCCCGCCTGCGCCGAGCACCACCACGCGTGCACCGACCAAGGGAACACCCGCCTCTCGCAGCGCGTGTACCAAGCCCGGCGCATCGGTGTTGTGGCCTACGTAGCGCGCATCGAACCGTGCGACGGTATTGACGGCGCCGATCGCAAGTGCCGCAGGAGCCACCTCGTCGAGGAGCACCAGCACCGCCTCTTTGTGGGGCACGGTGAGGTTGTAGCCGTCGATCGCCGCGTCGTGCTCACGCTTCACCGCCTCCGCCAAGCCGTCCGCGGGCACCGCGAAGCGCTCGTATCGTAAATCGATGCCGAGCGCTCGTGCCGCCGCCTCGTGCATCTGAGGCGACCTCGAGTGTCCCACCGGCCACCCGAAAATCCCGACGCGAATCGGTTCAGTCATCGCCTCGCACCCTCGCACCAAACTCCCCATCCGACACCCGGATGCGAAGCCGATCTCCCGCGCTCACCTCCAATGGGCTCCTCACGGCATGCCCGGTCGACTCCTGAAGCACGATCGCGTAGCCCCGTTCGAGCACCCGAAGCGGAGACAGAGCATCGAGATGCGCGCACACCGCTGCATGCGAAGCGCGAGCCTCACGCACCATCGGCCGGCCTCGGCCTCGTAACCGAAACCCACACGAGACCAACCGCTCGCGCCGACGTCGAATCGAAAGCCGGCCCGCCTCTCTCAGCTTGTCGTTCAACGCTGCGAGCATGCGTTGATCGCGGCGCAACACGGACCTCGGATCCAGGCGCATGAGACGCTCGCGAAGCTCGGAAAGCCGCTCCTGTCGCTCCCGGTGCATCGATCGCTGCGCCTGGCGCATCTGATCTTCCAAGGAGAGGAGCCGGCGGCGAACCGGAGCGATGACACGACGAGCGTCGAAGAGGGGGCGCAGCATTCGTTCGAGTCGAAGTCGAAGCTTGTCGATTCGGTTGTCCAACGCCTGGTTGAGCCTGCGCCCCAGAGTCCGCACGTCTTGAATCAATGCATCTCGCACCGGAACGACGATCTCAGCCGCGTTCGAAGGTGTCGCAGCGCGGACATCGGCAACGAGGTCTGCAATCGTGAAGTCGACCTCGTGTCCGACACCGCTCACGACCGGAACTCGGCACGCGGCGATTGCGCGTGCGACCGCTTCGTCGTTGAACGCCCAAAGATCCTCCGCGGAGCCACCGCCGCGGGACAGGATCACCACGTCTAGATCGTCGACTCGCTGAATCAGCCCGAGCGCAGAGACGATGCTGGCCGGCGCATCCTCTCCCTGCACACGGCAGTCCGCGACGAGGATGTGAACTGGGCATCGCTCCGCGGCCACTCGGATGATGTCGCGCACCGCGGCGCCCGTCCGGCTCGTGACGACGCCCACTACGCGTGGCATCGCCGGGAGCGGGCGCTTCCGATCGGGATCGAGCAACCCTTCGGCTTCGAGCTTCGCGCGCAGCTTTCGAAATTGAGCCGCGAGATCTCCCTCGCCCGCAAGCTTCGCGGACCGGGCAATCAGTTGGAACTGGCCGCGTGTCGTGTACAAAGACAGCGTTCCTCGGAACCGAACCCGTGCCCCGTCCTCCAAGGGTGCCTTGGTACGCCGCACGTCGGACTGGAACATCACCCCCCGCAGCTGAGCAGGGTCTTCCTCGTCGTTCAGCGTGAAATACACGTGGCCTTTGGCACGCCGCACGTCGGAGAGCTCTCCCTCGATGAGCACGTTCGCCCAGTTGTCCTCCAGCGTCAGACGCACCGCGCGGTTGACTTCGCTCACGCGAAAGACACGTTCCTCGCCATCATGGTCTTGGTCCTGAAGACGCTCGAAAAGCGGCATCTCCGACATGCGCGGAACGTAGCCGCAATCAACACTAGGAAAAAGGGGAGAGACCCCTTTTAATCGGGGCAGCTAGGTGAATGCCGTCGTCGTTGGGGTGGGATCGAATCTCGGTGCACGGGAGGCCTGCATTCACTGTGCTCGCGTGCTGCTGGACGCACGCGACGGCATCGAGGTGGTCGGCGTATCCGACATCTACGAAACTGAGCCCCTGGGACCGCCCCAGCCGCACTACTTAAATGCCGCGTTTCGTTTGGAGACGATGCTTTCGCCAACAGACATTCTGAAAGACCTGCTTCGAACGGAGCGGCGTCTCGGCCGCCTTCGCGACGTGCGAAAACGCTGGGGCCCGCGTAGCATCGACCTCGACCTACTTTGGGATCGACGGGGCGCGCATGAGTCGGCTGGTCTTTCGGTACCTCATCGCGAGCTCGAGAACCGGGTCTTCGCGTTGGCACCGCTCTTGGATGTCGCGCCCGAGCTCACCGAGTCTTTCGGACCGTCCCTACGGCGCCTCGGTGGCCGCCCCCGCGCCTGGTCGGGCGAGGCGAGCATACACGTCGACTCGAGGGGCGGGCGGTTCACGATCGACGTGGAGGCGGATTCGTTGCTCGACGCGTGCGCTCTGTGCGTCGGGCTTCCCACCCCGGCGGGACGCCCCTCCGCCACGCGCCACTTCCGAATCGGGCCAAGCCCCGAAGCCTTCGAAGGCCTGCTGCGAGGTTGCTTACGCACCGGCTTTTCGACTCATCGGGCCACGGTGAGCGATGCGTCGAAGACGCATTGGGAGGTGCAATTGCACGGCGTTAACATGGGATTACCCCTCGAGGCCGATGTGCGACTTTGGACTACGTCGGGCGGGACAGGCCGGTTCCACGCGCAACTGACGGTCGGGTAGCGGCCGCCCGGGGTCTTTTTCTCACCCAAAGGTTTGGTACTTCACGAATGGCTAGCTAATCTAAGGTCGGGGGTTTCAGACAACGAAGCATGGCAGACGCACGCAAGGACACGCGCTCGCTGCTTTCGCTGAAGATCCGGTACAAGAGCGCCACGCTCGAGGACTTCATCGAACGCTACAGCATCGACATTTCGCGCGGAGGCGTATTCATCAAAGCCAAGAAGCCGTTGGCGGTGGGTACGCTTCTGAAGTTCGAGTTCATGCTTCAGGATCAGTCCAGGCTGATTCACGGCGTTGGCCGCGTAGTCTGGAGGCGTGACGAGACCGAGGCTGATGCGCAAAACCCATCGGGCATGGGCATCAAGTTCATCAAGATGGACGCCGAGTCACGGTCGATCGTGCAGCGCATCGCCGAGGATCGCGTCCATCCCGGTGTCTTCGAGCAAGGTAAGGAGGGCGCACGCCTCGGTTCGGATCCTGGCTCGCAGCCGGGCGACCTCGACGAGGCAGACCGAACCAAAGTCCGCCACGTGAGCGAGTTTCTGGCCTCCGCTCTCGAGGAAGGTGGCGCCGGGGAAGCGGCGAGACGCGAGGCCAAGGCCGGAGCAGAGCGGGCACGTCAGGTCAGCAATCAGATCAGCGATCAACGTACTGCGGCTGCGCGCGGTGCCTTCAGCGCGCACAAGGACACCTCCTCGCGCAGGAGGAGTGCCATTTCAGACTCGCCGTCGCGCGGCGCGATGTCCGCGTTTGGAGGGTCCGGCATGAGCGGACGCGTCGACGGAAGCAATGCCGCAGCGCGCGCCATGACGGAGCTCGACGTCGAGGACGATTACTTCGAGGAAGAGAGCACCAGCATTCGCGACCCCTTCGAGTCGGACTATCCGGACGTCGATGCAACGGTCGTCGCCAAGGACGCGGCATTGGCGTTCGTGGCCGAGCGGCGGGCGACCCCGGTCGTGCCCACCGACTCGCGCTCTCCTCTGCAGGACGCTGTTCCTGATCTGTTCGGGCCCGCCGATGGGGGGTTCGGGCCAGCGCCCGGGGAGTTCATCGACCCGAGGCTGCTCGATCCCAACTTCGTGACGGTCCCGCCGGGACGCCGGCCCGTCCCCGAGGCGCCTGGGATCCCCTCCGAGGCGTTCCGAGTTCCGCAGGCACCTTCGCCGGTGAGGACTGCGCCGCCACGGGAGAAGGCCGGCCGTGGCTGGATCTTGCTCGTTCTCTTCGTCCTGCTTCTGGTCACGGCCGCGGTTGGGGTCTGGCAACTTGGATTGGCAGGCGAGCTGAGAGATCTGGCCGCGCCTTATCTCGGCCAACCCGCCGAGCGCGTCGAGCGGCCGGTCGCGCAGACCGCTGTGCCGAAGCCGGCTCCAGCGGAAGAGCCGAGCGCGGAAGCCGCGACAGAAGAGCCTTCTGCAGCGGCCGACAAGCCCCAGCCCGTCGCGGCGAAACAGGCCGACACAGACGTGGATCAGGCACCCGTCGATGCCCCGCCCACCCAATTGGTGAAGTTCGAGGTGCTTTCTCGCCCGTCCGGGGCGTTCGTCAGTGTCAACGGCAAAGGTGTCGGGCGCACGCCCCTCAAGCTCGAGTACGAGGTCGGGACCGAGCTCTCGATCTACTCCAAGGCACGCGGTTACTTGGCGCGCAAGCAGCAAATCACGGTGGGGGCGGATCAGGAACCGGTCAACCTAGTGCTCCCGTTGCTTCCCTATGTCGTCGAGGTGGTCACCGAGCCGGCGGGTGCACGGGCCAGTGCCGTGGGTGGCGGCCAGATCACCACGCCCGGCGAGCTTCAGTTCAAGGCGATGCTCGGGCCCCAAAAGATCGTGATCGCCAAGGATGGATACAAGACGGCTACGAGGACGGTGACGCGCGGCGAGTTCATCGAACAGACGAGCCGTCTGGCCGCGACAGTCAAGGTGACGCTCGAAAAAGATGGGACCGCAAAGCCCATGGAAGCAGCGCCGAGCAGCGAACCGGGCGCCCCGACGCCGAGCGAGCCGACGGTGAAGGCTGAGGCTGCGCCTTCCGCGAAGCCCGCCCCGAGCGAAGCGGAAGTCGCAGAAGCGCCTCCTGCGGCGCCGAAGCCCGTCACGCCCACGCCTGCGCCACCGGCGCCTAGCGAAACAACGCCGGCCGACGCGCCTTAGGCTGCCGGTACAGCAGACGAATGCACAGCAAGCCGGCCAAGAAGCCGCCGATGTGTGCAAACCACGCAACGCCTCCACCGCCTTCCGCGATGATGCCGAGTGCGAGGTAGCCCTGCACGACCTGCAGTAGAAACCAGAGCACGATGAATATCACGGCGGGTACTTCCATGAAGTGGATGAAGATGAAGATCGGGATGAGCGTGACGACTCGCGCATGGGGGAACAACGTCACATACCCCGCGAGAACGCCCGAGATCGCACCCGAGGCTCCGATCATCGGCACCATGCTATTCGGGTCGACCAGGATCTGCCCCACCACTGCGCCGACCCCACACAGCGCGTAGAACAGCACGAAACGGGCGCGTCCGAGGACGTCTTCCACGTTGTCGCCGAACACGTGAAGGAAGAGCATGTTGCTTCCGACGTGGAGCACGCCCCCGTGCAGGAACATGCTGGTGAAAGGCGTAACGAAGCTTCCGACTGCCCCGCCCTGCAGCCGCGCAAGGGACCAATCCCCGTGGAGCATGACGTCGGGGATCACCCCGAATCGCATCACGAGCGCTTCGGCTTCGGGTTTTCCCAGGCTCAGACTTGCGACGAAGATCGCGAGGTTGGCGCCGATGATGGTCCATGTGACCACCGGCGTTCGGTGTGTGTGGTTGATGTCGCGGATCGGGATCACGATTCGCGCGTTTATAGCGCGTTGCCGAGGCAGCGACAGCGCCCCGTGCTAGAGCTCACGCATGGACGCGGGTCATCTGCTCGGACCTTCGGGACCCCTCGCCCGCCGGGTTCCCGGCTACGAGCATCGACCCGGCCAGATTCGGATGGCCCGCGCCGTGCAAGATGCGCTCGAGCACGACGGCGCCTTGCTGATCGAGGCTGGAACCGGCACCGGAAAAACCTGGGCATATTTGATTCCATCCGCGCTGAGCGGGCGCCGAGTGTTGGTGTCGACCGGCACGCGGGCGCTGCAGGACCAGATCATGGACAAAGACCTGCCGGCCCTCGAGCGCCATCTCGGCCTCCAGATCGACGCGGCCTGTGTCAAAGGCCTGAGCAATTACGTCTGCCGCCGACGGTTCCAGGAGCTGTCGAGCAGCGCGGAGGCCTCTCAGCCGAAGCTTGCGCGGTCGTTGCCTGCACTTCGAGCTTGGGTTGAAACGACCGACTCCGGCGATCGTGCAGCACTCGGGTCGATCGCCGAGGATGACCCGATTTGGGCCCGCGTGGTCAGCGGTTCGGATACTCGCATCGGCGCCCGTTGCGAGCACTATGAGGCGTGCTTCGTGACGCGGGCTCGGCGTCGCGCAGAGAGCGCCCAGCTGGTGGTCGTCAACCATCATTTGTTCTTCGCCGATCTAGCGCTCCGCGACACGGGGTTTGCCTCGGTCTTGCCCGACTACGATGCGGTGATCTTCGACGAGGCGCATCAGATCGAGGACACGGCAACGCTCTTCTTCGGTTCGCGTCTCTCGATCGCGATGATCGAACGCCTGGTACGAGACGCCCGCGCCGCCCTCGAGGGCCAAGGCGGCGAACCCGGGCATCCGACTCGGATGCTCGATGCGCTGCTTCAGCAATCATCGAATTTCTTCGGGGCGCTGCCGCGCAACGCCAACGGCGGTCGGGTCTCTCTGCCTGCCGATGCCATCCCCAAAGACGAGCTTTTTGCACTCGACAACGTGCTCGCCGAGCTCGGTGCGACCTGCCGCAACAGAAGACCGCCGCGCGAGAACGTCCTTCAGATCGCGCGGCGCACCGATCACCTTCGCGGCGCCCTCGGCTCACTCGAGGCTCCTCTGCAGGTCAGCTGGGCGCAGGGCGGAGGGCGCAGCCCCTCGGTCGGCTCGAGCCCCATCGACGTCGGTCCTCTTCTGCGAGAGCGCCTCCACGATCGGGTGCCCTGTCTGATCTTCACGAGCGCGACGCTAACCACCGGCGGAGACTTCAGCTTCCTGAAGCGACGGCTCGGAATCGACTCCGAGGTCAGCGAAGAGGTCGTCGAATCGCCTTTCCGCTACGAGGAGCAAGCGGCTTTGTATGCGCCGTCGCACTTGCCTGATCCGCGCGAACCGGGTTTCGCAGAGGCTGCCGCCCGAGAAATCCTCGAGTTGATCCGCATGTCGGAAGGCGGTGCGTTCGTTCTTTCGACCTCACTGCGCATGATGCGGATCCTCGCAAAGCGCGTCGGAGAGGAGCTCGATTGCGAGTGGTTCGTCCAAGGTGATGCGCCCAAGCAAACGTTGCTCGATCGTTTTCGCGACCGAGGCAATGCCGTCTTGTTTGCCACCGCGAGCTTTTGGGAGGGCGTCGACGTTCCCGGATCCGCGCTTCGGCTCGTGGTAATCGACAAGCTGCCTTTCGACGTGCCAAGCGATCCCGTCGTCGCTGCCCGCTGCCAAAGGCTCGATGAGGCCGGCGAGTCCTCGTTCATGCGCTACCTCGTGCCGGCCGCCGCTCTCTCCTTGAAGCAGGGCTTCGGGCGCCTGATTCGCACCACTCAGGACCGGGGCGTGGTCGCCATCCTCGACTCGCGAATTCGCAACAAAGGCTATGGAAAGGTCTTCCTTCGAAGCCTCCCGCCGGCGCGGGTCTGCGACACCCTAGACGAGCTCCGGGAGCTCTTGCTCTCCCAGGCTTCCGCCGCCAAGCTGTCTTCCCTGTCCGCCAGCTGAGGAAGAAACCGTGACCCAAACCATCGAAACACGAGGCTCTGCCGCCATTCCCGAGGCCGAGCATCGAATCGCGCCGACCTCGCAGTCGAAGCTCGACGAGGCCCTCGCCATCCTCGAAGACCACAAGCAGGAGTGGGCAGCGCTCGACATCGACGAACGCGTCGAGCTCCTCGAGGAGCTGCGCGAAGGCGTCGTAGAGGTTGCAGAGCGCTGGGTCCAGGCAGCGATAGAAGCCAAAGGCTTGACGGCCGGCACCGCCCAAGAAGGCGAAGAGTGGCTTGGAGGCCCGGCGGCGGTCATCAAGAACATCAGTCTGCTCATCGCCTCGCTAGCCGACATTCGAGACTACGGTGTGCCACAGCTCCCGAAGCCTGCCTATGTCCGACCCGACGGCCAAGTGATCGCGCCGGTGTTCCCGTCCGGCGCATGGGACGCCATTCTCTTCCCGGGCTTCACGTCCGAAGTGTGGATGGAGCCGTCGGTCACCCTGGACACCCTGAGCGAAAATCAGGCCGCTTTCTACAGGCAGAAGTCGCCCAACGGCAAGCTCGCATTGGTTTTGGGCGCGGGCAACGTCTCCTCCATCGGGCCGATGGATGCGCTCTACAAGCTCTTCGTCGAAGGGCAGGTGGTCCTCTTGAAGATGAACCCGGTCAACGAGTATCTCGGCCCGTTCATCGACGAAGCATTCGCGCCCCTTCGCGAGCGAGGTTTTTTCCGTGTGGTGTACGGAGGCGCCGCCGAGGGCGACTACCTCTGCAATCATCGTTTGGTCGCGGAAATCCACATCACGGGGTCAGACAAGACCCACGACGCGATCGTGTTCGGCACGGGGGAAGAGGGCGCTCGGCGCAAGGCCGTTCGCGAATTGCGCAACACCAAGCCCCTGACCTGCGAGCTCGGCAACGTGAGCCCCGTCATCATCGTTCCTGGCCCATGGTCGGACAAGGACCTGGACTTCCAGGGCGTCAACTTGGCGACTTCTCTATGCAACAACGCTGGTTTCAATTGCGTCGCGACCCGGGTCATCGTGCAACACGAACAGTGGGACAAGCGCGAAGCGCTCTTGGACTCGCTCCGAAAAGCGCTTCGCGACGCCGCGGATCGCAAGCCCTATTACCCCGGCGCCGAGCAACGCCAGAAGATGTTTATCGAGCATCATCCCGAAGCCGAGCAGTTTGGAGCCAGAGGCGAGGGCCGTGTCCCATGGACGTTGATCCCTCACCTCGACCCGAACCAAACCGACGACATCTGCTTCAACACGGAGTCGTGGTGCGGTCAGACGAGCGAAGTAGCTCTCTCGACGGACACGGTCGTAGACTACATCGACGCGGCCGTCGACTTCTGCAACGAGCACGTCTGGGGTACGCTCAGCGCGAGCATCTTCGTGCATCCGAAGTCGCTCAAAGATCCTGCGATCGCAAAGGCGATCGACCGAGCGATTGCGAACCTTCGTTACGGCACTATTGCGGTCAATCACTGGACCGCCCTGAGCTACGGGCTGGTGGCCCCGACCTGGGGCGCGTTCCCAGGGCATTCCGTCGAGGACATCCGATCGGGTCGGGGTGTCGTGCACAACACCTACATGTTCGACAGGCCGCAGAAGTCGGTGATGTGGGGACCATTCCGGGTGTTCCCGAGGCCCCTTTGGTTCATCGACAACGATAAATCGGTCGCGGTGGGCCGAAAGATGACCTATTTCTACGCTGATCCGTCGCTTGCGAGGCTTCCCGGGATCCTCTGGTCGGGTCTATTCGGCTAGCGATTTTTGCGCGCCAGGAGCGCCTCGTAATCTCTCCCGGGCTCGGCCTCGGTTGCGGTGGGCAGGCCCGCACCCGTCCAACCGGGCTCCAGAACCTGACCGAATGCATCGCGTGCACCGTCGAGCCCTGCCCGTTGGTCGACCACGTGCTCGAACCCAGCCGACAGCAAGGCCTCGGCAGCCCGCAAAGACCGATGGCCCGACCTGCAGCCGATCACCAGCTTGGTGTGCTTCGCGAAGACCGCGAGCACCACGGACATGAACTCCCCATTCGGACGCATGCCCGTCGGCGTCGCATGCATCAACGGAATGTTGTACGCCCCCGTTGGATGACCTGCCTCGAACTCCGGGATGGAGCGAACGTCCAGATAGACGAAGCCTTGCTCCTGGACCAGCGCATCGGCGTCCTTTGGCGATACTCGTTTGACGGCCATGCGCAGGTTCTAGGGACTCGCCCGCCCTGAGCAAGTGGACGGCTCAATGAGAGGCGTTCTTCAGGAAAAGCTTCTCGAGGGTCTGCCGCTCGGGGATCATCGCCTCGAGCCTCGCGCCGGCGGCGCTCGAGATGCGGAGCACCTCCTCGACCGTCTTTTCCCCCTCGACTCGAAGAGTGAGTCGGCTCTCTGCGTCTTCGACGACCTTGCCGCGCGACCCGAGAGCATCCTTCAGGGCCTGGGAGGTGCGACTCAGCCGGATTTCGACCCGGAAACCCGCCGACTCCAAGAGCTCGTGCACCTTCCCTTCCGAGGTGATTTCGCCCTTTTGCATGATCACGACACGGTCACACAAGAGCTCGACATCACTCAGGATGTGGCTCGTGAAGAGCAGGGTCTTTCCGCGCGCTCGCTGCTCGAGTAGGAGGTCCCGTACCTCTTTGCGACCGATCGGGTCGAGCCCGCTCATCGGCTCGTCGAGCACCAAGAGCTCGGGGTCGTGCAAAAGCGCCTGCGCGAGCCCAATCCGCTGCATCATGCCTTTCGAGAACTTTCCGATCGGTCGATCGATCGCGTCCGCAAGGCCCACCTTGTCGATCATCTCCGCGGACCGCGTCTGGCGGTCGCTCTGCGACATTCCGACGAGGCGCCCGCACAAATCCAAAAATTCGAGCGGCCTCAGGTATTGATACACGTACGGGTTCTCGGGCATGTACCCGAGGCGTCTCGCTCCTTTGCGGTCACCCGCGGGGCGGCCGAAGATTCGGATCTCGCCTTCGGTCGGAGAGATTAGCCGGAGCATCGCTTTGATCGTGGTCGTTTTTCCCGCCCCATTGGGCCCGAGCAGGCCGAAGATCTCGCCCTTTTTCACGCTGAACGAGATCCCTTTGACCGCTTCGATACGCTTCCGAAAGAACCCGATGCGAAAGACTTTCCGAAATCCGTCGACATCGAGCACGGCCTCGTCACCCATGAAGCACCCCGCGAAGGCTTTCCACGACCTCACCGATTTCCGAATTGCGCATTTGCGGATAGAGCGGAAGCGCGATGCCCCGGGCCGCGATGTGCTCGGCGATCGGCAGCGAGGCTTGATTCCCCGCAAAGCTGCCGAGCCGGTGAATCGCGTACGATAGAATCCCAGCTTCGATGCCCCGGAGCTTGAGTTTTTCAATGACTGCCTTGCGGTCGTGACCAATCGGCAAGATCGCACCGAACGTCTGATAATTCGACACTCCGCCCTCCGGCGTGGCCTGGAGGTCCAGCTCACCACCCAGGGCCTCACGATAGAGCGCGGCGAGCTCGCGCCGTCGCGCCACGATTTCGTCGAGGCGCTGCAGCTGTGCGAGCCCGAGCGCCGCGGCCATGTCGGTCATTCGCGCGTTCCCTGCCGCGACCACGAACGAGCCACGCAGCTGTCCGTGATTGCGCAGCGTTCGGAGCTTGTCGGCGATGTCATCTTCGTCGGTCAGGCAGAGTCCACCTTCACCCGTAGTCAGGATCTTTCTCGGATGGAAGCTCATGCACGACACTTTACCGAGGCTTCCACACGGACCGCCCGCGAAACGGCTCCCCAAGGCGCACGCGGCGTCTTCGATGATGAGCAGGGCCCCGAGCGCCTCGCGGATCTCCTCGGCGCGTGCGGGATTCCCGAACTGATCGATCACGATCGCCGCCTTGGTGTCGCGGTTTCGCGCCTCGCGCAGCGCTTCGGCGGGGCTATTCCACTCCTGTGCATCGACGTCGACGAACCGAACCTTCGCCCCCGCGAGCCGCACCGCGTGCGCAGGGCTCGGCCAGCTCAACGCGGGGCACAGCACCTCGTGTCCCGGCCCGAGCTTCAGCACCTTGAGCGCCAATTGGAGCGCGGAGGTTCCACTCGACACCGCCACCGCATGCCGGCGCCCGACGAGCGCTGCGACCGCCTGCTCGAAGCGCTCCACCCGCTCGCCTTGAACCAGCTGCCCAGACTCGAGAACAGCGGCGACCGCCCGCTGCTCATCCTCCCCTATCCATGGTTTTGCCAGCGGAATCAAAGCCGTCTCATCCTACCAGCTCGGCTTGCCAGACGACCAGATTGCGGGCCTCACGTCGCAGACCCACGGTAGAGGGGTGGACCCTGCGCTCCAGCTCGACGCCTTGGAACGGGCGCTGATGCGCCTCGGAATTCGGCTCCTCGAAGAGGAGCTTCCCGAGGAAGCCCACGTCGACGGGGGCCTGTGCAGGATCGGGGGCGAACGGGTGGTCTACGTCTCGCCCGGGGCCCCACCGTGGCGCCGTGCACGCGTCCTGCTCGAGGCGCTTCGCCAGCTACCCCACCAGGACTTGTGGCTCCCGCCCGAGCTTCGTCGTTTACTGAATGACCACGATCTCGGCCACGACAGCTTCTAGCTGATACGCTT
Source organism: uncultured delta proteobacterium (assembly GCA_963792825.1). Classification (GTDB taxonomy): domain Bacteria; phylum Myxococcota_A; class Polyangia; order Polyangiales; family Houyiibacteriaceae; genus SG8-38. The sequence continues at coordinate 799,142 of CAWBXS010000002.1, read as the reverse complement.
GAAAGGCGAGGAAGAGCAGTGAGTGGACTTGGCTTGATACTTTCGGGGGGTGGTGCGCGGGGCGCGTACGAAGTCGGGGTCCTCCAATACATCTTCAGCGAGTTCGTGGACGCGCGAGGAAAGCCCCCAAAGGTCGACCTGATCTCGGGCACCAGCGTGGGTGCAGTCAATGGGACGTTCGTCGCCTCCACGATCAACGACATCCCAAGCTCCATCAAGCAGCTGGCCACGCTTTGGACGGAGCTAGAGCTGGCGCACGTGCTCGGGTTCGGTCTCCGACAGGCTGCGGGTCTTTATCGGGTCCTTCTCGGTGGGAGCGACCAGGCGCGCGGGGTGTTCGATCCGTCGACCCTCTCCGCCCTCGTCGGGAAGCACGTTCGCTGGCGCCAGCTGAGGCGAAACATCCGGACCGGAGCCCTTCGGGCTCTCACGGTCAGCACCACGCACGTTGGCACCGGTCGGCCGGTGATCTTCGTCGATGCGGCTCCCGGCGTCGGCATTCCAAAGAGCCTCGGCCTCCACGCGCTCGTTCGCCGGGCGCAGATCGGGCAGCACCACGTGCTTGCTTCGGCCGCGATTCCACTGATTTTTCCGCCGGTCGAGATCGGCGATGAAATCCACTGTGACGGTGGTCTTCGGCTCAATACGCCGATGGGACCGTCCGTTCACCTCGGAATGAATCGCTTGCTGGTCATTGGGCTCTCGACTCCAATTACCCACGGGCGTGCCGTGAAGGACGGCAAGTACCCCGGCGCGACCTACATGCTCGGCAAGGTGATGAACGCGTTTCTTCTCGACCACGTGAACACTGACCTCCTCGAAGTGGAGCGCATCAACGACTTTCTTCGTGATGGCATCCAAGTCTACGGGCCGAGTTTTCTAGATCGCATCAATGAAGCCGCCAGGGCTCGAGGCGCCATGGCTGAACGACGATTGCTCAGCTCGCTCGTCCTGCGGCCCACCACGGACATCGGACAGGTCGCGTCGGACTACCTCGCGTCCAACCGCGTTCGATTCGGAAAGAGCCTCGGGCGTGCGTTCATCCGCCTGATGGACGTGGGGACCGGTGCCGACGCGGACTTGGCGAGCTATCTCCTGTTCGATGGTGGCTTCGCGCAGACGTTGATCGAGATGGGTCGACGAGATGCCCATGCGCGGCGGGGCGAGATCGAGTCCTTTTTGTTCGAGGACCCCAACGCCGTCCTATCCCCACGGCGGACTGTGGAGACGATGGCACATTCAGGGTCCAAGCCGCCGGAATAGCTGGCGCTTCCGGGCATGGGACGCCTGTGGACAAACCGTGGAACGACGCTGGAGAGGCCAGTGATATTGTAATATTTTACCCATAACATCTGCTGTGATAGGCTCTACGGGTGGCTCAACCCGGCGTCGCGCACATCTCGGAGAACGCGACTGATCTGTCGAGGCGCCTCGTGCGCAACATCGCGCTCGTGGTGCGCGGAAAAGAAGAGGTCATCAAGCTGGCCGTGGTCTCGCTTCTCGGGCGCGGACATCTGCTGCTCGAAGACGTGCCTGGCGTGGGAAAGACGACTCTGGCGCGCGCATTGGCCGCCTCGGTCGGCGTGTCGTTCCGACGGCTTCAGTGCACGTCGGACTTGATGCCGACCGACGTGCTCGGTGGCAACGTGTTCAATCAATCGAAGAGCACGTTCGAGTTCCGGCCCGGCCCGATCTTCACCCAGGTCCTGCTCGCCGATGAGGTCAACCGCACGACACCCAAAACGCAAAGCGCGCTTCTCGAGGCGATGGACGAGCGTCAAGTTTCGATCGATGGCGAGACGCACACCCTCGAAGACCCGTTCTTCGTCGTCGCTACGCAAAACCCGCAAGAGTTCTACGGAACGTATCCGCTGCCCGAGTCTCAGCTCGACCGCTTCCTCGTGCGGACGAGCATTGGGTACCCGCCACCCGGTGTCGAACGCGAGGTTCTCAATCGCCGTGGAAGCGATCCTGTTCAGCAGCTCGATCCCGTGATGAGCGCGATTGAGCTTCGGCACGTGCAGCAGGCGGTCGACTCGGTCCGTGTCGACGATGCTGTCCTCGACTACCTACATCGAATCGTTCTCGCCACGCGAAACACTCCTCTCCTGTCGATCGGCGTGTCGACCCGCGGCGCGCTCGGCTTCGAACGCGCGGCGCGCGCCAGGGCCCTCGTGGAAGGCCGTGCATTCGTGCTGCCTGACGACGTCAAAACGTTGGCGGGCCCGGTCTTGGCCCACCGTGTGAAGGTCAGCGGGGGAGTCGGTAACGCGTCGGTCCGTGACGACGCACAACGAGTGATTCGCGAGCTGCTCACCGTAGTCGCGGTGCCTCTCTAATCGGTACCGCCGATGCGCATCTTTCGTCGAAAGCGGAGCAGGCGGAGCTTTCGGCTGACGCGCGAGGGCCGCGCATTCCTCTTCGTCACGATCGGCGTCGGATTGTCGGCCGTCAATACCGCAAACAACCTCCTCTATTTGGTTCTCGGTCTGTTGCTCAGCCTCCTGCTCGTGAGCGGAGTGCTCAGCGATCTGGCGCTCTGGAAGCTCAGGATCGAACGAAGGCTTCCTTCGCGCTTTTTCACCGGAACCCGTTCACTCATCGAAGTGACGCTCATCAACGACAAGCGGTGGCTTTCGAGCGTCTCGATCGAAGTGATCGACGAGCTAGGCGGAATCGACACCGATCCCGCACGCTTTCTTCGCGTTGCACCCGGCGCCACGGAGGTGGCCAGCTATGGCTACGAACCTCAGCAGCGCGGAATCGTGGAGCTCGGCACGGTGAGGGTGCGCACGCGCTATCCGTTTGGTCTCATCGAGAAGGGCTACGCAGTCTTCCTACCCGACGAGGCCATCGTATATCCGAGGCTCCTCGATCACATCGCTCCACCAGCTCCTTCCCGCATGCCAGGCGATACCGCGCCCATTCACCGGACCGGACGGGGAAGCGAGTTCGCCGGCAGCGTTCGGTTCTACCGTGAGGGCGACGAGGCGCGGGACATCCATTGGAAGCGTACTGCGAGCAGAGGCGACCTGGTCGTTCGCGAACACGAGCAGGATTCGAGCGCGCTCGTGACCCTGACGGTGGACAATCTGATGCCGTCCTTCATCGACGACGAAGCGGTATGGTGGGAGCGTTTCGAGACCTCGATCTCCGAGGTCGCGACGGTTGCTTCGGCACTGCTTTCCCAGGGGGTCTCCGTTCAGGTTCGCACGGCCGACGGTGTGTCGCCACTCATTCCCGGAGGAACGCCTCCCGATCCGATCTGGCATTTCCTGGCGCTCCTCGGTCCGGTTCGCGCCGAAGCCCCTCGACGTGGTCGAAAGCAGAAGAGGCGGGCGGCATGAGATTCGCGTTCGCGCACAAGCTGGTCTCCTACCTCTTTGCCGGTCTTGGTCTGATCGCTCTCATGTTGGGTGCCACCTTCAGCCCGATCGAGTCGCTCCTCATCGTGGCGGGTTTCACCGCAAGCTGGTTTGCCGAGCGTCCCCTCCTCGACCGCGCGGGGTATTCGCGCTTCTGGAACGGAGCGGCGGTCTTGTTTCTCCTCGTTCAAGTCGTCCGAGTAGCCGGCGGGGAAGCCATCCTGACCGCCGGAGTGCAATACGCCGCCTTCCTTCAGATCTCGCGCCTGTCGCACCGCAAAACCTCTGCCGACTACCAGCAGATCGCCATCCTCGGGTTTCTGCACCTGATCGCCGGCACCGTGCTTTCGACCGGCCTCGATTACGCCGTCGTATTCCTCGGCTTCGTCATCGTGATGCCTTGGATGCTCGCCCTGACGCATCTGCGAAAGGAGCTCGAGAACCAGTACGGCACCAACAGCCCGATGCTGCGCGGAGAGCTGGAGAGCAGGGAGCTGACGACGTCGTCTTTCTTCGGAGGCACGACGCTTTTGTCGGTGCCGCTTTTCATCCTGACGGCCGCCATGTTCTTTGCTTTTCCACGAGTCGGCTTCGGCTTTCTGTCCGGTCTCGGTGCCCGTACCCAATCGGTGGCGGGCTTTGGCGACGACGTCGAGCTCGGAGGCTTCGGCACGATCCGCGACGACCCCACGGTGGTCATGCGCATCAAACCAAAAAAGAGGCCCGACCCGCCGTTGCCGTCGCTTGGCTTGCGTCTCCGAGGCACGTCGTTCGACCGTTACAGCGAGGGGCGTTGGTCCCGCACCCAGGTGTCGAGCGTCGAGTTGAAACGGCGTCAGGACGAATACGTCGTGCTTCGTCCCGCGAGACCCGGGGACCGAGAGTACCAAATCATTCTCGATCCGATGGAAGAGGCGGTCCTGTTTCTGCCAGAGGGCACGGTATCCCTGCAGGTGCCGCCACTGATCCGTTCCGGTCGCAATCAGTATCGGACCATCGCATACGCGCCGGGGCTCGACCTTCGCTACGGTGGGCGGGTCGATGGGCCGCTCACGTACAGAGCCTATGTCACGAGCGAAAGCGGCGGCTTCCAGGAGCGCATCCCACCGTCGCTCCGCACGCGCTACGTCGAGGTGCCCGCAGGATACGAGCGGGTGGCAGCCCTCGCGCGTGAAATCGTGCGCGGCATCTCGGCGCCACGCGCCCAGGCCCAACGGGTGGAACGGTACCTTCGCGGTAGCGGCGAGTTTCGCTACACGACCAAGCAGCCCGATACCCAGGGCAAAGACCCCCTTCACGTCTTCTTGTTCGAGGCCAAGGCGGGACACTGTGAGTACTTCTCGACTGCGATGGCGATCATGATGCGATCGCTCGGACTGCCTGCCCGCAACGTCACTGGGTTTCTCGGTGGCGACTACAATCCTTACGGCGACTACTATGCCGTCCGCAACGGCCATGCCCACAGCTGGGTCGAGGTCCTGATCGACGGCCGGTGGCTCACCTTCGATCCCACGCCCGCCTCGGGTCAGGTGTTCGCGGCACCCTCGGGTCTCACCGTGAGGCTTGGCCAGATCATGGACGCGATGCGAGTCCGATGGGCGGAGTACGTCGTCGAGTACAACATCCGGGATCAAGCCAGAGCCTTGCAGGGCCTCGCGGCGTGGTACCAATCCCTGCGCAGGAGCCGGCGAGCCTCGCGATTGGATGCGGATCACGATGGTTTGGACGAGGAGGACCTCGGACCGATCCCATTCCACCCGGACTGGCGCTGGTTCCTCGCGATCATGAGTGCCTTCGGCGTCGGTGTTCTCTTGGTTCGGTGGAAGCGCAAGCGTGCACGCCAGACGCGCGCGGGGAGGCAGCTCGATCCCGACCGGGACCGTGCCGTGCGCCTCTATCTCTCACTCGAAAGCAGCCTTCGAAGCGCGGGTCAGGCCCGCCCACCCGACGTCACGCCGACCGAGCATGCCGACGAGCTCGGACGCACGGGATTCGCCGCCGCCGAGGAGGTTCGCGAGGTGACCGATGCGTATCTCCGATCGCGCTTCGGCGACGATGCGCTTCTGGCCGAGGACTACCAGCGATTGCGCCAGCTGAGCCGCCGCGTTCGAGTCAAGGCGAGGCGGCGGCCTACTGCGTGAGGAACCATCCGGTGGCGACGCCGATCGCAGCGAGCACCAAGACGCCGACGACGAGCAACACGACCTTCGAGCCACCCGGCAAGTCGCCCGCCGGCTTCACCGTTCCTTTCTTCTCGACCGGCTGACTGCCCGGCGGCATCGCGATCGAAACCGGCGTTGCCCCAGGAGCGCGGAACGTCTTGACTGCCTGCGACCCGGCAGCCCCTTTCGAGCGCGGAGGCGGGTTGAGCGAGGGCCCCATCGGCACGGCCGCAGGCCGAGGCGCCCTCACGCTGTCGTCTTTCGACTCGAACCATCCCATCGTTGCGCCCGCCGGCGCGCTATCGCGCACCTTTTCAATCGCCGTTTCCACCTCTTCGTCTCCCGCAAACCAGCTGCTCGGGTCCACGAACTCGGATGCATCGAGCGGGCGGGAGCCTTCGTTGTCAGGGCTCGGGGCGAACGAGGTCGCAGGGTCGATTGGAATGTTCGCCGTGCTCTCGAGCGAGGTGAACCGCGCGAGCTCTTCTTGAATCATGCCATCGATCATCATCGGTTGCGGCGGTACGGATTTCTGCCTCAGAACCGCTTTGACCAGGTTGGCGATGTCGTACGAGGTCACCTTCATCTGATGGTGGAACAGATAGCTCGCGAGCGCGTCGCCGAGCTCTCGGGCGGTTTGAAACCTCTCCTCGGGTTTCCGAGCAAGCGCCCGTTGGACGATCGCATCGAACTCCGGATCGACCTCGGGGTGATCGCCGACCAGGCTTGGGGCCTCGGCTGCCGTGACTGCTTGTACCGTCTCGTAGTCGGTTTCGCCGAGGAACAATCTCCGCCCGCCGAGCATCTCCCAGAGGCAGACACCGAGGGCAAAGATATCGGCACGCTCGTCGACGTCACGACCCGTGGCGACCTCCGGCGACAGATAGCTGAACTTCCCCTTCACGACACCGGGGTCTGTCCGCTCGAGCTGCGTGCGGGCCTTCGCCAAACCGAAATCGGTGACTTTCACTTCGCCACGGCGGCTGATCAGGATGTTTGGCGGGGACACGTCCCGGTGGACCAGGTCGACCGGATGGCCGTCCTCGTCGACGAGCTCGTGCGCGTAGCTCAGCCCGCGACACGCCTCCATCGCGATGTAGATGGCGTCCTTCAAAGGGAAGGGCTCGCGCTTGAGCCGCAGCGTCTCCATGATCTTTTTGAGGTTCGCCCCGTCGACGAACTCCATCACGATGAAGTAGCTGTTGTCGGATTTCCCGATGTCGAAGACGCTGACGATGTTGGCGTGCGAGAGCTGCGCCCCGAGGCGCGCTTCATCGAGGAACATGCCGATGAAATTGGTGTGCGAGGCGAGATGCGGCAGCACGCGCTTGATCGCGACGCGTTTCTTGAACCCTTGGACGCTCGTTGCCTCCCCGAGGAAAACCTCGGCCATCCCGCCGGCTTCAAGTTTTTCGATCAGGTGATATCTCTGATCGCTCATCGTCGCTCGTTCGCCCTCCCCTGAGGCGTCTTTCCATTGTCCTTTGCGGGCGCTATCCCGGTCAAGGAACGGATGCCATTGACATGCTGGCTTCGCAGCGCTTGACTGCGACCGTGCCCCGCTCTCGGAAACCCCTCAGAATCGCCCCTTCCGTTCTTTCCGCTGATTTTGGCCGCCTTGGGGCCGAAGTCCAGGCAGTCGATGAGGCTGGAGCCGACTGGATTCACGTCGACGTCATGGACGGCAGATTCGTGCCAAACCTCACGATTGGCCCGCTGGTGGTGAAGGCGATCCGATCGGTCACCGAGCGCGTCGTCGACGTTCACCTCATGATCGTCGAGCCCGAGAAATGGGTTCAGTCCTTCTCCGATGCAGGCGCCGACGTGATCACCGTCCATGTCGAGGCCTGCACGCACCTGCACCGCACGATTCAGCAGATCCGCGCGCTCGGCAGGCGCGCGGGAGTATCGCTCAACCCCCATACCCCACCCGATTGCCTACGCTACATCCTGGCCGAGGTCGACCTGGTCCTCGTCATGAGCGTGAATCCCGGGTTTGGTGGCCAAAGCTTCATTCCTTCGGCGAAGGCGAAGATCGCCGAGATTCGCGCCATGATCGACGAGGCGGGCCTCGACGTCGACCTCGAAGTCGACGGAGGTGTGAAACCCGGAATCGCGCGGCAGGTCGTCGAGGCCGGGGCCGACGTGATCGTCGCGGGTAGTGCGATCTTCGACGAGGGCGATTACGCCGCCGCCATCGAGGCGCTTCGGAAGGACGGCAAGTGACCGACGACCCCGCGCTCACGACCGTATTCGTCGACCGCATCGCGACCAAACGCAAGCTCCGAAAGAGCCGTCTCGTCGTCGAAGAGGGGCCTGAAGCGGGAACGCGGCTGGACATCGCGAGCGACCGCGTGACGATCGGACGAAGCGTCATCTGCGATCTCACGCTCACCGACGAATCGGTGAGTGGCACGCATTGCGAAATCGTGGCCAACGAAGCGGGCTTTTTGCTACGCGACCTCGGCTCGACCAACGGTACGTGGGTCGGTGGAGTTCGCATTCGCGAAGCTTGGCTCGAACCAGGCGCGACGTTGAAAATCGGACGCACCACGACTCGCTTCGAGCGCGGATCGGGCTCGATCGAGATCGACCTCAGCCGGCGCGAGCAGTTTTACGACCTCGTCGGGCACGGTGTACGGATGCGAGAGATCTTCGCGGTCCTCGAGAAAGTGGCGGCCTCCGACCTCACCGTGCTCGTCCGCGGGGAAACGGGCACCGGCAAGGAGCTCGTCGCGCGTGCCATCCATCGTGGCTCGAAGCGCGCAAAGCGCCCGCTCGTGGTTCAGGACTGCGGCGCAATCCCAGCCAACCTCATCGAGAGCATCCTCTTCGGCCATGAGCGCGGCTCCTTCACCGGCGCGGCCGACCGAAAGCGAGGCTGTTTCGAGGTCGCCGACGGTGGCACGTTGTTCTTGGACGAGATTGGCGAGCTCGACGTCAGCCTTCAACCGAAGCTCTTGCGAGCGCTCGAAACGCACGAGGTTCAGCGTGTCGGTGGCACCCGCATGATTCCCGTCGAGGTGCGAGTGATCGCGGCGACGAATCGAGACCTTCGGCAGATGGTCAACGAAGGCACGTTTCGCGAAGATCTCTACTACCGTCTCAGCGTCGTCCAGATCGAGCTCCCCCCCCTCCGCGAGCGTCCCGAAGACATCCCTACGCTTGCGCGTCAGTTCTTGGAAGAGTCTGCGAAGCGAGGCCCCCGCGGAGAGGACGCGCACTTCACGATCTCGGATGATGCCATGACCAAGCTTCAGGCTTACCCTTGGCCCGGAAACGTCCGCGAGTTGAAGAACACCATCGAGCGCGCTGTTTCGCTCGCAGATAGCACCGAGCTCGGAATGCATGATCTCTTGCCTGCCTCGCAGAAGACGCCGCCGATGTACTTTCCCGGTGGGACCGCCGAGCAGTTCGTCGAAAACGAGGTACCGTTCAAAGACGCCAAGCAACGTGTCGTCGATGCCTTCGAGGCGCAGTATCTCAAGGCCGTGCTCGACAAGCACGGTGACAACATCAGTAGAAGCGCACGCGCAGCGGGGCTCACTCGCTACCACCTGCGCGAGCTTGCGAAACGCTATGGTTTGCGCGGTGAAGCCAACGGTCCGGAGGACGAAGATTGACGCGTTGCTGCGCCACCGGCCTATAGTGAGGCCATGAGTGGGGTCGCGTTTCTGCTGATTACAGCCGCCGCCGTCTGCTGGACGCAACGGGGCGCCGCGCAGACGGCCGTGCCGGCCCCTTCGTGGGCCAAGTCGATCGAGGTGATCGACGACGGCGCGCCGGTGATGCTCGAGCCCAACGACAAGTCACGCCGCCGAGGAACCGTCGGCGCGGGCACACGGCTCGGCTTCACGCGCAGGGTGTTTGGCGAAGGCTGCTCGACCGGCGTCTGGTACGAAACCAGCGATCAACTCTTCATCTGCGAAGCTCACGTAGAGCCTTCGCCCGCGGCGCCCGGCCTCGAGCTCGACCCAGCAGAAATCGTTGGCGGCCGATTGCCCCAGCGATATGCTTTCGTCCGTTTCGGGGGCACCCGCGCCTATGCTCATCCGAGCGACTACTTCCGAAACGATTACGTCGAGGCGCTCGGCAAAGGGTTCGGAATCGTCGTCACCGGCGAGCAGGTGTACGAAGGCGTCGAATTCATCAGAACTCGACGCCATTACTGGATCGAGCGAGGGTCGGTGAGCTTCGTCGACGGTAGCGCGTTCGCGGGCGTGAAGCTCGGGCCCGGCGAGCCCCTCGACGCCGCTTGGGTGTCGCCGAAGCCTGCTAGGGTCTACGAGCGACCGCAGGGTAGAGTCACCGGGCGATTGGACCGGCATGTGCGGGTGCGAATTGAAACGACCAAGGGTGCCTGGGCCAAGATTGCCGACGGCGGCTGGATGCGGCTCTCGGATCTCGCGCGTGCCTCGCTCGTGACACCGCCTGAGGGCGTCGGGCCGATCGATCGTTGGATCGACGTCGACGTCGATACGCAAGTGCTGGTCGCCTACGAAGGAACGAACCCGGTTTTCGCGACCTTGGTATCGACCGGCAGGGACAACAAGTCGTCGCAAACCCCGCTCGGCGCCTTCGAGATCTGGGTGAAGCTCGCCTACTCCGACATGGATGACATCGAACGGACCGACGTCGACAAGAACTATTCGATCCAAGATGTCCCCTGGGTGCAGTTCTTCAAAGGCTCGTATGGCTTTCACGCGGCCTTTTGGCACGACGACTTCGGCCGCCGCCGAAGCCACGGCTGCATCAACCTCTCGCCGGCAGACGCCCGTTACTTGTTTCAGTTCACGGAGCCGGTGTTGCCGCCCGGTTGGAACGCAATCCTCCCGATCCCCGAGGACCACCCGACCGTCGTTCGAGTGCGGTAAGCCGTGCTCGCCCCTTGGCGAGCACCGCAGCTGCGCTCTGCCACGGCCTACCGTCTTACCAACGAAAAAAAGAGATACGCCATCGCGCAACGTTCGCCTTGCGCGGCCGAGAACGGTTCGTGGTGTTCGCGGAGTACACGTTGGTGACCGGAGTCGTCGTTCTAACGACCGGCCTCGCCCTCTACGCCCTCGGCGTGCCGCTCGTCCAGGCCTTCTACCTGACGAAACTCTTCATCCTTTTGCCGGTTCCCTGAGGAAGGAGACACTCATGCACAACGATTCAGAAATCGACAGAACCCTGGCTCGCGATCAACGGGGTTTGACCACGGTCGAGTACATCATCGTCCTTGGACTGATCGCGGTCGTAGGAATCGCTGCTTGGCAGAAATTCGGCGAAACCTTGATCGGAGAGGTCGAGGCAGCCGACGGCTACATTGCCGACGTCGTGCAGTAAGGGGGGGTCATGCACGGAGCCATCCCCACCGCTGCGAGTGTGGCTCTTGGCGCTGCCATGGCGGCAGCGCTCTGTGACTGGCAGCGCGGCAGAATCCCCAACTGGCTCACTCTTCCGCCGATCGTGTTGGCCCCGCTTGCGTACGGGTGGGCCTCAGGGCCCGCGCACGCTCTTCACAGTCTTGGCGCCGCCATTTTGAGCGCGGGTGTGCCCTACCTGTTGTTTCGTCGGAGCGCGATGGGTGGCGGTGACGTCAAGCTCTTCGCGGCACTCGGGGCAGTCACCGGGTTCGATCTACTCGCAGGCATCGAGATCCAACTCGCCGCCTTTGCGGTGGCGATGTTCGTGGCCTTGGGCGTGCTCGCCTGGAAGGGGGTCCTTTTGAGAACTCTGTCGAGCGCGCTTACTGTGGCCCTTCGGCCGATTCTCCCAAACCGCTGGCGTCGCACGCCATGTGTTGAGCTGGCGGCTGAGATCCGGATGGGTGTGCCGATCTTGATTGCGACGGTCTTCTTCGCCGTGCCTCACCTTCTCTCTGCATGGAGTGAGCCGTGATGGAGCTCAACATGTCTTGTCGCTCACTCTGGGCAGATGAGGTCGGAGTCGTTCTGGTCGAGTTCTTGATTGCATTCGTTCCGGCATGGATCTTCTTCCTATCCATCGCCCAGCTCGCGTTCATCACACAGGCGGACCTCGTGGTGAAGCACTCCGCAGACTCTGCGGCGCGCTCCGCGGTGGTCGTTCTTCCGGACGATCCGAGTGAATACGGGGGTGAGCCGCAGATGAGTATCGATCGAAACCCGGTTACGGCAGCTGACATCGACGCAGTCCTCCGTCGCCTCGGTTCTGCACTGCGCGAGGGTTCCGACACCCAATCGGTCGTCTCTGCTTTCTCCAACGAGACCCTGATGAACCTCGGCCGCTCGCGCCTGAACACGATTCGATTGGCGGCCCACGTTCCCGTGATGCCACTGGCACCGATGAACGTGGGAGCCGATGCCAGGCCAAGCCTGGCCAAAGCCATCGGGAGCGAGCGAAGGCTTCTCAGTGCATTCTTCTTTCAGCCCTTTGCTCTCGCCGTCACCTTCCCAGGCCAGCAAGAGGGGGTCGTCACTGGGCCCGAAGTCACCGTCCGCGTGACCTACGCATACCAGTGCACGGTGCCACTTGCGCGGATGATCCTGTGTCAGTCGTTTGGGGACCTCCGGACGAGTGACGAGCTAGACAGAGCATTCTTTCCACTCGCGCAGCGCTTCGTGGGTGGGCGCTTCCGGAGCTTGCAGCACGAGACCACGCTCATGATTCATGACGCGCCCTACGAGTATCGAGCGCAGGACTCATGATGTCCACGCCACGCTCAGACCTGATCGAGAATACGGGCGGCGCCATGATGCTCTTGTCTCTCTTCATGGCGCTCTTCCTCGTTGGAGCGCTCTACTACGTCCTGGGCGTCGGGGACGCAGTCATCTACAGGCGCGTCATGCAGGATAGCGCCGATGCAGGGGCACACGCAGCATCCGTCACGGGTGCAAGGGGCATGAATCTTCACGCCTTGCTCAATATCGTCATGGCGGTCACCGCTGGAATTCTGCTCGTCATTCGCAGCGTCGAGGTCCTGCTCGAGATCATCATCGGTATTCTCTACGGTCTGGTCGCCACCGTGGTGTTCGCCCCGAAGGCCATCTCGCTTCTCGGTGTCCTCACTCCCGTCGAGAGCACGGTGGAGAGAGTGGGAGATGGCATCGAGCAGTTCGTACGGGTGGCGCACGACGCACTTGATGTAGCTCACCATGCGGTGCAGTACGGCTTTCCTTTGCTGGCGGAGGTTCGTGCAGTCGATGCGATGGCTTTCCAAGACGCGTTTGACCCGCCAGTCGCCGGGGGGTTTGTCGTGCCGCTGCGAGGGCCGCCTCTGCCCGAAGGTGGACGAGGTCTGCCTGTGGAGAAGGACGACATCGGGACGCTCTGCGATCGGGCCGCCGATGGGTTGGGCAACCGATTGAGCAATGTCAGCTCGAAAGCGCCCAGATGGCTTCTCAAGTTCCTCGGAGGTGTGGTCAGCAAGTCCCTTCAGCTCGGCAAACGCAGGACGTGTGCAGACGAGATCGTCGAGTCGCCTCGTCGCGTCATCGACCATCGGCGCGACGGAACCACCGTTTGGCTCGGGCACGAGGAGTTTCAGTACCGAGCGTACAGTTTAGGTAGGAGCGTGCACGAGGGTCACTGGGGTCACGGCGAGAAGGGGATTCGGGTTGCGCAGGGCGGCAACCGCGACGGACGTAACGCGATTCACGGCGCCCACCTGGTGGGGCAGATCGGGTTTGCGCAGGCTGAGTACTATTTCAACGGCACCGAGCACAAGGCGGAATGGCTCTGGAAACAACGGTGGCGATCCCGCCTGCGTCGATTTCGGGTTTCGAGAGCGCGCATTCCGAACGGTATCCTCAATGCGTGCTCTGCCGCGAGCGGTCACGGCCGTTTGGACAGCCTACTTGGTCTCTGCGATGTCGCACGAGACTTCTCCACCAATGCGATTTCGGCCCACTGAGGATCTTATGGGCAGCTCGTTGAAAAGAACGTGTCGAGAGAAACAGGGCACGGCGATGCTGGAGACGCTCATCAGTCTTCCATTGTTCGTTGCGGCGCTCGGAGGGATCGTCGCGCTCGGCGGAATGTATGGCGCCAAGCTGGAGGCGCAGTCACGAGCGAGGCGGATGGCATGGCTGCAAGCCGACTCGGGGGAGTGCCCCAAGATAAGCTGTGCGAGTGGCCTGTGCGGTCGCATCGAAGGAGAGATCCGTGCAGGCGGCCTCGACGACCTGCTCAGCGTAGATGACGGCGGCTTCTCTCTCGGGTCCTTCGTCGGGGATGTGAGCGGATTCTTCCTCGGAAATGCGACACACGGTGTCGGTCTTGCAGAGGTGCCGATACCCTCGATGGTGAGCTCGGGCACGACCTCCCAGCACGGCGTGATGACGCTGCTCTGCAACACGACCTCACGGCAGGCCGAAGCTGGCACGAATGTGCTCGAGCACGCCTGTAGAACGGGTCTGCGAGCCATGGAGTATGCGCGTGAAGCATGTAAGTAGGGGCAGCTCGATGGTTCGTTCTGCCAGGCGAGAAAAGACCAGGTGGGCTGCGGTGATTCGCTTAGCGGCTTTCTTGGTAGCGGTCGGCCTCTTCGCCTTCGCATCGCTGCTTCATTCCGTGCGTGCGGACGTCACAGAGGTGTTCTTGGACGTCGGCAGCGGGGTCATGGATTACCCCGGTGCGAGCAATGATGGCGTGCGTGAGCTAGTGCTCAATGGTGTCAGCGTGTCGTTTCGAACTCAGATGGTGGACGCGTCGCTCACCGACGTCCTCGGGCATTATCAAAATCTCTGCACGATCCGGGATGGCGGGCTTTCGGAGCAGCTCTCCGCCCTCTCGGGCCCCCACCTGAGGTCTGGAGCTACACCGCTCGTGTTGCCCGCCATGACGACGCAGGCGGCGCACAACGACCGCTCCGGATACGTCGCCTGTTTGGACATGGGAGATGCACCCCGGGCGTTCGAGTCGCTCGGCCATCGCTTCCTCCGGTTTACGAGTAGCGGCGACCTTTCCGAGGTCGGCAGCCTTCGATATGTGTTTGCAAGCCGGGCGGAAGCGAGCTCAGGAAACAAGACCTTCGTCTTCACGATGTGGGTGGACTCCGGGTTCGATGTCTCCCGAATCCTGCCAGCAGAGGGCACGGATGCCGAGGGCTCTGATCTAGTCGGAGTGCCACGACTCCCGAGCTCGCAGCGCATCTTGTTCGCTTGGGAGTCCGGTCAACCGAGCGGGGTCACCGTGTATCGCGTCGCCGCCTCGTCTGCTCGGGAGGTCGAATCGTTCTATCGGAGCGAGCTCCCGAAGAACGGCTGGACGATCATCGAGCGACACGCCTCCGAATCAGTCGAGATCGACGGTGCTCATGTCCTCTCCGCCGAGCGGGAGGGCCGCGCGATCACGATCGTCTCTCATACCGGCGAGGATTCGCAGACGTTACTCACCGTTCTTGCCTCGGAGCCATCATGAAAACGGAGAAGGTCTCGTGAATCGAACTGCCATCACTGCATCCGTCGTCACCGCCGCGCTCGGATTCGTGATTCTCACGATCTACATACGCCAGTTCCAGCGGGAGGCTACAGGAGGTGCACCGATCGAGCTCATCGCATTGAGGCAGGATGTCGCGGCAGGTCTGCCTCTCACGGAACAGATGCTAGTCGTGCGCACCCTGCCCGAGAGTTACGTCGAAGACCGACAAGTTCTCGCCTCTGAGCTTCCGAGAGTTCTCGGAGTCCGCTCCTCGATCCCACTCCAGGCGAATCAAACGTTGCTCTGGACCGACCTTGCGGCCAGCCCTCAAGATAGAAGCTCGCTATCGAGTCGCATTCCGAGAGGAATGCGGGCAATGAGCATCCCCGCCGAACGGCGCGGTGCATTCGGCGAGCTGATGCGCCCGGGTGACCGCGCGGACGTCTTGCTTACAAAGGCAAAGTCCGACGCGGATGCCACCGTCGTGACCGTTCCATTGCTGCAGAACGTTCTCGTCCTTGCCGTCGGTAACAGCTTCAATCCGAGGACCGAGCAAGCGCCCGAGCGCGGGTCGGATTCGGTCACGCTGTTGCTTACGATCGATCAAGCGAGTCTCCTCGCCCAGGCTCGGCGCGATGGCGCCCTGAGTCTCATTCTGCGCAACGAAGACGACTTGGAGATCAATCAAGCTCTGGCCGAAACCGACGATTCCGACGTGTTGGAGCAGGAGAAGCGAGCCCGGCGACAGCGCCGCCTGCAAATCGAGAAGGTCGACTGAAATGGGGTATTCGAAAGCACGGCTCGCCCTCTCGTCCACGTTGCTTCTGGTCGTGATGTCCAAGGCGAACGTTGCCGCGCAAATCGAGGAGGAGCGCTCGATCGTCTTGCGAGTTGGCGAGCAGAAAAGCATCGACGCGAGGGGAATCAAGAGCTATTCGGAAGGCACCCCCGGGTTCGCGGACGTAAGGGTCACTCGCGACCAGAGTCGTTTCGTCATCGTCGGAAAGCAAGACGGGACGACCTCGCTGCTCTTGATCAGGAATGACGGGAGTCAGTTGCAATACACCATCCGTGTAATTCCGGCCGATGCCATCAAGGGGTCTGGCGGCCGGGAAAACATTCGCTTGGATCTCTATTTCGTGCTGATCCAGGATCGATATAGTCACCAGATCGGACTTAACTGGCCCGGAAACATCGGAAGCACGTTCACTCCATCCGAGGCTGCCATCGCGATCACCGGTGGGAGCGGCCAGGCTACCCAGACTGCGTTTCAGATTCTGCCCAAGACGTTCTTGCCGAGCTTCGATCTCGCCCAGGCCAAAGGGTGGGCAAAGATGTATCGCCAGGCCACGCTCGTCACGGCGAACGGAACCGAAGCAGTCTTCGCATCGGGCGGTGAATTCAGCGTTCAGGTTCAGAACAACTTGACCGTGAACGTGCAGGCGATCGAGTTCGGCACCAAGGTCAGTGTGCTTCCGAAATACGATTCGAAGAGCGGGCGCATCGAGCTCGAGATCGTCGCCGACGTTTCGGACCTGGACGCCGAAAAAGGGGTTCAGGGGATCCCGGGGCGCATGACGTCACACGTCGAGACACTGGTAAACCTCGAGCTTGGACAGTCAGTGTCGCTAGCGGGAATCCGAGCACGAACGGAACGGCGAAGAAAGGAAGGAATCCCCGGCCTGGCTCTCGTTCCCTTCTTCGGGGCGCTGTTCGGTAAGCACGCACGCGAAACGGAGGACAACGAGTCTTACATGTTGGTGGTTCCCTCCGTCGTCGAGCCCGTCAGCTTGGGCCAACGAAATCGGGTCGAAGAGGCGCTGCGCGTGTACGAGAGCTTTCAGGGCGGCGTGGACGCCCATCACCTCGCGGACCAACCGCGCTTCGCGCGCGATCCAGCTCGCGTGGGAGGAAGCGAGCAAGCTCCATGAAGGCTGGCTTTGCAGTTTCCGTTCTGCTGCCGGACGGCTCCGAACAGCAGTTTCAAGTGCCCGACACCGACTCGTTGATCGTCGGTCGGGACCCCGAGTGCCACGTCGTCCTGGCCTCTCCGGCCGTCAGTCGGGTCCACCTTCGGGTCGAACGCCACCCCGAGGGAGCGCGAGTCGTGGACCTGTCCTCGAACGGAACCTTCCTCGGAGGTCAGAGCGTATCCGCCTCCGGCGCGGTCCTTTCGAGCGACGCAGAGCTTCGGGTGGGCCCATACCTGCTGCGCATCGCTTCGACGGCTCCGTCAGCGAACCGTGCCTCGGGCGAGTTGAGACGCCGCATTCACAGGTCGCTGCTAGACCATCTCGATCTCGCGTCGCTCGAGGCGAGCGACATGGACGCCGACGTGTTGCGCCCGCGAGTCGTGAAAGCTCTCGAGCAGATCGTCTCGCGCCTCGAGCCCGAGCTGTCCCCTGACACAGACAGAGCGAGGCTCGTGGCGGAAATGACCGACGAGGCGCTCGGCCTTGGGCCACTGCAGGAGCTTCTCGATGACGATACGGTCTCCGAGATCATGGTGGTCGATCCGAATACCATCTACGTCGAAAGACAGGGCAGAATCGCACTGACGCCTTTGCGGTTCACGGATGACGAGTCCTGCCGGGCCGCCATCGAGCGCATCGTCACTCCGCTGGGTCGTAGAATCGACGAAAGTGCCCCTCTCGTCGACGCACGCCTCAAGGATGGCTCTCGCGTGAACGCAATCATCCCTCCGCTCGCGATTCGCGGCCCGTGCATCACGATTCGGAAGTTCACACGACGACAGCTCCAGATGGACGAGCTCGTTGCGTTGGGGAGCTTGAGCACGCCGATGGCCAGATTCCTGCAGAGGTGCGTTCGTGCGAGAAAAAACATGCTGATCTCGGGAGGCACCGGCAGCGGCAAGACCACTTTGCTGAACGTCTTGTCCACGGAGATTCCGGCCGACGAACGAATCGTCACCATCGAAGATTCAGCGGAGCTGCGCCTTGATCAGCCTCACGTCGTTTCTCTCGAATCAAAGCCTCGAAATCTAGAGGGTTTGGGCGATTACACCATTCGTGATCTAGTCAAGAATGCGCTCCGCATGCGTCCCGACAGGATCATCGTCGGAGAGTGCCGCGCCGGTGAGGCCGTCGACATGTTGCAGGCCATGAATACCGGCCACGAAGGGTCGATGACCACCACCCACGCCAATAGCGCAGAAGAGGCCCTCAAACGTATCGAGACACTGTGCATGATGGCAGGTCTCGACTTGTCGCCGCGCAGCATCCGCGAGCAGATCTCCGCGAGCATTCACGTCGTGGTTCAGCAGACACGCTTCGCAGATGGGTCTCGTCGTCTCACGTCGATCACGGAGGTCGATCGGTTGGGTGACCATGGAGACCTCGTCCTGCACGACATCTTCACGTTTCACCGAACGGGGACGGGTCCCTCTGGCGTGGTCTTAGGGGAGCATCGAACGACGGGCTACGTTCCGAGCTTTCTGAACGAGTTCATCACGCAGGGACTGGTCGAAGGCGGAGAGTACATGTGACCTTGGAGCGCGGGTTCTCATTGCTTTGCTCTGTAGGGTTGATCGTCAGTGGGTCTGCGGCCTTCGCCTACCTTGTGGTCGCCAGCGAGAACAACCCGTTGCAGCGGCTCTACCAAGCCTATGTTGCCCGCCTAGACAGGCACTTGGGTTTTCTCTTGACGTCTCTTCGCGGGCCGAAGCTCGCACGCGGCCAGCTCATCGCCGGGGGCGCCTCGTTCGCTGTGTTCCTCCTGACACGGAACCCTGCCTTCGTCTTACTGAGCGTGCTCATCGCTTCGGTGCCGCCGTTTCTACTCTGGAAGAAACACGTTGCGCGGGTCTCCCGGCTCGAACGTCAGCTCGACACGTGGCTCCTGATGTTGGGGAACGCCCTGAAATCGACTTCGTCCGTCGGAGAGGCCATCGCCTCGACGGAAGCCTTGGTTCCAAGACCGTTTAGTGAGGAAATCGACCTTCTCGTCAAAGAGCTTCAGCTCGGAGCTCCCCTCGATCGAGCCATTCATGCAGTGGCTCGACGGATTGGAAGCACCGTGATCTCGGGCGCTCTCGCTACGATCGTGGTTGCGAGGCAAACCGGAGGAGACCTCCCACAGACGTTGGAGCGGGCGTCCGCTGCCTTGCGCGAATCGGCTCGGCTCGAGGGCGTCCTTCGTACGAAGACCGCCGACGGACGCGGGCAGGTTCTGGTCTTGGCATCGGTGCCCTTCGTTCTGTGCCTCATGATCGCGTGGCTGAATCCTTCTTGGTTCGATCCGATGCTGAACCAACACATCGGGAGAGTGATCCTCGTCGCCTGTGTCGTAGCTTGGACCGTCGCAACGATCTGGGCCGCTCAAATTGCGAAGGGTGACTCATGAACACCCAGCAAGAGACTCTGCTCGTGCTCGCCTTCACTTCGATCCTCGGGGGTTCTTCCGCGCTCGTGTTTCAACTGGCGACTACGCCGTCTGCGCCCCGCCCGATCTTGGGGGCGAGAGGCTTGCATCGGGCGAGGGCGCTGCAGCGCCGCGGCCCGTTTGCCATCACCGAGCCGCTGGTTCGTGTGCTTGCAGCATGGGTCGCGATTCTGCCAATCGGCAGAGTGCGCAAGTCCTTGCGAAGCACTCTGCTTCATGCAGGTGACTATTTGGGGCTTTCCGCGGACGAGTTGATCGCAATGTGCGTCCTTGCTGGCCTCGGTCTTGCTCTGGTCACGTTGCCGGCGTGCGAGCTCTTGACGCTGCCTCGGCCATTGTCCGCGGCGGCGTTCTTTTTCGGCATCTGTGCGCCGTGGGTCCGCGTCCTGGCGGTTTCGCGCAGCCGAGCGAGAAGCGTCGTCCGCGCGCTGCCAGGAGCAGTCGACCTCGCAGCGATGTGCATGAGCGCCGGCCTCGACTTCCCGGGGTCGTTGCGGCGCATCGTCGAAAGCGCGGCTGAACCGAGCGACCCCATCATCGAAGAGTTCACCCGCGTGCTGCAGGAGCTAGATCTGGGCCACACACGAAAGAACGCGCTACTCGGGTTCGCTGCACGCGTTCCGACAGATCAGGTCAGGGAGTTCGTCAACAGCGTCGTGCAGGCCGAAGACAAGGGAAGCCCGCTTGCAAGCGTCCTGACGATTCAAGCGCAGACGCAGCGTCTTCGGCGGAGCATCGCTGCCGAAGAGATGGCTTCCGAAGCCGCGCTGATGCTTCTCGGGCCGATGACATTGATCTTTCTGTGCGTGATCGTTCTCCTACTTGGGCCCGTGGCGGTGCGTTTCATGACGGGAGGTCTAGGGCCGACATGACGAGCCACACGAAAGCCAGGCGCAACGGTGTCCTCGGCCTGCTCGCCGCAGTTGGCCTGTTCTTCGTCGTCCAATGGTTCCGTGAGGACACGACCCTCGTTTCGGGCAAGCGCCCCACCTTCCCCCATCCCGAGCTGTTCGAGCAAGCGATTGCATGTACCGGCCGAGGCCGTGCGCTCGAGAACGGCCGGCGGTCCGAGGAGCTCGCGCTCCTGAGGGCCGATCGCTATCCGTACGATGCGCGCGATGGCGTTCGCGCCGTACAACACTATCGGGCAGCAGAAAGCTGTTATCTGAGGGCTGGTGCGGATGCCGAAGCCGCCCGGATCCACCGGGCGAGCGACGTGCTGATGGCTCGCGTGAACACCGATTACGCAGCGGCACGCTTGAATCTCGCCAACGCTCTCGAGCAGGAACGATGGCTCGATGCCCTGAGCGAGATCCGCCGCTTACTTCTCTTGACCCAGCATCTGAGGAGAAACGAATATGTCGAATGGCTCAACCAGACCATCGGAAGAGTCGCTGCTCGAGCAAGCACGGCGCCGTAGCCGACTACGTGGAGTCCTGGTTGCGTGCAGCCTAGCGAGCATCGCAGGTTGCTTTCATGCAACGCTTCAAAAGGCACCCGATCTCCAAGATGAGCTCACCACGCTCACCGCCGAGGATTTCTTCGTGCTGGGCGTCTCTCACGCGCGCGCCGGGGATCTATTACGGGCGGAGCAATACTTGAGCGTTGCCAGACAGCGCAATCATGACGAGGCGGCAGTGGTTTACTGGCTGGTACGTGTCTGTGTGGCGGCCAGTCGCTATCAATCCGCCGTGGGCCACGCCGCGGACTACCTACGCGATCACCCGGCAAACTGGTCTCTTCGCCTCGTCGTTGCGAGCCTCTACGAGGCTTTGGGCGACGTCTCACGGGCCCAGGAAGAGCTCGAGCGCATCGTTGACGCGGAACCCGAAAGACCCCTACCACACTACAGACTCGCGATGCTCTATCGAAGCACCGACGCCGACGTCGGACGCTGGAGTAATCATCTCGAGGAATACATCAGGTTGTCCCCCAATGGTCCTCACGCGCCAGAAGTGAGATCTGCCTTGACTGAGATTGCCAAGGCCTCACTCGGGCTCCGGCCACTCGCTCACTCGGTGGAGTACGAAGCGCGAATCGGGGCGACCCCGTGACCATCCCGCGCCACGTTTTCCAACAGACCGTGGCCGCTCTCTTTGCGCCGGTGACTCCTTTCCTCGAGGCCGATGAAGTTTGCGAGATCATGATCAATGGTCACGATGAGATCTACGTCGAGAGGCATGGTCAGCTCCATCGAACCAACACCCGGTTCGCCTCTGATCACGTCTTGATGTCGGCGCTCCGCAACTTGGCTCAGTTCGCCGGTCGGGAGCTCAGCCAGAGTCAGCCCATCCTGGAAGCTCGACTTCCCGACGGGTCACGCATCGAGGCGATCATCCCACCTGCTGCCCCGGCGGGTCCGGTGGTCAGCATCAGGTGCTTTCGACGAAAGCAGTTGACCCTCGATCGACTCGTCGAGCTGGGTACTCTCACTCGACAGGCGGCCGGACTTCTCAGTGAGGCGATCGCGAGAAGGGACAACATGATCGTCGGAGGAGGAAGCGGGTCGGGGAAGACCTCCCTCTTGAACGCGCTCGCGTCGCTTGCCGGGGAGGATGAGCGTGTAGTCGTCATCGAAGATTCCCGAGAGCTACGGATCGAGCTGCCTCATGTCATTCGGCTCGAACCACAACCTGCGGACGCGAAGGGTCGTGGCGGGGTCACCATTCGCGACCTGTTGCGGGCGACACTCCGCCTGCGACCAGACCGAATCGTGATAGGCGAGGTGCGTGGAGGCGAAGCGCTCGACTTGATCCAGTCGATGACATCCGGCCACCGGGGTTGCCTTTCCACGGTTCACGCGACGCTTCCCATCGATACGCTTAGCCGCCTGGAGACGATGGCGCTCATGAGTGACGTCGAGGTGCCCTTGCCCGTTCTGCGCGTGCAGATCGCATCGGCAGTCGATACGATAATACAGGTCTCGAGGGCTTCCGATGGCTCGCGATGGGTGTCTCACGTCGCCCAAGTCCTCGGTTATGATCGCGAGAAGGGCTACCGAATCAACAACCTGTTTGAGAGGTCTTCCGAACAGCCGAGGCGCGAATGAGCTTACCCCGGACTCTGGTCATTCGGGACGCCGACGACGAGAAGACTCTCGTCGACGTTCGGCTCGGCCAGACGCCTTCGCGTTGGAGCGAACTGCGTGCACTCATCGTAAGATGGAGACGAAAAACGTTCGAGAAGGCTCTGGGTTTCATCTTGATCCTAGGGATGAGTGCGTTGGCCTATCAGCAGACCAAGACCGCTCAGACACTGCGAGCAGCAATCGACGCGCTCTCAAAGAGCCGACCGGTGCACCCGGCTCCGTCATTCCCTGATCCTGAAGTCGGCGGTCCGCAGACCGCCAACGACGGAGCTACTTTGCAGGCGACGCGCCGCCAAATCTCCTCACGCGAGCGCGAGACGCTGGAAAACCAGGGTGCCGCTCTCCTCGGATCGAACGATTTCGCGTCCGCCGTTTCTCATTACCGGTTGCTTAGCGAGCTCTTCCCCGAGGACCAGGTCTTTCGAGACATCCTCAGAGTCCTCCGAACAAAGCTGAAGTGCGATTCCAACCAACCTGAGAGCGACGCGTGTCACTAACCGCTTGGCTCGTGATTGTCTTGACGATCGAGTTGCTCTCCTGCGACCCGACGACCAACGAAACGAAGTCATTCGCAGTCACTTTGATCGTCGAATCCGATCCAGGTGTTGGACTCGGTGGTGCTCGGGTCGTCGTGGGTGGAGAACCAGTCGGCGAGAGCGATTCGACTGGCCGCGTGCAGACTAGGGTCTTCGGACGCGTGGGTCAGCGATTGAGCATCGAGCACGAATGCCCGTCCGGTCACGAAGCCCCGCCCGAGCCGGCGACGCTCCGGTTGCGAGAGTTCAGGGCGATCGATGCGTCGGGTTCGCCTGCGGTCGAGATGACGCTGACTTGCCGCCCGACGAAGCGAATCGCCGCGTTCATCGTGAGGGCGAAAAACGGCTCAGATCTTCCGGTTCTCCTCGATGGGCAGAGCGTCGCTCGCACCAATGCTTCCGGCGTGGCTCATCTCTCCACTTCGGGGAGGCCCGATACGGAATATGTGATCGAGCTAGACACTCGGGATCATCCTCGATTGTCTCCGCAGCGTCCCAAGCATCTATTCGTCCTGCCGGACGCGGATGAAATTTTCATCCTCGATCAGGCCTTCGATGTGGAGCCGAGGCCGTGGCGATCAGCCCGGCGCCGCCCAAGAATCATCAAAATTGAGTAGGGGCCCTACCGCGTACTATAACCCACCGCATGGGTGAGCGGGTGGATGTCGTGGTCGTTGGAGCAGGGTTGTCGGGGCTCTGTGCTGCGCGAAGGCTTCGTGCTCGAGGGATAACCGTCGTGGTCGTCGAGGCGCGTGACCGGGTGGGCGGGCGCACTCGAACCGAGCAGATCGGGCAGGGTACCTTCGATCTCGGTGGACAGTGGATAGGGCCTGAGCAACCGCGTGTGCGTGCGCTTGCGAATGAGCTCGGAATTCAAACTTTCCCGACGCACACGGAAGGGAAGAAAGTGCTGGAGGTCGAAGGAAAGGTCTCGACCTACAAGCGATCGATCGCTTCGATGTCTTTGCCCAACCTGATCCAGATGCAGGGAGCGCTCAGCTATCTGCATCGGGTCCAGAAACGGATCTCGCCCAATGCTCCGATGGCTACCGAGGATGCCGGGGCGCTCGACGGGGAGACGCTCGAAACATGGCGAGGAAGATTCGTGAAATCCGCCAAGATCAACGCGGTGATGGATGCCGCCATTCGCTCGATTTTCGGCGCGGAGGCCCGCGACCTGTCGGCGCTCTATTTCCTGATGTACATGAATGCTGGCGGCGGAACCCTGAGTCATACCGAGACTCAGGGCGGGGCCCAGCAAGATCGATTCGTTCACGGGGCGCAATCGATTTCACTGGCGCTCGCCGCCGAGTTGGGCGACTCCGTGATGCTCGGGCTGCCCATCCGCAAGCTCGTTCAGAGCAACGACGAAGTCACTGCGATGTCGGAAACGCGAAGTGCCGTGGGCCGTTACGCGATCGTTGCCGTTCCGCCGACGCTCGCTGGACGCATCGACTATGAGCCTGCGGTTTCGGTGGGACGCGATCAGGTCACACAGCGGTTTGCCATGGGTGCCGCGGTCAAGGTCCTCCTCACCTACGAGCGATCGTTCTGGCGCGACGCGGGGTTTTCCGGCGAAGTGGTCAGCTCCGACGGCCCGCTCAGCGTCGTTTACGACAACACGTCACACGATGGGCGGCAGCCCGCGTTGATCGGGTTCGTCGTCGGGAGCCAGGCACGGCAGTGGTCCGCGCAACCATTGTCTGACCGCACCCGCCGCGTGACGGGCGCCCTCGCACGATACTTCGGTGAAGAAGCACGCTCCTTCCAAGAGTACCGTGAGCTCGATTGGAGCGCGGAGCCGTGGTCGCGCGGGTGCCCAGTCGGTGGATTGCCCCCCGGGGTCCTCACGCACTCGTTTGCCCATCTTCGCAAACCCGAAGGTCGCATCCACTGGGCGGGAACCGAATCGGCAACCGAGTGGATCGGCTACATGGAAGGCGCCATTCAATCGGGCGAGCGCGCGGCCGACGAAGTGCTCCGGCGGCTCTGAGCGCTGGGGGTGAGCCGGACGGTCACGTCCTTCGAGGCGGGCGTGTGGCTTCCTTCCGCGTATCGATCGAGTGGAACCAGCACGTTGGCCTCCGGGAAGTACGTCGCCACGCAGCGGCGAGGGATGGGGTACGGGACGACCGTAAAGCGCGGAGCGAGGCGATGCTGCCCGCCGAAGTCGTTGGTGATGTCGACCAGCGAGCCCGCTGCCAATCCGGCCTCGCGCATGTCGGCCTCGTTCACGAAGACGACCCGGCGGCCGCCTCGAACTCCCCGGTATCGATCGTCGTTTCCGTAGACCGTCGTGTTGTACTGGTCGTGGGTGCGCACCGTCATCATCCGATACGCCCCGTCGGGCAACGACAGATCGGGCGCGGGGTTGATGCTGAACTTCGCCTTGCCGCTATCCGTGTCGAACTTGCGCTCGCGAACGCTGTTGTAGAGATGGAAACCGCCTGGCCTGCGAACCCGCGCGTTGAAGTCGTCGAAACCTGGGATGGTGATCGCGATCAGATCGCGAATGCGGTCGTAGTTTTCGATCAACCAGCACCAGCCCACCGGGTTCTCCGGGCCCAGCACCTCTTGGGCGAGCCAGGCGACGATGGCTGGCTCGCTGAATAGCTCTGGATGAGCGGGTTTGCGGTGGCCCTGCGACGAGTGAACCACTCCCATCGAGTTCTCGACAGTCACGAACTGGGGGCCATAGGCCTGCTGATCGAGCTCCGAGCGAGCGAGGCAGGGTAGAATGATCGACCACTTCCCGGGGATCAGATGGCTTCGATTGAGCTTCGTGCTCACGTGCACGACCATGTCGCAGTTCCGAAGAGCTCGAGCCGTCTGTTTGGTGTCGGGTGTCGCCTGAAGGAAGTTGCCTCCCATCGCGAAGAAGAACTTGGCGCGCCCGTCGAGCATCGCGTGAATCGATTCGACCGTGTTGAAGCCGTGTTTGCGCGGCGGGTCGAAGTCGAACACCTCCTGGATTCGATCGAGCAGCGCGGGCGATGGGCGATCGTGAATACCCATCGTGCGGTCGCCTTGGACGTTGCTGTGGCCGCGCACGGGACAAGTGCCCGCCCCGGGAATTCCAATGCTCCCCCTCATCAAGAGAAGGTTCACGATCTCGCGGACGTTCGCGACGCCGTTCTTGTGCTGGGTCAGGCCCATTGCCCAGCAAATGATCGTCTTTCGGCTGCGGATGATGATCTCGACGGCCCTATCGACCTCGCCTCTCGTCACGCCGGTGGCTTCGATGAGCACCTCGACGTCCTGTGATTCCAGGTGCTGCCGAAGCTCCGAGAAGCCTTCGGTATGGAGCCCAATGAAGTCCTGATCGAGCACTTCACCAGGCCGATTCTTCTCCGCTTCGAGCAGCAGGCACATCAGCGCTTTGAGCAGGGCGACATCGCCGTTGATCCGAACCTGAAGGAAGAGGTCTGCGATCTCGGTACCTCCGGTGAGCACCCGGCCAGGGCTCTTCGGGTTGACGAAACCAATCAAACCGGCCTCAGGCAGAGGATTGATGGCGATGATCTTTGCACCATTGCTCTTTGCCTTCTCGAGCGCGGTGAGCATTCGCGGGTGATTCGTTCCCGGGTTTTGGCCCATCACGATGATCGTATCGGCCTCGTGGATGTCATCGAGCGTGACCGAGCCCTTTCCCATGCCCACCGTCTCGCCGAGACCCACCCCGCTCGATTCGTGACACATGTTCGAGCAGTCGGGCAGGTTGTTCGTGCCGTAGGTGCGCACGAACAACTGGTAGAGAAAGGCCGCCTCGTTGCTGGTGCGTCCCGAGGTGTAGAAAATTGCTTCGTTTGGAGAGTCGAGAGCCTCCAGTGCATCGGCGACTCGTCGGAATGCTTCCGTCCAATCGATCGGCTCGTAGAAACGAGAGCCCGGTCGAAGCATCAGCGGCTCCGTGAGCCTTCCCTGCATGCCGAGCCACTGGTCCGATTGTCGTGCGAGCTCATCGATGCTGTGCTGCTGGAAAAACGTCCAATCGAGGCGCGATCGCGTGGTCTCCCAAGCGGCAGCTTTCGCCCCGTTTTCGCAGAACTCGGTCAGTGCGGCGCGGTCGTCGGGGTCGGGCCATGCGCAACCAGGGCAGTCGAACCCGTCGGTTTGGTTCATTCGACTCAAGATGCCGATCGCGGCTGGCACGGAGTGCCCGTGCTTGTGCATGTGCGCAAACGAGGAACGCACCGCCGTGAGGCCTGCCACCTTCTTCTTCGGCGGCTCGATTCGCAAACGGTCGTCGGTTTCGGGGGGCTCGGCGCTGCTCGGTCGATCTGCTGCCATCAACCCACCTCCGCTCGAACGAAAGCAGATTCGTGCCCTTCTAGCGCGATTCGCTCCGGTTTCGAGTAGACGTTGAACCGTTCCTCTCGGGCGAAGCCCACCAACGTGAGGTCGAAGCGCAGAGCCGTTGCGACGGCGAGGCTCGACGCGGCCCCAATCGCGACCAACATCGGGAAGCCCGCGCGAACCGTCTTCTGCACGAGCTCGAAGCTTGCGCGGCTGCTGACGACCACGAAGCCATCGGCGGAGTCACACGAGGCCTTTCGAAGCCAAACGCCGATCAGTTTGTCTAGCGCGTTGTGGCGCCCCACGTCCTCTCGATGAAGCAGAAGCTTGCCGGTGCGGTCGAACAACGCGGCGCCATGCGTGCCGCCGGTATGCCGGAACCAAGCCTGCGACTCTCTCAACGATGCCAGGGCACCACGGATGGCCTCCGGGTGAAATGCGCTCCCCTCGACGAGAAGCGGCTTGCAGCCCTCTTTCGACAACGCGTGGACAGTGCGCTCCCCGCAGACCCCGCAAGCGCTGGTCACCGTGAGGTTTCGTTCGAGCAATCGCGACGGCACCGCAACGCGCTCATGCAGCACGGCCCGAACCACGTTGTCAGGGGTTTCCGCTCGTGCGCAGTGACGAACGCCGATCAGGTCGTCGATTCCGGCGATGACGCCTTCGGCGTACAGAAAGCCGGTCACGAGATCGTAGTCGTGGCCCGGGGTCCGCATGGTCATCGCCAGCGGGACGTCCGTGCGCGTGTGTGACTCTCCGTGCTCGAGCAGGATTTGAAGCGGCTCTTCGACCGCGACTAGATCGCTCGTCTGCTCCCGGCGCTCGCGCTCGACGCGCTCGACCTTCGTGGAAGCAACCGGGGTGCGGGCCATGGCCCAGGGAGTTTAGTAGATGCCGGGGATGATTCGCCAGCGGACCCGTTCACAATAACGTAGCCAGTCGGCGCCGTATTTCTTCGAGCAAAAGTTGTGGTCGCGGCGCTCGCGGTGGATCAGGAGGATCGCGAAGTAGATCGGGTAAAAGTACGGCAAAGGCGAGCCAAAGAGACAAGGAAGCGACCAAGAAAGCGCCATGAGGATGTCTCCGACGTAGTTGAAATGACGCGACCAGCCCCAGAAACCGGACAACAACAGCTTACCGCCCTGCTCGGTTTGGATGTACTCGACCTTCTTGCCCCAGATGCGAGCGTTCTCGGGGTCCTTGCGGAACCTGTGCTTCTGCAGATTCACGACCCGGAAGATGTAGAGGCCGAGCATGTTGATCGCGACGATCACCGCGGCCCCCCACCATGACAGGGAATGGACCCGGTCGATGAGATAGTGCGTCTGCAGCGAATAGGTCATCGGCACCCAGACCAGGTCGCCGAAGGCCAGCATGTAGCCGAAGTTCTCGTGCTTGATGTCCATCGTGGTCAAGATGGCTTCCTCGTTCCAGAAGTAGTCGAGGATGTAGAACATCTGAAAGATCCAGACGAGGATCATCGACGTCGAGACGAAGCCATATTTTTCGTACTGAACGTAGGCGAAAGAGGTGTTGATCAGAACCCATAGGATCAAGCCCGGGCGTGCCTCGCAGAAGATCTTCAGGTCGAGCCCCTCGGGTCCTGGAGGCACGCGCGGGTTGTGGCCCGTACCCATCCAAAAGTCGTGGATGAACTTGCCGCTCAGGTGTCGCGCCTGGCCATGTCGTTTGCCGTACCAGTAGAGGTAGCCACTGAAGATGAAGACGAAGATCGTCATCACGCTGATCAGTGCACCGAACTGGTCGTAGATCTCTCCAATCGAAAACACGCCCGACCAATGCAGAATCGCGACCGCAATGAACGTCACGATGAGCGAAAAGAGGCCGTTCATTCGATAAGGGAGGCGGTCGCCGTCCGGAAGCTCCGCGCCCAGCACCTCGCGTCCGGGCGCGAATCTCTGGAGCAGAGCTTGGAAGACGAACCACGTCCCATAGATGACCGTCGCGCGTCCGGTTGGCATCATCGCCTCTTTGAAGCCTTCCCAGTCCGCATTGGGTCCGGGAAGGACGGCGCCCTCGTTGAAGCGCACCGCGAAGAAGAGGTAGGCGGTGAAGAGTGGGAGGCCGATGATCATCGCGAGGTTTCCAGGTACCCCGCCGAACTCGAGTTTCTCTTTTTTCTCGCTCATCGGGCCGAACTCTAGGACAAAATCGACCAAATGCGACGCGAGTGGCCGATTTGGACGAAAAATTCAACCGAATCGTCCAAGCCTCGGACAACGCGCTTTTCGAGTTCTTAGACTGAAAAAGAGGGGGAAGCGATGCTTAGACCGAAACGAACGATCCCGAGTCTAGTGGTGGCGGCGCTCGCGCTCACCGGTTGCGGTAACGGAGGCTCGCCCGGCATCGATCGTGGCACGGCCGGCGGCGGCGGCAGCGCAGGAAGCGGCGGCACCACGGGAAACGGCGGAGCGGGTGGAAGCGGCGGCGGCGGCATTGCTGGGAGCGGCGGCATTGCTGGAAGCGGCGGCACTGCGGGCGCAGCGGGCGGCGGCGGAACGATCGGTGGGACCACCCTGAGCGCGCAGGGCTTTCAAGCGTACTGCATGAAGATGGGCGAGTGCTATCCGGAAACGTACGAGAGCTGCATCGCTGAGCTACCCTACGTAGAGCTCTGGGCTCAATCCCTCACGGGCGAATGCGACGCCCTGATCGGGAGCTATTTCGAGTGCATGGGTCAGCTCACGTGTGAGCAGCTCATGGGATACGACGATTACTCCTGCTACGACGAGGGGCTCGCCGACTGTCAGACGACCGTTCCATAGACGAAGGTTCTTTCCACCGGCAATCCTGGTAAGCTCTTCGCTCGATGATCATCGTCACGGGCACCAAGCGCTCTGGCACGTCGATGTGGATGCAGCTTCTCAAAGCGGCCGGCTTTCCGCCCATCGGCGATGCGTTTCCTCGCAACTGGGAGAACACGATCAAGGACGCGAACCCGAGTGGCTTCTGGGAGTCCGAGCTCAGGCGCGGAATCTTCTACAAGACCAACCCAGACCCGAGGACCGGCACGTATCTCTTTCCCGAGCAAACGACCCGACATGCCGTCAAGGTCTTCATCCCGGGGCTCATCAAGACGGACCGCGCATTCATCGGCAAGGTCGTCGCAACCGTTCGTCCTTGGCGCCAATACGTCCGGTCCGTCACGCGGCTCTACGCCATGGAGCGGGAGGCCCAGGAGGCTGCGCGCAAAGATCAGGCCGACGCGCCGCCGCCACCGGTATTCATGAGCCCGATCATCGAATGGTGGGTCGAAAACTTCTCGCTCATCAGCGACATCGTCACACGGCGCTACTCGTTCTACATGGTGGCCTACGACTCGGTGCTCGATTCTCCCGAGCAAACCTTGCGTGATGTGTTCCGGTGGCTCGGCGAGGGCGACGTCGAGGCCGCGATCGACGAGGTCGAGCCCACCCTCCGGACACAGGACGCGCAGTCCGAGGATGAAGCGAACGTCGATGACCACGGCCTTCCGCCGGAGGCCATCGGAGCGTTTGACGCGCTCTACGATCTGGTGCGGAAGCAGGTTCCGCTGGATCAGACGTTCGTAGACCGGCTCAACCAGGCCAACGAGATGCTGAGTGATCGCATTCAAGCAGCCATCCAAGAGGTAGCGAGGGGTCAGATCGAAAGGAAACGGTTCATCGAAGAGCGGCGCCGGCGCGCAAAAGAATCGGGGGACAATGCAGAAACGGGTGGAGAAAACTGAGGGCTCCGGCATCTGTGCGGGCTGCGTAAGCGGAAGCGGCCGGGTATAGTCCGGAATCATGCGGCTTAGGCGCAAGGTCTGTCTGCTGGGCGACCCGGGCGTGGGCAAAACGAGCCTCGTGAGGCGATTCGTCGATGATCAATTCGATGCGAGCTACGAATCACCACTCGCGGTGACCATCTCCAAAGGGTTGGTCGAGCTCGGCGACATTTCGCTCGAGATGATGCTCTGGGATTCCGGGTCGGGCGAAGCACTGAGCCAATACCATCGATCGTTCATATCCGGGGCCTCGGGCCTGGTGTTCGTCGTCGACGCGACCAGACCTCGAACGCTCGATCACCTGCTGGAGGCGCAGGCCAAGGGGCGTGGATTCATCGGCTCTCGACCCGCGATTCTCATCGTGAACAAGGTCGACTTGACCCACGACTTTGCTCTCACCAAATCTCAAATAGACACCGCGAGCGAGCTGAGCTGGCGGTTGGTCCAAGTAAGCGCGAAGTCCGGAGACAACGTGCGACAGGCTTTCGAGACTTTGGCCGAGCAGATGCTCGAGGCCAGAAAGGCATCCGCGTGAATGGATTCGATGACAAGACGGTGCTGATCACGGGCGCGAGCAGCGGCATAGGCGAGGCTTGTGCCCGAAAGTTCGTCGCCCGGGGCGCTCGCGTCGTCGTGGCCGCACGCAGCGTGGAGCCTCTCGAAAGACTCGCCGAGGAGTTGGGTCGAGACGTCGCTCACGCGGTGCCGACCGACGTCTCGGACCGCTCTGCGAACGAGCGGCTGGTCGCTGAGGTCACGAAGCGTTTCGGGAGCCTCGACGTGCTGGTGAACAATGCAGGCTGCAACTGGCGCGGCGCGTTTGAGGAGCTGCCCATGGACTCCGTGCTTCAGATCCTGGACGTGAACCTCAGAGGTCCGTTGATGCTCACCAAGCTCGTCCTCCCGATCATGAGGTCCCAGGGGTCGGGGACCATCGTGAATGTCGCGTCGCTTGCGGGGCGTTTCCCGCTCGACCATGAAGCGACCTATTCGGCCACCAAGTTCGGGCTTCGCGTTTTTTCGTTTGCGATCGCCGAAGAGCTCCGAGGGACGAACGTTCGAGTTGCCGTCGTCTCGCCGGGACCAGTCGACACGGGGTTCATCACGGACGAGAGCGTCATCGACTCGGTCCCCGACCTCGTGTTTTCACAACCGATGAGCACAGCGGACGAGATCGCAGACTTGGTGCTCGCCTCTGCGGCTGACGGCGCGAGGGAACGTACCAAGCCGGCGTTCAGCGCGAAGCTCGCCACGATGGGCTACCTCTTCCCGGGGCTTCGCCGTTCGCTCATTCCGGTGCTCGAACGCAAGGGCCGGGCTGCCAAGAAGAAGTACCTCGCCCGACACTCCCGGTAGCCTCGTCTTCGGCGCGGTCACGATTTGAGTCTCTGAGGGTTAGGACTTACACTCCAGACGCCTGCTGAGGCTGGGAGGAAGCTATGGGGTGGTTGTTTGGTTTTCTGTTGCTCGCGGTGGTTTTGGCCGCCTGGTTCGCGGCAATCTACAATAGTCTCGTCAATCTTCGAAATCGCTTCAGGAACGCGTTCGCTCAAATCGACGTACAGCTCAAACGGCGCCATGACTTGATTCCCAATTTGGTCGAAACTGCCAAGGGGTACCTCTCTCACGAACGCGAGACGCTCGAAGCCGTAATTGCGGCGCGAAACTCCGCCGAAGGTGCCCGAGCACGTGCTGCCGCCGATCCTGGAGACGCCCGAGCGATGCAAGGTCTCGCGAGCGCCGAGGCAGGGTTGAGCGGGGTCCTCGGCAGATTCTTCGCGCTCTCCGAAGCATATCCGGACCTCAAAGCAAACCAGAACATGATGCAACTCTCGGAGGAGCTTTCGACGACCGAGAACAAGATCGCCTTCGCGCGACAGGCCTTCAACGACGCCGTGATGCGCTACAACAACAAGTGCGAGATGGTGCCATCCAACTTCGTGGCCAGCAGGTTCGGGTTCGCACGTGCCGAGTTCTTCGAAATCGAGACCGAAGCCGAACGCGCGCCCGTCCAAGTTCAGTTCTAAGCGATGGACTTCTTCGAGGAGCAGGCCTCGGCGCGCAAGCGCACCTCAAGGCTGGCGCTTCTCTTCGGGGCTGCCGTCATCGGAGTCGTCGCCTCGGTGTACGTCCTCGCGATGGTGTTCCACACGGCGGTCTCGACCGATACCGTGGGAGCTCGGTACCTGGTCGGAGATTACGAGACCGTGGGCCAGCTCATGCTCTCTTTGTGGAATCCCGGCGTGCTCGTCTTTGCGGTCGGTAGCACGGCCATCGTCGTCGGATTGGGGTCCCTCTACAAAATCGCCCAGCTCAGAGACGGCGGTGGAGCTGTCGCGCTGAGCCTCGGCGGGCGCAAAGTAGACCCCGACTCCACCAAGCTCGAGGAGCGCCGGCTTCTCAACGTCGTCGAGGAGATGGCCATCGCATCGGGGACGCCCGTTCCCGAAGTCTACGTCCTCGATCGCGAGCCGGGTATCAACGCCTTCGCCGCGGGGAACACCACCAGTGACGCCGTAGTGGGCGTGACACAGGGTGCCCTTCATCTCCTCCGGCGCGACGAGCTACAAGGCGTCGTCGCTCATGAGTTCAGCCACATCCTCAACGGCGACTCGCGCATCAACATCCGCGCGATCGGGCTCTTGCATGGCATCTTTCTCTTGGCACTCGTCGGCCGATTCTTGATCCGGGGCTCCCTTCGCAGCAGCAACAAAGAAGGCAGGGGCGTAGCGCTCATCGGTCTTGGGTTGTTGGCGATCGGCTCGATTGGCGTCTTCTTCGGGCGCATGATTCAAAGTGCGATTTCGCGGCAGCGAGAGCTACTTGCTGACGCGTCCGCCGTCGAGTTTACGCGCGACACCGACGGCCTGGTGGGCGCTCTCAAGAAGATCGGTGGAGCGGCTCCTCGTTCGTACCTGGAGACGCCGAAGGCCGACGAAGCCAGCCACATCTTCTTCTCGGATGCGATTCGCCGGCTGCGATTGTTCACGGGCCTCTTTCGAACGCACCCTCCACTCGAAGAGCGCATCCGCAAGCTGGAGCCTCAATGGGATGGACGATTCACGGAGGTGACTCTGCCCGAGATCGCGGATGGGATGAGCGCGCCGCCCGAAGCGCTCGAGGAGCACGCCCATGCGTTTGCGGCAAGCCCGACCGAGCAGGCGGTGAACCAAGCGATCGAGCACATCGGAAGCCCGCGCTCCGCGCAGTTCAGCTTTGCACGCTCCCTTCACTCATCGCTCCCCGAACACTGGGTTCACGCGGTGCATCAGGCGCCGATGGCACAGGCAATGGTCTTCGGGCTCCTGCTGGCACACGAGGAGCTGCTTCGCGGCACCGAGCTCTTGCGCATCGCCGAGCTGACCGATCCGCAAACGGCAGACCTGACTCTTCGATTTCACTCGGAGGCGGGGGACAGGTCGTCGGCCGAGAAAATTGCGCTGGTCGACATGACGATGCCCACCCTGCGGGGGTTGTCGGCGAACGAGTACCGGCGCTTCCGCGAAGTCGTCGACGTCTTGATGCACGGCGACCGGCGGATCGATCTCTTCGAGTACACGCTGAGCCGTATGATTCAGCGCCATCTCGCTCGGCATTTCGAGGGCACCGGTCCGACGCCAGTCCGATTCCGGTCCCTGCGTTCCCTCGTCCCCGATGCGAGGGTCTTGATCGCCACCCTTGCGCGGGTTGGCAGCCGAACGGAAGAGGAAGCTATGCGAGCGTTTCGACACGGAGCCCATACCCTCCAGTTGAAAGAAGCCGGGGGGACGATCTTGCCGTCGGGCCAGTGCACGTTGACCGCGGTAGACAGCGCGCTCAAACGCTACGATGCCGCAACGCCCGCGCTCAAGCAGGGCCTCATTCTGGCCTGCGCCGCGACGGTCATGGCCGACGACAAGGTCACCGATCGGGAAGCTGAGCTGATCCGGGCCATCGGCGATGCGCTCGATTGTCCCGTGCCTCCTTTTGTGCAATCGAAGTAGCACCATGGAGACACGAAGAGTCCACGAGACCGACGACGAGGTGCAAGCTCTGGCTCTGCAGGAGGCCCTGGAATCCGAAGGCATCGCTGCAGTTCTCATCAATCACCGCGATACCGCCTACCCCGGCATCACCGATCGGCAGCGCCACGGGACCGAAATTCGTGTCGAGGCCGATCAGGTCGCCAAGGCCACCGAGCTCATCGAAGAGTTCTTGGCCGCCCAGCCGGTCGAGGGGCCCCCCATCGCGCCACCGCCGGACTCGGCACCCGCCCCTGGGCTTCGCGGGCCCGGCTGGCTCGTCATAACCTTGATATTGTTGGGCTTATTGGGAGTCGCCGCATATTTACTAAATGACAATTAAGTCTTGGCTCGGTCTCTGTGATGCGCTATAAATTTACGGTTAGTAAAGGAAGCGCGCCATGGTCGTTGCAGAGACTTATGACCTCCGGGAGCTCGCCAAGCTCCTCAACTGGAACCCGGCTCACTGCAAGGTGATCCTCAAGAAACTCGGCGTCGATCCGATGCAGCCGATCGATGAAGAGACGGCCGCGAAAGTCGCCGGCAAGATCCGACGGCCCTGGCCGCCACAGGCCGCTTAGCTCGCGTCTCTACGGATTAGATCCGCGGCTCGTTCGCCTATCATCATGCTGGGCGCGTTGGTGTTCCCGCCCGTGATCGTGGGCATGATCGACGCATCGGCGACTCGGAGCCCCTCGACACCACGCACTTTCAGTCGTGGATCGACTACAGCCATTTCGTCGACGCCCATCTTGCACGTGCCGACCGGATGATAGACCGTGGTTGCCCTAAGCCGGATCTCCTCGCTGAGCTCCGCATCGCTCGCACGCTCCGCGCCCGGGCTCAGCTCCTCGCCCAGGTGCTCGGCCAAGTCGGGATGCGCGCAGATCTCGCGGCACTTGCGTATCGCCGTGATCAACAGACTGAGGTCTTCCGGGTCTTCCAAGAAGTGCGGATCGATCGAGGGCGCGTCGGCCGGATCGTTCGACTTCAGCAGAACCTCGCCCCGGCTCTTCGGATAGATCAACGTCGGCATCACCGTCAGACAGCGACCCTTGTCGATGTCGGGCCTCTCGGGTCCGTCCTGGTTTGGCGTTGGATAGCCCCAGGGAAGGGTGTGAATTTGGATGTCTGGAAGCCGTCCTCCGGCGCGACTCTCGACAAAGGCTCCCGCCTCGAAGACCGTTCGGCCGAACCAACTGTTGCCCAACGAGTATTCCCTGAGCATACCAGCGAAGAAATGAGCCACAGTGCCTCGGTGAAGGCTCGTCGGGGCGCGGTAGGTCAGGGGAACGAACAGGTGGTCGTGTAGATTCCTTCCGACACCTGCGAGATCGACGACTACGCCGATCCCGTGTTCACGCAGGTGATCCGCTGGTCCAATCCCGGAAAGCATCAAGAGTTGCGGCGATCCGATCGCGCCCCCCGATACGATCACCTCCCGTTTTGCAGAGGCGGTGGTGATGCCGCTCGGTTGCTCGTACTCGACGCCCGTTGCTCGGCCGCCGTCGATGAGAATGCGACGGACTAGCGCGCGCAGCTCCAAGCAGAAGTTCCCGCGGTGCAGGCTTGGCTGCACGTAGGCTTCGCCCGTGCCGCTCCGGACTCCGTCGCAGGCCGACATCTGGTACATGCTGGCGCAGCTTTGATTGTCCGCATTGAAGTCGTCGCCGATGGGAACACCGCATGTCTTCGATGCGGCATTCAAGAATGCATGTGAGACCGGACTGATTTGGTCGACTGGGTGACGGGTGACCCGAATGGGGCCGCTTCCGCCATGGTACTCGGTCTCGCCATCGACGTGATTCTCGAGACGCTTGTAGAAAGGGAGAATGTCGTCGAAGGCCCACCCCTCACAGCCGTTCGCCGCCCAATCGTCGTAGTTCGCGCGATGCCCTCGAAGATAGAGCATGCCGTTTACCGAGCTCGAGCCTCCGAGGACTTTGCCTCGAGTGTAGGGGATCCGTCGGCCGCCGAGGTGCGGCTGGGGCACGGTCGTAAAGCCCCAGTCGAGCTTCTTTTTGAGCTGCTTGACCTGGTGCACCAGGCTGATCATCCCTGGCTTTCGGACGAGCGCGGTTCGATCGCTGCCACCTGCCTCCAGCAGGAGAACCGTCACATGCGGGTCCTCGGCAAGCCGGCTTGCGACGATGGCCCCCGCAGATCCGGACCCGATCACGATGTAGTCGTAAGCCCTCATTCAGCGAAGTGAAACATGTGACACTCGGGTCGAGTGCTCAAGCGCGGGCATTCGCAATCGCGTCGACGAGCCCCGAATGTCGCTTCGCCCTTCGGCGGAGCGCAGCCGCGACGACTTCTTTCGAGCCCACGATCCGCAGCCTTTCCCGCGCACGGCTCACCGCCGTGTAGAGGAGCTCTCGGGTGAGCAGAGGGGCGTCTTCCTCTGGAAAAACCAGCAGCACTTGGTCGAACTCCGATCCCTGTGCTTTGTGGACGCTCAATGCGAAGGCCTCCGAAAACCGCGGTAGCCTCGCCTCGACGACGTCGCGAAACCCACCCGAGTCGCCCTGGACCGTCGCCGTGGGCGGTTGACCGTCGACGAGCATGGCGAAATCTCCGTTGTACAGGCCGAGCTCGTGGCTGTTCTCCTCGATGATGATCGGAGTGACGCGAGGCGCAGCATGCGGCCCGGCTGACAGCCGGTCCCGAATCGCCGAGCCAAGCTGCTGAATTCCTATCGGACCCCTGCGAAACGGAGTCAGCATCACGTAACGGCTGCGAAGCTCGAAATGCTCTTGGGGGTCGCGGGTAGCCAAGATCTCGGACCAGTGGACGGCGGCACGGTCGAGCTCTGCTTCCAAGCTCTCGGGAGGGGTCCAGACGACGTCATCCGAATCTGCGCTTTGAAGCAGACTGTCCACCGCATCGCCATCACCGTTTCGTATTGCAGCGATCAAATGACCGAGGGGTTGTTCATCGTCGTACCGAAACGTCTTCGTCAGCAGTGTGACCCGATCCTTCCACCAGGTCCGTGCGCTCGCAGTAACGAGATCGCGAAGAACCGATCCAGCCTCGACCGAAGTCAACTGATCGGGGTCGCCGACGATCAACAGCGTGGCGTCGCGAGGCGTTGCGTCGAGCAACTGCCTCATCAAACCGAGGTCCATCATCGACGCCTCGTCGAGGACCACCACGCCCGCCTCGAGGGGAAGATCGGCGTTCCTCCGAAAGCGCATGCCCTCCCGTTGCATCCCGAGCGCGCGGTGCACCGTCGTGGCCTGCTCCGGGATCCGCGAGAGAATCTCTTCGGAGGCCCGAATGCGCGCTTTCGCCCGGCGCACCGCCTCCCCCAAGCGAACCGCGGACTTCCCGGTCGGGGCAAGGAGCATCACCGACGGCGCCATCCCGGTCTCCTGCAGTCGCGCTTCGAGGACGAGGGCGAGGATGGCGGCAACCGTGGTCGTCTTTCCGGTTCCAGGACCCCCGCAAAGAAGAGAAACGCGGTGCCTGAGCGCATTCATCGCAGCGTGGCGTGGCGGCGTGTCCCGCTCGCCGGGAAACAACTTGCCGAGCGAAGCATCGAGCCATGGCGCGTCGGCCGTCACGACCGGTGCTGAGGCCGATCGCGCTGCCAACTCGCTCGCGATGTCCTGCTCGAGTTGCCAGTAGCGCCGAAAATAGAGACGCCCGGCGTCGTCGAGGACCAGCGGGCCTCCTCGGGTGAGGCGGCTGGCCGTCAGCGCGTCTCTCCATTGCGCGGCATCGGGCAGCGCTTCGGGTCTGAGGGCGTCGTCCGGCCAAACGTCGCCCGCAGGCATCGCGATCGGAAAACAAGTGTGGCCTCTGCGCACGTTACGGCTCGTAAGCGCAACCGCCAGCTCGACCTCCAGCTTCGAGTCACCGGTCATGCGACTGAAAACGCGCGCGAGCTCGACGTCGAGCAGATCGAGAAGGCCGCGCGACTGGAGGTCAGCGAGACTCATCGTTCCCCCCTAGCCAGCGGTCGACGGCTCTGAGCAGCGCGGCAGGCTGACGATCGACGAAGACACTTGAGCCTGAATGCTTTTCGCCCTGCATGCCGCGCAAGAAGAGGAGCAGTGCGCCTCCCCAATGGGTCTCGGGGTCGTACCGAGCGACCCGTTGCGCGAGGTACCGATGTGCCGCGGCGGTGTACAGAAGAGCTTGGAGCAAGTAGTGCTCGCGTTGGACCGCCTCGGCGACCTCGTCGGGGCCGTACGTTGGGAGCGTGTTCGATTTGTAGTCGGCAACGTACCAGCGACCTCGCCACTCGAATACCAAGTCGATGTAGCCGCGCAAGAAGCCCCGAAGCGTTTGCTCACTGACGTCGTCGAGCCGCTCGTGGTACCGCGGGGCGGCGGCAGGGGCACGGTGCCGCGCTAGAATGTCGACGAGCCCCCCGAGGCTCGGACGGTCGACAGACAATGTGAATTCGAGCTCGCGGAGTTGCTGAGTGAGGGTTAGGTCGATCAAACGGGGTGCGCCAGACTCTTCGATGAGAGGCGTGGTTCCGACCACCAACAGGTCCCTCTGAACGGGCGCCGCCAACGAGGGGTCGAGCCCGTAACCGCGCAGCTCCCGTTCGATGAGCGACGTCGTTTCGACGGTGTCGAGCTTCTCGAAATCGATCTCTTCGAGAATCGAGTGGAGTAGCAGACCGGTGCGCGCGCCGCCTCGAAGCTCGGCGAAAAGAGCCGAGCGCCGTTCTTCTGCGGGAGCTCCGGCCAGCGGCCCCGGGATCTTCTCGTCGCGACCCGTCAGGCTGGAAAAGCTAGCGATGCGAGGGACTTGATCGAAGCCCCGGCTGGGCTGCAAAGCTCGGAGAACCATCTTCGAAGGCTCTTGCGCGAGTCCACCGGCCGACCCGCGCCGAGGCGAACGGCAACCGATCGCTCCGGACGTCGAGGCGGCCAACCGCTCGACATCCGCCAGCATGTCAGACCGGTCGAGACCGCTGAGCAACACGTCACCATGCAAAAGATAGCCGAGTGCAGAGCGCTTTGGCGTTGGCGTCTGGCCCCAAAATAGCGTGCAGCGATACTTGGCCCGAGTTACGGCCACGTAGAGCAGCCTGAGCGCCTCCGAGAAGGCCTCTCGCTCGCTCGAGCGCAGATGTTCTTCGCATTGATCCGACCCGAGATCGAGGCGGAGCTTCCCATGCTCGTCGTGAAACTTCACCACGGTTCTGTCGAAGCTCCAGAGCTCGACGTCGTTCCAGGTGAATGGGCAGTAGACGATCCCATACTCGAGTCCTTTGCTCTTGTGGATCGTAGAGACACGCACCGCTCCGGACTGCGCGTCGGGGCGCTGCTGAAGATCCTCATACGCCACTGCGCCGTCGTCTGGCGTTCCTTCGTCCAAGCGCCGAAACCACTGCATCAAGGCGATCGGATCGCGCCGTCGCTCGCGCTCGCCTCGAAGCAGCAGCTCTTCGAGATGCAAGAGATCCGTCAACTCGCGGCGGGCGGTCGGCTGACTTGCAATTCGCGTCTCCGCTGCCGTGCTCTGCAGCATCTCTTCGACGAAGCGCAACACTCCTTGACCGTGCCAAAGCTCGTTCCAATCCCGGAATCGAGAGACCCACTCCGACCAAGTCTCGTCTCCAATCGTCGCGAGCTCATAGGCGGATACGCCGAGGAGCGGAGTGAGAAGCGCGCGGCGAACCATGCGGGAGTCGCCCGGCATCAAGGTCGCCTCGAGCACCGCCCGGAGATCGGACGCGATCGACGTGTTGAGCACGCTCGAATCGCCGTCGAGGGATGCAGGGATGCCGAAAAGCCGCAGCTCCTTGGTGACCTCGATGGCCTGATTGTTGCTGCGGCACAGCACCGCAACATCACCAGCGTGGACGGCCCGTTCCTCGATCGACGCACCGGAGCCCAACAAACACGCGATCTCGTTCGCGACGATGGGGGCCACCGCCCGTGCGACGGGGCCCTCCAGGTCCTCCGACTCCAAGAACACGATCTCCATCGCTGGCTCTAGGTTGGACCGCTTCGTAGTCTCGTGCGGCACTGCGTCTTCGAAGGCGATTTTTTCGAGAATGAAAGGCGGCTGTCTCGATGAAAAAAGCGCGTTGATCGCCCGTACGACTTCTGGGTCGGAGCGTCGATTGGTCGTCAGAGCATACACGCGTTCGCCAACGTCCGCCGCGGCACCGATGTAAGAAAAGACATCGGCTCCACGAAAAGCGTAGATCGCTTGCTTGGGATCTCCGACGTAGACCGCTGCACCACCTCCGTAGATTGCATGGAAGATCCCGTATTGAACCGAGTCGGTGTCCTGAAACTCGTCGACCAGCGCCAGAGGGTACGCTGCGGAGACCTCTCTCGCGATCCGGTCGCGAAGGCTGGTCGATCCTCGCTCCGAAGACGGGTCCAAAGGAGCGTATACCGCAGTGAGTAGATCGTCGAAGGTCAAGACCCCCGTTGCCTCCTGGCGCTTGCGACCATGGTTCCGTGCGAAGTCGACGAATCGCCGTTGAAATGCGAACACCGCATACCGGAGCATCGGATCGAGCGCCTCGCCGGCCTCGCAAAGACGCGTGCATGCAGCGAAAAACGGATGTTCCGGCTCAACGCG
Organism: uncultured delta proteobacterium; assembly: GCA_963792825.1. Lineage (GTDB taxonomy): Bacteria > Myxococcota_A > Polyangia > Polyangiales > Houyiibacteriaceae > SG8-38. Next base: position 757,579 of record CAWBXS010000002.1, on the reverse strand, counting down.
GCCCGCTTTCACGGTCATGCGGCCTTGAGCGAGCTTCGGAAAGAACTCGGGCGGAAACCGAAAACCGTCTTCCCGAAAGAAGGCGTCGAGCTCGGGGGTCCACCGCTGATCGATGCTCTTCGCGCGGTACGATCTGCGATCCAGCCCCGGGTCCTCGCGCAGGATCTCGAGGATGGCATTGCGCCGTTCGGACCAGAGCGAACCGGCTTCGCGTCGAGACTCGAACCATCGATGGACTACCTCCTCGTCGAGGTCTTGTCGCTCTGGTCCGAGGATTTCGATGCCCGGCATCATCGCGACCTCTGCGAGCTTTGCCAGATGTTCGGGCGTGACCTTGTGCGAGATGAGCGCATGCAGAAGCCAATCCGGCTTTGCGTAGAGGTCGGTCGACCAGAAGTCGACGGCGAGCTCGGAATACATCGATGACATGTCCTGGGCGACTTCGAAGTCGAAATCGATGCCGAAAAGCAGTGGATAATCCTGGAGCAGCCGTTGGCAGAAACCGTGAATCGTCAGAATTGCTGCCTGATCCATCTGACCGAGCGCCTTTCTCAGTCGATCCTCGGTCGCTGCTCGACCGAGGTCGGAAACCGCCGTCGAGACAATTTCCCTGAGCGCGTCTCGCTCCCGAGATGATTCGTCGAGACATCGGAGCGCCTCCGAGATTCGTTTTCGCGCGCGTACGCGAAGCTCTGCCGTGGCGGCTTTGGTGTAGGTAACGACCAGAATCTGCTCCGGTGTGAGTCCTTGCTCGAGAATCGCCCGGACGAAATAGGTCGTGATCGCATGTGTCTTGCCGGTGCCTGCGCTCGCCTCTACGAGGGTCGGAGCATCGAGAGCAATCTTCTCGATGGCAACCGTACTCATGGCTCGCTCCGATGTTCGAGCAGAGGTTGATACACCGTGATCGCCGCACGGTGAAATGCCTCCGTCCACTCCTCGTCTTCGAACGGATCGTCAGCGCCGAGGACGTACTGCAGTCGATCGTCCCACCTGCGTTGCTTCCTGAGCTCGGCCCTGGCCGCTTGGATGGCCCTCTCCTCGCCATCTTTCAGATAAGCCTCCGCGAACGCCCGGGACGACGTCTCGAGCAGAGGAAGGGGTGCCGTTTGGGAGACCCGATGGCTGGTCACCAGGATCTCTAGCAAGGCGCGCGGGTCCTCTACCGGCGCGAAGCACACGAGACAACCACGCTTCTCTTTGCTTCTCAGGATGAGATGCGTGGTTCGAGGAAGCGCCTCGTCCTCCCGAGCAGCCTGCATCAGCAGATGCTCGATCCAGGCTGTCAGCTCCGCTTTGCCCCCCTTGCGCGTGAATCGCTTCAGGATGCGATGCTCGGAGCTCAATCCATCGAGGCGGCCCTCCAAGGTGATCCCACCAACGCTGGCCGTGAGGAACCGCGATCGCGTTCGGACCTCCCCGTGAACCTGCTTGTCGAGCGCGTCGACGGCGCGAATCTCCGCTGCGAGTGCCCGCCTCGCGATCGCGCCCCAGTTCCCATCTGGGAATTCTGGAGCTGCAGCGAGGTACTCTTCGAGCGCTTCGCCGTGGAGGCCGGCATACAGGGCATGGTTTCCGACGATCGATGCCTCGAGCGGGCCGATCCCGGTCAGCTCGCCGGTTGGCTCGTAAAGCTCAGATCGATCGAAGCGGGCCCGCAGCACCTTGTCGATGAAGGTCCGCATCGGATTCCACAGCCAGCTCCCGAGCTCGCCCACCGACACCGCCGTCTCTCGATCTTCAGCCTCCCGGAGCAGCTCGACGCGTGGCCTAGGCGTCGGCGGCTCCGCCAATGCTTGCGTGATGCGCAAGGTTCTCTGCGAGAAGCTCTGCGGGAGTGCGCCGCCATCGAAGTAGCGCCAATCGAAGGCGTGCAGAGGATGTGCCGTTGTCTCGAGCGCGGGCTTTCCTCCGGGAAGCGCATAGTATCGGTTCGCCGCTTCACACAGCTCGAAAACGACCGGCGAAGCATTGGTGACAGCGCGAGAGCTGTTCGCGGGTGAGCTGTATGTGATGATCAAGCGGTCTCGCGCACACAGAAGCGCCTGCAAGAACGATTGTCGGTCGTCGAGTCTCCGGTTTCGGTCTCCAGACCGGTAGTTCCGTCGTGTACGATCGAAGCTCGGGCGATCGTCGGCCCGCGGAAAAGACTCCTCGCTCATGCCGACGAGGCACACGACCCGGAAGGGAACCGAACGCAACGGCACGAGCTCGGTGAGCGTGACACCTCGCCGGAGAAAGCCGACAGCCGGCGTTTTTCGAAGGACCTGGGCGCCGAGCTCCCGCCGGATCGTCTTGAGGAGGAGCGCTCCTCCGTAGCCTCCTCGGCTCGCGAGATCTTCCAGATCGTGCAGAGCGCCCCACAGCGTGTGTAACGCGATACTGCCGCCGTCGTTCTCTTCTTCGAAGAGCGAGGCCGAAAGTCGCGTCAGAACCTTCACCCAGCCGCGTACCTCGATCGGTTCGCGCGTCAGGCGATGGAACTCGAACAGAACCTCGCAGAGCCGTGAGAGGCGGGCTACGAGCTCCGCATCCTGCAGCGTCAAGGCCCCGCGAGGGAGCAGCCCCGCAAACACCTCGGTCACCTCCGGCACGGAGGCGAAACCCAAGAAGAGACGACCGAGCCCTGCGCGCCAGGTGTGAAGCGGCGCCGCCGGGAAATCGAGCGCCCGGCGGTGCTCGGGATCGATTCCCCAACGTACTCCCGCGGCGGCGAGGAGCTCCGCCAAACGAGCACGCTCGTCCGACGTGAAACGAAACTCGCCGCGCATCGACCCCGAATCCATGAGCCGAACCACATCGAGAACCGAGAATCGGGAATCGAGGACTTCGAGCACGGCCAAGAAGTCCTCGTAAAAAGAGGTGTCGTCACGGGCTTTGCGGTCGTGCACCTCATAAGGGATGCGGTGCGCGTCGGTCTGCCCGAACACGGCGCGAAACAGCGGTGCATAGGTCTCGAGATCCGGCGTCATGACCACGACCTCGTGGGGCTCGAGCTGTGGGTCATCTTCGAGCGCGGCTCGCACGAGCTCATGAACGACCTGCGCTTCGCGCATTGGTCCCGTGCAGGCATGGATCGAAATCGATGGGTCCGACGTCTCGAAGGTCTTCCGACTTTCGTCGGTAGGCGGAGCTCGAAACTCCAGAATGTCAGCCTGTATCGAGTGAAGCAGGTTCGTGCGTGCAGGCGCCTGAAAGAGATCCAGCCTCGACTGTACGGCATCGTCCACGCTCATCAGCAACTTCTGGAAGTCGCGAGCCAGGCCCCCCACGGCCGAGAGGAACGGGTGGCCGTCCGCAATAGGTCCCTCGATCGGCAGAGCGAGCTGTGCTGCCGCGGTGACATCGCCGACATACTCCGAGGACGGTTCCAGCGCATAGAGAGTCGTCGGAACCACCCGCGACAACTCGGCAAAAAAGCGCAAGAACAAGGGGGGCAGAGTCTCGAGCGAGAACAGGTGAAGTCGCCGAAGCCGTATCGCATCCCCCGCAGTGTTCGACTGAAGGGCGTGTAGCGCCTTCTGGATCCGTGAACCAAGGTCATGAGGTCCGAGGTGCGCGACCACGCGGCGCCACAGGTCGGCCTGCCATTCTGGGTCCTGACCTCTTGCCCAGTCGGCGAGAAGATCGGGCCGGTACACCACGTACTCGTCGAACACGGTTGAGACCTTGCCCGAAAAACGCAGAACGCGGTCGGGATCGGGCGAAGCCCCGAGATAGTCTCGGAGCTCTGCAGGTACGGACTCTTGGAGCAAACCGGCAATGGTCCATTTGAGGGGTTCTGGATCGTAGCTTCTCGACCGTTCGGCGGGCCCGATCGAGAGAGCGTCCAAAACTTGCTCGATGACGGACCTCGGAAAAGGGAAAGACGGGTTTCCCCAAATCCCGAGTCGCTCGGCAAGCGCCAAGGCGAGCCATCGCTCCATGCCACGGCTTTGAACGACGATCGTTTCCTGCTCGAAGGGCCCCAGGGGCTCTCGTCGAACCAGCGAAGCAAGCGCGTCCACTAGGCTCTCGGTTCGGTTGCTTCGGATGAGCTGCATGCGCTCAGCGAGGCGGAAACTTTCGCCCCAGGCTCTTCATACCCGTACCGAGCGCGACTTGGAACAGCTTCTTGCCGGCCCAGGCTTTCATTGGCTGGCTCGCGAGTCTTCCGTAGGCGAGCCAGCAGACTACCGTCCCGCCGTCGGGATGGGGCTCACAGGTCATCACTCCGAGGTGGTTGGTGCACAGCCCGAAGAGCGCGTCGTCGTTCGCCGAATAGGCGAGCAGGCGGGGCGCTTCATAAGCCTTCACCACCTCCCGGACAGGTTTGCCAGCGAGGCTCTCGATCACCCGTACCGCCCCCACCTGGCCCGGAGCCTCGGCGTTGCTGTTGTCCGTCCAGCTCTTCTTCACCCCGATGATCCATTCGCTCAATCGGTCGAAGTCGGTGATGTAGTCGAACAGCTCGTGCTGACTCACGTCCAAGAGTCGCGCCTTCTCGACGAGAAGACGCTCGCTGCTCAGGCGTGAGCCCGCTTCCTTCGCGTGCTCCGTGAAATCCGAGAAAGCCCCCATGCCCCGAGTCTTACTGCTTTGGATCGAAGTTCAAGCCTCAAGAGAGGCGATTTCGGTAGTCCTCGTAGCCGAATCGCCTTTGCACTCGGTAGGAGTCGTCGCGCGGATCGTACAGCGCAATCGAGGGAAGCCGAACTCCGTTGAACGTGGTGTTCTTGACCATCGTGTAGTGCGCCATGTCTTCGAACACCAACAAGTCGCCCACGCCGAGAGGCTCGGAGAAGGAATATTCGCCAATCACGTCACCGGCGAGACAGCTCAGGCCGCCGAGTCGATAGCTGTGGGGAAGCTCGCCCGGCTCCGAGGCGCCTCGAATCCGAGGGCGGTACGGCATTTCGAGTACGTCGGGCATGTGCGCGGTTGCGGAGGTGTCGAGGATCGCGATCGCTCCGTCGTTCTCGACGACGTCGAGCACCGATGCGACGAGCACTCCGGCGTCGAGCGCGATGGCTTCCCCAGGCTCGAGAAACACTTCGACCCGGTGCCGTCGTTTGAACCCCCGGATCAAGTCGATCAACAGTCCCACGTCGTAGTCGGGCTTGGTGATGTGGTGCCCCCCGCCGAAGTTCACCCATCGGGCTTCGTCGAGCCATGGACCGAATCGATCCTCGACGACGGAAAGCGTTCGTTGGAGAGCATCTGCACCGAGCTCGCAAAGACTGTGAAAATGAAGACCTTCGATTCCTCCGAGGTCGGCTTTGACCAGTGCGCGCCTCGTCGTTCCGAGCCGAGACCCCGCCGCGCATGGGTCGTACAGCGCGACCTCGACTTCGGAATGTTCGGGGTTGATTCGTAGACCGAAGCTCGTGTTCGACCGGTGCTCGTCGATCACCGATCGGAAGCGATCGATCTGCGAGGGTGAGTTGAAGACGACGTGATCGGAGTAGCGAATCGACTCACGAAGAGAGGCGTCGTCGAAGGCGGGACAATACGTATGGACCTGCTTGCCCATCTCCTCTCGACCGAGCCTCGCCTCGTCGGGCCCGCTTGCCGTCACACCGTCCAAGTACTTTCCCACCAGCGAAAAGGTCGACCACGCTGCAAAGCCCTTGAGAGCCAACAAGATCTGGCAGTCCGCCGCGCTCCGCACGTGAGCCAACAGTTCCAAGTTGCGCTCCAGCGCGCCGAGATCGATCACGTAGGCAGGACAATCGACTCGGCTCCAATCGAGCTCCGCACAGGGCAGCACTACAGCTCCTTCACGTGCCAAGGAAGCCCGCGTTGCCCGAGCTCTTCGAGAAAAGGATCGGGATCGAGCTGCTCGACGTTGAAGACACCCTTGCCGCGCCACTGACCCGTGAGCAGCATCTTGGCGCCAACCATCGCCGGCACCCCTGTCGTGTACGATACCGCTTGAGCTCGCACTTCTTTCCAGGACTCCTCGTGGTCGCACACGTTGTAAATGAAGACTTTCTTCGGCTTTCCCTTCTTGCGGCCCTCGATCAGGCAGCCGATGCTGGTTTTTCCGGTGTAGTTCTCGCCGAGCGTCGAGGGATCCGGAAGCAACGCTTTCAACACCTTGATCGGCACGATGTCGCGGCCTTCGTATTCGATTGGCTCGATGCTGGTCATGCCGACGTTCTGCAACACCCGGAGATGAGTCAAATACTCGTCTCCGAACGTCATCCAGAAGCGTATGCGCTTGAGCCCTTCGATGTGCTTCACCAACGATTCGAGCTCCTCGTGATAGAGAAGATAAGCTTTGCGCTCGCCGACTTCCGGAAAATCGAACATGCGAGACTCTGACATCGGGGCGATCTCGACCCACTTCCCGTTCTCCCAGTAACGTCCCGGCTGCGTGATCTCACGAATGTTGATCTCGGGATTGAAGTTGGTTGCAAACGGGCGGCCGTGGTCGCCACCATTGCAATCGAGAATGTCGATATAGTCGATTTCGTCGAGGAGGTGCTTTCGCGCGTAGGCACAGAAAATGTTGGTGACGCCTGGGTCGAAACCGGAGCCCAACAGAGCCATCAAGCCAGCGCTCTTGAAGCGCTCCTGGTACGCCCACTGCCACTTGTACTCGAACTTGGCCTCATCGGGCGGCTCGTAATTCGCGGTGTCGAGGTAGTCGACGCCATACTCGAGGCAGGCATCCATCAAGGGCAGGTCTTGATAGGGCAACGCGACGTTGATCAACAGGTCGGGCTCCACCCGCCTCATGAGTGCCACCATCTGCGCGACGTCGTCGGCATCCACCTCCGCAACTTCGATGTCGCGGCCCCGTAGCGCTCGGACCTGCTCCTGAATTTTCTTGCAACGAGAAAGCGTTCGACTCGCCAAGACGATCTCGGAAAACGTGCTCGCGTCGCCTGCGCACTTGTGGGTGACGACGCCGCCGACGCCGCCTGCCCCGATGATCAACACTCTGCTCATCGCATCCTCCGCCCGAGGCTGGTGATTCCACCGCCTGCAGTCCGAGGTGTGACTTCGACGTTCAGGATTTGCAAGTGAAGCGGCGTGACTTTGCTCAACTCCTGTGTTTAGCTCCTGCCGTTCGTCAGGAAGGGCGCGAGCGGACGGATGCACGGAGCAATAATTGGTTTGGATGTGGGTTCCACGACCGTGAAGGCGGTCGTCGTCGATCCGCAGACCAAAGACATCGTCTGGAGTGATTACCAGCGGCACCATACCAGGCAGGCCGAGTGCGTCCTCGACTTCATGGTGCGCATTGGTCAGGTTCTCTCGGAGCTCGATTGCAGCGACGTCCGGGTGTTCATCACCGGGTCTGGCGCAAAGCCCCTCGAAAGCCCACTCGGTGCGAAGTTCGTCCAAGAGGTGAACTCGGTCACGTTGGCAGTCGAGACGCTGCACCCCGATGCGGGCTCCGTGGTCGAGCTCGGCGGCCAGGATGCGAAGATCATCATCTTCAAAGAGAACAAGCAGACGGGCGACAAGTCGGCCATTGCGTCGATGAACGACAAGTGTGCGTCGGGTACGGGCGCCACCATCGACAAGTGCATGATCAAAGTCGGCATGGCTCCTGAAGCCACTCTGAACCTGCACTTCGACGGCAACCATCTCCACCACGTGGCCGCGAAGTGCGGTGTTTTCGCGGAGACCGACATCGTCAATCTCGTGAAGACGGGCATTCCGTCTGACGAGATCATGTGCTCGCTCGCCGATGCCATCGTCATGCAGAATCTCTCGGTTCTCACGCGAGGCAACACGTTGCGGCACAAAGTCTTGCTGCTCGGGGGCCCGAACACGTACCTTCCATTCCTTCAAGAGTGTTGGCGTAAGCGCATTCCGGAAACGTGGAACGAGCGCGGCTACGACTACCCCAGAGACGTGCCCATCGAGGACCTGATTTCGGTACCCGACAATGCCGCTCTCTACGCGGCTTACGGGGCGGTGATGTACGGGATGCACGAGCCGGCTGGGGTGGGCGCATACGCAGGCCTCGACGGGCTCCGCCGGTACATCAACGAGGGACGGAAGGAACGTCTAGGTGAAAGCGCAGGGCCGCCCCTGGCGCGTGATTCGGCCGAGCTCGACCAGTTCTTCGATGCCTATCGGATCCCCAAGTTCTCCGAGCCGGAGGTCACCTCCCCGAGTTTGCGGGCCGTCATCGGTCTGGACGGTGGCAGCACCTCTTCCAAGGCGGTCCTCCTCAGCGAAGCCGGCGAGGTCTTGATGAAGGCGTACACCCTCTCGAAGGGCAACCCGATTCAAGACACCAAAGACCTCCTCCGAGAGCTCCGAACGCGCATGGCCGAGAAGGGCGCCGAGATCGAAGTGCTGGGGTTCGGGGCAACGGGCTACGCCGCTGACGTCCTCGAGGAATGCGTTCGAGCCGATGTAAACATCGTCGAGACGGTTGCTCACATGATGAGCGCCACCCACTACTTCGGCGACGTCGACGTCATCTGCGACATTGGCGGCCAGGACATCAAGGTCCTGTTCATGGAGAACGGGGACATCAAGACCTTCAAGCTTTCGAACCAGTGTTCGGCGGGCAACGGGATGTTGCTCCAAGCGATGGCCGACCAGTTCGGGCTTCCCGTGACGGAATACGCGGAGAACGCCTTCAAGGCCGACTTGGCGCCGAAGTTCAGCTACGGCTGTGCGGTCTTCTTGGACACGGACCGGGTGAACTTCCAAAAAGAGGGCTTCAGCAAGGAAGAGCTTCTCGCCGGTCTCGCGCAGGTTCTTCCGAAGAACGTTTGGCAGTACGTCGTGGGGGTCCCACGTATGGCTGCGCTAGGCCGTAAGTTCGTCCTTCAGGGCGGTACGCAATACAACATGGCAGCCGTCAAAGCGCAGGTGGACTACATCAAGCAGCGGGTCCCCAACGCCGAGGTGTTCGTTCATCCGCACAGTGGCGAAGCAGGCGCGATCGGGGCTGCGATGGAGACGCTTCGCGTCGTCAAACGCCGGGGGCAATCGACCTTCATCGGCTTGGATGCGGCAATCGACCTTCAGTACGAAACCACGAACGACGAGACCACGAGCTGTCACTTCTGCGCCAACAATTGCTCGCGAACCTTCATCGACGCCTTCAGGCCCGATGGCTCTACCAGCCGATACATCAGTGGTTTCTCTTGTGAGAAGGGCATGGTGGAGTCGAAAGATGCCATGGAGGAGCTCGTCAAGGAGCGGCGCCTGATCCTCAAAGAGTTTCCGAATCTCGTCACCTACGAGGGGCTCAAGGCCTTCAAGCGGTGTTCGGGAGTTCAGCCTCTGCCCGAAGCAGGCACTCCGGTCGATGACGTAAGAGTGGAACGCAAGTTCTTCGGCTCCATCGAGCGCACCAAGTACACGCGCGCTTTTCAGCGCTCCTCGGGGGAAAGCGCAAAGAGTCGATCCGAATGGCGCGTTGGGATCCCGCGCGTGCTCAACATGTACTCGACTGCGCCTTTCTTTCGCACGTACCTCGAGGTGCTCGGCGTGAGGCCGAAGAACATCGTCTTCAGCGAGCCCAGCTCCGAAGAGATGTTCGCCGAGGGCGGCAAGTACGGCTCCGTCGACCCTTGTTATCCATCCAAGGTGGCCCAGGCACATTTCCATCAGCTTCTTTTCCACAAGCACGAAAAGACGCCATTCGATGCGATCTTTTTCCCGATTCTGACCCACGTGCCGTCCTTCGTGACGGGAGCCGTCGACTATGCGAGCTGCCCGATCGTGGCGGGTACCCCAGATGTCATGAAGGCCGCATTCACCAAGGAGCAAGACTACTTCGGGAACCGCGGCATACGATACTTGGCGCCAGCGTTCAGCTTCGCGGAGCCGACACTCCTCAAGCGTGCCATGTTCGAAGCGTTTGAAGACATCCTCGGGATGACCGAGGACGAGAGCGACTTCGCCGTTACGGAGGGTTTGGCGGCGCTCGACCGATTCGACCTAGACCTTCAAGCCAAGGGCAAGGCGATCCTCGAGCAGGTAGAGTACGACGACAAGGTGGCCATTCTCGTGCTCGGCCGCCCCTACCATCTCGATCCCGGCCTGCATCACGGGATCCCGGACGAGTTTCAGATTTTGGGGTACCCGATCCTCAGCATTCGATCGATTCCGAAGGACCGCGAATGGCTCCAACGCTTCTACGGGGATGACGAAGACGTATTGAGCGTCCACGACGTCTGGCCCGAGAACTACTCCGCCAACTCCGCGCAGAAGGTGTGGGCGGCGAAGTTTGCCTCGCGTCATCCGAACGTCGCCATCCTCGATTTGAGCAGCTTCAAATGCGGCCACGATGCGCCGACGTACGGGATCATCGACAGCATCGTGGCCAAGAGCGGTGTCCCTTCGTCCTCTCTGCACGACATCGACGCCAACAAGCCTGGAGGCTCGATCAAGATCCGCGTCAAGACGTATGCCCACTCCCTCAGGCTCCGTGAGGAGCATCTGGAAGACGTAGCTTCGAGGAAGGCCGAGCTGCAGCGTCGTATCGACGAGAAGCGGCTGCAACTCCTCCGTATGAAACACGACCAGCTCGCTGCGCGCCGAAGGGCTGACCTCACGCTCGAGCGTGAGATCCACGAGCTAGCGGAAAAAGTGAACCGGTATCACATCGAGGCATCACCGCAGGAGGCCAGTGCCGCCATGTCGGGTTCGGTGCCACAAAGTTTGATTCGTCTCGGAAGAAAGACCAAGGACGGCACCGTCGTCCGCGTGTAAAAGGGGCTCGACATGGCTGATGGTTTTGAAATCGACATCGAGAAAGAGCTGGCCGAGTTCGAAGCACAGGAGCGAGCCAGGCTAGGCCTCGGGGAAGACCGGGAGCAGTGGACCGACTCGATGGTCGACGCGTTCTTCTCGGCGAAGGAGCGTGCCACGACGACGATCCTCAATGGGGGTCTCACGATGGCCCACGACGAGTTCGTCGCCTCCGCCCTCAGAGGCATTGGCTACAACACGCGACCGATGGAGTGCGCCGACGTGGCGGCCCTCCGTTACGGCAAAGAGTTCGGCAACAAGGCGCAGTGCAACCCGACGTACTTCACCGTCGGCAACCTCGTCAAAGAGCTCTGCCGACTGCGCGACGAAGAAGGGCTTTCGTCCCAGCAGATCATCGATCAGTACGTCTTTCTCACCGCCGGGGCATGCGGACCATGCCGGTTCGGCATGTACGTCACCGAATATCGCAAAGCCCTGCGTGATGCGGGTTTCGACGGCTTTCGCGTCGTCCTCTTCCAGCAGCAATCCGGGTTCAAGCAGGCCACCGGCGAAGAGGTCGGGCTCGTCCTCAACCCGCAGTTCTTCATGGCGCTCGCGCGAGGACTGTTTGCCGGTGACGTGCTCAACGTTCTGAGCTATCGCATTCGTCCATACGAGGTCGAGGAAGGCGCCACCGATCGTGCAATCGCAGCAGCGAAACGCGAGGTCTGCGAGGCGCTGGAGCGAAACGGCAGCGTCTTGCGTGCTCTCTGGCGCAGCAGAAGTCACCTGCAAGCGGTGGAGGTCGATCGCCTTCGCGTGAAGCCCAAGGTGGCAATCATCGGTGAATTTTGGGCAATGACGACGGAGGGCGACGGCAACTACCACCTGCAGCGCTTCGTCGAGTTGGAGGGCGGGGAGAACGACATTCAAACGCTCGTGAACTGGCTGCTCTACACTCTTTGGGAAATGCGGCACGACACGGAACGCCGCATGACGCTTCGCGGCACCGATCAGTCGTACTATGGGCTCGAAGGCGCGGACGTAGCCTACAAGATGGCGGGCGTCTGGCTCGGGGAGCTCGCGCTTCGTGCGACGTTTGCCACCTTCTGTGCGGTGTCTGGTCTCAGGCGGCACCCACTTCCCGACATGGACGAGATCGCCAAGGTCGGCCACAGCTTCTACAACAACGAGCTTCGTGGCGGGGAGGGACACATGGAGGTCGCCAAGCTCGTTCTCAACGTGGCGAAGCAAAAGGCCCACATGACCCTGAGCGTGAAGCCGTTCGGATGCATGCCCAGCTCTGGCGTTTCGGACGGGATTCAAACCGTCATCACGGAGCTTCATCCCAGCGCGATTTACTGCCCGGTCGAGACGAGCGGTGACGGAGCGGTCAATTTCTACTCTCGCGTGCAGATGTACATGTTCAAGGCACGGGAGCGCGCCCGCCAAGAGCACCAGCAAGCGCTCGACCAATACGGCATCACCGACGAGCAGGCCCGTGATTTCGTGAAGAGCTCGCGCTATGCGAGCGTGTTTTATAAAGCGCCCCACGTCGCTGCGGGTACGAGCGCCGACCTCATTCACGAGATCGGACCACTAATCGGAAAAGGCCGGTTCGGTCGTGCGAAGGTGCACGCGACGCGTGCCGTCAAGCGCACCAGGAGCTTTCTCACGAACGACCTCACCCACGCGAAGCAGACCTTCGACAAGATGGCGCCGTATCTACCGTCACTGGGACGCCTCCTCTACGTCGAGCTCAAAGAGAGGGTGCCCGCACCAAAGCAGGCCTGGCAGAAGCTCATGCGGCGCGCCGTGCCCGAGGCCGACGAGAGCACCGAAGCCCCTATCGTGACGAGTCACGAACGCATCGCAGCACCATCCCCGATGGCAGAGGCGACCCAAGAGACGGTCCGCCTTCAAGTCGTCCGCTGAGCCACCGTTCGCACAGTCCGACGTACGCGCTCCCGGTCGGGCCTCCGATCAGGTGTTGGTGGGCATTTTCGCGTACGCCGGAAGCTCGCCCGTGAGGCTCTTCAAGAACGCGACGATGCTGTCGACCTGCTCGTCGGTGAGATCACGGCCGAGCTGATACTTGCCCATCACTTTCACCGTCTCCTCGAGAGTTGCGCGGGAGCCGTCGTGCAGATAGGGCGCGGTCAGCTCGACGTTGCGGAGCGTTGGAACCTTGAAAAAGTGTTTTTCTGCAGCGTTTTTGGTGACGTTGAAGCGTCCGAGGTCCGCCTCCGTGATGGGCGTCCCGCGGTCCGCGAAGTAGTCGTTCACGAGGCCCATCTTCTGGAACATGGCCCCACCCACGAGAATCCCGTTGTGGCACGCCGTGCAGCCAACCTCTTTGAAAGTCGCATAACCCTGCTTCTCGGCGTCGGTGATCGCCGTGTCGTCACCTCGCAAGTACTTGTCGAAGCGCGAGGGCGTGATCAACGACTTCTCGTATTCGGCGATCGCGTCAGTCGTATTGGCCTTGGTCACCCCGTCCGGGTAGAGCTTTGCAAACTCTGCCGCGTACGCTTTGCTCTTCTTGAGCTTCTCGACCACGCCCTCCCACTCAGACCCCATCTCTTTGGGATTTGCGACCGGGCCTTCTGCCTGTTCTTGCAAGTCCTTCGCGCGGCCGTCCCAGAATTGCACGAAGTTGTAACTGGAGTTGAGAACCGTAGGCGAATTGATCGGTCCGATCTGCCCCCTGATTCCGACGGACGACTTGCGGGGCTCCGCGCCGCCATGTTCCAGCATGTGGCACGTTGCGCAGGAGACCGTTCCGTCCCCGGAAAGAATCGTATCGTGGTAGAGGCTTCTACCGAGCACCACCTTCTCCATGTTGACGTCAACCGAGGTCGGGAGCGGTTGGATGGGTTCGGCGGCGGCGATCGGCTTTTCGACCGCAGCGGTTTCCTGGGCTGCCGGTGCCGGGGGCTCTTTCTTGGTACACCCCGCAAACGCAATTGCGGTGAGGAGAACGAGGGTCGTCGTGAGCTGGCGCATGGGCGGAGATTAGCAGCAGCGACCTTTCGGCGCATCCCACGCCCCGCGGCTTCAGGTGTCAGTCCTCGCCTTGCAGCGAACGGTACCGGCCCCGATGGTAGAGCAGCGGTTCCGCGTCGGTCCGATGAATCGCCTCGACTTGGCCCACGTAGATCGTGTGGCTTCCCTCTCGATGTGCGCTCGTCACCCTGCATTCTAGCGACGCGAGGGCCTCGTCGATGAGGGGTGCGCCCGTCGTGCCCGGCGTCCAGGACACCCGTTCGAGGCGCGAGTCCTCGAGCTCTGAGGAGGCGAAGAGGTTCGACACGTCCTGCTGGTGGGATGCCAAGATGTTCACGGCGAACACCCCCCCTTCTTCGATGATGCCGTGGGTGATCGACGATCGATTGGCGCACACGAGCACCAGGGGTGGGTCCGCCGACACGCTGGAGAACGCAGAGACCGTCATCCCGTGTATCCGGTTCCCGCTGCGCGAGGTGACGACCGTGACCCCACTCGCCCAGCCCCGTAGGGTCTCTCTAAATGCGTCTGGATCGATGGGCATCAGCGGGCCTTCCGACCGCGCTTTGAAGTGGCCGCCGCCATACCTGGAATCATCTAAGCAACAATAGAACATGTTTCAAGTGGACGCCGGCTGTCACATTCTCGAAATTGGGCTAGTTTCCGCCCGCCATGCCCCAACAGGCGTTTCTACGGGCGATCCAGGCCTACTGGGATGCGCTCAACCAACCCGGAGAGCCTCCCGAGCTCGGCGAATCCCGAATCGACGCGTTCGTCGATCTGCTGCACGTCACCTCGAGCTCCAAGTACGGGTTCCGACTCCTGCAGCTGCTCCATTCCCCTTATGCGGGAATGGCCGTTGGCGACGCGAGTCGTCCGTGGGGACTGCATTGGGCGATTCAAGTTGGGGAGGTGGAGCCCTTCGTCACCACTGGGCTCGAAGATTTGATCTTCATCGCGGATTCGATCGCGGATCCCGAGGGCCATCACCGGGTGTACACGCTCAAGAACGGCATGCGAGGCGACCTCGAGTTTGCCGACCTCACCGGCGCGCTTCGCTGGATGACTGCGCAGGTAAAGCGCGCCAAGGGCGAGCTCGGCGATGCTGAGCTTCAACAAATCCAGAGCCAAGCCTCTTCATTGCTCGACGACGAATGGGAAAAAGGTCCCACCTCAGGACTCTTCATCGTCGAGGAGCTTCTCGAGACTCCATTGGTCGAGGCCTGGGACGCGATATCGAGGGGTCAGTGGCCTCTCGTGGAATCCAAGGGCGGTGCACCTGCTGTCGACCGCGAGGATGGATGGCAGCGCCGGTTGTCGCTGTGGCTCACGCGACGGTTTCTCGCCACGCGCACGCTCGAGCTACCTGAGGAGATTGGGGTGTCCGACATGGATGCCGTTCACCGATCGCTCGTCGATCATCTCATCGACTTCGAGCAAGCGATCCACGAGGGCGATGTGCCGAAAATCATCACGGAAACCGCCGCGGGCGACGATCCAATGCTTGCTTCGTTGGCGTCTCGCTGGATCGAACGCCACGATGGCTGGCGCACGGCGGCCAGTGTTCCGGCCCCCGACGAGGAGCAGGACTTCGTCGACGAGCCACCCCCGTTTCAGCACACACCCTTCACACGCAAGCTCATGCAAGCCCTCTCCGGCTCACTAGACCGCATGGTGGAGCTCGGTGAATTGGAGCTCGACCCCGACCGAAAGGAGGCGCTGCTCATCGAGCTGGTCACCGCAGGCTCCGATGCGCGGTCGGTCAAACACATGCTCAAGAAGCTCACCTCGGCCTTGGTCGAGTCGGAGCACGTCGAAGAGATCTACCCGAGCGACGACAAGATTCAGGATCGACTGAGAGAAGACCTCGGAGGATGATCGAGCCGGTTGGCACGCAGCTCTGGGCGGACATCCGCTGGCGAGATGGGTGGCGCGTGCAACGCCGATGGAATGCAAAGAGGACTCGGCTACTCGATCCGGCCGGTCGCGTCGTGTGTCGGGGGTCTCTGAGGAAGTGCGAAGGAGCGCTCGAGCGGGCACGTCCCTTCCCCCAACCCGCCGATCATTTGGTCGTCTTACTCCATGGGCTCGGACGGACACGCCGTTCCCTCGTGCGATTGGATCGTGCTCTCGTCGAGGCCGGCTTCGCTACGGCGCGCCTCGACTACCCGAGCACGCGAGGGCCGATCGAAGAGCATGCGGCAGCCGTGGCAGACTTGCTCGACCATCTACCCACGCCGCGAAAGTTGTCTTTCGCTTCCCACAGCCTCGGCGGCCTCATCGTCAGGGAGCTCCTCCGCTATCGCGCGCCATGGCGATCGGTGCTTTGGCGGATCGTGATGATGGCCCCCCCGAACCAAGGCGCGTCCCTCGCCGACTCCCTCGACAAGGGAGGCGTGATTCGGCACATCCTCGGTCCGTCTTACGTTCAGATCGCCCATGGGGTCGCGAGGGCGCTTCCTGTACCTGACGTACCAGTCGCGATCTTCGCTGGAGAAGTCCCTCGCGTCGGAGGTGACGGGTTAGTGAGCGTCGAGGAGACGCGCTTGACGGGGATGGCCGAGCATCACGTCGTTCCGGCCATTCACACGTTCGTCATGAATCATCCGGCCGTGATTCGAAGGGCCGTCTCGTTCCTAAGCGGTGCCCCAGATTGAAGGTGATGGTCGCAGAAGGTCGTTCTCTTCTTCGTGGAGCGCACCGGCGCGATCGGTTTCGAGGAGCAGGGGCCCGTCCAGGTCCACATACTCTGCCGACGGAGTCAGCAAGAGAGCGGGCTCGATCGCCAGCGAGGTGCTGACCATGCAGCCGACCATCACTCGCAGCCCCAGGCGTCGGGCTTCCGACGTGCAATGAAGCGCCTCCGTGAGACCACCCGCCTTGTCGAGCTTGACGTTCACCATGTCGTAGCGCCGTTCGACATGCGAAAACGAACCCCGATCGTGAAACGACTCATCGGCGCAGATGGGCACGCTTCGTTCGAGCCCTTCGAGAGCTGCATCATCTTCCGCCGCCAAAGGCTGCTCGAGCACCGCAACGCCGAGCGCGGGTAAGGAGGGCAGCCAGGCGACGAGCTGATCGGTCGACCAGGCCTCGTTGGCATCGACGACCAGCAGGGCCCCGGGTGCGGCCTCGTGAACTGCTGCGATCCGCTCGAGGTCTCGACCGCCGTCTACCTTGATCTTGAGGACGCGAGCATCTCTCAGCGTTGCTGCGGCCTCCTGCATCTTCTCGACGGAATCGACGCTGATCGTGCGCATCGTGTGCGTAGCGCAGGGAGGCATACCGAGGCCGGCCAGCTCCCAGACCGGCTTGCCCTGGCGCTTCGCTTCCAGATCCCACAGGGCGCAGTCGAGCGCGTTGCGCGCTGCTCCGGCCCGCATGGCGAGCGCTCGAGTACGCGCCCCTCGTTTCATCGCCGCGCAGCCCGCTTGCAGCTCGAGGCGTACCGAGTCGATCGATTCCCCGTATCGACCGTAGGGCACACACTCTCCGCGCCCGACCAAGCCATCGTCGTGCAGCTCGACGACGACGACCTCGGCGACGTCGCGAGCCCCGCGAGCAATTCGAAAACCACCTCGAATCGGCCACGATTCCGCGCGCACCGCCCACTTCATGTCGTCGGGCTACCCGCCGCTACCAGCTTCTTGGATCGCCTTGGGACTCAGCGTCTTGCAGATGAAGACATGAACGTCCCAAAGATCGCGCGGGCGCTGCCCGGCCTTCTGCAGTAGCTCCATCGTCTTACGAGCGGTTTCCAAGAACTGCTCGTATGTCGTCGAGTTCGGCGCGGTGTCGTACTTTGGATCGATGTCGAGGATGAGCGCCTGCTTCTTGAGGAAGGTCGGCTTCACGAAGATGTGATCAGCTGGATAGACCAGAGCCTGGAGCAGCGTGGAGAGAAGCCAGGTCGGGCCATCCTCGATATCGAGCGCGGAGACGAACGAGTCGAAACGGGTCGGATAGGGGCGTTCACCGTAGAGCACGTCCCGAAGCGCGAGCGCAAACGTTTCACGCGTCTCTTCGGCCATGTTCTTGAAGCGAGTCGCTTCAGCCTTCTGCGTGGTGCCCTTGGTGCCCGTGAGAAGCTCGTACACCAGTTGATGGATCTCCTCGTAGCTTGCGTTGCCGATGAGCTCGTCGAGATTCTTCTGGCTCAAGCTGTCTTCTGCGCGGAGGATCGCCGCGTTCTTGAGCTTCTCAGCGCCCTTCTCACCCGCCACGCCTCTCTCGGCCTTGATGTAGCCGTCGTCCTCGAAGCCGACCGGATAGAGCTGCATGAAATAGGCCACCTGCTGCTCGAAGGTGACGTCGGGCTTTTTGGGCGGGGCCTTGGACTTGCGCGTGGAGCCCGGCGCAGGGGTCTGGTTTCGGCGGGCCAAGCGGTCGATTCGCACTGCCTCGTTGACCTGCAGATCGACGATTTCCATCTTGTGCCAGTAGTCGGGCCGGAAGCTGCGCTCTGCGCCGTCCTCGAAGAGGAAAGTGCGCTTGTCCGGGATTTCCTGAACCAGCACCGAGCGGCCCCAATCCTTGCGGGTGGAGTGTTCGAAGATTCGCGGCGGAACGGAAGGCGTCGTCTCAGGCATCGATTACAGTCCCTCAGTAAGCGGATAGAAGCAGGGCTCGGCCCCGAAAAACGAGCCCATCGTGTATCACGGACCCGGCGCGCTTGCATCCGGTTGCGATCGCTCGGATGTAGCCGTAGGAACACCGTTCTGCAACCACCCGTTCTCATTGGCGTTTAGGCACCATGAACCAACTCTCCCGAACGCCTCGTCGCGTCTGGATGACCGCGGCCTTGGTCGCTCTCCTCGGCCTCGGCTGCGAAACGGTTCGAAAGCAGGAGCCCCAGCCGTCGGGCGAGCCGCCGGCCAAAGCGGAGCGCGACCCTCGGCTTCCCGGGGTCGCATCGGTCGACGACGCTCTGCAGGCGCGTCTCGACCGCGCCTTCGCGTCCAAGGGGCCGCCTTATCGGCCGCGCACCGAGCACCTGAACGAGGACGGCTCGCCACGCTTCACGAATCGACTGATCGAGCAGTCGAGCCCCTACCTGCTCCAGCACGCCCACAATCCCGTGAACTGGTATCCATGGTCCGAGGAAGCCTTCGAGCGGGCCAAGCGGGAGAACAAACCGATCTTTCTCTCGGTGGGCTATTCGACGTGTCACTGGTGCCACGTCATGGAGCGGGAGTCGTTCGAGGACGAGGAGATCGCGGCGTTTCTCAATCGTCACTTCGTCGCGATCAAGGTCGACCGCGAGGAGCGGCCCGACGTGGACAGCGTCTACATGACCGCCGTCGACGTTCTCACGGGTCGTGGTGGCTGGCCGATGACCATCATCATGACGCCCGACAAGGAACCGTTCTTCGGAGGCACCTACTTTCCCCCTCGTCAGGGCGTCCGCGGAAGCCGGGCCGGCCTGCTCGAGATCCTGTCCGAGATGGCGAGCCTCTACGACGCCGAGCCGCAGAAGGTCGTCGCGCATGCTCAAGAGCTCAGCCAGCGTATCGAGCAAGCAGTATCGTTACAGGCAGGCCCGGGTGTCCCAAGCGACGAGGTGATCGTCGTAGCCGTGCAGCAGCTCGCGATGATGTTCGATCGGGTCGATGGAGGCTTCGGCGGTGCGCCCAAGTTTCCCCAACCTTCCCGTCTATCACTGCTCTTGCGGTATGCGCGCAGGACACGCGACCCCGGGGCGACTGCCATCGTTACCACCACGCTCGACAAGATGGCTGCGGGAGGGATCTACGATCACGTAGGAGGCGGTTTTCATCGGTACTCGACCGATGCGCGCTGGCTCGTCCCGCACTTCGAAAAGATGCTGTACGACAATGCTCAGCTTGCAGCGCTCTACCTCGAGGCTTGGCAACATACCGGCGATCCGGAGTATCGCCGCGTGTCCCGCGAGATTCTCGACTACGTTCTGCACGAGATGACGTCACCCGAGGGCGGCTTTTATTCGGCAACCGACGCGGACAGCCCGACACCGAGCGGTCACGACGAGGAGGGCTGGTTCTTCACGTGGACGTCGGACGATCTGAAGCGTCTACTCGGCGCTGGCGACTCCGCGATCGTGTCAGCCGCTTACGGAGTGACCGAGCAGGGCAACTTCGAGGGTAGAAACATTCTTCACCGGGTCCAGGCCGACCGCCAGGTCGCGGCCGAGCTCGGAGTATCGCCCAAACGCGTAGCCGAGGCGTGGGCCAACGCGCGCCCGACCCTGTACCAGGCCCGCGCTTCGCGCCCGCCCCCCCTTCGCGACGAGAAAATCATCGCTGCATGGAACGGCCTGATGATCAGTGCTTTCGCTCAGGCCGGGTTCGTCCTCGGCGAACCCCGCTACCTGCGGGCGAGCACTCGGGCGGCGCAGTTCGTGGTCGATCGAATGCGGGCCCCGGATGGGACGCTTCTGCGTACGTTTCGGGATGGCAAGAAGGCAGCGACTGCCTTCGTCGATGACTACGCGTTCATGGTGGGAGCTTGCCTCGATCTATACGAGGCGACGGGGGATGCTCGTTGGCTCGACCACGCGGTGGCCCTGCAGGGGCTTCAGGACGCCCGCTATCTCGATGAGCGGGGAGGCAGCTACTATCTCGCCGCCAACGATTCCGAGACTCTTCTGGTTCGCGAGAAGCCGGTCTACGATGGAGCGGTACCCTCCGCGAACTCGGTTGCCGCGATGAATCTTCTTCGGCTTCATGATCTCACGGGCGACTCCAAGTGGCGGCTGACGGCGGAGCGCCTCTTTGCCTCGCTCGGATTGCGCGTGACGCGATCGCCAAACGGCTTTTCGTGTCTCCTGCTAGCGCTGGACCATTACTACGACACCCCCCTGGAGATTGCGCTCATGGCGCCGCTGACTCGCCAAGAGGCCGGGCCTCTCGCAAAGCGTCTTCGAACGACGTTCGTGCCGAACAAGGCCTTCGCCATTCTGACCGATGCCGAAGCTGCTGAGCAGCAGCGCCGGATTCCATGGCTCGAAAACAAACGGGCGATGTCCGGCAAGAGCACCGCCTATGTGTGCGAGCGCGGAAGATGTGACCTGCCGACGTCGAACCCAGCGGTTTTTCAGAAGCAGATCGACCGGCACAAGCCTTACCCGAGCTTCAGTGACTCGTCTCCCCCCCGACTGCCCTTCGAACGGGAGAAGTGATGCGCGGCGCATTCGAGGAGTGGGCCTTGGCGACCCACAACGAGGGTAAGGTCAAAGAGCTCGCGGCGCTTTTTGCGGAGCTCCGCATCGTCCTTCGACCGGCCCGGGATCTCGAGCTGCCCGAGCCAGAAGAGACGGGCGAAACGTTCGAAGCGAATGCCATGCTCAAAGCCGTAGCGGCAGCCACGGCGACTGGATTGCCCGCTCTGGCCGATGATTCGGGGGTCGCGGTCCATGCCCTCGGGGGCGAACCCGGTGTTCAGACGGCGCGCTGGGCAGGCGACGAACGCGACTTCGAGCTTGCACGCCAACGTGTTCAGGCGCGACTCATCGAGCTCGGCCCTGAGACGAATCGACGAGCGACCTACATTTGCGTGCTGTGCGTCGCCTGGCCGGACGGAAGCCATCGACTGTTTCGGGGCGAGACGTTCGGCACGTTGGTGTGGCCGGTGCGGGGCGACTTGGGACACGGCTTCGAGCCGATGTTCCTGCCCGACGGCTACGCGATCACATACGGTGAGATGACCCCGGAGCAACGTCTGCGCGTCAATGCGCGTGCGGCAGCCATGAGAAAGCTCAAAGAGGCTCTTTTCCGTCCAGGGAGCCTCAGGGCTGACACCTGAGGTCGGAGTAGGGGCATACAAACCGTACGTGCATGTGGTCCCGGTGATTTCGATAGTGACGAATCACGCCGGCCGGCTCGTACTTCCCGCGCGGATACTGGATCCAGCGATCGAGCTGCGCGTTGGTTGCCCCGTTGCGCTTCGCGTACCGGTAGAGCTTTGCCTGGAGCTTGTAGTCCATGAAAATCATCTCGGCCTGCCCATTGCGAAGCCAATGCTCCAGCAACGCCCATTGGCGCGCAACGTCGAGCTCCGCGGATTTGAACTCTTCGAACGGGCAACCGTCGGAGCCACATCTCTCCTGATAGTAGCTGATGTCCGCATCGCGCCCGTTCTGATGGCTCTTGTGGTCACGAAGCTTCCCGCCGTTGCGGTCGCTGATGTCGTGAATCCGCACCACCTTGGTCTGTTTGAATTTCGCGTTGACCGCATTGAACGCATCGATGATCCACCGAGTCGTCTCTTCGGTCCCGTAGGCGCGTCCAGGTTTTCTGATCACGTAGCCCCGGTGAGGCGGCAGCGGCACCCCGTTTTCGAGGAGCCCCCGATTGGTTGGTCCGATCGCTTCGGACGGGCTGATTGGCATACGGGTATGAATGAGTAGATCGGTACCGGGGCGCGCGCTGAGTTGCTCGAGCTTGCGGTTCCACCGCGTGAGGTCACGCACGCTGACTTGGTAGCGATCTGCGACCGCTAGCAACGTGTCTCCACGCTCGAGCTTGAAGACGACTTTCGGTCTCGGCTCACCTATGTCGATCGTCTCTCCTGGATAGATCTTGTCGGCCCTGAGCCCCGGGTTCGATGCGAGCAGCTCGGCGACGGTCGTGTCGTGCTTGAGGGCGATCTCGGTCAGCGTATCGCCTTTTTGCACGCGGTAGATTCTCTTCGGCTTTTCGTCACCCACGCGACGGTCGGAGGCACGCGCGGACACGGCGGTGAACGAATCTCGCGCGGCAATCCGTGCGGGAAGCTGTTCTTGAACCTTGCCGGCTTCCGAACCGTAATCGAAGGGCGGTGTCCAATCGATGCCGTCATCGGCCGAGCTCGCCACCGTCGGCACTCCACTCGGCGGCTCTCGCTTGGCGGCTCTGGCTTTGGGGCTCTTCTTGGCCGGGCGTACGACGAGCTCTTGGCCCACCCGAATGAGGTCGCCCTTCAGGTGGTTCCACTCTCGGATCTCTTCGACCGATACTCCCGCCCGCCGCGCGACCGAGCTCAGGGCATCACCCTGCTTGACGATCACGACCTCGGCCTCCACTCGGGACGGAGCCAACGCGACTAGGCACACCAGTGCGATCCCGAGCGTGCGGAGCATCCCGATCCGGTGTATCCAATTTCGCTCTCTCCACCAAGAAACAGGCCCGAATCGTGCGATGTGGCGCACCCGCGCAGTCTTGGTAGCTTGTTGGGATGAAAGTTCTTTCACGGATCGTCGCGCCGGCCGTGATGGCAATGCTTCTGTGTTCGACGGCGTGCCAAACGCTTCCTTCACCGGCCGCACGTTACATGAAATCGGAACCTCCTCGCTACGAGATCTCCTGTCGCGCGGCCGAAGCCTGTCACGAGTCGGTCGCACTACTGGTCGGACTATCAGCACCCATCGAGCCCATTCGTTGTACGGCTGCGCTCATCGGTTCTCGCACCGCAATCACCGCCGGTCATTGCGTTGCTCTGGAGGCTTCACGCGGGGGCGCATGTGATGGGGTCTGGCTCGGGTTCGCCGGTAGGGATGGCCGCCCGCCCGAGTGGCTCGGCTGCGAGCGGATCGAAACCGTGTCGGCGCACACCGATACGCTTCTCGCACCGGACTACGCCGTGTTGACGCTCAGTCGGGAGACCGCTCGTCCTTCCATCCCGCTTGGGGAAAGTGAGGTCGCTCCCGGTGAGATCGTGCGAATGATTTCCGTGACGGCAGATCGGTTCTACGAAGATTTCCACGAAGTGCGGAGCCGCCGCTGCATCGTCGATGAAGGGCTTCGACTCTCCCCATGGACCGAGGTTCCGCCAGCATCGATTCGAGTGCTTTCCTCGTGTCCGATCCGGCAAGGCAGCTCGGGTGCGCCGGTTCTCGACCGCGAGGGGAGACTTCGAGGGCTGGTCCACGCTGCTGGACCACCCTACTTCGCATTCGGCTTGATGACCCTACTACCGCATCCAATCGAGCGCGACGACGGCTAGCACCGTCACGACGCCAATCGCCATCACCAGCAAGCTCGCGGGCAAAGGCGGTGCAGGTGGCATCCACCGACTGAGCGTCTGCGGAACCCGCATCCACGTGGCTCCGCTTTGGCCCGCGTCCGTCCGCAGTACCTGCTCCGCTGGACCCGTGCTGGACCTCGCGATTTCCATGAGCTGCCTCTTCCGCGACTCGCCGGTCGGAAAGAGCTCCGCCATCCATTCAGCGATCTCCGCAGTTCCCACCAAGTCTTGTTGACTTGCGAGATAGCGATTGAGCGCTCTACCCATCTCGCGCGCGCTTTGCCACCGCTCATCGGGGCCGCGCCGCAGGGCCTTCAGCACGATCTCGTCGAGCTCCGCCGGAATGTCACTTCGAAAGTCGGACGGCGGAAGAATCTCGCTCGATAGGACCGCATACATGGTGTTCACGTCGCTATCCCGGAGAAAAAGTCGCCGCAGAGTCAGCAGCTCCCACAACACGGCGCCGAGCGCCCAAACGTCGACTCTCCGGTCGACTACTGCTGCGGTCATTTGTTCCGGCGCCATGTATGGAAAAGTACCTTTGACTTGGCCTGCGTCGGAGTGATGCAGGCGCTGCCGCGCGTGCGCGATCCCGAAGTCGACGACCTGTGTGGCACCATCGTAGGTCACGAAGAGGTTTTCGGAAGACACATCCCGATGGACGACGCACATCGACTCTCCATCGGCATCTCGGAGCTCGTGGGCGGCGTGGAGCCCTTCGCATGCTTGCGCGATGATTCGCGCCATGCGCGCGGGAAGAAGCTTGGAAGCGCGCTCATCGGCGTTGGACATCACGCGCCGTTGAACACGCGACAGCGGTTCCCCGACGAGGTATTCCATCGCGATGTAGTACTCGCCATCGGCCTCGCCGAAGTCCAACACGCTGCAGACGTTGGCGTGAGTGATCCTCGAAGCGATGCGCGCCTCATCGAGGAACATGTCTACGTACTCCTGCTCCTGAGCAAGATGCGGATGAATGCGTTTGAGCGCGACCAAGCTTTGAAAACCAGGGGTTCCCGCGGCTCGGGCCAGATACACGCGGGCCATGCCGCCGGAGGCCAGCTCGAAGCAGAGCTGATAGCGTCCGATCTGCTCGGGGACGGCGCGCACCGGAAGCCGCGAATCTGCGGATGACCTCGGCCGCACGGGCGGGCCTTCGAACTCCATCTTCTCGACGCGATCCTCCATCCACACTTTCAAGCCCAGGCGGATCAACCCACCCAGAGTTGTTCACACTGAAGTATTACACTCTCGCTTCAGGTTTCAACGCCCTCGAGGCAGGCAGTAAGGCAAGAGGGTTTGACTTTCGTATAATCACACCCTATTTATTAGGCCGCACGAGGTTTTGCCCTAATGAATCTTGGGGAAAAGTACGTTCTAGACGGAATTGATCGGCAGCTTCTCGATGAGCTGCAGAGCGATTGCAAGCGCTCTTTGAAGGAGATCGGAGCCGCGGTGGGGCTGAGCGCCCCCTCGGTGATGGAACGGGTCCGCAAGCTCGAGAACGCCGAGATCATCAAGGGTTATCATGCGCTACTCGACGCTCGCAAGATTGGTCTAGACATCGCTGCATTCATCGGCGTGTCGATCACCAGCCCCGGCCTTCTGTCCTCGTTCGAGGAGTGGGTCGATTCGATCCCCCAGGTGCTCGAGTGCCACCACGTCACAGGTGGTCACACCCTGCTGCTGAAGGTAAAAACGCAGAACACCGAGGATCTGGAGAAGCTGATCAGTCGGATCCGGTCCATCGAGGGAGTCGTGAGCACCGAGACGATGGTGGTGCTTTCGACACACACCGAACGGGTGGAAATCGCCCTCCCCTCCGGCCAGCCGGCGCTCGATGCACGGCGGCGCAAGCGTCCCCGCCGTCTTGCGGGCACCTCTTAGGAAGCGGACTCGAGACATGAACTACGGACTCCCAGAAAAACACGGCCTCTACGACCCGGCGAACGAAAAGGACGCGTGCGGCGTCGGCTTCGTCGCGCAGATCAAGGGCGTGGCGTCTCACCAGATCGTCAAGGATGCCAACCGCATTTTGTGCAACATGGATCATCGCGGCGCGCGCGGCTCCGAGACCAACACCGGAGATGGCGCGGGCATGCTCACGGCCATCCCAGACAAGCTCTTGCGCCGGGAGGCCAAGCGAGAGCTGGGCATCGCGCTTCCCGAGCGCGGCAAGTATGGCGTGGGCAACATCTTTCTTCCTACCGACGACGAAGAGCGGGCGTATTGCAAGGCCGCTTTCTTGAGGGCGATCGAAGCCCAAGGGCAACGGTTTCTCGGGTGGCGTGTCGTGCCGACCGACCCGGACGGCGCCAATCTCGGCCCCACCGCCCTAGAGAGCATGCCCCGCATCGAGCAGCTCTTCATCGGCGCGGCTGACGGCCTCGATCAGAACGCCTTCGAACGGCAGCTCTACGTCATTCGCAAGAGCTCCGCGAGCCCCTTGCGCGTCGACCAGAGCCTAAAACAGCGGGCGATGCTGTACGCGTGCTCGCTCTCGAGCAAGACGATCATCTACAAGGGAATGCTCGCATGCGAGCAAGTGCTCCCGTTTTATGGGGACCTCACCGACCCGGACTACGAGACCCACCTCGCGATGGTGCACTCTCGGTTCGCGACCAACACCTTCCCGACCTGGGAGCGCGCGCAACCGCTTCGCTGCCTGAGCCACAACGGTGAAATCAACACGCTTCGCGGGAACAAGAACGCGATGCATTCACGCCAGGGCGTCGTTCAGAGCGAGCTCTTCGGCGAGGACTTGCGCAAGCTGTTTCCGGTCGCCGAGCTCGGGCTGTCCGATTCCGGGACTCTCGATAACGTCCTCGAGTTCCTCTACATGAACGGGCGCACGATGCCCGAGGCCGCGATGATGATGATCCCCGAGGCCTGGCAACGACACGAGCAGATGCCCCAGGTCAAACGTGACTTCTACGAGTACCACTCGTGCCTGATGGAACCGTGGGACGGCCCCGCGTCGATTGCCTTCACGGATGGAACCGTGATCGGCGCGGTGCTGGATCGCAACGGGCTGCGTCCGAGCCGCTACTATCTGACGCACGATGATCGGGTGATCATGGCCTCGGAGGTCGGTGTGCTTCCGGTGCCTCCCGAGACTGTGAAGCACAAGGGTCGTCTGAAACCAGGCCGAATGTTCCTGATCGATTTCGAGCAAGGCCGGATGATTCCGGACGCGGAGCTCAAGGACGACATCGCCTCTCGCCGGCCCTACGGCGAGTGGCTCAGGGAGCAGCGATTGTTGCTCTCGAAGCTTCCCGTCAACGGAGACGCGCACGGGTTCGATCCAAAGACCGTTCTGTCGCGCATGCAGGCCTTTGGTTACACCACCGAGACCATGCAGTTCATGCTGCGGCCGATGATCGACGAGAAGCGTGATCCGGTCGGTTCCATGGGAAACGACTCGGCGCTCGCGGTGCTGAGCGACCAACCGCGGCTGGTATATGATTACTTTAAGCAGCTCTTCGCCCAGGTCACCAACCCGCCGATCGACTCGATCCGCGAGGAGGTGATCATGGCGGTCGAGTGCTACATCGGTCCGGAGCACAACTTGCTGACGACGGCGCCGGAGCACGCCCATAGGCTTCGCATTCCGCATCCGATCTTGACCAACGAAGAAGTCACTTCGCTCAAGACGCTCGACCAGCGAGGATGGCGGAGCAAGGTCATCGACATCACCTGGCCTCGCAGCGAGGGTCCCGACGGCCTCGAGCCTGCGATTCATCGCATTCGGGAGGAGGCCGAACAGGCGGTGGACGACGGGTTCAGTCTGATCGTGCTGACCGACCGTGCCGCGGGAAGAGAACGCATCCCGGTGAGCGCGCTCCTCGCGACTGGAGCGGCTCATCATCACTTGGTCGAGACGGAGAAACGTACGCGGGTCGGGATCGTCGTCGAAACCGGTGAGGCCCGCGAGGTGCATCATCATTGCTGCCTCGTGGGTTACGGCGCGGATGCGATCAATCCATACCTCGCCTTCGAGGCGTTGTGGCAAGAGCGCCGGCTCGGGACGCTCGACGCCAAGCGGTTCCCTGACGACGACAACATCGTCAGCGGCTACCGCAAGGCGGTTGCAAAAGGCATGCTCAAGGTCTTCGGCAAGATGGGGATCTCGACGCTGCAGTCGTACAAGGGCGCGCAGATCTTCGAGGCGGTGGGTCTCAATAGCGCCGTCATCGACCTCTGCTTCGCCGGAACGGCGAGCCGCATTCAGGGCATCGGGTTCAACGTCATCGCGCAGGAGCTCGTCGAGCGCCACGCGATCGGCTATCCCGACGAGGACGAGCTTCGGCTTCCGATCCTTCCGAACGATGGGCAGTTCCATTGGCGCGCGAATGGCGAGCGCCACATGTGGAACCCGGAAACGATTGCCAACCTTCAGGTGGCAGCACGTGCAAACAGCACGGATGCGTACAAGCGGTTCGCCGAGCACGCGAACGACAGCGCCCGGGACCGGTGCACGCTGCGTGGCTTGATGCGCTTCAAGAAGGGCCACAGGATCCCGCTGAGCGAGGTGGAGCCTGCGAGCGAGATCGTGAAACGGTTCGCGACGGGTGCGATGAGCTTCGGCTCGATTTCGACGGAGGCGCATTCGACGCTTGCCATCGCGATGAACAAGCTCGGCGGAAAGTCCAATACGGGTGAAGGCGGCGAGGACCCCGAGCGGTACAAGCCGCTGCCGGACGGCTCGATGAATCCGATGCGGTCGGCGATCAAGCAGGTCGCGTCAGGACGCTTCGGGGTGACGATCAACTACCTCACCAACGCAGACGAGCTCCAGATCAAGATGGCGCAGGGCGCCAAGCCGGGCGAAGGTGGCGAGCTTCCTGGGGGCAAGGTCGACGAAAAGATCGCCTCGGTGCGTCATTCGACGCCAGGGGTTGGTCTGATCAGTCCGCCGCCTCACCACGACATCTACTCGATCGAGGACCTCGCGCAGCTGATTCACGATCTCAAGAACAGCAACCCCTCGGCTCGGATCAGCGTGAAGTTGGTCAGCGAAGTCGGCGTCGGCACGATTGCTGCGGGCGTCGCGAAGGCGCACGCCGACCACATCCTCATCAGTGGTCATGACGGTGGCACCGGCGCATCGCCGCTCACCTCCATCAAGCATGCAGGCCTGCCGTGGGAGCTCGGGATCTCCGAGACCCACCAGACACTCGTCATGAACGACCTTCGAAGCCGAGTGGTCTTGCAGACGGACGGTCAAATGAAGACCGGGCGCGACGTCGTCATCGCCGCTTTGCTCGGCGCCGAAGAGGTAGGCCTGAGCACCGCCCCACTGATTGCATTGGGGTGCATCATGATGCGCAAGTGTCACCTGAATACGTGCCCCGTGGGGATTGCGACGCAGGATCCAGAGCTTCGCAAGAAGTTCCAGGGCAAGCCCGAGCACGTGATCAACTACCTCTTCATGGTTGCCGAGGAGGCGCGCGAGATCATGGCTTCCCTAGGGTTCCGCACGTTCAACCAAATGGTGGGACGCGTCGACATGCTCGACACCTTCGATGCGCTCGTTCACTGGAAGGCAAAGGGCATCGACCTCACTCCGATTCTCACGCCCGCCAAGAAGAAGAACGCCGTGACGGAGGTCTACTGCACGAAGCAACAAGACCATGGTCTCGACAAGGCGCTCGACAACAGGCTGATCGAGTTGGCTCAGCCTGCAATTACTCAGGCAAAGCCAGTAAGAGCGGAGCTCAAGATCAAGAACACCAACCGCACGGTGGGGACGATGCTGAGTCACGAGATCGCAAAGGCGTGGGGCGAAGAGCTGCTGCCCGATGAGACCGTGCATTTCAAGTTCGAGGGCTCTGCGGGTCAGAGCTTTGGCGCTTGGCTTGCGAAGGGCGTGACGCTCGAGCTCGAGGGGGATGCGAACGACTACGTCGGCAAAGGACTCTCCGGCGGCAAGATCATCGTCTATCCCTCGAGGAAGGCGACCTTCGTGCCCGCCGAGAACATGATCGTCGGAAACGTCGTCCTCTACGGCGCCGTCAAAGGAAAGGCGTTCTTTCGAGGCCGCGCGGCCGAACGCTTCTGCGTTCGGAACTCGGGTGCATGGGCCGTGATCGAGGGCGTAGGCGACCATGCATGCGAGTACATGACGGGCGGCCGGGCGGTGATCCTCGGAGCTACCGGACGCAACTTCGCCGCCGGCATGAGTGGTGGCGTCGCGTACGTGCTCGACACGAAAGGCAACTTCCACACCAAGTGCAATCAGGAGATGGTTGAGCTCGAGCGGCTCGAGTATCCGCAGGAGATCGCCGTCGTGAAGGGGCTGATCGAAGAGCACCTCGCGCTCACCGGCTCTGCGGTTGCGAGGCGTTTGCTCGGAGATTGGGACAGCGCGCTAGAAGCATTCGTGAAGGTCATGCCGACCGACTACAAGCGTGTTCTCAGCCGAACGGGAGACCTTTCGGTGGGCGTCGCGGGGCCCGAGCTTGCTCAGGCCCAGGGCCTTCCGGCGGCGGAGTAAGGCGATGGGTAAGCCGACTGGCTTCAAAGAGTTTCCGCGAGAAGCGATTCCCTACAGCAATCCGCTGAAGCGCATCTCGAATTGGCAGGAGTTCACGGTCGACGTACCGGAGGCGCACCTGCGCAAACAGGGTGCGCGCTGCATGGATTGCGGTGTTCCTTTCTGTCAATCTGCGACCGGCTGCCCCATCGACAACTTGATCCCCGAGTGGAACGACCTCGTCTACCAAGGCCGTTGGCGCGACGCTTTGGATCGGCTTCACAAGACGAACAACTTCCCCGAGTTCACGGGGCGCGTGTGTCCGGCCCCTTGCGAAGGCGCGTGTGTTCTCGGGATCAACGAACCGGCGGTCACGATCAAGAACATCGAGTGTGCGATCGTCGACAAGGGATTCGAGGAGGGTTGGATTCAGCCCAAGCCTCCAACAGAGCGAACGGGCAAGAAGGTTGCAATCATCGGCAGCGGCCCGGCGGGCCTCACCGCAGCGCAGCAGCTCAACTGGGCAGGGCACAGCGTGACCGTGTATGAGCGCGATGACCGGATTGGGGGCCTACTCACCTACGGCATTCCAAACATGAAGCTCGACAAGGGCATCGTGGAGCGCCGGCTCGACATCATGCGTCGGGAAGGCGTCGAGTTCGTGACCAACGCGCACGTCGGGGTGAACAAGGATGTCCGCAAGCTCCGAGGCGAGGCCGATGCCTTGATCCTGGCATGCGGAGCGACGAGGCCGCGCGATCTGTCGATCCCGGGGCGTGAGCTCCAGGGAATTCACTTCGCGATGGACTTCCTCCTGAAGAACACCAAGAGCCTGATGGACAGCCATCTCGAAGATGGGGCGTACATCAGCGCCAAGGGCAAGCGAGTCATCGTCATTGGAGGCGGAGACACCGGCACCGACTGCATCGGCACCTCGATTCGTCACGGCTGTACGTCATTGGTCAACTTCGAGCTCCTGCCGAAGCCGCCGCCCGAGCGCGCACCCGACAACCCATGGCCCGAGTGGCCCCTCGTTTTTCGCGTCGACTATGGGCATCAGGAGGCCGCCGCGAAATTCGGCAGAGACCCACGTGAGTACCGCGTCCTGAGCAAGCGTTTCCTCGATGATCGCCACGGTAACGTCGCCGGAATCGAGACGGTGCGGGTCGAATGGACCAAGGATGCTGACGGAAAGTGGCAGATGGGGGAGGTGCCCGGCTCTTCTGAAATCTTCGAGGCCGATCTAGTGCTCCTTGCGATGGGGTTTCTCGGCCCGGAAGACACCCTCGCAGAGCAGCTTGGTCTAGAGCGCGATGCCCGGAGCAATTTCAAAGCGGAGTATGGAAAGTACGCAACCAGCACCGAGGGTGTCTTTGCGGCCGGCGACTGCCGTCGGGGCCAGTCTCTCGTCGTGTGGGGCATCGCAGAGGGCCGGGGTGCTGCCAGGGCCGTGGACGCTTTCCTGATGGGAAGCTCGGATCTGCCGGCCCCGGACTAGCAGCGCTCCCCTGCCGTTTGGGGCTCGACCTCTGCTTCCCCTAGACTCGAATCATTCCGAGCGCTCTCCATCGGGGACTCGGTTCGAGGGGAAATGCGGTCTGTCCTGAGTCTTGCTTTGGTGTTCCTCACGTGGGGGTGGCACGGAACCGCCAAAGCGCACGGTTCGTTCGTCGTCAACACGACTGCCGACAGCGACGACGGAGAATGCGGGTTCGCGCCGACCGGAGACTGCAGTCTCCGCGAGGCGATCCAAGCTGCCAATGCAGCTGTGAACGATCATCCCGATGCGCCCGACTCGATCGGCTTTGATTTCGGTCCAGGCATAGTCGGTCCCTTCCTGATCTCGCTGCAATCGCCACTTCCGACCATCACCGAAAGTGCGATCATCGATGGCAGCTCGGAACCTCGGTACATCCTCGGAGGAAAGCCGACCCCCGTCGTCGTCATCGATGGTGGCGGCTTCGATCAGGTGTTTCGCGTTCGCGCCCCGAACACGCTATTTGTTTCGCTCGCGCTCACCAACGCGGCGGGCACGGGCATCGATGCCGAGAGCGCTGATTATCTTCTCGTCCGCGGGTGTTACTTCGGCATCGACCCCGAGACCGGGATCCGTCTCGGAGATGACCCGCAGCAACCGGCGTTCGGTTCTCACGCCATCCACGTACGTTCAAGCTACCGGCCGCGGATCGGTGGAGATAGCGAGCAGGGGGGCAACGTGATTGCCGGTGCCGGCGCGGAGGCCATCCTCATCGAGGGGGGCGATGATCTTCTATTGACCTGGAATCGAATCGGAGTGGACCCAACCGGGCACGAGGCGCGACCGAACTGTTTGGCCGCGCCCGGCGTCTTCGCAGTCGCGATCGACCTTGCGGCGTCCGCCACGCTGACGAACAACGTGATCTCCTCGAACCTCTGCGCTGCCCTGAGCCTCAGCAGCGCGCCGTCGGGGCTGGTCGAGGAGAACCGCATTGGGGTCGACACGACGGGCCGCATCGGTTTGGGCAATGCCTCATCCGGGCTCCAAATCGCAGGCGACGTCGACGGTTTGCTGCTCCGAGGGAACGTCATCTCCGCGAATGGAGGGGATGGCGTGGTGTGCGCAGAGGGCGCCACTGGCCAATGGGCCATGTTGGGCAACGTGATCGGGATCGATCTGGCAGCGAGCCGGGTGCTTCCGAATGGCGGGCATGGAGTCTCGATAGAGGCGGGCTGCGATGGCGCCGCAATTGGGACGACGGGGAACGGGCAAGGGAACATCATCGCTCACAACCAAGGGGCGGGGATTCGGGCTTCGGAAGGAACGACCGCCATCCGAGGCAACGCGATCTTCCTCAACGGCGAGCTCGGCATCGATGCGGGAGAAACTGGCGTGACTGCGAACGACCCCGCCGACGCGTTCTTGCCGGTGAACTTCCCCGAGGTACGGGAGATACTCGATTCCGAGCAGGGTCTCGTGATCGAGGGATGTGCAGTCGGCGGCGCGACCATCGACGTGTACGAGGCATCGGCCGATCCAAGTGGTTTTGGCGAAGGCGTGCGACACGTAGGGACCCTCGTCGAGGGCGGGCCCCTCGACGCCGATGCGACCATCGCATGCAGCCCCGAAAACGATTCTGCCTTCTCGATGGTGCTCGGCGCCGAGGTCGGGGCGATCACCTTGACGTCGACCCGCCGCGGGCGGACATCCGAATTCTCACCCGTCTACACCCGCGCGGGGCAGCCGCCCGATGCGGGCTGTGACACCGACGCGAGCTGCGAAGCCCCGACGCCCATTTGTAACCAGGTGCTTCAGCGCTGTGAGGCGTGTATCGATGACGCAGTGGGCACTGGGGTCGACTCGGGTTGTCGGGGAGAAGCACCGCAGTGCATCGCCTCTGCAGCCGCGGCGAGCACGTGCTCGGCGGTCGTCGCGGAGCCCAGACCGAGAGAGGGCGGACCGGAGCCGGTCCCAGCCGGAGGGTGCTCCCTCACCCGCGGAGGAGCCCAAGCACCGCCTGGCCCTCGCGGTTTGTTAATCCTTCTGGGCTTGTTCATCACGGCGAGCCGCAAAAAGTGGGCTCCAAATCACATAAATACTTGATTTCTACACTCACAAGCGATTAACTAGACCAACGGCTCTCGGGGCGTGCTCCGGGTGCCGGTTCTTCGAGGGGGCATCATGGGTCGTCGCGTTTGGGGAAATCATTGGGCAGCGTTGTTTACGCTGCTCAGCATCTGGGGCTGGTCGGCGAACGCAAGCGCGTCTCATTTCCGACACGGCACGATTCAATGGCGCATTCCCGATCCGCTCGGCGCGCCTCTCACCGTCGAGTTCACGGTCATCGCGAGCTGGCGCAGCACGTTCGTCGACGGCACCGATCTCAACTTCGGAGACGGAACGGCGAACGGCGTCGACATCGGTAGCACGATCGGCACTGGTGTGGACTCCAATGGCAATGCGTACACCACGAATCGGTACGTGGTCACACACACTTATGTGGCGGCCGGCTCCTACAAGGCATTCTTCCAGAGCTGCTGTCGGATTGCGGGGCTGCAGAACGGCGCCGGTGCGAACTTCCGTGTCGAGACGGACGTCATCATCGAAGCGGACGGAAGCAATCTGTGGCCGCCGGGAACGGCGAGCCCCGCGATCATCCAAATGCAGGCAGGCGGCGTCCGAACGCATGATTTCCTATTTTTCGATCCAGATGGCGACCCGGTCACCTGTCGTTTCGCCACCGCCGCCGAGACGGGCCTCCCAGCCGGTCAAGTCATCCCGAGCGTGCCCTCCGGCGGTGCGCAGCCGGCGATCACAGAATCGATGGGGGCCTGCCAGATCCAATGGAACCTGACGTCCGCAGTTGCAGGACAACAGTATGTGCTCCACTTCGTAATCGAATCCTCGAGTCCTGGGGGCACCAGCTCCACGGCGATCGATCTCATCGCCGAAATCGTGTCCGGGCCCATTCCGAGCTGTCCGGACAGCGACTCGTTCACCGTCCCCGTCGGTACCCCGTTTTCTCAGACGGTGGGCGCGACCGACCCTGGCCAGAACCTGAGGATCGGCGTGACCGGCTTACCGCCAGGCGCCATCCTGACGCCTCCCGCAGGCACGACCGGAGCCAGCCCGGTCTCGACGACACTCGACTGGACGCCGGCGTTCTCGGACAACGGAACGACCTCGTACACCCTGGTCACCTTCACCAACCCGGCCAACGTCACCGGCAGCTGCACGCTCACGATCAATGTGCCCGCGTTTTGCGGAAACGGTCTCACCGAGCAAGGCGAGGCCTGCGATGACGGAAACACGACGCCCGGCGACGGCTGCAACGCGGACTGTCTGAAGGAGAACGGGGAGGTCTGCACAAACCGCAACCAGTGCGAAAGCGGCGTCTGCGATGCAGCGGAAAACCCCGATGTCTGCGAGCCCGCCGATACGTGCGGCAACAGCGATCTCGAGGGAGCTGAGGTCTGTGACGATGGAAATCCCGATAGCGGGGACGGATGCAGTGACTCTTGCGCCGTCGAGCCCGGCTGGACGTGTCCCGCGCCGGGAACGCCCTGCCAGGAGATCTGCGGAGACACGCTCGTCGTCGGCGGCGAGACCTGTGATGACGGCGACAGCAACCTCAACGATGCTTGCCCAGACGGCGCAACTGGAAGCTGCCGGGTCGCGACCTGTGGCGATGGATTCCTGTGGAACACCGATGGAGGCTCCGAAGCGTGCGACGATGGCAACACCGCGACCGGAGACGGCTGCGACGATGGCTGCCTGAAAGAGCTCGGCGAGAGCTGCGCCGCCGGGACGGAATGCGGGAGCGGGATCTGCGATACGCTCGGCAGCAACACGTGTGAGCCCGCCGACACCTGCGGGAACGGGACCGTCGAGGCCGGCGAGAGCTGTGACGACGGAAATACCATTGGCGGCGATGGATGCACGAGCCTGTGTCTGAGAGAAGAGGGTGCGGGCTGCACGATGGGGTCGGAGTGTTTCTCGGGCCAATGTGACGCTGGCGGTCTGGGCTGTGTCGCTTGCTTCGACGACCAGACGGGGGTGACCATCGACTCGGGATGCAGTGGATTGGCGCCCTATTGCGACACGAGTGGCGTCTTTCCTTCTTGCTTCGCGGCCTGTTCAGATACCGGCGCCGGCGGCACCGACACCGGCTGCTCGGGCAGTGACAATGCCTGCGACGAGAGTGGCAGCAACCCAGTCTGCGTCGACTGCACCGACACGGCGGACTGTTCAGCAGCGGACGCCTGCAACGTCACCACGAATCTGTGCGTTCCGGGGTGCTTCGACGACACCGATTGCGGCGCTCCCGCAGAGCCTGTGTGCGACACCTCGGCCTCGACACCCGGCCTCTGCGTGACCTGCATCAACGACCAGACCGGTGCCAACCCCGACGAAGGTTGCACCGACCCGGGGCTTCCGATCTGCAACGGAGCGAGCGGCTCGGCCGGAAGCGTTTGCTCCTTCTGTTTCGATGACATGACGGGTACCTCGCCGGACAGTGGGTGCAGCGATCCGGGAGCGGGCCTCTGCGACACGTCAGTTCCGGGCGGTGCATGCGTCGAGTGTCTTTCGGACGAGGCTTGCCCGGGGTTTCAGGTTTGCAAGGGCGACAATACCTGTGACTACCCAGATACCGACGGCGATGGGATGACCGACCAGGTCGACCTCGACGATGACGGTGATGGCGTTCCCGACGACCAAGAAGGCGGCGGCACCGACGTCTCGGTCGACACCGACGCCGATGGTGTTCCCGACTACGCCGACCCCGACGAGGTGACCTGCGTGGACGACGGCCCGGATGGCGTCTGCGATTCGCTGCCCGGTAGCGTCGACCTCGACCAAGATGGAATCCCGAACCACCTCGACCTCGATAGCGACGGGGATGGGGTTCCTGATGCGACCGAGGGCCACGATGCCGATGGCGACGGCCTCGCCGATGCGGTTCCCTCCGGCAACGACGACGACCGCGATGGATTGGATGATGCGTTCGACGCCGACTGCGCGGGGATGCCTGGAGCATGCGCAGCCGACGGTCTAGCCGCAGCGGTGCAAGACCGCGATGGCGATGGCGCGCCGGACTATCTCGACGCCGACAGCGATAACGACGGACTCCTCGATCGCGTGGAGGCGTTCGATGCCGATGGCGATGGAGTGCCCGAAGCGGTTCCAAGCGGCGCCGACGCCAATGGAAACGGAATCGACGATGCCTTCGAAATCAGCCAGGGCGGCATCGGGACGACGGGTCAAGACACCGACGGAGACGGCCGACCCGACTATCTCGACCAGGATAGCGACGGCGATGGCATCGCGGATCGCGTCGAGTGCCCCGACCCCACCTCGTGTCTCGACACCGATGGTGATGGCGCGCCCGACGCGCTCGACATCGATTCGGATGACGATGGAATTCCGGATGCGATCGAAGGACACGATGGGAACGCCGACGGATTGCCCGACTTTGCGCCGCTCGGGATGGATGACGACGAGGACGGCCTCGACGATGCCTACGACCTCGACATGGCTGGCGGAGTCCCGGCGCCGCTACCAGATCGCGACGGTGATGGAACACCGGATTACCGTGATCCCGACGACGACGGCGACGGCATCGGCTCGACGTTCGAGTGTCCCGACCCGATGACGGGTTGTCCCGATGGTGACAGCGATGGGACGCCGGATTATCTCGATGCCGATGAGAGCCTCGTGGATACCGACGGTGACGGCATTCCAGACGCGGTGGAATGCGACGGTGACGTCTCGAGCTGTGGGGACACCGATGGCGACGGGACACCGGACCATCAGGACCCCGACGACGACGGCGACGGGATTCCGACCTCGGTAGAGTGCGTTAGCAGTCCAGATCTCTGCGACTCGGATGACGACGGCCTGCCCGACCATCGGGACATCGATAGCGACGACGACGGCATCACCGATTCGGTGGAATGCTCGAGCGCTCCGGCGTGCACGGATTCCGACGCAGATGGGCGCCCCGACTACCGCGACCAGGACTCCGATGACGATGGCATCGTGGACGCGGTCGAGGGACACGATGCGGACGGCAATGGCGTTCCTGACGCGACCGCGCTCGGAACGGATACCGATGGCGACGGTCTCGATGACGCATTCGATGCGGACGACGGTGGAACGACCGCGCCGACGCAAGACACCGATTCGGACACGGTTCCCAACTATCGGGATTCAGACGACGACGGCGACGGAATCGACACCGTCTTCGAGTGCGCCGACCCAGGGGCAGGCTGCCCGGATGGTGATGCCGACCTCCGACCCGACTACTTGGATGCCGATAGCGTCGTGAGCGACACGGATCGAGACGGCATCCCCGATGTCGCGGAATGTCCGCCCCCTGGAGATCCGGTCGGCGACCCCTTCGGTTGCCCCGACACCGACGGCGACGGGATGCCCAACTTCGATGATCCCGACGACGACGGCGATGGCATCGACACCGTCGACGAGAACTACGATGGCGACAACGACCCGACCGACCAGGACTCGGACGGCGATGGGAAGCCCGATTTCCTCGACACAGACGACGATGGGGACGGTCGGCCGACCCAGCAGGAATGCCCGGACTTCGCAGCAGGTTGTGCAGACAGCGACGCGGACGGACGGGCGGATTACCTCGACGTCTGTGGCGATGACTTCGTCAGCCTGATCGATGTCGGCTCCGGCTGGGAGGAGTGCGACGATGGCAATGCGATCGACGGCGATGGTTGCGACAGCACCTGCCGGCGTGAAACCAACGTGCCCGATACGGACGGGGACGGTCTACTGGACGATGAAGAATGCCCGCCGCCCGGCAGCCCGCTGCAACCTTCGAGCTGTCCAGATACGGATGGCGACGGAGCACCAGACTTCGACGATGCGGACGACGATGGCGATGGCATCCCGACCAGGGACGAGAGCCCTGACGGTGATTCCGACCCGAGGGATGACGACACCGACGATGATGGCACGCCGAACTATCTCGACGACGACGACGACGGTGACGGCATCGACACTGCGGTGGAAATCGCGGACTCGGCCGACATCGACGACGACGACGTGGACGGCGACGGCAACGTCAACTGGCTCGACACGGACAGCGATGGGGACGGGGTCGACGATGCGGACGAGCCCGGCGATGAAAATGCCAACGGTGTCCCGGACTACTTGGAGGCGAACGTCGACGTTCCGGACTCCGGTGGCCTGAATCTTCAAGGTGGGCGCGGCGTGGGCTGTGCGATTGGAGAGACAGATCACGGCGGACCCATCGGCGCACTCTTCCTGATGCTTGCCTTGTGCTTGGGGATTCGCCGCTACGGGCGCAGCTAGCGGCCGAAACTTACGCCTAATACGCCGAGTGAATCTGGCCGGTTCACTCGGCGCTCTTATTTCCAGCGCTCGCTTCGCTTCACTCGACCGCCCCCTGCGCCACGGCTTGCTCTGGAGCGAGAGTCGAGACGCCAACGACGACGAGGGCGGGAAGCAGGGCCGCGTACCCGAGCGTCAGGAGCGTCGACTTGTGTGAGGACGGCGTATTCGACGTGAACAGGATCCCGTCGCGGGCATTCCCGACCACCCAGCCTACGGGCTGACCGACGTCGGGAAGGAAGAACCGGGCGATGCTCGTCGAAATCGAGGAGCCGTTGGCTTCGATCACCCGGTCGAGGATTGCATGCATCTGGCGCGTCATTCGCGGTGAAAAATAGGTCATCCCGTTGCCGGTCGGGGGGAGCTCCTCGAACGCGCGACGGAAGTCGGGGCCCTGCGTCACGTTGTCGGTCGCCAGAAGACACCTCTCGAGAAAGGCCGGAGAGCTGACGACGAAGATGCGCCCGGTCGAGAGCTCGTGGGCCACGGACGGCTCATAGGCGTTCCACGGCGCCGGCAGCGCGATCGTGGGCCGGATGATCACCCACTCCTCGCTTCGGGTCGAAGCGATGAAAGGATCAAGCGCTGCTCTCTTTGCCATCGCGTCCGCGAGCGGGCCGAGCCCGTCGATGCGGAACAAGAAGTCGGTGTAGGGAAACCAGAATGACTCGCCCGGGATTCGAAGCGTCCGGCTCTCGTCCACGACGAGGACGAGCCCCGCGGTCGTGTTCAAACGCTCGACGATTGAGCCGAGCGTGATGTCGAGATCGAGCACGGGTTCGTTCAGAGACCGGTCGAGCTCTTCGGGCGTCATTCCCACGCCGAGCTCGCCGAGGGCCCGAACGATGTCGACCAACACCCGAGCGTCGAACCGCTGCTCCCAGACGAGGTCTGCGCCCTTGGGTGCGATCGAGACC
This sequence comes from uncultured delta proteobacterium, assembly GCA_963792825.1. GTDB lineage: Bacteria > Myxococcota_A > Polyangia > Polyangiales > Houyiibacteriaceae > SG8-38. The sequence goes on along the minus strand of CAWBXS010000002.1, from coordinate 717,687 downwards.
ATCTCGAACGGAGCCGGCTCGCCGCCGAAGAGCTCGAGGAGGCCCTCCCGGGGGCCGGTGTGATGAATGAAGCTTCGGTTGTGGTAGAGCGACTCGTGCTCGTAGGAGCTCAGCCCGATCGCGTCGACGTTGTGAAGCCCGAGGATGCGGACGAGCGTCGTGGCGTTGAGACGGTTGGCGCCCCCTTGGGACCCGAGCGCCGGCAGGTCCCGCAGGAGCGTCAGCAGAAAGCCCGTCGCCCGAACCGCGTCTCCCTCGATGTCCGCGTACGCATACACGGTGCCGCCGAGCTGAAGTTGCGAGCTCACCGCGTCGAAGTAGGGCGACTTCTCGGGTGCCATCGGTAGCCGGCTGCCGCCGCAGGCGGTGAAAATACATAGGAATAACCACGCGAGCTGCTTCATGAGACCCCTTGCTCGGCACCTTAGCACTCACCTTTAGGGTGAGTCGCCTTCCTCTTTGCAAACCGCGTTTGGTTCCAGACCCGCGATCCCTACTTGGCTTTGGAGACAGAATCGGTATCGTTCAGGATCTTAACTCAGCGAGGTAGCCCACGATGCGACGATTCGTTTGTTCTCTCTTCGTTCTCGGTCTTTCGATCGCCGGATGCGGCAACGACAGCGGCGGCAGCGGCGGCACCGGAGGTGCACCCTTCGGAGACCTCGAATGGCCTCCCGACGCGACGGTCTATTTCGACGAGCACGGGGTCTTCAACGCCGACTGCGCGACCGACGAAGACTGCGCGATGGCACTCGGCTACTATCACGCATTCGATCGGTTCGTGCAGATGGACGTCCGGCGGCGGTTCACGACAGGCCGACTCGCGGACATCCTGCCGCCGAGCTTGGCCGGCTTGCTTGCCGACAACTTTGCCGACCTTCGCGCGCTCTTTTCGACCCGGGACGGACGGCCCGCCGAGGAGTTTCTCTACGAGCAAGCTACGCCGAAGACCAAAGCGATGCTCGAAGCCTACGCCGCCGGCGTCAACCAGTGGATCGAAGACATGAAGAACGGCGACAATGGCGCGACGTTCCCGCGCGAGTTCACCGATCCCGCTCTGGACTACAGCCCCGACCGCGTGCCCGCCTGGGTGCCCCAGGACAGCGTGGCCACGGTGCTCGCCCTGGCCGACCAGCTGAGCAACGACGACACCGCTCAAATCAGAGGGGGAGCTGCGCGCGAGGCGATCGGCGATGACGCGAAGTTCTCCGACCTCTGGAGCCGGGAACCCCTCGAAAAGTCGGCGATCCTGCCCAACTGGACGCCCTCGGAGCCGGCCGCGCAAGCAACGGAAACGCGCGCGGCGCCTCTGACGCTGACTCGCTCCGCGCCTCGTACCAGGTCCAACGTCGCGCCAATCCTTCGGCGCCTCGACGAGAAGCTCCAGAGGACCCTCGAGCTCCGGACGATGCTCCTCGGGCCGGGCGTCACAGGGGACGAAATCGGGTCGAACAATTGGGTGGTCGGGCCCTCCCTCACGACCGCCGGCAACGCGCTCCTTTCGAACGACCCGCATCTCGGCATGACGCAGCCAGCGATTTGGTACCTCGCGAACCTCGACGCGAAGACCAATGGCACCGGCGAGATCCACGTTGCGGGCGTCTCGTTTGCAGGTCTCCCTTTCCCTCTCCTCGGTCAGAACGAGCGCATCGCGTGGGGCGCGACGACCACCAACATGGACTTCAGCGACATCTACATCGAGACGCTGGTCAAAGACGCGGGCGGCAACCCGACCGGGGTGCTCTTCAAGGGAGCGGAGGTCCCCTTCGTGCGCGTCCCGTGGACGGTCACCTTCAGTGACGGCAGCACCACCGAAAAAGAGCTGCTCTTCGTGCCCCACCACGGTCCGGTCCGCGAGATCGACCTGGAGAACAACACCGCCGTCACCCTTCGATGGACCGGAAACGACATCGATACCGACATCAACCTCTTCCCCGAGCTCGCGGCGGCGGACAACATCGAGGAGGCGCGGGCTGCGCTCACCAACGGGACGACGGTGACCCAGAACTGGGTCGTGATCGACTCCGAAAACAACATCGGCTGGTACCCCTACAATCGAGTTCCGAAGCGAACGTGGGCAACGAACCTCGCCGGCGACGCGCCCCCTTGGCTTCCGCTCGACGGGAGCGGGGACTACGAGTGGGAGGAGTACTTCACGCTCGAGGAGCTCCCGCAGGCGACCAATCCCGCGGCCGGCTACATCGCCACGGCCAACAACGACATGACCGGGGCTCTGTTCGACGGGGATCCGACGACCTTACAAAGCGGAGCCGTCTATCCTCCGCTTCAGGACGACGTTGCGGTGGGCTTCCGTCACAAGCGGATCGTCGATCTCATCGAGGGGATCGGAAACCAACACAGCCGGGCCACCATGGACCAGATCATCAGCGACGTGCACTCGCTCATCGGCGAGCGAATGGTCCCTGGGATGCTCACGATCGCGAAGGATGCGCAGACGGTGCCTGGGGTCAATGGCCTGAAGGTCATCAGCGCGCTCGAAAGCTGGGATTTCACCTGTCCGACCGGCCTCGACGGCACCGATTCCGAAAACTCCCCTCTCACGACGGATGCAAACGAGCTCTTGGCCGCGTCGGGTTGCGCCGCGTTTCACGCGCTGCTCATCGAGCTCCGCGCGCGCATCGAGGCAAACGAGAACGCTCCCGGCGGCCGCGCCCCGAGCTTTGCGATGTACTACTCGATCGTCGACCCGACGAAGCTGGCTGCGGGCGACGTCTATTGGGATGATCCGGGCACTCCTGGAGTCGAGACCAAGTTCGAAGTCATGTCCGCGGCGCTACAGGTCGTCGGCGACTTCTTGAACGGCGAGCTCGGTGCGAACCAAACCGAGTGGGCATGGGGTAGGCTGCACGGGCTGCAGCTGAGCGGCGACCTCAGCGCAATCAGCAGTGTTTTCACAGACTACGACAATCCACCGCCAGGCGAGCCGCTCTTCGCCAACGACGGAGGCCTCTTCACCGTCGACGTCGCGAACACCGGAGTCACGGACTTCGTGCAAAGGGCGGGGCCGTCCATGCGCTTCGTCTGCGAGGCTTCCCCCGACGGCCCGACCTGCACGATTCAGCTCCCCGGGGGCCAGTCCGGTGACATCGACTCGGCCAACTACGAAGACCTGCTCTTTCCCTACCTTCGAAACCAGCCCATGCCGCTGGTGCTCGACATCGCCGAAGCCGCCGCCAACGCGACCCGGACCGTCACCTTTCCGTAGCCCGAACCGGTCACGCGCCTGCGGCGAGGTATTCTCGTCGCAGCGCGGACGCGGTTTTCCCGGCGCCGTCCTCGGTCCAGCCGGGCGGCATCAGTAGATAGCCCAGGCGCCCACGCCAGGTCTTCGCGTTCCATGCGTCGCGGAGCATGGCCACCCATTCGTGGAACGCGATGCGCACCGGATTATAGGTGTGAATGTTCTTGGTGAGCCCGTAGTCGACCGGCTCGGACTCCGGCTCGAAGGTGCCGAACATCTTGTCCCAAATGATGAAAATCCCGGCGTGATTGCGGTCGAGGTAGAGCGGGTTGCGTCCGTGATGGACCCGATGATGCGACGGCGTGTTGAAGAAGGCCTCGAACCAGCCGAGGTCGTCGATGAGCTCGGTGTGGAGCCAGTACTGGTAGAGCAAGCTGACCGACTTTTGGATCAGGATCATCTCGATGGGAAAGCCGAGGAGGGGTAGAGGCGCCCAAAAAATGAAACCGGTGAACGGGGTCGTCCAAGACTGCCGTAAGGCGGTCGTCAGGTTGTAGTGCGTGCTCGAGTGGTGGTTTACGTGGGCGGCCCAAAGAGCGCGCACGTCGTGATGAAGCCGGTGAAACCAGTAGTAACAGAAGTCCTCTGCGAAGAGCAGCAATAGCCAGGACCACCAGACCGGATGAATGTCGAAAAGACGGAACTGATGGAGCCAGGCGAGGCCTGCGAAGGGCATGAGCGCGAGCGCGGCGTTGATGCCAAGGAAGCCGAGCCCCATCGCGAGGCTCGCGAACGAGTCCTTGGTCGTGAAGCCAGCGAGCTTCATTTCGGCCCCGCCGGTTTGCTCTTTGCGGTAGACGAGCCAGCGCTCGATGCCGAGCGTCGCGAGGAAGAACGGGATGGCGTAATAGATCAGCGCCATACGCCGAGATCTACGATCAAGTCGCCGAGCCTACAAGCACAGCACTTTCAGGCGCCGCCGAGAACGCAGGTCGCCATCGGCTCGAGCATCAGAGTCTCGATCTTGAGGTCTCGAAAGCCGGCTTCGATGAGGTACGACCGATTTCGTTCGGCGCCCCGCCGAGCATCCTCGTCGGTTGCGCCCTTGTTTCGGGGCTGAAAGGCGATCCCGAGGATTCCGTTCGGAGCCATCATGCGATGCAGCGTGCGCAGCGTCTCGACCGGAGCATCCCAAAACTGCGCGACGTTGACCGCCAGCACGCGATCGAATTCGCCGAGCTCGGCCGCGGCGTCGGCGGTTCCATGGATTACCGTGACACGCCCGGTTGCGACGGCCTCGGCGTTGCGTGTCGAGGCCGCCTCGACCATCAGGCTAGAGTGATCGACGCCCACCACGCGGCCTTTCGTGGCGAGAGCGGCCAAATGCTCGAGCGCAATACCTGGGCCACAGCCGATCTCCAGCACCCTGTGGTGGGGCTCGACCTGGAGTTGCGACACAGCCCAGGCGTTGCGCAGACGGTTCGAGGCCCGGTGGGCCATGATGAAACCCGCGAGACGGCCGAGGACGCCGCTCGGTTGTTTGAACTGTTGAACGACTGTTTCTCTCATGATGTTCTCCTCCTCGTGTCGAGCTGAAGCGCTGCGCGCCATGCCGCGAGCACCTGCGCGGCCTCGAGCATCGCGTCGTCCGACACGCCCACCTGCATTCGGCCGAGCGCGCTCAGCTCTTCTGCGCGCATGTTTTGAATGAGCGCGCGGCCCTTGTCGGTGAGCCCGATGATCGGGGACCGCCTGTGCGCTGGATTGTCGTTGCGTTCGATGAACCCCCGCTCGAGCAGCGGATCGACCTGCTGTTGGATGTGCTGCCGGGAGACGCCGCGGGCGCGGGCGAGGTCCGGCACGGTGGCGGGGCCGTCGAGTAGGATGCGCTCGAGGACGCCGCGCATCGCCGCGGTGAGGCCGAGCTCCTCGTGCATGGTCTCGGCCCACGCTTTTAGCGTGTGAAAAAGCAGACGAGTCTCATTGAAAAGCCGCTCGGAGCGCATGGAGCAATACACTTGTCATATTGACGGTGGCTTGTCAAAAGGCACTACGTAAAAACGCGAAATCCTCCTTGACCCCCCACCGTTCCGCGCTAACTTCGGCGTCCCTTTGTGGGGGCTACGGCTCTTTGAAGGGATTTTGCAGATTCGGCGGGAAATCAGGCGCCTTGACCGGGCCCTCAATCGGGCTCAGATTGGCCTTTCCCTCAGCGGACATTCCGCCGATCGGTCTTTGAAAACTGAATCGGAATCAATAGTTACGTACTCGGGTCCCGAGTCGTGCAACAACACGTACGACTAGGGTCAATTCAAAACGCGGTCCCAATCGAAGATTGGCACCGCAATCCGAGAGCAACACGAATACAAACGTGAGGCTCTAGAGCATCTGGCGGGAGCGCCAGAACTCAGCAGGATAACCAGCTCAACAGTTCAACTGGAGAGTTTGATCCTGGCTCAGAGCGAACGTTAGCGGCGGGCCTAACACATGCAAGTCGAACGAGAAAATCCCTTCGGGGGTGAGTACAGTGGCGCACGGGTGAGGAACGCGTAGGTAATCTACCCTCTGGCGGGGGACAACATTCCGAAAGGAATGCTAATACCGCGTAAGACCACACTCACCACGGTGAGAGCGGTTAAAGGTGGCCTCTTCTTGAAAGCTACCACCAGAGGATGAGCCTGCGTCCCATCAGCTTGTTGGTAAGGTAATGGCTTACCAAGGCTAAGACGGGTAGCTGGTCTGAGAGGATGATCAGCCACACTGGCACTGGAACACGGGCCAGACTCCTACGGGAGGCAGCAGTGAGGAATATTGGGCAATGGGCGAAAGCCTGACCCAGCCACGTCGCGTGTGTGATGAAGGCCTTCGGGTCGTAAAGCACTGTGGAGAGAGACGAAAAATCTCCGTTCGAATAGGGCGGAGACTTGACGGTACCTCTTTAGCAAGCACCGGCTAACTCTGTGCCAGCAGCCGCGGTAATACAGAGGGTGCGAACGTTGCTCGGATTTACTGGGCGTAAAGCGCGTGTAGGCGGGCACGCAAGTCGGTTGTGAAATCCCTGGGCTCAACCTAGGAACTGCATCCGAAACTGCGTGTCTTGAGTGATGGAGAGGGTGGCGGAATTCCCGGTGTAGAGGTGAAATTCGTAGATATCGGGAGGAACATCAGTGGCGAAGGCGGCCACCTGGACATTTACTGACGCTGAGACGCGAAAGCGTGGGGAGCAAACAGGATTAGATACCCTGGTAGTCCACGCCGTAAACGATGAGAACTAGGTGCAGCGGATATTGACCTCTGCTGTGCCGTAGCTAACGCGTTAAGTTCTCCGCCTGGGGAGTACGGCCGCAAGGCTAAAACTCAAAGGAATTGACGGGGGCCCGCACAAGCAGTGGAGCATGTGGTTTAATTCGAAGCAACGCGCAGAACCTTACCAGGGCTAGAAAAACTGAGAATCCTGACGAAACTCGGGAGTGCTCGCAAGAGAACTCAGGTCCAGGTGCTGCATGGCTGTCGTCAGCTCGTGTCGTGAGATGTTGGGTTAAGTCCCGCAACGAGCGCAACCCTTATCCTTAGTTGCCAGCATTTAGTTGGGCACTCAAAGGAGACTGCCGGGGTCAACCCGGAGGAAGGTGGGGATGACGTCAAGTCCTCATGGCCCTTATGTCCTGGGCTACACACGTGCTACAATGGTTGGTACAAAGCGCTGCAAAGCCGCAAGGTGGAGCGAATCGCAAAAAGCCAGCCTCAGTACGGATTGCACTCTGCAACTCGAGTGCATGAAGTCGGAATTGCTAGTAATCGTCGATCAGCAGGCGACGGTGAATACGTTCCCGGGCCTTGTACACACCGCCCGTCACACCATGGGAGTCGAGTGCTCCAGAAGTGGCCGCGCTAACCCGCAAGGGAGGCAGGTCCCCAAGGAGTGTTTGGTAACTGGGGTGAAGTCGTAACAAGGTAGCCGTAGGGGAACCTGCGGCTGGATCACCTCCTTTCTAAGGAGCATTTCCTCGCAAGAGGAATGTATCTGGTCATATCCGAGTAGTGGCTATGCAGAGCCCGTTGTTTGAGCTCTGCACGATTCCGGTTCAGTTTTCAGCGTCCGATCGGTCGCGCGATGTCGAGCAGATCGCCCGCCAGCACTGTTCCAGCGGAATCTCCCCTCTATCGGGGCTACGCCGAAGGCTCACGGTTGGATCGAGGAATGTGTAAGTCCTCGAAACCATACCGCTATGCTGACGCGTCGTTTTCTTCTTTTGAACCCAACGCCGCTCATCTAAAACGAAGGGGTTTTGGATACGGGAGTCGGTCAAACCGCCAACAGCCCCGAGTTCCTTCAACAGCGGGTGGCCGCGTTTGGGCGCACCGTCGCGGTGCTCTTGTTCCTCTCGCTGATCGGTCGGATCTTCTTGGGGGTCGTTTTTCGCTATTGGCAGAGGGAGGTCGTACACCCCTCGTTTTGGGCTCACGCAGCCGCATGGATTCCGGTCGCATGTGTCTGGCTGATCTGTCGATCGCATCCCCTGCGGACACGAACCATTCAAATCGTCGAGGGTATTGGCTTGGTGTTGACGAGCATCGCTCTCGTCGTCATGGGGGCCAACCTTCCGGCCGCCGCCGGTGCCGCCACGACGACAGCCTACGCGCTATCGTTCGGGCTCATTGCTCGCGCGATCTTCGTTCCCAGCACCGCAAAGCACACGGCTCGGCTCGGGCTCGCCATCGGAATTCCTCTCGTCATCGCGGTCTACCTGAACTTTCTCGCGGTGGATCTGGATGTGTGGAACAGCCATGGATTCTTTCGCACGATCGAAAACAGGCACACGCTCGCCAGAAGCCAGTCCATTCAGATCGGATTCGCGTGGGGACTCACCACCTTGCTCGCAGCCTGGGCCACGCGCGTGATCTACGGTCTACGCAAGGACGTACGCGATGCCCGAAAGCTCGGCCAGTACATCGTCGAACAGAAGCTTGGGGAGGGTGGCATGGGGGCCGTCTATCGCGCCCGGCATGGGCTCCTAAAGCGACCCACGGCAATCAAGCTATTGAGCCCCGATCGAAACACACCGGAGGACATCGACCGGTTTCGACGCGAAGTGCAGATGACCGCGAAGCTCAGGCACCCCAACACCGTCACCATTTACGACTATGGATGCACCGAAAATGGGACCTTCTATTATGCAATGGAGCTGCTGGATGGGGTCACGTTACTAGAGATCGTCGAGGCCGAGGGAATGGTTCCCGAGTCTCGCGTGGTCCACATCATGCGACAGTGCGCGATGGCCTTGCATGAGGCGCATGCGATGGGTCTCGTGCACCGCGACGTCAAACCCAACAACATCATGATGACTCAACAAGGCGGCGTTCATGACGTCACCAAGGTGCTGGACTTCGGGTTGGTGAAGAACGTGGATTCCAAGGTCGAAATGACCAACACAGTGTCGGAAGCGATCATCGGAACGCCTCGTTTCATGAGCCCCGAGCAAATCCTCGATCCTCCGTCCGTCGACGCGCGGTCTGATCTGTACGCGCTGGGCGCGGTCGGGTACTACCTGCTGACTGGGCGTTTCGTCTTCGAAGGGACGAGCGCAATCGAGATCTGCGCGCAGCACTTGAGCGCCATACCGGAACCTCCTTCCTCCCTCATAGAGCATGATATTGACCCAGGCCTGGAGGGCATCATCATGCAGTGCCTGGAGAAGAAGCGCGACAAGCGTCCGGCCTCGGCTGCGGAGATCGCGGAGCAACTTCGCGGCCTGCCCATCGAGCGGTGGTCACAGCCGCGTGCGTCCCAATGGTGGGAGGCAACGGGAATCTCGCTGATGATGCGCCGTGACCGTGACTCCGATGTCGGCAGCCTCGCGACGATTCAAGCCGAGCCGGTCTTGACGGGAACGCGATGACCGACGGGCGACCGGTTGACCCCGCCCAGCTCGTCGCAGCGATGGCAGCCGGTGATTCAGGTTCGCCGCTCAGCGACCTGTACGCACTCTATGCCAGCACCGTCCTCGCGCTGCTGATGAAAATGCTCGGTTCTCGCTCCGAAGCCGAGGAAATCTTGCAGGAGGTGTTCGTCGAGCTTTGGCGACGGGCCCCACAGTACGACAGCTCCAGAGGTAGCGTGGTCGCCTGGATCGTCACCGTCGCCCGAAGCCGAGCCCTCGATGCGTTGCGTGCGCGCTCGCGCAGGCACGGGGACAAGCAGCTGCATTTCAGCGACAGGCATGCGCTTGGTACCGAGTCGGGGCGCCCCGATGTGCTCGTATCATCGACGCGTTGGCATCAGGCTTTGAGGCAGGCGTTCGAGCAACTTGGTGAAGACCAGCGTGCTGTGCTCGAGCTCTCGTACTTTCTCGGCATGTCGCATGATCAGATCGCCCAGACCCTCAACCTTCCGGTCGGGACCGTGAAGTCACGAATTCTCGCGGGCATGCGTGCTTTGCGCACGATGCTCCCCATCATTCATCGGAGCATGGTTGCATGAGTGACGAAAAGGAACGCGCAGAGCTCTTGGCCGCTCTCCACGCGGCCGGGGCCGCATCAGAGGAAGACGAAAAGGAGCTCGAAGCGCTAATCGAGGCCGACCCAAGTCTCGTCGCGGTCGTCAAGGACTTCCAAGATTCGATCATGGCGCTCGCTTCGAGCTTTGAGCCGCTCCAGACGTCGCCCAAGACCCTCGGGCAGATCCAAAAAAAGATCGCCCGGGAAAAGGGCGGCTTTCTCACTAAGCTGCGCAGCTGGTTGTCTGAGCTCTGATCATGCGCACCCAAAGGCCGGCCCTCCGAAGAGGGCCGGCCTTTGGGATGGTAGTAGCTGGGTAGATGGTCTCGAAGCGAGTAGCTCGAGGCTAGAAAGGGGCCACGACGAGGGTGTACTCGATCAGGGTCTGCTCCTGAGGAACTCCCTGGACGTGGATTCGAGCCAACTGGACCTGGTCATTGCGCACCGTGACTTGGAACGGGCCTTCATTGCAGTCAATTGGGCCGCCGTTGATCCGGGTCGTATCGTTGCCGTCGACGTTGAGCAACTCGACGCGAGCGAACACGGTTTCGTCCCCGAACACATCGCAGTCGATGTCGATCTCGATCCTCTGGTTGGGGTTGCTGTTGTTAGGGAGCTTGAACTGCACGAAGTCTTCATGGTCGCCGTCTTCGGCGGAGATTTGGTCGGTGTAGACGATTTCGCGGGTGTTCGTGATGCTCAGGAACTCATCGACCGCTGGGTTGGCCGCGCTGTCATTGTCGAACGGGGCAATCAGCTCTTCGAGTACCTCTTCGTCGACCACCTCTTCGTCGACGACCTCTTCATCGATGAACTCGTCCGCGATCGGATCTTCGAACTCGAGCTCTTCATCTCCTGGGTTCACGCCTGGGTCGCCGCAGGCAACGAGAATCACGGAAAGGAGGCTGAGGCAAGCTGCGTTGAGTAGGTACTTGGTCATGATCTGTTCTCCTCGTTCGGTTACGTTTGGGGTTTTGGCGGCTCAAATCCGCCTTCAAACACCCCTACGCCGAGGAGTCGCTGTTGGATTAAGGGGGTCATGAATTTCTCCTCCCCCGCCGGAGGCCAAGCAGAACGGGCGCTCAGGCAAGGGAAAGAACCCCTTAGCGGCTGAATTGCGTGGTAGTGGGTGCTAGTGCAGGTTCGCGTGGGCTGCGGTTCGGGCGTCGGCCGCCACGAACTGAGCGATCTCCCTCGCGACTCGCTCAGGCTGATCCTCTGCGACGAAGACATACGCATCGTCGATCGTCACGAGACGTGCATTCGGGAGGTCTGTCACGAAGCGCTCTGCAAGAGAGAGGGGGAAGAAGCGATCTTCAGGCGTCCAGAGGAGGAGCACGGGCCGATCGAAGGACCGAAGCTCTTTCGCGACTTGGAGTGTGAGCGACGGGGAGGCGGTTCGCATGAACTTGGAGACATCCCGACGAATTGCCGGATTGGTTGCGCAGGGCTCGACGTAGCTTTTCGCGATCTCGTCTGGAATGCCTGATTTGGCGAGTAATCCATAAGCAAGGGGCAGGTTCCTCAGCGCCTTCACGCGAAACATGCTCTTTGCGAGCAACGCGGTGAGGCCCGGTATCCATGGCAGGATTCGCAGATAGCCGAAGAGCGCCGGTGGAAAGACCTCGTATGCATCGCAGGTGGTCAGAACGAGGCGACCGACACGTTCGGAGTGTCGCGCCGCGACGACTTGGGCGATCGCTCCACCTGAATCATTGCCTACGATGGTGACGTCACGAAGATCGAGGGCCTCGAGCAAGTCGGCCACCAGCTTGGCCACCCCCTCGACGCTCAAGTCTGCGTTCGGGTTCATGGGAATCGCGTGGGAGCCTAGAGGTAGGTCCGGGACGATGCATCGGGCGGAGCCGGAGAGCTCGGGAGTCACTTTTCGCCATAGCTTTCCGTTGACGAGAAGGCCGTGAATGAACACGACGGCGGGACCGCTCCCGACGTCGTCGTAGCGCAGGGTTCCTTGGGGCAAGTCGATCGTGGGCATGGCAGCACCTCCAGGTTGGACCTGGCGAGCATCCCACCATGCAGGAAGTCTCGCCATCACCCCCGAGGTGACGATCGATCCAAGCACCGCCGCGGCCGAGGAAGAGCGCGCGAGCGGCTAGGCCTCGAGGCACTCTCGGAACCAGAGCTCGAGCATCATCAGCGACCAAATCTGAAAGCCTCGGGGCTCGCCCCGCTGCTCCTTTTCAAGGAGGGTTGCCACGGCCCTCGGATCGAGAATGCCACGCTCACGAGCCCTCTGATCGAGCAAGATGTCCCGTGAGAGCGGAGCGAGATCCTCGCGCATCCACCGGTCGATCGGAAGCCCGAAGCCCTGTTTCGACCGGGTCAGGATCTGCCGAGGCAGGAGCGCCTCGGCGACCCTGCGAAGGAGGTACTTCGTCGTGAGGCGGCGGATCTTCATCGAGCCTGGCAGCGAGGCTGCAAACTGCATGACCTCTTGGTCGATCAATGGGCAGCGCACTTCGAGTGAGTGCGCCATCGAGGCGATGTCGACTTTCGTCAGAATGTTGTCGGAGAGATAGGTCCTGATGTCGACGTCGAGCACGCGGTTGACCGCGTCCCCCGCTCGCGATTCCTCGAACAAACGCTGAAACTCGATGGCCATTCGATCTTCGCTGAACCGTTCGCGCATGGCAGGCGTATAGATCGCCATTCGGTCCTTGTGGGGGATGGGCGCAGTGAGACCGAGGAAGCGTATGTGCTCCGGCTGCATGATGCGCTCGCCGTAGTCGCGAACCTCCTGTGCCTGGGGCGTCGGCAGGTTCGTCAGGATTCCGGCGGCCATCTGCGGCAGCGGCCAAGGCATTCGGCGAATCGCCCGCGCCGTGCGCGAGTGCATGTAGCGCCGGTAGCCGCCAAACGCCTCATCCCCACCGTCCCCGCTCAACGCCACGGTCACTCCGGTACGCGTGTATTTGCAGAGGTACCAGGTTGGAAGCGCAGAGCTATCGGCAAAAGGCTCACCGTAGTGCCGTACGAGCTCGGGGACGACCGTCGCCATGTCGGGCTCGACGATCATCTCGTGATGATCGGTGCCGTACCGTTCGGCGACCAGCTTTGCGTATGGCAGCTCGCTGTGGTCCTTGCTCGTGAAGCCCACCGAGAAGGTCTTGACGGGCTGTGACGACTGGCGGGCCATCAGCGCGACGATGAGCGACGAATCGATTCCACCCGACAGAAAAGCCCCGAGCGGGACGTCCGAGACCATGCGAATCCGAACCGCTTCCTCGAGCAACATACCGAGCTCGTGTGTGAGCCCTTCGACGCTTCCCTCCCGGGGCCGGTCGAACCGCAGCGCGAAGTATGGCTCGGGCTCCTGAATCACGCCGTTCTCGCAGACCAGCCGGTGCCCCGCCGGCAGCTTCTTCACGCCCTCGTAGGCTGTCATCGGAGCTGGCACGTATTGAAGCGAGATGAACGCGTCGATGGCGTGGAGGTCGACCTGCTTCTCGAACGCCTTCGACGCCACCAGCCCGCCGAGCTCGGAGGCGAAGACCAGTCCCTTCGGTCCGGCATGATAAAACAAGGGCTTCTTGCCGAATCGATCGCGCGCGAGCACGAGCCGGCGCCGCGGCCCGTCCCACAGACCGATGGCGAACATGCCGCGCAGGTGCTCGACAAAGTCGACCCCGTGCTCCTCGTAGAGGTGCAGCACGACCTCGGAGTCCGAGCGCGACTTGAAGCGGTGCCCACGCTCCTCGAGCGCCTTGCGCAGCTCGGCGAAGTTGTAGATCTCGCCGTTGACGACGATGGCAACGGTATCGTCCTCGTTCGTCATGGGCTGGGCCCCTTCGGGCCTCAGATCGATGATCGACAGCCTTCGGTGGCCGAGAACGCAGGGTCCGTCGGCGCGAAGACCGTGGTCGTCGGGGCCTCTGTGCACCATCGCATCGCACATGCGGCGAACGGCGCTTGTATCGGGCACTGCTTTCGGATCGACCGCCAGCAGGCCTGCGATGCCACACACGTGAAAAAAGAGCCTTTCCTTAGGACGACGGATAGTTGGTCATCCCCCGAAGAGCGTCAAGCAGCGCCGAGGTTGCTTCACTCTCCTCGATGACCCATCGTCGGCCCCAACGCGCCCGGAGCTCATGTCGCGATTCATTCCATCCGATGCCGAGCGGCCCGACCTTGCCCTGCTCATTCCCTCCTATGCAGGCGGAGGCGCCGAACGCATTGCGCTCTTCCTCGCACGGACGCTCGCCGAGGCTGGGTTGCACGTGGACCTCGTGGTGGCGCGGCGCACCGGGGAGCTCCGGGACGAGCCGCTGCCTGGTGTGACGAGAGTGGAGCTTGGCGCCGTGAACGAGATCCTCGCGGCACCCGCGTGGGTGCGCTACCTCGAGCGCGTGCGTCCGCGCTGTGCGATGTCGATGATTCACACGGCGAACTTCACCTCGGGCCTCGGGAGGCTCTTCGTTCCCGAGGTACCGGTCATCGTCAACTTGAGGATCGCGCTCGATTGCGAGCGGGAGGCCAAGTGGTGGGTCCGGCGCTGGTTCGGGTTTGGACCGGAGCGCGCGCTCCACAAGCGGGCCGCACGCGTCGTCGGTGTGTCGAAGGGGTTGGCTGAGGAGGCCGTCGAGATCCTCGCACTACCCCGCGACAGGGTGCTGGCGATTCCAAATCCCCGATCATCTCGCGAGACGTCGCCCAACGTCGCGGTCGAGCACGAGCCGCTCTTCGACAAGCCGGTGGTGCTCGGTGTCGGACGGCTTACGCCGCAAAAGGATTTCTCGACGCTTCTGCGTGCCTTTGCCCAGGTCACCGAGGCGCCCGAGATGCGCTTGGTCATTCTCGGTGACGGGCCCGAGCGTGAATCGCTGTCGAGGCAGGCCGAGGCGCTCGGCCTCGGGGCTCGAGTGTTCCTTCCGGGCTTTGTACCGAACCCGCAGGCCTACATGCGTCGCGCACGCGTATTCGTCCTCTCGTCGCGAAACGAAGGATTCCCGGGGGTTCTCATCGAAGCGATGGAAGCGGACGCCCCGATCGTGGCGACGGACTGCCATTTCGGCCCGAGGGAGATCCTCGACGAAGGGCGCTTTGGGCGACTGGTCGAGGTCGGAGACGTACTCGCCCTCGCTGCGGCACTGCGGGCCGAGCTCGCCGCGCCCGACATCGGTCCCGAGGCCCGCCATGCCGAGCGCGCCGACTGGATGCGCCAGTATGATCCTGAGGTGATCACCGGTCGATACCTCGAGCTGATCCGCGAGGTGATCGAGGAAAGCGAGCGCGAGAGCGGGGAAAGGTCCGCGAGGCTCGGACGTCACGGAAAGGAGGGCGAGTATGACGAAGACATCATTTGACGTCGCCATGCTGGCGACCCCGAATATCGACCACTACGCGGCCGCGACGCAAGCGAACTGGCAGTCCTACTGCGATCGTCACGGCTACGCGTTTACGTGCTGGCGAGAGGTCGTGCTAGACGACATGCATCTGATCTGGTCGAAGATCGAATGGATGCGACGCCACATGCGCGACATGACGGCCGACTGGCTGGCCGTCGTAGACGCCGACACGATGGTGAACAAGCCTGAACGAAGCCTCGAAGCGCTCGTTCAGGCGCATCCGGGCAAGGACTTCCTGATCTCCGAGGATTGCACGCGCCGATTTGGCATCCCGGTGCCACTGAGCGCGCGCGGGGTCCTCTCTGCGCGAAGCCTGAGGCCGCCTAACTGCGGCTTCATGATCATCCGACGGTCGGACTTCGGAAAACGCTTCGTCGATGATTGGCTCGCGAACGGTCGGGGAAAGCTTTCACACATCGCGGACGTTTTTCCACGCGAGCAATGGGTCTTGTGGCTGTCGCTCTTTCGAGAGCAGCGTCAGAGGATTGCAGTCCTCGGCCCGGAGGTCATGCGGATCGGGAACAACCCGCTGCTCGATCGAATTACACCTGATTGGAGCGATGCCTTCGTACTGCACGACAAACGCCTGCCTCAGTGTCGTTCCTTGAGCGTCGAGGACCTGCCGCTCTCTAAGCGCTCATGAATCGCAGGACCTTCTCCATCCGCTCGAACACCTCGTCGATGACCTTGGCCTCCGGCAACATGGTGATGCGGAAGTAGTTGCGGTAGTCGACGTTGAAGCTCGAGCCTGGCGCCACGAGCACGTGCTCGGTCTCGAGGAGCTCCATCGCGAACTCTTGATCATCGAAGCCCGGGAGCTTGTCCGTGTCCGCCCCGACGAAGGCGTACATCGAGCCGTCGGGCACGACGAGGCTCAGGTACTCGCTCGCTTCGACGCCGCGGATCACGGCTTGTCGCGACTCGTACAAACGGCCCTTCGGACGGATGAGCTCTTTCAAGCTCTGATAACCGCCGAGGGCCGTCTGAACGCCCCATTGCCCCGGCACGTTGCTGCACAGGCGCAGCGACGCGAGGAGATCGAGGCCGTGTAGGTAGTCCTTGGCGAGCTCGTTGGTGCCGTTGAACACGACCCAGCCCACACGAAAGCCACACGCGCGATATACCTTCGACAAACCGCTGAAGGTGCCGCACAGGGTGTTCTTCACCAAAGGAGCAATCGGAACGAACTCGGCGCCGTCGTAGACCATGCTGTCGTAGATCTCGTCGCTGAAGATCACCAGATTGTGCCGCTCGGCGAGCGCGACCAGCGCTTCGAGCACCTCTCGGGTGTAGACGGCGCCGGTTGGATTGTTCGGGTTGATGACGACGATCGCACGAGTTCGGTCTGTAATCAGACCCGCGAGCGCGTCGAGGTCTGGCTGAAACCGTTTGTCTGGCGGACAAGGGTAATGCACTGCTCGACCGCCGTTCAGCGTGACCGACGCGGTCCAAAGCGGATAGTCGGGGCTCGGGATCAACACTTCATCGCCATCGTTGAGCAGCGCGCGCAACGTGAGATCGATGAGCTCGCTGACTCCGTTGCCGATGAACACGTGCTCCGCGGTCACGTTCAAGATACCGCGTTCTTGTTGCTGCATCACCACCGCTTCGCGCGCGGGAAAGATGCCTTTTTGGTGGCAGTAGGCCTCGCTGCTCGGGAGGTTCTCGATCATGGCCATGCGCATGGTTTCGGGTGTCCGAAAGCCGAATAGCCCCGGGTTCCCGATGTTCAGCGAGATGATCTCGTAGCCTTGGCGCTCCATCTCATGCGCGCGCTGCGCGAGCTGTCCTCGGATCTCGTACCGAACGCCGCGAAGGTTGTCGCTGGTCTTGATTTCAGTGCTCATCGGCTTGGCTCAATCGAATACGCTTCATGACGGACGCCGGCGCGCATGTCGAGGCCCCAACATACTATTCGCTAGTCAAACGTGAGGCGATTCGGCAAGATCGAGCCCGGTGGTGATGGCTTCCCCACCGAGGAAGACTGCGGTCCAGCACCCGGTGCGCCCAACGTACAATGTGAAGATGGCTCGATCGGCGGGCCGATCTGCGGGCGCACTCAAGACGACGAATGCGCGTGGTCGATTCGAGAGTGCCCCGACGAACGCACTGCTCAGGAATGCGGGCCGGCCCCGGCGGCGCGATCATGAATCGCTCGTAAACGGACGGTTTCCATTTGGTTAAAAGCGGTCCGTCGGACCTCGATCGATCTCTTGCGACAGGCTCACCTCCTACACTCAGTCGGCATGCTGAGGTCGCTCGACGATGCGCATCGCAGGATCGCGCAGGGATTCATCGTCCTCGGCGCGGTCTGCGCCTTGTCGGTGCTCGGGTATCTGCTCCTCGGCTGGAGCTTTTCCGATGCGGTCTACATGGTCGCGATCACGATCTTCAGCGTCGGCTACGGCGAAGTGCAGCCCGTCGTGGGACCCGTCCGTTGGCTGACCATCGGCGTCATCGTCTTGGGTTGTTCGTCGCTCATTTACATTCTGGGCGGCTTCTTTCAGCTGATCGCCGAGGGAGAGCTCAACCGTCTGCTTGGAAAGCGAAAGATGAAGAAAAAAATCGAAGAGCTCGCGGGGCACGTGATCGTGTGCGGCCTCGGTCGAATCGGACGCGTCATGACAGCCGATCTCAAGGCTGCGGGTGCCACCATCGTGCTGGTCGACAACGATGCGGAGCGGACCGCCGCTGCCGTCGAGCAGGGTTTCTATGCGCTGACCGGCGATGCGATCTCGGACGATGTCTTGCTCGAGGCGGGCGTCACCCGGGCCCGCGCCCTCGCCACTGTCCTGCCGAACGACGCTCTCAACGTCTTCATCACTCTCACGGCGCGCAACTTGAACCCTGATCTACGCATCATTGCACGCGCCGAAGATCCAGCCTCCGACGCCAAGCTCATCCAGGCTGGAGCCGATAAGGTGGTGTTGCCCTCGACGCTCTCGGGCGAGCGGGCGGCACAGATGATCCTGCGTCCAGCGATGGTCGACTTCTTCGCAAACCAAGATCTCTCGGGGCTGGAGCAGGAGCTTCGCGGGTTAGGCGTGGAGATCGAGCAGTTCGAGGTCGATGCCAAGTCGTCCCTGATCGGCCGGACCGTGGGAGAGCTCGAAAGCAGCGGCGACGGTGGTTTTCTAGTGATCGCCATCCGTCGCATCGGCGGGAAGCTCGTGCGCAACCCGGAGAAGCACTTCCAGTTCGCCGAAGAGGATAGCGTGCTCTTCATGGGTCACGCCGAGGACATTCCCAACCTCCGCGAGGCCTTTGCGATCGCGAGCCTCCGCCCCGCGGTCCGCCGCCCTCTCACGTATCGAGGCGCCACCGGGAAGTGAACGAAGACCCCTTTGCGTGCCTGATTACGTTACTGGGCTAGGCTCTGCGAATTCACTCATCCGAACGGGGCCTACGAATGACTAGATTGGTGAAATTCAGCGTGCTTCTCGTGTTCTCTGGCGCCGCGGCGCTGGCGGGCTGTGGCAACGACAGCGATAGCAGCGCAGGCAGCGGCGGTTCGGGTGGCGCGGGTGGCTCTGGCCCGCCGGCGTACGACCCCTTTGGCGATTACGGCGTGTTCCTCAGCCTCGTGCCGCCGGGTTCGGTGGACGTGAACCGGGGAATGATTGGTGACGACCCCAACTCCATCAATCAGCTGGCCATGTACGAGAACCTGGTCTTCAGCGACGACTATACCACGCCTGGCGAGCTCAGTGACGACGACCTCGTTCCGGCCTATTTCAAGGACGAAGCGTTCCTTCCCGAAAGCGCATTCGATTCGTTGAAGACCGTCGCCGACGCGACACATACGGCCCGCATCGGTCAAGACGAGTTCGGCGTGCCGCACGTCTTTGGCGACACGCGCGACGACGTTTTTTTCGGGACCGGCTACGCGACGGGTGTGGACCGCATGTTTCTGCTCGATGTGCTTCGCCATGTCGGCCGCGGCCGCATGTCGGACTTTCTCGGACCCTCCGGGGGCAACTACTCGACGGACCGAACCCTCGGCAGATATGGGGGCTATAGCGAGCAGGAGATGCAGGACCAGATCGACCAGCTTGCAGAGCGGCTCGGCATGGACGGGACTCGGGCACAGCAGGACGTCGAGGCCTACGTCGCTGGAATCAACCAATACATCGACGACGTCAATACCGCGGCACCGGGCGCGGAGCCCCTTTCCATCGAGTATCCCGCCCTCAACCTCGAGCTGCGACCCTTTACCTCCCGCGATGTGATCGCCGTCGTGACCTTGGTGTTTTCGCAGTTCGCCGTCGGTGGTGGCGGCGAGGATGGCCAGGTGCAGCTGCTGAACGGTCTTCGCCAGCTGTACCCGGACGATCCAGAGGTCGCCTGTCAGCTATGGCGCGACATACGCCAAGCCAACGATGCGGAACGACCCAACACCACCGAGGTGACTTTTGCGACGCAGTCGCCAGCCACCATCGACGAGACCGCTTGCCCGCTGGCGGAGGGCTTTGCGGATGCATTCCCCGGCGCGGTCTTGTTCGATCCTGGAAGCGAGCAATCGATCGACCTGCTCACGATCGAGGACTGCGTCGAGCCGGCCATGGCGATGCCAGGTGATGTCGAGTGCCCCAACTTTCAACAGGACGTGGTCAATGATCCCGTCGACGCCTCTGCCTCGGCGCAAAGCTTGGACGGCGCGAATCTCATGTCGATCGCGAGCAGCGTACTCCCGTTCGAAGCCGGTGCGGTTTGCACTCCCGATGAAGATCAGGCCGAGCGCCTCGAAGCTGCCCGCGAAGGTGCTCTCGCCCGGGTGGAGGGCATCATGCTGGCGTTGCAGGGCCTCTCGCTTCCAAAGGCCATGTCGAATGCGCTCGTAGCGAGCGGGAGCGAAACCGCATCAGGTCGACCGATCGCAGTGTTCGGCCCACAAACCGGCTATCGATCCCCACAGATCCTGATGGAGTTCGCCCAGCACGGCGCCGGTATCCATACCCGGGGCACGTCGTTTGCAGGTCTGCCCTACGTCATCATCGGTCGTGGTGTCGACCATGCATTTAGCGCCACCTCCGCGGGCGACGACATCCTCGACGTTCGCGTCTTGCAACTCTGCGAAGACGGGGGAGGCGAGCCCACGCGCGCCTCGACCAGCTACCTCTACAATGGGGTGTGCACACCCATGCTACGGCGCACCGATGAGTGGACCGCCGAGACCAACCTCACCACTCCAGGAGCGCTCCATCAGAAGGTGACGCGCAACATTCTACGGGCCCCCGATTACGGCCCGGTCTATGCGACGGCGACGGTGAACGGAGCGCCGGTGGCGCTTGCGATCCAGCGGTCGACCTTTTTCGGAGAGGCCGACTCGGTCAAAGCGTTCGTGATGACCAGTCGCGACGAGGTCGTCGACCCGGAGACGTTCTACGAGGCCTTCAGCAACCTCACCGGAACCTTCAACTGGTTCTACGTCGACGCCGACAACATCGCCTATTTCAACTCGGCGCTCCTGCCGATTCGCGCCGGCGGCATCCATCCGGATCTCCCGCAGTGGGGAACC
Source organism: uncultured delta proteobacterium (assembly GCA_963792825.1). Taxonomy (GTDB): domain Bacteria; phylum Myxococcota_A; class Polyangia; order Polyangiales; family Houyiibacteriaceae; genus SG8-38. Next base: position 697,103 of record CAWBXS010000002.1, on the reverse strand, counting down.
GGCGAGTACGACTGGCAGCAGACGGGGACCGGCCGCCCCAATCCGGACTTCAGCTTCGACAACTACTTGCCCCTCGAGAATCATCCACGGGATACGAATCCGCCGTCGGGCTATCTCATCAATTGGAACAATGCCCAGGCGCCCGGCTTTTGGGCCAACGATTCGCAGACCTCCTACGGCCCAACTTATCGCTCGACCATGCTTCAGACTCGTCTTCAAGAGTTCCGTGCACAGGACGGCAATCCGCTGCTCACGCGCGCCAGCATGGTGGCCGCCATGATCGACGCCGGCACGACCGATCTACGCGGCGAGCAGGTACTGCCGAAGGTGTTCGCCGTCCTCGACGACGTGACCGATCTCACCGCGTTCGAGCAGGAGGTCGTGCAGCTCATGAAAGACTGGGTGGTCCATGGGCCGAGCGAACGCGGGTCCATGCGTCGCGACCGCAACGGGCCGGGCCTCGACGCCGAAGCCCTCGTCTACGAAGACCATGCCGCCGTCGCCTTCATGGACGCTTGGTGGAACAACATGATCGATGCCGTGCTGCCGCAGATCACCGCAGTCGAGGACCTGGGTGTCATGGTGGGGGGCCGGCACAATGCTCCAGGCGGCGGCGGCTCGGCCTTCCAGGGCGGCTACTACGGATACGTGCTGCGCGTGCTCGACATGGCGCTCGACCAGAGCGGCGCGCCCTACCAACAGCTCAAGTGCGCCGGCACAGGCGCGCTCGCAAACTGTAGAGCGGCCCTCGTGGCGAGCCTGCGACAAACCATTACCGACCTCGGAACGGACATGAACGCGTGGGATCCCACGCTCGAAGCCGACGAGGCGATCGTTCATACGCCCATCGGCTTGGCCGCCCCGCCCAGCATTCACTGGCAGAACCGCCCAACCTGGCAGCAGGTGATTCAACCCACCGTCGACGTGTTGCAGTAGAATCCGGCAAACCTTTCCGCGCAGAATCGTGAGGGCTTTCACATGCGTTCCGCGAGCTCACGCAGAAGCTGCTGCATGACGTTCGCGTCGCGCCGAGGGCTCCAAGGGCCATGACCTGAAAACAACCGTTCGAAGCGGTATGCGGCTAATCCAAACAGCGACTGCTTCTGGGCCGGCCACGAATACCAGCATGCTTCGCGGAAGGCGCGCATCCGATCGTGCTCGTAGCTCCAGGTGAGCGAATCACCGGTGAAGAGAAGCGTCTCATCGACTTGGAAGACGACGCTTCCTTTGGTGTGCCCAGGGACGGGGATCGCGCGCACCCCGTCCGCGGCTTCCCTTGCATCGGCGGGAGAGTCGCCCTCGATGAGGTGTGTCGCGTAAGGAGCAGCGCTCCGGTCTTCGCGATGGATGTGCACCTCCGCACCGAAACGATCGGCCCACTTGTCGGCATCTGCGACGTCATCGCGATGGCTCAGGAGAACCTTGGCAATCCCCCCGGCCTCTTCGAAGGGCACGACGAGCTTCTTGGTGAACTGCGGCGAGTCGATCAACAGATTGCCTTCCGCCCGAATGACCAGATACGAGTGTGCCCCAAACGACGACCGATGGTTGTGACCGCAAAGGAAGACGCCGTCTTGCAGACGGTGTGGGTACACGCGAGGCGGCGGTCGCAGGTGGCTCTCGGTGCGCACCGAGCGAGTCGGACAGAGCTCCGCTGCGAGCCATGCTTGGTGCACTTCTTCGGGCGTGCTCGGTTGCCGCGCGAAGACCGAGTACTCCCCTCGGCTCACGATCAGCCCGGGCGCTACGTGCCGGGATGCCCCGCAGTCGATGCACCGCTTATCGACGAACCAGTCGCCCTCTGCGCTCTCGGGATTGCGCTTTGCGTCGCTTTGCATTCCGCTCTCGCGCTCGATCATGGTTGCCGCGAACCGACCTGCAAGGCTTTTGGTGCTATTGTCCAGCAATGGCTCGATTCGACTACGTGAAAACCCGGCGCGAGGACGTCGCCGAAATTCCCGTCAAGTATGAGAAGCTGGTCCGGCTCGGGGCGAAGGTGTTCTCGCGTGTGAACGTCGCGGTGTACAGGCTTAGCGGCGGTCGCTTGATGAACGAAGGCCCTGGCAAAAAGCCGATCTGCCTGGTCACCATGACGGGACGCAAGACCGGCAAGAAGCGAGATGTGCCGCTGATGCACGTTCCGCACGGCGAGACGAAAATCCTGGTCGCTTCTCTTGGTGGCATCTCCAAGAACCCGGTTTGGTACTACAACCTCAAAGCGGCCCCGGACGTCACCATCACGGCAGACGGAGTGACCCGCGCCTACCGCGCGCGCGAGGTCGACCCGGAGGAAAAAGCAAAGCTCTGGCCGATCCTCGTCGAGGCCTACCCACCGTATGACGAGTACCAGGCTCGCACCGACCGCGACATCCCGGTGTTCGTCTGCGATCCGGTCGACTAGAGCGCGTCGGCCCCTGAAGAGGGCTCCATTCGCACCTGCTCGCCCCCCTCGGAAAACCGGCCCTCCAGGGCGCTCCGGACGAGACGAAGGATTTTCGGGTCGAAACCCAACGCGAGGTGGCTTGCGTCGACTTCGATGTGACAGCAGTGCGCGTTGTAGTCGTCGATACACGCCCACCACTGCACGATGGCATCTCGCCGGCTGTAGATCGCTGTGATCGGAACGCGGATCGGAATCTGATTGCGCTCCTCGACGGTTCGTTCGATCGCGTCCAGATCCTGCTTGAGGACTCGCTCGTAGAACCCCGCAGACCGCGTGTATTTCGGTCCTCCGACGACCGGGGATCCCAGCGTGACGACGCGTTTCACGAGCTCGGGCCGTTCGCGGGCGACCTCGCGCGCGAGCACACCGCCAAGGCTCCAGCCAACGAGCGCGACCGGCTCCTGATAACGCTCGACGAGGGACTCGATTCGCGAGACCAGCTTCGGGACCAGGGCGGGTACGTTGCCTCGGTTCACCCCGAGCCGCCACCGATGGACGCGATAGCCCGCGCTCTGTAGGTAGCGTCGAAGGACGAACGTCGAGAGATCACCCGCCGCGAAACCCGGAAAGACTGCAACAGGCCCTGCCACCCTGCGCACCTAAGGCTTCTTGCAGGAGGGGCAAGGGTGTCGGCCGGTTACTCGGTTTTCCAGTAGTCCACGCGGCCGTGAAAGAAACCATCCTCGTCGACCCATACGGTGTGACGTTCGTTTGGGATTTCGCCCACAGCTTCTTCGGACCAGACCTTCCACTTGGCGTAGACGCATTCGCGTCTTTTCCGTATCGCCCCGAGGGTATCTTCATCGGTTCCGTATCGAGAGATCTCGCCTCCTGTCGCAGGCCCGGTGCATCGGACCTCGCTGCTCTGGAGGGCCACGGCGGGAGGCGCGTCGTCAGGTCCGTCCTGACGTTTTCGGTCCCGGTACGGCCAGGCATTGAGCCATCGTGCGGCTTCGGCGATGGAGACGGGACGGGCGCGCTGGCCGTCGGTCACCTCGTCCAAAGAGTCCCAGAGCGAGGCCTGCGTGCAGCACGGCGTGGCGATCGCCAAATACCCTTCGACCGATGCCTTCCACGATGCCGCGTCGTCGCCGCCCTTTCGCGGGATCAGCACCACGGCGGCGATGACGGCGGCTCCAATCGCCACAAGCGCGACTACGATCCTCTTGCTCGGTGTCTTCATCGGCGTCTCAGCCAGCGTCAGGCCTCGTCGTGACGCTGTGCGTTTCGAAGGCGTGACTCGGCCGCGCGCCTTTGATTCTCCGCTTCGTCCTGGAGCTGCATCGCACCCTTCAGGTTTTCGATGAGCTCGGCCTGATCTCGAAGGCTTCGGTGCAAGTGGCTCGTGACGACGTCGACGCTGACGACCGCAATCCCACAGAATACCGCGAAGATGGTCGCCACGCGCAGCCAGTTCATGAACCCCTCGGGGTCGTAGAAGCTCGTCGTCTCCACCACCACGATGCCGCTCGACAGCAGGGCCCCGACCGCGAGCAGCGCGAACAGGTTGAGGCCGAGCGCGATCCAGACGACCCGCCGTTTGAAGAGCACCGACGCCAGAACGCTCTGACACGCCAAGACCAGGATGGGGCCGGCGAGGTAACCGACCGTGAGGAGCGCAAAGACCCCGACGACGTAGAGAAGCCCGAGAAAGCCGACAGCTCGCGCCATGTAAGGTAGCCGCTTCGAGGCCCACAACACCACGAACCCGGCATAGAGAGCCACGGCCTCGCCGACGGCTCTCCAGGCTTCCAGGCGGATCGCGCCGATCAAGGTTTGTAGAAACGCGACACCGCCCACGACCACGGCAACGAGCAAGGATGCGTTGAGCACTTGCAGGCGAACCGTCCTCGCTTCCCGAAGCACGTCTCGGTCCAGTGAAGTAACGTTGTCTTCGACCACCCTCGTGGATGGTAGCCCGCCGGCGTGGCCAACTCCAGTGGTGCCTCGATGCGGCCTCGTGCCCTTTGGATCGGCCTGCTGGCGGACCGGGTCGTGCCGCCTTAGATTTCCGCTCCCGCCCCCCAAGGTCGAGTCACGCCCATGACGTCCATGCGCCCCATCACTGCTCTGCGCGCCCTTCGCAGGCTCTTCGCGAATCCGGACGAGACCGGGCACGTCTTCGAGATCATCGAAGCGCTCCAGGGGCCCGCTCTCCTGCGCATGCGTGATCGGCTCCGTCAGAGTGACCAGGGGCGGCGGCTGCTGATGGAGCGACCCCATCTCGTACCACTGCTCGGCAACCGGGAAGGCTTGCGGGCGCTCCCGCAGGGCAGCTTGGGAAGGCAGTACCTCGCATTCGTCGAAGCCGAAGGCATCACGGCCGACGGTCTGGTCGGGGCATCGCTCGGGACGCGTTCGGAGGAGCAGAACGCGGAGCTACGCTGGATTCGCGACTGGCTGCGCGACAGCCACGACCTCTGGCACACCGTGCTTGGTTACAAGGGTGACCTGGTGGGCGAGGCAGCGATCCTGGCGTTCAGCCATCACCAGACGCGAAACATCGGCGTTGGCATGATTGCGACGCTGGCCTGGTTCAAGCTCGGCCGAGTGACCGATCCAAGCGTCGGAGCTCGGCGGGCGATCCTGGAAGCGCGTTTGCTCGCGAAGCAGGCGGTGTGGTTCGTGGAAGTGCCGTGGCATCGGTGGCTTGCGCGCCCGATCGACGAGGTTCGCCGCGACCTCGGAGTCCGCCGCACCGCGCGATACCACCCGGTGCGCTCCCACGAGGTCGACGTGCGGCTCGTCGCTTAGTCATCCATGCTTTCGGAGCGCCGCGATCAGGAAGCCGCCAAAGTAGCGAAGCGGGGAACGGCTTGCAAAGCGCTCCGCGCGGCTCAAGCCGCTCGACATCCAGCGAACCCGATGAACGGCCGCAAACGGCGTGAGCACGCGAATCCCGTGGTAGTCGACGAGCTCGAGGCCGGGCGGCAGCAGCCGCGGAATCGAGCGCGGCGAGTCCCAGCGCGTGAGAATGTCCGCCTCGGTTCGGTCGCGCCCGATCGAGCGAGGCCGAGCCACCTTCTTCGCGACGTAGCGAATGCTCCATGGGTTGTAGAACTCGAGCAGGAGATGCCCACCGGGCCGTGTGACACGCGCGGCCTCCCGCAGGGCGGTGTGGATGCGGGAGACGTGCGCGAGCACCTTGAAGCTGTAGGTGAGATCGAAGCGATCGCTTTCGAAGGGCAGAGCGCACACGCTTCCTACGCGGACGTCGAGGCCACGCTCCCTTGCACGTCGCGCCATGTTCTCGGACAGGTCGATTCCGACCGCCTCCTTCGCAACCTTTGCGAGGCGGCCGAGGATCAGGCCGGTGCCGCAGCCGAGCTCGAGGATCCGGGCGTCCGTCGCGTAAGGCGTCGCAATCTCAACCTCCAGATCATCGATCATGCGATGATACCCGTTGTCACGCCCCGGTTCATAGGAGTCGCTGATGTCGTCGTAGTAAAGACGCGCCTCTTGCTCCGAACGGTCAGGCATGGATTTCCTCGTAGAGACGCTCGTAGGCGGCGGCGACTTCGTGCGGTGAGAACCTCGAGGCGGCGAGGGCGCGCCCCTTGCTTCCAATCTTCGCGCGAGCGTGCTCGTCGGTGCTGAGGCTCTCGATCGCCTCGGCTACCGCTTCGCCGTTCATCTCGACTGCAAGTGCCCCGCCTCCCTCGGCGAGCTCTGACGCCGGTGTCCTCTTTCCGACGAGCACAGGACGTGCGAGGCACATCGACTCGAGCGCCACGAGGGGATAGTCCATCTTGGCGTAGGGCGTCCGGTTCACGATCACGACGAAGTCACTCAGCGCGAGGAGCTCGTGGATGTCGGACCTTTCGCCGAGCCAGCGTACCTGTGGCTCGATGCCCCATCGCCTGGACTGAGAACGAAGTCGGGAGAGCGCCTCGTCTGCTCGAGGGGTCTTGCGCCGGCAGACCATCAAGAGCATCGCATCCCGGCGGTTCCAGGCCGCAAAGCCCTGCAGCGCGATTTCTGCCCCGCCCCCAAGCTCGAGATCTCCAGGGTAGATCCAGATGGGCGCGGCCTCGGGAAGGTCGTGTTGGTGGCGGAGCGTGACCCGTTCGAGCGAGGTCGGTGGCTCGAGAGTGGGCACGCACGGTGGAATGAGCCGAAGCGCGTTCGCGCTCACGCCCTCGTCTCGGAAGCGCTCGTAGGCGTGCCGGGACAGAGCGACGGTGGTGTCGGCGAAGACCAGTCTTCGCGCGGCCTCGTTCTCGGCAGGCAGGCTGCATACGGTATGGACGCTCGGCACTCTGCGAATCGCGGTGGCGAAGCGGCCGCCGCCCGAGCTCTTCGCGTTGGGTGCAAAGAAGAAGTGCCAAAGATCGGCCGAACGCTCTGACAGCAGATGCTGCATGACGCGAAGGTGGTCTCCGATGCTCGGTGTGAAGCCTGGCGCCGACGTCTCGCGGTAGACTGCCTCCATGCGTCCCTCTGCGATCGGTGCCCGTTGCCCGAAACGCCCCATCACGATCGGGCGGTGGCGCCGTAGATGCCCTGCGACGTCGCGGACCAGATTCTTACTGCTGTCGTTCCAGGGCGGGGCGACCGGCTTCGAGACGTAGAGAACCTGAGCCATCCGCTCAGGGGGTACGCTCGGCCGGGTCGCTCCGCAAGCGCTTGACCCGCGAATCGCAGGACGATAGCCATGTGCGGGATGCCGCATACCCATCGTCTTTGCGTGAGCTCCGATGCTCGAGGGTAGACGAATTGCCGTCGTGATACCGGCGCACAACGAAGCAACGCTGATTCGAGGAGTGCTCGAAGGCGTTCCGAGCTTCGTGGACCACATCATCGTGATCGATGATGCGAGCAACGACGCCACGGCGACGATCGCGCGTGGCGCCGATCGGAGGATCGAGGTCATCGTGCATGAAACCAATCGCGGTGTCGGTGCCGCCATTGCCAGCGGTTGTCGGTGTGCGCTTACGCTTGGCGCCGATCTGACCGCCGTGATGGCCGCCGACGGACAAATGGACCCCGATGATCTTCCTGCGCTGTTGGCGCCCCTGATCGCTGGAGAGGCCGACTATGCCAAGGGCAATCGACTCGCCTGGCCGGCAGTCCGCAAGAGCATGCCGTGGCATCGATGGTTCGGCAATCACTTGCTTTCGTTCGCGACCAGGCGCGCGATCGGGATGCGGATCGAGGATTCTCAATGTGGGTATGCGGCGATCAATCGAGCTACCCAAGCCGTGATCGATTGGGATCGGCTGTGGGAGGGCTACGGGTACCCGAACGATTTGCTGAGTCACCTGACGCTTCGTGGGTCGCGTATTCGAGAAGTACTGGTACGGCCGGTGTATGGACGGGAGCAGAGCGGAATCCGTCTGCGCCATGTGCTCTTCAACATTCCATTCGTGATCGCGCGCGCCTGGCTTCGTCGATGGAGGCAGCGACGGAAGCTCGTCATGCAGCGGACACGCTCCACGTGATGGTTCTGCTATACACTGGCGATGGCCCAGATCGACATCTTCAACGGTGATGCCGATGGCATCTGCGCGCTGACTCAGCTTCGCAATGCCGAGCCCGTGCAGAGCACGCTCATCACCGGTGTGAAGCGTGACATCGCGCTGGTCGCAAGGGCCGACGTCTTGGCTGGGGATCGGATCACGGTCCTCGACATCAGCTTCGACAAGAATCGGGAAGGCGTGTGGACGGCGCTTCAGGCGGGCGCGGAGATCTTTTACGTCGACCACCATTTTGCCGGGGAAATCCCCGAGAACGATCGGCTCGCCACGATCATCGACACCGATCCAAACGTCTGCACGAGCTTGCTCGTCAACGGCTATCTCCGTGGAAACTACGTCGAATGGGCGGTCACCGGTGCCTTCGGAGACAATCTCGGCGAGAGCGCTCGCCGGATCGCAGAGCCGCTCGGGTTGTCGGAGGATGATCTGCGCTTGCTGCAGAGCCTAGGCGTTTACATGAACTACAACGGATACGGGGCCTCACTCTCGGATCTACACTTCACGCCCGCAGAGCTGTTCGAGCTCGTCCGTCCGTACCCGACCCCGTTTGCGTTCGTCCAAGAGGCTCGTGAGGCGTTCGAGAAGCTCGAATCCGGCTATCGACAGGACATGGCATCCGCCGCTCGGTGCAAGCCAGTCCGCGAATCGGACAAGACCGCGGTGTTCATTTTCCCGAATGAAGCATGGGCGCGGCGCGTGTCGGGCGTGTACAGCAACGACCTCGCCAATGCCTCGCCGGCACGAGCCCACGCGGTGCTCACCGAGCGCGCCGATGGCACGTATCTGGTGAGCGTTCGCGCACCGCTCGCCAACAAGCACGGGGCCGACGAGCTCTGCCGGAAGTTTCCGACGGGTGGTGGGCGCGCCGCCGCCGCAGGGATCAACGCGCTGCCACCCGATAGGCTCGATGCGTTCATCGATGCCTTCGACGCCTCGTATCCCTGACGAGCACGACGGCGTCAGCGGCGACCGATCCCCGACCACAGGCTGTCGTGAAGACGGCTGGCCACCATGTCCGGATCGGGAGCGAGCTCGCAGAGCTTGAGGCCGTCGTCGATCAGCAAGAACGAAGCGCCGTGCACGGCCGACCACGCGAGGAGCCCTGCCTCGCGCGGGCTCTGGGACAGAAGCCCCTCCCTCTCGCACGCTCCAAGGATGTCTTCGAGCACGGCAAACGCTGCATCACCACTTTCGTAGAGCTCGGGAACGTCGCGCGCGGGCATCCAGCCGAACATCAGCCGGAAGAGCTCCGGGTGCCGAGATGCAAACCGGAGGTAACCGATGCCGCCGCCTCGAAGGCGTTCCTCCCCGTTGGCAGCGCCTTCCTGGGCATCGAGCATCGTTTGACGAAGCCGTTGAAAGCCGCGAATGGCGAGCGCGGCCAAGAGTGCATCCTTGTCTTCGAAGTGGCGGTAGGGAGCCCCAGGCGTCACGCCCAACCGGCGCCCGAGCTTTCTGAGCGAGAGGCCCGCAGGGCCTTCCTCCTCGAGGAGCACCTCGGCCTGCTGGAGGAGTGCATCGTGTAATTCCCCGTGATGATAGCGCTTTTTAGCGATTGCCATGGCTGACTGTAACATAATTCACACACTGCAGTAAACAGTGTTGACATTAGAAGTAAACGACGTATACATGATGTATACGGTGAATACATCAGGAGGTCAACATGAACAAGTCAGTACTGAGCATTGGAATCGTTCTCTCCCTTGGCACCATGGGCTGCGCCGGCGTCGGGCTCCAGCACGCCTCCAGCCTCACCCCCCAGTTTCAGCGGGAACAGGGGCTCGACAGCCTCTGGGTCTCGACCGAGCGAGCGCCGACCCAAGCCCTCGACATCCCTCTCTACGCCGAGGACAACCTCGGAGGCCTCTGGAATAGCAACGGGAAGGCACCCACCGCCGCCCGTGAAACGCCGTTCTACGAAGGCCGCTCGCTTGGCGATCTCTGGAATCGCAGCTCGGCGACTTCCACCTCGAAGAACGACTCATCGCCCCGATTGCGGGCCTCCCGCTCACAGTCCGCAACACAGTGAGCCGGGCTCTGAACCGGTCTCGCACCTTGACAACCTTACAAACTGTTAAGTTGCGGGACCGGTGGGATAAGTTTACATTATGTTAACTAATGACCCCGGTACCCGCTCCCGAAACCCGGGCTGCTTTGCCCCGGCCGAAGCCCATTCCGCGCCACAAGGGCCATTGGCTCTGGGGTGGAACCTTCGACTTCCAGCGGAACCCCGCCGAGTTCCTTCTGCGCGGGCACGAACGATACGGTGACGTGTTCGTGACTCGCGTGTTGACGGGCCAGTCCTATTTCATCCGAGATCCTGAGGTCATCAACGCGATCAACGTCACTCACGCCAGGCAGATTTTCAAGCCCAAGGTGGTCAAGCAGATGTGGAAGCCGTTCCTCGGCAATGGGCTGGTCCCGAACGACGGTGAGTCTTGGAGACGGCAACACCGGCTGATCATGCCGGGCTTCCACAAGATGCGGATCGATGCCTACGCGCCGACGATGGCCGAGTACACGAGGGAGATGGTGCGTAGCTGGAAGGAGGGTGAGCAACGCGATCTTCGAAAGGAGATGGTCGGTCTCACGCTACGCGTCGTGGCCAAGACGCTCTTCGACACCGATCTCGGACACGATTCGCAGACCGTTCATCAGGCGATCGAAGACATCGGCGAGGCGCTGATCGATCATGCCCAAACTCCGATTCCCGCGCCGAGGTGGTGGCCCTCGAAACGCAATAGGCGGATGGTTCGAGCGCTCGACGCCATGGACGCCGTCATTGAACGCCTCGTAGCCGCACGTCGAAAAGACGCGAGGGATCGTGGCGATCTCATGTCCCACATCGTCTTTGCAAGCGACGAGCAGGGCGGCATGTCCGACCAACAAACGCGGGACGAGCTGATGACGCTGATCTTCGCAGGCCACGAGACGACGGCACACACGCTCACCTGGGCTTGGTATCTGCTCGCGACCCATCGGGACAAGCTTGCAAAGGCACAGGACGAGCTCGATCGGACCCTCGGCGGAAGACCGATTGGTGTCGGAGACCTCGGCGGCCTGCCGTACCTGCAGATGTGTCTCAAGGAATCGCTTCGCCGTCTTCCCGCAGTCTGGATCTACGCGCGCGAAGCAAGAGAGGACCTGCATCTCGGGGGCTATTTCTTCCCAAAGGGGGCCATCCTCGCGATCAGCCCACTCGCCACGGGACGCAACACCAAGTACTTCGACCATCCTTCGGAGTATCGGCCGGAGCGCTGGACACGCGAGCTCGAACGCAGCCTACCCAAGGGAGCCTATGTCCCTTTTGCAGCGGGGCCGCGCGTGTGTCTCGGCAAGCAGTTTGCGATGATGGAAATGCGCATCATTCTCGGCACGCTCATTCAGAACGTCGACGTCAACATCCTCGAGGGATTCGTGCCGGACCTCCGGCCTGAGCTTTCGCTCAACCCGGGTCAGCGGGGAATGCCGATGAAGGTCCGCTTTCGCGACAGAGCGCCCGTTCTCGAGGACTTCGGCCGTGTTGGAAGGCGCTCGGCGCGAGCTCCACGGCGCGTCGCCACCGTCGATTGATTCCACGCAATCGTTGAGCTTTCGCGCTATCGATAACGGTATAGACGCAATTTTGCAGAGCTAGGCCTTGACGCGGCGCGTCGAAATGACCAAGATTCAATAGTACCGCGAGTCACCAGCCGGTGGTCCGCCAAAAGATCGGGGTTTCCCATGCAAACTGAGCTTCTCATCGTTCTTCTGTCTCTCACTGCGCTCACCGTTGCTGCGCTGACCGGCGGAGCTTTGGGTCTCGGAATCATGCGGCTTCTCGGTCGCCGACCCACGGAAGAAGTCGACCGCGACAGTCGACCGAGCCAGAGCCCTGCGCCGGCCCACTAAGCGCCGGTCAGCACCACGACGCCTGGTGGTCGGGCTGTTCGAGCAGCTCGCGTAGGTTCGCCGAGACGACCCTGTACCCGACGTTGCCGTAGAGCTTCTGCCTGCCCTGGTTCAGAGAAAAGGTCGGGCTGCCTTCGATCTTGTGCTCGTCGCGGAGCTCGATGTCCCGGCAAAGCTCGGCCATCGCCTCGCCCGACGCTAGCTTTGCTTCGATCGCCGCCGTGGGCACGCCAACCTCTGCGAGCACGTCGAGGAGCACCTCCCGGTGCGCGATGTCGCGGGCGTGCTCGAAGAAAGCCAACCGAACGCGCCAAATCGCCTCCTCGAGGAGCGTGCGCCCACCAGCCTCGGCCTGAGGTCCCGGGTCTAACGCGCCCTGATCGGCGAGCAGCCGGACCGCACACAGGATCTCGTGCGCGCAAGACGACGTCGTTGGCGCGACCTCGCTCCACACACGCTCACTCACCGAGACGTGTGGAAACCCTTCGGCGACTTTTCTCACGTGCGCCCCAAAGCCGGCGTATCCGCCGCGGTTCTTCCAGCCTTCGCCGATCCGGTGTCGCGTGGCGCCAAAGATCGGGATGAAACGGTACTCGAGCTCGATCGACGCTCCGAACTCCTTGCGAAGCTCGTCCAAGCGAGCCTCGGCAATGTAGGCCCAGACGCACAAGACGTCCGATACGTAGGAGATTTGGACCGTCATTCGAACCACAGATAGGCGATGCCGGCGATGAAGAGAAGCGCGAACACGATCAGCCACTGGCGCCAGATGTCGCTTTGAAGCGCGGAGCCACGGGCGGGCTCGACGGCCTCGGTTCGGTGGCATTGGGGACACCGTGGATCGTCATTTGCCCCTTCGAGAGCGAACTCGAGATCGCAGTCGGCACAGAGATAGCTCGTCGACATGGCGGTCACCCTTGCCCCACCAAAGGGCCCTTCGCAAGCACGGCGGAAGAATAGTTCCGTACGGTCCGTTCGCCACATGCGGGGCTCGAGCCGGGGGTGCCAGAGAACCCATGATCGCGTACGGTCTGGCATGCTTCGCACCACGACCGGGATCGGGCTGCTCGTTTTGGCCTCGAGCGCGGTCTTCGCCTGTGGCGGCGGGAGCGGAGGAAGCGGTGGCGGCGGCGGCAGTGCGGGCTCTGGCGGCACAGCGGGCGGTGAGCCGGAGTTCGAGGAGTTTACTTGGCGGACCAACACGCCTGACGTGCGCACGGAGCGCTTGTGCGCCGAAGCCGCAGCGCCGGACGACGCACCCGATACGACCTTCATCGACTGCGAGCTCGAAGGCGCGACGTTTTCGAATCAGGAGGAACCTCCAAAAGATGAGATCGTGGTGCTGGCATACAACATCCTGCGCGGCTTCGAGGCCGATGCTCAGCTCGACTGGGTCACGAGCGGGATCGACTCACCGATACCGGACGTGCTGCTCCTGAGCGAGGTGGACCGCGGATGCCAACGAACGGACTTCCGAAACATCGCCCGCGATTATGCGGAGCGCCTCGGTTACTACTACGTGTACGCGACTGAGTTTCTCGAGCTTCCGGCAAACCGAGGAACCATGGGCCCCTACGATCCGCCCGTGTGTGAGCATGGTAACGCAATCGTGTCCCGCTTCCCTCTGGGCAATGTCCGTCCGATCCGTCACGCACAGAATCGGAGTTGGTACACACCCCCCGGTGCGCCAGATCCCGACGAGCCACGCCTCGGAGGACGCATCGCCATCGCCGTCGACGCAAAGATTGGCTCCCAGCTCGTTCGGTTCTATGCGATGCACCTCGAGTCGACGCTGACCGCGCTCGACATTCGCGACGCGCAGGCAGAAGAGATCGCTGCCGACAGCGAAGGGGTGACCCATCCCGTGATTGCAGGGGGGGACCTCAACACGTTCTTCTACTTCGACGACCTCGACAAGGGCACGCTCAACGAGCCCGCCGTCCGATCATTCCTCGAGCGAGGCTACTCGGACACGCACCAGAACCTTCCACTCGACCAGAGGTATACGTCTTTTGATCCGTTTCCGATGGTCATCGACCTCATCATGACGAAGAACCTCGAGATCGTTTCTGCGGGCCGTTGCGCGCCCGAGCGCTGCGGTTCCCTCTCCGATCATTTGCCCGTCTTTGCACGGGTTCGGGGCGTCCTCGGGGACTGACACAAAGGCGGCGTGGCTTCGAAAAGCGCGCTAGACCTCGGACATGGGCGAGCCGACGGGCAGGGCGGACAACCGAGAGAACGCACCGAACTTTATCCACGACCTCGTCCAGGCGGACCTCGAGGAAGGGAAACACGGCGGTTGGGTCATCACCCGCTTTCCCCCTGAGCCCAACGGCTATCTGCACATCGGGCATGCCAAGTCGATCTGTCTGAACTTCACGACCGCGGAGCTATCGAAAAAGGGCCGGTGCCATCTGCGCTTCGACGATACGAATCCGGAGGCCGAGGACACCGAGTACGTCGATGCAATTCGTGAGGACGTCCGGTGGCTCGGATTCGATTGGGGCAGCCACGAATACTTTGCATCGGACTACTTCGGACGGCTTTACGACTGCGCGGTCGATTTGATCGAGCGCGGGCTCGCGTATGTCGACAGTCAGAGTCCCGACGCGATCCGGCAGAGCCGGGGCGATTTCTACAGTCCGGGCGTGAACAGCGCTTTTCGCGATCGCGGCGTCGAGGAGAACCTGAATCTGTTCGCGCGAATGCGCGCTGGCGAGTTCGAGGAAGGCGCCCACGTTCTGCGCGCGAAGATCGACATGGCTTCGAAGGACGTGAACCTACGCGACCCCTTGATGTACCGCATTCGCAAAGTCACCCATCATCGCACCGGCGACGATTGGTGCATTTACCCGATGTACGACTATGCCCATCCGATGTCGGATGCCTTCGAGGGGATCACACACTCCGTCTGCACGCTGGAATTCGCGCACCACAATCCGCTCTACCAATGGTTCGTGTCTCATTTCGACTTCGACCCGGTGCCTCGGCAGTACGAGTTCGCGCGGCTGAACCTGACCTACACGGTCATGAGCAAGCGCCTCCTCAAGCGGCTGGTCGAGGAAGGACACGTGAGCGGCTGGGACGACCCCCGGATGCCCACGATCGCGGGCATGCGCCGTCGAGGGTATACGCCGGCAGCGATCCGCCGATTTGCCGAGCGCATCGGGGTGTCCCGCAGGGACAGCGTCGTGGACGTCGGGCTGCTCGAGCATGCGCTTCGTGAGGACCTCAACGCGACCTCTCCACGCACGATGGCCGTTCTACGTCCGCTGAAGCTCGTGATCGAGAACCTCGACGAAGGTGAAGAGATCGAGCTCGAGGCGCCCTTCAGTCCCGACGACCCGAGCTTCGGGTCACGGAGGCTGCATCTCACCCGTGAGGTCTTCATCGAGCGCGACGACTTCATGGAGGAGCCCATCAAGAAGTGGTTTCGATTGGCACCGGGCAAAGAAGTGCGGCTCCGCTACGGCGGGCTCGTGACCTGCACGGAGGTCGTCAAAGATCGGGCGGGCCACATCCTCGAGCTCCGCTGCAGTTGGGATCCGAAATCGAAAGGTGGCAACGCCCCCGATGGCCGCAAGGTGCGCGGGACGATCCACTGGGTGAGCGCGAAGCACGCGGTCGATGCCGAGGTACGGCTCTACGATCGGCTCTTCAACGAGGAGAATCCGCTCGACGAAGCGCACCCGGGCGAGTTCACCGATCGCATTTACACCGGGTCCCTCGAGGTGGTGGAGGGTGCCAAGCTCGAGCCGAGTCTAGCCCCTCGGGGCCCGGGCGAGCGTGTTCAATTCGAGCGCCTCGGCTATTTCGTCGTCGATCCGGACAGCACCCCGCGCCGCCCCGTTTACAACCGGACCATCCAGTTGAAAGACTCCTGGGCTAAGCTCGCGAAGGGGCAATGACCTCCCGCGCCGAGCGCTCACCTGCGCCGCACGTGCCCGCGAACCTCTGATATGCTCGCGCCGGTGACGCGCATGTTCGTCCTAGTCCCGGCGCTCGGCATCCTGGTGGTGTTGGTGTCGGTTGCATGGCTCGCGATGCGCGGGCCCGGCTCCGAGGAGTCCGCCCGCATTGCCGAGGCGCTTCGGAGCACGGCCCCTCCGGGCGAGCCGTCGGTTTACGCCGCGTGTGCCTCTTGTCATTTACACGATGGAAGCGGTCGGCCCGACGGGGCGATCCCGAGGCTGAACGGGCAGCGGCGCGCCGTGATCGAGAACAAGCTGAACCTCCTGCGGGCGGGGGTCACGGGCCTTGCGGTGATGGAGCCGTTTGCACGCGCGCTCCGTCCCGAAGAGATCGCGGAAGTTGCTGCGTATCTCTCCGGGCTGCCCGAGACTGCGGTACCGCAGAATGAAGCGGCCGAGGAGGAGCGAATGCGCGGCGCGGCGCTCTTCGCAGAGCATTGTGCTTCTTGTCACGGCGCAAACGGCGAGGGCAACGACGGATTGCTGGCGTCCCGGCTGTGCGGCCAGTACGCAGGCTATCTCCATCGTCGCCTCGGGGAGATCGCGGCCCGCATTCGGGGGGACTCGGATGCGATCATGCAGGGGGTCGTCGACATGGTTCCTGAAGGTGATCTCCGCCTCATCGTCGCCTGGCTCGCCCCCGGGAACGGATGCGTGCCGCCATGAACGATCGATTCGGCCGCAGGCGATTCGTGCGTCTCAGTGGGGGTGCGGCGGCGGCCGCGCTCGGGGCGCGCAGCTTCGCCCGCGCTGCTGCCGACGACGATCACCTCCGCGTGCATCCTGCGAGGCACGCGGAGGTGATCGTCGTCGGGGCAGGGCTCTCCGGACTGATGGCCGGACGGGCGCTTCGACGGCGAGGAGTGGATTCGGTCGTGGTGCTCGAAGCAAGCGATCGCGTGGGAGGGCGCACGCTCAACATGCCGATCGGCGGCGGACACGTCGTCGAAGTCGGTGGAGAATGGATCGGCCCAGGGCAAGACAGCATCGCTTCGCTGATCGACGAGCTCGGCATCGGCGCCTTCGATGCGTATTACGAAGGCGACACCACGTACGACATCGAAGGCGTGATCTCCCGGGGGTTCCTGCCCGACATCAGCCTTGCCGAAGCGGCCGACTTCACCAAGGTCGCCTGGCAGCTCGATCGACTCTGCAAGAGGATGCCGCTCGGCGAGCCGTGGCTCATGGAGGGGGCCGCAGCGCTCGACCAGGTGACGCTCGGCGATTGGCTCCGGGAGCGCGCCTCGACGAGCTTCACCCCCTCGGTCTTCCGTTTGATCACCCGGGCGGTCTGGGCGGGCTACCCCGAGCGCATCTCGCTGCTTTGGGTCTTGCATTATCTACGCTCGGCGGGCGGCCTGCTGCCCGTGATCCTCAACGACGGGGGTGCTCAGGACCAGCGGATCACCGGCGGCTCCCAGGTGATCTCGGAGCGCATGGCTGCCGATCTCGGAGATCGGCTGGTCCTCGGCCGGCCCGTGCTCCGCATCGAAGACCAGCCTCCTGGGCCAATGCACGTGGTGACGCCCTTTGAAACGTTCACCGCCGATCGCGTCATCGTCGCCATGGCGCCGGCCGACACCCTGCGGATCGAGTTCGTGCCGGCCCTGCCAACGCCTCGTCGCGACTTGGTCTCGGGTTGGGCACGATTACCCCGCCTCCCGCTCGTCAAAGCCGCCATGCTCTACAAGAGCCCATTCTGGCGGGCAGCCGGTCTCAACGGTGCGATGCAAAGCGATCGCAGCCCGATTCAGCTCGTGTTCGACAACAGTCCCGAGGATGGCTCGATGGGCGTCCTCAGCTGCTTCCTCTCGGTCGTCGAGTGCCCACACCTCGCCGACCGCAGGGCTCGCGAGGAGGGATTGAAGGAGGAGCTGGTTCGCTATTTCGGTCCGAGGGCGCGCGATGCCACGGGCTACGTCGAAAAAGACTGGGCGGCTGACCCGTGGAGCACCGGCTGCATCACGCCGCTCACGCCGGGGGTGCTGACCGCGGGCGGCGATTCTCTGCGCAAGCCCGTGGGTCGCATCTTCTGGGCGGGCACCGAGAGCGCCGAGCGATGGTGCGGGTACATGGATGGCGCGATCTCCGCCGGAGCCCGTGCGGCCGCGGAGGTCCGCTCCTCTCTTCAGGCCTGAGGGCGGCCGAGGGCGCGCACGATCCAACGGCGCGAGTCGGCCGGGTCGATCACCGCGTCGATCTCGAAGTGCTCCGCCATGTTGATCGCCTTGCCGCGCTCGTAGAGCCGTTCGACCATGTTCTGAAACATCTCTTCCCGTGCCTTTGGGTCAACCACCGATTCGAGCTCTTTTCGAAAGCCGAGCTTGACCGCGCCTTCGAGACCCATCCCCCCGAACTCGCCGGTCGGCCACGAGATCGTGAAGACCGGCGCTTTGAAGCTGCCGCCGGCCATCGCCTGAGCCCCGAGCCCGTAGCCCTTGCGAAGGACGATGGTGCAGAAAGGAACTCGCAGGGAGGCGCCAGCCGTGAACAGCGCCGCGGCGCGCTTGACCAGCCCCGCTTCCTCGGCCTTCGGCCCGACCATGAACCCCGGCGTATCACAGAGAAAGAGCAGCGGAATACCAAACGTGTTGCAGAGCTTCATGAACCGACTTCCCTTGTCGGCCGCCTCCGCGTCGATCGCGCCTCCGAGGTGCATTGGGTCGTTGGCGAGAACGCCCACGGGCTGACCTTCGAAGCGCGCCAGCACCGTGACCATCCCTCGGCCGAAACCGCCCGTCAGCTCGAGGACCGAGCCGGTGTCCGCCAGCGTCGCGATGATGCTTCGAACGTCATAGACGCGAAGGCGGTTTTCGGGGACAGCCGAGCGCAGTAAACGCTGATCGGCCTGCTCCGAGTCACCGATGGCGCCCTGAAAGTACGAGAGGTACTTCTTGGCCGCCGCAACAGCCTCGGCGTCGTCTTCAACGAGAACGTCGATCACGCCGTTCCGAAACTGGGAAGCTGAGGGACCGATGTCCTCGGGGGCAAACACGCCGAGCCCGCCCCCCTCGATCATGGCGGGACCGCCCATCCCGATGTTGGAGGCCTTCGTCGCGATGACGACGTTGCAACAGCCGAGAAGCGCGGCATTTCCCGCGAAGCACCGGCCGGAGTTGACCCCGACCAGCGGAACCTTGCCCGACAGTGCGGCGAAGTACTGAAACGCGCGGCAGTCGAGGCCGGCGATGATGGCGTGGTCCGTGTCGCCCGGACGGCCACCGCCGCCCTCGGAGAAGAGCACGACCGGAAGGCCCCGCTGCTCGGCGATCTCGAACATGCGATCCTTCTTCAAGTGGTTCATCGTGCCCTGCGTGCCCGCAAGCACCGTGTAGTCGTAGGACACGACCACGCACGGCGTGACGGCGTCGCCGAAGAGCGCTCCATTGACGCGCCCGATCCCCGCAACCATCCCATCGGCCGGGGTGCGCCGAATCAACTCCTCGATCGACCGTCGCCGTCGCTGAGCAGCCACGACCAGCGCGCCGTACTCGATGAAGGTTCCCTCGTCGACGAGGTCTGTGACGTTCTCGCGCGCGGTCCGCTGACCGGTCTTCCTACGTTGTTCGACCGCCTCCGGGCGGTTCTCATCGAGCCCAAATGCGTGGCGCTCGTTCACCTCTGCGAGATCCCGCCTCGGGCCTTGGGGCGGCGGCTCCGCCTCCGCGGTCCGTTCTGCCTCGACGTCGGCGCTCGGTCGGAGAGACACCAGCCGATCTCCAGCCGCGACCATCGAATCCGGATGAACGTGCACCTCCTCGACGACGCCGGCACCCTCGGCGGCGACCAGGTGCTCCATCTTCATCGCTTCGAGGATCACGAGCGTTTGGCCCGCTGCCACCGCTTGGCCGATCTTCGTTTCGATGCGGACCACCAGGGCCTGCATCGGGGAACGAACCTGGATGCTTTCGCTCATGGTCCCTTGTTAGCAGCTTCTTCAGAACCGAGCGGGCTGAGGCTCTTGAGGAGCGCTCTGGTTCGTGCTTTGGTACTGGATGCCGCGCGTTGCCCTCTGGCTGTCGTTCGTCCTGCTCTCCCTCGTGATCAGCGCGGATTCGTTCGAAAGCCAAGCGAGCGCCGAAGCGAGCCCCGAGCCGACGCATCAGCTGCGAATCGCCACGTTGGCGCCCCGGGACTCCGGGCTCGGGAGGGCGTTTCAGGAGCTTCGAAAAGAGCTGAAGGAACGAACCGACGGGCAGGTCGAGCTCAAGATGTACCACGGTGGGGTTGCCGGCGACGAGCTGACCGTCGTTCGCAAGATGCGCGTGGGGCAGCTCGACGGCGCGCTCTTGACCTCGACGGGCCTCGGCGCGCTCGTCCCTCAGGTGCTGGTGCTGCAGGCGCCGGGCCTGATCGGCAGCTATCCGGAGCTCGACGACGTTCGGCAGAAGCTCGCGCCCGAGCTCGAAGCCCTCTTCGACCAAGCAGGCTACGCGCTGATCTCCTGGGGGGACTCGGGGCAGATTCGAATCTTTTCGAAGCACAAGATCCAGCATCCCGACGACTTGAAGAACGTGCGGCCGTGGGTGTGGCGAGGCTCCCCGACGATGAAGGCGTTCATCGAGGCCGCCGGTGCAAACGGGGTGACGCTCGGGTTGCCAGAGGTGTTTTCGGCGCTCCAGACCGGCATGATCGACACCGTGATCGCCTCCTCAATCGGGGTCCTCGCCTTTCAATGGCACACGCGGCTCAAGACGATGACCAAGCCCGGCGGGGGCATCGTGGTGGGGGCCTACGTGATCAAGAAGGATCGTCTCGCCGAGCTTCCGAAAGACGTTCAAGAGTTCCTCCGGAAGAGCGCGGCCGACCACGCAGACGAGTTCCGCGAGGGCGGGCGCAAGCTCGACAAAGAAGCCAGCGAGGCGCTCGCGCGCAGGCTCGAGGTGGTCAACCTCTGGCGCAATCAGCAGGCCTGGCAGGCCGTTCAACGCAAGGCCCGCGAGGCCCTTGCCGGGCGCTTGTACCCGAAATCACTCCTGATTCGCGTACAGGAAATCCTGGGGAAGAACTGACGAGGATGAAGATGCTCCGATGTGCCTTGGCGTTCCTCTGGACCCTATCCGCGGTGGCCTCTGGCTGTGGTGACGGGAACGGCACCGGAGGCTCCGGGGGTGCAGGCGGGGTTGCCGGCGCGGGCGGAATGGGCGGCACGACGTTCCAGCCGGGGCCTACCTGCATTGCGTTTTGCACCAAGGTGGTGAGGGAGTGCAGAACGTTCACCTTCACCCAGGCCCATTGCGAGCAGGGCTGCGAACGCGATTTGGCCGACGAGCGAGCGGTGTCCGAGGCCTGCGGCGATGCGGTCGAGGCGGTGTTTCAATGCGCAGCCGAGCTCGATTGCCCGGACGTGCTCGCGTGGGTGGAGAGGGTGCCGCTCGATTCCTACCCTTGCCGGCCCGAGGTCGCCAACGTCGACGTTGCTTGCATGGGGAATTGAAAAAGGGCACCCACCTCGTGTGGGCGCCCTTTTTCGGATTCGGGCCAGCTCGCCACGCCGGGGCTAGCTGCACTCTCCGCCGGATGGAAGACCTGAGCAGGTGTCGAAAGACTGGATGCAGTCGTTGTCACACCGGCACTGGATGCAGGCGGGCGCGTTGGTATCGGAGACGCATTGCGTCGTGCAGAACGCCGCGCCGCAGGCGACGGTGTCGCCGGTGCACGACATGCATCCTGTCGAGAGGCCGGTCGCTTCTTGCGTACACCCCGCCACACAGTCCGCAAGCGCGTTGATCACCGATTGATCACATCGGGGAAAGCAACCAAGGACAGCCCCCGCTTGGGTCGCGCAGCCAGAGAGCGGCGGGGTCGAGGCCGCCGAGCCAAAGATACAATCGCTGCCGATCGCGGACGCCGCCTCGGTCCCGGTGTAGGTAATCCCCGCCGCGTCGACGAACGTGAGGTTGTCGTAGACCATCTGATCGGCTTCGTTCGTGCAGGCGCCGTTGTCCGGGATGCCCCCCGTGCCGCCCATGCCGCCCGTGCCGCCGGTGCCGCCGGTTCCTGGCGTACCGAATTCGTCCCCGTTCGTGATGGGTTGCTGGTCGGTCCAGTTGTCGCAGGCCAGTGCCGCGCAAGCCAATGCGAGCAACCCGACAAGATTTGCAAATTTCATGGTCTGTACCTTTCTCATCGCATTACCCGGTCAGAAAATCATGGCAGCGCGTACCTGAACTGTCCACAGGTAGGCATTGCTATTGAGACCACCGCCAAAAGTGCCGCTGGCGGGATCGGCGGCATTCGTAAATGCTTGCTTCGGCTGCATGAGGCCCGTTTCGAGATCGATCCAGATGATGTCCTTGGCGCCCATCCTTGCGCGGAGAGCTAGGTCAGCCTCCCAGCCCATGAAACACTCGATACGGAATCCGCACGATGTGTTCTTTTTGCCGCCATAGATGTACGGGTCGATCTTGTCGGCCCAGGCCAAGAGAAACTGCGTGTGAACCTCGAGACCGTTGACGATGGTGAAACGAAAGCTCGGCAGGAAGTACTTCGAGTTCCAGACGCTGCCGTTGGCGCCGAGCTCTTGTGCATTGAGCGGCGCAAGGGCCTGAAACGTGAGCGCCTTGAGCGCGACCTGATACATCAAGAGCCCCACCTTCACGTTCGTGTTGAACGATCGAGTCGTGAGCGTGGGCGTGCCTGACTCGATCTCGTTTGGGGGGACTGCTCCCGACAGTACGTTGGCGTCGCCGGATGCAAAGCCGCCCTCGAGCTGGGCGGCCCAATCGCCTTCGTCCATGACGCCGATCCGGGCGAGCGCATTGTAGATGCGTGCCTCGCCTCTGTTGCAAGGCCCCGGAGGAACTCGGGGACAGGGAACGTTGGGGCCATATGCCGGATTCCCGGTAAAGGCGAGGGCACCGCTATGACCGAGGATCGTGTAAAACTCACCCTCGGTTGTGATCGCCAAGTTCCGCTTGTTCTTGAGCGTGTGCTTGAGCCGCCAGGCGACGTCGGGGATCGTGATGCGGCTGTCGGTCGACCGCTGGAATCGGTAGACGACGTAGGCGCCGACGAACAGCTCGTCGGTGGCGGCCCGGCCGTACTCCTCGTCGTTCCAGGCGAGAACGTTGACGATCTCGCTCACGCGTCGATCGAGGTTGCTCAGATAGGCGAGCGGGAAAGTCGAACGCTCATCGAACGTCGTATAGAAGGGCTTGAAGTTCGGGTCGGTTGCCGCCCCACCCTGGCCGAACGCATTCGAGGAAATGACCGAGTCGACGACGGGATCCTGAGTGAGCCGGTCGTAGACGAACGCATAGATGAGCGGCGTCGATCGGGTATCGCCCTTGGCGATGCCTCGCGCCAGCGTGATCGGCCGTGTCGCGAAGATGACGCGATCGAAGGTCTCGCCTTGAAGGAAGTCGCCCCACTCGGCGAGGCCGTTGCCGGCATGGGTCAAAAGCCCAACGCCCCATTGCGATTCCATTCGGCCAACACGGATTTGGCCGACGGGGACGAGGAACTCGATCCACGCGCGCTCGAGCTTGAGCGAGTCTCGCAGGTCGAAGCCATTGACGTCGGTATAGGACTGATCGACCGCGAACAGCGGAACGCTGAACACGCGGGCGTTGTCGCCCCAGACCACGTTATCGAAACCGTCGATGGTGAAGCGTAGGCGTGCGATCGGGAGATCGGGGTTCGGGCCGTAGGTGAGCTCGGGATCGATACGAAGCCGCATGTAGCCATACGAGACGTTCTTGCTGGGAAAGCGCGACTCGGCGCCCGGGATGCTGTTCACCGGCATCGGCGCGTTGCCGATCCAGTCGTAGCGAGTTCGGTAGTACCCATGGAAGTTGAACTTGAGCGGGAGGGCCTCCTGGTCGTCCGTCGTTCGGACGCTTTGGCCGACTTCGCCTATGCCCCCGTACTCGTACACGCGTTCCTCCGCTTGCGTGCCTTGGCCCATCTCGTTCTCTCCAGCTCCTGCGGCCGTATCCTCGCTGACCGGCTCGGCGCCGGTCACGGTCAGCTCCTCCGATTCCACCTCCATGGCCTGAAGCTTCTCGAGCTCGGACATTCCAGACGTGTCCGGCGGCGTGATGTCTTTCTTGTCGACTCTATTGTCGACGCCCTTCTCGGTCTGCGCGGCGACCTGCGTCGTCGTGAACGAGGTCACCATCATGGCGACTACTGCGATCCATCCATACTTCACGTCGCACCTCCACCTGTCTCGAACAGAGCGCTCCAAATATTGGCCCCGGAGTTGATGTGAACCCCGGTGTTGCGGAGAATGCACAAAGGCGGAACGTTCTGTCTACCCCCTTTTTTCGGGAATCACGTATCCGGGTGTGATGCGAGCGAACGATTGGTGCCCTGGCGTTTGGCCTCGCGCCTTCCGGCCTCGTGCAGTGCAATCGGGCCGATCCGTCGCTTTCTACTGGACAAAGTATCCCTTTTCCGATTTGGATCGCGGAGAGAAGTCAACTCGCCGTTTTCGGTCGCGTCACGGGGCTCTGCGCGTGAGGAGCTTGAACGCGTAAAGCCGGCGTAGGTGGCGTAGGAAGCGCAAGTGCTCTGCGAGCGAGAGCTTGCTGTCGCCGTGTCGTCGGCTGGCGAAGTGGATCGGCACTTCGCTTGGGTGGTGAAAGTCGCCCTTGACCAGGAGCTCCAGCGCGATCTTGTAGCCGATGGGACGAAGACCGCTCCGGTCCGGCATGTCGGCGCGGCGAAACGCGAAGAACCCGCTCATCGGGTCCTCGAGCGAGCATAGAGGCTTTGCGAGCAGAGAGGCGATGGTGGAGCCGAGCCTTCGAATCGCGCTCCAGTCTTCGTGGATTGAGCCTCCGCGAACATGGCGTGAGCCGAGGACGAAGTCGCTTTCGCCGCTCTGCAGCCTCTCGAGCATGACCGGGATCGCGTCGGACGGATGGGAGAGGTCGGCGTCCATCACGACGATGATCTCTCCGGAGCAAAGTGAGATCCCGTGCAACACCGCGGTGGCCAGCCCCCGCGTACCTTTTCGAACGATGATGCGCACGGGCAGCGTCTCGGAAAGCGTTGCGCAAATCTCTTCGGAGCCGTCTCGCGAATCGTCATCGACGAACAGGAGCTCGTAGTCTTCATCGAGGTCCGCGAAGGTCTCGTCGATCGCCTTTGCAAGCAGCGGAAGATTGTCTGCCTCCCGATATGTCGGCACCACGATCGAGATCACCTGGCCCGTCCTTAGCACGAAACGAGCTCATCGATCCGGATGCCGCACGCCGTGTCAGGCTCCCCCGGTCTGCTGCGGCGTGCACCACATGCGGAGCCAGACGAGATTCACCCCAAGCGAGACCCCGAGGCCGATGACCCCGACCTTTCCGAGCGACCGTAGACCCGGGCTGTCGGCCGTCATCAGCGCACCGAACGCGACCATCGACGTTAGGGTGGACGCGGCGACCGCTTTGTAGCTCGCGAGCTGCTTTCGTGCGGATTCGTAGCTCTGCGCCCATCGCACGTGCACCGCTCCGTCGACGGCAAGGCCGACCACGACGGGCACTGCGAGCAAGTTGTAGAGATGGAGCTTGATTTCGAAGAGGCTCAACGTTGCCGCGAAGAGGACGGTGCTCAACGCGGTCGCGAGGAACACGTCGCGCGTGATCGTGAAGGATCGACTCGCGATGGCCGTCGCGAGGATGAGGCCCAAGAACACGAGAGCGAGGATCCATGGTGCATCTGCGATTAGCGCGGGGGTCACCTCGCCGAGCAGCGCTGCCGCAGATGCAAACGTGACCGTCGGATGGGCCTCGCGTAGCCGGTCGAGCCAAGCGGAAAGCCGCTCCATGGCTGCTGAGTCCGAGCCTCGCAGCGGCACGTAGAGGATACCGCTCTTGCCGATAGAGCCGTCTTTCGAGACCAGGAACGCCGCGAGCCAGTTGGGGAGCTGGTCAGGCTCTGGCGGGCCGGCCACGTCGACCCAGGGCTCCAGCTCGTCGAGCTCCTCGAGGAGCGCCGCGTCTTGTCGCTCGATGGCCTTTTCACGCGCCCGGCCGATGGTGGCTTTGAGGTGCACCAGGATCTCGGCTTTCTCCGCTGCGTCTTCGGGAAAAATCACCTGTGAAGAGACCACCACGGGCGCGACGCCGAGCGCCTCCATCGCGCCTTCCCCCATCCGCTCGTCTTCGATCGCCGCCTTCACCGCATCGCGCGACTCTCCGACGAAGAGGGCGTTGACGTTTCCACGGGCTCGCATCAGCGAGGCGTCGATGCCGTGGTCGACGCCCTCGGGCTGAAGCTTGCTCAAGTTGGGCTCGAATCCGACCCCGAGCGCCAGCGGAAGGGCAAGCAGCCCTGCGACGAGAAGGATCGACGCAAGAAGACGGTTGCTTCGATCCTTCGCCCGCGGCTGCCGCAAGGCCCTCTCCTTACCGGGGATCAAGCGAACCATGCTTGGAAACACGGCAAGCGTCCAAAGCAACGTCAACATGATGCCGAGCGAGGCCATCCAGCCCATCTGCGAAAACCCTTGAAAATCGGTCATCGACAGGGCGCCGAAACCGCACGCCGTCGTCAAGCCGGCGACCAAGAGCGATACCCACAGCTCCCCCACGCTTGCCTTGGCCGCGGCGGCAGGGCGCAGCCCATCGGAGCGCGCGGACTGGTAGTGCATCAGCAGATGGATTCCGAAGTCGATCGCCATTCCGGCGAGGATGGCGAGCGCCGACGCGCTGATGATGTTGATCTCGGGCTCGATGAACACGATGAGGCCGACGGCCACGGCAAGGCCGCTCAGCATGGGCGCCATGAGTTGCACGACCGCCGTCAGATCACGGAAGAACACCAAGACCACGAGCAGCGTGCCGAACGCAGCCAAGATCGACACCAGCCGAAGGTCGTGAACGATGACGCCATGCTCGAGTGGCGCCACGCGATATCGGCCGATGACTTCGATGCGGGTGTCCTGGCTTTGCGCGCGCGCGAGTGGCCCAGTCACGGCCTCGGTCCGCTCCTTAATCATTCGTGCAAAACTTAGATCCCCCGGCGAGCCGCTCAACATGACCTCCACGGCACACACGGTCCCTTCGTCGTTGCAGAGCGCCTGCGGCTCTTCGTCAATGCCCCGGGAGGGTGTCTCTTCAGCGGACTGCCCCGTGAGCTGGCGCAGCACCGTCCCTGCGGGCGAACGGTCGACCGCTTCGCGGACATCGGCGCTGCTCGGAAGCTCGGGCGGATCGGCGATGGTGACGCATAGCGGTGACGCTTTGCAGACCTCCCAGTCGAGCGCTTCTTCCGCGAGCTCGCTCCATTCGGAAAGGGTAGGCGCATCGACGTAGTAGAGGGCACGCTCGGCGAGCGCGTCTAGGCCGTAGCTCGTCATGACCCAAACCGTTTCGGGCCACTGAGCGAAGGTTTGCGCGAGCAGGTCCACGAGGGCGTGGTTGCGCTCCGGGTCGTCCGAGGCGATCAACACCGTGAGCGGCTCTTCGAGACCGAGCTTCCTACGCACTTCCTGTAGGGAGACCACGGACACCGAGTCGGATGGAAGCAACGCCTCGAGGCCCGTGTCGAGTCGAAGGTGCGTGCCTTCGAAGACCCCGAGTGACGCTAGTCCGAGCGCAACGGCGAGTGTCAGGACTGATCGCGTCACTGCGCGGAGCTATGAACGCCGGCATCGAGGGGACGACGCCGGCCGAACGCTTGGCCATCGGCGATGCCCAGGTCGAAGGTATCCTGGAGCCCATCGGGGTTCGCGTAGTCGAACTTGTCGATTTTGATCGGTTGAGACGGCTGCACCCAAATGACGCGCTTCGTCGACGGCAGCTCACGATCGTACTTCTGGCTCAAGAGAACCAGCGTTTGCCCGGGCTCGTTTTCTGCCAGCCGAACGGGGATGCTCTCGATCAAGCCACCATCGAGCACCTTTCGGTCTCCGAACCGGCCCTCCGGCAGGATGGGAGGGATGCATGATGCCGCCAACACCATGGCGATGTAGTCCTCCGGCGTGTGGCAGTCGGCCGAGCGTCCGACGAGCGGCTTGAAGCCCGCTTTCGCCGGCCACCTCGGGTGGAGGGGATCTTTTCGGAGAGTCATCTCCATGCCGTAGATGCAGAGCGCCATGGCCGCACCGATCGCGCCGCCAAGCCACTTCGGGTACGCACTCATCAGGAAGTGAAGCGAAGTCTTCTTCAACGTCTCGAAGTCATCGGGTCGGATCAGCTCGCTGAGGGCCTCTCGGTACATGCGAGCATGCGGGAGTATGCTTCCCCGCTCGAGCGGATTGATGTTCTTCCAATAGATGTTTCTCGGGTTCTTTGCCGTGAAGTCTTTGAAGAGACTCAGCGCAGAATACGAACGGTCGAGGATCGCTGCGCTCGCCATCGCGCACCCTGCGCTCGTCGAACCGGCGAACTTCACCGAGCTTTGCAGATCGAGCCCCGACTGCTTCGCGCCCTCCCAAAAGCCGAGCTGCCAGAAACAGCGGCTGCCTCCACCGGCAAAGATCGCGTTTCGAAACGTCATTTCCTCGCCGTTCGTGACCCGCGGCGAGCCCTCTGTCGAGTCGAAGCGATTTGCTCGAGCGCGAAAATCGGGTACACGCACCGCCCTTGCATAGCTGCCCCATTTGGGCCTCGGAGTCCCACGCATGCCACCGCTGCTCGTTTGTCTCGACCTCGAAGGAGTCCTCATCCCGGAGGTGTGGATCGCCTTCGCTGAAAAGACCGGAATCGATTCGCTGCGGCGAACGACCCGCGATGAGCCCAACTATGACAAGCTCATGCGCGGGCGACTCGAGATTCTAGACGAGCACGGATTCACGTTGTCGGACATCGAGGACGTGATCGGTACCATGGCGCCGCTGCCCGGAGCCCG
Organism: uncultured delta proteobacterium; assembly: GCA_963792825.1. Lineage (GTDB taxonomy): Bacteria > Myxococcota_A > Polyangia > Polyangiales > Houyiibacteriaceae > SG8-38. Next base: position 668,529 of record CAWBXS010000002.1, on the reverse strand, counting down.
GGCGTTTCTCGACGAGCTCCGCGATCGTACGCAGGTGATCATCCTGAGTGACACGTTCTACCAGTTTGCCGTACCCTTCATGCGCCAACTCGGTCAACCGACGCTCTTTTGCCACGAGCTCTCGACGAACGAGACCAACCGCGTGACCGGCTACCGGCTCCGGATCCCAGATGGCAAGCGCAAGGCGGTCGCAGCGCTTCGGAGCATCGGTTTTCGGGTTCATGCGGCGGGTGACAGCTACAACGACACGACCATGCTGAAGGAAGCCGATCGGGGAATCTTGTTCCGGTGCCCCGACAACGTCGCCGAAGAGTTCCCCGAGTTCGAGCGCACCGAAGCGTATGACGAGCTTCTCCGTGCGGTCCTCCGTTAGCCGAGCCCGGCTCACGAGATTCTAAGGACCATCACCGTAGACCGCCGCGTGCACGGCCTCGGCCGCGGGGAGCATCCCCAACCCTGGATCGGTCAAGAGATCCGTGTCGACGCCGCGGACCCGTCCTTCCCGGCAGGCGGAAAGCAACTCGAAGCCGGGATGATCGCAGAGGGAACGCTCGGTGCCGGGGTTGGTGATGATCCACGGCGGGTCGAGGCTAAGGAGCTGTTCGCTGGTGTAGGCGGGCCAGCCCTCGTAGCCTGCCTCGGCCGCGACGTCGGTTAGGCCGCCGGCGACGAGCACGTCATGGAAGCTCGTCCCTTCGGTTCCGCCGTAAAGCCGGTCACCGTGAATTCCGACGTAAAGCCCGCGTTGCCTGTCTTCGTCGGCAACGTCTGCGGATACCTCGTGGAGCTTGCGCAGGAGCTCGTTCGACAGCTGTTCGCCGCGTTTTTCGACGCCGAGCACGGTCGCTAGCTGCAGGATGTTCGGAAGCAGGGTCCGAAGGCCGCGCATCTCCCCGAGGTCGAAGACGTTGAGGCCTGCATCCTCGAGACGCGCCACGTGGCGGCGGTCGACGAAGTTGTTGATGAATACGATGTCGGGTTTGAGCTCGATGATCGCCTCGATGTCGCGCGCGCGCTCGACGCCGATCTTGTTCTCGTACATCGGGGAGGCCTGGGTCCGAAGCGTATGGCCGCTGACCGCGAGCAATCGGCTCGGCTCGATGATCTCGACCAGAACTTGGTCCGCAATGGTGCTCGTGCTGACGATCCGCTCATAGTCGCGGACCGGGATGGGTTTGCCTCTGGCATCTTCGACCGTGCGCGGGGCGCCCCGATCGCTCGGCACCTTTCTCGACACGGCGCCCGTCAGGGCAGCGCTCGTGAGCATCGCACCGATCAAGAGTGCGCCATTGATGCGGCTGATCCCAGTCATCTAAGGCTCCCGCGTCGGCTCGATGTCGGTCTCGAAACCGATCCGCGCGTTCTCGATGAGCTTGACCCCGTACACCGCCCGAATGGGCTCGGCGCTGACCACCTCGGTGGTGTCGCCCTGCTCGACGATCCGGCCGTCCTTCAACAAGAGCGCCCGATCAGTCGTGCTGCGCGCATCGGCAAGGTCATGTAGCACGACGATCAACGTGTGCCGGCGTGCAGCAAGCGTTCTGATCAATCGAAGCACGGCCATTCCTTCGCCGACGTCGAGGGATGCGGTCGGCTCATCGAGCAATAAGATGGGCGCGTCCGAGGCAAGGGCCCGGGCCAGCAACACCCGCTGCTGCTCCCCGACGGAAAGCTGGGTGAAGATTCGATCGCGGAGCCCATCGGCATGGGCCGTCTCGAGAGCGTGGTCGATGGCTCGTTTGTCGTTCTTCGACATTCCACCGAACCGGCTCCCGTGGACATAGCGCCCGAGGGCGACGACCTCCTCGACCGACAGTGCGGACCTGAGGAGGCTCCGCTGAGGCACGTAGGAGATGCGTTTGGCCCTGCCGTGTGGAGAAAGAGACGCGACGTCGGTGTTCGCAATCGCGATCCGGCCCTCATAGGGCAGCAAGCCCGCAAGGGCTTTCAGGAGCGTGCTCTTTCCTGCGCCGTTCGGGCCGAGTAGTGCGAGGACCTCACCCGGGTTCGCATCGAAGGTGACGTCGTGCAGCACGCGGCGTCCGCCCAGCTCGACACTCACGCCGCTCGCTCGCAGCGCCGCACGCCCGTCGTCCTCACGCATAGGCATGCTCCCGGCGAAGCCGTATGAGTAGCAGCAGGAACAAGGGCGCACCGATCAACCCGGTCACCACGCCGAGCGGAATCTCGCTCCGCGATGGAATGATTCGCGCCACGATGTCGCACGCGACCAGGAAGATTCCCCCAGCGAGGGCTGCCGCAGGAATCAACCGCCGGTGCTTCGTTCCGGCATAGGGGCGCAGCATGTGGGGGATGACGAGACCTACGAAGCCCACGTTCCCGCCGACGGAGACGGCACCTGCGACCAAGACGCTCACCCAAATTGCAGACCACCAGCGGACCACGCCGACATCGGCGCCCAACGACTGCGCTTCCTCTTCGCCGCTCAACAAGAGATCGAGCGACCGCCCCCAAGACCAGCACGCCACGAGCGCCACTGCGATCAGCGGGAGCGCGAAGGCTAGCTGGCGGGGTCCTGTGCCGCTCACCGAGCCCAGTGAAAACGATACGACCGCTCGTCCGAGCTCCCACGTTTCTTGCGCGACACTGGTCACAAATGCGCTCAAGCTCAAAAAGAGGGCACTCAAGACGAAGCCGGTCAGCAGGAGGGCGAGCAGATCTTCGGTCACCCTCAAAAACAGCAAGAGAACCGCCAGTGCGCTCAACGCGCCGATGAAGCACCCGATCGGCACGATCATCTCGGGAACGACAAAGCCGGTGCCGACCCCGGCGATTCCGTAGGCGAGCAGGGCCACTTGCCCTCCGAAGCTGGCGCCGGCAGTCGTGCCGAGGACCGACGGGCTTGCGAGAGGGTTGCGGAACAAGCCCTGCACGACGACGCCGCCCACCGCCAGTGCCGCCCCAGCAATGAATGCCGCAGTCAGGCGAAACCCGCGCAGCTTGAGAAACGTGTCTCGTAGCGCCGGATCGGCCAAATCACCCGACCCGACGAGCACGGCCAGCGCTCCGGCGATCAGCAACAGGAGAAACAGCAAGGGATAGAGCCGCACCGCGCGTCCTTACCACGCAGATACGGCTCGATCGATGTGCACCGCCGATGATTGACCGTGTGAGGGGGATCGGTCATCGTCGCCGCAAGTAGGGAAGCCGGTGAGAGGCCGGCGCGGACCCGCCACGGTATGTGACTGAACGTTCTGTCGTAATGCCACTGGGCGATGAGCCTGGGAAGGTGACAGGACCTGGGGTCGCGAGCCCGGAAACCTGCGAACGCATTTGTGCCTATCACCTCGGGGATGGTGAGGGTCGCGAGCCGGGATTTCCGTTCCGTTCGATCGACCGTTCCCGAATCAGGAACGGGATTTGGAAGACATCGACCAGGCGCGGATCGAACGACCGAGGCGGTTCTTTCGTCTCGGCCGCTACGCCGTGATGGCGCTCGCGGCGGCTGTCTCGTTGGCCTCGCCCGCGTCTGCGCAGTTCGGCACGACCGCGAAGGTCACGCGCCCAATCCCCTCGACCAATTCGCTCGATCCGACAGCAGCGGGTAGCGAGATCCTCATCGAAGACCGGATTGTCGCTCAAACGACCGATCAGTTGCTGTTGGAATCGGCGGGCACGCGCGTGGTCGCAGCAGGCGGCCCCGGAACCCCTTTTTGCGTTCGCTTACGCGGGGTCTCGTGTGACCAGTCCGCGGTGATGCTCGGTGACATCCCCATCAGCAGTGCCGACACGGGCACGTTCGACTTGAGCCTCATCCCACTCGAGGCCCTCGATGGGTTCGAAGTCTATCGCGGCGGATCGCCGGCATGGCTCAACGAAGGCGCGGTGGGGGGCGTGTTGCGCTTGCTGCCGCGCACCCATCGAGAGAACGAAGTGGGCGCACGTGCGACCCTCGGCAGCTATGGTTTGTGGCGCGCGAACGCGTTCGGATCCATGGCTGCCGAAAAGGTTCAGTTCTTCGGGACTGCAGGCGGCGCGGGGGCCCGCAATGACTACCCCTATCTCTTCGACGTGACACCATTGAATCCCACCGATGACGTCGAGCGAATTCGCCAGAACGCTGACTTTCTCGAGGGCTTCGGGTTCAGCAACCTGGTGGTCAAGACCAGTGATTCGAGTCACCTGGACCTCGTGTTTCTGGGTCTGGGGAGAGAGCGTGGCGAGCCAGGGCCCGGCAGTAGCCCGGCACTCGAAGCCCGGACCAAAACGACACGGTTGATCGGGTCCGCCTCCTGGCTTCAAGAGAAGGAAGGCAGGCATCCCTACCGTCTTCAAGTCGTGGCCAACTACGATTACGGGAGAAACCGGCTGACGGACGAGCTCGGAGAGACCGGTCTCGGCGGACCGCAACGCTTGGACGATCGGACGCACGCGCTCTTGGGCCGAGTGGCGAGCGCGGTGAAGGTCGTCCCTTGGCTGGAGCTCACGACGATCGGCTCCATCCGCTACCAGGCGTTCGTGCCGGATCATCAGCTTCCCTCCGCGACGCCGGATCGCGCTTCCAATCGAGTGACTGCTGCAGGAACGATCGAACCCCGCTTTTTTGGCGAGCTCGGCAGAGTCGCTCTCGAGCTTCGCCCGAGCGTGCGCTTGAGCTGGAGCCGCGTGACGATTGGGGAGGACCCGCTCGTCGGACCGACGAAAGATGCCGCTTCGGACTTCCTTCCGACGTTTCGAGTGGCCGGCGCGATTTCGCCTTTGGAATGGCTCGCGTTTCGCGCCTCGGTCAGCAGCGGCTACAAGCTGCCGTCGTTCCTTCAGCTCTTTGGCAACCGCGCGACCATCAGTGCCAACCCCGGTCTCCGTCCCGAGCGGAGCCTCGCGTACGACGGCGCGGTCACGGCGCGAGGTCACACCAAGATCATCAGCGGATACGCGTCGGTGGGGGCCTTTCTCACCCAGATCGACGATGCCATTCGCTTCTTCCGGGTGTCGCAGTTCCAAATTCGGGCGGAGAACGTCGACTCGGTGCGGAACCGCGGGGTGGAAATAGAGCTCCGGGGAGGCATCACACATCACTTCATCGTCCAAGGGGAGGTGACCTGGACACAGGCCGTCGACGAGGCGCTCGGTAGGCAGGTGCCCGGGCAGCCGGAGTGGGTCGCGTTCGTCCAGCCCGAGGCTCACTCGTCCAGGCTGTCGAAGTGGGTCTCGGACATCATGGGATTCTTTCAAGTCGCGTACATCGGACAGAGCTATGAGGACCGGACCAACCTCGTCGTTCTTCGCGCGCGTTCCGTGCTCGCGACGGGCGTCGGCGTGGACCTGCTGGAGGGCACGCTCGGCCTGAGCTTCCGGGTCGACGATCTGCTCGACGTTCGTGGCGTCGATCTCCTCGGTTTTCCATTGCCCGGGCGGCGCTATACGGGACGTCTTAGCTATCGCTACACCTGGTAGCTTGACTTCGACCTGCCCCAACGTACCGTTCGAGCTCTTGCGAGGGTTGAAGGCGGCCTCATCGAGGGCGCTGGAGATAGACCGACGGAGAGACAGCCGTTCGGTTGAACAGGGAAGTCGGTGAGAGGCCGACGCGGACCCGCCACGGTATGTGACTGAATGCGCTGCCACGATGCCACTGGGTGAGAGCCTGGGAAGGCGGCAGAGCCTAGGGTCACGAGCCCGGAGACCTACCCATCGTGAGCTCACTCGAATCGCCTCGGGGATGGCATATGGGACGGCATATCCAATTCGTTTTCTTGATCGGCCTTGTGCTCGCTGCCATGGGCTGTGGTGAAGCAAGCCCTGTGGTGGGTGGTGTCGCGGCGCTCGAGCCGCTCGACGCCATGCCGCGCTACGCGGTCGTCAGCTCGGACTTCAGCAGCTCGTCGATCGCAATGCTCGATCGGGATTTCGCGGTGATCGACGATAGCTGGCTGAGCTCCGGGACGACCTATCCGGGCCTGGTTGCAACCTTGTCGGGCGACGTCGTCTTGCCGAACCGTCAGGCCGGCGATGGGACGTTTGCCGTGATCGATCGGTTCTTCACGGACGTCGTCACGCGCTTTTTCGTGCCTAGCGGGGCGCTCAACGGACAGGTGCGGACGCATGGCGAGCTAGGCAACGCGGGCTTCTCCTCGAACCCGCAGGATTTCATCTTCGTGAACGAAAAGAGCGCGTGGGTGCCGCGGTATGAGTCCAACCTCGATCCGACGGCGTCACCGGAGAACAAAGGCAACGACCTCTTCGAGATCGATCCGACCGACATGAGCCGAACCGGGGCCCGAATCGATCTCTCCTCGCTCGATACGACGGCGACCGTGATGGGCGACGGCGGACCGACGCAGGTCGACGTCTTTGCAAGGCCGAGCCGCGGCGTGCTCGTCGGCTCGACCCTCGTCGTCGGGCTCGACCGCATCAGCGCGAGCTTCGATGCGGCGGGCCCGGGAATGGTCGCCGTCGTCGGCCTCGAAGACTCCTCGGTCGAGGGGCTCCAGCTCGAGGGCCTCAAGAGTTGCGGGAACACCGTTCCTGTGCTGGGAGCACCGGGCAAGGTCGTCGTCGCGTGCGTCGGCTTTGCGCAGCCGTTTGGGGACGAGCCGCAGGTGCGGGCGTCTTCGGGGATCGTGCTGCTCGACGTCGGGGAGAGCGGGGTCGCAATCGAGCGGATTTGGCGGGTGGCCGACCATCCCGGGTCTGCAATCGCGGTCAACTCCATCGCTGCGATCGCTCCGGAGCGAATCGTCGGCGTCGCGACCGGTGACTTCGCGACGACGGTCGACGCGCTCTATGCGATCGACCTCGCCACGGGCGCGCAGGAGCTCGTTTACGAATCAACCGACTCGTTCGTGATCGGCGTCGCGGCGTACGACCCCGAAAGCGAGATGCTCTACGTGCCCGATGCAGCTGCGGACGTCGTGCTGCAGCTCGCGGTCGAGCAGGGCGGCTTCGTCCAGGTCGGCGAGACCGAGATCGCCCCGAGCCTCGGCCTACCTCCGACGAAGGTGTATTTGCTCGACTGACTTCGATCGTGAGAGGGCGTTAGTCGTCGACCGCGCTCACCCGGCCGCGCACCTTCTTTTGGTCCCCCCGCCGGCGCTTTCCTTCGAGACGCCGCCTCTTGGACGCCCGGGTTGGCTTCGTCGCGACTCGGTGTTTCGGCGGCACGAGGGCTCTTGCGATCAGCTTCCGCAAGGCGCTCCGTGCCCGCGCGAGATTCTGTCTCTGGGAGCGCTCGGCTTGGGCGGTGATGGCGAGCGACCCTTGGGCATCGATCCGCTTGCCTCCGAGCGTCCGAAGCCGCGCCTTTTGGGCGCGCGTCAGCGCCTCGGTGCCGCGGAGATCGAACCGAAGAGTCACCTTCGTCGCAACCTTGTTCACGTTCTGACCGCCGGGACCGGATGCGCGGCTCGCGGTCCAGGATAGGTCTCGCGCAGGGATGGTCAGTCGATCGTGGATGACGAGGTCCCTGCTCGTCGCTTGTGCTTCGGCCGTCATGGCGGTGTCGCCCCCGCAGAGAAGCGCCGGCTAGCGTTCGACGCGAGCCAACGTCTCCCGAACCCGATCCTCCCACGGAATCAGCGCTCCGACGACCTCTTCGGTCGCTGAAACGTCGAGCACGCTGTACGGCGGTCGGGGGGCGGGGCGCGGGAACTCTTCACTCGTGCAGGGCTCTACTCGGCAGTCGGGGTTGACCACTTCCGCCACGAGGGCCGCAAGCTCGAACCAGGTGCACTCGCCGCCATCGGTCACGTGGAAGATCCCTCTGCTTCCGTGATCGGCTAGCAAGAGGCTCACCGCGGCCAACCTCTGGCAGTCGGTCGGACGGCCCCGCTGATCGTCGACGACCCGCAGCTTCTCGCGCGCCTTGGCGAGCTCCCGGATCGTCAGAACGAAGTTCTTGCCCCAAGGGGCGTAGAGCCAGCTGGCTCGGACCAGAAGATGCTCGACGCCGGAACGTTCGATGAGCTCTTCTCCGAGCGCTTTGCTTCGCCCGTACGCGTTTACCGGGTTCCTAGGATGGTCCGGCCGGTAGGGCGATGTCGCGGTTCCATCGAAGACGTAGTCGGTGCTGTAGTGGAGGAGCTTGGCGCCCACTGCCTTGCATCGTTCGGCCAACCGGCCCACCGCAGCGCCGTTGACCTCGTCGGCCAGCTCCTCGTGCTCCTCCGCAGCATCGACGAGGGTGTACGCCGCGCAGTTGACGACCCACTGGGTCCCTGGCTCGACGGAGCGGTCCAACGCCGACGCGTCGGTGATGTCGAGCGTAGACCGGGTGGTTGCGGCATGCTCGATGCCACGGCCGGTCAGCAGCTCGGTCCAACACCGTCCGAGCATCCCGTCGGCGCCAATCACGAGGACCTCACTCATGACGTGGAAGGCGGTCGGTCGGGATCTGCGCGAGTGGTGGGTTCGCTTGGTCTTTGCCCGACAGCCGCGGCGATCGAATAGGCCATTCGATGCCGATCTCGGGGTCGTTCCAGGCGATTCCGATCTCGCTTGGCGCGTCGTAGAAGCCGGTGCATTTGTAGCAGAAGAGCGCCTGCTCACTGAGGACGCAGAACCCATGGGCAAACCCGGGAGGAACGTAGAGCTGCCTTCGATTCTCCGAGGACAAGGTGATGCCCTCCCAACGGCCGAACGTCGGAGAACCAAACCGGACGTCCACTGCGACGTCGAACACTCGGCCCTCGAGAACGAAGCACAGTTTTCCCTGATCATTCGGGTGTTGAAGATGAAGGCCGCGCAAGATGCCATGGGCGGACAGCGAGACGTTGTCTTGAACGAAGTCGCCCGTGATGCCCGCCGCGACATAGCGCTTTCGAGAATACGATTCCATGAAGAAGCCGCGTTCGTCCCCGTGCACGTCCGGCTCGATGATCAAGAGGCCCGGGATGTTCGCGGCCTCGACTTTCATCAGACGTCCAAGCCTCTTGCGAGGTCGTGCAAGTACTGCCCGTACTCGGTCTTCGCGAGCGGCTTTGCGAGCCGCGCGAGCTGGTCTGCGTCGATCCAGCCCTTACGAAAGGAAATCTCCTCGGGGCACGAGGCGCGTAGCCCTTGGCGCTCTTGAATCGTCTGAACGAAATTTGCAGCTTGCAGCAAGGCCTTCGGGGTCCCCGTATCGAGCCACGCGACCCCTCGACCGAACTTCCGCAGGCGCAGCTTGCCGGCGTCGAGGTATCTGCGATTGAGGTCGGTGATTTCGAGCTCGCCTCTGGCAGAGGGCTCGAGCGCCTCGGCGTGGGCAACCACGTCTTCGTCGTAGAAGTAGAGCCCAGCCACGGCGTAGTTCGACTTCGGCTTCGTGGGCTTTTCTTCGAGCCCGATGACGACACCGTCAGCGTCGAACTCCGCTACTCCGTAAGCCGTCGGGTCGCTCACGTAGTAGCCGAAGATTGTCGCTCCTTCGGTCTCTTGCGCGCTTTGTGTCAACAGGCCCTGAAGGCCGTGGCCGTAAAAGATGTTGTCGCCGAGGACGAGCGCGCAAGGGTCGCCGTCGATGAAGTCTGCGCCGATCAAGAACGCTTGGGCCAGTCCGTCGGGGCTCGGCTGCACCGCGTACTCGAATCGAACGCCCCAGCTCTCCCCGTCACCGAGAAGGCCCTGAAAGAGAGCCTGCTCGTGGGGCGTCGTGATGATGAGGATCTCTCGAATCCCTGCGAGCATCAGCGTCGACAGAGGATAGTAGATCATCGGTTTGTCGTAGATGGGCATGAGTTGTTTGCTCAAACCTCTGGTGAGTGGATGCAGCCGGGTGCCTGTTCCGCCTGCCAAGATGATGCCTTTGCCGATCATGCGCCCACTTTACCTGCCCGGTCTCCGTAGTTCAGGTCGATCCATGTTCGATACTCGCCGGAGCGTACTTCATCCACCCAGTCTTGGTTCGACAGATACCATTGGACCGTCTTGCGAATGCCGGTGTCGAAGGTTTCCTTGGGCTGCCAGCCGCACTCCTCGCGGATGCGCGTCGCGTCGATCGCGTAGCGCAAATCATGGCCAGGACGGTCCTTGACGAAGGTCTTGAGGGCGAGGAGCTCGCCGACGTCTGCGCCCGTCTCTTCCGCGACCACTCGGCAAAGCGTGTCCACCACGTCGATGTTCGTCTTTTCGTTGTTCCCACCGATGTTGTAGGTGCGGCCGACCCGACCCTTGCCGATCACCGTCCAGATCGCCTCACAGTGATCCTCGACGTAGAGCCAGTCCCTGACGTTGAGCCCCTCGCCGTAAATCGGAAGCGGTTTTCCTTCGATGGCGTTGAGGATCATCAGCGGGATCAGCTTTTCGGGGAACTGCATGGGGCCATAGTTGTTCGAACAATTGGTGATCTTGATCGGAAGGCCATACGTCCGATGATAGGCGCGAACGATGTGGTCGCTTGCCGCCTTCGAGGCGGAGTAGGGGCTCGACGGATCGTACGGGGTCGACTCCTCGAAAAGACCGGTCTCGCCGAGGGAGCCATAGACCTCGTCGGTGCTCACGTGATGGAACAGGCGATTCTCGCCGCCCGACCAGTGTTTGCGGCAGGCTTCGAGGAGATTGAAGGTTCCCTCGATGTTGGTTCGAATGAACTCACGCGGACCGAGGATGCTTCGATCGACGTGACTTTCGGCCGCAAAGTGCACCACGAGGTCGGGGTCGAGATCCTCGTATGCGGCATCGACGGCTGGCATGTCGGTGATGTCCACTCGTCGGAGGGAGTAGTTCGGCAACGACTCGATCGCTCGCAGGCTGCCGAGGTTCGCAGCGTAGGTGAGCTTGTCGAGGTTGATGAAGTCGTGCTCAGGGAGCTGAGGGACCCACCGATTCAAGAAGTTGGCACCGATGAAGCCAGCACCACCCGTGACCATGATCTTCATCGACTACTTCCAGCCCGGGCCTCAGCATAGCCGGAAGGTTCGTGAGATGCACACTCGGTGCAGTCCCGGCGCACGCGGGGGATCAGCCCCCTAGGTGGAACGTAAGTGCAAACGTGCCCGCGATGGCGGTTCCACCGGTTCCCGCGGTGAAGCTTCCTCCGGTCACGTTTTCGGTGCCCCGAAAGACCAGACCGATGATCGAGTAGTCGAAGTCGGCTGCGATCGACACCCATCGCACGATGGGAATTCGGAGCCCGGCGCCAATGCTCGCTCCTCCGCCCTGACTGCGCACGTTGCTGACCAGGCCGTCGAAGCCCGGGAGGACGAGACCACCCGTGGTCGTGCAGTAGTTGAAGCCGAGCCGGATCGACGGGTGCACGTAGGGGACCGCGCGGATCAAGAAGCCGAGGTCCAAACCGACCGAGGTCAGGTCGAATGGGTCATAGTCGGCACGCTTGAACCGGGCGCCGATCGTCGTCGACCCCGCACGAAAGCTGAGCGCGGCGCCGAACTCCGGACCGCTGACCACGACCCTCGGAATGGATTGCTGAACCTCCGCGGGAATGATGTTGAGGGTCCGGAACTGGGTTGCATTGAAGCGAGAAGGCCCTGCCGTCGCCTCGAGCCAGACGAGCCCGCCGACCTTCTTGTCGTACGGCTTCCGCCTCTCGGGCGTGTCGACTTCCGCCTCTTGCGGGGCCCCGGCCAGTGTCACGCCGTTCTGGTTGACTGCGAAATCGCCGGGCAGCTCCTGCGCGCCGGCCCCCGCCGTCACAATCCAGAATGCCCCTACAACAAATGAAAAGCGCTTCATCGGTTCCCCCTGACCGGTGATACGACCCGCCCCCGAAGGAAGCGCGACCCCCATTGAACAGTGTCGAGGCGGCCTTCCCGGACGTCAACAATAACAGCCTCCTGGTGTGTGATGGATCACACCCATGGGCGGACTTTCGGATGACCCGCGCCCACCCCTGGCGTAGACTCGCCCCGCCACTCGCCCAGAGGCGCAGAAGGAGCGTGAGGTGCTGAGGAAGTTCGTCCTGATCACCGGTTTTCTCGATATCCCGATCGGCCTTGCGACGTGGGCCGCGGCGATCTTCGAAACGAAGGACACGCACTTCGGCGCGCTCATGGCGTGCGGCGGCTTCCTGATCTTCGCGGGGGCAGCGCTCATGTGGTCCGCGCAAGACATGAAGGTGCGCGCTCCGATCATCTTCTGGCAGGGTTTCGTGCGCCTGACCGCAGCGGCCAGCATCGTTTACATGGTTCCCCGGGGCATCGCCGAGAGCTGGCAGTACGGCATCGTTGCCTTCGACGGTGCGATCGCGCTCATCTACATCATCGGAATGCTGAAGCACACGGGGACGTCGTTCTTTGGATTGATGTTTGGGAAGCCCGCGTAGGGCGGTCGGCGCAGGTGTCTTCGAGATGCTAGCTTCCGCGACATGGTTCGCGTAGCTGCGTTTGGCGTCTTTTTGGTCGTTCTGCACTTGGGTCGTCCGATCGTCATCCCCATTCTTCTTGCCGCTCTGATCGCGATCAGCCTTTCGAAGATTCTCGATCTCACCGACAAAGGGATTCCCCATTGGGCCGCGGTGTTGATTGCCTGTCTTGCAGCGGTGGCCGTCGTCACTGGGCTCGGGTTTCTCACGACGCGAGCTGCGACCGACTTTGCAATGGCGTTTGCTCAGTCACGCGCAGACTTCGATCGGCTGCAGTTTGAAACAGCCTCGTGGTTCTGGAGCCAGGGCCTTGGCATTCCCGCCGTCGCAGTCGAGCAGTTCGATCCGAACGAGCTTCTACGGGGCCTCACTCTTCCCGGTTTGACTCTCGCGCTCAGCTTCGTGTCGGTCGGCTTTCTCGTGCTGCTCATCACCGTGTTTCTGGTCGTGGAGAGCGCCTCCATCACGCAGAAGCTTCAGGGCCGGCAGCGACTGGGCCGGCTCGACATTCTCGTGCTCAAGGCGGCGGCACGCGATGTACAGCGATATCTCCTGATCAAGACGGTGACTAGTGCCGCAACGGGCCTTCTCGTTGCGGGCCTCACAGAGGTGGTCGGCCTCGGACATTCCCTCTTGTTCGGACTGATCGCGTTCATCCTCAACTACGTGCCTAGCCTCGGCAGCATCGTGGCCGCGATACCGGCGATAGCGCTCTCTCTCGTCACCCTCGGCTGGCTCCCGTCGGCCGCGCTCACGCTCGGCTACTTCGTGATCAACCTGGTCGTTGGGATCCTCATCGAACCACGATGGGCAGGGCAGGCGACCGACCTGTCGCCGTCGGTGGTCGTTCTTTCGATGGTCTTCTGGGGCTTCGTACTCGGTCCGGTCGGTGCGCTGCTCTCCGTCCCACTCACCATCATCGTGCGCATGACCGCGACGCAATCCGAAGAGTGGTCGTGGCTCGCGATGCTCCTCAGCTCCCCTCGCAGCGCACAAATCTAGGCCGCGACCCCCGTGGCGGTGACGGGGCCTCGGCGCTCAGACGCTGACGGCTTTCGACATGCCCGCGAGGATGTATGCCCCGGTTGGCACCTCTTGCCCGTCCGCTTCGATTCCCTCGATGCACCATCGAGCTGCATCGCGCACGTTTGAAAACGCCTTGTTGGGTGCCGGCTGGGGCGAGATCCATCGAAGCGCGGTGAACGCGCCGCGCACGAGCGAGTTCGACAGCACGATCGCACTGCCGATGTTCTTCTCTCGGATGATCGGGCGGCGGCTGTCTTCGAAATCCTTCATCCGGCGGCGCAGCGTCGCGTCGGGGATGTTCTCGAGCGGTGTGGTATCGACGACGAGCGCGTGGCGGCGTGGTGCCGCAAAAATGTGCTCGTAGGACTCCTGCAAGTAGCGGACGTCGTCGAGCTGAAGCGTGGCGGGAAGGGAAACCAAGACGAGCGGCCACAAAGAGACATCGAAATCGATGCCCACCTGAGCAGGCCGTCCGCCTATCCCTGGGCCTCCCACCATTCTTCGAGGATAGCTAGCTCGACGACTGGCCCGCAACGATTTTACGGATCGGGGCTCTTGGGCTTCGGTTCCGGGACTGGGATGTCTTCTCGGGAGATCGGGGGCGCCGGCGGCTCCGGGGCCGCCGCAGGCTCGACTGGTTTCGTGACCGGTTGCGCGGGGCTTGCGGTTGCAGGCGTGGCGGCCGGAACGCCCCGCGGTGGCAAGATTTGAGGCTTTGAGCCGAACGAAGAGACTACCCAGACGATTCCGGCGAGGAGCAGAACGAGTGGGATGAGGATGACCCACCAAGGGCTGGGCGAATGCGGCGCCTTCGAGGGCATTCCGCCCAATCGGCAGAGCTCACACTCGCCCTGTCGATCGAGTGGAAGTTGATGTGTTTCGCAGATACCTATCGATTCCACCATGGGTGCCTCTAGTTTACCATGCGCGCAGTCGGTGGCGCGCTTCTCGCCCTGCCATCGGTACCGCGCGCCGTCGTTGCCATTCCCGCTCTGCACCGGCTCGATGATCATGGCTTTGACGGACATCCCTTCGAACGAGGCGTCGCCGATACACCCAAAAGGGTGTAAGCGTTCAGGTATACACAGCCCTACAGGGCGCCCGTGCTAAGCCAGGCCGGGATGCGAATTCGAAAGCGGCCATGAACGACCGAATCAAGCAGTGGCCTGCCGCAGCAGCACTTGGGCTCTGTCTCTCGATCCTCACCGGGGCGCATGCGGCGTTGGCGCAGATCGGTCCGCTCCGCGCACCCCCAGAGGAGTCGGCGGCCGACACCATTTCAGCGGAGCTCGCGGAAATTCAGCGCAAGACCGAGGAGCAGCGCGCGCTGCTGCGCGAATGGCAGGCCAAGTCCGCCGAATATCTGGTTGCCGCGCGAGAAGCGCCGGCCCGGATCCAGGTCATCGACCGGGACATCCAAGTCCTTCAGAAGCGTGACGCGATCAGCGTTTCGGATGAGGCCACCGTTGCCGAGCTCGACGCGCAGCTCATCGAGGCTCAGCAGGACCTCGCAGCGGCCCGTAGGGAGGCGATGGAGCTCGACGCGGAAGCCGAGCAGCGGGCGGAGCGACGAAAGAAGGTTCCCGAGCTCTTGTCGATCGCCAAGCAGAAGCTCGAAGTGCTTACCAACACGCCCTCGACTCTGCCAAGCGATGATCCGGCCGTTGCCGACGCGCTCGTAAAGCTCGAGGAGCTCAGGCGTGCGGCGCAGCAGGCCGAGGTCGAGGCATATCAAAGCGAGCTATCGAGCTACGACGCCCGCGGCGTACTTCTTGGCAAGCGGCGTGACCGCGCGACCCTGCGAGCTGCCTACTACGAAGCGCTGACCGTCAAGCTCCGCGATGCGAAGCAGAGAGCGGAGCGATCGCAGATCGAGCGCGAGAATGAAGCGGCAAAACGGCTCCTCGAGGAGCTCACCGCGTTGCCGGAGGGCTTCAAGGAGACCATCCGTGCGCTTTATGAGCGAAACGAGGCGTTGGCCTCGCTTTGGACCGGCGACGATGGGCTCCATGCGCAGATCGATCAGGTCAGCGAGAAGCTCTGGCGAGCCGAGGCTCAGGTCGCGGACATCGAGTCAGAGCTCGGCCGGCTTGCCGCGAGAGTCGAGGCTGTCGGGCTCGCGGATTCCGTAGGGGTCTTGTTGAGGCGTCGTCGGGCCGAAGCGCCGGACATCGGCATGTACCGCCGGTTCATCCGCATGCGCCAGGAGCAGATCGGTGACGTGCAGCTTCAGCAGATCAAGCTGCGAGAGCAGAGGCAAGCACTGGGCGACATCGACGCGCTCGTCACCGAGGTGATGGCGTCCGTCGACGAGCCCCTGCCGCCCGAGCAGCGCAAAGAGGTCGAACGGCTCCTTCGACAGCTCTTCGAGACCCAGCGCAAATACATGGATGCGTTGATCGAGGACTATGAAACCTATTTCCAAAAGCTCGTCGACTTCGATGCGCAGCAGCAGGAGCTGATCGATCGCACCAAAGATCTCCTCGACTTCATCGACGAGCACATCCTCTGGATCCCGAGCGGTAAGGCGGTGCAGCCCGAGCTTCTCTCCGACGGGCGGAACGCCATGGCCTGGCTCTTCGGACCGGCGAATTGGGTGCAGCTCGGCAGAGGCCTTCGCGACACGGCGACCCGCCTGTGGCCCCTTCATCTGCTCGCTTTGCTTCTGGCGCTTCTTTTCCTTCCGTTTCTTCGATGGGTAAGTCCGCGAATTCGAGCTCTCGGCCAACGCGCCGAAAAACCCGATTGCGCCGAGTTCGCGCCGACGGTGGAAACGCTCGGGTTGACCCTTGCGCTTGCCGTCTGGCTGCCAGTCCTGATGGCGTACGTCGGCTGGCGCCTCGGCCTCTCCCCCGTCGCCACGCAGTTCGCCAGGAGCGTTGCCTACGGCCTCGTCGTGACCGCTGCTTATTGGGGGACCCTCCGCCTCGCGCGACAGCTCGTTCGTCCCGGTGGCCTCGCGGAAGCTCACTGCGGGTGGTCGCACGAGGCCGCGGCGGCCCTTTGGCGAAACCTCCGGTGGCTGACGATGATCACGGCTCCCGCGGTCTTCGTGATTTTCGTCCTCGAAGTGCGCGGCGAGGATCTTTGGCGAGAGTCGATCGGACGGCTTGCCTTCCTCGTCTCGATGCTCGCGATCGCGGTCTTCAACTATTTCGCACTCCGCCGGGGCGGACCGTTTGCCGAGGTCTTGCGGGGGCGAAGGGAGCGTCGATGGCTCTGGCGGGCGGTCAGGTTGATGTCGGTCGCGGTCCCTCTCGTCCTCGGCGTTGGCGCGTTTCAGGGTTTCTATTGGACTGCCCTTCAAGTCGCGATCCGGTTGCACCTGAACCTCGCTCTTCTCTTCGGGCTCGTGATCGCCGTTCAGCTGGTCTCTCGCTGGTGGATGATCGCACAGCGCCATGCAGCCCTCGAGGAGGAGGCCCCCGAACAGGGGGCCTCGAAGCCTGCGACCACCATGGAGGTCAGCCCGCTGATGGTCGGCACTGGGCTCCTTCTCGCGCTCCTCGGCACGATCGCAGTCTGGGCCGACCTCTTGCCTGCCGCGAGAATCTTTCAGCAGGTCGAGCTGTGGAGCGTCACGCAGACAGTGACGATCTCCCAAACGGATCCGTCAGGGGTCGAGCGCTTCTCCACCGAAGACCGATTGGTGGCGATCACCCTCGCTGATTTGTTCCGGTCGCTCCTGATCGCCATCGTCACCTTGGCGTCCATTCGTGCCCTGCCGGGGTTGCTCGAGGCGACGTTGTTTCGCCGGCTCGGCCCCGGAGAGAGATATGCGTATTCGACCATCGTCAAATACGCAGTCGTCTTGGCCGGCCTCGCATTTGCCTTCGAGGCGATTGGCATCGGGTGGTCGAGCATTCAATGGCTGGTTGCGGCCATCGGCTTGGGCCTCGGTTTCGGGTTGCAGGAGATCTTCGCGAACTTCGTCTCAGGTCTGATCATCTTGTTCGAGCGCCCGATTCGCGTGGGGGATACGGTCACGGTGGGAGAGACCAGCGGCACGGTCTCGAAGATCCAGATCCGAGCGACGTGGATCACCGCGTTCGACCGTAAAGAGCTCATCGTGCCCAACAAGGAGTTCGTGACCGGCCAGCTCATCAACTGGACGTTGTCCGACGCGGTCCTTCGCGTGGACATCCCCGTGGGCATCGCCTACGGCTCAGATACGGAGCGTTCGATCGAGATCCTCACCCGCGTTGCCAAAGAGTCGAGACGCGTTTTGAGGGACCCACCGCCTCAAGCGTTTTTCCTCGGCTTTGGCGACAGCTCGCTCTCCTTCGAGCTGCGGGTCTTCGTCCGCACCGTTCCTCAGCTCCTCCCCGCTCGGCACGAGCTACACATGAGCATCGACAAAGCCTTCCGGGAGGCCGGAATCGAGATCGCGTTCCCGCAGCGCGATCTGCACATACGGTCGATGCCGGACGATTGGCGGCCGCCGCCGACTCCTACCGAGTGACCCTGCGGGGGCATGCTCACTGCAGATTGTAGTTGATCATCATCGATTGACCGCCGCGACGGATCGATAGGTTGAACTTGTCCGCCGTCCTGAGGGTCGAGTAGGCACCGAGGGCAGCGTCCGGGTTGTTCAGCGCCTGCCCATTGACGGTTTCGAGGATGTCTCCGTTTCGGATGCCGAGCTTGTACAAGAGCGTGTTGGTCTGAACGCCACGGATCTCCATCCCGACCGACTGCCCGCCCTCCATCTTGGGTGCGACCGCAGCAATGCCGATCAGCTTGCCCGCGTTGTCGAGAACTTTGTTGACCATCGCGCGAGAGAGGTTGAAGTTGGTGCTGTTCACCTGTTCGACGCCTTGGGCGATCTCTTCTTCGGTCAGACCGACGTTGCGATCGACTGACGGTCCCCGCTGGGCCGCTTCCCGTTTGGCGGTCATCCTTGCAGCGGGTGCTAGTCGTGGAACGGGTCTCTGAGCTGCGCCCGCCACCTCGAACATCGCCAGCCGGCAAAGCCCACCCGAGCTTCGAAGGACCACGTGGTCCGAATAAATGCCGAGGATCCTCGAGCCTTCGACCTCCGCTCCGCCCCGATGCAACCCCGCTTTTTGGTCCGTGCCCACGATGGCTGCGAGCGATCGTTCGAGGTCTCCGGGAAGCACGACCGTCGCGATGAGCCGCAGCGTTCCTTTGCAGGGGTTCTCGACCTCGTCCGTCGGGACATCATCCAGAGGCAGCTCGGCGCTCTCCATCGGCGCCATCGAGAGGTCGCCCAGTGCTGAATCGAAGATGTTCCTCCTCAAAATGATGGTCGGATCGCGTCGACGGTCGATCCCGGGGGAGGGGGTCACTTTGATTGGCACGGGACGAACGGCGTCCGCTTCGGGGTTCTTCACCTTGGCGGCCAAGAGGGCCGTCGCACCCTGCGCGAGCAAGAATGCGCATACGGCAAGTGTCGACACCACCAGCAGGATTCTGACTCGGTTGCTTGCGACCGTCGCCACGTACATGAAAGCTTAGCTTAGAAACGGTGGGGTCAATCCTCGAGGCTCAGCGCACCGGTGGGGCAGTGCTTGACCGCCAGCTCGACCGCCTCGCGGAGCTTCTCGGGGGGCTCTTCTTGCAGGATCGTGAGGTATCCTTGGTCGTCCACCTCGAAGACCTCGGGCGCCTCCCCCATGCAATTGGCGTGTCCCCGACACAGATCGAAATCGACTTTGATGCGCATCGGCATATCCCTTTCCTTTCGATCGACGAAGACATCGGATAACACGAGAGCAGAGACAGAGAAACCTGATGACCGCTGACCGCCTCCCGCGTTGGTTTTCACAGAACCCCAGCAAAGCCTGGGGCGAGCGGTTCTTCCTCGCGTACACGCCGGTCTGGATGACCTTCTTGGCCCTCGTCATGGGCCTCGGCGTGACGGCACGGTTGGGCGAGTGGGGCTTTCTGGCCGTCGGGATGGCAGTTGCGATTCCGTTGGTGATGGTGCCTGCGCTCATCCGCGACGAGCGGTCGCTTGGGCGGCGCTGGTATCAGACGTATTGGTTCAAAGCAAATCTCTACATCGCGATCTTCAACTTCGCTGCCAACTACTTCGGTTCGGAGTATTTCTTCGACGTCCTCGGGATGGTTTACGACTATCCGATGATCGATTGGACGCTCGATTCGACGCTGGTCGGGTCGGGACAACAGCACGTCCCGGTGGTGATGTACCTGCTCACGCAGGCGTACTTCATCACCTACCACACGACGGCCGTGATCGTGCTCCGCAGAATCCGCACCTCGAGGGTCCCGATCGGCAGAGCACTCTGGCCCCTCCTGCTTTTGGCGGTCGCTTATTTCTGGGCGTGGATCGAGACCAAAGCGATGGCGAACCCTTGGATCGAGGCTCAATTCCACTACCGGGACATCGACCGCATGCTCGCGTACGGCTCGTCATTCTACGGGCTCTACTTCGTCGCGAGCTTTCCGATCTTCTACAATCTCGATGAAGCCCGCGACGTGAGCTGGAGCTCGACGACCACGATCGCCGCTGCATGCAGCGCAAGCCTGATCATGCTGTTCTTGTTGGACTTTGCCGCCGCGCTCTTTGGACCGCTCGGATGAGATCGAAATGGGAAGAGAAATGACTAAGAAAATAGGGGTCGTCGGAGGCGGAATTGCGGGGGTCGGAGCGGCTTGGTCGCTTCATCGCGCCGGATACGAAGTCGAGATCTTCGAGAAGAGCTCTGCGCTCGGTGGCAATGCAAAGACCTTTCGGTGGACCGTGAAGGACGGCCATGCGGAGTCGCCACTGCTCGTCGTTGCATGGCCTCAAATGTACTACCACAACTACGAGCTTCTCTTGAAGGAGCTGAACGTCGGCATCGAGACGCTGCCGATTTCCTACTTCGTGCAGACCCCCGAGGGGCACTTCTGCCAGGACGGGCGCACTGCAATCGAGCAGCGGTTCGTCGCCGAGTTTCAGCGCTGGAAGAAGCTCGTCGCGTTCGTCAGCAGAGTGAACGACTTCTTCTTGCCGAAGAACAAGCACGAGTCGCTATATCACTTTTCCTATTTCAACCCCATGAACCTCATTCCGCTCTATTGGATGGCGCGGTTGTTCGGCATCTCGAGGGAGTTCTGGGATACGATCTTCGTGCCCATTCATTGTGCGAGCTTCATCACGACGTCGATGCGTGGCGTTCCTGCCGTCATCCTGCCGCTTCTCGAGAGTATCGTGCCGCTCGAGACACCGACTCGAATGGGGACCTGGAGCGGCGCGCCCCGCCAGGTCTTCGACCGGATGACCGCGCCATTCGCCGACAGGGTTCACACCGGCTACGAGGTCACCAGCGTCAAGCGGCGCAACGGACGATTCGTCGTCGGCGATGCAAAGGGACGTACCCATGAGGTGGATCTGGTCGTATTTGCCTGCGACGCTATGTCCGTTTTGAACGCGCTCGAGTCTCCGAGTCGGTTGCAGCGGCTCCTCTTCGGCAACGCGCAGTATGTCGACGACGTCGATCCGACGTTCTCGAGCTTCGTGGTGCACTCCGACACCGGTATTTTCCCGGAGAAGCACAGAGAGAAAATTCTACTCGAGCACAACACCTATTCCGAGATCGATGATACGGGCTCGCTCGAGTGCACCTTCGTCATTTCCGCACAAAATCCGAGCACCAAGGACCGAGGCGTGCCCATGCTGGTCACGTTCAACTCGAAGAAGAAGATCGACAAGATCCAGAAGCGCATCGCGCTACCGCATCCCACACATACGATGTCGCTACGAAACCTCATCATCATGTCGATGATGCGCTTCTTGCAGGGCAGGAGAGGCACCTATTACTGCGGCACGTTCACGACGCCAGAGGGTGGGCACGACCTTTCTTTCATGTCCGGCCTAGTCGCCGCCCGCGCGATCGGAGCGCCCTATCCCTTCTCGCGCGACAACCGCTCCGCCGTCGCCGACTTCAACCAGATGCAACGGATCATGCTCAGATCGCGAGATCGAGAGCTGGTCTAGAAGAAGACTCCGTACGAGCCTTCGAGAATCAGCTGAATGCTCGACCAGAGCCCCCACAGCGGAAAGACGAGCCAAGTCACGTTGGTGATGCCGACGAACAGGAGCAGGTCTCTCACGGAATGTCCTTTGTGACGCCCGTTGTGGAAGAACTGGAAGAAGTAGACGGCCGTCCCGTAGAACATCTGCCAGAACATGATCACGCCGAGAATTCCGAAGACCCGAGCGGGCATCAGCTCGAACGTCATTCCGAACGCAAAAAGCGTTGCGGGGATGATCGTCGTGAATCCGTTTCCAACGTCGATGTTGTAGCCGAACGATCGGCGGTCGGAATAACCGGGATCGAAGAGCGAATAGCTCGACCAAATGCTCGTCCACTCCCCGAACGACAGTACGCGAAACAATGGGATGGGACGGGCGAAGACTTCCCCGACACGAATGAGCTCGCGTCCGCGGTAAGGCTCACGGATTTCCTCGTACTCGTTCCGAATCTGATCTTGGCAGACCAGAAGAGCAATCTCCCACCAGTTGACCATCACGTTGATCACCAAGAAGAAGGCAAGCGCGACCTGGGTGAGGTTGTAGACCGCGTGAACGCGTTGGTGCAGCCACAGGTGAAACAGGGTGCCTGCGACGACGACCGCACCGATGACCGCTCCTGTCGGAACCGAGAGGCTCCTGCGCCGTGTGGTGGATTCCATCAACTTTCTCCGTAGCCAGACGTAGCCCCCGTACTATGATCGCGCGGGAGGCAAAGCAAATGAGTGCGGTCAAGCAGCTGGGCTATCTGGTCTTTCAAGTGAGCGACCTCGATGCGTGGCAGGATTTCGGGACCGAGGTCCTGGGGCTTCAGGTGGTCGACTCGCGGGGAGGAGCGGGGTTCTCGCTGCGAATGGATCGCTATCGCCAGCGGTTTTTCATCGAGCACGGACCCGCGGATGATCTCATGGCAATCGGGTGGGAGGTCGATGGACCGGCGGCGCTCGAGGAGATCGCAACGCGGCTCAGGGACGCCGGCCACGAAGTGAGTCGGGGAGCGGCGGGAGAAGCAGCGCGCCGGAACGTCGCGGCGCTCATCCGAGTCGATGACCCAGCTGGGAATCCGAACGAGATATTCTACGGCCCAAAGATGTCTGACGAACCGTTCGTCTCCGAGGTCGTTCGATCGGGCTTCGTGGCGGACGAGCAGGGCTTTGGACACGTGGTCGTGACCTCGCGGGACATGGACGCGCACGAAGCGTTCTATTCTACGATGTTCGGACTGAAGCTCAGTGACTACATCCGTTGTACCTATTTCGGGCACGAGATCGACGTCACCTTCATGCACGCCAACGCACGGCATCACTCGCTGGCTTTCGGCGGAGGGCAACTCAAGCGAATCCACCATTTCATGGTGCAGGCGAAGTCGATGGACGACGTGGGCTTGTGCTACGACCGCTTCCTCTTCTCGGGCGGGATGGTTCACCAGACGCTCGGACGCCATCCAAACGACAAGATGTTTTCGTTCTACGGCCATACGCCGTCCGGGTTTCATTTCGAGTTCGGTTGCGGGGCGATCGAGATCGACGACGACACCTGGAAGCCCATGGTCCACGACCGGGTGAGCGAGTGGGGACACCACCCCCCGCAGCTGCTCACCAAAGCCTATCGACGCGCCAAGGAACCGCGTGACCCGGGATGAGGGGCCATTGGACCGCCGCGCACCGGTGCGCTAGAACACGTTCTAGTTTGAGGGTTCGAGCATGGTCGTAGAAGCGGTTCCCGAGGGAATGTACGTCGAGGTCGGCGGAGGCATCACGATGCACTGCCACGAGGCCGGCAGCGGGGACCGAGGCACCGTGTTGTTCGTGCACGGAAGCGGTCCGGGCGCGAGTGGTTGGAGCAACTTCAAGGGCAACTACCCGTTCCTAGCCGAGCATGGCTACCGCACGATCGTGCCCGACACGATGGGGTACGGCTATTCGACCAAGCCCGAGGACGGGAGCTACAGCCTCGATGACGTGGCCGCGCAATACAAGCGGCTGCTCGACGCGCGCGGCGTCGACCGAGTGACCGTGGTCGGCAACTCTCAGGGTGGCGCCATCGCGATCACGATGGCGATCCGCTACCCGGACGTCGTCGATAAGCTCGTCCTGATGGCTCCCGGAGGTCTCGAAAACCGTGAGACCTACATGGCGATGGAGGGCGTCAAGACGATGATTCGCGTGCTCTACAAAGAAGGCATCAGCAAGGAAACGATGCGAAAAGTCTTTCGGCTGCAGCTGCACGATGAATCGAAGATCACCGACGAAGTCATCGAGGAGCGATACCAAGTCGCGATGACGCAGCACAAAGACAACCTCGCCCGCATTCAAGTCGTCAACCAGGAAGATCGGCTTTCCGAGATTCAGTGCCCGGTTCTCTGCTTTTGGGGCGCGGACGACAAGTTCTGCCCGGTGAGTGGCGCATTGAAGATAGCCTCTCGCTGTCCGAGCTCTCGGACGATGCTCATTGCCGAGTGCGGTCATTGGGTGATGGTCGAGTACCCCAAGCTCTTCAACGAGCTGACTCTGAAGTTCGTGAACGACGACTTCGGATAGCGAGACACAAGCTACGCGTTCACTCGGTCGCCGTCGCGCTGTGGATGAATGCGGCCGCGCGGTATCCGATCAGCATGCTGGGCGCGTTCAGGGCCGATACCGGCGTCGTGGGGATTGCCGAGGCATCGGCGACTCGGACGCCCTCGACGCCCCGCAGGCGCAGCCGGTCATCGACGGCGTGAGCGTCGGTCGTCCCCATTCCGCAACTACCCGCAAAGTGGTAGGTCGTGATCGTGTTTCGGCGAACGTACTTTTCGAGGGCCTCGTCGGTCTTCAGTCGGCTGCCCGGCATGAGCTCTTTGGCACCCCAGCTTGCGAGGCCGTTTCCGCGGCCGATCGCACGAGCCCGGCGAACGCCTTTCACCATCGTCTCCATGTCTTCCGGATCCGAGTAATAGCCGGGATCGACTGCGGCTTGATCGTTCACGTCCGTCGACTGCAGACGAAGAGTGCCTCGGCTCTTCGGTTTGCCGAGTATCACGATGATGCCGAACATGCTGTCCGCGAATCGCTGCAGGCTGTGGAGCTTGAAGGCAGCTCCGACCATCTGGCGCACCAATTCTCTCGTTCCTGGGCCGTAGATTGCGCCGGGGATGACCATCGGAGGAAGCATGCGCTGCATCATCTGGCGCAACGAAGACGTAGCCGGCCAATAGACGTAACAGGTGTCACTCTGCGAAGCTGGAAGGTTGCTCCCCTCGTTCGTTCGAAAGAAGCTGTAGAGCTGCGGATAAACGCAGTCGATTTCCTTTTCGGCCTTGAAGAACACGGGCACATTCGGGTGATCGTGGAGACCCTGGCCGATGGCTGGCCGATCGGCGACGACCGGAATGCCGAACGCCCGGAGGTGCTCTGCGGGGCCCACGCCGGAAAGCATCAAGAGCTTGGGGGTTTCGAGGGCGCCCGCGCAGAGGATCACCTCAGCCGAAGCTGCGACACGCCGGAGCGCTCCTCCGTGCTCGAACTCGACGGCACGCGCGCGCTTTTCGGCTGAAAATACGACACGATGAGCGCGCGCACCGGTGAGCACGGTGAGGTTCGGCCGCTCGGGCGCCTCTTTGAGAAAGGCCACGTACGAGCTGCGCCGCCCATCTCCCTCGTACGACATCCACTCGTAGCCGACGACGTTGCACAGGTCGCCGTCGTTCAAGTCCTCTTTTCGTCTGAAGCCGTGCTCTTCGGCGGAAGTCATACACGCTTCTGTCCATTGCGTCGGCGGACGTCGATGCGGTCGCAACACCGTCTCGATCGCCTCGAAGTCACTCTTTACCGCGTCCCATCGCCATCGCTCCGGCCACTCGGCATAGTCCTCTCGCGAGCCGCGCGTGTACACCATTCCGTTTACCGAGCCGCTTCCTCCCATGACGGTTCCGGTGCCTGCGAAGATCCGCCGCTTGTCGGCTTGCTCTTGCGGTACCGAGAAACGCTCCCCCATCACTGCATCGTTGATGAACGCGTCTTTGTAGCCGTCGGCCGTCAAGGTTTCTGGATGCGCTTCGGCAGGCGGCCCGCTCTCGAGCAAGAGGATCCGCTTGTTCGGGTCCTTCGCGAGCTCCGAGCTAACGATGCATCCGGCAGAGCCGCCGCCGACCACGATGTAGTCGTAGCGCTCCATCATGGCGCGCGGCGGAGCAGTTTCATCAAGCCGCGCCACTTTCGCGCGAGGCCCTTGCCGTAGACGAGCTCGATCACCCCGCTAAACACGCCATAGTCTTCGCGAGCCACGGGAAACATGCGGTTGGGGCGGTGGATTGGCAAACGATCTTCGATCACCGCTTTGATGTTGCACATCGAGCGTAGCCCTTCGCGACCGTTCATGCGTCCGTAACCCGACTCCTTGACTCCGCCGAAGGTCAAGCCTTGCGCCATGTACGTGATGCCACCGAACTCGTTGATCGCGCTCATGCCGGCTTCGAGCTCCGAAGCCATCCTTCGAGCGCGTCTGCGGTTCTTCGAGAAGATCGAGGACGACAAGCCATAGGACACGCCGTTCGCGACCCTGATCGCCTCCTCGTCGTCTCGCACCCGCATGAGGAGCATCACTGGTCCGAACACCTCCTCACGCGCGATGTCCATGTCGGGGGTGACGTCAGCCAAGATCGTGGGTTCGAAGTAGTCGCCCTTGTCGGTCAGCGTTCGCCGTCCTCCGGCGACGAGGCGTGCACCTTGCGCGAGCGCGCCGTCGACGGCCCTCTCGATGATGTCCAGCTGGAGCGGAGTGACGATCGCACCCACGTCGACGAGCTCTTCCCGACTGCTGCCCTGGCGAAACGTGCGAACGAGCTCGGCTGCGCGCTTCTCGAAGGCGTCATAGACCTCGTCATGAACCAGGATGCGCTCGGAAGCGACGCAGTTTTGGCCGCAATTGATGTAACAACCAGCGAGCGAAGCGTGGACCGCCTGCTCCAAGTCCGCATCGTCACAAACGATGAACGCGTCTTTACCCCCGAGCTCCATGACGACCGGCACGACCCTCTGCGCGCTCGCCTCGATGACCCGGCGCCCGTTCTGGACCGAGCCGATGAAGAGAATCATGTCGACCGCCGAGCGGGCGAGCGCAGCGCCGGTCGGGCCGTATCCCTGAACCGCCTGGACGAGGTCTCGGTCGTGTCCGGCTTCTTCGATGATCTGGCGCAGAGACTCGATGAGCTTCGCGCTCGACCATGCGACCCACTCGGAGGGTTTGAGAACGATGGCGTTGCCGGCCATCAGGGCAGGGACCAATGGGTTGACGATGTTCTGGAACGGATAGTTCCAAGGAATGATCGCGGCAACGACTCCGAGGGGGTGGTATTCGAGCCGTGCCTTCTTGTGCGGCAACAGCCCGGAAGAGATTCGCTCCGGCCGAAGGTGTTTCTCTCCGTGCTGGATCATCCATCGGAGCTTCTCGCAGGTCGGCCAGATCTCTCCCAAGAGGGCGTTCTCACGCGTCTTGCCAGAGTCGCGCTGCACCAGAAGGCAGATTTCATCTTTGTGGTCGACCGTGTACGCGAGGAGCTTGCGCAAGACCTCCCTACGCTCTTCGAACGAGGTTTCGCGCCAGGCTTTTTGAGCAGCGGCGGCGCGAGCGACCGCGGCGTCGACATCGTCGGGAGAGTCGATGCGCACCTCGCCCAAGTGCTCCCGTGTGGCCGGGTCGATGCACGGGATCCCGGTCGCGAGTTCAGCAGGGCCAGTCCGGCGCCCAGCCGGAATCGGAATTGACATTCTGATTTTCGCCTTTATCATTCTGACTTCTGCATGTCAACGGTCGCCTCATTTGCAAAGGCCCAAGGATCCTTGCGGGACAAGAAGCGAGAGCTCTACCGGGAGGCCATTCTCGATGCGGCAGAGCGCGTCTTCGGCGACGAAGGCTACGAGCTGACCAAGGTTCATCGGATCGCAGCCGAGGCAGGGGTTTCGCTCACCACGTTGTACAGCGTCCTCGAGTCGAAGTGGGAGATCTACCGAGCGGTCAATCGTCGGCGGCTCGCTGAGGTCATGAGCCTGGCACAGGGCATCGTCGACAAGAACATGTCCTCACTCGACACCCTCATCGCCGGGACTCGGATGCAACTTGCTTTCTTCATGGAGCGCCGCGACTTCACCAAGATGCAACTCAAGGAAGTCACCGCTTGGTCGACGCTCGAGCTCTTGCGCAGCCCCGAGCAAGTCGAGGCCCTCGGGGCCGGCTTGGAGCTTTTCACGGGCTTGTTTCGAAGGTGCATCGAGGATGGCTATCTCATCGATGACGATCCCGATCTCATGTCGAGGATGGTGATCGCCTGTCAGCAGGTGCGTCTCGCGATGTGGATGGATCGCGGCTGCAGAGAAGAGCCGGAGCGCGTCATCGACGCGGCGCTCCACCATCTGCTTCGGAGCTATTGCAGACCCGAACGCCTCGCCTCGGCGCTCGTTTCGGCTGGATTGGCGGCTGCGTCATGAGCGTGCCATTTCACGAGCTCGAGGTCTCGGCGGTGACCCGTGAGACACCGGAATGCAGCTCGTTCGAGCTTTCCGTTCCCACCGACCTCCGAGAGGCCTATCGCTATAGAGCAGGTCAGCACCTCACACTCCAGATTCCATGGGCGGACCTCAAGGTCACGCGTTGCTACTCGCTCTCGAGCTGTCCCGATCTCGGCGAATCCCTTCGGATCGGAGTGAAACGCATCCCCGGCGGGCGCGTCTCCAACTGGCTGAATGACAACCTGAAGGTCGGCGACTCGGTCATGGCGAGCGTGCCTCAGGGCCGCTTCGTGCTCGACCCCGACACTCGGGCTCGAGCGCCGCTCTTTCTGTTCGCCGGAGGAAGCGGCATCACCCCGATCATCTCTCTCGTGAAGGCGGCGCTCGCCACGACGAAACGGTCGGTCACTCTGCTCTACGCGAACCAGGACCGGGACTCGGTGATCTATGCCCACGAGCTCGATCGGCTGGCCGCGGAGCACGAAGACCAGCTCGCGGTTCACCGCCACTTCGACTCCGAAAGGGGCTATCTAGGACCCGACGAGATCCGCTCGCACCTCCACCACACCGACATCTCCGAGTTCTACCTCTGCGGACCCGAACCGTTCATGGAGCTCATCGAACGAACCCTCGCAGACGTCGGGGTCCACGAGGAGCTGGTCTACATCGAGCGCTTCGTCTCTCCCACCGATCCGGACCGCACCGAAGCTCGACGGCAAGACGTCGAACCCTCCGAGGCGCCCGAGAGCTTCAGCCT
Source organism: uncultured delta proteobacterium (assembly GCA_963792825.1). Lineage (GTDB taxonomy): Bacteria > Myxococcota_A > Polyangia > Polyangiales > Houyiibacteriaceae > SG8-38. Next base: position 640,000 of record CAWBXS010000002.1, on the reverse strand, counting down.
CTGGCTCGACGGGCGCTCCCGCACGGTTCCGTACACCAAGGGCAAGACTCTTCTGCAGTGCGCACAGGCCGCGGGTTTGCACCCAGCCCACTCCTGCGAATCCGGTTACTGCGGCTCGTGCATGGCGCACGTGAAAACAGGGAGCGTCCACATGCGGACTCACGATGCGCTTTCCGGCCGTGACCTCGCGCGCGGCGTGGCGCTTCTTTGCCAGAGCGTACCGGCCAGTAGAGCTCCACTCGAGCTCGACGGCGACTCGACTTCCTTTCGTGCGGCGTCGGCCGTGAAGTCTTCCTATGGAAAGCGGGCATCTCGGCTCGCAGCCGTAGCGATGCTCGCCTTCATGGTCGCAGGGACACTGATTCTGAGGTTGACGCACTAGGTGGTACAATGCGCCGCAGGGAATCGACATGAAGGTCTTGTTCGTCATCTTGGCGAGTTACGCCTCGGCAACGCTCGCCATCGCGTTGTTGCTCTATGCGTATCGCTCCGAAGAGGCACAGCAGTACCTGATCAGCGACGATCCGCACCGCTCCAAGAGCGATCGAGAGCTCTACTGGAGAGTCGCTCTCAATTCAGCGGTTTCCATCGTGCTCATTTTCACGGTGATGTATGGCCTCGGCGGCTACCTCTACTACGACGATGGCGCTCCTGCTTGGCGGGTTGCGCTCGAGGCGGTGACGGTCGTTCTGATCTACGACTTCGCCTACTACTTCATGCACCGCTATCTCTTTCACGAGTGGAAGATCTTCCGCGGGGTACACTCGGTGCATCATGCCGCGAGGAATCCTCGGGCCATCGACAGCCTCTTGCTCCACCCCGTCGAGACCATGCTTGGTCTCGGGTTGTTCTTCGGGTCGGTGGCGTTGGTCGGGGGGGTGCACATCTATACGCTCGGTGTTCTCTTCACGATCTATACCGGCCTCAACATCTTCAACCATGCCGGGATCGACGTGCCGCACTTCCCCTTGAAGACGCTGGGCGTTCTCGCGGCCAAGCATGACCGGCATCACCACAGCATGCTCTCGGGCAACTACGCCTCGATCACACCGCTGCCCGACATCCTATTCGGCACGGTCGAGTAACCCATGACGGTCAGCTTGGTCACAGGAGGCTGCGGCTTCATCGGCACGGCGATCGTAGACGCGCTCAAGGCACGCGGGGACCACGTCATCGTAGTCGATCTGGCACCAGAGTGCCCGGTCGCCGACGTCGAGTATCGGCGCATCGACGTCACCGATCGATCGGCCGTCGTCGAGGCCTGTCGTGGTGTCGATACGATCATTCACAACGCCTCGATCGTGCACACCAAGCAAAACAAGAAAGAGGTGGTTTGGTCGGTGAATCTCGGAGGTACCGAGAACATGCTCGGGGCCGCACAGCAGCAGAGCGTAGGGCGTTTCGTCTACATCAGCTCCGGCAGCGTGGTTTACGAGGGCAAGGACATCGAGAATGGCGACGAGAGCCTGCCGTACTCCTCGGTCTCTCAAGCGCCTTACGCGGACAGCAAGATCGCCGCCGAGAGGCTCGTGCTTGCCTGCAACGGACGAGGCGGCCTCGCGACCTGTGCGCTCCGGCCCCACGTGGTCTTTGGTCCCGGTGACAATCGTTTCATGCCGGCGCTCTTGGACAAGGGCCGCAGCGGGCACCTCCGTTTTCAAATCGGCCGAGGCGTTTGGCTTTCCGACTACACCTATGTCAGCAACTTGGCCGACGCCGTTCTTCTCGCCGACGAAGCGCTCGCGAAGGACGGCGCGGGCAGCATTGCTGCAGGTCAGGCCTACTTCATCACCAACGGCGAGCCGATGCCGTTTTGGGACTTCGTGCGCAAGGTTGCGGCGCGGCTCGGGTTTCCCCCGATCAAGTACCGGGCGCCGAAGTCACTCGCCTATGCGCTCGCGGCGGTCAAGGAGTTCATCGACACGCTCAAGGGTGGCACCCTCGACGCAGAGGACGGACTCACGCGTTTCGCAATCCGCTACATGTGCACGCATCACTACTTCAGCATCGACAAGGCGCGCCGGGAGCTCGGTTACCTCCCTTCGGTCTCCGTCGACGAGGGCATCGAGCGCACGTGTCAGCACCTCGAGGCGACGGGCGCGATCTGAAGTCGAATCGGTGGGCGGGCCGTTGTCCCCCGACTCGGCCCGCCCCCGATTCCCCCATTTGTGTCCCGGACGGCGGAAGTCTGACGAGGCCCCATCCGCCCCCAGGTTTCCGCAGTTAACCCGTTAGGCTAGGTATAGATCCTTTGGGTCGGGGGTGTCGAGCGATCTGGACAGTTCATTACAACTTCGTTCGTCCCTTGGGTTTAGTCTCGCGGCCACCGGCTGCCCTCGCGATCGCGAACCGAGGCCTGTGGTGCGCCTGGGACGAGGCCGGACCGGCGGGGTTGCCCCAGGGGCATGAGCTGGTACAAGGGCTCGCGTTCGGGGCCATTCGGCCCGTCTGGGGGCGAGTCGAGTGTCTGACGCGATTGTCATCCTTCTCACGGCGTGTGGCGTCCTCATCGTCCTCGGGGTGCTCGAGTTCATCCTCCACCGCCGGCGGCTCTCGAAGATTCCCATTCGCATCCACGTGAACGGCACGCGTGGCAAGACCAGCGTGACGCGCTTGATCGCCGCGGGCCTTCGCGAGGCTGGGATCCGGTGCGTGGCGAAGACCACAGGCACGGTCCCTCGGTTCGTTTTGCCGAACGGGCGTGAAGTGCCGGTGTACCGCCCTGGCGGGCCCAACGTGATCGAGCAAAAGCAGGCGGTCACGATGGCTGCGGCCCAGCGTGCCGAAGCGCTGGTCGTCGAGTGTATGGCGCTTCAGCCCCAGCTCCAGTGGCTTTCCGAGTCGCGTCTCGTCCGCTCCACCCACGGGGTCATCACCAATGCGCGCCCCGATCACCTCGACGTGATGGGACCCACAGAGGATGACGTGGCTCACGCACTTGCCGCGACAGTTCCCGTGGGCGGTGTGTTCGTGACTGCCGAGCGGAAGCATCGCGCGTTCTTTCAGCAGGTTGCCGAGGAGCGGGGCTCGCGGTTTCGTGCCGGAGAGGACATCAGCCGTGCGCTCACACCAGATGACCTTGCTGGCTTTTCTTATCTCGAGCACGAGGAAAACGTCACGCTCGCGCTTGCCGTCTGCGAGGAGCTCGGAATCGACAACGAGACGGCACTACGCGGGATGTGGCGGGCCAAACCGGACCCTGGCGCGATGACGGAGGACGAAGTCGAGTTCTTCGGCCGCCACATCGTATTCGTCAACGGTTTCGCCGCGAATGACCCGATCTCGACCCAGTACATCTGGGAGCAATCGTTGCGTCGGCACCGTGAGCTGGACAGACGCATCGCGGTATTCAATTGCCGGTCGGATCGTTCCGATCGTTCCGAGCAACTCGCGGAATCGTACGCAACCTGGACTCAGGCCGACGAAGTCGTGTTGCTCGGCTCCGGACAGTACATCTTCGCTCGCGCTGCAGTGAAGAGTGGGCTCGATCCGACGCGCCTGGTTTTCGTCGACCAGATTCACCCTGCCGACATCTTCGAAATTCTGCTCGGGCTCGCGGAGAGCTCCGCCCTGATCATGGGGCTTGGAAACATTGCCGGGCCGGGATTGGCATTGGCGGAATACTTTGCCAATCGAGGGAAGGACCATGCCAGAAATTGAATTGTTGACTCTGTCGATCGGGCTAGGCCTCACGGCCAGCCTTCTTTACGGTGAGCTCTTTGGGCTCGCTGCCGGGGGAATGGTGGTCCCGGGCTACCTCGCGCTCTATGCCGATAAGCCGGTTGACGTGGCGCTCACGCTGCTCGCCGCGCTCATCACCTTCGGCTTTCTGAGGGGACTTTCTCAAATCGCAATCGTGTACGGGCGCCGGAGGACCGCGCTCACCATCTTGGTCGGCTACCTCGTCGGTTTGGCCTTCCGGATGTGGCTCGACAGCCAGATCACGCCGTTTGCCGAGGGCGCCATCATCGGCTTCATCATTCCGGGGCTCATCGCGATTTGGTACCAGCGCCAAGGCGTGCTCGAGACCACCCTCAGCCTCCTCACCGCCGCGATCATCGTTCGAATGGTCTTGGTCGTGTTCCTCGGAGACATCTCGATATGAGGGGAATGTATTGGAAGCCTAGCGGCGCATCCCAAGTCCAGCGCGCCCTGGTCGCAGCGCTCGCCATCATTGGATTGGTTGCGGTGGAGGTATTCCCCTCCGAAGAGCAGCAACCTTATTACGCCGAGAAGATGCTTGCGGCGCGGAAGGCCCAAGATGCCCTGGATGTGATCCACGACGCCTCCGAGGAAAAAGGCATCCCGGTCCATCCGAAGACCGATCCGGCGGGCTCGAGGATCATCGGCGAGGTCTTGTCGCCGATCACGAGCGGCAGTGGCAGCCTGGTGTCCAAGCAGACCACGGCAAACCCGAACTTCGCTGCGGTCGTCGTGCAATGGCTGAAGGAGCTCGGAATCAAGAGCGGGGACGTCGTCGCGGTTGGAGTCTCCGGCTCTTTCCCTGCCATGAACGTGGCAGTGTATGCGGCCCTGAGCGAGCTCGGCGTCGAGCCGATCGTGATCTCCAGCACTGCGGCTTCGCAGTGGGGCGCAAACGAACCGAGCTTCACATGGCTCGACATGGAAGCCGTTCTCAGGAAGGAAGGGGTTTTCCCTTTCAAGTCGGTCGCAGCCTCCTTGGGCGGCGTCGGCGACGATGCGATCGGGTTGACTCCGCGCGGCCGTCGCATGCTCGAGCGCGCCATCGAACGGAACGACGTTCCCTACCTCGCGGAGGTCGAGCCGGATAAGCTGCCCGCGAAAGCGACCAACGAGGAGGGCGACAATCCTTCGTCGGGTTTAGCGCTCGTCGATCAGGACCGTGTTCGGGAGCGCGTGCGGGTGTACTACGAGGCGGCTGGAGACCGCCCGATCAAGGCTTATGTAAACATCGGTGGCGGTACCGTGTCGGTCGGGACGAAAGTCGGTAAACACAAGTTCGTTCCCGGCGTGAACACCCGTCCGCCCAAAGGTCTTGCAGACATGCCGCCATCGGTGCTTGGGGCGTTTCTCGAGACTGGTGTGCCTGGAATTCACGTGACTCAAATCGTGGAGCTCGCCGAGCAGTACGGCCTCGAAATCGCACCGCGGACGATGCCGGAGGTCGGCACCGGTGACATCTTTCAGAAGCGCGAGCGTAATCGATGGCTTGCCGGCATCGTGTTGGCTCTCATCCTGCTGTCGCTCTTCGTCATCGCGCGGGCGCCCTGGGGTACCCGTATGCTCCGCACCACGATTCCGCCCGAGAGCATCGTGCCCCCGCCCCCGAGAACCCCGAGCGGGTTGACCCCTCGGGACCGTGACAGCAGATCGCCCGGCCCCCTCTAGAGCGTGCTCTGGCCCTTGGCGGCGGTGCCCCCTGCGATGTGCTGTGGAGAGGTCTGCTTGCCACGCTTCGTGAGCTTTGGAGGAAAGACATACGCCCCCAGGTATTCGAGCGGGTCGAGCACGTTGCCATTTCGAAACAGCCCGAAGTGTAGGTGCGGGCCGGAGTCCCTGACGCCCGTGCGTCCGACCTCGCCGAGCCGTTGGCCTGCTTCTACGCGGTCGCCGACGTTGACGTCATAGCTCGCCAAGTGCGCGTAGAGGGAGACCACTCCGCTGCCATGGTCGACCTCGACGAACAGGCCGCGCGGTCCCATGTGCTTTTCGTGGACGATCGCCGCGCCCCATGGCTCGAGGGGAATGAGTGCCCGCCGTTCCCAGTCCACGCCCGCGAACGTGACGGTTCCTGCGGCAACGGAGCGTACGGGCTCGCCGGATTCCGAGGCGAAGTCGATGCCACGGTGCAGGCGCTGCCCATGGTCGCGTGGCTCGCCGAGGCCGCTGATCGCGACCCGCGGATAGCCTTCGAGGGGGCTCACGAAGGAGATGCCAGCAATGTAGCGGTCCCCCCGAGTCAGTAGCGCATGGCCGTTCAACAACCGGCGTCTGGCGGTGAGGATCCGGTCTTCAGGACGCGTGTCGCCAACGCGGTCTCCCCAGACAAAGTGGGACACCGCGTGACGATGAGGCGCGGAGTCAAACGCATGATCGATGTCAGGACACTGCTGCCCGAAAACGCTCAAAAGGGCAGCCGCGAAATAGAGGTTCGACTCGGGTCGCGCAAGCGACCGGTGATTGAACGCAAAGGCGCTGACGTCCAGCTCCTTTCGGGTCCATCCCTTGTCGGTCCACACTCCGAAACGGTAGACCCCATCGTCGATGTTGCCCGCGTGCATGCCCTCGTTGATCAACGTCAAGCCCGTGCCGTAGCTGCTGTCCGTCACGGCGCCGCAGTTGCTCTGTGTGTACACGAGCGCTGCGAGCAACCAAGGGTCCACCGAGAACTCGGCGCCGTATCGCACGATCGCTTCGGCGTACCGCTCGATCTCGGTTGCATCGCTCGATCGCGGACAGAGCTCGACCATGGCTCGCGCCAGCTCACTCGGTGTGACTCTCGCCGGTGAAGGTGGCTCGTCGGGCCAATCCGACAGATCCATCAGCCCTCCTCCCCGCGGACGTAGACCCAATCGGCGCAGCTCCTGCGACGTGAGCGGACCCCGCGCACCCTCGCGGGGCACCTTTCGGGAATCGTCGACGACCACGCCTTTTCGAACGCGCCGCTTCCATGGAGTGCTTTGCGCGTCACCCCGCTGCAGGCTGACTGTAAGGGCGGCCAAAAGGCTCAGGGTTAAGAAACCGACAAGAATTCTCAAACGGCTCTCCAGATCGATCAGGATGCCGTCCCTCAGCAGCCCGTCCAACTTAATAGCGCAGGTATGGAGACTTTTTCGCTTCTTCAAAGTTTTGCAGCCTCGCGCGTCATCCGCTAGGGTGCCCATCACGCCGTTTGGCAAGACGCGTGATGAGCAGCGGCAAAGACATCTCGGGGGAGTGCCTCGCATCGCTTGCAAACCGCCAGGAGCTGTTCGCTCGACGGCAGTACGAGCCTGTGATCTCCCCTACGGGGCTCGGGGCGGCCACCTCGACCTGGTTCGGGGTCGGAGTTGCAGCGGACGATGCGAGCTGCGGTCTACCGGTCGATGTCCTGATCCTGGTGTTCGCCCAAGAGATGGCGCGTAGAGAGCTGGGACTCGCCAAGAGCGCCATTCTGATCGCGGATAGTAATGCGTGTCATGCTGGCGTTCCGCGACTCGACGTGCATCGTGCCGCATCACTCGCGCAAGCACCCTTGGAGGCGCTCATCGATCGCTTCGGCTTTCCGGTCGAGATTCGCCGGTCATCCTCTTTGGCGCCAGCCTCCGAGGTGGAGCACAGACAGAATGCGCTCGAGATCGACAACGGCTACGTCGCGCAGCAGCTCGTTCAGACCGAGATCATGCGAGCGCGCGGCGCTGCGGTGAAAGTCGGCTGGGCCCTCTCTGCGTGCACCTATGACGAGACCTACTTCGACCGTCTCTATAGGGACCGTTTCGGTGATGATGTCACGTTCGTCTACACGATCGGCGGTCGCACCCTCAATCCACAGCGGCCGCGCGCATGTCCTTACCTCTGCCGGGAACCCCGAGATCGTCTTCTCCTCGGGACCAAAGAGAACGCCGTCCGAAAGCTCTACGGCAGCCCGGCATCTCCTGCCGTCCAAGGGTATCGTCGGCTCATTGCGAAGCTCGCCCGAGCGTACCGTCATCTCAGCGGACGCGACCCAGGCACTCCGGAGACCTTCCTTCAGTTCGTCGTCGACGCGTCGACGAGCGCGGCTACTGCAGGAAAGCGGCAAGCTCGCGAATCGCGGGCCGGCGCGCCGTCGAGCTTCGCTCCCTGACCGCGCGCACCTGGGCTTCAGTGAGCTCGTTTGCGCCCCGGCCGGTTTCGCCCGAACGCAAGAACGACCTCTGGCTCACACCGCGTTCGAGAAGCACAGCGGTCGCGTGATCGAAGATCGGCTCGCGGCGCTTCATCTCATCGAAGCTGCTCTCGATCACGGCGCGATCGACCGAACGTTCGTCACACTCCCAGTCGAGAAAGTCGACCATGCGTTCAATCGATGCCTTTCGGTCGCTCAAAAGGTCCTCGTAGCGCAGGATCAGCACGTCGGGGTCGGCAGCTCTCGCGCGCCAGCTAGCGACGTGTTCGAACCAGGACCCGTATTGCACCCGGCCGTCCATGAAGCGGCGGTAGAATTCATCGAGTGTTCCTTCGAAACCGAGGTACGCGCGATAGAAATGAAAGTACGACACCAACACGTCCAAAACGTCCCGCTCCACGTAGATGTAGCGAGCCCCATCGGGAAGCCATTGTCTCGGAAGGTGGCTCTTGAATACCCTGGGTGACGCAAAGCGCTCCAAGTCTTCCGCGGTGATCTCGCCGATGGCGAGCGAACGCTCGAACCAGGGCGATGCCTTGGTGAGATGTGCCGGGTCGGGCTGCTCGTCGTGGGAGAGCAAGTACAGAATCCACTGGGTCAGGGTCGTTCCCGACCGTGGGTAGCTCGCGACGAAAACGTCGGTCGACCGCACCACGAGCTCCATGCGACCCCGCAGGAAGTTGGTGATCCGGCGAGCATTGTCGATGTTGCGAGCCGCAACGCCGAGGGCACCTGCGACGAGACCCAGCGCCCGGCTTGCCGAGGCCTGTAGTGATTTCGCGCTGGTGGTCTTGGTTGGCCGCATGATCCGGTGCTGACTACCCTAGCCTCGCCGATGGAAGCTCTAGCACAGATCGCCACACCCGAGTTCGCCGTCGCGTTTGCCGTGAGCGTGGTGGCCGCCGCGCTTCACAGCACGGTGGGCTTTGGCTTCGCGCTGCTCACCGTGCCGCTGCTCTCGCTGCTCAATCCGCTCTTTGCGCCCGTCCCTCAGCTTCTCGTCGTCCTCCCGCTGACGCTGGCGATCGTCTTGCGGGAGCGTCATGCCGTCGAGATTCGGAGCACGCTGTGGATCTTCGTTGGTCGGGTACCTGGGGCGCTCCTCGGAGTCGCTCTCCTCAAGGTGCTTTCGGCGGCGGCGCTCGACGTCTTGATGTCCGTCATGGTGATCGTAGGCGTAGTGATCGTAGTCAGCCGTGGCACCTTTCGCCGAACGCCCGCCCGGGAGGTCGGCGCCGGGATCGCCTCGGGGATCATGGCGATGGTGTCGGCCATCGGCGGCCCTCCGATCGCGCTCCTCTACCGCAATGACTCCGGGCCGACGGTGCGTGCGAACCTCGGCCTCGTGTTCGCGGTGGGTTTGTGCATCACGATCAGCGTGAGAGCTGCGGCCGGCGAAGTCAGCTGGGACGAGGTCGTGATCGGTGCCGCTCTCTTGCCTGCGGTTTGGCTCGGCTTACGCGCCAGCCATCGCCTCATCCCACGCGTCGATGGTGCACGCCTACGAAACGCCATCGTCATCGTTGCGGGCGCCGCCGCGCTGATGCTGTTCGTGCGCGGTCTGCTCAGCTGGTGAAGTAGACCCAGGTCGTCTCGGACGGAAAGCGCACGGCATGCCAAGCCTCCGGAACCTCGGGATCGCTCCAATAGTAGAGCCACCGGGCATCGACGGGTGCGATGTTGGTGCAGCCGTGGCTCCGTACCTTGCCAAAGTCCGTGTGCCAGTACGCTCCGTGAAGCGCATATCCGCCGTAGTAGTAAAGCGTCCACGGAACCTCTTCGACTTCGTAGAAGCCATCGATGGGATCGGTCGCGTTCATCGTGGTCGAGACGTACTTCTGCTCCACCTGAAACAGGCCGGTCGGAGGCTCGTACCCTTCCTTTCCGCTCGAGATGACCGTCACATATATTGGCGCGTCGCCTTCGTAGGCGACGAGGGTCTGCTCCGAAAGGTCGACGTGAATCCACTTGGCGGCCGCAGGCACATCGCTTGGACGCTTGGCCCGACGCGCCACGCGCACCTCGTCGCGCCGAAGGGCCCCGAGCTTGCCGGAGACGTACGCGACGCCTCCCTTCGTCAGCTCGTCTTCGACCACGAACCGCGCGTGTTTCTGTGCCATCCCCGTCGTTCGAGGCGTCGCACCTTCGAGGCTCAGGAGCGGTCGATCCTCGCCGTAGACGAATGCGACGGGGAGACGCCAGCCATCCCGGCCGAGCTCCTCTCCGCGAACCACGTCTGGGTTGCGAAGCTCGACATCCGTTTCGCGTACGTAGCGACCACGGACCGTTCGGTAGAAGACGGCGCCATCGGCCTCGCGCGTTTCTTTTTCGGCCAGCGCGAGGAAGAAATCACCTTCCATCAGCGTGGATACGGTCTCCGGGATCGGCCCCTTCTCGTCCATCGCATCCCTCGCTTGTTCTTCCTCGCTCACGGTCGGGATGCGGTAGTAGCGCGGAGCGCGCTCCGTGATGACGCGGGAATATTGATAGGGGAGATGCTGGTCGAGCTTCGCGGGCGGAACGCCGTAGCGATTGGTGCTCGGCGTATCGGCCACGTGGAAGCCGAGTGACGTGCACACATAGCCGAATGGGACCGCCTGGTACCAGGTGCCGTCCTTGCAGCCGGGCCCACTAACCTTGTTTCCGACGCTGAGCACCGAGCCACGGCGCACCACCCCAGTGACCGACGGGCTCTCAGCTACCTTGTCATAGACGAACGCGTCGTATTGGAAGGCCGACCCGAAACGCCGAGCCTCGCCGGGATTGTTCTTCGGCCCCTGTTGCCGTGCATTCCACCCATCGAGGCCGGGAGCGCGCAGCACGTAGCGGCCGTCGATCGATTCCAAGCCGCGCGGCTGCTCGGTGGAGGCGCGTTCGCCGAGAGCCACCGCCCCTCCACTGATCACCGCGACGAGGACTGCCGAGCACGAGAGCCACCACCGATTTGCAAAAAAACGCAACATGCTTCGTCGATGTCAAGTCGGCGCGCGACCCGCCGCACCCCGCCTCGCCGAGGATAGCGCCAGTTTCGCCGTATTCAAAAGATCCGCAAAACCGCGGTTTTCAGTCGCCTCCGTACTCCTTGCGGAGCGATTCGACATCCCAGCCCACGTCACGGAAGCCGTCCTCCTCGGCGACGTCCTCGAGCATCGTTTGTTCCAGGGTGCGAATGTGCTCTCGGGCCGCGCTGAGATAGCTACTCTGGTCGTGCCGCGCCCGAGCAAGCGCGAGCAGCGACCCCTCGTCGTGCCGGCGGAACGTTGCGGCGGCACGATGGGCTTGATAGCCACGAACGCCGAGGGCCCGTAGCGCGTCGACTCCCATGCGAAGGGAAGTATCGTAGGTCTCGCGGTAGACCTGTTTCACCCCCTTATCGAGGACCTCGTAGGCTTCGAGGCGTCCCCTCGCTCTTGCCAAAATCTTCAGATGCGGAAAGTGCTTCTGCACCGTGTCGATGAGGCCGAGGCTCTTCTCGTGATCGTCCAGTGCGATGAGGATCACGGAGGCCTGATCTGCGCCGGCCGCACGAAGAAGGTCCAAGCGCGAGGCGTCTCCGTAAAAGACCTTGAGCCCGAGCTTGCGCAGCAATTCCACGTGATCCGAGTCGTATTCGAGGACCGTTGCGCCAACACCACTGGCTCGGAGCAGCCTCCCGACGATGCCTCCCACCCGGCCAAAGCCCGCGATGATCACGGCGTTCGTCTCGTCGACCCGATCAGGCTCACGTTCCTGCCGCTCGCGGGTGCCCAAGCGTGGCTGGAGAATCTTCTCGTTGATCATGATCAGCAAGGGGGTGGTCGCCATCGAGATGGCCACTGCAGCGATGAGGGTCTGCGTGGTTGCTGGCTCGATGACCCCCTGCTGCGACGCAAAGGAGAAGAGCACGAACGCGAATTCTCCGCCCTGAGCCAACGAGAAAGCAAACATCAAATTCTGATCCAGACCCATCCCAAAGAGCCGCCCGAGGAGCAGCAGCACGAAAAACTTGAGCGCGATCAGCGTTCCCACCACGGCGGCAATCTGGCCAGGGTCGCTCTCGATCAGGCTAAAGTCCACGGATGCCCCGACGGCGATGAAGAAGACCCCGAGCAAGAGCCCTTTGAACGGCTCGATGTCGGCCTCGAGCTCGTGCCGGTACTCGCTGTTGGCAAGCACGACCCCGGCGATGAACGTGCCGAGCGCGGGGCTGAGCCCGACTTGCGCCATCAGGAGCGCAATTCCGATGACCAGCAACAGCGCTGCTGCGGTGAAGATCTCGCTCTGCCGAGTGCTTGCGATGAAACGGAAAAGCGGCCGCAGGAGGTAGCGGCCCCCGACGATGATCGCCATTACGGAGGCCAACACTGCGACGGTCTGCGCCCAGGCGGGCAAGCCCTCGACCCAGGAGGCCGCGCGCTCAGTGTCCACCGAGCTGGCCTTTGGTAGGAGTGCGAGCAGGGGCAGCACGGCGAGCATTGGAATCACCGCGATGTCCTGAAAGAGCAAGACGGCGAAGGCGCTCTGGCCTCCGTCCGTGTTGACCAGTCCCTTTTCAGAGAGCGTCTGCAGGACGATGGCGGTCGATGACAAAGCGAGGATCATGCCCACGGCCAACGCTGCGGTCCATGTCTGTCCGACGGCGATCGCAACTGCGGCGATGCATCCCGTCGTGACAGCGACTTGAAGGCCGCCAAGCCCGGCGATCGGTCCTCGCATCCGCCACAAGAGGGAGGGCTGGAGCTCGAGCCCGATCAAGAAGAGCATCATCACCACGCCAAACTCGGCGAAGTGCATGACATCCTCGCCTTCGGCGCCGATGAGCCCGAGCCCGAATGGTCCGATGACCATTCCCGCCAAGAGGTACCCGAGCACCGAGCCGAGGCCCAGGCGCTTCGCGATCGGAACCGCAATCACCGCGGCGCAGAGATAGACGAAGGCCTGGAAGAAAAATCCCTGTCCGTGCATCGCCCTCTCACTCCTTCGGAACTGCGTCGAGGTGCAGCGTGCCTTCGACCAGCGCCCACAGGACCCGGCGGTAGTCTGCCGCACGCGCCTCGATTTCTGCCGGTGACATACCGTGCGTCCCATGCACCACGAAAGGCGGCAGGTAGCGCATGCCGCAAAGCACCGCCGTCTGTTCGATCGGTCGCAACAGCTCGGCGACGGTGAAGCGGTTGTGACCGCCCGGCTGATAGGCCGCTTCGCTTCCACCCGTGGTAATCGCGCTCATCATCGTCTTGCCCTGCAACGCGGTACCTGCGCTCCCGTAGGCCCAGCCGTGGGTCAGCACGAGATCCTCCCATTGCTTGACCAGCGCCGGAGTGCTGTACCAGTAAAACGGGTGGTGCAGGACCACCACGTCGTGCTCGGTGAGAAGCGCCTGCTCCCTCTCTACGTCCACGTCGAAGTCCGGATAGGCCTCGTAGAGATCGTGAAACGTGACTCCCTCGAGGCGATCCAAGCCCCGGATCAGGACGCGGTTCACGCGAGACTTTTCAAGCGCGGGGTGCGCGAAGAGCACGAGGACACGGTCTTGCACAATAGCCATCGCGCCTCAGAGCAGCGGAGCCATCAATGCGCGAGGTCGTTCGCATCGCAGGGTCCGTCACACGTGTTTTCGGCGATGCCGTTTTCGTAGAAGTTGGTCAGCGCCGGACCGAGCGCGGTGAGCTCGGTCGCGCGCCCGTGCGGATCGGGCATGGTGTCATCCCAGGGCGGGACGTTGGTGATCGGGGCGTCGGGGTTCCCGAAGTCGATCTCGAGCATCGCCGAGCCCTCGTGCGGGCCGCTCACGACGTCGAGGCCCCACACGTCCCGAATCGTCGGCGCGAGGTTCACCACGCCGCTGATCGTGCGAGCCATGATGTGCGCGCCGAGGTTGGTCACCTGGTGGTCCGACTTGGACACCTGAATCAGCACGTCGTGCGCAGGCGTTCCCGGAAGCAGATTCGTCCGGATGTACTTGGAGTAGCCGGTCGGCTCCGCCCGGTCCCAGAGGCCCTGAATCAGCGCGAGGTTCATCTGCATGTGGAGCGCATTCCAGCCGTAAATTCCGTAGAGCTGCCCCGCGTATTCGTCGAAGTTCACGCTTCGGTTGAGCAGCAGGTTGTACGACTGTCCCGGCACCGCGAGCAAACCCCTTTCGATGTCGAGGTTGAGGGCCATGATGCTCGCACCCAAGATCCCGCCCTGGCTGCCGCCAAAGTAGTAGCGCTTGGTCCCGTCGAGCATTGCCCCATTGCAGTCGTTGGCGAGGGCCTGATTCAACACGGTCGAGGGCCCGCCTTCCGCTTCGCGCGACAAAGTTCGCATCGCGATCAAGAAATTCAAAAACCCCTGGTGCATGCGCTCCGGGATCGCGCGGAACTTCGACAGGTCGCCGCCGACGATCGCACCGATCACGGTGGGGACGTCGTCGAAAGCGAAACCCTTGTGGTCGAGGCTGAACATCGCGAAGTTTTGCTGAGCGGCGATCTCTTGGTAACCGAGCACCTGCTCCTTCGCTCCGAGCTGGCCGTGGCCGACTTCGACGAGAGCCGCGGGCGTGGTCAGCGCGCTGACCGGTACGATCAGAGCCGCCGCGTAGGGATAGGTGGGAGAGGCCTCGTTCTGCTTCGGAAGACCGTCGTCCCCCAGGTTCAGCAACCCGCCGGTCTCGCCTTGTGTCATGTAGAGAGGCACGTCGAATGTGATCTCGAAACGGCAGGCGATGTCGGGGTTGATGTTCTCGTTCTTCAGCTCGATTGTGTACGGTACCCCGTCCGGAAACTTCCCGAACGCATCGTCGCGGATGTGCACCATCGCGCGCGTGTTGTTCTCACGGCTTGCCGTCGTGAAGTCCCATGCGATCTGCAAGTCTTCACGCGCGATACCGGCCGCTTCCAGGGTCGCAAAGATCTCTTCGAAGTGAGCGCGGCGTGACTCGATGACATCGTCGCCCGAAGCAACGTCATCGCGGAGTGCCTGGAAGCCCTCCGAAGGGGTCACGGGTTCCCCGCCACCATCGCGCACGTTCCGGATCGCCACGATGTAGCGGGTCGCATCGTCGAGGCGGATCGCAGGTCGGAGCATCAAGGCCTGCTCCTGGCGCAGCTCCCCGAGGGGGCGCGTGATCGTGAAATCAGGGCGCGCTGCGGCCGCATCGACGCGGATCTTCGCCTCGACGACGTACTCGTCGAGATCGACCCAGTGCGGCACCTTCTCCCCCGTTGAGGCGTCGAGGATCACTGTAGGGGAGCCTGTGCCGAGCGACTCTTGAATGCTGTTCGGCGTGGCCAGTCCCATGATCGTCGCCCCCGGGAAGTGCGTCATCGCGGCAATCCCAGGAGAGAAGCCGTCCATCTCGTTGAAGGCATCCGGGTTCGAGCGAGCCCCGTTGGTAGCCGGGGGCATGGTGACTTCAGGCAGTGCGAGACGAAGGCCCGTCACCGTGCTCGAGTCCGCGACCGTCCAGTAGTCGTTCGGATAGGGGAAGCCACAATAGGACGGGGTCAGCGGGTCACATCCAAGAGGCGGCGCCGGCACCATCCCTCCCGAGCCGCCGGTTCCAGGAGCGCCGCCCACTCCCCCGGAGCCCCCGGTGTTGCTGCTGTCGTTACCGCAGCCGGCCGTAACGAGAACGAGTGACACGAGACCGGCCAGAGGGAAGCCCAATCGATTCATCCGGCCGATGCTAGAGGGAAAACACACTGCGTTCCAGGGAAACCTGAGCGCTCGCTTGAACTCCCCCCGGCTTCCTTTCAAGAACCCGCCATGAAGATCGCAGTCGTAACGGGAGCCGGAAAGGGCCTTGGCCGTGAAATCGCCAAAGGTCTCAACGAAAAGGGATTCACCGTGTTGGCCACCGACCTCGACGGCGAAGCCGCAGCAGCCACGGCCGACGCCATCGGCGGCGGCGCATGGGCGATGCAGCAGGACGTCCGGGACCCCGCCTCCCATCACCGGGTTGCCCGCGCGGCGAACCAGAATGGGTCGCTCGAGCTCTGGGTCAACAACGCGGGAGTCCTTCACACCGGTCACGCCTGGGAGCACAGCGACGAGGTCGTCCGGGAGATGGTGGAGGTCAACCTGCTCGGGACGATTTGGGGAGCCCGCGCGGCGATCGAGGCGATGCGTGCCAAAGGCGGCCACGTGATCAACATCGCTTCGATCTCGTCGATCACGCCGGCACCCGGGCTCGCCGTCTACGGTGCGACCAAGCATGCAGTGCTTGGTTTCACGATCTCACTGGCGGGTGACCTCGAGCGCGCGGCGCTTCCGATCAAGGTCAGCGCCGTCTGTCCGGATGCCATCGACACCGACATGGTCCGCAACGTCCGAGGCTCGAAAGAAGCCAGTCTCGTCTTCGCATCGCCGACGCTGCTGACAGCCGGGGAAGTAGCCGGCGTCGTGCTCGACCTGGTCGATAAACCGAAGCTGGCTGTCAGCGTGCCGCGCTCGAAGGGGGCCTTGGCCCATGCGCTTCGGCCGTTTCCCGCGCTGGGTCTGAAAGCGCTCGGGCCGTTTTCCTGGTTTGGCGAGCGTCAACGCCGCAAGACCGTAGGCAAAGCCTAGGCGTCACCATCCTCACGGTAAAGGTGCACGTCCCGCTGCGGGAACGGGATGGAGATCCCCTCCGCATCGAAGCGCTGCTTCACCTCTCGCGTGATGTCCCAGTAGACGTTCCAGTAGTCGTCGGTCTTGGCCCAAGGGCGCACCACGAAGTTCACCGAGGAATCACCGAGCTCGTGCAGCCGGATGACGGGCTCCGGTTCTTTCAGCACCTTGTCGTGGCCGTTCACGATCTCCAGAAGCACTTTCTCCGCTTTCGAAACGTCGTCCGAGTAGCCAATCCCGAACGTGAGATCGATTCGGCGCGTGGCCTGATGCGTGACGTTGCGGATCACGTCGCCCCAGATCTTTTTGTTGGGCACGACGAGCAATTGATTGTCGAAGGTGAGCACCATCGTGGACACGAGGTTCATCTGGTTGACCTTGCCCATGACCCCACCAGCCTCGATGACGTCCCCGACGTCGAAAGGCCTGTAGACGAGAATCATCAGCCCGGACGCGAAGTTGGCGAGGGTGTCCTGCAGGGCGAAGCCGATCACGAAGCCGGCGATGCCGAGGCCTGCGAGCAGCGGCGCGACCTCGACTCCGAGCTGGGCGATCGCGATGATGAAGCCGAGCAGCATGATGAGCCGTCCCGTCGTCGCGATGAAGAAGTCCCGCGCCAAGCTCGAGATATCGAGCTTCGAGCGTTCGAGACCACGGCGCACTCCGCCGCGCGCGATTCGCGCCACGATCCAGAATGCAAAGACGATGAGGAGAAACGTGAGGAGCTGAAAGACCAATGACGCACCGTTCGTACGCAGCCAGTCCGCGGTGCCTGCAAACCAGGCGCCGAGCAGACCGGAGGCGACGTCTTTGTCGAGGATGTCTTGCGAGATCTTTCCGGTCGCGCTGATGATCCCCCGCCGGAGCGCGGCGGTTTCGAGCCCGTACTGGTCCATCAAGCTGACGGTCAGGCGCTGGGCATCTGCGAGCAGATCCCTCTGTTTCTTGAGATTCGCGAGCTCCTTCTGTGCAGCAGGATCTTGATCCGAACCCGGACGGCCGGTGATGGCGTCGATCTCCTCTTTCGTGTCCTGGAGCGCGCCCGCAACGGCAGCTGAGCGGATCTTGAGGGTGCTGGTGAGGCCGGCGATGTCGGCTTCCACGTCTAGGCCGAGCTTCTCACGCTGACCGATGTTCGCGGTGAGCTCCTGAAGCAGACGATTCCAAGTGGGCAGGTTGATGTCCCGCTGCCTTCGAGCTTTCTCGGCCTCTTCGGGACTTTCTTTCGCCATCACGCCGAAGAGCTCGATGAGACGTGCGCTCGTGTCGCTCATCTCCGCGCGAATGGTCTCGGCATCTTTTTCGAGGAGCCTCGTGGCCACCAAGCGGCCTTCGGCGATGTCGGCGCCAGCGTCCTCGCCGGCCGCCACGAGATCGACGAGCTTCGAGAGGTCGACCCGGTATCGCGACCGTCGCTCGACGAGCTCTGTCTGAAGCATTCCCGCTGCGGCGTTTCCTTTCGCCTCTTGGATCTTGTCGCGCAGTGCCTCGAGGTCGGCCTCACGCGTTTCGAGATCCTCGATGAGCGTCCGGGACTGCTCTGCGACGGCTCGACCGTCTTCTGCTTTGCCCCCCTGCCCGAATGCGGGAGATGCGAACGAGGAGGAGAGGGCTAGAACGAGGAGAACGACTCTGATGGGTCGAAATCGAACCCGCTTCACTGAGGTGTGCATGCTGAATCCTCGCTAGTCGAAGTCGCGTCGCCCCTCAAGCGGTAAACCTCGTTGAACACTTGGCGCACACGCTCTACAGTTGCGGCCGGAGGAGGCCGAAATGACGACAACGCGCTGGAGATTCACTGCTTTTCTGATTGCGTTTTTCGTACCCACCGGGTTGGCATCCGCCCAATGGGACGCGTCGACTCAAGAGGGCACATCCACCACCGCGACGACCGCCCCGACCCCGCCGCCCGCCCCGCCCGACCAAATGGTGTCCTCCACCCCACAGACCTGGGTTCAGCAGCCGCAGCAGCAGCAGGGCCTCGACGTCGGCTTCACCTGGTCGCTCGGGATCGGCGTGCCGATCGCCCTCGATGTGCCCCGTGACGTGGTTCGTCCCGGCGCGAACATTTTCTTCTTCGGGGGCGCCGACTTCGGCTACTTCGTCATCGGCGGCGACGTGGGGATACAGTGGATGCCGATCGACTTCGGCAGTGGTTACGTCCCTCCAGGCAGCACCCAGGTTGTCACAGGCCGCCGTCCGCTGACGCGCATCTATCTTTCGGCTCCCGAGGTCCGCTTTCAGATCCCCGACCTCAAGGTCGTTCTTCCGTACATCACGGGGTCGTTCGACATGAACTTCTGGAACTACGCGGAGACAGCCGTGGGCTGTGGTTACTGGTATTGCAGCCAATACAATGTGTACCGCTTCACCCCCGGCTTCACCGGCAAAGCGGGGCTCGGCTTCAACATCAAGAAGAGCGGCGTCTACATCGATGTCGGCTTCCAGTACTCCATGACCGGCAAAGGAAACTTCTTTGGGAGCCGCAACTGGTGGCTGGCGCCCTACGTCGGCATTCTTGCCCGCCGGAGATAGAGTCCTCCACTAACGCCGTCCACCACCGCGAAGCCTGCCACTGCCCCTGCCGCTGCCCCGACCAGACGGTTGAGTCGACGGACGCGAGCTTGGTCGCGTAGACGGTCGTGTGCTCGGCTGAGTGGACGGACGCGAGCTCGGTCGAGTGGAAGGTCGCGTGCTCGGCTGGGTGGAAGGCCGTGTGCTCGGCCGCTGCGATGGTGCGGTGCTCGGCCGTGTGGAGGGCCGCGTGGTCGGCCGCGTGGAAGGTCGCTGCCCTCCGTAAGACGGCGGCCGGCTCGGATATCGATAATGCGTTCGCGAGTAGTGGTAGCGAGCGCTTCGATAGGCCGGTGGTCGTACGTAATACGGATGCCGGTGATACCAGTGGTAGTGATAATACGGGTGCCAAACGGGATAGACGATCAGCGGCGCAACGTAGAACCCGCTCCACACCCAAATGGTTGGCGGAGGCGCAACGACATAGACGTTGACCTGCTGCGTGCTTTGAGCAGGAGCCTGCTCCGGATTATCCGCAACCTTCGGGTCGGGTGCAGGGGTTGGGGCGTAGACGACCACGTTCGTGCCGGGTTTTGCCCAGCCGGCGTCGTGGAACACCCACTGCGTCCCACTCCATTCCCAGCGGGGAGGGACCAGGATCATGTCTTTGACCTTGTAGATCCACTCGCCGGTCTTCCACTCGAACTGTGCGCCGGTCCACACCCAGTGGCCCGGGAGCCAGTGATACGACGTCTTGGCGAGCGTCTCTGCGGTGGGCTGCTCCTCTTCGAGCGGCGCGGGCGTCTCGGGATGGGGCGGCCTTTCATCGGTTCCACCCGCGGGTGGGGCCTCGGCGGGGGGTGCGCTCTCGGGAGGGGCGGGCATGTCCGCCGGGATTTCGTCCGCAGGCCGGACTTCGGTGCCCTCCGGGGGCTCTTGTGCGAGTGTCAGACAAGGCGTACCGATAGCCAGGGCCGTTGCGAGAAGAAGCCGCATGATCGGTCCGACATCGATGGCGGCCCGCCTATTCATCTCAGTCCACGCGAACCGCGATCACAGCCCAGTTCTTTTTCGAACCGCGGAGCCGCCCGCCCCAGTCGGCAAGCACCATCTGCCATCCATACTTCTTTCGAAGTGCCCGGAGCGCCGACTGCTTACCGGCTTCATCTTCCACGAGCCGCGCGGTTCCGTCGTGCCAGGGCCCCTTGAGCGCGCCCCTCACGGTGCACTCTGCGATGCGGATCTTCGGGTTTCGGTGGAGCCGTTTGACCTTGTAAGAGTCCCCGTTGGTGAAGATGACGAGCTCGTCGCCGTCGGGAGCCCCCCAGACGGGGGTTCGAACTCCAGTTCCGTTCTTGCGAAAGGTCTCGAGGTTGACGTAGCGCGCCTTGGAAAGAGCATCGATTGCCGGCATGACGGCGAGCATACCGCCGTTTGCGGCGGACGCATCCCCGGCTCGCGGCACCTCAAGCGGGGCCTTCGAGTCGCGCCATCATGTCGGGGGTGAGCTCTGGGATCACCTCGAGCGCACCCATGTTTTCGCGAATTTGCTCGACCCGGCTCGCACCTGTGATGACCGTCGAGACATGCGGATTCTTCGCGCACCAAGCGATGGCGAGCTGCGCAGGCGTACAACCGAGCTCTTTGGCGATTGCGAGGACCCGCCGGATCTGCGCGTGGTTGCCCGGCGCCGTGATGTAGTCGCGCAGCCATTCGTAGCCAGGCAGCGCCGCGCGACTCGCGGAGGGAACCGTGTCCAGGTACTTCCCGGTCAAGGCTCCCGATGCGAGTGGGCTCCAAATCGTCGTGCCTAGGCCGTGCTTCTCGTAAAGCGGCGCGTACTCCTTCTCGACCCTTTCGCGCGAAAGAAGGTTGTACTGAGGTTGCTCCACGACGGGCTTTCGAAGGTGGTGTCGTTCCGCGACGTCGAATGCCTCTTGGATCGCCGCCGCCGGCCATTCGGAAGTGCCCCAGTAAAGCGCCCTCCCAGACGAGACGATGTCGTGCATGGCCCAGACCGTCTCTTCGACCGGCGTCTCGGGATCGGCCCGGTGGCAGAACAACAGGTCAACGAAATCGACTCCCAATCGATCGAGCGAGCCGTCGATCGCATGCAAGAGATACTTGCGGTTGAGGGTGTTCTTCGTGTTGGGCCCGTCTCGAAGCCCCCAATAAAGCTTGGTCGACAGCACGTACGACTCGCGGGGCCAGCCGAGCTCGCGCGCAACCTGCCCCATGATCGTCTCGGAGCGGCCGCCCGCATAGACCTCCGCGTTATCGAAGAAGTTCACGCCGGCTTCCCAAGCGGCCTGCATGCACTGAAGCGCGGTGTCATTCCCCAGTTGATGGTGAAACGTCACCCACGAGCCGAACGAGAGCACGCTGACCTTGAGGCCTGCGTTCCCTAATCGTCGATACTCCATCTCCATTGCGGTGCTTCCCCGCTAGTTCGCGCCAGCCGCGACCCACTCCTCTACGGCTGCGATCTTCACGTCGCAGAGCGGCAGAGCTGCGTTCGGCATTCGCGCGGTGCCCGCGGCGAGGTTGATGCCGAGCAGCTTGTCGACGAGGTAAGACTCCGCTGTGTTCCCTGGGGCGACCCTGAGCTTGTCGACCTCGGTGGAATCGACATCGATCAAGTTGGCGGCGGAAACCGAGGCCGAGCTGAGCTCGAGCCCTGCCTGGGCGGCGCCCATCGACCCATGGCAGCCGCTGAACGCACAGCTTCCGTCGAAGACGCTTGCCTGAATCCCCTGCGCGCCTTCGAGCGTGGGTGTAATCTCCGGGATGCAAACGCCGTCGCATTCGACCTGGCCGCTATCACAACCGCTACCGCTGCCTCCGGTGTCGCCACAAGCCGTCATCCAAACGCCCATGCCGAGGAGCATGGACAACCCAAGAATCGATTTTTTCATAAGCGGCGTATAGTTTCCAACCTGGCCGCCGTAAAGAGGTGTGATGTCGTTTGAGCGGAGGGTGCATGAGGTCTTTCTTGAATGGCGTTGGTTTCGTTCTTTTCGCCGCGACGTCGGGCGTGCTTGGCTGTGACTCCGGCCCTTCCGCGGTCACGGGCGTGGTGGTTGCATCCCCAAGTGGCAAGGTTCAGCTGTCGGTGACTACCGATGGCGAAGGGCGCATGACCTACACCGTGACCCGCGACGGGGTCACGATGCTTGAAGCGAGCCCACTTGGCTTGATCTCGACTGCCCACGACCTGACCGCAGGGGTCACGATGACCGAAGGCGCCATTCGCGCCATCGACGAGTCGTATACGATGCTCGTCGGCAAGCGCAGAGACCGCGACATTGCCGGGAACGAAATCACGATACCCCTGCAGGACCGGAGTGGCGCTCGCGCTGAGCTCATCTCGAGAGCGCAGGAGGACGGCGTCGCGTTTCGCTACCGTCTGCTCGGCGAAGGTATGGCGCAGGTGATGGACGAGACGACGGGTTTCATGATTCCATCGGGGGCGCGCGCTCTTCTTCGCCCGTATGACAGCGCAGACGTCCTGCTCCCCGTGACCATCGGCGCCTACGAGCAGCCATCCGAGATCCTCGCACTCGGAGAGCCTACCGATGCCACGGGCTTTGCATTTCCCGCGCTCTTCGAGATCGAGGAGGGCAAAAGCTACCTGATGATCTCCGAGGCGGACCTCGACGACAGCTACTGTGGGACACGCCTCCATGAGATGCCCGAGGGCAGCCTCTACCGGATCCGGTTCCCCGACCCGAGGGAAGGAAAAGGGATCGGAGAAGTCCTGCCGAGCTCGCAGCTTCCCTATTCGACGCCCTGGCGGGTCATCGCGATCGGAGGCCTCGCTACGATCGTCGAGTCGACGATCGTCGACGACCTCAGCCGGCCGCCGGTCGATGGAAGCGCCGATTGGGTTCGTCCGGGACGTGCGGCGTGGTCGTGGCCGACCCAGCTGACGGGATCTCCGGCGCTTCAATCCGAATACATCGACTTCGCCGGTGAGCACGGCTGGGACTACGTCTTGATCGACGCGAAGTGGGACCAATGGGAAGCCGCCGAGCAGGAGGTCCAGAATCTCGCCGCGCACGCCGCAACCGTCGGCGTCAAGCTCCTGCTTTGGTACAACTCCGGAGGTCCGCACACCACATCGCCTGGGGAGACGCCGATCAATCGAATGTCGGACCCCGAGGTCCGGCGCGCGGAAATGGAGAAGATCGCGGGCTGGGGAATCGCCGGTATCAAGCTCGACTTCTTCAACAGCGACAAGCAGGATCGCATTGCCCAATACATCGACATCCTGGAAGACGCCCAGGCGTATCAGCTGCTCGTCAACTTCCACGGCTCGACGGTGCCACGGGGGTGGCAGCGCACCTACCCGCATCTGATGGCGCACGAAGCGATCAATGGAGCCGAGTACTACGGCATGCCGGGGGATCGATCGCCTACCGCGATCATGAACGTGCAGTCCGTCCTGCTGCGCAATGTCGTCGGCTCCATGGACTACACGCCGGTCGCCTTCGAACGAGCGTTGGCGGCTACTGCGCTTCCTTACGTGCATTCTCTCGCGCTCTCCGTTCTCTTCGAGTCGGGGATTCAGCATTTCGCAGGACGCGCGGATTCGAACACCGAGCTCGGGTATCGTGCGGTCTTCGCAGCGTACCCGTACGTCGGCGAATTTCTTTCGACGGTTCCGGTGGCGTGGGACGACACGCGACTCATCGACGGAGACATCGACGGCCGCGTCGTCGTGGCGCGTCGCAAAGGGATGACTTGGTATCTTGCGGGAATCCATGCCGCCGACTCACCGATCGAATTTACGTTGGCTCTCGATTTCCTGGGCGCGGGCACTTTCGATCTCGAGCTGATCGAGCAGGGTGAGACTCCGGATTCGTTCGAGCGATCGACGCGATCGGTCGTGTCCGATGCGCCGCTGGCGGTGACGCTTCGGCCTAACGGCGGTTTCGTTGCGACTTTCACCCCGCTAACTACGATGACGACGCAAGGAGCAGAATGACCGCCGAAGCCGCAGCGCAGCCGAGCACGGGGTCGGTCCCGACGAAAACCATCCCCCGCATGAAGGGGCATTGGTTTTGGGGATGCTTACTCGAGCTCGCGGCGGACCGCTCGGGCTTCCTGATCGACGGTCATGAAAAGTACGGCGATGTCTTCGTTGCGCGCGCGTTGACCCGCGACCTTCTGTGCGTCCGTGATCCCGCGGTCGTGTACGCCATCAACGTCACCCATTGGGCAGACTTCTACAAGCCGGACTACATCAAGCTCATGTGGAAGCCGTTTCTCGGAAACGGGCTGGTCCCGAACGATGGGGAATCCTGGAAACGACAGCACAAGCTGATCATGCCGGGGTTTCACAAGAAGCGCGTCGACGCGTACGCCCCGACCATGGTCGAGTTCACCGAGCGAATGCTGAGTCGATGGAGAGAGGGAGAGCGCAGGGACATCCGGGTCGAGATGAACGCCTTGGCTCTCGAGGTCGTTGCCAGCACCTTGTTCGACATCGACATCGGCAAAGAGGACGCGGAGACCATTCGCGATGCGATCGGCGAAGTGAGCGAGATCTTGGTGACCGACGCAGACAAGATGATCCCCCGCCCTGGTTGGTGGCCCACTGCCGACAATCGCCGCAAGAAGCGCGCGATCTCGAGCATCGAGCAGATCATCAGACGCGTGCATGCGGAACGGCGCAGCAACAACAAAGACCGCGGCGACTTGTTCTCCCACATGGTTTTCGTCGAGGACGAGCACGGGGGCATGTCCGACGAGCAGCTTCGCGACGAAGCCATGACGCTGATCTTCGCGGGGCATGAAACCACCGCCCATGCGCTCACCTGGACGTGGTACCTGCTCGCGAAGAATCCCGACAAAGTCGCGAAGATGCGCGAGGAGCTCGATCGGGTTCTCGGAGGCCGACGCGTCGAGGTCGATGACCTTCCGTTACTCCCATACCTCGAGATGGCCGTAAAGGAATCCCTTCGCCTCTTGCCATCGGTGTGGGCGTACGCCCGTCAGGCGCAGCGGGATCTGGTCATCGAAGGCTACGAAATCAAAAAGGGGCAGACGGTCACGATCAGCCACATCGCGATGGGTCGAAACCCGAGATACTATGACGACCCCGAGAAGTTCCGTCCCGAGCGCTGGACGCGCGAGCTCGAGCGGAGCCTTCCCCGTGGTGCGTACACGCCGTTCGCCGGCGGCCCCCGCGTGTGTCTCGGTAAGCAGTTCGCGATGATGGAGATGCGGATGATCCTCGCGACTCTGCTCCAGCGGGTCGAGCCGAACATTCCAGACGGCTTCGAACCCGACTTCGTCACCGAGCTCTCGATGCATCCAGGCGAGCGCGGCATGCCGACTCACGTGCGCTTCTGCGGGGACGCCCGGGCTCTTTCCTAGCGAGCCAAGCCCTTTTCTTGCCGAGCGCGACACCCCTGATGGTATCGTCCTCACGATTCGGGGAAGCGGCTGCTCGCGCTCGATGTTCGGCAAAGGAGGGTGAATATGGCTCGGTACTGGACGATGGTCATTGGTTTGTCTCTGTCGATGGCTGCGCTCGGCTGTGGAGATGAAGAGGTAGTGGACGGCACGGGCGGCACGGGCGGCATGGGTGGCTCTGGGGGCATGGCTGGAACCGGCGGCACCGGCGGCGCAGTCGCGATGGATGCGTGCATCAACTCCGGCGACCTGGCGATGGTCTGCATGCCCGATTTCGGCACCACCTACGTGAGCCCGTGTGCCACCACGGCGCTCGGAGACGGCGCAGCGACCTCTGCGTGTCTGCAGGAGGATCCTCCCGCGCTGAGTGCACCCTGCGCAGACTGTTTCGGCGACACGACCGCATGCACGCTGACCAACTGTGTCGTCGGCGGTGGCGGAGCATGCGCTCCACCCAATGCGTCCGACAGCCCAGACTGTGTCGCCTGTCGCGAGGAGGCTGGCTGCGTCGCCACACAGGAAACGTGCATCGGCGATCTCGCGACTGCGTGCGCAGGCTGAGCTTCAAGCGGCGGCAGATACCTGGTCTGAGGTCCAACCGCGTTCGTGTCTACGACCCCGGGGAGGTGACCACGGCCCGTGCTCCGGAGGCCGATCCGCGTTCGGTTGGGCTCACGCGCGGCGACGTCGAGTCGATCTGGTCCGCTGTCGTCGACTACTACGAGACCGGTTTGCACCCCGCGCTCGGTCTGTGCATCCGAAGGCGGGGTGAGGTGATCCTCGATCGCGCGATCGGACATGCACGCGGGAACTCCCCCAACGACCCCAAGGACACTGCACCACTACGCGCAACCCCAAACACGCTCTTCAATTTTTTCTCGGGGTCCAAAGCGATTACTGCGATGCTCGTTCACTTGCTGGCGCAGCGAGAGCAGCTGCACCTCGACGAGCCAGTGGCCAGCTTCATCCCCGAGTTCGCCGGGAAACGGAAGCAAGGAGTCACCATTCGGGACCTGCTCACGCACCGCGGTGGCATCCCAGTTGCACCTGCTGCGGTGATCGATCTCGATCTGCTGAAAGACCCGCAACGAATCTTGGAGATGATCTATGAGCTCGAGCCCATCTACGAGCCCGGCACGGTCCCCGCGTATCACGCCGTCACCAGCGGTTTCGTTCTTGCCGAGGTCATCGAGCGCGTTTCCGGTGCCGGGATTCGCGAGTTTCTCCGTAGAGAGATCTCCGGGCCGCTTCGCATGAACCACTTCAACTACGGT
The DNA here is from genome assembly GCA_963792825.1 of uncultured delta proteobacterium. Taxonomy (GTDB): domain Bacteria; phylum Myxococcota_A; class Polyangia; order Polyangiales; family Houyiibacteriaceae; genus SG8-38. The sequence goes on along the minus strand of CAWBXS010000002.1, from coordinate 613,369 downwards.
GTTCCGAGAGAAAGGCTCGCTGACGTTGCAATCGATGTATTCACAGGCCCGAATCTGATCTGGCCAATGAAAGACATCTTCGAACGGGCGCTGGGGATCTCGGTCGTGCAGCTGATCGAGCTTTCGAACGATCCGCGGTTCCGCACCGCTGTCATCCCCTCTGGGAACCTGATCGGTACGCCCGACGACATATGTCGCTTCTTCGAGCTTCTCCTCACCGGGGGGACCCACGGGGGCACCCAAATCTTCTCCGAGTCCACGATCCGTCGAGCGACCGCGCTGCAGGCACAGCAGGTGGATCGCATGATCCTGCTTCCTCTGCCGTACTCCATGGGATTCATGCTCGGCGCCGATCCGATCGGGCTCTATGGCTTCCGCTCTGGCAAGGCGTTCGGGCACGTCGGGCTGACCAACGTCATTGCCTGGGCGGACCCCGCGCGCGACATCTCCGTGGCCCTGATGAGCTCGGGTAAGCCGTTCTTCCCTCCCGATGCCTATCACTGGCCGCAGATCATTCGGCGCATCAGCGCCCGAGTCCCCCGCGACGGGGGCCGACGATTTCGCATCTGGCACAGCTGAGCCACAATCCCATCGGCTATTCGAGGGGGTTTCTCCGCGACTATCCCGATCCGTACTGCGAGATCCTCGAAAACCTCTCACTCATTCCTAGCTCGACCTGCGTTCACGTGAGGCTTCACCAAGACTCCGATTCACATCTCGACGGGAGCGTGACGCGAAGCCGATCACGGCTCCTTGTTCGCTCGTCGCAAGATGGTCCCATAGACTCGATCGAGTGTGCGCCCCGGGAGCCTTTCGAGAGACGAACGCAACCTGTCTGGCTTCACCGAGTATACGGGTTTGGGATGTTTCACCGTCAGCGCCGTTTCGATCACCTGGGCGAGGATGTCCGGATCGCGTGCAGAGTTGATCTGCTTGGCCGCCAGCCCTTTTAGCCTGCCGATCACCCGGGCAAAGTTCTTCGTTTCTCCTTCGGCTTGCGTGAATGCCCGCTCGATCCCTTCGATCATGGCCGTTCTAAACGGTCCGGGCTGAACTGTGATGACCTCGACACCTAGCAACGCAAGCTCACGCCGAAGTGCCGTGGAGTAGGCCTCGATGGCGTACTTACTCATCGCATAGGGACCATTGAACGGCGGTGCACTCTGCCATCCGAGCTCAGAGCTGATGTTGACGATGCGCCCCCGGGCCGCCTCGACCAGCGGGAAAAATTTCTTGTTGACCCGAAACGTGCCCATCACGTTGATGTCGAGGATTCGCGCGAGGCGCTCCTCCGGAATGTCGGTCAAGGAGCCGACCCCCATGACTCCCGCGAAATTCACGATCCCGTCGAGCCGATCGGTCCGAGCCGTCACCGTCTCGAATGCGCTCCGAATGCTCTCCCGATCGGTGACGTCCATCGCGACCGGAACGACATCCGGGTCGTGCATCGACGAGCGAAGCAGGTCCTCGCGAATGTCGGCTGCAAACACCGTCCAACCGTTCATCACGAGCCGCTCCACAGCCGCGTGACCGAGGCCTCCTCCCGCGCCGGTAATGAGCGCCGTTCTCTTGCTCACCTGGTTCCCGTTCGTGGCTGACTGGTTCCCATTGGGCTTAGCTCACGCCGCGAGCTTGGTCCCCCCAAAACTGCTTGCGAAGCGCCTTCTTGTCCGGCTTGCCGAGCGCGGAGAGCGGGATGGACGCCACGAAGTCGATCGACTTCGGCACCTGAACCGACCCTTTGGCCTTCTTGACCGCTGCTTTGAGGTCACTTGAGAGCTCTTCGGTGGCCTCGTGGCCCGGGCGCAGGATGACGACCGCTTTGACCGCCTCGCCCCACCGCTCGTCGGGCACGCCGATGACCGCCACCTGCGCCACCGCAGGGTGCGCCGAGATCACGTCCTCGATCTCGCGTGGAAATACGTTGAAGCCTCCGGTGACGATCATGTCTTTTTTCCGATCGACGATGTGAAGAAAGCCCTCGTCATCGAAACGGCCGACATCGCCGGTGTGGAGCCAGCCTCCAGAGAAGGCCTCCGCGGTCTGTTCTGGCAAGCCGTTGTAGCCCTCCATCACCAACGGGGCGCGCACGCAGATCTCGCCGGCTTCCCCGTCGGCCACGGGCTGATCGTCCGACCCGAGAAGCGCAAGATGGACCCAGGGGCTCGGGCGTCCGCAGGATGAAAACCGCTCGGGCCTCGAGAGATCGTGATCGGCTTTTTTCAGGTGGGTCAACGCCATCGGGGCCTCGGACTGCCCGAAGCACTGAAAGAAGATCTGCCCCCACGTTTCGACGCCCTGTTTCAGCCGACTCGGGCTCATCGGCGATGCGCCATAGAAGAGGGTTTCGAGGCTCGACAGGTCCGCCGTGGTCGCGCGTGGATGGTCGAGCAATGGGTAGATCATGACCGGCACCAAAAACGTCGCCGTGATCCGGTGTCTCTCGATCGCGTCGAAGAACAGATCTGGCGTGAACCCCTGCAACGCGACGAACGACCCTCCGCTTTGTAACGTCGGCACGACGAACGCAGCGGCGGCATGCGAAAGAGGCGTCGCGATCAAGAATCGGATCTCCTCCGGCCACTCCCACTCCGCGATCTGCACCATGGTCATGTACGCCGCGGAGCGGTAGGGTTGTCGCACGCCTTTGGGCCGTCCGGTCGTGCCGCCCGTGTAGACAATCGTGTTGAGGTCGTTCGGTGCGATGTCTGGGGCGGAAAGCGGCTTTGGCTCGAAGGTTGCGGCGAGCGCGTTGAGATCCTCACCGGCTTCCGTGGGTCCAAATGCAAAGAGATGCTTGAGGCCGGGCACTCGCTTCTTGAGCTCGGCTGCGCGCGGCTCGAAGACGGTCGGGTCGTAAACGAGGGTTTCGATCTGCGCATCCTCGAGCACGTACGCTTGATCGTCCGCCGAGCCGAGCGGATGCAGCGGGGTGTTGCAGGACCCGATCACCAGATTCGCGCAGAGGTTGTACAGGACCTCGGGACGATTCGCCGAAAGGATCGCGGTGCGGGCACCTTTTTTGATTCCTCTGGAGCCGAGCGCCTGTGCAAAGCGACTCGCCTCAGCGCGCACCTCCGCATACGTGATCGTTGCGTCACCCAAGAACAAGAAGGGGCGCTCGTCGTAGCGGTTGAGGCCGTCGATCACCAGATGCGGCAACAGGGGCATGTCGAAAAGTCGTTCGTTCGTCATTACAGAATCCTTCGCGGTCGATCTTCGTTGGCTGCGTTTCAAGGCACGAAATGTCGCAGAAGAAAGTCGGTGACAGCTTCGGTAAACGCGTCGTTACGGTCGCCTGCCACCATGTGGTGGGCATCGGCGAGGTCGACGTACTCGGCGTGCGGCACCATTTCGAGGAACTCGGAGGCCGCTTCCGTGGACACGAGATCACTCAAGCGGCCCCGAATCAGCAAAGTCGGAATCGCGAGCCGAGCGGCGTTGGCGAGGCGCGCCTTGAGCTCGAGGTCGTCTGCTTCCGTGTACCTGTCACGCTCCCACGTCTTCAGCATCTTGGGGTCCCAGTGCCAGTAGTATCGACCGTCGTCATTGCGCCTCAGATTCTTTGCCAACCCCGACAAGTCCTTGGGTCGTTTTCGATGGGGCAAGTAGCGTGCGATCGAGTCTGCGACCTCGTCGAGTGAAGCAAAACCAGAGGCGCCTGCTTTCATGAAGCCGAGGATCCGTTCCACTCCCCCGGGTTCCAAGCGAGGCGTCACGTCCACCAAGACCAGACCTTTGGCCACCGACTGCTCGCCTGCCGTTTCTGCGAGGAGAGCGGTGATGCCCCCGAGAGAGGCGCCCACCAACACCGGCTTCTCGTCGAGCTGCGCGAGGACGCCTCGAAGATCGGCGACGAAGTGGTCCAATCGATACTCGTCCTCGCCCGCCCAGTCGCTTTGTCCGTGGCCCCGATGATCCATGCAGATCGTGTAGAATCCGAGCTCGGCGAGCGCTTCGGCCGTTCCGCCCCATGCGTGCCGGGTTTGGCCGCCGCCATGCAGGAACAGCACCGGTTGGGCCCCCGGCTCTCCGTGAGCGTCGGCCGCAATCGAGATCCCATGTGGCAGCTCGAATCGAATCGAAGCGGCTCGGGGCGACAACGAGTGCGGCATCATGTCAAGAGACCTCGTCCACGGTCGGCCAAGAGCACGTTGGATGCGAGTCGGTCAGCATGTCGACGACGCGATGAGCGATACAGGCGGGTAGCTTCGGCGAAAAAGAGTCCACGCCGGAGGTGAGAAACATCAGTACGGCGGGTGTCACCATGCCGAGGAGCATCATCCGGGCGAATACGATTCGAGACCCCGACACGCCATCGGACACTTGGTGCAGTCGGGTTTGCAAGATCTGTTGGGGTCGGAGGAGCGTTTCGCCGACCGCTTCCTTGGGAATGTCCCGTTGCGGTCCGAACATGATCCCGAGCAGAAATTTCGCAGTCGTCGGCTTCTTGGTCATGTTCGTCAGCACGAACCTCGCAAAGTGCTGGCACACCTCGAACGGTGTTTTCCCCCCAGCCAGGTCCGATTCGAGGGCGTCGCAATAGGCGGTGTGTCGATCGTGAATCAGCTCGACGAGAAGGTTCTCCTTGCTTCCGAAGAAATGATAGAGACTCGGGGCGGAGCTGCCGGCCTCTCCGACGATGTCCCTGACGCTCGTCGCGGCGAACCCGCGCTCGGCGAACAGGCGCTCGGCCGTCGCGAGGAGAACCTCTCGCGTACCGCTGCTTGCTTGTGCTGGTTCGGCTCGAGCCATCCCTCGCCTGCGAAGAACCGCTGCTCCAAAGGGGAGTTTTGGGTTGCAAGGATATAACGAACGTTACATACAGTGTCAACGGCCTGGCCGGCGGCCGTCGGTAAGGCCGCGCTACGTGGGATTCGTCGAGGAGGGCCGCATCATGAAGAGAAGAGTCAACGTGCTCGGCGTCGGGATGATCAAGTTCGCAAAGCCCGGCGCGAGCGACGAGTACGACGTGATGGGCGCCAACGCCGCGCGTGAGGCCCTCGGGGACGCCGGTATTCCCTATGACGAAGTCGAGCAGGCCTACACCGGCTACGTGTTCGGCGAGAGCACGTGCGGACAGGCGGCGATGTACCGCGTCGGTCTCACCGGGATTCCCATCTACAACGTGAACAACAATTGCTCCACGGGCTCCACCGCGCTGATGCTGGCGAGACAGGCGGTCGAAGGCGGGCTCGCGGAATGCGTGATCGCAGTAGGCTTCGAGAAGATGGAGAAGGGTGCGCTCGGTTCCAAATACAGCGACCGAACGACCCCGCTCATACAACATCTGCAAGTGATGAACGATCTGCAAGGGTTCGTTCCCGCGCCAGCCGCGGCGCAGATGTTCGGAGGCGCTGGCAGCGAGTATGCCGAACGACACGGTACGAAGCCCGAAACATTCGCCAAGATATCGGTCAAGGCGCGTAAGCATGCCGCGAAGAATCCATTTGCGATTTTCACCGAGGAGCTCTCCCTCGACGATGTCATGAGCGCACCACAGGTGTTTGGGCCGCTGACGCGCTACCAGTGTTGTCCGCCGACCTGCGGCGCTGCCGCAGCGGTCCTGTGCTCCGATGATTTCGCACGGAAACACGGCAAGAGCGGCCTCGTACACATCGTGGGTCAGGCGATGACCACCGACTTCGAGTCGACCTTCGAGCCGCAGAGCATGATCAACATGGTCGGCTTCGACATGGCGGCGAAAGCTGCAAACCAGGTCTACGAAGAGGCAGGCATCGGCCCACAGGACGTCGATGTCGTCGAGCTCCACGACTGCTTCACCGCGAACGAGCTCCTCACCTACGAGGCGATCGGCCTCTGCGCGCCAGGCGATGCGGAAAAGTTCATCGAGGAGGGCGACAACACCTATGGCGGCAAGTATGTGACCAATCCATCGGGAGGGCTGCTCTCCAAGGGTCACCCGCTCGGGGCAACCGGTCTCGCGCAGTGCACGGAGCTCGTCTGGCAGTTACGGGGCGAGGCGGGTCCGCGGCAGGTAGAGGGCGCACGGGTTGCGATTCAACACAATCTCGGGCTCGGCGGCGCCTGCGTCGTCACCATGTATCGAAACGACTGAGCCATGTCCGACACCGAGCCCGACTACATCGTGGTTGGCGGCGGGTCCGCCGGTTGCCTGCTCGCCAATCGACTGACGAGCGATTCGACGCATCGCGTGCTTCTTCTGGAGGTGGGTGGAAACGACAACAACCCGCTCATCAAGATGCCCATCGGCTTCACGCGGCTGATGTACGACGAGAAAGTTACCAACTTGTACGAGACCGAGCCCGAGCCCGAGCTCCACGGCCGCCGAGTCAGCGTCGTGCGCGGGCGTGTCCTTGGCGGCTGCAGCTCGATCAACGGGATGGTCTACACCCGAGGCCAACGCGAGGACTACGACGACTGGGCGGCGCTGCCGGGCTGCAAAGGTTGGTCCTACGACGAGCTCCTGCCTTACTTCAAGCGCCCCGAGCACTTCGAGCCAGCGTCGGACAACCCTTTTCACGGCAACGACGGCGAGCTCAACGTCACCCACGTCGCGATGAAGTATCCGATTAGCGAGGCCTACATGGAGGCTGCTGCGAGTATCGGCATTCGCCGCCTCGACGACATCAACGGAGAGACGCAACGCGGCATCGGCTACATGCAGGTCAACATGAAGGACGGCCGCCGGTGGAGCTCGTCCGACGCGTTTCTGAGCGCGCAAGTTCGCAGGCGGCCCAACCTCACAATCGTGTTGAAGGCCGCGGTGACACGCGTGCTCCTCGATGGAAAACGGGCCGTGGGCGTCGAGTACGAAGACGCCCGGGGCCAGGTGCATCGGGTTCGCGCGACGCGCGAGGTCGTGCTCTGCGCGGGAGCTTACAACACCCCGCCTCTGCTGGAGATGTCTGGGATAGGGCGGCGGGACGTTCTCGAAGCGCTCGGAGTCGAGGTGCTCCACGAGCTCCCCGGCGTGGGCGAGAATCTTCAAGACCACCTTCAGCTGTGGGTTCAGCAAGGCGTCGACACCAAGAAAACATTGTCCGAAGACGGAAAGTTCCCCCGTGTCGTCCTGAACGTGCTCCGTTATCTCTTCACGAGAACCGGCCCTCTGGCGTTTCCAGCGGCGAACGTTGGGGCATTCGTCAGCTCCGAGACGGGAGGGCGGCCGATCTTTCAGCTTCACTTCACGCCAGGCTCCGGAGGGATGGACGAGAACGGCAACATGGTGGCCACCGAGAAGCCCGGCGTGAACTCGACGGTGTGCGTGATCCGGCCGACATCACGCGGCAGCGTGCACGCGCGAAGCCGCAGCCCGAAGGACGCGCCCAAGATCGTCCACAACTACCTCTCGACCGAACGCGACCGTCTGCTCAGCATCGAAGGCTTCAAGCTTCAGCGGCGCATTTACGCAGCTGCAGCATTCAAAGAACACGCCACCGAAGAGTTGGTGCCCGGCCCATCCGTCCAAACCGACGACGAGATCCTGGAGTTTTGGAGGAGCGATTCGATGAGCACCTACCACCCGGTCGGAACCGCAAAGATGGGTCCTGCGGAGGATCCCGACGCCGTGGTCGACAATCAGCTTCGTGTGCATGGCATCGAAGGCCTGAGGGTCGTGGACGCCTCGGTGTTCCCTCTGATCCCGTCTGGCAATACCCACGCCCCGGTGGTGGCGGTCGCCGAGAAGGCTTCAGACTTGATCCGAGGCAAGAGCATGCTTGAGCCCGGGACGTAGGCCCTGGTCCGCCGGCGCTTCAAGTCCCCCCGAAAAACAGGCCTTTCTTGCTTTTCCGGGACCAAGGGCCGAAACCGCTTGACCGTTTTCGCGAAGGCGCTAAAGAAGGCGTCCGTTTGCGGAGAAAGTTGGGGACGGAACCAACAAACGAAGTAGTTTTGAGGGCTTAGCCCACGATGCGCTTCGACGGCGGTTCACGGTTTCGACATTCGATGCTCTTTGACAGTTTGCGAGAACACACGGGGCACTAGCTCAGGTGGTTAGAGCGCACCCCTGATAAGGGTGAGGTCGCTAGTTCGAGTCTAGCGTGCCCCACCATCGACGAGGGGCTGTAGCTCAGCTGGGAGAGCGCCGGCTTTGCAAGCCGGAAGTCAGGGGTTCGATCCCCCTCAGCTCCACCAAGTTGCACCCATCCCCACCCTTCGGGTCAGTTCTGATCATAGGCACTTGCCAATCATCCCATGAAGACCCAGTCTTGATTTCTTCGGTCGGCAGCGCGGTAAGCGCGCAATCGACCCGAGCAATCAAGTCTCAACGCTCGATTTCTCGCATCTTTGACAACTGAATATCTGTAGAAATTTTCTCTTTCTAGCCGCGACTGTGACCAGGCTCTTCTTTCGAACCCTGGTCTCGAGTTGCGAGGTGGTCCGTCACTTCTTTCCGTCGTGACAGACCACACGGTGGCATCCCGGATATTCGCGTCCGGTAACCCACCACCTTTGGGCATCGATACCCATTCGAAGCCCGAAGACGAAATGCGTCTTAGGAAAAGGTCAAGCTAGGAAGGGCACACGGTGGATGCCTTGGCGTCGAGAGGCGATGAAGGACGTGGGCAGCTGCGAAAAGCCTCGGGGAGTGGCTAACACACTTTGATCCGAGGATTTCCGAATCGGGCAACCGTCTGGGGTTATACCCAGAAGCCTAACGCTGAATACATAGGCGTTAGCGCAGCCAACCCAGGGAACTGAAACATCTAAGTACCTGGAGGAAAAGACATCAACCGAGACTCCCTTAGTAGCGGCGAGCGAACGGGGATCAGCCTAAACCATACCAATGTAAGCTTAGGGGCGTTGTTGGTATGGGGTCGTGGGACCAGTGGGAGAGCGCCCTAATGCTCTCACAGAGTTACCAAACCAAACGTTAGACGAACGATCTGGAAAGGTCGGCGATACGAGGTGACAGCCCTGTAGTCGAAAACGTTTGGTCTCTGCACTGGCACCCGAGTACCACGGGGCACGTGGAACCCTGTGGGAATCTGGGAGGACCATCTTCCAAGGCTAAGTACTACTCGACGACCGATAGTGAACGAGTACCGTGAGGGAAAGGTGAAAAGAACCCCGGCAAGGGGAGTGAAATAGTACCTGAAACCGTGTGTCTACAAGCAGTCGAAGCACTATGCCCTTCGGGGAATGTGCGACGGCGTACCTTTTGCATAATGGGCCTGCGAGTTACGCTTTGTTGCGAGGTTAAGCCGTTAGGTGAAGCCGTAGGGAAACCGAGTCCAAATAGGGCGATTTAGTAGCAGGGCGTAGACCCGAAACCGAGCGATCTATCCTTGGGCAGGTTGAAGCGTGGGTAAAACTGCGTGGAGGACCGAACCCACTAGAGTTGAAAATCTAGGGGATGACCTGAGGATAGGAGTGAAAGGCTAATCAAGCTCGGAGATAGCTGGTTCTCCGCGAAATATATTGAGGTATAGCGTCTAGTGAATTGCATCGGAGGTAGAGCACTGGATGGGCTAGGGGTCCTACCAGATTACCAAACCCAACCAAACTCCGAATGCCGATGACAACTGCTAGGCAGTCAGGCTGCGGGTGATAAGGTCCGTAGCCAAGAGGGAAAGAGCCCAGATCGACAGCTAAGGTCCCCAATCCAGACTAAGTGTGAAAGGATGTGGGAACGCTCAGACAGCCAGGAGGTTGGCTTAGAAGCAGCCACCCTTTAAAGAAAGCGTAACAGCTCACTGGTCGAGCGAGCCCGCGCCGAAAATGTAACGGGGCTAAGTCTGGTACCGAAGCTTCGGGTTCTAATTTATTAGAGCGGTAGCGGAGCATTCTCAAGTAGATACAAGGTGTACCGTGAGGAGCACTGTCGGACTTGAGAAGAGCTTATGCAGGCATGAGTAGCGATAAAGAGGGTGAGAAACCCTCTCGCCGTAAGCCCAAGGTTTCCCAGGGAAGAATAATTCTCCTGTGGGTTAGTCGGCCCCTAAGTGGAGCCCGAGAGGGGTACACGATGGGAAGCAGGTTAATATTCCTGCACCACTGAGGAATCCATTGATCTAAGCAGGGACGGAGAAGGATAGGCCGATCCGGCGAATGGTAGTGCCGGTTCAAGCAGGTAGGGGGTTTCCGTAGGAGGCGATAGCCACAAACGCGGAGACATGACCCCGAGACGTGATGAGGTGGAGCTCCGGCTCCGTAACTCGGTGATTCCATGCTTCCAAGAAAAGCTGCGTAGTGAGGGTCTTCAGTGACCGTACCGCAAACCGACTCAGGTGGGCGGGGTGAGAATCCCAAGGCGCGTGAGAGAACACTGGCTAAGGAACTCGGCAAATTGACACCGTAACTTCGGGAGAAGGTGTGCCCGTGTCCGTGACGAGACTTGCTCTCCGAGCGGATGTGGGTTGCAGAGAACAGAGGGTTGCGACTGTTTACCAAAAACACAGGACTCTGCGAACTCGCAAGAGGACGTATAGGGTCTGACGCCTGCCCGGTGCTGGAAGGTTAAGAGGAGTTGTTAGCTTCGGCGAAGCAGCGAATCGAAGCCCCAGTAAACGGCGGCCGTAACTATAACGGTCCTAAGGTAGCGAAATTCCTTGTCGGGTAAGTTCCGACCTGCACGAATGGCGTAACGACATCCCTACTGTCTCGGCCAGTGACTCAGCGAAATTGTATTGAGCGTGAAGATACGCTCTACCCGCGACAAGACGGAAAGACCCCGTGAACCTTTACTGCAACTTGGCAGTGAAGTTCGGAACAGTCTGCGTAGGATAGGTGGGAGACTTCGAAGTCGGGATTCTGGTCTCGATGGAGTCAACCTTGAAATACCACCCTGGCTGTTCTGGGCTTCTAACCCAGCACCGTGATCCGGTGCGGGGACACTGTCTGGTGGGCAGTTTGACTGGGGCGGTCACCTCCTAAATCGTAACGGAGGTGCGCGATGGTTCCCTCAGGCTGATTGGAAACCAGCCGTAGAGTGCAAAGGCATAAGGGAGCTTAACTGTGAGACCGACAGGTCGAACAGATGCGAAAGCAGGCCTTAGTGATCCGGTAACTCTGAATGGAAGGGTTATCGCTCAACGGATAAAAGGTACTCCGGGGATAACAGGCTGATCGCGCCTGAGAGTTCATATCGGCGGCGCGGTTTGGCACCTCGATGTCGGCTCATCGCATCCTGGGGCTGGAGCAGGTCCCAAGGGTTTGGCTGTTCGCCAATTAAAGCGGTACGCGAGCTGGGTTCAGAACGTCGTGAGACAGTTCGGTCCCTATCTGTCGTGGGCGCAGGATACTTGAGGGGAGTTAACCATAGTACGAGAGGACCTGGTTGAACGTATCCCTAGTGTTCCGGTTGTTTCGCCAGAAGCATAGCCGGGTAGCTATATACGGAACCGATAACCGCTGAAAGCATCTAAGCGGGAAGCGGGCCCCAAGATGAGGTATCCCTGGACTTCGGTCCCTAAAGGCCACTCGTAGACTACGAGTTTGATAGGCTGGGTGTGGAAGCGTGGCAACACGTGGAGCTGACCAGTACTAATCGGCCGTGAGGCTTGACCTTCTTCTAAGACACGTTTCGTGCGTGGCTCGAGATCAGGGTTGGAAGGAAGAGCTCGAGACGTTCCAGCAAAACGGACGCTCGAACTTGCTTCTGATCCGCTCACAAAGCGGTGAAGAGAAACTTCTACGGATTCGGTGGCAATGTCGACAGGGTCACACCCGATCCCATCCCGAACTCGGAAGTTAAGCCTGTCAGAGCCGATGGTACTGCAGGGGCAGCCCTGTGGGAGAGTAGGACGCTGCCGGAATTATGGAGCCCCGCTTCGAAAGAAGCGGGGCTTCTTTCTTTGAGATGCTCTGGTCGCTAGCGTCGCCTAAAAATGACCAGGCTGCCCGGCCTGCTCACTCCTTGCCTTCGTTCGGGTCGACCTGGATGCTGGCCGAGCTGCGCAGGGCGCGAATGAGTTGGTAGCGCGCGTCGTCCAACGCCTGGCGGTAGACAGGTGGCAGGCCTTCCAGGTCTCGTAGTTGATTGATCGCGGCAATGATGTTCGCGGTTCGGCGCTTCAACTCGTCTTTGTTGGGCATCGGAGTGCTCATTGGTCACCTCCGCATCACGTGAGCAATACGGTGACGATATACCTTGGTCGCGGTTTTCTCCACCGCCGGTTTCAAGTCGGTGTTTGCCCTAAAGGCTTCGTTCCGCGGCGAGCCAGCCGCGCGATGTGTCACTGCAGGCGCTTGAACGAAAAGTCACCCCGTTCATCGGACGAAGAACTACCTGCAGGGCGCATTTGGTTGAACACTCACGCGGTTCCGGAAGATGCATCTGGCGGGCCTCTTCGCCTCGGCGGGGGGGGCAGACTGGACCGCGCGCGGCTGCGGTGATCATACGCGGCGATTAGGTCGCGGCGGCTCAGCGTCCCGAGAACGCGGTCAGGGTCGTCCTCAGCCACGACCACGAGCTCGTCGTGATTGCTTTCGACCATCTTGTGCATGGCGGAGTGAAGGCTCTCGTTGGGCGTCAATGAGGGGGCGCTTCTCATGAGATCCCCGGCGTTGAGCGAATCATTGATGGTGTCGGCAGCAAGAGCGTGTCGCAGATCGAAGTCTTTGACGACGCCCACGAGATGATGCTCGTCGTCCGTGACGGGAAAGGCATCGTGGTGGGTTTCCTCGAATAGATCGACGATTTTTCGGAGCGGGGTCCTCAGGTGAACGATCGTCGTGGGCTCGTGGCCCGGATCGTCGAGGGCGTCCTGCACGGTGATCGTCTTGAGCACGTCGCCCAACATCTCGTCGCGGTGCACGGGAGAATCCGATCGACGGGACACTTGGCTCCGATACAAGGTCGAGCGCCTGACCAGGGCGAATGAAATCGCCGAAACCCAGAGGGTGGGAACCAGAAGATGATAGTTTCCGACCATCTCGCTCACCATGATGATCGTCGAGAGGGGCGTGTTGGCGGCGCCGGCAAAGAAGCCAGCCATCCCCACGATGACGAAGGCACCGACCGGCGGCGCATGCCAATAGACGAACTGATGGGAGATTTGGCCTACCAGGCCGCCCAATGCAGCGCCGATCACGATTGCGGGACCGAACACGCCACCGCTTTGCCCCGATCCTATGGTGAGTGAAGTCGTGATGATTTTTCCGATGACGATCGCGCCGAGCACGAGCAGCGTCAGATGCCCATCGAGCACTTGTTGGACGATGCCGTAGCCGGTACCGAGGACCTCGGGCAGGACGAACGCAAAGAGCCCGACACCGATGCCGCCAAGCGCCGGCTTGAGCGGCTGCCAAGTCCGCAACTTGGCGAATCGATCATAGACCCCATAAAAAGTTCGTACGTAAATCTTGGCCCCCGCTGCCACGATGAGAGCCAGGCCGGTGTAGGCGATCAGCTCGAGAGGGTCGTCGAACGTGTACCCCGCAGTGTTGAACAATGGGGTTGCCCCGAACGCCATGGTGAACACGCTATAGGCCGCGATCGAAGCGAAGGCGCCAGGGACGATCACCTCGAACTCGAGGTCCATCTCCTTGTAGAGGACTTCGGCCGCGAACAGCGCTCCGGCGAGCGGCGCCCGAAACATGCATCCGATGCCGGCAGCCATTCCCGCGACCATGAGCACCCTTCGCTGCTGAGTGCTCACTCTCAACAGGCGCGCGATCGACGATGCGATGCCCGCGCCGATCTGTGCGACCGGACCCTCGCGCCCAGCCGAACCTCCCGAGCCGAGGGTGATGGCGGATGCGACAGCCTTGACGACCGGAACCCGCGCGCGAATCACGCCGCGGCGTCGGTGGTACGCATCGATCACTGCGTCGGTTCCGTGTCCTTCGGCTTCGGGGGCAAACCAGTAGATCAGGAGCCCTCCGACGAGCCCGCCTGCTGCAGGCAGCATGGCGAGAACCCATGGCCGAAAAGCAGTCGTGGTCGTTCCCCACCGGTTGTCACTCGCCGGTCCAGGCCCCCGATAGCCTGCGAGCGCATCGAGGATGCCAAAGCGGGCCAGCTCGACCGCGTACTCGAACAGAATCGCACCCGCCCCCACGAGCACGCCAATGCCGGCACACAACGCGAGGAGGCGACCGACGTATTGCGCCCGACTCGTGGGCAAAAGAAAGTCTCGGACGTCTTTGAGGAGGCCCATCACGCCCCGCTTGGTCCCACGACTTGCAGAGGCGCGCAAACGGCCCTCGAGTGCGAGTTCGCGACTCGCATGGCCTGTCGGCCCCGCTGACCGTCGGGTGCCTGTGCTAAGAGGAGCGGATGAAATCGACTCTGATTGGAATCGCATGCCTCGTGCTCGTCTTCGAGGTGGGATGCTCGGGTGACGGGGCCTTGGCCGGCGCGGGCGGTGGAGCAGGCAGTGCTGGATCGGGTGGCGCCGGAGGCGGTTCCGAGCCGAGTCTTTCGTTCTTCGTCACTAGCGTCGGAAGCGGCGTGATGGGCGGAGACCTCGGTGGTCTCGCGGGCGCCGATGAGATGTGCCGGACTCTGGCCGCCGCGGTCGGAGCAGGCGACCGGACCTGGCGCGCTTACTTGAGCACGTCTGCCGAAGATGCCCGCGACCGAATCGGCATCGGCCCTTGGTACAACGTACGGCTGCAAGAGGTCGCGCCCGATGTCGAAACGTTGCACGCGGAAGGGATTGCGCGCATCGAGTGGTTCGCCGAGGATCCCGACGAGGAAGGCTTGGTCATCGACGAAAACGGAGAGTACGTCCCACTCTCCGAGCACGACGTCATCACGGGCAGCACGATGGAAGGCACGGTGTTCGACGGCCGGACCTGTAGCGATTGGACTTCGGCGGGAGAGGGCGATGTGGCCCAGGTCGGTCACAGCGATTTGACGCCACCCGGCGTGACCATCGGCGGGCCCGACCGATTGTCCTGGAATTCCGCGCACGAAACCGTGAGCTGCACCGAGCAGGGTTTGGCCGAACGCGAGGGAGCCGGGCGCTTCTACTGCTTCGCAGCCGACTGATCGCCTTTGGCGACATGCGAGATCCCGCTGCGCGTCATCGGTGAAGGAATCGGCGAGCGTGCTGCCGTACGGCGATTCGAACACCAACGAAGGCCAGCGTCGCGACGACTGCCCGCGCAACGTTGGTTAGGGCTCGAGCAGAAAACTCGGTCCATGCGCAGGCCCTTTGGCATGATCGCAGGATGACCGGCCAGTTGGGCGTCGCTCGGGTTCTTTGGGCCGCGCTGTTCACCTCGACTCTGATCTACATCGTCGTCCTCGAGCTCACGACCGCGCAGGCCGAAGGCGATTGGCAGGCGCTGGCGGTTCCCTTTGCGTTTGCGGGCGTGACGACAGCGGGTGGAAGCCTGTTGGCGCCGCGCTTCGTACGGAGGTCCGGGAGCTACATCGTGACCTTGATTCTCACGATGGCGCTTGCCGAGAGCGTGGCGATCTTTGGGCTGGTGCTCGGGTTTCTGGGTGCACCACCGGCGGTGGTCATGCCCTTTTTCTTCGTCACTTGGATCTTGATGCTCCTTCGTTTCCCAACGAAGGAGAAATTAGGGTAGTCGGCTAGTTCAGCCTGCGCCGCGCCGCAGAGTCTAGAGCAGCGTTTACGGCTTGGGCGCTGAACCCGACGATTACCTCGTCTCCCACTTTGATCGTCGGAACGCTTCGTCGCGGATTCAGACGCAGGTACTCCTCGCGAGCGCGCGGGTCGCGGTCGACGTCGTGTTCTTCGAAGGAAATTTGATTCTCTGCGAAGTACTGACGGGCACGGCGACAGACCCCACACCAATCGGTGGAATACATCACCACCGGCACGCGACGACGCGCGGCGGCCAGCTCCGGCCCGCTCGGCAGGGCCTGCCCCGGCGGACGTCGCGTGGTCGCCGGCGTCGGGCCACTGGAGACGTTACTGCCCACGACGGGTTTTTGTAGCGCCGCAGGATCGAGGTTCTCAAACGCCCGGATGCGCTGCTCTCGCGTCATCGTCGGGTTCTCCAGGATGCTTCGAAACGTGATCACCTCGGTTTCAGAGCGCGCAGTCGAGCTGGCCGGCCTCTCGGGAAGCTTCTCCTCGACGGCTAAGATCTCCGGCTCGTCCTCCGGAGCCGCCTGAGGCTCGGTCGATGGCAAGTAGTCGTCGACGAGCCCGGAGATCTCTTCACACCCCGAAACGAATGCGACGGTGATGATACCCACGGCGAGCAACCGCATCGACACCCACGAACCCCTCACGAGCCGCTCCCCATTTCGCAAAGCCTACACGTCGCTCGTCATGATGAACAGCGGCAGGTTCGCAAAGGCCGTGTACTTGGGTCGCAAGCGCTCCGTGTTGTAGTACTTGCCGACGTCCACGACCTTCTTGGCTTGCACGATGACGTCGATGGGCTGGCTGCCATAGCGGCCGTTGTGGACGGACACGAGCCGGCCGGAGGTTCCCGAATCGATGAGGTCCAACGCGAGGTTCCCGAACGCCATGGGCACGATCGAATCGAGGGCGTCGGGCTCGCCACTGCGAACCAGGTACCCGAGCCGTTGGCTGACCACGTTCACGCGCCGGCCGTCATTGTATTTCGGTGACAATCGTTTGAGCTCCTCCGCGACGCGATCACCGATGCCGCCCAGCTTGCGATGGCCAAACTGGTCGGCCTCCTCGGATTCGAAAGACATCTCGTTGTCATGAATCATTTGAGCGCCCTCGGACACGAGGACCACGGAGTAGTTGCTCGGATTGTGGTTGCGATCGTAGGTCAGCAGCTCCGCGAGCTGCTCCATGTCGAAGCTGTGCTCTGGGATGACGCAGCGATTGGCCGCGCCTGCCATCGTCGGAAGCAGTGCGGTGTATCCGGCGTACCGGCCGAAGACCTCGATGACGAGAAAGCGTTCGTGGGAGCCGGCCGAGGTTCTCAGCTTGTGCGTCAGTTCGATCGTTCGGGTCACGCAGGTGCTGAAGCCAATGCAGTAATCGGTGCCGGGGACATCGTTGTCCATCGTCTTGGGAATCGCCACGACCGGCACCCCGCGATCGTGCAAGTGTGCTCCGTAGCTCAGCGTATCATCGCCTCCGATCGGAATCAGATAGTCGATGCCGAGGAAGTCGAGATTGGCGAGCACGTCCTCGGTGACGTCGTTGATGTCGTCCTGATACTTTGCCTGGAGGTGGGGTGGAACCTGCGACTTCGGCAAGTGGCTCGGTCGCGTCCGGGAGGTGTGCAGGAACGTTCCCCCGGTCCGGCCGGCTCTGTTGACGACGTCTTCCGTCAAGACACTCGTGCAGGCGGTGTTGTTGGCGTCCTTGTCGGGCACGACATCCACCAGGCCGCCCCAGCCTCGGCGGATTCCGATGACACGGTGCCCCTCCCTGAGAGCCCGAATCGTCACTGCCCGGATCGCCGGGTTGAGACCCGGCACGTCGCCACCGCCCGTCAGAATCCCAATGGTCGATTTCATGGCGCAACTCTAGCGCAAGAGACCGGCTGGGCTACTGCGGAGGTAGCGTGTCCCGCTTGGTGATGGGCACTCGCAGCGCGCGGACGTTTCCGAGGGCCTCGAGTGTGGTCTTCCAGCCTTTGGCCGGGATGGCGAGCATCGCGTCCACGAGCTCTGGGATGAAGAGAATCGGATCGGCGTTCGCGTTGTACCCGAGCTGCAGCAGCGCGTCCTCCTCGAAGCGGCGACACTGTTTTTCGCAGCAATGGAACGACCCGATGACCCGATAGAAACCCTCGGGAGGAAGCGGCTGTAAAAAGCGTATCAAACCTGGGTCGTCGATCACGTGTCCCTTCGCCTCGAACTCTGCGCGATTGTGCCGCCAGTCTTTGGGTAGGTAGATGCCGGGGCCCGGATCGCCATGGTTGTGAAAGTAGACGAGTCGCCCCTCGTCGATCGGTCCGATCGGTCCGGTCGTTCGATAGAGGCCACAAGGCGGGAGCTGCATGACACAGGCCTAGACCATGGGCGCGAGAGGAGCAACGGCCGCGCGCTACTGCGATCGAAACGCGTGAACGATCGGTTCGCCATCACCGTTGCGAGCGATGTGAAGCGCCCAAGGACGACAGCAGACGTCACAGTCGCGGACGAGCTCACCTTCGTCGCCCGGGTCGATGTAGACTTCGACCTGCTCGAAACAGTACGGACAGATGACCTCTACGGTGTCGTTCACGGGGCCTCATGATACTCGGGCCTCGCTCCTGACGAAACCCCGATACGACGACACCTCGGGTCCCTCACCAAGCACGATACGGCTTCGCCACCAAATTCGAGTTGAAGTAGCGCGGATCGTCGGTGACGTCGTCGCCGACCCACTCGGGATGCTCGAATGCTTCCTCTTCGTTGGCGAGCTCGATCTCTGCGATCACGAGGCCCTCGTTGTCGCCCTCGAAGACGTCGATCTCCCAAGCATGGGCGCCCACCATCAGCGTGTACCGGACTTTCTCGATGAGCGGCCGCTTGCAGAGCGTGTCCAGCATTTCGCGGGCATCCGTCAAGGGGATCTCATACTCGAACTCCGCCCGGCGGGCCCCTACGGTTCTTCCCTTGACCGTGATCGAGCCCCGCGTCCCGGCGATCCGGACACGAACCGTCCGTTCCGGGTCCGTCGATAGAAAACCCTGGTGGTACGCGACGCCCCGAGCGTTCTTGCGCCACCCGTCTCCGGTCACGAGAAACTTCCGCTCGACTTCCTCTCCCATGGGCAGGCTTCCTCGCTTTCTCTTATCACATGCCGTGTGCCGCGAGCTCAACGGGCTGTGATCACGAATCTTTGCCTTGAACCGCCAGGCTCTGCGGGCTACTCCAGGCAGCCGTGCGACTCAATGCACAGCAGCGGGCCGCGGTAGAGCACGATGAGGGGCCCCTGCTGGTTCTGGCAGGCGCTGGCACGGGGAAGACGCGGGTCATCACTTCCCGTATCGCCCGTCTGATCGAAAGTGGCGTCGATCCTGGGGCGATCTTGGCCGTGACCTTCACGAACAAGGCGGCCAATGAAATGAGAGAGCGCGTTGCCGCGGCGGTCGGTCACGAAACTGCGAGCGCGGTGTGGCTCTCCACGTTTCACAGTTTCGGAGTCCGTTTCATTCGCCAGGAGGCGAAGGCGCTTGCGCTCGGGACCCGATTCACGATCTTCGACCAGGGCGACAGTCTCGGAGCAGTGCGTGAGCTCTTGCGAACCGAAGGGACGGCAGGACGGCCACTCGACGCACAGGCCGTGCTGTCTCGGATCTCGCTCTGGAAGAATCAGCTGAAGCAGCCCGACGAGGTGCATGCACGCGACGACGAGTATGCTGAGGCGGCCGCGAGCATTTACGGCGCCTACGAGTCCAAGCTGGCAGACATGCATGCGGTCGATTTCGACGACCTGGTGCTCAAGCCCGTCGCTCTCCTTCGAGAGCGGTCGGGCATTCGAAGCAAATGGCGCAGCCGATTTGCACACATCCTCGTCGACGAGTTCCAGGACACCAACGTTGCACAGCTGGACCTCGTTCGGCTTCTCGCCAACGAGAAAGGCAACGTGTGTGTCGTGGGCGATGACGATCAGTCGATCTACGGATGGCGCGGCGCGTGCGTGAACAACATCGTCGACTTCGAGACGCATTTCCCGGGTGCCGTAGTCACCAAGCTCGAGCAAAACTACCGCTCATCCCCCGCGATCTTGAACGTAGCCAACGCAGCGATCGATCAGTCGAGCAGGCGGCCGTACGCCAAAGTGCTGAGGCCAGCACGCGAAGCGGGTCCGCCGGTGAGGCTCTGCGCCCTCGCCGAGCCCGGCGAGGAGGCGAAGTTCGTGGGCGCAGAGATTCGCAAGCTGGTTCGTGAGGGAACCGATCCGCGCGACACTGCGGTGCTCTATCGCTCGAACACCCAGGGCAAGCTGCTCGAAGAGGAGCTCCGAATGGCTGGGATTGCGTACCGTGTGTTCGGTGGCACCAAGTTCTTCGATCGCAAAGAGATCAAGGACGGTATCGCGTATCTGCGCGTCGCGCTGAACCCGCGCGACGAGCTTTCGCTTCGCCGAATCGTCAACGACCCGCCGCGAGGCCTCGGTGCTCAAGCTCTTCGATGCCTCGTCGAGCATGCCGAGGTGCAGCGTACCAGCCTTCTTCGGGCGCTTCGGAGCGCGGAACGCATAGAGGCGCTATCGGCTCGCGCCCGGGCCTCGGCGTTCCGGCTGGGCGAGGCACTAGACTCGGCGAGAAAAGGCTTCGCCTCCGGAGACTTCGCCGCCACCGCGACGACCCTGTTCCGCGCGGTGGGATTGCTGAAGGATGAAGCAGACCAGAGCCCAGATGCCCAACGGCGCCGGGCAAACGTCGAGTTTCTCCTGCGGAGCGTCCGGCGGCTCGAGGCACGCAGCGGGGGCGACCGCGAGGCGCTCCAGCAGCTTCTGCACCACATCGCGCTCGACGCGAGTGACTCGGACGAACCAGAGACGGGAAGGCAGGTCACGCTGTCTTCCTTGCATTCCGCCAAAGGTCTCGAGTTCTCGGTCGTGTTTCTGATCGGCTGCGTCGAAGGCGTCCTGCCTCATTCGAGGACGACCGACCCCAGAATCACCGACGCCTCGGCGGCTGATCTCGAAGAAGAGCGGCGGCTTTTTTACGTGGGCGTGACGCGCGCTCGCGATCTGCTCTATCTCACACGCCACAAAGAGCGCGTGACGCGCGGCCGGCTCGTGAAGGTCAGCCCGAGCCGCTTCTTACAAGGGCTTCCTGAAACCGATACGGAGAGCTATCAAAGCGCGGAAAGCCGGGAGCTCGACCGTCGAGAAGTGGCCGACATGGCCAAAGCCTTACTCGAACGCCTCGGTGCTACCAGCGCCTGATCTACGCTGCTTCTTTTCGAAGAGCTTCTTGGTATGCACGGTCGCGCCCACCGTGACGAACCAATCCTCCGCGATGTTGAACGTGTTCCGTCCCGGCGGACCGTTGGCCGTCATCAAGGGCTGCCAACCAAACTGCGTGAAGATGTCGACCAGCACCTTTCCTTTGTAGGTGTAGCCTCCGCCAGCGTAGAAAGGCAGCTCGACGACGTTCTTCGCGTCCGCGGCCCCGCCGACGTTGATGACTCCCACCCCGCCGCCGATTTCGATGTACCCGCGTTCCGTGGCGTTGACCACCCCGGCGCCAGTGAGCGTGAAGTCGAACGTAGCCTTCGAAGGGTCGGTCACGTACGCAGCATACGCATCTCCGTTCCGGTACCGGATGCTCACGGTCGAGTCCATCGTGACCAAATCAAAGAGCTCGACCAAGCGGGTGGGCAAGGCAGCGGTGATCGAGAAATCGGTGTTCGTCGGTAACACGAACACCACATCGACGCCCACGAGATACGACTTGCCCTCGAAGAACTGATAGCGCGCATAGATGGGGATGTCGCCGTAGCTGGTCTCGGGGGAAAAGATGGCGCTGATCAAGCCGATGCCGCCCGGAGCAGGGACGGCCCCCGTGAGCTCGGTGCTCAGACCCAGCTCGAGATTCTCGACGGGGCTCACCGCGCCACCGATGTCGAGCGATGAAAAGGTTCCGGACCCGATGCGAACGCCTCCAAGAGTCAACCGGCCATCGGCACGAACCATTCCCTCGCGCAGCACGAGCGGCCTTCGCGCGAAACGCACGGGATATCCGTTGCTGAAGACCGACGGCGCGACGTTTTCCTCTTGAGCCAGGGCCTCGCTGGCCGAGGTGCCGAACATCGATAGGACGACGACCCAGCAGCAGGCGGACACGGTTTGAATCGTCGGTGTCCCCGTGAGCATCCGGCGGAGTCTATGCGCTCCGTTTGAAACGCGTCGAGATCTTTCGATCCGAAGCGTCTCGATTTGGTCATCCGCATGGCTCACGGACGACTTTCATGGCACGAGGCTTGGTCATGAACGAACCAAGAGAGCGGATGCAGGGCGAGCTGCACGCGGCCCTTGCGGGCCTCGATCTGAACCTGCTGGTGACGTTGGACGCTCTTCTCGAAGCGCGGAACGTCACCGAGACCGCGGAGCGGTTCGGCGTCACGCAGTCAGCCATGAGTCACCGGCTCGCGCGTCTACGAGAGGTATTCGACGACCCCCTCCTGGTGAGCGCCGGCGACGCCTTGGTTCTGACGCCGAGGGCGGAGGAGCTTCAAGCACCGATTCGCCTCGCGCTCTCCGGGCTCAAGGACGCGATCTTGCCGGCCGCGGACTTCGACCCCCGAGAGGCGAGGAGAACCTTCGTCCTTGCAGCGTCCGACCTCGCCGAGGTCAGCCTTCTTCCCTCCTTGCTTCGGCGCCTTCGCGACGTGAGCCCAGCGATCAGCGTGAGGATGGCTGGGCGAGGATGGGTACGCGGCGATGCGCTCGTCGGTGGAAAGATCGACTTCGCGATCGCGCCCGGCGAGGGCAGCATTCCCGGCGTGGGGCTCGAGGAGACCCGGGGCATCCGACAACGAAAGCTGGTCACCGATGGCTTCTCGGTGCTCGTCCGGCACGGCCACCCACGCGTCAAAGGAACGCTTACGTTGAAGCGCTATCTCGCTGAAGATCATGTGCTCGTCGCTCCGCAAGGGCAGCCAGGTAGCCTCGTCGACGAGGTGCTGGCGAAGCAGAACCACCAACGGCGCATCGGAGCACAGGTTGCGAGCTTTCTGAGCGCTCCGTTCCTCGTGGCACAAAGCGACTACCTGTTGACCTGCCCGGCGAGCCTTGCGGATGCGACCCACGAGGCGCTCGGGCTGCGCATCCTCAAGCCGCCCCTAGCTCTCCCGAGAACCACTCTGTTCCTCTATTGGCACGAACGGATGCAACAGGACCTAGGGCATCGGTGGTTCCGCGAAGAGCTCTTGGGGCTGATCGAGAGCCGTAAGTAAGCCTGTTCGTCTCCGGTCCCGAGCCCCTGCGCATCCCCACCCGTCATGGGGTGCATGAATGTGATTCATACGGAATTCACAGGCGATGAATGAGACGAACGCTATAACCACGGCTGACCATTTCCCAAGGAGAAGATGATGCGACTGATAGCCCTCACCAGCGTTGCCCTAGTTCTGCAATCTGGCTTTTCGGCGGCCAGGGCCGACACGCCCGAGGAGCCGACCTTTGCCCTGACGCCTCAGGCCGAGCCGGCTCCTGAGCTGACGTACGAGGAGTATCGGATCGAAGAGCTCGAGCGCTCTGCGCGACGCTCGCGAAACGCGCTGATCGGTACCTCGGCCGCCGCGGCGGTAGGCCTCGCTCTCGTCATTCCGGCATCGGCCAGCCAGTGCAACTCCGTGGAGGTCGACGGAGAGTCGAGCTACGAATGCACTCGTGCCGGTGATGCGCTGCTCGGTGTCGGCTCGCCACTCGTCGTGGGCGGCCTGACCGGTGCGCTGGTGTCGGGCATCATCTTAGGCGTCCGAAAGGGCAAGCTCCGACGCCTCAACGACAGCTTCTCGTATCCCAAGTCGAGGGCCGTCCGTTGGGATGAGAGACGTTCGCTCCTCGCGTTCTAGCTACCGATCTCGAGCACGGCGCGGAAGCGAATCGTGTTCTCCATGACCTTGGCGAACGCCTCGTTGGCGCCTTCGATCGGAAAGCGCTCGATTTGCGGTCGAACGCCGGTAAGAGCGGCAAAGCTCATCGTGTCTTCGCTGTCGACCGCCGAGCCGCTCGGCCACCCATGGATCGTCTTGCCAGAGAGCATCGCAAACGCGTTGACCGAGAAAGGCTCCGGTGCGGCCGCCACCAGCATCAACGTGCCTCGCCCATGAAGACCGTTGACCACCTTCTCGATGGCCTTCGCGTTGGGCGCAGTTGCGAGGATCACCTTGGCTCCACCTAGCTTCTGAAGCTCCTGCACCTCATCCTCGGCGGCGCTGTCGATGTAGTGATGGGCCCCGAGCTTCCGCGCGAGCTTCTCTTTGTCTTTGCCACGCGAGAGGGCGACGGTCCGGAAACCCATTCTCTGCGAGAACTGAATCGCCAGGTGGCCGAGGCCGCCGACGCCCTGGATCGCGACGAGATCGCCCGGCCTCGCGCCACTGTTCCGCAGCGCGTTGTAGGTGGTGATGCCCGCACAGAGCAACGGCCCGGCCTCGGCGGCGCTCAGCTCGTCGGGAATCCTCGCTGCGGCCTCCGAGGGGCAGACCATGTACTCCTGATAGCCGCCGTCGTAGCTGATCCCGCAAATCTTCGCGTTCTTGCAGTTGATGAAGTCGCCGCGACGGCATGGGTCGCACTTGAAACAGTGGCCGCCGTGCCAGCCGACTCCGACGCGGTCACCCACCTCGAAGGCATCGACCCCTTCGCCGAGCCGATCCACGACGCCTGCGACCTCGTGCCCTGGTACCCGCGGCAGCTCCAAGCCGGGAAACTGCCCGAACTTCACGAATGCGTCGCTGTGGCAGATCCCACAGGCCTCGACCTTGATGCGAACCTCTCCTCGACCCGGCTCGGGGATGTCCCGCTCCTCGAGCATGAAATCTCCGCCGGCTTCTCGAACGACCACTGCCTTCATGATGACCCTCGCCAGGGGGAGTCTAGGGCTCGGTGAGCGGGTCGCAATCCAGACGATACTCCCAGCGGCACGCGATATCGTCCGAATCCACGCGCGGAGGCAGCTTCAAAGGCTCACACACGATGTTCCGGTTCAGCATCTGGCCGGAGATCGGCATGCCCGCGAGACAAATGCTGCAGCAGTGTCTGAGCCTGTCCTCGTCGAAGTGCTCGAAGCGATCCAACGCGGGGCATGCGCGGTGGGTGATGATCCCGTAATTCGAGTCGATGAGCTCGAATTCGACGTCGAGGACTCCGACCTCTCCCGGCGCGAACTGGAAGCTTCGGAGTAGGCTCTCGACGTCGTTTCCGGTGACTCCCATCGCAGCCTGGCCGATCTGGAGGTCGTGCTCGGCCGCGCCCCGGTCGATCCATACTTGCTTTTCGAGTGTCTGGGCCGCCTCTTGTCCAAACTTTCGCCGGACGCCGGTGTACCAGCGGTCGGTGGCGAGCATGTAGGCGAGGGCTGCGTAGTTCCACAGGAGCGCGAGTGTCTTTTCGTCATAGACGTTCGAGACCTCTTTCTCGAAGGTCGCGGCATCGATCTTCGAAGCGTGCGTGCCCTGCGAGAGCTGCCACGCCTTCAAGAGTATCGCGAACCCGAGCTCGATTCCTTTGCCGCGCGCGTGCCCACGCACTCTTCCCGGGCTACCGGTCCATGCGGGAGCCGATCGCTTCGAGTGCGGTTTACCGTCGCGCAACCGGGAGAAGCTGACCAACAGCTGGAACCAAGAGCGGTTGCCGGCGAGCTCGTGCGGGGTCTCCGCCTGGTCGCGATCCGCGACGGTGAGCATGTTGGGCTTGAGCTCGGTGGCCGCGACGACGAACCTCAAGTCATCGAAAAAAAGCTCCTTCCAAGTGGCACCGCTTCGTTTCAACGGCCATCCCCGCTGGGCGATTGCGTCGGCGACCTCCGGGCCATGCCCTTCGGCGACCGCGGCAAACCACGTTTCGCAAAGCTTCTCGTGAGCTCGGGCCGTCCGACGCCAGAGGTCGACCAGCGTCTGGCGCGGCAGCTCGTGGGCTTGCAGAGTCGGGTTGAAGGTCTCGCGCATCACCGAGCGCGATGTTCCCACCATTGCGGGGAATCCGCCACCGAATACTCAGATGTGCCGGGCTCGTAGCGCTCTTCGAGGTTCCTGGACCTGAATTTCGAGCTGCGATGAGTATAAGGTCTACCGAGGCCGTCGGCCGGCCAAGAAGGGGCCCGGCGAATGAAGGAGAGCACATGACGCTGTCGCTACAGGAGATCTCGGATCGCCTCGAGATCCAGGACTTGATCTACCACTACTCCGCAATCATCGATCAGAAGAGGTTCGATGACCTTCGCGATGTCTTCACCGAAGATGCGCACATCGACTACAGCGCTTTTGGAGCGCCGGTTGGCGGTCGCGACGTGATCATCGCTTTCTTGCACCAGGTCATGGGCATGTTTCCGAACCACCAGCACCTCAATGCCAATGCGCAGATCGCCGTCGACGGAGACACGGCTACGGCACGGGTCATGTGCTTCAATCCACAAGAGATGTCGATGCCGGACGGCAAGACGCACATCTTCATGTGCGGCCTTTGGTATGTCGACGAATATCGTCGCACCGATGCGGGCTGGCGTATCAGCCGGCGCGTCGAAGAGAAGAGCTACGTCTTCAACGTCCCGTGAGCGGAGCTCAGGGTCCAGGTGGACGGCGGGTCGCTCTAGGCACGAAGTCCCTCCGCTTTGCGCCCATGTAGACCTGGCGCGGCCGTCCGATGCGAACCTCCGGATCTTCCATCATCTCTTTCCAATGGGCGATCCAGCCCGGGGTGCGGCCGAGGGCGAAGAGGACCGTAAACATGTCCGTGGGAATGCCCATCGCGCGATAGAGGATGCCACTGTAGAAATCGACGTTCGGGTAGAGCTTTCGCTCGATGAAGTATTCGTCGGAAAGCGCGACCTCTTCGAGCTGCCGGGCGATGTCGAAGAGTGGGTCGTCGATTTTGAGATGGCCCAACAGCCGATCCGCATAGGCCTTGAGGATCGTCGCACGCGGGTCGAAGTTCTTGTAGACACGGTGGCCGAAGCCCATCAGCCGGCGCTCCCGGTTCTTCACGTGCTCCATGAACGCGCGGCAGTCGCCACCTTCGTCGCGAATGTCGTTGAGCATCTCGATGACCGCTTGGTTGGCCCCTCCATGCAGGGGTCCCCAGAGAGCCGAAATACCGGCGCTGATCGCGGCGTACAGGCTGGCTCGGCTCGAGCCGACCAGCCGGACGGTCGAGGTCGAGCAGTTCTGCTCGTGGTCCGCGTGGAGAATCAACAGGACGTTGAGCGCCCTGATGAGCTCTGGGTCCGGTAGATACGTCGGCTCTGCTGGGTGGGAGAACATCATGTGCAGGAAGTTCCCGCAGTAATCGAGCTCGTTCTTCGGATAGGCAACCGGCCGGCCTTGCCTCTTTTGAAAGCTGAACGCAGCGATCGTACGGAGCTTCGAGAGCAGGCGCGCGATGTGCTGCTGGTTGTGGGAATCGGGCTCCAGGCTGTCTGGATAGTATGCCGCGAGCGCGCTCACCATCGACGAAAGGATCGCCATCGGATGAGCGTTCGATGGAAATCCGTCGAAGAAGTGACGCATGTCTTCGTGCAACATGCTGTGATAAGTGAGCAGGTTCGAAAACTCGTCGAACTGGGTACTCGTAGGAAGCTCGCCGTAGATGAGCAGGTAGCTCGTCTCGACGAACGACGACTTCTCCGCGAGCTGTTCGATCGGATATCCGCGGTAGAGCAGGATTCCTTTCTCGCCGTCGATGAAGGTGATCTCGCTAGTCGTCGAGCCCGTGTTCATGTAGCCGGAGTCGAGGGTGATGAGCCCGGTGTCCTTGCGTAGGTTCCGAATGTCGATCGCGCGCTCGTCGTAGGAGCCTTCGACAATCGGCATCTCGTAGGTTTGGTCCCCGTATTCGAGTCTTGCTTTTTCAGTCATGAAATCTCAGGGGTTCTAGCGTGGCCCCGTCGAGTCGGCAACGATGATCGGGCGCTGTGAACCGCGATCGGTCGCGCCGACGAGTCAGAAACCGCTCGAATTGCAGAGCTCTTGCGAGCCATCGGCGGCATTGTGCCCCATCCACCCGCTGCCTGTTGCGCGGAGCGAGCCTTGTTTCTAGTATCGCCGCAATGCCTCAGACTCATCGATCCCACGCGGTCCTCCTTTTCGCGCTCGGCCTCACGGTCGCCCTGCTCGGCTGCGGCAGCAGCTCCAACGGAGGGACAGGGGGCTCGGGCGGCTCCGGCGGTACGCCTGGAAGCGTCTTGCGGATCCTCGTGACCAACGATGACGGCGTCGGTGCCCCGGGGATCGACGCCCTGGTGGAAGCGATCATTACCGACCCGAACAACCAGGTGGTGGTTTCCGCACCGGCCGAGAACCGAAGCGGAAGCGGCGACAGCACCATCGATACCGTGCCCGCGTGCGGCACCGGTGAGGCTGAGCCGTCCTCCACTGCGAGCGGCTACGATCAGGCGACTTGGGCCGTCAACGGGTGTCCTGCAGACGCGGTCAATTATGCGCTCGCGAATCTTTACCCCGATGCTCCACCGCACGTCGTCCTTTCCGGGATCAACGAGGGCCAAAACGTAGGCAATGTCGGCGGACTGCTCTCTCAGATCTCGGGGACCGTCGGCGCTGCGAAAACGGCAGCCTGTGCTGGGGTTCCAGCGCTGGCTTCGTCACAAGGCGAGGGCGAGACGGTCGATTTCGAATCTGGTGTCGCGGCGGTCCTTGCTTGGTTGCAAGCCAATCGCGCGGCGCTCCTCGCGGGTCAGGCTTCCGTCGAAGACATCACCAGCATCAACATCCCGAGCTGCGACCAAGGCTCGATCCGCGGATCTCTCGAGGTCCCATTAGCGACCGAGAATCCAAATGGATATTTGCTCACGGGGCCGCAGGACTGCACCTCCACGCTCGAGAACCCACCAAATGACGTCGAAGCGTTTTTCAACGGCTACACCACCATCACGCCGGTGCCGAGGAACACGACGTGCCCTGGCAGCTAGTGGCAGAAGCTACGGTTGGACGGGCGGTCGCAGGCGCCAGCAAGGACAAGACGTCATGTCTCTGATGTCGATGTTCAAGGGCAAAGGCCCGAATGGCTTCGGTTACGGAAGCACTGCGGAAGACGTCACCGAGGGGCTAGACCTCGGGGGCCGCACGATTCTGTTGACGGGCTGCAACTCCGGCATCGGCCGAGAAACCCTTCGCGTTCTCGCAAAGCGCGGCGCCCACGTCATCGCGGCTGCGCGCACGGTCGAAAAAGCGCAGGCTGCGTGCGATGAGGTTGGCGGTGAAACGACGCCGGTCGCTTGCGAGCTTTCGGAGCCCGCTTCGGTGAGGGCATGCGCGAAGCGGGTCATCGGGCTCGGCCACCCGTTGGATGCGATCATTTGCAACGCAGGCATCATGGCGCTTCCGAAGCTCCAGCAAAAGCAAGGGTACGAGCTTCAGTTCTTCACCAACCACATCGGACACTTCATTTTGGTGACATCCCTGCTCGACCACCTCGCCGACAAAGGGCGGGTGGTCATGGTGAGCAGCGGTGCTCACAACGGCGCCCCAGCCGAAGGCATTCAGTTCGACAACCTCAGCGGGGAGCGCGGATACAGCCCCTGGGCCAACTACGGGCAGTCGAAGCTCGCAAACATGCTCTTTGCCAATCACTTGGCGAAGCGGCTCGCTGGCACGGGTAAGACGGCCAACAGCCTGCACCCGGGTGTGATTCACACCAATCTCGCGCGCAGCATGAATCCGATTGCCAGAGTGGCCCTTTCCATCGGCGCACCGCTCGTTCTCAAGAGCATCCCCGAGGGCGCGGCGACACAGTGCTACCTCGCCGTGCATCCCGATGTCGCGGCACTGACCGGTAAGTACTTCGCCGACTGCAACGAGGCGACCCCGAGCAGGCACGGCCGCGATGAAGCGATGGCCGCCAAGCTTTGGGATGTGTCGGAGACAATCGCCGCGAACGTGGTATAGATCCTCCGCCGCCATGACGCGCGACGTTCCCTGTCAGTACGAGCCGGGCAGCAGTCGTAAGCGTGTGCTTTACGTCGGCTCCGGCCCCAAGAGCTTCGAGTCGCTCGTCGAGGACATGAGCAGATCGCCCGGCACCGAGCGCATAGGCTCGGACATCTACCCCGTTCTCCGCACCCGGGGCCGGGAGCTCGAGCTCTTGCCCGTCTGGGACACCTCCGGAGCCACCGACGCGCTCCGCTCGGCTTATGTGAACCTGTTGCTCGTGGACCTTCGCTGGTGCGAGAACTTCGAGACCCGGGCGGCCGAGATCCGCCGGCTCCTCGAGGAGCTCGACCACGACGAGGATGTCGAGCAACGCTACGGTTTTCACCGCATCGTGGTGCTGATCTCCGGCCCTGATGCCAGCCGTCTCGATGACCTGATCATCGAGCTCGGGGCCGTGGGGGTCCGCCACGTCCTTCGGCAGGATTTCCGGCCGGACGTGCCCGCGTGGTCCAGCGACGAGGCGTTTGCTGCGCGTGTCCTGCGCTACGCAGTCGACCTCGCCAGCTCCCGCAGAATAGGCAAGACCGCCATCTGCGCTTCGGGAGGAGGCATCACCGGGATCTACTTCGAGATGGGCGTGCTGAAGTGTCTCGACGATTGCCTCACCAACTGCACCGTGAACGACTTCGACATGATGTTCGGCATCAGCGCCGGCGCCGTGGTCACGAGCCTCCTGTCGGTCGGCTACACGACCGACGAGCTGATGGCTGCCATCGTTGGCGTTTCGGGCGGACGCGTGCCGCCCTTGTCGCTGAGCCTTCTCCGGCTCTCGCACTTCAACCACGAGGACGTCCGGTGGCGCCTCCGGAGCGCTGCGAAGACCGGCCTTCGCGTGTTTTGGGATAGCCTTCGAGGCCGCGGCGTGGATAGCGCCGACGAGCTCTTTCTCGAGTACACGAGCCTGGTTGGTGCGCCGTTTCACTCGGCGGAGTTCGAGGTGATGCTTCGCCGTGTTCTCAAGATGTCCGGCAGCACCAACGACTTTCGAAAGCTTCCGGTCGAGCTCTATGTGGGCGCCTCCGATCAAGACGCGCGATCGCACGTCCTCTTCGGCTCCGAGGGTTATGATCACGTGCCGATCAGCAAGGCCGTTCAGGCCTCGCTCAGCGTCAATCCCGCCTTCTCCTCGGTGCCGATCGAGGGCCGCTACTACGAGGATGGCGCGATTACCCGGACTTCGAACTTCCTCGAGGCCATCCAGCGAAACGCAACTTTGATCTTCACGTTGGACCCGTTCGTGCCCTACGTGTCTAGACTTCCCGGCGTCGCCCATCGCAGGGGGGTCCTCTACAACATCGACCAGGACATCAGAACGATTACCTTCACGCGCTTCGAGCGGGCGCGGAATGCGGCTCTGCGAAAGAACCCCGAGGTGAGCTCGTACACCTTCCTTCCATCGAACACCTTGCGGCGTTTGCTCTCGACCAATCCGATGGATCATCGGCCGTATCTCGAGATCTGGCGGGGCTCCTATTTGTCGGCGCTTCAGCGAATCGATCAATTGTGCCATCGGCTTCGCGGGGACCTCGCCGAACAAGGGATGCATCTCGATACCAGCATGGCCGAGGTCGTTGCCGATCAGCTCCGCACGACCACCAAGCTCAGCTTCGAGGATTTCTTCCCCGACCGGCAGGTCGAGATCGAGAAGCGGCCTTTCATGCAGCCCTCGCAGTTGCACTCTGAGCCGGCTCCTGCGCCTGCAGGCTGAGCCGGTTTCAGCAGGCCTTTGCAAGGCGGCCGGGTGCCCTATACTCCACGCTGCCGAAAAGGAGTCGCCATGAGCCTTGCCGACCAGACCTGCGTGCCCTGCAAGGGCGGCGTCCCGCCCATGGAACGCGACAAAGCCGAACGGCTGCTCCAGGAGCTCGACGACGGATGGGCTCTCAACGGCGAGGGCCATCTCGAGAGGACATACACGTTTTCGAATTTCGTCGATGCGATCGGGTTTGCCAACCGAGTGGGAGACATCGCCGAGGAGCAGAACCATCACCCGGATCTGCACGTCTCGTGGGGCAAGTGCACCGTCGAGATCTGGACCCACAAGATCAACGGCCTCACCGAGAGCGATTTCTACTTCGCAGCCAAGGCTGACCGCGCGTTCTAATCGTCCAGGCCAGGCACCAAGTCAGGCGCATTTTTTGCGCCTCGGATCGCTCGACGAATCCGGTATCCTTCCTCGCATGGCGCCTCCACGGATGCGGCCGCGCTTCGACCTCCAGCTCCCAGTCCCTCGGGAAGCATGGCTCGAGGCGCTGCGATCGGCGCTTCACGACGACCCCGGGTCACTGCGCGGCCAGGTGTTTCAGAAGCATGCCGTCGTCCAGATGCGTGACGGAGAGCGCACGTTCTGGTCACCATATCTCAATCTCGAAGTCGAAGACGAGCCGGATGGCTCGGCGATCGTCGGCCGGTTTTCGCCGCATCCAAACGTCTGGACGATGTTCATGGGCGTCTATATTTTGCTGGGATTCGCGGCGTTGGGAGGCCTGTCCTACGGCGTCGTTCAATACACGCTCGGTCAGCCGCCGTGGTCTTTCTTGATCGTGCCCGGCGCGGTCGCGCTCTTTGGCTTCGTCTACGGCGCGACATTGATCGGGCAAGGGCTCGGCGCTGAGCAGATGTACACGATGCGCAGTCTCGTCGACCGCGCATGCGTCGATGCGCTTGGTCGGCGCGTCGGGACGCCTGCGCAACCGACGCAGTGAACACGAAGTTGGTACTGCACTTGCAGGGCGCAACCACGTGCAGAGGTTTTGCAGATGATCTTCGTCGATCGCGTGGTGAGCAGGCGAATAAGTCGGTTCGCCGCGCAGATTTTGCGCGAGCTGCAAACCGTGACGCTGCGCGCGTTGTTGAAAGCATTTTTCAGCGACAAACGTTTGATTTCGTCGGCGAAATGTAGAGACTCGTCGGAGTTGATCGGGTGGAGATAGGGTGAGAACCATGTTTATCAAAAAGTCTTGGGTTCTGCGGTCGTTGTCGATCGCGGTGTTTGCGGTTGCAGTGGCCGTCGCAGGTTGCGGAAGTAGCGGCGGCACCGGCGGCACTGGTGGCATGGGCGGCACTGGTGGCATGGGTGGCACCGGCGGAACGGCCGGTACGGGTGGCATGGCTGGCACCGGCGGCACGGGCGGCAGCGGCGGCGTCGAAGGCGCCGTGACCGCAACCCCTGCCGGCAGGACGTTCAATCCGACGGAGACGGTTGAGCTCAGCACGATGAGCGGCCAGCCGATCTACTACACGACGGACCTCTCCCCCGTCCTCGACGACATGGGCGTCGTGCAGGGCACGGAGTACACCGCGCCGATCACCATCACCGAAACCACGGTCTTGAAGTTCCTCGCCGGGACCGAGGGGGCCTACTCCGCAGAGCAGTCCGAGGGCTACACGCTCACCGAAACTCCGATCCGAACCGAATGGGCCAAGAGCGGGCACGGCGATCTCACCGGCGAGCCCTGGCGCCACTGGGACGCGGACGGTGCTGTCTCGGCCAGTTGCGCGAAGTGCCACGGAGCCGCTTTGAACGATGCCCCGCAGAGCCCCTTCGTCGGTTTCCTCGAGTACGCTTCGACCGGCGCGAATACGCGTACCGTTCCGCTTCCCCTGGGTCTCGACTGCGTCAACTGCCACCAGACGTTCCCGACGGTCTATTCGAACCTGGCGACCTTCGGCTATCTCGAGCCCGTGAAGTTCCCCTCCAGCGCGGAGGTCTCGCTTTATAGCGCGAGCAACATCTGCGCGACCTGCCATCAGGGCCGCGAGTCTGGCGACTCCGTCCAGGCGAGGATCGACGGAGACGGCGGCGTAGGGCCCTACAGCTTTCTCAACATCCACTACTACGCGGCCGCTGCGACGTTGTTCGGCAGCGAGGCACGGGCTGGATACCACTATGCCGGTAAGGAGTACCGGCCGCGGAACACGTTCCCCTCGCATCCAGACGATGTCGCGAATTGCGTCGGCTGCCACATGAAGAACGCCGAGGGCAACGAGATGCACACGTGGATGCCGGCGGTCGACCGCTGCAACGACTGCCATAGCGGCAGCTCCTTCGAGACGCTCGAGGGCTCGCCCAGCCAGAGCTACACGAACATCCAGGCGCTGCTGGTCGACCTCTATGGCGCGATTCAGGCCTATGCAAACGACCAAGGCACGCCCATCCTCTACGATGCCAACACGTACCCATATTGGTGCAACGATAACGGCATGCCCTGCAGCCGCACGAACGCCTACGGGTTCGACGCGACGCTTCTGAAGGCCGCCTACAATTACCAGGTCGCCTCGAAGGATCCGGCCGGGTTCATCCACAACGGGGCCTACATCCAGCAGCTCCTCTACGACTCCACCGAAGACCTCGGTGGGACTCCGTCGGTGGCGGTCACCGGTCGCGGTAACCTCACCATCAATGGGTCCGCGATCGGCACAGCGTCAAAGACGCAGCAGTGGCAGATCAGCGCCCACGGCGCTGCCGGAGACGAGCCCTTCCGTCATTGGGACGAGGACTACGAGCCGGACGGTTTCACTCCGAGTGGCATTTCCAGCTCGTGCACGAGGTGCCATAGCCCGGGTGGGTTCGCCAAGCTCGTGATGGGTGATCCGACGACCTCGCAGCTTCCGACGAGGGCGATCGATTGCGTGACCTGCCACAACGACACGAACCTCTTCGATAATCCGGAGACCCGGTACGACGATCTCGTCGCGAATCCAGCCCTCGAACCGGTCATGTTCCCCTCTGGCGCGACGGCCACGCTCGGCAACGCCAGCAACATCTGCATGACCTGCCACCAGGGTCGCGAGTCCGGCGTGAGCGTGGCGAATGCCACGGCGAACACGGTCGTGCAGGCGCCCACGGACTACGACTCCTACGACTTCATCAACATCCACTACTACGCAGCGGCGGCGACGTTCTTTGGCAGCGATGTAGAAGCCGGATACCAGTATCGTCCGCCCGAGGACTATACTGGGCAGAACACGTTCGTCGGGCTCCATCAGCAACGAGGTCTAGACACGTGCATCGGGTGCCACATGAACTCGAGCCTGGCCCGCACGCCCCCCAACACGGTCGATGCGGCAAAGCATACCTTCCTCCCGAGCACGGTGGACTGCAACGAATGCCACAACGGCAATCGATTCCAGGATCTGAGCGGCACTCCGGGCGACAATTTCCGCGAGATCGAAGTCTTGAAGGCGGAATTGCTCGCGGCGATGCAGGCCTATGCCACTACGGGCGACCTCCCGATCAGCTCTCCCGTCTTCTATGACAACGACACCTATCCCTACTGGTTCAAGGGCGTCGCAGGTACCGACCCGGCTAGCTTCGCCAACCGGTACCGGGACTTCGACTTCGACATGCTGACCGCGGCGTACAACTATGCCGTGGCGACCAAGGATCCGGGTGGCTACATGCACAACGGAGCGTACATCGAGCAGATTCTCTACGACTCCATCCTCGCCATGGGCGGCACGCCGACGGTGATCCCACCGCTCCGGCCGTAGTCGGAGAGAGACTCTCACGCGACAAACAGTCAAAACCGCAGCCCGGGGCACGTCTTCGCTTGAAGGCCTGCCCCGGATGTCTATTATCAACGCGATGCTCCCACTCCGGCGTGTTCCTTGGCTTCCGATTCTGTTCATCGCTGCTGGCTTTACGTTTGGCGCCTGCAAAGGAGACACCGGCGTCCAGGGCCCCCAAGGGCCTCCGGGCGAGCAGGGACCTCCGGGCGAAACACCGGCTTCCGATATCGAGCCAGAGCCCTTCGGCCTGGTCGGCAGGGTCATGGAGCCCAATGGGGCGCCCGTCTCGGGCGGGACCGTTTACCTCGTTCCGGCAACTGACGTCGAGGAGCTCGCACAAACGCCGATCGATCTCTTCTTGTCGCCGGTGGAGACCTCGGCGCTCGAGATCGACGAGCCAATCGAAGACCTGCTCGATACGAAGGGCGCTGGGTACCAGCAGGTCGAGGTGGACGCGACGGGAATTTACCGCTTCGAGTCGCTTCCCGAGGGCAGCCACTTCGTCGTGTGGGCGCCCGCTTCGGACGACGACGGACATCTGCCCGGCAGTGACAACAGCAGGGTATCGTTCAGCACCGACGAGCTCATCGGCATGCAGATGGACCTCCGCGTGAGCCCGCAACCGAGCCCGGCAGCGACCTACGTGGGGTCCTCGACGTGCATGGTATGTCATGGACTTCACAGCACGACGCGCACCGCCCACAACGTGGGGCTTCAAGTGCCAGGCGTGCGCTCGATTTTGCAGGACGTCGAGCCCTGGCCGAGCTTCGATGCCGCGCTGGCCGTCTTCGATACCAACTCGACGACCCTCTACTACTACGACTGCGACGATGCGAGGCCCGAGCCGGCAAAGTGCAGTATCGATATTCAGCCCCCTGCTGGTGTGGTGGCCTTCACGATCAACCTGCGCCGTGACTCGACCAAGCCACTCGGCGTGGTCGGGGCTTATTACATCGAGATGGTCGACGGCACGACGGAGCGGTACGACATCGTCCTGACCTACGGCGGTGCGCTCGGAAGGCAGCAGTATCTCACGCGCCGCACCAATCCGAATGGGAGCTTCAGTTATTTCGTTTTGCCGCTTCAGTACAACTATCAAGGGGGGTTCTCGAATCCGAACCCTGCCGACTGGCCCTGGAGCGATTATCGCTCCGACCTCTGGTACGACCTCGGAACGAATGCGCTTCGGCAACCGGACAATGCCGAGTCGTTCGACAACAATTGTGCAGGCTGTCATTTCACCGACTATCACGTCGACGGGAACGATGCGGACGGTTGGTCAGCGCGGGCCCTCGTCGACGCCGCTGGAGCCTTCGACTACGACGGCGATGGCAAACCCGAGCTGATCAACACCGGCTGCGAGTCATGCCACGGGCCCGGTTCCGAGCATTTGGAGCTGAGCCCGCGAAGCAGTTACATCGTTTCGCCGGGGCTCGTGACTCCGGGCCGCCAGGCCATGATTTGCGGGCGCTGTCATTCGCGGCCGCTCGGCGTAGGGGCCGGCATGACCGGGCTGCCGCTCTCCGCGGCAAACGAGATGCCGCCGCCGGGAATTCGCCGCCGCGACTTCGTCGCTTCGTATACGACGCGCGTGAGTGGTGCGCCCGAGGACTTCTTTCCCTCCGGCGATTCCAAGGCCGACTATCAGCAGTACTCGGATCACATTCGAGCGCGACACTATCGGAATCCCGTCCGGCTGACCACGTGCACCGGCTGCCATAACCCGCACGCCAACGCGACCGACGTCGCCGCCATGGACACCTCCGGTAATCGGAACGCCGTGTGCACCACCTGTCACAGCCCGGAGGCCAACCCGGAGCTCTATCCGGTCGCAGGCCACGTTGCCGAGGTGACGGGCGTTGCCGGGCACGCGAGCTTGGAGGAGTTCTTCGGGCCGTACCTCTGCACCGACTGTCACATGGTTCCGACCGCGAGGTCCGGTGCCGCAGTTCGAGCGTTGGTCGACTCCATTGGTGGGCCGCCGACGGTCCAATACTATTGGAACGACATCGCGAGCCATCGCATGACGGTGACCCGCTGGGAAGGTGGGCAGCCGGACCAGCCCATCGCCTTCACCAACGAGTGCGGTCAGTGCCACGCCGAGCTCCTTCCGAACACTCCGACCCCATGACGGTTGGTGCACACCTGCGATGGGCTGCTGGGCTTTGCTTGGCAGCCCTCGCGCTCGCCGCCTGCAACGAGGCGCGCGATCGGCCCGAGCCGCCAGTCGTTTTCGCGGACGTGCAGCCGATTCTCGAGCAGAGTTGTCTCGAATGCCATGGTGGTCCCCTCGCCGCTGCGAACTACCGGGTCGAGGACTACTTCACGACCATTGGATGCATCGTCGATCCGGAAGGGCCGCCCGCGACGCTGCCGCCCGATGGGACGGCGCCGATCCTCGCCGTGCTTCAGCAGCCGAGTCATGCGGCCCTGCTCAACGCCGATGAGACGTCGACGTTGACGACCTGGGTGACCGAGGGCGCCTTTCCCGACGCCAGCGGCACGCATCCCGGCGAGTGGATGGATCCGCGCACTGCGGATTGGCACGGCACGTACCTACGGGCGACCGACTGGCAGCCGATCATCGACCCCGAGCGCGGCGACGCGTGCGGTCGTTGTCATGCCGGCTCGCCCGCCCCGGTCGAAGAGGTCACCGTCTATCCGCCGGGCGCGACGGACTGCACGGAGTGCCACAGTTTACCGGGAGGCGTCATGGCCTGCGGCACCTGCCACGGCGATGGCTTGCGTGCCTACCCGCCTCGCGACCAATGCTACTTCCCCGGACCGCCTCTGGGCTATGCGCACGCACCCCACGTGCAGCCCTCGGCGAACAACCCGCGCGGCCTCGACTGCCAGGTATGCCATTTCGGGGAAGACTTCGAGATGCTGGGAGGCAACCACGCAAACGGTGAGGTCAACGTCGTGTTCCAGCCCGCCTGGGGCCCGGATGCAAGCTACGACCCGAAGACTCGCGTCTGTGCCACGACCTGCCACGTGCGCGGCGGCACGACGCCTGTCGTCGCCTGGGACGAAGTGGGTCTCAATCTGCAGTGCAACGCCTGCCACCAGAACCCGCCGATTGGCCATGCGAAAATCGCTTGCAACAACTGCCACCGCGGGATCAATCCCGCAGGCACTCGGCTGACTATCGAAGCGCCCCACATCAACGGCCGCGTCGACGCATTTCGATAATCGTTGCGATTCGGTCGTGAAATCCGATAGGCTCGCCCCGAGTCGGTGACGAGGTGAGGCGGATGAAGTTCGACCGGCGGACGATCTTGAACTGGTTTCTCGGCGGAAGCACCTTCGCCTGGCTCGGCTCGGTCGTGTACCCGGTGCTTCGTTTCCTGAGCCCACCCCCGGAGCAAGAGGCGGCAGTCTCTTCTGTGAAGGCAACGACGCTCACGGAGATGGAGCCCAACTCGGGCAAGGTGTTCAAGTTTGGCCGGAAGCCGGCCATCCTCGTGCGCAGGCCCGACGGTAATTTCGTCGCCTACGTCGCCGAGTGCACCCACCTCGACTGCACCGTGCAGTACCGCTCCGAGAAGGAGGACATCTGGTGTGCCTGCCACAACGGGGTCTATGACCTGAACGGAACCAACGTGTCGGGCCCGCCGCCGAGGCCCCTCGACGCGCTCGAAGTGCACACGCAGGGGGACGATGTCTATGTCACCCAAAAATCATAAACGTTCGCTCCTAGACTGGGCCAAAGATCGCTATCCCATCGCGCAGTTTCAGGAGTGGGCCAGTCACAAGACCGTGCCGGTCGGGCGGGGCGCCTTTTGGTACTACTTCGGTGGGATCACGCTTTTCCTGTTCCTCATTCAGGTGGGAACGGGAATCATGTTGATGTTCTATTACAAGGGAAGCGCCGACACGGCGTTCGAGAGCGTCCAGTTCATTTCGGCAAAGGTACCGTTTGGATGGCTCATCCGATCGGTGCACGCCTGGTCCGCCAACTTGATGATCCTGTCCGCGTTCATCCACATGTTCAGCGTGTTTTTCATGCGCGCCTATCGCAAGCCGCGCGAGCTCACTTGGCTCTCCGGGATCGTGCTCCTCGTGATCCTGTTCGGCTTCGGGTTCAGTGGCTACCTCTTGCCATGGAACGAGCTCGCCTTCTTTGCGACGAAGGTCGGCACCGACATCATCGGAATCGTTCCGTACATCGGCAAGCCGATCATGTACGTTCTCCGCGGTGGGGAAGACGTGACGGGGTCGACGCTCCCTCGTTTCTTCGCGCTTCACGTCGCGCTTTTTCCGGCGCTGCTCACCCTCTTCGTCGCTGGCCATCTCTTCTTCATCCAGCTTCAAGGAATTCACGAGCCACAGGTCTGGGAAACGCAGCCAGAGCAGCGGAAGACGATGCCATTCTTCCCGCACTTCTTCATGCGCGAGTTGCTGTTTTGGTTGATCACGCTGAACGTCTTGGCCGCTCTGGCGGTGTTCTTCCCCGCGGAGCTCGGTGTCGAGGCAGACCCGTTTGCTCCCGCCCCTGCGGGCATCAAGCCGGAGTGGTACTTCCTCGCCACGTTCGAGTTTCTGAAATACATGCCCGCCCACGTCGGGCCCATCGAAGGAGAAAAGCTCGGGCTGCTGCTCATTTCGGTCGGAGGGCTGCTGTGGTGCTTGGTTCCTTGGATCGACCGTGGGCGGAGTCGCCGGATCACCACCATCGTCATGATCGCGGGCGTTGCGGCGCTGTTGTTCCTCTCGATCATGACCTATCGGGGGTATGCCGCATGACCAGGATCCTTCCACTGGCTGTGGTCGCGTGTGTGGGATTGGCTTCGATAGCCAGCGCCGAAGAGCTTCCGGGGGGAAAGTGCTTGGAATGCCATCTCACCACCGATGACGGGGTGGGAGAGCTCTGGCAGGACGATGTCCATGCGCTTGCAGGAATTGGCTGCGATGGATGTCACGGCGGCGATCCGAACCAGGGCGACAGCAAGCTCGCGAAACGGCATGGCACTGGCTACAGGGGAAAGCTTTCTCCGCAGGAGATCATTCTCTCGTGTGGTGGCTGTCATGGTGACATCGAGTACATGAAGTCTCGCAATCCGTCGCTACCGGTTGATCAGCTCGAAAAGTACCGAACCAGCGTCCATGGAAAGCTGCTCGCCAAGGGAGAGACCCGCGTGGCGCAGTGTGTGAGCTGCCATCACGCCCATGGCATCCGCCAGGTCAACGACGCCAAATCACCGGTGTACGCCGAGAACGTTCCGGCGACGTGCGCGCATTGCCATGCGGATGCCGAGTACATGCACGACTTCGACATTCCGACCAATCAATACGAAGAGTACAGGCAGAGCGTCCACGGAAAGGCGCTTCTCGAAAAGCACGACGTGCGAGGCGCGCCGGCTTGTAACGACTGCCATGGCAACCACGGCGCAGCTCCTCCGTCCATCGATGCGATCAGCAACATCTGCGGAACATGCCATGCCTACAATGCCGAGCTCTTTCTCGGGAGCCCGCTAGCCCCGGACTTCAAGGAGAAGTCGCTTGCCGACTGCGTTGCGTGCCACGGTAAACACTCCATCACGCACGTGTCCGACGACTGGCTCGCCGACGAGCCTGGCGGCGCATGTCGCAAGTGCCACGAAACAGGTGACGAGGGATCGGATCTCGCCCTCTATTACGCCGACACGCTCGGTTCAGTTCGACAATCATTCGACGAGATCGACGAGCTCCTCGCCCGCGCCGAGATGAAGGGCATGGACATCACCGAAGGAGAGGATTACGAGCAGGCAGCCCGGCAGGGCCTCCTTCAGGCCCGTACGTTGATCCACGCGTTCTCGAAGCCGGTGATGGAGGAAAAAGTCTCTGAAATCTCGCAAAACCAAGCCGCTGCCTTGGAGGTGGGATATGCGCAGCTCAGAGCTTTCGACGGCCGCAGGCGCGGGCTTGCGATCAGCACACTGTTGCTTCTCGTTCTCACGCTCGGCGTCGCGATCAAGATTCGAATTCTCCCTCCGTTCGATTAACGTCCGCTGATGAACGTGTGGCAGCCCGTGCAGCGCTTTGCCTCAGGCTGGTGATTGGCGACATCCTCGTGACAGGCCATGCAGGTTGCGCGGTCGGCACGCACCGTGTTCTGGTGGATGTCATGGCATGCCGTGCATTCGGTGTGGCCTTGGCCGACCGGCTGGTCCGGAATGCGATGAAGCCCCGGTAGCTCGTTGGCGTTGTGACAGCCGGTGCAATGGATCTTCGGCAACACCGTGCCACCATGTGGCTCATGACACGTCAGGCATTGCTGATGCCCTTTGGGGCTGTTGGCAATTTTCTCCTGGTGGCAGCTTGCGCACGCGATCACTCCGGACGGTTCGTGAACGGTCCCCTCGTGGCACCCCTCACAGCTAGAATGCCCCAAATTGCGGCTAGTTAGGCGAATCTGGGCCACGTGACACCGCCCGCAGAGCGCACGTTCGCTGAGCTTGGTCAAGTCGAAGCGGTGAGGCTCGTGACAGCCGGTGCACAAGGTCTTCCCTGCATGAAACGCGCCGTCCGATCGAGCTTGCTTGTGACAGTCCGAACACGCGAGTGCGATCTGCGCGCTGCGTTTCGGGTGTGGTTCGTGGCAGGAGGTGCAAGGGCCGTTGCTTTGCACGGGGTGCGTCGGGGATACGTCGGAATGACACCCCTTGCAGGTTTGGTCACCTGCGGATCGTACCGCGTGCGGCTGGTGGCAACTGTTGCAGTCGCGATGTGGTGGAGCCTTGCTTTGTGCCAGCGCCTGCACTCCCTTGTGACAGGAGTTACACCGGAGCGCGGTCGCCGGGGTAAACGAATGCGGTCGATGGCAATTAACGCAGGCATCGTGCCCGCCGACGAACGTGGCGGATTCAGGCACTATGGGCTCCCGTATCCCATGGCAGTGCATGCAGGAAGCCGCGTCAGAGGCTTGCTTGTGGCCGCCATGGCAGCCGGAGCAGGAGCCGCTCAGGCTTGATTGCCCGTGCTGGACATCGATCTTCTTGTGGCACTCGTCGCACTGACGAACGGTCTCTGCGATCGGCTTGTGCGGATTGTGACAAGTCTCGCATGGCACGGAGTTGTGTATTGCGATCCCTGGCACCCCGTTCATTTCAAAGGGTCCGTGGCAACGCGTACAGTCCCATCGGCTGAACACGTTCGGCTTTGCGCCGAACACGTGACATGTCCAGCAATCCATCGGCGTGCCGTCGAGGTTGACGTGGGCTAGGGACGCCTGTTCTTCGTGGCATTGTGTGCACACGCCGACGTCCGGAGCCTCGAAGGTCTCTAGGGCCGGATCGTGGCATTCGTCGCATTCGAGGCGTTCGTTGATGACGTGCTGGGAGTGGCCGGGGGAGAGCCGGACCTCGGGCCAGTTGTCCGGCACGAGGCGAGGGGCAGGTTTCGCTCTCTCCATTTTGATTTGCCGGATGTTCGAGTTGAACCTCGCCACGAAGATCCCGGCCGCAAAGGCAGCCAGGGTCACGGCGCCGATCCAGAGGATCGCGCGCTTCATCGGCCACCTAGGTGGCAGAGCCTGCAAGGAAGGTCGTTGGCGATGTCGAGGCGGCTATTGAAGCCAGGCGGATGTGGGTTGCCCCCCGGCCCGCCAACCTGGTGACAGCTCACGCAAAGGACCTCCCCAGCGCCACTATGACAGCTTGCGCACGAGAGAGGATCGAGCCTCGCCGCTTGACCGTGCATGTTGCTCGAGCCGGGCGGGCCCGCCCAGCCCGGGGGGTGGGGGTTTCCGCGCTCGGGGTTGATGCCGGAGACGCCTGCCCGCGTGTGGCAGTCGACGCAGAACAGCTCGCTGTGACAGACGACACAGACGCCAGGATCGGCTGCGGCCTGCTGATTGTGGACCGAGATGAAGTTGGCCCGGTGCATCGACTTGCGCATGGGGTCGTCGAAATTGAGCCTCGAAGGGATCGCCGGCACCGTGACGCCGTGGCATGCGGCGCACTGTCGCTGGGTGTGGCACGTGGTGCACAAGTCGCCCTGAGCGGCGGCCTGCAGGCCGTGCTCTCGCAGAAAGTTCCCGTCGTGAATCACATGGCTTTCGGGGCGTGCCATCTCGCCGGGCAGGTCCACGTGGCACCCGCCGCAGTCCCGAGTGTCCCACTGTCCGGCGTGCTGGTGGCAGCTGAAGCAGGTCGCCATGCTCGGTCGGAGAGGGCCGTCCTCGAAGCTCACGTCCACGTGGCAGCGCACGCAATCGCTCACGCCGCCCTCTGCATGGCCGGCATGGGAGAACACCAGATGCTTTCGGGCCATCTCGGCCGCGTGACGCGTCCGCGCTTGCCCATGGCAATTGGAGCAAGGGCTCGGGTCGTGAGGGTCTTGATGACACTCGACGCATCGCTCCGTCGTCGGGAGGTGCAGTGGGCCCGTCTCGTCAGCGTCCTGGATGCCTCCATGACATTCGAGACAGTTGATGCCTTCGAGCACGTGGGCTCGATGCTCAAAGGGGCCTTGGGGCTTGTCGGTCTTGCTCGGGAGCCCGAGAATCTTCGCACAGGCGCCCGCCGAGCCAGCGATTGCGATGAGGCTTGCGAGTGCAAGAATCCTTGTCATTGGTTCTTACCGTACCAAGCGTGCTGATAGGCGACGCGCGCGAGCCCCCGAACGTCGATGCGCTGGTACTGATTGGAGCTCGCTTCGGCCGCCGCCGCCACTGACCAACCCTTCTCATGTTGCCATCGCAGTGCAAGCCGGCCCCAGGGCCACACGTTGCCTTGGTACGGCTCGGGGTCGTCGGGAATCACAATCTCGACCTCGGGCATCAATCCCACCGTCTGATGAACGTCCTCGAAGAGCGGGATCACCGCGGCCAACCGAATTCCCGTCCAGTTGGACACCGATACTGACTGACGCCGCAGCTCGCCGAGAATGCTGCCCTTGCCGTCATCATCTGTCCGGAGAACGCCGCGCAGGAACCCGCTCCATCCCCAAGTCTCTTGGGCCTGCCGGGCGGCGCCCTCGATCCAGAGGTCGAGCCGGGGTGCGGCTCTCCAGAAGAGATTTGCCCCGGTGGCCAAGGTGCTTGCATTGCCCAGAACCGTGAAGAGCGAGGTCTGTTGCAGCATGCGCGTAGGCGAACGCTTGGTCGCGAAGAGCTCACCCCGAAGATTTCGGTTCTTGGTTTGCGCGGAGATGGTTCCAAGAACTTCGGCGATGCCAGGGTTGATCAGCTCCCAGGAGATCTTGGCGGCCATGTCGAGCCAGTTCGCGACGCGGAGCGAAAAGTCGCCCCCGACCTCCTCGTCGGAGCGCTGGCCGGCGTTGTAGCGGTTGTAATAAGACGCGCCGAGCACCCCTCGATTCCCGAGTCCCTGCGAGACGCGGCCGCCGACCATCCAGTCGTATCGACGTCCTTCGATGTCTCCTTCGACAGGCACCCCGCCAAACACCTCGAAATGGGTCTTCGAGGGAGCACGCAAGATGATGTGGCCTCCGTCGACCTGGAAGGCACGCACCGAGCCCGTGGCGAGAATGAATCGGCCGAGGCGCGTGTCGATGATGCCCCTCGGATCTCTTATTTTGAGCGAGACCACGAGCGCTTCGAAGGTCGCCCCGGTGTCTCGCAGATCATACTGCGGCGAGCCGGCACCGCCCCACACCAAGGCCTCGGCGTCCACGTAGGGGTACTTCCGCGTGGAACCCTCCAAGATGATCAATCCTACGTTCGGGTCGAGCTGACCCCAGAGCTCGGCGC
The DNA here is from genome assembly GCA_963792825.1 of uncultured delta proteobacterium. Taxonomy (GTDB): domain Bacteria; phylum Myxococcota_A; class Polyangia; order Polyangiales; family Houyiibacteriaceae; genus SG8-38. Next base: position 568,706 of record CAWBXS010000002.1, on the reverse strand, counting down.
CGATCGTGTGCGGTTGAGCCGAGGCCGTGGCGCTGAGTACCAAGGCGGAGAGCAGCGCGAGAGCCGCTGCCGCCGAGGCCCTCGAGATTCCCGTCGAGAATCGCCTCCTGCGACTTGCATTCATCCCTGATTTCGGACCATGTTCTCTGTGCTCGAACGGCCCTGGCCCCTTGGATTTGAATCGCCCATGCACGCATCCCCTCTTGCCTGGATTGCACTCGGTAGCGCCCTCATCGCCGCGGCGATCATGGTGTGGTACATCGTCCGGCGGCCGAGGCTCAACGGCCAGGTCAAGGTCACTCTGATCCTGGGTCTTGGAGTTCTTCCCATCATCACTGCCTTGGTGGGCAACATGGAAGGCCTGGCCGCGACCGAGGACCGAAAGTTCTGTGGAAGCTGCCACACGATGAACCAGTGGATCGACGATGTGAGCGATCCAAACAGCATGAGCCTTGCCGCCATCCATTCCCGGAACCACAAGTTCGGCGGCCAAAGCTGTTACGTCTGCCACAAGGACTACGGAATGTATGGTTATGCGCTGACCAAGATCGGCGGCATGAAGCACGTCTATCTGTTCCTGACCGAGTTCATGTGGATGAGCCCGGAAGAGTCCCTTCCGAAGGTTCACATCTCGAAGCCCTTCAAGAACCAGAACTGCATGCAGTGCCACACCACAACGGGGAACTTGTGGAGTGACGTGCCGGATCACAATGGGCTCCTGAACGACCTGCGGTCCGGCTCGACGAGTTGCGCCAGTGCCGGTTGCCATGGGTACGCGCATCCTTTTAGCAAACCAGACAAAGAAACTCCATCATCTGCCGAAGCAAAGGCCCTCGCAACGCCCGTGGACCCCGACGAAACATGAGAAAGCAGCTCGAAGACAAATTCGAGGACTTGGTCGAGACCGGTTCGAGGTCGCGCATCCTTTTCTATGCCTGCATTCTCGGATTGATCGGCCTCGTACTGATGTGCTGGTCGCTCTTCGACCAAGGCTGGATTCCCGTGATGATGGCGATGACGGTGGGCCAAGGCATTGGAACGTTATCACTCGCGCTGTTCATCTTGGTAGTGGTTATCGACCTCGAAAGAGCGACCTTTCGACCTTCCCTTCCTCCAGAGAAGCGGAAGCCCAAAGACGACTAGGCGGCCGAACGCCGGGCGTGCAGCGCGACCAGTCCCCCGCCCAACGCAATGATGCCTACGGCGGTTAGGAGCGAACCTCGGGGCACGAATGGCATCAGGCCGAGGCAGGTCAGTGCTCCGGCGATCGGGATGAGTCGCGGCGCGCAAAATGTGCGCGGGCGCCCACGGTCGCGACGCTTGATCGCGATCAGTGAAAGGTGGAGCGTGAAGAAGACCACGAGCAGCAGGAGGCTCGTCGTGCCCGCGAGATACGTGAGAGTGCCTGAGAGCGCCAGCACGAGAGCTACCGCCAAAACCGCGGCGATCGCGAGATGAGGGGTGCGGCGTCCGGGATGCACTCTGCCGAGCGCGGAAGGTAGGAGCCCTTGGCGCGACATGCCGTAGATCAGCCGCGAGCCCATGATGAAATTCAGCAGGCCGGTATTGGCGACCGCAAAGAGCGCGATTAATGTGAACAAGCGGTCGGGAATCGCATCGGTAGATCGTTGCACTACTGCGAGAAGCGGAGCCCTGGATCGTGCCAGAGTTTCCGGTGGCACGACGGTCGTCGCAACGAGAACCACCAGGAGGTACACGACTCCAGTCACGCCGAGGGCGGTCAGGATGGCGCGGGGCATGTTGCGCTCAGGGTCCTTCACCTCTTCGGCGACGTTGACCATGTCTTCGAAGCCGATGAAGGCGAAGAAGCCGAGTGCCGCGCCGCGGAGAATGCCGGTCCACCCGACCTCGCGGCTGGTTTCGATCGTATGAACGATGGCCCGATCGGTTGTCCCTGCGAGGAACAGGGCGCCCGCCATGATCACGATCAGCAGGCCGGTCAACTCGACCATCGTGGCGATGATGTTGGTCGCCGACGATTCGCGCATGCCGCGGAAGTTGATCGCAGCGAGAAGGAGCAGGATGGCCACGACCGTGACCGAAGAAGGCAGGCCGGGAACGAGCCCACTCATGTAGCCTCCGAAGGCCACCGACACCGTGGCGAGGGAGAGCACGCCCGAGCACAGGACGACCCAGCCGATCAAGAGCGCGAGCCCCGGGCTCCCGAAGGCCTGCTGGGTGAAAAACGATTCCCCGGCGCTCTTGGGGAACCGCCCGCCGAGCTCGGCGTAGGTCATCGCGGTCAGGCCGGCGACGACGAGCGCCACCCCAAAGGCGACCCAGCTCGCACTTCCTGCGACGCCCGCCACTTTGCCCACCAGGGCGTAAATTCCCGCCCCGAGGATGTCGCCCACTCCGTAGAAGACCAGCGCCCAGAGACCGAGAGAGCGGCGGAGCTCGGGAATGGAGGAATCGGTCATCGGGCCGGGGACCTTTCCGGTCGAGGTAGGGGTCGTCCGCGAAGCAAAGCGCTGGTACGCTCGCGGGCGCCATGAAGCAAACCAAGATCACCCTCGAAGAGCATGAGATCCCCGAGCATTGGTACAACATCGTCGCCGATATGCCGAACAAGCCGTTGCCGCCCCTCAACCCGGCGACGAAGGAGCCAATCGGTCCTGACGCGCTCGCGCCTCTCTTTCCGATGGCTTTGATCGAACAGGAGGTCAGCACCGAGCGGTGGATTCCGATTCCCGAGCGCGTGAGAGAGATCTACACGCTGTGGCGCCCGACTCCACTCTACCGGGCGTACGCGCTCGAGAAGGCGCTCGATACGCCAGCGCACATCTACTACAAATACGAGGGAGTGAGCCCGGCCGGGTCGCACAAGCCGAATACCGCGGTCGCACAGGCGTATTTCAACAAGGAAGAGGGCGTCAAGCGGATCACGACCGAGACGGGCGCCGGCCAGTGGGGGAGCGCGCTGAGCTTCGCGTGTCAGCTGTTTGGACTCGGGTGCGAGGTCTACATGGTCCGCATCAGCTACGATCAGAAGCCCTACCGCAAAATGATGATGAATACCTGGGGTGCGGAGGTGATTGCATCGCCAAGCGAGCGCACGGAGGCCGGGCGGAAGATTCTCGCTGGAGATTCGGAATCGCCGGGGAGCCTCGGCATCGCGATCTCGGAAGCCGTCGAGCGCGCCGCCAGCGATCCCGAAACCAAGTACTCGCTCGGCAGCGTGCTCAATCACGTGCTCACGCACCAGACCGTCGTGGGGCAAGAGGCGCTCGTGCAGATGGAGAAGGCGGGCGAGCTGCCGGACGTGGTGATCGCACCCTTCGGAGGAGGCTCGAACTTTGCCGGGCTGAGCTTTCCTTTTCTCAGGCTGAACTTCGCCGAGGGCAAGAAGATTCGGTGCCTGGCAAGCGAGCCCACCTCGTGTCCCAAGCTCACGCGGGGCGTCTTCCGGTACGACTTCGGAGACACGATCGGCATGACGCCGCTCCTTCCGATGTACACCCTCGGTCACAACTTCGTGCCTGCGAAGATTCACGCGGGCGGTCTGCGCTACCACGGCGCCGGGACACTGGTGAGCCAGCTCCTCCACGACGATCTGATCGAGGCCGAGGCGGTCGATCAAATCGAGAGCTTCGAAGCCGGCGTGTTGTTTGCCCGCAAGGAAGGGATCATCCCCGCACCTGAGGCCAACCATGCGGTGGCTTCTGCGATTCGTGAGGCGAAGCGCGCCAAGGAAGAGGGGAAGAAGCGCGTGATTCTCTTCAACCTATGCGGTCACGGGCACTTCGACATGTCTGCCTACGAGGCCTACTTCGCGGGCAAGCTCGAACGGCACGAGCTCAGCCAACAAGACATCGACACGGCGATCTCGAAGATCGACACACCGGAGATCCCCGCCACCGCTCCGTAGTCGAAGCGTTGCAAGCATGCGCATCAAGTCGATCGAGCTCTATCACGTCTCGATCCCGCTTCGGGAGATCTTCTGGCCCTCTTGGATTCCGGGTTACCCACAGACGCACAACCGCTTTACGCTCGCGAAGCTCGTGACGAATGACGGCATCGAGGGCTATGCGGCGGGGCAGTCGATGGGCGAAGAGCGCGAGGGCCTCGGAGAGTTGCTTGGCGGTTACCTGCTCGGCACTGACCCTACTGACATCGATCGTGTTCAGGACCTGCTCAAGCAGGCGGGCTTTCTTGGGTGGCGCAACTTCTGGATCGAGGCTGCCTGCTGGGACATCATCGGCAAAGCGCAAGGCAAGCCGGTGTACGAGCTCCTCGGCGGGACGCCCCGGCCCCTGCCGGTCTACCTATCTACGGGCGAGGTTCATCCACCCGAGCAGCGCGTCGATGAGCTCCTCGCGATGATGGAGCGGGGCTATCGCACGGCCAAACTTCGTGTGAAGAGCCCCCGGCTTGCCGAGGATATTCACCAGATCGAGGTCGTGCGGAAGGGCGTCGGTGATGATCTGGCGCTCGGGGTCGACGCCAATCAGGGTTGGCTCGTCTCGATCGTCGATCGGGTGCCCGCGTGGGATCTCGGGCGGGCCACCGAGTTTGCCGCCGCCTGCCATGCCAACGGTTTTTCATGGCTCGAGGAACCGCTCGATTGGCACGACTACGATGGCCTCGCGGCATTGAAGAAAATTTCGCAGGTCAAGATTGCAGGCGCCGAGCTCAATCACGGTTGGGACGAGATCAAGATCATGTTCGAAAAGGACTGCCTCGACATCTATCAGCCCGACGCCTGTTTCGCTGGCGGCATGTCCCAGGTGAAGAAGGTGATCGACGCGTGCCACGAGCACGATCGGATCTTTTCGCCGCACACCTGGACCAACGGCATCGGCTTCTACGTGAACTGGAACATGGCGTTGGCGGATCGAAAGAACAGCCATCCCCTCGAATACCCGCTCGAAGAGCCTTCGTGGATCCCGGAGCTTCGTGAGGGCATCATCGATCCAATCCTGCCCAACAAGAACGGCATGCTGCCGCCGTTTCGGACCCCAGGCCTCGGCTTCGAGATCGACAAGAAAAAGCTCCGCAAGTACGGCAAGCGCTTCTTCAAGCTCACCGAAACCGGCCTCAAGCTAAAGGTGATCCGCGAAAAAGGCATCCGCGCCGCCCTCGCGATTAGGGGACACGCAGCCCCCCGCTGAAACCTCTCATTTCAGGGACTTACAACCCACACCGCGAAAACCGAACCACCGCCACGCCGTCGCTCAGGTCGGCATCCGGACGCAGGGGGCAACTCCATCGCTCCGAAGCGGCGAAGGTTGGATTGTCGCGGTGTGGGCTCTAAGATGCCGGAAGGCTTTAGGTTTCTGCGGTGGAGCGTGTCCCCTTGTAGTCGGCGCAGAGGGTGCCGAAGGCGGCGTCGGTCCACGGGAAGAAGCCGGCGTAGTTTCCTTTGACCTTGGCATGGTGGAAGTCGTGGTGCCTTGCGCCATCGCTGAAGGGGATCAGGTGGGTCGGGCTCCAGGGGAAGTCGTAGCCCGCATGGCCTTCGGCCGCCTCCCATTGGCGAAGGATGATCCAGAGATAGAGGGTGACTACGTGCGCGCCGACTAGGAGCGGTCCGATCAGCATGACTGTGCCGGTCAAGACGTACTCCGCCGGGTGCATGTAGTGCCCGGTGATGGCCCAGGGCGTCATGATGCGGTGGTGGGTCGAATGGATCTTCTTGAAAAGCCATCGGCTCTCGTGCATGCCGCGATGAACCCAGTAAAAGAGGAAGTCATCGAGCACGACGAAGAACAGCAACTGGAGCAGGATCACCCACCAGGCGGGCAGCGGTCCCAGGTGCACGTTGGAGAGGCGTAGCAAGGGCCATGCGGCCAGGGTGGCCACCGCCATTACCGCGTTGTTGCGGGCCACGTGCCAAAATGCAGGTCCCACCACCGATCGACGACCCGTCTTTCGCGCTTGGATGCGGTAGGGCTCGGCCCATTTCGGCTGTCTCCAGGCGAGCAGCGTGAATGGGATGGCGAAGGCGAGAAAAGAGATGACGCCGATGACCGTCCCAGCCACTGGAAACCACCAGAAAAGCGGCTCGCTGTAGATTTCGCGCAACCATTCCAACATCGCGCGAGAAGCTTAGCACCAACGAAAGGGGCCCTCACTCACCGCGCGCCCTGCCGGCTCTCCAGCCGCCACCACTCGGACCAAGGAAAAATCAGCGCGGAAACGAGCCCCGCAAAGGCCCAACCGCCGATTACAAGCCAGGCGCCCATGGGGGGCGATTCCATCCGCAGGAGCACCGCGATTCCTGCGAGGCATGCGAACGTCTTGTAGAGGACCAAGTACTGGAAGAACACCAGATAGCGGACGGGCCAAACGGCCCCCAATGCGAACATCGCGCCCTCGCCCATGATGGCCCCGCCGTAGAGAGCCTGCACGAAAGGGCTCTGTCCGACATCCACGCCGACCGAGCCCCAGGCGGCAGCAGGATCGATCATCATCCATGCCCCGAGGACGAACGACGAGCTGGCGAACGCAAAGCAGACCAGACGAATCCAGCGGATGCGTGGGTCGGAAAGGTCGTTCGGGCTCATCCGCGGAACATAGGCAAAGGATCGCCATCCCTGCAAGCGCGATTCACAAGCCGAGTCGCTTCGGGAGAATCTCCAAGACCCCGTGCTCCGCGTCCTCTTGATCGGAGCCGAGTGAGATCACGTCGAGCTTTCCGTGCGCATCAAGCGGGCCGACGTTGTACAGGATGAACCGTCCCTCACCGGTGTCCGCGCGAAACACGAGCTCTCCCAATCGCTCGAGCAAGTCTGATAGCCTCGCGCCCACCAGCCCCGGGAACACGACGTCCTGCGCGCGGTACGGAGGACGCGGCCGTTGGAGCAGGCGGTCGAGAAGGCTCATCGGCGTGCTGGTCCCTCCCCAACGTCCGTTGCACTCCGTGAAGACGACTCGGAACTCACCGTACGGATCGCCCATCACGAGATGGTCGAACGAGCACCGCCCGACGTACCCGATCTCTTGAAGCGCCGCCGCGATCATCGATGCGTCTGCTCCGAGCTTCTGGTTCACCGGGTCGGGGAGGGTCGAGGGGCGGCTCCCCACGAACACCTTTTCCTTGCCCTGCAAGATTTGCTCGTAGATCCCGTCGAGGCGCGGCTCCCCTGCGCCGAGGGGTGGGATCCAGAGCTGCGTCGACGGCGACAGGTCCGTTTCGAGCCAGGCGACCGCGAGCACTTCCTCACCTGGGGGCCACTCCGTGCGCTCCAAGAACTCCCGCACGAGTCGCGAAGCATCGCGCTCCGCTTGCACCTCGCGCGATGCGAACACGGCATTTCCCATCGCCGATGCGCAGCGGGTGCGTTTGAGGCCGACCTGACTGTAGCGCCGGGCCAACGCGCGGAGATCAGCTTCGATTGCAGCGATGTCCCGCGAGATTAGCGTCTCGACCAGCGCCTCGGGCCCGAGCACGCGGCTGACCAGCTCGCCGAACGACGCTTTGTCGTTTGCGATCCACGTGACCGGCGGCGGTGGAGAGATCACCCGCACAGGGGCACGACTGTCGACGCTCAGCATCGCTGCGAGCTCCCAGACGTCTTCGATCCCCATGTACGGGTGGATGGCCAGGCCGCCAGCAGCTCTCGCGATGTCGGTCAAGCGCTTGCGCGTGCGTCCCGCGGTACAGGCACGAGCAACCGCAATGGCAGGGCCGACCGGATCGGCCACGAGATGCTCCGGCGCGCCCATCCCGAGCGTATCGCGACAGTAAGCCTCGTACGCATCGGCCTCCGGCGTGACCGTCACGTACACGTCCTGATCGCCGGCCCTCAGACGGCCACGGTGCTGGTACTCCTCGACCCCCGCGACATCGACGAGAAACGGAATGGCCGACACATCGTCGAGCTGCAACGTCGGGTGCGGCGCATCACCGGGCCGCCAGCGATGAGCCTCGTAAGGACGCGACCGGCCCGTGATGTCCAGGTGCACCCCGAGCTCGCGCCCCGCGCGACGTGCTCGTTCCATCTCGGAGGCGGGAAGGTGGGGTTTCGCGTTCACCGGGGCCGTTTAGCGCAGGCTGGCGTGGTTTCCAGCGGGTTCAGCTCGGCGGTGCAACGCTCTTCAGGAACTCCCTGACTGCGATCCAATAGGCGTCGTGATCCGGCCATTCGGCCCAAAGCGCTCGGGACCCGTGCTGTCCGTTCGAGTCGGGCGTGAACAGGACCTTCTGCGCGGCGGGGGATGCGTCGAAGATCGGCTTCACCTGCTCACGCTCTTTCTTCGACGAGGTGACGAACACAGGTTGCTTGACCCGTTTCGCAAAGCTCTGGATGTACCCACGGCCCCCGTCCTTCTCGAAGTATTCCCCGGGCGAGAACGCGACGACAGCGTTCACCTCGCCCGCGTGCTCTGCGGCCAATCGAAAGACCAGAGAGGCCGAGTAGGAGCTGCCCCACGCGACCACCCGTTTGGCCTTTAGGACGCTTCGCGCATAGGTGAGCGCTGCCTCGAGATCGGCGTACGCGTCCGCATAGCCTCTGGGTTGCGCCTTTTCGACTGCTCGCTTCGCGGTTTCGTTTGAAACGCCCCGAATCGCTCCGCCCGAGCGCTGATCGACCGCAAGCACGCGGTAGCCTGCTTCGACGAGCTTGGGCGCGATTTCCCGGTACTCACCGCGGCTCCATCCGGCTTGGTGAAAGAGGAGGATCAGAGTCGCTGAACGGTTCTTCGGTTGGTAGAGGTCGGCGTGGGCGTCGATTCCGCCCGCGCTCGGGAAGTCGACGCCCTTGAACCCGTCATCGGCCGATGATGCCGATTGGGACGCCGCACAAAGAACGACGGCCATGCCGATCATCGAGCTGAGCTTTTGCATCCGCCCATCGTACGCGGAACCGAAAGCCACGTAACGCGGAAATCGTCATTACATCGACACGCCCTGCTCGGCGGCGACCGCCAACACGACGGAGAGGGGGAGATCCCGAGACGACGTACCGACGTGAACCTCGTGCTCGAGGCCTTCGAGCACCCACATCGCCTGGGTGACGTCGTAGTACGCCAAGGTGTTCACGGTCACCGGGATCTCGACCGTTTGGGTCTGCCCGGGGTCGAGGAAGACTTTGGCAAAGCCCTTGAGCTCACGCTCGGCCCGCTCCACGGCGGAGCCGGGGTAGGTGACGTAGAGCTGTACGACCTCGGCCCCCGCGATCGTGCCGGTGTTCGTGACGTCGACGCTGAACAGCACCACATCGCCAGCACCTGCTTGCGCCTGGCTCGAGCGAAGGTTGTCGACCGCGAAGGTCGTGTAGCTCAGCCCAAACCCAAACGGGAACTCCGGCGTCGAGCCGTTTCGATCGACATACCGATACCCATGGAAATAACCGTAGGTCACCTCGAGCGATACATTGTCGAAGGGTGGCAGCTGATCGAGGCTCGTCGGAAACGTGATCGGCAACTTGCCCGAAGGGTTCGCCTGCCCGAACAGAAGGTCCGCGATCGCGTAACCTCCCATTTGTCCTGGATACCACGCCATCAGCAGCGCCTCGATGTCGGGAAGCCAGTCCCCCATGGTGATGGCGCCGCCGCCCTCGAGGACCACGATGGTTCGATCGTTGACGGAAGCCGCGTCTCGAATCAGTTGGACGCGTTCCGCCGAAAGGCCGAGGTCGAGTCGATCGCCCGCGCCGACGAGCCCCTCGCCCTCGTCTTCGGAGGTGAGGCCGGTCACGACGATCACCGCGTCCGCCGATTCGATCCGCGTCAGGTCGCTCGGGTCGAGGACGTCCTTTCCGATGTGGTCCACGGTGACCATGCCGCCAACAAGCTCTTCGATGCCCTGAAGCGGGGTCACCACGAAGGCCGGTCGCGTATTGCTGCTCCCGGTGTCGCCGGTATTGGGCGTATCAGCCAGAGCCCCGACGACGACGACTCGATCGAGCGCGCTCGCGCTCAGCGGCAAGGCACCTGAAGCGTTCTTGAGTAGCACGGAACCTTCCACAGCCGCTTGCCGGGCGAGGACGAGATGCTCCCTGCTTCCAAGCACGCTCTCGTCGAGCCCACTCGGCTGGTCGAGCTCGTGCTCGAGCTTCTTGCGCACCATCCGGCCGACCGCCTCGTCGATCACGGATTCGGGAACTCCGCCGTCTGCAACCGCCGCGAGAAGCTCGTCACCGTACACTCGTGCCACCGGCATTTCGAGATCGAGGCCGTTGAGAGCCGATCCGACAGTGGACTGCGTCCCGAAGATCCAATCCGACAGTACGAAGCCGTCGAAGCCCCATTCGGTCTTCAGGATCTGCCTCAACAGGTGTTCGTTCTCGCCGCAGAATTGCCCGTTGACGGAGTTGTAGGCGCTCATGATCGAAGCAGCTCCGCCTTCGATGACCGCCGCCCGGAAATGGGGGAGGTAGATCTCGCGCAACGTGCGCTCATCGATCGTCACGTCGACTTGAAACCGCGTGTCCTCGATGCTGTTCGCCGCATAGTGTTTTGGATTGGCGAGCACGTACTCCTGCACGCCTCGAACGAAGGCAACCGCCATTCGGGACAAATGATGGACATCCTCACCGTAGGTCTCTTGAGACCGACCCCAGCTCGGGTGGCGGAGATTGTTGATCGTAGGGGCGAGCAAGACGTTGCCGCCGATGGCTCTGAGCTCACGGCCCATCGCAGAGCCCACGCGCTGCTCGACTTCGGGATTCCAAGTCGCTCCCCGCGCCATTCCGACGGGAAACGTCGTCGCGCCCTCGACCGTTCCGACCCCCCTCGGGCCGTCTGCCATCTTGAAGGGCGGTATGCCGAGGCGCTCGACCCCCGGAACGGTCCAAAGCCTTTCGCCTTCGGGAAGGAAGATCGAGCCTTCGCCCGCCATCTGGGCGACCTTCTCCTCGAGCGTCATCTGCGAAACGAGGTCGTTGACGCGCATTTCGAGCTCGTTGCCGCCACTACTGTTGCAGGCGACCAGGAGGCATAAGGAAAGCAGGGCAGGCCGGACCGATTTCATGGGCGCGAGAGTAGCCGATCTCAGCCGACTTCCAAAACGACTTTGCCCCTTGCCCTCTTGGTTTCGATGTACCGGTGGGCCTCGGCTGCGTCCTCTAGAGAAAACGAGCGATCGACGACGACTCGAAGCCTGCCCGCGTCGATCTGCTGGCGGATCCAGTCGAGCTGCGATCGGCGCGACCTAACGAAGACCAGCTTGGCGCGCTTGCGGCGGAAGAACGTCCTCGCGATGTCCTTGATGATCCGTGCGCTCGGGATCGTGTGCACGTAGATACCGCGCGGGGTGAGTAGGTGCGCGAGCTTGTCGAAGCGATAGTTGCCGAAGACATCGAAGATCGCGTCGAAGCGGTCGGTCAGCTCGACCAGCTCGGTCTTCGTGTAATCGATGACCCGATCGGCGCCGAGCTCATGGGCGAGCTCGAGGTTCCGATAACTGCAGATCGCGGTGACGTGGGCGCCGAGGATCTTCGCGATCTGAACCGCGAAGACGCCCACGCCGCCGGATGCGCCGTTGATCAACACCTTCTGGCCTGGCTCGAGCCGTGCGTCGTCGCGAAGCGCCTGAAGCGCCGTCTGGGCAGCGAGGGGCACGGCGGCTGCGATGCGCAGCTCGATCGAGGACGGCGCTTTGGCGAGCTCCTGGCAGTTCACGGCCGCGTACTCCGCATAGGCACGGCCCGCGAAGTCGTTGATCATCCCGTAGACGAGCTCACCTTCTGCGAGATCGGCGCCAATCCCCGCCTCGACGACCTCCCCCGCGATGTCGTGTCCGACGAGGAGGGGAAACTTGTTGCCTGTCGCCACCTTGAACTTCCCCTTGCGGACGATGACGTCTTTTGGATTTACGCCGATGAAGCGGGTGCGGACGAGGACTTGGCCGCGTGTCGGCACAGGGCGCGGCACCGTGGTCGGGCGAAGCACCTCGGGTCCGCCGTAACGATCGATGACGACGGCGCGCATCTTCTCGTGTGGATGCAGGTGACTTCCATATTGTGGGAGCACACTCATCTCAGTTCGTAACGGTAGAGCTCGAGCCCGGAGAGAATCTTCGGTTGGAAGAAGGTGCTCTTCTCGGGCATGACGATTGTCGGGTCTTCGAGGCCCGCGTCGGCCACGGCCATGAGCTCATCGAGGCTCACCGGATGCAGTGCCACCGCGATGTCGTAGTCGCCCCGGTCCACCGCTGCTTGCATGTCGTTCAGGGCGGCCTCGGAATAGTAGTCGAAGTGCTTCGGGTCGACGATCATGTCGTGCGTGAGCCCGAGCTTTGGGTAGAGCTCCCGCTCGAGGATCGCGCAATCGAGGCGTCCGACGACGTCTTTGGGCACATGCTGCGCATCGAGCTCGAAGCATCCGTCCTTCGTGTAGATACAGAAGCTGTGCTTCTTCGGGGTGCGGAACGACTCGACTGGCCTCAACGCCAATTCCGCAGCGATCTCGGCGAAGGGCCGAACCCCGTTGATCACGCGGTTATACGCCTGAATCACCGCTTCCTCGGTGACGTAGCAGAGGAAGTGAGTCTGGTCGTTGAGGAGGCTCGCATGGTAGCGATGATGTCCGTCGGCGATGTAGAAGGCCTCGGTCCCGAGGGCGGCCTGAATCGCGCGGCCGGTCTTGCTCTGCTCTGGGACGCGCCACACCCGGTTGCGGATGCCCTCGAGCTCGCTGAACCCTCCAAACTGACTAATGAAATCGTAGATCGGGTTGGTGCCGCGTTTCGCCTCTTCGAGGGAGCTCCCGATCGGCGCGCGCGTCAGGACGAATACGGGTCCGATGTGAAGTCCCGTCGCCCGCCGGACGACGAGTCGGCCCTTGACCTTGTCGTCGAACGTCTTTTCGTGCCGGATGACCTGTTTGGCTTCGTAGGGCGACACCTCGGCTGCCACGAACACGCCCGTGCGTTGCCCTCCCTCCCACGTTTGCTCGTAGACGTAGTACGCGGGGTCGTCGTCCTCGATGAGGAGGCCCGTCGAGACGAGCCGCTCCATCGCCTCCTTGGGGTGGTCGCCCAGGGTGATGTGGAAGAGCGAGTCGGGCTCGTTTCGAAGCAGGTTCTCGAGCGGTGTCCCCGGTTTGATCACGTCGTACGGCGGAGCCGCGATGCGAGAAACGTGGGCCGGGTCGGGGCGCAACCCCGTGAGTCCGATCGTGGCGACCATGATAAAATCCTCAGCGCCGTGCCGATCGCATATTGCCCCTGGAAGTCAAGAGCCCCGAAAGCTCAGGCGAGCGAAAGGATGCCGCGGTTGCCGTCGAGCGTGACCAGGTCGCCGGTCTGGAAGCGAGAAGTCGCCACTTGGAGGTTCACGACGGCGGGAAGACCGTACTCCCGCGCCACGACCGCGCCGTGCGAGACCGCGCTGCCCACATCGGTCGCAAGTCCTCCAATCAGACTGAAGTACGGAGTCCACCCCACGTCGGTGATGGGTGCAATCAGGATTTCGCCGGCCTGCAACTGCGCAGCTTGTACGAGGGTCTGCACGACGCGTGCCCGGCCGGTGACGACCCCGCGGCTCACCGGTTTTCCGACCAAGGCCCCGGCTCGTGTCTCGATCGGCACCGCGCGAGTCGGTTCCGGACGCCCTCTGAAGACCTGCGGAAAGTGAGCCGCCATCTGGTAGTCGAGGACGTGCCTTCGCGAAGCCGCGAGGTCCGCGAGCGCTCGCCGGCCTCGAAGGAGCGCACCGAGCTCCTGATGCGTCAGAAAGAAGACCGCATCTTCGTCCGGCAAGAGGCCCTCGTCGACCAAGCGGGAGCCGAGGGCTCGGTAGGCGTGCTTGAACGTCGTCGTCACGGCCACGAGGGCGGATTTGGTGTGCTCACGGCTTCGAATTGCGGCGTGCGCGAAAGGGAGCAGCCTGCGAATCACCGGATGCTCGTCGTTCGAGCGCCGCGAGTCGGATTCGCGATGGGTCGGTGGCCTTCGCTGCGCTCGGGCGCGAAGAGCCGACTGCAAAGAAATGATCAAGGGTGTCGGCTCGACGGCCCATTCCTTTTGACGGAGCTCGAGCTCCCGGACCGCGCGATGCCCGTGGCGGGCGAGATAACGCCTAAGCTCGTCGCCAGCGGTTCCCGAAGACCTCGAGCAGAGCCACGCGAGCGCGGCTTGTGGCTCGGCCGCGGCGAAGCGCTTCTCCGCGTCCGGGCACTCGAGAATCCGGTCGACGATGCGATCGATTCCCTCGGCGATGTCGGCGCTCTCGACTCCTTTCGCGCCTGCGAGCATCTCGGCGAGCTCGGCATGGTGCGCTTGGCTCGGCTCCCCGCCCTTGGCCAGGATGCCGAGCAGAATTGGGCTGAGGGCGCCCGACGAGGCCGAAGACAGGAGGTGGAGCTCGTATGCCTTCCACATCATCGGGAGGCTCGAGTCGATTGCGCGGTACAGCTGTTCCGCGGTCCCGATTTGCGGAAGCGCGAGGTCGTGACGGAGCGAGTCGAGCTCGCGTCGATGCGTTGAAGCCGCAATCAGGATGGCGAAGTAGCGCACGCCATTGATTAGGCGCTTGACGCTCGAGGCGGGCGCTGGGTCGGCGACCTCTTCCACGTCCCGCCCGCACACCGCGATGCACATCTGCGTCTTGGTCGAGCCCGCGACGTCGGCCGCAAGCGCCGCAAGCGTCGTCAGGTTGATGAACAGGTGACCGAAGAACATGCCCACGTACCGGACGCCTTCGCCAGAAGGAATGTTGGCTCCCATGCGCCGGTACGCGCGCTGCATGCCGATGTCGATGCCGCGGCCCGTGATCGAATACGTCAAGGGAGTGACTGCACCCGGCATCATCTCTCCGATGTTGCACCAGGTATAGACGTCGCCAGGGTTGGGATCCGTATCGAGCTCGTTCGGGTCGGCGGGAAGCGTCGTGATCGGGCGGGCCTGGAGCCACCGAACCGTCCCGGCGTGATCGATCGCCCACTCCATGTCGAGCGGAGCCCCGAACTGCGCCTCCGCGCGCAGTGCACCGGAGAGGAGCAGTCCAAGCTCCGCATGGCTCAACACGGGACCCTCCCCCTGCTGTTCACTTTCGAGCACGGACCCATCCCTCCCGAGGAGCCAGTGCTCCGGGGTGACATGACCGCTGACGAGCGCCTCCCCGAGACCTGCGACTGCGTCTACCACCAGTTGATCGCGCCGTGCGTTGATCGGATTTGCAGTGAACAGCACCCCCGAAGCACGCGCGTCGACCATCTGCTGTACGACGACGTTCATCCGAGCCTCCGAGGAGCGAGACGCTTCGTCGCGGTAGGCACTCGCGCGAACGTTCTGTAGCGATCGAAGGCAGTTTTCGATCGCGACTCGAAGCGCCTCCGCGCCCTCGACGTTCAGGACCGTCTCATACTGGCCTGCAAAGGAGGCATCACCCGAGTCCTCCCCGAGCGCCGACGACCGCACTGCGACTCTCCCCCCGCCGATCCGCTGGTAGTGCCGATCGAGATCGCCGGGAAGATGACCTCGGGTCGCGCCCACGACGACGAAGCCTGGGGGCACCTCGAACCCATGGCGCAAGAGACGGGCCAGTCCCTCGGCTTTTCCGCCGACCGCTTCATCGGAGATCACCTCGAGCGAAATGCACTTGGGCGCGTTCATGCCGGCTTCGCGCGGCTTCGCAGGCCGCTGATGACCTCTGCGGCGCATTCGTTCGGCAGCGCGAAAGGCGAGGCAAACGCCAGCCTCTTCGCGAGCGACCCGTAGCGAGCATGCAGAGTCTCGGCGACTTCCGCTGGAGTGCCCACGGCGGCAATGCGGCCGAGAAACGCGTCGTCGATCAGGGTTCCCATCTCGTGCCAGCGGCCCTCTTTGGTGAGCCGACGTAGCTCCGGCTGAATCTCGCCGCATCCCTCGACTTCGAGAACGCCCCGATAAGCAGGCGTCGAGGCATAGAATGCGATCTGATTGCGAGTCATGGCCCTGGCGCGCTCGATCCCCGCTTCATCCGATCCCGTCACCACGAGCGTTTGGATGCAAAGGGTGAAGTCGGACAGCTCGCGTCCCGAGGCGGCCAAGCCTTTTCGAAGGCTCGGCACCGTGATCTCCGCGAGTGAGCGCTCGGTGTGAAAGGGATGCACCAGCATGCCGTCCGCGACCTCGCCGGCCGCCTCGGTCATCTTCGGACCTACTCCACCGAGATGGATCGGCGGCACGCCTCCGCGAGCTGGCCCTGGGTTGAAGATCGGGGGCATCAGTGTGTGCGTGTAGAATTCCCCCCGGAAATCGAGCTTTTCGTTGGCATTCCAGCTCGCGAAGATCGCGCGGAGCGCCCGGACGAACTCTTTCATTCGGCTGACGGGCTTGCTCCACGGCATGCTGTAGCGCGCCTCGATATGCGGCTTGATCTGGGAGCCGAGCCCGAGCCAAAACCGGCCGCCCGAGAAATGCTGTAAGTCGTGGGCTAGATTGGCGACCGTCATCGGGGTACGCGCGAATGCGATCGCCAGCCCTGTTCCGATCTCGAGCCCCGAGTGCTCGGCCGCGAGGACCAGAGGTAAAAAGGGCTCGTGCGGGCCTTCGAACGTGAAGCATCCGTCGAAACCGGCCTCCTCGAGCTCGCGGACGCGGCGAGGGATCTCCCTCATGTTGCTGACCAGCAAGCCGGCATCGATCTTCATCCGTCAGAGCTCCCGTGAAGACAGGCTCGTGGCACGAATCGCGGGAGACTGTCAAGCGCGGCAACCCACTTGAAAGCGCTCTGCAAACGGTCTACTCCGCTCGTGGAGGTTTCGATGACCGCAAGAACCGGGCTTCTCCCGTTCTGGAAGAACTACGATCGCAAGCTCTACCTCAAAGCCGCGATTCTTGCCGACGAGCTCGGCTACGATTCCTTCTGGATTCCGGAAGCCTGGGGCTACGAGATCTTCTCGCTGCTGACTGAGATCGCGGTGCATACCACGCAGATCAAAGTTGGCACGGGCATCGTCAATTGCTTCAGCCGGTCCCCAGGTTTGTTGGCCATGCACGCCGCCACGCTCGACGAGATCAGCGAAGGGCGCCTCATCCTCGGACTCGGCACCAGTGGCAAGCGAGTCATCGAGGGTTTTCACGCGCGACGGTTCGACAAGCCGCTCACGCAGCTTCGGGACGTGATTCGAGTGACGAAGACGCTCTTGAGTGGCAAACGTCTCGACGAGAGCGGTGCAAAGCTCCACGACTATCGCCCGTTCGAGCTCGCGATGAAGCCGGTGCGTGCCGACGTGCCGATCTACGTCGCTGCGCTGAAGCAGAATTCAATCACCTCGATTGGCGAGCTCGCCGATGGTTGGATACCGACCTTCTGGCCCTACACCGAGCTCGAGCGGGGGCATCGCTGGATTGCCGAGGGGGCTGCCAAGGTGGGCCGGGATCCGACGAAGATCGTCACCGCGCCGTTCACGACCGTGATTCCATTGGGTGATGCAGGCTTCAAAGAAGCCCGCCAGATTATCTCCTTCTACATCGGAGGCATGGGGGACTATTACAAAGAGCTGCTGAGCGGGTTCGGCTATGCAGACGAGTGCAAGCGGATCGACGAGCTCTATCGCGACAAGAAGACGCGCGCTCAAGCAGCCGATGCGGTTTCCGAAGCGATGATCGAGGCTCTCACGATCGCAGGTGATCCAAAGCACTGCATCGCAGAGCTGAGGCGCCGCCGCGACTACGGAATCGATCTTCCGATCCTCAATCTCCCGGCAAATCTGCCCTGGGAGATGACCGAGCTGTTCATTCGGACGATGGCGCCCTCGGCCTAGCTCAGGCGCCTGCGCGCCGCCGCTTTCGAGCCGAATCCGCAAGCATTTCGATAACCGGCACGGTCGCGTCCCAGCTCATGCAGGCGTCGGTGATGCTCTGTCCGTAAGCGAGCTCGACTCCGGGAACGGTGTCCTGCCGCCCGCTCAGAAGGAAGCTCTCGAGCATCAACCCGAAGACCCCCGTGCTGCCCTTCGCGACCTGCTCTCCGACTGCAAGAGCTACTGCGGCTTGCTTCTCGTGGTCCTTGCCGCTGTTCGCATGACTGCAGTCGACCATCACCCGCCCTTCGAGCCCAGCGTCTTCGAGCATCTTCACGGTCTCGGCGATCTGCTCGGGGCTGTAGTTGGGCTTGCCCGTTCCGCCTCGCAGAATCACGTGACAATCGAGGTTGCCTTTGGTGGCCACGATGGCGGAGAGGCCCTGCTTCGTCACCGAGAGGAAATGGTGTGGATTGCGGGCCGCGTTGACCGCCTCGACCGCGATCTTGACGGTTCCGCGGGTGCCGTTCTTGAAGCCGACGGGCATGGAGAGACCGCTTGCGAGCTCGCGATGCACCTGGCTTTCGGTGGTCCGTGCGCCAATCGCGCCCCACGAGACCAAATCCGCCACGAACTGCGGCGAAATTGGATCCAGGAACTCGGTTCCAGCCGGCATGCTGAGCTCGGCCAGTGTGCTCAGCAGCCCGCGTGCGACGCGGAGCCCGTGATTGATGTCGAAGCTCCCGTCGAGGTTGGGATCGTTGATCAACCCTTTCCAACCGACCGTCGTGCGAGGCTTCTCGAAATACGTACGCATGACGATCATGAGGTCGTCCAGGTGCGCGTCGCGAAGCGCCTTCAAACGATGGGCATAGTCGAGCGCCGCGGCGGGGTCGTGAATCGAGCAGGGCCCAACGACGACCAAGAGCCGGTCGTCTTTGCCATGGACGATGTCGCTGATCTGTTGCCGCGCATCGGCGATTCGCCGGATGGCCTCGTCGCCGGGGTGCACCTCCTCCATGAGGATGGCGGGTGGGATCAGCGGTCGAAGCCCTTCAATCCGGACGTCGTCGGTAGGTGGACGGAACATGAGAACGGGTTTTCTAGCATGGAAGCCCATCCGCGTCCCGCATCGTCCGAGCTCACTGCGCCTGTGCTACATGGCGGCTTGTTGGCGGTATTCGTGCGGCTCTTTCCCCTCTGGGTCACGCTCGGCGGCGCGGTTGCGCTCGCCTATCCGCCGGCGTTCGTCTGGTTCCTCGAGTACGGCCTGATCACCCCGGGGCTTCAAATCATCATGCTCGGCATGGGGCTCACCCTCGAGCTCGTCGATTTCTCGCGGGTTTTCCGGGCTCCCGCGCCCATCCTGTGGGGAGTTCTGCTGCAGTACACCGTGATGCCGTTTCTCGGTTGGAGCATGGGCTACCTCTTTCAGCTGCCTACGCCGTTCGCAGTCGGCTTGGTGCTGGTCTGTTGCTGCCCAGGCGGAACGGCCTCGAACGTGATCACCTACTTGGCCAAGGCCGACGTCGCACTCTCCGTCTCGATGACCGCGTTTTCGACGATGCTCGCGGCCGTGTGCACCCCGCTTCTCACCACCTGGATCGTTGGAAGCCGGATCGAGGTCGACGGCTGGGGATTGTTCCTGAGTACCACCAACGTGGTCCTTCTACCCGTTGGAGTCGGGCTCTTCATGCGTCGCTCCCTTCCGAAGCTGACCCGCCTGCTTCTCCCGATCGCGCCCGCGGCGGCGGTGCTGATGATCGTGTTGATCGTCTCTGCGATCTTGGGAGCGAGCAAAGACGCAGTGCTCGACTCCGGCCTACAGCTGCTCGCTGCAGTGGTGAGCGCGCATGCTGGCGGATTCGTGCTTGGCTACCTTCTCAGCGGCTGGAGCAGCGGCTTTGGAAAGGTCGCGCGCACGACTTCGATCGAGGTGGGAATGCAGAACTCGGGCTTGGGGGCGGTTCTCGCGCAGGCCCATTTCGCCAATCCACTGACCGCCATTCCAAGCGCGATCTCGGCGATAACCCATTGCATTCTCGGGAGCGGGCTTGCCGCGTGGTGGTCACGGCGGCCGGTGCCCGAAGTCGCATCCGGACGCTAGCGTCTGGGTTAGACCCTCCCGACCTCGAAAGACTCTCCGCATCCGCAGTCGCCGGTCGCGTTTGGGTTTTTCCACTTGAAGCCGTAGCTCATGAGGCTCTGCTCCCAGTCGAGCACTGCGCCTTCGAGAAACTCGATGCTCCGGTTGTCGACGACCACCTTCAACCCGTCGAAGTCGAAGACGAGATCTTTGTCGGGCCGAATCTTCTTTGCGAAATCATACACGTAATAGTAGCCCGAGCAGCCGCCACCCTTGACGCCAAGCCGCAGACCTTCGACTGGCGTATCGGCGTCGGCGAGCTTCTGCTTCGCCATTTGCACGGCTCTCGGCGTCAGCGTGATGCCTTTCACTTCGCTCATCTCTTCTATTTAAGGCCGGAGCCCGGGTTTCGCCAGGCCAGGTCTCCAGTCACCATTCGATGGGGTTGCCGCTGGCTCTTCGCGCCCAGAGCGGGGACCGTTCTCTCAGGGCTGCCACGGTTCGAATCACGGCATCGGCAACCGTCTGGACCTCGGCCTCGGTGGTGGGCCGCCCGAGACCGAAGCGAACCGAGGCCAGGGCCAAGTCTTTCGGGACGCCCATGGCTTCGAGGACATAGCTCGGGCCAGCTTCCGCACTGCTGCAGGCGGCGCCGCTCGACACCGACACCGTCTCGGATAGCTCGAGGAGCAACCGGGCGCCGTCCACGTAGCCGAAAGAGATGTTGAGGTTGCCTGGGTGCCGGGGGCTTGGCGGTCCGTTGAGTCGAATCGCCTCGATCCCCTCGAAGAGCCGGCGCTCGAGGTCGTCTCTGAGCGACTGAACTCGCATCGCCTCCGCCTTGCCCTCGGCTTGCATGATCTCGGCTGCAGCGCCGAAACCCACGATCCCAGGTACGTTGAGGGTGCCGGAGCGCAGACCCCCCTCGTGACCGCCCCCATGCATCTGCGCGACGGGGATGCCGCGCCTCTGCGACGAGCGCCGAACGTAGAGCGCGCCGACGCCCTTGGGGCCGTACATCTTGTGTGCGGAGAGGCTCGCCAGGGCGACGTTCGTGTTCTCGACCGAAAACGGCAGGTAGCCGAGCCCTTGGGCGGCATCACAGTGAAACGTGATCCCGCGCTCCGCGGCCAACGCGCCGATTGCGGCGAGGTCCTGCACGACACCGATCTCGTTGTTGGCCAGCATCACACTCACGAGCACCGTGTCTTCCCTGAGCGCCTCTGCGACGGCCGGGGCCGAAACCAGCCCCTTCGCATCGACCTCGAGCCAGGTGATCCGCCAACCCTCCCGCTCGAGTGACGCGCACGTGTCGAGCACGGCCTTGTGCTCGGTCCGGACGGTCACGATGTGCTTTCCATCGCCGATACGCGCCTCGGCTGCACCTCGGATCGCGAGGTTGTCGCTTTCCGTGGCCCCCGAGGTGAAGATCACCTCGTCCGGCTTGGCACCGATCAGCCCGGCGACCGCTGCGCGCGCCCGCTCGACCGCATCCCGAGCTACCCTTCCGTGCACGTGCAATCGGCTCGCCGCGTTGCCGAAGCGCTCCGCGAAATAGGGAAGCATGGCGGCGAGGACGCGCCCGTCGACAGGGGTCGTCGCGTGGTAGTCCATGTAAATCGGCGCGTCGCTCATGAGCTCAATCAATCCTAGCGCCGACCCTGTGCGTCTCCAACGTGTTGATCTATGCTGCGCCCATGCCGGATGCGAGTATTCTTTGTGCCGTCGATCTGACCCCTGCGGCTCCGCGAACCGTCGATCTCGGGATTGCCGCGGCCAAAGCGTTTGGTGTGAAGCTCGACCTGGTCCACGTCATCGATGACGCCGATTCCTGGTGGCCGGAGGCCCCCGAGCTCCAGGAGGCCGCCAAGGCAGCCAAAGAGGACAGGACGCGGTACGAGACCATCCTCGAGTCCGAGCTTGAAAAGGAGAAGGCTCGCTGCGTTGCTGCTGGTGTCGAGTGCGAAGCGTTGGTCGTCCGAGGCCGGCCCTGGCGCGTCATCCCGGAGCTTGCCGAAAAACGGGGCTCGTTCTTGATCGCGATCGGTCCGTACGGGTCGAGCGGCCCGAGGTCGGTTCTCGCGAAGGGCGCCTCCGAGCGCGTGCTCGGGTCGACCGCTCAGCGCGTGATCCGCGCCGCTGACCGTCCGGTTTTCGTCGCGACCGGCGATGCACCGATTCCCGAAGCTCTTCACGGCACCCGGTGGTTCGTCGGTACCGATTTCTCAGGATCTGCGTTGGCGGCGGTCTCGTGGGCCAAACGCGCGGCCGCGCGCGTCGGCGGAGAGCTGCACGTGGCCAACGTCGTCATTCCGGCGGGCGGCGAAGACAAGCCCGATGAAGAGCGAACATGGCGACAGATCTTGCGCGATCAAAGCAAGCTCGAGGCGGGCAAGAAGCTCGAGGCCTACGTAGACGAGCACGCCCCAAATGCCGAGGTTCATCAGGTCGTTTCCATCGACTATGCCTCCGAGGCGTTGTGTAATGCAGCGAAGAGCGTGGCCGCCGACATCCTGGTGGTGGGTACCCACAGACAGGGCGTCCTCGGCCACCTGCTGCTCGGCAGCACTGCATCGCGCTGCCTCGGGATGGCGTCCGTGCCGGTGCTCGTGGTCCCCGAGCAGGCACGGTAGCCCCGCTTGACAGCGGTTCCGGGCCACTCTAGAGATCGATACAGGACCGCTGGGGTCCAGTATAAAACCATCGAAAATGCTTCGAATTTCGAAAATGACCGACTATGCGGTTGTGCTCGCGACCCAGCTGGCCGCGGCGGAGGGGCCGCATGCCGCGCGCGATCTGGCTACGCAGACCCAGATTCCCGAGCCCACCGCGAGCAAGGTTTTGAAGAAGCTCACACGCGCCGGGGTCGTCACCTCGCACCGAGGCGTCAAAGGCGGTTACGCGCTGGCTCGGCAGCCACAGCACATCGGCGTCAACGAGGTGATCGAAGCCATCGAGGGCCCGATCGCCGTCACGGAATGCTCGGACGAAACCGCCGACTCGATCTGCGAGTACGAGACCAACTGCGGCGTTCGAGCCAACTGGCAGCGCATCAATCTCGCCGTGCAGACGGCGCTCTCCACGATCACGTTGGCGGACATGGCATTACCAGGCACGACGGAGCTCGTATCGCTCGCCCGCTCGAGCAAAGAAGCCGAAAGAGCTCGGAACCTAGGTCTCCGAGGTAACGACGTCCACTGAGTTGGAGTGACTCATGTCAGCAGCGACCGAACAAATCGACGACATCCTCAAGAGGGCCTACGATGCCGGTTTCGTCACGGACATCGAGCAGGAGTACGCACCGCCCGGTCTGAGCGAAGCGATCGTCGCCTTCATCTCGAAGAAGAAGCACGAGCCGGAGTGGTTGCTGCAGTGGCGTCTCAAGGCCTATCGACGATGGCTCGAGATGACCGAGCCGACCTGGGCGAACGTCCACTACCCGAAGATCGACTACCAAGACATCTGCTACTACGCGGCGCCCAAGACGAACGAAGACGCGCCGAAGAGCCTCGACGATGTCGATCCACAGCTTCTCGAGACGTACGAGAAGCTCGGCATTCCGCTTCACGAGCGGGAGATTCTGGCTGGCGTCGCGGTCGATGCGGTATTCGACAGCGTTTCGGTCGCCACCACGTTTCGCAAGAAGCTTTCGGAGGTCGGCGTCATCTTCATGTCGTTCTCCGAGGCAGTTCAGGAGCATCCCGAGCTGATCAAGAAGTACCTCGGCTCGGTGGTTCCGATCTCGGACAACTTCTTCGCTGCGCTCAACAGCGCCGTCTTCAGTGACGGCTCGGTCGTCTACGTACCCAAAGGCGTGCGATGCCCGATGGAGCTCTCGACCTACTTCCGAATCAATGCTGCCAAGACCGGCCAGTTCGAGCGAACGCTCATCGTGGCCGATGAGGGCAGCTACGTGAGCTACCTCGAAGGCTGCACGGCACCGATGCGCGACGAAAACCAACTTCACGCCGCGGTCGTCGAGCTGGTCGCCCACGAGGACGCTCAGATCAAGTACTCGACGGTGCAGAACTGGTATCCGGGCGACGCGAACGGGAAGGGCGGCATCTTCAACTTCGTCACCAAGCGAGGGCTTTGCGAGGGTGCACGTTCGAAGATCAGTTGGACCCAGGTCGAGACCGGTTCAGCGATCACTTGGAAATATCCGAGCTGCATTCTCAAGGGGGACGACTCGATCGGCGAATTCTACTCCGTGGCTTTGAGCAACCACCGTCAGCAGGCCGATACAGGCACCAAGATGATCCACCTCGGCAAGAACACGAAGTCGACAATCATCTCGAAGGGCATCAGCGCCGGTCACGGGCAACAGACCTATCGCGGCGGCGTCAAGATCATGCGCGGGGCTACCAACTCGAGGAACTACACGCAGTGCGACTCGCTCCTGATCGGCGACAAGTGCGGGGCCCACACGGTGCCCTACGTCGACGTGCGCAACGGTTCCTCGAAGCTCGAGCACGAGGCGACGACCTCCCGCATCGGGGACGATCAACTCTTCTACTGCCGGCAGCGCGGCCTCTCAGCAGAGGACGCGGTGAGCCTCATCGTGAACGGGTTTGCGAAGCAGGTATTGAAAGAGCTGCCGATGGAGTTTGCGGTCGAGGCGCAGAAGCTTCTCGGCGTCAGCTTGGAGGGAGCGGTCGGCTGATGTTGAAGATCGAGAACCTGCACGTCGAAGTAGGCGGCAAGCCCATTCTCAAGGGGATCGACCTCGAAATCGAGGCAGGCCAAGTGCACGCGATCATGGGACCGAACGGCTCGGGGAAGAGCACGTTGGCGTACGTGCTTGCGGGCAGAGAGGGTTACGAGGTCACCGAGGGCCGGGTACTCTACAAGGGGAAGAATCTGCTCGAGATGGCGCCGGAGCTACGAGCCGCCGAGGGGCTCTTTCTCGGCTTCCAATATCCGGTCCCGATTCCCGGCGTGAGCAACATCTATTTTCTCAAGGCGGCGCTGAACGCCATTCGAAAGCACCGTGGGGAGCCACCTCTGGATGCGATCGATTTCATGAAGCTCTCGAAAGAGAAGGCCGCGTTGGTGCAGCTTCCCGATGAGCTCACGAAGCGCTCGGTGAACGACGGCTTCAGCGGCGGCGAGAAGAAGCGAAACGAGATCTTTCAAATGGCGATGCTAGAACCGTCGTTGGCCGTGCTCGACGAAACCGATTCCGGGCTCGACATCGATGCGCTCAAGGTCGTGGCCGCGGGGGTGAACTCCTTGCGTAGCCCCGAGCGTGCACTGCTGGTCATCACTCACTATCAGCGGCTGCTCGATTACATCGTGCCGGACGTCGTGCACGTGTTGATGGAAGGCCGGATCGTGCGAACCGGCGACAAAGACCTCGCCAAGCAGCTCGAAAAAGAGGGGTACAACGAGGTCCGGGATGCGCCGCAGCCATGACCGATACGAGCCGCCAAACGCTTCTGCGAAGCCTTCCGAGCTCGTTCGATACGGGTCCGCAGTGGTTGCGCGCGCTGCGCGTGCGAGCCGCTGACGTCCTGCGCGAGCAAGGTCTTCCCACGAAGAAGACCGAAACATGGCGGTTCACACCGGTCCGTTCACTCGTCGACGGAGAATTCTCGCTCACAGAGGGTGCAGTTCCATCGATCGAGTCGTCGTTGCCCAAGGGTGTCACCGCCCGCAGTCTGAGACAGGTTCTCCAGTCCGAACCGGAGTTACTGAAGGGGCGTCTGGATCTCGGAGGGGCACCGACGGACTTCGCCGCCCTCAACACTGCGCTCTTCAGCGACGGCCTGTGGATCGACGTCTCCGCAGGTGCCGTCGTCGAGGCGCCGATCGAGCTCGTTCACGCGGTCCCCGATTCGGCTCAGCCTGGCGTCGTCTACCCACGGGTGCTCGTCACCGTCGGTGATGCCGCCGAGGTGATGTTGATCGAAACCTACGCCGGCAAGGAAGCCGGACAGCTCACCAACTCCGTCGTCGAGTTGGACCTCGCTCGCAATGCGAAGATGAGCCACGTTCGCGTGCACCGGAATGCGGGTTCACAAGTGGGTCGAATCGACGTCCGCCAAGAGCAAGACAGCGTGTATCGCTCGACCGTCGTGACCCTCGGCGGCGCTCTCCTTCGGCTCGACGTTCGCTGCCTGTTACAGGGTACCGGAGCCGAGTCCGAGCTCAATGGCGCCTACCTGGTCGAAGGGCAGGAGCATGTCGATCACCACACCCGGGTCGAGCACCAGGCCCCGCGGTGCCGAAGCCAGCAGACTTATCGAGGGATTGTATCGGGCAAAGGCACAGCCGTGTTCGATGGAATCGTGATCGTGCACCGGGACGCTCAGAAGACCGAGGCACATCAGGAGAATCGCAACTTACTCCTGTCCGATACCGCAACGGTGCACACTAAACCGCACTTGCAGATCGACGCTGACGACGTGATTTGCAGCCATGGAGCAACGGTCGGGTCGCTCGATGAAGACCAGTCGTTCTACTTACGCGCTCGCGGTATTCCCGAGGACCTCGCTCGCGCGATGCTGACGTACGCCTTCCTGGAGTCGGTGGTCGACCGCGTCAGCCACGAGCCGACCCGTGCGCGTTTGAGCGAAGCCGTGCTCGCCCAGATTCCACGTGCCGACGACATTCGAGACCTAACATGACCGAAGCAACGCTCATGACTTCCTCGACCCACGCCTCGTTCGATGTCCATCGGGCGAGGGCAGACTTCCCAGCCCTTCATCAGGAGGTCCACGGAAAGTCCCTGGTTTATCTCGATAGCGCAGCCACGGCTCTCAAGCCCCAGTCGGTCATCGATACGGTGGCCGACGTGTACGCACGGGACTGCGCCAACATTCATCGTGCGGTTCATCTGCTCTCGCAGCGCGCGACGGCACGCTACGAAGAGGCACGCGAAAAAGTTCGTTCTTTCATCAACGCGGCGAAGAGGACCGAAGTGGTATTCACACGCGGCACCACCGAAGCGATCAACCTCGTGGCGCAGAGCTGGGGACGGGGTCACCTACGCGAACGCGACGAAATCCTCTTGACCGAGCTCGAGCACCACTCGAACATCGTACCTTGGCAAATCCTCTGCCAACAAACCGGCGCGAAGCTCGTCGTGGCTCCGATGAGCGATCGAGGCGAGGTCTCTTTAGAGGCATTCGAGAAGAAGCTCAGCGGGCGAACTCGGCTGGTGGCCCTCGCACACGTCTCGAACGCGCTCGGCACGGTGCTTCCAGTCGCGAAGCTCATCCGTCTCGCGCACGATCGTGGCGCGATGGTCCTACTCGATGGAGCGCAGGCTGTCTCACACGTCGACGTCGACGTACACGCGCTCGACTGTGACTTCTACGCGTTCAGCGGCCACAAGCTCTACGGTCCGAGCGGCATCGGCGTGCTTTATGGAAAGGAACGGCTGCTCGACGGCATGCCTCCTTACCAAGGCGGCGGCGACATGATTCGATCGGTCACGTTTGAAGAGACGATCTACAACGACCTGCCGTACAAGTTCGAAGCAGGAACACCGAACATCGCCGGCGCGATCGGTCTCGGCGCCGCAATCGATTACTTCGAATCGTTCGATGCGCAGGCGGTACACGATCACGAGACCGCCGTGCTTCGCTACGCCACGGATGCCCTTGGGTCCATTCCAGGGGTCCGCCTGATCGGAACCGCACCAGCTAAAGTGGCGGTTCTTTCGTTCTTGATGGATTCGGTGCACCCCCACGACATCGGTACGATCGTCGACTCGGAGGGCGTGGCGATTCGCACCGGTCACCACTGTGCTCAACCGGTCATGGAGCACTTCGGCGTCGCGGCCACCGCGCGTGCCTCGCTCGGCATGTACAACACCACCGAGGACATTGACGCGTTGGTGAGCGCTCTATCCAAAGTGCGGGAGCTCTTCGGCTGATGGACCTTCGCGAGCTCTACCAGGAAGTGATCCTCGATCACGGAAAGAACCCGCGAAACCACAGGTTTCCCGTGCACTACAACCGGGAGGGGCGCGGCTACAATCCCCTCTGTGGCGACAAGATCACGCTTCGACTGCAGTTGGACGGTGACACGATCACGGACGTGGGTTTCCTGGGCCAGGGCTGCGCGATCTCGCAGGCGTCCTGCTCCACCATGACCGAGGCGATCAAAGGAAAGAGCGTCGCCGAGGTGGAGCAGATGTTTTCGAAGTTCCACACGATGTTGACGAGCGACGAGGGACCACCCGAGGACTTGGACTCACTCGGCAAGTTGGCCGTGTTTGCCGGTGTCCGTGAGTTCCCGATGCGGGTCAAATGCGCCACTCTCGGTTGGCATACGCTCAACGAAGCCCTGAAACACGAAAACGGCGAAGCGACGACGGAGTAGAGCGGTGGGCGACGACATCGAGCGCTTGAAGATCCACAAGATCCCACCGAGGGCTACGTCGGACCACGTGTTCCTGCCCGTGGCCGATGGCCATGCGCCACCCTCGGAGCCCATCAGCGAGGCGTACGGCGGAACCGGTGAAACACCTGCGAGCACCATCGACCCGAAGGCCGTCGAAGCTGCGATCGTAGAATCGCTTCGAACGATCTTCGACCCGGAGATCCCAGTGAACATCTACGAGCTCGGCTTGATCTACGGCGTCGAGGTGAGCCCTGACGGCCGCGCGGAGGTCCGGATGACCCTCACCGCGCCGGCATGTCCTGTCGCTGGCGCTCTGGTCGAAGAGGTCGCCGAGAAGGCCGGCCGCGTCGAAGGCGTCGCCACGTCCCACGTCGAGCTCGTTTGGGACCCCCCGTGGAGCCCTGACCGGATGAGCGATGCTGCAAAGCTCGAGCTCGGGATGCTCTAGCCGCTCTGCCCCTTGAATTGATCCTCCTTGTGCTTGAAGAGCACGTTGAAGGTCGTCAGCGAGCCGTAGCAACCGGTGATGTATTGCTGTAGCTGGACTTTTTCCTCGTCGGTCAGGTTCTTGTTTCCGTTGAGCTTCTGCTCGAGGACTCGAAGCTTGTCACGAACCATCACGATCTTCTTGAAAAAGACGTCGAGGGGGATCCGCTTCTCCTGCGTTCCTTCCTTACCTGGAACCAGCACCAGCTCGCCGTCGTTCCAGCGGTCTCCGAGCTCCACGTCCCGCACGCCGAGCTCATCGAGCAGAACTTCGCGCAGCACCTGCCGAAAGGTTTCTTGATCCATGTCGATTCCAATCTCCGAGGGAATGATGGGCCGCAGCCTCCGGGCCGGCTCATCGCGAGCATGCCGTGGTGCTCCGGCCGCGGGTTTTCGTTTGAGCGCTTGGCTCCAGGGCGTCTCCCTGGACTTGTGACTCGAGCACGTGGCCGTATCCTTGAGTGGCCAGTGGCCCTGGCCGAGCCGACAGTCGCCGAGCCAAGACCCATCCGCCTCTTCACGCTTGCGGATGTACCACCCGCACGTCCCGCACCGACCTGAGAGGTCCCGGCTCATTCGGGAGTCAGGCTAGGTCAGCGTTTGCGTCCGCGCCAGGGTCGGCGCCAGTGCTAAACTGGGTGGTGCTCTATTTCGCATACGGATCGAATCTCGACGCCGGGAATTGGGAGCTTTGGTGCCGCAGACGTGGGCATGACTCTTCGACGATCGAACCGCTCGGGCCGGCATGGCTCCCCGACCACGAGTTGGTCTTCCACTATCAGTCACGGCTGCGACAGGGAGGTGCGCTCGACATCCGGCCACGTCTGGGAGCGGCGATCCCAGGTGCTCTATTTCGCGTGAACGGCTGGGAAGGGCTGGACGCCAAAGAGGGAGTGTCGGGCGGGTTTTATCGACGAATCCCCGTCACGGCGTTGACCGATGACGGGCACGCGCATGCCGCCATGACCTATCGCGTTTGTGACGAGCGCATAGGGGGCTTCGTCGCGCCCGGTCCCGAGTATCGGGAACTGGTCATCCGGGGGCTTTCGCGCTTCGGACATCCACCCGATGCCTTTCTCGCTGCGGCCACGGGAAAGCCTTCCGGTGCGACGCCCGACGCGATCTTTGCCTATGGCACCTTGATGAGCGGCCAGCGCGGTCATGATCTCCTAGCGCCGCGCGTTCGGCGGGCATGCGGACCTGCTCACGTCGCCGGCGCGTCGTTGGTTCGAATCGATTGGTATCCCGGTCTGGTCCTCCGAGCGGACGGCGCGGTGCACGGCGAAGTATACGAGCTCGAGCAAGTGACGGCGACGCTCGAGGAGCTCGACTCCTACGAAGACTTTGAAGGCTATGGGCGAGAGAGCTCTCTCTACCGGCGGTCTCTGGTGAGAGCCTTCACGAAGGGCGGGCCGGTGCTCGCATGGACCTACGTCTATCTGGGTGACTTCGAGGCGTTTCGCCTGATCCCATCGGGCCGCTGGGCAGATGCTTGACCTCCGGTTGAGGCCGCGTACACTACTGGTTAGATGAAGACAGTCTGCGACATCCGGCGTAACTACTTTTGGTTTACCGACTGAGGTGGCCTACGCGTTTTGTCGCTCAAAGGCCGCCTCCGAGGGCGGCCTTCTTCGTTACTGATCGAGGTCGTCGTGGGAAGGGCCGGGAGCCCGAGCGATGGCACGGAATCACACCAATCAAGCTTCGAAGACACACTCGCGCGTTCAGGTGCGACCACGGAAGGCCACCCTCCTGCACGACGGGGCGGCCTTTCAACTCGCCGCCGACCTTCGGGCGTACGGCTTCGAGGTGGTGGAAAGCCCGTTGCTCTCGTTGCCGAAGGTCGGCGATGATCCTCTGAGCCTCGCGGTCATCGCGACTCGGCCGGGTGCGACCCGAAGCGAGCGTTTGCGAGACTGGACTCACCAACTCTGCTGGAAAGGCGCCACCCTGCTCGCAGTCGGAGCGGCGATGGGACCGGTTGCGGAGTTCTTCGGTTCTCTGCGAAGGATCCCATCCGGGCAGCGGGTGAGCGACCGTCTAGCCGACATCGGTTCCGTCAGCCGAGGGCTCTTCACTGGCTTGCCGCCCGGGCTTCGCCTCGCGCTCCCCGCCGGAGACCGCTTCGAGACCTCCGAGTTGAGCGGCGAGTTCGGTGCCACGGCTTGGAGCCAAGACGGAGAGCTGATCAGCGCCTCCCATGTATTTCGGCCCGTACACCTGCTCCACGCAGGAGCCGTGGAGAGCGCGGAGCTCCGTCCCCTCGTCGTCCAAAACCTTCTGCGATTACTGCGAGAGCGAGGGGGACGCGCGTTCTGACGAGACGGCATTCACTGCTGCGCCCCGTGCGTTGGCCTGAACCGTGATGACCAGCACGATCGTGATGAGCGCGAGGAGCATGCCGCTCCAGACAAGGTACTTGCCGTAGTTGCCCGGAATGAGCCATCCAAACCCCTGGAGCGCGCAGAACCCGAGGATCGTCGCAGCGATCAGCGGCCATGCCCGGTCCCCGTCGCGGCCCTCTCTCGCCGCGAGCAGCAGCGGCCAGAGGAAGAGGATGTGCAGATAGTAGTTCGACGGATAGAAATAGATCGGGATCATCATCGTCCCTATCACGGCCGCGTCCGAAAGCCTCGACCCCCTGCAGGCGAGCAGGCCGAGCAGCGTGTACACCAGAATGCCGAGGAGGATCACCCAGCGTCGGTCTTTCATCGTCTGCGCGGTCAAGGGTCGCCACATTTCCGGGTCCTCTCCGCGCGCTCGAAGGTTTTCCCCCAGGTTGTCCGGGTCGTACGACACCAGTGCGGTGAGCCCTACGTGATTGACGGCGGGGATGTTGGCGTGCATTGCAATCTTCTCTGACCACGGTCCCCAGGATTTCTCAAAGCCGTAGGTGCTGGCGGACAACGCGCCCAGAGCTACGATCATGACGGCTACGCCAGCGCCGACCTTGGCCAAGGGGATCAGCTGCTCGAGGAAGCTTCCTCGGCCGAGCGTGCGATCTCCGCGTTCGCGGCGGGCGGCGACCGCGAGCCAGGCGATGGACCCCGCCAAGAAGACGAGCGCGAGCAGGGGGAACGCCCGAATCATGGCGCTCCAACCGAGGAGCATGCCCGCGACGAAGAGGAGCCCTGATTGGAGCGCGCAGACGCCGAGGCCAATCAAGACCATCCAGTCGTTTCGGAGCGTCGACCCTCCCCAGTTGGTTCCGAACTGATAGATCGTGGTCGCGCCGTACGCGACCATGCAGACCAGCGCGGCACGCAACCCGAACGTACGCCACGCGGCGAGAAAGAAGAGAACCAGCAAGAAGGGATCGAGCAATGCGGTCCAGAGGAAGGTTTCATCGTTGGCTTCGGTCCGGCCGAAGAACAAGTACGCCACGGACAGCCACGCCGGCGTCGCGTTGCCTCCATGATCCCGCAGGCTGTCGAGATAGCTCGAAGGTCCCATCGTCTTCCAGAAGTAAGACATGTCCTTCTTGAACTCAGACCAGCGGGCGGGGGAGAACCGGTCTTTCACGGCGTGAATTTCCTGCGCCACGTCGGAGACTTTGCGCATCTCGTAGGTTCGCAGATCGCGGAGCTCGGTCCGCGCGATCGGGTCGAGCGACCCCGCGAGCTCTTCGTCTGCATACGCCTTCACACTCGCGAGGTAGACGCCGTCGTAGCCGAGCTCGTCGAAGTACTTCACGACCGGAAAGTAGACGCGCAGATCCCACGTGTGGACGTACGACGGCTCACCCTCCTCGACGTCGTAGAACTGTGGGCGCCCAAAGTTGTAGAAGGTCAGGACCGACAGACACGCCATGGCGGCGAGAAGGCCGGTGAGTACCCTTTCTCGCGCGTCCTCGGGACGTAGGCCAAGCCGCAGCACCACGGCGCAGGCCACCGCCGCACATACCGCACGTGACACGTCGATCACGCTCGCCTCGACTGGACCTACGACGAGGGCCCGATACACGGCAGCTCCACCGCACAGGGCAGCTCCCGCCCACAGCGCGGCCGAGAACCGTCTTCGCGAGGTGCGCCGGTGAAAGAACACCGACAATGAGGCGAGCACCCCAAACGACAGCAAGGCTAGACGCGCCCCAATCGATGAGCTCATCTCGAGCCGTGTCGAGACCGCAGGCGGCCAAACCTCTGGGGTTTTCGAGAACAATTGAAGCTCGCTGACGCTGACCGAGGCATCACCACCGATGGCTCGGAGCCGAACGAAGCGAGCGCGCGCGCCGAGCCCACTCGCCCATCGGGCGCGAAGCCCCTGACCCTCTACCGCAGAAGCCTTCCAGAGCAGCGCGAAATCGGTCCCGTTTTCGGAGGCATCGACGATGAATTGATCGTTGTTGTCTCCTTGCAGGTACACCGCCTCGATCGGCTGCACCTCGCCGAGGTCGAACACCACGTACGCGCCGCGGCCTCGAAAGAAAGCAACGGCCTCGGAGTTCCAAGGGGAGCCCTCGAACGCCCGCTCCCCGTCGGTGAGGCGCTCGCTTCGTTCCACGGCCAGCGAATCGATTGCGGCACCGAGTCGGATCTGCTCTGCGCCGGACCCCCGCGAGCACCCCAAGTTCACGGCCATCAGCAACCCCGCGATGGCTAACGTGCTCCGCGTCATCGACGTCGAGTCTCTAGCAGGCGCGGGGAGTTGCAAGGAGCCGCGAGTCGCGGAGAAGGCAGAGGGCTTTCGCTTCGCGTGGTGACATCAAATGACAATTGGGATCTGCATGATGCTAAAACTGCAAGAATCCCTTGATGACAGAAACGGAAAGCTCCGCCGCGAGCACGTTCCTTTCGTGTTTGCGAGACGTTACGTTCTGTTCGCCCGTCCGGTGAAGCCCACGCAAGCTCCGTGCCGTGTTCTGAAGCTCCGGTGCCCACACCCAGGTCGCGTTTGACGAGATTGCCCCGAACCGCTAGTGGGGTCGCCTGTGAGCGGGGATTCTAGCCGTGGCGGTGTTCGCCCCGCGTGACACACGGAGGAGAATCACATGAGCAAGCACATTTTTCGACTGGGCCTCGTCCTCGCGATTTGCGGGGCGATGATCGGCTGCAAGAAGGCTGACGAGGCGGCAGAGGCAGCGGGCGAAGCCGCGGATCACGCCGCGCACGAGGCGCAAGAGGCGGCTGACAAAGCCGGGGACAAAGCGAAGGAAGCGGCCGAGGAAGCCAAGGAAGCTGCCGGCGAGGCCGCCGAGGCTGCCAAGGAAGCTGCCGGCGAGGCTGCTGAGGTTGCCAAGGAAGCTGCCGGAGCTGCGAAGGAAGCCGCAGAAGCCACAAAGGATGCCGCGAAGGATGCCAAGGCCGGCGCAGAGGCAGCTGCAGCCGATGCCAAGAAAGACGCCACGAAGGCCATGGACGACGTCAAGGCCAAGACGGGCTACTGACGCGACCCGTCCGTTTCGCAACGAGGAAGCCGGCTCAATCGAGCCGGCTTTTTTCGTGTCTGCTGCGCCGTCGGGTTGCATCGCGGCCCTACCAAACTAGAACACGTTTCACTCCGGTCTGCGCGCCGGGTACCGTAGAGCCATGTATTTCGACTACACCGCCGAGCAAAAGGCACTGCGCGACGAGTTGCGTGCCTACTTCGGCCGGCTGATCACCGACGAGCTCCTCGCGGAGCTCGACGCGCTCGAAGGAGGTGGGCCGCTCTACCACCGGGCGATGCAGCAGCTCGGGACCGATGGCTGGCTCGGGATCGGCTGGCCCGAGGAATACGGCGGCCAGGGCCGTGGTCCGATCGAGCAGTTCATCTTCTTCGACGAGGTACAGCGCGCGGGCTTTCCGATTCCCATCCTGACCCTCAACACCGTCGGCCCAACCCTGCTCAAGTTCGGCACTGACGCACAGAAGGCCAAGTACCCGCCAAAGATCCTCGAGGGCAAGTGTCACTTTTCGATCGGATACACCGAGCCGGATTCCGGCACCGACCTCGCGTCGCTCAAGACCAGCGCAGCTCGCGACGGTGACCACTACGTGATCAACGGTCAAAAGATCTGGACCAGCTTGGCTGACCATGCCGACTACATGTGGCTGGCTTGCCGCACCGACCCTGATGCGCCGCCGCACAAGGGTATCTCGATCATCATCGTACCTGCGGATGCCGAGGGTGTGCAGATTACGCCGATGCACGCACTCGGTGAGAACAACGTGCACGCCGTCTACTACGACAACGTACGAGTACCGGTCGAGAACCTCGTCGGCCCGGAGAACGGCGGCTGGCACCTGATCACGACGCAGCTCAATCACGAACGCGTGGCCCTGTGCTCCGTCGGGCCGCTCGAGAAAATTTGCACAGAAACCATCGAGTGGGCGAAGAGAACGCCCAACGGAGACGGTGGCATGATCGCCGACTTGCCGTGGGCACGAACCAACCTCGCCCGCGTCTACGCGAAGCTCGAGGTGCTCAAGCTACTCAACTGGCAGCAAGCGTGGGGCATCGCGGAAGACGCCCTTTCACCGGCCGACGCCTCCGCGATCAAGGTCTTCGGCTCGGAGCTCTACGTGGAATGCTCGCGGCTCCTCATGGAGGTTCATGGGGCTGCCGGCGTGCTTCATCACAGCTCCGAGGGCGCCATCCTTCGCGGCCGGCTCGAGAAGTACTACCGCATGTCGTTGGTTCTGACGTTTGGCGGCGGCACGAATGAGATTCAACGGGACATCATTTGTCAGGCAGGCCTCGGCATGCCTCGGTTGGGAAGGCGCTGACGAGACACCACATGGATTTCTCATTCACCGACGATCAGAGGAGCATCCGCGATCTCGTCAAGCAGGTGCTCCACGACCTCGTGACCGACGAGTCCCTCAAGGCGCTCGCGAGAGAGGGCGCTTGGTTTCACGACCGTGCTTGGATACAGCTCGCCGAGTCCGAGATGCTCGGCCTGGCGATCCCGGAAGAGCAGGGCGGCGCTGGGATGGGGCTGACCGAGCTGTGTATCTTGTTGCAGCAGGTCGGGCGCACGGTTGCTCCGATTCCTGCGCTGGAGACGCTGGTTTGCGTCGCGCTCCCGCTGGCCGAGTTTGGGGCTCCAGATCAAAAGGACCGCTTTTTGGGGGCGATCGCGCAGGGTCGCGCAATCCTGACCGCCGCCCTCGTCGATTCGGGGAGCCGGAGCCCGCTCCACCCTTCCGCCGTCGCGAAAGTAGAGGACAACGGTTGGCGCGTCACGGGTCGCTTCAGCAATGTCGCATATGCTGACGTGGCGGAGAGGATCCTGGTCCCGGCACGAACCGAAGGGGGTTCCATCGTCGTGTTGCTCCTCGACCCGAAGGCTGAAGGGGTGCGTCTCGGCAAACAGCGCGGCACCAACGGCCAGCCTTTGTGGCTTCTCGAGCTCACCAACGCCCGGCTCGCCGCGGGCGACTCGATCGGCGGAACGGAGAAGGGGCAAGAGGTTCTTCGCTACGTCGTCGATCGGACCAACCTCGGTATCTGTGCCATCGAATACGGAATCGCCGAGCAAGCCCTGCTCATGACGGCTCGCTACTCGGCCGAGCGAAAGCAGTTCGGCGTTCCGATCGCGACGTTTCAGGGCGTGACTCAACGCGTGGGCGATGCGTACATCGACGTGCAGGCGATGCGCTCATCGATGTGGCAGGCCTGCTGGCGGCTCGACCAGGGCCTGAATGCCGACAGGGAGCTCGCGGTTGCGAAGTTCTTCGCCTCCGAGGCCGGCGCCCGCGTCGTCGCGGCAGCGCAGCACGTTCATGGCGGAATGGGGTTCGATCGGGACTACCCTCTCTACCGGTACTTCATGACCTCGAAGCATCTCGAGTTCATGCTCGGCGGCTCGCAGCAAAGCCTCACGCGACTCGGTGACCTCATCACCCAAACATGAAGGGGCCCTGCCCCGCGGCCGAAGGCTGGTGGGGCCTTCGGCGCCGGGCAGGGGGGTTGAAATGAAGGAGAGGTTCTAAGCCGTATCTACGCGTCCTAGAGCGGTGTGTTACGCTTGCGTGGATGGCGGCTACGACGTTTTTTCGCGCTGAAGCGCTGACCACGGATTCGGACACCAATTTCATACGAGCCGGCTGGAATCGGTTGGAGCGCATTCCAGGCGGGAAGCTCTTGTTCAGCCGGATGGTCGGGCGGCTCGCACCCTACACGGGCACCATTCGCGCCGTGGTCCGGGAGCTCGGGGATGGATACTCCCGCGTCACGCTCGCCGACCGGCCGGCCGTCCGGAACCACCTCTCCTGCATCCATGCCGTGGCCCTCGCCAACCTGGTCGAGCTCACTGGTAACCTCGCGCTCGGCTACTCGCTGCCCGACGACGCGCGCTTCATCGTTGCCGGGATGAGCCTTGACTACGTCAAGAAGGCGCGCGGCACCATCACCGGCGAATGCCACATGCCCCCGATCGACTCGAGCGCCAAGAAGGAGTACCAAGTCGAGGTCACGCTCCGTGACGAACGCGGCGACGTCGTCGTGACCGGCATCCTCCGGACGCTTGTCGGACCGAAGCAATCACGCTGACGCAACGCCGTCAGCGGCAGTGTCCGCTTCAGCGGTGGTGCCATCTCCGATGCCCGTTCCCTGCAATCCCGGAGGCCTGCTAGGCACGGGCGTGCTCGCGAGCAGGACCCGCTCCGCCGGCTCCTCACACCATCGTAAGTCTGGCGTCGCCCCCGCTCGCTGTGCTGCCCACCCCGAGCCGTTCGACGGAACCCCGTGTCGTGTGAATTTCCGTGCCCAGCCACGCCAGGGCTGTTTCGAGAGCTCAGGCTTCTGCGCCTCGAATGAGGGCTTGTGCGGCGGCCCGGGCCTGTTCTGTGACGGTGACTCCGCCGAGCATGCGTGCGATCTCCTCCAGCCGCTCGCTGTCCGACAGAAGTCGAATGTCACTCTTCGTTCGGTCCCCGACGACCTCCTTGTGCACGCGATAGTGGGCATCGGCGTACGCCGAGATCTGCGGCAGGTGGGTGATGCAGAGCACCTGACTGTGCTGCGCGACCTCGTGGATCTTCCTACCAATCACCTCGGCAACCGCGCCGCCGACCCCAGCGTCGACCTCATCGAACACGTAGAGGCTCGCGGGCCCCAAACCCGCCAGCACGCGCTTGATCGCCAACATCGCACGCGAGAGCTCTCCGCCGCTTGCGATCTTGTGGAGCGGCTTTGCCTCTTCCCCCGGGTTTGGAGCGATGAGAAGCTCGGCACGATCGATTCCGGTCGGCGAAAGGCGTGCACCTTCGACCCGAAGCTCGTGCGGACCTCCCTCGAGCGCCGCCAGCTCCACGGTGACCCGCGCTTCGCCCATGCCGAGCGAGGCTAGCTCCCTGGTGATGGCCTTACTCAGCTTGGCTGCCGCAGCCTTGCGCTTCGCGCGCAACGCGAGCGCAATGCGTGACGCTTCCTCGAGCCCTTCGTCGTGCTCTCGGTGGCATCGGTCGAGGCGCTCTTCGTATCGTTCGAGCGAGTCGAGCTCCAGAGCGGCCTGGTCGCGATAGGCGAGGACCTCGGCCGCGGTGCCCCCGTGCTTCCGCTTCAGACGCGCCACTCGATCGAGATCATCTTCGATTGCAGCCAGGCGGTCGGGGTCGAAAGAGAGGTCCCGTGCGTAGCTCCCGAGCACGGACGCCGCATCTTCGAGCTCGACGAGCGCCTCGCGGATCTGTACGGCTGCGGGCTCGAGGCTCGGGTCGATGGCAGAGGCATGCTCCACAGATGACGCAATGCGGGAGAGCGCGCCGCAGATCGACTCGTCATCGGAGTAGAGATGAGCCTCTGCCTCGCCCGCCGCGGCACCGAGCCTTTCGGCATGCCGAAGCCGCTCACGCTCGATTAGCAGGTCCTCCTCACTCTCGAGCGCTTCGCGGAGCGTGTCGATCTCGTTGACCTGAAAACGAAGTAGGTCCTCGCGATCGACCTTTCCGCGCTCCTCGGTCACGACCTCCTCGAGCCGCATCGCCGCCTCGACGAGAACCGCATGAGCCTGCTCCACCTGCGCGATCAAAGAGGCGTGCTGGGCAAACGCATCGAGATAGGAGAGGTGACGTCGCGGGTCGGCCAACGAGTGATATTCATGCTGTGACGAGATGTCGGCGAGGCCCTTGGTCACCTCCCTGAGTTGGGCGAGTGTCACGAGCCGTCCATTGACGTAAGCTCGCGTGCGACCGTTTGCACTCACGACCCTGCGAACCAAGAGCTCCCCGTCGGTCTCCACGCCCTGTGCGTGCAACGTGGCGACGACCTCCGGCTCGTCACTCAGGTCGAACAGCGCCTCTACCTCGGCGGCCTCGGCATCGGTGCGCACGACTTCGGGTCGACCGCGCGCTCCGAGCACGAGCTGCAGCGCGTCGACCAGGATCGACTTTCCAGCACCCGTCTCACCGGTGACGATGTTGAGCCCTCGATCGAGCTCGACCTCGAGCGCTTCGATGATGGCGAAGCTCCGGACGCGCAGGCACGTCAGCACGGCCCAGCCTCTAGCACAGGCGTTGCGTCAGCGCTGCACAAGCGCTAGCAAAGCTAACGAATGGCTTCATCGTCGGAAATTCGGGCATCGTTCCTGCAATTCTTCGCAGAGCGCGAGCACGAACGGGTCGATTCCGGTCCGTTGGTGCCGCCGAATGATCCGACCCTCATGTTCACGAATGCGGGCATGGTGCAGTTCAAGGACGTCTTCACCGGTAAAGAGGGCCGGCCGTACTCGCGCGCGACGTCGTCGCAGAAGTGCATCCGCATCAGCGGGAAGCACAACGACCTCGAGAACGTCGGGGTGACGGCGCGCCACCACACATTTTTCGAGATGCTCGGCAACTTCTCGTTCGGAGACTACTTCAAGCGCCATGCCATCGAGTTCGCGTGGGACTACTTGATCGACACCCTCTCGCTCGATCCAGCGCGCCTCGTCGTCACCGTCTTTGGAGGCGAAGAAGGGCTCGCCCCCCCGGACGAGGAAGCCGCGGCGATCTGGAAGAATGTCACCGGCTTCCCGAGCGAACGCATCATCCGATGCGGCGCCAAGGACAACTTCTGGCAGATGGGCGACACCGGCCCCTGTGGGCCGTGCTCGGAGATTCACTACTGCCTCGGCCTCGACGACATCGATCCCCGCACCTTTGGCGAAGAGCCTTCGGCCGATGGCCGTGGCTGGTTCGAGCTCTGGAACCTGGTCTTCATGCAGTTCGAGCGGCATCCGAACGGTGTGATGGACCCGCTTCCAGCGCCGTCGATCGACACCGGGGCTGGGCTCGAGCGAATCGCGGTCGTGAAACAAGGCGTTCTAAGCAACTACGACACCGACCTCTTGCGGCCCATCGTGGACCTCGCTTCGGAGATATCCGGCAAGCGATATCGCGGCACGCAATCGAATGACGACATCAGCATGCGAGTCATCGCCGACCACGCTCGAACCACGGCTTTTCTGATCTCCGAGGGCGTGTTCCCGGACAAGGACGGACGCGCCTATGTGCTGCGCCGGGTGATGCGTCGCGCGATTCGCCACGGGCACCGCCTGGGGATTGAGGAACCGTTTCTGCACCGTTGCGCCCTCCGGGTCGTCGATGACATGGGCGATGTCTACCCTCAGCTGCGCGAACGCCGTGCCCTCGTCGAGCAAATCACGCAGCAGGAGGAAGAGCGCTTTCGTCGAACCCTCGATCGAGGTCTCGAGCTGATCTCCGAGAACGACCAGTGGATCGAGCAACGAGGTTTGCGCTCGTTGCCGGGGAGCTTCGCATTCAAGCTCTATGACACCTATGGCTTCCCGCTCGACCTTCAGGAGGTCATCGGCAGGGAGCAGGGATTCGAGATCGATCAGGAAGGTTTCGACGAGGAGCTCGCCAAGGCACGCGAGCGAAGCCACGGCTCGAAGGTCGGCAGCAGCGCGGTGGCTGAGATCTATCCAGCGCTTGCGCAGGAGCTCGGCACCATCGCGTTTCTCGGCTACGACACCGAGGCTTCCGAGAGTGACGTCCTCGCAATCCTCAGCGGCGGTGTCCGCGCGGACGCGCTCCGCGCGGGAGATCCCGGCGAGATCATCACGCGCGAGACTCCGTTCTATCCGGAGCAGGGTGGCCAGGTGGGGGACCGCGGGTGGATCGAATCGGAGGGCGCGCGGTTCGAGGTCGAGGATACGCGCAAGCCGGTCGAGGGCTTGATCGTGCATCGCGGCAAGCTCGTCTCGGGATCATTGCGACCTGGTGCAAGGGTCAGCCTGCGAGTCGACCATGACTTGCGTAGCGCGACCCGCCGCAACCACAGCGCCACGCATCTGTTGCATTGGGCATTACGCCAGGTGCTCGGCGAGACCGCGACGCAGAAGGGCTCACTCGTCGGTCCCGACCGTCTCCGCTTCGACTACAGTGCAACGCGTCCCCTCGACGCGCCGGAGATCGAACGAATCGAGAATCTCGTCAACGCTTGCGTCCTCGACAACAGCGACATCACGACGGAGGCCCTCCCGATGGACGAGGCCAAGCGGCGCGGCGCAATCGGTATCTTCGAAGAGAAGTACGGGGCTGTCGTCCGAATGCTCTCGATCGGCCCGTCGCTCGAGCTCTGTGGAGGCACACACGCGCGCCGCACGGGCGACATCGGGTTGTTCAAGATCCTCTCCGAAACCGGTCTTGCCGCAGGTGTGCGGCGCATCGAGGCGACGACGGGCCTCAACGCGCTCGGGCATCTACGTCGCGTGGAGTCCGAGGTCACCGGAGTTGCCTCGCTGCTCAAGGCGCCTGCGCAGCAATTGCGCCACCGGGTCGAGCGTCTCATCGAGCAGCAGAAGGAATCAGAGCGCGAGATCGAGCGGCTCAAGCGCTCGCTGATGTCCGGCGACAGCATCGATCTCTCCGCCCATGCGCGTGAAATCGACGGCACGCGGGTGCTTGGGGCCACCGTCGAGCTCGGTGATGCGAGCGCGCTTCGAGACATGGCAGACCAGCTGCGGGACAAGCTCGCCCCAGCCGTAGTTCTGCTCGGCTCTCCGAGCAAAGACGGAAAGAAGGCCTTGCTCGTCTGCAGCGTCTCGAAGGGGCTCACCGGCCGGTTCCGGGCGGGTGACATCGTCAAGGCAGCGGCTTCCGTCGTCGGTGGCAAGGGCGGCGGGCGCGCGGACTTCGCCCAGGCGGGCGGGCCGGATCCGAGCAAGCTCGGCGAGGCCGTCACCACGGTGTACGAGCTCGTAGGAGCGGTTTAGTTGTCCGTGAAATCCCGAGTCGTGGGCGCGGGCATCAACGCCTATCTTGGCGCGCGCCCTCTGACGCATGCGTTGCACACGGCGGGCCGCTGGCTCCGCGGGGGCGGCCGTCGGTCCCGTCTTTATTACCGCGCGGACGATCCGTACAGCCACCTCCTGGTGCAAGCTGCTCTGCGGCTGACCAGGACGTACCCGCTCGACATCGAGGTGATCCCGGTTGGACCTCCGGGTGCCGCCGCCAACCCCGCGCCTGGGATGCTGCTCCATCATGCGCTTCGAGACGCTGCGCTGCTCGCTGAGAGTTACGGTCTGAGCTTTCCGCGCGATGCGAAGCCCCCACCCGAGGACCGGGTCCGCCGAGCTCACGCGGTGCTGCTCGAACGCCGTCCCAACGCCGCGCAATTGGCTCTCGCAGCCGAGCTCGGGGAAGCCGTCTGGCGTGATAGCGGTCCGGCGCTGGCCGCCGTCGTCGAGCGATACGGCAGCGTGTCCGGCGAAGCTGTCCGCCCTGCGCTCGAGGCCAACTATGCCGCCCTGGAACGCTCCGGACACTACCAACCCGGAATGCTGCATTATGGTGGCGAGTGGTATTGGGGAATCGACCGGCTCCACTACCTCGAGGAACGGCTGCGGCGCGAAGGGCTCGACGGGAGTCTAGATCTCCGCCCGGAGCCCTCGCCTCATCTGGCTTCGATGATTCGCGCCTCGGGCGCCGGCCGGGTGCAGCTCGAGGCGTTCGTGTCGTTCCGCAGCCCGTACTCCTATTTGTCGATTCCCCAGCTTATCGACCTTCGGGATCGCCGCGGCGTAGACGTCGTCGTGCGACCGGTCCTGCCGATGGTGATGCGGGGCCTCCCCGTTTCGCGCGCAAAGAAGCTCTACATCATTCACGACGCCAAACGAGAGGCCGATCGACTCGGGATTCCGTTCGGACGCGTCTGCGACCCGCTCGGAAGGGGCATTGGATATTGCATGGCCGTCTTCTTCCACCTCGCGGTTCCCAAGGGATTGCAGCTCGAGCTCATGCGCTCCGTGATGCAGGGCATCTGGTCCGACGCCAGAGACGTGGCGCACCTTCCCGACCTCGTGTTTTTGGCGGGGCGGGTCGGAATCGAGGAATCCGAGGTGCGGGCGGCCCTCGACGACCAGAGCTGGAAAGAAAAGGCAGCGGCCAACCGCGAGGCGCTCACCGATCTCGACCTCTGGGGCGTGCCGTCGTTTCGAATCGGCTCGTATTCCACCTGGGGACAGGACCGTTTGCCCCTGGTCGAGGCCGAAATCGCTCGATTTTCAGCGCCTGTGTGACCTGGTTTTCACCCGAAAGACTTTACGCGGCCGGTATTTCCTGTGACATTGATCACGTGACCGTTTCTGATGAGAAGCTGGCGGGGGTCGACCAGGCACTCGCGGAGCTCGGCAAGAGCGACGAGGAGGTCTCCGAGGTTCGGAGCCGCCTGGCGAGCGCGGGGCCCATCGATCTTCAGGCGCTCGACGCTGAGCTCAGCTCGCTTGGAGAGGGGATCTCGGTCGAAATCGCTTCCCTCGCTGCGCAACCCGCGCCGGTCGAGCTGCCCGAGGCTTCCGAGCAGGACTGGGAGCACGAGAATACCGAAGTCGAGATTCTCGACGAGTCGGACTTCGTGTTGCTCGTCGATGAGAACGAGCTCGAGGAGCTCGAAAGCGCCGCAGACGAACATGACCTCGAAGCTCCGCCGCCGACGCTCCCGGGCGATGGCGAAGAGGGTGAAGGGTTCTTCAAGAAGCTGTTCGGCAGCCGCCGAAGCAGCAACCGCCCGTAGCGTCGACGAGTGTCTAAAAGTAGAAGGTCGCACCGAACGTGAGCAGGGCGCCCCCGGACGTGTTCGTGCTGCGTGCACCATCGATGAACTCGGGACGCGGGTCGTTGTCGATTCGGTAGCGAATTACGCCTCTCACATCGACATTGAGCGCAAACGCCGGCGCAAGTCTCAGCTCGAGGCCGAGCCCACCTTGGCCGCCGACGTAGCTCATGTGGCGAGTCTCGTCGTAGGTGTCGACCTTCGCGAACGAAAGCCCGGGGCCGAGTAAGAAGTACACTTGAAGCTTGTGCTGGGGATTGACGAAGAATAGAAGGTTTGCCGTCACCGGGACCTCGGTCCGATAGAAGCCTTGGTAGTCATTGCCGGCGAAGTAGCCCGAGCCGAGGTCAATTCCAACGTGCTGTTTCGGACGCAATCGAAGTGAGCCGGTGAATCCACCCAGCAAGACCCGTGGTCCGAAGGTTCCGCCTACGTCGAAGTGAAGCCCGACCTTGCGCTCCCGCTTCCGGGGCGGAGGAGTGTCGACCCGCGCTGCCTGTGCTGGTGCGCGCTCGACGACCACCACGGTCGGGGGCTTGGTCTGGACGACGACCTTGGAAGAAGGGCTCTCGGGCCGAACGACGACGACCTCGGCGCGTGCCGCCTCGGCGCCGGTAAGGAGGACGGCAACGGCGATGAGGGGAACGAGTACGAATCGGAGCATGGGCCACCTCTCGCTGTTCTACGAGGAGGCCGGGCAAAACATTCAAACGAGGCGCTCGAGCCCCCCAGAACGAAAGTCTTTCTGGCTTTTTCGAGTCTTCAGCGGACCGCGCGCCGGTCTTCGAGGGCCCGGCCGAGCGTCACCTGGTCGGTGAATTCGAGCTCGCCGCCGTGCGGTACCCCGGCTGCGATCCGCGACACGCGCACCGGCGACGACGACAGAGCGTCCGCGACGTAGAGTGCAGTCGCTTCCCCTTCGACATTCAGCGGCGTGGCGATGATGACCTCTTGGACCTTCTCGGCCACGATGCGGCGCTCGAGCGCGTCTAGCGGAAGCTGCTCGGGTCCGATGCCATCGAGCGGGGCCAGCAAGCCGTGCAAGACGTGGTAGCGACCGCGGTAACTCCCGAGCGCTTCGAGCGCGATCAGGT
Organism: uncultured delta proteobacterium; assembly: GCA_963792825.1. Taxonomy (GTDB): domain Bacteria; phylum Myxococcota_A; class Polyangia; order Polyangiales; family Houyiibacteriaceae; genus SG8-38. The sequence goes on along the minus strand of CAWBXS010000002.1, from coordinate 524,072 downwards.
CGGGGACCTTGGCGACTACGCAGAGGATCGATTCGTCTCGACGTCGATCTAAGCAGATCGCGCATCGAGACTCGGCGCCGTAGTTCCCGCATAGCTCACAACGCGTGACCTCACCGTGAATCGTGCTCAGCGCGCGGCCAAGCGCATCCGCGTACTGCGGGTCTCCTTCGAGGATGTGAAAGGTGAGCCGTGCCGCGGTTCGTCCGCCGATTCCCGGTAGGCGGGATAGCAACGAGATCAACGCAGCGATCGGATCATTGGCTGCCATCACTCAGCCAAGCCCAGGAATCGTGAGGCCTCCCGTGATCTTTTCAATCTCTGCCTCGACGTGCTCGCGTGCTTTGGTGAGGGCCGCATTCGCCGCTGCGACCAGCAGGTCCTGTACCATTTCCAGGTCTTCCTCCTCAAACAAGGCCTTGTCGACTCGGATCTCGACGAGCTCCGGGATGCCGTTGGCCACGGCGGTGACTTTGCCGTTCCCCGCGGTGGCTTCGAATGTTTCGCCTTTGAGCTCCTCCCGCCGCTTCTCGACTTTGCGTTGAACGCGGCCTGCCTGCCGCATGAGCTCTCCCATTCCGCCACTGAACTTCATCCGACCCTCTCAGTCCGCCTCGATGTGCACTTTCAACTTTCCTGCCGCCTCGGGGAACACGTCGATGGCGTCGCGCACACGCGGGTGATTGAGCGCCTCCTTACGCTTCGCCTCGACTTGTGCCTCCTTACGTTGCGCGGCGACTGCCGCAACGGTCTTGCTGGCCGACTCACCTTGGGCGTCGAATCTAATTTCGATCGTGGGGCGGGCACCGAGCTGTTGTTCCGCAACCCGCTCGATCGCCGCGATCGATTCGGGCGATTCCGCCTGCCGCCCGTAGAACGAGCCGTCCTTGAAGGAGAGGACGATCCGGTCGGGGCTGACCACCTTGGGGATCCCGTGCTCGAGCACTGCGGCGAGCGCGGGCTGCTGCCGCTCGAGCGTACCCACGAGCTCCTCCCACTCCTGGAGCGCCGCTCGTCGAATCGGGGTGAGCACCTCCCCGCTGCTGGTGTGGAACCCGCCCGAATGCTTGGTGGCCGGCATGATCGGTTGGCTCGGGCTCTTCGCTTGGGGTTCGCTTTTGGCCTCGCTGCTCGCTTCCTCGGCTGGCTCCGCTTGGGCCTTCGGCTTGGCGGCCGGGGCGCGCTTCGGGCTTGGTTGGCGCGAGCCGGAATCCCCCGACGCGCTTCCGGCGCCGCTCGCATGTCCTTGCAGGGCGTCGAGCCGCGCCATGAGCTCGGACACCGAGCGAAGGGGAGGCCGCGTCGCGACCCGGACGAGTCCCATCTCGAGCATCAGCTTCGGATTCGGGCTTCGGGCCATCTCATCCATGACCATCGACGTCGCTCGAAACGCGCGCTGGATCTCGAGGATGTCGAGCTCGTCGATGAGGGCTTCGGCGACTTGCCGCTCTTCGGGGACCCAGTCCGCCTGGTTGCCCGCACCGAGCTTGAGCACGACCAGGTCGCGCATCAGCTCGAGGAGCTGGCGGGCGAAATGCTGCATGTCGACGCTCTTGTCGGCGAGACCGTCGACGGCGACGACCACGCGAGCGCCGTTGCCTTCGAGCACCGCACGCGCGACGTCGTACAGGGCCTCCCGAGCCGCAATACCCAAGCTCGTCGCGACCGTTTGGGCGGTGATTCGGTCATCCGACATCGCGACCAACTGGTCGAGGAGGGTGAGGGCATCCCGCATGGAGCCCGCTGCCTCACGGGCGATCACCGAGATCGCTTCATCTTCTGCCGACAGCTCTTCGGCAGCGAGGATCGCACGAATCCGCTCGGCGATCAGGCGGTGAGGAATCAGCCGGAAATCGTACTGCTGGCATCGGGACCGAATGGTCACGGGCACCTTGTGGCTCTCGGTCGTCGCGAAGATGAACTTCACGTGGTCAGGGGGTTCCTCGAGTGTCTTCAGGAACGCATTGAATGCGCCCGACGACAGCATGTGAACCTCGTCGACGATCACGATCTTGTAGCGGTCCCGCTGCGGCCGGTAGGGCAGAGACTCTTGAAGCCGGCGGACGTCCTCGACGCTGTTGTTCGAGGCACCGTCGATTTCCTGAACGTCCACGTCCACGCCAGCGGTGATGTCGCGACAAGGACCGCATTCGTTGCAAGGTGTCGGCGTCGGGCCCTTCTCGCAGTTGAGTGCCTTCGCAAGCAGGCGAGCGGTGGTTGTCTTACCGACCCCGCGAACCCCGGTGAACAAGAAGGCGTGTGCCACGCGATCGGCGTCGATGGCATTCGCGAGCGTCCGCGCGACGTGCTCCTGGCCGACGAGGTCCTCGAAGCTCTGCGGGCGATACTTTCTAGCAAGGACGGTGTACGCCATCGGGCCGCCCAGCCTATCACGGGCGCGCGACGGGCGCAGCCGCGCTCACTGTCCGGCGTCGAGCTCCTCCATGTCGCCCTCCTCGAGAGGCTCTTCTTCGTCCTCCTCGTCGGCGACATCCTCGTCGTCCTCTGCGCCTTTGTCCTCCTCCATGGCCTCGCGCATCATCTCTTCCATGGTGGGCATGCCGCCGCCTTCGGCACCCTCGACCACCTCGCCCTCTTCGTCGAGGACCACGTTTGGATCGGCACCCATGATCGCATTCCCGAGTCCGATCGACAGCTGCGGGTACCAGGTGATGAGCCCGAGGCCGATCAACATCAATCCGACGAACGGTGCAACGCTGCGGATGATGTGACCGAGGCCCTTCTCATAGAGTGCGCTCGCGACGAAGAGGTTCAAGCCGACCGGGGGCGTGAGGTAGCCGATCTCGAGGTTGACGATGAAGATGATTCCGAAGTGCATCGGGTCGACGCCCATCGAAGCCGAGATTGGAGCCAAGAGCGGCACGAAGACGAACATCGCGCTCAGGATGTCCATCATCATGCCGACGAGCAGGAGGATCAAGTTCAACAGGATGAGGAACTGCCAATGGGAGAGGTCCTTGCCTTGAATCCACTCGACCATCAGGGCGGGAATCTCTTCTTTTTCGAGGAACTCGCCGAGGGCCAGCGCCATGACCATGATCACGAGGAAAGAGCCGAGGAAGACGCCCGTCTCGCCGAAAATCCCTGGAATGGCTTTGAGCTTCAGCGCCCGGTGTAGCCACACCTCGACCACGACGGCGTACATGACGCTGATCGCGGAGGCTTCGACCGCGTTGAAGATGCCGCCGTAGATCCCGCCGAGGATCAAGATTGGGAACATCAGGGCCCAGAAACCATCCCGGGTGGCCTCGAGCACCTTCTTGAACTTGAACGGAGAGGTCGGAACCTTGTCGACGATACCCTGGTAAAACGAGTACCCGATCAGAATCGAGCCCATGACGAGGCCGGGGCCGAAGCCCGAAGCGAACAATCGCTCGACTTCGATGACCGCCGTCTGGTTGACGATCGGATACACGATCATCGGAATCGAAGGTGGAATCAAAATGCCGAGCGAGCCCGCCGAGGTCAGTAAGCCATGGGAGAAGCGCTCTTGATAGCCCGCGGCGATGAGCGCAGGGCCCATCATCGAGCCGATGGCCACGACCGTCGCCGGGCTCGAGCCGCTGATGGCCGCAAACAGCATGCACGCGATCACGGCGCTCATCGCCATGCCGCCCGGGACCCAGCCGATGAACGCCTGGGCGAAGTCGATCAGGCGGTTGCTGATCTGGCCCCGGCTCATCACCGCGCCGCTCATGATGAAGAACGGAATGGCGAGCAGCGTTGGGCTATCGGCCAGACTACGAATCCCCTCGATCACGATGGTGAATTGCGTCAGGTCGCGAAAGTCGCTCCAGAGAAAGAGGCTGCCGAGAGTCGCCACCCCGATCAGGACGAACAGCGGCGAACCGACGAGCGCCGCTGCGAGGATGGCGGCCGCGAGGATGCCGCCTTTGCCGAGGAGCGGCAGCAAGATGATGATGGCAATGAGGATGAGAAAGGGGAGCTTTCGCTCACGAGCCGCGTTCATCCTTCGGCTCCCTTCTTCGCCGTCGCGGCCACGATCACTTCGTCTTCTGGCGCGGCTCCATAGGAGCCACCGAGGATGGCGCTGATGCCCGCCCCGATGTAGCGAATCATGGTCATGGCAAATGCCGCCGGAACCGCGATCGTCGCGACCCAATCCGGGATGTTGGTCTGCTCGAAGCGACCTTCGAGCTGGATGGCTTCCTTGGCATACACGTAGCCGAGCGCAGCCATGAAGAAGCAAAACGCGGCGGTGGTGAAATAGCCGATCGCCTCGGTCCACCGGGCCATCGAAGGTGGAACCACCTTCTTGAGCGCGCCGACTTGGATGTGCTTGCCCTCGTGCGCACAGACACTCGCGCCGAGGAAGCCGACCCAGAGGAGCATGATCAGCGAGAGCTCTTTCGACCAACTATAGCCGTCCGGGAAGTAGTTGAGCGTTACGTGAATGTAGAGCGCAGTCACCACAACGAATGCGACGAGCTTCACGGCCCAGCCCTTGGCGCGCTTACGAAGCAGCTGGACGAGCCAAGCGCCCGCGCAGAGCCCATAGAGGAGAAGATAGAACCACCTCGACTCGAATCCCGGCCGGAGCATGATCCACCCGAGCAGGCCGAGACCGGCGGAGGCGACGACGGCTTCGACGATCGGTTTCATCCGCGACCGGTGACCCGGCTCCGAAGCCTGATTCTCCGCGGTCCAGAACGCGAAGTAGACCAGGGCTACACCGACGACCGTGGTCGCGATCGGACCGACGCGTGTCAGCGTTTGCATCGATTCGGCGCTCTCGATGCCGAAAATGCGAGCCGTGAGCTCGGCGACTTTGCTGTCCGGCGCGGCGAGCCGCCGGTACATGACGTCGAGAAACACCATGATCGCGGACACTCCTAGAAACGTCCAAAGAATCCCCATCTCGACCGTGAAGATGAGGTCGTCGATCCGACGTAGGATCCCAAACCGACCCTCGTAGGGGTTCTTTTCGCCTGGTTCTGCCATAGCGCGGGACGGTACGTTTGATCGCCCTGGCGATCAAGACTTACTGCGGTAGGGTCGCCAAAGAGCACATGCGTATAGTCATCCACTTCGACATGGATGCTTTTTTTGCCTCGGTAGAGCAGCTGGATGACCCGAATCTTCGGGGAAAGCCGGTCCTGGTGGGGGCGCGGTCGCGTAGGGGCGTGGTGGCGGCGGCCTCTTATGAGGCACGCCCTACGGGGGTTCGATCGGCGATGTCGATGGTCGAGGCGCTCCGCCGTTGTCCTTCTGCAGTCGTCGTTCCACCCCGGCGCGCGAGGTATTCGGAGGTGAGCGGCAGGGTTTTCGAGGTGTTTCGCCGCTATACGCCCGTCGTCGAGGGCTTGTCGGTCGACGAGGCCTTTCTCGACGTGACCGGCAGCCGGGCCCTCTTCGGGGATGGAGCCGAGATCGCGCGCCGCATCAAAGAGGACATCCGCGCAGAGATCGGACTGACCGGGTCCGCGGGCGTCGCGCCAAACAAGTTCGTTGCCAAGATCGCCAGCGACTTCGGCAAGCCTGATGGGCTCACCATCGTGAGGCCGGGCAGTGCCGCGGAGTTCCTCGCTCCTCTCCCTCTGGAGCGAATGTGGCGGGTCGGCCCGAAGGCCAGGGTGAGGCTTCGCGCCGCCGGGCTTCAAACGATCGGGGACCTTGCCCGTGCCGACGTGCAGACGCTCGAGCAATTGCTCGGCAGCTGGGGCCCGGTCGCGAGGGAGCTTGCCCAGGGAATCGACGAGCGGCCTGTCGTCGTAGGCGCACCTCTCAAGAGCCTCGGCAGTGAAGCTACCTTCGAACGGGATCTCAGGACGGCCGACGAGCTCCTGAAGCCGATCTTGCAACAGTCGATGCAGGTTGCCGACCGCTTGGTGCACAACGAGCTCTGGGCGCGGGTCGTCACGTTGAAGCTGAAGTACGGGGATCACCGCACTTGCACGCGGCAAGCTCGCCTGCCACGAGCGGTCTGCGATACGGATGCGATCTTCGGCGCCGCCACTGACTTGCTCGCACGATTCGATGCGCTCGACTTCGGCGTGCGCCTGACCGGCGTCTCGGTTTCCTCGCTCACCAAGGTGCCGGACGTCGAGCTGTTTCCCGATGCAGAACGGGCGCGGCGTGAGCTTCTGGCCGTCACGACGACGGCCCTGCGCGAAAGGTTCGGCGCAGCAGGTGTCACGCGCGCGTCCTTGATCGAGCACTCCGCCGATATGGAAGAACCAGAGCTCTCGAAAATCCACACAAAGACGCGGTCCATGTCGCCCGACCCAGAGTCGCGTTGACACGATCGAGCGCGGCCCTTAAGGTCAAAGCGTTGCGTACCACACGCAATGCTCTAGGAGCCCCCACCGGATGAACGCGCGACACACCAAGTTCATCTTCGTCACAGGGGGTGTTGTCAGCTCCATCGGAAAGGGTCTCGCGGCTGCTTCGATCGGCGCGCTGCTCGAGGCGCGGGGGTTGCGGGTCACCAACATGAAGCTGGACCCGTACATCAACGTCGATCCTGGAACGATGTCGCCCTTCCAACACGGAGAGGTGTTCGTCACCGACGACGGCGCCGAAACCGATCTCGACCTCGGTCACTACGAGCGCTTCACCAAGGCGACGATGACCAAGGCGAACAACTTCACCACGGGTCGCATCTACGATTCGGTGATCTCCAAAGAGCGCCGAGGGGAGTACCTAGGGGCCACGATTCAGGTCATCCCCCACATCACCGATGAGATCAAAGCGCGAGTACGCGAGGCAACCCGTGACGTCGATGTGGCGATCGTAGAGATTGGCGGCACCGTGGGCGACATCGAATCCCTGCCGTTCCTCGAAGCTGTCCGGCAACTACGTGGAGAGCTCGGTCCGCAAAACAGCGTGTCGGTCCACGTGACGCTCATTCCCCACATCGCCGCGGCTGGGGAGCTCAAAACCAAGCCAACGCAGCACTCAGTGAAAGAGCTCTTGGGTCTCGGGATTCAGCCCGAGATTCTGCTCTGCCGGGTCGACCGGGAGCTTCCGCACAAGCTCAAAGAGAAGATAGCGCATTTCTGTAACGTGCCTGTTCAAGCGGTGATCGCCGCGCCCGATGTGAGCGTGATCTATCAACTTCCTCTGACCCTTCACGAGCAAGGGCTCGATCGTCTGTTGGCAGAGCGGCTCAACATCTGGTCACGCGATCCGGATCTTTCGATCTGGCGACGCACGGTCGATCGCTACATGGCTCCAGGCACCGGTCACGTGGCCATCGCGGTCGTTGGCAAGTACGTCCACTTGCGTGACTCGTACAAGTCCCTGCACGAGTCGTTGGTGCATGCCGCGCTCGAGTGCGATGTGAAGCTCGACCTCGATTACGTCGACAGTGAAGAGCTCGAAAGCGGTGACCTCCAAGCACGTCTCGGCGGACACGATGCAATCCTGGTTCCTGGCGGTTTCGGAGATCGTGGCTCTGAAGGCAAGATTCGTGCGATTCAGTTCGCGCGCGAGCAGAACATTCCGTTCTTCGGCATCTGTCTCGGCATGCAGATGGCGGTGGTCGAGTTCGCGCGGAACGTGTGTGGTCTCGAGGGTGCGAACAGCGCCGAGTTCGACCGCGGAGCGAAGCATCTCGTGGTCGACATCATGCCGGACCAGCGGGGCATCGAGGCCAAAGGAGCCACGATGCGCCTCGGCGCGTATCCGTGTGTGATCAAGTCTGATTCACTCGTGGCGAAGATTTACGGCAAGACGCAGGTCCGCGAGCGCCATCGCCACCGCTATGAGGTCAACAACACGTACCGGGAGCAATTGGAGCGCGGGGGCCTCGTCCTCTCCGGGGTCTCACCCGATGAGCGGCTGGTTGAAATGATAGAGCTTCCTGGGCATCTGCACTTCGTTGGGTGCCAGTTCCACCCCGAATTCAAGAGCAAGCCGCACCAGCCACATCCCCTCTTCACGAGCTTCGTTCGCGCGGCAATCGAGCATCATGCGCATCAGGGCCGTCAGTTGGGCAATACGACCGAGGCACGGGCTAACTGAATCCGGCGCCGGTTCGGCGCGCGCTCGCTCAAATCGTTGTGTTGGGGCTACCAATTTATTGTTGGCAACTCTGGGCTTTCGTCTATGCTTCACCCCATGAACAAACGATGGGGTGGGGTGTTCGTGCTCGCGATGGCGTTGACAGCCTACGGTTGCGGGTCGGGCGTAGGTGAAATTGGCGGCATGGGCGGCATGGGCGGCATGGGCGGCTCGGGTGGCTCGGGCGGCAGCGGCGGTTCGGGCGGCAGTGCCGGCACGGGCGGCAGCGGCGGTTCGGGCGGCAGTGCCGGCACGGGCGGCTCGGGCGGGATGGCCGATCTGTGCATGGGCGTCGATTGCAGCGACGGCAACGAGTGCACTCAGGATGTGTGCAATCCGGCGGACGGCACGTGCTCGAACCCTGACGAGACCGACGGCACGTCCTGCGACTTCGGAGGCCTTCCTGGGATCTGTGCAACAGGCGTCTGTGAGGACGCGATGCTCTGCGCGGGCGTCGATTGCAGCGACGGCAACGATTGCACCGAGGATTTGTGCGATCCGGCGGACGGCACCTGCTCGAACCCGAACGAGACGGACGGCACGTCCTGTGACTTCGGAGGCCTTCCTGGAATCTGCGCCGTAGGCGTCTGCGAGGATGCGATGCTCTGCGCGGGCGTCGATTGCAGCGACGGCAACGAATGCACCCAAGATGTGTGCGATCCGGCGACTGGTACGTGCTCGAATCCGAACGAGACGGACGGCACGGCCTGTGACTTCGGAGGCCTTCCTGGGGTCTGTGCAACAGGCGTCTGTGAGGACGCGATGCTCTGCGCGGGCGTCGATTGCAGTGACGGCAACGAATGCACCCAAGACGTGTGCGACCCGTTGGACGGCATGTGCTCGAACCCGAACGAGACGGACGGCACGGCCTGTGACTTCGGAGGTCTTCCTGGGATCTGCGCTCTCGGCGTCTGTGAGGACGCGATGCTCTGCGCGGGCGTCGATTGCAGCGACGGCAACGAATGCACTCAAGACGTGTGCGACCCGTTGGACGGCATGTGCTCGAACCCGAACGAGGCGGATGGCACGGCCTGTGATGCCGCCGGGAACCCGGGAAGCTGCCAGACAGGCATGTGCGTGGCGCTTTGCATGCCTGCCCCCGCCCTAAACGTGACGCTCCCGACCTCGGGCGCACCAACGCCGGTCTACACCGACATGGCGGACGGCTTCACGATCAGCGCCGTCAACTGCGGGGCTCAAGTCAATTGCGACGTAGCATTTAGTATCTTCGGAATCGGTGCAAATACCTATGGGGGTGCGGCCGCATTCGACCCGAGCGACTCCTTGCTCATCGCGTTCTTCGATGGGAATGGCATTCCGCGAACTGCAAGCAACGTCTCGCTCGTCCTCAGCACTGCTGGGACTGCAGGCACTGTTGACGTCAGCGTCGATGGAGGCATGGCCACCTCGTTCCCGGCATCTCTGGGCGCGACGATTGCCATTTCGCCGGCATCGGCGCACGAAATCCAGGTGACGAGCACTTCGGGGTCGATATTCTGGAAGGTGCTCCAATACGACCACGATTGCCTCTGAGCGATCTCCGTTTCTACTAGTGGAAGGCCGTCCCTCGTGGGACGGCTTTTCACGTTGCCCCTGCCATCCGTTGGCACACCGAACGTGTCCGACCGGTTGAATCATACCGGGGACTACGCTATCCCCCGCCCCACACATGGGGGTGCATCCTTGAGCTCGACCGCACGGGCCATTGCTTTCTATCTCCCTCAGTTCCACCCGATCCCAGAGAATAGTGATTGGTGGGGCGAGGGCTTCACCGAGTGGACGAACGTCCGTCAGGCCACGCCCCTCTTTGCCGGCCACTACCAGCCGCGAGTCCCGGTGGAGCTCGGCTACTATGACCTTCGCTCTCCCGAAACGCGCGAGGCGCAAGCCGAGCTGGCGCGCTCCCACGGTCTCGAAGGGTTTTGCTACTGGCACTATTGGTTTGCCGGTCGCCGTCTCCTAGAGCGCCCGTTCAACGAGGTGCTCGAAAGCGGCCGGCCGGATTTTCCGTTCTGTCTGGCCTGGGCCAACCACAGTTGGACCGCGGCTTGGATCGGCCGCCCGTGGGAGCTTCTGGTAGACCAAACCTATCCCGGGCGCTCGGACTACGAGAACCACTTCAATGCCGTGCGGAAGGCCTTCGCCGATGATCGTTACATCACGGTCGACGGCAAACCGCTGTTCATCGTCTTTCGGCCAGACAAGCTTCCCAATGCGCTCGAGTTCACCGATTGCTGGAGGGAGCTCGCACTCGAAGCGGGATTCAAAGGGCTGCATCTCCTGGGCATCCTCAACGCCGACGCTGACCCGAAGAGGTTTGGGCTGGACGGCGGGGTTCACAAGGGAATCGGCCACCTACTGTCGTTCCTGCCGCCGGCGATTCGGCGCAAGGTCGAGGCTCGCCGCCGTTCACAGGCCTTGCTGGAGCGTCCAGGTTTGGCACTCGTTCATCAAGCCATTGCACGGGCGTCGCGACCCTCTCTACCCCGTCCGCTCGATCGGCTGCACGACCGGCTCACCGGACGCCTCTTACTTCCCTTGGTCAGCTCCTACGAAGAGCTCGTCGAATCCGCGTACCGCGAGCTACGGGTTTCCGACGATTACTTTCCATGCGTCGTTCCCAACTGGGACAACACTCCCCGGATGGGTCGTTGGGGTTTGGTGTTCCACGAATCTTCACCAGAGCTCTTTGCGAGCCATCTTCGTCATGCGATCGAACTGATCGCCCACCGTCCATCCGACAAGAGATTGGTCTTTCTCAAGTCGTGGAATGAATGGGCCGAGGGTAATCACCTAGAGCCCGACGAGCATCACGGACGCGGCTATCTCGATGCGGCCAAGCGCGAGCTCTTGCTGTCGACGATCCACACACAACACGAGATAGGCGTTTGAATTCCGATCTGAAGTGGAAGTACGCCGTGACGAGAGTCCGAGCCGGTGTGCGTCGACGGGTCGCGAGACATCGACGCTGGGGTGATCACCGGCGGTGTAGCTGCAAAGCAGATCAAGAGCGGTGTCACGTGGGATCGGCGACGCATCTGACCCTCGATGGCGCGTATGACTGAGCTGGACCAGCGCGGCGCGGTTCACGGCGTCTTTTGGACCGCGATGCAGTCGGTGGGTGTTCGACTGTTCTCTCTGGTCGTGTTCATCGTCCTGGCGCGACTCCTCACTCCATCGGACTTTGGTCTTCTGGCGATGGCGGGAGTCTTCGTCGCCCTCGGAGACGCGCTCGTTTCGCAGGGGCTGGGCTCGGCAATTACGCAGCGCAGGGAGATCGAACCCGCGCACGAGAGCACCGCATTCTGGACTAGCGTGCTGCTCGGCTGCGGACTTGGTGGTCTGCTCTGGCTCACCGCGCCCTTCATCGCTGCGCTCTACGGGCAAGGAGAGCTCACACGCGTGATCCGGTGGCTGAGCCCCGTTCTCCCGCTGCGCGGTGCCGTCGGAATTCCCGTAGGGCTCTTGCAGCGTCGGTTTCAGTTCCGAGCGCTCGCTCTTCGCTCGCTGTTCGCCGCTCTAGCCGGAGGAGTGGCCGGAGTGGTCGCGGCGCTCGCGGGTTGGGGCGTGTATGCGCTGGTCGTCCAACAGCTGGTCGGCGCGACGCTCGACGTGTTGGTCGTTTGGAGCGCTGCGGCATGGTGGCCGCGCCTCGAGTTTTCGATCCGCCATCTCAAGGATTTGACCGTATTCAGCGCCTATTTGCTCGGCTCCGGGCTCTTCGGGTTGTTTAGCCGTCGTGCGGACGACTTCGTCATCGGTTTGGTGCTCGGGGAAGCTGCTCTCGGCATCTATGCGGTCGCGTACCGCGGACTACAGATTCTCGAACAGGTGCTCGCAAAGACCGGGTCCTCTGTCGCGTTCACGGCATTTTCGAGGCTCCAAGACCAACCCGAGCGAATGCTGAATGCGTTCTACGAATCCACGCGCGCGGCGAGCGTCGTGACCATGCCAGTATTCTTGGGTGTCGCCGTCCTGGCTCCGATCGCCGTTCCCTTGATCTTCGGCGACCGCTACGCACAGAGTGGAGACGTGCTGCAGGTGCTCGCATTGATCGGCCTGATCCATGGCGTGAGCTATTTCGACCATGCCGCGCTCACGGCGGCAGGCCGTACTGACTTGGTGTTGAAGCTCTCAGCTGTGAATACCGTCGCCAATGTGATGATTTTCTTCACGGTGGCACGCTGGGGCATCGTCGCGGTCGCGGCAGCATACGTGGTTCGAGCCTATGTCTTGATGCCGCTCAACCTGGTTGCCCTGCGCTCGGCGATTGGTGTGTCTCCAGGGCGCTACCTCGCAAACGTCGTTCCCGCGCTGGCCTCCTGTTTGCCGATGGCACTTGCGATGTGGGTCATCCTGCAGATCGACTTGGGAGCCGTGGGCCGGCTTCTCGTTGCGATCCCCCTCGGCGTGATCGTCTACCTCGCAACGTTGCGGTGGTTGGCGCCAGCGCTCGTGCGGGATCTTCTTTCGAAGCTGACGCTCTTGCTCCGCACCAAGTCAGCCTGAATGGGTCCCTTCGACCCTCATCGTCCAAGGCGGCGGCGCCGCCGCAAACCAAGAGCGAGGGCCGCGGTCAGCAGCAGGAGCCACCCGCCATTCCCGCCCGGTTCGGACCAACCCACGTTACACCCGGAGAGGTTGAGACCCGCTTCCGGTGGGATCGAGCCGCCGTTTTCAGAGTCGCCACCGCTTCCGTCCGCGCCGGCGGCACCGCCGGAGCCGCCCGTTCCGGAGGAATCATCTGCTTTCCCGACACGCAACGCTGGATCGCCAAGCAAGTTGTAGATCGCGGTCATGTCGCGGCCGAACTCCAAGTCGGCCACTACGCCAAATGCACGGGTGACCATCGGCCCGAGTCGTGTCTCGCCACCTGTGCTCAGCTCATCGACCAGCGCCTTCGTGAGCATGGTGGCCTGCTCGTTGATCGACACACCGGACGGGCCCCAGACCGCGATGGCCCCTTCCTCGTCGATCAACATGGCTTCGCCGAGGGAAACGAGCCCGGGAACTTCGAAGCGAGACGTCACGCACGTCATGGCGGCGAAGACCGGCTCGGTACCGTCGATCGTCATCGTCTCGAGATCTTGGATGCCGAACAGACTCTCCTTGAGTCCAAGCGAGGTGATTCCGGCGTGACCGAGGTAGGTGACCATCCTCGGTCCTTTGCGAACTTCATCGAAGAAGAGCGCGCGCGTCGATTCCAAGTCGCCCAACTCGGACCGGTAGACGGCAGTGGCAGTCCAGTCGTTCGGAAGCACGTCGATCACGGAGTCACTCGCGGCACCGAAATTGCCCTCTGGAACGGTTGCATCCGCAAGGAGCGTGATGTCGTTGGGTACGGCGTCGATCGAGTCTTCGTAGCGGATGATCTGCTGAACGATCGAGTCGAGCTCGGCCTCGGAAGTCACGGACAGACGCCCGAGTGGGACGTCTGGAAGGCCGTCGTCGCCCAGGAAGTCCGCGTACCTGGTATCGGACGAGACGAGGCTGGCGGGCGTCCGAACCATGAGGGGAGGAAGAAGGTTTCCACCGAGACCTAGGATGTCGCGGTAATCGAGTGACCCCTTGCCCGCGAGCACCACGAACTCGGGGGCGGTGGCCCAATGGTCGTGCGCGTAGGCGAGGAATGCCCGAATCGCGTTCGGATCCGGAGTGCCGAACGCGAACTCATCGTAGATGTCCTGCAGCTCGACGACCATCGAGACGAGCCCCTCGGCCTCGCGGTAGTCGGCTAGCTCCTGCGCTCCGCCGAGGAGCCCGGTTGGTGCGATGACGAGGTAGCTCACTGAATTCGCAGAGCTCCGCAGGTTCGACGGCACGTCGTTCCAAATCGAGCTTGGAATGCGCACTTCCGTGGCGGTGAGCGCGAAGTACTCGTGGTCCGTCTCCATGCTGAGTTGCAGCCCTGTAGGCGTTGCGACCGTGCCGGTGAGCATCGTGGGTCGCAGGGGGTCTGTCACATCGAGAAGCTCGGGATCCTCTCCAGTGAGGCCGGTCACCTCGATCGATGCGTCCTGACTCCCACGGAAGAGCAGAGAAGGTTCGACGGTCGCATATCCACGCGTGTAGCTCACGTCCGCGGAGTCGAGATAGAGGACGCTGTCGCCGGGCTCGCTCGGCTCGATCGAGAGGATGTTTTCGCCTTCGCGCAGGTCCGCCTGAGGAAAAGAAAACGTCGCGGAATGAGGTATGACCCCTTCAAACTGGGTCGTACCGACGAGCGCGCCATTGAGGCGTACGTCGACCGAATGCACCTCGCCCGAGATGCCATGCAGGTCCACGCGTAGATTCCCGCCCCCGGCGACGGCCTCGAGATCAAACGTGACCATCGCCGTTTGCGGCATCGCGGGCGCAGCCGAGATCAACTGCCAGAACCAATAGTCCTGATCCGGGTCCTGACCGATGAGCACCCCCGGGATTTCGTTCTCCTCGAGGTGCAGTGTCGCTTCATAGGTGAGGCCGTCGGTGAGTGTGCCGGGCGCCGCAGACTGCTCCGCCATGACGATGCCCGTGTCCGGTGCGAGGCGATAGATTCGCTCGGTCGTGTAGAGACTCTCCCGTTCCCTCCCGAAGAACCGGAGCTCCGCACCATCCGTCGAGCCGCTCCAGGCAACGGGCTGGCCCTCCTCGGTGAGCAGGAGCTCGCCAGTCTGGATCCGATCGCGCACCATCGTTTCATCGAGCCCGAGGCGTGCGGCGACCTCGGCAGCGCTCACCGCGTAAAGCCCGGTCGCCTCGACCCCGAGGTAGAGCGCGACGGCATCTCCGGCTCGCTGCCTCTCCGAGTCGGCGGCTTTCAAGCTTTGCACGATCGGGCTCAGGGGATGCGGTTGCCGGGCGTAGCGAGCGTCTCCTTCGAGGATCGTCTCGCCGGTCGAGTCGAAGGTCACGTCGAACGGCCCGTGGCTGGATTGCACTCCCTGCAGATCCACCTCGACCAAGAGGTATCGCTCGGACGCGCCCGTGCGGGCCGGGTCGTCGCGGAAGTCATAGACGCCTCCCTGAGGCGCGTCGAGCAATCCGGGAAGAATCCCCTCGTGGACAGCCTCCCACTCACCGTCGAGCTCGCGGTATAGGTAAAACCCGACGGTACCGGTCTCGGACGAGGTCACCCAGCGAACGACGGCGGCACCGTTTGCCTCGAACGCGCTGAACGACTCGAGTGTTGCGTGGGTCAGGAGCTCGCAGCTGCCGTCCGTAAATGTAAAGTTGAGGCAGCGATCGTAGCCGGCGTTACCGTTCACGGTGTTGATGCCGACCCCCCCGTCGAGCGTGTCATTGTCAGCATTACCGTTGATCACGTCGTCTCCGCCGTCTCCATTGATCAAGTCCGGACCATCGCCGCCGTTCAGGGTGTCGTTGTCGGGCCCGCCGCTGATGAAGTCGAGCCCGGGGCCTCCGTTGGCCGTATCGTTGCCGGCTCCACCGTTGATCGTGTCTTCTCCGTCGCCGCCGTCGAGCTGAGGGTCGTCGCCGGCTTCCCCGTTGACGAGGTCGTCGCCCGTATCGCCGGAGAGACTGTCCGCCCCGTTTCCACCGAAGAGCTGATCGTTCTCGGTGCCGCCGCTGAGCTGATCGTCACCGTCATCGCCGCGCAAGATGTCGGCTCCCGCCTGACCCGACAAAGAGTCGTTCCCTATTCCTCCGTTGAGGGTGTCGTTTTCGGTTCCGCCGAACAACGTGTCGTTATCCGCTCCTCCATTGAGGGTGTCGTCACCTGCGTCGCCAAAGAGCTGGTCGTCTCCTGCATCTCCGGAGAGGATGTCGCTGCCCGCATCACCAAACAGGAAGTCCGGGCCATCACCGCCGCTAATCACATCTCCGCCGTCTTCGCCGAAGAGATTGTCAGCCCCCGCTTCGCCGTTGATGTTGTCCGTGCCAGGTCCTCCGAAAACGAAGTCATCTCCCGCCCCGGCAAATACCGTGTCGTCGCCACCCTCTGCGCAGATACAATCGCCTCCGCCTAGACCAAAGATCGTGTCGTTGCCAGCGGTGCCGTTGATACAGTCGGGTCCGGCCGTTCCAAAGCACGCCCCGCCAGGACAGGTCACAGGATTGCAGCCCGGAACGATCGCAGCGCACGTGAGTGCGCACTGCGCACCCGCCTGGCTGCTCGCCAGGCTACATGCCGCAAGAGCCAAGCAAGCAGTTAACCCCGGCGCCCAACGTGCCCTCATTGTCTCCCCGACGGCAAGATGGGTTGGATGATGGCACTTTCTCGTCGGGACGTCACGGCGAACCGGGGCCGCGAAGAGTGCCAATTCTTGTCATTCGTGGTTTTTTCCGGCCTGGTCGTGCCGCAAGCGACGCGATCCTCGCCAGTTCCCACCCTCAGGTCTAGGATCCAACCATGACTCGTCCGGCGCGCCGGAAATGGCTCACGATCCCAACCCGCATCGTGCTCGGATACATCGTGATCCTGGTCGCCTTTGGCGTCGTCGGAGGCCTGAGCTTTCTGCAGCACCATCGTACGTCGCGGACCCTCGGCCTGCTCGAAGACGGCTATCTGCCTCTTGCGCTGACCTTGAGCCAAGCCAAAGCCACGCAGAGCGTCTACGCGAACCTCGTGGAGCGAGCGCTCCAATCCGAGCGAAGCATCCCGACCAAGTCATGGCTGCGTGCGGCCTTGCGAATTCGCCCTACCACCCTCAAGGGCGCCTACGAGCGCATGGAGAAAGCGGAGCTTCTGGCCGAAGAGCTCGGTCAACCAGCATCCCTTCGCTTGGTTCGACGGGAGCTCGACGCGATCGCCAAGGCCTACGCAGAGATTGACGTCCAGTACGAACGACTCTTCAACCTCGCAGACGACGATCAAGAGGACGTCGACGACCTATTGGCGAAACTTCGAAGCGCCGAGCAGCGAATCGAGCGCAACTACGACCGTGCGTCACAAAGCGTCCAAGAACGAATCTCGAGAACCAGCGCGCTCGCTGCTGCCCAGTCCGAGCGCGCGACCTTTTTGTTGGGGCTACTCGGGCTGCTTTCGCTGGTCGTCGGAATTGCAGTGACCTTTCTCGCGCAGCGTCTGCTTCGTCCGATTCCCCTTCTTCACCAGCGGGTTGCAGCAGTGGCGCGTGGCGATCTCTCGAGCACGGTCGACATCAAGCGCGATGACGAGCTCGGCCAGCTCGTCGCGGAGTTCGAACGCATGGTTCGTGCATTGGCGGCGCGCGACCAGAGCTTGCGCGAAGCAGCGCTTGCCGAACAGCGGCTCCAGCGGATGCAGGTTCAGATCGTGGAAGCGTTGCGTGCAGCGATCTTGGTCATCGATCCAGACCGCCTCATCAGGACTACCAATCCTGCGGCCGACAGGATTCTCGGAGTCGGCCCGCGCGAGGTCGGAGTCCTGGTCGACGACACATCCCTTCTTCGGCGATTCCCGGCACTCGCCCGGGCCATCACCGCCGTTGCGGAGGGAGGCGACGCGATGACCCTGCAAGGCGAGCGAATTGCGGGGTTCAACGAGCGCCTGGTCGACGTGCTCGTGACACCTTTCGGCGACGAGGCGGGTGAGGATGGCATTCGCGGCGTCCTGGTCGTCGCCGACGACGTGTCGGACGCAGTGGCCACCAAGTCCCGCCTCATTCAGACGGAACGGCTGGCGGCCATTGGGCGGATGGCTGCGCACGTGACGCACGAGGTCCGCAACCCGCTGTCGAGCATCGGGCTCAACGTCGACTTGCTCGGCGATGAAATCCAAGATGCAGGCCCAGAGAGCAAAGGGATTCTCGCGTCGATCCAGCAAGAGCTCGAGCGCCTCGAAAGCATTACCGAGGAGTATCTTCGCTTGGCGCGCCTGCCCGAGCCGACGCTCGCTCCGGAGAATCCAACGCACCTCTTACGCGACACCGCCGAGTTCGTCCGGCGCGAAATGGATGCCTCCGGCGTAGCGCTCCAGCTCGACCTCGCTTCGCAGCTGCCCGCGGTCGCGATGGATGAGCCTCAGCTGCGACAAGCACTGCTCAATCTTCTGCGTAATGCTCGCGAAGCGATGCCCGATGGAGGCGTCGCCAAGCTCGAAGCGATGCGGTATGACGGAGGCGTGCGAGTGCAGGTACACGACGAGGGCGCTGGAATTTCTGAGGAAGAGCGGGAGCACGTGTTCGATCTCTTCTACACCACGAAAGAGCGGGGCACTGGTCTTGGCCTGCCTCTGACACAGCAGATCGTCGTCGCCCATGGAGGAACCATCGTGTGCAAACCGCGCCATCCTCACGGGACGACGTTCGAGGTCTGGTTGCCGGCCGCTTCCCAAGCGACCGTGGGCTCTCCGGTGAGGAGAGTTGGATGACCAGAGCAGACGGCCGCTCATACGATGTGTTGCGGCCGGTTTCGATCGAACCGAACGTGCAGCGCAACCCGGAGGGGTCCGTGATGTATCGCTGCGGCCTGACGACCGTGTTGATCGCCGCTTCGGTCTCGGAGGGGGTGCCGGATTGGATGCGAGATTCGGGACGGGGCTGGCTCACGGCGGAATACGCCATGCATCCACGCGCCAATCCCGAGCGCAAGCGTCGCGACGGTCGCAGCGGGCGCCTCGACGGACGGACCTCGGAGATCCAGCGGTTGGTCGGGCGTGCTCTGAGAGCGGCAATTGATTTCGAGAAACTCGGGGAGCGAACCATCACCGTCGACTGCGACGTGCTCGACGCCGACGGCGGCACTCGGACCGCCTCGATTACCGGCGGCATGGTTGCGACCGCCATGGCGCTCGACCGCCTTCGCGCGATCGGGTTGGTTCAAAAGGGAGTTCTTCGGGAGCCGATCGCGGCGATCAGCGTGGGCCTGCTCGAAGACCATCCAATGTTGGACCTTTGCTACACGGAGGACCGGGACGCCGCGGTCGACTTGAACGTCGTCGGCACGCCACGGGGTGGCGTGGTCGAGGTGCAGGGCACGGCAGAAGGAGCGCCGATCATTCGCGCGAAGTTGGATCAGATGATCGACCTGGCCCTCGGGGCGCTGCCCGCTCTTGCCGAAGCGCAGCGCAGTGCCCTTCGAGAGCTCGACATCGACATCGAGCGCTTGCTTCCCTGATGCAGATTCTCGTTGCAACGACGAACGCGGGCAAGCTTCGTGAGTATCAGCGCCTGTTTTCGGACATCGCAGGGCTCGAGCTGCACTCCCTGGCGTCGCTCCCGGAGCCCATCGACGTCGTCGAAGACTGCGATTCGTTCTATGGAAACGCGCTCAAGAAAGCGACCGAGATCGCTGCACGTGCCGGTGTCCCGTGTCTTGCCGATGACAGCGGGCTCGAGGTCGACGGGCTCGGCGGTGGTCCAGGCGTCTTGTCGGCCCGGTATGCCGGAGAGGATGCCACGGACTTGCAAAACAACGAGAAGCTCCTCTCGGAGCTCAGCGGCGTTTCCGGCGAAGGCCGAAAGGCGCGGTTTCGATGCACCATTGTCCTGGTCGATCGCGACGGACGCGAGCTCGCAGTCGTCGAGGGCACCTGCGAAGGGCACATCGGCCGCGAGCCCAGAGGCAGGCATGGATTCGGTTACGACCCGCTGTTCATTCCGGAGGGCTATGCGAAGACGATGGCGGAGCTAAGCCCCGAGACCAAGAATGCCATCAGCCACCGAGCGAAGGCCGCTGCAAAAATGGCGCCTCTGCTTCGCGCGTTGCAGAACGGCGAGCCATCGGCTACCCCAGCCCCCAAGCCGCGGTAACAACGAAAGTCTCGGGGTGTAGCACAGCCTGGTAGTGCGCATGCTTTGGGAGCATGAGGTCGCTGGTTCGAATCCAGTCGCCCCGACTAAGGATTACGAGGAGTTACGCGTTTCGCGGTTTTCGAGTTGGCCTCTCGTTGACAAAATATTGACCACGATGCGGCGGTGACGCCGGTTCGAGCGCCTCTACGAGGCGCAGTTGGGCACTGCTGCCGAGGTGCGCGTACACCTCGGTGCTGCCGTCCTGGCTGAACAGGAACTGTGGTCCCGCGTACCCCTGAGCGATGTGCCAGCGGATGGCCTCGAGCACGTCTCGGCACCGGCCGCGACGACGTGTTAGCAAGATACCCTAATCATGGTACCGAAGACGCAGCAAGGGCCAAAGATAGGCTAGCGACACGACCGGCGTCGCCAGTCGCGCCGCCCGGCTCGTCGCGATGCAGCACGACGATGCGGTTCGCGAGGGGTAGAGATCCTGTACACGAATCATAGGAGCGACTAGACTCGCTGGTCGAGAGGAATTCCATGCGAAACATCGGTGTGTATTGCTTTTGCCTTTGCGTTGCTTTGTCGTTTGGCTGCGGCGAGGATGGGGGTAACGGCGGTGGTACCGGTGGCGACGGAGGGTCGGGCGGCATTTCCGGAAGCGGCGGTGCAGCCGGCATGGGCGGTGCCGGAGGGATGGAGTGCACGCCTTCGCCGGAGCTATGTAACGGGATCGACGACGACTGCAACGAGCTCATCGACGATGACCCGGAGTGCATCGAGGAACTTTGCGACAACGCGACGGACGACGACGGTGACGGGGATGTCGACTGCGACGACTCGGAATGCACAGAAGCCTCCGAGTGCATCGACGAACTTTGCGACAACGAGGTGGACGACGACGGTGACGGGGATGTCGACTGCGACGACTCGGAATGCGCCGAAGTCCTAGGCTGCAACGTTCCAACCGTGGGCACCACGGGCGACACTGGAGTCGCCGATGGCGCCGACTGGGAAGTCTGCCGAGCCGATCAGGATACCGTCTGGGTCTCCGGCGGCGACGGCGGCGGCACTTACGACACGACGGCGGTCTGTCAGGCGCTAGGCTACCTCGGCGCCGACCTGTTCGGAGGCAACTGCAACACCGTGTGCGGCTACTGCGGCACGGTCGGCGACGAGCAGTACGACGGCGCAGGCGCTGGCTTCCCCGACATGTATCGCAGTACGGTAAACTGGCGCTGTACCAGAGGTTTCATCCCGCCGCTCGTGGGGACGAGCGGCAACGAGGGCGTCGCCGACGGTGCCGATTGGGAGGTCTGTCGCGCCGAGTTGGCTAGCGCCTGGATCTCCGGAGGTGACGGCGGCGGGACCTACGACGCGAACACCATCTGCCAGTTCCTTGGCTACGACGCCGCCGACGAGTTCGGAGGCAACTGCAACACCGTGTGCGGCTACTGCGGCACCATCGGCGACGAGCAGTACGACGGCGCAGGCGCTGGCTTCCCCGACATGTATCGCAGTACAGTAAACTGGAGCTGCGTGCGCGCGCCGTAGCCTGGCCTGCTCCAACGCCCCCATATCAAAGTCGGTGAGGGCCGTCGCGATCAAGGTGAGCATGCCGCTGATCAGTGCGCCGTACGAGACCGGCATCAAGAAACGGGCTAGGCTCCGACCTGTCTCGGACGCGATGCGAAGCACAATCGAAATGAAGATTGCGACGACGCCCGTCGAGCCCATGACGATCCCGAGTCACGTCGCCACGAACATCAAGAGGACCAGCAAGCGGATCTCGCTGGTGCCGCCGATCTTGAGCAAGCGATCTCCGGCTGAGGCGATGGGGTTGCAGACGCATCCGGTCCTGCTCGGGCCCATCACCTACCTGCACCTCGGCAAGGCCGGAGGCGGCGCCGTGGATCCTCTGTCGCTGCTCGATGACCTGCTCGACGTGTACGTCGAGGTGTTGCGGCGGCCGGTGGAGCAAGTTCTCGTTCGAGCTCGTTGACGGCCCGTAGGTCTCGCCTCTTAGCCTATCGGGCTTAAGAAAAGCGCGGAATTGCGCGGTACTAGCTGGTTATGTCGACTTGCAGCGCGCCTCGTCTCGCGTGCGGATCGCCGAACTGGATCTCCACTCCCTCGCTGAATCTCACAACTCCCTTTCCTCGCTGGACCGGTCGCGAAATGCACTGTTTTCGATTCCCACCGCCTCCACGGATAAGCACCATGAATGCGCCGGTTGCAGCCGTCAGGCTCACTATCGAAGCTGGTCGATACCCTGCTGCGTCCCGCTTTGAATGGCGCTCTGATCAGTCTCGTCGAGATTTTCCTTTTCACGCCGCTTGAGCCGCTCGACCTCCTCGGCGGCCGCTTTGACCCGCTGCTCGGCTTCCTCGAGGGCCTTGCGCGCTTCGAGCTCCTCCTCGGTGGCGGCGCTGATCTGAGGATTGGTCTCCTCTTCCAGGTCCTCGAGCAGCTATTCGCGCTCTGCTTCCGGCTCCGCCTCGTTCGCTTGCGCGCTGCTGTTGTCGGTGAGAAAGCCGAAACGAGTGAACAAGAACTTGTTGATCTGGATCTCCGAGCCGAGTGAGACGTTCCAAGTGAAGTCGCGCTTGGTCGAGTCCGCCAGGAGCGTAGCCGAAACAAAGGCCCTCTCTCCTCGACGCCCCAGGCGACACAACATCGGGTACCGCGCAATTCGGCGCTCATCGTTATCCCGAAGGGCTGAGAGACGCTGCTTTTGAGCGCGGGCTGGCAGAGATTCGCTGGGGCGAGTTGCGGCAGCGCGCGTCTCGGTGCGGCCGGCCATTTACTCCAACTCGCCGAAATGTCCACTCCGAAAGCCGCGGACGTTGGTCACTTTCTGCCGAGAATTCTCCAGTATCTAGGGATTTGGCATCGTCGGGCTCAGGGTCGCCTCGAGTTTCTGCACGTGGCTAAGGAGGGGCTGCTCGCCAGCTGCAACGACGACACGGCGGCATTTCGGATTACGAGCGTTGATCTCCCGGACTCGGTTCAGAGCGACGGCGCCCGCGGGACGTTGATCGTGGACCGGACCGGCAGCGCATCCTTCCCCCTCCGACGCCGGGACAAGAGTAACGCGCACAGAGCCGCAAGCGCGAGGGTCCCCGCGGTGTTCTTCGGTTGAAGTACTTGGCAACCGCAACCGCCCGAAGAATCGTTTGCAAAGCCGGACCCGCTGAACTGAATGATCGAATTGGTCGGCTCACCTTCGTAGGTCGCGACGAAGAAGTCACCGGACGCCCGATCAAACTCTAGCCCCCAAGGCCCCACCCCCATGTCGTAGGCGAAGCGCTGGTCGACCGGGTTGGTGGTGCCGAGCGTTGGCTCGCCAGAGTCGGCATCGATCGGCAGGCCGGTCGCGGCGTCGATCTCCAAGACCCGAATTTCACCGAAGTCCCAGTTCACGTACATCAGGTCTCCTTCGAAAAGGCCCGACGGAACGTATTGAATTGCGCCGGTGCCTTGTTGCGGTAATCCGACGAAGAGCACCGCGGTTCCCGGTTCGAACAAGCCGGCGCCGGCAGGCATGAGAGGGATGTTGTAGATGTTATCCCCTTGCCACGAGCTGACCTGCATCTGACCGAAACCCGAGTTGGGATCTTGGCTGTGGGGAGAGAACGTCAACCCTGCGACCGAAGTGGGCACGCCCACGGTAGCCATGTCATACAAGGTCTCGTCACCCCCAAAGCCTCCGGGCCGCTCACCAATGTGGTTGGCATCCCAATATGTGTAAAAGAGCGTTCCGTCGGGGCCGATCTCCAAACCCGTGTCGAGCCCAACCAGCGAGCCCGCAAACAACATGGTGGTGGTCTCGGCGGGACCGAGGTCGGTCACTTTGTTGGTTGCCGCATCTCGCCTGACAATCACTGCATAGACAGCACTGTCCGACCCCTCGGCATTGCCGACCACGTAAAGTGTGTTTCCGTCCTGCGAGAACATCATGGCGCCCAATCGGCCGGGAACACCCACGCTAGCTCCACTCCATGTGTTGACCACCTCGAAGCGATCCGCATCTTCGAGCTCCAATGCACCTGCGAGCGATGCCGGAAGCAGCGCGGCTGTCACGATTGGAAGAAGCGGCCAAAGTCGTGAGCAAAGCATGCTCCCCATGCAGGTGCCGCAGACGCGAAGCCCATCACGGACTGCAATCGCCGGTCTCCTTGCTGTCGAACTTGCTATAGAACTCATGTGAGACCTCCCCCAGACTGATGCCAAAAAAGCCCGCCGTCGCCACGCCAACGACACTTTGCTGAACCCCGCTTTCGATGCAGAAGCCCGACAACGCATCCCCGCGCAGGTTGCCTACCAAAATGTAGCGCGTCTCGATACGCGCGCTCACCTGATCGAGCAGCGCGTTCAACGAGTACCGAGGGCCGATGCCGATGGACACGCTTGCGGGGCCTTGTGTGGCAGCGGTGTTGGGCTCAGAGAGCTCGATGCTGTCGGCCGTCGTCGCTCCATCCGCTTGCAAGGTCGCTCCCTCGAAATTGAACCCGGCATCACCTCCGTATCGATAAGTTGCCGAGACCTGTGACGAGGCGTTGAAAAGCCCCGGAAGCTCGAGAGTCGCAGTGAATGCGAACGAAACCTCGATGTTCAGACCGAGTGGCAGTACCGTGGGAATCGGGATCCGAAGCGAGAATGGGCTCGGGAGCAGCTCCGCCAGGCTCGCATTGCCTGTGTTGGCGCCCGCCATCTGCACCTCTAGCTCGAGGTCGAGATTGCGCACCGAGAAGTTCCACCTGTTGGTTCGGCCGCCGCTCATCGCAACATCGAGCAGGTGGCGGAAGCCGCTTACCCTTCCAGTTGCCGACGCCCGGAATTCGACCGCAGGTTCGACACCTTTGTCGATCGTCATCTGAACGCTGAACTCGTTCCGGCTGGATGTAGGCGTGAACGAGAGACTCAGCTTGAAGCCTCCCACGTCGGCCGAGTAGTCGATGCTGCCATTCTTGCGGACCCCCGCCACCTCTTCTCCACCAATCAGCAACGTTGGCAGCGGCTGGTCCCCTCCGCCGAGAGGTAAGTTCCAACTGAGCGTACCGTCGACGAGCTCGGGAAGCGTCGCAGGCTCGGAGCTGACGACGAGGTCAGTGCCGCGCAGGGTAGTCGAGGTGACGCGAATGAGTGCTTGCTCCGCAATCAGCACGACGTTTCCGACCTCGATATTGACCCCTGCATCGTTCAGCACGCGCGAATCGAACACGTACTCCCCCGATTCCGCATCGCCGCTGATAAGCGCGTCGTCACGCACGTTGGCTTCGATCACGCGTCCGTCGGCGTTGAGCTGCAGGCTATCCTGAAACGAGTCATCCGCGGAGGGATCGGGTTCGTCGCCGCCGCATCCCGAGAGGCCGAGCGCCGCGAAAAGCGACAGTGCGAGCAGGACGATGGGCTGAGGGGCGACCTCTCTCTGCATGACCCGACCATATCACGGCCTTTGATTCAATTGTCGGACTTCGAGCCGCCCTCGTCGCCCCGCCGCTGTTTTTTCAGCCGTGTGAAAGCCCGGGCCTGAACCGACACCCTAGTCAATCGGAAACACTTCGACGTGATACTTCTGCGGGACGCCGATGGTCGCACCGACATGGGTGATGAGTGCGCCGCTTCTGTAAGTGTAACGACCGACCTGGTGAACGAAATCCCGATTAACGAAGAAAGGGATGAGTTCCATATCGAGTTCTCGGATGAGGAAGGTGCAGCGTGGGTGATCGGGGGTTTCTGGGCGTACTCACTCCTCTTCATGGGTGCGCAGCGGACGGCTGACGACGGCGTCTGCCGTACCCAGCACGATTACCCACCGAGCTTTTGCGACTGCGGCCCGCAACTAGGGGCCCTGTGCCTGGCCAATGCTCGCTCTTTCCCACCGGAGGTAGTCGAATTCGACTTCAATCCGAAGCTGGTCGACGTCACGACCGCCCCTGCGAACGTCGTGTGCGAAGCGACACTGACACACCCCTCGGGGGTCGATCGCTGGAATTTCTCGTTCAGGAGTCCTTCAGGTCGAACCCATTCGTGCTTCATCAACAGCCCCAGCTCGGGAGACATCTACGAAGGAGTTTGGTCTTGTACGGTGACCATCCCGCAGGGCGAGGAGCCTGGCCGCTGGGAGCTCATAATGCGGGGACAGAACACAGGGGCGGCGCTCGAAGTCGTCTCGCGCTGAGCGGACGTCGGCGCGTTTGAGCCGCAGCCGTCGGAAAGACGGGGACATTTGGGACCGGACGTGAGCGCGGCTGATCGCTTACCTTTCTTGCGGCACGTCCTACAGGCTGGTTGACCAAATGTTGACCACGAGATCTGAAACCGCGTGATCTGAAGTGACGAATCCTGAACATGACGATGTGGCTAAGTGGTTGTTAGGGTTGAGAAATCCCCGTGTTTTGCAGGGGATTGTGTGATCGCCCAAAACAGTGAGCTAGAGATGGCCGCTGTGAAGCCAGAG
This sequence comes from uncultured delta proteobacterium, assembly GCA_963792825.1. GTDB lineage: Bacteria > Myxococcota_A > Polyangia > Polyangiales > Houyiibacteriaceae > SG8-38. The sequence goes on along the minus strand of CAWBXS010000002.1, from coordinate 497,906 downwards.
ATCGAAACGATCGCTGCGAACTCGACCACAGTGACCTGCAGTGTCTCCGACTCGATGCCGTCGTCTTGCGCAGGTAGTTCGCCGGGCAGCAGCGCGACGACGCAAAGCGTGATGATTCCCACGACCTTCTGATATTCACCCATGACCCGACGGCGGTTACCGCGCTTGCCCAGAATGTCGAGATGTAGCGCTCCGCACCCCGGGGACGCGCGCCGACCCGGAGGTTCGTCCTCACTTGGTTTCGCCCGAGGATGGCCCGTCAAAACGAGAGCGAAACGGATCGCGGAGGAAATTGTAGAAGTGGGCGAACGGAATCAGAATGAACACGAGCGTGCCTGCCCTCACGTCGAACCGCGCAACGAGAACACCGAGGAAAATCACAGCCGCGTGAACGCGGAGCTCTACCCGCATCCTCGCAGCGAGCATCGCTGTCTGAGGGCTCTCGTGAATCTCGGGCAGAGCCGCGATGCGACTCCACATGCGCTCGATCACGAACGTCGCGAGTACATTGATTAGAGCGAAGTTCAGAACGGCCCTCCAGTCATCGCGCATGGTTCCCATGAGCTGGGTGACGAAGGGAAGCAGCGTGATGGGCAAGAGAAGCAGGAGATTGAGGACGAAGGTTCCCCGGTCGATCTGCTTGAGCCCAGCAGTAAAGAGACTTTGTTGGGACCAATACATCCCCACCAGCCAAAACGCGACGAAGTAGATGAGGAGCTGGTGGAGGATCTTTTCGCGCTCCGTTGCCAACGCAGATCCAGTCAGAACGGCGTCCGAGGGGATCTCGATCCCGAGGACCAACAGAGTAATGACAACCGCGAACACGCCGTCGCTGAACGCAACCATCCTGTCCAGCGGGACGAATCGAGGCAAGGGTTCCATGGTCGACCTCCGAAGCGGGAGCTTGGAGACCTCTTTTAGTTGAAGTGCCTTCGAATGCCAGTCTGAAACGAGATCTGACCTAAGTAAAAAGTTGAAGAATGGAGTCGAACTCTTCCGTTTACTCATTCGAAACAAAATGGGCCGATCGAGATTGTGGAATCGCGACAAGACAAACTGGTGGATTGAGATACCTTTCGCGGCGAGATGACGGCAACCCCGCGAATAGCGATCCCTCTATTTCCCGTTTGCCTCGCCAGCGTAGCGACCATGGTTTTTCTGTCGAGTTGTACGAAGGTCGGTCCCAAATCGATCCGAAAAACGCGCTTCGACTACAACTCGGCCATCATCGATACCCGCAACGAGCAGATGCTCGCGAACCTCGTCCGACTCCGCTATCGCGACACCCCCTATTTCATCGAAGTGTCGAGCGTCGCGACCCAGTACGTGCTGGGTCTTTCGGGCTCGGCATCGGTCGGCGGAATCGGTGGGCCGGGCAGTAAAACAGTGGGAGGCGTTGGGGGTGACGTGTACTACGAAGACCGACCCACCATCACGTACACGCCGCTTCAAGGCGAAACGTTCGTGAACCGCCTGCTATCCCCCGTGCCGATGAGCGCGCTCGTGCTCCTCAGTCACTCGGGTTGGCGGTTCGAACGTCTCCTGCGCTGCTGTGTCCAGCGGATCAACGACGTGTGGAACGCGCCTACTGCGGCTGGGCCGACGCCTGATCTCGCGCCGGACTTCGAGCGATTCGTCGAAGTTGCAACACTATTCGACGAAATGAGCCAAGCCGACGCGTTGGATTTGCGCTACCGGCGCCTCGGTCCCGAGGAGACCCTCGACACGATCCCGCTCGGGGACCCAGGGACGCCCTTTGTGATGACCCTGGCATTCGGGGATGCTCCCGAGATCGCCGAGCAATCGAAACGCTTGAAAGAAATTTTGGGCCTCCGCTCGGACCTCAATGAGTTCTTCTTGACGACGAACCCGACGTATCGCTCGCCTCGCGAAATCGGCATTTTGCCGCGCGCGCTCATCGGCGTGATGAGCTATCTTTCTCAGGGCGTCGAGCCGCCCCCGCAGGACGTCGAAGCAGGACGAGTGACGGTGACCCGACATCGCGACGGGACCCAGTTCGACTGGCAGGTGTTGACCGGCGCGCTGTTTCGGGTCGCCTCGAGCGACCATGTTCCAAACGACGCCTTCGTCCGTGTGGAGTATCGAGGGAAGTGGTTCTACATCGAGGACTCGGACCTCAACTCGAAGTCGACGTTCAACTTGCTCGATCAGCTCTTTCAACTGCAGTCCGGAAACGTGAGAACTCGCGGGCCTGTGCTCACACTGCCACTCAACTGACGGAGCGCCTGGGCCCTGCAGTCTTACCCACTAAGCTAGCGCCACGGAGCAATCAGATGTCGACGCGGCTAAGCCGTTGCTAGGGGTCAGAATTCCCTGCGTTTTGCCGTGGCTTCAGCGATCGCCCAACACCTACCTCTTGTGATTTGGGCGTCAACAAGAAGCCGCGCGACGTGTTGGACTATCGTACCCACTGTGGAAGAGCCTACAGTGTCCGGCCAAACTCCGGTCGACGACGACTGCGATGGGATGATCGACACTGAGCAGCACCGTCAGTCAGAGCAGCACCTATTCGCTCGGGCTCGGCTACGAGAACGGCAGCTTCGGTCCGACAGAAGACCACTCGATGAGCGCGATCTTCGACCGCCGCAGATCAAAGACAAAGCCAGCGGCAAGATCTACGTAGGCCCCGAGCTCCAGGTCCTCGTCTACGGCTTCGTCGGCCCATTCGTGAAAGCGGTCCGTCACCAACCTCGATGCGCTGACCACAGCCGACACCGGCTACGACATTCTCGAAACCAGCGAAGGCGGTTACGTCGTTGCGGGCGCGAGCGGCTTCACGAATGACAATCTCTGGATGTTCAAGGGGGGCGGGAGCGGAAACTGGAGCAAGCTCTACGGCGGCCCGCAAGTCGCTTGGAGCCACCGTGCCTGCGGAGGTCGTCACGGTGATCACGACGAGCACCGCCGGTCAGCAAGCCCCCTAGACCGTTGCAGATCGGATTTGACCCGGCCTGTGATAGTGCTCACGATTTTCTGCCCAGTTTGCTCGCGCCCCGCCAGCTCTTTACTCTGAAAACCATGGGTTCGAGGATTCGGAGCGGCGCGCTGATGGCGATGGCGGTCGCCGGGGTGACGGGGTTCGGCTCTCCCGCGGCTGTAGCGGCCGAGGTGCTGACTGCAGGGCCCAGTGACGACATCGAAGCGATGATCAACGCGCTCGGTCCGGGCGACGAGCTCGTTCTTTCGGGCGGAACGTACAACCTGACCGAACGCTTCTCGTTCGCGATCGCGGGAACGGATGAAGCGCCCATCGTCATCCGGGCAGGAGACGGCGAGACACCGCACCTTCACCGCCCGGATGCCAGTCAGAACATCATCGACATCGATGACGCGCAGTACGTCACGATTCGGGGCCTCGAATTCTCCGGAGGCTCGGCCGGCATTCGGATCAGCAGAGCGCGTTTTCTCGCGATCGAGGAATGCGAGGTGCACGACACCGGGGACGTCGCGATCAGAGCCAATGATTCAAACGTCACCTACGAGTCGCTCCGAATCGTGGGCAATCACATCCACCATACCAACAACACCGGCGAGGGCATGTACCTCGGCTGCAACGAGGGCGGCTGCGAAGTGGTCAACAGCCTCATCGAAGGCAACTACGTACACCACACCAATCAGCCATCAGTGAGCCAAGGTGATGGGATCGAGCTCAAGGAAGGAAGCTTTGGAAACGTCATCCGGGACAACGTGATCCACGACACCAACTATCCTTGCATACTCACCTATGCATCCAATGGCCCGCCCAACGTCATCGAACGAAACTTGATGTGGAACTGCGGCGATCACGGAATTCAGTCCGCTGCCGATGCCACCATCCGCAACAACATCATTTTGAGCGCGAACGCGGACGGGATCGCGATGCAGCCGCATCAATCGGGAAGTCCGTCGAACCTCGAGGTCGTACACAACACCGTTGTCGAGGCTGACGGCAATGCGATGAGCCTGCGTGGAATTTCCGGGCCGATCGTGATCGCAAACAACGCACTCTATGCGCAAATCGGGCAAGCGTTTTTCGTCAACGGCGGTACGTCCGGACTCGTCTTCGAGGGGAACGTCGGAATCGGCGGGGTCGGTGGATCACTCAGCATGCTGAATGGCGATCTGGGGGCCGACTTCGTGGCGGCGAGCTTCGCCGGCGAGCCGCCCATGGATCTCTTTCCCGCGGTCGGAGGCACCCTCGTGTCAGCGGGAAGCTCTGCGCATGTGACCTTCGATGATTTCAACGGCACGCCTCGGGATGGCGTTGCTGACGTCGGAGCCTATGCTTTCTCGGCCGACGGCAACCCTGGCTGGGCTCTCAGCGCCGCGTTCAAGACGTCGACCCCGAGCAACGAGCCTGGCACGGGTGGAAGCAGCGGCGGAGGCGGCGCTTCGGGTGGCTCGGGCGGCGCCGGAGCGAATCCTCGGGCGTCGAATCGCGGCGGGTCCTCGGGGTGTTCGCTCCGACCCATGAACCGAGGCTCGGCATGTTTCTTCCTGTTTGTTTGCCTGGCTTTGATCATGGCCCGACGTCGACGACGCCGATCATCCCGAGCGCGCTAAAGCGTTCCCGGCCCTGCGCTCATGCGTGCTCGCCAAGGGAGGCATCGAAATAGGCGGCTTCGATCTTGTGTCCGTCGGGATCGCGCACGAACGCGGCGTAGTAGCCCGGGCTGTACTGCGGGCGCGGTCCTGGCGGACCGTCGTCGGTTGCGCCGGCGGCCAGGCCGGCTTCATGAAAGGCGTGAACGGCTTCTTTGCTTGATGCGATGAAACAGACGTGTGTTCCGTTGCCCGTTGTCGCACGCTGACGATCGATTGGCTTCTGCACCCAGAACTCCGGAAACTGCTTTCCGTACGCGACAGCACCGAAGTCGCGATACTCGAAGAGCTTCTTGCAGCCGAGCGGGGGAAGAACCGCGTCATAGAACGCAATCGAACGAGCCAAGTCGTTGGTTCCAATCGAAACGTGAGAGAGGATGCTGGGGTTCTCGTCGTCCATATTTCCCACCGGCACCGAGCTTGCCGCAAATAGCCTGCGAAGAGAAGCCCTTGGAGTGGGGGACTGCCAGCCAAGACCCAGCGGGCCCGATCTGGGTTATCGTTTGGGGCATGGCGGTCCCGGACTCCCGGAGAATCACGGTTTTCGCGCTCGGCGGCGCCCTCGGCACGTTCCTTCTCACCAACAGCGGGAGCGAGCAACGGATCCCCGAAGACAGTTCGGCCCCATGGCTCGGCGAGCTAGCGAGCTTCAAGCCAAGGCCCAGTCGATGGACGAGAGGAGAGCGAAGATCGAAGCGGGCGCGCGCCCCTAAGCCCGCGAACCTGCGGGTCTGCTGTGCCGCCGCAGCATTGCTCAACCGAGAAACCGTCCCAGACCGCGCCTGAGCGACCGATTGCTCTGTCCGCGTTCGTTGGGTTGATCGTTGCCCTCGCCTTGGGATTGCTGTGGGCTGGCGTTGTGCTCGCCACGAAGCGAGAGCTCGGGTTCCTTGCTTGGGCGATCGGCCTTGGCGTTGGTGCAGCGATGGCCGCCGTCGCCGGCCGGCGAAGCACGCGGCTTGCGGTTCTGGCCGCGGTCATGTCGTGGCTTGGCCTCGTCGCCGGAAAGCATTTCGCTGCCGAGTTTACGTCCCGACGAGCTAACGGGCCGACTAGCCGAGGAAGCAACCTGAATTGAGATGTCATGCCGAAAGCGTCGGAGCTTGGGAAGCTCCTGCGAGCTCTCGCCACGGGACCTTGGGGAAGACCACCCAACAGGCCCCGGTCACGATTGCTCCGCACACCGCGAAGGCTTGGAAACCGTGCGTGGCTCCCCACGCCTCCGTGAACCCGGAGTAGAGGTAGCCACCCAGCCACGTCGCAAGCGCTGCACACAGGTTGCAGACAGACATGAATACCGCGTAGACGGTGCCGCTGGCATCGGTGGGGCAGGCGCGAGCCGCCAGATCGATCAAGGCCAAGCCTCCGAGCATGTAGGTGAATCCGGACAACAAACTAATGGCGTAAAGATCACGCTCTCGACCGAGAATCAGATAAGCCAAGCTGCTCACGACACCCCCGAGTATTCCAAGGTTGGCGCGAACGAGGAGTGGCAAACGGGAGCCCAGCAGGCCGTAGGCGATCGTGCTCAGGAGCCCGCCAGCCGACCCCCACGCTAGGCTATCTCCATACACGGAATTGTTGAGGCGTAGAGGACCGGTGAGATAGAGATAGATCGATGCCTGCGTGAATGGATTGAGATGAAAGATGGCCAACAAGAGCGCCACGGTCATCGGAGCTCGTGAACGAATCGTCCCGCGAAATATTCCGCGGATGTCTGGGCGCACGCTGGCCGACGTCAATGGCAGGGGAGCCTCCCGCATCCAGCGGAAGATGATCCACCATTGCAACGCCATCAGCATGGCGCAAATCATGAACGCAGCATCGGTGTGCCTCGATTCGCTGATCCTTCCACCGAGCACTCCAGCGAACATTGCGCCGGTGTAAGCAGCGCCATACTGGACTGACTGAATGCGTGCGGTGATCCCGAGGGGTTTGGTCACGTCGAGCATCCGTGCATCGAGGACGACGTCGGTTGCGGCGACCGTCATCGTGGCGACGAAGAGCAGGGCCGTAATCCAAAGCTGTTTTGCATGCGTGAGATGAGTCATCGCCAAGAGCAAAAACACCAGCGCGCCCATCGCCGAGGAGATCAGCAGATAGGATCTGCGACGAAAACCATGCAGAGGATGAAAATCCGATAGAAATCCAAACAGGGGCTTGAGGCACCACGGAAGCCCGACAATCGCCAAGAACGACGCGATCTCTACAGGCGTCTCACCCCAATGTTTCAGCAGCGACTCGACGGGTTCGGCCACCACCCCCGTCGTCGGCTCGATGATCCCCTCGACGACGTAGATGGTCGCGAAAAGAATGGCTAGACGCAGCGTCTGAAGCGTTCTCAAAAACGACTACTTCTCCGTACCGAGGATGCCGACGCCGACTCTCCACAGCTGAGTGCCGAACAGGCTGGTCGCATAGATCGAGCAGGGGTCGAACTCGCCTTGGCCGAACGCGAGGCTCGCTACCGTGTCTACTCCCTCGGCGATGATGGTGATGTTGCCCTCTGCATCCACCTGCGCAATCTGGCCCGCGATGTTGAGGGCGACGTAGACATTGCCTTCGCTGTCGATCGCGACGCCGTCGGGTGTCGTCTGGGACGCGAAGGCGACCCACTTCTCCGGTGTTCCGGCCTGCCCGTCGGCGGAGACCGGGACCCTCCAAAGGCCCGGCTCTTCGAAGGTCGAGGCGACGTAGAGCGTTCGTCCGTCGAGCGAGAACACCATCCCGTTTGGCGTGGGCACGCCTTGCACCCAAGTGGAAGTTGCTCCCTCTGGCGTCACCTCGTCAATTGCGGCTTCACCAATGGTGTCGTCGGAGACGAGAAACGTGTCCCAAGGTGTCGTGATGACGAAGTTGGGTGCGCCGAGGTCCTGTGCGATGACCTGAGACGAGCCGTCCGACGGATCGAACAGCAGGAGCTCACCCGTGTCGATCGCTGCCGCGAGGATGCCGTTCGGATCGCTTGCGAGGCCGAGAATCGATGCCGCTTCTGCCACGAGGGTGGAGGAACCGTCGGTGCCGATCGAGAGCAACTGGTCATCCGCGGTGCTGTCGATCGCGGAGACGAAGAGATTCCCATTGGCGTCGAAGGTGATTCCTTCCGTTCTCATCGGCGTCGGTGGGCCGAAGGCCTGGACCTCACCCATGACGATATCGGTTGCGCAGGTCCTAGGGGGTTCGAGCGAGCTCGATTCACCACACCCGGTGAGCATCACGGATACAACGAGGATTGACTTCAAGCATCGGTTCATCGGACCACCTCCCGAACGCGTTGGGCGTAGCCTATCGGCCTGCCCTCGCTCTGTCACGCATAGCTGGAACACGGCCCGCGATCCATCCGTCCGTTCGTGATAGAGAGCGGACGGGGTTCGGGTCCCGAGAAAAGCGCGAGTGACTCCGTGAAGGAACTGACTAAGCCGCTGAGATTCGTCGTGCTGCTGGGCATCGTCAGCCTGTTCGCCGACGTGACGTACGAAGGCGCGCGCTCCGTCACGGGTCCCTACCTGGCTCTGCTCGGCGCCTCCGCCGCGGCGGTCGGAGCCGTCGCCGGTGCCGGAGAGCTGGTCGGTTATGCCCTACGGCTCTGGTCTGGTCACCTCGCGGATCGCACGCAGCGCTATTGGGCACTCACGATAGTCGGCTATGCCGTCAATCTCCTCGCGGTCCCAGCGCTCGCGTTGGCGGACAATTGGCCCGCCGCCGCTGCGATGATCATCGTCGAACGCACCGGCAAGGCGATTCGCACACCCGCTCGCGATGCGATGCTTTCCTATGCGACGCACGAGGCGGGACGCGGTTGGGGCTTCGGGCTGCACGAAGCAATGGATCAAGTCGGGGCTACCCTCGGTCCGATGGTCGTCGCTGGAGTCTTATGGCTGCGGGGCGATTACCGCATGGCATTCGCCGTGCTGCTCTTGCCGGCGCTCGCAGCGCTGAGCGTCCTGCTCTTCGCCCGCCGGCTCTATCCGAGGCCGCATGAGCTCGAGCCCGTCGGCCGGGACTTGTTTGCGAAGGGGTTTTCGCCGGCATTCCGGGTCTACTTGGCCGCTACTTGTTTCGTCGCCGTGGGCTACGCTGATTATCCGCTGCTCGCGTATCATTTTCAGGTCAAGGGTACCGTGCCCACGACCTGGATTCCCATCCTCTATTCCGTTGCCATGGCCGTCGATGCAGTCTCGGCGCTCTTATTCGGCCGCTGGTTCGACCGGAGAGGCATCGCGGTCCTCGCAGTGTCGACTGGCGTCTCCGCGTTCTTCGCGCCGCTTGCCTTCGGACACCTCTTTGGCTCTGCGCTCGCCGGGGTCGTCCTTTGGGGCGCGGGGTTGGGTGCGCAAGAATCGATCATGCGAGCCGCGGTCGCCGGAATGGCCCCTCACGACCTGCGCGGCACGGCGTATGGCCTTTTCAACATGATCTTCGGGGTGTTCTGGTTCTTGGGCAGCGCCTTGCTCGGATGGCTTTACGACATCTCCGTTGCCGCTCTCGTGATCGCCTCCGTTACGGCGCAGCTCATGGCGATTCCCCTGTTCCTGCTCGCGAAGCGGAGGCAGGACCATGGATGATCATTCAATGTTTTCGACACGAGGGACGTTCGACCTGACTCTCAACACGGTCGCCCGCGCGATGGCAGCGAAGCCGCCTACCTGGGATCTGACCCTCTCGAATCCGACGTCCGTCGAGCTTGCGTTTGACGACGAAGAGGTGCGCCGGGCGATCTGCGCCGTCCATCCGACTACCTATGACCCGCAACCCCGGGGGCTCGCTTCGGCGCGACGCGCGCTCGGTGAGCAGCTCGAATGGGACGAAGAGCACTTGGTGCTCACGGCCACGACGAGCGACGCATACTCGTTTCTCATCAAGCTCTTTTGTGATCCAGGCGACCATGTCTTGATTCCCGAACCGAGCTATCCCCTGCTCCCGATGCTGGCGCGGCTCGAAGGCACGGTCGCCTCGCCCTACGGGTTTCGGTATGACGGCGAGTGGCACATCGATCGCACGGCGTTCCTCGAGCGCCTGAATCCGCGGGTGAGGCTCATCCTCGCAGTGAGCCCGAACAATCCGACCGGAGCCTATCTCTCGGCAGACGACCTCGACTTTCTTCTGAGCCATGGTCGACCGGTGGTGTTGGATGAGGTCTTCGCGGCCTACGATCTTCGCTGCGCCGAGCCATCGCCCTTGCGTCACACCAGGGCACGCTCAGGCTTGCTTTTTGCGCTGGGCGGGCTGTCGAAAGCCGCTGCGCTCCCTCAGCTGAAGCTCAGTTGGATCGCCGTTTCCGGAGAGAACGACCGGGTCGAGCGCGCGCTCGCCCATCTCGATCTGATCACCGACACCTATCTGTCGGCCAACGAGGTTGCCCAGCGCGCGCTTCCGTCGCTCGTGACGACCGTTTCGGCAGCGCGGCGCGACCGGATTTTCGAGCGATTGCAGCACAACCGCCAAGCCGCAGGTCTCCTCCAGCAGGACGTTCCCGAGATCTCGGCGCTTCCGGTGCAAGGGGGCTGGTATCAAGTCCTACGGTTGCCCGAGGTCTTGTCGGAAGAACGATGGGTCCTCGGTTTCCTCGACTCATGGCGTGCTCGTGCAACCCGGGTGGTTCTATGATTTCCCCGACGAGGCCTGGGTGGTCGTCAGCCTCCTCACGCCTCCACAGATCCTCACCGAAGGATTGACCCGGATCGGTGAGATCGTCGTTGGCGCCGTACACAGTAAATGAAGCATTGAGGCCTCCTACTCCGGGGCGTCGCAGGCTACGCGGACGCGGGTCAAATACCCGGCTTGGATGGGCATTCTGACGCTGTTTTCGACCTCGCCAGGCCAACCCTGCAGCACGACGCAACCCTCGGCGTTTCCCCCGATTTCCACCTCGACAATACCTGGGGTCACCTCTGTGAAACCGCCCCAGCCCCAACACGTCGTCGCCGTGAGATCCGCGTCCCAATTCCCCTGCTCATCGTAGTAGTAGTACTTGCCGGTCGCATCGGCGAGGTCGAGGGTCACGCCCGCGACCCCGACACAGCCGGTTGCTATCGTCGAGAACCTGGGCTCGAAGACGATCACGATCGATCCGGTGCCCTCCATGGGGTACGGTGACATCACCCGCGCGTGCATGTCCGCTTGCCGCTGGTCCATGACCATGCCGAACGTGGGGAAGAGCTCGACCCCCGATGGATCGAAGTCTGGCAGCAAGAACGGCGCCTCACCCTCTTTGTCCAAGGTGAAGCTGAATTCCCGCCCGATGGGAATCTGTACGGTGGCCCGCCCTGCAGCGTCGGTCAGCACGCAGTCGCCGGTATCGGTGCCGCAGATCTTCACGCCTTGCAGCACCCCCACGAGGCCGATCAACGGGCTCCACTCCTTGATCACGACGATCCTAGGCGTCGTGCTCACTCCACCCGTTCCGCCGCCGCCTCCGGAACCTCCGACTCCGCTTTCATCGCCGCAGTAAACCAGCGACACCATGCTGAGCGCGACCGCGATGAGAAGTAAGAACAAATAACGCATGGCTACTCGGCTCCCGTCTACTGCGAAACCTCGCAAGATAGGAGCACCCAGCTCAAGTGACCGGCCAGAATCGGCACTCGGACGCTGTTTTTGACTTCGCCCGGCCAGCCCGAGACCACTACGCAACCCTCAGCGGTTCCGCCAATCTGGATTTCGACTTCCCCCGGGTCGACCTCGGTGAAGCCGCCCCCCGGGCCGCGTCCCGAAGATGTCGTTGCGGGGAGGTTGGCGTCCCAGTTTCCTTGCTCATCATAGTAGTATGCTTTGCCGGCCGCATACCCCAGCTCGAGCGTCGCGCCTGCGATGGGAGTCAGAAACACGACGACGATCGAGCCAGTACCCTGCATCGGGTATGGCGACATGACCAGCGCATGCAGATCGGCCAAGCGTTGCTCCGTGGACATGCCGAACCGGGGGAAGATTTCCGGCTCCGCTGGCATGAAGCCCGACAGTAAATAGGGCGTGTAGCCGTCCTTTTCAGCGGTGAAGCTGAACTCTTGATCGATCGGCACCCACACCGTGGCGCGCCCCGCCGCGTCGGTCTGCACGCAGTTGGCCGTGTCCGTGTCGCAGATCTCCACGGCCTCGAGCGGCTCCAAAAAGCCGTTCACCTCGTTCCACTCTCTGACGACCACGATCCGAGCGATGGAGGTCACGCCGCCCGTGCCACCGGTGCCACCGGAGCCGCCGGTTCCACCACACCCAACCAGGGAAAGGGCACTGAGCGTGACCAGGCCCAGAAATCCGAAGAGGTCATGCATCATGGCCATCCTCCCCGAGGCCCTGCGGAGCTCAGTCACCAAAGAACTCCGGATGGGCAGCTCGGTACTCCTCGAACGTGTCCGAGTTGCCACTGCAATTCTCCATGATCTCCTCTTGGGGCAGAACGTCCAGTCCCTCAGGGCTCGCTCGGGTCGAGTCAGGGAAGTCGCCTGCCGATGGCGTCAGGTCCCCCGTGAGGCGCAACAGTGGATCCCCCATGAGGACCATGCCCAGTTGATACTCGTCGCTGCGCTTGCCTTCCTCGTTGTACCATGCCTTGTAGGCTTCGCCCCAGCCACGGCCGAGAGCCAAGCCTTTGTCGAAGACGCGTGGGTTCAGCATTTGCCCTATCTTGGTGGAGCCGACGATCGCAAGCCCGTAGTCGGTCCCAACGGTGTAGGCCTCGGCTATGTTGGGCACCGTAAACCTTGCAGCCCTACAGTCCGACAAGATGTAGAATGACCCTTTGAAGTTGTACCTGGGAATTTCGCTCAGCAGGACGTTGCTCAGGATTTTTTGGCCTTGTTCGTCGAGGTCATTGAACCAGAGTGCAAGCGAGCTCCCGTGAATCGCCTGGTAGACGAGCTCGGCTCCCCGACCCGTGAGCCTAGCGAGATAGTTGTCGCGTGTGCTGTCTGCCACGGTCTGGATGACTTCGACCGAGCTGTAGAGCTTGTTCAGGTAGAATGTGTCTGTCGTGTTCGCTCTGGACCAGTCGTCATCGAGAAAGATGAAGGCTGACACATCGACCAGTGGACCGTCCTCGCGGTAGCGCTTCGCGCGCGCGAAGTATTTCTCGAGCTGTTCCACCGTTCCCGTGAGGCGCGATGTGTAGATATCTAGATTGAGCTCCGAATGATGGTCCAAGCGGCCATTCTCGTCTTCGTCGGTCCACACAGCATCGCGGTCTTGCAGATAAAGGTCGACCGGGAAGTCGTCGTAGACACTCGTGCTCTGGTTGATCATTTCGTACCAAGCGGCGGGTAAGTCGCCAATGAGGAGCGCACCTTCGACGTGATGACGATCGACATAGTCGAACACCAAAGCCTTGAGGTCATCGACGGTCCCGGGGTTCCAGGGTTCGACGTAGACCTCATAGCCCTCGCTCTGCACCGATTGCGCGTACTGATCGAGGCTTGCTTGCAACGGCTCGTAGAGGGAGCTGTCGACGACGACCAACAAGCCCCTCGTCGAATCAGCGCCGCATCCAACCAACAACGCGATCAGCAGAGCCGCATACCACCGATCGAAACCATGCAAATAGCGGGAAATCAGCATAGCTGCCTTCCTCCGTAGTGGAGCTACGCAAAGACCATGCCAAGCGAGGCATTGACGCGGCGCGGCGTTTCCTCGACATTTCTGTATTCACGCGTGAACCGTTTGCGCCCGGGAGGTCGAAACGCAGAATCTGCGTTCGCGTCAGCGTCGGCGAAGTGCCTCGCCGGGCTCGTCGCGTGCCGGGTCAAGTCTAGTGATTTCTCCCTTGCGATTTCATCCGCCCCGGGCTCCCATCGGACCCTTGGGAGGTAAGTGATGATCAACGGTATGCAAGACGCAGATCAAGAAATGCTCGGAATGATCAAGCGCCATGCCGGGGTGGGCATGGTGGTTTCCATCGTCGTGGTCATCGCCGGTGTGCTCGCCTTGCTCTCCCCGTTGGTGGCCGGCATCTCGATCGCAGTTGCAGTGGGTGTGCTTCTGATCGCGTCCGGCGCGTCACGGCTCTTTCTCGCCTTCAGGATGGGCTCGTTCGGACACGGATTGATGGTCTTCTTGATGGGCGTGCTGTCGATCATCATTGGAGGCTACATGCTCGCCCGTCCCGGAATGGCGCTCGCGACGCTGACCTTGGTGTTGGCAGTCTATTTCGTCGCTGTCGGCATCGTGGAGATCATCTGGGCGTTTCGGCTTCGACCGATCAAGGGATGGGGCTGGGCGCTTTTTAGTGGCGTCGTGGCGCTGGCGCTCGGCGTCATGATCTGGCGGCAGTTTCCCATCTCGGGAGTATGGGCCGTCGGCACTCTTGCCGGGATTCAGATGATCTTCGGCGGTACGGCAGTGGCTTCCATTTGCAGCGCTGCTCGCCGCATGGTCAACGAGGGTCAAGCCGTATAAGGGGTCTCCGCGACCCGAGCACGTTGGTAGCGCCTGGCGTCGTCGAGCCGGAAAGCCTATTTATCGCCGACATGGAAGGGACGCCCACAGCGGTCGATGAAAGACTCGAGATTCCGAGGCTCGATTCCCCACGCCGCCGGATCATTGCAATCGTCGTCGCCGTGCTGGTCGCCGTAAGCGGCGTTGCGACTTACTTCCTGACCCGTGGTCCCAGGCAAAGCCCCTACCGGGTGGCGCAGGTCACGCGAACCTCGATCGTCAAGGAGATCCGGGTGACCGGGCATCTAGAGCTGACCGACGAAGTCGAGGTGCCGTCGCCGTTCGAGGGGCAGCTCACCAGGATTGCGGTGCAGACGGGCGACAATGTCGAAGAGGGCCAGCTTCTCGCGCAGCTCGACGAGGGTCCCGCCGACATCGCCTTCCGCGTGGCTCAATCGGAGCTCCAAGCAGCGCGCGCGCGTGTCTCGGAGGCGGAAGCGGCCTCTCAGCGAGCCGCTGAAACCCTCGCCCGCACGGAGCGCCTCGCCGAAAAGAGCCTGGCCAGTCAGAGCGACCTCGAGACCGCACGTTCCGAAATGGTCAAAGCTCGCGCCACGGTTCAAGCCGCGCGGGCAGAACGTGACGCGTCCCTCGAACGAGCCTCCCTCCGGGAGCGCGAGCGAGACAGGACCGACATCGTGGCTCCTCGCGCAGGCCTGGTTCTCGAGGTCCCACCCCACACCGGGACGATCGTAGCGCCCCCGGACCGCTTGTTCCGAATCGGCGCGCCCGTCGACCAGATGAACGTTGCCGCCCCGATTGGCGAGGCCGACATCGGTGACGTGACCGTTGGCTTGGATGCGAAATTCGAAGTGCCCACCTACCCAGGCCGCGTCTTCGAGGCGAAGGTAAAGCACATCAGCCCTGACCCCCGCACCGAGTACGGCGCGATCTTCTACGACGTCACGCTTGCGACGGAGAACCCAGAGCACCTGCTGCTTCCCGGCATGACGGCAATGGTCCGAATCAAGGTTGCTCAGGTCGACGACGTGCTCACGGTGCGTGAAGCGACGCTTCGGTTCACCCCGCAGGGCGCCAGCGATGCCCCCGCACGCAGTCGCGTCTGGCGGGTCAGAGGGTCCGAGCTCGAGGAGATCCCCGTTGAAGCCGGGCTGTCCGACGGCGCTTTCACCGAAGTTCGGCCGATCGATCCCGAAAGTCTCCACGTGAACGACCCGATCGCGATCGGGTTGGCGCTCGAGGGCGAACCGGATTCAAATGCTCCAGTGTTCACGTTGCGAGGTCGCCGGTGACGGGATTCTCGATCGTGGAAGCCCATGGCATTCGCAAAGAGTTTCCCCACATGACGGCGCCGGTGCTCGACGACATCGACCTGACCGTGGAGTCTGGAGAGATCATCGCGCTACGGGGCCCGTCTGGGTCGGGCAAGTCAACTTTGCTCAACATTCTCGGGTGCCTCGATGGCCCCACGCGTGGGTCCTACTCGCTCGGCGGACGCGACGTGTCCACGCTCAGCCAACGGGAGCGGGCCTGGGTGCGCCTTCACTACATTGGTTTCGTCTTTCAGTCGTTTCACTTGATCTCGGACAACACCGTCCTCGAAAACGTCACGCTTCCCCTCTACTACGCAGGCCGCGGCCGGGTCGAGCGAGAGGCTCGCGCAGTCGAGCTTCTCGAGCGCGTTGGTCTGGGCCATCGAATGGGCCACAGGCCGTCGGAGCTTTCGGGCGGCGAAAAGCAGCGTGTTGCGATTGCCCGCGCGATCGCTGCGGAGCCCCGCCTCATTCTCGCCGACGAGCCCACCGGAGCGCTCGACACGAAGACAGGGAACGAGGTCATGAGCTTGCTTCTCGAAATCCACCAGGCGCGGTCGCTCACTTTGATTATCGTCACGCACGATCCGGAGATCGCGGATTTCTGCCACCGCCAGGTTTTCTTGCGCGATGGAAGGGTCGTCGCCGATGGGAGCCCACATGCGGCACACGCGTAGCGAAATCGTGGGTCGGGCCGTTCGCACCGCGATCCGGAATCCGGGCCGGAGCACGCTTACCGTGCTCGGTCTCGCCATCGGCGTGGCCGCCTTCATTGCGATGGTCAGCTTTGGCACGGGTGCGCGCGCGTCGGTGATGCAGCAATTCGAGATTCTGGGCACGCGCGTCGTCTTCGTCCGGAGCAACCTCGGCCGGCTCGACTTTCCGGGCACTGCAAAGCCCCTTACCGATGCAGATGCCGAAGCGCTGAGGCGCGACGCGATGACGATCGAGAGGGTCGTCCCTCGGGTGACAGAGCTTCAACCCGTCCACTCTGTAGATGCGACCTACTTCACGAACGTCACCGGCACGATGCCGGGCTTCGTCTACGTCCGAGAGTGGCCGATGCAGATCGGGGGCATGTTCGACGACACCGATGTTCAGCAACGAGCGAAGGTGGCCGTGATCGGGACCACGGTCGCACGGGAGCTCTTCGGTCAAGCTGACCCAGTGGGCAAGACCATCACGATTGGCGCCAACCTTCCCTGCCAAATCATCGGCGTGCTCGCGTCGAAAGGACAGCAGACGACCGGGACCGACCTCGACGACACGGTGCTGATCCCCGCAACCACCTACGCAGCGTTTCTCGGGATGCCCATCGGGTACCACGAGCTCATGGTGCAAGTACGCGATCTCAACCTCTTGGAAACGGCGATATTGGAATTTGGCCCCATCATGCGCCATTCTCACCGGCTTTCCGAGGACCAAGCGGACGACTTCAGATTGGCAAGCCCCGCGCAGCAGGCCGAAGTCGCGAGGCTGGTCTCCAACATACTCACAGGCCTTCTGATGGGAATCGCCGCCGTGTCGCTGCTGGTGGGCGGCATTGGGGTGATGAACATTCAACTGGTGTCGGTGGCGGAGCGCACCAAGGAGATCGGCATTCGATCCGCAATCGGAGCATCACCCCGGCAGATTCTGACGCAGTTTCTGTCCGAGGCCGTGGTGTTGTCGTTCGCCGGATCGATGGTGGGCGTGCTCCTCGGCTGGATCGCATCGAGTCTCGTGGCGCGGGCCATGGCTTGGTCTGGCGGCCTGCCCTTGCTCACGATGATCGGCGCTGCAGCCTTCGGAACCAGTGTCGGAGTCGCTTTCGGCTACCTTCCCGCCCGGCGCGCGGCGCAGCTCCAGCCGATCGATGCTTTGCGCCATGAATGAGGTGGAACATGAATGTGGTCTTCAATTGGAAGGGCCAAGCACCGGCGATGCTGGTCGTGCTGGCTACGATCCTCACACCTGACGCTGCATCGGCTGAGATCGTCACGCTTCACGAGGTCGAGGAGCTTGCGCTTCAAAACCAGGAGCGCTGGGAATCGGTCGAGGCCACGACCGCGCACGCGAACGCCGAGCTCGAGGTAGCGCGTGCCGCCAAGAGGCCGACCTTCGGGATGAACCTACTGACCGTGGCGGCGCCGGGCTCGTTCATCGAGCAGGTCCAAACGGTCGATGGCCGTGAGGTCAACGTCCAGGCTTCGCCGACGGTCAGGCAGCCAGGCGCGTTTCGGCCGAACGCACGGTACGAAGCAATCATCGACATGCGCGCACCGCTTTACGACGGCCGGGCCAAGGCTTCGATCAAGGCGGCTGAAGCATACCGTGCAGCCGCCGAAGCAGGCTCTGGCGCCTCCCGCGAGAGCGTGCTCGCCGTGGTGCGCGCCTCCTACCTCGATTGGATGGCCCACGAATTGATGTACCGCTTTGCAGTGAGCGCCGCCGAAGAAGCGAAAGCTCAGCGTGCGCGCATCGAGGAGCGGGTAGCCCAAGGTGACCTTCCTGGGACCGAGCTGGACGCCGCGCGCTACGAGGAGCTGCAGGTCGAGCTTGCCGCCAGCGAAGCGCTGACAAGGGCGATCGGCGCAAAGAGTCTCTTGGAGTCTACGGTGGGCGCAGAGCTATCCCCGGAGGCAGAGCCCGACGTCGAGCTCCTCGAGATCACCGCGGCCGAATCCAAGGCACCCGCGCATTCGGAGGTCGATGTTCTCGAGCGTCAGGGCGAGGCGGCGCGCCGAGAAGCCCAGATGCACCGCGGAAGCCGCGTCCCGGCGCTCGCGATCATCGGTCAAACCGGTGTTGCCGGGATCAATGAAAGGGTGTTTCCGATGTATCGCCTCGGGGTGAGCCTCGCGGTTCCCTTCTGGGATGGAGGGAGGGCCGTCGCGATGGCCCACGCCGCTGAAGCCGAAGCCATCGAGCTCGAAGCGCGCGCCCGCGACGCCCAACTGAAGGTAGACGAGGATCGGCAGCGGGCGCTCCTCGATCGAAAGCAGGCCGAGGAGCAGCTCGTCCTAGCCACTAATCTGGTCTCGATCTCGGAGAAGCGCGTGGAGCAGGCGCAGGCCAGGTACGATCTCGGCGCTGTCGAGCTCGAGTCGGTTGCAGATGCTCGCGCCGCGCTGCGGGATGCGCGATCCCGTCTCGTTCAGATCCAAGTCGCCCGCTCCGACGCCATCCTCCGCATCGGTGAGGGCTCGGCGGCGCCCGGCATGCGCTACCCATAGCGAGCGGTGTCGGCCAGCGCGAACCCAGGGCGATTCCGCAGCTGACCTTGCATGACTTGATGCTTGCCCCAGCGGGCATCCGGGTGAAGGATGGCGTCATGACCGAGCCGATCATCGACGCCTGGATCCAGCATCCCACTGGGCCCTTCATCGGCCATGACATGTTTGCATCGCTCCGGCGATGGATGAAGCTCACCGCCGTTCCCGATGCAATGCCGCTCGAGCTCACGCTCGCTGCACTCGACGGGGCGGGCATCACCCGGGCGCTTGCGTCGGCGTGGTGGAGCCCGGAGGGGCCGCTCATCAGCAACGACGAGGTCGCTCGCACGGTCGAATCGGCCCCGGATCGCCTCGTTGGCGTCGGCTCCGTGAACCTGCACCGCCCGATGGACGCGGTCCGCGAGCTTCGACGCTGCGTGAAGGAGCTCGGCTTCGTCGGCGTGCGCCAGCTGCCGTGGCTTTGGGGCTTACCCCCGAACGACCGCCGTTATTACCCGATTTACGCCGAGTGCATCGAGCTCGACATCCCTTTCTGCCTTCAGGTTGGGCACGCTGGTCCGTTGCGGCCAAGCGACCCTGGACGGCCCATTCCATATCTCGACGAGGTCGCGTGTGAATTCCCCGAGCTTCGCATCGTTGGTGGGCACATTGGCTATCCCTGGACCGAGGAGATGATCTCGCTCGCGACGAAATACGAGAACGTGTACATCGACACCTCCGCCTACACCCCGGAGCGCTATCCGGATGCGCTCGTCCGATTCATGAAGGGTACCGGGCGGCACAAGGTTCTGTTCGGCAGCAACTTCCCGATGATTCAGCCCGCCAAGTGCATGGCCCAACTCGCAGCGCTCAGCCTGCCGGACGAGGTACGAAGACTGTTCCTTCACGAGAACGCCAGGACGGTTTTCAGGCTCTAGAGCTCGTCGCGCCCGGTTCGTGTACTCCGCATAGCTGTACAGATGTGCGGCGCCACTTCGTGATCCATCTCGCATTGCAAGAGGAGGACGCCACACGAAGGACCGCCTCGCCGCATGGTTTTGCCTGCTTCGGCTCGCGCTTTTCGCAATACTGTAGGCGTGCGCACTTCGGAGGGGGGAAGTCGGGTGCAGGCCCTGCCGGCGGCTCCGAGTCCTCAGATACCACAGATCGGCGACGTCTTGGACTCGCGCTACCGGATCACCGGGGTTCTCGGATCCGGCGGGATGGGTTGCGTCTATCTTGCGGAGCACGTTTCGATTCGCCGGCCGCTGGCGCTCAAGCTCCTGCATCCAGAGGTCGGCGAGGTCGACGAGTTCACCAAACGCTTCGAGCGCGAAGCGTTCGCCATCGGCCGTGTCGATCACCCGAACTGTGTCAACGTTTCGGACTTCGGAAAGCTCGATGATGGTACGTTCTACATGGTTCTCGAGCTGCTCGATGGTGTCTTGCTTTCCGACTTGCTCGAACGGCAAGAACGCGTCGAGTGGAGGCGCGCGATGCACATCGCACGCCATGTTCTGAGTGCCCTCAGCTCCGCCCACGCGGCCGGAATCATTCACCGGGACGTCAAGCCCGAGAACGTGATTCTCGTCGAACAAGATGGTGATCGCGATTTCGCGAAAATCCTCGATTTCGGGATCGCAAAGCTCCACGACGACGCGAAACCCGAGACGGACACCGGACTGCTGACGAACGACGCCAAGTTGACCCAGCAGGGCGTCACGGTTGGCACGCCGACGTATATCGCACCCGAACAAGCGTATGGCCTACCGATAGACGGACGAGCCGATCTCTACTCTCTGTCGGTCATGCTGTACGAGATGGTCACGGGCGTGCCCCCATTCGACTCGGACGAAGTCGGCACGCTCTTGCGCATGCATGTTTCGGCGATAGTCCCGACATTCGGTGAGGTGGCGCCCGATTTGGAAGTTCCCGAGGCCCTGGAGCAGCTCATCCTGCACGGCTTGCAGAAAAAGCCGGAAAGACGAATTCGAAGCGCCAGAGCGTACATCGATCGAATCAACCAGATCCTCTCCGCCGAGCGCGAGGGAGATTCCGGCCCGCGCAAGATTCTCTCGCCCGTCTTCAAAGGCACTGCGAGCTCGCTTTCGGGGACCGTCGCCCGAGTGGTCGGCACGAAGAAACGCGCTGCGTGGGCCATCTCTGCTGCAATCGTAGGTACGGCGCTCATCGCCGTGCTTGCTTTCGCGCTGACGGGCAGAGACCCGGAAGGATCTGCGCGCGGAGGGCGTTTTCCGCTAGCGCCCGAGACCCAGGGGCCCGTCTTGCAGGCGGCCGCGCAGATGCTCGAGCAAGGCCGCCCCGAAGAAGCGGCATCGTACCTCATGGGACAGGAACCGGATGTTCGCGGGCAGCCGCACGTGCAGATGGTCCTCGGTCATGCCCTGGTGAACGCGAAGCGGAGCACCCACGCCCTGAAAGCTTACGAGACGGCGGTGTCGCTCGAGCCCAAGCTCGCCAAGGACAAGCTCATGCGCAGCAACGTCGAGCTCATGCTGACTCAGACCGATCCTCGCGTCGTAGATGCTGCCCTCGACTTCCTTGGTGTATTGGTATCGGTGGCGAGGGACGGAGCCGCGGCCGATCAGCTGGTCGACCTTGCTTCTTCATCCAAGGTCTCGCGTCGACGGCATAAGGCAGTCAGTGTTGCGGAGGAGGTCGGCGTGGGCGACCGAATCGACAGGCTCGGCTCATACATCCTCGACCTTCAGCAGGGGCCGAGCTGTGCGGACCGGAAGGCCGGAGTCGCGAAGCTTCGCGCGTTGGGGGATGCGAGTGCCATTCCCGCGCTGCGCAAGGCGAGGACGCGAATCCGCACCGAGGGCGGCCCGATCAAGAAGAAGGTCAACACCAACGCTTGCCTCCGCGCCGAGGCAGATGAGGCGATTCGATACCTGCGGGGCCTCTGAGCACGCGCAGATCATGCGCTCTTGGCTTGATTCGCGCTGGTTTTTCGCCGGAGAATCCGATCACACCTTCATAATTCGCCCCCCTAGGCCCCACGCTTCTTGGTACGAACGTTGCACAGCGCGTAGCTGGTTTGCGTTGAGACACCATCGAGGCAGAGGAGGAAGGCGTCCAATGCTATCGCATTCAAAGTGCCCCCGTGATGCCATGTGCCTTTGGTTGCTTTGCGCTGCCGTGTGTGTCGGGTGTGGTGATCCCGCGAACGAGCCAGTCAGGCGGAGCTTCTTGGTCGTCGTAGAGAGCTCCCTCTACGAACCTCTTCAAGCGAGCCTCGCGCAGTATGCCGAAACCGTCCGGACCGAAGGGTTTGACGTTCGGGTGGAGCCGTGGCTTCCTGGTACCGTCGATGATCTCAGAGCGGTCTTGTTCGAGTACGCCGATTTGGACGACATTGAAGGTGCGCTTCTCATCGGGAACCTGCCCGCCGCCTGGTACGAGCAAGTCGCGTTCGACTGGCCTGAGTGCTTTCCGACGGATCTGTATCTCCAGGACCGCGATGCCGTTTGGACGGACGAGGACGGCAACGGAGTTTTCGACACGCACTCCGACCTCGAGCTCGACATCTACACCTCGCGTCTAAACGGCACGCCGGCCCAACTTCAGGATTACTTCGCTCGCGTCGATTACTATCACCGGGTCGGTCCGCTCGTGGACGTCTCGGGGTTCATCTTCATCGACGACGACTGGTCCCATGCGAACACCGAGGGGGCGTTCGACTTGGCCAGGCTCTACAGCAGAGTCGAGATCGTCAAAGAGAAGACCGACAGCACGCTCGACGTGTACCTCGCAAATCTAAGCGGCAATGGCGCCGAGTTCACGTATCAGTGGATGCACTCGGCACCGACGTTCTTGTCTATCAAGGACATCAACGACAACAACCAGACCACGTACGGCATCCTCAGGAACATCGCACAGTACAATTTCAAAGGCTCGTTTTTCAATTTGTTCAATTGTTCGGCCGCGAGGTTTACCAACACGAGCCCGACCGTCGCGCAGGACTACGTAGTGGGGTCTGACTATGGGCTCGCGATCATCGGATCTACGAAGACAGGCGCAGTCAATGGCCCGCACGTCTTTCACGAAAGCCTGGTGCTCGGACGGCGATGGGGTGAGGCATACGAGCAATGGTTCAACGAGGCTGGCAAGCGCAGCGACGAGTGGCACTTGGGGATCGTCCTCATGGGGGATCCATTGCTGAGACTGACGGGCGACCTCCATCCATCGGGTGCTCCCGCAGCGGCAGCATGGATGCCTCCAGGGGTTGTGGACGAGGAGATCATGAAGAGGATCGCCGAGACGGCCAGCTTGGATACCTTCGAGAAGTATCGGGCGAATCACCCGGAGTTCTTCGTCGAGTGACCGCCAGCACCTGAGTGGCTCATTGCATTTGTCGGCAGTTTTGCGATAACCGCGTCGTGATGGCCACGGGGCCGTCACCGGGGTCAGGCCTCAGGGATGAGGCGCTGAGCGCGAAAGGAAAAGGATGCTCAAGGAATTCAAAGAGTTCGCCCTCAAGGGCAATGTGATGGACATGGCCGTCGGTATCATCATCGGAGCGGCTTTCGGAAAGATCATTGCCTCGCTGGTGGGTGACGTCCTCATGCCGGTAGTCGGACTGTTCACCGGCGGTGTCGACTTCAGCCAAAGCTACATCTTACTGGGCGAAGGCAGCTACGACTCGCTTGCCGCCGCGGAAGCAGCGGGCGCCGCGGTGCTCAAGTACGGCTCCTTCATCATGGCGGTCTTCGACTTCGTCATCATTGCGTTCGTGATCTTCATGATGATCAAAGGGATGAACTCGCTCCGCCGCAAGGAGGAGAAAGTGGAAGAGGCTGCCCCGCCGCCACCGCCGAAAGAGGAAGTGCTCCTCGGAGAAATTCGGGACCTCTTGGCAAAGCGTGGCTAGGCCCACCCTGTGAAGTGCTCGGTTCCCCCGGGATGCATTCGGGGGAGCCGTGCCATCTCACATCAGGGTGTAGACCAAGCTGAAGATGGTCGTCGTGTCCGTCTTCACGAGGTCCGCTCCTGCAGGTAGCCGATCGTAGAGCATCAGGAACCGCGCCTCCAAGGCTAGTTTTTCGTTGAGCTGCGAGAGCAATGCGGCCGTGAGGTAGATTCGGATGTCCTGAAAGGCCGTGGCGTTCTGAACGGGGATCTTGTTCAGGTTGTAGATGGTCACGATGCTCGAATCGAACTCGACGTGCTCGTTTAGCTTGTTTTGGTAGTCGAGCGCCGCGAGCAAGCCATGGATGTTCGAGTTGCTCGTGAGCGTCGCCGGCGGCTGATAGTTTTCAAACGTGTAGCTGTAGCCGATGCGTCCGGCAAAGTAATGCTTGTCGGTCTTGATGAACGCACGCAGGTAGCCCGCGTTCGCAAGAAGCTGTGTCCTAAAGCCTGCCAACGGATCCCATCGAAAGCCTAGCGCACCCCAAACGGCGTCCATGTCGGTGAAGAAGTAATCGTACTGCGCGTCAAAAAAGAATTTTTTCGCGATCGTGTCGAAGCTGCTAGCCGGGTCGGACGGCGTGGCATCGGCTTTGCCGTAGTTGAAAATCGACGCGATCGTGAGCGTGTGCTTCTGTTTCACGAGCTTGAAGTCCGTGCCCGCATTGATGTTCCACGACCGGGTGTTTCCGGTGTTGACCGCACCGCCGAGGCTCAGAGCCCAGTCGACTTCGGCCTTGGGCTCTTCTTCAGGTGCTGCGGCCGGCGCCACCTCGTTGAGGTTTGGCGGAGGCGCCGTGAAGGTTGCTTCGCCTGCAGCCTGGGTCGACGGCCCCGCAACGTCAGCGGCGACGCTGTCGGGAATGGCCTCTTCTTGGGCGGACGCGCGTGCTCCCCACGTAAACGCGGCCATGGTGGCAAACAATACACCCAATGTGGCAAGCTTCTGCCACATGCGCTCTCTCGTCATTCCAACCCCTCCTGAAGGACTGCTTGCTCAGTCCGCACGAAGTGTATCGTTGGGGGCTCCAAACCCGCCAGTTTTTGGGTCGGTTCTGGGTGCTACGAGCCAAACGGCCCGTTCCAAACCATGACCGACGCATCCATCATCCTGCATACCTTCGCGCTTTCGCACTTTTGCGAGAACGCGCGTTGGGCGCTCGACTACAAGCGCATTCCTTATACCGAGGAATCGTGGGCGCCCATGCTTCACATCTTCAGGACGTGGCGTCTGAAGAGAACCTACACACCGGTTCTGCGCATCGACGGCAAAGTCATCCAGGAGAGCGCGGAGATCTGCAAATACGTCGAAGAGCGTTTTCCGGCTCCTAGGCTGATTCCTGCGGAGCATCGCGAGGCGGTGCTTCGCGCGTCGGACGAGGCCCGATCACTGGGACCACACGTTCGAAGGGTTGCGTACTTCGCTATCGGGCAGGACCTGGCGCGACTAAAAGAAGCTTGGACGCTCAACGTGAGCTCGGCAGAGGCGCGGCTTCACAAGCTGATCTTTCCCTTGTCGCGGAGGATGGCCTTCAAGGCCCTTCGCGTGAATTACAAAGACGCGAAAGAAAGCGAGGCGCTCGTGCGACGCTTTCTCGCCGACCAAGACGATCGGTTCGACGGCGGAAGATATCTGGTTGGTGAGACGTTCACGCTCGCCGATCTGACCATGGCATCGATGCTATCGCCGATCGCGCGTCCCCCAGAGCATCCATATTATCCGCGGATGGCGCTGGGTGATGCCGGAGACGCCCTGGTCGATTCGTTCCGCAACTACCGAATGCTCGACTGGGTGAAGCGCTGCTATGCGCTCCATCGGGTTTAACATGCTAAGGAGCGCGAGACTGCGCCCGTAGCTCAGCTGGATAGAGCAGCGGCCTTCTAAGCCGACGGTCGGAGGTTCGAGTCCTCCCGGGCGCGCCAGACGCACGTCGCTCATCGGTCTCGTGGAGGTTCCCCGGGGTCAGGTATGGCGGCTGATCATCAAAGTCGCGGCCGGGCTCTTGCGAGCGATCTGAAGGGTGAGGTCGCTGAAGAGGCGCTTGCCTCGCTGGTAGCGCAGTCCGAGGATGACGAGGTCGTTCGGGGCAGCCTCGTTGGTGAGCGCCTCGATGACATCGGGCGACTCGAGCAGCTCGACGTCGGCTGCGCCGCGGGTTTCCTCCTCGGCAAACACGCGAAGCTGGCGTTCGAGCTGAGTCTTGCCGAGGGGCGGCAGGCTCTTTCTCGCAACCTGAACGAAGCGAACGTTCGTGACTCCTGCTCGGCCCAGACTTCCGAGGAGCCGTGCGCGCAGCTCGTCGTGGCCGCCCCGGCCGCCCACGGGCACGATGATTCTCGTGTC
Source organism: uncultured delta proteobacterium (assembly GCA_963792825.1). Taxonomy (GTDB): domain Bacteria; phylum Myxococcota_A; class Polyangia; order Polyangiales; family Houyiibacteriaceae; genus SG8-38. The sequence continues at coordinate 472,137 of CAWBXS010000002.1, read as the reverse complement.
GGGGCTCAGCTCCCAGTTCGGGTGCGACCGCAGAATGACGACGTCGCAGTCCACGGAATTGAGGAGCCGTTCGATCTGCTCGACGTTGTCCCGATCTTCGAGAGAGGAAAATCCTACGAGAAGGCTCTCGCAGGCGCGAGCACGGGCGATACGCGCGATCTCCTTCCACGGGTCGGCTGCAATCGTCATGAGTGCCTCGGGCGCATGCCCGGCGCTGATGGATGCGGTCAGAGCTTGGCCGATGACCTCTTGAGAATCCCGCAACGACTTGGCGATCTGTGCCTCGGCAGAGGCGAAGTCGCGTGGCCGGCGGACGACGGTCAGCAGAACGACCCGTCCCACCACCGGCATGGCGAGTGCATTGGCCAACCTCACCAGCACGACGGCGCTTGCAGGATTGGCGACGGGCACCAAGACGAGCGGGCTTCGTCCGCGCAGCGCACCGAGGCGCGGGTCGAGCGCTTCGGTGAATGCATCCACGGCACGAGCCCGATCCGCGAAGAGCCCGAAATACAGGATGACTCCAAACCCGAGCCACACGGCGGCGATGGCGCCCGCGGCTGGAACGGCGATCGCTTGGTAGACGGCCAGCAATGCGCAGGAAAAGCCGCCCACGATCGGGATCGCTGGAAACCAAGGGGTGCGAAAGGCGGCCTCACTTCGGGAACGAAGTCGCGCGAGGAGGCTAGTCCAATGAACGAGCGCGAACGAGATCAAGAAGATCAGGCTTGCGGCGGCGCCAGCCGAGGAGACGCCGGGCACCATCAGCAGGATGAAGGTCATCGCCAGTGCGGTCGCATAGATCGCCATGATCGGCGTCCCGCGTTTCTGATGGCGTCGCTGTAGGACGCGAGGAAGGGTCCGGTCGGTCGCCATCTGGAGCGATATTCTGCTGGCGGCCAGAACGCAGGCGGAAAGCGCTGACAGCGTGGAAAGCACCGCCGCGCCGATCACCATCCAATGGCCGATTCCGCCAGCGAAGTTAGATGCGGCGTCCGCCATGACCGTCGCCGGGCGCTCGAGGCTCATCGCCGCGATGCCCTGCCCAGGTGGAGTGCCGACCGTGGAGACGAGAAAGAGCAGCGGGAGGTAAATCGCGACAGCAAGGCCCAAGGAGGTCAGCATGGCGCGCGGGATCGTACGCTCGGGGTCCTTGACCTCACCACCGACGGTTGCGATCAGGTCGAAGCCTTGAAGCGCAATGAAGGTGAAGCCCATGGCGGTGAGTAACCCAGTCGTGCCGTTCTCGAAGAACGGCGTCATGCCGCGCCTCACGGTGCCTTCCGGAGATCCGCCGAGTGCCCACGCGCCCGCTAGCATCAAGGCGGCGAAGATCACCAGCTTTCCGATCGTCTCCCATTGGCCGCCGCCTTCGCTCTTTCGAACGAGCAGCAGACTGTATGTGGCCGTCGCGATCACCGCGAGGACGATCGTCGTAGGACGGGTGCGCAGCCATCCGGGGGCTTCTCTCGAGGCCGCCCCCCACATCTCGCTCACCGCGAGTAGCGCGTACTCCGCGAAGCCGAGGGCGTACAACACGCCGGCAACGATGTACGCGAACCAAAGCACCCATCCGACGACGAACGCGGCCCGTACCGTGAGCACTTTCTTGGCGAAGGTGTAGGCGCCGCCCGACTCGGGGAACATCGACGACATCTCGGCGAAAGTGAGCGCCGTCATCAGCGCAATGACGCCATTGATCGCGAATGCCAGGATGGTGCTCGGGCCGGTCTCACCAAACGCGGCTCCGGCCAAGACGAGGATGCCGCCGCCGACGATCGCGCCTACGCCCACCCCAGTTGCTTGGACGAGGCTCAGGTGGCGCTCTGGTTGTCCTGGTCTTGAAGGCACGGCCGGGAAGATAGGCGGTGCGCCTGGCAGTGCCAAAACTTCGGGGCGGGAAGCCCGTCCGCGGCGTCCTAAGGGGCCGGGAGCGCTCGGACGGCCTTCGTTTCCGAGGCTAGGATGAACTCGTTGAGACGTCGCGAAAAATCCTGCGTCGCTTGAGGTGTGTCGAGGTTCCGGAAGTGACTGATCTCGCGGTTCACGAAGAGTAGGGCGATCACGTAATCGTAGACGGCATTGACGGCAGCGAGGTCTGCCACGAGGGACTGCGTTTGAGCGTCGACGAGCCTGATGATGTCGACCTTACCACGGCGGTAGAGGTCGGTGACGAGCACGAGGTTTTCGGCTGCAGCCTCGGCTGCATTTCGGGTCAGGGAGACGGTCGCCAGGGCCGCTGCAGCGTTGTAGAGCTCGGTGCGTACTCCGCTGTCGATGTTTTGCTCGACGCGAGCTAGCTCGGCGGAGAGGCCCTCCACCAAGCGCGCGCTTTCTCGAATGTTGGCGATACCGGCCCCACCGCGCGAAAGAGGGATCGCGAGATAGAGACCGACGTCCCAGCCGAACTTGTCGGGTTGAGGAATTCCAAACGGATTGGGCGGTGTCGTGGCTCCTTGGCCTGCTCGCCAGAAGTCGTGCTGGATGCCTCCTTCGACCGCGAACTCCGGGAGCCAGAGCTCGAGGGTGCGTCCTTTCTCGATGCGTTCCTGCGCCGCCTTGCGGGCCTCGACCTCGCGGGCCCCAGGTGAGTTGCGGAGGCCTTCTCGGACCATGAAATCGCGCAGACGCTCGAACGACCACGGATCCAACATGTATTTCCCGATGGGATCGCTCGGAGGACGTGTGCGCCCCGCCTCGTCAACCGGCAGATCGATGGGGGCGATCGGACGCTCGAGAGACCGATTGAGGACCCGATTGAGCTCGATCTTGGTTTGACCGACGAGCGCCCGCGCTTCGACGACGGCGCGTTGGTTCTCAGCGAGCGTCACCTGCCAGCGGTAGAGCTCGCTGGCGTTGGCCACGCCGATTTCGAGGCGAAGCCGGGCAAGCTCGAGGTACTCGCGCGTGAGCTGGATGTTCTCGCGTTGAATGCGTTCTTGCGCCTCGGCGCGGAGCACGGCGACGTAGTCCACACCGGCTTGCAACATGATGTCGAGCACGTCGGAGAAGTAGCCGTACTCCCGTCCCTCTTGGCGGAGCTGTCGCGATCGGAAGCGCGTCCAGGCTTCGGCGGAGTAGATGCTTTGGCTTGCCCGGGCGATGGTGCTCCCTTGCCACTCCGCAATCTGACTACCTGGCGCGACGCGATCCGGGTCACGGTACGTGGCGCCCACCTGAAGCTGGCTCTGCGGAAGCAACGGCCCGCGCTCGCGCTTGACGCCTTCTTCGCCCGCTTCGACGAACTTTTCCGAAACCAAGAGATCGAGGTTCTGATCGACGGCTTCGAGCATCGCGATGCCCAGGTCGACCCGGTTTTCTTCGTCGGCTTCCTCCTGCTCCATGGTGTCTGCTTCGAGCAGCACTTCGTAGGTCGGTCTCACGCCGACGGCGCGAGCGGCGTCGAGATTGATCTGCAGCTCGAGCCGCTCCTGGAAGTCGACGTGCATTTCGGATGCCGGCCGGCCCTCGAGAATCAAATCGAGGTTGAGCGCCGCCCGCTGCGCCCGGCGCGCCGCGTTATTCGGTGAACGGATCGACATCATCGCCCCCTGATCGAGCCACGAGGGGCTGACCGCGACGTTGGGAAGACGGCGCTTGGTGATCCCATCGAGCAATCGTACGCGATCTTCGAAGGAGAGCTGCAACACGGGCGCGATGATCACACCATCAGCATTGCTCGGGATCGCCGCCAGCAGCGCTTCGACGCTCGGCTCCGCAATCGCGATCGAGATCGACCGATCCCGGGTAGCTTCGGACAGCCCCTCTCTCAGCGACTCGTCCGCGAGAAGGACGATGCGCTTGGAGCCTGCCACCTTTGTCAACCAGGTTGCCTCTTCTCGGACGTCGAGATCCTCCGTGATGTAGGTCAGGTTCCGTTTACCACTGACGTCGCCGTTTCTCTGCAAGCCCTGCTTCCGCCCTTCCATGACGAAGGGAAGGATGGTGGGCTTTGGGAGGTTCTTCCGCGCGGCCACGGCGTCCACCGTCAGGGGACCGAAGCCGAACACGGCGGTGATCTCGGGATTGGAGTAGGCCTCGTCCAACTGGCGTTCAACACCGGCTCGGGTCCAATCGCCCTCGAAGCTCAAGGGGACGAAGACGACGTTGAAACGGTCCGAAAGCTGCGCGCGAATCTCCTTCGACAAGTCGTCGACCGCCGCGTCGAAAACCGGGGAAGGGCCGTCGTAGACGGCCGTCACCTCGACCCGGCGTCTCCCCGACTCCGCGCCCGTCGGAGCGGGGGTCATCAGTAAGGCAACGATGGAGACGCGAAGCAGCCGCATAGGCTGCCGAGCATAGTCGACGCGCCAGCGAATCCTAGACTCTCTTTCGAAAATTTTCGCTGGGCAAGACGGCCGGCCCCGGAAGTTTGACCTTGGCAAGCATGAACGAGGTTCCTATGCTGCCCCGTCCCGCTCGGCTCGTGATAGAAGCCTCGAATATGGAGCTCTCCATGCCCTCAAGTACTCGCAGCGTTGCTCTGCGGCTGGCATCCCTTTTGCTGGTCACGGCCATGCTGACCGCTTGCAAGAAGGAAGAGGTCGTCACGGTCGAGCCGCCTCCGAGGCCGATCAAGATCTACCGACTCGATGGCCAGCTCGGAGCGACGCGCCCGGATTATCCAGGTCGTATCAAGGCGGTCAAGGTCGTCGAGCTCGCCTTCGAGGTCGAAGGTCGAATCACCGATTGGAACGTCGAGGAAGGCCAGCGGGTCAAGAAGGGGCAGATCCTCTCGCGGCTCGATGCACGGGACTATCAAGCTCAGGTCGAGGCCGCACGTGCGCGTCTTCGGCTCGCCGAAGCCGAGTATCGCCGCGAGAGCAAGCTGTTTGCGTCGGGCTCGGGCACGCAACGTGACCTCGACGTGGCGACTCGGTCGCGAGACGTCAGCCGGGCCGAGCTCCGAATCTCGGAGAAGGCCCTCGAGGACACGAAGCTTCGGGCGATCTTCGACGGGGTGATCGCGCGCAAGCTCGTCACGGACTTCCGAAACGTTGCGGCCCGCGAGCCGGTGCTGCTCCTGCAGGACGAATCGGTAATGGAGGTCATCGTCGACGTCCCGGAGCGCGACCTCGCGGGATCGAGAAAAGAGCTCAGTCTCGCCGAGTTCAACGCGCGGGCCAAGCCCATGATCGAGCTTTCCGCCGTCCCCGGGCGCCAGTACCCCGTCGAGCTGACCGAGCTCGCCACCGCCGCGGACCCCAACACCCGTACGTTCCGAGCGACGTTCTCCATGGTGAAGCCCCCGGGCATCGGATTGCTCTCGGGAATGACCGCCAAGCTCGTTCTCACCGGACTCCAAACGACCGCCGCCGACGAGTTCTTGTTGCCGGTCGATGCCGTCCTCGCAGACAGCGAGGAGAGGCCGTTCGTCTGGCTCGTCGACGAGGAGTCGATGACGGTGTCGAAGCTGCCGGTCGAGGTGGGCGAGGTCACTGAAGGCCGCATCGTCGTGACCGAGGGGCTCAAAACGGGCCAGGCCATCGCGATGTCGGGGGTGCACCTGCTCACCGAGGGCACCAAGGTGACCGAGCTGAAGGAATCCGACGAGACTCGGAAATGAATCTCGCAGACTTCTCGCTTCGCAACCGTACCCTCATCGTCGCGCTGACGCTCGGGGCGCTCTACGCCGGTTTTCAGTCGTTCAACAGCCTACCGCGCCTCGAGGATCCCGAGTTCACCATCAAGGAAGCGCTCGTCGTCACGCCGTACCCGGGCGCCACGCCGTACGAGGTCGAGGAAGAAGTGAGCGATGAGCTCGAGCTCGCGATCCAGAAGCTCGGCAAGATCAAGCGAATCGAATCGCGGAACACTCCAGGCCAATCCACGATCACGGTCGAGATGCGTTCCACCGTGCCCGGTAAGGCGTTGCCGCAGGTCTGGGACGAGCTTCGGCGCAAGGTCGGCGACGCGCAGGGGAAGCTACCGCCGGGAGCGGGGCCCTCGTTGGTCGTCGACGACTACTCCGACGTCTACGGTGTGTTTTTCGCGCTCTACGGCGATGAGTACAGCTATCGAGAGCTCTACGACGTGGCCAAGATGCTTCGAAAAGAGCTGGTTCTCGTCAAAGACGTCGCGAAAGTGGAGCTCTTTGGCGTCGTGCAGGAGGCGATCTACGTCGAGTTCGACCGCGAGCGGCTTTCGCAGACCGGGCTTTCGCCGGAGCTCATCTCGGAGCAGCTCGTCGCCGAGGGCGTCGTCGTCGACGCTGGGAAGGTGCGGGCGGGGCCAGAGTATCTGGAGATCCATCCCGACTCGCTGATCGACTCCTCGCAGGACCTCGGCGACATCCTCATCAGCAAGGGGGACCGATCTCAGGTACGGCTTCGCGACATCGCGAACATCGAGCGTGGGTACAAGGATCCAGCCGCCAACAAGCTCCACATGGATGGCCACAAGGCCATCGGCATCGGCGTCTCGACCGAAAAGGGCGGCAACGTCGTCACGATGGGCGAGGGCATCAAGAAGCGACTCCAAGAGCTGCAAGGAGAGTTTCCTCTCGGAATGGAGCTCGAGGTCATCTACATGCAGTCGGACATGGTCGTGACGGCGATCGATGCCTTCCTCGTGAATCTCCTCGAGGCCGTGGCGATCGTGGTCGTCGTGCTCTTGCTTTTCATGGGGCTCCGGAGCGGCCTGATCATCGGCTTCGTACTGGTTCTCACGATCGCTGGAACGTTCATCTTCATGGGGCCCGCCGGGCTTGCCCTCGAGCGCATCTCGCTCGGCGCGCTGATCATCGCGCTCGGGATGCTCGTCGACAACGCGATCGTCATCATCGATGGAATGTTGGTACGCATCAAGGACGGGATGGATGCAGAGGAGGCGGCCCGCGAGGTTGCGGCTCAGACGGCGATGCCGCTTCTCGGCGCGACGGTCGTGGCGATCATCGCCTTTGGAGCCATCGGCTTGTCACCAGACAGCACCGGCGAGTTCTGCAGGTCGTTGTTCATCGTGATCGCGATCTCGCTGTCGCTCAGTTGGGTGACGGCCATGACCATCACGCCCCTGCTCGGAATCTGGTTTCTCAAGCCTCCGCCGCCGAGCGAGAAAAACGAACCGAAGGCCGCATACGACAACGCCTTCTACAACGGATACAGAAAATTTCTTGCCCTCTGCTTGCGCTTTCGCTGGGTGACGATCGCCGTCGTGTTGGGCTTCTTCGCCCTATCGCTCTATGGCTTTCAGTTCACGGACAAGGCGTTCTTCCCTGCGTCGACGACGCCGATGTTTCGCGTCGACGTGTTCTGGTCGGTCGATCGACACATCGATGAAACCGAAAAGCACGCGGAGGTGATCGAACGAGGTCTCGCGGAGCTCGAGGGAGTCACCCACGTCGCCACTGCGATCGGACAGGGTCCGCTGCGGTTCATCCTGACCTTCACGCCCGAAAAGCAACACAGCGGGTTTGCCCAGTTCTTGGTTCAGATCGAAGACTACAGAAACCTTCAACGCGACATCGAGAGGGCGGAGAAATACATTCAGAGCGTCGCGCCCGATACGATCGCGTTCGGACGAACATTCGACTTGGGACCGAGTAAGCCGGGCAAGATCGAAGCGCGTCTGGTGGGCCCTGACGTCGATGTCCTCCGAGAGCTCGAGCAGCAGACGCTCAGGATCATGAAAGCGGATGCCGACACCAAGGGTTCCCGCGGGCGCTGGTTCGAGCGGGTCAAGGTCATTCATCCGAAGCTTTCCGAGGAGCAAGCGGATGCACAGGGGATCACGACGCGCGCGGTTGCCCAGGCGATTCAGTCGACGTTCGAAGGACAGGTCGTCGGGGTCTATCGAGAGCGTGATGAGGTCATTCCCGTCCTGTTCAGGCAGCCGGCGCCGCTTCGGCTCGACGTCTCGAATCTCACCCGGATTCCGATCTGGAGCCCGGTCGCTCAGCGCTACATTCCGCTCGCGAACGTCGTGACCGATCTCGAGACGCAGTGGCGCGATGAGGTCATCGAGCGGCGCAACCGCAAGCGCACTCTGACGGTCGTGACCGATCCGACCCACGACTCTCCCCCGACGCTTTGGGGCCGGCTGGCACCCCAGATCGAGGCTCTGCCGTTTCCACCGGGCTATCACGTCGAATGGGGCGGAGAGTATGAGAGCACGGTTCAGGCGCGGGAAGCGCTCTTCGCACCCATCCCGATGTTCGTCGGGATCATGATCTTGATCGTCGTCGGCCTGTTCAACGCGATTCGGCAGCCCCTGGTCATCTGGCTCACCGTGCCGCTCGCCCTCATCGGCGTGACGGGGGGGCTCCTTCTTGTCGGGCAGCCCTTTGGCTTCATGGCCTTGCTCGGCTTCCTCAGCTTGTCGGGGATGCTAATCAAGAACGCAATCGTGCTCGTCGACGAGATGGACCTGCAGGTCCGCGCGGGAAAACCGGCGTATGATGCGGTGCTCGACAGCGGCGTGAGCCGCCTTCGTCCGGTCGCCATGGCTGCTGCCACGACTGTCCTCGGCATGATTCCCCTCTTCTTCGATGCGTTCTACATCGCGATGGCGGTGACGATCGTCGGAGGCCTCTTGGTCGCCACCGTGCTGACGATGATCGTCGTGCCAACCTTGTATGCGATCTTCTTCAACGCGCGAGAGCCTCCAGCGGAGCATGCGTGAGGCAGGATTCGGCTCTCAGCCGTCTCCGCGTTTTTCGGAAACGATGTGTAGTCCGACGAGCCTCGCAATCATGACCGCCAGGTAGAGCTGACCGAATACTCCCTCGACAACCGCGAGGGGCCTGGCGATGCTCGACACGGGTACGATGTCTCCGAAACCCATGGTCGTGAGGCAGACCAGGCTGAAGTAGATCATCGCATCCCCGAGCTTCGAGCGTTGGCCGAGCACGCTCTGCGGAATTCCAAAGAAAGCGCCCGGGTCCTGGAGCAGGACGAGCTCGAACAGGATGGCGAAGGCCACTGCGACTAGAAGATAGGCGACGATCGCGCCGAAGATCATGTTGAGGCTGACGTCGCGGCGCAGAAACAGGTGCGACACGGTGATCGAGATCGCGTATCCGATCCAGACCACGGTCAGAACGAGGGCGGCGATCCGGAGCGCTCGAGACTCGGCGAGCAGTTGTACCCAGCGCGCGGCCAGGGTGACGGTGGTAAGGATCCAGAACGCCCGGCGATGCTTGCCCGGACCGACGGAGTACACGCCCGCCAACAAGAGCAGCGCGAACGTGAGCTCGACGAGAAATCCCGCTAGAGCCTCGGGGACGGACGGGCTCAAAACGATCAGAAGCAAGAGCATGCTCAGAAGAGCAGCGTTTCTCGGGATGCGGCGGATCGAGGAAATCATGGGCAAGCCGCGCGATGCTACCTTCAGTTCGATTCGATCGCTAGCGCCGCAACCGGTGAAAGCTCCAGTGCTGAGCGCCCTCTCGGTGCGTAGCCGAGGTTTCGCGACGAAACATGCGGCGCACCTCGGAAAGCTTCACGAGAGGGGGCCCCTGGGCGCGCTCGTCGAGGGTTGGCTCGAGGTAGAGAGAGAGCAGGAGCTCCTTCACCGCGATCGGGCGCTCGTAGAGTGTCCTCACGGTCGATGGACCGGCCTCGATCGACACGCATTCGCAGTCCCTCGCGATCTGCAGATGCTCGATCGCGCGCCGGATGTCTGGGACCTCGTCGGACACGACGGGGCAGGGGGCTGCCGCGAGCTTGCGCGTGGCGGTGCGGTCGGTCGTGAAGATGATCGGCTTCACCCACCCATGGAACACCGGATGACTGAAGTCGACTTCGCCGCTGCGGGTCAAGATCAGCAGCCAGGGAGGATCGCAGAGCCCCCAGCGGCCCTCCCGCCAACGCACCAACGCATCGGCCCAGCGAGGATCCGCCCGGAGGTCATACTTCAGCTTGGGCTCGTCGCGTAAGATCTTGCCCGTGATGACGATCCCGTCGGCCCGAGCTCGTCCGATGTGAAGTGCCAGCCAGTCGAGGTCGCTCTGCGGGCTGTGATCGTTGATTCGAATCGCGGTGAGCGGCCGCTCCTCCTCCGCCTTCCAGGCGGCGAAGCTGTGCGAGACCGACGGTCTGGTGTCGAGGGAGCTTCCGAACAAGGTACTGGCGGCGCGGTCAACGCTCGCGGCATCGGTCAGCTCGACGAGGGAGACGGCCATTGGGTGATGGAAGGGTGGTTTGGCCGGTAAGTCAACCGGCTTAGGGTCCAAAACTCGCGTCCCTGATCGCCCCCTGTTAATGTCGCAGAATGCAGCGCTGGCTCTGGATCATCTTCGCTCTTGGAATCGGTTGCGCAGGGCGGCAGACCCACGAAGGGCCCCAAGAGGTATTCGTCGGTCCGATTCCGGTGCCTCAGCCCGTGTATCCACGCGAGGAGCTCAGCGCCGACCTCCAGGAGCTTTGGAACCGGGTCGAAGAGGCGGTTGCGGTCCGGCCGCCCGAGCCGCCCGACGGGGCATCGCAAGAGATCATCGAGAGTTGGGCAGAGGGTGCATTTCGCGACTGGCTCCTCGAGCGCCAAGCGGCGACCGACCGTGCCCTTGCAGCGACGCACGCGCTACGCACGCATCCGCTCTTCGAGCGTGGCATCGGGACCGCGCTCTTCGGCTACATGTATGAAGACATGGCAGGCAGCATTCGTGGAGCCCCGGTTCCCGAGAACATTGCAAAGGACAAGGGGCTTCTCGAGATCTACACCGGTGCGCTCACCGAGCATCTCACGCCGTTCGCAGAGCTTTCGGCTCGCGCCTACTATGCGTGCGTCGCGCTGTTCATCAAGCTCGATGATCCGCAATGGGGCGAGTGGGCGTACTATTGCGATCAGCGTGGCAGCGAGGTCGTCGATACGTTCGATCTCGAGCCACCTGAGCCGGGTGACCCGTCCGCGACGGTCACTCAGCTCGTAAGCCCTCGCTGAGGGCGGCCCCGCGCTCATTCTGCGGGCCGACCGAAGAGGTCGCGTGCTTGGCCGGAATCAGGCTCATCGCCCGCTCTGCGAGAGTCGTGATCGTGAGCGAAGGGTTGACCCCGGGGTTGGCGGAGATCGCGGAGCCGTCGATCACGTAGAGACCCGGGTAGTTGAAGACCTCGTGCTTGGCGCTGATCACGCCCGTCTCCGCAGAGTCGCCCATGCATGCCCCACCGAGAATGTGTGCGGTCGAGGGTACGCCGAGGAGGGTCTCGGTCATGAGGGTGGTTGGCACGCCGCCTATCTTGTCGGCGAACCTCTCGGCGAGATCGGTTGCTTCTTCCATGAACGCAGACGGCGCCTGGCTCGGATCGTCGACCTCGGTCACCAGCCCCAGGCGAAAGCCCGTCCGGACGTCTCGTCCGAGGCGCATCCGAAGCGTTCCTTCGATCGCGCGCATGTACAGCAAGATTTGGGATTGCTTCGCGAGGTCCCTGACGAAGAGCGCCCTGAGCCAGCGAACCGGCTGGCGCGCAAACGCGAGGAGCGCACCCCACATGCGTGCAAGAACCGTGGGCCCCGAAGCGTGTGGGGCGAGCAGCGTGCGGAAGAACCCCGAGCCTGCGCCGTAACGCACGGGCTCGATGTGGCTGTAGTCGTCGGTATGGAGGATCGACGTGATCGCGACACCCTTCGAGAAATTCGCTTTCTTATCCGGCGAAACGATACCGAACAAAGCTTCGCTATTCGATCGCACGAAGTCGCCCACCCGGTCGGAGAGATGGGGCAGACCGTCTGGGTCATCTTTCATTTGCAAGAGAAGCGGCATGGTGCCCATGACGCCGCCCGCGAGAATGACGCGGTCTGCGGTGACCTCGCCGGCGTGGGCCTTCCCGAACGACGCCTTGGTTTCGAGACGATAGCCACCACCCTCGAGCGGGCGGATCGCAGTGACCTCCGTCTCGGACACGACTTCGGCGCCGTTGTGCTCGGCAAGGTAGAGATAGTTCTTGTCGAGGGTGTTCTTCGCCCCGACGCGGCAGCCCGTCATACAGGCACCGCAAAAGGTGCAGCCGACGCGGTCCGGCCCTTCGCCTCCAAAGAACGGGTCAGGAACCTGCTTGTTGGGCTCTCCAAAGTAGACCGCGACCTCCGTCGGGTGAAAGTGCTCTTCTCGACCGATGTCGCGCGCAATCTCCTTCATGACGTAGTCGCCCTTGGTCATGAGAGGATTGGGGGTCGCACCGAGCATGCGTTTGGCCGTCTCGTAGTGAGGCGCGAGCTCCGTCTCCCAGTCGGCCAAGTGCCCCCACGACTTCGCCTTGAAGAACGCCGACTTCGGTGTTGGCAACGTGTTGGCGTAGACGAGCGAGCCGCCCCCGACCCCGACGCCATGAAGCACCGTCATGTGCTTCAAGAACGACATCTTGAAAAAGCCTTTGAGACCGAGTGACGGATTCCACATCCACCGCTTCAAGTTCCAGTTCGTCTTCGGAAAGTCTTCGGGCGCGAACCGGCGCCCCTTCTCGATGACCAGGACCTTGTAACCCTTTTCCGTCAGCCGGTGAGCGGAAACACTTCCCCCGAACCCCGATCCGACGATGACCCAGTCGTAGTGCTGCTCGCGCATGTCCGGAGTGTAGGCCGGACGGGTGCCTAGATCGAGGCGGCTCAGCTGCCCGCGCCGCCGATCGAGCGATGCATCCCTATCAGGGTCAAGAGCTCCATGCGCGCCGCTTCATCCTTTAGAAAACACCCGGTCAAACGGCTGGTCGTGGTCCATGACCCCGGCTTTCGAACTCCCCGGTAACACATGCAGAAGTGCTGGCACTGCAGGATGACGGCCGTCCCCTGGGGAGTCAGGGTTTCGTCGATCGCGTTGGCGATTTGCGCAGTCAGCTTCTCTTGAACCTGGAGCCTCTTGGCAAACGTATCGATCACACGCGCGATCTTCGAAAGCCCGACGACCTTCCCATTCGGAATGTACGCGACGTGCGCTTTGCCGACGAATGGAACCACGTGATGCTCGCAGTGACTATAGATCTCGATGTCGCTCACCAGCACGAGCTCGTCGTACCCCTCGACCTCGGTGAACGTGCGCGAAAGATGCTCGACCGGATCCTCGCCGTATCCACGAAAGTGCTCTTCGATGGCTCCTAAAACGCGCCGCGGAGTGTCACGGAGACCCTCTCGCTCTGGATCGTCGCCAAGGTAGGCGAGGAGCTTTCGAACGCAGGCCTCAGCTTCTTCGTTGGTTGGCTTGTCCGTCATCAGAACACTGGAACCTTGTGCTTCACCTGTCTTCCGTCAAGTCAGCGGCAAGCATGTCATTCAGCGAGCTCTCTTTGGCGATCGGCCACGCTGCGATGGGGCTCGGGAGACCCCGCCCGGGCGGCGAATCGTTCGGTTCAACGACTGATGCGGTTGCCTTCCCTTCACGGCGCGGCGTCCTGCCCCCCGAGGCACCTCGGAGAATGAGTCGGCAACCTGGGATTCGCGGAGCACGGGAAGCCCCCGCAGAGCCTTCGCCTCGATCGGAGTGCCCCGCGCCGGGGCCGGTGCGTCTTTGACGGCGAACACCTCGCCGCGCGCCGCAGCGCTGCCGGCACGACGCCCCGAGTACACGCAGTCCGCGATCGAAAGGCCACTCACGTACTGCCGCGAGCAGATGCCGACCGCACAGCGCCCCGCCGCATACAAACCGGGGATCACGCCACCGTCCTCGCTTCGAACCTGGCCAGTGCGCTCGTCCACGACGAGCCCGCCGAGGGTGAGCGTTGGACATGGAAAGCGTTTGCTGCGTATACCAGCATCGATTGCAAAATACGGCCCCTTGCGCATTGCGTGCATCTTCTCGGGGTCCTTGCCGAATCGGTCCGGGACCTTGCCATCGGCCGCGTCGTTGTACTCCCGGAGGGTGTAGCGAAGGGTCTCCAAGGGAACCTTCGTCACCTCCGCGAGCTCCTCGACCGACTTCGCCTCTCGGCTGTTGAACCAGAGATTGAGGAGGGCGGGGGCGCGCTGAAACCATTGTGCCTGGCCCGGTTTGCATTGTTCGCGGGCGAGCTTTTTGAGCTCGGCGTCGATGATCAGGAGCGCAACGCCGTCGTTGTGCTCGACCATCGCTTCGCCTACCGCGGCGCCGTACATGAATTCGTTGATGTACCGTTCGCCTTTCTGGTTGACGATCATGCCCTTGGCGAATGCCTCCGGAGGATTGATGAACCTCCACGCCGAAATGCGGGTCATGAGGTCCGTCTTCGCGCCGATACTTTGGCCGAGCAGGATGCCGCTTCCGTTGTCGGACGCCGTACCGAGCGGCATTCCCGAACGATACTTCGGCGCGATCTCCTTCACCATCTCGCGGTTGTAGATGAAGCCGCCCGCGGCGAGGATGACGCCTTTCACCGCTCGTACGCGCTTCAACTCCGAGTGCTCCGCTTCGATTTGAAAACAACGCTCGCGAATCTTCGCGCCAAGCTTCGGGTTGTACTTGACGATCGCGACGCCGGCTTGGTGAAGTCGCCGGTGCAGGCGGCTCCAGAAGCCCCTATGAATTTGGCGATACTCCACACCGATGACCCGGTGTCTGCCATCGATGACGAGGCGCGTGACGCGCGATTCGTACTCGACGTGGATGCCTGCCCGTCGTGCGGATTCGCGGAGCGGCTCGTAGAAGCTCTCACCGGGGAGCCCGCCGCCTTTGGCGCGATGCCCTCGCGGTGCGGGGTTCGCGGCCTCCTTGTATGGGGAAAAGCCTTCGTTGCCCGAGTAATAGAGATAGTAATCGTCCGTTGGGTAGCTGGTCTTGTACGGACAGAGCGACCCCTCGAACGGAACGCCGTGCTCTTCGAGCCAGCCGAGATTCTCGGCACTTCGGTTGCAGAAGTCCCGCAGTGTTTCCTCGGACACCACGCCCTTCACCTCGAGGGACAGGTAACGGAACATCGAGTCCGCGTCGTCACTCACGCCGGCCTCGTCTTGGATGTGCGTGCCGCCGCCCGCGTAGAATACCCCGCCGCTGATCGCCGTCGCGCCGCCTCCATGAAAACGGTCCAAAACCAGTACCTTGGCTCCCTGCGCGTTCGCCTCGAGGGCCGCGCAAGCCCCGGCGCCGCCAAACCCGACGACGACCACGTCAGCCTCACCGTCCCAGGACTCTTCGGTGTTCTTCGTCACGACCAACGGCGGTTCCGCAGGCTTTGGCGCTGACGATTTGTGCTTTGTGGCCATCGGCCGGAAATAGAACATGTTTCACTTCGGCTGTCGAGGCGATTTGGGCCTCAGCTACGGCTCCGGTTGCGCGAGGCGGCTTGCAAGCCCGGCTTGGCAGCGGAGGTTCCACGCATCGAGGTGTGTTCCCTCCGCGCCAGAGTCGCGTGCACATCGCGCCCAGAAGCTTTGCGCCTGCTCGTATACGCGTGTCTCTTCATCTTTCCAGTCCGGGCTCGAGCCGACTGACTCGGCCGCCTCCGAAGCTCGCCTCATGGTCGTGGCGATGTGCTCGTAGAGCATCGCGATACGCCCATTGCCGACGGCATACACGTCGCGCGGCCCCACCCGCAGCGCCTTGAGAAGGCCGAGCGCCCGTTCGACCGCGACCGTTTCCGCCTCGAGCCACGGTGCAAAGTCATCGAGGCTTCCGCTCCATTGGTTTGCAAGTGCGCCGTCCGTGACCTCGCGCAGCCTGGTGTACGCCGGATTCGACGTTCCGAACGGATCGGCTGGAATGGAGTTGGCGTCGATCTGCAGGTCGCTTGGCACGATGACCACGGCCTGTTCTTTACCCCGCTGACAGCCGAGTAAGATCAATCCTAGGACGACCGTCGAAACGAGTCGGCTCACCCTGCGACTATAGTCTTCCCTTGCCGCGTCCGCTACGGATTGGCGGGTACCGCTCCTTCGAGGAAACGCAGGTATCGCGCAGCGGTGAGGCCCACGAAAAGTGCGTCGTTGTGATCAATTCGCGGCACTTCGACGTACTCTTCTGCGCGAAAGAGCCGCGCGAGCTCTCTGCCGTGGCTTACATCGATGATCGAGTCGGCGCTTCCGTGTGCGACCAGAACCGGGCAAGACACACGGTCGGCAAAATCGCACGTCATGAACCGATGCTCTAGCAAGCGCGCAGTCGGTAACCAGCGGAAGTGTTCCCTCGCGAGATCGGCGACGGAGGTGAATGTCGATTCCAGCACCAAGCCTCCTGGGTGGACTCTCGCGGCCAGCTGCGCTGCGACGCCACCGCCGAGGCTCCGGCCGTGAATCACGACGCGCCCCGCTTCGGTGCCGAGCTCGTCCGTGACCCACCTCCAGGCTGTGATCGCGTCTTCGTTCAGGCCGACCTCACTCGGGACACCGGTGCTTCCGGGATAGCCACGGTAGTGGATGCCCACGAAATCCCATCCCTCGCTCAGCAACAAGTCTTGTAGGTCGACCTCCGCCAAGAGCGATGACGCGTTGCCGTGGAAGTAGAGGAGCACTCGTCTCGGGCCGGTTCGCACCGTGGTCCGATGCCATCCGTACAGGGTCTGTGCATCCTCCGTCCTGAGTCGAATCTCTGCCGCGCCGAGCTGCGCGGCAGCCTCGCTCAATGATGCGACGCTGACCCCCTGCGGGCCGGGGAAAATCATCTGTCGTTGAAACTCGGAGAAAAGACCCATCGCGACCCACACGCTCACCAACACGGCCCCGAGGCCCAAGCTGACTCGGAGGGCCACGGTTAGAACACTCGCCACATTATGGGCATGGTGACGAACCATGAATTACCATGCTCGTCGATGACAGGAATCATGAAAACCGCCGTCGTGGGGCTCGTCTTGATTCTGGGGGCCTGCGGTGGGTCGAAATCCAAGACCTCCAGGTCCACCGGCAAGATGAGCGCGATCGAGGCGATGGGCCTCACGCCGCCTGAGGCGCCGTGGGAAGAAATGAGCGTAGAAGACAAGGAGTTCTACATGGTCGGGAAAGTGAACCCGATCATGCAAGAGCTTTTCGCGGCCTACGATGCAGAGGAGTACGCCGATTTCGATTGCGCAACCTGTCACGGCGAAGAGATGCGCGAGATCAAATTCAAGATGCCGGCGCCCTCGATGTACATCGTTCCGCCCGAAGGAACACCAGGTCACCGCGGGATGATGTCGACTTTCCCGGAGACCGTGAAGTACATGCAGGAAACGATCACACCCGCGATGGGGAAATTGCTCGGCATCGAAAACTTCACCTGCGCCGGGTGTCATCCGAGTGAGGCGCCCAACAAGAAAAAGGCAGCATCGCCCAAGCGCCAGCCTCAGAAAACCAAGGGATAAAGAACCCGCTGGCCTTCTTTGACCCAGCTGTACCCCCCTGCTAGCTTTCAGCCACTTTTTGCCCGAAGGGAGTCCGATGACTTGGGTCATTACACGTCTCTGCCGCGACTGCGTCGACAAGTCCTGCGTCGACGTGTGTCCTGTCGAGTGCATCTACGAGTACAAGGGTGACGACCGCGATACGTTCCCGAACCAGCTGTACATCCAACCCGAAGAGTGCATCGACTGCGGCGCTTGCGAGCCCGAATGCCCTTGGGAAGCGATCTACGAAGACGCCTCGGTCCCCGAGATCTTCCAAGAGGACACTCCGCTCAACGCGAAGATGATGGAAGCCCAGGACGATTTTGAGGTCCCCGTGAACGAGGGCACGGATCAGCCGACCCCCGAGCAGGTCGCCGCCAACAAGGCGAAATGGGGCCTGACCGGTTAGCTCCCCGGCATGGCAGCTCGCTGCCTTCTTCTTCGAAGCAATCGGACGACGGCGTACGCGTACGCCATGCCTAGAGCTGCAACGCTTAGATAGCCGATCGCGAGGTAGAAGTCGGCGAGGTCGTTGGCGCTCCAACCGAACTGCTGGACGAGGCGATTCATGTCGCCGTCGCTTTCGCTCCCGATCGCAGACCCCCAGGGCATCTGAGAAACGTCGGCGGAGACCCCGCGCCACAGGATCATCGCCTGGGTGAAGCAGAGCGCGGCTGGGATCAGCGCGACCCAGCGCCAGAAGTCCCACCGCAGTCGGTCCGGAAGTGGGAAGTGAAAGGCAATGAGGATGAACGCGCCGAAGGCGAGCTCCCCCAAGGCGCCTGCCAGGATTTGCCACATGAGCGTGCGCGTGGCCGGAATGAAGAACGTGATCACGGCCCATGCCGAGAGCAGGACCCACGCCACTACGAACATGAACCGGTTTCGCTCGCGGTGCGTGTGGAAGATCAGCCAGCCGAGCACACCCGCGACCAACAGCCCCATCCACGCCGACTGATCGTCGAACCAGAACGTGAAAAACGGCAGCGGAATGGCGATGCGGCTGCTCAGCCAGGAGGCCGCTGCGTGACCCAGCTCGTGAAAAGGCATGCCTACGAGCGAAGCCAACAGCTTCCCGGACTGTGTCGAACACAGGAGGACGCTCAACGACGACACCAGCGGGACCGCGATGAGATTCTCCATTCCGTCGTCGTAGCGGCTCCGGCTGTGCGTGAGGCCGGAGCCGTCGATCACGGGCGGCCCAAGGCCGACGATCGACGGTGTCACGATCCTCGCCGCAGGAAGCGATGCGCGTAGGGCACGGGCGAGCTCGAAGAACGCCCCGTCTCCGAGCCAGAGTCCGCCGCACGAGCGGCACTGCCAGGACCGGACGTCGGTGGCGCCTTTGATGCAGATCGGCTGCATTGCGGGGTCCACGCATTTTGGGCATCGCATGCCCACCTGCTCTCCGAGCAACAAAGGCACGACTTCGGTGACCTTCGCCAAAGAGCCGCGCCCGACGAGTGCGCGGATCTCATTGCGATCGAGGAAGAGCCCACGACAGTGCGTACAGAGCTCGACGTCTACGCCTGGACTCGCCTCGTACCCCGACAGGGGCATGGAAACACATGCTGGGCACGACCCCACTCGTTCAGTGTAACCAGGTTCGCCGTGACCCCCTACAACGGCTGTCCGGATTTCCCATGCGACTCGCGGGCCCGGGCGGTATAACCCTCTGCATGCGGCAAACGCTCGCTGAGAACGGCGTCCTCTTACTTCGGGTTTCCGTCTCCTTGCTCATGTTGAGCCACGGAATTCCAAAAGCGTTGGAGTACGCAACGCTCGTTCAGACCTTCCCGGACCCCCTGAACGTCGGGACCGAGGTGAGTGCGCAACTGATTCTCTTCGCCGAGGTCGGGTGCTCACTCCTGTTGTTGCTGGGTTTTCTGGGCCGTTTCGCCTCTCTCACGCTGTTCATCGCTATGATGGTGGCCGCGCTCGTCCAACACTTCGATGACCCGTGGGCGACGAGGGAGCTTCCCCTCCTCTATGCGGCCGTCTATGCCTGCCTGACCTTCACCGGTCCGGGGTCTACCTCGATCGACGGATGGTTCAGGAAGAAGGTCTTCGAAACAGAGGAGCCAGCTTCCCGAGGGCCTCGGTCAGCTGAGCTGGGGGCACCGAAGTGAAGCAGAGCCGAACCCAGCCTGCATAGTCTGCACCGCAGGATTGTCCCGGGGTCAGGAGCACTCCCGCGTCGGCGCAGCGCTCGAGAAACGCGCTGCAATCCTTTGCGTCCGGTTTCGAGTAGGGACTGACGTCGACGAACAGAAACGTTCCACCCTCGGGGCGGGCCACCCCGAGCGCGTCGGCGGCCTCGTATCCAGCATCCCGGTAAAGCGAGCGGCATTCCTCGACCCAGCCGCCTCCCTCGCGCAACGCTTGCACGGCGCCGAACTGCATCGGCCTCGGAGCGCAGTACGTATGAAACGTCTGCATTCCTGCAATGGCCGTCATCACGGCCGCAGGGCCATGCGTGAAGCCCACCCTCGCTCCGGCCAAGCCATACGTCTTCGAGAGCGTGTGAAACGCGATCGACCGATCGCGGATGTCGGGGCGCTTCCACACTGCATCGGGCGGCTTTCGATCGTAGTAGATCTCCTCGTATGCCTCGTCGCAGAGCACCCAAAGGTCGTGGCGCTTCGCCAGCCTCAGCATCGCGTCGATCGTGTCGTTCGAAAGCACGCGTCCTGTCGGGTTGTTCGGAGTGTTGATGTAGAGCGCGACGGTACGGTCCGTGACGGCGCGTTCGAGCACGGCCTCGGCATCGAAGCCAGGCTCGCCGAGCCTCGTGTAGAACGGGACCTGTACGGGTACCGCACCCTTCGTCGCGATGATTCCGCGGCTGAGCGGCCAGAACGGGGACGGCAGGAGCACTTCGTCCCCGGGCTCGAGCAGAACCTGACACACGATGCTCAGGCCCGCGGTGGCCCCCGACATGACTTGGATGCAGTCTGCCTCGAGCCTCTCCCCGTGACGGTCTTCGACAGAGGAAATGAAGGCATCGATCAGGCTCGGTTCCCCGTGAACGGGAGCATACTTGTGGAGGCCTGGATGCTCGGCGCTACGTTGGCGCTCGGCTCGGGCTTCGATCACTGGGTCGCGGTAGGTATCGCCCACGTGCAATCGGTAGACTTGCTCGTTCTTGGCGCGAGCTCGTTGCTCGAGGCTGCTGTAGACGCGATGCGAAACTGCATTTGCGTGCTCGGAGATCTGGGGGAAACGCGGCATGGGATTTCAAAGCCAAAGCAGGCTGATCAACGTCACCGTGCTGATACCGACCAGGGCTTGAAGCGGCAAGCCCAAGCGCAAGAAGTCGGAGTACTTGTAACCGCCTGGGCCGTATACCATCAGGTTGGTTTGGAAGCCGATCGGCGTCGCGAACGCGCACGCGGCCGCGATCATGGTCAGGTAGCTGATCGGAAGGAGGCCGATCCCTTGCGCTTCGGCTGCGGTCGCTGCGATGGGAAACATCAGCGCCGCGGAGGCCTTCGTGGTGATCAGCCCTGCCAGAACCGCCGTGATCACATAGAGGGCGACGAGCAGCCCTACCTTCCCGAACGGCTCTGCGAGATCGATGAGTTGCGACGCGATCGCCTGCGCAGCGCCGCTCTTCTGGAGTGCGATCGCGATGCCGAACGCAGCGGCGATCGCGATCAACACGGTCCAGTCGATCGATCGTCTGGCCTCCTCGCCGGTCAGGCAGCGGGTCAACAGCATCAAGGCCGCCGCGGTGAGCGATGCAGTCATCAGGTTCATCGTACCGCTTGCATTCACGAGAACCATCAAGAAGAGAATCGCGGCAGCCAGCCAGGCCCGATCGTGACGCGGGGGCGTGCTGTCCTCCACCTCGGCGATCAGTGCGAAGTTCGGATCTCTCTGACGTGCCTGCGCAAAATCGGGATGGGATTCGATCAGGAGCACATCGCCGGCCTGAAGTCGGATGTCGCCGACCTTGGTTTCGGTCACACGCACGCCCTGGCGGTGAACGGCGAGAATCGCAGCGTCGTAGATCGTTCGGAACCGGCTCTGACGGACGGTTTGCGCGATGAGAGAAGAATGCGCAGCGACCACGGCCTCCACCAACCGGCGGTCCCGCCGAGTCGTGAGCTTGTCTACCTGATCCGTGTCCGGCACGATGCGCTGCTTGCGCAGATCTACGACCGAATCGACGACTCCGGTGAAGTGCAAGCGATCGCCTTCGCGGAGCACGGTGGATGGTGGAACCGCGGCGAGAACACGGCCCGCGCGCTCGATCTCGTAGAGGTAGACTCCTCGTAGCGAACGCAGACCGGCCTCCTCGATGCTTTCCCCGATGACAGGCGAGCCCTTCTCGACCCGCATCGCGATCGTGTATTCACGCGCCTTGCCGAGATCCTGCAAAGCGCCCTGACGGTCCTTGAGGAGCCTCTGCGAGGTGATCACGATGAACAGCATTCCGATGCCGACTGCAGGAATGCCGAGCTGTGCGATCTCGAAGATCTCGAACCGGATTGCCGGGTTCCACTGATGTGCGAGGCCCGCCACGACGAGGTTCGTGCTCGTTCCGATGAGGGTGCAGATGCCGCCGAGAATCGAGGCGTAGGAAAGCGGCAGCAACATCAGCGAGACGCTGAAGTTACAGCGACGTGCCCAGCTCGTGACCAGCGGCACGAACATCGCGACGACCGGCGTGTTGTTGAGAAATGACGACAGCGCGGCGACCGGGAACATCATGCGGAGCTGGCCCCCAGCGAGCGAGCGCGGCCGGCCGAGCACGACGCGGCCGGCGAGGTCGAGACCACCGGTCTCTTTCACGGCTGCTGCGACGACGAAGAGCGCGGCGATCGTGATGACCGCTGGATTCGAAAACCCCGTGAACGCTTCGGTCGGTTCGATGATCCCCGTCAGCAGGAGCAGGGTGACACCGGCAATCAGCACCAGGTCTGGCCCAGCCAGGTTCGCCGCCATGACGACCACCATTCCCACGATCACCGCGACCGTGATCCAGCCGTCACCCGTCATCATGCTCGCGGAGACTAGCAGTCGCCGTCACCGTTGACCCGTTCTTGATCGGGCCGGGCGGGAATCGGCCTATGGGGCGTATCGGTCCGCCTTCTCGCGGAACAGAAGAGCAGCCTCTTGGTCGCCCCGGCGGTCTGCGTCGAGCGCGGCCCTGCGATAGTAGTCGAAGCGGGCGTTGCTCGACGTGACGGTGATCCAGAGGGCGATGCAGGCGACGAAGAGACTTCCAACACGCCAAACCGGGCGCCACCTCGGTGTGAAGTAGAGCTGCCGTCCCATCACCAAGAGCATCGCCAGCGCGGTCAACGTGCATCCTGTCTTGACTCCCGGGAGATCGACGAGGACGCTCACCATCGGTGCGACGACGAGCCCGACCAGTGAGAGGTAGAAGACGCGCGAGGCGCGCTCATCGATGCCATTGCTAGAGCGCTCTTCGACCAGGGCTCGCGCCGGTAGGGTCAGCGTCCGGCCAATGGCGTGAACCACTCGCTCCGGAGCAAAGACGATCGCGGCGATCCCGATCATGTAGATCGGGAGCCAACCTTGTTGGGGTGCGAAGAGATGAAATGCGATCGGTGCCAGGACCAGCAACGGGACGGTGATGCGCGTCGCTGGAAGCTCCGCCCGATCCTGCATGCTGGCCACCAGGTACCCACCGCAGCAGAGCATCGGCAGCAAGTAGAACTGCTCTTCCGATGCGGACCATGCCGCAACGTAGAAGTAGACGATCGCCGTGCTCACGCAGAAGAGCACGTAAGCCCACGCGCTGCCTCGGGGCGCGCTCTCGGAGCGCGAGAAGGCTGCACGTGCGCTGAGCATCGGGAAGAACACGAAACACAGGAGGTAGAGAGAAAGCAGGTAATGATGCGGAACGGAGTCGAGAAGGCTGCACGCCCAACCGAGGGTGTACCCGGTAGCGACAAGGCTGATGGCGATCCGGTGAGGACGATAGAGCGCTTGGCTGAGCGCGAGCACTCCGGTGAAGGCCAGCACACCGAGGTAGAACCCGGAGCTCGGGACGAACCCGTCGAACCAGCGGAAGTGCGCCACGTTGAACGAGCCGACGCCGTATTTGGCCCCCTGGGGTATCAGGTTCAGCCACGTGTCGAATGCGAGCAGGCCGAGAACGAAACGGAGGAGCAGATAGGGCCGGGCGAGCGTGACGTCTCCAAACCAGTAGCGCTCCAACGGCTTCATCGCGCTGCCGTCCTGACGGTCTCGTGCAAGCGCTCACCACCGCACCGAAGACTGTACTCTCGGGTCACCCCGTCGTGGTCGCAGCGATTCACGAGCTCGACCCGGAGGACGCCTTCGGCCTCGCATTGTTTTTGAAGCAACGCGTCGATCACGACGTGTCTGCCCTCGCCGACGTAGTCGATCCAATCCTGGTGGACCAGCTTCGCGAGCGGGATGGTCTCGCGCTGCCCATCGAGCCGTTCGAGTGATGCCATGCTTTCGCAGACGGGCGCCGCGGGCTCTGCGAAGCTCCTCCAGGTGAATCGGTCATCCGCCGTGTCCTCGCGCGCCAAGTAGGTCAGGGGGATCGCGAACTGAAAAAAGACAAACGCCCCGATGAAGGCGCTGCAGAGGCGCCGGGCCTTGGGGCTCGGCCGCGCGGGAGGTGGCTCCGTATCGGAAGACGCCATCACCTCAACATCGGCGCCGAGCGCCGCCGTGTCAAAAGATGCTCAGCGCGGTATCGGATGGAGCTGCACGGGAGGCCGCGCCAAGCCGGAATGCGAGCCCATCTTGGCCCGAGTAGACGAGGTCCACTCGATCCGGCTGCGAAAGCCCGTCGGGGCTTCGCGCACCGAGGCTTTCGAAGCCCGTTCCACTCTCTGCGAGCACGAGGCCGACCGCTCTCCAGAGGAGAAGCTCATCGGAGACTGCAAGCTCGACGACCCATCGCGTGCCGGTGCGGCGCGCGTAGTACAGTTGATAGGCGCTGTTGTGGATGATCAAGCTCGGGTCGGTAATGTCGGAGGCAGGGCCATCGGACCGCGTCAACTGCTCGAGGCCGCCGTTGATCACTCGAGCCCAGCCCGTCTCTACGTCGCTCGCGTAGAACGCGCGAAGCTCCGTGGTTCCGTTCGAGAGCTTAGCCCGCGCGATGAGCAGCCAAAGCCCGTCTCGATAGAGCGCGCTCGGAGCGTCGTACGAGAGCACTTCGCCCTCGGGCACCAGGATCGGCGCGCCCCGTTTCACGAATACCGGCGGCTCTTGGGTGGACACGGCGGCGCCAATGCTCCCCGTGCCGCTCCCGTCCCGCGCCGTGTAGAACAGATACAAGAAGCTGCCATCCCACACCAATTCCGGATCGGCGATCCCGAGCGCCTCGTAGGGCTCCGTGGCGGCGAGCGCAGGGCTCAGGTCATCGAGCGACAGCTCGGCAGGGGTCTGTCTAGCCGCGACGAAGATCTCGCCATCGACCTCGTACGCCACGCGCAGCATTCCTGCCTGATCCACGATCGAGGGAGCGCGCCCAAGCTCGTGACCTAGCACATCGCTCCCGTCGAGCGTGACCGACACAGACGTGCGTGACATCCAAGAGCGAGGGTTGTCGCAGAAGGAAGAGGCCACCTCGATGGAGGCAATCGCTGCGCTCGTCGATGCGGCGCCCAAGTTCCGCCCGAACACCACGAACCGGGCCTCCTGAAGGGCCGCCGCATCGAAGGCAAACGTCCCCTGAGACACGCCGTCGCGGAGCACTTGCGCCGAACCCTCGGGCGACAAGATCAGCCGCCACTGCGTGCTGTCCGTGCCCGCAGCGAACGAGTCCGCAACTGCGTTGCCGATCATCACGTTGACCACTTCGCGCGAGCCACTGAGCAGCAACCCCACCTCCGCATCGACGAAAGTCCCAGGCGCGGTGCTGCTGAAGGCCACGCCGGCGCTTTCGAGGCAAGTGCCGCTGCACCCCACCGGCAACGAGAACCGGACGTCGAGCTGAACCCGTTGTGACGAAAGATCCACGAAGTCTCCGATGACGGCACCGCCCTCGGCCGTCGCGGTTCCGTTCGGAATGAGACCCCGGCCGGTCACCACGGGCGCGAGCTGCCCGAACGCGACCGCGTCGGAGCCGGCCGCCTGGGCGCATTGAGCGACGCTTTGTCCGGCGCATGTCCGGAAGTCGAGTGCCGAGGGGAGCGACGGGCTCTGCAGCGGTGCGCAGCAAAGACCGGTGTTCACACAGCACGCGGCAAACGCAGCGCACTCCGAGGCGCCGCACGCGTCGAGACTCGCATAGCAAGCCGCCGCCGCATCGCTGTAACCCTGCGCACCCGCCGCGGCAGGTCCGAGGAAATCGCGCGCGTTCCGCTCGGGATCGGCGAAGAGCAGGTCGACGGGGTTGTCGTCGAGCCCGTTCCCGGCATCGAGGTTGGGCGATGCGCCGCCCCCCAAGCCGCCCGCGCCCTCGAAGCTAGTGCCACCCGCTCCAGCGTTTCCGCCGTCCGCGATCGAGCCCGTGGGCTCGCCCGTTCCGCAGCCAGCCGACACGAAGGCCAACAGGACTGTGACCGGCAGCCATCCGCAGCGAGTGGGAGGGCGATTTTGGCTCAAGGTGTCTTCCAAGTTTGCTCCAAAGGTATTAACTGGTCGGTCCGACCTCCACCGGGGAGATTCAAGCGCCGTGCCAAGAGGAAGCGGAGCCGGCTCAGGTCGTCCGCGCGTGGCGCCACGGCGATTCCAGTGATGCTGCACTCGTCATCGAAACACCCGCTCCGAACCAGGGTCGAGGCGCTGCTCAGAATCGGGTTCACCGCGAAAGGCACGGCCTCCGGCAGCTCGAAGCCGAGAAGGGCGGTGTCGTGGGTTCGCGCCTCCGCGAGCGCCACCGCCCAGTCGCCCGGCGCACTCTGGGCTAGGAACCAAATGCGGAGACGGATACCGTCTTTCTGAAACGAGATGATCGGTTCCGGTGAGCGGATTCCAGCCGCCGCAAACGGTCCGAGCTCACTTGCCACGAGGACCACGCGCCGCATCGGATCGCCACCCTCTCGGACGACTTCGAGTGCCCGCGAGATGCGAACGGCGTGGATCTCGGTCGCTGCGCCCGGGCTGTCGATGCAGGTGAACAGCAGCCAGTACCCTTGCTGGGCTTCCGAATCTACTGGAATTAACGCCGGATCACGGAGGCTGATGCATTCCGGGATGTCATCTGGCGAGAGCGTCGGTCGGCCCGGTAGCTCGAGAGGGGTCAGAGGGCCCCCGATCGGCCGAACGATTTGGATGCCAAAGCGATCGCGCTCCGTTGGGTTGGTCACCACCTCGCGCGCGAACGACAGGACGAGGTCGCGCAGCTCTTGGTCTTCGTTCAGCTCGGCCAAGAGATGGGGCTCTCGAACGCTCCGATTGGCCGAGCAGGTGCCGTCGAGGCACGACGGCGGATCGTCCCCGACCTTCGGTGACCCACTGCTCTCCCAGGTATCGAGACGCCAGTCATCGCCTTCGTCCGTGGTCGTTCTGGCATGCCCGAGGGCGTAGCCGATGTGCGTCGTCGGCTCGAGCTCGGGATCGTCGTTGCTCCCTTCGACGATCAAGTCCCACTGGACGTCCGAGATCGAGTTTCGTGAGCTCGCCAACCCCGGTGAACCCACATAGGCCTCCACCCAAGAGGGTGTGAGCTCGAGGCTCGAGGCCGTCAGGGTTGCACTTTGTTCATCGAACTGGCTCGGATTGGCACAGTCCTGCTTGGCCGTGTCCAGGGGCCCGACATAAACGCCGTCGCCTCGGCCCTGGGCCGCTACATGGAGCCCGGGAATCTCGGCGCAGTCGCCTGTGGTGACGAGCTCTCCGATCGGAGCCACCTTGAAGTCCTCGAGGATCGGCTCGTCCGCCACCGTCACCCGGGCATGGATCACGGGTAGATTGAGGTCGTCGAGAACGGGCCGAAGCTCGATCTCGACCTCGACGTTCTCGTCGATCGCCGCCGTCGCTCTGGCGACCTCGACGTCCGCTTGCGTCACCAGCACGAGGCCGCCGGCGTGAAGGGTGACCGCGAGCTCGTCCTGAAGCTTGCTTCCTAAGGCCGAATCCGTGGCGACCGTGAGGACGACACCCGCATAGCGGTCGCAGGGCATGTCCGGTTCGCACCCGGTGGAGTCGGTTGCGCGGAGCGTGGTGTTCACCCAGCCGCCGAGCCCCAAGGACACACAGTCGTTGCTCACGAGCGCCCGGGGCGAGTCGCTTGGCAGAAAGCCTCCGAGGAACGTCGTGCCACCGAGCACCGGCCGAAGCGGTCCCCACGGTGCACCGGCCGTTGGCGCGAACGTCCAGTCGACCCGCAGGTCGGCCGTGCTCCAATCCTCGCTGAGCGTCGGCGTGCGGCGTTCGCAACATGCCGGCTCCTCGGCGCAGTCGGTATCCTGACAGTCGAACGCTAGATCTTGATCGTCGTCGAGCCCGTCGTCGCAAAAGAGCTCGACCCCGCCGCCGTCGACGCCGCCGTCCCGCGGGAGGAGGTTGCCATCGGGCGCGTTGAGCCACGAGCATCCACCCATGAGCAATGCGACCAGCGTTGCAGCCAACCGATTCATCGAGAGACTCCAACTGGAATGCGAACCGACGCAAAACCACCGTCCTTCGACGCCGAAACTGCGATTTGCGGCGCTTCGCGCTTCTGCCGCTTTCGATGAAGCGCGTAGAGGACGATCGCGCTGACGCCCAAAGCGATCGTGGTGGCCCAAAACACGTCCGCCGTGAGGTTGAAGCGATCGGTTCGGTCGGCCAGATGTCGGGCGCGTTCGAGGTCGGCCGGGGTCCCGGTCAGGCGCCACTGGGCTGCCGCGTCTCGATACTCGTTGTTGAGCGAACGGGCGCGCAGCGACAGGCCAAGCCCGATGCCTGCCGCGGCCAGCGTGCTCGCAGCGGTTCCGATTGCGGCGTTTCGCAAACGGGGACGCGTGACCGCTTCAGGCTGCGGCACAGGCTCGGGTGCGGGTTCCGGTTCGGGAGGCTCGGCGGGCAGTGCCGAAAGCGGTACGTCCAAGACGATCGTCTCGCCGAGTGCAATGGCGTTGCTCCGTTCGACGGGGGCGTATCCGCTCTTCTCGACATAGATGCGGTGCTCACCCGCGGGCAACGCGAGCTCGATCGGCGTCTCGCCTCGAGGGGCGAGGTCTTTGCGATCGATCCATACCAACGCGCCTCCCGGTTCAGTCGTCACTCGAAGAACCGCCACTCGTGCTCGAAGCGCGTCGCGCCGGTTGGACGCGTCTTCGAGATCGGCGGCTGGTAATCCATCGATCTGCAGGTACTCGCTAAAGTAGTTGAACGATTCGTCGTAACGGCCGAGCTCGCCCAGCACGATTGCCGCATTGAAGAGCGCGTTACGGCTGCGGACGATGCGAAGGCTGTCGACATACGCTTCGAGCGAGCGCCGAAGGAGGCTCGTGCGCTGCGCGTCCTCCGCGACGTTCGCCTCTTGATAGAGCCGATTTCCCTCCTGGAAGTAAACTCGCGCCTCCGCATTTTCCGTCGTGCTTTGGGCGGTCGAGACGAGAGGGTACCCAAGGCCGAGAAGGGCGACGAGCGCAAGCGTAAGACGGGAAGTCACTGGCTAGAAGTCTGTCTTAATCGGGGGAGGCGTGGGACGGGTTTTCTTCTGGAGGCGAACCAGGAGAGCATCAGCCTTGCGCGGCGTCAGGCGACGCTCCGCACTGCGATACCCCCGAAGCGAAAACCGTACCGTTGCCTCGACCCCCTGCTCGAGCTCGAGAGCGAGTGGGGTTCGACCCTTCTTCTCCCCGTTTAGTGTGACGAGAGCGCCCTTCGGGCTCGAGTCGACCTCGATCTTCACGCGTCTCCCCCCCGCTCTTCCAGAGCACTTTCTGCGGGGTCTTCGGACTTTTTTGTCACAGGCGTCGTGACCGGGAGACGCGGCGCGGGGAGCATCGTTTCGGGCGCGGGCGCGGGCGCCGTCGACGGCCACGCGAAGAACGCTACTGCTGCTGCGATGGCAGCGCCGAGAAGCGGAAGTCCGAGCGTGCGTGCGCGCCTCGGTATCGTCGGCCCCTCGAGCGCCGCACAGAGCTCCGTCATGCTTTGGAAGCGGTCGGCGGGCTTCTTTTCGAGCGCCCGGAGCACGGCGAGCTCGACGTGCGGAGGGATGTGGGCCTGCTTGCTTCGTTGGGATGGCGGGTCGGGCGCTTCGTTGCCGTGCTTGTAGAGCAGTTGAAAATGGTTCTGCCCGCTGAAGGGAGGCGTGCCGGTGATCATCTCGTACAGGATGACGCCAAGCGCATAGATGTCGGTTCGGTGATCGATCACCGACACTCCTCGCGCCAGCTCGGGCGAGATGTAGAGTGGCGTGCCCACGATCTGGTCCGTCGCGGTGAGCTTCGGATCGCCGTGTTCCGGGTTCTTGATCTTCGAGATTCCGAAATCGAGGACCTTCACGAAATCCCGCCCGTTCTTTTGGGTGATGAAGATGTTCTCCGGCTTCAGGTCACGGTGCACGATGCCGGCGTCGTGGGCTGCTTGAAGAGCTTCGCCGGTTTGCCTGGCGATCTCGATCGCCTGATCCACGGGTAGGGCGCCCCGGAGCAGCCTGTCGGCGAGATTCTCGCCCTCGAGCAGCTCCATGACGATGAACAGCCGGTGCTCGTCGTCGGTGTCGCAGTTGACGATCTTGACGATGTGGTCGTTCTCGATCTTGGTAGCGGACTTGGCCTCGCGGAGGAAACGCTCGGTGGCGTCGGGCTTGTCTGCCCGGCCTTTGGGCAGGACCTTCACCGCGAAGGCCTTGCCGAGATGACTGTGGGTGGCTTCGTAGACCCGGCCCATCCCGCCGACCCCGATCAAACGCTCCACGTGATAGAGGCCACCGAGCGTGGCCCCGATCAGCGGGTCGTGATCTAGATCCTCTTTTGCCATCGTGATCTTCAATCTAACATGGGCGCTTGGTCCGCTGGCATCTGCTGGCCTCCGGCACTAAAGCGTAGCCATGGCTCTCATGCACTCCAAAGGAATGCCCCTCGGCACCGCCGCCCCGCGCTTTTCGCTG
This sequence comes from uncultured delta proteobacterium, assembly GCA_963792825.1. GTDB lineage: Bacteria > Myxococcota_A > Polyangia > Polyangiales > Houyiibacteriaceae > SG8-38. The sequence continues at coordinate 441,936 of CAWBXS010000002.1, read as the reverse complement.
CCCGGCGTCGACGGCGAAACCTGGTCTCTGGCCTCGTTTGCCGACGCCGAGCTGCTGGTCGTGGTCTTTACCTGCAACCACTGCCCTTACGCGATGGCCAGCGAAGACCGCCTCATCGAAATTCAAAACGACTATCGGGCCCGGGGCGTACGACTGGTCGCGATCAACCCAAACGACGCCGACGCCTACCCCGCCGACTCCTTCGAAAAAATGAAGCAGAGGGCAGCGGAAAAAGGCTTCAACTTCCCCTATCTGCGCGACGAGAGTCAGGAAGTCGCGCGGGTCTACGATGCGGCCTGCACCCCCGATATCTTCGTCTTCGATCGTGACCGGAAGCTGATTTACAACGGTCGCATCGACGACAACTGGCAGCACCCGGACAAGGTCACGCGAAAGGATCTGCGCGCCGTTCTCGATGCGGCTCTGCAGGGCAAAGCAGTCGATTTCCAGCACGTGCCTTCCATGGGATGCTCGATCAAGTGGAAGTAGATGGCGCAGGTCCCTCCGTTCGAGATGCCCCGAAGTGAGATCCGAAGCGAGCTCGATCGTCTCCGGCATCCGTTTCGTATCGCGATCGACCGGGCGAAGAACCCCTTCAACATCGGTTCGATCGTGCGGACGGCTCATTCCTTTCTCGTGAAGGAGATCATCCTCATCGGGACCGAGCCCTGGTACGAGCGCGCCGCGATGGGGATGCAACGCTACGAGAACATCGTCGAGCTTCCGACCGAGCGACTCTTCCTCGATGCGGTGGCGCGGGAGGGCTGGCCGCTGGTCGCGTTCGAGAAGGACCACGCACAGGTCAACCTGTGGGAGGCAGAGCTTCCCGACGATGCGGTGTTGGTGTTTGGCAACGAGGACGACGGGTGCTCCCCCGGAATCCTGGAGGCCGCCGACCAAGTGGTGGCCATCCCGATGTTCGGCATCAATCACAGCTACCCGATCAGCGTGGCCGCCGGGATCGCCATGGCCGAATGGGCTCGAAGACATTACGAAAACGGGCGCTGCGCGTAGCCTTGCCTACACCCGAAGTGACGCTAAGCTCCGCCCCCTTTGGTGGGTGTAGCTCAGTGGTAGAGCACTGGATTGTGGCTCCGGGTGTCGCGGGTTCAATTCCCGTCACTCACCCCACTCTTTGAAACTCTTGAAGAACACCGCCCCATAGAGTGGCTTCGCTGCCACGGGGCTGCGCCTCTGATGCCTGCGGCGTCAGAGAGCTTGCACCCGTAGCTCAGCTGGATAGAGCGCCGGACTTCGAATCCGTAGGTCGAAGGTTCGAATCCTTCCGGGTGCGCCACTCGAAATCGAGGATTTCGAATGAGCCCCGTGGTGATGAAGCCACTTTGCGGGGCCAGTCCGCCAACCAGCGTTGCAATTCGCTGCAAGGCAAGACATACCGCGCTACTCGCCTACGGACGACGCGCACGGGCCATTAGCTCAAGTGGTAGAGCAGTGGATTCTTAATCCATTGGCTCCTGGTTCGAGTCCAGGATGGCCCACCCAATGATTCCGAAAACTTAGGTCGTACCACTGGACGCTTTTCGGCCGCTTGGCCGGCAACGGTGTCCACTTTGGTGTCCAGAATTCCGGCTCGGCGAGCGACCGCGCGGCGTGCAGCAGCTTCTGAGTTGTGCACGTAGAGGGCGGTGGTGGTCGCGTTCTTGTGGCCGGCGATGTGGCCGATGGCGGTTAGGTCGCTGCCGACGGCGGCCATGTGCGTGAGGGCCGCGTGTCGGAAGTCGTGGGCGCTGAGGTGCCTGGCTTCGTGCTCGGTGGCGAGCACCTTGCGCGCGGCTTGAACCAGGATTCGGCGATACTCGAAGCGCGGGAAGATGAGGCCTTCGTCCGGGCAGACTTGATCGAGCGCGCGGCTGGCTCGCGGCGTCAGCGGCACGGCGCGGGCGTAGCGCGACTTGTCGATGTCCTCGGAGATCTGAAGGGCGTCGTCTCCGCGCTTGTAGTGCCTCGGAACCTCGAGCCGCCACATCGTCCCGATGCGAAGGCTCGTATCCCAAATGACTGTGAAGAGCGCCTTGATCGGATGGCCCGCCACCGGGGTCCGTTCCGGCAAAAAGGCAATGATCGCCTCGGCTTGCTCGCTCGTGAGCGACACTCTGACTTTCGCCCGTTTTCCGCCGTCGTAGGCGGTCCCGGTCGCCCGTTTCGGCGGGTTCCGAACGACGGGAGCCTCATCGATTTCGCCTCGGCGCTCGGCCCAGCCGAGGAAGTTCCGAAGGGCAGAGAGCTCCTTGGCGACGGTGGGTCGCTTGACGTGGCGGAGGCGCATGCGGCTGTAGTCCTCGACGGAGCTCACCGTGAGCCGCTCGGCCGACTCGAAGAACGGCAGGAAGTGGTTCGTGCAGTACCCGCGAAACGTCTTCCAGCTCTCGGGTGCAATCTCCGACTCGATCTGCGTTAGCCACTCCGCGAACAAAACATCGAGCGGTCTCAGATCTCGCCGTCGGCTTTGCAGTCGGCGACCGGAAATAGTCTCGGCGTAGATTCGCGCCGCCTCGACCTTAGCTCCTGCAAGATCTCCAACGCCCGTGGATCGGTGCTGCCGTCGACCGCGGTGCGTGAAGCGGACCGTGTAGACACCGGTGCGCCGATCTCGACTGAGCGCCCATCCTTCTGAGTTTCGAGCCATGTATCGATATCCCTTCGGTCAAACAAGCGGCGAGTCCCGATGAAAAGCCCCTGCACATGTGGTGCAACCCGACGATCAAACGTGCGCAGCCCCACTCGACAATACCCCGCCGCCTCATCTCTTGTCAGCAGGGGCGAATCGAAAGCCGACCGCTGTTCAAGTGATGGGAAGCCACCGATTCGTATCCCCGATGTTTCTTCCTCGACGGGTTTCGCTCGCAACCGATCAGAGCTTGGTTTCTCCCCCACGTCCTGTTATCGGTTTTGCCCCTCGAAAAGTTGCTCGAGCAGAAAACTGCTTGGAAAGCGAGCGCGCCATCTAGCGACACGAAGTGACGCGCGAGGTTGTCACCGGCTGTCGCTTCTTGGCGTATTCTGCCGCAAACTGACGAACATTGACGCACTTTGGAACTTCTTGGAGCAAAACGACAGATTGTGCTTCACGAACGCCAAGAAAAGACCAAAAGTGTTCAGAACGCGCCAAAAAAAGTCAGTCTAGAGCAAAACGCGTCATTTCGAGTCAACTCGAACCATGGTGAGTACCGGGCAAGATGTGGGATTGTAAGACATCGAAGATGTCTCAATCCCCGCATGCCGCGCTCAACGCCTTCGGCTTATTCGCGACGGGGGCTCAGATAACACCAAGTGCACGGAGCACCGCGAGGACGAGGGCGATCACGAAGGAGAGCGCTGCCCAGAGGAACATGGCGCGACTCACTCCGAACAGCTCGTGGTATCGCTTCGATCCGGGGTCGCTGACGGGAATGGGAAGCGCTCCGATCAACCCGAGAACCGCTCCAAAGAAGAACATACCTCCGCCCGGGCCGAATCCCTCGAGAACGAGGAAAGGCAAGTACGCAATCCCGCAGATCAGTCCCGCAACCAAGGAGTAGCGGCGGACCTTCCTCAGTTGGCTGCGCAGCAGCGCGATGTTGCGCATGTTTGCCGTTGGCTTCACTAGATCTTTCCCGCTAGATCATACCCGGGGCCGGTCGAACGTGAGATGGCGCTTGACTGTGAGGCTTCGCCAAAGAAGAGGGCAAGATCACGAATTCTTCGCGGGGATCACACAGAAGCCCCAGGAAGACAGGGGAATGTTCCGAGAACAGCGCCTATTGACAATGGTAACGTAAGTGTTACCATCTAATCAGATTCGTATTCGCGAATTTCAGGATGCATCTGGGAAGAGTCCTTTTGCTTCCTGGTTTGACAAACTCAACCCACGAGCGGCGGCCAAGGTCACCGTGGTTCTTACTCGATTGGAGCAGGGCAACACCTCCAACGTGAAGAGCGTCGGTTCAGGGGTTCATGAGCTTCGAATCGATCACGGTCCCGGCTATCGGATCTACTTCGGCAGGCAAGGTAACGAGCTCATCATCCTGCTGTGTGGCGGCACCAAGGCGAGACAACGAAAGGACATTGAAACGGCCAAGCTTCGATGGAGCGAATTCAAGACGCGAAAACGAAAAGGATACTGACATGCCCCTGACGCGAGACTTCAAAGACACCATTCGGGAACGTGCACAACGAGATCCCGAGTTTCGGGGTGCGCTTCTTGCGGAAGCGGCTCAAGCGCTCTTGGCTGGCGAGCCTGACGTCACGAAAGCCGTACTCCGCGACTATGTCAATGCCACCGTGGGCTTTGAGCAGCTCAGCAAACAGGTTCGCATTCCCAAGAAGAGCCTGATGCGCATGCTCAGCAAGTCCGGGAACCCCACTCTCGAAAGCATGACCGCCATTCTCGCCTCGCTCCAAGAGCACGAGGGACGCGAGTTCATAGTGTCTTTCTGAGCTCGGCGAGGTTGGCGGACCGAGGAGTGGCAGTGCGCAGCGTTTCGGAGACATTCGTACGCGTCTGAGTGCTTACTCCTTAGCCGACCTTCGGCGGCGGGCCACGAACAGTCCGTAGAGACCACCGGCGATGGTGCCGATAAGCGCCACCCAGCCGACTTCTTGCCAATCGATGGGGCCCGCGCTTCCCGGCTCCCACCGGTAGTCGGCATCGATCTCCATTCCGTCGATCCACTTCTGGAAGGTTGGCATGACTGCATCGAACTCGGAGGCCTGGGCATAGCAGTTGATTTGAACGATTCCGTGCGAGCCGACGTGCCCCACCGACAGGCCGCGTAACGGTCCTATCCCAGGTACGTCGCCTGAAATCGGCATCACGATCCGCCGTTCGACGGGATCATAAGCCGCCTCTAGATCGAAGTCCTTCAAGTTCGATAGCGCCTTTGTTCGGTCCGCGACGTCTTCCTTCCAGGTCTTGGCGTTGAATGATCGGACTAATTCGGCCTCGGTCGTGCGATTCATGGGACCGTTTGTGACCTGGAAGAGGACGTACGGATAGGTCATGGCTCCCTCCGGCGACGTGCTGTACCCGCCGACGAAGCGGAAACGCTTGTTGGGAACCTGCTCGTCCATTTGCTGATCGAGCGCGTCTATCAAAGAAGGCTGGATCGGATACCAACCGTCAGGAACCTGGGCCGAGAAGTGGTTCTCCTCATCCACATGCGGTGCGGATTGGGCGTCGGCCGCCCACGCCAGATACACGAAAAGGACCCCTACGAGGCTACCGAATATTCTCCGTGATCCGAGCATCCCGTTCCTTTCGCTGGCCGTCGGGAGAGCATACAAGAGAGTATCCTCGACGGTCGTGTGGGCGGTCTTTAGCCCATCGGTGCAGCATCGAATTCCTCGGCCGCCTCATAGAGAATTCACGGCCCGTGCATCAGTCGGAGTGCCTCGTTTGCACTTCGGCGAGGTATTCTTCGGCATCGAGGAGTTCGGCTTCGCCGCGCTCGATCTTCTGGATTCGGCGATCGATCTCGGAGCTCCATTCGGGACTGAGCTCAACTAGCCCGAGGCTACTGCTCAGCGCGCTCACGAGCTCTTCCCGCTCTTGCTCGGACAAAGCAAGTGCCTCCTCGAGGATCTTCTTAGCGGCCGATGTCACGCCCGGAGTTTACCCCAGAGGTCCCTAGACGGCCAGACTAACTCCGCTAGGGCATGTCCTCGAAGTAGTCACTATCCACTTGCGCGATCTTGAGAGGCCTATGTGTGACCCCGACCCCATGCTCGATCATGAGGCGTGCTAGGCGCGCGCCGTCGATCAAGACAATGCTGTCTGACACCTGGCTTGCATAGTCCCTGGCCTCTTGCGTGAAGGCGCTCGTCGTAATGAAGACGCCCTTCTTGGCCCGCCTTCCGGCAAGCGCTCCGAAGAAACCTTGGATTTCGGGGCGGCCTACGTTGTTCTGCCAGCGCTTTGCCTGCACATACACCTTTTCAAGACCCAGGCGGTCGAGAGAGATCACGCCGTCGACGCCTCCATCGCTCGAACCGCCAACCCGTTGCAGATCGGTTCGGCTGGTTCCGTATCCAAGTGCATGAAGCAGATCGAGGACCAGATGTTCAAAGAAGGTCGGGCTCGACCGAGCGATCATATCGAGCAGCTCACTGGCAACGCTGTCATTGAGCTCGCCGATTGCCTGGTCGATTCGTTCGTCGGGGCTGCCTACCTCGCTGGGCATCGGCTGCGGTGCGGTCGGCCCAGATGAATCAGGATCGGTCGTCAATCGGGAATCGGTGGGCACCTTTGCGATCTTCTCGATCTCTTCATCATCTATCGCGTTTCGATGCTTCGCGAGGAAGGCTTGCCCGGCATCGGTGAGTTGCCACGTCCCGTGCTCACGACTCTGTGACAATCCGGCACGCTTGAGGCGATCGTGAGCCCATCCGATGCGGTTCTGATAGACAGGCTGGCGTCGACTGGGCAGCAGTTGCTCGCGCTCGTCATCGGTCAGGCTGACCGAGTCCGCCAGAGCGGCATAAACCTCCGACGTGCTCACGCCTTGAGGCTTGCTGCCTAGGAACCGAAGCAGAGGCTCGATGAACTGATCGTAAGTTGGAATCGCCATGCGCCTGCCTGAGACTAGCCCGGTATGTGAGCCAACGGGAGACCTTTTGAGGTTCAATCTGCATCGCCCGGCATGGCCATTTGCTCTGCTAGAGTGAGCAAGTGCGCGAGATTGGGAAGTACCTAGTTGTCGTTGCGTCACTCCTCGGGCTCTTGGTGTTTCTCTCGGTATTCGTGGCGACATTCACCTCTCGGCCGGTGCTGGAGGACGCAATGAGCGGTTTCGTTCGGTCGCGCGTTCAGCAGGAGGTGCGGGACCGGCTTGGTTCAGCGACGGGCGCGGACGCCGGGGCGCTGTCTGAGTGGTTCGAAACCCATGCGGAAGCAACTGCCGGTTTCCTGGAGAACGACCTGGATGCCTTCGTGGACTACGTAGTGGACTCACTCTGCGACGTCGATTGTGAAGAGTCGAGGAAGGCTGACATCACCGACTGGGTGAGGGGCGCTAGTGAAGCGTTTGCAAAGAGGAGGATTGAGGAGTTCGGAGCGATCTCAACTCAGCTGAAACGCTTTGTTCGGGGGAAGTATCTGGACCTGGTTCGCGCTCTCATCTCCGAAATCCGGGTCTTCAGTGGCCTCAACGCAGCCCTGTTCGCGTACATCCTGGCGCTCCTACTGAGCAGGTGGCGTGAGCCGCGGGTCGTGTTTCTTCCAGCCTCGCTCCTGTTGATTGCCACGGTCGCGTGCTCCGCGCTTTACGTCTTCAATCAGAATTGGTTCTTCTCCATCTTCCTGGAGCGGTACTGGGGATATTGGTATCTGGCTTATGTCGCCATCGTCTTCGGGTTGCTGCTCGACATCGCTATCAATCGAGCTCGCATCACGAGTGCAATACTCGACACGATTGGTGCTGCGCTATCCCCGGTCTCCTAGGGAGCTTTTCGGGCTTCTTGATGAGAAGCCGGCTTGCCGTAGCCAGGACCCTCACCCGATCAGCGCCGCTGAAACCGCTTGAGTAGAAACAGCACACCCACGTAGACGCCCACACCTACGAAGAATTCATTTGCGCTGATCGCTCCGGCAACCTTGGCCCCGATCAGCGCTCCGAGAACGAGCACGAGCGCCAGGCGCGGGACGAAATGTTTCCACGGAACGTCCTCCGCCTCCGGCGGCTTCGGTTTTCTCGTCGGCCGGAAGAGGAGCTGAAACGCCGGGGCCCAGAAGATCCAGGCGAAGAACAGCCATCCCAGGTGCACCTCCCCTACGAACGCCAGAGCAACGCAGAAGCCGCCACACAGCGCGAGCACCGCGCCTGCGATCGCAACCTTCTTCGGAACGCCGTCGTCGTTGGTCTCACCACCGAACAGCACTTCGGGATCGTGCTCGGCGATCAGTGGTAGAGCGAGAAGAGCCACGAAGCCGGCCATGAGTATCGGCGCCACCATCAGCGCGAGCATCAACAGCAAAGCGGTTACGGCGCCGTCGCTCACTGTGCGAGCGTATCACGACCGGACCTCGGTAGGTTGTACCTCGTCAGGCGCGCAATAGAGTCGCCCTGAGCCGGTGCACGGGCATCGAGGCGAGTCGGCCGGGCGTAGCAATCCTTCGGGTGCGGTTGGTTCCGGGGTTTGCATTCTCGCGAGTCGGCTGGTTGGGACCCCGGGACAGCGAATACCTCAATCGCCCTCGACGATCCTGTCCCGGTACGCTCGCCACCGGCGGATACCCTTTGTCGACTGTGATCCACCTTGGAATAGTTCGCCGGTGCCGGTATCCAAGGCGCGCCGACCGAGATGGGAAAGCAGTCTCTCGACAGCACCCGCGGCCGAGTCGCCGCCCCTGATGTGCAGAACGATGCTCCCAACTTCTCTTCTGTCGCCCATGTTGAACTCGATCGAGAAGTCAGCTTCGTCTAGAACTCCCCATGCAGGGTCGCGGAAGTCAGCGCGCGGAAATACCTCAAGAATCGCGGCTATGAGCTCCTCCCGACATCCCAACGCCGAGGGGCGGAAATCCTCCGAGATATCCGCCACCGACTCGATGCCTTCAGGCAGGTCTTGAATGAAGATGTCCCAGCTCACAGCTGCGCGTCCAAATCGCGAGGGTAGCTCTCTTAGCCCATCCGGCTCAAGATGAACGCCGAATTTCGCGGTACTACATGTTATGTCGCCTGAGCCGCGAACCGGAGAGGGCGTTTGTTTCGACTACGCTCGAAGGTCGGCTTCAAACCGTACGCCGCTAGGGACAGAGGCCGATGCCCCGATAGAGCGCCACGAGAGCCGCGACACGCTCGCGGAGGGCGCGTGTGTCTTCAAACAGGCTGCCGCTGTTGGCCGCGTCGAGGACGCCCTGCAGCGCGGGATCGGCTCTAAAGTCCTCCCACGGTTGGTCGAAGTCGATGGTCACGTTCTCGAACAACGTTGCGACCTCCGAGCGGATATCGATCGTGCCCTCCGGATTTCCGTCGGCGTCGAGCGTCTGAAGAAGCGTCGCGACGTTGTGCACGATTCGAAAGGCGCTTCCGTCATCGGGTAAACTGGCGCTGACCTCGCAGCCACCGATTGCCTCTTCGGCGACCCCGGCGAGATCAAACGGAGTCATCCTCTCTTTCGCAGCGGACTCCCCTAGGTCGGTGCTCCCCAAAGAAAACGAAACCGTGGCGCCCTCGATGAAGAGAAAGCGTCCCGGATCGTCGTCTTCGCCGGTGACCCCACTGGCGATGATTTCCCCGTCCAGCCGCGTTTCGTAGTCGATGCCAGAAACGAGGCTGTCGTAGTAGTAGCCGGTTCTATAACAAACCGTTCCGTATGCGCCGTAGGCACATTCGGTGGTGCATCCTGGGATGAGCGCGAATACGCCCAAGGCGTACAGCGTAAGAAGTTTAGACTGAATCATGTGTGTAACCTGCTCCTTGCAGAGGCGTTGATAGCCCATCTCGAGGTCGTTGTCCCGAGCGTATCTCGTGTGTCGTCACGGTCGCAATCTCCGCAGCGCGAGGCGCTCCTCGACTGCGCGCACCAATTTCGGAGTACCGAAGATCATGTTGATAGCGACGCGAACAACAGGTGCAAGATTCCTTGCGTAATTCGCATAGCGAACGGCACGCGCTCGAGCGCGATCGGATGGGCGACCAACCTCAGCGATAGGACGCGCTGATGGCCGTGCACGAGCCAACCTCGGTCACCGGCTTAGTCACCGGTTGGGCGGGTGGTTGACGCTTCCACCCCGCGACCTCGGCTTGATGATTCTCCATACCGCGTTCATCGGCGGCATCATCCACGCGCTCTACGAGTGGGTCGTCGGCCCGAGGCTCCCCGAAAAACCCCTCGCGCTCAGAATCGCAGCGCACGCCATCACCATCGAAGTCGCCGTCGTCGTCGGACTCACCGCGGCTCTCCCTATCGCCAGCACCATCCGTCCGCTCTCGGAGCGAAACTTCTTCTTCGACATCTTCCTCGCTTCGGTGCTGGGCGGCGCATACGTCGGAGGCGCCCTCACGGTCCAGATGCTCCACAGGCGCGCCCAAGCCTCCGAGCAACGCGCCAACCTCGAACGCGAGGCGCGAGCGCGTGCTGAAGTCCGCGCACTTCAGGCGCGCACCAACTCCCACTTCTTGTTCAACGCCCTCAACGCACTCTCGGGGCCACATTCGCTCAGACCCCGAGCTAGCCGAAACGCTCACCCTCGGCATGGCTCGGCTCATGCGCTACTCCCTCGACGCTGCCCGGCATCGATACGTGCCACTCACACAAGAGCTCGACGCGGTGCGCGACTACCTCGCCGTCGAAGGCGCACGCTACGGCGCCCGGCTTCGCTACGAGTTCGACGTAGACCCCGCGGCGCATCAGGCCCCCGTCCCGCCGATGAGCATTCAACCCCTGGTCGAAAACGCGATTCTCCACGGCGTCGGCGCCGGCCAAAAAGAGGGGGAGCTGAGGGTGACGGCCTCGGTCCGCGACGACGTCCTTCGCGCCGAAGTCATCGACGATGGCCCGGGCCCAGGCGGGTCCGCGCACACGGGCTCGGCAACCAGCCTCGCCGACCTCCGCGAACGGCTCGACCTCCTCTACGGTGAGCGTGCAAGCTTCCGCCTCACGCCCCACGAGCCCCGCGGCAGCACGGCCACCCTCGAGCTCCCGTACGAGCACACGGAGGAATAGCGATGCGCGTCCTCATCGTCGACGACGAACCCATCGCGCGGCAGAGGCTCGCCCATCTTCTACAAGACATCGACGACGTCGAAGTCATCGGAGAGGCGACCGACGGCTCGGACGCCCTCCGCCGAATCAAAGCACTCTCCCCCGACGTCGTCCTCCTCGACATCACGATGCCGGTCATCGACGGCCTGCATGTCGCAAAGATGCACCCCGACACCTGCGTCATTTTCACGACGGCCCACGAGCGCCACGCGGTGGAGGCGTTTTCCTTGGCGGCAACCGACTACCTATTGAAGCCCATCGAGCCCCACCGACTTCGCACTGCACTCGAGCGCGCCTCGAAGCGCCTCGCCTCTCGCGACATCGACCGGGAAGTCTCCACGCACGTCCTCACCGCCCACCACGGCCGCACGACCCGCTACGTCGACCCCCGGACCATCCGCCGCGACTACCACCTCCGCGAATCCCTCAACGAGCTCGAAACCCAGCTCGAACCACTCGGCTTCGTCCGCTGCCACCGCTCGGAGCTCATCAACGTCCGAGCCATCAAGTTCCTCCGCACCGACCAAGGCTCCGCCACCGCCGTCCTCACAGACGGCACCGAGGTCCCCATCAGCCGCCGCCGCATCGCCCTGGTTCGACGAGCGATTGCGAAGTGCTAGAGCATAGCCGACATAAGCGCCCTTTCAGCTTCGCGCCTAGGCGACATCAGATCTAGTACCGCGCGATTCGGCGCTTTTCTTGAGCCCGATGGGCTAAGAGAGCAACACGAGCAACGCGCTGGGAATGGCCATCGAGCGTTCGCCATGTGCGATCCCTTCGCGGAGCGCTAGACGCGGGCCGTCCCTCATCCTGGCGTTCTTGTCTTCTTCGCTTCGAGCTCCATCCATCGAGCCATCATCCGATCGATTTTGTCTCGTAGCTCCTGTTGACGGGCGACGATCGCGGGCACTTCTGCTGCTCGCTCTGCGTACAGCGTCGGATCGTTCAGCAACGCCTCGACGTCTGCGGCTCCGGCTTCCAACTTCTCGATCTCTTCCACGATCCGTCCGAGCTCGAGCTTCTCCTTGTAAGAGAGCTTTCGGGGCTTCGATGTCGGGTCCGCCGTTACCTCGTTTGGGCTCTTGTCGACGGAGAGCTTCGGGGTGGCGGCGAGCGATGCGCGCTGCTCTCGATAGTCGCTGTAGTTTCCTGCGTAGGCGACCAACTGGCCGGCTCCTTCGAACGCGAGGATCTTCGTCGCAACCCGGTCGAGGAAGTATCGATCGTGGCTGACGATGAGCGCCGTCGCGTTCGACTCGACCAGCATGTCTTCGAGCGCGGCAAGCGTCGAGACGTCGAGGTCGTTGGTTGGCTCGTCGAGCACCAGCACGTTGGCGGGCGACAGCAGCATCTTGGCCAAGGCCACGCGGGCGCGCTCGCCGCCCGATAGCGACGAGACCTTGTCGCGGGTGCGATGCGGCGCAAAGAGAAACCGCTTGAGATAGGTGCGGATGTCGATGGAGCGGCCTTGAAACGTGACCTGCGGGCGATCCGGCGCGACGTTGTCCTGAACCGACTCGTCCTCGTTCAAGCCGCTTCGCCCTTGGTCGAAGTAGGCGAACTTCGTGTTCGCCCCGACGACGACCTCGCCGCGGGCCGGCTCGAGCTCGCCGAGAAGCACGCGCAGGAGCGTGGTCTTGCCAGCCCCGTTTGGGCCGACGACGCCAACGCGGTCTCCGCGAGACAAGACGAAGTCGAGGGAGCCCACCAGCTCTCTTAGCCCATCCGGCTCAAGATGAACGCCCGTGTCAAAACCAGACGTTTGTGTCCGGTGGCTCCGCTAAGCACAGATGTCCGCTTCCAGATGGGGACCATGGGGCAGTCGCAGCCCGTTCTTGAGCGTACGCACGTATGACACCGCCGCGGGAATGATCAGCACTTCTGTCACGTCGGCACCCGCGGACGCGCCCGATTGCGTGAACAACGCATCGGGAATGCGGTAGAGTCGCAACGTATAAGCCGACACGTTCAGGTCGACCGTATTGCGATCGACAAGCTGGAGTCCGGCCGGGTTGTAGTAGAGGGCGCTTCCATCGTCGACGATCGCGGTCACCGCACCTGCAAGCAGTGAGGCATCGTGGCCGAGCAGAACGTCGTCGCTGTTCTGTGACGCTGTGGTGGCGGGAAGCGAGCCGAGACCAGCAATGAGACCGAAGACAATGAGTAGGCGACCCGTCATCGGCTCGGATACTACAAATCATTCGGAGCGCCGTGACATGTTTTTTTCATCATCTGACCCACGGGCCGGTCGCCAGCATGATGCCGGAAGTCGTGTGCGCTCAGGTGGCGGGCTTCGTACTCGGCGCCGAGCACTTTGCGTACGGCCTTAAGCAGAATCCGGCGGTACTCGAAGTGGCGGAAGATGAGGCCCTCCGGGGCGCAGATCGCATCGAGCACGCGGCGCGCTCTGGGGGTCAGCGGGACGGACTGGGCGTATCTCGACTTGTCGATCTCCTGTGAGATCCGGAGCACCTCGTCTCCGCGCTTGTAGTGCTTTGGCACCTCGAGGAGCCACATCGTTCCGATGCGGAGGTGGTTTCTAACAATCGATTTTATTCGCAAGCCAACGCCTAAAACCTCGAATCAGGAATTTCATTTGTGCCTCGCTTTCGACGCTTCACTAGCGGTGATTCGCAGCTTGCACGCCGCATGCCAGCCGATTTCCCAGTGATTCCAAGGTCAGCGCACCGCGGTGACCGCAAGTTCTGCGCTCCGCTAGGGGCAGAGGCGCAATTGGTGCGATGTCTCCGACAATCGAGCCCGACGGGGTGGTCCGAGTGGAAGTCCGTGATTAGGACATCGGTGGCCTCCTCGAGGGGGGAGCTTCAGATCAGCGATCTGACGCCCAGCACCCTTGCCTGCCGCGAACCTCGCGCAGATGCGCCGCTCAGGCGCAATCTGTGCGCGACCACTCGCAGCAAATCGAGCAGAAACGGAAACAATCGGGTTGGCACGCTGTTTGCTGCAGTCCTGTGCGTATTCATTCTAACAAGGAGTAGGGCGTATGTGTTCTCGAATTCCACGCATGGGATCGACGCTCCTCACGGTCTGTTTCGCACTGGCCTTGGCTGCTGGATGCGGTGAAACGAGCCCGGAAGGCACGGGCGGAACGAGCGGCATGGGCGGCACGGGCGGGACTGGGGGCAGCGGAATCACCATCGTAGTTCCCCAGTGCGTCTCGTCAGCCTACCAGATTGTCTTTCGGGGTTTTGTGGAGCCGCTCGATCCGCTGCTCCGCTACATGGACACGCCGGCAAGCGAACGGGACGCGGCGCAGAAGCCCCCTATCTCGAGCCTATCCGAGCAGAAAGATATTCCGGATGTCTACTCGCGTTTCACTTGGAACGCCGACGACGTGCCAGGGGTCAGCGACCCGTTCGACACGCTGATCACCGCGGATTTCGTCGAGAGCGGTGGGCTGAACCCGGCAAACCTCGACAACGGAATTAGCAATTCGGAAGTGGTCCTCGTTCCGTGGGAAATGACCGTTGCAGGATCGACGAGGGTCGGGGCAGGCAAGCTGTCCGTCGTGGGTCTCGGTGAGGACACCGTTCGGGTCACGATCGTCGCTCTCGAAGAGGAAAAAGGTGGCCCGAATCCTTGGTACGAAGGTGGTGCAAATTAATGTCGATTCGAGATCTCGAGCTTCCAACTGCAACTCGATCTGGCGACTCCGGGCTCCGAACCGTTCGCGGTCGTGATCGGCTTCACGGTCGAGGGGAATGACTATGGTATCGAAAACGGGTCGATCATTCTCGGCGAGGGTGATACTGCGAGTTTCGCCGGCGGTTACAAGCTCGGAAGCGCCGCCCCGATCCCCTTTGATTTCGTGCTCGACTACTCGACCGATCCTGGGAGGATCGACGGCACGTTTGGCGGCGTTCAAACCAACTGCACGATCGATCTCGCAACCTTCGCAGTTTCCTGCTGACGTGCGGGAGCGTCACCATGCGGCGTATGCTGCGCGCACCACATGGCTCCTATTTGCTGCCTGCCGGCCTATAGTGCCATGCAAACCGCGTAGACGATCGTCGGTTCGATCTTCAACCTGGGAGGGTTTGCTGGCGCTTGTAAGCCTCGAAACACCTTACATCCCTAGTCAACACGTCCGTTGCAGAGTACCGTGCTGCGACTGAACGACCATGGGTAACGGCGCACACGCTCTGATTCAGACTCTCATCCACTGTGGTGTGGACACCTGCTTCACCAATCCGGGAACATCGGAGATGCACTTCGTCGCAGCGTTGGATCGCAGTGACATGCGCGCGGTATTGTGTTTGTTCGAAGGCGTGGCGTCGGGGGCTGCCGACGGATATGCGCGCATGGCAGGCAAGCCCGCAGCAACGTTGTTGCATCTTGGATGCGGTCTCGGAAATGCGCTTGCGAACCTGCACAACGCGCGCAAGGCGCGTGTACCCATGATCAACATCATTGGGGATCATGCGACCTATCACACTCAATACGATGCGCAGTTGCAGTCGGACATCGAGACCGTAGCCAAGAACGTTTCTCAGTGGATCAAGACAACGCCTGAAACCAGTCAATTGGCCGCCGATGCAGCTGAAGCGGTAGCGGTGGCCAAGGGCCCGCCAGCGCAGATTGCTACCCTGATCTTGCCCGCAGATGTGTCCTGGGGTGAGGGTGCCGAACCCGTGCAGGCGCACAAGCCGCAACAACCGCCCCCGGCGTCCGACGAAACGGTGCAGGCGATCGCGAAGGTCATCAAGAAGTCGGGCAAGAAAGTTGCCCTCTTGTTGGGCAATCGGGTGCTCCGGGAGGCAGGGCTGCGCGCGGCGTCGCAGATCGAGCAAAAGACAGGCGCCAAGCTCTTCTGCGAGGTCTTTCCGACACGCCTCGAGCGAGGTGAAGGACTGCCCGCCGTTGAACGCATTGCGTATCTAGCGGAAATGGCGTCGGTCCAGCTCGGCGGCTACGACCACTTGGTTCTCGTAGACGCCAAGGCTCCCGTGTCGTTCTTCGCGTATCCAGGCAAGAAGAGCTATCTCGTGCCGGAGGACTGCACAGCCCACACATTGGTGCAGGAGCATGAAGATGGGCTCGCTTCGCTGCAGGCGCTCGTCGAAGCGGTTGGAGCGTCCGACACCGAGCCCAAGTTGCAGAGCGCGGCACGTCCAGGATTGCCCGCAGGCAAACTCACCGCGGCCAAGGTCTGCCAGGCCATTGGTGCTTTGTTGCCGGCAAACGCCATCATCTCCGACGAGGCGCAAACCTCCGGGATTAGACTGCCGAGTTTTACAGCCGGTGCGCCTCGTCATGACCTGCTCGCTTTGACTGGTGGAGCAATCGGACAAGGCTTGCCGGTCGCCGTTGGCGCGGCAACGGCCTCACCGGGCCGTCCCGTACTCGCACTCATCGGAGACGGCTCCGCCATGTACACGATTCAGGCGCTATGGACGATCGCACGCGAGGATCTCGACGTAACTACGGTCATTCTAAACAACCGCTCGTATGGAATTCTCAATATCGAGCTCGAGCGCGTCGGAGCAGACAAGATCGGACCCAAAGCCAAGGCGCAATTGGACCTATCGCAACCTGCGATCGACTTCGTGGCGATGGCCAAAGGAATGGGCGTACCCGGACAACGGGTCTCGACGGCCGAGGACTTCAACACGGCGCTGCAGAAGGCAGTGAAGACCCGTGGCCCGCATCTGATCGAGGCGATCGTCCCTAGCGAGTACGAAGGATTGAAACTCAAAGTGCTACCACACATGCTCAATGCGCTCGGCCGCGTCCCTTCACCCGTCGCGAAGGCGATCAAGAAGAAGATTGCTCCGTAGTGGATGCATCGTTGCGCTTACGTCCGTGCGGGAAAATCTTCCTCTGCCAAGCCGATCTGGCCGTTCCGAAACATCGGGACGTTGGACAAGCCGCCCCGTGCTATGTTTAGCCGTATGGCTAACTCGTTAGTGACAGTCGACATCGATCGCTCAGTCGCGATGCTCACGATGGACGATGGCAAGCGCAATGCACTGTCTCCGGCGATGCTCGATGAGATCTACGTAGCGCTCGAGCGTGCGGAACGAGAGCGTGCGGCCGTGGTGATCACCGGGCGTGAAGGGGTGTTCTCCGCGGGCTTCGACCTCAAGGTGATGAAGTCCGGCGGCGTGCAGGCGGTCAAGATGCTGCGGGCGGGTTACGCGCTGACCGCACGGCTGTTGTCGTTTCCTACGCCCGTGGTCATCGCATCGCCCGGTCATGCATACGCGATGGGCGCGTTCATGTTGTTGTCCGGAGACTACCGTTTTGGAGTGCCGGGCCGCTACACCTACGTTGCCAACGAAGTGGCGATCGGTCTTCCGATGCCGCGTGTGGCCTGCGAGGTGCTTCGACTGCGCTTGAACCCAGCGGCTCGCGAGCGCGCGGTGACCTTGTCCGAAGAGTTTTCGCCGGAAGAGGCGCTGCAGGTTGGCTTCGTCGACGCGTTGGTACCCGCCGAGCGGTTGCTCGATGAAGCGCGCGACAAGGCTGCGGCGCTCTTGAATCTTGATGCGGCCGCGCACGCGTTGTCCAAGAAGCGCCTGCGCGCTGACACGCTGAGGAACATTCGCACGGCACTTCCCTTGGACCTCAAGGACGCGCTGGTACTTGGTGCGAAGCGTGCCGCAAAGGCAAGGCTCGGGGGGAGGCGCGACGAAAATCCGCCGGGGAGGAAGTCCTGATGTCGAAGAGATTTGATCTGATCGCCCTCGTCGCGGCTCTATTGATTTCATCCTGCGGGGGCACGGGGGCACCACCGCCGGAAACCCTGGTGGGCACTTGGAACGCCACGTCGGTCGAGCTCGTGAGCGTCGCCAACCCCGCTGTCCGAGTCGATCTCGTCGCCGATCTCGGCGCGACCGTGACGCTGGTGCTCGCCGCGAATAACGACTTCACTCTGACGGTGACGTACACGGGGGAAGAACCTGGCGGACCCTGGGGCATGAGCTCTGAAGTACCCGGAACTTGGAGCTCTACGGACATCTTGACGCTTCAGACCTCCCCGACGAGCGAGTGGCAGTTCGAGATCGAGCTCAACGACGACGCGCTCAGTCTCACCGAGGCCGACACCTCCTTCGACTTCGGCCAAAATGGCACGCCCGAAGACGCAAAGCTCAGCCTCGATCTGACCCGAGCCTGAGACGGATCCCTCGCTTCGATTCTAGCTCAGAGCTATTTAGGGCGTCATGACGTCTCGTAGCGCGTCGTAGTCGCATTCGATCGTGATGAACGTCGCCATCGAATCCGTACCGGCTAGCCGAGCTCGAGGGTGATGCCGACGACGAGAATGTAGTCGCCATGCTCGAGGGGCGGGGCCGTCGGGTCGCGTGGAGGGCCGGGTCGTTCGGTTCGTAGATAGGTGAACGCAATGTCGAGGTCGATCACCTTGGTCAGCTCGACCGACAAATCCGCCTTTCCGGTACTGTTCGTGTTGCCAATCGTGGTGAACACGAGGTTGGTGAGCCAACTGAGGTTCAGCTCGATGTCTCCCGTGATGTCGAAATGCGCGTAAGTAAAAAGCGGAATGAAGCCGTCGTTCTGGGGATTGGTGCCCGAAGTCAACTGCGACGCATCCTTGTAGTTCAGGTATTGATAGCCGATGCCCATCACGAAATTCCATTCCACCTTGGAAGAATCGATGATGTGCAGACCCGCGCCCGCCGCGGGGGTCGCGCGGAATTTGATGTTCTGGAAGCGGTCGCTGAAGAGCTGACCAAACGCGGGTGTCACCCACCAACGGCTCCCGAGAAACACGTTGAAGAGGAACTCGCCGAGGTGACGGTTGACGTTTTGAGTGCCGCTGGTTTGGCCGAACGTGGCATTGTAATTCAAGTCCAGCAGAGTGTGGCGATCCTCTCGGCGCGTGTTGAACATGAGATCGTAGGTCAGCTGGTTGGTGTTGCCACGGTTGAGGGTCAGGCCGAACCGAAGCTTCATCGACCACCAGTCCCGTTCTCTTTCGCCTTCGATGATCGACTCGAGCTCATCTCGGGAGAAGGTCTTTGTTCCCTCGTCTGTCTCGACGATGACCGTATCTTCGGTAATGGCTGCGCGGCCTGTTACCGAAACGAGGTCGTCGAACACGTACGTGTTGACTTGAGGCGAATGGACGAGCGCAACGTCTCCGAAGTCGATCTTCAGCGCGTCGAGCTTTTCGCTGTCGAACTCGAGCTTGTCGTTCCGCATGCGGTCGATGTTACCCTTGATCCATTCGCCGGAGACCAACTTCACCCAGTCAAACGTGTCGCCAAACTCCGGGGCCAGCGCTTCAGGCGATGCTTGTTCGTCCATGGACGGCGCTTGGGCGGCCGCCCGCGGAGGCGCAGCGTCGAGCGACGTGAATGCCAGCAAAGCGGCGAATGGGACACTGTGGGTGAAACGGCTCATTTCGCTCATCGTGAATGGTTTGATACCTCAAACTGGCCTGTCCTGTCTTTCGCAAAAACTCCGTCGCTACCCGGAAGCCCCTCGCGTCAGATGCCATCCCGCGGTCCGCATCGCACGGACAGCGTCTTCTTATTGGCTCTGCTCCGGCATGACCGCGCGACTTGAACGATGCTACCTTCGCGCGATGAGCATCAAAGTCCACCATCTCAACTTTTCCCGATCGCTGCGCGTACTATGGCTGCTCGAAGAGCTCGATCTCAGCTACACGATCCAACTCTGGGAACGCGACAAGAACTTCCGCGCCCCTACAGAGGCTGCTTCTGTTCATCCACTCGGGCGTTTTCCCATGGTGGAGGTCGACGGGCGCGTGCTCTTCGAGTCGGGCGCGGTGCTGGAGTACTTCGCGGACCGAGAAGGGAAGCTCAGGCCCAGCGACCCTACCGAGCAACTGGAATGCAAGATGTTCCTGCACTATGCCGAGGGCTCGCTCATGCCGCCGTTGCTGGTCAAGCTCATCATCACGAGGATTCGATCGGCGCCGATGCCCTTCTTCATCAAACCCATCGCGCGCGGCATAGCCGACCAGATCGACAAGAGCTACACGCTCCCGGCGCTCGACCTCCACCTGGGGTTCGTCGACCGCACGCTGTCGTCGCGCCCCTACTTCGCAGGCAACACCTTTTCCATTGCAGACATTCAGATGTTTTACGGCGTGGAAGCTTCCCTATCCCGCGCCTCTGGTGAGTACCCGAACATGGCTGCATGGCGCGACCGTGTGACCAGTCGCCCCGCCTATCGACGCGCCGAAGCCAAGGGTGGGACGGCTCTGCCGGCCGGCTAGACACCGATGCAATCACTGTGCGTCGACCTCGCCCTCGATTGACAACAGCCGCTCCATCGAGGGTCAGGTCGTGGGTTGTGGGTCGTGGTGGGGTCGGGTTGTGTCATCGAAGACGGGGGAGCAACATTAAGGGCGGAACGGAACGCGACTAGCGAGGCGCCCCTTGTTTGAGAAGCACAACCCAGAAATTGGCTCACGGCCAGGAACTTTGGCGATTCCACCCGGCTCTCCCTTTCCGAAGATTGCGGTCGTTCGATACGACGAGCACTCGGTCGAGCGAATGGAAATCGGGGCTCCCTCCGACCTAAGGGCGCTCCAGGATGACGGTCGCACGACTTGGGTCGACGTGCAGGGGCTTGGGGACGAGGCGACGCTTCGCACGATAGGTGATGCTTTCGGCCTGCATCCGTTGGCGCTCGAAAACGCAGTGAACGTCCCGCAGCGTGCAAAAACCGAGCTGTACGAAAAGCATCAGTTGATCATCGCGCGCACTCCGCGCGTCGACGATCGCGGGAACGTTCGGACTCCGCAGGTCTGCTTTATCGTCGGAGAACATTATCTACTCACCTTTCAGGAGCGCTACTTCGGGTTCTTTGATCCCATTCGGGAGCGCATTGCGGCAGGCCTCGGAGTCATTCGCTCCGGCGGCCCGGGCTATCTCGCGTATGCACTCATGGATGCCATGGTGGACCGCTACTACCCCATCGTTCAAAGCCTATCGGATGCGCTAGAGGAGCTCGAAGATCTCGTCCTCGAGAACCCACATCCCGACGTTCTCGACCGCATTCGCGTGCTCCGACGCAGGCTGGTCGTGCTGCGGAGGGTCGCGTGGCCTCAGCGCGAGGCGCTCAATGCGATGCTCCGTGAGCAGAGTCCATTCTTCGACGCTCAGGAACGGATCTACCTCCGCGATACGTACGACCACATCGCACAAATCGCCGAGCTCATCGATTCGTCCAGGGACATGGCCTCCGACATGGCCGACGCGTACTTGTCCAACGTCAGCCACCGCACGAACGAGATCATGAAGGTGTTGACGTTGATGGCTAGCACGTTCATTCCGCTCACGTTCGTTGCCGGCATCTACGGAATGAACTTCGAATACATGCCCGAGTTGAGAAGCCGGAATGGATACTTCATCGTCTGGGGGGTCATGATCAGCGTCGCGGTCGGCATGGCATATTACTTCAAACGCCGCGGCTGGATAGGCACGCCTCCTCCCCCAAAGTTCGAATCGGATCGCACCGACGAACCCCATCGATGAGCAACCGTACCGCAGCGGCCGGCCCTTAGTTGGGGGTCTTGCTCGTCCACGACCGATTTGTCGAATGATACAAAGACTGGCGGCCGCCGGCGTCCGGCAGAAAGCCGCCAACCTGGATCGGGTTGTCGGGTCGGGTTGTCAAATCATCGCCCGCACCGCGAACGCCAACAGACCCAAGAGCGCGAGGGTGCTGAGTTGAAACACCTTCAGTCGATACTTCACGATATTCGATCCCGTGTGGATGTATGCATGCACAACACGAAAGGCTACGTAAGACCAAGCCAGTGTGAGCGTCGCGGCATCAACTTCACCGAGCGCCCACAGTCCCAACGCGATGACATAGAACAGGACGGGCATCTCGAACTGATTTCGAACGTTGTTCGTCACCTGCAGCACGTAGTCGGGCCAGGCATCTGCGTGTAAAGCCCTTCGCGAGAGGTCGACATCACCGGCTCTGAGGGACCGGGCCTTCACGATGGCGAGCCGGAAGAACATGAAGATCGTCAGCGCGACTTGCGCCAACACCGGCCAGAAGATCAACTTGGGTTCCATCCGAACGGCGTAGCGCCCTCGCCCGAGGGCGTAAAGGTCAGAACGCCAGGCTCGCCGACCCCCATGCGGAACACGTGACATTCGCGTTCCTGGGAGAGCATGCAGTGCCACCCGCTCCGCCAGCCACTGAAGAGGAGAGCTCAAACGATGCGGTTGCGCTGCACGCCGAGGTTGATCACCTCGTCTGCGCTGGCGACGCTCGACTCGACGACGTCGCCGGGCTTCAAGTATTGAGGCCTCTTCATTTGCGTTCGGAGGAACAGCCGCCAGCGCGTCGCTTCGGGTAGCAGGGCGGCGATCCTTTGCACACGCGGCGGCGGAACGCGCAGAGCGCACCCGGCAGGGGTCCCGGTTGCAATCAAGTCGCCAGCGTGAAGATCCTGAATGCCCGACAGCTCCGTCAGGGTCTCGGCGGGCCGGAAAACCAGCTCGCTTGTGGATGCGTCCTGTCGGACCTCGCCGTTCACGCGGAGCTTGAGCCGAAGATCCCGAAGATACGGCATGTCCTCTTGCGCGAGCAGGCAAAGGTAAGGACCCACCGGTCCGAACGTACGGTAGCTCTTGCCCTTGTAGAACTGCATCTGGGGGAGCTGCACGTCCCGCGCCGAATAGTCGTTCACGATGGTCACGCCCGCGATGAGCTCGTGCAAATTGTCGTCGGTGACCGTGAGCGGCTCCGTGATGTCCCGCCTGATCACGAGCCCGAGCTCGACTTCGTAGTCTAGTAGAGCCACGTGATTAGGACGGACGACGTCGCTGTCGGCGGGAACGATACAACTCGAGGCTTTCCGAAACACCATGTTGAACTTCTTCGCGTCGGGGTCGACGCCCGACTCGACCATGTGGGACCGATAGTTCGCGCCCAAGCAGATGAGCTGCTGATTGCGAGTCACCGGGGAGAGCAACTTCACCTTGGACCGCTCGACCGGATCGCCGTGCAACGCCGATAGATCGTGGTTGGAGGCGTATTCGACGAGCTTTGCGGTCGTCGGAAAGTCGCCCACGATCGGCGTGATGGTTTCATTGCGAACCACGCCCCATTGGTTGCGGCCCTGATGGGCGTAGTGGATCACGTGCACTGGCATATCTCTCTCCTATCCAAATGCCTTCAAGAGCTGGTAGAGCTGCCGAGGGGTGACGTCGGGATTGCGCCCGAGACACCGTGCGAGCGCCCTGATGTTCGTCGCCGAGAGCTCGGGCTTGATGAAGCTCTTCGGCATGACCGGCCCCCATTGCGACATCGCTTTGCGACTTGCCGCATGCACGCCCATGGGCTGGTCGGCGGTGAAGAGGTCGCCATCGCTGTAGTGCTCGTGTTTGGATCCCCAGGGATCGTTCCAATAGTCGAAGACCTGGCTTCCGAGAATGTGACGGCCCACACCCCATGCGTGGCGCCAGCCCTGCTCCTGCAGCCACCGTTGCCCCATCCCCACCGCATCTGCATCGACGACTTCGTAGGCGCAGTGGCCAAAGTGGGCCGCGAACCCTTGCGCGATCGCGAGGGTGTGGTGGTCGGCCGGGGTGTCGCCGAGATCCATGCGCAGAAAGGCCACCGCGGGCGAACCATCGGGCAGGACCTGTACGTCGCTCGGAATCAAGCCGAAGTGCCGTGTGTACCAGGCGCAAGTGTCCTGAAATCGCGGGACCTCGAGGACGACATGCCCGAGCCTGATCACCTCAGGCGCAGCTACGGGTACGCGTTGCGCGTCATTGATCCGCGCATGATCATTCGGGCTGTTCACTCTGAGCGGGTCGCGATGAGGAAGAGGGTCGACCTCAGATTGACCGTGCACGGCGTCGACTTCGAACCCGGACGGATCGATCAGCTGGACGCGCTCTCCTCCTCCAGGCGAGGTGGCAGGCCCGATGGCCGATGCACGTGATAGCTGGCTGAGCGCCACGAGCTCTGCGTGGGTTGCCACCTTGAAGGCCAACCCGACAAAGCGCGCCTTCGGAGCCTGCCTGACGACACAGCAGAACTGCGCACGTCCTGCGGCACGGAACCAGATTGTATCGGCTGTTCCGTGGACCAGTTGCAGCCCAAAGTCAGTGAGAAAGCGCCCCGCTTTGCCGAGATCCGGGCGCTCGAATGTCAAGTACGAAAGCTCGACGGCTTTCGCCGTTGGATTCAGGCAACGGCTGGGCTGCGGTGTCGTGAGCGCGATCATCGACTCGCCTCCCGTTCAGCGACCGTCGTCGTCACACGAGTAGGTGAGCCTGTCTCCCTCGAAGAGAAGGACGGAGCCCGCGGGGCTCCGAGCAGGTCGAGCGCTTCGCGAATGAGGCGCGGCGCCTCGGTGGCTGGACCATCATGTAAGACGGTGCGATCGGGACGGACGATCGCCGACCAGCCCACCGGCGCCACTACAGGGACGAATGCGCCGGTAATATCCTCCCAGACGTGATCTCCTTCGCCCCGATGCAAACGCTGGCCTCGATGGCAAAGCTGGATGCAGCTTCCGCCGGCCTCTCGCCAATCATCTGCAGCCCGGCCCAGGTGTACCCCTGGGTCCACGCCAAAGCCGATCAGCACGAGGCCGAGCCCAAGCGCCTCGTCACTCCAGCAGCCTCTCGTCGACTGCTGAACCCAGGCTTGTGGGAACAACGCACCGCGCGTGAGCCTCGCCTTCGTCGAGCGCAGCACATCGCCCCGCAAGCGTCGCTGTTGCCCGACGAAGAGGCCCTGGTCGAACTGGTTTTGAGGCTTGATCTTCAGGTCTTCGAAGTAGGACCGCGCGGCCGGAATCAAACGCAAGGTGCGCATGAGTACCCCCGTGCCGAGCGCTTGTGCGCGGCTTCGGGGCATGACGATGCGCCCGAGTAACCTTGCAAGGGCGATCATCGCTTTGGCGTGCGGCCGGCGTTCTTGGTCGTAGCTTTCTAGGATGATCGGATCCGCGCGCTTCTGGACGACCCATGCCAGCTTCCAGCAAAGGTTGGCGGCATCGCGGAGTCCGGCGACGAGCCCCTGGCCCGCAAACGGAGGCGTGATGTGCGCGGCGTCGCCTGCCAGAAACGCGCGGCCTTTTCGAAAGTGCTCCACGGTGCGCGCGTGAAAGCGATAGACTGCGGTGCGTTCGATTTCCATGTCGTCCGGGCCGCCCCAAGGCGAGAGGAGCTCGCGCACTTTTTCTAGACGGAGCATCTCGTCTCGACTCTCCCCGGGGTGAAGCATGAATTCCCACCTCTGACGGCCTCCCGGGGCAACCATATGCGGAGTCGGCCGACGCGGGTCGCAAAGGAACTCAATGTGGTCGATCGACGTCGAAGCGTGCTTTGCATCGACGATCAACCAATCTTCGATGTAGGTTCGGC
Source organism: uncultured delta proteobacterium (assembly GCA_963792825.1). Taxonomy (GTDB): domain Bacteria; phylum Myxococcota_A; class Polyangia; order Polyangiales; family Houyiibacteriaceae; genus SG8-38. Next base: position 416,875 of record CAWBXS010000002.1, on the reverse strand, counting down.
CATCGAATCCGACGCCGAGTGCTTCGCGCACCGTTGATTTCGCGCCATCCGCACCAATGAGGTACTGCGCGTGCACCGTGCGTACCGAGCCGTCCTGTCGACGAAGGCGTGCGCGCACACCACTCGCCTCTTCCGCGAAGTCGATCAGCTCGACCCCGAGCGCGACGGTCACGTGAGGATAGTCGCGAACGCGCGAACGAAGCGCGAGCTCGAGCTCGGGCTGATAGAAAGTGACGAGCTTTGGATGTCCGTCCAGACAGCCCCCGGTATCGAGGCGAGCCAACTGACCGACATACGGCGAATGCATTCGAACCTCGGGGATCGCGATCGTTTCGAACGCGCCCTCGGGCAGACCCGCGAGCTGAAGAATGCGCAACGCCTCGTTGTCGAGCGCGATCGCGCGAGGCTGAGGGAAGATGGTGGTCGCCGTGTCAATGGCGATCGTCCGCACCCCGTAGCGGCCGAGCAGGTTGGTGATGGCGGCGCCGACCGGACCAAAGCCCACGACCAACACGTCCGTTTTCTCACCTGACCCGGTCATCTTGGGAAACTCCGATGGTGCACATTCGTTCGAATGTGATACTTTTATCAGAACTGATGAACTTGTCAACTAGCTTCTTTTGTGGTACGGAACCAAGAAGATGTCGAAGGACGCGACTTCCGCTGCGAAAGCTCAATCGAGCCCCGCTGGGACCCCTGAGGCCGAGAGTCGGGGCGCTCGACGCAGGCGTGACACGCGCGCTCGGCTCCTACGGGCGGCTCTTCAATTGATGGCGGACCGAGGTATGGAGGGGGTTGCCATCCATGAGATCACCGAGGCGGCCGACATGGGCTTCGGCACCTTCTACAACTACTTCGAGTCCAAAGAGGCGATCTACGAAGCGCTCGTGAACGAGGTCTTCGAAAGCTTCGGCGCGGCCATAGACCTCATCGCCGAGCAGGCCGACGACCCTGCGGAAATCTTCGCAGCCTCGGTCCGTTACACATTGGAGCGTGCCCATGAGGAGCCCTTGTGGGGGCGTTTCCTCGTTCGCGTCGGTTTCTGGTCCCGTGTCCTCGAGCAAGGCCTTGCCCCGCGAATGCTTCGTGACCTGCAAAAGGGAATCTCGGCAGGGCGCTTCCAAGTCGCTGATCTGCCGATGACCGTCGTCGCCATCCGCGGTGCCGTGCTGAGCGCGGTCGACGCGCACACCGAGCCCGCCATTCAGGTTGCAGCCGAACGAGGCCTCGCCGACCTCTTGGGCTCCCGCCTTCAAAACATTCCAGAAAGGGCGGCTGCGGTTCTCCTACGGATGCTGGGTCTCGATCCCGAGGAGGCAGAGGAGGTCGCCTGCCGCCCACTGCCGTCGATCGAGCTACCGCCCAGCTTGCTGCAGCCACCGTCGTAACGGCCCGTGTAGTATGGGCTTTCGCTTCTGGGACGATCCCACGCTTTCGTTTCTACTCAAGGCTTCGCTGCTACTGCTCGCCGTCGCGGATTTTCGTCTGTCCGCTGCCCCAGACGTTGAACGCCCTGCGTTTGGGGGAGGTCCCGATTGTCATCGGACTTCGGTTGGTGTAGTCCTCGAACTGGCTACCCCGGAAAGGAATATCCGTATGAAGACCTCAATTCGACTCCTCGTCGTTGGCTTTGCCATCTCGATGTCGGCCACGTCCTCAACCGCGAGCGCGCAGGACGTGTGTCCGGAGTTCAAGAATTCAATCAGCGTCATCAGCGAAGACGGCAAGTCCGGCAAGGAGCTGTCGCCAGAGAGAGCCATCGCGAAGCAGAAGAAGAAGGGTATCTACCGCGGCTACGACAACAGTGTGAGGCTCGAGGGAGCCGAGGCGAAGCTAGCGGTCAAGCCCGTGCAGAAGTTCGCCTTCAAGCCGATCGACCCCGAGGTGCACCCGTCGCAGCAGATCAAGCTCTATCCGTTCAAGGGAGAGAAGTCTTACAGAGAGCTGGTGGTCGGCGGGGTGAATACGTTCGGCGGCAGCAAGAACCGAAAGTCCGGCGACAACTCAATCGCGCTCAACTTCAAGAAGATCAAAGACGGCTGTTACGAGGTTTCGACCGAGGCACCGCTGCCCGCCGGAGACTACGCCTTCAGCCTCGGCGGCCAGGGCTCTTCAGCAGACGTCAAAGGCACCAGCGCCGGCTACGGCTCGAGCACCCAGGGACAAACCTGGTTCGGCTTCGCCGTGAAGTAGAGGCCACTCTCCTCTCAGCGAGCATCGCGCCCAGCATGACTTTCTTTCCATCTTTCGCGATTCTCCTTGCCGTCGCACTCGGAGCCTGCGGCGGTTCGAGCGGCGGCGACTCCGCTCAGCCTCCTGACGACCCCAATACGGTCGGGCCTTTCGCGGTAGGGCACATCCAGTTCACAGAAGTCGACGCGGCGCGCGGCGATCGCCCGATCCTCGTCGATGCCTGGTATCCGGCCGACGAGGCCGACGCCGAAGACCGTCCGCTCGCACGATACCCGCTGGCCGGCCCCATCGCGCTCGAGTCGGTGATTGCCAAAGACGATCCGAAGGTGCGCTCGGACGCCGCGTGGCCTCTCCTGATCTATTCCCATGGTTACCAGGGCATCAATCTTGCGGCGACCGACCTGATGGAAGCGCTCGCAAGCCACGGCTTCGTCGTGCTGGCGCCTGAACACACGGGCAACGCGCAGGCCTCGCCGACGGACTCGTTCGATGAAGCGGCAGCGAACCGCGTTCCGGACGTATCATTCCTGATCGACCAGATGCTCGCGCGAAGCCAGGACGCAGGCGACCGATTCCACGAGCGGATCGACGAGAGCCGCATCGGGGTGCTCGGGCATTCGTTCGGGGGCATGACCGCCATCGGCATGGCCGCAGGCTGGGCGGGAGCGCCGGCCGACCCGCGCGTCCGCGCCATCGCACCCATGTCGGCCGTCATCGACGGCAAGCTGCAGAGCGACGAGCGCGAGGGTCCAAACGCCGGCTTCACCGAGGCCCAGCTCAACTCGATCACCGTGCCGGTGATGCTGATGGGGGGCACCGAGGACATCAACGTACCCATCGAAAACAACGCGATCGCTTACGCGCAGATCGTCAACGCGCCGCGTGTGCTCGAGGTCGACATCATCGGCGCGACACACAATCACTTTGCCGCGATCTGCAAGATCGGCGACCTGCTAATCGAAAGCGGGTTCGATCAGGATGCATGGCCTCTGCTCGGTGCCCAAGACCTCGTCGAGCCGTACGAAACGACCTGCGGACCGGACGTCTTTCCAATCGAAGAAGCGAGCCGGCTCATCAATCTCTATTCGATCGCATTCTTCCGTCGCTATCTTCTCGACGAAGCGGGATACGATCAGTACTTCGCCGATCCGTTCGTCGACACCGAGCCTGCGATCGAGGTGGTTTCAAAGTAGCCGCGACGCCGTCGGGACGGCGGTCGCTTGCCTGTCGCCGTCGGCATCAAGGAGGAGTAGGACCCGACCACGTAAAAGTCGGAAGCTCGTTTTCCGTCATCGAGATGATCAGTGCGTCGTGGTCGGGGTCTCCCGGGACGAGGAGCACCTCGCCGGATCCGTCGTCGAGCTCGGCCAGACGCGCAAAGTCGACGGTTTGCCACCAAGAGCTCGGATCGAAGGTCATCGTGAGCGAGACGGGCTCCGTCGTGATCTCTTGGTTCGTTTGCGCCCCGTCGACCGCGAGCGCACCCGGTTCAACGACGAGCACATCGACCTTCGTCTCGAACGTGTAACCGGTTGGGCATGTGGTTGCGCCCGGGCAGCAGATCGCGGCGCCCTCCACACAGCTCGCAGATCCGTGGAATCGCGCCGAGTACCCTTGAGGCACGTAGCTCACGCTTTGAAAATCGATGACGGCCGGGCCCCCCGGAACGCCCGCGAGCGCTTTGGGGAGTGGCTCGGTCAGAAGCCACACGATGCCGTAGCTGAAGAACGCCGTACGGACCGTGCCCGTGGTTCCGAACAGCGTTCCGAGCGATCGCGGTGCGGGATCGAGGCCGTCGAGGGTGACGCCATCGAGAAACTCGAGGACCGCAACCTCGCACAGCTCCGCAATCGAGCTATCGGTTGCACAGAAATAGATCGGCCCAAAGCCGAGCGTCGCCTTCGAGAGCGTGACCTCCCAGCCTGCTTTGACGAACGTCTGCGGCGCAGTGCCCTGGGCTTCGAGCGGAACGGCGACGAAGGTGCCCCCGGTTTGCCCGCAACCGAGCAAGAGAAGGGCGAACCAGAAACGAAAGAGATTTTTCATAGTCGAATGCCGATCATGAACAGGAACATGCGCGGGCTCCCTGCGGTGATGTGCCTTTCCGGGATATGCGAGCTGACCTCGCTCGGATTCCAGTCCGAGACGAAGGCAAACTCGTTGCTCGCGTACTCCGCGCCGAGCAAGTTGTAGATTTGGAGCCCTACCTCGAGAAACCGCCAAGACAGCTTCGCCGAGAGCTCGAGTAGCGAAAAAGGCGAGGCAGTCTGCGAAAATGGCAGCGGCCGAGAGGCGATGAAGCTGTAGCCGATTCCGAGATGGCCTCTGAGGGGGTATTTGCCGAGGTCGACGAGATCATCGGTTGCGCTGAGATCGAGTCGGACGATCCAAGGTGGGACAAACGGCAGCAGGTCCCCTCTGTCCACGGCCGGCGTGGGATTCTCGACGGTCGGCGGCGGCGGTCCTTCGAGCACCGCGCGCACGTAGGTCACCGAAAAGGCCCCATAGAGCCAAGATAGCGGCTGGGCGACCGCATAGAAGACGAAGCCGGTTCGGCTCGTGGGGCCGATGTTCTCGAGCCCGCCCTCACTCGCTTCGAAGATAACGTCCCGGTCAAGCCATGTTCGGTAGCCCGTGAGCGACAGCTTGAGCTGCTCATCCGCCCCAATGCGCGCCCGAACGCCGAGGTCGAAGGAATGGACTCTGGTGAACGGCGCGAGGTCGCCCTCAATCAGCGTGATCGCCTGCGGCGACCGGAGCCCCTCGCCGTAGGCGCCGATGATGTCGACGTGATCGGTTGGTTTTCCGGTGAGCGTCAATCGAGGCCCCGCAAAGACCCCGGCGGCGGTCTTCCGAGACCCGGGAATGTAGCTTCCCGGTGGGGAATCGGGAACGACGTTGCCGAGCGCATCATTGACGTCGAAGAAGAGCGCGTCCACTCGGACGCCGCCCTTGAAATTCAGATACTTGGTGAAATCCCAGTCGAGGTCGACCCACAACCCGATGTCCGCCTGAACGACGTCCGCGTTGATGCGCCGGTCCCACGTCTGGTTCTGCGGCGCCTCGACGAGGTTCTGTTGCTGGGGATTCATCACATCGACGCGCCCCGAGAGACCCATTTCGACCGTGCCCTGCGCGGCCTCCGCCGGCTTGAAGCGGGCAGTGCGGTGCCTCGCGTTGCCTCCGAACACGATCCGTCGGTCGCGCTGCTCGATCAGATCGCCGCGGCCGACCGAGTCGGGGTTCTCGGCAGAGCGTTCGAGAAATCCAGTGTAGTTCTGCAAGATGCGGAGGTCGTTGAGCTGGAGCCAAAGGTCGAAGCTCGTGTTCTTGCCATCTGCGTTGCGCCGCTCGCCGCCCACACCGACAATGGCGCCCGCGTCGAAGGCGTTTTGCCCCCTCGCGGTTGCATAGGGATAGACGTCGTAGAATCCGATGTCGCGGGACTCGATGTCATCGACTCGGAGGACTCCCGCAGAGTTGTATCGAGCTCCCCAGAACGACCCGTAGAGCTTGAAGCGCCAGTCCTTTTCACCGAAGCCGACCTGAAACATGGCCGACCCGTTGAGCCCGTCGCGGTTCTCGCCAAAGCCATTGGAGCGCTGAAACTGAAATGCGCCGAACGTATCGGTGTCCTTGCCCTTCGGAGCGAAGATGCCGACCTGACGAAACGTTCCAAACGAGCCAAAGAGGCTCTTGGAGTAGATTCCACGCTGTTCGACGCCGAGCTCGAACTCGACTGTGCCCGCCACTGCAAAGTCTCCTTGTCTCGGGTCATAGACTCCTTCGATCACGCGGAGGTTGCGGACTACTTCGGGCACGATGAACCCCAAATAGGCGTAGCCTTGCCCGTGAATGTTCGACGGTTGATTCAGCGGAACGTCGCCGAGCTTGAGCTCGATGTCCTGTCCATGTTCGGCGTTGAAGCCCCTCAAGTAGAAGAAGCCCGCCGCGCCATCGCCTTCGACGTTGGCGACGTACAGACCCGGTGCGCGCTGGAGCAGATCGTTCGCGGAGTTCACCGGCGCCGCGTCGAGCGCTTTGCGGTCGACCGTGATGTCCCCCGCGCCGCGTCCCTGCGCCCGCAGCTTCTCGGCATCGACTTCGGCGGTCCCAACAAATCCGAGGGTCTGCTTTGGCTTAGTCTCGGTTTCCTCATCGGCCACGGCAGGCGAGACCTCCGCGGGCTCGTTCGGTGCGGGGGGCCCTGGTGGTGCGACGTTCGACGGCTCGAAGTGGACCGCAACCCGAATTCGGCTCGAGACCGGGGTTTCGCCACGCCGCGCGGGCTCGAATGTCCAGCTCCGAACCGCCCGAACGGCCTCCGCATCGAAGTCGGCACCTGCGGAATGCTCGACGACCACGTCGGTGACCTGCGCATCGCTGCCCACCGTAATGCGGAGGAGCACGGTAGGATGGACCCCTAGCTCCTTTCGACCGGCAGGGTATCGAGGAGGCGGAGCGTCGAGCAGGTGGGGAGGGTGGAGGTTCACGGTAGTTTGGCCGCCGGCGTCGTGGCTGACGTCGGCGTCGGTACTCGCGTCGGCGTCGATTCCAGCGTCGGGTCGCTGTGCTCGCACGGGTACGCTTGCCACGAGGGCGATTGTCCCAAGCAGCACGATGAACGTGTTTTGGAGTCCGATCCGTTTCACTCGCAACCCATGCCTTCGCGGATCAACCGCGCGCAACGCGGCCCGCCAAGACGAGCCCGCTCGTTTCCAAAGCGGCTCAGGCGGGGGGCGAGGTCTTGGGGGCTATTCGGAAGCGGGCGCCCGTCCGAAGGGCACGGTCGCGCCCGTCCGGCGCATGCATTCGCTCTTCATGAATATGCGCGGCAGCAACGCCAGCGTGGTCGATTTCCAGAATGGCTTCTCGGCGGTCGGCATGGAGCGCGCAATGCTCATGTGCGCCAGCGTCCACGGGCCGGTGGTCGGGCAGCGCCGTCGATCGGACACCATTTGAAGGCTCCGGGCTCGCGAAATGATGGACCTCGGTGGTGTGAACAAGCTCGCCGTGCTCCGCACATCGTACGTGCTCGACGAGCATCAGATGGCTGCTCCGGGATCCCAAGAGCAACATCGCTGCAAGGGTCAGACGGGCGCAGAGTCGGAGAATCACTGGCGACCGCGCGGCTTGATGGCGAACGTCCGTCATCGGAGAGTCCGATCTATAGCCCAACTCTCATTGCGATGCACGCTACATCAGGGGGGCTGTCCGGGTTCGTGCGCTCGAGCCACCGTGTTCAACGGGGCATCGAGAGCCCTGCGGAGGGGGGGAAAGGAAAGGCTGCTTCGCATGCGTCGATGATGGATTGCTCCGGCAGGACGGTGTAAGTGAGCTCGGGCGGCTCCATGAAACTCGGATCGTCGAAATCAAACATGTCGAGAAGAGGCCAGGCGTTGGCGTCGCGGCTGGTCAGCGCGGGAAGATCAAAGCGCGTTTCGATCAAGCGAAGCACACTGGTCGCGTCGGTCGTTTGCTTCGAAACGTACCCGGGCTTCGAGTACGGGGAGACGATGACCAATGGCACGCGAAACCCGAGGCGGTCGAAATTGCCCGGCGCATCATCGACGGTCAAATCCGGAGGACGGTCCCCGGGAAGGCAGGCCGGCGGTGGTGGCACGTGATCGAAAAAGCCGCCGTGCTCGTCGTAGGTCAAGATGATTGCGGTCCGGGGCCAGAGATCGCTGGCCATGACGGCGCGAACGATGTTTTCGACCCAAGCTTCACCAACCTGTGGAACAGCGGGTGGGTGCTCGTCGGTTTCCTCCGCGATTGTTCCGGAGAACGCGGGATCGATCCAGACGACCGGTGCCAGCGTTCCCGCATCGAGGTCCTCGAAAAATTGATCGACGTTGTATGTGACCTTGCTCCCGACGCTACCGATGTAGGTCGAATAGGTAATCATGAATGGAAGCGTTGCGTAGACGTGCCAGTCCACCCCCGCGTCATCGAGCTCCTGCATGATCACGAACGGTTCTTGATCGAACCGATCCTCGGGGATGAAGTCATTGGTAATCATGCCGAAGGACGTCGCGGACAAGAAGTACCATCGGTTGGGATAGGTGCCCCCCAACACCGAGCAGTGATGGTGGTCGCTCATGGCAAAAGTCGAATAGAGGTCCCAATAGAACGGCAGATCGCTGCCATCGAAGTAGCCGAGAGCACGTTCCCCGTCCGGGTCGTTGGTGATCACGAAGCCGTCGTTCTTTCCAGCGTCAAACTGTTCGTGGCTCGAGGTCCAGCTGTGGGCGACATCTTCGATGCACAGCGTGGTCTCGTGAAAAGGCTTCACGGGCGAGCCGTTCGCATCGGGGTTACTGTAGCTCTCCGGGAAACCTTCGACGCCGGGCATGGTGCCGAAGTAATGGTCGAAGCTTCGATTCTCTTGCATCAAGATCACGAAATGATCGATGGGGATCTCGCCACCGAGCGGCACGTTCGTACCGAGCGTTTCCGCTGGAAGGGCACCTCGTTCGAACGTGCACGCCCCCCGAAGCCGGGCGTATTCTTCGTTCGAATCGGCATCACTGCCACAAGACGTGGTCACGAGCAGGATGGCGAGCATGAGCGTCGCACGGTGATTTTGCGTTTGCTTCATGGGTTCCGAAGGCGTTCCTAGGTAAACACATCCGGCGTATCGAAGACAATGTCAACTTGATATACGGGTGAGTGCAGACCAAACACGGCCGCGTTCCTTGAGGCGCAACGCGTCCTGGCGTGGAGCTCCGAGGTGCGTAAGGCTTCCGGAGGTAGATGGAAAACCTCATTCAACACGTGACGAAGTGGTTCGCAGACCCCGTGCTCGGCAAGATCACCACTGCGGCGATCTATCTGTTGATCGTGGTCTCCGTCGTGAAGCTCGTTCAGCGAACCGCGACCCGCTACGTGGAAGACAAGTCCACCCGCTATCGCGCCCGTAAGGCTATTGCCTTCGTCGGCTACTTGATCGGGTTCTTGGGGCTCGGTGTAGTGTTCAGTGACCGGCTCAGCAAGTTGACTGTGGTGCTCGGAGTGGCAGGTGCGGGGATCGCGTTCGCGCTTCAGGAGGTCATCGCGAGCATGGCGGGGTGGATCGCGATTTCCTTCGGTGGCTTTTACAAGGTTGGCGATCGTGTAGAGCTTGGTGGCATCAAGGGCGACGTGATCGACATTGGAATCCTACGCACCACGCTGGCCGAGCTTGGTCAGTGGATAAAGGGCGACCTGTACAACGGTCGCGTCGTGCGCGTCGCCAACAGCTTCATCTTCAAAGAGCCGGTGTTCAACTACTCAGGCGACTTTCCGTTCTTGTGGGACGAGCTCACGGTGCCGATTCGCTTTGGAAGCGATCTCGCAGCCACCCAAAAATTGCTCGAGGAGGTCGCCTCTGAAGTCTGCGACGATTACGCGAAAGAGGCCGATCGGATTTGGGAGCGACTGACGGTGCGCTATCCACTGGAAAAGGCGAGCACCGCGCCATTGATCACCATGGTGTTCGACGAGAACTGGGTCACATTCACGGTCCGTTACACCGTTCGTTTCGACAAACGCCGAAGTACGCGGGACGTGCTCTCTGCCAAGATCCTGCAACGGATCGATGCTTCAAAGGGAGCGGTGTCGATCGCAGCAGCGGCAATGGAAATCTTCCCAAAGCAACCGCTCGACGTGCGCCAGATCACCTGACCGCGTGCTCCGAGTCGAACGCGACGTGCTGGTGAAGCGCCTCGGCGACCCGCTTTCCGTCGAGCGCGGCGCTCACGATCCCTCCGGCGTACCCAGCGCCTTCGCCCGCGGGATACAACCCGCGGAGGTCGGTCGATTCGAGCGTATCCCTGGCGCGGGGGATCCGCACCGGGCAGCTGGTCCGCGACTCCACTCCCACCAAGACCGCCTCCTCGCTGACGAAGCCGCGCATGCGGCGAGCAAAACCCTCGATTCCGGAGCGCAGTGTATTCGAGATGCGTACCCCGGCGCAGTCGAGCACGTCATCGAGTCTCGTTGCGGTGAGCCCGGGCCGATAGCTGCTGTGCGGGACATGGCTCGAGCTTCGCCGCGCGAGGAAGTCCGTCACCGTGGTTGCCGGCGCGCGAAGATCACCGCCCCCGGCCTGGTACGCAGCCTGCTCGATGCACCGTTGAAAGTGCACCCCGCCGAGAGGCCCGTCGAATCCCTGCGCTTGCCAATCGCCCGGCTCGACCGCCACGACGATCCCGGAGTTGGCGAACGGCGAATCTCGCTTTGACAGGCTCATGCCGTTGACCACCTGCGATCCGGGCTCGGTCGTAGCGGGAACGATCCAGCCCCCCGGGCACATGCAGAACGAGAATACACCCCGGTTCTCGATCGTGGCTGCGAGCCGATAGTAGGCGCTCGGAAGGGCAGGGTGACCCGCGTCGCGTCCGTACTGAATGCGGTTGATGAGCGTCTGCGGGTGCTCGACCCGAACGCCCATCGCAAATGCCTTGGGCTCGAGCGCGACGTTCATCTGTTGCAGCATGTCGAGGACATCTCTTGCCGAATGTCCGGTCGCGAGCACGACGGCCCTTGCCTCAAAGGAGCGGCCATCAGCGAGATCGACACCAATGACTCGGCGGCCAGAGCCCCGGCCCTCGACCCTGATGCCTTCGAGCCTCGCCTCGAAATGAAACTCGACGCCTACCTGTTCGAGCCGTTCGCGCAGCGCGGTTACGACCTTGGGCAACTTGTTGCTACCGATGTGCGGCCGTGCGTCCTCGAGAATCGCGGTCGGAGCTCCGTGAAGCACTAGAATTTCGAGCACGTCACGGACCGAGCCCCTCTTGTGGGCCCTCGTGTAGAGCTTGCCGTCGCTGAACGTTCCCGCGCCGCCTTCGCCGAAGCAGTAGTTGCTATCCGGATCGACCCGCCCCTCGCGGTTGAGGAGCGCGATGTCACGGCGTCGAGGTTGGACGCGCTTTCCCCGGTCGATGATACGACTCGCGACGCCGCGCCGCGCCAGCTCGTACGCGCAAAACAGACCTGCCGGCCCCGAGCCGACGATCACGACCTGCGCGGGCGGCCGAACCTCCCGGGGGTGGGGTAGTGCCCATCGTTCCGGCGGGATCGCAGGCCCGGCACCGAGCAAGACGTGAAAGCGCGCTCGCTTGCCGCGTGCGTCGATTGCACGCCGGAGGATGTGAAGCTCCGGAAGATCGTCGACGGGCACCGACAGCTTCTTGGCTGCAAGCAAACGGATCGCACCCGGACTCTGCGCATCCTCGAGCGAAAGATAGAGCTCGATTGGAACGTCGGTGGGCACCGTGCTCATGGTTCGGTGCGGCACGCTTTCGATAACTCGCCCATCATTCGCTCGATTTCAGCGATATAGCTGGGCTCTTGGGGATCATCTAGGCGATCAAACAGCTCAGAGTACAATGTCTCGATGCCCAGATGGGTGGTGGCAGTCTTGGTCCCGGCGATCGGGTGCGCGACCGCTCGCGCGCAGGCGATCGACCTCGAGACCGGTAGCACCGCTCGCATCGGTATCGTGTTCAAGACGGTTCTTGGCCTCGTGTTGTTGATGGGGCTCTTCTGGTTGGCGTCTCATCCGCGGGTTCGGCGCCTCGAGGAATGGCTGGGCATCCGACAAGCCATCACGGCGGGCTTTGCGTTCGTCGGTCTTGGATTGATCGCAAGCCACCCTTCGATCGGAATCCTCAGCGGAGAGCTGCTCTACGATCTGGCTCCTTTGATTCACTTCGCCCTTGGATGGCTTGGCTTGATCATCGGATTTCAGTTCGATGTCCGGGTTCTCGATCGTCTTCCACGGGGCACCGCACTCGAGATAGCCCTGTATACACTCACCCCGTTCGTCGCGGTCGGTGTCGTTGGCGCCACGATGATGCTTGCATACGGACGCCCCTGGACTGACGCGACGTTCGTGCGGGACGCACTGGTCCTTGCGACTGCTGGCGCGATCTTTGCTTCGGGCACCGCAAACCGTCCCCGGCCGCGAGACAGGTTTACGCATGGCGATTCGGACGAGTGCCACCGACTGGGCCAGCTCGACGAGATTGCCGCGATTGCTGGCCTTGCTGTCCTCGGCTCCTTCTTTCGTCCGCGTTGGGTCGGTTTCCAATGGGTGCTTCCCGGACCGATCTGGTTGCTCATCACCCTCGGAGTGGGTGTTTTCGTCGGGCTCTTGGCATTTGCGATTCTGACCGGCGGCCGTCGTGGATCTGCGTTTTTCGCGCTGACGTTGGGCTCGGTCGCACTGGCATCGGGGGTGGCGGGGTACTTGATGTTGTCGCCACTCGTCGTGTGCTTCGTGGCGGGAGCCATGTTGGTCAATCTGCCGGGCGACCATCGCCGCCGACTTTGGAGCATCCTCATTCGCTTCGAGCGGCCCTTGTATTATCTGTTCCTCACACTGGCCGGGGCCTTGTGGGACGTGACCGACTGGCGCGGATGGTTGCTCGTGCCTGCGTTTCTGATGAGCCGCGCGGCCGGCTATCTCGTCGCAAACCGCCTGGCCCCGGGGCCCGTCAGCGAAACGATGAACGTTCGGCCGCCGGGGTTCGCCGCGCCCGTCAGCGTCGTTTCCATCGCGATCGTAATCAGCGCGCAGACGATCTACCGGGGTCCGGCAGTGCCCTGGATCGTGACGGCCGTGCTGGGAAGCGCAATTGTCGTGGAGCTGATCAGTCGTAGGGGGGCGATGCGATGAAGAACCTGCTGTGCCTCATCGCACTCCTATTGCTGTTGAGCGCCGCGCGAAGCCTCCTTCCCGAAGGAGCTGATGTGCACGGAGTGGCCCAGACGGAGCTCGCCTTCGGCTTCGTTCTGCTCGGCGCTTTTCTGGTGAGTGAGATCCTGGCCCGGGCGGGGCTGCCCAAGCTCGTCGGGTACATCTTGGCGGGGATCGCGGCCGGCCCACATGCGTTCAATTTGCTACCCGCGAAAATGACCGATGCGCTCGACCTCGTCAGCGGCGTGGCGATCTGCCTGATCGCGCTTACGGCGGGAGGGCAGCTAAGCTTTCGGCGCATCCGGCCGCTCTGGAGGACGATCGCATCCTTGACGTTTTGGTGCGTCCTGGGCACGGCGATTGCGTTGAGCACGACGCTCTACGCGCTTTCGCCGTGGCTGCCGTTTCTGCAGGCACTTCATCCGGCCGCAATGCTTGCGTTTTGTGTCGTGCTCGGCGTCGCTTTGAGTGCTCAGTCCCCAGCTGTCGTGATGGGCCTCTTGAGCGAGACGCGCGCCGAGGGCAACTTCAGCCGTACGATACTCGGTACCGTGGTGATGGGCGATCTGCTCGTGATCGGGTTGTTCGGGTTTGTTTCCGCGGTTGCCCGCGCTGCACTCGGCGGCGAAAGCAACGTAGGAGAAACCGCGATCAGCATTGCATGGGAGCTCTTCGGCTCTCTCGGGGTAGGAGCTCTACTCGGTTTGCTTCTGGCCGTATATCTGCTGAAAATCCGCGAAGGGACGCGGGTCTTCGCGATGCTCTTATGCATCGTCGTGGCTGAGCTCGCCGTGCCAGTTCATCTCGATCCCCTCATCGTCATGCTTGCAACTGGTCTCGTGATCGCGAACTTTTCCGAGCAGGAAGCCTCGCGCCTGGTTCTTGACGTCGAGGGCGTCGCGTTGCCTGTCTACATCGTGTTCTTTGCGACGGCGGGAGCGTCACTACGCCTCGACGTCTTGGCGGGGGTTGCTCCGGTCGCCGTGCTGCTGGTGGTATTGCGGGTGGCAAGCTTCTGGTTCTTCGGCGCGATCGCGACCCGCCTCACGGGGGCTTCCGCAGTGATTCGACGCTGGGGGTGGGTGGGGTTGCTTCCACAGGCGGGCCTTGCGCTCGCCCTCGCGCTTCTGGTGCAACGTGGGTTCAGCGCCCTCGGCGAGAGAGCAAGCGCGTTGCTGTTGGGAGTCATCGCCCTCAACGAGCTCGTCATGCCGATCCTGTTGCGCGCAGCGTTGCTCCGGTCGGGCGAAGCGGGCGCGCTCGCGGTCGAACGGGACTCGATGGCACCTGAGACGGCATGAACTAGGGGGACACGCTCCCCCCTCGCGAACGCATCATTTTCAAGCACTTGCGACCCGCACCGCGACAACCGAGGCTTCGCCTCTCCCCCAGCGGCTAGTCGCCCTTCTTCACCGCACAGATTCGCTGTCGCACCGCAGGCCTCGGTTCTCCCTCGAAGCCGTCCTCATAGGCCACGATCGTGAGCTTCGGAGCAAACGCATTCAGCAGCTCGCCTGGGTCGAGGAGAAAGTCCGGATTCGTCGGCCGACCGATGCTCTCGTGGCCCTTCGCGAACGTCTCGAAGATCAGCACTCCACCGGGCGCGAGCGACTCCGGTAATGAGCGCAGGTGAGGCCGAAACAAGTAGTTGGTCACCACGATTCCGTCGAACCGACGGTCACCGAAGCGCCAGTCGTTTTTTTCGACGTCCGCTTCGAGGAGCTCCACCCTTTCTCTGCGAGCCAGATCCTGCACGCCCGAAACATCGATGTCCACGGCGAGCACTTGGTATCCCAGGGCGTCGAGATAGCGCGTGTGCCTCCCCTGCCCACAGGCGAGATCGAGCACGGCGCCTCCAACGCGAATCAGGGGTGCAAATCGCATGACCCAGGGAGACGGTCCCATGCTGTGTCCATCGTCTCGAGGGCTCACCATGGCAGCGCCTAGGACGCGACCGACAACAGGGCTTCCGCCGGACCGATGAGTCGCTCCTCCATCATGAACGAAGCATGTCGGGGAAACGCAATCAGCGCGCCTGTCTGATCGGCCACTGCGATGCTCTCCCCGAGTGGGCGGTTTGCCATCGGCATCGAGAGGATCTGGTCAGTGAGGCGCATGGACTCGATCACGGCTACGCGACCCAACAATCCGCTGTGATCGCAAGCGTCGCAGCCAGCAGCCGTCGGGAGCGGAACCGGATGCTCCAGGTCGTAGAGTGTGTGAGCGATGAGCGAATCGCGGAGCAACTCGGGAACTTCGACAGTGACCGTGCACTGCGGGCACAGCCAGCGCGCGAGTCGTTGGAACAGCACTAGTGCCATCGAGTGAGCGATCGCCGTGCGGTTACAGCCGAAGTTCTCAAAGCGTTGGATGACGGCGCTGGCGTTGTTTGCGTGGATCGAGGTGAAGACTAGGTGTCCTGTCATCGCAGCCTCGAGCGTGAGCTGTGCCGTCTCGTCGTCGCGGATTTCACCAACCCCACGCTCAAGACCAGTAGCGACCACTTCCGAAGCGCTCGACGTCGATGAGCTAACTTGGTCTATGACGTCACTCCATGGACTTCACCATGACGATGCGGTCACGGTTGACGAAATGGGCGACGCGGTCGGAACGAACTTCGATGAACCGGGGGGAGTGATTGAGGAAGTCTTGCAGCCGTCTCTTCGCTAGTGGGAGCAAAATCGAAACTTCGCCCACGAAGGTCGTGCCGTCATCCAGCGTTAGATCGATCGGTTCGCGTCGAGCCGTCGACCCTTGCCCATCGAAGCCCCCGGCGATCGCTAGGTCCAACGCGACGGTCATCCAAGCAATTGCAGCCTTGTTCATGAATCGCACGCTGCCATCGGCAGAGACCACCGTGAGAAAGGGCTCTTCGTCGAGTAGGAGCTCGCCCGGTCGCTCTGGTCCCGCGTGCGATGCCGCCCTCAGATGCAGGAACACGGAAACCACTTCCGGCTTGCCACCACAAAGCGCGATCTCGACGGAGACCCGGTGCTTCGGAACGCGATATGCACCCGAGCGCGCGATGGACGGTGCGTGCATTCGGGAACGGTATTACGATGGGTTCTTCGCTTGCAATGGCTGAGGATTCGTTGGGGAACGCCTTTACGGGTTAACTTTCCTCGGATCAGTGGGCGTTGTTCCACAAGCGGCCATGCCTGTGCGAACCTGCGGCGGCTATGAGCGAGCCGTCCGACCCTGGACCCAACGGCCATGTCATCGAAGCCGAGCTCGCTCGCGACCTTGGTCTCGTCTCAGTGCTTGCGATCGGCGTCGGAACGATGATCGCAGCCGGCATCTTCACGCTCTCCGGATTGGCGGTCGGGTATGTCGGCTCGGCCGCCATCGCCTCGTTCTTGCTCGCCGCCCTCGTGGCCACCTTCACAGCGCTCACGTACTGCGAGTTTAGCTCCCTCTACCCGCAATCGGGCGAAGGATATCTCTACGCGCGCCGCACCTTTCCCGCGCTCATCGCCTACATGGTCGGCTGGTGCTTGCTCCTCGGTTACACGGCGTCGTGCGGCTTCTACATCGCGAGCTTTTCAAGCTACTTCAACGAGTTCATCGTGCCCGTGCGCATCGAGGTCATTCCGGGTCTCGTTGCCGTCGCCGTGCTCACTCTGCTCAACATCAAGGGCACCAAGGAGAGTGGCACCTTCCAGGTGGTCATCACCGCCGGGAAAGTGGCGCTGCTCTTCTGGTTCGTCGGCGGGGGTCTGCTTCACGTCGATCCGTCCGTCATCGTCGAGCGCTTCAGCACGGATCTGCGGATGATTGGCAGCACGGCGGCGATGGTATTCATCACCTTCTTCGGGTTCTCTGCGATCGCCGCGTCCGCGGGGGAGGTCAAGAACCCGATCGTCACGATTCCGCGTGCGATTTTCATCTCCATGGGCTTCGTGACGGTTCTATACACCTTAGTGGTCCTCGTCGTCGTCGCGGCCAATCTCACCGAGTACACGGAATCTGCGATGGGCACCGCCGCCAAGGACTTCTTGGGACCCATCGGCGGCATGGTGATCGTCGGCGGTGCGCTTTTCTCCATGGTCTCCGCGTCGAATGCGTCGATCTTGGCTGGCTCCCGCGTCGCACTGTCGATGAGCCGGCTCGGCCACCTGCCCAAAGAGTTTGGTTCCATCAACGCGCAGACTCGCACCCCAGTCGTTGCGCTACTGCTCGTCGGTGCAGGGATAGCGACCTTCGCGACGTTGCTTCCGCTCGAAGAGCTCGCTCACTTCGCGGACTGCGTGCTCTTGATTGCGCTCATCCTGGTGAATGCGGCGCTCATTCAGCACCGCCGCAAGTTCCCGAACCTGAAGCGCCCCTTTCGGGTCCCGTTCGTGCCTCTGCTCCCTGCCCTCGGGATTCTCGCGAACTTGTACCTCCTCTCTCAGGTGCCGCATCTCGCTCCGGTTCTTCTGGCGCTCGGCGCGCTGGTCGTTGGGTTCGTGGGATTCATGGGTTGGAAGGGGGCGCAGATCGAGGCCGAAGCGCTGCCGGGCCAGCCGTCACGGGTCGCTCTCGAGCAGACGGACGCAGCGGAGGCGGACTTCCGCATCCTGGTTCCTCTGGCCCACCCTGCAAACGTCGATTCGCTGATCGACATCGCGTCGGCAATTGCCCGAGCGCGCAACGGACATGTCATCGCCGTTCGCGTCGTGGTGGTGCCGGAGCAGCTCCCGCCGCGCCTCGAAGGCTATTACGTGGAGCGCGAGCGCGGAATTTTGGATGCGGCACGTCAGCGCGCCCGCACACACGACGTGCCCATGACGTCGCTCGTCCGCATCGGCCACAACCCGGCCCGCGCCATTCTCGAGACCAGCCGAGAACGCGAATGTGACCTGCTGGTGGTCGGCTGGAAGGGCCACACCTCGACGGCCCGTTACATTCTCGGAGAGATTACCGACACGATCGTCATGAACGCACGAACCGACATCATGGTAGTGAAGCTCGTGGGGAAGGCCCTGCCGAAGCGCTTGTTGCTGCCCACCCATGGGGGCGTCCATGCCCAGCAAGCCGAAAACTACGCTGCAGACATCGCCGCTTCCCAAGATGGCACCGTGACCCTTTGCGCGATCGTCCCGCCCGACGCGCAGGAGGAGCTCATCCAATCCGAAAATGAGCGCCTTCGCGAGGCCCGAGATAGGATCGTCGCGGCGACGATTTTCGATCGCGTGGAGACGATCATCGTCCAGAATCGCTCGGTCACCGACGGCATCGTCGAGGAGCTCAAGAACCACGATGGAGTCATCGTCGGCGCAGCGGGCAAGAGCTTTTCCAACCGCATCTTGTTTGGCAACATCCCCGAGGAGGTCGCCCGGCTGTCCGACAAACCGGTCATCGTCGTCAAGCGCCACCACACGGTCAAAGCCCTTTTCGGCCGCGTCATGAGTGAGTAGGATTGCAGGTGCGTCGAGGCGGTGTTAGCGCACGGCATGGCACCATCCAGCTCGCCCGTCCGCGATAGCAGCCCAGCGTGGGAGCTGCTCGAAGGGTTCCTGCAGACCGGTGACGAAGGTGCGGTCCGCGCGCTCATGCAGGCGATCCCCGAAGGCGAAGTGCCGCGTTTGTTCTCGCACCTGAGCGCTGCGGAGAGTCACCAGGTCCTCGCGATGCTCGACCCCGAGGTCGCCGGTACCTTGATGAAGGCGTTGCCCGATGCGCTGGCAGCCGACGTGGTCGAGGGGCTCGAGCCCGAGGAGGCGGCGGCGATCGTGACGACGCTGCCGAGCAATACCCAAGCCGACCTCCTGTCGGACTTCGCGCCGGACTATGCGGAAGCGGTTCTTGCGGTCATGCCGGCCGAAGATGCTGCCGATGCCGAGCGGTTGTCACGATACGCAGAGCGCACCGCCGGCGGTGTGATGATCACCGAGTACCTCTCGTATTCGGACCGGCTGACGGTCGCAGACGTGCTCGATGATCTACGGGCGCATCAACAAGACTATCAACGCCACGACGTTCAGTACATTTACGTCACCGACAGCGGCGGGAGGCTCAAGGGCGTTCTACGTTTGCGCGATTTGGTCCTGACCTCTCCGAGCGTCCCTCTCCGGGACATCATGATCACCGGGATGGACTTCGTCTCCGCTGATGCGAGCATCGCGGCCCTGCACGACTTTTTCGCGACGCGCCCCTACCGCGGCGTACCGGTCGTAGACGCGGATGGTCGCTTGGTGGGTGTCGTGCGTCACGCAGACGTGGCCGAGGCCGTTGGCGAGCGGGAGGCGAGCGATCACCTCAAGGCGCAGGGCATCGTGGGCGGCGAAGAGCTCCGCACCATGCCCGTCTTCACACGGGCTTGGCGGCGGTTGTCGTGGTTGAGCATCAACATCGTGCTGAATTTGATCGCAGCCAGCGTCATCGCCGCCTATCAGGAGACATTGACGGCGGTGATCGTGCTTGCGGTGTTTCTGCCGATCATTTCCGACATGAGTGGATGTTCGGGCAACCAGGCCATCGCGGTCAGCATGCGCGAGCTCAGTCTCGGTTTGATCGAACCAGCCGACATGTTTCGCGTGTGGGGAAAAGAGCTGTCGGTCGGACTGATCAATGCGCTCGCGCTCGGCATACTTCTCGGCGGCGCGGCGTTCCTTTGGAAGGGCAACATCGCACTCAGCCTCGTGGTCGGAGTGGCGCTGATGCTGAACACGCTCGTCGCGGTCTCACTCGGCGGCCTCGTCCCACTGCTTCTGCGCCGCTTCCAGCTGGACCCAGCTCTCGCATCGGGTCCGATTCTCACGACCGTGACCGACATGTGCGGGTTCTTCCTGGTCCTGAGCTTCGCAACTGCGACGTTGCCATCGCTCGGCAGCTAGTGGGCCTCGCACGTGGATGTAGCGGGCAAAGGTCACGGCCGCTCACGGGGAATCGATGTCGACGAGCTTGACCGCGTTCGGCTCGACTCGCCAGATGTCACGGCTGTACTCTCTGATCGTGCGATCCGATGAGAAGTGCCCCATGCGTGCCGTGTTCAGGATCGACATCCTGGTCCAACGATGTTGATCGGCCCAGGCACGGCTGACCTGCTCCTGACATTCCACGTAGGACGGAAAGTCGGCCAGAACGAAGTACTCGTCGTGGTGGATCAGGCTGTCGACCAAGGGTCGAAAGAGCGATAGGTCTCCGCCTGAGAACCGACCGGACGCGATCATGTCGAGAGCACTCCGAAGCGCTCGATTCTGCTCGTAGTGCTCGTACGGGCGGTACCCCGTCTGTTGTAGCGCATGCACCTCGTCCGCAGTGAGACCGAAGAGAAAGAAGTTTTCCGCTCCGACCGCATCGCGTATTTCGACGTTCGCTCCATCTAGTGTGCCGATGGTGAGGGCGCCGTTCATCGAGAACTTCATGTTGCCCGTTCCGGAGGCCTCCTTACCGGCAGTGGATATCTGTTCGGATAGATCGGCGCACGGATACACGAGTTGCGCCGTCTTGACATTGTAGTTCGGGATGAACACCACCTTCAGCCGATGCCCGGTGTCGGGGTCGGAGTTCACGACGTCGGCAACCGAGTTGATCAGCTTGATGATTAGCTTCGCCATCGTGTACCCGGGGGCTGCCTTCCCGCCGAAGATGACGGTTCGTGGCGCCGTCACGAGATCCGGGTTCTCCTTCAGCTGACGGTACAGGTGAACGACGTGCAGAACCGCCAGGTGCTGACGCTTGTACTCGTGGATACGCTTGACCTGAACGTCGAACATCGAGCTCACATCCGCTTCGACCTTCATGAGCTTTCGAGCTTGCTCTGCGGCGACACGTTTGCGAGCCGCCTTCACCGCTCGCCATTGGTCCTGGAAATCGGGCTCATCCGCCAGGGCCTCGAGCTTCTCCAACTGATCCAGATCCGTGATCCACCCCTCGCCGATGTACTCGGTCAGCAGCCGCGCGAGCTCCGGGTTCGCGAGCGCTACGAAACGGCGCGGGGTCACTCCGTTGGTCTTGTTGTTGAATTTACCAGGATAGAATTCGTGGAAGTCGCGCATGACACGATCCTTCAACAGATCAGTATGGAGAGCGGAGACTCCATTCACCGAGAAGCTGCCCACGGTGGCGAGGTTCGCCATCCGTACCGAGCCGCCACCGCGATCATCGATGAGGGACATTCTTTGTTGCTTACCATGGTCATCTGGGAAGCGCGCCCGCACCTCGTCCATGAAGCGGCGGTTGATCTCGTAGACGATCTCCAGATGGCGTGGCAGAAGCCGCCCGAACATGGGTAGCGGCCACGTCTCGAGCGCCTCGGGAAGTAACGTGTGATTCGTATACGCAAACGTCGCCGAGGCGATCCGCCAGGCGGTCTCCCAGCTCATGCCGTACTCGTCGAGCAGCAGCCGCATCAACTCTGGTACGGCGAGTGCGGGATGGGTGTCGTTCAATTGGATGGCGAAGGACTGATGCAGGTCTTCTGGCCCCCCACCGCGCAGCCGGTGGAGCCTCAACAGGTCCTGCAACGAGCAAGACACGAGAAAATACTGCTGCTGAAGTCTGAGTTGTTTGCCCTGGGCGGGTTCGTCGTTCGGGTAGAGCACTTTGGTGAGGGTCTCGGAGGCGACCTTGTGCTCGACCGCGCCGTAGTAGTCGCCGACGTTGAAGCTCTTGAAGTCGAATGTGTCGGTTGCCTCCGCGGCCCAGAGGCGAAGCATGTTCATGTTGTTGACGCGGTAACCGGGAACGGGGGTGGCGTAGGCGACTCCCTTGACCACGGTGTCGGGATGCCAGCGGACCCGGTAGCGGCCGTCATCGTCTTCATACGACTCCGTGTGGCCGCCGAATCCCACCGGGTAACTGTACTCGGGCCGGGGTATTTCCCAGGGGTTTCCGCGGTGCAACCATTTGTCCGTGCGTTCGACCTGCCACCCGTCATGAATCCGCTGTTGAAAGATGCCGAACTCGTATCTCAAGCCGTACCCTACTGCAGGGATCTGCAAGGTAGAGAGCGAGTCCATGAAGCATGCGGCTAGACGGCCTAATCCTCCGTTGCCGAGACCCGGCTCACGTTCTTCCTCGATGAGCAGGTCGAGGTCTTGACCTAGCGATGCAACAGCCTCTGAGACCTGGTCACGAATGCCGAGGTTCAGCAGAGCATTGTCGAGCGATGGCCCGAGTAGGTACTCCGCCGACAGATAACACACGACACGCGTCGGGTGAGACAGTAAAGAATTGGCCGTGCTGAGCCAACGCTGCAGGAGTCGATCGCGCACCGTGTAGGCGACCGCGAGGTAGTAGTCCGAGCGGGTTGCCAGCTTCGGGACGTTCCCACAGCGATAGAAGAGGTTGTCCCGGATCGCCCGGCGAAGCGTCTCGACGTCGAGCCCAGTTCTGTCGTCTTCGACGATCACCGCTTTCTGCGTTGACGAATCCTGCGCTTCCTTCACAGCGTTCTCCTTCCGGCTCGATTACTTTCGACTCTCTCTCGAAGGAACGCAAGCGGGTTCGTACGCGCAGATCGCCTCCGCGTTCACGCTCTCATCAGCGCCAGCGACGCACCCACAATTGCTCGCCCAGGTGATCGGCAGCGTGGATGAAACCCGCCCCCGGACGAGCGATCCCCGTCTCGCACTTCGGATCGCAGACGATGAAGGAGGCCTGTTTCATCGCTTCCGCGAGCTCGGCGGTGTCTTGTGGATCGGCTTGAAGGCAGCTATCCGCTTCGGCTGTTGCGGGGGGACGTTCATGTCCCGGAGGTGGAAGAATCCCGGCTCGAACGTCGAGCCGCATCCGGCGTACAGCACGACGTTCGAAGACACAGCCTCCGGGGGGTTGGAGGGCAATGGCCCAAAGTGGAAGCCCCCTGCCGTCGCAGGCCTCGGCATGGCATTCTTCACGAGCTCGTAGAACCGAAGGTCTCCGGCAATGGTGTCGGTTCCGCTCGCCTTCGGTTGTAGCCGTGAACCAACAGCGTCGACCCCGGTGGCACCGCCTCACCAATCGTCTGTTGCGGATCGAAAATTCGCTCACGCAGGTTCCAATTACCGGTAAACCCGCTCTCGATGAGACGAGCGGTTCGGACGACGAGCCACCAAGCTGGCATACGTCAACGCGAAGCGTACTCGGGACGGTATACCTGAAAGCCGGCCGTCCCAAAGCGGCAGAGAAAGCCTACCGCGAAGGCTGAGGGGGTGACTTCGATGTTCGAGGAGTCCTGGTCACACGCAGACGTACAGGCCGGGACTCGCGTCAGCGCAGTTGCTCCAGATCCCATCATGTGAGGTAGCGGTTTTCGACGGCCTCGATGATCTCGCGACGCAGACCCTCGATGGAGCGGTTGCGGTTGAATCGCTCTTCGACGCCTCCGACGATGTCAGCGAGCCTGTCGTCCCGCAGAACGCCACGTATCCATCGGGAAAAGTCGCCGTTGACCAAGTGATGTGAAACCACCTGGGTGTCACACCGGAGCAGCTCTCGTCGAAACTCCAACAGGTTGTCGGCGACGGCACCCGTGGGCCCGAAAGGGCCGTGAAACCGAAAGGACTTTTCCCACGGAAGATGAGCTTCCGCATACTTGTGCCAGTGTCGCACGTGCCGAACCCAGCGGGGACCGAGGCCAAACACATGCGCCTCGGGTCTCGCCCCAAGCCGCAGCAGCAAACCCTGTCCTTGCCGGAGGCTCGGCAGAGGCTCGGCGAGCTTTGCCCCCAAGCTTCCGAGCTCGGTCCGAATCGATGGCGAAAGCCCTCCGTCGCCGGCGAGCGTGATGAGGTAGTCGAACTCCAGGCCACTCGAGCCGCAGAGCCTAAGAGGATCATAGGTGACGAGGCAAATGCCTTTTTCTGCGTCTCGAAAGGCGTCACAAGCCACGCTACCGGAGCCAAAAGGGACGTGAGCTTCGTCGACGATGAACCAATGTGGCAACCCGTTTCGTGCCCGCCCCTCTCGAAGCTGCGGGAAGAGCTCTGACAGGTACGCGGATTGATCACGGGAGGACGCCAGCGTGAGATCGATGACGAGGCTGCCAAGACGATTCCCGAGCAACGCGGGGATTTCATGCGGGGCTGGGAGCCCACCGCGGCCTCCGACAGTCGTCACGCCGTGCAGACGGCCGAGCGGTGCATGATCACCTTCCGGGTCGATGATGCACAGCGAGTAGTCGAGCTCGAGCAGGCGCTCGGCTAGAAGCCCCGCCATGTACGACTTACCAACCCCGCTGGCCCCAATGATTAGAACATTGACGTTCGACGCCGGCAGCGTGACCAACTCGCCGTTGGTCGACGTGCCGAGCGGGATTCGCAAGCGACCTGGGAGCGGCGCGCTCTCGCCACGAAGCAGCGATCCGCGGAGCAGCTCAATCATGCCGAGCCCATTCGGAGCGTCGAGCACGATGTCGGCATGGCTGCGCAGGGAGGGTATGGAATTCCCTACGGCCACTCGAAGCTCGCAGCGATCGAGCAACGCGAGGTCGTTCTCAGCGTCTCCGACCGCCACGGCGCTGTGATGGGAGATGCCGAGCTCGCGAAGCGCTTCGGACACCCCCGAGCCCTTCGATACCCCGGCGGGCATGACCATCAATGAGGCGCGGTTTCGGACGAGCTGGCAGTCGGACCCGATTCGTCGGAGCTCCTTCAGGACCGTAATCTCGTGCGCGCCATCACAGGCAAGCAGCACCTGCCCCCGGGTGAATGAAATGCCCTGGCTAACGAGGCGCTCATCGAGCTCAAAGGGAACGGGTGCCGTGACCGCACGCGAGACCCTCGCGTGCCGAAGGACGGCTCCATTCTCGGCGACGATAAAATCGAACCAATCATCGACTCGAGGGAACGCCTGGGCCAACTCCGAGAACACTCGTCCCGTCACTAGAATGGCCTTCGTCCCAGCGGCGCGAACCTCCGCCAGCGCCGCGAGCACGTCGATTCGGGGATGCTCTTCTTCGGTCAACGTCCCATCGTAGTCGATGGCTATCGCATGATAGGTTCGCGCCACTCTCCTCGCAGTCTACTCTTAGCGCCCACTCGGGCAATGCGTGCAGCGGGGGCGACTTGTGCGCTCAGAACGGCCAGATGAACGGCACCAGTCCCGTCGTGATGATCCACAACAGCAAGTTCATGGGGATGCCCATCCGGACGAAGTCACGAAGCCGGTAGCTGCCAGGGCCGTAGACCATCAGATGCGTTTGGTAGCCTAGGGGCGATGCAAAGCTCGCAGACGCAGCCACGGTGACGGCGATCACGAATGGCATGTAGCTCACGTGAAGCGTGTTCGCGGTCGCCATGGCGATCGGAAACACGATGACCGCGGCGGCGTTGTTGGTGACGAACTCGGAAATGATCGTCGTCGTCGCGTAGATGGCAGCGAGCGCCAACCAGGGGTGATTCCCCGCCTGGTCGAGAAGCAGGTGAGCCAACGATTGGGCCGCGCCCGTCTTTTGCAACGCGATTCCCAGGCCGAACGACGATCCAATCGCCAAGAGCAGCGGCCAGTCGATGCTTCGTCGCGCGGTGTCCTCCGAGCAACATCGCGCCAAAAGCATGGCCCCAGCCGCAAGCAACGCGGCCTGCAGCATGCTCAGCCATCCCGTGGCTACGACGGTCACCATGACAGCGAGAATCACCATCGCTAGGGGCGCTTGCGCAGTTGTGGGCGGCCCAGCGTCTCCAAGACGGCTGACGAGATAGAAGTCGCTCGAGTTTCGATGTTGCTCGACGAACGACGGAAGGGCTTCCAGCAGCAAGGAGTCCCCAGCATGAAGCTGGATGTCGCCTATGCGTCCCTGGACCCGCTCACCGTTGCGCGACACAGCGATGACGACGGCGTTGTAGAGGTTTCGGAACCGCCCTTCACGGATGCTCTGCCCGACCAGAGGATGCGTCCGCGAGATGACGGCCTCTGCAAAGCATCGAAGTGACCGATGCGAGTCCAGCTTGAAAACCTGCTCGGTCGTCGGCTCGAGGCCTAGGATTTGTTGAAGGTCTACCACCGAATCCACGACCCCGACGAAGACGAGCTGGTCGTTTGCCTCGAGGCGCTCACCCGGGTCGACCACGGGCAGAATGTGCCCACCCCGATGGATCTCCATCAGGTAGAGGCCAGGCAGGTGTCGAAGCCCGGCGTTTTCGATGTTCTTCCCGACGAGTGGACCCCGCGCAGCAACACGCATCTCGACCGTGTACTCTCGCGGGTCGTCGGGAATACGGAGAGCGCTTTCGTACCCTGGAAGGTAGCGTCTCGCCATCCACATGAGGAGCGCCGAACCGAGGACGGCACACGGAAGCCCAATCCAGGTAATCTCGAACATTCCGAGGCCGGGCTTGCCGTCTGCAAGCAAGAGGCCATGGACAATCAGGTTGGTGCTGGTTCCGATCAGCGTGCACAGCCCTCCGAGAATCGCGGCGTAGCTGAGCGGCAGAAGGAGCTTGGACGCTGGTATCCTCAGGGACCGGCTCCAGTCCATCACGACCGGCAGCAGCATCGCGACCAACGGGGTGTTGTTCAGGAACGCGCTGCCGATCGTCACCGGGATGATCATCCTTGCCTGCGCCGCCCGCACCGTCCTCGGACGCCCCATCGCCCGCGAAACCAGAAACGCCAGCGCGCCGCTCTGCTTCATCCCAGCGGCCACCACGTACAGGACTCCGACGGTCGCCACCCCGCTGTTCGAGAATCCCGTGAGCGCCTCGCCGCTATCGATGATTCCTCCTGCCAGGAGCGCAGTGAGCCCCCCGAGCAAGACGAGGTAGGGTGGATAGCGTCCCGAGGCGAGAACCACGAACACCGCGACTACCACCCCAGTCGCAATCCATGCTTCGCTGCTCATGCGCTGTTCGATCTCTCCTGCATTCGGGGCCAAGCCTCCGGCTGTTTCACGTCGGCCGATGAATCAAGAGCGCCTTGTACATCGCAAACCCCGCGAGCAGCAAGGCGCCTTCGATGCGCTTCATCGTCATGTCGGTCCTCATCGACGGAAACAACAGGGCAGATGCGCCCGGCATCCACCAGTTGTCCCAATCGATGATTTCCCTCGGGACTGGGAGACGCCTGCGCGGAGACCACGAGCTCGGGCATCGAGGTCCCCGCTGCCATGACGGTGAGCCCGACGACGGGCGGTGGGACTCGCGCAAGGAGCGCGATGCCGCTTGCGCCACGCACGAGGGCCTCCCCACCGCCCACCAATGAGACGAGTCCTCCCAGGAGCAGGAGCGAATCGATCAGCATCTGAGTGCCTTTCAGCTCATTGCCGAATCCGGGACTCGTCGCAAAATCGCGATATCCTCTCGGTTGAAGGACGGATGCAAGCTCTCAAGAAACTGAGCCGTTGGATCGACGCCCTCAACACGTGGGTGGGCCGCTGTGTGGCTTGGTCCACCGGCTTGGTCGTCGTCGTGGTGTTCGTCGACGTGGTGATGCGATACGCATTCAACACCAGCTTCGTGTTCACGCAGGAGCTCGAATGGCACTTGTTCGCCTTCATTTTCCTGATGGGGGCGGGTTACACGCTATTGCAAGACGGCCATGTGCGCGTCGATATCTTCTACCAGCGATTGAGCGCCAAGTCGCGAGCATGGATCAACTTACTCGGCGTCTTGATCTTTCTCGTCCCCGGCTGCTGCCTGATCATCGCAACGTCTCTCAGTTTCGTTTCGAATTCGTGGGCCGTGATGGAGGGCTCGCCAGACCCAGGGGGCATTCCGTATCGGTTCCTTCTCAAAGCCTGTATCCCCGCCGGCTTCATACTAGTCTTGCTCCAGGGTGTATCACTCGGGATCAAGAGTCTTTGTACGATTCTCGGTGAAGACCTCGAAGCCGGAGTGGGCAGCTGATGGAGTACTTGCCCGCTTGGATGTTTCTGGCGCTCACCATTCTCTTGATGTTGGGTTTTCCCGTCGCCTTCACCCTGATGGGAACGGCGCTGGCGTTCGGCCTCATCGGTTTTGGTTGGGACTTCTTCAACCTTCTCCCCCTGCGGATCTGGGGTGTCATGACCAATGTCACCCTGCTCGCCGTTCCCCTGTTCGTCTTCATGGGCGTGATGCTGGAGCGTTCAGGGCTGGCGGAAGAGCTCCTCGACACGATGGGGCTTGCGTTCGGTCGACTGAGGGGCGGGCTGGCCATCGGCGTCGTGGTGGTGGGCGCGTTGCTCGGCGCGTCAACCGGTATCGTCGGGGCCACCGTGGTGACGAT
This sequence comes from uncultured delta proteobacterium, assembly GCA_963792825.1. Classification (GTDB taxonomy): domain Bacteria; phylum Myxococcota_A; class Polyangia; order Polyangiales; family Houyiibacteriaceae; genus SG8-38. The sequence continues at coordinate 388,884 of CAWBXS010000002.1, read as the reverse complement.
GGGGTTGCTCGCCGTGCCCACCATGCTCAAGCGCGGTTACCAGAAAGAGCTGGTGACTGGCACGGTGTCGGCTTCGGGCACTCTCGGGCAGATCATTCCACCCAGCATCGTGTTGGTGCTGATCGGCGACATCGTAGGCGTACCGGTGGGCGACCTGTTCATGGGGGCGGTGCTGCCAGGCTTGGTGCTGGTGGCGCTCTATGTTCTCTACATTGCAGTTGTTTCTTACGCGAGACCCGACTGGGCGCCTGCTACTCGGGCCGAAGAGCTTGCGGGCCTCACCTGGGCGATGCTGTTCAAGAAGTTCGCCCGCGCGCTCTTCCCACCGCTCTTCTTGATGGTTGCGGTCCTCGGCTCCATTTTCGCGGGGATCGCATCCCCCACCGAAGCGGCGGGCGTAGGCGCGGTGGGCGCCACCGTGCTGACGGTCCTCAACAAGAAGCTCAGTCTGAAGATCCTCCGAGAGGTCATGCACTCCACCATGCAGCTGACGTGCATGGTGTTCGTCATCCTCGTCGGTGCCGCCGCTTTTGGCTTGGTTTTTCGAGGGATGGGCGGTGATGGGCTGGTCCGAGGCTTTCTCGGTGGCATTGCGGCGAGCCACGGTCAATGGACCGTTCTGGCGATCGTCATGGGGTTGATTTTCGTCATCGGCTTCTTTCTCGATTTCATCGAGATCACCTTCATCCACGTGCCGGTGCTGGCGCCGATCATGATCGAATTCGGTTTCGACCCCATTTGGTTCTGCATCCTCATCGCGGTCAATCTGCAGACTTCTTTCATGACCCCACCCTTCGGGTTTTCGCTTTTCTATCTCAAGGCGGTGACGCCCCCGCAAATCACCACGGGGCACATTTACCGCGGTATCATTCCGTTCGTCGTCTTGCAGCTCATCGGTCTACTCGTCGTCGTTCTCTTCCCCGTTCTGGTCACCTGGTTACCAAGCGTCGTTTTCCGCTAGACGCTTTCCGCCCGATTGGGGGATACATGGGATCATGCCTGGTGACCCGTAGCGAAGGAGGAGGACCCATGGAAAGACGCGACTTTCTGAAAAAGGCAGGCACCGGGGCTGCTGGCGCCGTGGCCGCAACGGCAGGGCTCGTCGGCTGTACCCAGAAAGAGGAGCAGGGCGCGAAAGGCTCGGCTGCTCAGTCCACAAAGACCTACGAGTGGAAAATGATCACCACCTGGCCGCCAGGCCTCCCAGTTCTACAGACCGGAGCCGAGAGATTTTCCAAGCGAGTGGAAGAGGCCACCGGCGGACAGATCAAAATCCAAGTATTCGCTGCGGGCGAGCTGGTTCCGGCCCTAGGGGTGTTCGACGCCGTATCCGAAGGAACCGTGGAATGCGGCAGTGGCGCTTCATACTACTGGGCAGGCAAAGTTCCTGCTGCGCAATGGTTTGCGGCAGTGCCGTTCGGCTTCAACGCGCAGGGTATCAACGCCTGGTTGTACAGCGGCGGCGGCCTCGAGCTTTGGGAGGAAGTCTATGCTCCCTTCAACGTCGTGCCGCGACCGCAGGGCAATACTGGTGTCCAGATGGGTGGCTGGTTCCGAAAGCGAATGAACACCATCGACGACTATGAGGGCCTCAAGATGCGGATTCCCGGCCTCGGCGGGAAGGTGGTCAGCAAAGCTGGTGGTACCGTCGTCCTCTTGCCGGGCGGGGAGATCTTCACATCACTCGAGCGTGGCGTGATCGACGCCACCGAGTGGATCGGCCCCATGCACGATCTGCGAATGGGTTTCTACAAGGCGGCGAAGTACTACTACTACCCTGGTTGGCACGAGCCTGGGACCACCCTCGAAGTCATCTTCAACAAGAATGCCTATGATTCCCTGCCGAAAGAGCTTCAGCAGATCCTCGATGCCGTGGCCGCCGAAACCAATCAGTGGAGCCTCTGTGAGTTCGAAGCGGGCAACGGCGCCGCACTGCAAACACTCATCTCGGAGCACAACGTCGAGTTGGTGCGTTTTCCGGAAGCGCTGTTGGCGGATCTGCGCAAGCTTGCCCAGGAGACTTTGGAGGAAGAAGCGGACAAGGACGCCATGTCTCGAAAGGTCCACGAAGCATTCAAGAAGTTCAAAGCCAGGGTAGGGGTCTGGGGCTCCGTCTCCGAGGCCGCTTACTACGACATGATTGCGGACAAGTACTCGCTGAAGAAATAGGGCTCTGGCGGGGCTCGCTAGAATACGAAGCTCACGCCGAGGAACGTGGCTTCTGCCGCGCGACTGACCCAGGGTGCCCACTTCGAATCGGGCAGGAAAAATCGATAGAGGTTCAAGCCCGCGGGGATCATGACCAGCAAGGCGATCCAGTTGGGGTTGAGCTGCGAGGCGTTCGCCATGCCGTAGATGTCACCGATGGGGGGCTTCACCTGAAACCAGGTGGACAAGGCGTAGCCGACCGACAACGAGAGGTTGAAGAAGAGCATCCCCTTCTGAAACGGGGAGCGATGATAACGAATCTGTGGGTCAATCGAGAGGATGAGCTCCGAGGTGAGGTGCTGCACATTGAATCCGGCGGAGGTGATCAGGTAGACGCCCGTCCGCCCGCCTTTGAACGCGTCACCGTTTCTGTAGAAACAGCCGACGTCGTTGCAGGTCACCCCCGGCGAGATCCGAAAGAACGGAATGAACCCGCCGTACCGCACCCCCTCGAACGTGGGCACGTTTCCGTACGCCAGATTCATCAGGACATGGCCTAGCTCATGGGCCAAGAAACCGCCGGCCACTCCTGCGGTACCGATTCCGATGGCACGCCAGCGTCCGCCCTTCGTGTTGCTTCGCCATGGGCGCTTGAACTTTTCCTTGTGGGCGTTGCGCTTCTCCGCCCAGGGGTGAGCGGGTCGCTCAGCCTCCGCCTCGGGCGTCGCAACATACTCGATCGACGCGGAATCCACGTCGAGTAACTTCGTGTCCTGCGCAAGCGCCGACGAAGGAAGGACTCCGAGCAACAGCAGGCCCGAAGCCACCCAGAGAACCAGCGAGCGGCTCGGACCCGGGGCCCATTCGATCTGCGGCGAGGAGTTCAGGGGAGTCCGGGGGTGGAGTGAGGTGTCGAGACGACCAGGTGGGCTTAGCACAACTCCGGCAGGAGAGTGGCGATCGCGCAACGGGCGACTAGAGTTCCGAGCTGTGGCCGAAGAGCCCCTCGTCGTCGCGGGCGATCTCGCGCTCCGCTATCCGAACGGAACCCTCGCCCTGCAGGGGATGGACTTCGTGATCTCGCGTTCGGAAGTCGTCGGGATCGTTGGGCCGAGCGGCTGCGGGAAGTCGACTCTGCTTCGAGCGGTCGCCGGGCTCCTGCCCATCAGCGGCGGGGCGCTGACCGTCGGGGGCCTCGAACCGGAGCTCGCGCGCCGGCGGAATTGCTCCGAGTCCTTCGTCTTCCAGGATTCGACGCTCCTCCCATGGCGAAGCGTCGAATCAAACGTGCGTCTGGCGCTCGAGCTGCGGGGCGGGTCCCAAGAGCGCTGGGAGACGCGGATCGGCGAAGCGCTCGAGATGGTGGGCCTCGCTTCCGTGGCGAAGCGGCAGCCCGCACAGCTCTCGGGCGGGATGCAAATGCGCGTGTCACTCGCACGCGCCCTGGTCATCCAGCCAGATCTCCTCCTCCTCGATGAGCCCTTCGGCGCTCTGGACGAGATGACGCGCGAACGCCTCGACGAGGAGCTCCTTGCCCTCTGGGAGAAGCAGCGCTGGACTGCGCTCGCGGTCACCCACAGCGTCCACGAGGCGGTGTTCCTTTCGACCCGTATCCTGGTGCTCAGCGCTGGGCCGGGACGCGTGATCGCGGAAGTACCGATCGATCTGCCGTACCCGCGGACCGCAGAGACGCTCACGAGCCCGGAGCTCTTCGAGCTGGTGCGCCGCGTGAGCACGGAGCTGCGCGAAGGGAAAGGTGCCGAACGGCCGGTTCGACCGGAGGCGAACGAATGAAGCGCGTGCTGCACGCCGCCGCGCCACCGCTCGTGGTGCTCTTCGTGGTCCTCGCCACCTGGGAAGCACTCGTCCGCGCCCTCGACGTCGCGCCGTATCTCCTTCCGGCGCCGAGCGCGATCGGCGGAGCGCTCCTCGAGCACTCGGCGGAGCTCGCGATGGGGACGGCCTTGACTGGTCTCGCGTCCGTCCTCGGCTTCGCTTCTAGCCTCCTCCTCGGTGCTCTGATCGCGTTTGCGTTCTCCCAATCGCGCCTGGTGCAGCGCAGCTTCTATCCCTATGCGATCTTTCTCCAGACAGTCCCCATTCTAGCCATCGCTCCGCTCATCGTGATCTGGGTGGGCACCGGACTCGGGAGCGTGGTGCTCGTCGCGGTGATCATCAGCCTCTTCCCGATCATCACCAACGGGACCACGGGTCTCACGCGCGTCGATCCCGGCCTTCTCGAGCTCTTCACGATCCACAACGCGAGCCGTTGGCAGGAGCTGGTTTCGCTGCGCTTACCGGGGTCCGTCCCCTATTTTCTAGCCGGCGCAAAGGTGGCGAGCGGCTTGGCGGTGATCGGCGCGATCGTCGGCGAGTTCTTCGCGGGGTCTGACGAGTACCGTGGGTTAGGCACGATCATCATCGTGACCGCGGGGCGCCTCGAGACGGCACACCTCTTCGCGGCCGTAGTCGCTTCGACAGTGCTCGGGCTGGCGCTCTTCGGCGCCGTCTCGCTCGCTGGAGACGCGATCCTCAGGAGGTGGCGGGGGCGCGAGACCGAAACCGAATGAGCAGCGTCTTGCCGTCCGCTCCCCGCAACGCTATGCGCGCTCGATATGTTTCTGCGTTTCTCGCTCCTCAGCGCGCTCCTGCTCCTCGTAGCGTCTTGCCAATGCGGTAGCCGCAAGACGGCCGAGGACGGCCGCACACATGTCCGGCTGGCGCTCAACTGGTTTGCGGAGGCTGAGCACGGCGGCTTCTATGCCGCCGAGGTTGCCGGCTTCTACGCGGCGGGTGAGCTTGAAGTCGACATCCAGGCAGGGCGACCGGATGCGCCGGTCATCGCACAGGTGGGCACGGGGCGTGCAGAGTTCGGTTGCGCAAACGCTGCAGAGGTTCTGCTCGGCCGCGCCCAGGGTGTGCCGGTCGTCGCCGTGGCTGCACCGCTCCAGACCGATCCGCGGTGCGTCCTGGTCCGGGCCAGCTCGCCGTTCCATCGCCTCGAAAACTTGCGGGACGTCACCTTCGCAATGAACCAGCGCGAGCCCTTCGCCGAGTTCCTGCGTGCGCGCTTGCCGTTGGAGGGCGTGCGCGTGGTACCCTATTCAGGCAACGTTGCCCAGTTCCTCGAGAGCAAGTCCTTCGTTCAGCAGGCTTATGTGTTCAGCGAGCCTCACCTAGCCGAGGAGGCCGGCGTAGAGACGCGCTGTCTAATGGTGGCGGACCTCGGCTTCAACCCGTACGCGCAGATGCTCATCACCAGTGAGCGCATGATCCGCGAGCAACCAGAGATCGTCCGTGCGATGACGCTCGCGGTGATCGCGGGGTGGCAGCGCTACCTCGACGACCCCGGCCCCACCAATCTCCGCATCCATGCGGTGAACCCGGAGATGAACGAGGATACTCTGGCCTACGGCGCCCGCGCCATCGTGCCGCTCGCCCGGGTCGCAAGGACGCCGCTCGGCTCGATGACGGCCGAGCGCTGGGAGACGCTGCGCTCACAGATGATCGAGGTGGGGCTCATCACCGCGGACCAACTTGCGGCGAGCGGTGCGTTCGACACGTCGTTCCTTCCGGCCGACTAACGGTCGGTTGATTCGCGGTCGAGCAACCGGCGCTTTCGTTCCATTCCCCAGCGATAGCCCCTCAGGGCACCCTCCGAGCCCACCACTCGGTGACAGGGAATGATCACGGCGACGGGATTAGCCGCGCAAGCTCGTGCCACCGCTCTTGCGGACCTCGAGCGGCCGACGCGCTCTGCGATCTGCCCGTACGAAACGGTATGTCCTTCCGGAATCTTGCGCAGAGCCCGCCAGACCAGCTCTTGAAAGGCCGTGCCACGGACGTCGAGCGGAAGGTCGAAAGGGCTGGATTCGCCTTCCAGATAGTTCAAGGTTCGCTCGAGCCATCGCGCGAAGTCCGAGCCCGCTTCGGCGATTTCGAGAACAGCTCTTGGGAACCGTTCCTTCAGATCTCTGGTGAGCTCTTGCTGAGATGCACCGAACAGCACCGCGCAGATGCCTCTCTTGGTCGCTGCGACGGCAACCAGACCGAGGGACGAGTCTCCGAATGCATATCTGATCTCGATCCCATCGCCGCCCCTGCGAATGTCGGTGGCGGTCATCCCATGCCGCCAGCGAGCGGATTCATAGAATCGACTGGAAGCCCCGTACCCGGACTCGTAGATCGTGGAGGTTACATCCTTGCTCGTCCTCAGGCTCGTTGCGGCGACCCGCGATCGATGGGCGATCGCATATTGTTTCGGGGTGACCCCGAGCATTCTCTTGAACACTCTGCTGAAGTGGTAGGGGCTGAGACCGAGGGCCTGTGAAAGCTCGCCCAGGGTCGGCTCCTTCTCTGCCCGTTCGATCAATCGGCACGCCTCGACGACGAGCTCCTTGTGGCGTTGCTGCGGCGGGGTCGATTCCGGATTGCATCGCTTGCAAGCTCTGAAACCGGCCCGTTCCGCCTCGGAGGCTAACCCGTAAAAAGAGACGTTCTTCCGCAAAGGGGTGCGTGCGCCGCACGACGGGCGGCAAAACACTCCCGTGGTGCTCACGGCGTAGAAGAACGAGCCGTCTGCACGAGGATCCCGTTCCGCGACCGCTCGCCAGCAGGCATCCTCGCCATCAAAGCCCAATCGCCGGACCTTCGTCTTCGAGTCTTGAATCCATGGGTCGACTTTGGTTCACCCACGGAGGCAGCGCATCCCGTTTCTTGCGATCGAATTCCCAACTCGATGCCGTCATCGGTCTCGGGAGGATGCACCCTCACTTACGGGGATCCAGCCCTCGGCCGACAACATCTGCAACACTTCCTGGGCCACGCTGGGGCGGACGGCGACCAGGTTATACCCGGTCGCTGGCAGCGATTCATCCGGTAGGCTCGAAAAATACTCGGAGGTCACGATTGCGGGCTTGCCGGCGTCTCCCGTTCGGACGAATACGAAGCCCTTGCCGAGAAGAAGCTGCTCGACCTCTCGCGGCGCGTAGCCGAAGCGACGGCAGTTGCCGGTCGAAAGCTCGCAGTAGACGATCTCGGTGTGATCGAGCACCGCCGTAGCGCCTTGCAATACCGGCAACTCGTACCCCTCGACGTCGAGCTTGAGCAAGCGTGTGGGCCGGGGCGCAACTAGCTCGTCGAGAGTGCGCATCTGCACACGGACTGTTCCGCCGTCGCTGATGTAATTCTGATCGTCGGATCGGCGGGTCGTCAGCGCGACCTCACCGGGGCCGGCACCGAGCGCACAGTGCAGAGTCGTCAAATTGGTCGTGTGGTTCAGCTCGGCGTTGCCTTCGAGGAAGCGGAAGATCTCTGGGTGCGCTTCGATGGCGATGACCTCGCCGCCGCGGCCTACCCGATTGGACGCGGCAAGCGCGAGCTGACCGATGTTCGCACCCGCATCGATGTAGCGGTCGCCGGCTCGCAAGACCGCCCAGACGAAATCCTCGTCCGCGCTTCGGGACTCAGGATCGGACCAAAGCGCGGCAGAGATGGAGCTCGGGTAGAACCGAATGCGAAAGCCGTGTGGCATCTCCAGTACGAAAAACGGCGACAGGCCCGTACGCCAAAGCAGGCGGCTCAAGACGAAGCGTACCGGTCGTGGGTGCTCCCGGAGCTTCTTCCATCTGTAGGTCCACTTGTTCATTCCCGGCGGCCCGTGCAGCCGTGACGATACCCCGGGCCCGTCGGCTTCACACGCCATCAAGTGGCGGCCGACGTCCGGTGCAGAATTGCGGGCGGAAGAATCGTGCTCTCTCGGAAGGCCTCCATCACGCGCAAGTGCACGTCGGTCTCGAAGGTTTTTTCATGCTTCGTGTCGAGTACGTAAGCCTTCAAGCGCAGTCGTACGGCGATGTAATTATCCTGAATTTGCTGGGTGACGAGGACGACGACCGGTTTTGGAAGATGAACGTAGCGGCTGGTCAGGGCGGCCTCTTTCACGATGTCTCGAGCCTTACCGATGTCTTGATCGACACCCACGTAGAAATCCATCACGACTTGCATTTCGAGTGCGCCATAGTTCCCGCACGAGGTGATGTCGTTGAGAAACTTGTTGTTTGGAATCGTGACGACATTGTCATTCAAGGTCTGCATCCGAACGGAACGTAATCCGATGGCCGTGATGTCGCCATATTCACCACCAAAGGACACGCGGTCGCCAACTTGAAAAGGTCGGTCCCACATGATGATGACACCCGCGATGAAGGAGGCGACTAGGTCCTTGATCGCGAAGCCGATCGAGACCGCTGCCGTACCGCCGATGATCGCCAGCACGTTCTTGTCGAGGCGAAGGCTGAGAACGAGCACGATGATGATGACGACTACATAAAGCAAGAATTGAAAGATCGTGCTGAGCTTTTGCAGCGTCAGACGGCGTGCCGGAAACTGGTCACTCAGGCCCTCGACGAACCGGCGCGCGAATCGCAGCACGATCCAGGCGCCCGCGATCACGAAGACCGACGTCAGCACGCCGCTCCAACGGATGATCTGGGATATCTTTTCGATCGAGGCAGGGTCCACTTCGCTCTGCGCCAGCACGGGGGAGGTCCAGCACAAAGCAAGGCCGGCGAGGAACGACAGCAGCTTCAACCGTGGTTTCATGGGCGCCTCATATCGTCACCAGGTGATGTCGACGTAGGAGCTGGAGAATCGCGCGGTACCAAACGAACTCCGCACGGATTCCTTCGTCGGTGATCTCGATATACCCACGAAGCTTAGCGAGACGTAGCGCATCGCTCACTTCTTGAGGGCGGAGATTGGTGGCTTTGGCAATGTCGTGCTCTGTGGCGAGGTCCAGTTGCACGATGGCCCGCAGAACGAAATGCATCGATTCCTGAAGCTGGTCGAGATCACCTGCCGTCGGCGCCTTATACAAGCGAACGCGCGGGCGGTCCTCTTGCGTACCGGTCGACAAAGACTCACGCCAGTACTGCAAGGCAAGCCCGGGAATGCCTTCGGAGTTATCCCAGAGCACCCGATAAAAGTCGTGCTCGGCCCGTTCCTCTTCGTTCATGCGTGCGTCGGTGTCGACCTGCCGCGGGACGTTGAGCCCTTTGAAGCTCGGCTGAATCGATTGTGCTTTGTTTCGCAGGCGTATCAACGACGTGATGTCCTCTTCGGACCATGGTTCCAGCTCGACGACTTCATCGAAAATAGCGCGCTCGCCCTCCGCGCGCTGCAGATACTGCCAGGCAGGCAAGCCGACGGCGACGAGCCACGAAGTGGTCGATGAGGCCTGGTGAGCGAGGTCGATGAAACGGTCGAGATCGATCTGGCCTCCGATGACGGGTCGAATGATCCGTTGAACGTCGTCGATGCAGATCACGGTCGGCTTCTTTTCCCCGATGGCAGCGCTGACTTCTTCCTCGGTAGCAGTCGGCGGGAGCCCGGCGGCCTGCGCCAAATCGGCCAAGAGCGATTGGATACCGCCAGCACGACACTGAATTTGCCAACATCCCTGCTCGGACAGGCCTTCGACGACATGCTTCATGAACGTCGTCTTGCCCATCCCGCGGAGCCCCGTGACCGCGATGACGCGATTGTTGTCCTCCCGCACCAGATTCCGAATCTCTCTGGTCTTGTCCCGCATGACCGCTTCGATGCGCACGTCGGAAGGATGATCGGGCCCGAGCGCATCGTAGAGCTCCGGCGCGACTGCGGTGTATTTGGACGCATTGGGGGTCAGCGAAGTCTGCTTCTCCACTTTCCGCCGAAAGAAGTATGAAAGGACGCGCCGCGTGGGAGCGAGCTGCGATGCCTGTCGCAGAGAGAATCTGTTCAGCCCTTCGCCCAGGAGATAGATGCCACCGACCCCGGCCGAGAAGTAGCTGCCGGGCCCCTCATTTCGTGCGCTCACCCACTTGAGCACCCGACCAGGGCTTCCATGCGCCGCAGCCCGCTCGAAAATTATCGGCCTCCACCACACGACGAGCGTCAACAAGATCGGCACCAGCAGCACCCACGACCCGCGTGTCACCCATGCGTAGATGGCTCCCTGGCCCACCGTCTCGTTGGTGAGCGACAAGATCAGCCCAACTGCCACGATGGTCACGCCGACCAAACGAAGCGATCGAAAGCGCAGCTTGGCAGAGGCTTCGCTGCCGCGACCCTGACGTTCTGCCACCGCATTGACAAAATGAATGACGAACGAGCCCAAGAGAACCCACAAAGCGAGAATCCACAGATACTCGAGCTCTGGTAGGTCCTTCAAGACACGAAAAACCCGCTGCAAGACGATCACCAGCACCAACCACGCGAGGGGTTTCCTCACCCTCTTCAGATACCAAATCGTCGTCGCCATTCTCCGGGTGAAGTCGGTTTGAGGCCGCCTCAAGCGCCAGGAGCGACGCCAGTCATCCAAGATGCTGTCCCCGTTCCGTCGCCACCACTGAAACAACAGAATCAGCAACAGCAGCTTGAACAGAACGAAGCCGATCGACACCGAGCTTTTCGATGCAGCGGCAAACTGGCTCTTCAGGAGCCGAGGGAGGGCTAGCAGGCGATATCGCGCTTCCAGAGTCATTTGTGCGAGCTCGCGCCTCACCTGGGCTCGGCCCTCCGGCCCAAATCCTCGGAGCGCCGACCGTTTCGTAAGGCTGAGCTTGCTCATCAGACGAAGGCGGCTCCGGTTCATGGCGACCATGGCATCCCGTTGCGTCCGCGCGGTATCCCAAAGCATTCGCGTATCGAGGGTCTCGAGCCGACTGCGATTGTCTTGCAGCTTGGCAACGAGCGCCTTGAGCTCGCGATCGTCTACTCCGCCAGGCAGCTCGGTCGACTTGGACTTGTCAACCGAAGGGATCGCCGATCCACCTCCGAGCAGCGCGGAGAGCGTCTGGCGAAGCTTGCTGCGCATGGACTCGAGGTCGGTGACGAGCTGGCCGTACATCGGGTCGGCCGTGGTCTCGCCGCCCTCCTCCGGCGGAGGGGCCTCCATCAGATCGCGAACCTCTCTACCCCAACGCAGTGCCAGTTCCTGGTCCTGCTCCATGTCGGTCTGTCGGGTCGCCAGTGAAGCCTCGAATCGGGCCTGCGCTTCTTGAACGGCCAACAGCTCGGCCTTCTTCTCGGCGATGAGCCGTGCCACCTCACTACCGGCGTCTTTGGACGTCTGAAGTGCAAGCTCTTTGGCGGCGGCCGCCTCGTCTGCCTTCTGTGAGGCGACCGCAGGCTCTGGGATCGAAAGCGTTGGCCCGACTTCAACGGTGGCTGCTTTCGCTTCCTCGTGCTGGACGAACAAGGCCTTCTGTTGCGAGTCGTCGAGGGCTGAAAATCGCGCGCGAAGGGAGTCGAGCTTTTCCGCGGCGAGCGCGAGCTGAGCGTCGAGGCTCAGCCCCTTGGGCTTCGAGCGGTGATCACCCGGGGGAGGCTCGGCCGGGGTTCCGTGGGCACTGTGCTCGAGGAATGTTCGCCTGCGCGCTTCGCTGGTCGCCAGGGAAGCGTCATCGAGGAGGTTCACCGAGAGCAACGAGCTCGGGTCGACGTCCGCGCTCAGCCTGCCCTCGAGAAAAGCCTCCAAGTTCGCGGCCGACGTTTCGAGCTCGGCGAGGCGTGCTCGCTTCTCTGATTGCAGGCGATTGGCCCTGTCTGCGGCCTGTCGCCGAGCCTGGTGCGCGGTCAGCAGCTGTCTTCGCTTTTTGGCGGGCAAAGACAGGAAAGCAGCCTGTGCCTCCACGAGCCGTTGTTGAGGCGTCAGCTCACGGTTCGGTTGCTTGCTCTTCTCGTCTTGGTTGAGCCGCTCCAGCACCGACCGAAGATTAGGGCTCGGTCCTGGGCTCAGGCTGACATCGAACAACGACCGGGGATCGACGCTGGGGTCGAGCTTGCCCTGCATGAGCCTTCCGATCTGAGCTGCTGCTTCGAGCATCGAGCTCTCGGCAGGCAGAGCAGGGCCCCCATCGGCACGCAGAGGAGCCCCTCCGTCAGCAGGCAGCGCAGACCCACCCTCGGCGAGCGGGCTCGTCGTCTGGGCATGCGCGGACATCGTCGACAGCCCCGCGCCAAGCACGCACAGCCATGCGAGGTACCGAAGTCGAACAGACTGCGAAGGCAGCTCGGACCCCTTTAAACTACGCGTCTCCAAACCCACCTCGAAACCGCTCAATTGCGCATAACCTCTTCTCTGTCTACTCCTCCTGCGACGAGGACGCTCATCCCGTCCTCTCTTAGCCCATTGGGCGAACCGACGAGCCAATCAGATCTCGACGCGGACTCCGAGCTCGACCACCTGCTCTGCAGGGAGCCGATCATAGGCAGAGGCCGAACGCGCCACGCGGTTGAGCCCTTCGAAGACCTTCTTTCGCCAGCGTGCCATCGGTGCATGAAGCCGAGGTGCTTGACGACGATGACGAGTAGGAGCGCCCACGCAATCAACGAGGTCATTCAGGCTGCCGCTCGAAAGTTCGGTGCTCACGGCGAGCGCAATCTAGGATGGTTGATTCGTCGTGGCTAGGCGCGGACCGTTGCCCCGCACAACGCGTTCGCTGCTGGCGCCGTGCATGACCGTGGAGTACTCACCTTCCGGAAAGATGTTGCGCAAGCCCTATGGCACCTGCCTTTCGGTCGCTGGCTTCGCGCTCGTGTTGGGTGCGGAGCTCATCGCCTCGCCCGCGGTCCACGCCCAGGAGACGCAGCCCAAGCCCGAGGAGCCGGCGCCGAAGGAGCCCCAGGAGGTCGCCGGCGCTGACTTCGCGATCGAGGCTGGCGCCGTCGAGGAGCGCCTGACGCGGATACGGGCTCAGATTTCGTTGATCGACGTCGTCGACGGTGTGAAAGCAGACCTCGACGCGATATTGACCGAGAGCACGGCCCTTTCGGACGAGCTCAAAGGAATAGGGACGCACCGCGCCACGAGCTCAACTGTTTGTACTTTCGCCTCGAGGCGTTGGACGACCGATGTGAGACCCAGATCACGAAGCTCACCCGATACGGCGATGATCTCCAGAAGCTCGCGACTCAGAACGACCAAGACATCGACGTTTGGAATCGCGCTCTCGAGCAGGCGCAGCGAGCATCGATGCCGAAAGACGCTCAAGATCGGACCGCATCGCTCTTGCAAGGCCTTCATGAGGGTCGCAAGGAGCTCCAGCAGAAGCTCCAAGTGGTGCTTGGGCTGCAGTCACAAGCGCTCGACGTGGACGATAGAATTCGCATAGCCCAACAGAAGGTCGAGGTCGCGCAAAACGAGCAGGTTCGCAGCCTCTTCGAACGACAAGATCCCCCGCTTTGGCAGCCCCACGTCAAGCTCGACCAGGGTGCAGGAGCTACGGGGTACGATCTTCGCTTCTCCTGGTCGGGCGTCAGACGTTACGTGCAGGCGGAACGCGAGCTTCTGTTCCTACAGACGCACTCCTAGGCTGCCGTGGGACGCTGGACCGCCGAAGTTCTCGAATCGGCCATCCTCTGCACGAGGGGCTGGGCCTAGCCTGGTCGTATGGCCGTCAGCGGGTAGGGGCGGCGCATCTTCCTTTGCAAGCGATAGAAGACAAAGCGCCCCGAGGCCCGTCAACAAGAGGGCAGCGCGTCGGTGATTCGAGAACGCCGTCGCGCACCCGCGAGTTCTAGAGCGCCGGAGGGCGCCGGCAGGCGGCATTCGGCGGAGTTCCAGGCTTTCGGGGCCGGCGGCACGATGGTGGCATTCCGAGAGGCGCTTTGCCGAGTGGCGATGGCGCGTCCGCGTTTGTGACACTTAGTGAGAGGAAGGAACGGAAGCGGCCAAGCTCGACTTCGGTTTTTTGGGGGCTCACCACGATTCTTCGCGGCTCGGTCAATCGTCCCACCTATCCTTCCAGAAGTGGTACCAGTGCTTCCACGATTTGTGTGGATGCTTGCCTTCGTGGATGCCGCCGTCGCTATCCCCATCGGAGTCGCTGTCGTCGTGGTCGCAATCGCAACCGTAGTCACGTTTGCAAGCATGGTCGTCATCCGAATTGCTTTTGCGGTGGTGGCTGTCGGTGTCCGAGTCGGAATCGCTGTCATCGTCGTCGCAATCGCAGTCACATCCGGCTCCACCCACGCCAGCCGTCCCGCCCGCGCCAGCGATGCCGCCGGCTCCGGCCGCACCGCCCGCACCGGCCGCACCGCCCGCACCGGCCGCACCGCCCGTACCGGCCATGCCAGCCGTCCCGCCCCCGCCAGCGATACCGCCGGCTCCGGCCATACCCCCGACGCCGGCCATGCCGCCGCCACCGCCCGCACCAGCTGCGCCGCCGCTGCCGCCCGTGCCGCCGCCGTTACCGCCCGCACCAGCTGCGCCGCCGCTGCCGCCCGCGCCGCCGCCGTCGCCGACGCAAGTCACCGCGACCGTCCACTGGCTCATGCAGTACTCGCCACCGTCATCCGATACCGTGATCGTGATCAAGTCGTCGCCTTCAGCCGTGCACGTGTACACGGTGAGAGCATCGGCCGTGTCTGCGATGGTGCCGACGAGTGCCGTCCATTCATACGCGATCGGGTCACCCTCGGCGTCCACGGCATCAGCCATGAGATTGATGACGTTGCCGACCGAGGTCTGGAGCGGAGATACCACGACTTTGGTCAGCTCCGCGCAGATGTTCAATTTCCCGTTGACCCGAACGCCGCCAAAGCGAGGAGGGAGCTGGCAGCGCAGCAGCAAGTGAGTCTCGGTCACTTGGCCCGCTTCGATGTTGAAGGGAGCCGATCCACCGCAAGTGGTTTCACCGTCCGTCGAAGTCGCTTCCAACGTCACGATGAAGTCGCCCTCAGGCAGCCCGAACACCTCGACCGATGCCGTGGACCCCGGTGCGCTGGTGTTGACGACACCGGACATCGGCGCCATTTCGCCTCCTGTGATCTCCCAAGCGACCTCATCGATCTCGATGCCGTCGTCGATAGTGAGGGCGAGCGAGAGCCCGCCAGTCAGCTGCTCCGTGCCCAAGTTGGAGCTGCCGGAGCAGCCGGTCATGGAAAACGTGGCTACGACAAAAGCGACCAAGATCATCAACGGACGGATCACAGGCATACGTACCTCCGAGCAGGGGCATCGAGAGAATTGGGGGGAATCAAGGACGCTACCACTGCACATAAGCACACCACAACCACGTTTTGCGGCCTTTGCTCCGCGCTCACGGGGCCAAGTTCCCCTGGCCTCGGACGAGAATGCACCCCTACGGGTGAGCTTTAGGGTTGGGCTCGGTGATCATCTCCAGCCCTCTTGATGCGCGGTGAACGTAGAGGGTGAGGGCACAGGACGGGCATCGCGCAGCCGATCGGGAAGGACTACACGGGCTACCTGAACCGGAACGTTGGATGGAATGCACTCTTGCGGAAGCTCGGCGCCCATTGCCCTACGGTTGGGCCGTCATCCGAGAAGCGCAATTCGCGCGAGTGAGAGCACGTTCTTGAGCCTCTCGATTCGGCTCGGCTCCTCGCGGATCTTTTCGTGTCCGGGAAGCATCTCGCCCTTGGCTTGACGGTGGATCTTCTCTCGAATGACCGAATTGAGATGACCGGCGCCGGCCAGCTCGAAGAACAACGATTTGACGTTGGCGAAGTCGAAGAAATCCCGCTGCCAGGACCACTTGAAATCGCCGGCATATTTGAACCAGGAGCCGCCAACGCCTGCGATCTCGTACGGGGTGCCGTCCTCCCGCTGGAACGGGGCGACCTGTCTCCAAAATCCGACGACCTCTCCCTGCTTGTCGTCGATGAGCACCGTGTCGTACGGATAGGACCAGTTCTCGAAGCCTTTCATGTGATAGCCGAGCGCGATTTCTCGGATCTGCTGGATGCCTCGCGCCCAGAACTCCTCGTTCGGGCCGACGTTCCATCGATAGACGGCATCGTCCGTATAGTGGGCCCCCAGGTAGGTGCTCCAGTCACCCTCTCGCTGGGCGTTGCGATTGGCCTCGAGCCATCGCTCCATCATTTCTTCGAGCTCTTCGCGTGGAAATGCCGGCATGTTCAGCTCCTCTTCTTGTAGCGGACGTGAATCGGTGGCTTGGGCCCGAGCACGACGCGTTCAAAGTCCGTGGTGATCGGATCGCCGACCAGCTCGAAATCGTAGTGGTTCAGTAGCACCGACATGATGACTTTCATCTGCAACAACGCGAACGCGTTGCCCAAGCACTTGTGTCGCCCCCCACCGAATGAAACGTAGGCGAACGGGCGACGATCTTCCTCTCGACCCGGGCCGTAGCGATCGGGGTCGTAGCGAAGCGCATCCTTGAAGACTGCCTCTTCGCGGTGGGCGACGATAGGCGCGACGCAAACCCAATCGCCCCTTTTCACGAAATGGCCGTACACTTCGCAATCTTCCATCGCCGTTCGAAAGAGCATGAACAGCGGGGGATGGATGCGGAGCGCTTCTTTGATCGACCACTCGGTGCATTCGACATCACGCATCGACTCGAAGGTGTACGTTTCGCCGCCACCGAAGCGGCCACGAACCTCGGCGCATACCTTCTCGTAATATTCGGGGTTGCGGAGAAGCTCGATCAAGGACCATGTCGTCGTCACCGAGCTCGTATGGTGTCCGGCAAACATGTTGGCGATGAGGATTCCGGTGATCTCGTGGTCGGTCAGGGCCGTGCCGTCCGAGTAGGTGGAATCCATCAAGGTTTGAATGAAGTCTTCGCCGGTGACGCCTCGTGCCTTCCGGCGGGCGATGATCGTCGACACCATCTCCCCCAAGCGTTCGCGTGCCCGATCGCGCTTGCGGAACGCGGGTATCGGGAGGTGGGCATTGATGTATGCAATCGGAACGATGCCGCCCTCGAGGTCCGCGTACACGTGGGCGAACTCCTCACTCATTTCGTTGCGAAACTCTCGGCCGAGGAAACATCGGCTGGACGTATAGCTGGTTAGGACGCCGAAGAAGTCGCACGCCTCGAGCTCACCCTCGTTGCCCCAGCTCGCAATCATCGCAAGCGTTTCTTCCGCGATGATCTCGGTATAGGTCCGCATGCGCTTGTTGCGCAGTGCGGGATAAAGCATGTGGAGCTGCTCCATCATGCGGGCCGGCGTGGTGTCGTACACGACCCCCTTGCCGAACACTGGAATCATCATCTTGTAGGCTTCGGTCGCATTGAGGACCTCGTCAGGATGCCGAAAGAGCGATTCGTGTGCCTCGGGCCCAGTGAAAACGGTGACGCTCTTTCCGGCCAGCTTGAACTGGGCGACTCTGCCGCACTCGTCATATGCCCTCTGTAAGAGACTGACTGGGTCTCGCGCGAATGCGATTGTGTGTCCGATCAACGGCCAGCCGCCCTTGAGGCGCGGCGGTTTCCTGAGCTCGACGGGCGCAGAGGGTGCTGCGCCGGCGCTTGCGGTTGCACTCATCGTGGGCTCCTGAATAGCGCTCGTATGAGCTGCTGTTCGATCTTCTCGACGAGCGTGTCCGGGTTCTCTTTCATTCCCGACTCGACCCATGCGGACATGAACACCTGCTGCATCGCCACGAGCAGACGCGCAGCAATGACGGGATCCCCATCGTGCACGTGGCCCTCCCTCATGGCTTCCTCGAACACGCCGGCGATGAGGTCGATGCCCCGATGCCACGCGTCCGTCAGGTCCGGGCCCACCTGCCGAGGGTTGGAGGCCCACGCGTTGCTTTCGTTCAGGTGGATGCGGAGAAAGTCGGGGTGCTCCGTGAGCCAGCGAATGAAAACACGGTTGGCTTGGATCAGACGCCTTCGAGCGCTCAGCTGACCGGACATCGTCTCCCCCGCGAGCAGGAAGAGCTCTCCGAGCCGCTCGTTCTGCAGGGCATCGTAGACGCCAGCCTTCCCTCCAAATACCGAGTACAACGTGCCGAGCGACAGCCCAGATGCGGCGGCGATGTCTTGGATTTTCGTGCCCTCGTAGCCGCGCTCCGCGAATAGCGGCTCGGCGGCATCCACGATCAAGGCGCGGTACATCGAGGCCTTCGCGTCGCGAGCCCTTTGAGCCGCCTCGGTCATGAGATGAGCTTAGAACGTAGTTCCAAATTTATCAACAATGTTTCACCCCGGAATTCATGGATAGAATTGCTTCACCCAGCGGCGATACTTAACGATGGGTCCGTCGCCGCGGATCAGCGCGGACACCTCGAGCGGCACCCGATGTTCCCAGATCTCTTTGTCCTGGAGCACGTCCGCGACGACCTGGGGGTGGACGAGCCGCGCCTGCGCCCGACTCGCCGCCCGCCAAGGAAGGGGAAGGGCCCGCAGGGCTTTCGGCACGAACGGCGGCGGGTATTCGGAGCTCACCCCAATGCCGAAGGACATCGTGTCTTCGTCCAGTTGGGTGGCCGTCGATATGACACGGAAGTGGACGCCGAGCTTTGGCACGCGGAGGTCGGTCACCGACAAGCCCAGCCCATGGATCTCAGTGTCGAAGACCGCGTCTACTTTCGTCGCGCGGAGGAACGGATGACGCCTCGAGAATCCAAACCTCGAGTGCATGTGCGGACCGTCGATCTCGAGGAGCGGGTCTCGTAGGTCGAAGTACTCGTGAACCGCGGCGAAGTGTCCGAAGTCGACCGAGTTTTCCGCAACGTCCTGAACGTGCCCTTTCAGGATCAGTACCTTGGCGAAGGGTTCGGTCCAGCCCGCGGTGTCGTATATCGGCAGGCTCCAGGTCGGCTCGGCGCCCTGGCGATCGGCGTGGACGAAGATGCAGCCGAGCTGTTCCGTGACGGGCCAAGCGCGGATCGACAACTCGACCTCGGGGCTCTCCGGATATTCGGTTCCGACACACTTCCCGCGGCCGTCGAACCGCAATCCGTGAAACGGACATCGAAGGGCGCCGCGAACGACGGTGCCGCCATATCCCAAGTGGGCGCCCATGTGCGGGCAGATGGGATCCATGACTGAGACCTCACCCCACCATCCTCGCGCGGCGAGCCTGATGCCGTGCGGCTGCGAGGTGGTCCCTGACACCATCGGCTCGGCCGAAGTAGATCTCGTCGGGCGTTTGTCCGACGAAAGCGTGATGGGGCATTTGGGTGTTGTGCTCCCGGACGTAGAAACCGATCAGCTGCTCGAGATGCTCGAAGCTTTCGAGCGAATGCAGGTAGAGCCACTGGTGGCGTAGGGAACGCCAGAATGCCTCGATCATGGAGTTGCTGAAACTGACCTCCACCTGCGCAAGCACACGGCGTATGACGCCCTCGTCCATGAGTCGGTCGACCCTGGCGTTCACGTTCTCGACACCGGAGTCCGCGACGACGGTTGGCGTCCGTTGCAGATTCTTCCCAGCTTCCCTCAGGATTTCGCACGTCGTGATGGGATCGAGTCGTCGCGCAAGGCGCCACGCCAAGATCCGGCGCGAGAAGTTGTCGATGACCGCATGAAGGTAGCACTTCGTGTCATCGAGAAGCCGGATGACCGTCACGTCGATGTGCCAGTACTCGTTGGGGTACGTGGCCCGAATCCCGGTTTTCGGCTTTTCGGGATACACACGGCGACGCGGTCTCCGCCAACCACGCTGCCGCACGAGCTTGGCCCAGGTTGTTGCCGACGCAAAGACGTGGCCGGCTCTCTGCGCATAGAGGGACAGAGTTCGAAGCGGCATGTGCCGATACTGGGCAGCGGTCACCATCTCCTTGATGGTGCTCACCTCGGTAGGGGTGAGTTGCGTTGGATGAGACCGTGGGCAGCTTGATCGATCATCGAGCGCGCATCGTTCCTCAGCTCGCTTCCAAGCGTGGTAGCGGGCCGGGGACAGGCGCACCAGGTGTAGCGTGGACTTCAGGGAAAGGGCGCCTTTGCAGCGGTCGACCGCACGCAGGACTTTGGCCTTTCCTGCCCCGTCAGGCAGGCGCTGCTCATCGAGGCGAAACCCCGAGAGCTTGAGGAGCACGACGAGTAGTGTTCGCTCGACATGTTCGCGGGAGGCCTTCTGAAGACCTTTAGCGGCGAGCGAGCACCTTGACCCGCAGGCCTTCGGGCTGCGTGAAGGGCCGGGCCACCGCGCGCACCTTTCGCCTGGCCGGCGCGACCTCCAAGTCGAAGTTGTTCACCCAATAGGAAACCATCTCGACGGCCACAAGCTCGCCGAGCACTGCGCCGGTGCAGCGGTGGCTGCCGCTGCCGAACGGGAGCACCCGTCGCCTCAGAGGGCCCGACTGCGATGCAAAATAGCGGGTCGGATCGAACTCGTTCGGACGCTCGAAGATTTCCGGGTTGAGGTGGTCGCTCGCGATGACCACCAGGACCTCGTCGCCCTTGCGAATCGAATAGCCGGCGAACTCGAAGTCCCGATCGGCGACACGAAGGACCGCCGTACCCGGTGGGTTCAGCCGCACGGCCTCGAGAAACGCGGCGCGGAGATACTTCTGCTTGGCCGGAGCGACCGGGCCAGTGGACTCGCGAGAAAGCTCCTCGTGCTCCTGCCTGACCTGAGCCAGATGGTCCGGGTGGGTGAGGAGCCGGTAGAGGAGAAAGGAACTGGCCGACGCGACGGTATCGAAGCCTGCCAGGTAGGCGCTGTAAGGCACTGCGACGAGATCGCGATCCTCCCAGCGCTCCCGCCCAATGGGAGGTTCGAGATCGAGGTAGCGCCCCACGAGCGTCGCGGCGCGCTCGGGGCTGGAGCGAATCCGGGCGACGAGATCCAAGAAATGCGAACGCATACGCTTCTGGACAGATCTGTAAACGGGATTCCGCAAGACCCACGCAGGCGCGTGTCCGAACGTGGCCCAGATCAGGGTGTGAACGACCAGCGCCAATTCCTTCTTGCTGAACGGAAAGGGCTCGCCGTTCAGGAGAACCGACAGGACGTCGACCGTTTGAACCTGGGCTTCGTGAAGCACGTCCACCTGATCTCCGGCGCGCCATCCCGCGGTGTGCTCAGCGAGGCGACTTTGAATGTCCTCCCGGCGCTTCGACTCCAAGCTCGCGGTCATGAATTCGAGATGCGCTTTTCGGAACATCCGGTGCTGGGGGCCGTCGAAGGTGCTGGGGAGACAACTGCCGAGCTCCCCGTCGAGCACGTGCATGGACTTGCTCGTCCGCAAGCAGCTGCCGGCTTCGAGCAGGTCGATGGCCTCGGGTCCACACAGACAGGTCATCTCGAGGTTGAACATCCGTAGGCGGAACGCATCCCCATAGGTGGCGCGACTCTCCATGAGGAATGGAAGAACATCTCCGAGGAACTGCCGGACCGGGCCAATGAACGGCACCGACTTCACCAGCGGCGGACGGCGCTGCTCGAAGGGACGACGTGTCTCGGTTGGAATTGGCTCGTTTGCGGTCGCGGTGGCCAAACGTGGCGCCTCTGTGGATGCTAACATCTGTTAGGTTGAACCCTAACGTGTGTTACGGTAGTATGCAACCCAATGATTTCGAAGAGTTCAGCGGCTGAGTTGGGCCTCGCGAGGACGACGACAGACGCCGCCACCCGGCAGCGCCTACTACGCGAGGCCGCGCATCAGTTCGCCCGCTTCGGCTACGATGCCGCGTCGTTGCGCAAGATTGCCGAGCGAGTGGGGATCCGCGCCGCGACGGTTTACAGCCACTTCCCCGAGGGCAAGGCCCAACTCTACGAGGAGATCCTGGCGACGGTGTCGTCCACGCTGACCGAGCGGATCGCTCATCGCTACGGACAGAACACGGGCCTTCGGGCCGAGGACGTGATCGTTCAGATGTGCGCCGCCTTCTGGGACTTCTGCCAGGAGCACCCCGACTACGCGACGCTGTTGCTGCGCGAGACCTTCGACATCGACAACTCGACGCTGGTAGGCGAGGGCGGGCCGGCGCGCGAGGTCGTTGCGGCCTGCATCGGTTACGTGGTGGCGGCGCAGGCGCGAAGCGAGCTGCCCGCCTTCGACGTGGAGGCGTTTTCTCTCTGGGTGGCGAGCTACATGCTCAGCTACCACGGCGCGCCGGGGCTCAGGAGCAACGTGCAGCGACGGCCTTGGAGCCCGGAGCGAGCGCGAGAACAGTTCGTGGCCATGGTGAGGAACTTGCTGCAAGGCGCGATGGCTGGCGGCTGAGGTCACATCGCCGAAGTGGTGGAGTCCACCTGCGGCGAGGTTTCACGATGCAGGGCGACGAGTTTGCCGGCGAGTGTGACGATTCCATTGCGTTCTTCGAGCAGCTACGCAGCGATCACCGTTCCCATCGGCACCCCAAACTCCACCGGACAACGCTGTGCGTATCGGGCCCCCGCAATCAAGGAAGTCAGGCACTTAGCGAATTGGCTAGGTGGCTTTCTTTTTGCTCGTTGACCTGACGTTGACGTGAGGTGGCGCAACGGGCTAGCGGACGCGCTTGTGACCTGCGATCAGGTCCTCGCGTGCCCTCTGTTCGGCTTCGCGCGCTTCGGCCTTGGTTTTGAAGCCAGCTTTGCGCCGGCGACCGTAGCCTTGAACCGTCAAGTCGTATTGCCATGAGTTGGCTAGTTTTCTAACTGCCATGCGGCTCGTTCCTTTTCGAGAGGAACTTCCGCATCGCCATGTTCGCTTTTGTCAGGAAGAGGTCGAGAGCGTAGCCGAAACAAAGGCCCTCTCTCCTCGACGCCCCTGGCGACATAACATCGAGTACCGCGAAATTCGGCTGTAAGCCCAATATAGAAATGTCGGGTTTGTGCCAGATTCAAATGTCGGGTTTACCCGCCCCCGATGGACTCAGGGCTCGGCACGGTCTTCGGATGTCGGTGGAGACGCCGCGCCAGTGGATGATCGAAGACGGCATTTGGAAGACCCGGGCGCAGCGTCGAAAACGCGTCCAGCAGCCGCGCTACCGTCGCGATTGTTACGGCGAGCTCGTGCAGATCGATGGCTCCGACCACCATTGGTTCGAAGACCGTGGTCCGAAATGCGTGCTCCTGGTCTACGTCGATGATGCGACCGGCAAGCTCATGGCGCTGTGGATGTGCGAGTCGGAGTCGTCCTTCAGCTACTTTCATGCGACCCGCGCCTATCTCGAGCGTCATGGCAAGCCGGTGGCCTTCTACAGCGACAAAGCCGGCGTGTTCCGCGTCAATGCCAAGCGGCCGAAAGCCGGCGACGGCTTCACGCAGTTTGGCCGCGCGATGAGCGATCTCAATATCGACGTGATTTGCGCCAATACGCCGGCGGCCAAAGGCCGCGTCGAGCGGGCGCATCAGACGCTTCAGGACCGGCTCGTCAAGGAGCTCCGGCTGCGGCGCATCAGCACAATGGACGACGCCAATCGGTACTTGCCCGCGTTCATGGACGACTACAATCGTCGATTCGGACGTGCTCCCCGCAACGACCACGATGCACATCGGCCCCTGACCACGCGCGACTGCCTCGACGACATCTTCACCTGGCAAGAACAGCGACGCGTGACCGCGCAGCTCACCGTCCATCACAAGCGCACGATGTACTTGCTCGAGCCTACCGAAGAAGCCAAAGCCGCGGCGAACAAGCGTGTCACCGTCGTCGAGTACGAAGACGGTGGCGTGTCGATTCGATACCGCGGCGTTGCCCTTGCCGCTCGCCCCTTTCACAAGGACGGCTGCGTGACCCAAGCCTCGATTGTCGAGAACAAGCTCCTGAGCGGCGCGCTCATCGAAATCCAAAAGCGCCAACAGCAACGCGAGCAGGAGCTCGTCCGCTCCGCCGAAAGTAAGCGTGAAAAGCGCATCGTCCGCGACCGCCTCGCTGGCCGGCTGCCGCCGCCGGGGCCCTGAAACGGCCGCCCTGCTCGATGCCGACCGGACGCCCTCTCAAGCTGTCCGCCCTCTTGCCCCAGGCGTACGTTCCCCCCGATTCACCACGTGCTTCAGCTCGCCAAACGCCGTGCCCGTCGCCGGCCCCCTGCCCCACGGTCCCCATCTGGAAGCGGACATCTGTGCTTAGCGGAGCCACCGGACACAAACGTCTGGTTTTGACATTCGGCGCTCATCGTTATCCCGATGGGCTAAGAGAGCATACCTCAGGATGCCTAGCGGTCAGGAGAAGCACTTGCTTCAAAGCGACTTGGAGCGTCTCGCCGAGATGATCGCCGCGGGGGACGTCGAGGGATGACCGGTCACCTCGGTGAGGTCTTGCAGGTTCGGCCGAAGGCCCCGCATGGGCGGAGTCGGAGCCGTGCACCCAATGAAGGAGGTGCGGTGCAGTGGACGATGCCGCGCGGGTTCTACTTGCGGCCTTCATTCACCTGGTCAGTGCTTGTGCGACTTCGCGCCGAGGAGCTCAATGGCGCGAGGCGCTCAGCTGGTGGCTGGCGTACGGCAGCACCCGTCTAAAGGGGCGATGCCCCGCAACGCGTGAACCAGGGCAAGACGTCGAGGGGCGCATCGACCGTCACGTTCCTGCGACCGCTGAGCTCTTCGCCCTCGCCGTGCAGCTGCCAGCACCCGTCGGGCAGCCAGACCTCACGTTGGGTGGCGCCTTTCTCGAGAACCGGAGCAATGAGCAGGTCGGGACCCAGCATCCATTGGTCGTCGTTGTGCGGGTTGCCCTCGGCGCTTGGGTCGTGAAGCCACATCGGGCGCGTGATCGGCATGCCTGTGTCCACGGCTTCCTGCCAGAGCTCCAAGATGAGGGGCCGGGCGCGCACGTGAAGATCGGCGGCCGCTTTCCAAAGCGCTTCGGCCTTGGGCTCGGGATCGCCGGGCTCGAAGAACCAGGGCATGCGCACTCCGTTGAAGGCCGAGCCGTGAACTCGGAAGTGGGTCGTGAACACCGCGGCCTGCGCCCAACGCACGAAAAGCTCCTTGCTGGTCCCGGGGATTCCAGTCCAGTCGGCATACCCTCCGATGTCGGTGGAGAACCCGTACGCACCTCCGACCGCCCGATTGAGCATGTCGGGCACGATTGAGGGGAGCCCGTTCTCCCCGCTCCAATCGACCGCTTCGTCTCCGGGAAAGGTCGCGCTCTCGAACGCCGCCGAGCCCGCACGGCCGCTGTACCCGGCGCGGACGAAGAAGAAGATTTCGCGTTCGGGATGCTCGACGAGGTACTCGTCGATCGCTTCGCGCGTCGCCTCGTGCTGGAGGCGCGGGTACGCGTTGTGCATGGTCGCTCCCGTGCTGCCGTCGGAGAAGTGCATGTCTGCGATGACCTGCTCTCCGAAATCGTTCATGAAGCCGTCGGCACCGAGGTCGAGCATCTGCTGAACGAGGCCCTTCCACCAGGAACGGGCTTCAGAGTTCGTGAAGTCGATGACCGCGGCCTCTCCAGCGTCGAAGGAGTTCGGATAGATGTACGCCGCACCCGCGGCGGTCGTGGCGACGTAGCCCTGATCGACCGCTTCGGCGAAGCGTCCCGACGGCTCCGTGAGCACCAAATCTTCGGCAACGAAGGGGCGGATATAGAGGATCGCGCGGATGCCCTCCCCGGCGAGCCGCTGAATCACCTCCGAAACGAAATCCGGTTCGAGCCTCGCCCAGCCCTCGAATGCATAGGCCTCGACACCGAGGTCGCGGGACTCGATCATCGCCAAGTCGTCGAGGACTCGGTCCCGATAGGTTTCCGCGGTTTCGACCCCGGGACGCGTGATCACGGTGCGCGAGAGCGTCGGCCCGAGGCTCCAAGCCGGCGCGACGCGATGCCGTCCCGTCGCCTCGGTGAGAAGCGCCGTCGCTCTAGCGCCGTCGCCGGGTGCAATCAGCAAAGGGAGGCGATCGCCCGCAGCGATGAGGCGCCATGCGTCGTCGAGGTCGGACGCGAGCCGCCAGCTCGCCAGGGCGTCGGTGTCGACGAAGAGGCCATAGCCCTGCGATGAGATGAACTGCGGCTGCGCGTAGTAGTAGCCGGTCGTGAGATCGGGGAAACGGTAGTCTTGAACCCAGTTCTGGAATGCAAGCCCGCGGAGGTCTGTGCTCTCGCGGCGACCGCCGAATCCGTGAAACGCCTCGTCCGGAGGCGAAGCAAAGCTGGCGAATACTGCCGAGACGCCCGCGGCATCGCTCACCTCGGCGTCGACCACCAAGGCGCCCGTCTCATCGGGCGCGATCCGGAGGGTCATGGTCCGTCCGTCTGGGTCGTCGGTATCGAGGACGACGAGCAGAGTATCGCCGCTGCGCTCCATGCTTCGAACCTCCGTGGCCGAGTAGCGTTTCGGAGGGACCGGATTCGTTGGGTTTGGATCGGGCTGCTCGCCCAAGCCCGTGAGGACTTGATAGCGGAGCTCGGGATCGTCTCCGGTGACGAAGCCGAGCGGCGCGTAGAGTGTGTCGCCGGCGTCCTCCGTTCGAGCCAAGGTGGTAAGGACCAGCTTCCCGGTGTTGTCTTCTACGCGGAGCGAGAACGGATCGGTCGTGACGCGAACGCGTCCGCTCTCGCTGCTAACCGTGTCTGTGGCTGAGCCATCGCTGCTGCACGCCGTGAGCGCCGACGCTAGCGTGACTGAGACAAGTCCATATCTGGCAAGTTCACTAAGCGTATTCATTCGCGTTTCATAATCCAGCCATTCCTTGGGCGGTAGTCGATCGTGCGGTCGTCGGACCAGAGGGGGATCCGAAGGACCGGGCTCATTACGCCGGTACCGGACTAACCGCCGCCAGGCGCAGCCGGAACCTGGCCGGGAAGCTCCGGTTGTGCATGCGACGTCCGCCGCCTTCATGGCGTCAGGGAATCGTGCGCGCGCGTCTAGAGTCTTCGGCCTTAGCAGGTCGGCCCGCTTTCTTGTACCGATCCACCAGAGCTCGAGTTTGGCGCAGGTACGCGTCCGACTCGAGCGGTCTGAAGTCGTCAAAGACGAAGCTCGACCCCTCGAAAGGAATGGAGGGCTCTATCTGCGTACCCTCGTGCCACTCGTTGAAAGACGTGATGGCGATGATAGGTGGATCGGCTTCGATCGCGGCCTGGAACATGCGCTCATAGTCGGCGCCGTCCTCGCGGTCGCGGCGGTAACTCGCGTTCCCCGGGCGGCTCCGCGTGTCGTCGTACCCTGGACCGACACAGGGAATGAACAGCAAGCCAAGCGAGTCCGTGCGCTCCTTCATCTGCCCCCGTGGGCGGGTGTCTCCGAGGCAAGCGCCAGATCCGCGCCGCGCGACGGGCGGCGGATTCGGGGAACCGCCCCGGATCAGAAAGAGGAATCCGGAGTACGTCTTGGGCTTCGGACGAATGGCATTGGCTTCGAGTTGCATCTGGGTATGCCCGGCTTCGAACCCGACTCGTCATCGGTATTCGTTCGAGATCCGGGGGTGTTGCGTGAGTCTCCTTGGGTGGGCGAGCGACGTACGCGTCATTCGCTCTGCATGGAAAGAGAGGGCGTTGCAGCAACTTGTTCCGACAAAGAGGGCAAGCAACGCACCTACGCAGACCTTCGCACGACGGAAAGCGCTATTGCCCTTCTGCGTGAGCCTACACTCTTGCCCGAGCTGCACATTCTGCGAGAGAGCCTCCAGCAATGGCGGTTCTATGACGGTTTTCGCGTGGACGACGAAAGCCCTCTCCGGCAGCCATCTATCGGTGTGCGTACCCCTAACCTGGACTCCGATGGCGCCGACCTGGCTGCCTGCATACGGACGATTTTGGAAATCGGGGACGGACAGGCGTTCCGTGAATCCGTGAAGGCCGGTCTTGGTGCCGAGATCGAAGTGGATGTCACGCAAGGTCCGTTTCGGCGTGCCAGGTCCGTACAAGTACGTAGTCAACGAAGTGGCGATTGGCCTTCCGAAGCCCCGGGTTGCCCGCGAGGCGCTTCGCCTGCGCCTGACGCCTGCAGCTCGCGAGCGCGCGGTGACCTTCTCCGAGGAGTTTTCGCCGGAGCAAGCACTGCAGGTAGGTTTCATCGATGCGCTGGTGCCCACGGAGGAATTGCTCGACACGGCTCGCGACAAAGCTGCGGCGCTCTTGAAGCTCGACCCGGCGCCGCACGCGGTATCCAAGAAGCGCCTGCGTGCTGACACGCTGAAAAGCATCCGAAGAGCGCTTCCCTTGGACCTGAAGGACGCGGTGGTGCTCGGCGCGAAGCGTGTCGCACAGGCGAGGCGGGGACGCTGAAACTTCTCCCGGGCGGGTGTGAGCCGATGTTGCCCGCCGGGCGACGAATTGCGTGGTACTAGGCGGTTAGCCGTGAGCTCGACCATGCATGGCGCCACCTTCGTCACCGATTTAGCCGTCGTCCTCGGGGTTGCCGCAATCACCGGCGTTCTCGCGCGCTTGCTGCGACAACCCACGATATTGGGTTACCTCTTGGCCGGCTTGATCGTCGGACCGTACATCCCAATCCCGGTGTTCGCCGATCCGGAGCGGGTAAGCGCACTCGCCGAGTTCGGAGTGATCTTGGTCATGTTTGCGCTGGGTCTCGAGTTCCGCCTCGGGAAGCTGGTGCGGGTGCTTCCGATGTCTGGTCTGACCGGCATCATCCAGGTGAGCTTTCTCATGTGGTGTGGGTTCACCGCCGGCCAATGGCTCGAATGGTCCACTGTCGAATCCGTGTTCCTCGGTTCGTGCATCGCGATCTCGAGCACGATGGTGGTGACGAAAGTCTTCGAGCAGAAGCCGGTCGGCAAGGACGTTCGCGACTATGTGTTCGGCGTCCTCATCATCCAGGACGTGGTGGCCATCGTGCTGATCGCTGCGATGACCGCGATAGCGGCTGGCAGTGGCCTGGGGCCGGCGGAGCTCGCCGAAACGGTGGGCCGTCTCGCTGCCGTTCTGGTCGGAATGGTGGTGGTGGGACTCTTGTTGGTGCCTCGCATCGTGCGAGCCGCAGCACGTCTGAACAGCACCGAGATCCTCAGCGTCGTCTCCATCGGTCTTTGCTTCGTGATCGCTCTACTTGCCGAACGGCTGGGATATTCGGTCGCATTGGGGGCCTTCATTGCCGGAATCCTCGTTGCCGAATCGGGTCGCGTTTCGCACGTGGAGCAATTGGTTCAGCCCATCCGCGACATGTTCGCGGCGGTGTTCTTCGTCTCCATCGGAATGACCGTCGACCCGAGCGAAGCGATTGAACATCTGCCGACGACCGGTCTCGTCGTCGCAGTCGTCGTGATCGGTCAGTTTCTCAGTGTTTCTTTGGCGGGGGTGCTCTCGGGAAACGGGGTCCGACGCTCGATCACGGCCGGCGTGTCCCTCGGTCAGATCGGCGAGTTCTCGTTCATCCTCGCGAGCATCGGCATCGCAGCAGGCGCCGTTCGGAGCGAGCTGCAACCGATCCTCGTCACGGTGGCCATCTTGACCGCATTTACGACTCCGCTCTTCCTGGGCCGCGTGGATCGCATCATCGAAGGAGTAGATCGCCTATTGCCGCATCGCTTGCAAGGATTGCTGGGGCTCTACGAGGAGTGGTCGGAACGCATCCGCTTGAAACGGGCCGATCGGCAGCGACCGCTTGCCGCACGCGCAATTCGCGCTCTTGCGTTCGATGCAAGCGCTCTCATCTTCATCTTGGTGCTCACGGTCGTCGGGCTGCCCCGGGCGTCCGGTGAGGTCGTCTCCCGACTGGGCTTGAGCCTGGAAGTCGCTCGCTGGGTAGCAGTGTGTGGCTCATTGTTGTTGGGCGTACCGTTCTTGATCGGTCTGCTGCGCAATACGATGTCGATCTCGCGACTGCTCGCCGATGCCGTTGCGGGCGCCGACAGCGGCTCCACGAGCGGGGTCCGTCTCGTGAATCGAACCATTCGAGTGACGGTCTATTTGACGGTGGTGCTGGGCGTAGGCGTTCCGGCCGTTGCCGTGCTTCGTCCGCTGACCGGAGGGCCCTATGGGGTTTCCTTGCTCGGCATCGTGGTCATCTGGATCGGATGGTACCTGTGGCGGAGCGCCGGCTTCGTGGACCACGAGCTTCGCTCGGCTGCCGAGCAGATCGCCGATGTCCTTGCGAGTCAGGGGGGAGATGATTTCCAAGAAGTCCTCTCGGATCCCTCACTCATACCTGGGATGGACTCGGTATTCGGGCTACAGGTCTCCAAGCAGTCCAGTGCCGTGGGTCGAACGCTCGCCGAGATCAATCTTCGAGCGCTGACGGGTGCAACGGTGGTCGCAATTCGTCGTGATGCAGGTCATGTAGTGCTCCCCACGGGACACGAACGAATCGAGCCCGGTGACGTCCTCGCACTGACGGGCACGGCTGAAGCCGTGCGTCAGGCGGTCGTCCACTTGACGAAGGGGCCCGTGCCTCTCGAATAGAGCTTCGCCAAGTGGAGTCGGCGAAACGATCGCCGTAGACTCCAGGCATGCGCTGGATGCTCGTCATTTTCCTGTGCTTCGCTGTTCCCGGAACGGGTGCGGGCCAGTTGAAGCCGGCCGACGGCTCCGATCTCGTTGGGAGTCGGGCACCGGAGTGGACGGTCGGGCCGGAGTGGGCCAACTCGAAGTCGCTCGTGCTCTCGGGGCTCCGGGGTCGCGTGGTCGTGGTGCGGTTCTGGACTGACACCTGCCCTTACTGTGAAGCCAGCCTTCCAGCGATGCAGAAGCTTGCCGACGAGTTTCGCGATGAGCCCGTGACCTTCATCGGGCTCTATCATTCGAAACCGCGTGGGAGTGAGAGGCCTTGGAAGCTCGCGGTAACGCGGGCAAACGAGCTCGGTGTCAGGTTCCCGCTCGCCTACGACCACATGTGGACGACCGTGTCCGAGTGGTGGCTGTGGGGACGCAGTCGGAGCGCGACCTCCGCGAGCTTCGTCATCGCGCCGGACGGAACCATCGCGTTCGTCCACCCGGGCCCCGTCTTTTTCCCGAGCGAAGACCCGGCTCAACAGCTCGCCAACGCCGACTTCGAGGCCATTCGGGCCGCGATTCGCACGGTCCTCCCGTAGCGGCGGGTCGCTCGTCGTGTTGCGCCTGCGCATGAGCCGCGACATGCCTCGAGAAGCGCGAGCGACTCCGTGAAGGAACTGACCAAGCCGTTGAAGTTCGTCGTCCTTCTCGGCATCGTGAGCTTGCTGGCCGACGTCACGTACGAGGGTGCGCGCTCCGTCACGGGTCCCTACTTGGCTTTGCTCGGCGCCTCGGCCGCCGCGGTAGGAGCCGTTGCCGGTGCCGGAGAGCTTTTCGGCTACGCGCTGCGGCTCTGGTCCGGTCACCTCGCAGATCGCACACAGCGTTATTGGGCGCTCACCATCATCGGCTACGCCGTCAATCTTCTCGCAGTCCCAGCGCTCGCATGGGCGGATAGGAGCGTAGCCGAAACAAAGGCCCTCTCTCCTCGACGCCCCAGGCGAGATAACATCGAGTACCGCGCAATTCGGCGCTCATCGTTGTCCCGATGGGCTAAGAGAGCACTTTCCACGGCCTTGCCCGCCGTCCGAGTGGCGGCGTGTGTCGCCTACGAATCCCGCGTAATACGGTGTTAGCGTCGTTCCAGATTGTCCCTCACCCTAGTAAGGCAGTCCTATTGCGAAGGACAGGTTAGGGTTGTGCATCGAGCTTTGAAGTATTTGGTTATTTTTGGCACCTTGGTCGCCCTCCAGGCGTGCGGAGGCCCCTCGACGGGGGAGGTCGCCGAATCTGGGAAGGGAGCGGTGCAATGCGAAGACCTGCCCAGTTACACGTGCGACGAACACCCGGAACAGTGTCGACCCGATGAGGCTGATGTGCTCTTCCTGGGTCTCCAATGCTACGGGGAGACCGGGCTTGCGTTCGCCTGCAGCGAGAGAAGCGAGTGCGTCGAGGCGGAATGGTTTGCCGAAGTCGGACCCGATACCTACGTGGTCCGAGGCTGTATCAACCACGAGCGTTTCGGTATGACGGTGGTCGCGGAACCCTCTGACGAAATGATCGCAGCCGCAGCAACCCCCTGTGACGAAAGGCTCCGTCTTCTCGACGAAAACTGCCGCATGTTTGCGGGAGATGCGTGTCCCGTCGATGAGGGCTGCAGGGTTGAAACCGGGCAAGTCCTCGACCCAGAACGAGGTTGCGCGACCGGTGAGACCTACACCGAATGTGTTGGCGTGACGATTCTTGCACCTCCGGAGATGTTCGAGTTTCTGCCTTGCGACTAGCGATGCACGACAGAATGAACCGCCAAGAGTTTGCTCGATGGTGGGCGCAGGCCTGGTCGAACCGGGACGTAGACGCCGTCGTCGCATGCTTCGCGGACAACGTCCGATTCGTGAGTCCAAGGGCTGCTGAGGTTACCGGCAACCCCGTGGTCCTCGGGCGCCAGGCGCTGCGAGACTACTGGCAGCGTGCCGTGGCGGGCGTGGGATCGATTGCCTTCGAGGTCGAGCAGGTGCTGCAAGACGTGGGCGGCGAACACATCGTGATCGTGTACACCTCGGACATCGACGGCCGACGAAAGCGCGCCTGCGAGTTCATGCAGTTTGACGACGCAGATAAGATCGTGGCCGCGGAGGCGATGCACGGTTGCCGGTTGCCGTAGACAGATTGGGAGGGGTTCCGGAGGATGGCTCTCTTAGCCCATCGGGCTCATCGTAAACGCCCAAGTGCGCCAGTCGCCGTGCCCTTCCCGAAAAGGACGGACACGCCCGCGGAAAGGCCCTTGCCGTTTTTGAACCCGCCGATGGAAGCGCTGAAGCCCATACCGGTCGATCTTGTCGGGCTGAGTGATATCCCCAGACACCGTGGCGTCGGGCGCGCTGCTGTTGTCGGTGAGAAAGCCGAAACGAGTGAACAGGAACTTGTTGATCTGGATCTCCGAGCCAAGTGAGACGTTCCAAGTGATCCCGGTGAGGGCGAGCCGGGGATGGCTGGAAAAACACAAGGTTGGAAACTTCATAAGCACCCCGAGTCGGGGGTCTACAGGGTTCGGCTCCGCATGGGAGGGAAGCGTTACCATCGATCCACTGGCAAGACGGATCGCGAAGAGGCTCAGAGCGCGGCAGCCCGACTCGTTCGACGAATGACCGAGGGCGATGACCCTGATCGTGCGGGTGCTTCCCGAGCGCACGCGCGACGGCCAACCTCTTCAGGCCTACTTCGAGGTCATGCGAGAAACCGGCCTTCGCCCAGGGACCCTGCAGCGCCTCCGCGCTCCAGACGACTATCAACCCGGATCTCAATACCTGCGGATCCGGGCCGAGGCGGACAAGGCCAGGTGCGCGCGTGAGGTGCCCTTGACCGCGCGCGCGCGAAGTGCTCGATGAGTTGTGTCCCGCTGAGGGCATCATCTTCCCCAAGTTCGCCTGGCGTCATCCGCTTCGCGCCGCCGCCCTTGCCGCCGGCTTAGAGCCCGACCGCGCGTCACAGGTCAAGCCCTACGACTTCCGGCACAGCGTCGCGACGGAGCTCACGGAACGCTCAGGGAACCTTCTCGGTGTCGGCTACCTGCTCGGACACCGCCATGCGACCACCACCAACCAGTACGTTCACGCGCGTCGAAGTGCGGCCGAGTCGGTCCTTTTGGGACAACATCTGGGACAAATCGACGGTGAGCGGGAAGGACACTGGAACACCGCCGCCGCTAACCCCCCGACATCACTTCAGTGCGAGGGACAGGACTCGAACCTGCACGCCCTAAGGACACTGGAACCTAAATCCAGCGCGTCTGCCAATTCCGCCACCCTCGCTTGCGGTGTGATTTCCGACAGTTAGCACGTCGGAAACATGCTTCAAATCGGCCGATTTCGAGTAAGTTCAGTGACACCGATGTCAGCTCAGTCAACGCGCCGCGCCGTAAGTCATGTAACGACAGGTGCTGAATTTCCTGTTTGGTGAAGCGTCCCGCAAAGCCGATCGATCAAAACACGAAATCCATCCCCAGGTTTGATGGGGTCGTAGACGCGTTCAGCCTGCTCTTGCGGCAGGGTAGAGCTCCGTGTCCAGGGAGAAGAGCCAAGCTTCTGCATCCGCTGGGTTCGAGAACACCCTCATCGGGGCAGGTGGGCGCATCAACCAAAGGACGGCGGTGACGACACCCGCCATGAGCTTCGAATCGATCACGACCGCGTAGCCGATGACGAGCTTGCGAGCCGTCGGCGAATGCAATTGAGCCCACTGGACGAAACGGCGACGACGGGCTGCATCCATGCGCTGGACACCCCTCAAGTCATGAATGAAGAAAGCGCGTTCGTTTCTTTCGCTGAATCGATGGAACTCCGCGTAGAAGCTATCTTGATCAATCGCCTCGGGATCCCGCGCCCCGGGCGAAGCAATGGTCACTAGCGGCCAGCGCGTTACATCGAACCGGTACTGAAACGTGTCTCCCACTTCTCCCTGTCCCCTCCGCGATCACCGGTTTCTTCACGCCCCAATATGCACAATGGGACCGCGAGGAACCAAAAAGACGAATTGAGAGCTATCGCACATTTCTGCCTTCGAGAGGTCCCGTGCGTGGCTAGATGCCTTGATTCTTCTTTGCGGGGCGCTTGCCGCGTTCGGCTGCGTTGGTACCGAGACGTCGCAAGGGGCGACCGGTTCACTGTCGCTCGATCTCGTCCTCGTCGGCGGCGTCGAAATCGACGAGGTCGATTGGCAGATCACGGGCAACGGGATGGACATGTCGAGTGCGATCGACGTGAGCGCACGGGGGTCGACGGGGCGACCTTCGTTGCCGTTGGTTTTTCCCTGTTCTCTTGGTGAGCTTGGCGAGATCGCGTAGACCGTTTCACGGCGAGACACCCCATCGACCCAACGCCAATCAAGTCGTCATTCGGTCTAGAAATCATCTGTCGGTTGGCTGCATGACTCATCGCGAATGGAATATGACCAGCATCCTCGCATTCGACGTGTACGGCACTTTGATCGATCCCCTCGGCATATCGACCAAGCTCGAGACCTATGTCGGCGACCAAGCACCTCAGTTCGCGCAGATCTGGCGCGACAAGCAGATCGAGTACGTCTATCGCCGGGCATTGATGCGCGATTATCGCGACTTTCCAACCTGCACGCGCCAAGCGCTGGAGTTCACCGACCAACGCCTGCAGACGAACCTTCCAAAACGAATCTGTGACGCTCTGATGGCGACATACCGAGAGCTACCTGCCTACTCGGATGTGCCGACGGCACTCGAACGGTTCAGAGCTCACGATCGACGCATGTATGCGTTCTCAAACGGACACCCGGACGATCTCGAATCGCTTCTGGCGCACGCTCGGTTGGATCGGCACCTCGACGGAATCGTGAGTGTCCATGCGGTCGCGAGCTTCAAGCCGGACCCGGCCGTCTACCAACACTTTCTCGACAGCACCGGTTCAGTTGCCAGCGACACCTGGCTCGTTTCTGGCAACCCCTTCGACATCATCGGCGCACATGCGAGCGGCTGGAACACGGCATGGGTCAAACGCGATCCCACGGCGGTTTTCGACCCGTGGGGTATCGAACCAACCGTGACGGTGACCGAATTCGGTGACCTCATCGACGCTTTGGCGTCTTGATATCAGGAGCTGAAGTAGCTCTCCGGTAATAGCCAGTTCTAGAGCCAGAAGCGAAACCCGACGGTCGGTTCGATCCAATGGCGGGTCTGTGTGAAGACGTTGTTGCCCTGAAACGAAAGGTTGTAGCCAAGACCGATATCGAGGGCGGTAGAACGGCAGAGCGAGATCGCGACACCGCCGCGAAAGGTCAATCCGGGCGCGAAGCGAAAGCCGTCTCCGGTGGAGCATGCGAACACGCTGCAACCAGTCCGCGTGTCGAGCTTCCACCACTGAGCGGCAA
The DNA here is from genome assembly GCA_963792825.1 of uncultured delta proteobacterium. GTDB lineage: Bacteria > Myxococcota_A > Polyangia > Polyangiales > Houyiibacteriaceae > SG8-38. Next base: position 353,309 of record CAWBXS010000002.1, on the reverse strand, counting down.
ACCCGGCGCTGATGTACGGAATCACTCGGGATGCGTTGGGCACCTGCAGCCGGCCGCCGAAGCCCAAATGAACCCGTTGAAGCGGCTCTCGCGGCCTTCCGGGCGGCTCAATCGGGACGCCCATGTAGCCGACATCGAGCTCGAAGACGCCGTATCCGAAGTCGACTCCGCCCAGGAACGCGAAGCTACCACCCGGCTTCACGATGTTCCGATCGACGTCGCTTCCGACGAAGATTGGAATACCACCGCTGATTGCCAACACTCCGCTGGGTCCTGTGTTACGGCGGTCGTATTTCGGTCGTCCCTGAAGAGACAGGCGACGTTCCAGTCTGCGATCGCTCCCTTTCGATGCCATCGGCATGACCCCGTATTGCGGTTGCCCTTCGGCGACCGCGGGTTCGCTGGTGTCGGCTCTGACCGGAGAAGCTGCGAGCACGAGGAGACCCACGAGCAGCGCGGGCCAATGGCGGGGTGTGCACGTTCTCACGACCCCAAAGCTAGCACGACGGTCTGGTTCACCCGAGTCTCGAGTGAGCTTTCTTGGCCGCTGCCCATGAAGGCCGTTACATGCTAACAACACCGCATGTTTTCGATACGCGTTTGGCTCGTCCCGGTTTTGCTTTTGGCTGCTTGCGCGGGTCCCAGGGCCGTTCGAGGGTCCGAGACGCCAGGGTTGGACAATGCAGCCATGAGCACCAGCCTGGACCGCAAGGATCTCGAGGAAGCGTTGAAGATCAGCATGGAGGCCCTGCGAACATCACAGCTGATGGCCCGATGGGCATCCGAGAGTCGACCGACCGTGGGCGTTCTGCCGATTCTCAATGAGACCAGCGAACACATCGGGAGCGCGCTCGACGCGCTCATGACGGAGATCGAATCGCAACTCGTCAACTTTGCGCCCGTACGTGTGGTCAGCTTGGATACTCAAGATGCGCTCATGGAGGAGATTCGCCGTCAGTACGCGAGTGACGGCGGCTTCGATCACACGCAGATTGCGAGCTGGGGCAAGCAGCTGGGCGTGCGTTACATCGTGTCGGGAAAGGTGTTTTCAACCGACGAACGAACCGAGAAGGCGCGGCGAGTGCAATACTACTTGTTCATTCGCGCTGTATCGGTGGAAACGGGCGAGATTCTCTTTCAGAATCAAACACCGATCACGAAGGCTATCATCTAACTGGTGGTTTCTCCCACACAGGGTCGGCGGTGGCGTGCACGACATGCCGTTTGCTTGTTCCTCGGGGGATGGCTCGCAAGCCTTCCCGGCTGCAAGACATTCGTCGATTCCACGTTACAAACTCGGACCGCTTTGGACGCGCGTTCCCTCGATGATGCGTTGAGCGCGGCCAATGCGGCCCTGGGAGTCCGGCAGGCGAACCAGACTCCCTCTCCGTTGAGGGACGACGACGCACTCCTGTTGCTCGATCGGGGAATGGTTCTGCAAGCCCTGGCGGAGTACCAGGCGTCCAGTCGTGATTTCGAGACCGCCGACAAGGCGCTCGAGATCCTCGATTTCAGTCGGTCGACAGCGGACGAGATCAACCGCTATTTGTTCTCTGACAGCGCGGGACCCTACAAAGCGAGGCCCTACGAGAAGCTCATGCTCAACTCGCTCAACATGATTAACTACCTCGTCAGCCACGACCTCGAGGGCGCGAAGGTGGAGGCGCGGCGCTTCACGGTGATGCGCGACTACCTGAGGGGTGAGGAGGGAGGTGGTCGACAAAGCCTCGGAGAGGCGGGCGTGGTAGGGAGCTATCTTGCGGGCTACACGTTCGAAAAGGCAAACGATCCCGGTGAAGCGCTTCGCTACTACGACGAGGCGCTGCAGTCGAGGGCATTTCCGAGTCTCGCCGAGCCCGTGAGCCGACTGATGCGTCTGACCAAGTACCGAACGCCTCAGCTCGAGTCCTCAGCAGCCACGATGGCAAGCCCGAAGCCGTCATCGAGAGAAGGAAGCGAGGGCGAGCTGATCATACTGGTCAACCACGGCCGAGTCCCCTCGATGGTCGCAAAGCGTGTCCCGATTGGGATTGCCTTGACAGTTGGCGCAGTCTTCTTGCCCCCCGGGGCGGAGCAACAGGCTCGTCGCCTCGCGGGGCAGGGCCTGGTGACTTGGGTCAACTACCCCGAGCTTGGGCCTGCACCGCCGAGCTACGCTGACCCACTGGTCCTGGTCGACGGGGCTGAGCGACCCATCGAGGTCGTCGCCGATGTCGATGCTCTCGTTCGGGAGGCCTGGAACGAGAGCAGGGGTCGGGTGATGGCGGCTGCAGTGACACGAATGATTGCACGTGCCGCAATCGGCGCGGGCGTCGGCGTTGCAACCGGCAAGGCTACCGATCGCAGTGGCCTCGGCGTCCTCGCAGCGCTGATCACGCAGGGAGGAATGCTGGCAGCGGACAAGCCGGACACGCGGAGTTGGGCGACGCTCCCGGCGCGCATGTCGCTCGTTCGAACGCGACTTTCGACCGGTTCGCATCACATCGAGGTCACTGTGTCGGGCAGCCTCTACGTCAGTGAGGTGACGATCGCTCCGGCCGAGTGGACGGTACTCAACATCACCGATCTTTCGACCGGTTAGTGGGCGAGTCGCGGAGGGAGGTCACTGCGCTACACTCCGCAGGTATGCGAGAAGAACGATTCGCCGGCATCACGGTTCGGCTGACAGGCGGCGAAGATCGCGAAGGCGGCGGCGACGGACCCTTGGTCGTGTTGATGCATGGTTTCGGCGCACCGGGCACGGATTTGGTAGGCCTTTGGCGAGTTCTCGATGTGCCCCACCATATCCGCTTCGCGTTTCCAGAAGCTCCCCGCGAGATCCCAGGAATGGTCCGCGCGCGTGCCTGGTGGATGCTCGACCTCGCTCGCGCCGAGCAGGCGATGGCGGAGGGGCCGCGAAGCTACGCTACCGAGATCCCCCCCGGGATGGAGGACGCCACCGACGGGATCGTGCAGATGATCGACGAGATGCAGAAGGAGCTCGATGTGACGAGCGAGCATCTGATCGTCGGCGGGTTTTCGCAGGGTTCGATGGTGGCCTGCAATGCGGTGTTCACGAGACACCTGACGCCAGCCGGCTTGGTGATCCTATCCGGAACGCCCGTGAACCTCGACGCATGGAAAGCCGGTATGGGCTCGAAGAAGGGAGTGCCAGTGTTTCAAAGCCACGGCGCGAGCGATCCACTCCTCTCGTTCGAAGCCGCCGAGCAGCTCCGCGACGCGATGCGCGAAGCCGGCCTCTCGACCGAGTGGATCCCCTTCCGTGGTGGCCATGAAATCCCGATGCAGGTGCTCGAAGGGCTGGGCCGGTTTCTCTCGAGGACGGCCCTGCAAGTGTAGCCCGGCTACTCCAGCGAAGCGGCGACTTCATCCTCGCGCCCGCGCACGACGCGCTTGCCGGCGAGAGGTCCGCGGAACTCGGTGACGACGGTGCACTGCCCCTCATGGCCGTCTCGCTCGAAGTAGATCACAACCCAGTCGCGAACACGCCCGAGCTCGTGGGCTCGATCGGTGTTGGAGAACAGGGCGGTGATGTGCCAACCATCCTCGTAAGTGTGCAAGACGGGCAGCCAGGCAGCGCCCTCGGGGTTGTTCCGCTGAGGTGCAATGCGGGGAAGCTCTCCTGCGTCGGCCTTCTCTCGGTACTGCCGGTCGACCTCGAGAAGGAGACCGACCTCCGGTCGAGCCTCCGCCGGTTCGGAGGCGCTGATTGGAGCCCCGGCTTCCCGCAGCTCCTCGAATCTGCGGGCTCTTCCTCGCGACGAGCGAGCGAGCATGGTTGCGAGGATGTCGCGGATCGCTTCGATGCGGCGCGGGCCGAAGCCTGCCACTGCGTCGAGACGTCCGTCGTGGGCCGCGACCTCGAGTGCTTCGAGGGTGTCGATGTGGAGGTCTCGATGGATGCGCTCGGCGAGCTCTTCTCCGATCCCTGGGACCGTCTTGAAGAGCTCGACCGGGGATTGTCTGCCTTCCAGTCGCTCGAGCAAACCGAGTCGGCCCGTGTGCGCGATCTCGTCGATCGAGCTCGCGAGGCTCGATCCAATTTGGGGAAGCGCATCGAGAGCCGTACGTCCTTCGGTCAACGCGAGGCCCTGAATGCTCGTCTCATGGCGCCGAACCACCGTCGCACCGGCGCGGTACGCATCGATTCGATAGATGTTCGCGTGCTGCGCCTCGAGACGGTTGGCGACCTGCTCGAGGATCGCTGCGATCTGATCGTTCGTGACTGTCGGCGGTTGGGACCCCACGGCCCCATCACACCAGCAGATCGACGCGGGTGCAACAGGCCGCACGCCGAGCGCTGGGTTAGGGTGCCTCGGTGTCGGGGCTGCACGAGACGCGCGTGGTGGTCTGCCAGCGGGTCCTCTCGATCTCCGCAAACGCAAGCGCATCGATGTACTGCATGCGCGCCATGGCGGCTTGCTGCTCACGAAGGTTCACGAAGATCAGATTGCTGGCTCCCACCTCGAACCGCCGGCGCTCCCCTTCGGCGAGCTCGGCTGCCGCTTCGACCACGTCTTCGGTGAGCTCCGCTCGCGCCTGCGCTGCGTGAACGGCCGACGCTGCATCGCGAGTCCTCGCGCGTAGCTGGTCTGCGACGAAGTCGAGCCTGGCCTGTTTTTCGGCGACCTCGGCTCGGGCTGCATCTCGACGGCCCCGGTCTCGCCGCAGGAGCAAGGGTACGGACAGCTCGACACCGGCCTGAAACACGTTGCCTGGAAGCGTGAAGTCGAGCGCCGTGCCGGTCAGCTCTCCGAGGTCGCGCGAGTACTGAAAGAACGCCCTCACGTCGGGCGCGACCTGGTTGCGGGTGAGCGTGAGGTCGACTTCCGCAGCCCCGAGCTCCGCCCTCGAGCGCCTGAGCTCAGGGTGGCATGCGAGCACCTGGCTGACCGCTTGCTCGACGGCGAGCTGTTCGAGGGGCCTCATCTCCAAGCGTTGCGGGACCCTCTCCGCATCGGGCACCACGGCCTCTCCTCCGGAATCCCGTAGGAAGAGTGATAGCTCGAATCCGGCCTGCTCGAACGCGCGTTCGGCAGAGACGACGAATGCCTTGCGTTCGAGCAAGATTCGCTCGTTGTCGAGCACGTCGAACTCCGGGATCGAGCCCGCCTTCAAGCGCCGGCGAAGTTGCTCATCACGCTCTTCCGCGAGCCGAAGCAACGCGTTGGCGACCTGCCGGTTCTGCCCGGCGCTGACCCACTTCCAGTACGCCCCCGCAGCGGCAAGCTCGAGGTCGAGCTCGGTGACGGAGAGCGCGTGGCCGGCCGCTTCCTCGAGGCGAATGGCGCGGGTCCTCTCGGCTCGTTCTGGGTCGATCAAGCCGCCACGCCAAATCGGGATCTCGATCCCCGCGCGAACCTCGCCCGCAGAGAGCGTTTGGTTATCTGCGTAGAACGGGAAGCTCTGGTTGAGGCCTAGCCCAATTCGGTATCCGGCGTAGAGCTCGGAGCCCCAGAGCGTCGTGGGTTGCCGAAGCTCGACATTCGCGCTCCGAAGGTCGTAGTAGGCTCCGGTCGTCAGCTTTGCGTCCCCCCCGAGTCGGGGGTCGAACGCGCCGCGCGCCTCGGTCGTCTTGCCCTCGGCGCGCCGTAGGAGCTCGACAGCCTGGCGGATTCGGGGATCGTGCGTGCTCACCGAGCGCAGCACCTCGTCGAACTGCAACGGATGCGCTTCCCCGCCGCTTGCATGCGCGCTCAGCGGTACGAGCAACGCGATGAGAAGCAAGACCGGACGAGCCCTCATTTGCCTGCCTCATGGGTCACCGCCATCGGGGGTGGGCTGGTCGTCGGCGGGAACCCATTGAACTGCCGCCAGATCTCGAAGCCTAATGACACCTGATTCAGCAGAACCCACCCCTTGGCGAGAACCCCTTGGCGGAGATAGCTCGCGGCGGGCCAAGGACTGTCCTCTGGATCGGGAACGACCACGATCCGAAAATCGCCTCGCCCGTCGTCGGCGGTGTCGATGAACGCAACGCGCCCCCCAAACGTTCCAACCGCCACCGACGGCCAGCCCGAGAACTGAACCGCCGGCCAGCCTTCGAACTGGAGCCGCACCGGGCTCCCCGGTTTCACGAGCGCAGCGTCGTTGCCGTCGACGTAGAGAGCGACTGCCCGGTCCTCCGTCAGTGGTACCAGGACTCCTAGCACCTCACCCCGATCCACCTGTTCGCCTCCGACCCGCCCGATGATGCGCAGGATGGTCCCGTCGAGAGGCGCCCGGACCGTCTGGGCGAGTTGCCGCGAGATGCCGACATCCAAACGAGCAAGCGACGCATTGATGGAGGCGACGTCTTTCTCCGCGCTCTGAAGCGCAGCCTGCGCGTTCTCGATTTCCGCATCGGTGGAGGCCACCACCCTTCGAAGGGAGGCACGGCTCTGCGCGAGCCGGCTCTGCGAGGCCGCGAGCTTGGCCTGGGTCGAAGCGACTTTCGCGCTGCTTTGACGCGCGGCCAGCTCGGCGAGCTCGAGCTCCCGCTTGGATGCGAGACCGTCGTCATAAAGATCGCGCTGGCGGCGCAAGTTCAAGTCGTTGGTTTCGAGCTCCGCTCTGGCTGCGCTCAGGTCCTGCTCTGCCGCCTCGACGTCTTGTTGCGCGATCCGGATGCTGGCTTCCACTCCAGCGACCTCTGCGCGCTGAGACCGGCGAACCGATTCGATGCGCGACCGGAGCGTCTCGACGCGCTGTTCCAGCGCGGAGCCGCTGATCTCTACGGCCGATCGCTCCGCATCGAGGCGGTCCATGATCGACGCGTCGTTGTCGATGAGCTCCACGATCGGGTCGCCCTTTTTCACCTGAGATCCCTCTTGGACGAACCACTGTTCGATGCGGCCTGAGATCGTCGCCTCGATCGGTTGCTGGCGCTGGTCGGGCGCGAAGGCCAGGACGCTGCCGCTGCCTCGGATGTTCTGTACCCACGGTGCGAAAAGCGCCGCGATGGAGAAAATGACGAACACCCCTACCAAGAGCTTGGCCACCACGGCCGCCCTCTGCGGAGGGGGCACATCGAGGCTCTCGGGCAGTCTCTCCTGCTCGAAGCGCGACCAGGGTCTCGTCGTGGTTGTTGCAGTCGATTCACTCATGCCGCTTCACCTTCTGGAGTGTGGGTCTGTAAAAGTTCGAGATGACGATCTACGCGTTGATGGATGGCCGGATCTTCGGAGATCAGCAGCACCGACGCATCGCGCTTCGTGAGAAGCCGATCGAGGATCCGGGCAACCTCCTCGGGGTCGAATTGATCCAGGGTACGGTCCAGAATGAGAATCGACGGCTTGCCGGCGATCGCCCTGGCCATGGTGAGCGCGATGGTTTGCGTTCTCGAAAGCGGCGTCCCGTCGTGCAGGATTCGCGTCTGCAAGCCCTCGGGAAGTGCCTTGACCGCCCCGGCGAGCCCGACGCGGCGTAGGGCATCCCAAGCCTCTTCGGCCGAGAGCGTCTCGTTGGCCGCGCGAAGGTTGTCGAGGATGCTACCCGGGAAGAGCTCCGCGCCACGGACGAGCGCGATGCGACGCCGCACCTCGCGCAAGGCGAGGTCTCGCGCATCGTGGCCATCGATCTCGATGATCCCGGACTGGGCCGGTTCGAGCCCGAAAATAGCGTCGACGATCCGATCGGTCGTTTGCGTTGCTCCGGACAGGCAGAGCCTCTCACCACGTCGAAGCTCCATGGAGACCGGCTCGGGCTCGGAGACGAGCAACTGCAGGTCGCGAACAACGAGATGGCCCATCGGACCGTCCTTTGGGTCGGGCTCCTCCCCGCCCGAACGCTCGAGTGGCAGATCGAGGATCTCCCCAAGCTTGTCGACGGCCGCGACGAGGTCGTAGAACACCTCGACCTTGCCTCCGAGCTTGGCGATCGACGCTACGACGGCGGTGACGATCAGCTCGGCCGCGACGAGCTGCCCAATCGATAGCTCGCGCCCGATGACGAGCAGGCCGCCAACGGCCAGCAGCGCGACGCTCGCGATCACCTCGATGGAAAGCGCGCCGATCAGCTGCCGGAACACCACGCGGAAGTGAAGATCCCGCTTGTCGAGATAGGTGCGTGCAAGCCTCTCGACTTGCTGCTGGGCGAGCGGAGGTCCGCCGGCGAGCTTGAACGATAGGGGGTGGCGCGCCATCTCTTCTAGCCATCCGGCGACCGCGTACTTGGCCTTTGACTCCGCCACGCTCGTCCGGGTGCCGCCACGGCCGAGTGGGATGAGCACCAGGACGGCGCCGACGATGAGAATCAGGTCGAACGCGAGGAGCGCAGGATGATAGAAGGCCAGGACGATCAAACCGACGAGCGCGACGAGGATGGCATCGATGCCTCCTAGCAGGAGCGAAGCCACGCTCTTTTGCGTCGTGAAGACGTCGAAGAATCGGTTGAGGAGCTCAGGGCCGTTCGCAGCGCGGAGCGCACCGGCGCTCACCCGGGGCAGACGCCCGCCGATCTCCGTGACGATGCGTACGAACAGCCTCCGCTGAAGCATCTCCGTGATGCGTACCTGGAGCGCGCGCAGAATCGCAGCACCGATTAGGGCAACGGCCAGCAGAATCGTCAGCACGACCAGCGGCTGAATCAGAGAGCCGAAGGCCACCGTGTTGACCAAGGACTGCACCGCAACCGGCACGGCCAGAGACAGGAGGCCCAATGCGACGCCGTAGATGACGATGACCAGGATGTCCTGGCGGTCGAGGGCCAGCAGCTGCCATGCGCGGCGAAGCGGAGACGGCTGGGCAACCCGCGGGCCAGGGGGCATCGATTTCATGATAAATTAAACATGATACAAAATACAGGCTTGTCAATACCTGTTTTATGTTTTATGTAATGAGAATCAGTTATGACCGCACCCGACGAACAAGGCCTCCCGTCCTGGAGTTTCCTGAGTAATCACGGGCACATATTGGTATGGATTGCCCGCGATCCGAACGTTCGGGTGCGCGAGATCGCCCAGGCGGTCGGCATCACCGAGCGGGCGGTCCAACGTATTCTGGGCGAGCTCGAGGAGGCTGGCGTGATTTCCCGAATTCGACAGGGACGCCGAACCCGCTACGAGATCGACCATCGATCACGCCTCCGTCACCCGATCGAAGCCGAGCACTCGGTGGGCGAGCTTCTGCGCCTGGTCGGCTCCTAGGAACCCACGGTTGAGCTCACCCACTGCAGCGTTCTTCGACCTGGACCGCACGCTCCTCGACGTGAATAGCGCGACACTGTGGGCGAAGCACGAGCTGTTGAACGGGAACATCTCTGCCCGCCAGTTTGCGCGGGTGGCTGTCTGGAACGCGCTCTACCACCTATCCATCATCGACATCGAGACCGCGTTTCGAGAAGCCGTCGCCCATTATCACAGGCGAGATTACGAGGCCCTCGACGACGAAACCCGTCGCTGGTTCGCCCGTGACGTTGCGCACCGTCTGCGCAGGGGCGCGCGGCGCGCCTTGCTCGATCACCGCGAGCGGGGACATCGTTTGGTCCTGCTGACGAGCGCGTCGGTCTTCGAAGCGCGCGCCGCTGCAACGACGTGGAGCCTCGATGATTATCTCTGCAACCACTTTCCAATCGACGGCGATGGAAACCTCCTCGGTACTTTCGAGCGGCCCCTTTGCTATGGGCCGGGAAAGGTCGAGCGCGCTCGCCGCTGGGCCTCGCGCGAGGGAATCGATCTCGCAGCGTGTTATTTCTATTCGGATTCGCTGACCGATATCCCAATGCTCGAGGCGGTCGGGCATCCTAGGGTCGTCAGCCCCGATCCCCGCCTTCGGAGGACAGCGCGCAAGCGAGGTTGGCCCATCCTCCAGTGGTGAGAGACGCGTCGGGGGATGCTTGTTTCTCAAGCATGAGTGGTATGATCGCTCGTCATGCGTGCCATGGTCCTCGATGTGCCCGCGCCGATCGAAACCCACCCGCTTCGGTTGGCCGATGTGCCCATCCCCGAGCCGGCGCCCGATGAGGTGCTGATCAAAGTGCATGCCTGCGGGATCTGCCGAACCGATCTGCACCTGGTCGAAGGCGATCTCAAGGTGCGGCGCTCACCGATCATCCCGGGACATCAGGTCGTCGGCCGGGTCGAACGCCTCGGCTCAGACGTGAAGGACATCAAGCCTGGAGACCGTGTCGGCGTCGCCTGGCTTCACCGGACCTGCGGGCGGTGTGCGTTCTGCAAGAGCCACCGCGAGAACCTCTGCGACTCGCCCGACTTCACCGGGTGGACCGTTCATGGAGGCTTTGCCGAGCACGTCGTTGCGCCGGCGAGCTTCACCTACCGGTTGCCTGAGAGCTTTTCCGATCTTCAAGCGGCGCCGCTTCTCTGCGCCGGCATCATCGGCTATCGCTGCCTGCGCAAGACCGGTATCGAGGACTGGTCCGGCGCCCGGCTCGGTCTCTATGGTTTTGGAGCCGCGGGTCACGTGGCCATCCAGATCGCGCGTGCACGCGGGGCCGACGTCTATGTCTGCACCCGCGACCGCGAAAAGCACCAGGCGCTTGCCGAAGAGCTCGGTGCGGCCTGGACGGGAGGGACGGTCGACACACCTCCCGTCCCGCTCGATGCGGGCATCGTCTTCGCGCCCGCGGGCGAGATCGTGCCCGCTGCGCTCTCCCATCTCGACAAGGGCGGCACCCTGGTGCTCGGCGGGATTCACATGAGCCCGATCCCCGAGCTGCCCTACGAGTTGCTCTACCGCGAGCGCGTGCTGCGCAGCGTGGCCAACAACACCCGCAACGACGGACACGCCTTCCTCAGGGAAGCCGCCGAGGTCCCCGTTCGCACGCGGGTCGAAACGTTTCCGCTCGAGAACGCGAACGAGGCGCTCGAGCGGCTCTGCCACGATGGAATTCGAGGCGCTGGGGTTCTGACGATTTAACGAGAAGCGCCGCGCTCAAAGAACGCGGCGCCTCCGGTGAACCCGAGACCGGCCTACTCGGCAGCTTCTGCGAGCAACCGAGCCACGGTGTACGGATCGATGTTCGCGCAGGGACGACGATCCTCTAGGTAACCCTTCCCGTCGAGGTCGGTCTGCAGTGGGATGCGGATCGAGGCCCCACGGTCGGACACGCCAAACTTGAACTCCTTGTACGAAGCTGTTTCATGCGCCCCAGTCAGACGATCCTCGAGCCCGTGGCCGTAGTGCTTGAGGTGCAATGCAATCCGATCGGGTTCTCCGAGCTTCTTGCAGTACGCGTGGATGACCTCGAGGCCCCCGTCCGAACGCATGGCCTTGGTGCTGAAGTTGGTATGGCACCCGGCCCCGTTCCAGTCACCCTTGGCCGGCTTCGCGTCCAAGGAAATGTCGACTCCATAGGTCTCGGCGATACGGCCGAGGAGGTAGCGGGCCATGTACATGTGGTCACCGACCTCGGTGACTCCCGCGGGGCCGATCTGGAACTCCCACTGACCCGGCATGACTTCGGCGTTGATCCCCGAGATCTTCAGACCGGCCTTGATGCAGGCGTCCATGTGCTCTTCGACGATCTCCCGGCCAAAGATGTACTGCGCCCCGACCCCGCAGTAATACGGACCCTGCGGCCCCGGGTAGCCGTCTTCGGGGAAGCCGAGCGGCCATCCGTCTTTCATCATCGTGTATTCCTGCTCCATGCCGTACCAGCACTCGAGGTCCTTGACGCGCTTTTCGACCTCGGCTGCCGCGCGACGCGTGTTGGTCGCATGTGGCTGGCCGCCGTGGGTTCCGACCTCGCAGAGCACGAGCAGGTTGTCACCGCCGCGGAGCGGATCTCGGCAGGCAAATACCGGGAATAGCTGGCAGTCGGAGTCGTCGCCGGTGGCCTGGTTGGTGCTGGACCCATCGAAGGCCCAGTTTGGTAGCGCGGCAACCCCGGTGATCGCGCCCAGCACCTTCTCGATGATGTTGGCTTCCAGCATCTTCGTCTTCGCGCGAAGAAGCGGCGTCGGCTCGGTGCCGTCGATCCAGATGTATTCAGCCTTGATGATGCTCATCGTTCCTACTCCTGCAGATTTCTCTCCGGGGCACCAGCGAACCGGTCGGTGTGCCCGTTCCGAAGAGCGCGTTGTCCGGATCTCTGGTCCACGATTGTTTCCATCCGGTTTCGGAGCCCTTTCCTACTTGAAAAAACGCGCCTGCACAGAGGGCTGAGCACGTTCAACGGTTCACCCAAAACCCAGGCCAGGGGTTTTTTGCGGATTTCGGTGACATGGAGCAGGATGCTCGGCAGCAGGCTAGGAGTCACCCTTCAAGCCCATGAAACCAATCAAGAATTCCGACTATTAAGAGCCGGCCGCCCCATTTGCGTGCTGTACAAAGTAAGTGTAGAATAGCAGTATAGTTGGCTTTTCTCATAGGGAGCTCGTCATGCGTTATCCACTTTCAATCGTGCTGGTGGCCTCGGTCGGCCTCGTGATTCTTGCCTGTGGCACCGGTGACTCCGGCCCCCGGTCTGGCACCGGCGGAACCGGGGGCACGCTCAGTTGCACCACGCTGACCGTTCCGCCTCCGGGCTGCGACGAGGCGTGCCCAAGCGGCAGCGACTCGGAGTGTGAGCTCGGGACGTTCTGCTTGAATGGTGTTTGCTCGGCTCAGTGCACCGCGGACGAGGGTTGCGCGCAAGGCTCGACGTGCAACGCACGCGGCCGCTGCGTGATGGGAACCGGCGGTACTGGCGGGACGGGGAATACGGGCGGCAATGGATGTCAGTCGATTCAAGTCACGCCTACCCGAAGCGTCCCGAACGTGATGTTCCTCGTCGACCAAAGCGGGTCGATGACCGAGAACTTCGCAGGACAACCGCGGTGGACTGCTGCCCATGGGGCGATTACCGAGATCGTCGCGGACCTCGAATCGATCGTTCGCTTCGGCTTGACCACCTACACTTCCAACAACGGAAACTCGAATCCCCCATGTCCGAGGCTCCCGGTCGCGGGCGATCCCTTCGCAGCCAGCCCAAGGGTCGACTTCGGGCTCAACAACTCGAGCGCGATCAGCAACAACAGCATTTATCCTAGCGCCTACCCGAACGATGCCGGCGGCGACACGCCAACCGGCGACAGCATCGACGCACTCGTGGGCGTCATCCAAGCGAGCCCACCACCGGCAGAAGGGCCTACGATCATCGTTTTGGCCACGGACGGTGAGCCAGACACCTGCGAGCAGCCCAATCCTCAAAACGGTCAGGCGGAGGCGGTCACTGCAGCCACCGCTGCACATGCTGCAGGGCTCGACGTCTTCATTCTGAGCGTCGGCAACGACGTCAGCGACGCGCACCTTCAGCAAATGGCAAACGTAGGAGTTGGCAAGCCCGCGAACGAGAGCGGGGATCCCGCTCCGTTCTGGAAAGCGACGACTCCAGAGCTTCTTGCAGACGCGTTCCAGCAGATCATCAGCGACAGCATCTCCTGCGAGGTGCAGATCGATAAACCGTTCGACGATGTCACCCTGGCGTGTGCCGAGGGCGACGTTCGCCTCAATGGCACGCCGTTGAGCTGTCCGAGCGAATGGCAAGTCAAGCCGGGCGTCAATAACGTCATCGAGCTGGTCGGCAGCGCCTGCGACACGTTCAAGAGCGGTTCGTCGACATTCACCGCAGAGTTTCCGTGCGGCGCCATCGTCGTCGAGTAGAGCTATTCGGCTAGGCTGATGTCGATCTCCTGTCGGGCTCCAGCTTGCACTCGGACGATCCGGGTTTCGCTCGGCAGCTCTCGCCCGGCTTTGACGACGTGCCGCCCTTTCGGCAGGCGCGCCTTCACCGGGGCCCTGCCCATCCATACATCGTCGATCCAGACGTTGCCCCAGGGCTGAACCACGACGTGGAGCCAGCCCTTGTTCACCCGAGCCGGCGGCTGCGGCTCAGGTGGCCTCGTCGAGGGTTCCCCTTGCGCGGGCTCTGCCGCTGACGCCGGCGTTTCCGCCGCCGCCGCCGCTGGTAATACCGCTGGCACCGGCGCTGCCGCTGGTACTGCTGCCGTCGCTGGTACTGCGGCTGGCACCGTCACCGCCGCTGGCACCGAAGCGCCACGCTCGAGCGACCGTGTTACGACCACGACCGCGATCGAGCTCACCGCCAACGCGCTTGCGATGATCAGAGCGCGGCCAGCCCTTGCGCGTCTGCGCGGCGGACGGCCATCGCTCTCCCCCGCTGTCGTCCGAGGTAGGCTCGGGGGACGGCTGAGCTCGGTGTCACGCTCCGCTTCCCGGGCCCGCACGTGCAGACGGGCCTCGGGACCGCCACGGTGACCTTCGATCGTCGACGCGAGCTCGCGCCTCACCGTCGGGGGAGGCGCGACCTCCGCCAACTCCTCGATTAGGCGGGCCGCGCTTGGCGTGCGGGCAGCCGGATCCACTTCGATCATCCGCTCGATCACCTCGCAAAGCCGACGGGGCGCCTCCGGAGCGACCTCGGCGAGGGAGGGCCGCTCACCTTCGAGGATCCTCTGCATCGTCTCGACATCATGGACTCCATCGAAGGGCCTGGCGCCCGACGCTGCCTCGAAGAGCACGACGCCGAGCGAGAAGAGGTCTGCCCGCCCATCCAGGGGCTCACCGCGCATGTGCTCGGGCGACATGTAGGGGACTTTCCCCTTGGCGCTCCGACTGGCCGTGGCCCGTGCGTCGTCCATCGCTTTCGCGATTCCGAAGTCCGCGAGCTTCGTTTCGCCCGACCGGCTCAGCAGGATGTTGGACGGAGAGATGTCGCGATGAACGAGGGTGGCGTGGGCGTGCGCGAGCGCGTGCGCCAGATCCAACCCGATCAAGGCGACGGTCTCGGGCGATAGCCTCTCTCCAGGAGACGACTTGAGGAAGGATCGCAGGTCGACGCCGTCGACGAGCTCGAGCGTCATGTAGTGCACGCCGTCGATCTCACCGAAGTCGATCATACCGACGATGTTCGTGTGGCGAAGCTGTGCGGCGAGCATCGCCTCGCGACGAAAGCGTGAAACGAATTCATCGTCTTCGCTGAACGCCGGAAGCACACGCTTCAGGCAGACGCGTTGCTCGAATCCACCGGTTCCGGCTCGCGTTGCTTCGAACGTCTCCGCCATTCCGCCGACCCCGAGCCGGCGCACCAGATGGTAAGGACCAAACTGTCGCGGCTCACCGGGCATCGCACCGGGAGAGTAGCACCATTAGGAAAGCGCTGGCGTGCCCACTTCCAGCGATGCAGGCTCCCGCGCCACGCATGAAGGCAGTGTCAGCTCCATCCGAAGGCGTCGATCGCACCATCTTCCGGCGTCTCTTCGATCTGGCCATGCCAATCGTCGGTCTGAACGTGCTCAGCGTGCTGACGCTCGCAGTCGATACCGCCATGTGCGGCCGATTGGTGAATGCGGAACAGGCGCTCACGGCGCTTGGGTTCGCGAGCCAGCTGATCTTCCTGTTGATGGTCGCGATGCTCGGCCTGACGGTAGGAACGGTGGCTTTCATCGCTCGGGCACACGGCGCGGGTGAAACGGACCGCATCAACCACGTCCTCCACCAGAGCATTCTACTGACCTATGTCGTGTCGATTGCGGTCGCGATCGTGGGAAATCTGGGCGCGGGTCTCGCCATGGACTGGCTCGGAGCCGACGTGACGGTGCGCGAGCTCGGGGTGGACTATCTGCGACCACTCTTCACGCTCACGGTGTTCTTTTATCTCAACATGTTGTTCGCGGCTGCCTTGCGCGCGGTTGGCAATACGATGCTGCCCTTCACGATCGCGCTCTTCAGCAATTTCCTCAATGTCCTCCTGAACTACGGGCTGATTCTAGGCCGATTTGGGCTACCTGCATTGGGCGTTCGTGGTGCTGCCTGGGGGACGGTGATCTCCCAGGCTGCAGCGGTCGCGATGATGGTCTTCATCTTGCGCCGGGATGTGATCAAGGGAATGCGAGCCCATCTTCGGTGGGCGCCGATCGACCGTTCACTCGCGAACGATCTCTTTCGTGTCGGCGCACCGGCCGCGCTCGACATGGTCATTCTCAACGTCGCGTTTCTGTCGATCGTGGGGATGCTGGCCCGCGTCGCACAGGTGGCCGTCGCCGCACACGGAATCGGTCTCCGGATTCAGTCGCTCGCGTTCGTGCCGGGCCTAGGGGTTTCTCAGGCCATTGGAGCCATGGTCGGAAACGCGCTCGGCGCGGGCGACGTACCCGAGGCGCGGGAGGTCGTGCGTGGGGGCGTGATCCTGTCGACCGTCATCATGACCGCGATCGGGCTCGGGATCGTGTTCGGCGCCGAGCCGATCATCTGGATCTTCGACGTCGACCCCGGCACTGAGCTCGGCCGTTACGCGATAGTGTGGATGCGGTTGCTCGGCTGGGGAATGCCGATCGTGGGCGTCCACATCGCGCTCATCGGGATGCTCCGTGGGGCTGGCGCGACCAACACGAGCCTCCTGATCAACGTGGTGGGCACCGTCGTCGTCCAGGTGCCGCTCAGCTGGTTCCTCGGATTCGTCGTCGGATGGGGGGCTTTCGGGATCTGGGTGGCGCTGCCTTTGTCGTTCGTCATCCGAATGGGACTCGGGATTTTGGCCTATCGACGAGGGCGCTGGGCTCGGGCCGGCCTCAGCGTCTAAATCCCGCCTTCACGGCGGATTTCTCTGGAACCGCCTCTTTTGGTAACCTGTGTCCATGATCAACGCCTTGATCAGGGCGGTGTATCGAGTGGCGCATTGGGGTCTTCGGCTGCTCTGGTTCATTCGGCGACCCGAGACGACAGGGGCCCTCGTCGCGGTTTGGTACCGGGGACGCGTGCTCGTCGTGAAGAACTCCTATCGACGTCAGCTGACGTTGCCGGGCGGTTACGTCAGGCCGCGCGAAGATATCCGGACCGCGGCCGCGCGCGAGCTCCACGAGGAGGTCGGCATCCAGGTGCAGCCGAAGAGGCTGGTGCATGCCTATCACGGCACCCACTTCTTCGAACACCGCAAAGATACGCTCGACATCTACGAGCTCGAGATGGACTCCGAGCCGAAGGTGCGAATCGATGACCGCGAGGTCGTCCGCGCCGAGTTCCACACGCCTGACGACGCGCTCGGCATGACGGTCGTACCGCACTTGGAGGAGTATCTCGCGCGGCGAATCGCCAGGGCGGCGGGTTGAGTGCGATGAATCCACGTGAGGGGCTCGTCCGCGAGGCGCTCAGGCTCCACGAGCGCTATCACCGCGAGCTCGTCGAACGGTTTTCGGTTTGCCCCTGGGCAAAGGCGGCACGCCTCGAAGGCCGTGCGCGTGCGCACGTCGTCACCGCGGTGTCGATGAGCCCCGAAGAGCTCCTGCCAGTGTTGGCTGAATGGGCCGCTGATGAGGACGTGGACGTAGCGTTCGTGATTGCGCCTTGCTTCACCGCGGATGCAGATGCATTTGCAGACTGGGCAGCGGCGGTCGGTGCGCAGCTGGGCGAAGTGTTCGTGTCTGCGCCGTTTTTCCCGGTTGCCCCCGAGTCCGCAGGTCCGATCCAATTGCTCCGCCAAACCCCCGACCCGACGGTCCAGCTCGTTCGGCGATCACGCCTCGAAGAGATCCGAGCGCAAGATCCGCCCCACTACACCGACATCTTCGACCTCGACCTACGCGCCCTTCACAAGGAAAAGCCAGAGCTCACCGCGGCCGCGGCCGTCCTGGCGCACAACGAGCGAACGATCGAACGCAACGGCCGCGAGGCGCTCCAGCGCATCGTGGACGACATCCAGCAAGACCGGGCCAGAACCTACGCAACCCTTTTCGGGGACACGCAGCCCACCCCAAAACACTCACTTTACAACCGCTTACGACGCACACCGCGATAACCTGCGGGTGTCCTCGGGCTCCCCGGACGACGGTCGGTTTTCGCGGTGTGGTCGTTAAGCTGCCAACTTGATTGGATTTTCTGGTGGGGAGCGTGTCCCCTAGCGACGTGAGGAGATCCATCCCCAGGCTGCGCCTGCGATGAGGCCGCCGGTGTGTACCCAGTTTGCGATGGGTCCGACCCAGCCGGTGAATCCCAAGCCCAACCAGATCAGCATGAATGTGACCAGTTGCTGCGGCATCCGGTACGGAAAGCTCGGGTCGAAGCGGCCTCGTATCCAGATGAAGCTGAATAAGCCGTAGACCACCCCGGACATGCCGCCGAAGGTCGTCGGTCCCGACAACGCATATTCGAGCACGTTCGAAAACGCCGCGGTCGCCAACACGAAGGTCAACAGATAGCGTGGAGAGAACACGCGCTCGATCGCTGTGCCCAGATCCTTCAGCCACCACATGTTGAACGCGAGGTGTATGAAGCCGAAGTGCAGAAACATCGGCGTGAACAAACGCCAGGGCTGCCCCTTCCAAATCGCGCTCACGTCGCCAAACACGAACCCGCCCCTCACGGGCGTGAGCGGCGTGAAGGTGAGGTAGCCCATGGCCTCCGGTTTTTCGCCCATGCCCGTCAAGACGAAAACCAGGACGCAGATGCCGATTAGTCCGGCCGTCACCGGGCCGATGCGCATGTTTTGCTTGGCCTCGATCTGCTTGCGAATCTTTTCCGTGCGGGCTCTGAGCTGCTCGTCGGCCTTGGCCTCTTGCCGGCGTCGCGCGCGAGCTCGGCGAGCCATGTCCGAGACGTGATCCGCGCTTGGATCGAAGTCGTTCAAGAAACCCTGGGCCTGCTCCAACTTGTCCTCGTCGTGAACCCAGACCGCGAATCCGCCGTCTCGTGTCTCCTTGATCGTCGTCGCCACGCCGTCGGTATAGAGCGCATCGCCAAGGGTCTTCGCCTCAGCTTGGTCGGCTACGGTCGTCAGAAGGCGCATCGCGGAGCGTACTGTAGCCTCTTCGATCGGCCTTTCAATCGCTGCGCACCACCGAATACATCAGGCAGTCTCGGGGTAGCTCGGATCGATTGGGATGGTGTCCGTACTTCCTCAACCGCCCTTCGTATTGCATCCCCACCTTTTCCATCACCCTCGATGAACGGACGTTTTCCTCGTCGCAGAGCGCCTGAACGCGTGCGATTCGACCGTCCTCGAAGGCGGCCTCACATACGCCCGCAAGCGCCTCGGGCATGTATGCGTGTCCCCAAAACCGGCTTCCGAGCGCAAAACCAACCTCGACCCGGTGCAGGTATACCGTGCACCCGATCGTCCCCGCGATCGCGCCGTCTTCCTTGCGTTCGATCAGCCACACGCGATGACCCATGCCGAGATCCCACGCATCGATGCACTGCTGAAAAAAATCCCGCGTCTGCAGAGAGCTCTGATGGGCAGTCCAGGTCAGGTAACGGGTGATCTTCGGGTCGCTGGCGTAAGAGGCGAATGCGGCGTCGGCGTCATCGATCGTCGGGCGGCGCAGCAGCAGCCGCTTCGTATCCAACTTCTCGGGGGGAAACTCCACGCGCCGGCTATAGCACGGGTCGGGTTGGCGATGGATCCGCTTCGGCCGAGCTGATAACGTGCAGTCCATGTACGAACGGGACGAGCCACTCGACGAAGCCGCGGGGCATCTCTGCGAAGAGCTCGGCTACTCGTTCGTCGACACTCGTCTGTTGGTCGATGCGCTCACCCATCGTTCGTTCAAGAACGAGCAACCCGACATCAGTTCCTCGGACAACGAGCGCTTGGAGTTCCTCGGAGATGCGGTGGTCGGCTTCGTCGTCGCATCCTTGCTGTATGCCCAGTTTCCGGAGGCTGACGAAGGCGAGCTCACTCGGCGACGGGCCGACTTGGTCAGTGAAAAAGGGCTGGCCGACGCAGCTGAAACCATCGGTGTCGGCGAGGCGATGAGACTCGGCAAGGGAGAGCAGAAGTCGGGTGGCCGGGCGAAGCCGAGGCTCCTCGCAAGTGCCTTGGAAGCCTGTCTCGGAGCGATTTACTGTGATGGAGGCGCCAACGCCGCTTTCGCGGCCGCTCGCCGCCTATTCGAGCCGCGGTTGCAAAGCAGCGCGCTGGGGCTCCGCGATGCGAAATCCCGCGCACAGGAATGGGCGCAGGCACACCTCGGAGGGACACCGAGCTACCAACTCGTGACGACGGACGGCCCCGACCACGATCGGGAATTCACGGTGGCATTGCAACTCAACGATCAGGAAATCGCAGTGGGCGTCGGCCGTTCGAAAATCGACGCCGAACAGGCTGCGGCTCGAGTGGCGCTCGACAGGTGGTTGGCGGAGGTGCCCTCGGAGGAGGGCGGCGTCGACTAGACTGCGCGCGAAGCGGCGTAGGCCTCGAGCCGCGCGTGGGCCCAATCTACGTCTCGCTGCAGCTCGTTGTATTCGGGGCCTTCATACAGCTCGCCGAAGGCTTTCAGCGCCTCTTCGGCCCTCGCCAGCTCTTCGCGTACCTTGTCAGGCTTGATGTCTTTCGGCGACGCAAACAAATCGGTCAGCAACAGAACTTTGTCCGGCCCACCTTCGACGAACCCCGGACCGATGGCGGCAATGTCCCGCTTGCCTCCGACCTGCCACACGAGGAGGCCGCACTTGAGGGCGGCCAACAAGGGAAGGTGGTTCGGAAGGACGCCGAACTCGCCCTCGACGCTCGGGGCTTGAACCGAGTCGACCTCCACCGACAGCACGGAGCCTGCGGGCGTGACGACGTCGAGTTGTAGGTGCTGCGAGTTAGCCACTCCGGCTCCTTCAGTCCTTGGAGCGCTTGGCGAAGGCTTCCTTCACCTGCTCGATGTTGCCTTTGAGATAGAAATCCTGCTCCGGAACGTGGTCGAGCTTGCCGTCCAGGATCTCCTCGAAGCCCGAGATGCTCTCCTCGAGCGGCACGTACGCGCCCTTGAGTCCCGTGAACTGCTCGGCGACGAAGAACGGTTGCGACAAGAAGCGCTGAATCTTTCGCGCGCGGTCGACGATCAGGCGGTCGTCTTCGCTCAGCTCGTCCATACCGAGAATTGCAATGATGTCCTGGAGGTCCTTGTAGCGCTGCAGAGTCTCCTGGACCCCGCGGGCAACGCGGTAGTGACGCTCGCCGATGATGCCCGGGTCGAGCATGGTGGAGCTCGAGTCGAGCGGATCGACGGCCGGATAGATGCCGAGCTCGGCAATTGAACGCGACAACACCGTCGTCGCGTCCAAGTGGGCGAACGTCGTGGCCGGCGCTGGGTCCGTCAAGTCGTCTGCAGGCACGTAGATCGCCTGAACGGACGTAATCGAGCCCTTGTTCGTCGACGTGATTCGCTCCTGAAGCTCGCCCATCTCGGTCGCCAGCGTCGGCTGGTACCCGACCGCCGAGGGAATGCGGCCCAAGAGCGCCGAGACCTCGGACCCCGCCTGGGTGAAGCGGAAGATGTTGTCGATGAAGAGGAGCACGTCTTGACCTTCCTCGTCACGGAAGTACTCGGCGACCGTCAACGCACTGAGCGCGACTCGTTGGCGTGCGCCGGGCGGTTCGTTCATCTGCCCGTAGATGAGCGCCGTCTTCGATAGAACCGTCTCGCCCGTCTCGAGCTTCGACTCGCTCATCTCGAGAAGCAAGTCGTTGCCCTCACGCGTGCGCTCGCCAACACCTGCGAAGCAGGACACGCCGCCGTGTGCCTTCGCGACGTTGTTGATGAGCTCCATGATGAGAACCGTCTTCCCAACGCCCGCGCCGCCGAAGAGGCCTATCTTGCCGCCCTTTCTGTATGGAGCGAGCAGGTCGATGACCTTGATGCCGGTCTCGAAGATCTCGACTTCGGTGCTCTGGTCGACGAATGCCGGGGGGTCCTTGTGAATCGGCGAGAACTTGGTCGCGTTGACAGGCCCAAGCTCGTCGACTGGTTGGCCGACGACGTTCAAGATGCGGCCGAGGCACTCCTTTCCGACGGGCATCGTGATCGGAGCGTGGGTGCTCTTGACCGCCATCCCACGGACCAAGCCATCGGTCGAGTCCATTGCGACGGCGCGCACGGTGTCCTCACCGAGGTGCTGCGCGACCTCCAAAGTGAGATTCCAATCCTTGTCGCTGATCGCGGGGTTGCTCACCTGAAGTGCGGTGAGAATTGCCGGGAGCTTACCGTGGGGAAAAGCAACGTCCACGACCGGACCAATGACTTGAGTAACACGCCCGTTCTGAAGGTCTGCCATGTTCTTTCCGGTTTTCTGGAAGTGTGTCGGCCGGCGATGATTCCGCCCAAAAGCGAGCGCGACCTAGCACGAGCCCTGCGACGGGTCAAAGCCGCCCGTGAGGGGAGTTAGGGCCACTTCGATGCGTGACAAGTCCGGAGCGAACGGTGGATTGACCCGTGTCCCCGCGCTTTCTACCCTCACGAAGCGATGCAGGACCACGACGCCGTCATCCACTCGCTTCTCGGCGCCGAAACCCGCTACGAGGGCAAGCTCTTTTTCGAGGGACGAGCCCGCATCGACGGCGCCTTCGAAGGCGAGGTCTACGGCGATGGTTTCCTGATCGTGGGCGAGGAGGCTACGATACGCGGCTCGATCCGAGTGAACACGCTGATCGTGCGCGGCGGCCGCATCGACGGTGACATCCACGCGACCGAGCTGGTCGAGCTCCATGCCCCCGCCCAGGTGCGCGGTGACATCCGGACTCAGGCGCTCTACATGGACAAAGGAGTGGTGTTCGATGGGTCCTGCGTGATGGGCGAAATTCGCGAGCTGGAAGATCAGCGGCTCCCGCCTCGGTCGGCAGAGGATACGTCTCCCGACGGTTACAAGGACCAGCCGATCAAGACCTGAAGCGTGAGCGCATGGTCGTTGCCCCTGCCGCCTTCGGCCATCGCGGGCACATTCATGACGGGCCCCGCGAAACGCAGCCGGTAGTAAGCCCACACGAAGCGCAACGCGTAGGTAAACCCACCATCCAACTTCCCGCCGATCGTGGCGGTGGCATCGAGGCCGACCCCCGAGCTGTCCCGTCCGAACGCGTCCTGCAGCTCCCCAAAGACGAACGGGACGCGGATGCCGAGATCAAGTCGGAGGACGAGGAAGCTCGGCACCCAATCGTAGGTTACCGCCGGTCCCATCCGCACATAGACGAGCTGCGAGGACGTGAGCACGAGGTTCGGTGCAATCCTGAGCACGTCCGCGCCGATGCCGATGAGCCCTCCAACCTGCAGCCGCCCCAACGGATGGAGGTACCCGAGCTGTCCGAGGAGCCGCCAGGAACGGACCCACAACGTGATCCCGCTTCCGGCGGGCTCGGCCTGGAGCCCGACGCCAGCGCCCCCGTCCACCTGGAGGACCAGCGCCTCAAGGGCCGGACTCTTCGCCCGGCGACCCATCGGGCGGATGAGAAGATGCCAGCCGATGTCGAAGTAGAGACCCGTCTCGAAGGTTCGCTCCGCCGTGGCGCCTTCACCATCGCCGACCGTGAGGTGGATGTTCCTCGCTCGAGCCCCGCCTCCGGCCAGCATCACCAGGACCGGCAGGGGAGGAGTCGGACCCTGCGCGGCTGCAGGTCCCGCAAGAGCTCCGAGAAAAAGCGCAACAAAAACGCATACTCTGAGCCTCTGGAGCATCTCGGAATCAAGCTAGCAAGTCGCCTTAGGGGAAGGCCCTCTTTTCTCGGGTCTAGACAAGGTGACGTAACGTCACCATGTTGCGCACCGTAAGGGGTCGACATGAGAGAAGCAGCCGAGAAAACCGTACCCGTTGTGGCGGGCATCGCCATTGCGCTGCTCGCAGGGGCCGTGCCCGGCTGGGCCTTGGCGGCGGAAGGACAGGGCGACCCGGAGGTCTTCACCGCGCAGGTCCCCGAGGAAGGCTCCGACATCGCCTGGGGCCACGCGATCCTGGTTCTCGACAAGCCGATCGACGAGGTGCTTCCAATCGTTCGTGACTACGCGAGCTACGCCGAGTTCATGCCGAATTTCACCAAGTCCAGAGTCTTGGCGCAACGGGGCAGCCGAGCGATGGTGTACATGGAAGTCAGCGTCGCCAAGGGGGCGTTTACCCTGTGGGGCCAGCTCAACCTCTCCGAGCGTCCCGACGGGCCGGAATCGCGGGTCGTGGAAGCCCGCTTGCTCGAAGGCAACATCGACGCCTTCACGGCCAGTTGGACGCTGACGCCGATAGATGACGGCGCACGCACGCGGGTGGACTTCAGAATCCACGTCGATCCCGACATGCCCCTTCCGTCATCGGTTTTCAGCCGAGAGAATGAGCGAGCCGCCGGCAAGACCGTTCGTGCGCTTCGAACGAGATTGTTTCAAGGAGTGCAGGGCTCGACCTGAGGGCGACCCTCGCAGCCGGCTCGTCCCACGACCTTGACTGGCTTCGGCCCCATGCTACGAACGCGCGCCGCAAGGCAATTCTCCTTGCCGTAGCTGCGATTCGGCCCCAAACGCCGTTGGGAGCCGATCTCCTTCGGGCGCACTGGGCCCGGCCGGGAATACCACTGCGATGCTCGTGCTTTTCACAGCCCTTTTGTCCGAGGGTTCCATCATCGACCTGGACGGGACGATCCTGATTCAGCTCGCTCTCTTCGGTATCGCCTTCTTTCTCTTTCGCCCCTTGATCTTTCGTCCGATGGTTACGCTCTTCGAAGCGCGCGAAAACGCCATCGAGGGCGCGAAGCTCGAAGCGTTGCGGCTTCAAGACGAGGCTTCCGCAGAGGGCGAGGAGTTCGAGGTCGAGATGCGACGCCTGAGGCTTCAAGCTGGCGAGGAGCGCGACCGGCTGCGGGCCGAGGGCAAACGCCTGGAGCGCGCCGTGCTCGACCGCGTCCGCGAGGAGACCAACAAGCAGCTCGCTGAAGCGGATGCCAAGCTCGCGACCGAGGGAGCGCACCTTCGTGCCGAAATCGACCGTTCGATTCCCACGCTGGCCAAGCAGATCGCATCGAAAATGCTGAATCGGGAGGTTCAGTGATGCGCGTATGCGCCTCGATGCTTCTTGCACTCGCGCTCGGCACACCGAGCGTGGTCCTCGCAGAGCAGGCCCACGAAGAGTCCTTGGCCCACGAGGTCACCGAGGAGCAGTCGGGCCAGGGCGCCCACGGTGATCACGGCGATCTCAGTGTTTCTGCGCTCTTCCAGAACCGGGAGTTTCAAGGCACGCTGATCAACTTCGCCGTCTTGGTGGGTCTCCTCGTCTGGGTGATTCGCAAGAAGGGAAACCCCGCCCTTGCCGCGCGCCGTGCCGAGGTCGAGAAGGAGCTTGCCGAGGCGCGACGGCTTCGTGCCGAAGCCGAGAAGCGGCACATGGAAACCGCCATGCGTCTCGAGAGGCTCGACGAGGAGATGCTGCAGATTCGGGCCGACATGACCAAAGCCGGCGAAGCGGAGCGCGATCGAATCGTCGAGCAGGCCGAGGAGAAGGCCGCTCGAATCCGCAAGGACGCGAACTTCCTGATCGAGCAACAGATCAAGCAGCTTCGCAAGGATCTCCTGCAGCAAGCTTCCAACGCGGCCGTGATAGCCGCGCGGGACCTGCTGCAACACCGCACCACTGACGCGGACCAAGACCGGCTTGCCGAGGCGTATCTCGATCGTCTCGACGAGGTGCTCGAAGGGCGGCAGTCATGAGCGCGCTCGGTCGACGTTACGCGAAGGCTTTGTTGGACCTCGCCCGCGAGCGGGGGGAGCTCGCCCCGGTGCTGCGAGATGTGGGCTCCCTCTCCGACGCGTTGAAGGCGAGCGCGGAGCTTCGAGAGATCGTTCGCAACCCCGCGATTCCACGCCCGGCCTTGAAGGCCGCCATGGGCGCGGTGATGCGAAAGCTCGAGTGCTCGGAGCTCGTTCGCAACACGGTGAACCTGCTCACCGACAAGGGGCGGCTCGGAGAGCTCGAGCAGGTGCTTCGTGCCCTCGACGAGCTTGCTGAGGCGGAGACGGGCAGGGTTCGGGTCGACGTGATCAGCGCCAAGCCTCTGAGCGATGCGTACTACGCCAGGCTCGAGGAGAAGCTCAATCGAGTGACAGACCGCGAGGTCGTGCTCGTGAAGAAACAAGACCCTTTGCTCATCGGCGGCGTCATCACACGCATCGGCGACCGCGTTTTCGACGGGAGCCTCAGCAACCGGCTGAGTGAGCTTAGAGATACGTTGCTTGCGAACGGCGAGACGCCGTAGTCGCATCGAATCAGGAGCCGTGGACAATGCAACTTCGCGCTGAAGAGATCTCCAACATCATCAAACAGCAGATCGCGTCCTACGAGAAATCGGTTGACGTGGTCGAAACGGGCACCGTCCTGACGGTCGGCGACGGCATCGCCCGCCTCTACGGGCTGGAAAGCGCGATGGCTGGCGAGCTTCTCGAGTTTCCTGGCGGTGTCTACGGCATGGTTTTGAACCTCGAAGAAGACAACGTCGGCTGCGCGATTTTCGGCTCCGACGTCGGCATCGGCGAGGGCGACACCGTCAAACGGACTGGCCGCATCGTCGAGGTACCCGTCGGTCCGGCGCTGGTCGGCCGCGTGGTGAACGCCCTCGGTCAGCCCATCGACGGCAAGGGCCCGATCGAGAGCAAGCTCACTCGCCGGGTCGAGCTCAAAGCCCCCGGCATCGTGGCTCGACAACCGGTCAGCGAGCCGCTTCAGACCGGCCTCAAGGCGATCGACTCGATGATTCCGATCGGACGCGGCCAGCGCGAGCTCATCATCGGCGACCGCCAGACCGGCAAGACTGCCGTGGCGCTCGACACGATCATCAATCAGAAGGGCAAAGGCGTCTTCTGTTTTTACATCGCCATCGGGCAGAAGCAGTCCACGGTCGCCCAAGTGGTCGACAAGCTCACGCAGTTTGGCGCGATGGAGTACACGACCGTCGTCATGGCGGGTGCGTCCGAGCCCGCTCCGCTTCAGTTCATCGCGCCGTACACCGGCGTCACGATGGGCGAGTACTTCAGGGACCACGGTCAGCATGCCCTCTGCATCTACGACGACTTGTCGAAGCAGGCTGTCGCTTATCGTCAGCTTTCGCTTCTTCTTCGACGTCCTCCGGGACGCGAGGCGTACCCAGGCGACGTCTTCTACGTGCACAGCCGCCTTCTCGAGCGTGCCGCGAAAATGGCCGAGGATTGGGTGGTCGTGAAAGCCGATCAAGATCCAAGCCGTCTCGGCAATCAGGTTTTCAGCGGACCGTCCGCAAAGCACGACGCGGATGCTGCCGCGAAGGAGAAGGGCTCCGGGTTCGTCGCGAAGAAGCTGCCGGACTCCGGAGGCTCCCTCACCGCCTTGCCGATCATCGAGACCCAGGCCGGCGACGTCTCCGCTTACATTCCGACCAACGTCATCTCGATCACCGACGGTCAGATCTTCCTCGAGTCGGACTTGTTCAACTCCGGCGTTCGTCCCGCAATCAACGTCGGCATCTCGGTGTCACGAGTCGGTGGTAACGCCCAGATCAAGGCGATGAAGCAGGTTGCCGGTACGCTTCGTCTGGAGCTCGCGCAGTTCCGCGAGATGGCGGCGTTCGCTCAGTTTGCATCGGACCTCGATGCGGCGACTCGGCAGCAGCTGTCCCGAGGTGAGCGGCTCGTGGAGGTCCTCAAGCAGGGGCAGTTCGTCCCTTGGCCGGTCGAGGAGCAGGTCGTCTCCATCTTCGCCGGAACCCACGGATATCTCGACCCGCTACCGACCGAATCGATCGGCCGCTACCAGCAAGAGCTCATCTCGTGGCTGAAGGCCGAGCGCGCTTCAATCCTGACGGACATCGTCTCGAAGGGAAAAATCGACGACACGCTCGAAAGCCAGCTCGACGAAGCACTCAAAGCCTTCGGCGAAATCTTCGAGCCGGTCCCGAGCGAGTAACTCGACATGGCCGCTCTCAAAGACATTCGGAAGCGCATCGCGAGCGTCAAGAGCACGCAAAAGATCACGCGTGCCATGAAACTGGTCGCTGGCGCGCGCCTCCGTAAAGCGCAGGAGAACATCGAGCGCCTGCGTCCGTACGCGGTCAAGACCCATGAGGTGTTGAGCGGAGTGGCAGCGCGCGTCGGTCCAGACGAGGACGTTCATCCTCTATTGGCGCGTCGCGAGCCCAAGAGTGTCATGATCGTGGTTCTGACGAGCGACCGCGGCTTGGCCGGCGCCTTCAACTCGAACATCTGCAAGGCGGCCTACAACCGCTGGAGAAAGCTCGAAGCCGAGGGTAGTGAAGTCTCGTTCGGAATCATCGGCCGAAAGGGCCGCGATTACTTCAAGCGCCGAGACGCGAACATCCGACACGACTTCCTCGGCGTCTTCGAGGACTTGAATGCAGACAAAGCCGGCGAAATAGGCCGCTACATCGTCGAAGACTACACCTCCCTCAACCTCGACGCCTGCTACCTGGTCTACAACGAGTTCAAGAGCGCCATGAGTCAGCAGGTCGTGATCGAGCCGTTCTTGCCCATCACACCGCTGGCGCTCGCTGCCGATCAGCTCGGCGACTTCATTTACGAGCCAAATCAGGCGGCGCTTCTTGACAGGTTGCTCCCGATGTACGTCGAGGTCGAGATCTACCGAGCGTTGCTCGAGTCCGTCGCCTCGGAGCACGGGGCGCGAATGACCGCAATGGATGCTGCGACCAACAACGCAAGCGACATGATCGACCGCCTGACCCTTCAGTACAACCGAGCCCGACAGGCCGCCATCACCAAAGAATTGATGGAGATTATCGGCGGCGCTGAAGCTCTCAAGGCCTGAGGCCGGGTCCGTGATAACGTGGTGTCCATGCCCGGGGGGGGAACCGAGTCGGCCGTCCGGATGACGGGGCCGCGACCACTGTTGTGGTTGGCCTGGATCTGTGCGGCAGCCACGATCATCTACGTCGTCGGTGCGCCGTTTTGGGTCACGGACTATCCGATGATGACGGAGTTTCCGTTTCATGTGGCCTCGTCCGCCGTCTTTCGGCACTACACCGATGCAGGCTGGCACTTCCGGGAACAGTTCGTCTTTCAGATCATGTCGGCTCCGTACGTGAGCCTTTACGCGCTCTCTGCCCTGTTCATGGTCGTGCTGCCGCCGGTGGTTGCGACCAAGCTGGCGGCCGCCCTGATGTTGGCACTCTTGCCCGCCGGGCTGATGGTGCTCTGTTGGGGTCTACGCAAGTCTGCGTTTCTCGGCCTCTGGGGACTCGTGCCAGCGTGGGGAGTCCTCGCGCACTGGGGCTTCGTCGACTTCCTAGGGGCGCTAGGGCTCTTCGCAATGGCGTTGGGGCTTGCCCTCCGAATCGTCGACCGACCAGCCGGGAGGCTTCAAGCGGTGCTCATCGCGGTTCTGACCGCGTTGTTTTTCACCCAAGTGCAACTGGTTCCACTCACGATCGCGATGATCGTTCTCGTCGGCCTCGCGATGCAACGCCGGGTCGACAGCGTCAAAGGATTGATCATTCCAGTCGCCGTGGTGAGCGGGCTTTTCTTGGCATGGTGGTCCACCGGAACGGAGCTGTTGCTTCCGAAGGTCCAGTGGGTGTGGCCGCCCGCTTGGCACCGTCTCTCCGATGGCGGTGAATACACGTTCGACATCTTCACCGGGGATGAAGACACGGAGATGTTCCGGCGCATCGGTGTGTTGTTCTGTTTGACCGCGGTCGCGCTCTTCGCGGTTGCCATCCTCCGCCTGCGTTCATGGCCGAGGGGCGGCTGGGCTCTTCCGGCTCACGTGGTCGTCAGCCTCGCGATTGTCGTTTCGCTTTGCCTCTACCTCACGCTTCCCATGGAGATCGAAGCCTCTTGGTACGTGTTTCCGCGCGAGCTGACAGCCGCGCTCTTCCTGTTGCCGGCGCTGCTGCCGAATCTGCCCCGCAAGACCTGGGTTCATCTCGGCTTCGTGATTTGGACCGCCATTGCCGTGGCGCCACTCGGCGAGCTCGTCACCGATGCCAATCGGGAATTCTCCATCTCGACCGTACACTTCCGCGAGATCATCCGCGAGCTCCCAAAGGCGCCGAAGCTTCTCTACCTGGTTTACGATCATCAAGGGTCGCGTGCTCGGAACAGCCCCTACGTTCATCTGCCCGCTTACGTGCAGGCCGAGCGGGGAGGGTGGCTGAGCTTCAGTTTCGCGCAGCTCGGTACCTTCCCCTTGCGATACCGGGATCCTTCGGATCCCGCCGCGGTCGTCCCTCCGAAAACGCCCCTGCGCTGGGAGTGGAGCCCCGAGCAGTTCGAGCTCGATCGGCATGGTGCTTTTTTCGATTGGTTTCTGGTCCGCCGGGTCAGCTCGCCGGACAGCCTCTTCGTCTCAGACCCCTCGATCCAACGTGTGGCCCACTTCGAAGACTGGTGGCTCTATCACCGCGAGGGTGGCTCGACTGGACCGTCCCTCGAAACACCCTAAATTGGAGGATGATGCAGCTTACGAGTGACGAAGAGCGCTGGGCCGTCTGGATGGTCCAAGCACGCCATTTCGCGAAACGACAGAACTTCTTGGATGCCGTGGCACGAATGAAGCGAGTCCGGGACGAGATTCACCACGCGCTCGATGAGGCTACTGATCCAAAGCGAAGAGAGCGGCTTGAGCTTCATCGCGCACGGGCCGAGGAGCAGCTCGCCATTCTCGAGTCTCAGTATGAGGCGTGGCGATCCCGGATCGCGGAGCGCCGTCAACGGACGATCGATCAAGCGGCCGAAGAGATGGCGCGGCCTCTTCCCGTGCCAGCAGACTAGTCATGGCCTCCCTGGAGTGCTCGGTAGCGTCGCTCGAGGTAGGAGAGTCTCTTGCGGGAACCGCCGTCGATTCGGTCGACCGCTGGCTGTTGCTCGAGGTCACAGACCCCTGGGCCCCGAAGGCTCTCGAGACGGGGACTTTGTCCGAACCGGTTCGAGCGCGGATCGGTGAGTGGCTCGAGAGACCGCGATCGCGTCTGCAGCTCATCAGGCGTCCGGGCCGCACTGGGAAGCGACCCGTGCTCATCGTGGTTTCTTCGGGACGAGAAAAGCAGCAGAGCTCGACGATCGAGCTCGAGCGGTACGACGATCTCCTCGACGTCGACCTCGACGCGCTTCCCGCCGAGACGGCTCAGCCGACGTGTTTGGTCTGCGTCCATGGACGCCGCGACCGATGTTGCGCCCTTCACGGTAGTGCGGTGTTCCGCGCGATTCAGGCCCTCGACGTCGATGTCTGGCAGACGAGTCACCTCGGAGGGCACCGGTTCGCCGCATGTGCGCTTTGGCTTCCCGACGGGCTCATGTACGGTCGCTTGCGTCCGGAGGATGCGGACCGATTCGTGGCTGCACGAAGGGCCGGAGAGATCGCCGAGCTGCAGTGGTTTCGTGGCCGCTGCGCCTATGACCAACCCACGCAAGCTGCGGAGATCTTCCTGCGAACCCGCCTCGGTGAACGGAACGAAGGAGCCATCGACTGGCTCTCCACCGTGGCGCAATCCGAGTCGGCCTGGGAGGTGCGGTTTCGATCGCCGTCTGGCGAGCACCTGGTTCGTGTACGGCTCGAAGACGCAGGAGCATTCCGTCCGGCAAGCTGTGGCGCGGAGCCTGAATCGGTTGCGCGCTTCGTCCAGATCTGACGGCGCTTGCGCGATGCCAGTTCCATCAGGCCAGGATCCGGAGCAGCCGGGTTGGAGCCAGCGTGTGGGGGAGCGGGTCGATGGCGCTCAACGCCTTGCGAAGCGCGCCTTCCTTCGCCTCGTGCGTCAGGATGACGACCGTCGCTCCTCCGGTTCCTCCCGGCTCGACGTTTTGGAACATCTTCTCGATCGAGACACCGAAAACACTCAGCTTTCCGGTGATCTCGGAAAGGACTCCCGGTTCGTCGCGCACCGTGAAACGCAGGTAAAAGCGGCTCTTCAGATCGTTCGTGTCCTGGACCACCGGCTCGTCATCCTCGTCGTGGATGAAGCTTGGAACCCGGCCCGATGCCCCCTTGAGCATGTTTCGTGCTGCGTCGATTACGTCGCTCACGACGCTGATCGCAGTAGGGCCGGCACCCGCACCGGGCCCCGACAAGACGACCGTGCCGACGCGCTCGCCGTGCACCGAGAGGGCGTTGAGCGAGCCCGTGATGTGCGCGAGCGGATTGTCGATGGACACCAGCGCCGGGTGGACTCGCAGGTCGAGCACGTCGTCGCTGGATCTCGACGCGACGGCCATCGGCCGAATCGCAAAATCGAATCCGTCCGCATATTCGATGTCATACGCGTCGACGTCTTCGATCCCCTCCGTCGTGACGTGCGCCGGATGAACGCGCACTCCAAAGGCGAGCGTCGCGAGGATGGCGAGCTTGTGTGCGGCATCGACCCCGGTGACGTCGAGTGTGGGGTCCGCCTCGGCGTATCCAGCCTCCTGCGCAGAGGCCAGGGCGAGCTCGAAATCGAGACCTCGCTCGGCCATCTCCGTCAGGATGTAGTTGCTCGTTCCGTTGATGATCCCTTGGATCGACTGGATTTCATCGGACGCAAGCGATTGCTCGAGCGCGCGAATGATGGGGATTCCACCGGCGACCGCAGCTTCGAAGTAGAGGTCGAGGCCCTTCTGGCGGGCCAAGTCGAACAGGGCATCACCCTTTTCCGCGAGCAGGGCTTTGTTGGCCGTGACGACCTGCTTTCCTCGTTCGAGGGCTTCGCGGAGCACCTGCTCGGCCGGGTCGATGCCGCCCATCAGCTCGACCACGATGTCGATGTCGGGGTTGCGCGCGACCGCCAGAGGATCGTCGGTCAGAAGCTCCCTCGGGACGACGTCGGGGCGCTTTCTCGCGAGATTCCGCACCGCGATTTGCTTGACCACGAGCGTCGCCCCAAGCCGCCTCTCGATCGTCCCGGCGTGCGAGCGCAGGATGTCCAATGCGCCCGTCCCGACGACGCCACATCCTATGATCCCGATGCGAATGATTCTAGAAGACAACCGAACTACCTCCGAAAGCCTACCGTAGCAGACTACCGACCCCGTTCACCCGTCGCATTGCATTGGGGGGAGTCGCGACAATAGGCTAGAAGCGGGGTGTGGAAGTCTGGTTGCTCGCGCTTTGGTCCGTATCTGGAGCCGCGCTTCTGTTCACGCACCTCATCATGGCCTGGCGCGTGCTCGCGGGTCCGCTGGCCACACAGTGGCGTTACCTCGGCTTTCTCGTGCCGATCTTCACTCCGATCGTCGCGTGGCGGGGGGGCAACCGCCTCGGGCCCATCACGTGGGTGCTCTTCTTGGTGATCTACTTGTCCGCACGGATGATCGAGGTCTGATGTCCGGTCGAGCGCGCCATGCATTCGTGACCGTCCGTGTTGGGTCCGCTCAGCTGGAGCTCGCCCAGCTCAGGCTTTGGGAGCTCGGCGCGTCGGGCCTCGAAGAACGTGATGAGACCACCCTGGTGAGGGAGGCGGGAACGGGGCAGACCGTCGTCATGGCTGCGTTCTCAAACGAGCGGACCGCTGAGCATGCGGTCAGAGAAATGCAGCGAGAGTATGAAGCTGAAATCGTCTACGTGCCGGATGAGGATTGGGCCACCGAATGGCGTCGTGGCTTCGGCGCACAGCGTATCGGCAAGCGTCTGCTGCTGCATCCTTCTTGGGAGACCGTTCAGACCAAGCCGGACGACGTGGTGCTCACGATCGATCCGGAGAATGCGTTCGGCAGCGGTGACCACGAAACGACGAGGCTCGTGTTGCAGATCTTGGATCATCGGGTTGCAGGTGGTGAGCGTGTGTTGGACGTCGGTTGCGGCAGCGGCGTCCTCTCCATCGCGGCGCTTCGTCTCGGTGCGGCGACCGCGGTGGCGATCGACGTCGACGAGGACGCGGCAATCGTTGCCCGCCGAAATGCCGGGCTCAACGGCGTGGCTTCTCGCATCGAGGTCTCGACCAAACCATTGGCCGACATCGACGGCACCTACGACATCGTCGTCGCCAACATCGAAACCCGGGTTCTCCTCGACATGCCGGACGAGCTCCGGGCTCGGCTTGCTGTCGGTGGCCGCCTCGTCTTGAGTGGGGTTCTTCGTGGCGAGCGCGACCAGCTGCTCGAGGCGTATCGAACGCTGTGTCTCGAGGAATGCCTCGAGGAGGGCGAATGGTGCGCTCTGCAGCTCACCGCGAGAGAGCCATGACGGCCCGGCGGCTTCATGCGCCCGAGCTTCCGGAGCAGGGCGGGGTCGTGACCCTCGAGAGCGGCCCTAGCGGCCACGTCCGGGTGCTCCGCCTTCGCGTCGGCGACCCGGTCGTGCTCTTCGACGGTCGTGGCCACG
The DNA here is from genome assembly GCA_963792825.1 of uncultured delta proteobacterium. Classification (GTDB taxonomy): domain Bacteria; phylum Myxococcota_A; class Polyangia; order Polyangiales; family Houyiibacteriaceae; genus SG8-38. Next base: position 319,347 of record CAWBXS010000002.1, on the reverse strand, counting down.
CTGCGCATGCACGAATCGAATCGGTCGGCGATCGGGTGGTCTGTCAGGCGGGCCGGCCGGTGCTCACCGAGCCTGGACGCGTGCGTCTGGTTTTGATGCTCGCGATGCCGAAAGGAGCGAAGCTCGATGACTGTGTGCGCATGGCCACGGAGCTCGGCGCAGACGAAGTCGCGTTGATGCAAACCGAGCGCACCGTCCCACGATGGGAACCGGCGCGCGAGCGGTCCCGTCTCGATCGATTGACGCGTGTTGCTTGTGAAGCTGCCGCTCAGTGCGAGCGTAACGACGTGCCGATCATTCACGGTCCCAAGGCCTGCTCAGCATGGCTCGATGAAATGCCGGAGAACGCGCGAGGGGTGTTGTTTGCAGCCCGTTCGGAGGAGGCGCTCGTGCTCGATGCCACCTCGGAGCCCCTGTGGTGTGCAGTGGGCCCAGAAGGGGGATTCTCCGACGACGAAATCGCCCTCTTTCGGGGGGCCGGTTTTGCCGTCGCCACCCTGGGAAGGTGGGTTCTGCGGGTGGAAACCGCCGTGCCCGCCGCCCTGGCCATCCTGCGGCAGCACATCGACACCCCCTGACAAGCTCGTTGACACCGGGACGGAAGCGATCACCATGTCCGGGAGATGTCGGTGCTCGCCTCGCTTCTGGTTCGAGACCAGGTGATCGCCATCGATCGCGTCCAAGAAGCGATCCAGGAGCAAGTGATACGCGGAGGCAATCTCGACACCGCGCTTCTCGAGCTCGGCTATCTGCTCGAGAACACGATGAATGCCTACTGTGCGGCAGTGTACGGGTTACTGCCGGCGACCCGTCAAGAGGTGATGGGAGCATCGATCAGCACCATCCGAATGCTGCCTCGGGAGTTCGCGGTTCGTCATCGGCTGATTCCCGTCGCACGTACCGAAGACGCGATCGTGCTGGCCGTCGATCGACCCCTGCCCGAGGCGACGCATCGCGAGATCTCGTTCGAGCTCGGAATCGATCCGGTGCAGCGGATCGTCTGCTCGGTTCGGATCGAGGCGGGGTTGGCGCGTCACTACGACATCGAGATGACCGCGCGCATGCGACACCTCAACAGTCAGCTGGAAGCCGCAGACCCTGGACCTGTTCCATACGTCGCACCCTTCGAGGGCGTCGGAAAACGAAGCTCACTTCCACCGAGGAAGGACGCCTCGGGCTCGTTTCCACGCATCGGCTCGTCGATGCCGGCGCGGGTCGCTATTGCTGATACCGAGCCTCCGCCGGTGGTGGTTCCCGAGATCGGGTCGTCCGTCCCTGCAGGCACCTTTCGAAGCTCGGATCCGGGCTCGGCTCACCGGGAGCGCTCGGAGTCCAAGTCGGGTTTTCTCGACGCGACTCGGTATAGCCTGCCGCCGCGCCCGCCCGAGGTTCTTGGAAGACCTTCTGCGCGACGTCGGTTTTCTTCGGGGCCGGCGACGCAAGAAGGTCGTTCCTCGCCTCCAGCGCCCCGCGAGCAGGTATCCGGCTGGCAACCTGCACCGGCACCTACCTCGAGCCCGCCCCGACGTTCGTTCCCGCCAGATTCGAGACGGGACAACGACGGGAGCGCGATGACGCACGATGTCGTGTCCTTGGGTTCACAATCGCCGAGCTCGGCGCCACCCAACGCGGACAGCGAACCGGCGGTGCGAAGGTGGAGAGCTGCGCCTCCGCCAGTCGTATCCGAGAGCTCACTGCCGACCGTGATCGTCGACGTCGGAGCGGACGTGGAGCGCTTGGTGACCGATGCACGAGGTGCAGGACCCGAAGACGAGATGGTGATCCTTCCATTGCTCGCCGTCGGTGAGGTCGCGCTGCCGGCGCTCGCGCGAGAGTTTCCAGGGAGACTGTGGTTCGACCGCAACGAGCCCCACGCGCGGGTTCCGGCAGGCAGAGATCTGTCGTCCATTGCAAGGGCCTTCGTCGCGTTTGGCCAGCGCTCGGTTCCCTATCTGATACCCCTCCTCGACCAAGAAGACGCCGACATCCGCTACTATGCGACCATCCTCGCGTCCGAGTTCGTTCACCCGGACCTGGTACAGCCCGTCGGCCGCCGACTGTTCGACCCGGATGCCGGCGTCCGGAGTAGCGCCTATCGGGCGTTGAGCGTCCTCTACGCCTGTGAGGTCGAGTTCATGCAACTCATCGAACGGCTCCGGGCCTCCGCACGCGATGGGCGAGATCTGCAACCGCGAGTGACGTCCATCGAAGCGCTTGGAAGGCTCCGCGACGCCGACTCGTTCGAGTTCTTCGTTTCTCTGCTCCAAAGCGCAGAGCCCGAGATCGTCAACGCGGCACATGCGAGTCTGGTGCGCTTGAGCTGCCAAGACTTTGGCAACAATCCGAAGAAGTGGAAAGCCTGGTTCGGCAAACACGGCGCGCGTCATCGGGTCGAGTGGCTGATCGACAGCCTGATGCATGGCGATGAGCGGCTCCGTCGGCGTGCGAGCGACGAGCTCAAACATCTGACCCAGGAATACTTCGGCTACGAACCAGGGCTCTCGAAGAAGCGCCGCGCCGCGGCGCAGGAGAAATATCGCGTCTGGTGGCAGAGAGTCGGTTTTCGCATGTTCGTCGACTCCGACCCCGAAGGCTCTGGTCAGGTCCGCGGTCAGTGATAGACTCCACCGTCACTGATTGACCGAGCTCGAAACGTGCGAATCACGAGGCTCCTGACAATATTGGGTCCTGCGTCCGTCCTTTACGTTCTGGGGGCGCGGGTCTCGTCGAATGCCGCCGCGTCGCCAGATTGGTTGGTGTCATTGCTTTCCCTTGCGCTTTCGCTGACGCCGTTAGCGGTCGCGGGCGCCAAACCAAGCAGGCGAGGCGCCTCGCGATTGGCGGTCATGGGGGTGAGCCTCGCAGTCGCGATCGCGTCGGCACGCGCCGGTTCGCCCCCGTTCGAGCGTACACATGAGATCGCGTGGCTCATCGGGGCACTGGTGATGCTCGATCTCGCTCTTCCCCGTGAGGTCCGGGGTCTGGTCCGTGCCGGCGTTCTGGGCGCGCTCGTCTCGGCGGCGCTCGTCGGGGTCGCGCTCGGCCGAGAGGGCCTCATTCCTGAGTGGACTCTCGGCGTCGTGGTGGTCGCAGCGATTTTCGGAGCCGCTGCGCTTCACCAGATCGTGCTCGTGGAACGAGGCCACGTCGTCGAGGGCACACTGTCGGGCTTGGTACTCGTCGGCCTCGGAGTCGGCGTCGCCTATTCGTGGCTCGGTCCGTTGAGCGGCTCCCTCGCTAACATCGTCGAGTTCGGAGTGGCGTGGTTGTTGTGGCTCGGCCACCTGGCGTGGATCGAGCCGCGATGGAGGTCGCTTAGGCGCATCGGTATCCCCGTCGTCGCGGCGTGCGCCGTTTGCTTCGTTGGCGCGCTCGCTTTCGTCGGGAGCTCGCCGCTCGAGGGCTGGCGGACCGGACTGCTCGCCGTTGCGTCAGGGCTCGCGTGGTGGGTGACTTTTTCGTTGGCTCGCCGGCTGTCGCAACGTGCGGTGTGGAGCGCATCCGGACGTCTGGCAGACGGCGCCGAAGCTGCGAGTCTCAACCTCACCCCAGGGGCCACACTGGAAGAGATCGCGACGGCGACTCTAGTCCCATTAACCCAGGCCTTCGGTGCTGACAACGGCCTGCCGGAGCTCTACACCCTGGAGCCCGGGCTACGCATCCGGCTCGATTCCGGTGAGCGCGTCAGCATCAAGCCCGCTGAACCTCCCGACGCGATCCTCCGTGCCCATTTCATCGACGGTCACCGAGGTGTGCTCGATCTGTTCAGCCTCCGCACGAGGGTCGTGCGAGAGCCCTCCGTTCGCAAGCTGGTAGACACGATGGAGCATCGGGCGATCGGGTGCGTGCTCCCCTGCGCACACCTCGCTCACACCGAAGGCCTGCTTCTCTTGCCCCTGCAGGGTCGATCGGAGGCCTGCTCGAGCATCGAGCTCAGGGAACTTGTGCGACTCGGAAGCTCGCTCGGAGGCGCTCTTGCGTCGGCGCTTGCACAGCGTCGCGCAGATCTGCGAATCCAGGAGCTGTCCGCGTCGCGGCGCGAAGCGGATGAAAGAATCACGGCGCTCGAACGAGAGCTCGAGCAGCTCCGCGAGCAGTGCGACTTGCTCGGACGTGGGGTTGCCGAAGATCAGACCCTTCACGTCGCCTACAGCGCGTCGATGAGGCGTGTGCAGACACGCGCAATCGAGGTCGCGCCGATTGCCGATCCCATTCTCCTCGTTGCGTCCGCCGGCTCGCCGGTCTTGCCAGTATCGCGTTTCATTCACGACCGCGGGCCGAGGTGGGAAGCTCCTTTCATCGTGGCCAACTGCTCAACTGCACCCCCCGATCAGGTCAGGAGCCTACTGTTCGGTTCGCCCAGCGAAGCGCGCACCGGCTGGTTTCAGTCAGCCGAGGGAGGCACTCTTCTCCTGCGGGACATTGCGGCTCTGTCCAAACCCGCTCAAGCGCAGCTCGCCGTCGCACTGAGCTCGAACACCGCAGACGACGGTGAGGCGAATCGGTGCGCTAGTCCTCGAATCATCGCGACGTCGCGTTCTCCCTTGAGCGAGCTGATTCAACGCGGAGCGATCGACCCCGAGCTCGCGATGCATTTGTCCCGTCAGTCGCTGACGATTCCGCCACTACGCGACCGGCGAGAGGACGTGCCGTCGCTCGCACTCCTCGCCATCAACCGTGCGTGCCGCGTCTTGGCCCGCGAACCCGTTGGAATCGATCAAGATGCCATGCGCGCTCTGGTCGATCACGATTGGCCGGGGGATGTTGCTGAGCTCGAGCTCGTGATCGAGCTAGCGGTCGCAAGAACATCGTCCAAGACTGTCACTCTTGCCGATCTCCCGCCGTTGGCTTGGCCGGAAACCGATGAGGGTGAATCGCTCGGCGGGACCTATGTCGAAGTGGAGCGCCGTTTACTCGAGCGGGCGTTGCTCCGTTCGGGAGGCAACAAGAGCGAAGCCGCACGGACCCTAGGCCTCAAGCGCACGACCTTCCTCGACAAGCTTCGGCGTCATGGCTTGGAGCAGCGTGCGCACCACGACATCGGCGGTTCCGCAGTAGGATGAGGTTGTAACGATGATCTTGCTGTGGGACGTCATGGGCACGATCGTCCACGACCCATTCTTTGCCGAAATGCCGGAATTCTTCGAGATGAGCTTCGAGGAGCTGCTTGCAAAGAAGCATGCGCACGCATGGGTGGAGTTCGAGCTCGGCGAGCGATCCCAAGAGGATTTTCTCGAGAGCTTCTTTGCCGACGGCCGTGACTTCGATCGACGCGGGTTCATCGACGCCGTGCAGGCGTCATACCGTTGGCTGCCCGGACTCGAAGAGCTTCTCGCCGAGCTGCGCAGCCGCGGCCACCTGATGCACGCTTTTTCGAACTATCCGGTTTGGTATCAGCTCATCGAAGAACGCCTTCGCTTGTCGCGATTTCTCGACTGGACCTTCGTCTCATGCAAGACCCGTCTGCGGAAGCCCGACCCTGCCGCTTACGCGAACGTCCTGAGGGAGCTCGGGGTGCCGGCGGAGAAGTGTCTGTTCATCGACGATCGTGCTCGCAATTGCGAAGTCGCGCAGCAATTGGGGATTCGCTCCGTGCAGTTCGAAGAGGTCGATTCGCTCCGCGCGTCGTTGCGAGATGCTGGAGCACTCTGACTATTCCGGGTGGCTCTTCGTCCACCAGCGTTCGTAGGCGCGCTGAGCGGCGATGTATTCGTCGCGGCTGGCGGTTTCCGACAACGGTCGAAGAAATCGAGTCAGATGCCAAAGCTCGCGGGACGCGAGGAGGCGAATGTTGGCACGGCCGTCACCAAGCCCCTCGATGAGCCATTGTATTCGGATTTCATGGCCTCGTTCTGACAGCCATCGGAGCCATGGCTCGCGCAGGAAACCAAAATCGTGTGCGGTCAACACCCTGAGCCCGACTCGGCATGCCGTCGCCACGCCGCGATCGGAGTCCGCGAGCAAATCCACGAACAGGGGTGCCGCGGCATCATCACGCAACTGAGTCAGCGCCGAAACGGCCCGGCGCCTCAAGTGCAGCGGCTGAGCGATGTCGGACGCACATCGGCGAAGCTCGCCCAACGCGCTTCGATACACCTCTTCGTGTTGATACGCGCTGAGCAGGTGAAGCGCGATGCGCCGACATTCCCGATCCTCGTCCAAGGAGACCTGCACCAGCGGCTCGATCAGTTTTGTGTCGGCGTAGCTTCCACAAACGACCGTAGCGTAGTAGCGGACCGACGGGCTCGGGTGGCGCATCAAGCGCGCGAGATACGGGATGGCCTCCCCCTCGAAGGTAGCCAGCGCCGCTCCGGCCGCGGAGATTTCCTCGGGCCGCGGAAGGCGTGAATCGGTTGGAAGTGAGGGGCGCCAGAGCGGACCGGGAAAGACCTCGGCGATTTCCTCGAGCGCGAAATTCCCGAGTGGCAAAAGGCGTCTGACGACGGGTGCGATCTCTTTGGGGCCGAGCGTCACCAGCTCGGCCACGAGCGACCGAGCGCGGTCCATCGGGGCCTCGGCCGATGGTTCGCCGTCGCCGAGCGGTGAAGGCGCCTTCGCTCGAACGCGCGACCCAACGTCCTCGGGATGACGTGATAGCCCAGACGGAACGACTCCCGCCGGTAGGGAGTGCTTCCGCCTCTGCCCAGCCATTGCTCGGTTATACCAGGACCGCGAGGTTTTTTGGCGTAGTGGGGTAGTCGTAAGCCGTTTTTGCCGTCAAACTGACGGTCCATGTACCGAATGATCGTGCGTCAGCTCGGCGGTCCGACCTCCCTCGAGCGCCAGGAGCTCGACGAGGTCACGGCAGGTCCGGGTCGAGTCGTCATCGACGTGAGAGCGATTGGCTGCAACTTCTTCGACATCCTCATCACGCAGGGGAAGTACCAGGTCCGGCCCGAGCTTCCGTTCTCGCCGGGCGCCGAGGTGGCGGGTACTGTCCGAGAGGTCGGTGAAGGGGTCGAGCACGTTGCGGTGGGAGACCGTGTGAGCGCATTGCTCGAGCACGGGGGCTTTGCCTCGGCCGTATCCGCTCCCTCAGAGCGCGTCTTTCCCATGCCAGCCCAGATGAGCTTCGAGGAGGCCGCAGCGCTTGGCCTCGTCTATCAAACGTCATACGTCGGCCTGGTGCATCGCGCGAATCTACGAGGGGGAGAGACTCTGTTGGTGCACGCAGCAGCGGGCGGCGTGGGGCTTGCAGCCGTTCAAATCGGTGTGGCTCTCGGTTCGAGGGTGATCGGTACGGCTGGCGCTCCGGACAAGCTCGAGCTCATCGAGAAGAACGGGGCTCACGCCGCCATCAACTATCGAGACGAGGATTGGGTCCAACGCGTGAAGGATCTGACGGATGGACGCGGAGCCGACGTGATCTACGACCCCGTCGGCGGAGACACGTTCGATTTGTCGATGAAATGCATCGCGTTCGAGGGCCGTATTCTGATCGTCGGTTTCGCGAGCGGGCGAATTCCGGCAGCTGAGATGAGCCGTGTGCTCGTGAAGAATTTCTCGCTCGTCGGGCTCCACTGGGGGCTCTATTTCGAAAAAAATCCCGAGGTACTGCATGATGCGCAGGAGGCGATTTCGAGGTTGTACGCATCGGGCAAGATCTCTCCCCGGGTGTCGGCAACGTATCCGCTCGAAGACGCTGAAGTCGCGCTCACGGCGCTCGGCTCGCGAAAGACCACCGGCAAGGTCGTGCTGATTCCCTAGCGGGATTCGGGTTTGCGTTCCGGGAGTGCCGCGAAGCATCGTTCGACCACGGCGTCGATGATGCCGGAGTGGCTGCCGAGTGGCGCGGCCATCGCGAAGGTCACGCCCTGATGCGCGCTCGCGGCCTGTGCGACCAATCGGGGCAAATCCTCGGTGACGTGACGGCCCGGTGCGAGCATGAACGGATGTACGATCACCATGGTTGCTCCTTGTTCGACGCAGCGAGCAAACCCTTGGGCAATCGTCGGTTCCGCGATCTCCATGTGCGCAGGCTCCACGACGCTTCCGGCTCCGAGGCGTTGCTTCACGAGAGCGGAGACTTCGTTCAGCAGCGCGTTGGCCTGGGGACGTCGACTACCATGATCGATCAAGAGCACCGCTCGGCGGCGCCGCAGCTGCCACGTTTCCGCGTCTTCGTCGCTCACACTCGGGATCTGCAACCCCACATCATGGGTGTCAAGAGCGGGCACCCCGACGGCCGTCCTAGACACACCGATCGAGCGCACTGATGACCGAGCTGACGTACGAGCCTCCGAAGAGGTTGACGTGTACCAATAATGGATAGAGCTGGTAGAGAGGTACACGGGCGCTCGCATCTGGCGCCATCGGCCAAGCTTCCTCGTATGCCGCGAAGACGCGCTCTCGAAAGCCTCCGAACAACTGCATCATCGCGAGGTCGACCTCTCGGTGCCCGCCGTAAACGGCGGGATCGATCAGACACGGCCGACCTGCATCGTCGATGTGCAGGTTGCCTCCCCAGAGGTCGCCATGCAGCCGTGATGGAGGCTCCGGTGGTCCGACGCGCTCTCCAAGAGATCGGCGCAACCTGTCGAAGCGCGCGCGCGTCGAGGCGTCAATTAATCCCCTGTCCGTTGCGAGACGGAGCTGCGGCTCGAGCCGTGAGACCCAATAGAACGAAGCCCAATCCTCAGCGCACGCGTTCGATTGTCGGAGCCGCCCGATGAAGTTGTCGTGGTCCAAGCCGAAGGAAGGCGCGCCGAACGCATGCAAGGCTGCCAGCGATCGCCCCAACTCCTCGTCGAAATTCTCTCGACGCCTTGCCGGAACTAGCAGCTCTAGCGCGAGGTAAGCAGGCTGCTCATCCGATACTGCGATGATGCGGGGGACTCGAATCGCGCCTGCTTCCGCGAGCCAACGAAGGCCGCGCGCCTCTGCATCGAACATGGCGCGGGGTGGGTTCGGATTCGTCTTGACGAAGACACTCGTGCCGTCGGCGAGAGAGACCTCGAACGCGTCGTTGATGTCACCGCCACCCAGGCGTTTCGAGCCGGTGACCCGCATGCCGAATCGCTCCTCGAGAGCCGCACGCAGCTCGGGGCTCATAGCCGATGAGTCTCGCGGATGTGCTCGAGCAGTCCGCGGCACGCAGCCTCGCAGATGTCGAGCACCTTTTCGAATCCGTCACCCTCTCCGTAGAATGGGTCTGGGACATCGGCGTCGCGACGGGAGGCTGGATCGTAGCTCCGCAAGAGCGCGATTCTCGCCCGGGCCGGTTCGTTTGGCGCCAACCGCAGAAGATCTTGCTGGTTCGCGCGATCCATCGCGATGAGATAGTCGAAGCGCTCGAAGTCTCCTGCTTCCACGCGACGCGCCCGGCCAGTGACCTCGATCTTCCTGCGTTTGCCGGCCGCGTGCGCCCGGCTGTCGGGAGGAGAGCCGACATGCCAGTCTCCGGTCCCCGCGCTGTCTACCTCGATCTGAGCGCCGAGCCCTTCTCGCTCGATCAAGTGGCGCATGACCGCTTCGGCGGTCGGCGACCGGCAGATGTTTCCGAGACAAACGAAACAGATACGGATGGCCATGGCTACGGTGTGAGTAGAACCTTCCCGGTATTCTGGCCAGCCTCTATGTAGGCGTGCGCCTCGGCGGCGCGTTGGAACGGAAATGAGCGGTCGATGTGAGGCTGAATCAGGCCCTGCTCGAAGAGCTCGAAGAGCTTCGTGAAAGCCTCGAGCATCAGCTCACTCTCGTTCCATAGATGCCCCATGTTGACTCCCGCGACGCCCTTGTTGCCCTGCATGAGCTTCATGGGTGTCCACCACGGGGCGCGGCTGAGCTGACCGACGACATGGGTGACTCGTCGCTTGCCGTGCTTCGCGAGGTTGGCCCAACCGAATGCCACGAGCAGCCCGCCCGGACGGAGAAGAGTGTAGCCTTTCTTCCAGTCTTGGCCCCCGAGCGCATCGAGCACCGCGTGAACCCCTTGGTCGCCCGTGATCTTTCGGACCTCTTTCACGTAGTCGACGGAGTGGTAGTCGATCGGGTGGTCACACCCGTTGGTGCGTAGGTAACCGTGCTTGCTTCGCGAGGCCGTGCCGTAGGTGGTGACGCCGCCGACCGATCGACAGAGCTGAGTTGCAGCGGTTCCGACGCCTCCAGCCGCCTGGTGAATCAGAACGTGGTCTCCTGCTCTCACCCTGAAGACGTTGAAGAGCATGTGGTAAGCCGTGAGGTAGTTGACCGGCAGCGCAGCGCCTTCCTCGAAGGACATCTTTGCCGGCAGGACGTGCGTCTGCGCTGCCCTGACGCAAACCGTGTCCGCGTATCCACCAAAGCGCGTCGTCGCCAACACGCGCTCGCCCGCGCTGCGCCCGGTGACGCCTGCGCCGACGGCGTCGACGACGCCGGCGACCTCGTATCCGAGCACCATCGGCGGCGGCGGCGCGTCGGGATAGAGCCCCTGTCGCCCCATGATCTCCGCAAAGTTGACCCCGGAGGCGTGGACGCGAATCCTGACTTCCTGTGGACCTGGGACCGGATCTGGAGCGCTGCGCAACTCGAGAACATCGGGCTTTCCATGCTTCGAAACCCAGACTGCCTTCATGCCGCACCGCTAACCCCGTCCTGAGCGATGTCAAGCACCCGTATCACGTGTTAGAGCTTCACCATGGACATCGTTCTCGCACCTGACATCTACGTGAACGCTTCGATTGCGCTCGGCTCGCCCCCGGAGCGCGCAGTCCGGCGCGCGTTTGGAGGTCCGAGTAGGCCTAAGGCGTCGCGATGGGTTCTCGAGCGAGTCGAGTCGATGCTTCATGCGCTACCCGAGTTCAAAGACGATGCGGTGGCCGCGCAGATGGCAACCATCCGGGATCTCGTCGACCTCGTCGACACCGCTGAATTCTTCATCGAGGATTGGGATGAGGCGCTCGTCGCGCTCGCCAAGGCCGCGGGGGTGGCCAGGGTGCTGACCGACCATCCCGACCTGTTGGCCTCCAAGAGTGTCGAGGGCGTGGAGTTCGTCTCATCGGACCATTGGTTGGTCGAGCAGAGGCGTCCGCCGCCACCGCCCCGTCTCTAATCCGACGAATACGTCGAATGCCATGGCGGCTTGAGCACGCTAGGCTACGACTGCTACAGGTCGTACATGTCCGACACGTTTCTCCCACAAAGAGATGAGATCAGGCGACGCTTGGAAGGGCGCTACGTAGGCGCCGTTCCGCACAATCGAGCTCTGAGCCTTCGAGTCGTCGACTACAGGCCCGAACACTTGTCTCTTTCGCTCCCGTACCGCGAAGATTTGGTGGGAAACCCGGAAACGGGCGTTCTTCACGGTGGATGCATCACCAGCTTGATCGATGCCACGTGTGGGGGCGCCGTCATCCTTTCGCTCGCGGCGCCTCGTCGAATCGCAACGCTCGACCTTCGAATCGACTACGTGCGCCCAGCTCTACCGCACCAAGCAGTCATTTGCGAAGCGCACTGCTACAAAGTCACCCGGCACGTCGCTTTCGTACGTGCAACGGCGCATCATGGGGACAAGGCGAGCCCGATCGCGACTGCATCGGGTACCTTCGTCGTCTTCCGCGACGACGCACGACGAAGCGCCGACGGAGAGCTCGAATGAGATTGCGCGATGCGGTGATCGAGGTTCGCAAGACTGGCGATTTCACCTCGCTTCAAGAAGCCATTCCTTACGCTCGGTTCATGGGTATCACGGCTGAGCTGGTGAACGGCGACGTCATCACGCGGATGCGCTACTCGAACCATCTCGTCGGCAATGCGACCGTCCCCGCCCTTCACGGAGGCACGCTCGGCGCGCTCATGGAGTCGACTGCGATCTTCAAGCTCTTGTGGCGCGGCGAGACGACCACGGTGCCAAAAACGATCAACATCACCGTGGAGTACCTCCGCAGTGCGCGGGCGGAGGACGTGCTCGCCCGTGCCGAGTTCACTCGCCGCGGGCGGCGCGTAGCAAACGTCCGGGTCTTCGCATGGCAGGATGACCCAGAGGCTCCCGTGGCGCTCGCGACTGCCCACTTCCTTCTGGTTCCAGAGTAACGCGTTCGAATGACCCGGCACCCCATTCACGGTCTCACCAACGCCGAATCGGTCGAGCGCGCCCGAGCTCTGCTCCCCCGGGGACATGGGTTTGCCCGTCGTATCCATCGCCAGGTCATGCGAGAGGGTAGGTTCGATCCCGAGAGTCTGGGACTCGGACCCGTGGCGTGTCAGGCCTGGCGTTCGCAGTTCTCGTTCGAGCTGCCGCAGATCGTCGCGGTCACGTCCGATGGCTGTGAGCAGGGGGTGACCTCGAAGGTGGTCCTTCGTCTGGAGGACGGGCTCGAGGTCGAGTCGGTCTGCATTCCGATGGGACGGGGCCGCTACACCTTGTGCGTGTCGAGCCAGGTGGGATGCAAGATGGGTTGTTCATTTTGCGAGACCGGGCGCATGGGGCTGCTCCGGAACCTCACGACCGGCGAGATCATCGCGCAGCTGCTGGTTGCGCGTCACCGTCTCGGCTGGCCGGTTCGCAACATCGTATTCATGGGCATGGGCGAAGCGCTCGACAATGCGGAGAACGTCCTCCACGCGCTGCGTGTCTTGAACGACGAGGCGGGCCTCGCGATCGGTCAAGAGCGTCTCACCATTTGCACCGTCGGCCACGTCGAAGGGATTCGGCGACTGCAGAGGCATGGCTTGAAGCGGCTCAATCTTTCGATCAGCTTGAATGCCGCGAACGATACGCTTCGTAGCAACATCATGCCCGTCAACAGGCGCACCGATCTCGCGGAGCTTCAAAAGGCATTGATCGCCTACCGACCACGGCGCAACTTCGCATTGGGTGTGAATTACTGTCTGCTGCCGGGGATCAACGATGCGCGGGCCGATGCACGCGCCATTGCTGCATTCTGCAAGCCGCTAGACCGGGTCCTGGTGAATCTGATTCCTTACAATCCCGGCTCCGCGCCGCTCACCCGCGCACCGGTGGAGGCGGAGGTCGAGCGCTTCATCGGCTGGCTGCGTGCCGAGGGCTTGCCCGTTCGTGAGCGCGTGACCAAGGGACGCAGCGTGATGGCCGCCTGCGGACAACTCGGGAACCCCTCGGCCCGCAAAGACCGGCGTTTCGCTCGAATGCTGCGTCCATAGCTACGGCGCCCGCTTCTTGCCCCGGTAGCGAACCCGAATGGGTGTTCCACGAAAGCCGAACCGGTCTCGGATCTGATTGACCACGTAGCGCTGATAGCTGAAATGCACGCTCTTCGGGTCGTTGGTCATGATCACGAAGGTGGGCGGAGCGATGGCGACCTGCGTGATGTAGTAGAGCCTCACGGCGCGGTGATGCATCGTCGGCGGAGGATGTTTCTCGATCACTTCCTCGAAGAAGCGATTCAGCTCAGCGGTAGTGATCCTCTTTCGATGCTCAGCCACCGCATCCTCGATGCGCCCCAGCAGAGCGGCGACACCTCGCCCCTTCAGGGCGCTCACGGTCACCAATGGCGCCCAAGGCACGAACGCGAGAATTTCTCGAGCTCGATCCATTGCCTTCTTCTGAGCCTCCCGGCTGAGTAGGTCGGTCTTGTTCAGTGCGATGATCAGCGCACGGCCGCGGTCATGCGCGAGCCCGGCGATCTTGGCATCCTGCTCACCGACACCAGCCTCCGCGTCGATCATCAGCACGACCACGTGGCTGCGCTCGATCGAGCGAATCGCTTGGAGGACGCTCAAGCCCTCGACGCCCTGCTTTCTCACGCTCCTCTTACGGCGAATTCCTGCCGTATCGATCAGGACGAATCTCTTGTCGCCGCGCTCGATGAGCGTATCGATGCTGTCTACCGTCGTGCCAGGCCGGTCGTCGACCAACTGACGCTCTTCGCCACAGAGCCGGTTTACCAACGACGACTTGCCTGCGTTCGGCCTACCGACGATCGCGACCCTAGGAACGTCCAACTCGGGCTCGTCGACCTCGACTGCCGCGGGCAGGCGTTCCGCGATCGCCTCCTCCAAGGCGCCGATCCCCCGTCCGTGAAGCGCAGAGATCGGCAAGATCGAGCTCATGCCGAGCTCGTAATAGGACACCGCCTCGTGCCGCTGCGCCTCCGAGTCGGCCTTATTGGCCACGAAGATCACCGGCTTCCCTGCGTCGCGCAGTAGGGCTACGGCTTCCCTGTCGGCGGGCAACGGGTCGACCGTGGCATCGACGACGCACACCACGACGTCACACTCCTCGAGCGCCAAGCGAACCTGATCCGTGATCCCGGCTTTCATCGGATCGTCGCTATCTGGATCGAATCCACCCGTATCGATCAGTACGAATTCACGCCCGAGGGCGAATGCGTCGGCGTAGTGGCGATCCCGAGTGACCCCCGGGATGTCCTCCACGATGGCGATCTTCTGCCCCACCAACCGATTGAACAAGGTGCTCTTGCCGACGTTGGGCCGCCCCACGATGGCGACCAACGAACGGTTGGCGATCGAGCCGGCCGGCCGCCGTGCGGGAGTGCTGCGGCGCCCGCTCATCTCTGATCGCCCTCGACGGCCAGCTGCCGTGCTTTGACGGGGTCGCGGGTCCATCCAGGGACGGCCTTCACCCACAAGCGCAGATACACCTTTCGTTGTAACAGAGCCTCGATCTGCTCCCGGGCTTCGGTGCTGATCTTCTTGATCGTCTCCCCTCGCTGACCGATCACGATCGCTTTGTGGCTTGGCTTCTCGACGATCAGGGTCCCTTCGATGCGAACCAGCCCCTGGTCTTCCTGATACTGCTCGAGCTCACATGCGATCCCGTAGGGAACCTCCTGACGCGTGTTGAGCATCGCCGCTTCACGAATGAGCTCGCTCACGAAAAAGCGCTCGGGCCTGTCCGTCAAGAAGTCCGCGTCGTAGAGCAAGCCTTCGGGTAGCGTCTCGCGGATCTCGTGGAGCAACCCCTCGAGGTTCGTTCCACGGGTTGCGGAAATCGGAACGATCGCGTCGAAGGAACGTTCATTTCGATAGACGTCGATGAACGCGAGGAGCCTTTCCTTGTCCCTGAGCTTGTCTACCTTGTTGATCGCGAGGATCACGGGCACCTTGGACTCCGCCAAGGCCCGCAACGCCGGTAGGTCCTTCGGATGAATCTGCGGTATCGCGTCGGCTTTCGGCGCCTCGGTCACCAAGACGGCTGAATCGCACCCGAGCAGGCCCTCCCTGGCGCTGTCGCTCAAGACGCGACCAAGCGCTCCCTTGGGCCGCTCGAGCCCAGGAGTATCGACGAATGCGATTTGTGTCGGTGGATCGTCGTCGGCGTAGACACCCAAGACGCAGGACCGTGTGGTGCCGGGCTTCGGTGTTGCGATCACGAGCTTCTGGCCCAAGAGCGCATTGAGCAGCGTAGACTTCCCCACGTTGGGGCGTCCGACGATTGCGCAGCGGCCTGCACGGGGCACTTTCGCGTCGTTCTCGGGCTTCGGCATGCGGGCGGGAGTGTAGCGGCGCGCGGCCGCCGATCGAGCCGAGAGCGTGGCCCCATCTCGAGCCGTGAGCTATGCTCGGCGCGCTCATGCGACAATTCACTTCTCCTTTGGTTTGGACCGCCTTGCTTGGTTGTGCTCTCGTCGCCTGCGTCGGCGGTGAAGGTACGACCTGCTTCCAGAACGACGAGTGCGATGGATCGCTCGTGTGTTGTCGCCCGCCGGCCACGTTCCAGCAGGGGACCTGCCAAACTCAAGGGTTCTGTGATTCTCAACTTGGAGGCACCGGAGGCACCGGAGGCACCGGAGGCACCGGAGGCACGGGAGGTCTTGGAGGCCAAGGCGGATCAGGTGGAGCAAGCGGAACCGGCGGCACGGCCGGAGCCGGCGGCACGGCCGGTGTTGGCGGATCGGCTGGTGTCGGTGGATCGGCTGGTGTTGGCGGCGCCGGCGGTCAAGGCGGCCAGGCTGGTCAGGGCGGTCAAGCCGGGTTCGGGGGTACGGCCGGGGCGGGCGGTGTCGACGGAGGCGTCTGAGCTCGTGGCTTGCCCGCTGCTGGCACTGCTGCTCGTGTGCCTTGCGGGGTCGGCAAGCGCTCAGGTGGCTCCCGAACCGATCCCCGTTCCGTCCGAGGAGCAGCTGACCCTGTTCCTCGCGAACCCAGCCACGACGGCTGCCGAAGCGTACGAGGTTGGGGTGCGGCTTTTCGAAGCGCAGCGCTATGAAGCTGCGGAAACAGCATGGCTGCGTGCACACTCGCTCGGGCGGGACCCGATCCTGCTGCTCGCCATCGCTGACACGCGGCAAAGACGGCTCGACGAGCCAGGCGCCGTCGCGATGCTCGAGCAGTACTTGTCCGAGCGTCCCGATGCTCCCGATCGCGTGGCGATCGAGGCCCGAATCGCCGCGCTCCTGCAGAGCCCCGCCGTGCTGCTCGTCCGTTCGGACGCCCCCGGCGATTCGATTCTGCTCGATGGTATGCCCGTGGATGACAAGACCCCGGCCAGCCTCGAGGTGGCTCCGGGCATGCACACCGTCACCGTAGTCGGCGACGGGAAACCGGCTGGCGAAATGAAAGTCCAAGTCGGATATGGCGAGTCCAGGGAGCTCGACTTCGCCTCCAATCCCGAAAGCGAAGCGTCCGTCGCACAGAGCGAAGAGGCTGAGTCACGGCGTCAGCTCGCTCTCGACGACGAGGACACGACGATCCGCCGCGCCGTGATCGCGACCGGCAGCATCGCCGCTGTCGCCCTCGTGACGGGCTCGATCCTCGGCGGTTTGGCGCTCCGGCAAGAGCGCGACGACCAGAAAGACCCGACTCGGGAGATCGTGCGTTTCACCGAAGTCTCGCTCGGCCTCGCTGTCTTGTCGGGGATTACGTCGGTCACACTCCACACCACTCATCGCAACAAACGAAAACGCGAACGGGAATCGGCGGGTCTGCGCATCGAAATCCGGGGAAGCGGCGCTGCTGCAACCCTACGTTTCTGATCTTCCAGGGCTAGCTAGCGCCCCAAGAGCTGAACACGGGTTCGAAGCGATCGCATCACTCCCAGTTGCGTGGCGGCGACGAAGCCATGCGAGAAATGAGTGTTCCCAGCGATCAGCTTCCGGATGAGCTTGGGCGAGTCTGCTGGATCGAACGTTGCCCAGGCGATCACGCCAGCTTCACCGCCCGGATACGGATACGTATCGAAACGCCAACGGCCTTTCGAGAGCGTGCCCGAGACCCCATCGATCGCGATCACGGTCGGGCTCGGCCGGAGCACCATCTGGCCACCCATGTGAACAAGTGGGATCGGGATCTCCCAGTCGAACTTCACCTCGTGGTCGGTGCGCTCGACGACTTCGGCACAGCTTCCGTGAAGAAACGACTTGCCGAACTCCTCGGGGTCGAGCATCACGCGGCGCACACGGCCAACGCTCGATCCCGAGCGTCCCACCACCGTGACGCGCTGGAGTGTTTCGCCCTCCAGATCCATCAGTACCAAGTCGCCTCGTCCGAGGAGCCGACGCAGGGCCACCATGTCCACACTCGGCCGCTCCAGGGGCTTCGCAGCGAACGCGCGGTCAGAGAAGGTTCCGGCTCGCCGTTCAGCCTCGGCGCGGACCTCGAGTAGCGTCACCATCGCCACTGCGACGTTGATGGTTCGATTCATGGCATTGCCCTCAGCCGCGAGTTGGCGCGTGATGTAGTTTGCGTCGCGCATGTCGAGCCGTGAGGAGAAAACGATCAACGATCGGTTCGGACCCTCGGGATAGATGCGCCACATGACGCGTCCGATGCCGAGGTCTCCTCCAGTCGTTCGAATGTCGAATCGATAACCCCGCTCGGAGTCCCCCGGATAAGTGGTCATCACGTTGTGGCCCGTCAACGTGAACAGCGTCACCCCCCAGGTCCAGTCGAAGGCCGTCATCTGACCGTTCACCGACCGGATGTCGACCGCGGTCAACGCGCTCATGAAGCGGGGATAGTCGCTGGGCTTCCCGATCACCTCAGCGACCGTCTTGGCAGGCGCGTTGATCCGCGCCGCGTAGATCACGGCGGGGAGGTCGGTCTGCCGATTCTGAAACTCGGTCAGGACCACCGGCCCCCGGGCGAGATAAGGTGCGAGCAGTGCTCGCTCCTCTTGGTTGAGGGCGCCCAGCCGCGCCACGGAGGCGTCGGCTTTCCCAGTCTGCTGCTCGGCGAGCGCAGTGGTGCTCCACGCCGCCAAGAGAATGAAAACCGTGAGAAATCTAGGCATGCGCTTTGGACGAGATCGTTTGCCGAATCTTCAATCCCGCGGCACAACGGCCCTCAGCGGGATGTCGCCATGCGCGCGAGGAGCCAATGGACCCTAGAAGGTATCATACTGTGGCTGGTTGCCGCCGTGGTTGCGACCCTCGCCGTGTGCTCACAGCCACCACCGCCGGCTCCCGGGCCCCCCGCCCCCGGGGATGACGCTGAGGTCGAGCTGGAGGTCCTGGAGTGAGTGTAACGCGGGATTCCGCAAGACGGTACGGCAGCCCGAAGGCAGCGCTTGACCCTGCGAGTCGACCGACCTTTACTAGACCCATGCAGATTTTCATCGACTCCGCGGACATCGGGGAGATTCGCGACGCCGCCGCAATGGGTGTCATCGATGGTGTGACGACAAACCCGTCGCTCGTAGCCAAAACAGGCCGACCCTTCAAAGAGGTGCTGGTCGACATCTGCGAAGTCGTCGACGGACCCATCAGCGCGGAGGTCGTTGCAACCGACTACGAAGGCATCCTGAGGGAGGGGCGGGCGCTCGCGGCCATGCACGAGAACATCGTGGTCAAGGTCCCGTTGATTGCCGAAGGTCTGAAGGCTGTTCGTACGCTCACACGAGAAGGCATCCGCACCAACGTGACTCTGTGTTTCAGTCCGACCCAGGGCCTGCTCGCCGCCAAGGCTGGCGCCACTTACATCAGTCCCTTCATCGGCCGAATCGACGACATCAGTGGCAACGGGATGGAAATCGTCGAGCAGCTGGTTGCAATCTATCGCAACTACGGTCTGAGCACCCAGGTCCTGGCTGCCAGCATTCGGCACCCCGTTCACGTAGTCCAGGCCTCGCTCATCGGCGCGGATGTCGCGACCCTTCCACACAAAGTCATCCTCCAGCTCGTGAAGCATCCGCTCACCGATATCGGCCTCGCGCAGTTTCTCGCGGACTCCAAGAAAATCCCGACCGGGTGAAACCCGTTCCATCGCGACACTCACCACGAGCCATGCATGCGGCCAAGAGTCCTCGTCGTCTACAAGAAGAGCACCTACCAGCGATACGTTGGGCGCGCGCAAGCGCGGCTGGAAGAGCTGATCGAACATAGCGACGTCTCGGTCGAAGGCCTGCTCCGGGAGCACGAAATTCACCAAGAGACCTTGCGCCGCGCAAAGGATGCGCTTCGCGACTTGGGAGCCCAGGCCGTGCTCCGGTACCGCCCAGAGCCTCTGCCGGAGGAAGGAAGCTGGGATCTGATCGTCACCCTCGGCGGCGACGGGACTCTCTTGTGGGCGTCGCATCTCGCCGACTCCTCCACCCCAATGGTCGCTATCAACAGCGCGCCGGATACCAGTGTCGGCTATTTCTGTGCTGGCGATGGGCACAACGTGCACGAGGTGTTGGCCGCAGCGCTTGCAGGGAAGTTGAAGTCGAGTCGACTTGCGCGAATGCGGGTCGCCGTCGAAGACGAGGTCATTTCCACGCGTGTATTGAACGATGCGCTCTACTGCCACGAGAGCCCCGCTGCGACGTCTCGATACATTCTCATGTACGGAGGCGAAACAGAGCGTCAGATGTCGAGCGGGGTCTGGATCGGCCCGGCGGCGGGCTCGACGGCGGCGCTTCGCTCGGCGGGCGGCAAGGTGCTCCCTACGGGGTCGCAGAAGATCCAATTCGTCGTTCGCGAACCTTATCGTGGAGTCAACAACAAGTACCGCCTCGTTAGGGGGATGGTCTCACCCGGGGATCACGTCGAGATTACGAGCCGGATGACCAAAGGCCGAATCTTTCTCGACGGCACCCAAAAAGTGTACCCGGTTGGCATCGGCGACAGGGTTCGCATGACCCTGTCCGAAGAGCCCCTGACCCTGCTGGGCCTTCAGCGTCGCGACGACGGCAAGGTCCCCACCTCGAGGTAAATTGACCACACGAGCGCCGGAGCGTTAGTAAGGAGCCCGTGCCGCGTCATCGCAGCCACGTCGTCCTCACGGTTTGGCCCATCACGGTCTTGTTCCTGTTCGAGATCGCGCGGATGTGGCCTGCGCTTCGCGGGGCGAGCTCGTTCGCTGCGGCTTCACCCCTCAGTTGGACATCGATTGGGCTCTACACGGCAGTCGTCGCCGTGCTTCTCGGGGCATATGCGCGCGGGTGGAGCACCCTGAGCACTGCGCCGACTGAGGACGCTGGTCCGTATCGCTCGGAAGACTGCCGGCGTTTGCAGAAGGTCGCCGGTGGGCTTGCTTGGGGACTCGTCGTTGCTCACTTGATTCTGCACTGGTTCATGAGCGTTCGTGTCGGGCCCGTCTCACTGAGTCACTACGAGCTTTTGCGCCGGTTTCTGTCGCGTCCCCCAGTGCTGGGATTCTATGCACTCGGGCTTGCCGCGCTCGGCTTGTTCGTGTCGCAAGGCATCGCCGCGACCTTTCGTGCATGGGGTCTCGCGCGAGGGCGTGAAAGCTCGCGGTGGCTCGAGCTCGGCTGCACCTTGGGTTCGGCAGTCGTGATCCTCATGGCGGTCAACGTCCTCAGTCACTTCGCGACCGGGCGTGCCTATTGGATGAGCTCCCCTGCGGCCTCGAGCGCCTCGGCCGAGCATCACGGAGACCGCCGATGAAGAGCGCTGCCCGAATCTACGCCATCGCGCTCAATACCTATCGCGAGGCGGTGCGGGATCGGATCCTGCTGGGCGTTCTCGTGCTTGCAGGTGGCGTGCTCGCGTTGACCTTGGCGTTGGCCGAGCTGTCGCTCGACCAGCAGATGCGCGTCGTCACCGACCTAGGGCTGGCGTCGATCTCGCTCTTCTCCGTGGTCGTGGCGATCTTCCTCGGGTCCTCACTGCTCTACAAGGAGATCGAGAGAAAGACTCTTTACGTCATTCTCCCGAAGCCGATCGCCCGCTTCGAATTCCTGCTCGGCAAGTACTTCGGCATCGTGGCCACTTGTGCGGTGTTCATCGCGATCATGGGTGGAGTTCAGTTGCTGGTGACCGCCATCCAGGCCGGAGCCTCGACCATGCTCGTCGTCGCCGCACCGGGGGCTTTGCTCCTGAGCCTTGCCGTCGGGTTCCTCGTGTCTCGCGATCGCACGCTCGTGCTTCCCATCTGGTCGCTGCTTGCGCTCGGCGTATCGGCGTGGGTTTGCTCGACGGTGGACGTGGAGCTCTCCCCACTCCTTTCGTCGTTCGTGCTCAACCTCGGAGAGGTGCTCATTCTCAGCGCCATCGCGCTCTTGTTCTCGTCCTTCTCCACCCCGTTCCTGACGGGTGCGTTCACCTTCGGCGTGTGGCTGGTTGGCAGAGCTTCCCACGACATGGTCGCCATGAAGACACGCGTTCTGAGTCCTTCGATGAAGCGGTTGCTCAGTTGGCTTGCGGAGGTCGTGCCCAACTTGGATCTCTTCGTCCCTGGCCGAAACACACTCGTGAACGATGCGACAGGGTTCGGAGCGCCACTCACTTACATCACGACCACGATGGCATATGCGATTCTCTATGCCGGAGTGACGCTCTTCATCGCTGCGCTGATCTTTCGCAGGCGAGACTTTCTGTGAAGGTCCATCTGCAGCGTACCGCCATCGCGGTGGCAACCTCTACCGTTTTGGTCGTTGGACTGGTGCTTTGGCGCGCCGACTCCCAATCCCGTCTCGAGCTCGAGACGGCAAACACCCATCGGCAGAGCAATCGTGCCCTGCTCGCCATCGAGCACTATCGACGGGCGATCCGTTGGTCGTTGCCTGCGAGCTCACAGCGGCTGGAGGCAGTCTCGGCGTTGGAGTCGATTGCCGTGCAGTTGGAGACGGATGGCGATCCGAAAGGAGCACTGTTGAGTTGGCGATCCCTTTCGGGTGGGCTTGCTTCGACTCGTTTCGTCTATTCGGGCTCGAGCCACGCGAGAGAGAACGCGAGCAATCAGATCGCCCGACTCGTTGCAATGGATCGAGGCGCCGAGATCGATGCGAATTTGAGCAAAACGCAGCTCGCCGCGGATCATCGCCGACTCCTCACTCAGAAGGTTTCACCAGACCCCTGGTGGGGAACGTTACTCTTGCTGGGAATGGCCGGTTGGGTCGGCGCGTTGGTCGTGTTGGCACGGCAGGGCTTCGATTCGGCCGGCCGCTTCCAATGGTCTTTGGCGCGGGGCGCGCTGTGGGCAGCCCTGGTCGGGTTCGTTTCGTTCACGCTCGGTCTCATCTTCGCCTGAAGTTGCCCGAAGCGGAGCCGCGGGGTAACAGGGGCGTCGTGGATAGCATCCGAATCATCGGAGGAGAGAGGCTAGTCGGCTCGGTCCCGATCAGCGGGGCGAAGAATGCCGCCCTGCCCATCTTGGCCGCCTCGCTCTTGGCCGACGGCGAGCATGTGTTTCGCAACGTGCCTGACCTCCGCGACGTTCACACCATGACGCGCCTGCTCGAGCGGCTCGGGGCCCGCGCACGGTACGCAGACGGTCGCGTGCAGGTCACCCTGTCTCAGGCGATCGAGCCAATCGCGCCCTACGACTTGGTGAAGGAGATGCGTGCCTCGGTCTTGGTGCTCGGGCCGCTCGTCGCACGCTGCGGCCGGGCGGTGGTCTCGTTGCCCGGGGGTTGCGCGATTGGCGCGCGCCCCATCGACCAGCATCTCAAGGGACTCGCGGCGATGGGCGCCTCGGTCGAGCTTCACCACGGATACGTGGAGGTCACGGTCCCGGGCGGCCGGCTCCGCGGCTCGGACATCGCGTTGGATTTTCCGACGCACACGGGCACAGAGAACCTCATGTGCGCTGCCGTGCTGGCCAAAGGCCGGACGACGCTCACGAATTGCGCGCGCGAACCCGAAGTCGAGGAGCTTGCGAGGGTCTTGAACAAAATGGGTGCCCGAATCGAAGGCGCGGGCACCTCTGCGATCTCGATCGAAGGTGTCGATTCGCTCCATCCCATCGATCATGCGATCATCGCCGACCGTATCGAGGCGGGTACCTTCATGGTGGCTGCTGCAGCGACCGCCGGTGATCTCTTGCTCGAGGGCATCGGTTTCGAGCCGCTCGAGGCGGTGATTGCGAAGCTTCGCGAAGCCGGCGTGACGATCGAGCGCGAGGGTGGTGGAATTCGTGTGGTGGGTTCGCGGTCGTTGCGTCCTACGGACGTGATTACCCAGCCGCACCCCGGGTTTCCGACGGACATGCAAGCGCAATTCATGATGTTGATGTCCCTCGCGCGGGGCACGAGCCGGATCACTGAGACCGTGTTCGAGAATCGCTTCATGCATGTTTCGGAGCTTAACCGGATGGGTGCAGACATTCAGGTCAACGGCCGGACTGCGATCGTGCGCGGCGTGGCGAAGCTCGAGGGCGCTGAAGTGATGGCCACCGACCTCCGGGCCAGCGCGTCGCTCGTGGTGGCAGGCTTGGTCGCGGAGGGAACCACTCATGTCCGGCGGGTCTATCATCTGGATCGCGGGTATGAGCGAATCGAGGAGAAGCTCCGGCCGCTTGGGGCCAACATCGAGCGGGTGCCCGGCCATGCCTAGACGAAACCCGAAGAGCATCGTCATCGCAGTGCCCAAGGGGCGCGTTCTCGAGCAGCTCGGCGGCCGGCTGCGAAAGGCGGGCATCTCCACCACCGCGCTCACCGCGGACAGCCGCAAGCTGGTCCGTGAGGATCAGGAGTCGGGCTTGGTTTACCTGCTCCTCAAGCCGGACGACGTACCGACGTATGTCGAGTATGGTGCCGCCGACCTGGGAATCGTCGGGCGTGATGTTCTGATGGAGCGCAACTACGACGTGTTCGCGCCCGTCGACCTCGAGATCGGAAAGTGTCGGCTCATGGTCTGTGGTCGGCCGGACGAGCCCATCGCCGGAAGACGGGAACGCCCCCTCCGCGTGGCAACCAAGTTTCCCAACGTCTCGGAGCAGTACTTCCGCGCCAAGGGGACACCGGTGGAGCTGATCTTCTGCCAAGGCTCCGTCGAGCTTGCGCCCTTGACCGGGCTCGCCGACGTCATCGTCGACCTCGTCGAAACCGGAGAGACGCTCCGGCAGAACGGATTGGTTCCGCTCGAGAAGATCGCCGACATCAGCTCGGTGGTCATCGCCAATCGGGCGGCCTTGAAGCTCCGCCGGGAGGCGATCGAGCCGATCTTGGACGCGCTCCGCGCCTAGGGCTGCCATGCTGCGTCTGCGCGCCGAAACCCACCCTTTCTGGATCGACGTCGTGTTGCGCGACTTCGACGCGTTTCTCGTCGACCACGCTGCCTGCGAGCGCAAAGCATCGGCGACCGCGTTGAAGTTGGTTTCACATTACTCGGACCGTACGATCTTGGTGCGCGAGCTGATTCAATTCGCACAGGAGGAGCTCGACCATTACGCCCGGGTGATGGAGGTCATCCTCGATCGGGGGATCGCGACCCGTCCGGACGAGAAGGATCCGTATGTGGGATCGCTGATGCAGCTGATCCAACGAGGGCCGGACCGGTATTTCCTCGATCGGCTGCTGGTGCTGGGGGTCGTCGAAGCACGGGGCTGCGAGAGGTTCGGACTCGTCGCAGAGGCGCTCGACCCCGGCCCGCTGAAAGACTTCTACGCCGACATCACACGGTCCGAGGCGAGGCATCACGGGCTCTTCGTCCGTCTGGCGCGAGAATACTTCCCGGCGAAGCGAGTGGAGGATCGATTGGACGAGCTGCTCGACTCGGAGGCTAGGATCGTGACCAGCCTCCCACTGCGGGCAGCCGTTCATTAGCGGTGTCGGGCTTGCGGCATCTCGGTTTCTTCAGTCGGGCTGAACCTGCCGCTACGGCGACTTCAATCCCGGAGGACGGCTCGGCACGGGGGTGCTCGCGAGCGGGACTTAGGTGCTCGCGTGGGGGCGGCGGGGTGGGGATGATGGGCCCGAACTCCGCACCCTGGTCTCCTCAGCGGACATCAGCACTCCTTTTGAGACTCGCCCCCGCTCGTTGTGCTGCCCATCCCGAGCCCCGGCATGCTGACACTGGCCTAAGCCGACCCCTCCGGCAGACCCCGTGTCGTGTTCCCCCGCGCCCCGGGGACGTCAGGCGCCAGTGTCAGTACCGTGCGGCTTCAAATCCGCTTGCGGTACATCACTCGGATCTCCCGAAATCCGAGGGCATCGTGCGCGCGTCGGGCTCCGTGATTACCGGACCAGGTCGCGGACTCGACCACCTCGCATCCCGCTTCGGCAAAGCGTTGTTCGAGGTCTCGAAGCAGCAAAGCGCCCACGCCCGCGCCCCGCGCCCCCGAAACGACATACCAATCCTCGATGACCCCGCGCCGTGGCAACACGCGGCTCGGCTCGACCGTGACCCGGCCGGTGATGTAGCCGACCGCCGTCCCTTCCGATTCGGCGATCAGAACGTGACTGTTCGGGTCCCTCAGGATTGCCTGTAGATCGTCCTTAAGGATGTTCTCGTAGTCGCGATACTCGATCAAAGCGAGGTCGTC
Organism: uncultured delta proteobacterium; assembly: GCA_963792825.1. Lineage (GTDB taxonomy): Bacteria > Myxococcota_A > Polyangia > Polyangiales > Houyiibacteriaceae > SG8-38. The sequence goes on along the minus strand of CAWBXS010000002.1, from coordinate 293,784 downwards.
GCGGGGCACGACTTCATCGCGGTGCTCCCGGTAGAGCCTCCGATGGAAGCCGATCAGCACGTCATAGTCGGACGCGTCCCCTTCGCGTACGGTGATCATCGGCGCCATGGCCAAAAGGTAGGCCGTTCGGCCCGGCAGCGGTAGCGGCTATCGCACGCGAATCGAATCGCGGATGCGGCCGAAGGTCTTTCGGCCGATGCCCGGCACCCGCAGGATGTCTTCGACCCGGCGGAAGCGACGCTTTTCACGCTCGACGATGATCGCCTGGGCGCGCGTGGGCCCGATGCCGGGCAGCCGGGTGAGCTCCTCGGGCCCCGCCTCGTTGATGTTGATGCGGCTGTCCTGTTCGACGCTCGGCGGACCCTGCTTCGGGGGCAGCTCACCCGCATCGGCGGCCCGCGCCCGACCTGGCTGGAGCGCGCACAGCGCGATCAGGACAAACAGGAGAGCCGGCTTCATCAGGCGGCTCTCTCACGGTCGGATGCCTCCCGGGCCTCTCGCGGCTGGTAGTCTCGTATCTGGAGCTCTCCGTTGACCGGCATCGCATCGAGCCGAACGCTCAGGCTTCCGTCGCGGTTCACGAATGCGGCACCGACGCGCACCCAGAACTTCCGGCCATCCTTGTTTCGCTCCACGATGGTGTACGCGATCTTCACCTTTTTTTCTTCGAGCATGTGTCCTCCTGGTTGAGATGTGTCTGGAGTCCAATGCACGCGCGGTGCCAGCGGTCGGCCCAATGATCTCCGACGGGTACGGCGCTCGAGTTGGCGGGATCGGCAGGGGACACCGGCGGCCGCCGAGTCTTTCGCGGCATCGTTTCGTTTGTTGGCTTGAAGAAGTCCTGTCAGTATCCCGCGGGCCGCGCCGGGAAGGAGTCAGATGAGGATCACACTGTCACAGAGCACTTGGGACCAGGCCACGGTGGACATCGTAGCCATCGCCATTCCATCGGCGAAAACGAAACTGAATCGAGCGCTCGGCCGTATTGAAGCGATCACGGGGAAGGGGACGGTGAAGGCCTTGGCCTCCGACGAGCGCTTCGAAGGCAAGTCATCGCAGACCCTCAAAGTCGCGGCCGGGGGCAAAGCGAAGTGCCGTTGGCTGCTGCTCGTCGGGATCGGCGAGGAGGAAGACGCTTCGAAGATCGCTTTCCGCCTGGGATACGGGCTTGCTTCGGCTGCACGCGCGCAGAAAAGCTCTGGGATCGACTTGCCCGAAGTGACGTCGGAGTCGGTTCGCGCGGCCTCTCAGGCGCTCATCAGTGGGGCGTACCGTTACACCGAGTACAAGAGCGACAAGACCAACGGCGGGACCCTCACTTCCGCCGTCATCCTCGGTGCGCCCAAAGGCGACCGGGGCCTCGCGGGTGCGGTTCGAGCGGGCAAAGCCGTGGCCGAGAGCGTCAACTTCGCGCGCGATCTCGTCAACCGTCCCCCGAACGACTTGAATCCCGTCACGTTGGCGCGTGCCGCAGCGGCCGAGTCGCGCAAGCTCGACGTGTCCTGCCGCATCTGGAACAAGGCGCGCATCGAAAAAGAGGGCATGAACCTCCTGCTTGCGGTCAACAAGGGCAGTGCGATCGAGCCCCGCGTCATTCACGTGATCTACAAGCCCGCACGCCCGAAAAAGAAGGTCGTTTTCGTCGGCAAAGGCCTCACATTCGACGCAGGGGGCCTGTGCATCAAACCGGCCGCCTCGATGGTCGACATGAAGTGCGACATGGCCGGAGCTGCCACGACGCTCGGCATCGTGTTCGCCGCCGCGCGACTCGAGCTTCCCATCGAGGTTCACGGCGTCGTGGGCTCCACCGAAAACATGACGGGTGCAAAGGCGTATCGTCCCGGCGACGTCTACAAGTCCTTGGAAGGCAAGACCGTGGAGGTCATCAACACCGATGCAGAGGGTCGATTGGTGCTCGCAGACGTGCTCACGTGGACGGTGCGCAAGTTGAAGCCCGACCTCATGATCGATCACGCCACGTTGACCGGCGCATGTATGGTCGCGCTCGGCCCTTGGCGGGCTGGGCTCTACACGGATGACGACAAGCTTGCTTCCAAGTATCTCGACGCAGCCAACGAGGAGGACGAGTCGTTTTGGCGCATGCCCCTCGACTCGGATCTACGCTCCACCCTCGAGAGCGCCGTCGCGGATCTCAAGCACGTCGGCGGCCGTTATGGAGGCTCGATCACGGCAGCGCTCTTCCTCAAGGAGTTCGTCGCGAAGACCACTTGGATGCACCTCGACATCGCCGGTCCTGCGTTCGTCGAGCGTGCGCAGGGGCGGTTGCCGAAAGGGGGCACCGGGTTCGGCGTGGCGACCGGCGTTCGCTTCCTCGAAAGCCTCGAGTAGCCCCAGCGACCCAATCAGAGCCTGTAAGGGAAGGTCACCTTGAAGGAGGACTGCTTGAACCGCGGCACTCGTGCGCGCTTGACCGCCGACTCGATGCAGGAGCCGACAGGGGTGCCCTTGAAGGGCCCCGAGCTCACTTTCGCGCCGGTCGCACGGCCGGTCTTGCCGCTGAACGACACGTCGACGGTGGCCGTCCCGCTGGCGCCATTGCCGCAGGATTTGACTGCGCCGCTGACACCCTGAAGCGCCGTCTTCACGTCGTCGCGTGTCGGTGCGTCTGGGAGGCTCGAATCACTCGTGCTCGTACTCGAAGACTTCGAGGTCTCTTTCGGCTTCGCGGGTGAGCCGCCAACGACCTCGTCCATGAGCGCGTCGAGGTTGTTGCCGCCGCGCTTCTTCGGCTCGGGCTCCGGTGCTGGAGCCTGGGCGCTTCGCTCGGGCCGCGCACGCCGCTGCGGCGAAGTCGATGACGCTCGCCGCTCGGGCTGGGGCTGCTCGATCTGGGGGGCAGCCCCGGCCTCAGCCGGCTCCTCGAGGGTCGCGGCCTCGATCGTTGCAGCCGCCGCGATCTCTTTTTGCGCGGGCTCGGTCGGCACCTGCGCAGCAGTCGCCGCGGTTGCAACCTGGTTGGACGTGGGCACGGGCCGGTTCGGCGTCTGCGCGTTCGTCGCCGTGATCTCGAGCGTGTCGTCGTCGGCGCCTCCAAGCGCCATCCCGACCCCGATTCCCGCGCCGATGATGGCGATGACTGCGATTGCAGCGCCGCCGATCCAGAGCCAACGGTTGCCCGCCGAGGCTTCGAGTGGCGTCGGCCCGAGCAGCGGCGCACCGAGCACACCCGCGCCGCCTCCGGCTCCAATCGCCAGCAGGTCGTCGACTGTCTCTGAGGGGGCAGCTCTGGTTCCGGGAGTCGTGGATTTCGCGAGCGCGCGGATGTCGATGAGCCCCGAGCCTTCGCCTGCCGCCTGCGACGGGCGTCTTTGCGCGCCGGAAGATGGCGCGCTTGCCATCGGAGCGGATTCGGCTGGGGAGCCGGCACGCGACGCGAGCTCTTGCAGGTTGCTCAGCGAGAAAAGCACCGAGTTCTCATTTCGCTGGCCGGTCATTCGTTGAGGCGTGGAGGCTCCCATCGCGTTGCTGCCGAAGCCGCCGCTGAGCCCTGCACCCGTCTCGGGCGCCGCTGCGGCGACCATGCGGTCCTGCGACTGCGGGGTCGGGCTCTCCTCGAACCCGGCAAACATCCCGCTGCCCGGCTCGATCTCACTCGTCGGCTCACGGCCACTCCCATCGCTGAAGAGATCTCCGCCGACGCCGAACGCGGACGTGTCATCCGTTCCGGCCGCTTGAGCGTTTCTCGTCCGGGCGGCGGCGCTGCCGAACACCTGCGCGAGGTCGGGCACCTCTCCCGCGACCTTCCAGTCGTCGAAGCCTTCTTTCCAGACGTACGAATCGAGACCTGCGCTGCCCTTGGCGAACAACTGGCTGAGCTGGATCGGGGGGAAGGGGCCCTTCTGCTCGCCATCTACGACGATGTACCAAACGGCCTCACCTGCGGGATCCTGCGCAGCGCTCCCGTCGTCGAAAGCCTGAGCAGGCTGGTCGCCTCGAACCTCGAGCACCGACGAGCACTTCTTGCACCGGATCTTGAAGATTTTCCCGGCGACCTTTTCGTCGGCGATCGAGTATTTGGCGCCGCAGCTATCGCACACGATCTTCATGGTTAGCCCCCGTCTGCCTCCGGCATGGAAGTGTGCCGGATCGAAGATTCCCCTTTAGGACCGCGATCATAGCGGTCCCGTACTATGTCGAGCAAGAAGTCCACGAAGGCTCTCCCCGCCAGATTGGACCCTCGTCCCCCCATATCCTTTGATCTTTTTCAGTTTACCACCACGAGCTCGGTCCCGTCCTGACCACAGAACAGGTGGGCCGCAGCGTGACGATCCCCACATTCTGGGCAGATCTTGTTCGTATCGAGCCTCACGGAGGCCCGGCTCGAGCTCGCCGCCCCGTAGAGGCCGTAGGGTACAAGCTCGTCCGCATCCTCGGGGCAGAAACGGGCATCGAATGGGTAGCCGCGCCGGCAGGTGGGACAGATCATCCCCTGGGCGAACGGGCCCGAGGTGCGATCCCGCATCAGCTCGGCCCCATCGCGCACGCAGAAGCGGTTCTGCGTCGGGTACTCGGAGAGGCATACGGGGCAGCTCTTGAGGCGTACCGGTTCCTGTCCCGGGGCCGACGGTGAGGGCCGCGGGGGGGGCGCCGCCGTGCTCCCGGGCGTCCCGGCGCCGGTGCCGGGACGCGAATCCCGCGCCACGGTGCTCCGGTGTCGCAGGCTCCGCGTGAGCGCAACGAGCACCGCGGCGAGCACGGCTAGCGCAGCAACGGTGAAGGCCATGGATCAATTGTGCAGGATGGCGGACACACTAAGCCACAAAAAAGCCCGGGAGGACCAGCCACCCAGGCTTTTTTCTCTGCCGAAGCGGCGCTCAGAGGTTCTTGACGGCCTCGGTGAGTGCCGGCACCGCGTCGAAGAGGTCTGCGACCAGGAAGTAGTCGGCGACCTGCGCGATCGGAGCTTCCTTGTCCTTGTTGACCGCCACGATGGTCTTGCTGCCTTTCATACCTGCCAAGTGTTGGATCGCTCCGGAGATCCCGATCGCGATGTAGAGCTTCGGTGCAACGACCTTGCCCGTCTGGCCAACTTGAAGCTCGGGCGCGACGTATCCCGCATCGCATGCCGCACGGGATGCGCCCATCGCAGCCCCGAGCGCGTCGACCAGTGGCTCGATGACATTGGTGAAGTTCTCAGAGCTCTTCAGCGCGCGGCCGCCGGACACGACGATGTCGGCCTCACTGAGCTCGGGACGCTCGCTTTTCACGACCTCGACGCCCAGGAACTCGACCTTGCTTGCGACAGGGTCGCTCTGTGGGGCGAAGTCTTCGGCCGGGCTCTGACCCCCCGAGGGCTCTGCAGCAGCAAACTCCGACTGACGTACGGTGACGACCTGCTTCGGAGTGAGAATCTCGACGGTGCCGAACACGTTGCCCGCGTACATCGGCCGCGTGTACGACAGCTTGCCGCCATCGGTATGCACCCCAGAGATGTCGGACGCCACGCCGGCATCGAGCTTGGCGGCGACGCGAGGAAGCAGATCCTTGCCGTACGCGCTCGCACAGGCGACCAACACGTCGTACGCCTTGCCGGCTGCTGCGACCGTCGCGGCGTACTTCTCGCAAGTGTAGCCGCCGGCCACCTCGCACTTGAGCACCTTGCCTGCGCCATAACCCGCGAGCTCAGCGGCTGCAGCTCCCGCACCCTCTCCAATCGAGAAGATGTCGAACGAGCCACCGGTTCCGCCCGCGATCTGTTTCGCCGCCGTGATGGCGGACAAAGTGGTCTTGCGCGCCTTGCCCTCGAGCAACTCCGCAACTACCAGAACATTAGCCATTTTGATGGTTCCTTTCCGTTTCGCGAGGGTCAGATGACCTTGGCCGTGTTGTGGAGCTTGTCGACGAGCTCCGCGACGTCCGCGACGAACGTCGTTTCGCCTGAGCGTGCCGGTGGAAGCTCGAATTTCGTGTACCGGAGCGCCTTCGGCACGTCGACCCCGAGATCGCCGATCGACATCTGCTCGATGGGCTTCTTCTTGGCCTGCATGATGCCCTTGAGGGACGCATAGCGGCCGCCTACTTCGAGCTTCGCGTACTGGTGGTCCGCGGGGGTGACCCCGTTCTTGACCGACTCGGGATGCAGGATGCGGTCCGAGACGGTGATCACGGCAGGACCGGTGACCTTCACCGTAGCGACGCCGGTATCGAGCTCCCGCAGGACCTCGAGGGTCTTTCCGTCATCGGCCGTCTTGATCCTCATCGCGTAGTTGATGACCGGCCACCCCAGCTTGTCGGCAAGCTTCGTGCCCGCGACGTTGGAATCGCCATCGGCCGCTTGTTTCCCCATCATGATGAGGTCGGGTTTTTCCTTGTCCGCAACTGCTTTGAGGATTGCGGACACCGATGCAGCGTCGAGCGTACCCTCGTCGGCTTCGATGAGGATGCCCCGCTCGGCGCCCTTCGCGAGGCCCTCACGGATGATGCGTTGGGTGTGCTCGTCGTTCGGGCCGATCGAAACCAACACGACTTCACCCACGCGAGCATTCTTCTCCGCCGCGTTTTCGGTCAGGCGAAGAGCCGCTTCCAGGCTCCAGTCGTCGAATGGATTCATCTTCCATTCCAGGCCTTCCGACGTGACTGCGGTGCCGTCCGCAGTCACTTTGAGCTTCGCAGCGTTATCAGGATCGGCAACGCGCTTGATGGTTACGAGGATCTTCACATTTCCTCCTCAACGTAGGAGAGCCGCTCGGGCCGGTGAACGTTTCAAAAACGCAGGCGATCTAGGAGCGATTCGCGAGCGTGTCAAGGAGTGTAGCGCCGAGCGCGGCCTGTGGAAGCCCCTCACCGGTTTCATCTTCCTCGTGTGTGCTAGAAGCCCGCGATGCGAGACGAGCTTTCGTCCAGCCGCTACGCGCTGGTCACCGGCGGCAGCAGCGGAATCGGGCTCGAGACCGCTCGCGGCCTGACTGCTCACTTCGATGTGGTCGGCATCGTCGGGCGGAACCCGGAGAGACTTGCACAAGCCGCCGAGGAGCTTCGTTCGGGCGAAGCACACATCGAAGCCTTTCAAGCGGACTTTTCGTCACTGGCGGAAGTCGACCGGCTGGCCGAGGACGTCGTGGCGCGCTTCGAGTCGCTGCACGTCTTGGTCAACAATGCGGGCGTCTGGCACAAGGAGCGTACTCTCAGCAACGACGGCTACGAAGATACGTTCGCGGTCAACCATCTCGCACATTTCCTCCTCACGACCAGGCTTCGAGAGTTGCTCACGGCCTCTGCTCCAGCCCGAGTGGTCCACGTGTCCTCGTCGATGCACGTTCGCCCGAAGGCGCTGCACTGGGAGGATTTGATGTTCGAGCGGCGGTGGAAAGGCTTCTGGGTATACGGTCACTCCAAGCTTGCCAACGTCGTCTTTTCAAACGAGCTTGCGCGCCGCTGGAAGTCTCTCGGCGTCACATCGAATGCGCTGAATCCTGGCAACGTCCGCAGCCGCATTACCCGAAACAACTATCTCCTCAACGCGCTTCACCGTTCGCCCATCGCGAGGTTGCTCATCATGACCGAGGCCGAGGGGGCGAAAACGTCGATCTACGTCGCGACCTCTCCGGAGCTCGAGGGCGTCACCGGGAAGTACTTCGACAGGATGCGGGAGACCAAACCGAGCGAAGCATCTCTCGACGAGGAGGCAGGCCGACGACTTTGGGAGGTGAGCGAACGGCTCATCGCCGACGCGCTCGTAAAGCCGGTATCGAGCTGGGCTAGCACGTGACGCAACCAAAACGGACTTCGGACGACGGCGCTGAGTCCCTCACTCAATCGTCGAGGGGGTTCACGAAGCCGGGGTCCAGGACCTTTCGTGGATGACGAGCGGTGACTTGGCCCATGAACGGAGGATGAACGGAGTAGCCCAACATGCTCTGGAGGCCTGGCGACATTCGGGCGACCTTTCGCTTGGGGATCGACAGAAAGAAGTTTTCCTGCGTGCGCGCCCACGGCTGACAGTACTGATTGCTGATCGCGGTGCGCACCCGGGTGGAGCGATTTTGGCCCCCACGGTGCACGAGCGTGCCTGCGAACACGGTGCAAGAGCCCGCGGTCATCACCAACGGACGAAGCAGAGGCCGATACCCCGGCGCCAGTTGCACGGAGTCATCTCCGACGTACAGGTTGACGAGCTCCTCCTCGCTCCACCGATGGCTTCCTGCGATCACTTCGGTCGCACCGTTCTCCTCGGTGAAGTCGTCGATCGCCCACATCGTAGATATGCTGATCGGAGGTCGGGGGCGGGGAATCGTGTAGAAAGAGTCGTCGGTGTGGGCCGGCTGTGGGGTTTCACCCGGTGCAATGGCAATCGCCTGACTCGCGGTGAGCAGGTAGTTGGGGAGCAAGAGCTCGTCGAGCATCGACAGAATCACGGGGTGCTCCGCGAGCCGTTCAAACGTTTCGCCCCGGCCGACGAGCGTATAAATACGTTGGGTTCGCGTCCCCTCGAAGTCGTTGCGGCCCGACGGGCCACTGCGAAGAAGCTGCGCGAGCCGCTCGCGGATCTCCTCTAAGACGGTCTCGTTCAGCAGACCTTCGAGAACGACAAACCCATCGGCATCGTATGCCTTCCTCCAATCTCGGTCTTCGTTCGGGGAATCCATCGGTTTCCGTTCGTATACGACCGAGCGTGCTCAGCGATGTCGAAGGCCTTCGAGAAAAAGGCTGGCGCAATGCGCTGCGGCCTTCCGCAGCGCGGCCGGGTCGCCTTCTCCGAGTGCCCACGTCAAGAGAATCGCATCGAGCGCTCCGAAAAGGCTTCGTGCCACGACTCGCGGATTGAGGTCGCGACGAAACGCGCCCTGCTCTTGTCCTTCCCGCACGACGCCGGCGATCACGTCGATGTACTGCATGAATAGCGGGGCGGCGTACTGCTTCAGCAGCCTCGACGACTGGCGCAAGTTGACGGTGATCACCTCTGCGAGATCGCGCTGGTCTTCGAGCAAGCCCAGCTGAAGCTCGATGATGCGGCTGATGCGGTTCTCGAAGGGCTCGTCCGACTCGGCCACCTCGCGCAGAATGGCCAGGAGCCGGGTGATGCCATCCTCGAAAATCGTGATCAGGACATCGTCCTTGTTCTTGAAGTAGAGATAGATCGTGCCGTCGGCGACACCGGCCGCCTTGGCGATTTCGCTCACGCGCGTCGCGTAGAAGCCGCTCTTCGCGAAGACCTTGACCGCCGCCTTGAGGATGCGGTCCCGCTTCTCGGGCGCCGCCCCCTTGCGTTTGGTCGTTGTTGAATGAACCGCCATTCAGCTGGCGGTATCACAGGGCCGTGTAGTCCGTCAAACGAGCCCAGCCGGGGGCCGAGCAGCCCGATCCGATCCGGTCGGCCGCTGCCGTGACGGTCCCCCGAGCACCTTGGAATCATGATGTTTTGGGGCCTGACGCGTTCGGTCGGTTTCTTGGCAGAAGGCGACGGCTCCCCGTAGCTTCGAGGCCATGTGGGATAGGGCGCACCGTGAAACTCAGGTTCCGGTGGCGCTCTACGCCGAGCTGGTGGCCGACGAGGAGGTGCTGCCGGCATTCGTGACGAGCATCGGCGAGCAGGGATTGCTCCTCGACTCCCTTGCGATCCTCCGAAACCGCCGGACTGACCTACTTCAGCTTCAACTCACCCTCCCAGGCGAGCCCGATACCCTTTGGATCGGGGCAGAAATCGTCCGGGACACCCGCGGCCTGCTTTTCAACGTGACCGCGATTCGCTTCCTCGCAATGGCCAACCTCCATTGGCATTGCATTCGACGGTGGGTCCGCGTTCGAGAGCTAGTGTTGGCCACTCAGTCCATCGGCGTTCATTCGGCCGCCTGACAACACCAGGCTTTCCGACTTGCTACCCTTAAGAGGGGAACATGGTCGTCGATCTGCAGAGCGAGTCGCCGGGCGTTGGTCGGTCCTCCGAGCACGCGACCAACGAGACACGCTCCAAGCCGAGGGTGCCGGTCGCCTACTCGTTCTCATCACTGTTGCCCACGGGCTCGCCCTTTGCTTGGAACGCGCGAGACCGTGCTCTCTATGTCCAGTTTCTATCCCTGCTCTTGCTGGTGATCATCACCTTCTCCTTTGCCGTACTCGACGGCTGGCCCTTCTTACTCGAGCGACCTCATGATGATGCCGCGTTGCATGCCACGACGATGCTGGCGGCGGGAGCACTGGTCTTCTGGCTCGGGTTCTACGTGTGGACGTGGCGGTGGTACACGCGAATCGGAACGAGGTTCTCTTGGTTGCTCTTCTGCACCGTGGCTGCCCACATTCTCACGAGCACCTCGGTTTGTTACGCGATCGGTCCCTACACGGCCGCGAGCGCGCTCATCGTCGTCGCCTCTCTCTTGCTCGGGATGGTGCTCTTGGAGCGGCCTTGGCTTTGGATCGCCGTCCTCGCCTGGTTCCTGTCGATGTTTGCGGTTCACTTCGCCAGCGAGGCCGGGCTCCTGCCCTTTCTCACGCTGTTCGAGGCGTCTCTCGAGCATCCCGACCTCGCCGAGGTTGCAGCGGAGCGCGCGTTCGCCGCGGCCCTGATCTACATTCCGCTCGCGTTCGTCATGGATCACCTGATCGGCGTCTGGCGGCAGGGTGAACGCAGCCTCTTCGAGGCGGCGCAGCTCGACTCGCTGACCGGCGCATACACGCGGGGATTCGCGATTGCGGTCATGCAGCGCGCGCTCCTGAAAGCGCATGCCGATACTCGGCCGTTGGGCATTCTCATGCTCGATCTGGACCATTTCAAGCGAATCAACGACGCGCACGGGCACTCCCTCGGCGACCTGGTTCTCAGGCAGACGACCCATGCCATCCAGTCGACGCTTCGCTCAGGCGACATCGTCGGGCGCTTCGGTGGAGAGGAGTTCGTAATTCTACTCCCCAATACGGATCTCAAGCAGGCGACCGGTGCCGCCGAGCGGTGTCGCGCCGCGATCGAGAAGATGAGGATTCCGGACGCGCCCTATCTCTCGGTCACGGCCAGTGTGGGGGTCGCGGAGTTCCCCGAGCATGGCGATGACCTGGACGCCCTGCTCAAAGCTTCCGATGCTGCGATGTATGACGCCAAGGCCAGTGGGCGGAATCGGATCGAGGCGGCCTCATGACCGCGCCCCGAAGGGTGCGGCCCGGTGTAAGCTGATGTGCGTATTTGATTCTGGGACGGTGGCAGGAGTCTCTAGTCCCCGATTCCCTTGACTTTCCGGGGGCCGGACCGTACGAAAGCCGCCGCCGTCACGCTGGCGTAGCTCAACTGGTAGAGCACCGGTTTTGTAAACCGGCGGTTATGAGTTCAAGTCTCATCGCCAGCTCTACTCGAAAAACCGGAATGACTATGGAGGGTTGCCCGAGCGGTCAAAGGGAGCAGACTGTAAATCTGCCGGCTTATGCCTACGGTGGTTCGAACCCACCACCCTCCACCAGGAGACGAACGAACGATTTACGCGGGTGTAGCTCAGTTGGTAGAGCCTCAGTTTTCCAAACTGAATGTCGCCGGTTCGAGCCCGGTCGCCCGCTCCGACCCGCAGCACAGGTGAAAAGAGACTCGATTCAGACTATGCCCAGGTAGCTCAGTGGTAGAGCACCCCCTTGGTAAGGGGGAGGTCGTGAGTTCAAGCCTCATCCTGGGCTCCGAAAGAGTATTGGCGGGTTCACCCAACCTCATTCAGAAGAACGACGAAGTAGGAAACGAACGATGGCTAAAGAAAAGTTTGTCCGGAACAAGCCACACATCAACGTGGGGACGATCGGTCACATCGATCACGGCAAGACGACGCTGACGGCGGCGATCATGAAGGTGATGGCGGCAAAGCACGGAGGCGAGGTCAAGAGCTACAAAGACATCGCCAAGGGCGGGACGGAGCGTGACGAGACCAAGACGGTCACGATCGCGACGAGCCACGTGGAGTATCAGACGGCCAACCGTCACTATGCGCACGTCGATTGCCCCGGCCACGCGGACTACGTCAAGAACATGATCACGGGCGCGGCGCAGATGGACGGCGCGATTCTGGTGGTCAGTGGTGTGGACGGTCCGATGCCGCAGACCAAGGAGCACGTGTTGTTGGCGCGCCAGGTGGGTGTTCCGACGATGGTGGTGTTCATGAACAAGTGCGACGCGGTGGACGACCCGGACTTGCTCGAGCTGGTGGAGATGGAAGTGCGCGAGCTTCTGTCGAAGTACGAGTACGACGGGGACAACATCCCGGTGGTGCGCGGCTCGGCGCTCGGAGCGCTCAATGGCGAAGAGAAGTGGGTGAGCTCGGTGGAGGAGCTGATGGAGCAGGTGGATGCCCACATCCCGGAGCCGCAGCGAGACATCGACAAGCCGTTCCTGATGGCGGTGGAGGACGTGTTCTCGATCAAGGGTCGCGGGACGGTGGTGACGGGTCGCATCGAGCGCGGAATCATCAAGGTCGGAGACGAAGTGGAGATTCTGGGGATCCGAGACCCTCGCAAGACGACGGTGACGGGGGTGGAGATGTTCCGCAAGCTCTTGGACCAGGGCCAAGCGGGAGACAACGTGGGGTGCTTGCTTCGCGGAGTGGAAAAAGACCAAGTGGAGCGCGGTCAGGTTCTGGCGGCGCCGGGCTCGGTGAACACGCACACGTCGTTCGAATGCGAGGTGTACATCCTGAGCAAAGACGAAGGAGGGCGGCACAAGCCGTTCTTCAGCAACTACACGCCGCAGTTTTACATCCGGACGCTGGATGTGACGGGCAAAATCGAGCTTCCCGAGGACGTGAAGATGGTGATGCCGGGCGACAACGTGAAGATGAAGGTCAACCTCATCACGCCGGCGGCCATGGAGGAGAAGCAGCGCTTCGCGATTCGCGAGGGCGGCCGAACCATCGGTGCCGGCGTCATCTCCAAGATCATCGCCTAGCGGCGCAGACGGAAACGCCTCAAGACAGTGAGTGACAAGCGCGTCAAGATTGCGCTGGTGTGCGAGGAATGCGGGTCACGGAATTATCAGACGACCAAGGTCAGAAAAGCCGGGCAGCGGGAACGACTGGCCTTGAAGAAGTTTTGTCGAAAGTGCAATCAGCACACGGAACACAAAGAAAGCAAGTGAGACACGAGACATCAGGAGGGTAGGGCCTCTTAGGCCAGTAGCTCCAATTGGTAGAGCAGCGGATTCCAAATCCGCGGGTTGTGGGTTCGAATCCCTCCTGGCCTGCCGCAAGGAAGATCGATGGCGATTACGAATGAACAAGACAAGGCAAGACCGACTGGAACGCTCGGCGTCGAGCGTTGGGTGCAGTTCGCCTACGCCGCGTGTGCGATTGTCCTGGCCTGGTTTCTCATCAAATCCAGCAACGCGGTCTGGACGATTCTTGCGGACAACGTCGACGCCGTCCCCGAGCCGAACTCCACCGCCATCGCCGCTGGTTCAGGCTTGATTGCGTTGATCGCTGCCATCGTCACGTATCGATCGGCGAAGATTCACGGTTTCGTCCTCTCGGTGTGCATAGAGCTTTCCAAAGTCACGTGGCCAACCCGCAAGGAAACCTGGTCGCAAACGATCATCGTCCTCATCGTGTCTGTCATTGCGGCAGTCATTCTCGGCGTATTCGACGCCGTTTGGGCGCAGATCACAGACTTCATTTACAACGTGTGAGTTCCATGAAGTGGTATGTGGTGCAGGCCTACTCCGGCTACGAAAACAAAGTGAAGCTTTCGTTGGAAGAACGGATCAAACAGGCGGGTATGGAGAGCCGCTTCGGGAACATCCTGATCCCGAAGGAAAATGTGCAGGAGAGCCGCGGCGGGAAGCGCCGGTTGAGCTCGCGTACGTTCTATCCGGGCTATATTTTCGTGCAGATGGACCTCGACGATCAGACGTGGCACCTGATTAAGGACACCCCGAAGGTCAATGGCTTCGTCGGCGGTCGGCATCCCTCGCCTGTCCCCGAAGGGGAGATCGCAGCGATCGAGCAACAGGTCGAAGAGGGCGCGGCGAAGCCGAAGCCCCGCGTCCAGTTCGAGAAGGGAGATCACGTCCGGGTCACCGACGGCGCCTTCGCGAACTTCACCGGGACCATCGAGGAGGTGAACCACGACAAGCAGAAAGTGCGCGTTCTGGTCTCGATCTTCGGCCGCGCCACGCCGGTGGAGCTCGACTACGTCCAGGTCGAAAAGACCAACTGAGGAAACCGCCCCCCCGGGGCATCTATCACCCCGAAATACTTACGGTATTCGTCGTTCATCCCGCTCTGGATCGAGACGTCACAGAAATCGGGTTGCATTTTTCGTGCCGTGAGCCACAAAGGGCCGCTCCGGAGAAGCCGTACCCATGAAAAAGGTCATCGGACAGATCAAGCTTCAGCTCCCCGCGGGGAAGGCCAATCCTTCCCCACCGGTCGGCCCTGCGCTCGGCCAGCATGGCGTCAACATCATGGCGTTCTGCAAGGAGTTCAACGCGAAGACCCAGAAGGATGCGGGTCTGATCATTCCGGTGGTCATCTCGGTATATCAGGATCGTTCATTCACCTTCATCATGAAGACGCCGCCTGCGGCGATCTTGATCAAGAAAGCCCTGAATCTCGAGTCCGGCTCCGCGCGCCCCAACAAAGACAAGGTCGGCAAGATCACCATGGCGCAAGTCAGGGAGATCGCGCAGACGAAAATACAAGATACCAACGCAGGTTCGCTCGAGACATGCATGCAGAGCATCATCGGCACTGCGCGTTCCATGGGGGTCGAGCTAGTCGACTAACTCGGTCCAGCGACTCGTTTCGCTTCCCTGGACCACCCAGGGCCTCACTCGGTGGTAGGCGGCTTCGAGCCGCCGCAAGGAGTCACAATGAAACCCGGAAAAAAGCGTGCGGCTGCTTTACAGAAGCCCGACAGGAGCCGTCGCTACGCGTTGGAGGAAGCGGTCTCGCTCGTGAAAGAGTTGGCTTTCGCCAACTTCGACGAGTCGATCGATCTGGCCGTACGGCTGGGCGTCGATCCGAAGCATGCTGACCAAATGGTCCGAGGTGCCGTGGTGTTGCCGCATGGCACCGGCAAGACCAATCGCGTGTTGGTATTCGCCAAGGGCGAGAAGATGAGCGAAGCGCAAGAGGCCGGCGCCGATTTCGTTGGCGGCGAAGACCTAGTGGCAAAGGTCAACGAAGGTTGGCTCGAGTTCGACACGGTCGTCGCTACGCCAGACATGATGGGCCAGGTCGGCCGGCTCGGTCGGGTGCTCGGGCCGCGAGGCCTGATGCCGAATCCCAAGGTGGGCACCGTCACCTTCGACGTGGGCAAGGCCGTCCGCGAAGCAAAGGCCGGTAAAGTCGAGTTTCGCGTCGAAAAGGCGGGCATCGTGCACGCACAGGTCGGTAAGCGTTCTTTCGGCGAGACCGAGCTCGTGGGTAACGTGAGGTCGTTCGTAGGCGCGCTCGTCAAGGCGAAGCCGTCTGCCGCGAAGGGCATCTATCTCCGCAGCATCACCTTGAGCTCGACGATGGGTGCGGGCATCAAAGTGGATCCCGGAACGATAGAGGTGGAGGCGTAGCCATGAGCCTTACACGACAAGACAAGGTGGCCCAGGCCGCGTCCGTCCGAAAGAGCTTCGAGACCGCGAGTGCGACCGTGCTGGTCGACTTTCGCGGTGTCAACGTCGAGATGATCACGAACCTTCGCGCGCGTTTCCGCGCGGCCGGAGTCGAGTACAAGGTCGTGAAGAACAACGTCGTTCGAAAGGCACTCGAAGGAACCGAGCTCGCGCAGAACGAAAAGTTCGTCGCCAACCTGGTCGGCCCTACGGCCATCGCTTGGAGCTTCGAGGACCCGTCGAGCGCCGCGAAGGTGATCAAGAGCTTTCGCAAGGAGTTTGCCGAGGTTCTTCAGCCGAAGGATCAACCGGAGAAGCTGATCGTCAAGTGTGGTCTTCTCGAGGGCCAGGTACTCGACGGGAAGCGGGTCGAAGCAGAGCTGGCGACGCTCCCCGGCAAGGACGAGATTCGCGCTTCGCTGCTCGCGCAGCTCATGGCGCCCATGCAAAACCTGGTCGCCCAGCTCAACGCGCCCGGCCAGAACCTAGCGCTCGTTCTCGATGCACACCGGCGCAAACAGGCAGGCGAGTAATCATCAATAGTTTAGCCGTGTGGCACGCACGGTTATCGGAGAGTCAACGATGGCAAATATGAACGTAGAACAGATGGTCGAAGAGCTGAGCTCCTGGACCGTCATGGAAGTTTCGAACTTGGTGAAACAGCTCGAGGAGAAGTGGGGCGTTTCGGCAGCACCGGCAGCGGTGGCCGTGGCGGGTCCCGCGGCGGGCGGCGAGGCAGCAGCGGCCGAAGAGCAGACCGAGTTCGACGTCGAGCTGACGGAGGCGGGCGGCAAGAAGATCAACGTGATCAAGGCCATCCGTGAGATCACCCAGCTCGGCTTGGCGGACGCCAAAGCCTTGGTCGAAGCAGCGCCCAAGGTCGTCAAGGAGGCTGTTTCGAAGGAAACGGCCGAAGACATCAAAAAGAAGCTCGAAGAGGCTGGCGCCAAGGTTACCGTCAAATAGCCCTATGGGGTTATCTATCGGAACCCGGTGCCGGGGCTTGGCACACGGGCCCGACCGGGTTAAGTTCCCGGGCGGGGCAGCACCGGTACGCGAAGCACACGATTCACTTTCCGCGATGCGGCGGGAGGCCGAACGGTCTCCTTGTCATGTCGTGTTCTCTCAATTCAGGGCTTTAGGGTTCCAATAGCAGTGGTGCGGCAGGAGTCTCTCTAATGGCGGCGACGATTCAGACCAACTTTCGAACGCGACACTCCTTCGGGAAGATCGAGCACATCCTCGAGATTCCGAACCTGATCGACATTCAAAAGCGGTCTTACGACAAGTTCCTTCAAACAGACGTGCCCAGAGACCAGCGTGAGAACACGGGTCTGCAGGGAGTGTTCAACAGCGTGTTTCCGATTCGCGACTTCAACGGAACGAGCGAGTTGGTGTTCAGCGGTTACACGCTCGAAAGGCCGAAGTACGACGTCGACGAGTGCCGACAGCGCGGCATGACCTACGCCGCGCCGATCAAGGTCACGATCCAGCTCATCATCTACGATGCTGGAGGCGACAGCACCGAGCGTGCCGTCCGAGACATCAAGGAGCAGGAGGTGTACTTCGGTGAGATACCGTTGATGACGGTCAACGGGACGTTCATCATCAATGGCACCGAGCGAGTCGTCGTCAGCCAGCTTCACCGCAGCCCTGGCGTGTTCTTCGATCACGATCGAGGAAAGACCCATTCGTCCGGTAAGCTGCTCTATCAGGCCCGCATCATCCCTTATCGTGGTTCGTGGCTCGACTTCGAGTTCGATCCCAAGGATCTGCTCTACGTTCGAATCGATCGTCGTCGAAAAATGCCGGCAACCGTGCTTCTGAAGGCACTCGGTTACAACACCCAAGAGCTACTCAATTTCTACTACGACACCGAAACGATTTACATCCTTTCGAAGGAACAGTACGCGAAATCGATCGAATACGAGCTTCTGCCCGGACAACGCGCGACGCACGACATTTCGGTGGGTGACGACGTCCTCGTCCGAAAGAATCGCAAATTCACGCGTGCCGCGATCCGCAAGCTCAAGGCCGCGGGTCTCGACTACCTCCCGATCGATTTCACCGAGGTCATTGGCAAGGTTGCCGCCGAGGACGTCATCGACGAGGAAACGGGCGAGATTCTGCTCGCAGTCAACGAAGAGGTCACCGAGGCTCGAATCGAGGCGCTCCGAGAGGCGGACATCAACGAGTTCAAAGTGCTCTTCATCGACGGTCTCAACGTGGGCTCGTATCTCAGAGACACGCTTCTCGTGGACAAGATTCAGTCACGGGACGAAGGGATTCTCGAGATCTATCGTCGCCTGCGTCCTGGCGACCCCCCCACGCTCGAAACGGCGCGCAATCTCTTCAACAATCTGTTCTTCAACCCCGAGCGCTACGACCTGAGCCAAGTTGGTCGCCTCAAGCTGAACTACAAGTTCTACAAGCACGTCGAAGAAGACGAGCGGCCGAGCCTCGAACATACGGTTCTGACCAACACCGACATCTTGGACACGGTCAAGAACCTCATCGAGCTGAAGAACGGGCGCGGGTCCGTCGACGACATCGATCACTTGGGCAACCGCCGTGTTCGCGCCGTTGGGGAGCTGATGGAAAATCAGTATCGCATCGGCCTGGTTCGGATGGAACGTGCGATCAAGGAACGCATGAACATGTCTCAGGAGATCGAGACGCTCATGCCGCACGATTTGATCAACGCGAAGCCGGTGAGCGCCGTCGTGAAAGAGTACTTCGGCTCGAGCCAGCTTTCGCAGTTCATGGACCAGACCAATCCGCTGAGCGAGGTGACCCACAAGCGGCGTCTTTCGGCTCTCGGACCTGGCGGCCTGACCCGTGAGCGCGCGGGCTTCGAGGTTCGCGACGTCCACACGACTCACTATGGTCGGATCTGTCCTATCGAGACGCCTGAAGGTCCGAACATCGGCCTGATCGCCTCGCTTTCGACCTACGCGCGGGTGAACGAGTACGGCTTCGTCGAGACGCCCTATCGAAAGGTCGAAGACGGAATCGTGCTCGACGACCACGTGCGCTGGTACTCGGCGCTCGAAGAAGAGGGTCATTACATCGCGCAGGCCAACGCGAAGATCAACCACAAGACTCGTGAGCTCGAGGGTCAGCTGATCAGCGCGCGCTACAACGGCGAGTTCGTGATGGTGCCACCGAGCAGCGTCCAGTTGATGGACGTGTCGCCCAACCAGCTGGTTTCGGTCGCGGCCTCGCTGATCCCGTTCCTGGAGCACGACGACGCGAACCGCGCGCTGATGGGCTCGAACATGCAGCGGCAGGCCGTTCCGTGCGTGCGGACTCACGCCCCTATCGTGGGCACGGGAATCGAGAAGCGGGTCGCCCGTGACTCGGGCGTCTGCGTGGTTGCGCAACAGGATGGCGTCGTCGAATCGGTCGACGCGACGCGCATCGTCGTGAAGGCCGAAGGTCTAGCCGGTGCATTCCCCGACATCTATCGACTCAACAAATTCCAGCGTTCGAACCAGAACACGGCATACAACCAGACACCGATCGTTCGTCCCGGTGACCGCGTGAAGGCCGGCGACGTGATCGCCGACGGCCCGAGCACCGACCGCGGCGAGCTGGCACTCGGCCAGAACGTCATCGTCGCATTCATGCCGTGGGGTGGGTACAACTTCGAGGACTCGATTCTGCTCTCGGAGCGCATCGCCAAAGACGATGTGTACACCTCCGTCCACATCGAAGAGTTCGAGTGCGTCGCCCGTGACACCAAGCTCGGCAAGGAAGAGATCACGCGTGACATTCCCAATGTCGGCGAGGAGGCTCTGAAGGACCTCGACGAGTCCGGCATCGTGCGAATCGGAGCCGAGGTCATTTCGGGCGACATCCTGGTCGGCAAGATCACGCCCAAGGGTGAAACCCAGCTCTCTCCCGAGGAAAAGCTGCTTCGCGCCATTTTTGGCGAGAAGGCGGGCGACGTTCGCGATACCTCGCTCAAGGTTCCTCCTGGGGTGAACGGCATCGTCATCGATGCCCGCGTGTTTGCGCGCAAGGGGACGGAGAAGGACGAACGCTCGCTGCAGATCGAGGAGGCTGAGAGAGCCAAGCTCGAAAAGGACATGGCAGACGAGATCAAGATCGTGCTCGACTCCGCACACGATCGCGTTCGCAAGTATCTCGTCGGGAATACGACGACCGCCAAGCTCGTCGGCGACAAGGGCAAAGAGCTTCTCGGCAAGGGCGACAAGATCACCAACGAGGCACTCGATGCCATTCCCCACAAGTATTGGGCGCACATCGAGGTCGAGCAGGACAAAGACAAAACCGACGCGATTCTCGAGCAAGTCGACGACCAGGTCGATGCCGTCAAGATGATCTTCCAGGAGAAGATCGACAAGCTCGGCAAGGGCGATGAGCTTCCTCCCGGCGTAATCAAGATGGTGAAGGTCTACGTCGCCATCAAGCGCAAGCTCCAGGTTGGCGACAAGATGGCGGGCCGCCACGGAAACAAAGGCGTCGTCAGCCGGATCCTCCCGGAAGAAGACATGCCGTATCTGCCGAACGGCAAGCCGGTCGACATCGTCCTGAACCCACTCGGCGTCCCGAGCCGAATGAACGTAGGCCAGATTCTCGAGACCCACCTCGGGTGGGCAGGTTATCTCCTCGGCACACAGCTTCAGGAGATGATCGAGAAGAAGGCGAGCGCTTCGGAGCTCCGGGAACGGATTCGCTCCATTTTCAAGGGCGGGAACGTCATCAAAGTGCTCGATTCACTGCCCGATGAAGAGGTTGCCGCGATGGCGAAGACCTGGAAGCACGGTCTTCAGCTCGCAACGCCAGTCTTCGACGGCGCGAGCGAGTACGAGATCAAGGAGCTTCTCCGGCTGGCCGGAGTGCAAGACAACGGCCAAACGGTGCTTTTCGATGGCCGCACCGGCGAGGCGTTCCACGAAGACGTGACGGTGGGCATCATGTACATGCTCAAGCTTCACCATCTCGTCGACGACAAGATTCATGCGAGAAGCATCGGACCTTACTCGTTGGTCACGCAGCAGCCGCTTGGAGGCAAGGCCCAGTTCGGCGGGCAGCGCCTCGGCGAGATGGAAGTATGGGCGATGGAGGCTTACGGCGCTGCGTACGCTCTGCAGGAGTTCCTGACGGTCAAGTCGGACGACGTGCAGGGCCGCACACGCATGTATGAATCGATCGTGAAAGGGGACTACTCGCTCGAAGCCGGTCTACCCGAGAGCTTCAACGTCCTCATGAAAGAGCTTCAGGCCCTCTGCCTGAACGTCGAGTTGGTCGAGACGAGTCAATTGGGGCGCAGGTCGGATGACGTCCTTGCCGCGGAGGAAGAGTAACTCATGAAGGACATCTTCAGCTTCTTCGAAAAGCCGAAAGATCCATTGGCGTTCTCAGCGATTCGCATTTCGCTGGCATCGCCCGAAAAGATCCGCGAGTGGTCGCACGGCGAGGTTCGCAAGCCCGAGACGATCAACTATCGTACATTCAAGCCCGAGCGAGACGGGTTGTTCTGCGCGAAGATCTTCGGTCCGGTCAAGGACTACGAATGCATCTGCGGCAAGTACAAGCGCATGAAGCACCGCGGCATCGTCTGCGAAAAGTGCGGCGTCGAGGTCATTCAGAGCAAGGTCCGGCGCGAGCGCCTCGGTCACATCACATTGGCGACACCAGTGGCGCACATCTGGTTCCTCAAGAGCCTCCCGAGCCGAATCGGCGCGATCCTCGACATCACGCTCAAGGATCTGGAGCGCGTGCTCTACTGTGAGAGCTACGTCGTGCTCGATGCGAAGGAGACACCTCTTGAGCGCGGTGAGATTCTGACCGAGGATCGATACCACGACATGCTCGACGAGTATGGTGACGATGCGTTCGACGCGCGCATGGGCGGCGAGGCCATTCTCGAAATGCTCCGTGACCTCGATGTGCATGCGATGGCGGAGCAGCTCCGCTTGGACCTCAAGGAGGCCACGAGCGAGGCGAAACGGAAGAAGTATGCCAAGCGGCTCAAGGTCATCGAAGCCTTCCGCGACTCGGGGAATCGTCCCGAGTGGATGATGCTGTCGGTGATTCCCGTGCTTCCGCCAGATCTTCGTCCGTTGGTTCCCCTCGATGGGGGTCGTTTCGCGACCTCCGATCTCAACGACCTCTACCGCCGGGTCATCAACCGAAACAACCGTCTGAAGCGGCTCATCGAGCTCAATGCGCCGGAGATCATCATCCGGAACGAGCGGCGCATGCTTCAGGAGGCGGTCGATGCCCTCTTCGACAACGGACGCCGTGGCAAAACCATCACGGGCCCGAACAAGCGCCCGCTCAAGTCGCTGTCGGACATGCTCAAGGGTAAGCAGGGGCGTTTCCGCCAAAACCTGCTCGGCAAGCGCGTCGATTACTCGGGCCGTTCGGTCATCGTCGTTGGTCCAGCGCTACGCTTGCACCAGTGCGGTTTGCCCAAGAAGATGGCGCTCGAGCTCTTCAAGCCGTTTATCTACAACAAGCTCGAGGAGCGCGGTTATGTCACCACGATCAAGAGCGCCAAGAAGCTCGTCGAAAAGGAAAGACCCGAAGTCTGGGACATTCTCGAGGAGGTCATCACCGAGCATCCGGTGATGCTCAATCGCGCTCCGACGCTCCACCGCTTGGGCATTCAGGCGTTCGAGCCTGTGCTGATCGAAGGCAAGGCGATCCGGCTTCACCCGCTGGTGTGCACCGCCTTCAATGCAGACTTCGATGGCGACCAGATGGCGGTCCACGTTCCCCTCTCCGTAGAGGCGCAGATGGAGACCCGTGTGCTCATGATGAGCACCAACAACATCCTCTCGCCGGCAAGCGGCCGTCCGATCATCAACCCCACGCAGGACATCGTTCTCGGACTGTATTACATGACGCGCGAGAGGCAGTTCGGTAAGGGGGCATACCGCGAGGGGCAGGAGAAGAAAGGTCAGTTCACTGGCATCTTTGCTTCGTCCGACGAAGTGCGCATGGCTTACGACCAGGGCATGGTCGGGCTTCACTCGGGGATTCGCTATCGATACGACGGAAAGATATACGACACGACGGTCGGCCGCGTTTTGGTGAGCGACGTGTTGCCTCCTGGGATGGAGTTTCCTTCGGTCAACAAGGTGCTCGACAAGAAGTCGCTGAGTGCGCTCATCGACGAGTGCTACCGGTCGAGTCGCAACAAGAACACCGTTCTTCTCGCAGACCACCTCCGGACGATGGGATTCGAAATGTCGACCCGTGCCGGCATTTCGATCTGCATGGATGACATGGTCATTCCTGCCTCGAAGAAGGACGTGTTGGCCGAGGCGCAGCAGGACGTCACCACGGTCGTCGAGCAGTATCAAGAGGGTCTCATCACCGATGGTGAGCGGTACAACAAGGTGGTCGACATTTGGGCGGAGGCATCCGATCAGGTTGCCCGCGACCTGATGGAATCGATTGGCACCGAAGAGGTCACGAATCCGGAGACCGGCGAGAAGAGCACGCAGCCGAGCTTCAACTCGATCTTCATGATGGCCGATTCGGGCGCTCGCGGGTCGAACCAGCAGATCCGTCAGCTGGCTGGCATGCGCGGCCTGATGGCCAAGCCTTCCGGCGAGATCATCGAGACGCCGATCACGGCCAACTTCCGCGAGGGCTTGACCGTGTTGCAGTACTTCATCTCGACCCATGGTGCACGTAAGGGTCTGGCGGACACCGCGTTGAAGACTGCGAACTCCGGTTACCTCACGCGCCGACTAGTGGATGTCGCGCAGGACTGCGTCATCACCGATTACGACTGCGAAACCCTCGATGGAATCTGGGTGAGCAAGCTCGAAGAAGGCGGTGAGGTCGTCACCCCGCTTGGTGAGCGTGTTCTCGGCCGTATCGCGCTCGAAGACATCACCGACCCCGTCACCGACGAGGCGCTGGTCGAGGCGAATCAGGAGATCGACGAGGCTCGTGTGGCCAAGATCGAAGCAGCCGGCATCGAGCGCGTGCTGATTCGATCCGTCTTGACGTGTCAAAACCGCCGCGGCGTGTGCGCCATGTGCTACGGCCGTGACCTCGGCCGCGGATACGAGGTAAACATCGGCGAGGCGGTCGGGATCATCGGTGCCCAGTCGATCGGCGAGCCGGGCACTCAGCTCACGATGCGTACGTTCCACATCGGCGGTGCCGCTGCACGTGGCAAGATCGAGCAGAGCTCCATCGAGACCAGGTCCGGTGGTATCGTGAAGTTCGAAAACGCCAAGCTCCTCACGAAGCGCGACGGGACGGTGGTCGTCATGAATCGTCACGGTGCAGTGACCGTGGCCGATGAGTCAGGTCGTGAGCGTGAGCACTTCACGCTGACCTACGGTGCATTCGTCAAGGTCAAAGAGGGTGAGCGCGTCGAGCGAGGCACCCTTCTCGCCGAGTGGGATCCCTATGCAATTCCAATCCTCACGGAGGTCGAAGGCATCGTGAAGTATGGTGACGTCGTCGAGGCCGTGACCATGGAAGAGAAGCTCGACGAGGTGACCGGTCTTTCGCGCCGTGTCGTCATCGAGTCTCGCGATCCGAGCGCGCGTCCGCGCGTCTCGATCAAGGACGCGAAGTCGGGTGAGACCCGGACCACCGGCCAGGGCGAGAACATGGCTCGGTACTTCCTGCCCGTGGGTGCCAACATCATCCCGGCCGACGGTCAGCCCGTCGAAGCTGGCGAGATCATCGCCAAGATCCCTCGTGAGACGACCAAAACCAAAGACATCACCGGCGGTTTGCCGCGAGTGGCCGAGCTCTTCGAGGCGCGTAAGCCAAAGGACCACGCGATCATCAGCGAAATCGATGGCATCGTGACCTTCGGAAAGGACACCAAAGGCAAGCGGAAGGTGCTCATCACACCTGAGG
Organism: uncultured delta proteobacterium; assembly: GCA_963792825.1. Classification (GTDB taxonomy): domain Bacteria; phylum Myxococcota_A; class Polyangia; order Polyangiales; family Houyiibacteriaceae; genus SG8-38. Next base: position 269,393 of record CAWBXS010000002.1, on the reverse strand, counting down.
TCGGCGAGCCGAAGGAGTATCTCATTGCCAAGGGCAAGCACCTCACGGTCAAGGACGGTGATCGCGTGCGCGCCGGCGAGCCCCTGATGGATGGTCCCGCGAACCCGCACGACATTCTCAAGGTCAAGGGTGAAAAGGAGCTCGCTGCCTGGTTGGTCGACGAGATTCAGCAGGTTTACCGACTCCAAGGCGTCGCGATCAACGACAAGCACATCGAGGTCATCGTCCGCCAAATGCTTCAGCGAGTACGAATCAAGGAGACGGGTGACACTCGGTTCCTTCCCGATGAGCAGGTCGAAAAGGCAGTGTTCGAACGCGAGAACGAGAGAGTCATCGCCAAGGGGGGGCAGCCCGCGGTCGCGGAACCCCTTTTGCTCGGCATCACCAAGGCGTCTCTTTCTACCGACTCCTTCATCAGCGCCTCCTCCTTCCAGGAGACGACGAAGGTGCTCACCGAGGCAGCGATCGGCGGCAAGGTCGACGAGCTTCGCGGTCTCAAGGAGAACGTCATCATGGGTCGGTTGCTCCCCGCAGGTACGGGCCTCGGCGCCTACAACAAGATCGACATGGTCGTCGAAGACGATGCCGTGAAGCCGCTCGCTCCGAGCCGAGCCATCCTGCGACCGGAGCCCGTCGCTGCGGCTGCCTCCGAAGAGTAGTTGGCCACGACGTTTCGACTCCCCCAACCTGGAATTCGTTGAAGAGCTATCTATTTGAAACCGACGAGCATCGCGCCCTGCGAGAGCAGGTACGCCGCTTCGCAGCAGCCGCGATTGCACCGAATGCGCACGCGTGGGAAGAAGCCAATGAGTTCCCTCGCGAGCTCTATCAACAGTCCGCCGAGGCTGGCTTCCTGGCAACAGGGTACCCAGAAGAGGTGGGCGGAGATGGTGGGGATCTGAGTCATGTCTTGGTGGCAGCCGAGGAGATGGTGCTCGCGGGCAAGTCGGTGGGAACGTGTGTCGGCCTCGGCAGTCATGGGATCGCGCTGCCGCCGATAGTGAGCTTCGGGACGGAAGCTCAGAAGCAGCGATACGTGCGGCCCACCCTTCGAGGCCACAAAATAGCCGCGCTCGGCATCACCGAGCCGGGCGGCGGGAGCGATGTCGCCGCCGTTCAGACCAAGGCCGTTCGCGATGGTGGAGACTACGTCGTCAACGGAGCAAAGACATTCATTACGTCGGGCACGCGTGCCGATTTCGTGACGACGGCGGTCCGCACTGGCGGGGAAGGCCACGGCGGCATCTCGATGCTGATCATCGACAGCGATACCCCGGGCTTCAGCGTAGCCAATAAGCTCAAGAAGACGGGGTGGTGGGCCAGCGATACCGCCGAGCTCGTTTTCGAGGACTGTCGCGTCCCCGCTGAGAATCTCATCGGTCAGGAAGGCGCTGGGTTCCTGATGATCATGACCAACTTCGTCACGGAGCGGCTCATGCTCGCCGGCCAATGCGTCGCCATCGCCGAGCTCGCCTACCGAGAGTCGGTCGAGTACGCGAAGCAGCGACATGCTTTCGGCAAACCGCTTTCGGGATTCCAGGTCACCCGTCACAAGCTGGCAGACATGGCCACCCAAATCGCGGCTGCTCGGGCTTTGACTGGGGAATGCGTGACGCGGTTTCTGGCGGGGGAGCAAACTCCATCGTTGGCCGCCATGGCCAAGAATGCCGCGACCGATGCGTGCTCCCGGGTGTGTGACCAGGCCGTCCAGATCCATGGCGGCTATGGATACATGCGCGAGTACGTCGTAGAGCGCCTCTATCGCGACGCGCGCTTGTATCCGATCGGGGGCGGAACCCGCGAGATCATGAACGAGATCATCGCCAAAGTCGAAGGCTACTAGGCGTTCTTGCCGGGGTCACGGGGTTGGGGATTGGCCGCCCAGGATGATCCGTCGATCGATGAAGTCGGCGATTAAGATTGCGAGCTTTTCGACAAAGGCTGGGCCGATTTCGGTTTCGTGGGCGGCGGCGACTTGCTCGACGGATTCGGCCACGGTTCGATCAGCGCGTCGCCAGGCATCGAGTAGATCCGCTGCGATCGCGTTGAGCTTCGTGGTGATCGGCTGGTGTGTTGCGTCACGGTACACGCAGAGCCATACCGGCTCGCGCTCGTAGCCCAAAGCGGGCGTTGGGGCCTCGTGCACCGGGTGAGTGAGCCTGAGCACCTCGATCGCCGTCGTGATCGCCGGCTTGCGGTCGAAGGCGAACTCCGCCGCCGAGGAAGGGTCTCGGGGGGCATGCCTGACGTTCCATCCCGCGAGCTCGTAAGAAGCCAGGTCTGCGACCCACGGTGCCTCCGTGCCTCTCCACACCGGAATCGCAAACGTGGCGAGCTCCGCCGGGACGTGGCGCAGGTACCGGGTCTTTGGACCGCCTGTGCTGAGCCACTCGTCGACCGCTCGCCCAAAGGCGTTTTCTCCGATGGCGCCTTGGGTCCGGGGCAGCGCGGCAGCGACGATGTGGGTCAGCCTATTGCGCACGAGATCCCGGTAGACCAGCCAGCGATCGCGCGATCCCAACAGTCCGAGATCAGACTCGCTCGGCTCCATGGCGAAGCAGATCCGATGCATCGCTTCCGCACGTTCAGCGAGCAACGCCAGCCTCCATCGCGGTGTGATAGATCGCCCAGAGTCTCTCGATCTCTCGAAGAAGCACATCGAGCGGCGGCACGTTGTTGTCGCGCTCGAGAAGCACAGGCACCGGGCCGATCCTCCGCAACGCGTAATCGAGCAAATCATAGACGTCTTCGGGGACTGGCTCGCCGTGGGTGTCGATGCGCAAGCCGTCGTCGCGGAGGAGGTGGCCAGCGACGTGGATCTGCACGACGCGCTCCGCCGGGATCTTGTCGACATAGGCCTTCGGATCGAAGCCGAAGTTCTCGGCGTTCACGTAGATGTTGTTGACATCGAGCAGCAGCTTTGCGTCTGCCCGCTCTAGCACCTCCACGACGAAGTCGGCCTCGGCCAGCCCATTCGGCCCTTGCGTCGCATAGTAGCTCACGTTCTCGAATGCGAGAGGCACGCCGATCGCGTCCCGCATTTCGCTCAAGCGTTGCGATGCGGTTCGAGCGGCTTCGTCGGTGAAGGGCAGCGGGAGTAAGTCGTGAAAGAAGCGACCATCCACGGCGCCGAGGCACAGGTGCTCGCTGTGCCAGGGGACCTCCAAGTCGGACAAGAACGTTCGGAGATCGCTCAGATACCCTGCGTCGAACGGCGCCGGATCCCCCAGGCAGCTGCTGAGCCCGTGTGTCACGACGGGCCAGTCCCGTCGCCCGAGCTCCAGCATCTCCCGATAGCGACCGCCTCGATCCACGTAGTTTTCAGGGTGAACCTCCACCCATGAAATCGAGGCCGGCCGGCGTTCGAGCAGCTCGGTCGCTAGATCGTAACGCAGCCCTAACCCGATTCCGTTGATCTCACGACTCATCTGGAGCTCGACAAGCGAGAGGCCGCGGCGACAACCGCCGCCGCGACCTCCAACATCGTGCTGCTCGATTCCGGGCAGCCTGACCTTCGAGGCCTACTTAGCCCCGCAGCTGCCTTCGCCACAGGAGGCTTCCGCGGCGTCGCCGGCTTTCTTGGCCTCGCCACAGCTGCCCTCACCGCAGGACGCTTCCGCCGCGCCGGCTTTCGCAGCCTCGGCGCCCGTTGTCGCCTCGGTGGCTTCCGGGCCGCTGTCCGACTTGCATGCTGCGGTCATGCTGAGTGCCGCGGTCGCCATGGCGATGATGGTCTGCTTCAGTGCTGAGTTCATGCTTTTTTTCCTCTTTCTCGTAAGTGCATCAGGAGCGACAAGAAAGGCCCCGGTTGATGCAACGCGGCGCCAGGGACCAGTCCCTCTTCCCCGCTTTCATGAAATGCACGCTAGCCAACGCAATCGTTGGCCGCAATCGAAAAGTAGAACGCGCATCATGTCCCACGTACGCCGTCGAAGCATGGATGTTTCATTCGAATTCCCTCGTGCGGCCACTGGCGAACGACCCCCGATACCCCATAGATATTAGCGAGTTACGACGTGGCAAAGCTCTCTACGTGCGGCATGGTGGTCCTGATGATCGGATGCGCGCACGCTCCCGATGCCTCTCCGTCACAGTCCGGACACGCGACGGCGCGCTACAAGATTACAATCCATGACAACTGGGGTGGCGCCAGAGCCCGCGTCTGCCTCGAAGGAGCGGAAGTGAGTGAGCTGGTTCCGATCGACGACACCGGAAGCAATGGGTTACGGGGCGCGTGGGCCGGCAGCGATCCGCTCGAGATTCGGCACGGTCGGATCGCTCTACCGCCATCCAGGACCGGTCGTTGCATCGATTACGAAACGCGCTTCCAAGGTCCCACCTTCCGCGACCGCGACGCAGTGGTCGTATCCCAAAGCAAGTGGCTTTGGCGTCCCGATCCACTGCCACCGGGGCTCGAAGCGTCGGTTCGTTTCGTGCTGCCTACGGGTGCGAAGGTATCCTTACCCTGGCCGCAGTCCGAATCGGTCTACCTCCTCGACGAGAGCGCGTTTCTAACGAGCGCGTACGGCGTCTTCGGCAACTTCGACCGTCAGGGCTTCGCGGTCGCGGGCACGCGCATTGAAGTAGCGCGTCTTGGGAAGCTCCCCCCCGACGAAGACGTTCGCCGTTGGCTGGGCCGCGCCGTCCAAGCGACCGCATCGCTCGGTGGTCGGTTCCCGAGTGAGCGCTTGCACTTCGTCGTCATTCCGGTCCCTGCTCCACACGAACGCGTCGTGTTCGGGATGCTACGTCGAGGCGGAGGCCCATCGGTTCTCTTGTTTCCGTCGCTCTATGCCACAGTCGACGAGCTCGAGACTGACTGGGTAGCAGTCCACGAGCTTTCGCATCTGTGGCTACCCCGCTTGTCTCCGGAAGACCGTTGGCTCTCCGAGGGAATCGCGACCTATCTGCAAGAGGTGTTGCGCGCTCGGTGCGGCATCCAAAGCAGCGAGAGCGCCTGGCAACGCCTGCGCGACGGCTTCGAGCGGGGGGAGCGGTCAGGAACGGGACGCAATCTCGTGAGCGAAAGCCGCGACATGAATCGCACCGGGGCCTACTATCGCGTCTATTGGTCTGGCGCCGCGTTTGCCCTCCAGGCAGACCTTCAGCTTCGAAGGAGCACCAACGGGACGATGACGCTTCTCCGTGCGCTCAACGATGTACAAGATCGATGGGGCTCGTATGTCTGGCCGGTCAATGCCTCGGTGGTTTTGCGTGCCTTGGCGGATGTAAGCGGCCAGGATTTCTTCGGAAAGCTCGCAGAGACGTACGCGGCGAGCTCAGACTTCCTCAGGCCGATGGGCCTCGACTCTCCGGAGTACGAGCAAGCGCGGGCTGAGATCATGTCCCGGCCCGCTGGGAAGTGCGGCGCTAGCGCCGAATGATCCCGATGATACGGCTGCGGGCTGGAGTTCGGCGCTTGCCGATCCTGATCGCGTCGACCAGACGGAGCTCGGCTGATTCGAGCAATGCGCGTTCCGATGCATACAAAGTGAACAGATCATCTCCGGCGCGCACCTCGTCGCCGACCTGGACGTGCAACTGGATGCCTGCTCCCGGGTCGACGGCCTCTTCCGTACGACGACGCCCCGCACCCAACCCCACGGATGCGTAGCCCAGCTCGAGCGGATCGATGTCGGTGACGTACCCGCCAGCCGGGGCGGTGACCGTCGAGCGGTAGCGTGCAACGGGGAGCTGGTCTGGTGCGTCGACCACACTGGGATCCCCGCCTTGCGCCCGAACGATCTGTTTCATCTTCTCGAGAGCCTTGCCCTCTTGGATCACTCGCTCGATGCGACGCATTGCCTGCGCCTTGCTCTTCGTCACTCCAGCCATACGCAGCATTTCGGCCCCCAGAGCACAGGTAAGCTCGCGCAAGTCGTTCGGCCCCTGGCCATGAAGAACCCCCAGGGCTTCGGTCGTCTCGAGCGCGTTGCCGATGGCATATCCGATTGGCGCGTTCATGTCGGTCAGCAGGGCGGAAACCCGTTTCCCAGCAAGCGCTCCTACCCGTACCAGGCAACGTCCGAGCTCTCGAGCGTCGGACTCCGTCTTCATGAATGCGCCGCGACCGATCTTCACGTCTAAGACGAGAGCGTCGATTCCCTCTGCGAGCTTCTTCGACAGGATGCTCGACGTGATCAGTGGAATCGATTCGACCGTTCCCGTGACATCTCGCAGTGCATACAGGCGCTTGTCTGCCGGAGCTAGATCGCCGGTTTGCCCGACCAAGGCGCATCCGATTCTCGCAAGTTGTGAACGGAGCTCCCGCACCGAAAGGCCGACTTGAAAGCCCGGAATGGCCTCTAGCTTGTCGAGTGTCCCTCCCGTATGCCCAAGACCCCGCCCACTCATCATGGGGACCACTACGCCGCACGCCGCCACGATGGGCGCGAGACAGATACTCACTTTGTCCCCCACGCCTCCTGTCGAGTGCTTGTCTACCTTTGGAGCATCGATGTCCTTCAGGTTCAAGACTTTGCCACTATCGCGCATCGAGAGCGTCATCGCGACGGTCTCGTCGAAGTCCATTCCCCGAAAATAGACCGCCATCGCGAGCGCGCTCATCTGGTAGTCCGTGACTGAGCCGTCCATGAACCCGGCGATTAGGCTTCGAATTTCCTCCCCTTCGAGCCTTCCTCCGTCACGCTTTCGGATGATTAGCTCTGGTACTGCCAGGCGCTGTCGCTTCTCGCGCACCATCACTTCTTGTGTGCGCGCCGCGCTCGTTTCCGCGGGTCATTCCGCTGCTTTTTCGGCTGGCGACCCCCTCTTCCCTGCTCGGCGCTCCGTTTCTCGGTCGCCCCCCGTTGCTTTGCCCTCACCTGCGTCGGCGCCTCTGCAGCCTGGTGTCGAACGAGCGAGCCTACGACGTCGCGGGTTTGAACGTTCGCCTCCTCGATTCGCACGGTGACTGGATCATTCATCGTGAAAATCTTCGACGTACGCACGCCGATCAGACGAATACCGAGGTCGTCGGGCTCGTAAGTGTCTTCGAGTTGTTCAAAGGGCAACAGTACGCTCACGAAAGGGTCTTCGATCTGGACGTAGATTCCATACGGTGCGAAACCCGCGATCCGTCCGTCCAGCTCGTCTCCTATGTGGTGTTGCATGTAGATCGCACGATAAACGTCCATCACGTCTCGCTCGACGATCATCGCGCGTCGCTCGTTCTCGCTCGCCTGGGCTGCCACGCGCTGCAGATGCGGCCGGATCGAAGCGGCATCGAGGTTTTCTTTTCGAATCATGCTCCGAAGGATGCGATGAACCATCAAATCTGGATAGCGCCGAATCGGAGAAGTGAAATGGAGGTAGTCCTTTGCGGCAAGAGCGAAGTGCCCGGCAGTCGGGTCGGTATCGTAAATCGCCTGCTGCATCGCCCGCAACAAGAGATATCGCAGCAATGGGGCTTCACTCGTGCCCTCGATCCGCCGAAGAAACCTGCTGAGCTGCTTGGGTGTCGACGACGACTCTTCGTCGAGCTCGTAGCCGAAGGACTTCGCTACCTGACAGAACATCGAGATCCGCTCAGGGTCGGGCTTGCCGTGCACCCGAAACACGCCGGGCGCCGCGTGGCGCTTGATGTGGGCGGCGACCGTTTCGTTCGTCACGAGCATCATGTCCTCGACGATCCGATACGCCTGCCGAATCCCAGGGTCTTTGCGAGACTGAACGATCTCCTTGGGCTCTCCTCGCGTATCAAGGACGATCTTTCCCTCTGGCAGATCGAAATCGAGCGCACCTCTCTTGAGACGACGCTCTCGCAGCCGCTGCGAGAGGTCCAGAAGGGTTTTCAGCGCGCCTACCCGTTTCTCGGCGGAAGGTTGGTGAGGACCCTCCTTGGTGAGCCTCAACGCCCGTGCAACCCCATCGTAAGAAAGCTTACCTTGTGACCGCATCACGCCTTCGAAGATGCGATATGCGCTCACGTGTGCTTTCTCATCGATGTGCATCTCGACCGCCATGCAAAGACGGTCGCGGCCGGGCACGAGCGATGCCAAATTGGTGGACAGCTCCGGTGGCAGCATGGGGATGGCGCGGTCCGGAAGATAGACGCTCGTACCGCGGCTGACCGCCTCACGATCCATCGCGCTGCCCTCCGTGACGTAGTGGGACACATCCGCGATTGCGACGATCAGCCGAAACCCTTGCCCCTCTCTCGTTACCCAGATCGCATCATCATGGTCCCGTGCGGTCTCCGGATCGATCGTCACCAAGTCGAGGCTACGCAGATCTTCGCGGTCCCTCACGACCTCTCGCTCGACACGCGCGGGGAGATTGGCAGCCTCTTGCTCGACGTCCTCGGGAAAGGCTTCTCGGATGCCGTCTCGAATCTTGATCTTCTCGACCTCGGTCCGCGCAACTCCTTGCGCGCCGAGCGCCTCCACGATGCTCACCTCCGGCCGGTCCTCGCGTCGCTGCGGGAAGGTCACGATTTCGGCCAGAAACACGTCATCCTTGCGCGGGGCTTTCGGGATGTTGCCGACCACACGCATCGGCGACCGGAGCCGGTCGTCGTCAGGCTCGAAGGACATCCCCCGGCCTTTCGGGTGCAGCGTTCCGGTGACCTCTTTGAGCCGTCGTTCGACTATTCCGACGATGTATCCCTCCCGACCTTTCGCCGACGAGCGAGCCCGCAGCTGGACCGTGTCGCCATGAAGAGCAGGCCCGACCGCGTCGGGCGGAATGAACACGTCGCTTCTTCCGTCGTAGACGTTGACGAAGCCGTACCCTTGGCGCGTCATGGTCAGCTTGCCCTGGATGACCGGGCTGACCGGGAGTATGTCGACGCCCTCTGCCTCTGGTGCCTTTCGGCCTCTGCCCCGCGTGCTCTTGCTTTGGCTCTTCGCACGCCCGCGCTTTGCTTTCTTCGCCGCCGAAAGAGCCCGGAAGCGTAGCCCTGGCATCTCGGCAACCAGATTTTCATGAGCAAGCAGCAACAGACGCCGGACGATTTCGTCCCTCGCGGCGCGCGAAATGTCGAGCCTTCCGCACAACTCCCCAACATGCATCGCACGAGGGGCATGGTCCTGCAGCACGCGCAGGATTTCGTTCTTCTCGGGAATGTCTTCTTTCATGAGTCTCTATCGCAGGGCGTGAACCCCGCCGTCGTCGGAGCCGAAGTAGAGTGTTCCATCCGATCCGATCTCCACCGTCGAGTCGACATCCTGACCGACGTTGTAACGCCAGAGAACAGAACCGTTTCCGCCGATGCAGTAGAGGAAATTGTCTTGTGATCCCACATAGATGCGACCATCCGCATCCACGCGGGCCGAGGCTCGTACCCGGCCCCCGGTAGCGACCTTCCAACGGAGCGCACCCGAGGGGCTTATGGCATACACGTGGCCGTCATACGAGCCGACGATGATCGTGCCGTCGCGCGCGATCGCGGGAGTTGCTCGAACCTCATCACCCGTCTTGAACCTCCAACGCACGATTCCTTCGGCGTCCAGCTGAATGATCTCGCCCCGGCCCGTTCCCGTGTAGATCTGCCCGTCGTCATCGATCGAGGCGGCACCTTCGATCGCACCTCCCAACGGTACTTCCCAAGCCTGCGAACCGTCCGGCCGTAGTGCCATCAACGACCCTTCCGTCGTACCGATGATCACGAGGCGTGCAGGATGAATCACCGGGGCGCTTCGAACGTGGCCCGCAGTCGGCTTGTGCCAATGCAGCCGGCCAAGCAGGTCGACCGCGTAGACTCCATTCGCGGCCACGTAAACCCGTCCATCGGGGCCCAGAGTCGCCGATGCATCGACGACATCTTGAAGAGGAAGCTTCCATCGGGGCTGTCCGTCGAGCGAGAGCGACACCAGCTCTTGCTCGTGTGTCCCGAAGATTACCGAAGTGCCTGCGACGAGCGCACTCGGGTAGATCTTTTCGCCGGCCGAGTACCGCCATTTCAAAGAACCGTCGGCGTTCAGTGCGACGAACTGACCATCCAATGATCCGACGTAAACCGTCCCGTCATGTCCGATGATGGGCGACGCGAAGACCCTCGCGCCGGTCTGATAAGTCCAGGCTGGTGTGGGGGTCTTCGGTGGACCTCGGTTCTCGCTTCGACCCGTGTGAGCCGCGTCTCCCATGAACCCGTTGGCGCTGCGCGGCATGATCCCCGGCTCGTCGGCGTCCATTGGTTCAGGTGGCATTGCCAGCTCGGCGAGCGCTTCTTCGACGAAACGGCACCTCCCTTCGTGGCAAATGCGGTCCCCACGGCACTCGGTATCGGACATGCAGGGCGTCGAAGGACGTGACCGAACGCCGCTGCAAGACGCCATCGCGCCAGACAGTGAAAGCGTCAACAAAAGTCGCAAGCTGCAGCGCAATCCGCCCGAACTATACCATCGCCGATGCATGATCCTACTTGGTGCTTGTTACCAGGTGAGAAGCCTTATCTCGCTTCCCTTTTGGATTGCGACCCGGCGGCCGTTCGGGCTCAAAGCAATGCTTCGGAGCTCACCCGGAACTTTGCTCCAATCGGCGGGCCGCAGCCAAAGTCCGGAGCCACCCTCACGCCAGTCGCGAACCACGATGCCCTCTTTGTGGGGAATGACGTACCGCGACCCGTCCGGAGTGATGCGCGCGCCGCGAATGGGCGCAGGCAGCGGAGTGCCCGCACGCAAGTCGAGGGGCCGTCCGGCCGGCTTCGCGAACGCATTGAGGGGCACGATTCGAAGCAGGTCGCCCGATGCGACGACCAGACCTTGCGGCGCCCAACCGAGCACCGCCCATTCGAACACCGACGCGGGCCGATCGATTGGAGCCCTACAGGGCCCGTGGCCCGCCGGCTGCTCGATCGGAACCCGATGGGTCTGCTTGCTACGAATGAGACCCACCTCCGCTTCGTAACCAGCGCAGGTGGCACGCACCGACCGGATTGCATACCGGCCACTCGGGTCCCGAGCCGGGGCGACCAGCTCCGAGTCTGCGAGCCTCTTCTTCAATCCCGAGCTTAGCTGGATCGAACGAGGCGCCGAAGCCTCGACGACGAGGGTATCGTCGTCCGGGAAATAGAGAGACGCGCGGCTGCTTTCCTCGTCGATGACCCGCCAGGTCGCCGCCATATGGGCGTTGGCTCGACGCCATGCGGTTTGCACGAGCTCTCGCTCCTCGGTCGTGGGCTCTGTGACCGCCTCGTCCCACCACCGCTGAAGCTCAAGCGCTCGCACGAACCCTCCGCGACGAATGGCAGCGGTCAGGGCGACGGAAAGAGCCTTCGCGGTTGCCGGGGACCGCCGACATTGCAACCCTTGGGTGCCCGAGAACCCAACCCGAGCGGCGCCGCTTTCGCGACACAGGGCGACAAACGCATCGAGCACGGCGAGCGCGGCTTTGTCCGCACCCGGAAGATCCGAGCCCATCAGGCGATCTGCGGAATCTGCGAGCTCCTGAAACGTCGCCTCGGGCTGTGAGGGATCCCTCGCGAATCCGCCCGGCCTGTTGAGCCATGCCAAGGGGATGTGCGTCTTGCCGAGGCGGACGTCCGCGACGACATCGTCATAGCCATCGGCATCACGATCCTCGACGTGCAGCTCGAGCTCGATGGGCTCGGTCGAGCGGTCGTTGGGAGGCAAGACGGTGATCCGTTCGCGCACGCGGGGCTGAGCTTCGGTCGTGATGAGCCAGAAGTTGGTGCGCTTGCCGGTCTCACAAGCGTGTTCGACGCGGATGCCGACCAACGCCGGGGAAAGCCGCCGAATTTCCGCCGCCGGCTCGATGCACTGGTCGGGGACGAGAAAGGCATCGATCTGGCGCGCGACCACGTCGATGCCCCGTGGGTATGCGGCCTCCAAGCGAACCTGTTGTGGGTCTGCCGAGACCACCAGCGCGTCGATCGGATCGTTGCCGTCGAGATCGATCTGGAGTCCTGCAAGCGCATAGCCCGCCCCGAGCACCAGGGTCGAGTCCCCGATCTCGACCTCGACTTGGCCCGGCCCGTACGTCTGACCTGATGAGGGCAGCTCTGGTGAGCTCTCCCCGGTTGGTGCGGCGGGCGGCTCGGCAGAGGGGGTTTCCGCGTCTTGCAGGCCAAACGGGACCTGCTTTCGAGCCGAGCAACCGCCGACCAGAACGCCTCCGGCGAGAAACACGCCCAGTGCGGCAGCCCACCGCTGCGATCGGCACGGTCTCATCCGAGTGGGGTAGCACGCGTTCGGACTTGAAGCCTCAAAAGCATCAATAGGGGCCTGGAACGCAAATCGCGTCGTTCGCATCGATTGGGCACGAGGAACTGCTCCCGCAGAGGTCGAGGGCGCTCAGGCAACGAAAACCGACCTGGCAGTCTCCGTCGACATCGCATGGCTCGAAGCATACGAGAGTGTCGTCGATACCTCCGCCAACGCTCGACGGGTAACAGCTTCCGAAGCGTCCGATGAAAGCCCGAGGGCAGTCGAGTGAAACGGGCCCTTCCGCGCCACACTCCAAGGTGCAGATCGCGTTGTTCCAGAGCTCGCCGCCAAACTCCACCTCGAGCTCTTCGCAAAGAGTCGCCGCCAGGACACAATCGTCGACCGAATAGCAGGAATCGTATACCGGGAACCCGTAGTAGGTGACTGGGTCCGAGCATCCGAAGGATGCCGAGCAGACCAGGACTAGGAGCACAGTAGCGCGCATGGCGTTAGTTTAGCCATCGGGGCTCGTCAGAGCGACCCCCTCCCTGAACCACGCCCAAAGGGCCCTTTTTCTTGTGCTTCGGCCGCCGTCGTCTCGGTGGACGCCTCAACCACTCGATGAATCCCATTCCTCCGCCGATCGCCCCAATGTCGGCTGCGAGGGCAACGGCGTTGCGCGAGGTGATGAACATGAGAGCGCTCAGGGCAAGCACCAGATAGATGATGTGCACGGACTTCATCTCGATGACACCGAAGAGGCTCATGCGGCCCTGACCCCGGTAGGACCATGCGAAGGCCGCGATCGAACCGATGAGAATCGCCTGCGCGCCATAGAGGGGAGATGGACTCGCTACGAGTAGACCGACGAAGAGGGCCAGAACCGCGGAGAAGAGCGCGGCAACCACGCAGAGCTGGATCGTGCGCTTCTCACCAAACCGTTGCTCGAATGGCGCCAGCATCCACCATAGAAACACGAGATTGATCAGCATCGAGAACACTGCCTGCGGACCCGTCGGAAAAGCCAGAACGTGTGTGCCGAGCTGCCAGAGCGTGTGCAGCCCCGGTTGAGCGGTGTCGAGCGCCAAGAATTCGAACACGGGTACGCCCGCCCAATTCTGAAGGATGATCTGTGCGATCCAGGCGCTGAAGAGCGCGATCAGGAGCTTCCGTACGAAAGGAGTCAGCGGGGGGAAGCGAAACACGGACTTTGCCTAGCTGGCGATGGAACCGTGTGCAAGGGATTCACCGAAGTGGGCAGATCTCGCCGCCATCCGCAGTTTGAAAGTCCACCGTGCCCACGTCCAAGACCAACTGAGTGCCGCCATCGACCGTCGTGATCTGGGTGGTTTTGATCGGTGAGCAGTCGACGACGAAATTGCGCTCCGTCGTCGCGCGCCATCTCGTCTTGTAGGCGTTGTCCAGCGGCAACTTGAGAATCGCGCCAGTTCCCCCGCAGCGGTTCCGAGTCACCAGAATCGTATCGAGGTAGGCTCCTCCGTCGATGACCACAGCGTTGGCATCGCTTTCCGCATCGCATTTGAGGTTGAATTCGGGTGGCGCATAGAACTCAGTCTCCTGGTCGTTCAAGATAGCAAGCTCGACCAGGGCGATGCCATCGCAGGTCTCGGGTGTCGGATCTTGGGTATCGACGAGCCATCGGCCGCGAACGTGCACCTCGCAACCCGAGGGGTTGAAGCGAACGTCCTGCACACAGCCCGTGGCAAGCGCGCCACCCATCAACGCCCACAACGCCAGAAGGTCGGAAAGCCTCATGGGAAGGCAGCGTATCGCGCGCGAAAAAGCAGTCAATTCGAGAGTTGACAGCCCTCCTTCCATGCTTACTTTCATATAAAGGTTGGAACGAGCTTCGGCGCAATGGTGGTGCCGGACTTCGATCGGACATAGCCGGGCCTGTACGCGCAGGTCCATGGAGGATTGCGTCATGTTGGTTCGTTGGGATCCATTTGAAGAGATGAATCGCCTCCACGACCACTTCTTTCGTACGAGGGGGCTTGCAAAGCAGGCATTTGATGTCGCGGTCGACATCCGCGAAGAGGATGATGCGTTCGTCGTCCATGCGGATGTCCCAGGCATGTCTGCGAAAGACGTGCACGTCGACGTCGAGAAGAACGTTCTCACCATTCGCGGTGAACGCAAAGTCGAAAAGGAGGAAGGTGAAGGCGCCTACCGTCGCATCGAGCGTCAGTATGGTAGCTTCTCGCGTTCGTTCACGCTTCCGGAAACGGTGGATGCGGACGGCATCAGTGCCGATCTGAACGAAGGCGTGCTCGAATTGCGGCTTCCGAAAAAGGAAGCTCCGGCTCCGCGAAGCGTATCAGTCAAGATCGGGAAATAGACACCCTCAGGGCGTGCCCGTTTCTAGCTGAAGACTTCGCCGATCAGGAGCTGCTGCTCGAGCTTGTGCGATGCGCCCGAGCCGGTAGCGGGGCTCGCGCTTTCCGGCCGGGCGATACAGCGTAGCGGCTGTTGGTTGCCCAATATCTCGGGCAAGCGCGCACGCATGAAAAACCAGGCGCCCATGTTCCAGGGTTCTTCTTGGACCCACACCAAGTCGACGTCGTCTGGATACGGAGCGAGCCGCGCCTGGAGCTCGCTCGAACGAAGCGGATAGAGTTGCTCGATCCGGATGATCCCGATGTCATCGACCTCATCTCGCTCGCGGCGATCGAGTAGGTCGTAGTAGAGCTTTCCGGTGCAAAGTACCAGGCGACGAACCTTGCTTGGATCGATCGAAGGGTCGTCCGGGATGATCCGTTGGAAGCTGCTGTCGGCAAGCTCGTTCAACGTGCTGATGGCGCGGCGGTGCCGCAGCAGGCTTTTGGGGCTCATTGCGATGAGCGGCTTCCGCCAAGGGCGGAGCACCTGACGCCGCAGGCAATGAAAGAGCTGCGCGGGCGTCGTCAGGTTGACGACCTGCATGTTGTCCTCTGCACACAGCAGGAGAAAACGCTCGAGCCTGGCGCTCGAGTGCTCCGGGCCCTGGCCCTCCATGCCATGAGGCAGCAGCATGACCAAACCGCTCAGCCGGTGCCACTTGTCTTCGGATGACGAGATGAATTGGTCGATGATCACCTGTGCGACGTTGGCGAAATCTCCGAACTGGGCCTCCCAACAAACCAGCGCATCCGGCGAGTCGAGCGAATAACCCCACTCGAAGCCGACGACGCCAACCTCGGAAAGCGGACTGTCGTAAATCTCGAGGTGAGCTTGTTCGGGGCTCAGGTGCCCTAACCGCGTGTAGCGCCGGCCGGTCTTCGAGTCGAAGATCACTGCGTGCCGGTGGCTGAACGTGCCGCGCCGCACGTCCTGTCCGGTCAGCCTACATCGAAACCCCTCTACGAGGAGGCTGGCAAACGCTAGGTTTTCGGCCGTGCCCCAATCGACGCCTTCGCCGGTTTCCATGATCTTGCGCTGCTTGTCGAGGACGAAGCGTTCGATCCGCGGGTGCGGCGTGAACCAGTCGGGGTAGGTCGTCAGGGCGTCGAGCGCCGAGACGAGCTCGTCTCGCGGAAAGCGGGTGTCCGCATCCGGGACGTCCAGGTCGCTGCCACCGCGATATTCGGTCCACAGTCCCAACATCGAGGCCGGGATGAGGTTGTAGTTCCCATTGCTACGCGCGTCTTCGAGCGCGCGTTCCAGGTCCTGCTGGCGGCGGATCTTGATCTCCTCTGCTTGCTCGGCGGTGAGCTTTCCGGTCTTGACGAGGTGCTCGATGTAGACTTCGCGGACCGTGTGCTTCTCGTCGATCGCCGCGTACATTCGAGGTTGAGTGAATCGCGGCTCGTCGCCTTCGTTGTGACCGTACTTGCGATAGCAAAATAGATCGAGCACGACGTCGCCGTGAAAGCGTTGGCGATACTCGGTCGCTAGCGTCACCGCCTGAGCCACCGCTTCCGGATCTTCTCCGTTCACGTGAAAGACTGGACAACGCAGCATGCGCGTGATGTCGGTGCAATAGGCAGTCGAGCGCGTGTCTTCTGGGTTGGTGGTGAAGCCGATCTGATTGTTGATGACGACGTGAATCGTCCCACCCGTTTCGTAAGCTGGAAGCCGGCTCAGGTTCAATGTCTCGGCGACCACCCCTTGGCCGACGAAAGCGGCATCGCCATGAATCAACAATGGCAGTACGCTCGTCCGCTGCTCGTCGAGTTTGCGATCCTGCTTTGCCCGCACGCGTCCCTCGACCACCGGGTTGACGAATTCGAGATGGCTCGGGTTGAACGCGAGCGTGATGTGAACGTTCTTTCCCCCCGAAGTCTTGCGATCGAGTGAGTATCCGAGGTGGTACTTGACGTCCCCGCGTCCTACATAGGCTTCGGGGTCGTCGTCCTCGAAGCCCGCGAAGATCTGCCGCACGTTCATCTCCATGATGTTGACCATCACATTGAGTCGGCCGCGGTGCGCCATTCCTATGACGATCTCCTCGACACCGAGCTCCGACGCGCGCTCCGTGAGGATGTCCAGCATCGGGATGACGCTTTCGCCGCCTTCGAGCGAGAAGCGCTTGGCCCCTGTGTACTTCGTATGTAAGAACTGCTCGAAAATCTCGGCGTCCGTCAGTTTAGTCAGGATGCGGATCTGCTGCTCGCGGCTGAGGTCGATGTGGTTGCGGGTGAACTCCATGCGGTCGCGGAGCCAATCGCGTGCCTCCTGGTCTCCGAGCGACGTGAACTCGACCCCAATCGTTCTCGTGTAGGTGTCCTTCAATCGTTCGACGACGGATCGCAGTGGCTCGGTCGCGGGCCCGGCCAGGTCGCCGGTCGAGAAGATCGTGTTCGGGTCGACGTTATCGAGCCCAAATCGTTTCAAGGCGAGCTCGTCTTTGAGCGGCGCTCGATGAAGGTTGAGCGGGTCGAGGTTGGCAAAGAGGTGCCCACGCACCCGGTAGGCATTGATCAGCGCGGAAAGACGGGCCTGCAGCTCGTTTGCTGCCAGTACCTCGGGTGACGGTGGAAAGGACGTACGTCCTTCGGGAATCACCGGAGCCAAGGTGGTTTCTGCCGTCGGCGGTAAGAAGACGGAGTTGCGCACGTCGCTGTCGGCAGCGAGCTTCCTGGAGACCGGCCCGGCGGGGGAGCCGTTTCCATCCGATGGCAGCGGAGCGGGGCTCAACATCCCCACCGCGGTCACCGGGGCCATGATCGTCCCCGCGCTCGAGATCTGGGGCCAGTCGGTGGGCGCGAGACTCTCGAAGTACGTCCGCCACGCCTCATCGACGGCGAGGGGGTTGTCGACCCACTTCAGAAACTGCTCTTCGACCAGCCCTTGGTTTACCCCGAAATCTGCGGTCATCTCCGAGTCGCGCTCCAATACCCTGGTAACAATCGAGCCTAACCCGTTCGGTCGCATCGTGCTACCGAGCGAGCTGGTTTCATCGCGCGAGTTGGCCCATGATCGGGGCGATGTCCAGGGCCTTCGTCATTCTTTCGGGGTTGCTCGGTCTGAGCGCGGTGGCCTTGGGTGCCTTTGGCGCACACGGGGTCCGATCGCGGCTCCAATCGCTCCCGGATGGGTTGAACCGGTTGGAGTGGTGGAACACCGCCGCGCACTACCATCTCACGCATGCTCTGGCTCTCGGGCTCGTGGCGTGGCTGGTTCATCGCGGCGCGGGCGCGCCGGCGATGGTGGCCGGCTGGTCGTTCGTTCTTGGCATCGCTCTCTTCAGCGGGAGCCTCTACGTGATGACGCTCACGGGGCAGACCAAGCTCGGCGTGATCACGCCTTTCGGAGGGCTGCTTCTCTTAATGGGGTGGGGCGCCGTCGTCGCCGCGGGGTGGCGGCTCGGCGCTGGCAGCTGACACTACGGCTGCCCTCGTTGCTGCTGCTGAGCCCGAATCTGTTCTTGGAGCTGCCTCATGATCTCCGGTGGTAGCTTTGGCTGCTGCGCGTCCCGAGGTTGCGCATTTGGCTGAGGCGGCGGAGCGGGTGGCTCCAGGGGCGCCCTGAACGCCTCAGCGTCGGGTTGCAGTCGCTCGGCCAGATACTCGGGGATCAGGTAAATCGTCGGATCTCCGCTCCGCCGGAGGTAGAGCTCGCTCGCTCCCTCGGTCCTGTCGCCGAGCTCGAGAACGATGGCGTTCGGGTCCTCCATCAAGGTCAGGGTCACCGTCGCCTTCGGCTCGGTCAGCCCTGCCCTCGCCGGAGACGTTTCCTCCGGTGCGAAACCGGAAGCGATCAGCCGGGTCACCGTCGAAAGCTTGCTGTTGAGCTGCTTTGGATTGAAGCCCTTGAGCTCTTTCAAGTCCTTCTTGCCGGCCAAGGCGGTCCAACTCTCGCCTTCACGCTGGAATTCAAAGGTTCCGTTCGCGTTCTCGAATCGAATCGACCGCACGTTCGTCGCGTCGACGTTTACCACTTTTCGATCCCGCCAGGACTTGAGCTCGCGATCGAACGCATAGCGAAGGGAGCCGCTTGCCCCGAAAACCTCGGGGCGGTCGTCGATTCGCACCATCGTGACGCCGTTGCCGTACTTGCCAACGACGAGCTCTGCGACTGTGTCTTCGCCGGCCTTCGCGACCACATGCACCGCGTGCTGGTCGTCGACCTCGAGCCTCGCGTAGTGCTCGGGCTTCGCCGCGACGATGCGGGTGATCTTCAGCTCAGCTAGTCGTTTTAGAGCGGACTCCACGTTGCTCGAATCCGCGGTGGCGTCGACCGGCTCCGTCACACGCCAGGCGTCATCGACCTTCGACAAGACAATCGGCGTATTCCCTGGTCGGACGATCTCGAGTGTCGTGATCGCGTTCTTGTCGAGATCGAAAGACGGGATCTCGCCCGCTTGACTCGGCTGGCGGTTTCGCGTGCTCACCGCCCACAGCGTCAGGCCTAGCAGGGCAAAAAACACCACCGCTCCCATCGCCATACGGTTCTTTCGCCATTGCATTCCCAAGTCTTTTCCTTGCTTAGAGTTTGAGGCGCTTCTTCTTGTTGGAGCGCTGCCGCCAGCGAAAGAGACCGAGCAATGCGACGAGGAATGGAATCCCAATCGTGTTGATCCACCGGTAGGCACTCTTCTTCGCATCCCAGGATTCGATCGCGGCCTTGCGCTCATCGAGCGCCGATTGGACGCCCGCTTCGTCGCCTTGCTCCGCCGCAGCGAGAGCGGTGCCTTCGGCGGCGAGAACGGAATCTGGGATGTCGAGCGCCGGATCTTCGATCGTCTTTGCGCGAATCGCGATCAAGTCGGAATCGGCCGCCAGCCAGTCGATCGAGTTGAGCGCGAGCGCCAGGGCCGCGTTCATCGGAACGTCACCTTGCGGCGGTCGCGGCGGCATGAAGCTGTCCTCGAGAAAGGTGTCCGTTCCCACGACCAGCACCCGGACATCGCCCTCGGCCTCCGGCGGAACCTGAATGGCGGACGCATCCGCCTCGTCGATGGGCGCAGCGTATGCGGAAGGAAGCTTGCCTTCGATGGCGACGATCAAGTCGAATGGGCCTGCATCGGAGGTCATCTGCCAATCCCGCGGGTTGCGAGGTTCGAGGGAGATCATCGGCCCCGACATCGCCCAGGAGTCTTGGGACGAGCGCGCGAGAACCGTGAGCTTTGCGCCTTCCGGTGAGCTCCCTACCTCGAGCGGTGCAACGAAGGGGAGCATCGGCGATGCGAGGCGGAACATGACCGGATGTTGCAGCTGCTCAGCATCGAGCTGGAGAATGGGAATCGGTGGGTAGGGGACCAGCACCTGTAACCCCATTGGACCACGCATCGGCGCGCGGCTGCACTGCGCATCGGCCACGAGCTTGGACGCCAAGCGCACCCCCCATGGCCCGAGAAGCCCATCCAGACGAGAGCTCACCGTTCGTGCAGACGGCCCCGCTTCCCCGGAGAGATCCACGGCAAGCGCGCCGCCGAAGACCCCGAGCGAGCCACCGCGCATCACGTATTGGTCGATGCGCCGCAACTCCTCGTCGCTGAAGGGCTGCTGCGGGCCGATGATCAACAGGGCCGCGAGCCCTGGATCGATCTCCTGCGTGGCGTCGACCTCCGTGAGGTCGTAGAGCTTCAATACGGCGCCGAGGGTCGAGATCCCCTGCTCGAGGGTGGGGCCTCCGTGGCCGCCGACGATGCCGACGGGCTTCCGTTCACCGACCAGCTCCTTGATCGCCGAGGTGATCAAGTACTCGAGCCCGGTGGTATCCTGAATCACCGGAATCGTGCGCGACCGGTCGAGGTACTGGAGAACCATGCCGCGATATCCCTCGACGACCGCGACCTGGTCCTCCTCGATTTTCTGGTGTGCGACGGGCTGTACGCCGTTGGCGCGAGCTGCCTGTTGCTTCGCCTCGTCGTTCGGGTTGATGAAGCGGACGATGATCTTACCGTCCGACGCCGCCGCGTACTCCGAGAGCAAGTCGCGAACGTGGCGCTCGGTGGCGTTGAAAGGGGGAGGGAGGTTTTCCGTGAAGTAGGCGGTGATGTCCAGGCGGTCGTCGAGGCTTGCGGCGAGCCGCTTGGATCCCTCGGCCAGCGAGAACAACCGGTTCTGGGTCAGATCGATACGAGGCGACGGGAAGTACGCCACGAGCACGTTGAGCAGGACCAGAATGCCACCGACAAACGCGAGGAAGAGCAACGATTCGCTTGCGGCACGTTTTTGGACTCGGGATGACATCGATCAGCTCCACCGTCTCGATTCCAGCGCCCGAAACGCCGCTGCCAGCGCGAACACGGTCACCGAAACGAAGAAGAGGACGTCACGGAGGTCGATCACGCCCCGAGACATGCTTTGAAAGTGATAGTCGAAGGACAGCCACTCGAGCGCCGATGCGGCGTTCGTCGGCA
This sequence comes from uncultured delta proteobacterium, assembly GCA_963792825.1. Classification (GTDB taxonomy): domain Bacteria; phylum Myxococcota_A; class Polyangia; order Polyangiales; family Houyiibacteriaceae; genus SG8-38. The sequence goes on along the minus strand of CAWBXS010000002.1, from coordinate 248,480 downwards.
GGAGGGCTAGGAACTTGTCGAGAACCCAGAAAAACACGCTCAACGTCAGGGCGACGAAGAGCGCGATGAGTTGATTGCTCGTCCAGCTCGATGCCATCAAACCGATTGCCAAGACGGCTGATCCTTGAAGGAGCAAACCGAGATACCCGCTCCAGACCGGGCCCCAATCGAGGTTGCCTAGCGTCGAAACGCTGATTGGATAGGGGATCGTGAGCAGGAGGAGAACCGCATAGAGCCCCAAGACTCCCACAAATTTGCCCAAGATCACCTGTGACTCGGTCACCGGCATGGTGATGAGCAGCTCGATGGTGCCGGTACGCTTCTCCTCCGCCAAAAGGCCCATCGTGAGCGCCGGGAGCGCAAAGACGAGAATCAGACCCAACCAGCGAAACATCTCGCGCGCGCTTGCGAGCCCGAACAGGAAGAAAGTCTTCCAGAAGAAGAATCCGAGCGCCAACATGACGATGCAGATCACGATGTACGCGACCGGGCCGTTGAAGTAGCTACGAAACTGCCGGCCGCCGATGGTGAAAATGTGCCTCATGATGATGCCACCGGGTCTCCAGTCGTCAGCTGTCGAAACACATCTTCGAGGTTTTCGCCACGCTGCTCGAGACCGAGCAGCACCAGGTTGGCCGACACCGCGGCTCGAAAGATGTCGGCGCGCAGGTCTTGATTCCCTTTCGGCACCACCTCGACGACCATCTCGCCTGCTGATGCGCCGGCTTGCTGTCTCACGCTTTGGGCGCCGCCGATGACCGCAAACGCTTTGCGGATGTCCGATTCGGTGTGGCCGTTCTGCTGGAGTGTCGCCAGGAAGCGCGGCTTGCCAGCCCGTGCCGCCAGCTCCGAAGGCGTGTCGTCTGCCACGAGCTGGCCTTGCGAAATGATGAGCACGCGCCCGCACGTGATCTGCACCTCCGCGAGGTTGTGCGTGGACAGGATCACGGTGCGCTCGCGGCCGATCTGTCGAATCAGCTCGCGAATCTCGGAGGCCTGGTTCGGATCGAGGCCGCTCATCGGCTCGTCGAGGATCAGCACCGGCGGCTCGTGGATCAGCGCCTGCGCGAGGCCTACCCGCTGGCGGAAGCCCTTGGAGAGCTCGCCGATGCTCTTGCCGATGACCTCTCCGAGGCTGGTTTCGCCGACGACCGCTCGCAGCCTCGCCTGAAGGTTGGAGCCGCTCAGGCCGCGCATCCTCCCCACGAACTCGAGGTATTCGAGAACCAGCATTTCGGTGTAGAGGGGCGTGCTCTCAGGCAGATAGCCGATCGCCTTTCGGACGGCGATCGGGTCGTCGAAGATGTCGGCCCCGGCGACGCGCGCGGTTCCCCCGGAAGGCGCAATGAAGCACGTCAGTATCTTCATCGTGGTGGTCTTGCCGGCACCGTTCGGCCCGAGGAAGCCCACGACCTCTCCTCGGTTGACGTGAAACGTGGCGTTCTTGAGTGCGGTGACGGAACCGTAGTGCTTGGTCAGCTCCCGCGCGTCGATCATCACGTCGCTCATAAATCTCCCTCGCGTGTGATCCGTACCCCTGCAGCCGGGCTGGCGGAGGGTAGCCTCGGCTCTAAACCTGTCAAGACACCTCCGGGGGCCTCAACTGCGGAGCGTCCGGGCTTATTCCGCCGGTTCTGAGCCTTTGGTAAAGACCAGGGAATGATCAGCGTTTTCACTTGTTTGAGCTTCCAGACTCCCGTGGCACGATCTTGAGCATGACGCCCCTGAAGGCACTCCCCGCGCCGATGCAAGGAGCGCTCGGCCGCGCTCGGAGCGTTGCGCGCCGCGTCGCGGACCTGTGGCCGCTGACTCCCCTGGGAATGGCGCTTGGGGCGGTCGCTGGGGTGGCGACGGTCAACTTCGGCTTCAAGCAGCTCGACCTGGTGTTGTTGGTGCTCGGGTACGGAGGAGCCGGGCTTCTCGCTATCTCGACGGTGATCGTTGCGACCAGCGCCTTCGGGCTCTGGGTCCGGCTTCGGCGCATGCCGTTTCAGTGGTCGACGTCCACCTTCGAAACGGGCTCGGCGTTACCGACCGGATTCTGGCTTCCATCGTTGCGCTGGCTTCCATTGGTGCAGGTGAAGTGGAGCTGGGTGTCACCCGAGGCGTTGGCCCGGCAGGTCCGGCAGAGCGGGCGGCTTCGAGAGCGCATTAGCCTCCAACGACGTGGAATCTTCCCGGAGGTCGCCCGCCGCGTCGTGGTTCAGGATGCGTTCGGACTGTCACGGATCGCCTTTCGCCACCTTCAATCGGGACCAATCGAGGTGCTTCCTCATCTCGGCGGCATTCGGCGTCTGCCTGTTCTCACCTCACTCACCGGTGGGGAGGAGTACCCGCATCCCATGGGGCTCGAGGCCGGCGATCGGGTCGAGCTCCGGCGATACGTGCCCGGAGACTCCGCTCGGTTCATTCACTGGAAGGTATTTGGCCGCACGCGAAAGCTGATGGTGCGGGTTCCCGAGCGTGCGTGGAGCCGGGCTCGAAGGACGGTTGCCTACTTGGTCCGCGGTGCGCACGATGAAGCGGCCGCTGCAGTTGCACGCGCGGCCATCGAGGAAGAGGCGCTCGGCTTGGAGTGGCAGTTCGCCGCCGATGGGTCTCCAGAGGCGACCTCGGACCGCTCGGAGGCCCTTCACAAGGTCATGCAGTCCGCAGGTTTCGAAGGCCCGAGCGGGAGCGGGATGAAGCGCTTCCTGGCCGAAGTCGATCGACAGGGACCCGCTGCGCTCGTGGTATTCGCGCCTCCCACGGCGGGACCGTGGCTCGACGAGATGCGCTCCATCACGATGCGGCGCTACGGCCGGGTCCGTGTCGTGATCGCAGTCGATGCGGTTCACGATTCGAATGCCGAGCCGCGTTGGCGGAGGTGGCTTCTCGAGCCGCTCGGTTCGGTTGGTGTGGGACGTGGTGATCTGCAGCGCGTCGGCCGGGCTCTCGGTCAGCTTCGTTGTGAAGTAGTCGTCATCGATCGAGTGAGCGGCAGAGTGATGGGAGACGGGATGCACCTCGACTCGATCCGAGGGAGGGCGGCATGACCGCCGCCGAAAGGTCCGTGTCGGCTCGGCTTGCGGGCGCGCTCGCCGAGCTGGGCAGAGCGCTGATCCACGGATTGGCCTGGGGCGTGCTCGTCGCCACGATGGCCCCCTCGGGTGCGGTTCTCGCCGCGTTCGCCGGAGGGCTGAGCGGGAGTCTTCTCGGAGCGAGACTCGGCGGGACCCGCGTACGCACCTCTGCTCTCATCGCCGGGTCGCTACTGTTGATCGGCGTGGTCGGCTGGCTTCGCTCGTCGCTCACCCATGGTTCTTTCCTGGCGTCCGCGCTCGGTCCAGTTGGCGCACTCCGATTCACCGGCATGTTCACGGCACTCTTGCTCGCCGCGATCGTCAGCGCGACGATGCGGGCCTGCTCCATCCGAAGAGCGGTCTTCGCCGTCTTGGAGCTTCTTCTCGTCGCCGTCGCGTTCGCACAGCTCTTCCTTCCGCACCGTCACGGCGCGATCAACCGACCGTTTTACTTGGCGGACGTGATCATCGCGCTCGGCTGGGACCCGACGTGGCTCTTCCTCTTCATGGGTGGGACGGCGACGGTGTTTGGGCTGGTGCTCCTGCTTCGGGAGGAGCGGTTTGGACGAGCCGCTCTGAGCCTCGGCGTCGTCGGACTGTTGCTCGGCCTGATCGTCGTTGCGACGCCTGTGATCGGCATGCCTCCTCCGCCAGATGGAGGAGGGGGACTCGGTCTTCGCCCCGAGCAATCCGAGGGCAAAGACGGCAAGGGCAGCAAGTCGGAGCGGGAGGGAACCGCCAATAGCGAGCTCGAGTTTCGGAACAAGTACGACACAGGAGGCTCCCAGGTCCCCGTGGCGGTCGTGCTGTTCCACGACGACTACTCGCCGCCGAGCGGCGTCTACTATTTCCGCCAGGGGGCGTTCAGCCAGTACAACGGGCGAAAGCTCGTGGTTTCGGGTCGCAAAGACGTCGACAACGACGTGATCCCATACTTCCCGACCCGCCGCATCGAGATCGAGGACGCACCACCGTCAAACGAGAATCGCGGACCACTCGACACCACGATCGCGCTGATGGCGGACCACACGCAACCCTTCGCGCTCGAGGCTCCAATCGAGGTCGAGCCCCTGCAGAACCCGTCGCCGAATCGATTTCGGCGTGTTTATCGAGTGACCTCCGGCGTCCTGACGGCGGACTACAGCTCGATGCTCGACAGCAGGGTCGGCTCGCCCGGTTGGTCCCGCGACCAATGGGCACACTATACCGAAGCACCATCCGATCCGCGCTACGCCGAGCTCGCGAAGGAAATTACGGCCGCGCTCCCAACCGATCTCGCAGACAATCCAATCGCCGAAGCCTTTGCGGTCGCCGACTGGCTTGGAGAGGAGGGCATCTATAGTCTGAAGAACGAACACAGCGGCGCCGACGATCCAACCGCAAGTTTTCTTTTCGGAGATCGAACCGGATATTGCGTACACTTCTCGCACGCAGCGACCTATCTGATGCGCTCCCTCGGATTGCCCGCACGGGTCGCCACGGGTTATGCGATCAGCGAGTCGGCGCGTCAGGGTGGCTCCTCTCTTCTTCTCTCCGGCTCAGCGTCGCATGCGTGGCCCGAAGTTTACGTCGATGGCTTTGGCTGGGTCGTGGTCGACGTATACCCCGAGCGCGCGCTCGACCCGCCCGAGCAACCGATGGATGCGGACCTGCAGCGGCTTCTCGGCGAGCTCGCTCGGGGAGCGTCTCCGATTCCGATCTCGGCAACGAACCTTCCTGAGATCAAGGAGCTTGCGCGACGCATCACGTTGACCAGCGGAACCGTGCTTCTGGTTCTTTTCACCTTGGTCCTCGTCTTCCTCTACTCGGGGAAGCTCTGGCGCAGGCTCGCTCCGAGCTGGGCTTCGGCCGCGGCGATGCCTAGAGTGATCTACCGGGCGGAGCTCGACCGAATCGCCGAAGTTGCGGTTCGTCGAGAGCTCGGCGAATCACGTGAAGCCTTCGCTCATCGCGTCGCCGATCGACTGCCGTCTTTCGCGCCACTCACGATGGCTCACCTGGCCGCGGCGTTTGGCGGGCACGACCTCGACCCGACCCAGCTACGGGACGAAGCGGCCGGTGTCAGGCGGGATCTGCGCAAGAGATTTCCCTTCTGGAGGAGGTTTTTGGGGTTCATCACCCCCTGGTCTTGGTTACGTTCGAAATGATGCCATTCTTCACCGAGGGAGCCCGAAGCTGAGATGCAGCAAGCGATGAAGTCATCGATCGAAGACAATTTGGCTGGCGTGCGTGAGGTTGCAGCACGCCTTGGCGCGCGTTTGCGAGCTGCCGTTCGAGGTCGGGACGACGTAGTCGAGTTGGTGCTCATCGCGTTGCTCGCCGACGGGCACGTGCTGCTCGAGGACTATCCCGGCTCGGGCAAGACCACGCTTGCACGCGCGCTCGGGAACGCCCTCTCGCAAGAGGAGAGCACGAGCGGGGTTGCCGCGTTCCGCCGAATACAGTTCACCCCGGATCTGCTTCCGAGCGACATCACGGGCACGAACATATTCGACGTCGAGACCAGCCGCTTTGCGTTTCGCCGCGGCCCGGTGTTTGCCTACATCGTGTTGGCAGACGAGATCAACCGCACCTCACCGAAAGTCCAGGCGGCCATGCTCGAGGCCATGGCCGAGAAGCAGGTGACGGTCGACAACGAGTCTCACCCGCTCGACGACCTCTTTTTCGTGATCGCCACGCAAAACCCGCTCGACCTGGCCGGCACATATCCTCTTCCAACCCCACAGCTCGACCGCTTCCTATTCAAGATCGAAATGAGGCACATCGACCGAGCCTCGGAGCTCGAGGTTCTCGACCAGTATCCGCGACCGAGTCTCGAAGTCGCCGGGGACTACCCTGGGGTGACCCGCGACGAGCTCCTGGCGGCGCGACGCCAGACCCGCGGCAGCGTCCACGTTGCGCCCGTCGTCAAGGAGGCGCTGGTCGACTTGGCGCGTCTGCTGAGGAGCGACTCACGCGTGCTTCAGGGCGCATCGACTCGGGCGCTCGTCTTGATGTTGCCCGCTCTTCAGGCGCGGGCGATCATCCACGGTCGAGACTTCGTCTCACCCGAAGACATCGAAGTGTTGGCTCCTCACGTCTTCAAGCACAGACTCGAATGCGCTCCCGGCGTCGACGATGTAGATGCGCTGATCGCCGAGGCGACCGCGATCGAGATCGAGAAGCTCGCGCGTGTGAGCCTGCGTCGCGGATGACGATGCGTTGGTCCTCGCTGGCTCTCTTCGGTCTGCTCTCCGTGATCCTTCCCCTGTGGGCCTCCTCGGCTGCGGGCGACGACATGCTCACTCCGCTCCTCCTCGAAGGCGAAGAAGCGAAGCCCGAGGAGCTCGCATTGTGGGAGCTGATCGAGCGGGAGCGTTATGTCCGCGCTCGTGAAGAAGCCGAGAGATACATCGAAAAGCACCCGAGCTCTTACGTCGCTCATCTGGTGTTGGGGACGGCGCAGCACTATGGCGAAGCCAACTTTCCAAAGGCGCTGTTTCACGAGACGCGAGCGTTGGAGCTCTTCGAGGCTCGGGAAGGAGTCGAGCCAACACCGAGCCAGCCCTGGCGCTGGCATGCACGCATCCTCGTGGCGCTGACGCGAGCTCATGGGGACCTCGAGCACTACGATGAGCAGCTCGCGTTCATGTACCGTTACAACCAGCTCTATACGCCTCAGCTGAAGGCCGAGCTCGCATGGCCACTGATGAAAGAGCGGAGATTCGACGAAGCACGCGCGGCTGCTGAGGAGGGGCTGGTCACCGGAGACCCGTACCAGATCGAGCGAGCCAAGAACGCTCTGTGTGCAATCGAGTTCGAAGCTGGAGACGACGTTCAGAGCTACGAGGTATGCGCCGAGGCCGTCGAGTACGGGCGAACCCACTTCGGTAGCGCGACGGCGGTCGACCTCGGCAACTATGCGGAGGCTGCGAGATCCGTGTTCCGATTCGACGAGGCGGAACGCCTTTTGATGGAGGCATCCGAGACCGCGCTGTCGTGGTACGGAAATCCTTGGCTCGAGCTCGCCGATCTCTACATGAGGGCCGGGCGGTTTGCCGAAGCGTTGTCTGCGCTGAGGGAGGTGCCGCGGCACCGTGCCACGCGGCCTGCGCACGTGCGCGATTCCGATCGTAACGAGGCACGCCGCTCACTTGCTGCGTTCATGTTGCTGATGTCCAGGCCCGACGAGGCGCTGCGCATCACCGACAAGGCGTCCGTACTACCGGATCGACGCGCGCACAACAGCCGTGATCCCGAGCAGGACCAGAGCATCGTTGCCCTACTCGACAGCCAAGCGCGATCGATGCTGGCAGAAATGACGATGGAGAGGGCTTCGGCCTTGCCTTTCTATTGGCGCGGGTGGGCGTGCGCCAAAGCCCTTTGGCTGCGCTTCGGTGCGTGGATGAGCGCGAGGCGTGCGGCTCGTTTTCTAGACGACGAAGCACGCCTCGTCGGGACCTTCGCGATTGGGACGGCACGGAGCGCCGTGATGCCACCATGGCTCCTCGGCGAGCTGATCGGTGCGCTCGGGCCGGGTGTCGTCAGGGCTGCCGTCGATCAGGATGCCAAGAAAGATCGGAGAGAAGGAGCCGCCGCTTACTACGATGCTGCACTTGCAGAGGTTTCCTTGGCGCAGCACGAGTACGGCGAGGCGGTTGAACATGCAGAGCGGGCTCTGCAAGGGCTGCAACCCGGTGACGCCCTTCTTCGAGAACGGGTTCGCGCGGTGCTCGCGAAGTCGCTTTCCGATCCACGTGAAGCCACCGCCCTCTACGAACAGGTGCTGGCCGTCGATCCCGGGCTTTTCCGGAGGCTTGGATGGCCGCTTCCAGTGGAGGTCGAGTCGAGTAGTGCCGAGATCGACCGCACCCTGGCAAAGGCGGTCCTCCGTTCTCCCCGTTTCGAGAGATCGAGCGATGGTTTACGCATCCAAGTGGAAGGCGGGCGGATCTGCTTGTTTGGTCGTACCGGCGGTGCATGGGGCTGCAGTGAAGCGGGGCTCGAGGAGGACGAGACCGGTCGGAGTCACGTGCAGCGCGTGGTCGATTCCTTTCATCAAGAGATCTTCTCGCCGCGCATCGACCTGAGCCGTATCGACATCAACTCCTTGGACGGCTCGAATCGGGTGACCCGGAACCCGCTCGATCTGCTCCTCGCGCCCTGAGCGGGACATGGTCCCAAGCTCGTGTGGTGCCGAAGGCGGTACTGTGTCTTACTGCGGTCCGTGAACAAGACTTGGGTTCGGCTCGCGCTGCTGGCCGCGTTCTCGATCGGTGTCTACGTGATCGGGCGGGCAACCGGCTTCACGGACGAGCTCACGGTCGACGGCATCCGAGGGTCGATGCGCGACGCGGGAGTCGCAGGGTTCGTGGTCTTCGTCTTGACGTTCTGCGTGGGCCAGCTTCTTTACATCCCCGGCTTCGTGTTCGTGATGGTTTCAGGGCTTGCATACGGTCCGGTCTGGGGATCGCTCGCTTCGGTGATCGCCGCGACGATCTCGGTGGCGGTGTCGTTCGTCATCGTGAGGACCATTGGCGGGCAGCCTCTCAAGGACATCCAGATCAAGCGGCCCTTTCTTCAAAAGCCACTCGACCGGCTGCAGCAGGAGCCCATTCGCTCGATGATCGTCATCCGGCTTTTCCTGTGGGCGATTCCACCCGTGAACTACACCCTCGCGATGTCGGGGGTGACGTTTCGTGACTACATGATCGCCGCAGTCATCGGTATGACTCCTCCGTTCGTCGCGCTCTCCGTCGCTGCAGGCCTCGGCTTCAATCTGTTGTAGTCGCTCTACTTGCGCCTCGTCAGAGGAATGCTCGTGTCGGGCAGGGTTTCTTCGGCGGAACGCCCTTCTGCAGACGCTTCTGGCGCAACGAATGGTTTCGTGGCCGGTTCACTCGGTCGTGCCCGCTCGAGCTGCTCCCGAGCCCATTGCACGCTCTGTGCGATCACGTACGAGTCGGTGACGTCCTCGGTGGATCGCAGGAGGTTTGCCAGGTCGCGTGCCATGTCGCGGCTCGAAGCATATCGCTCCATCGGGCTCCTTCGAAGGGCCTTGCCGATGATCTCCCGCAAGCGATCTGGCAGGTCGTCTCGGAACTCCGCCAAGTCTGGAATGCTCATGTCACGAATGGTGCTCACGACCTTGAGTGGGTCGGTGCCCTTGAACAGTTTCTCGCCCGCCAGGACTTCCCACAACACGACCCCGACACTGAACACGTCCGTCTTCGCACTCGGCTCCGCTTCGTAGGTCAGCTCGGGGGCCAGATAGGAGAGCTTGCCCTTGACGAACCCCGGCTTGGTGATCGAGCTTCGATCCATTGCACGCGCTAGGCCGAAGTCGGTCAGCTTCACCACGCCGCAGTTGCTGACCATCACGTTTTGTGGCGTCACGTCACGATGGAAGATCGGCGCTAGTCTGCCATCGTGATCCTGCCGCACGTGCGCGGCGTGCAAGGCTTCGAGGACCTCGATCCCGATGGCGGCCGTCAAGCTCCAGGGCGTGTGATTGCCGTGCTCCCGGTACCCTTGCCGCCACTCGGCTAGCGTGAGACCGTCGACCCACTCGAGGACCAAGAAGTACTCACCCGTGCGATCGCGATCGAAATCGTGAATCTGCGCAATATTCGGGTGGTCGAGCTCGGAGACGACCCGCGCCTCCTCGACGAACATCTTGAGGAACTCGGGGTTGTGGCTCAGCGGAGCGAGGACGCGCTTGATCGCAACGGGCCTGGTGAAGCCGGCGGCTCCGTGTGTCTGCCCCCGATACACTTTGGCCATCCCGCCTTCGCCTGCGAGCTCCAAGACCTCGTACTTGCCGCAGAGAAGTTCTGCCATAGGGCCGGCTTGCGCCTCAGTCCTGTGTAGCAGAAAGCACGGCTTCGAGTTCACCCTTCTCGTACATGTCCCGAATGATGTCGCATCCGCCGACGAATTTCCCGCGGACGTAAAGCTGCGGGATCGTTGGCCAGTTGGCGAACTCCTTGATTCCCTGTCGGATGGCCGGATCTTCGAGGACGTTCACGTCTTGGAAGTCCGAGCCAGAGCGGCGCAGGACCTCCACGACGGTTGCCGAGAAGCCGCACTGTGGGAAGTGCTTGGTGCCCTTCATGAAGAGCACGACCTCGTTGCTTTCGATGATGCTCTTGATGCGATCTCGTACGGTGTCGTCCATGGCTCAACCCTCTTGCTTAGCCCAACTCTCGGGCGAGTAGGTCTTGAGTGCAAGTGCATGCACCGGCCCGGCCATCAGCTCCCCGAGCGCCGCGTAAACCATCTGGTGCTGTTCGATCGGGGTTTTCCCCACAAACGCCGGCGCCACCACCAGCGCTTCCCAGTGGTCCTTGGTGCCCGTGAGGTCCTTGACCACTAGGTGGGATACGACCCCCAAACCGGTCCGAATTCGCTCTTCCAACACTTCGGCTTCAACCATCGAGGAGCCTCCACTCACCGTCTTTCGGTACGGCGCGGCAGCTGCCTTGTCAATCGCCAGGGTCAGCGGACACCAAAAGTTCGCTTCACGGTGGGGCGCGACAACACGATGATCGTGAAGATTCCGAGAATCGTACCGAACGGGAACATCAGGCACTCGCCCCACCCTGTGAGGTAGCAAAACGTCCACCAGCGCCGTTGGCGAATCTTGACCCCCACCAGTAGGAGATGGACTGCGCTCACGAGGGCCACCACGACTCCCGTCACGATTGCGACGGACACCAGCGTGCCGAGGCCTTGTAGCAGCGCATCTGGGTCGGTCCCGTAAGGGCTCGCGCCCGGCTGTCCTGGGACGTTCCCAAGCGCCATCGACAGGTCGCTTCCGAGCTCGTCCATGAGCTTGGCCCCGGCGAGCCCGTAGATCAGGATCGGAACTCCACTGAGCAGCGAGACCCCGGCGAGGAGGAAGTGACCGATCGAAAGCGCACTCAGATGCTCGGCATCCTCCGCGTTTGGTTGTTCCTCCAAGCCGACCCCCTACAAGATCGTGCTATGGACGCTCACGATGGGCAAGGTCGCGTTCGTTTTCCCAGGGCAGGGAAGCCAGAAGGTCGGCATGGGCCGCGACGCTTTCGATGCATCCGACCGAGCCCGCGCGGTCTTCGAGGCCGCCGACGAGGCGCTTGGGGAGGACCTCTCGCGGTTGTGCTTCGAAGGGCCTGAAGAGGACCTCAAGCTCACCGAGAACACTCAGCCTGCCGTTCTCACGGCGTCGATCGCCGTCCTCCGCGCACTCGACGAGCCCTTCGACGTCGTGGCCGGTCATAGTTTGGGAGAGTACTCCGCGCACGTTGCAGCAGGCTCCCTCGAGCTCACCGATGCGGTGCGGCTCGTCCGAAAGCGGGGTCAGTACATGCAAGAGGCAGTGCCCTACGGCGAGGGCGCCATGGCCGCAGTGCTCAAAGCCGACCGCACGCTGGTCGAACGGATCTGCGCAGAAGTCCCGGGGTTGGTCGAGGCCGTCAACTACAACTCCCCTGAGCAGATCGTCATCGCGGGAGAGACTGCCGCGGTGAGCGAGGCAGGAGCTAGGCTCAAGGACGCCGGGGCGAGAGCAAGCACGCTTCCCGTCAGCGCCCCGTTCCACTCGACGCTGATGGAACCGGCCGAAGAGCGCCTTCGGGAAGACATCGCGCAGATCGCGTTCTCCGATCCGCGTGTGCCGGTGTACGTGAATGTGCATGCGACGCCCATCCGCGATGCCGCTGCTGCGAAGGATGCTCTGATTCGCCAGGTCAGCCGGCCCGTTCTTTGGGAGGAGAGCATCCGCAACATGATCCGCGACGGCGTTTCATTGTTCGTCGAAGTCGGCCCGGGCAGGGTGCTCAGCGGCCTCCTGGTCCGCATCGACAAGACCGCGGGGAGGGTTAGCGTCCAGGGGCCGGCGGACTTCGCTGCCGCTAGAAAGGCCATCGCCGCAGCCAGGGCACGCTGATTTGCTCATGATTGCAGGGTTTTAGCCGAGCCCACTCCCCGGCGTTTGACCTGGTTTTCATATCTTGTAAAAACGCGCCGCCCGCCAGTCATCAACCGGGGTCGGGCCCGAATAGAGGTTCAGCGAATATGCAAAATCTGATCTATGCAGCCCCCGTGGCGGGCGCGCTCGCTCTCGTCTTCGCCTGGACGAAGGCGAGTTGGGTTTCTCGTCAAGATCCTGGGACGGCCGACATGGTCGAAATCGCCAGCCGGATTCAGGAAGGCGCGCTGGCGTTTCTGCGAGCCGAGTACCGGGTCCTCGCGATCTTCGTGCTCGTGGTGGCATCGATTCTCGGCGTAGCCTACTACGGCGACGCGGAGCGCGGCTGGCAGATCGCGGCCGCATTCGCGTTCGGCGCCGTGTGTTCGGCGACTGCGGGCTGGGCTGGGATGAAGGTCGCGACCAACGCGAACGTGCGGACCACCGCGGCCGCTCGAATCGGATTGTCCCCCGCGCTCGACGTCGCCTTCTCCGGCGGAACGGTCATGGGAATGACGGTCGTCGGCCTGGCGACCTTGGGTCTCGGCGTGCTGTACCTCGTGTTCAATGACGTGCTCGGCTGGGATCTCGCGCGCACCGTCAACGTCATCACCGGTTTTTCGATGGGGGCCTCCTCGATCGCGCTCTTTGCGCGTGTCGGCGGCGGAATCTACACCAAGGCCGCGGATGTCGGTGCCGACCTCGTCGGTAAAGTCGAATCCGGTCTTCCGGAGGACGACCCCCGCAATCCCGCCGTCATCGCCGACAACGTCGGTGACAACGTCGGCGACGTCGCGGGCATGGGCGCCGACCTCTTCGAGTCGTTCGTCGGCGCGATCATCGGAGCCATGGTCCTTGCGCTCGGGTTCGATGCCGTAGCGGAGGGGAACACCGTAGGCCCCGTCATCTTGCCATTGTTGATCGCCGCCGCGGGCATCATTTGCTCGATCGTCGGGACGTTCTTCGTCCGCACCAAAGAGGGCGGTAACCCGCAGCATGCGCTCGACAGGGGCGCCTTCGGCGCGGCAGGAGTCATGGCTCTCGCGACCTTCGGCATCGCCTATCTCATGTGGCCGGAGGGCGGCGCGACGACCCCGCAAGGCGAGCTCGTGAGCTGGAGCAACGTGGGCTGGGCGACCGTCGCCGGCCTGCTGGCAGGCGTCGCGGTGGGTCTGATCACGTCGTACTACACGTCGATGGCCAAGGGCCCGGTCAACAGCATCGCGGAGCAGAGCAAGACCGGCACCGCGACGAACATCATTTCGGGTCTCGCCGTCGGCATGCAGTCGACGGCCCTGCCGATCATCGTCATCGCGGCGGGCGTGGTCATCGCGGCCCAGGTAGCGGGCCTCTACGGCGTGGCGATCGCCGCGCTCGGCATGCTCTCGACCACGGGCATTCAGCTTGCGGTCGACGCCTACGGTCCCATCGCGGACAACGCGGGCGGGATCGCGGAGATGAGCCACCAAGCGCCGGAAGTGCGACAACGCACGGACAAGCTCGATGCCGTCGGCAACACGACTGCTGCCATCGGCAAGGGCTTCGCGATCGGCTCGGCCGCCATGACGGCTCTCGCGCTCTTCGCAGCGTTCGCGCAAATGGCGGGCATCAGCGGGATCAACATCTCGAAGCCATTGGTCATGGCCGGCCTTTTCCTCGGCGGCATGCTGCCCTTCCTCTTTTCTTCGATGGCGATGAAAGCAGTCGGAGTCGCGGCGATGGACATGATCGAAGAGGTTCGCCGACAGTTCCGTGAGATCCCCGGCCTTCTCGAGGGCACCGCAAAGCCAGACACGGCACGATGCGTGAAGATTTCGACCGAAGCTTCCCTCCGGCGCATGCTGGCACCGGGCGCGTTGGCCATTCTCACGCCTGTCATCGTGGGCTTCACCATGGGCGCGGAGCCGCTCGGCGGCTTGCTCGCTGGCGTCACCGTGTCGGGCGTGACGATGGCCCTTTTCATGGCCAATGCGGGCGGCGCCTGGGACAACGCCAAGAAGTCCTTCGAGGGAGGAGGCTACCAGATGGCCGACGGGTCGCTGCACCCGAAGGGCAGTGAGGCTCATAACGCAGCCGTGGTCGGCGATACCGTGGGCGACCCCTTCAAAGACACGGCGGGTCCCTCTCTGAACATTCTCATCAAGCTCATGAGCATCGTGGCGCTCGTTCTCGCGCCGCTGCTCGTGTAGAACACCCCTCGGGACATGACCACCCTCGCGGTCGACATCGGCGGAACCAGCATCAAGGTCCTCGTGCTCGACGACGACGGTGCGCCGGCTGCCGAAGCCGTGGCCCGACCGACGCCCGCGCCCGCAACCCCAGAGGCCGTGTATGTCGTGATTCGCGACATGGCAGGCACCCTGCCACCCCACCGACGTGTCTCCGTCGGCTTTCCCGGTATCGTGAAGCACGGAGTCGCCGAGAATGCTCCAAACCTCGGGAACGAGCTTTGGCACGGGGAGCGGATCGACGAGCGGCTCGCCCGGGTGCTCGGGCGGCCGGTGCGTACGGTCAACGACGCGGACCTCCAGGGGCTCGGGGTCGTCTCGGGCAAGGGCGTAGAGCTCGTGCTCACCCTCGGCACCGGGATGGGCTCTGCCCTGTTCACGCGGGGTGTGCTGGTTCCGAACCTCGAGCTTGGGCACCATCCGATGCGTGATGGACAGACCTACGAGGATCTCGTCCGCGATAGCGAGCTCAAGCGGATCGGCGCGATCGAGTGGACGGCCCGGGTCGTCGATGCAATCGCGCAGCTCGAGCCGATCTTCAATTTCGACAGGCTGTATCTAGGCGGGGGCAACGTCCGGCACATCGCCACCGAGCTCGGCGCGCACGTCCGGTTCTTCACGCTGGTCGACGCGATGCGCGGGGCGTTGAGGCTCTGGGACGGGCCCTAAGCGTCTCCGACGAACGGGTTCAGGCGACGCTCCTCACCGATGGTCGTGCTCGGACCGTGACCACAGATGACCAGTGTCTCGTCGGGAAGCGCGAACAGCTTGCGCCGGATGGAATCCACCAATTGAGCGCTGTTCCCCCCCAGAGGTCGGTGCGGCCGACGCTGCGAGCAAAGAGGGTGTCCCCAGCGAGCAGGATCGGGCGATCGCCCTGCACCGTGAGGCAGATGCTGCCCGGCGAGTGTCCCGGCGTGTGAACGACGTCGGCCTCTAGCGCACCCGCCGACACGGTGTCGCCGTCGCAGAGAAAGCGATCGATCTCGGCCAGCTGGGGAGCGCGAAAGGGCGCCCCAAAGCTGTCGAGCTGCATCTGCACCCCCTCATAGAGGAACAGGTCCTTTTCGTGGATCATCGTCGGAGCATCGGTCGCTTCTTGCACGTCCTTCGTCGCGCCGATGTGGTCGAAGTGGGTGTGCGTGTGGACGATTCCCTCGCATGTCAGCCCGAGCGCTTCGAGACGGGCGAGAATCCTCGGCGCTTCGCCGCCCGGGTCGACGACGATGGCGGTCCCACGCTCCTCGTCACCCAGAATCACGCAGTTGCATCCGAGTGGAGCCACCGGAAAGTGCTCGACGATCATCGTCGACCCATAGCATGTTTGCCGGTATCGATCCCCATGCGCCTTCTCTTCGTCTCCCATTCGTTCCCGCCGCCTGACGCTCCCGAGAGCAACGTCGGCGGGATGCAACGGGTGGCGACGGAGCTTCACGCGGCGCTCGCGGCCCGCGACGACGTTGTGATGCGAACGATTGCACTTCGATCGAGCTGGAAGTGGGTGCACCTCTACGCGCCGCTGTTCTTGGCGTCCCTCGCGGTTCGGCTCGGGCGCGAGGCGTCGGCGCACCGGCCCGATGCGATCTTGTTCACCAGCATGACGAGCGCGCTGCCGCTTCTGATCGCCGGTCCTCATTTGAAGGAGAAGGGGATCCGCCTTGCCGCGATTGCGCATGGGCTCGACGTGACCGCCCCGAACCCCGTCTATCAAATTGCCGTCCGGCGTCTGTGTCGGTTGCTCGACGTCGTCATGCCGGTGAGCCGGGCGACTGGGGAAGAGCTGGCGACCCGCGGGTTTCCCCGCGGAGGGATCGAGGTCATTCCGAATGCGGTCGATCTCGATCGTTTCGAGGGCGTTGCAGCCTCACGGGGACGAGCTCCTCGAATCCGCATCTCGGGAGCCCCCGAGCTGCCCGCCGATGCATTCCTGTTGGTCTCCGTCGGACGGCAGGTGCCCCGAAAGGGCTTTGCTTGGTTCATCGAGCACGTGATGCCCGAGCTTCCCGAGCGTGTGGTCCTCTGGTTGGCAGGCGACGGTCCTGAGCGACCGAACATCGAGGCCGCAATCGAGCGCGCTCGGCTGGCGCGGCGCGTCCGGTGTCTCGGCTGGGTCCACGAAGCGCAGCTCGCCGAGCTCTACCGTCGGGCGCAGCTTTTCGTCATGCCCAACATCGTGGTGCCCGGTGACATGGAGGGATTCGGAATCGTGATGCTCGAAGCAGGTGCATGCGGCGCTCCGACCCTCGCGGCGGACCTCGAGGGGATCAGGGACGTGATCCAAGAGGGCGTCAATGGCTGGTTGGTGCCGCCCGGGGATGCGGGTGCATTCGCGCGACGGATTCAGGCGCTCCTCGAAGATCCCGGCATGCTCCGTGCCGTGAGTAGACGGACCCGGGAATACGTGATGTCGGCCTTCCGCTGGGACAGCACCGCCCAGCGTTACGTGGATGTCCTCGCGCCGGCCAAACGCACCGATTGACACCGCTACCCTTGGGTGCTGATCTGCGGTCCCATGAAGATCCGCAGCGAGAGCTTCCAAGACGGCGACTACCTCTCGACGAAATTCGCGTTGGGCAGGAGAAGCTCCGATGGCAAAATCGAGCTTTCCGACAACCGCAATCCGCACCTCGCGTGGTCGGACTTGCCGAAAGGCACGAGATCCATCGCGATCTTGTGCATCGACTCGGATGCGCCGACCAAGCCCGACGACGTGAATCAGGAGGGTCGGCTGGTGCCGGCAGACTTGCCGCGCGCCGATTTCACGCATTGGGTCCTGTGCGACTTGGCTCCCGACGCCACCGTCGCCGAAGGAGCGTTCAGCGACGGCGTCACAGCCAAGGGTAAGTCCGGTCCCAAGGGGCCTCTTGGCACCCGGCAGGGCACCAACGATTACACCGGTTGGTTTGCGAGCGATCCCGACATGTCGGGCGATTACTATGGGTACGACGGCCCTTGCCCGCCGTTCAACGACAGCCTCGTTCACCATTACCGGTTCACCGTGTATGCGCTCGATGTCGAGCGCGCGCCGTTAGATGGAAAGCTGACGGCTGCATCCCTGCTTGCGGCGATCAAAGGCCACGTTCTCGGTGAAGCAAGCATGGTCGCGAAGTATCGGATCAATCCGACCGCGCGCGAACGGTAGCGCTGCGCTGATGAACCGCCGGGACAAAGCCGACCGCATCGGCGAGATCCTCGACCGGCTCTACCCGGAACCGCCGATTCCCTTGGATCATCGAGATCCGTTCACGCTCTTGGTGTCGGTGATGTTGAGTGCCCAGACCACGGACAAGAAGGTCAATGAAGTGACTCCCGCGCTGTTCGCCGAGGCTCCCGACCCGAAATTCATGGCGGCGCTGCCCGTCGACCGCATCCATGCTCTCATCCGCACCGTCGGCCTGGCACCGACCAAAGCCAAGAATCTCAAGGCCATGGCTCAGCTCCTGCTCGAACGACACCACGGGGAGGTGCCCCAAGACATGGAGGAGCTGGAAGCGCTTCCGGGCGTCGGCCACAAGACCGCTTCGGTGGTGATGTGCCAGGCGTTTGGGCGTCCCGCCTTTCCGGTCGATACTCACATTCATCGGCTCGCGGCGCGCTGGGGGCTCTCGGACGGCAAGAGCGTCGCCAAGACCGAAGCGGACCTCAAGAAGCTGTTCCCAGAGGACACGTGGATTCGCCGTCACCTCCAGATCATCTACTTCGGACGCGAGCATTGTCCCGCTCGCGGTCATGATCTCAGCCGGTGCCCGATCTGCAGCTGGGCGGCGACGAAGAAGCGAATTGCGGAGGAATCACGGCGCCGCTGACGTCGGCCACTGGTCGCGCACGGAGCAGCGACCCATATTGCTCACGATGAGCATCGAGTTCCGCCTCTTTCGAATCCCGGTTCGAATCCATTTGTGGTTCTGGCTGATGGCCCTTTGGCTCTGGACGCTCCACAGCGACGAGGGATGGGCTGGGCTGGTGATCTGGATCGCGATCGTGTTCCAGGGAATCCTGATGCATGAGCTCGGCCATGCTCTGGCCGGACGGGCCTTCGGGAGACAGCCGCGCATCGAGCTCATCGCCTTGGGGGGAGTGACGTGGTGGGAGCAGCGCGAGCCCATGAGCCCGGGACGAAGCCTGCTTGTGAGCGCTGCGGGCCCCGTGGTTGGCATCTTCATCGGCTCGCTCTCTTTGGTGTTGATGGATGCCCTCAGGGTCCCCGATCCGTCGCTTGCTCGGTATGCTTTTCGCTCGCTGGTCTACGTCAACCTCGGCTGGGGTCTGTTGAATCTGCTACCGGTCCTGCCGCTAGATGGAGGCAACATCGTCGCGTCGGTGATGGAGCTCGTGGCCCCCACGCGCGGGCGGCTACTCGCATGTTACGTCTCCTTCGGCATCATCGGCCTCCTGTTTGCGCTCACGGTGACCCTCAGGCAGTACCCGGCGACGATCCTTCTGCTCCTGCTGGCCTTCAGCACGTATCAAGCTTTCCGGATCGAGCGGCAGCGATCCGGCCTCAAGCCATCCGACGGCGCACCGCCCCAGAATCTGGTCCAGCAGGCCTTTGACGCGCTCGAGCGAGGAGACGGTCAGGCCCTCATCCGCGCCGCCTCCGAGCTGATCGCGAGCGCCGAATCGACCGAGCAGCTCGACGAGGCCTTCCATCTCTTGGCCTGGGGCAGGCTGATCAACGGCGAGCCCCGGGAGGCCCAGCAGGCCTTGACCTCGATGTCCGGCGAGCGCACCGCGGATCCCGCCCTGGAGGGCGCGGTGCTCGTCGAGCTCGGCCAGCCCGCCGATGCGGTGCCCCTCCTGGAAGAGGCGAGGGGCCGGGGCGGTCCATTTGCCGAGGCCTATTATCAGCGCGCGTTACGAGAAAAGAACGCGTAGTTTCAGGCTGTTATCTAATTGTGAGCCCGACTGCTTGCATCCATTCGCATGGGGGCATATATACGAATGTCGTGGCGGCAGCAACCTTAGGAACCCCTCGTTGGGAGCTCTATCGGCTCCTTGGAGAGCCACGACGGCTCCGTCTGCTCGGCCTCACCTCCGAGGACGAGCTGTCGATCGGAGAGCTCGCAGAGCTCACGCGGGAAGCGCAGCCCAACGTGTCCAAGCATCTCAAGCAACTTCGCGAGGCCGGCCTGGTCGCCGTTCGCCGTCAAGGGACCCGCGCGTTCGCCCGCCTGTCGCCCGATCTCAATGGTGATCCCGTGCTCGCCGACGCGATTCAGTCGGGCCGTCAGCTCTGCGTCGAGGATGGCAGCCTCGGGCGAGTGCCCGAGGTGATCCGGTCGCGTGACGATGAGGCGCGTGTCTTCTTCGAGCGGCCCTCGGACGACGCGTCGGAGCTCTCCACGTCGGCATGGCCGGCCTACCTCACCGCGGTTCGCACGCTATTGGCGGGTCGTCGCCTCGCTGTCGACCTCGGCACCGGTGATGGCGCGTTGGTCGAGCTGCTGGCGCCGCTCTTCGACCATGTCGTAGCGGTCGACCGTTCCGAAGAGCGGCTCAAGGCCGCCGGGCGCAGACTTGCAAGCCGTGGGTACGAGCATGTGGAGCTGGTCCAGGCGGACTACGACGATCCCACCGTTGCAGCTCGAGTTCGTGAGCTCGGCGGTGCCGATGCGGTGTTTGCGGTGCGGCTGCTGCACCATGCACCGAGACCACGTGCGGTGGTCTCGCTTCTAGCATCGCTTCTTCGGCCGGGTGGCACGGCGGTCGTGATCGACTACTGCTCCCACGCCGATGAGCTCATGCGCGAACGTCAGGCCGACCTATGGCTCGGCTTCGAACACGGTGAGCTCCTCGAGCTCGCCGAGGCAGCCGGGTTGATAGACCCAGAGATTCTCGTAATTCCCGCATCGCGATACGGGCCTGGTCCCGATGCCCATTTGAAGTGGCAGGTGCTCGCAGCGCGGCGCGGACCAACAAACGTAGACCAACAGAGGAGATGAGACCATCATGAGCCCAAACCCAGAACTCAAGCACAAGGTCGCCGACCTTTCGTTGGCCGGGTGGGGTCGCAAGGAAATCGCGATCGCCGAGCACGAAATGCCAGGTCTGATGGCGCTCCGCCGGGAGTACGGCCCGAAGAAGCCACTCACCGGTGCACGGATTGCGGGCTGCCTGCACATGACGATTCAAACGGCGGTTCTCATCGAGACGCTCCGCGAGCTCGGCGCCGAGGTCACGTGGACGAGCTGCAACATCTTCTCGACACAGGACCATGCGGCTGCTGCGATCGCCGCGGCCGGTATTCCCGTCTTCGCGTGGAAGGGCGAAACCGAAGAGGAGTACGATTGGTGCATCGAGCAGCAGATTCGCGCATTCGAGGGAGGCAAGGCCCCCAATCTGTTGCTCGACGACGGAGGCGACCTCACGGCAATCGTCCACAAGCGATACCCCGAGCTCTTCGAGGGCCGCGACCGCATCGTCGGCCTTTCCGAAGAAACCACCACGGGCGTGCATCGGCTCTACGAAATGGAGCGCGACGGGCTGCTGAAATGTCCTGCGATCAACGTGAACGACTCGGTGACCAAGGCGAAGTTCGACAACCTCTATGGGTGCCGCGAATCGTTGGTGGATGGCATCAAGCGAGCAACCGACGTGATGATTGCCGGTAAGGTGGTCGTCGTCGCCGGCTATGGCGATGTCGGAAAGGGTTGCGTGCAGGCCGTGGCCCGCGCGGGCGCTCGGGTTCTCGTCACTGAGGTCGACCCAATCTGCGCGCTGCAGGCGTCGATGGAGGGGCTCCAGGTGGTGACGATGGAAGAGGCGGCTCCCATTGCTGACATCTTCGTCACGGCGACCGGTTGCTGCGACGTCGTCACCGGCGAGCACATGAAGCGGATGAAAAACGAAGCGATCCTCTGCAACATCGGGCACTTCGACTCCGAGATCCAGATGTCGTGGCTCACGGACCCCGCAAACGGGGTCACCGAGGAAGAGATCAAGCCACAGGTCGATCACTTCATCTTTCCCGATGGCAAGCGCATCATCGTGCTTGCGCGCGGACGCCTCGTGAACCTCGGTTGCGCGACCGGGCATCCGAGCTTCGTGATGAGCAACTCCTTCAGCAACCAGGTGCTGGCCCAGTTGTCCCTCTGGACCGAGCGCGATCGCTACGAGGACGGCAAGGTGTACGTGCTGTCGAAGGAGCTCGACGAGAAGGTGGCAAGACTGCATCTCGGTCAGCTCGGGGCAAAGCTCACCAAGTTGACACCCGCGCAGGCGGAATACTTGGGAGTTCCGGTTCAAGGACCCTTCAAGCCGAATTACTACCGGTACTAAGCGGGCCATGGTCTCGCTGTTGGTCGAGACTTGGCGCTACTTCGCGTCGCACGACGGGCGGCTCCTCTCGGGGGCTATTGCCTTTTACGCCTCGTTGGCATTGGCTCCACTTGGCGTCGTCGCGCTCCTCATCGCGTCGCTCGTCATGCCCGAAGCAGACGCCCGAAATGAATTGGTCGCCCAGGTCGGAGCGTTTCTCGGCCCCGACCTCGCGAAATTTCTCATCGAAGCGATCGTCCAGCTGAGCGACGAAGCGACGAGCTGGGCGGCGCCGGTCCTCGGCGTGGTCTTCATGCTGTACATCTCGGCACGCCTGTTCTCGATGTTGCGCCGTGCACTCAACCACATGTGGGGCATTCGGCCCAAGCTCTTCGTTCACTCGAATCGTTCGGAGATGTTTCATCTCGTGGAGAGGAGAATGCTGGCATTCGCGATCGTTTTGGTGTTCGGCAGCTCGCTCATCGCCCTGGTATTGCTGCATTCCTGGGCCGCGGCGGCCGCCAATCTGTTTGGGGACAGCACACAGCTGCTGACGCTCGCGGAGACTGCGAGCGCTTTTGCGGTCTTGGCGCCCCTCATCGCCCTCGTGTACCGCTGGCTGCCGGATGCGACCATTTCGTGGCGGGACGTTTGGGTAGGAGCTGCGGTGACCTGCCTGTTCGTCCTTGGAGGCTCGTTCCTGATCGGGATCTATCTCGGTTACGCGAGCCCGGCGTCAATCTACGGCGCTGCTGGCTCGGTGATCGCGCTCCTCTTGTGGATCTATTACACCACTCAGATCTTCTTGATGGGTGCGGTGTTCACCCGGGCCTGGGCGCGGGGCCATGGTAGGGCGATCGAGCCTCTCCCCTACGCCGACGTCGTCGAAACGCGTGACTACTCTGCGAGCGTCTCGACGAGCGAGACGTAATGCGGGGCCTGCTCCGGCGCATCGGCCGCCGTGCCGTGCATGTGCCTTTCGAGAAAATCGAACAGCGCCCCCCATTGCGCGCGCGCTGCGGCGCGCCAGAGCATGACGTTGAACGCATGGATCTCACCTCGAAAGACGTGTAGCTCGCAGTCGGTGCCGCGCCGTTGGAGCGCATCGCCGAGCCGAATCGTATCGCCGAGCAACGGGTCGGCCGTTCCCACCGTCGTGAAAAAGGGCGGAAGGGGTCGGCTTCCCGGCACGGCAGGTCTTTCGAGCAGACGCAACGGACTCGCCAGGGGAAACTGAAGAGATCGGTTCACTCGATGACCCAGGTACGAGTAGGCAGTGCCTCGAATCTCACCTTTGATCCAGCTCGCCATGCGCCGGTTCTTCTCGGGGTCGCGCCAGAAGCGGTGTACGTCGTGCAAGTCGAGCAAGCCGTACAACGGCGCGACACACGCGAGCTTCACGTCGCGCTCGAAGACACTTTGTGCGAAGGGCTCGGGCCTCGGGTGGGTTGCGCAATAAGCGAGGGCTGCGGTCAGGTTGGCGCCGGCAGACTCTCCGATGATCGCCAGCCGGCTCACGTCGGTTCCGTACTTCGGTCCGTTGTCGAGCACCCACTCGAGAGCCGTCATCCCGTCTTTCAGGGGTTTTGGATAGGTATGCACCGGGCCCAGCCGGTAGTTGATGTTGAACACCTGATAGCCCTGCGCCGCCAAGAGGTACGCCATGATCCGGTGAGTATCCTTCGACATCATCGAGAAGGCGCCCCCATGGATGTAGAGAATCGTCGGGAGCATGCCGACGGCATCCCGCCGTCGATAGATGTCCAGAAGGTGCGAGCGCTTGCCAGTGCTCCGATACGGGACGTCGCGTTCGACCTGAACGCGGCGCCAACTCTGCACCACCCATGGGAGCACGCCATACCCGACGTGCGAGAGGCGGTTGGCCGCCTTGTCCACGCCGTTTCGGACCAACGGCATGATCGAGTCACGGGCACGGGTCATGGCGCCGGACTATAGAGGATTCGACAGGCTACGAAAAGAAGCCGAGCTTCTTGAGCGCGCTCCCGTAGATGAAGCGGATCATACCGTCGATTTCCTCGATCGATTTCGGTGAATGCGGGTACCAGACGCGCTCTTTTTTCGCGCCCCACCGGTCGATGAGGATGGGTTGCTGATGGGTATATCCGCGAAGGCCGCCGAGGCCGTTGACCTGTCCGACACCGCTGTCTTTCAGCCCTCCAAACGGCGCTTCGGGGGCTCCGTAAGCCATCGACGCATCGTTGATGACGACCGAGCCGGTGTCGAGCCGCTTTGCGATCGCAATGCCCTTGTCGATGTTCTTCGTCCAAACGCTGCCGCTCAATCCGTAGTGCGAATCATTGGCGAGGCGAATCGCTTCCTCCTCGTCCGCCACGCGCATCACCGACACGATGGGGCCGAACGTCTCCTCTCGCATCAGCTCCATGGTGTGGTCGACCTTGCGAACGAACGTGGGCTTGTAGAAGAGACCACGGGCGGTATCGGCCTCTCCGCCGACGACGATCTCCGCGCCCTTGGCCCTTGCGTCCTCGATGTGACGCTCGATCACCGGAAGCTGGAGATCCCAAAAAACCGAGCCGACGTCGACATCGTCACCGGTCCCATAGCGGAGCTCTCTCACGATCTTCTCGACACGTCTCTCGAACTCGTCCGCGACGCTTTCGACCACGTAGATCCGCTCCACACCCATGCACACGTGACCGGAGTTGAGCATCGAGTTGAAGACTGCGCCGCCTGCTGCCCGCTCGAGATCGGCGTCCTCGCACACGATCATCGCGTCCTTGCCGCCGAGCTCGAGCGTGTATGGGATCAACTGCTCGGCGCACGCGGCAGCGATCTTCTTCCCCGTGCGCACGCTCCCGGTGAAAGAGATCTTCTGAACGCCTCCGCTCACGAGCGCCGCACCGGTTTCACCGTCCCCGTGTAGGGTCTGCACGACGCCTTCGGGAACACCCGCCTCCCTCAGCAGCCGAACCGCCCAATCGCCGGAGTAGGGCGCAACCTCCGACGGTTTCAAGATGACGGCATTGCCGGCGAGGATGGCTTGCACGGAGGGATTGATCGCGAGGGAGAACGGACCGTTCCACGGCGTGATGATTCCAACCACGCCGAGGGGGCGGTAGTGCATCAGCAGCTTCTTGTACGGTCGGAGGTAGCCGTGAAGCTTCCGCTTCTCGTCGGAAAGCTCCGTGACCGCGCGGCCGCACCAGAAATTGATGTAGTCGCACCCAGGAAGAATCTCCATCATCAGCGATTCGAGGTGCGTCTTGCCCGTCTCATCGAGGATTGTCTTCACCACCTCGGCACGCCTGGCGACCAGGATGTCGATCGCGCGGCGGACGATGCGGGCGCGCTCGGCGATCTGTACCGCAGCCCACCCGGTCTGTGCATCGCGCGCCCTAGCGATTGCGTCCTCGACGTCGGCGCGGCCGTTGACGACGATCTCGCCCACGGGCTCGCGAGTCGCTGGGCTTCGGATCTGGAGCCGGCGGCGTCCCTCGGCGCTTGGGGGAAGTGGTTCGACGATGGCCATCCGTGTGCTCCTTCCGGGCCGAGCCCTCGGGCCCGTTGGCTGAAACACGTTCTACCGGCAGCGGGCCCGAACGCAAGCCCTTCGCCAAGGTTGGCTATAGTGTAATATTACACTTATATTTCAAGTCATGCCTCTGCTCCGCTGGCTCGCGTTGCTCTCGTCGACCCTCGTCATCGGCTGCGCGGACGGCTCCCCGAGTGCTTCTCCCCGCGTCGGGAACGATGGCGGCATCGGGCTCCCGTGCGATTGCCCCTTCGGCCAGGAGTGCGCCGATGACGGGCGGTGTGTTTCGATCTGTGGCGAAGCGGTGGCCTGTCTCTTCGGGGGAACCGCACAGTGCTGCGCAGCCGGCACGGTGTGCGACGAGGGCCGCTGCGTTGCCGACTGCGGCGGGAAGGTCCAATGCGCCGGAGCTTGCTGTGACGCGGATCAGATGTGCCTCGCGGAGGCCTGTGTGGCGCAGTGCGACGACCCATCGCGGCTCTGCGGAGAGAGCGACGAGCTCTGCTGCGCGAACGGTGAAGGATGCATCGGCGGCGCCTGTGTTCCTCTCCTCAATCCGTGCAGGCTCGGCGAAGACTGTGAGATCGACGAGCTCTGCGAGCCGAGTCTCGGCGTATGCATCCCGCGGGACTCGGTCGAAGTTTGCGAGTTCCGGCCCCCCGTAGGCGACTTCCAGCCGGCCATCGGATGCAGGTGGACGCCGCCCGGCGCGCCCCCGGGCGCGAGCGCCGAAGAGCTCGAGATCGCGGACATGAGCGAGGTCGTCATGACGCCCGCCGTAGCAAATCTCACCGACGACAACGGCGATGGGGTGACGGATGTCATGGACATGCCGGACATCGTCTTCGTCAGCTTCGACTATGCTACGGACGGATGCTGCACGCGTCGAGGCGTTCTTCGAGTCGTGTCGGGCGGCTGCAATCCCGATGGGACGATGACCACGCATGCCACCTTGAAGGGCCTCACTGCGGCTGACTGGATCGGAAACTCGACAGGAGTGGCGCTCGGTAACCTCCATCCCGATGATGCGATCGACGAACGGGTGCCCGAAATCGTTGCGACGTTTAAGAACGGAGGCGCAGTCGCATGGAAACGAGTTGCCGATGACGGCTCGGCCTGGGAGGTCATGTGGCAAAACGACGATCTTCCGAACAACCAGCACACTCGCGGCGGAGCCCAACCATCGATCGCCGACTTGAACGCAGACGGACGACCCGAGGTGATCATCGGCAACGTGGTGCTCGACGGTCTGACGGGCAGAGGCCCTGGGGACCTCGATCTGCCGGCCGAGGCGCTTGCCTGGGACGGCCGTGATCTCGAGACCACGTTTCCGGGCGCGAACCTCGGCATCGGAAACAACGCGTTCTTGGGGCCGGTCTCGACCATCGCGGATCTGGATCGCGATGGCTTGCAAGAGGTGATCGCCGGCAACACCGTTTACAACTACGACGGCAGTGAGCGGTGGACCTATCACTACACCACCACCAACTCCAGTTGCGGCGGCTCGCTCGATTGTGATGGCTACAACGCAGTGGGCAATTTCGACGGTGACGACGAAGGCGAGGTGGTGATCGTTCGGCTCGGTGAGCTCTTCATCCTCAATCACGATGGCTCACCAGTGGCCGGGATTCCCCTGCCCATTCGAATTCCGGGGGCTCCCGCCGACGTCGTTCCGCCTACGTATTCTCCGGCCGCGTACGTTCCGTCCGCTCCGCTCTACGACGAGGATGGAGACCCGTTGCCGCCGGAGCGGATCCTCTGCGGCGGGGCCTTGCAGCTGCTGGCTTTCGACGTTGCGGGGAATCCCGTCATGAGCGCGGGCTCACAGGTCGTGGTCAGCACCGCAGGCGCCAACGAGAGCGGGCCGCCCACCGTGGCCGACTTCGATGGCGACGGCTTTGCAGAGGTTGGCACGGCTAGCTCGACCGCCTATGTGGTCTTCGACTTCCAATGCACCGGTGATCCGCTGCCTCCGGAATGCGAGCGGGAGTGGGTTCGCTGGCTTGTCGAGAACGACGACTGCTCGAGCCGCGCGACGGGCTCGAGCGTGTTCGACTTCGAGGGCGATGGCTCTGCCGAGGTGGTCTACGCCGACGAGACCACGTTCCGAATCTTCCGCGGCTCCGACGGCGCAATCCTTTACGAGGATAAGACGCACAGCAGCAATACGCGTCTCGAGATGCCGATCGTCGTCGACGTCGACAACGATGGTAAGTCCGAGGTCGTGATCCCGGAACCGAACGTCGATCCTAGCCGCGGTGGTATCGAAGTCTGGGAAGACTCGGGCAACAATTGGGTGCGTACCAGGCGGATTTGGAATCAGCATGCCTACAGCGTGACCAACGTGACCGAGGACGGTCAGATTCCACGCATTCCGCAGTCTAACTGGCTGCGTTCCCGACTGAACAACTTCCGGCAGAACGTCCAGCCGGGGGGACTGTTCGACGCTCCGGACTTCGTCGTTCGGGAGATCTTCAGGCTCGACTGCGACGAGAGCCAGCTCAAGCTCGCGATCGTCGTCGGTAACGACGGTTCGCTCAGCGTGCCTCCGGGGATTCTGACCCATGTGGTGGTCACGACCGACGACGCGCGGGTGTTCGATCTCGGCGCCGCGCCGACGCAGGGCTGGCTCCTGCCGGGACAATCCGAGCAGCTCGAAGTCGTGTTCGAGATTCCCGAGGGTCCACCGGTCGTAAGCATCTCGGTTTCGGCGACGGTCGATGACGATGGGATGGGCGGCCAGCAGTACAACGAATGCGATGACGGCAACAACAGGGCTTCATCGAACCCGATCAGCTGCCCCTCCGTCCAATAGCCTCGTAACCTATCCCTTTTTCGCGGACCTCGATCGAGGGGATTGCGGGGATCGGTGCTCGCGGGATATATCTAGCGATCCGGTGCTTCGACCCTCCACGATTCCGCCGGTCAACCGGTTGCTCATCCGCCAGGCAGGTGTTTCCGACCTGCCCGGCGTGCTTCGCGTATGCGAAACGCACGCAGAGTTTTGGGACGGCCGGCTCCCCACGGAGATTCGGCTCAACGAGTTCTTCCGACGGGCGATAGATGCCCAGGACGACGTGTTTCAGTTCTGGGTGGCGGACAACGGGCATGGCTCGATGATCGGATGGGAAATGCTTTCCCCAGCGAGCGCCGATCCTGCGAATCGTCGTCTGATCGCAGAGGCAACGACCTGCCTCGGCCAGCAGAGCTCCGGGCTCGGCCGCATGTTGGCGACCCACGCGATTCGTCATGCGGCGCGGACCCCGCTTCAATACGTCTACGCGCGCGTGCCCACTCGCGATACCCTCATGATCGGCGTGCTCGAGGCGGTGGGCTATCAAGAAGTCGGTCTGATTCCCGCAGCGCGAAAACCGCCTGCACGACCCGAGTTGATCGAATTCGTTCACGTCGTCGGAAGCTGAGCGTGCTCTGCGAGCTTGCTCTCCTCGGGTGATCGGATAAGGTGTTCCATCCGGGAGGCGCCATGGCGACCAAGCGAACGCGCAAGAAGACTGCTAGACCCGCAAAGAAGCCGGCCACGGAGCGTTCGAGCCAAGCGCCCGAGACGAAGCGCACGAGCGAGGCGCCCATAGCAAAGCCCGCCAAGAAGCGCGCCAGCACGATCCCCGCCGCGAAGCGAGCCACGAGGTCACGCAGGGAAACGATGCCTGCGCGGCCTCGAGCGAAGAAAGCTGCAGCACCCGCCGCCGCCTCCGTGTCCGAGTCGAGGCCGACGCCGGTGCCAGTCCCCCGGCCGAGCTCCGCGCCCCCGCCACCACCGAGAGAGGCAGCTCCACGGCCGCCGCGAGGTGAGGCGGGTCCCCGTGCGGCGTCTTATCTCGACGGGGTCCCTCAGGACCACGCGGAGCTCGTTTCCGGCCTCCTTCGGGTGTTTTGGGGCGTTGCGAAGGACATCAAGACTCTCGTGACCCAGGCGATTGCTTTGAGCCATCACAAGAACGACCGCCCCCACCGATGAGCGTCATGAAACGGATCGCCGTCGTCGGCGCATCCCTCGCGGGGCTTCGTGCGGTAGAGTTCCTTCGGCGTGCCAAGTTCGAGGGGCACATCCTTTTGGTCGGGGACGAAGAACATCTTCCCTACGATAGACCGCCGCTCTCCAAGGAGCTCTTGCGTGGTGAGTGGGAGCCGGAGCGGCTGGCGCTTCGTCGTGGTGGCTACGACGAATTGAACGTGGAGCTGGTGCTAGGTAGGCGCGCGGTTTCACTGGACACGCATGCGCGCGAGATCCGACTAGAAGGCGGCGACGTAGTACCCTTCGACGGCTTGGTCATCGCGACCGGCGGACGCGTGCGTGAGCTTCCCGATCAGCCACGTCTCCAGGGCCTCCATACTTTGAGAACCCTCGACGACTCGTTGGCGATTCGTACCGCCCTGCAGAGTAAGCCTCGCGTCGCCGTGATCGGTGCGGGTTTCATCGGCGCAGAAGTGGCCGCATCCGCCCGCCGACTCGGGCTCGAAGTGACACTCATCGAAGCCTTGGAAGCCCCGCTGGTGCAGAGCCTAGGGCCTCGGGTGGGACGGTTCCTGCGAGAGGCTCACGAGCGCCGCGGCGTCCGAGTTCATTGTGGACGGCGCGTGAAAGCCATCCATGGCAAGCGTTGCGTGCAGAGCGTGGAGCTCGAGGATGGCACCACCGTGGCGTGCGATCTCGTCGTCGTCGGGATTGGCGTGAGCCCGTCGGTCTCGTGGCTCGAGGGCTCAGGCATCCTTCTCGAGGATGGCGTGCGATGTGACGAAACGCTGACATCGAGCGTGCCTCGCATCGTGGCAGCGGGTGATGTGGCGAGCTGGTACAATCCTCTTTTCGACGAGCGCATGCGCATCGAGCACTGGACCAATGCGGTCGAGCAGGCCCGTCACGCGGTTTCGACCTTGCTCGCCGACCCCGGCGAGGCGAGGGCCTTCGAATCGGTCCCGATGTTTTGGTCCGATCAGTTCGACCTGAAGATTCAGGGAGCAGGCCGGCCGCGGCCCACGGACGAATTGATCCTTGCCGGAGGAGCGCCCGATACCGAGAAGTTGATCGCGCTCTACAGCCGCGCCGGTCGCCTCGTCGGCGCCGTAGCGTTCAATCAGCCGCCAAAGCTCATCCGACTACGGATGCTGATCGGGAAGCGCGGTGGAGTCGATGAGGCACTGAGAATCGCGCAGTCTTGACCCTTGTGAGTCCAGGAGGCCGGCCTGGAGCTGCCGAGCGGTGACGCGGTCAGGAAAGGTCCAATAGCCAGATCGGGTCCAGCTCGGTTCGGCGCCCTTCGATGGCGATGCGCGCCAGGTTCAGCCAGGAATCACACCTGTCGAGGATGGCACTGTCGGCCGTGGCGACGACCCCGGGTGAGGCCTGAAGTGTCTCGTCGACGCGATCGAGCGTTTGGGCGGTGAGGGCTGATCGGTTTGCGGAGCCGATGGCTCGGATGATCTCGGCAAGCCGGCCGGAGTTCGAAACCGGGCGGTCGATGTAGACGACCGTCTCGTGGGGCTCGAGCGATTCGACCACCTCCACCAAGATGCTCACGGCCCGTTCGGTCTCCTGCACCAACCGGTAGTTCCCATGAAAGCTCGCCATGTCGCGCACGCAGTGGTCGCGCCCGAGTAGAAGAACCCCGCCCGCGAGCGCGACCTCGATGGTGGTGATCACGTTGAGCCCGTCGATCACGAGCGATCGACCCCGCAGGGCAGCCGGCTCGCACCGCGTCGACGTCCGATGCTCTCTTGCCGAATCCGAGCACGCGCATCGGCTGACGGCCACGCGCTGACGCCCCCGCAGCTTGTAGCGATCCCCGACGAGCTTGATCGCCGAGGCGTCCGAGTATCCACGGGTGCGCAGCCAACTCAAGTCCTGAGCGGCATCCCGGAGAGCAGGGATGGCCTCTTCCGCAAAGAGCTGCGCATCCATAGGATGTGGTCCACGGTGCCGACGGGTACTACCCATGTTTCGCGTCGTCCGACGCAAAAACTGCGCGATTCCGGCGTCGCCCGCAAACCTTGCCGATGGCGCACGCCGTCACGGTCGTGGATTCGTTGACATTGTCATGTGGCACGTCATTTGCTGTGACTTCCGTCATCCTCTTGAGCTGTAGCATGGCATCGATCCTCGCCGTCACCGACTTGACTTCCGCAAGCTACAAGCTCGTCGGAGTTCGCTGCATTCATCGCAGCACCACCGGGTGGAGAGGTGGTCCTGGTCTCGACTTACGGCGGGGGGGGAGGCCGGGCTTCGGATCCCCCGCTCAGCGGTAATACCGAAGGCTGGCGTGAGCAGATCGAGGCGAGGCTTCGGCAGGAGGGTCAGCTCCTCGAGCGGCAGCGGCAGTGGTGTGCCAATCGCGGTGTCTCGTGCCGGGCGGAGCTCCACGAGGAAGGCCGGTGGCCCGACCACGTGCTGCAGAGCGCGGAGCGCGCCAAAGCGGATCTCATCTTGGTCGGCCTTCCTCTGATGGCGGCCACCGGCGAGCTCGGCGTGCAAGATGTCAAGAGGTTGGCGGAGGCAGCCCCATGTCCCGTCAGCATGGTGCGGCTTCCCCTGCTCGCGGCCTTTTGACTGCGGCCACCTCACGAGTGCTTGACAGAGAGGACACAGTTTTCTAGCCAAGCCAGATGGCCGACCCGAGCTTGCTCGTATTACTGAAGGAATACGTCGGGTTTGACGCCGAGGCCTCCCACCGTCTGCGGAGAATGGGTCTCGTCGATGCGGCCGTACCACCGCGTCATCGTCGATCGATTCTATCAAGCCATCCTTCGGGATCCGGCTGCGCGGGCGGTTCTGGAAGGCGAGGCGCAGGTCGAGCGGCTCAAGGTTTCGCTGACGCAATGGCTCGAGGGTCTGTTCTCGGGTCCGTACGACGAAACCTACTTCGAGAAGAGAGCCAGGATCGGCCGGGTTCACGTGAGGGTGGGCCTCGAGCAGCGCTACATGCTCGCTGCGATGAACGTGGTCCGGGAGGGGTTGCATCGCGCTTTGTGGGCCGCCTCGGACGAGGGCTCGGGCGCATTCGAGGACCACCTGGCGATCGACCAGATCTGCGACATCGAGCTCGCGATCATGCTCGAGACCTACCGCGAGGACTACGTGCTCAAGAAGACGGCCGAAGCGGAGTCTCTCGCGGTGATGGGAAGACTGACCGCAGGCTTGGCCCACGAGGTGCGGAATCCCCTGAACGCCGCCAAGCTGCAGCTCGACGTTCTTCGCCGCACGGCGGCCGGCGTGCAAGACTCGTCGACGCGCCGGAAAATCGAAAGGCGAACGAACATCGTTCAGGACGAGCTCCGACGGTTGTCGCTCTTGCTCGACGACTTTCTCAACTTGGCGAGGACCCGCAGCCTCGAGCCCGTTCGGTGTGATGCAGCTACCCTACTCAACGAGGTGATGGAGCTTCGCCGTCCCGAGATCGAGTCGCAGGGGATCGAGTTCATTCAAGATGTTCAGCCGTTCGAGTGTCGGCTGGTCGCAGAGCGCGACCGCCTGAAGCAGGTCATCAACAACTTGATCACCAACGCCGTCGAAGCCGTAGCGGGCTGCTCCGAGCCCACCATTCGGATCGCCAGCCGAGTGGTGGGGGAAGACAGATGGGAAGTCTCCGTGAGCGACAATGGGCCGGGGATTTTGCCTGAGGTCGCCGAGCGGGCGTTCGAGTCATTCGTGACGACGAAGGAAGCAGGCACCGGCCTCGGGCTCGCGATCGTCAAGCGCATCGTGGATTTGCACGAAGGTGAGGCGAAGCTGTCCGCGCTCCCTGGCGGCGGCACCCGTGCGTCGTTTTGGGTTCCAGTCGCCCGCTAGTCGAGAGTCGAGGACTGGTAGCCCCATTCCTTTACGCGGTATTGGATCTTGCGCTGGCTGATCCCCAAGATCTCGGCCGCTCGCGCCGTCGAGCCATCGACCGCATCCAGGGTACCGAGAATCGCCATCCGCTCGAGCTCCGCCATCGTGATGCCAGGAATCAGCGCCATCACGGACCCATTCTGCGAGTCGCCATAAGCGGCCGTCGGAAGGTCGTCTCGGTCGATCAGCTCGCCCTCGCACATGACGACGGCACGCTCGATCGCGTTTTCCAGCTCCCGGACGTTGCCGGGCCAAGGGTAGATCATCAGATGTTGCAAGGCTTCTTCCGTAAGGCCTTGGACCGGCCGATCGTTCTCCTTGGCGTACTTGCGGAGGAACGCTTGCGCGAGCAAGGGAATGTCGCTCCGCCGGACGCGAAGCGGAGGTACGTCGAGCTGCACGACTTTGAGCCTGTAGTATAGATCTTCTCGAAAGCGGCCTTCGTCCACGCGTTGCTTCAGATTACGGTTCGTTGCCGCGACGACGCGAACGTCGACCTTGAGCGTTTCGTTGCCGCCCACGCGCTCGAACTCGCGCTCCTGCAGAAAGCGGAGCAGCTTGATCTGAACGCTACCCGGGATCTCGCTCACCTCATCGAGGAAAAGCGTTCCTCCATCGGCCTGCTCGAAACGGCCCTCGCGACGCCCGACCGCGCCCGTGAACGAGCCGCGTTCGTGCCCGAAGAGCTCGGACTCGAGCAGGGTTTCGCTCAATGATGCGCAGTTGAGCCGGATGAAAGGTTTGTCCTTTCGTTTGGAGTTTTGGTGAATGGCAGCAGCGATGAGCTCCTTTCCGGTGCCGGTTTCCCCGTGGATCAGCACCGTAGCTCGGCTTCGGGCGACCTGTGCGACGTTTTTCATCAGCCGCTGCATCGAGGGATGCTCCCCGAGGATGTTGTCGAATTGGAACCGATCGTCGAACCGCTCACGGAGTTGGGCGGCCTCCCGCGAGAGTTGCGTCCGCTCGAGGGCACGGTCGACGATGGCGATCACCGCGTCGAGCTCCAAGGGCTTGGTCAAATAGCTCTCTGCACCGAGCTTGATCGCGCGCACGGCGGTGTCGATCGTGCCGAAGGCGGTCATGACGATGAATGTCGTATGAGGGAACAACGGTCGTCCACGCTCGATCAGCGACAACCCATCCATGCCGGGCATCTTCAGATCGGTCAGGACGACGTCCGGATCGATTTGCTCCATCTGCACGAGGCCGGTCCGCCCGTCAGAAGCGGTGCTCACCGAGTATCCGGCGTCCGCGAGCAGCTCCGCTAGCGCATTTCTCGCGTTTGCTTCGTCATCGACGATGAGGACACGGCGGGTAGAGCCCGGCCTCGTTTGCAACGACGTCGGTTGGGTTAGGTCGGATGCAGTGCTTACGCTAGTCATAGTGGTTTTGTCCTGCTGATGTCGTACCAACCTCGGTCATCATGGTGTGGAAACCTGCGTCGAAGCGTTCTGCTCTCGCGACACCTCGGGTGCGCGCGAGTTGGCGAGCTCTTTGTATTCCGCAAACGAGGCCTCGAGGTCCTCGACGAACTCGTGAACGTCCGGAAAGGACTCCCAGTCTGCGTTGAAGCCCCAATGCAAACCGCCGGCATAGCTGAAGAGCGCAATGCCGAGATTTTGATTCTGCATCAGAGGGACCATGGGAAAGATCGCCTTCATCTTGGCGCCGAGCATGTAGAGGGGGACTGGCGGGCCGGGCACGTTGGTGACGATCAGGTTGTACGTGCGTAGCCGCATCGCGGCCCGGTAGATCTCGGACACGAGGCGTTTGGTCGTGAGATCGGCCACGTCTTCGAGAAGCTCCGCGCCCCCGGTTTGATTCGATTCCTTCTTCAACTCGGTGGTCACTCGGATCACTTTTTTGAGCCTTTCGAGAGGGTCGCGCTCGGACACGGGAAGGTCTGCGAGCAGCATGGCCACGTGGTTACCCACCGAGAGGCTGCCCGCCTTTCTCGTGTTCACCGGGAGGACCGTCCGAAATCCTTCCACCGAATCGACTTCCATGCCGCGGCGCAGGAGAAAACGTCGAACGGCACCGGTCGTCGTCGCGACCACCATGTCGTTGATCGTGCCGCCGAGCGTGTTTTTGATCGCTTTGACGTCGTTCAGCGCGAACGAGGTCCAGTCGAAACGGCGATAGGGGCTGATGTCGTTTTCGGTGAAAGGGGTTCTCGGCGCGGGCTTCATGCCGGAGCGAAGGACACTCGACAGGCCTTTGAAGTTCTCACGAACGCGGGGCATGAAGTGACTGAGCTTTCGAAGCCCGTCGATTCGATGGTTGGTTTCGCTCACGACGAGCTGCGCAGCGCTCGGAGCGGGGCGCGCGTGCCATTCCTTGGGCTCTCGCTCGACGGGGTCTGGACCGATCTGCAGCAACGCTTCGAGGAGCTGGACACCCGCGATGCCGTCCACCATGCAGTGATGCACCTTGATCACGAGCGCGAAGGTGTCGTTCTCGACACCTTCTACGACCCAGAACTCCCAGAGCGGGCGGCTCCGATCGAGGTGCTGCGAGAAGAGCCTTCCCACGAGGCGTTTGAGGGAGCGCTCGTCGCCGGGAAGGGGCAACCGCGTGTGGCGCAGGTGGAAGTGCATGTTGAAACGCTCGTCGTCCACCCAGACGGGGTGCTTGTACCCCGGGATCCACTCCACCCGCTGCCGGTAGCGGGGAATCGAATCCAGCGCCGCCTCGGTGTATCGAGTGAGCCGCTGGATATCGAGGCCCCCGTGCGCCAGCATCAGGGGTTTCGCGTCGAAAATGAGCGCAGCGCCGACGTGCATGGGGGCGGCCTTGCTCTCGACATCGAGAAAGGTCGCATCTAGCGCGCTGAGCCGCTCGAAAAATGCATCGCTCATGGTGTCCTGCCTAGCAAATTGTGAGCCGAAAGATGTGGTGTAGGGATTCAGAAAGATTGGCGTCGGCAAGAACTCATTGGCGCAATTCGTGCGTTTCTGCCGGAGTACGCACGCATAATATGCGCGAAAGGCGTCGCTGACCATCCCTGGCACGAAACGTGCGATAAACACGAATCATGTCGCAGCTCTTGGTCCGAGACCTCATGACCCAGCCGGTGATCACCGTGGCCCCGACCAGCCCGCTTCGGGAGGTGATTGAGCGGATGGATACGAAGCACATCCGTCACGTCGCGGTAGCGGACGATTCCGGAAGGCTGCTCGGTCTGATTTCGCACCGAGATGTGCTGCGCAGCCAGGAAGGAAGCCTTTCCGGGGCATTGTCGAGCGAGCAGGTACACATGAATCGGTGGATCGAAGCGAGATGGGTCATGACGAAAGAAGTGCGCACCGTCTATCCCGACACCCCGGCTCTGGAAGCGGCGCTCACGTTGCGGTCGTGCGGCATCGGGTGTGTGCCTGTCGTAGAGCGAGGGCGCCTCGTCGGTATGCTGACCGAGTCGGATTTCGTCGAATACGCGATTCAAGTTCTGTCCGATCCCGGTGCATAGCGGTCCGCCGTGAGAGCAGCGAGACTTTTGCTCTCGGATCTGGCATGGTGCTTGCTGCACTCGGAGCCATGGGGATTAGAACCATCGTTGTCGGAACCGACCTGGGGGAATCCGGGCACCGCGCGATGCAGTTAGCCATTCCGACGGCAAGAGCCACGGGCGCGACCCTGTGGCTGGTGCACGCGAGCGAAGTGGGGCTCGAGCATCCATGGAGCGATTTGCCGATCGGTGCGAGGGCTGCCGGGCAGGCTCTTCGCGTGCGGCTGAAGGGGCGCTTCGAGAGCTCGTTGCAAGAGCTCGAGGCGGAACGCAGAAAATGCGAAGAGCTCGGCCTGAGCTGCCAGACCTCGTGCGAGGAAGGTCGTCCGTGGGAGATCATTCTCCGGACTGCGGTTTCGGTGAATGCAGACCTCATTGCCGTCGGCGATCCCGCCGGCGCGGTCGGTCTTCCGGAGCGCTTGCTCGGCTCGACTGCAGAGCGTGTGGTCCGGCAGGCACCCTGCTCCGTGCTCGTATCGTGCGGGAAGATCCGCCCAGACTACGCGGGGGCGCGCATCGCCGTGGGCGTCGATTTCTCCCCACACGGCACCGAGGCGGTGCGGTGGGCCCGTGACGTTGCGAAGTCGCTCGACGGTGAGGTCACCCTGTTCCACGTGGTGTCCCACCCGATCACCGAGACCATCATGCCTACGGAATGGCCGAGCGTGCTCGAGGGCCTCGCTTCGACGGCGCGTTCACGTCTCGAGCACCTTGTCGTGAGCGAAGGGCTCAACCCGAGCACGAAGGTGCACGTGCTCGACGGGCCGATCGGCCAAGTGCTCTGCAACGCCACGGCAGACATCCGCGCTGACCTTCTTTTCGTCGGTTGCCGAGGGCAGAGCAGGCTACGCGGGATCATGCTTGGGAGCGCCTCCCAGTACTGCCTTCGCTACTCGCCGGTCCCCGTTCTCGCCGTGCGCCCTTGAGGGGGCTAGCCCTCGAAGAGGGCTGCGAGATGCCGGCGGGTCTCCTCCTGCGGCCGAGAGGTGTCCAGCCGCAAATGCTCGGAAGGTGAGAGCTCGTCGATCGGCTCGAAGCGCTTCTCGAACTCATCGAGCAAATCGGATCGCGCGTCGCTCTCGTGTAGCCCTTTGCTTTCGCGCTCGGCGAGGCGCGCTCTCAGCACCTCGCGTGGGGCCATGCATTCGACGAGCACGAATGGAACATCATGCTGGTGGGCCAAACGTCGAGCGGTGTCCCGCAGCGCCCTCGTTCGAAGGGAGGCATCGATCACGACCGGTCGCCCTGAACGAAGCACGGCTTCGGCGAGGCGCCAAAGCTCCTCGTAGACTGCTTCGGTCGCGCGTGGAGAGTATGCTCCCGACCATGCCTCGCTTGAAATCGATTCGGTCGGCTTCCGGCCCATGAGGTGTTTCCGCGTCCGGTCCGAGCTCAGCACCGGGGCGGCGAGCAACGCACCGATCGCCGCCGCGGCTCGGCTCTTACCGCTTCCGATCATGCCCGCCACCGCGACGACTCGCGGCGGCACGAGAGGCGGACGTTCGTAGGCCAAGGCCAAGAGGAAGTAGCGCCTCGCCTCCCGCCGTGCGCGTTCCCGAGCCTCCGCCGAAGCCTCCTCGTCCGACGCTAGGAGCGAGGCGACCTTACCTCTCACGAATGCCCGGTAGCTCTCGTAGAAGTCGACCACCGAGTAGAGATCATAATCGTCCGATTCCCTCGCGTATCGCGCGAGAAAACGCTCGGCGAGGTTGACGCACCCGTGCCAGGCCAGGTCCATCGAGAGAAACGCAATGTCAGCGCAGACGTCGCCATAGCGAAACCGATCGTTGAACTCGATGCAGTCGATGATCGTGATCGACCCGTCGGCTTCGAAATAGACGTGCTCGAGCCTCAGATCCCCGTGTCCGTCACGGATACGCCCAGCATCCATTCTCGACACGAAACGTTTCCCGTCGCCCAGCGTCTCGAGCTGCCAAGTCTCGATTTCGCGAGCTTGCTCCTCGCTGAGGTAGTCGCCTATCGCACCTCGGGTCTGTTGGAAGTTTTCTTCGATGTTTCGACGAATCGTGGCGACTCGTCCGTGGCGAGAGGTCTCGGTGTCGCATCGCGCTTCGTGGTGGAACCGTGCGATGTGGTCGGCGAGCGCATCGACGTGGGTTTCGTCGAGCAACCCCGCGCGTAGAAGCTCATCGGCTCGTCTCTCAATAGGCAGACGGCGCATGTGGACGGCCCACTCCACCACCGTTCCTCGCCCTTGGATGGTATGTTGGCCCAAAGCGTCGACGGTGATCGGAACCACACCCAGGTAGACCTGCGGTGCGAGCCGCCGGTTGAGGCGCACCTCCGCTTCACACGCCTCGTGCCGCTTCTCGAGGGTCGTGAAGTCGAGGAAGCCCAAATCGACAGGGCGCTTGAGCTTGAAGACCTCCGTCGCCCCGATGAAGACCCAGGAGATGTGCGTCTCGACCAGCTCGAAGCCAGACGCCTCGAGATCGGTTTTCAGGTTTCCCATCACGCTTCCGCTGCAGCGCTGCATGCACACTATACCAACGAGGTTCGAACCGCCCAGGGGCTCCGATGGCTGCCGACGCAAATCTGTCGTGCTGCGCTCAATCTGCGCATCGGTTGCGCCGATTCTGGGCACTTCCTGCAAAACCAGGGGTCCGGAGCGGGCACGGGGTTTGCTTCACCTCACAACCCTACACCTGGAGGATACGATGACGACACGGAAGCTGGAACGTTCGGAATGGCGCCGGTACTTCGACGAGGTCGCCAAGCACCTCCCCTCGATGAGGGTGGGTGTGTCGATTCTCGGAGACGACATCGGCGCACAGGTCGAATCTGAGAACAGCGCCCTCATCGGGATCAGCTACGATTCGAATGACGACGTGTTCGAGGTGGCAACGCCCGATGTGTCGCACCGCGTAGCCGACCCGAAGGAGATCTACGTCCGGGAAGAGGCCGGCATGCTCTCGAGCGTCGAGGTGATCGAGCGGGACGGAACCAAGCAGATCGTGGAGCTGAAGCGGCTTCCCTCGTTGCCGGCGTCCTGACTTGCAGCTAGGGAGCACGGAAGATGTCAAAAACATGGATCGTAGTCGCTCACCAGGCCGGCGCGCGCGTGTTCGAGCACTTGGGGCCGGGAAAGGGCTTGGAGCTGCTCCAGACGCTCGAGCACCCGAAGGGGCGAGAGCGGGACAGGGACGCCGACTCCGACCGCCCCGGCCGCTCTTTCCGGAAGAACAGCGGAGATCCTCGACGTGCGGCGATGAGCCGGAGCGAAAGCCCACACGAGCGGGCGATCGCCGATTTCGCCAGAACGTTGGCGCACACGCTTCATGACGCTCGCGTGAAAAACGAGTACAGGCACCTGGTGCTCATCGCACCGCCTCGATTCTTGGGGTTGCTGCGTTCGTCGCTCGATGGACCCACCAGCCAGCTGATCGTCGGCTCGCTCGACAAGGATCTCGCGTCGAGTGGGGAAGCCGAGCTCCTCGAGCACCTGAACGAGATCATCGTCGCTTAACGAAGCGCGCGTTCGGCGAGCGCTCGACAGAAGGAGGTGAATTGAGATGGCGAACTTCGAGATGCCCGTGACCGAGTACATGAGCAGACCGGTCGAAACGATTCACATCGGAGAGGGCCTAGTCACTGCAAATGCCATGTTTTCCGAGCAGGGTGTCTCTGCCCTCGGCGTGGTCGACGATGCAGGCGCTCTGAAAGGCGTCGTTTCGCGCACGGATGTCCTTCACGCCGCGATCTATACACACGGCGAAACGTTTCGGATTCCGGACCGTCCCGTCGAAGAGATCATGAAGTCGCCCGCCTTGCAGGTGCCGCCGGAAGCACCTCTTGCGGAAGCGGCCAAGTTGATGCTGAAGAACCACGTCCACCGGGTTTTCGTGACGAGCGACGGCAAAGCAGAGGGCGTCGTGTCCACCCGCGATTTGATGCGCGCCGTTCGTGAAAAGCGAATCAAGACGCCGATCTCGGAGGTCGCGTCCGGCTCGGTCGTCAAAGTGAGGGGCGACGACCCCGTCGCGCTCGCCGTCGATCGGCTCGAGCTGTCCAACAAGCACGGTCTCGTCGTGGTCGAGGGGGACTTCCCGATCGGCATCTTCGATCAGGCCTGCGCCCTCGACGCACGCCGGTTGCCTCCAAGCACGGCAGTAGAGAGCGCCATGAACGTTCGCATCTTGATCCTCCCAGGGGGAATGAGCCTCAGCCGCGCCGCGGAGCAAGCGATTAGCATGAACGTTCGCCGCATTTTGACGGAAGACGACCGCGGAGTGACTGGTATCGTCGGAGGACTAGACTTCGCCCGCGTAATGGTCTGACAGGGTGGGGATGATGGGCCCGATTTTCGCATCTCGGTCTCTTCAGTCGGGCTGAACCTGCTGCTGCGACGACTGCAATCCCGGAGCACGGCTCGGCGCGGGCGTGCTCGCGAGCGGGACCCGCAGGGCGCGGGAATTCGCGCGTCATGGGATGGAGTCGACGTCGCGAGTGACAATCGGCCTACCTGCAACCGCCTCCGATTGGCGTGAGCGCCGAGGTAGGTGCTCGCGTGGGGGTGGCGGGGTGGGGACGAAGGGCCCACTCTTCGCGTGATGTTGACGCTGCTTCGGTCAGAGCCACTTTTGGATGTGCATTCCGAGGGCTGCGGGCCGGAGCGGGCTTCGTTCCCTCGGGCGGACGCGGAATCTGAGCTCGTGGCCGCCGCTCGCCTGGACGGTGAAAGCCCCGCGCCACGTGCTTCTGTCATCCGTGTCGTCGGTTTGGAACGGAATGACGATCCTCGAGGCGAGATCGTGCAGGCGGCTGCCGAACGTCACGACGACCTCGACATCGAGCTCCCGTGCATCGAGCCCAGGATGGTGCAACGACACTTCGGCGGAGACCGTGGTGCCCACCGTCAGTTGATCGCCGCTGAGGCCGCCAAAGCGCACGCTCTCCAGCGCAATCTCGCTCCAATGGGCGCGGATAGACTCTGCCAAGTCTGCGAGAGCAAACAGCGGGCGGTAGTTGGAATCACGTAGCGCGACGGCGTCTTTCATCGCGGGCTCATAGAATGTATCGGCGTAGTTGGTGACCATGCGGCGCGCTGAAAACTTCGGAATGATGCTCGCCATGCTCGCTCTCATGCGGTCGACCCATGCCAAAGGGACATCGTCTGCGTTCCGGTCAGCGAACATCGGCAAAATCTCTCCCTCGAGCAGCGCCATCGTCATGGCGCGGTCATACGCGCTCGGGTCGTGGATCGACGCCGAAGGCAGATCGATGACCCAGCCGTTGTCCTTCTCGTATCCCTCGACCCACCAGCCGTCGTCGACGCTGAGATTCAAGCAGCCGTTCATGGCGGCTTTCATGCCCGAGGTTCCGCTTGCCTCGAGCGGACGGGTCGGGGTGTTCAGCCAGATGTCGCATCCCGCCACCATCCGCCGGGCCTCGTCGATCGAGTAGTCCTCCATGAAGATCACGCGACCTGCGAGGTCTGGATCCTTCGTCGCCTGATAGACTCGCTGCAGCAAGGCCTGGCCGTGACCGTCCGCAGGATGGGCTTTACCGGCATAGATGATCGTCGAACCCGGGTTTCCGTTGAGGAGCTTCGCCAGACGCTTGGGCTCGCTCAGGAGTAGATCAGCGCGCTTGTACGGAGCGAATCTCCGCGCGAAACCGATGAGCAGGCCGTCTCCGTCGAGTCTCGTGAGGATGTCTTGTAGCAACGAGAGGTCTTCGCGCCGCCGGGTCCACGTCTCGGTCAAGTGCCCTTTTAGCCACTCGACGAAATCCGAGCGCAGCTCACGATGGATCGACCAGATCTCAGCCGGATCATGCTCGCGCAACCACCCCCAGCGGTACGGGTCCTCGATCTCGTCCCGCCAGTGGGGACCCATCTGCCTCTCCATCAACCGCTGCCAGCGAGGTGCAAGCCAGGTTGTCACGTGTACGCCATTG
Source organism: uncultured delta proteobacterium (assembly GCA_963792825.1). Taxonomy (GTDB): domain Bacteria; phylum Myxococcota_A; class Polyangia; order Polyangiales; family Houyiibacteriaceae; genus SG8-38. The sequence goes on along the minus strand of CAWBXS010000002.1, from coordinate 206,220 downwards.
GTGATGCTCGTGCACGGCACGTCGTCCGGGGTATCCAACTCGGGGTAGAACTGAAGAAACATGTCGCGCGCGACCTCGCCGTGCTTGCCACTGACGCCGTTGATGCGGCCGGCGTTCCTGACGGCGAGCGCAGTCGTCCCGAACTTGTTCGGCTCGCCCGCTGGCGTGTGGCCCATGGCCATGATCCGAGGCCAGTCCATGCGGAGCACGTGCTCGAAGCGCGCCAAGTACGGACGCACCATCTCCTCCGGGAAGTGGTCATGGCCGGCCGGCACCGGCGTGTGCGTCGTGAAGATGGTCGTGTTGCGAATGTATTCGAATGCTTCCTGGGACCTGAGGCCATGCCGCTGAATCAAATGGGCCGCTCGCGCGATCAACAGGAAGGCGCTGTGCCCCTCATTCATGTGGAAAACGTCCGGCTCGATGTCGAGCTCGGTCAGCAGCTGATAGCCTCCGAGCCCTAGGATCATCTCTTGCCGCAAGCGGTGGGACGCATCGCCGCCGTACAGGCGGTTGGTGATCGTGCGATCCTCGGGGCGGTTCTCGGGTAGGTTCGAGTCCAATAGATATAGCGGGATGCGGCCCACGTTGAGCTGCCATGCCTGTACCTGGACGGGACCGGTGGGAAGCGGCACCGTCACGCGCACTGGTGCGTAGCGGCCGACCATCACCGGCTCGAACGGAGGGCTTTCGAAATCGTTCGTATCCAGGAGATGCCCCTGGCGGCCATCGCGATCGATGATCTGGTGGAAGTAGCCGTCATGGTAGGCGAGCCCGACCGCACACAACGGGAGGTTCAGGTCGCTCGCTGCCTTGAGATGATCGCCGGCGAGGATTCCGAGGCCGCCCGAGTAGAGCTTGAGGAATCCGGCGATGCCGAACTCCATGCAGAAGTAGGCGATGCGGGGGTCCTGCATCTGTGTCGACTCCACCATCAGGCAGTGAAGCCGTTGAACTTCTGCGACGTACTCGTTGTCCATCGCCAGGTCGAGCAGCCGATCTGGCTTGACCTGGTCGAGGAGCGCATGCGGGTTCTCTTCGAGCTTCAACCACAGGGCCGGGTCGATTCGCTCGAAGAGCGATGCGACCTCGGGATGCCATCGCCACCAAAGGTTGCCCGCAATTTCTTGCAGAGGGTCCAACTCCTCGGGAAGCGCGTTTGCCACCACGAAAGTACGTGTATAGGGAGCTCCCACCTCGCCTTCCTTCGCAGGAGGCTTCACGAAGAGGCCGAATGCCCCCGACTCCGACGAGAGGGTAGGCATCGAAGGAACGCTCAGGCGCTCCATCGGAAGCTCTTTGCGACGCGCCGCGCCCGCGGCGAGCGCGCGGCGATGAGCTTCCTCGTAATGCCCCATGAAGTTCGACCAATCAGTCAGCTCCGCGGTCCTCACGCACGCTTCTCGGAGCGATTCCCGGTCGGCCGCGGGGAGGTCGATGAACTCGAGGAGGGCTTGCTTCAGCGCAGCGCTGACCTCGGTGAAGACCACACCCTCACGCCTCAATACCCGAACGCCCGTACGCGTTCGATCTCCTTGCCCTGCGACCCATCGGCCGAAACCGGCGCGGTCGGTCGTAATGGCTGGGACCCCAAAGGCAACCGCCTCGAGGGGGGTGTATCCCCACGGCTCGTAGAAGGACGGAAAGACGCCGAGGTCGGCTCCAGGAAGCAGGTCCCAGTATCTCTGACGGATCAACGGATCGGTTCCGTCCAGGTAGATCGGGACGTGCACCACGTGCACCGGCGCCCCCGGGCGATTGTCGATCCCGAGCGCGTTGAGCTGATTCGTGATCGGATCGTTCGTCTCATCGACGAGGTCGTGTGTGCACCGTAGGGGGGGGCCGGCCGAGGTGCCATGGGCGCGATCCCACAATTGACGCTTGGGCTCGGCATGGCCGGCGGGCAGCATCGCGTAGACGATGATGCGCTTGCCATCGCGCGCTGCGAGCTCGGCCGGCAAGGCGGCCGCAGCATCGAGGTAGACGTCAACGCCCTTGTTGATGTACTCGTAGCGCCCCGCGAGGGCGAGGATCAAGGTCTTGTCGCGATCGTAGTGGTCTCCGGTGGTGAGCTCCGCGAGCTTGAAAAGCTCGTCGCGCGCGCGTTGCCGGAGCTCCGGCGAAACCGGTCTTGCCCCGAATCCATTTGGCAAGATGACGTCGGGTTTCCGCCCCAACAGATGCTTACACTCGAGGGCCGTGATCTCGCTGACCGTCGTGAACACGTCTGCCTCGCGCGCCGCGACGGTCTCCATCGAGTGCTTCGACGAGACGTTGAGCGCCTTGGCTTCGACCTCCGGATCGACGCTCGACAAGGATTGGTAAAAGTTCGGATCGGCGCGGCGCCCGGCGAGTGAACGGCCGAGCATGGTGGCATGGGTCGTAAACACGGTTCCGATCTCGGGTGCGGCGGTTTGCAGGTGCAGGATCGCGGCCGCCGACATCCACTCGTGGGCTTGAACGATTGCGCTTTGCCGAGCGGGCAGCAGGAATTGGTCGCGAATACGTTCGATGACCAAGCCCGCGCCATGCGCAAATAGGACTGGGTCGTAGTAGTCCCACGCTCCGAACAATGAATCGAGCCCGTATTTCTCCCAGTAGCGGCCGAGGATCTCGTCCTTGCGAGCGTAAAGGCGGGACTGATTGATCAGCAGGCACCGTGGCTCTCCAGGAACCAGCCATCGTCCCATCATGACGCCGACCTCGTGGTCCTTGAGCGCTTCAACGAGCTCCGGATCCCAGATGTCCGCTCGAAACTCCGGCGCGATCCCCTCGGCTCTCGGCACATCCGGTCCTATCGCGATGTACCCATCTGCACCGTGGCGTTGCTGCACCTCTTTGACGCGGCTGGCCAAGACGGTGTGGATACCGCCGACCATGTTGCAGACCTCCCACGAGATCTCGAAGAATACCGCTTTGCTCATGGGTGGACGCGCTTCTCGGAGGGAGCCAGCACAGAGCGGTTCAAGTCCTTCATGACGTTCATATAATGGATGAAGGCGTCGTAGGGGCCCTCATAAGGGCTGAAATAATCGTGCACGTCACCGTCGGAAGCGGATTTCGTGGCCATGTAGTAGAAATGGTCGGATGTCTGCAAGCGGCGCCAAAGCGCCAACAAGTTGGAATTATTGCGTCTCTTGATCGCGGGGCCCAGCGCATAGATCTCGGCCAAAGCCCGCTGCTGCATCTCGTTGCCTCGCCATGCGCTGATGTCCCGCGCCTCGTCGGCCCACGATACCGTTCGCGGAAAAGAGAGATCGCCGAGCGCGGGATACCTATCGACGACCTGGGTCGGGGTCACGATGTCCCACTGCGGGTGCGTGAATAGCAGGTCCGGGAGGCGCTCGAGGAACTCGAAGATTCCGGTCTCCTTCCATTGATGCTCACCGAAGGTCTCGTAGTCCATGAAGAGGTTGATCACGTCGCCTGCGCCGCTATGTGCGTGGATCCAACGCGCGAATTTGTCTGCCGTGAGGGGATACTCGGCCCAGGCCTGGTTCGAGAACCGAAACGCGATGTCGTCGGAGAGCTTGTAGTTCTTGGTGAGGAGCTTGGTTTCGCGGCCCGGTACACGATAGATGAAGTTTGGGCTACGCCAATCGAGGACGTCGTCCGCGCCTTCGACCAGGATTGCAGCGAACCCCAGGTCCGAGATGAGCTGTCCGATTTCATCGTCGTAAATGAGCTCCGTATTTCGGAATACGCGCGGAGTTTGCCCAAACTCGCTCTTGATGAGCGTCATTTCGAGGTCGATCTGCTCGCGGAACTCGTCCTTGTCATAGAGGGCAGCGAGGCTGTGATAATAGGTCTCGGCGACGAGCTCGACGGCGCCCGTCTTGACGAGTCGTACGAAGCTGTCCAGCACCTCCGGAGCATAGCGTTTCATCTGCTCGATCGCGACGCCGGTCATGGCGTAGGAGATGCGAAAGCGTCCGTCGGTGCGCTCGATGAGCTGCCGCATCGATTCGTTCGCCGGCAGATAGCACTTGCTGGCCACTTTCCGCAGCACCTCCCGGTTGAGCTTGTCGTCGAAGTAGTCGTGGTCCCGCCCGACCTGGAGCGCCCCATACGGCTTGAGGCGGTAGGGCTGGTGAACCTCGAAGTAGAAACAGACGGACGGCATGATCAACCTCAGGGAGCTATCACGGACTCGTAGATCGGGATCAGCTTTTCCGCAGCAGCATCCCAATGAATGTGCCTGATTTCCTCACGGGCGCGCTCGACGATGACTTGCCTCAGCTCGGGGAGCTCCAAGACTGCGACGATCTGACTCGCCATTTTGTCGACGTCCCAGAAGTCGACTTTGAGGGCGTTCTGCAGGACTTCGGAGACGCCCGACTGCTTCGATACGATGACCGGCCGGTCGTAGCTCATTGCCTCGAGGGGTGCGATGCCAAAGGGCTCCGAGACCGAGGGCATGACGTAGACGTCGGCGGTCGAAAACGCACGCTCGACCTCCGCCCCGCGAAGAAACCCAGGGAAGCGGAAGGATTTGGAGATTCCGAGGTCATCGGCCAAACGCTTCATTCGGGGAAGCATGTCCCCGGAGCCCGCCATGACGAACACGGCATCGGGCACGTGATCGAGAACCCTCGCAGCAGCTTGCACGAAGTATTCGGGGCCTTTCTGAAACGTGACGCGACCGAGGAACAGGACGACCGGCCCGGTGGTGGCTCGCTGCTTCTTGTAAGCCTGAACCGTCTCGCGCGTATAGACGCCGTTGTGAACGACCGAGATCTTGTCGAGGGGCGTATGATGAACTCGGTGGATCAGCTTGCGAGTGTAGTAGCTCACCGCGATGACTTGTGCGGCACTTTCCAATCCTTGACGCTCGACCGCAACGATGTCTTGATCCGCTCCGTGGCCCGCGCGGTCGTACTCGAGGCTGTGAACGTGGACGATCAGCGGCGCACCCGCCCGGCGCGAAATCTCGATGCCTGCGGGGAAAGTCATCCAGTCATGCGCATGGACGAGATCGTACTTCTCGCCGTCGACTCGGTGTGCCGCCGCCATGGCGTAGCGGGCAACCTCACCAAATAGATCTTCGCCGTAGTGCGCGCCTGTCGGCGCAGCCTCCGGGAGCCCAAGATGTTCGCCGGGAATGCGAGCGTGCTCGAGCCAGGTCATCCCGTGCGGCGGATCGGGAACCCCCTGCCCGATGTGGAACGCCGCGAGCTCGGCAACCGCGCTTTCCGAAAACACACCTCCCTCGACGAGCTCCCGATACGCCGCCCGGTCTAGATACGGTTTGAGCCTTGCCGGCACCTGGAGCGTTCGTACCGAGGCGGCGCCCGTCTGTTGGGCATGGTCGTAGGCGGCCTCGGCGGCGGCTCTGAGGATCGGGTCCGTGGAGAGCGCGGGCTCCGAGGCGAGCAACCGAGCGAGCGGGCTCGAGGCGTAGGGGCGGAGGTCCCTTCCCGACCACTCGGAGGCTGCCCCGAGGAGGTGCATGTGGGGGGCGTTCTCCTCGCCGTAGAGCTTGGGCACGAGGAAATCGATCTCGAGGCCTCGGCTGGCAAGGGCCGTCGTCAGACCCTCGCACGCAGTTCCGAGGCCGCCGCTGATATGGGGAGGATACTCCCAGCCGAGCATTAGGATTTTCATGGGCTGGCCATCATGGCCACTCTGAGCACCTCGGAGACGCTCCAGGCTTGCGCGGGGGCGCCCCCGGGACGGTGTGGCGCGTCCCCGTCGAACACTTCTCCGATTTGACCGATGCATCCTTCGGTCCGCAGGTGGGAGCTGAGCGCCGCGAGAGCGGGCATCATCTCCTCGGTAGCCGCATTCCGTCCCTCGACTGCGACCACCGCATCGGCGTAGAGACCGAGCAGCCAGGGCCAAACCGTTCCCTGATGGTACGCCAGGTCCCGTTCCCGCTGGCTCCCGCGATATACGGGTTGGTATGCGGGGTCGTCTGGCGACAGAGTCCTGAGCCCGACCGGAGTGAGAAGCTTCTCGCGTACCGCGCTCAGCGCCCGCTTCTTGTGGGCTTTGTCGATCGGCACGCCCGGCAAAGACAGGGCCCAAAGCTGATTGGGTCGCAGCTTTCCATCAGGGTGATCTCCGTCGTGCGTGTCGGTCAAGAAGCCCTGATCATGAAGCCAAAACTTTTCCTCGAAATGATCCGCGAGTTTCTTCGATGTTTCGCCCCACCTTTCGACGAACTCCGGCCGAAGCTTCTTCGCCCAGCGGAGGGAGGCATCGAGCCCAGACAACCAAAGCGCATTGAGGTCGACGGCGTAGCCCTGACGCGGTGTGACAGGCCAGCCGTCCACGAGGGCGTCCATCCACGTCAGCGCCCATGGTCCGTGATCGACGAACAAGAAACCCTGTGCGTCGACGTGAACCCGGGAATCTACGCCATCGCCGATTCGGTCGACCAAATCGAGACAAACCTCTTGTAGGCCCGTGATGCGCCGGCTTCGCGTGCGTTTCGACGTCAGCGCAGTCGCGCGAATGAAGAGCAGCGAAGCGTCGATCGACTCCGTGTTCGAGGGTAGGTCACCGCTTTTCGGCAGGTTCGGCACGAGCCCATTCTCGCGGCGATCCGCGAGGGATTCGAGGATTCCGAGTGCTTTGTCGACTTCGTTCCGCGCCAAGCACAAGCCGGGTAGGGCGATCAAGGCGTCTCGCGACCATTCGCCGAACCAAGGGTACCCAGCGATGACACCCGTCCGGTTGCCACCGAGCTCCACCAGGTAGGCCCGGGCTGCATCGTCCAGCTCCTGCACGAACGAGCGTCGAGCGCCGAGGACGGAGCTGAGCACTTGGGGGTCGTGACTTGCGGGCGGCGTGGTTCCAATCCGGATGCAGAAGGCCCCATCATGCTCGAGGTCCACGCGGAACTCGCCGGGCGTGAACAGGTCTTCCGCGTCGTCGTAGCCGCGCTCACGCTCCCACTCGTAGTGTACTCCCTCGTACCAATGGCCGTCCGCGTCGAACGACCCTGACACGCCATGGAGGCTCGTGACCAGAGCCGGCACGTGGTTGTAGGGATGCATGGTGACGCGGAGCGATCGACGGTCCTCGACCTCGATCTCACCGTTCATGAAGGGGTTGGCGAAGGTGAGCTTGTGAATCGGACGGCATCGGATCAAAGGTCGCAATCTCAAGTCGACCGGTTTGGTCAGCCCCTCGATCGAGTAGCGGATCCAGACCGCGTCGACACGATCCTCCAGCCAAAGCTCGCGAGTCACGGTGAGCCCTGCGAACTGATAGGTCCATCGCGGTAGAGGCTCGAACCGAGCCAGGTAATCGACCCCGTTCGGCTCGATCGCCCTTCCCCAGTTGTAGCTATGCAGCGCGACTCTTTGATTCCCGACGAGGAACCATTCCTCGACCTCCGCCACCATGTTGAGCGGCTCACCGACGCCCGGCTCGCGGACGGTGAGAAGGCCGTGGTACTTGCGGCGAGGGCAACGATCGATCGTCCCCATCGCAAACGATCCGCCCGCGTTGGTCGTCAGCCACTCCGCATCGGGTGTGATTGCTGCTGCGTGCGGTCCGGGCTCTTCGTGCTCGTCCGGCGATCGGTCGAGCAAGCGCAGCCCAGACGAACTGTCAGATCGAGACGGGAACCAGCTCGGTAAAATCACGTGAACTCCCCTTAGTCCCAATTCGGCATCGGGTCGAAAGCCGCTTCCAAGCAGGAGGCGTGCCAAAGCTTGACGCGAAGGAACCAGCCATTCCAACCCAACTCGACCCTCGAGATCGAGCCCGGACGCAAGGTATGCGGATCGGTACGATTCTCGCGCAAGCCGTGCGCCTCGGTTTCAGCGACGCGTCTCGTACCACGCTCGCTCGAGCGCCTCTTGGTCGTCCGGGTGCGCAATAGAAACGAGCAGCCGTGCGCGCTCGTTGAGCGTCTTTCCATACAGGTCGACAGCGCCGTTCTCGGTGATCACGAACTGAACGTGTGCCCGTGTCGTCACGACCCCGGCACCGGGCCGCAGGGTCGGCACAATTCGCGGGACGCCCTTTTGGGTGCGGCTCGTCAGCGCGATGATCGGCTTACCCCCCTCCGATGTCATCGCGCCGCGAATGAAATCCATTTGGCCGCCGACACCGGAGATGACGCGGTGGCCGATGGAGTCGGCGCAGACCTGTCCGGTGAGATCGATTTCCACGGCGGAATTGATGGCCGTGACCTTCGGGTTGCGGTTGATGACGGAGACCCGGTTCACGTATCCAATGTCGTACTGCGCCACGGCCGGGTTGTCGTCGATGAAGTCGTAGACCCTACGCGTGCCCACCACGAAGCCGGACACAGTTCGACCCGGGTGCACTTTTTTGAGGCTGTTGTCGACCGCGCCACACTCCAGGAGCGGAAGCAGCCCGTCCGACCACATCTCGGTGTGCACCCCGAGGTGGCGATGGCCCTTCAGGGAGCTCAGCACGGCGTCCGGCACCGCCCCAATTCCCATTTGCAGAGTCGCCCCGTCCTCGATGAGCTCGGCCGCATGGTGGCCGATGGCCTGCTCCTCTTCGCTCGGCGGAAGGGCGCGAACCTCGGGGAGAGGCGCATCGTGCTCGACCAGCCAGTCGAGCTGATCGATGTGGACGAAGCCGTCGCCGTGGACCCGCGGCATGTGACGGTTGACCTGAGCGATTACGAGTCGGGTGGACTCGACCGCCGCCCTGGCCACGTCCACGGAGACGCCGAGGCTGCAGTAGCCGTGCTTGTCAGGGGGCGACACTTGGACCAGCGCAACGTCGAGAGCCCGGCGCCCCGACCGGAAGAGCTGCGGGATCTCGGATAGGAAGCAGGGCAGATAGTCGACTCGGTCGCCGTCGAGCTCGTGGCGCACGTTTAGGCCTACGAAGAGGTTGGCGACTCGAAACGACCCCGCGAACTGCGGCTTGGCATAGCCTGCGTCACCCGACGTGTGTAGATGAATCAGCTCCACCTCGCGCAGGCGGCTTGCGTCTCGAACCAGCGCATCCACCAACGCGATCGGGGTCGCCGCACCTCCGTGCACGAACACACGTTGATTGGAGCGGACGTGGCTGACCGCCTCCTCGGCAGAGCAGAGCTTGGACATCTCAGTTCGTCGATTCCGGTCGGCTGTTGGGTTCGAGGGGCTCGGGTTCCGGTTCCGGCTCTGGCGCGGGCGGGGGTTGCCGTCGCTCCAGGTCGACCTCGAGCAGCGGCGGCGGGTTCGGAAGGGTGATGGGCCCGGAAGTTCGATCCACGTTACCCTCGGGAGGCTCGGCCTTGGTCTTGGGCTCGTACTCCTCCATTTGTTGCATCTCGGTGCCCTGCCCACCGCGCACCCGGCCGCTCGCGCACGCCGTCGCGAAGCCGAAGAGACATCCGCCGACGACCAGGACCCGGGACCAAGCACTCACGGCATCTGCTCCTTGCGTTCCTTGGCCGTCAGCGCCGGGTTCACCCCGACCAAGGTATGGCACTGACTGCAGGCCGACAAGAGCCGCCCAAACACTTCGGCCTGTCCTCGTGAGGTCGGCTTGTCTTCCATCGGCTCTCCAGGCCTGGGAACATACTCGTCTTCGTTGACGTTACCCTCCACAGCTGCGGCAAACGCGAGATCGTGAACCTCGTAGGCAAGTCGGGTTGCCCCGGGAGGCGTCTCACCGTCGGGCTCGCGCGATCCGTTAAGCGGCGACTCGGCAAGGACCTTTGCAGCCGCCTGAAAGGAAGTCGGCGAATCGCTCAACAGCGCCTCCCACATTCGTTCGACTGCCCAATAGTGCCTGCGCATGTGCATCTGCAGGTCTTCTCCCTCCGGAGTCTCGTCGAGCTTCATGGGAGGTCCTCGGTCGAGCGCGTGGTGGCATTGGCCGCACGCGTGTGAGAGCCACGCAAAGGCCATGCATGCCTCTTCGAGGTCAGCGGCCTCACGCACTTGTCCTGCCAGCTCCTGGGTAATCCGCGCGTACTCCTTGCCCTCCGCCGGGAAAGGCACGTGCTCCATGAAGAACGCGAGCTTGCGCATCGATTGTTGGGCGACGGGAAGATCGCCTCGAATGAGAGAGTTGCGCGCCACGATCGAGAGCGCAGCATGGTCTTTCATGACCTGGTCGAAGCCCACGGGAAGGCCCGCGTCTTCGGAGGCGCGCTTCGGCTCGCAGTCGCAACTGCTCGATAGCGCGATCACCAAGCCTAGTGCCATCCTCCACCCGACCATTACGCCTCTATCCTGCGCCGTCCGGGCGCTCATTCAAGGGACTGCGCTTTCAGCTGTCGTGTGCGAGAAGCAAGGGCACCTCGCTCTCGTGGAGCAGCCGCCTGGCGACGCTTCCGATGAGGAGGCGCTCGATGCCGCTCTTGCCCGTGGTGCCGGCACAGATCAGCGTCGCGCCGACCTTTTCAGCTATCGTCAGAATCCCCTCGGCCGGGTCACCCGTCACCAGGTGGGTCTGGACCCTATCGGCCTCGGCGGAAAAGAGCGCTTCGGTCTCCTCGCGAAGCATCTCCTCCAGCCCGAGATGCAAGGCCTCGCGTCGCTTCTCGGCTGCCTCGCCCACTACGGCGCCCCGGTCGGTATATTCGCCCCAGACGTCGAGATAGCTGTGGACCACGTGTATTGGCCCTTGAAAGACGCCATGGATCGCTCGTGCAACCTCGGCAGCACGCTTAGACGGGCCGGAGAAGTCGTAGGCGACCACCATCGTCCCTGGCAACTTGCCGCCCTTGGGCGGGATGACGAGAATCGGGGTGTGCACGGTCTTGAGCACGCGCTCGGTCACGCTGCCGTACATCAGCTTCGAGACGCCGGTGCGCCCGTGCGTGCCGACGACCACCAGGTCGATGTCGTGTTCCCTGGCGTAGTCCCGGATCACCTCGTGAACCGTTCCTTCGCGAATTGCCGTGAAGAGCTCGATCCCTGCCGTGGCGGTACTCTTGGCTTCCTCGTCGAGGGCCGCCTGTGCGTCGTTGAGTATGCGAGTTACCGCCTCGGGGCCCGGGCTGTAGGAGAGGTCCATCAGTAGGTACGTCGGAATCACCGGGGTGTGAAGTAGATGGAGCTTCGCAGAGCACCGCTTGGCAAGCTCCACCGCGTAGCTCAATGCGTGCTCCGCGTTCTTCGAAAAGTCGGTGGGCACCAGGATCTGGTTGATCTGCATGGGGTTCGTCCATCCTCTCGATCGCGGCCTCGCTAGCCGCCGAAGGTATCTGACGGAATCACGTTGTCGCGCAAAATCTTTTCGGTCACGTAGTCGCGCTCCTCTTGCTCGATGTCCTTGCGCAGCATGGAGGCGAGCGTCGTCACGCTTGCGATGAGATCATCCGGCGAACAGGCCTCTCTGATTGCGTCGACCAGCAGATCCAGCTCCTGCCGCTGCTCGGCATGCTCGGCATGCAGGTGACGAACCCGTTGGGGACCAAAGCCGTCGGCCTCGTGGATGGCAGGTACCATGTAGGTTTCTTCGAAGTTCATGTGAAGCTCCAGAATGCCCCGCAAGGCGTAAGCCGCTCGCTTGACCTGCCCTTCCTCCACCGCGCCTTCGCCCAGCTGTTGAACGCCGGCCTCGAGCTCCGAGAGCATCTGCTCGATTTCCCGGTGCTGACTCAGCACCTTCCGTCGAACTTCAGAGGGCATCAACGGTTGATCGCTCATGTCGTCCTCCCGTAACGCATCGGTCCCCGTAAAGCTGCAAGGACCACGCCAAAAGTTTAGCAGCATTTTCGAGGGCGTGAAACGCAAGTTCTGCGCCGAGAGGAGATCTTTCGCAGAACCTGCGCGTTCTTCGCTATGCTTTGTCTCCCGAACCCGTATTTCCATCGATGGCACGAAGCTTGATACTGGGGGTAACCATGGAGCAGCCAAAGATCATTCTCGTCGGCACGGACTTCTCGGACATCTCGGATGAGGCCATGCGTGCAGCTGCTCTTTACGCGAGGGCGTTCAACTCGCGTGTGCTGGTCGCTCACGTCTTCGACCCGACGCCCAACGTCCCTCCGGTCGTGTGGTCGCGCCCCGATCTTCTCGAGCGCAGCATCCGCGTCGAGATCGAAGAGGCCATTCGTGAAACCCTCACCGGAAAGACCGCAGAGCTTCTGAAAGGGGTGCCGGAGGTCGAGATCAGCGTCATTCAGCACCCTTCGCCCGGACGGGCCTTGGTCGAAGCGGCCGAGGATGAGGGCGCCGACCTGTTGATTCTTGGCTCGCACGGTCGAAGCGGGCTGTCTCGAGCCTTCCTCGGCAGCGTTGCAGAGCGAGTCGTCCGTCATGCACCATGCCCGGTGTTGGTCGTGCGAGCGCGCCATGACGACAAGCCCAAAGATGGAGAGTAGCCCGTGTCCCTGATTCCTCGTTTGGTTGTGGCCTATGATTTCTCCGACCCAGCGCGGCGAGCGTTCGAGCTCGCGGTGTTCATGGGGCGCCAGCTCGAGGCGGAGGTCCATGTCGTGACGGTGCTCGACTCGTCGGATGTCGATGCGTCGGCGGAAGGCAAGAAGCTCGAAGATCTGCGCCAGCTGCTCGAGATGCGGACCTGCGGGACCCTCAGTGCCCAGGACATCGAGATCCAATGCCACGCCCTCAACGGCCGTCCCGCTGACGCCATCGTGGAGATGGCCCGTACGATCGACGCCCCTCTCATCATCTGCGGCACGACGGGCAAGGGCGCGGTCGCGCGTACGTTGCTCGGCAGTGTCTCTCACGAGCTCGTGCACAAGAGCGGCGCGATCGTGATGTCCGTGCCCTAGAGACGCCCGCTAAGAGCCCGGGCCTACGAACGGCACCTCGACGAGGCGGCTCGACTTCCCGTCGTCGCGACCCTCGATGGAAATCGTGAGCTGAACTTTGAGCCCGGGTCGTATCTGGCTGACTGGAAGCACGGCGAGAACCGGGAGGTAGGTGCTGCCGAGTGAGTCGAGCTCGACGCGTTTCTGCGGAACGATGTACTCGATGCCGCTCTCAGACTCGGGCTCCACGACGAACACCTGCTTGTCACCCGTCTTGTTGACCAGATGAATCCTAAGAGAGTTTCGAACCTGACCGTCGGCCACGAAGAAGGGCATGCCCTCGTGGCGGAGCGCGTTCGCTTCGAAATCCGAGCTTTGCGCAAAAGCAAACACCGCTCCGATGAGCCAAAGCGCTGCGACCCCGCCGTAGAAGAACAGGCGCGGCCGCACGACGTGCTTCGGACCTCCCTCAAGGCCGTTCAGCGAGTCGTAACGCACCAACCCTTGCGGCCTGCCGACCTTCTCCATGATCTCGTCGCAGGCATCGACGCATGCGGCGCAGCCGACACACTCCATCTGTAGGCCGTTGCGGATGTCGATTCCGGTCGGACAAACGACGACGCAGCGCTTGCAGTCGATGCAGTCGCCGTTTTCAGGGTTGCTGGCCTTTCCGCGAGGCTCACCGCGGTTCCAGTCGTATCCGATCACCATCGTTTCACGATCCGTCATCGCGGACTGCAGGCGTCCATACGGACAGATGATCAGGCACAGTTGCTCCCGGAACCAGCTGAAGTTGAAATAGAGAATGCCTGACATCACGATGATCCAAGTGAAGGCCGTCGGATGCTCGGCTGGGCTTCGCTGCACCATGTCCACCAGCGACGGAAGCGACACGAAATAGCTGATGAACACGTGTGACAGGAGGAGCGCAATGACGATGTAAATCGAGTGCTTCAGAACCTTGCGCCAGAGCTTGTCGAAGGTGAGCGCAGCAACGTTTCGCCTGAGCCGTTCGGATCTAGGACCCTCGATCCACCGTTCGATACGCCGGAAGACACCTTCGAGAAACACGGTGTGGGGGCACGCGTAGCCACACCAAAGACGGCCCTTGACCGCCGTCACGATCAAGAGCGCAAGCCCGACGCCGCTCAACAAGAAGAAGACGAGCCAGAAGTCCTGGGCGTTGAACACGCCACCGAACAGGTAGAAACGCCGGTTGACGATGTCGATGAAGACCGCGGGATGACCGCCGACTTTCGCAAACGGCAAGACGAGGTAAACCGCGATCAAGACGGTGAAAATGATGTAACGAAGCCGCGTGTAGCGGCCGTGCACGTCGGCTGGGTGCACGTAGTTGCGGCTCCCGTCCGAGCGAAGAGAGCTGGCATGCTCTTCGACGATCGGAAGCTTCGTGCTCATTGGGCCGTTTCGGTGCCGCCGCCTCCCGGCTTCCAGAGCTCGCCTTCCGGGTCTTTGCCGGGAATCTCGGTGTTGCGAAGCGTCAACACGTACGCCACGACTTGGTTCACGCCCTCTGCTCCTAGGATCGGCGCCCAAGGCGGCATGCCCTTGGCCGCAACCCCGTTGGTGATGGTTGCGTGAATGTTCGTCGGGGCGCCCCCATGGATCCAGTACGCGTCCGTCAAGTTTGCACCAAGACCGACACGACCTTGCCCTTGGGTATCGTGGCAGGCCACGCACTGGGCCATGAAGATGTCCTGACCAGCCGCGACCGCGCTTTGATCGAGTGCCAACGCTTCGAGCGATTCATCGGTGACGATGCTCCGCTCGGCTTCCGCGGCCGCCATCGCCGCCTCGTACTTCTCGGGCTGGTATTGACCGACGCCGTAGACGTCATAGTAGAACCAGTAGACCAACCCGAAGAAGACCGCTCCGTAGAACGTGAGCAGCCACCAGGTCGGAAGGTTGTTGTCGGCTTCCTCGATGCCGTCATAGACGTGGAGGATCTCACCTTGAATTTCATCCGTTCGCTTGACCTCACTCATGTGGCACCTCCGACTCCTCTTCGAGGGGAATGCGGGCGTATCGATCGACGTCGGATGCTTTCATCCGGATCACGCGAATGATCACGACTAGAAACACGATGAAGAACAGGATCAACGCGATCACTGGATAGAGAAGAGCGGGGCTCCGTTCGAAGAGCTCGGCAGCGAATCGACTCATCGTGCGACCTCCTTCGTGCTGACGGCCGCGAGGGGCACGGCTTCTGGTGCTCTCCCGAGCCGCTGCAGGTATGCGATGAGTGCGACGAGCCGGCTGTTGACCACGAGATCGCAGCCCTCGGTAGGCTCGTCACACACCGTGATTCCAGCATTTTCCGCAAGCCCGGCCGCGATCGCAGCAGCCGCAGCGTTTGCTTGCTCCTCCGCGGTTTGAATCTGGTCCGGCCGATAGGGAACCCCGACGCTCCGCATGGCCCTGAGCTTCACTTCGGTGCCCGCGAAGTCGATCGTCTCCTTTGCGAGGTGTGGGTAGGGCGGCATGTTCGACCCGGGCGAAATCTCGCGCGGATTGATCATGTGCTTGAAGTGCCACACATCCGCGTACTTTCGGCCCACGCGCGCCAAGTCTGGGCCGATCCGACGGGAGCCCCACTGAAACGGATGGTCGAAGATCGAGTCATCGAGCGTCGAGATGGCGCCGTACCGGGCGCTTTCCCACGTGAAGGGCCGAATCATTTGCGAGTGGCAGGTGTAGCAACCCTCGCGAATGAAGACGTCCCGTCCTTCGAGCTCGAGTGGTGTGTAGGGAACGTTCTTCGTGGTGCGGATCGACTCCGGGACCGAGATGACCATCGGAATGATCTCGGCCACGCCGCCGACCAACACGCCGATCACCACCAAGACGGTGAAAACTCCTGCGCGCCCCTCGAGCGCACGGTGCCAAGAGACTTTTTCCTCGTTGCGGTCGCGAATCGAGATCGCAATTGCTGCCACGGCCCACATGATCGCGACCAAAGCCAGCACGGTGCTCACGAAGCCATCGAAGATCGCCGTCCCGCAGAGGAGTCCGATCACGATGATCGAAGCCATCACGGGCTGGCCAAAGAGGAGCTTCGGCCATGGGATTTCGCGCTCGCGGGGCTCCGTCACGACTGCCACTTCGAGCTGGCCGTCCTCCGCGGTGCCGCTCTTCGCCGTCTTGATGAGATTCCAGGTCATCAGGACGAAGCCCGTGAGATAGAGAAGCCCACCGGTGAGGCGCGCCCAGTACATCGGGCGGATGGCCAGGTAGGTCTCGACGAAGTTCGGGTAGAGAAGCCCGCCCGTTTCACTCATGGCGCGCCACATCAGACCTTGTGTGATGCCGGCGACCCACATCGCGATGACGTAGAGAAGGATGCCGACCGTCGCAATCCAGAAGTGGAAGTTCGCAGCAGCACGGGAGTGGAGCTTCGTGCCGTAGAGGCGCGGAACCATCCAGTAGAACATGCCGGCAGCCATCAGGCCGTTCCAGCCGAGGCCACCGCTGTGCACGTGGCCTATGATCCAGTCGGTGTAGTGCGCCAGCCCGCTCACGCTCTTGATGCTCAGAAGCGGACCCTCGAACGTGCTCATGCCGTAGAAGGTCACGCCGGCCGCAAAGAACTTCAGAACCGGATCGGTGCGTAGCTTGTCCCACGCTCCCCGCAGCGTGAGCAGACCGTTCAACATGCCGCCCCAGCTCGGCGCCCAGAGCATCAAGCTGAAGACCATGCCGAGCGTTTGAGCCCAGTCGGGTAGAGCGGTGTACAGCAAGTGGTGAGGCCCGGCCCAGATGTAGATGAACACCAGCCCCCAGAAGTGAACGATCGACAGCCGGTACGAGAAAACGGGTCGCTCCGCTGCCTTCGGCAGGAAGTAGTACATGATGCCGAGAATCGGAGTGGTGAGGAAGAAGGCGACTGCGTTGTGACCATACCACCACTGCACGAGCGCATCCTGGACGCCTGCAAATACCGAATAACTCTTGAAGAGGCCGACCGGAATCTCGAAGCTGTTGACGATGTGTAAGACGGCGACGGTGATGATCGTGGCGATGTAGAACCA
This sequence comes from uncultured delta proteobacterium, assembly GCA_963792825.1. Taxonomy (GTDB): domain Bacteria; phylum Myxococcota_A; class Polyangia; order Polyangiales; family Houyiibacteriaceae; genus SG8-38. The sequence goes on along the minus strand of CAWBXS010000002.1, from coordinate 189,519 downwards.
CAGCGCGACGTACAGATGCTTTTCGCGGCGCTTCGCCAAGGTCCAGAAGAAGTTCACCGCGAACACGACCCAGATCAGCGCGATTGCAATGTCGATCGGCCACTCGAGCTCCGCGTACTCTTTGGCCGTCGTGATGCCGAGCGGAAGCGTGATGGCAGCAGACACGATGATCAGTTGCCAGCCCCAAAAATGAATTGCGGAGAGGATGTCGGATGCCAGCCGCGCCTTCACCAATCGTTGTGTCGAGTAGTATATGCCTGCGAAGAGCATGTTGCCGACGAACGCGAAGATCACCGCGTTGGTGTGCAACGGCCTCAAGCGACCGAACGACAAGAATGGCGGCAGGTTGGCGGGCCAGAAGGCCAGCTGCAGGGCGATGATGATTCCGACCAGCATGCCAACGATCCCAAACAGGACCGATGCCCATACGAACTGACGGACGACCTTGTCGTTATATACGATCCGCTGAGTTTCCATCCTCGTCCTCTTCCCTTTCCGTAGTTGGGGTCGACGGCTTTTCCTCGTCAAGCGGCAGCAGAGCGAGACGATCGGCGTGATCGAACGTGCCCTGCCGTACGGTCCAGGCGAAAAACGCCACGGCGATGCCGACGAGTAACACGCAAACGAAAATCAGCAAGATCAGGATCTCCATGACTGCCTCTCGCGCGCCAGCATCATCACCGTGTACGCCAGGGTGATGAGCGAGCTGAGCGGCATCAGCACGGCCGCCAGCCAAGGCTTCATCCAACCCCCCAACGCGAGCGATACGGCGACCGCATTGTACGCAATTGCAAAGACGAGAATACAGCGCACGACGTGCGCCAACGTGTTGGACGCGCGCAGAACTTGCGCCACCGGGCGTAGCCCCGGGGACACGAAGTAGAAGTCACATCGTGACGCCATGAAAGGTCGATTCACTGCGGGTGTGCCGGAGCAGGCCGCCTCTCTCATGGCGACCTGGTCGTTTAGTCCGTCGCCGACGAGCAAAGTTCGTGCCGGGTCGTGTGCTCGGACGTATGCGGCCTTCTGCTCGGGCGTCTGGCCGCCGATACAGGCCTCCGGCGGCATCCCCAAGCTTGCGCCGAGGGCGATGACACGCCCGGGCGCATCACCACTCAGGATGGCAAGCGCATAGCCGTCACCCTCGAGCCGGTCGATCTCCGTGCGGGCGCCCGGGCGTAGCCGCTCATCGGTTTGCAGGCAGGCGAGGAGCCCTTGGTCGCGCGAGAACACGAGGTCACCCGCGCACGCCGCTCGAGGAGCGGCCCATCGGGGTGCGCCCAGTCTGTATCGCTTACCTCGCTCCTCGGCGCGCATACCGCATCCGGTCTGCTCTTCGACCGCGATCTCGGCGAAACGCGCTGCCGGATGTCCTTCGAGCGCACGCCGAACGGCCACGCTTTTCGGGTGCGCGCTTCGCGCAGCCATGTTGTACATCACGGTGATCTCGTGACTCGAAAGGGCTTCGAGCGGCGCCGTATCGACGACTTCGAGCATTCCGGTCGTCAGCGTACCGGTTTTGTCGAACACGATCCGCGTGACGGCACGCGCACGGTCGAGGAAATCTCCAACCCGCACGAAGATCCCGGCGCGGCGTAGCTGCGTGAGCACGAGCTCGTAGGCGAGCGGCGCCGCGATCCCGAACGCACACGGACAGGTGACGACGAGAACCGCCGTGCCCACCTCGATCGCGGGGAGCAGCTCTGCGGTCCGCCACCACCAGTAGCTGATACCCGCGAGAGCGAGCGTGATGACGCCGACCACGTAGTATCGCGAGAGTCGGGACCACCATCGCGTGGCCAGGGGGCCATCTCCTCTCGACGCAGGGTCCCCGCCGAGCAGCCTGCCTAGAGACGATGCGGCGAAGTCGGTCGCAGCGATCCCCGTGAACGCGCGCTCGCCGACGTTGAAAGCCCCGGCGGGTACCGTTTCGCCGCGTCCGAACCGCCGCGGCCGGCTCTCGCCGTCGATCCAGTCGAGGCTGCAGCGCACACCGTCGTCCAGTACGCGGAGCTCGACTGGAATCAGATCCCCCGGCGCGAGAAGCAGCCGGTCTCCCTCTCGAATGCCAATGCAGTGCGCGATGCGGACGACGCCGTTTTTGATCTCACGCGTCAGCAGGCTCTCGGTCCCGTCGTCTGCAAGAAGCTGAGCTCGATTGCGCTCGAGCATCCGCTGCTGAAGCCAACGACCTACCAGCATCAGAGCGACGAACACGGTGAGCGTATCGATGTAGGCTGCACGACCCGATGATAAGAAAAACGAATAGGTCGAGCCTGCGAACGCGAGCACGATACCTAGGGCAATCGGAACGTCGAGGTGTAGAACACCGTGCCGGACGGCCCTCACGGCGGAGCCGATGAACACCGAGCCTCCGACGAGCACCGTCAGCACGCCCGCCGCGTAACTCAACTGATTGAGCAGCTCGTAGATCGGACCCTCGCGAAGACCGAGGTAGATAGCAGCCGCGAACAGCATCACGTTGGCTGCGAGTGCTGTGCAGACTCCGACACGCAAGAGCAGATCGTCCGAAGGCCTGACGCCCGTCGATCGCGCTGGACCCAGCACGTATCCGAGGTCTTCGACCGAGTCGACCCACTCCGAAAGTGGGAAGTCCGGTGAGACGCGAAGCTCGACGCGGCCAAGTGCCGGATTGATCGACATCACACCGGTTCGTGCACCGCCATGACGTCGAAACAGCTCTTCGATCAGCCAGACGCAGGCGGCGCAGTGGATGCCCTGAACGTCGAGGTCGATGCGGGTGACGCCTTTGTCGCCAGACCGCTTCTCTTCGAGGAGCTCCAACCACTTGTGGTCGATTCGGCGTGCATCCAGATCCACGGGCGGAAGGCCAGGGCCTTGGCGCAGCTCGTAGTAGCGAGAGAGCCCGGCCCTCGTGAGGATGCCGTGCACCGCCCGGCAGCCTCGGCAGCAGAAAGGTGCGAAGGCATCATCGACGAGCGGCTGCGCGCAGTGCAGGCAGCGAGAGGCCGAAGGCAGCGATTGCCTCGGCGCTACATCGCAGACGACTGACTCGGGAGCGGTCACGGTGATTGGATGTGATGGAGGTGGATTTGCTCGGGTGCGTGGCACGACGATGCATCGCCCGTGCGCAGGGCGTGAACCGGACGAATCACGAACAAGATCGAGCCGAGGGCAAGCACGACTGCAAGGATGCGCGAGGTCGCTGGCTTCGGGCGCCGCGCAAAGCGCTCGAACACCCACGTCACGGCCACCAAGCCGACCCCACTCACCACCGCAAACGCGAGCATGCTGAGCGATCCAAGCGCGATCGAACCGGTCGATGCAGCGATCAGCACGGCTGCAGCCAATGCGCCACAGGGGAGCAACGCGGTGCCAAGACCCACGAGGAACGGGTGACGACCGAGCCCCGTGACGAGGCGGGAAAGAGCAGACGGCGAGGCTTGCCCTCGCTTGGTCCGGAGGGTCACCAGAGGTTGTTCCGAGCCCCGCCACAGACGAAGCGCAGCCAAGCCGAGCCCGAGGGCCAGCGACCAGCTGAGGAGCGCGCTCCCCCACGCATGAGGAAGGCTCACGGCCGCCGCCCCTCCGAGGGCTCCGGCGATCGCCCCGAGCGCGGAGTAGCTGATGAAGCGGCCGAGTTGGTAACGGCTTTGGCCGACTGCCCCGGGGCGGCCGCTACATGCGTATGCAGCGAGCGGCCCGCACATGGCAGTGCAGTGTGGCACCGACGCGAGGCCTGCGGCGGCCCCGGCGATTAGCGCAGTCCACATCCGTAAACCCTAGGGTCGGACGTTCGAGCAGTCACGGAGCGGCGGGCATGCCATGGCATGGTGCCTCTGTTTATACCCGAATACGCAAATATTGCGCGAAGCCCTTTTGACAGGCAGAGAATGCGATGGATCATGGGGCGGCGGGTGCTATCCCCCGAGAAGCCATGAGCACCGCACACCGGAAGATGGTTCCTCGCGAGCATGGTGCCTACGCGGAGCTTCTGTTTCCGATCGTGACGGTATTTCTAGGCGGCCGCCCGACCGCCTCGACTTGGCTCCTCGCAAGCGGTGCGGTGGCCTGCTTCCTCGCGAACGAGCCTCTCCTCGTGCTCTTTGGCCAGCGAGGAAGCCGAGCGAAGCGCGTGGAGAGCGATCGTGCCAGACGCGCTCTGCTACTTCTGATGTTGGTCGCGGTCGGCACGGGCGTCGCCGGGCTCGCGCTTGCGCCTACCTTGGTTCGGTACTCGGTCGGGGTGCCGCTCATGCTCGGCGCCGGGCTCGTGATGTTGGCCGCTCAGGGGCTCGAGCGCAGTGTTCTCGGCGAAACACTCGCCGCCGCCACGCTTTCGTCGGTGGCCATTCCGCTGGGGCTTTCCGCACGCCTGCACATGCCGGAGACGCTGGCGGTCGCCCTGATTTGGCTCGTGGTCTCCTTGCTCGGAACTGCGCTAGTACGGCTGACCGTGGCACGCGCCAAGGCCAAAACCGAAGGTGACGTCGCCCAGGTGCGTCTCAAGCGCACGGTGCTGGTCTTGGTTGCTCTGATCGTGCTCGCGATCGGCGTGGCTGCGCCGCTTGGGGCTCGGGTCGGGCTGTGGGTGTTCGGAGGGGCCATACCCATGGCGCTCGCGGTTCTTGCGATGGCGGCACTTCGGCCGACCGCGCGCCGGCTGCGCCTCGTCGGGTGGACCCTGGTGGCCGCGAACCTCTGCTCGCTCATTGCGGTGGTCACCACGCTAAAGATCATTCAGGATTTCAGTGCCGTGGAGCCGACTCTACCGTTCCCCATGTTCTAGCTTTCGAGCGGACCCCTTTGAGAGGAGAAGCCTGTGCTTGCAAAAGACGTCATGACCGAAAACCCTGTGACGGCGACCGAGCTCATGTCGGTCGCCGAAGCGCTCGGGCTGCTCTACGAGCTCGATGTTCGGCACCTTCCCGTGGTTCGCGGGCGGGAGCTTACGGGCATCATCAGCGACCGCGACCTTCGCGGATTCACGGAAGCCGACGAGGACGGAGCGATGGACGCGGTCGAGGGCGCACGCTCGACGACTGTCGCCAACGTCATGAATACCGATCCGGTCAAGGTCGACCCCGAAACCAGCATTCGCGAAGTGATCGAGCTGATGCTTCTTCACCGAGTCGGGGCGATCCCGGTGGCCGACCTCGATACTGGTGACCTGCTTGGCATCGTGAGCTACGTCGACTTGCTACGGGTGCTGCAGGAGACTTTGGAACCAGCGACGTGAAGCTGATCACCTCGCACGAGACCGCCGACTTCGACGGGCTGGCATCGTGTGTGGCGTTGCAAAGGCTGTTTCCTGGTTCCGAGATCGGGCTCAGTGGCGGTTTTGCGACCAACGTCCATCAATATCTCACGCTCCACAGCGATCGGTTTCGCACGCAACGATGTCAGGACCTCGACCTCTCTCAGGTCGACCTCTTGATCGTGACCGACGTGAGACGGCGAAGCCGCTTGGGCCACGTCGAAGAGGTGCTCGATCGCGCAACCGCGAAGCCCAGAAGCGTGCGCATCGTGGTTTGGGACCACCATCCAAGCGCCCCCGACGATGTGTGCTCGGACGAGGAGCACGTGCAGCCGGTGGGTGCGGTGACGACGCTTCTCGTCGAGGAGCTGCGATCGCGGAACATCGAAATCGACCGCGAGGAGGCCACCTTGTTTTCTCTCGGAATACACGAGGACACCGGGTCACTCTCCTACGCGCGTTCGAGCTCGCGCGATGCGATGGCGCTGGCCTGGCTGCTCGGGCAGGGCGCGCAGGTCGGTCTTCTCCAGCAGTTTCTGAGACCGCCCCTCGACGCGCTCGAGCGAGCTCTCCTCGCGCGGTTGCTCGGAGAGGTGCGCGACGTGCCGCGGTTTGGCGTGTCGATCGGGATCGCAGCCCTGGAGACCGCGGAGGTGCCGGCGAGCCTCGCCCGCGTGTCGACCGAGGCGTTTCGTGTCCTGCCCCACGATGGGCTCTTCTGTATCTACCGGCTGCCTGGTGGCAAGACGCACATCATTGGCCGCGCACAGGCAAACGCGGTTCCTGTCGGCGCCATCCTTCAAGAGCTAGGCGGTGGGGGGCATGCTGGTGCCGGTGCGGCGGTCGTGCGCGACGTGCCGCTCGAGGAAGTGGTTCGGCGGCTTCATGCTGGGGTGGAACGGCTCGGTCGGCCCCCCCGATTCGTTCGCGACCTGATGTCGAGCCCGGTCCGAACCGTCACCCCCGACACGCCGCTTCCCGAGCTCGCACACTCGCTGCACGAATGGGGGCATACCGGCGCGCCGGTCGTCGAAGACGGCCAGCTTGTCGGGGTGATCTCACGCCGTGACCTCGAACGGGCGCAGCGCGAGGGGCGAGGCACGCTTCCGGTCTCGAGCTGCATGGCCCACCACGTTCACAGCATCGGGCCGGATGTACCGCTCACCGAAGCACTCGAGCAGATGCAGGTCCACAACGTCGGCCGTCTTCCGGTGCTCGACGGCGCGAAGATCGTCGGAATCCTCTCCCGCGAGGACGTGCTGGGTCATCTCTACGGAGAGGCGGTCCGTTAGAACGCTGGTCCTGGTGAGAAGGGCGACCGGTTGAGCACGACTTCGTACAGGGCATTGCAACTGCCCTGGACCGAGAGAGTCCCGGTCATCTCGTAGTCGCTGAGCATCGGGTTCTCAGCCACGGTCAGGACGCTGCCTTCTGCTTGGATGCCGACCTCGTCGGCGGAATCCTCCTCGTAGGTGCAGAGCCCGTTGTCCCGGACGGGCAGCCACCACCCCCCGCGCAGGTAGAGCTCGCCACCGCATAACCGGCCTTCGATGCGGTACTCGTTGTCGACGACGATCGTGACGTCGTTGCCATCCTGCGTGAACACCCAGTCGAGGGCGCAGGACTCAAACACGTCATCCGGCATCGCCTCTTGGCAACCCGCCGTCAGAATCGTGACGGTCCCGTTGTCGTACCACTGTGTCCCGTCGAGGTTGGTGACCGGTGCCTCGGTGCACTCCGGTAACGTCGCAGTGCCTGGAACGAAGTACACGCCGTTGCCGCAACTAGCAAGCGCCAACACGATGCCTGTGCATGCGATCCAACGCACAGCCGACTCGTAACACATTTCTCCGAAGATAGGCAGACTCCAAGCCAGGCGCTAGAGTTGCGCCGCCCGCGACGCAATACGCAAGACATGCGCCACGCGAGAGCTTCGGTGCCCTCGTGCCAAAGAGCGTCCCCGTCCCGCACGGATTGCGGTAGACTCCGCCCTTCTCGGATGCGGGTCAGAATTCAAAGAGGCTTGGACATCCCCATCGCCGGTGTGCCGGTGCAGCGCATCGACGAGGCCAATGAAGTCGGATGGGTCGCGTTGGTCGCCAGGGATTACCAGGGGCTCCAGCCGCAGCTCAGGGTCGAGCTGGGTGACCGGGTCCGTCTCGGCCAAGCGTTGCTCACGGACAAGAGCAATCCGGAAGCCCTGTTCACCTCGCCGGGCTGTGGTGAGATCGTCGCGATTCATCGCGGTGAGCGGAGGTCGCTCCAATCCGTGGTCGTGCGCCTCGACGGTGACGAAGAAGAGATCTTCGCATCGCACGATCGGTCGGCGCTCACGAAGCTCGATCGAGACGAAGCTAGGGAGGCGCTGCTGACCTCGGGTCTCTGGACTTCCTTCCGGACGCGCCCCTTCGGAAGAATTCCTAACGCGAATGCGGTCCCGCATTCGATTTTCGTCACGGCCATCGACACCAACCCGCTCGCTGCCGATCCACGCGTCGTCATCAGCCGGCGTTTGCAGGACTTCATCGACGGTGTGGCAGTGCTCAGCCGACTCACCGAGGGGAAGGTCCACGTGTGCCTGGCGCCAGGACCCGACCTCCAGCTTCCCAAGATCGAATCCGTGACTTCCGCGGTCTTCGAGGGCCCACATCCGGCCGGCCTTCCGGGAACGCACATTCATTTCCTCGACCCCGTCAGCGAAAGCAAATCGGTTTGGCACCTCAACTACCAGGATGTCCTCGCGATGGGCTCGTTCTTCACTACAGGCAGACTATCCACCGAGCGCATCGTCGCCCTAGGGGGACCCCTGGTTCGGCGGCCACGACTGTTGCGCACCAGGATTGGAGCAAGCACCGAGGATCTCCTGCAGGACGAGCTCCATCCAGTCGAGTGTCGCGTGATCTCCGGCTCGGTTCTCGGCGGGCGTCGCGCCGCGGGACGCGCTCGATACCTCGGCCCCTATGACCTCCAGCTGACCGTGCTTCAAGAAGACCGCAGCCGTCACTTCCTCGACTGGCTGTCACCGGGTCTAGGCAAGTACTCGGCGATCCGTGCGTTCGTCTCCGCGCTCCGCCCGTCCGAACACCGGTTTCCACTCACCACCTCGCAACACGGGAGCCCACGCGCGATGGTACCGATCGGCAACTTCGAGAAGGTCATGCCGCTCGACATCCTGCCCGCCCCATTGCTCAAAGCGCTCATCGTTCAAGACATCGAAACAGCCAGAGCGCTCGGATGCCTCGAGCTCGACGAGGAAGACCTCGCTCTCTGCTCGTTCGTGTGTTGCAGCAAGTACGAGTACGGCGCATTTCTGCGAGAAACCTTGGACCTCATTCAGAAGAACGGCTGATGCGTCCACTACGAGCATTTCTGGACAAGATCGCGCCCCACTTCGCGAGGGGCGGCCGCTTCGAGGGCTATCAAGCACTCTACGAGATGGTGGACACGCTCTTTTACTCGCCTCCGGACGTGTCACGCCACGCGCCCCACGTTCGCGATGCGATCGACCTCAAACGAGTGATGGGCCTGGTCGTCATCGGGGTTCTCCCATGCACGTTGTTCGCGATGTGGAATACCGGCCACCAAGCAAACCTCGCCATCGAGCGGCTCGGCTTGGCTCCGCCGGCCGACTGGCGCGGGGTGTTGATGGCGACCCTTGGAATCGGGCACGACGCGAGCGCCTTCGGCGCCGCGATGTTCTACGGAATGCTCTACTTCGTTCCGATCTACGCGGTGACGATTGCAGCGGGCGGCCTCTGGGAGGTCGTCTTTGCCGGGGTCCGCAATCACGAAATCAACGAGGGTTTTTTCGTCACCTCGATCCTCTACGCGCTGACTCTTCCGGCGACGACCCCGCTCTGGCAGGTTGCGCTCGGGATCTCGTTCGGTGTCGTCATCGCGAAGGAGGTGTTCGGGGGGACGGGCAAGAACTTCATGAACCCGGCGCTTGCAGGCCGCGCCTTTCTCTACTTCGCGTACCCGGTCGAGATGTCCGGGGAGTCGGTGTGGACCCCGCCGATCGACGTCGTCACGGGGGCCACTCCGCTCGCGATCGGCGCAGAGAGCGGGGTGCAGGGCATCCTCGCGCAGGGCGTGAGCTGGAGCGATGCGTTCCTCGGCGACATTCAGGGCTCGATCGGAGAGACATCGACGCTCGCATGTCTGCTCGGCGGGATGCTGATCGTCTACACGGGCGTCGCCTCGTGGCGCATCATCGCGGGGGTCATGCTCGGTCTCGTGGGGACCGCGACCCTCTTCAATGCGGTCGGCTCCGTCACCAATCCCATGTTTGCGATGCCATGGTACTGGCACCTCGTCTTGGGCGGCTTCGCGTTTGGCATGGTTTTCATGGCCACCGATCCGGTGACCGCCTGCGTCACGAACCTGGGCCGGTGGATCTTCGGTTTTCTGGTCGGGTTGCTGACCGTGGTGATCCGGGTGGTCAACATCGCGTTTCCCGAGGGGATCATGCTCGCGATCCTCTTCGCGAACATCTTCGCGCCGACGATCGATCACTTCGTCATGCGGGTCAACATCGCGAGGAGGCTACGCCGAAGTGTCTGATCCCGACAAAGCGCGAGAAGGCCGGACCGAGACTGTCGCACGCACCTTGCTGGTGGCTCTGCTCGTAAGCCTTGCCTGCTCGTCGCTGGTCGCTTCGGCGGCCGTTCTCCTCCGGCCGCGTCAGGTCGCCAATGCGATGCTCGAGGCGCGCAGAAACATCCTGGAGGTGGCCGGGCTTCTCGAGCCGGGACGGGATGTCGACCAGCTCTTCGAAAGCATCGAGCCTCGCATCGTCGATCTCGCGACGGGGACCTACGTCGAGGGAATCGAACCGGAAACCTACGATCCGGCCGAGGCCGCCAAAGACCCCGCGCGCAGCGTCGCCGTACCCACCGCCATCGACGTCGCGCACATCGGGCGTCGCGCCAAGCAGGCGCTCGTCTATCTCGTTCGACGTGACGGCGACGTGGATCGAATCATCCTGCCGGTGTCTGGTCACGGCCTGTGGTCGACTCTTCATGGCTTTCTCGCCATCGAGGCCGACGGCAACACCGTCGCCGACATCACCTTTTACGATCATGGCGAAACGCCGGGGCTCGGAGACTTCATCTCGAAACCGGGTTGGCGAAGTCTTTGGCGGGACAAGCGCCTGTTCGACGAATCAGGCGACTTGAGGATCGAAATCGTCAAGGGTCGCGTCTCCGCCGATGATCCGGCGGGTGACTACCACGTAGACGGCGTTTCCGGTGCGACGCTCACGGGGAACGGAGTCACGAACCTCATGCAGTACTGGCTGGGCGATCACGGGTACGGACCTTACTTGCGCAATCTTCGACGAGGAGAAGGAACATGAAGTCTGCCGCCAAGCGCGCTATTACCGATCCCATCATCGACGAGAATCCGGTTACCCTACAGGTTCTCGGAATCTGCTCGGCGCTCGCGGTGACGACGTCGCTCTTGCCGTCGCTCTACATGTGCCTCGCCCTCACGTTCGTCGCGGCATGCTCCAACGCGGCGGTAAGCACGATCCGCCACGCACTTCCGAGCAGCATACGAATCATCGTACAAATGACGATCATCGCATCGCTCGTGATCGTCGTCGATCAGTCGCTAAAGGCTTTCGCGTTCGAGACGAGCCGGGAGCTTTCGGTGTTCGTGGGCTTGATCATCACCAATTGCATCGTTCTCGGGCGTACCGAGAGCTTCGCTTCGAAGAACCCGGTCGGCCTCAGCTTTCTCGATGGTCTAGGCAATGGCCTCGGTTACAGCGTGATTTTGATCCTGGTCGCAAGCACTCGCGAGTTGCTCGGCGCCGGCACACTGCTCGGTTACACGGTCCTCCCGAAAGTCGCCGACGGCGGCTGGTACAACCCAAACGGCATGATGCTCCTGCCGCCCAGCGCGTTTTTCGTGATCGGCTTCATCATCTGGGCCGTCCGCACGTGGAAGGTCGGGCAGGTGGAGAAGCCAGCATTTCGCATTCACGAAGTCCACCGAACGGAGGCGCTCTGATGGGCGACAACGTCGAGCTCTTCATCAAAGCCGTATTCGTCGAGAACCTCGCGCTTTCGTTTTTTCTCGGAATGTGCACCTTCCTCGCCGTGTCGAAGCGGATTCAAACCGCAGCCGGCCTCGGAGCAGCCGTCGTCGTGGTTCAGGTGATCACGGTCCCGGTCAACACGTTTCTCTATCACTACGTCCTCGAGGACGGCGCACTTGCCTGGGCCGGGCTCCCGGAGATCGATCTCGGTTTCTTGGGCTTGGTCACCTATATCGGGGTCATCGCGGCAATGGTTCAGATCCTCGAAATGGTTCTCGACCGCTACTTCCCGCCGCTCTTTCACGCCCTCGGGATCTATCTTCCTCTGATTACCGTGAACTGCGCCATCCTCGGCGGAACGCTCTTTTCCGTTCAGCGCGAATACACGATGACCGAGAGCGTCGTCTATGGGATTGGGAGCGGCTTTGGCTGGGCGTTGGCGTTGATCGGGCTCGCTGGCATTCGCGAAAAGCTCAAGTACAGCGATGTGCCCGCTGGGCTGCAAGGTCTCGGGATCACGTTCATCATCGTCGGTCTCATGTCGCTCGGTTTCATGGCTTTCGCCGGGATTCAACTCTAGGAGGCGGCTCGGGTCATGATCCAGATCGTCCTCGGAGTTGCAGTCTTCACCGCCATCGTCGTCTCGCTCTCGGCGTTGATTCTCCTCGCTCGTTCGAGGCTCGTCGAGGCAGGCGTGGTCGAGCTGATCGTCAACGACGACCGCAAGTTTCAGGTCTCTGCGGGTGAGAAGCTTCTGACGGCGCTGTCGAACGTCGGTCTCTACTTACCGTCGGCATGCGGCGGCAAGGGGACGTGCGGCCAGTGTCGGGTGACCGTCTTCGAGGGGGGAGGGCCGCTGCTTCCAACCGAGGAGTCCTTGATCGGCCGGCACGAGGCTCTGGAGCACGTCCGCCTCGGCTGTCAAATCACGATCCGCGAGAACGTGCGAATCCGCATTCCCGACGAGATCTTCGGCGTGCGAAAGTGGGAATGCACCGTCCGGTCCACCCGCGGTTTGAGCACGTTCATCAAGGAGATCGTCTTGGAGCTTGCACCCGGTGATGAAATGCCGTTTCGGGCCGGCGGCTACGTCCAAATCGGGTGCCCGCCATACCAGGCAAAGTTCGCGGACTTCGAGATCGAGGCTCGATTTCGCGAAGAATGGGACCGCAACAATCTGTGGAGGTTGCACGCCGGCACGAAAGCGCCGACGTCGAGAGCTTACTCGCTTGCCAACTATCCCGAGGAAAAGGGCATCGTCCTTCTCAACATCGGCATCGCCATCCCACCTCCCGGCTCTGACGCGGACGTGCCGCCCGGTGTCGTCTCCTCGTATCTGTTCAGCCTCAAGGCAGGTGATCCGGTCACCATCGCGGGCCCCTACGGCGAGTTTTACGCGAAGGAAACCGACAGGGAGATGGTGTTCATCGGAGGCGGCACCGGAATGGCTCCACTCCGCTCTCACATCTTCGATCAGCTCAAGCGAATCGAGACAAACCGCAAGATCTCCTTCTGGTTCGGCGTTCGAAGCAAGCGCGACCTCTTCTATCACGACGAATTTCAGAGACTCGCCGCGGAGCATCCGAACTTTTCCTACGTCGTGGCGCTTTCCGAGCCCAGGGCCGACGACCATTGGACCGGGCCCGTGGGTTTCATACACAAAGTGGCGTATGACGAGTATCTCTCTCACCACAAAGCGCCGGAAGATTGTGAATACTACATGTGTGGCCCGCCCTTGATGATCTCGGCCGTTCAGAAGATGCTGGGTGACCTCGGCGTGGCTGAGGAGAACATCATGTTCGATGACTTCGGGAGCTGAAGGAAATGATCGAGTATGCAGCCAGCTTCCTCGTTTTCGCGCTCTCTCTCTTTGGATTGAGCCTTGGGCTGATCGCTGGGCGTGGCGGGATCCGCGGCACGTGCGGTGGGCTCAACAATCCCGACGGGTCTCGGTGCGGGGCCTGCGGCCGGTCGGCCGGCAGTATTCCGCAGTGCCCGAGGAAGCGAGCCAGGTGACTCCCATCAAGGAAATGCGGGTTCGGGATTTCATGCTCACGAAGCCCGTGGTTTTCACGCCCGAGATGGACTTGCTCGACGCGGTTCGTATCTTGGTCGATCGGCGTGTTTCCGGGGCGCCGGTCGTCGACGAGCGCGGCAACCTGGTCGGCATTCTGACCGAGCGTGACTTCTTGAGGGCGACGGTGGTCGCGGGCTATCACGGGGAGGGCGGTGGACGCGTCGGCGACTACATGAGCTCTCCGGTGCAGGCCGTGAATGCAGACGACAGCCTGCTCGACGTTGCAGCGCGTTTCGTCGAGGCCAAGCACAGAAGCTTCCCCGTCATGGAGGATAACCGTGTCGTGGGGCTGGTGACGAGGCGCGACGTCTTGCGCGTCGTCATCGACGCGTTTTAGTCGCCGAGCGCCTTCAGCCCGCGCTGCTCCGCGCTGTCGATGCCGCGGGACAAGAGGCCGGGAAACAGCCCGATGAACCGGAGCAGCTTTCCGCGCAGGCTCGGCACGAGGACCTCGCGCTGGGGCTCTCGAATCGTGTCTACGACTGCGCTTGCTACTTTTTCCGGAGCCATCGGTTCTTCCGTGAAGACCACGGCGCCCGCACGTCGTCGGCGCATGCCTTCGAGCATCGGAGTTTCGACGGCGCTCGGGCAGACGACGGTCCAATCGATGGGCGCGTGACGGTGGTCCAGGGCGCAGCTGTGGGTGTAGGCGCGTACCGCGTGTTTCGTTGCGCAATAGGCGGCCAGTCCGGGCGCAGGAGTGAAAGCCGCCATGCTGGCCACGTTGATCACATGACCCCGTCGACGCTCGAGAAACCGCGGAAGCAGGGTGCGCACTCCGTTCATGACTCCGATGAGATTCACTTCGACGGTCAGGCGATCATCCTCTGCGGAGACCCGGTCACAGGCACCGGGCAGACAGACGCCCGCATTGTTGATCAGCACGTCGATCGGGCCTCCCTGCGTCTCTGCGCTTTGGACCACGCGCAACCAAGCTGCGAGGTCTCGGACGTCGAGCCTGGCAATCTCGATCCCGGGCAGCTCGGTGCGGAGCTGCGATAGGCCCGACTCGTCGATGTCGACGGCGACGACCTGGTGCCGAGCTTCGAGGCAGAGTCGTACGATCGCCGCGCCGATGCCCTTTGCAGCGCCGGTGACCAGCACTCGTTTGCCTGAGTCGTTCGCCGCTCGTGTCTTCATGCCGGAAGTCCCCATTTGTACATTCTGAGCAAGAGCTTATCCGCCACTCCGTCAGGCAGCATTCCGAACATTCGCGCAGCCGTCCGCGCGGACTTTGGAACGAAGTAGCGCGTCTTCGGAGACGGCGCCGTGGCCGCTTTCACCACCGCTTTGCCGACGTCCTCGGGAGAAACCGCGCTCTTGAGCTGTTCGGTGGCGAAATCGTCGAGATTGCCCATCAGCTGTCGGTATGGGTTACTCGGGTCCTCTCTCAGGATCTTGCCAGCCGCACGCGATTTGTCGAAGGTCGGGGTATCGACGAAGCCTGGCACGATCAGGCTCACCGTGATGTTCCAAATCGAGAGCTCGAGACGCAGGCAGGCACTCATGGCTTCCATACCGCCCTTGGTGGCTGCATAGGCGCTGGCCATTGGCGCACCGACGTACCGGGTCAGCGAGCTGATGTTGATCACGCGGCCGCCGCCTTGCTCCCGCATCGTCGGCGTCAGCTCCCCGATCAGCTGCATACCCGACAGCAGGTTGACGTCGAACACGTGTCGCAGCGCCGCGCGATCCATTTGCTCGAGCGCATAGGGCGGACCGTACCCGGCATTGTTGACGAGCACGTCGGCCCTTCCAAAGGCATCCAGCGTCGTCTGGACCAGGGCCGAAGTCTGGTCTGAATCGCTGAGGTCGGTGGGTACGCTCAGCGCTCTACCACCTCGAGCGCTGATGTCCGCGGCGATCCTCGTCAGCAGGTCTGCTCTGCGCGCGGCCAAGACCACGGAGAACCCGGACTCTGCGAGACAATGGGCGGTGGCCTCTCCGATACCTGACGACGCGCCGGTGACGATCGCCACGCGCAGCGGTTTCTCGTTTTCACTCATGCGCTCTCCACGTTTTGCGGGCTATGGAGGCGCGTGCTAGTCGACGCAACCCGGTCGGTCCCCACGCTCGCCACAGTGTCGATCCATGACTGCTGCCCCTCCCCATCGAACCCGCACCATGCGCGTGCTCAATCGTGTGGGGCCGATCTTGGCTCCGGGATGGCCGTCGATCCGTCCCGACGACATCGTCCGGACCGCCGTGCGCACGTCCAAGTCCAACGAATTCGGCGATGAGAGCTTCATGAACGCGTTGCCCGTGCTCTTCGACGCGATCACGCACGAGGCGAAGCTCAACTGGCTCGGCCGCGTGATGTTCCGTCAGTCGCTGCTCGGATTTCTCCAGAATCGGCTGAGTATCTATCGGCACCGAGCGGCGCATCCCGAAGTCGTCGATGTGCCGATCGTTCGGCCGATTTTCATCGTGGGGTTTCCACGGACCGGAACCACGATTTTGTTCAATCTGCTCGCACAGGATCCCGCAAACCGGGTGCCTATGAGCTGGGAGGTGCAGTTTCCGGATCCCCCGCCCACGACCGCGACGTTCCTCACCGATCCGCGTATCGAAAAAGGCCGGACCTACTTTGGTCACATGGACACCATGGCGCCATCGCTCGCGTCGATTCACGAGGTCGGCGCGGAGCTTCCGCAGGAGTGCATGCCCATCCTCGCGCAGAGCCTGCTAGGTCCTCAGTTCAACGTGACCTTCGACGTGCCGACCTTCCAAGCATGGGTAGATCGGCAGAGCCACGCTCCGGCGTACACCTTCCATCGGCATTATCTAGAGCACCTTCAAAGTAAACACATGAAGGACCGCTGGGCGCTGAAGAGCCCCGTGCACTTGCGCTCGCTCGACGCACTACTCACCGAGTATCCGGACGCCAGGATCATTTTCACGCACCGCGACCCCGCGAAGACGGTTCCCTCGCTTGCCAGTCTGATCTACGTCATCCGCGGATTGGCGAGCGACTCGGTCGACCCCCACGCGCTCGGGCAGCAGCAGCTCGCATGGTGGGCCGATTCGCTCGACCAAGCGACGGTTGCTCGCGAAAAGCACCGAGACAAGGCCGATCAGTTCATCGACATCCAGTTCGAGGAGGTGGTCGCTGACCCCGTGGCGGCCCTTCGTCGTGCATACGGCCGCTTCGGCCTGCCTTGGTCGGAGGAGATCGAGCGGCGCATGCGCTCGTTTCTGACCGAGAACCCGCAGGGCAAGCACGGAGCCCATCACTACGGGCTCGAGGACTTCGGTTTGGATCTTCGCCAGGTCCGTGATCGCTTCGAAGGCTATTGCCGCGCGTACGGCGTTCCGCTCGTGGCCTAGCTAGACGCGATCGCGGTCGGGGATGTCGGCGAGCTTCACGACTGAGAGCTCGGCGTTCATGTCCTCCTCCGCCAAGAGCGTGCGAAGGACGATTTGACCGTGCGTGTATCCCTGCGTGCTCATCCAATTGCGAACGCCCGGGTTGGTGTGACTTGCATAGATCCGGAAGGTGCCGTCTTCGTCGGCCTCGACCTGGCGGTTGTTGATTGCCACCCGGTGGTAGCGGTAGTCGCCCGACTCGAGAAATTTAGTGAGGATCTGGGCGGACCAATACCGGCACGGTACGTTCTTACCCTCGATCACGATCGCCTCGTCGTCGGCGAGCCTGAACATCGCGCCGACGTAGTCGATGCCCGGGCCGGGGAGATTGTTGGCGACCACCCGCGGATCGACCAT
The DNA here is from genome assembly GCA_963792825.1 of uncultured delta proteobacterium. Lineage (GTDB taxonomy): Bacteria > Myxococcota_A > Polyangia > Polyangiales > Houyiibacteriaceae > SG8-38. The sequence goes on along the minus strand of CAWBXS010000002.1, from coordinate 172,437 downwards.
CTCGGCTAGCTCTTCGGGGCTGTAGTCCTCGTGGCTATCAGGGTCGAGGACGAGGTTTCCATCCGGCCCGATCCGTGTCGGGCTCGTGTCCGTGCGCGCGTACTCGACGAGATTGAGCCCGACGAAGGCCGAGATGCCGAGGGCCGAGTCCAGCGTCTGATCGATGAACTCGACCATGCGGTCGACTCCCTCGGCGAATTCCCGCTCCCCATAGGCCTCCGGGGCCGGGACGCCGTCCGTGCGCTCGATGCTCATGAGTGCCTGCCGGTACTTCCCCGCGTCGACCGAGGTGACGAACTCGGGAAAGTACTGGCGGGTCAAGATGAACGGCCGTTGCCCGTCGAGCTTCAACCAGTTCTTCGCACGCTCGGGCCTCTCGGCGCCGATGTGAATTCTCGCAACTGATTGGCCGTCGAGATCGTCGAAAACCAGAGCTTCGTCGTTTAGATCATCCACGATGAATTTGTCGCCGTCTTCGTCGTCGGCGTAGACGACGACCGAGAAGAAAAGGTCGTCGCCACGGCGCACGGTCAGCTCGTAGGAGAGCGCAGGGTCGAGCTTTGCCTCGTGGTAAAGTGTGTCGGTTCCCTCGGCCACGAACTTCCGCGTGGGCGTGAACATCCGAACCAAGGACGGCCGTGCGCGATCTTCCTCCAAGCACAGCTCCTGAGCTGTGGCGATGAGACGTACGAGGTAGCGGTACCCCTCGGCGCGCTCGCGCGGGCTCCGCGCTCCGGTTGGTCCCACGAGCTTGTCGCCGATTCGCTTGAGCTCGTCGGCAAGACGATTCCAGGCAGCTTGGCTGGGCGTGATCTCCACTTCGGCCATGCTCAGGTTTGGCAGGCATGGGCGGCCTCGTAAAGAGGACACCCCGAGGCCCGCGCTACTGAAGCGCCTGCAGGTCTCGGATCTTCTTCACCAGCTGTGCCCGCGTCCGAACGCCGAGCTTTCGCATCGCGCTGCGGATGAGCAGGGAAACGTGAGAGGAAGAGAGACCCAACCGGTAGGCGATCATCTTGTTGGTGTGGCCTGACGCCGCGTAGGTCACGACCTGGCTTTCCCGCTCGGTGAGCCCCCGAGGATCGAGGACGTCGGGTGAGTTTGGTAGAGCCAAGACGAAGCGCCTGCCGTCGGTGTCGAACCAATCGACCATCGACCAACGCCCCTGAACGAGCGCCTTCCAAATCTCCAGGGCAGTGTCCGGATCGGTACTTCGCATCGCGCCCCGCGCTCGATCGACCGCCACCGCGGCGCGCCTCAGCCTCTCGGTAGAGCTGCGCTTTCGAGCCGGGCCGATGGCGTCGGAGATACGAAACGTACTCGAATCCAGGATCGCTTCCGCATCGTGAGGGAGCTCCGTGCCCGCGAGATCGGCGGCGGCCTTGGTCGCCAGACCTTGCCGCAAGCGGTGGCCTGCCTCGACGTGTGCAGCGAGCATCTGCCACCGCTGCGCCTCTTGAGGCGACAGCGTGGTGACCTCTCCGAGGGGCGCGACGATGGCAACGCCCGCGCCTTGAGGGTCGATCGCGGTCAAAAAGAGCACGTCCTTGCAGTAGTCGACGTGCGAGACGTAGTGCGCGAGCTGCTCGGGGTGGTCTTTGCTGTACTCCGAGCCCGTGGTGGCCGACCCTCGTCCGAGCTGCTCGCGCAACACCTCCGGAGGGGTCGTCGACAGCGCGCGCAGGTGCCGCTCCGCGAAGTCGGCCGGACCGGAAGCCACGTAGAGGTTGCGGAGCTCGACGGGACCTCCGTCCCTGGGATGGCCGTATTCGTAGCCGGCTACGCCGAGCCCCTGTTCCAGGGCGGGAAGCCCACGCTCCAAGATCGTCGGGAGCCACGCTTGGTCGGCCAGCTCGAGGTCATACGCCGCCTCGGTCAGATCGATGATCGCTGAGCCTTTTGAATCCATTTGGCTGCTTCCTCCTCATCCACCATGAAGAAAAGCAAGGGCCCACCAAGACCCACAGACGCATACATAACCATTCCGGGCGAGGGGCGCCATACGCAAAAGTTCACGCCCCCCACCCTAGGCCGAGACCGAGTCGCCCGGAGTCCTGCTTGGGTGCCGTGCTAGCCTCGCACCATGCCGTTTCTCGTGGGTTGTCTGGCTCTCGCCACCCCCCGTTTCGCAATCGTGCTCGTCGTGGTGCTCAGCGATTATCTCGGCCGCGCGTACGACACGACGCTCTGGCCGCTGCTCGGGTTCTTTTTCATGCCGCTCACGACCCTGTCGTATGCGTTTGCCATCAACAGCAACGGCTCGGTCGACGGGATGTACCTCGTCCTGGTGGTCGTCACGGTGTTGCTGGATCTCGGCTTGGTGGGCGCCGGGTCGAAGACCCGGTGGAAAGACTGAACGAAGTCAGCGCGTGATGCCCCGCTTCGAGACCTCGAAGCTCGCCGGCTCGCGTTCGGCATGCGCGAAGTCGCTGTCTCCGAGCTCGGGCCGGCAAAGGAGCCCCGCATCTGCTTCGAGCGCCATGCCGGCGAGCTTCATCGCGGCATATTGATCATCGTCGTAGTCCTCCGCCACGACAAAGTAGGCGCCGCTCGGGGTGAGCTCGAGGCGCCGAATCTGAAACGGGAGGTCCGCGGTGAGGCCGGTCAGTTGCTCGGTGATCACCGCATCCGTGAGCTGACGAACGCCTTCGCCGAGCGCCTCCTTCACCAGAGGCACGAAGTTGTTGTTGCAGGAGGGCTTGAACCAGGAGTAGGGTTCCATCTCGACCACGGTCGAGGACTCATCCAACGTGAACGTTGGAGCGCCGTCCGATGCGCCGAGCTCACCGCAGTACCGAACGCTCACGGGGTGGGTCTTGCAGTCGCCGATGCCGAACAGCTCGGCGAGGCCCCCCGCAATCCCTTCGGCGATGATGTTCCAGCCGCCGGGCCGCGCGCGAAGCTTGGTATTCGTCGAGAAATAGCTGCGAAGGCAGACTTGACGCTCGCCGGTTTCTTTTACCCGGTAATGGAACTCGCTAGACACGTCGCGAGGCCACAGGCCGGTGAAAGCGTCGAAGAACCATGCAACGTCTTGCCTCTCGTTGGTCGTGCCGGACCCTGCACGCGCGGCGTCGAGCTCGTCCAACGTGAGCTCTGCGAGCCCACGGTCGCCGAGGATGGGTCCGAGCATCGGGTCGAGCCGCGGGTCGCGGTCCTCCCACTTCCAAGGAACGAACACTGAGCACGCCCCGAGGTCGACGTTGTGTGCGTTTCGAAGCGATAGCACCAGTGCTTCGCCTGCCCATGGCGCCTCGGTCCACTCTCCCGCGATGCCTTCTTCAGGCGGGTGCCATGGGCTCGTGCTTTGCGCCCAGGAGTGCCATCCGCTGATCAGCCGTGAAAAGGAATCACCCTCCCACCGCGCGTCGGTGCGATCGCCGATGAACGTCGTCTTCTGGCGATCCAGGACCTCTGCATCCACGCGCCGTTCGCGGCAGTGAACGCGACCGACGGTTTGCACGTAATCAGCCGTGCAGACGTGCATGTCCTGGCCGATGCGGTCTTTGTGGTAGATGATCGTGCCGTTGTCGGCCACCACCATCAGGCGCGTCGCACAGCCTCTGCCATTGCACTCCCAGGCCGAGAGCGGAAGCCGCTCGAAGAAGATGAACTGCGGATTGTCGACACGGCCCGCGAGCTGCCAGGGGAACCCCGCCAGCAGTACGTTCGAAGCCGACCCCTTGCCCGCGATGATGGGAGCCTCGAGGACGTTTGCCACGATCTGATAGCCCTTCGCCGGATGCGTGATCTCATAGCATCCGCAGAGCAGCGTGAGCGCGAGCAAATAGCGGATGGCTAGGCCCTCCCGCCTCAGTGTACGGCGACGGGCGAGCCTCGAGCAACAGTCATGGAAGGACCTAGAAGAGCGGGCGATGGGACTCGAACCCACGACATTCAGCTTGGGAAGCTGACACTCTACCAACTGAGTTACGCCCGCAAATGTCGACATCGCTTAGCTTTCCCCTTTTTGAACGTCAAGTCGGACCGAGCGTCTCGAGATTCTCTGTCATTGTGGCCTAGGGCTGCTCCATCTCGAACGAGCCGACGTCGCAGCCGTCACCTTGCGGACGGGTCACTCCGCGCTGGTCTTCAGCCGTCTCGCATGCGGACTCGGGGATTGCGTCGATGGCGACACTGCCCGGCAGAAGCGGGTGCGTCCTGGTCGGTCCGCCGTTGTCGCCGAGCGTCCCGAGGCTCAGCTGTGCTGCCGTGACCCGGACCTGGTCGGTCAGTTGGTCGAAGCCACAGGTGTCGCCCGGCGATTCGACGTTGTACCCGCCAGAGATGATGCCCCCAGCACAGCCACCGTCGACCAACGTGCCAACCATCGTCAGCGACCCAGCGTTCCGAACGTCTCCGCGTTCGCCTCCTGTCGTGTTCCCCGAGACCGTGCTGCTCGTCACCGTCGCTGCGCCGCTGTTGAAGATGCCGCCGCCTCGTTCTTGCGCGACGTTGCCTGACACCGTGCTGTTGGTCAGTGTCAGGGTGCCCGAGCTTTCGATGCCGCCCGCGTCATTCGCGGAGTTCCCGAACACGGTGCTGCTCGTCGCCGTCAGCGTCCCCGAGCTACAAATGCCACCGCCGCCCGCCGCTGCGGTATTCGCCCACACTCTGCTGTTGGTCAGCGCCAGGCTTCCGTTGTTGAAAACCCCCGCGCATGCTTTTGCCGAGTTGCCCAGCACGGCGCTGTCGAGGAGTGTTAGCGTCCCCGAGTTACAGAGGCCGCCGCCGCCGGACGAGGCCGCATTGCCGGCCACGACGGTCTTCGAGAGCGTCAGCGTCCCCTCGTTCAACAAGCCTCCGCAGCTGTTGATCGCAAAACCTCCGCTCACCGCGATACCGTCGAGCCAAACGGTGTTGGCGTCGAGGACCGAGAAGACGCGATGGTCGTTGCCTCCATGGACGGTTAGATCACCGCCACCGCCGAGAATGACGTCGTTATCGATGATGATCTCCGACTCGGTCGTCACCGTCGTGGGTCCGTCACAGTCAAAGGTGTACGCGCCTCCGCCGGCCGCGATCGCATTGCGAATCCCTTGCTCCGTGCAGGGCAGAACCAGATCGGTCGGCTCACACCGACCAGCTCGGCATGCGCCTCCCGAGCACGGTGTGAAGTCCGCCACTGCCATGCCACCGCATGTCTTGTTCTCGCAGCGAGGGCTCACGCATTCATTGTGATCGTCGTCTTTACAGTCTTGGTCGCCATTGCACTCGACACAGTCGCCCGTCCCGTCGCAAACCCCGCCTCCGTTGCAAGGGGTTTCCTCTGGTGCGAGGAAGAACACGCACACCCGTGGATCGGTCGGATCGCATACGTCCTCGGTGCAGTCGTCTCCGTCGTCGCAGTGGACCTGGCTGCAGAGGTCGATGCCCCCTGTGCCACCGTTTGCGGCGGGCTCAGCACACGCGAGCAGCATGACTCCACACAGAATGGCGAGCGCCACACGCATCATGGCCTCCGGATCGAATGCTCGAGCGTCGAAGAAGAAGCGAGGCCCGCTCCCGGCGCTTCCTCGTCGCAGCGTACGCTGCCGTAGGTCGCGTATCCCTCGAGCACGGGGACTCTGATCCGATTCGGGGCGTCGCCGGGCCAGCCCCAGGATGCATGGGCACAATCGCCGGCCGTTCCCACGAACTCGAACTGCTGCACGCCGGGGGTCACCTCGGTGAAGCCGCCCTCAGCCAGCGGGGCGTCCGCCAGTCCAAAGAACGCTGTCGTGGCCTCGAGGTCGAGGCTGTATTGCTGGGTCGAGGCATCGAAGTAGAAGGCCTCGCCCACCGCCTCGGCTGTTGGACCTACGGGCAAGAATTTCACACCCGGATGCGGGCTAAACCACCTGGTGAGGCCCACGATCCCTCCCTTCCACGGGTAAGGGGTTTGCAACTGCTCCGCGATGGCGGCGAGCTGCTCGTGGCTATACATGGGAACACTGGTCGTATCTCTGCCATCGAGCGTGGCAGGCTCGGGAAAGTACTCGTCGGTCACGTTCCCGAACACCCACGGACCGTATCCTTCTTTCTCGACGGTGAACGCGATCTCCTGGTCTTTGGGAAAGGAGATCGTCGCGATGCCCAACCCGTTGGTGGTGACACAGTTGTTCACGCCGACCTGGCAAACCATCGCGCCTTCGATCGGCACCGGGACGAAATCGGCGTCAAACTCGGCGACCTCCAGGGCAGCCGAGACGAGCTCCAGATCACTCCCGCCCGTGCCGCCGCTACCATCCGTCGCCTCGGTGTCCCCGCAGCTGGCCATCGACATCAGCGAGAGCATGCAAATCAGGTGAAGCAACGGAGGCTGGGTAATGCGAGGGAACCTCGCGGCGCAGTGTGTATGCGCTTTAGTCATCGAAAACCTCCAGATGGCGACCTCCGCCCGAATCCGGAAGATCGCCGGTCAGCGTCAAAAGCGGATCGCCCATGAGCACGACGCCCAAATACCAGACGTCGTTCCACTTGCCTTGCTCGTTGAACCACGCCCGATAGGCTTCGCCCCAGCGCATGCCGTGGGCCAGGTGTGCGTGAAAGGTGCGCGGGTCGGTCATGTGTCCCTCCTTGGTCGACCCGATGATCGCGAGTCCGTAGTCCGTCCCCACGGTGTACGCCGCCGCGACGCTCTCATCCTCGGTGAAATCCGCAGCGAAGCAGTTGATCATGTTCACGAACGAGACTTTGAGATTCTCATCCATGATGTTTTGCGTCGAGAGCTTGCTCTGGCCGTCGGGCTCGTCGATGCCGATCCATTCGTGGTATCCGTGGATCTTTTGATAGACGAATTCCGCTCCGTCGCCGGTGAGCTTCGCGAGGTAGGTGTCGAGGGTGCTCTCGTCGGTGCTCTGGACGACTTCGACCGAGCTAAATAGCTCGTCCAGGCCCAAAACGTCCGAGGTGTCGTTCCCAGACCAGTCGTCATCGATGAAGATGAAGGCCGACACATCGACGAGCGGGCCGACGCGGCGGTAGTCGTCCGCGCGATCGAAGTAGGCCCGAAGCTGGGACGGCGTGCCGATGAGGCGTGATGTATAGAGCTCGATCTCGAGCTCCGTGTGATAATCGAAGATTCCGTTGTCGTTCTGGTCCACCCAGATCGCGTCCCGGTCCTGCAGGTAGAGATCTGTCGGGAATCGCTCGTAGCCGTGCAAGCCGATCTGTTCGTATTCGGCAGCGGGCAAGTCCCCGATGAGGAGCGCGCCTTCGATGCCGTAATGGTCGAAATAGTCGAACACGAAAGCCTGCAACTCCCTCGCGGTGCCCGGAACCCAGGGCTGCACGTGGATCCTAAACTGCGAGAGACGCATCGCCTCCGCGTACCGCTCGAGACTGGGCTTTAGGGGCTCGAAGACGGAGCTCTCGACGACGACCAGAAAGCTCCGGTCGAGCGGCTGGCTGCTTGGATCACCGCATCCCATCGTCAGCGCTCCCAAAAGCAGCACTCCGAAGAGGTAACGCACCATCCACCTCCCTCCTCGAGCCAGCCCTAAGGCCACTAACCCACATCATCTGACTGCATGAGGTGTGCCACGGTCGGTCCGTTGCTTTCATTCACGAATCCATCTCGAACACGCGCAAGAATTGCGTCTACCGGAAGGCGGCGAACCGGTTGCGCCTTTCGACGTCCCGCCGCGGAGGTCTCGCCCTGTCGGCCGAGCTGGCTACGGGGTGTGCACGAGCGGCAAACCGTTTGGGCCGACGGGGATGTAGACCGTGGTGTGGTTCGGGGCATTGGCCATCATCCGTTGTGCTTCGATCGCTTCGTGCTGCAGGTAGTTCGCCGTCAGCGTCGCGTTGATGATCTTTTGAGCCTCGGCGATACCCTTCGCCTCTTCGACCCGGATCTGTGCGTCGCGTTGCGCAATCTCTCGCTGCGTTTCCTTTTCCTCGAGGAGCTGTCTTGCGGCGAGCTTCTTCTCGACGGCCTGAGACACGATGGGAGGATAGTCGATGTTACCGACCGCGAGCCGGACCACTTCGAACGGTCGGCTCTCGAGATAGGCGTTCAACGCGGTTTCCATGGCCGAGGCGATGTTCTCACGCTCGGCTTTGAGCTCACGGCTCGCGTATTGCTGAACCGACTCGCGGACGATCGTCCGGAAGGGCTCCTTGACGAAGCGCTCGTACCAGTGGGGGCCGCCGAACTGTTCGACGACGGAGCGGACCTGCCCTTGTTCGACCTTCATCACGGCGTGTACGTCGAACGCCACGTTCAGGTCGTCCTTGACGAGGATGCTGAACTGCTCGGTGTAGGTGGTGGGGCGTGTGTCGATGTTGACGATTCGGTTGCGGAACGGGCTGACGCCGTAGTTTCCTGGGCCCCGAACCACGCCACGAAATCCGCCTTCGCCTACGAGCCGTGGGTCTTCGAAGACGTAGCCCTCGTGCCCGGCAGGGGTATGGGGGTTACTGCAGCCTGCGAGCCCGAGCGTGAGGGCCACGCCAAGCGAGGCGATGAGCGAGATGACGATGCGACACATGACGTCCTCCTTGAGTGGGTCCAATACTTATACAATAAAGCATATATATACATAAACAAGCATAAACTTGTGCTCTCGTATATTTTCGTGTATTGGCCTACAAATGCGGAGGAATCGATGACCGACGAGTTTCGACGTATCAGTCTGATGATTCGCGAGGACCAGCACGCCCGGCTCGTGGAGCTCGGGGTGAACATGAGCGGGCTGATCCGCAGCCTGATCGACGATCACCTGAGCGAGTCGAAGATCACGATTGCGGTCTCTGGGGACACCGCGGACCTCTACCGGCAGATCGTCTCCAATACCGGCAGCACCGACGCCGACGTCGAGCCTTACCTACGAGCGGCCCTCAAAAAAATGCTGAAGGACCGCATCGCCCACATGGAAAAGCTCCACCGAACCCTCGAATAGGGGACACGCTCCCCCCCGCAAGCCATGTTTTTCCGGTAGCTTGCGAAGTACACCGCGAAAAACCACTCCCGGATTTGGGTTTTCGCGGTGTGGTGGCTAAGTCGCTGAAACCAGGTGAGTTTTGGAAGTGCAGCGTGTCCCCATAATTTGGCTGGTGTTGGGGGTGCTTGCGTGGAGTGGGGGCGCGCGGGCGCAGGATCTCGTTGCGCCGCGGGTGAAGTCGTTACCTGGGGTGGAGGTTCCTGCCGACGTCGAGGTGCCCGAGTCGGGGGTGGTTCGCGTGCTCGTCCGGATCGATCCGGACGGCAAGGGCATCGTCGAAAGATGCGACTCCGGACGTGCGCTTTGCGATCTCGTGGATGAGGCGATCGCTCAAGCCTCGTTCGTGCCAGCGACCCGCGATGGAAAGCCGGTGTCATCGCAAGTGAGCGTGAACCTACGCGTTCAGCGACCCGAGCCCGACGGCGCCTCGGGACCAGCGCCGCCCGAAACGACCCTGGAGCCCGAGATCCCCCGCGTCGACGAAGAGCTGGTCTTCTTGGAGACGGTCGAGGTCGACGCCCGCGCACAGACGCCGCTCAAGCTCGAGCTCGCGGGGATCCGCAACATCCCCGGCACCTTCGGCGAGCCGTTTCGGATCTTGGACATCTTGCCGGGCACCGTCCCCCTCGCCAACGGCCAACCCTACGTTTACTTCCGAGGGGCGCCACCCTCCGGCACGGTCTACCTCTACGACGGTGTTCCGATTCCGCTGCTCTTCCACACCGTGCTCGGGCCAGCGACGATCTATTCCGGATTGATCGGCGGCATCGACGTGTTCTCGGGCGCACCGCCAGCCCGGTTCGGAGGGATGACCGGTGGCATCGTCACTGGAAAAGCCCGCCAGATGGACAGGGACCGGGTCCATGGCGAGGCCGACATTCGCACCATCGATGTCTCGGGTTTTCTCGACGTACCGATGCCCAAGAAGGCGTCGATGACGTTCGCCGGCCGTTACGGGTTTCCCAATCTTCTCCTTCGCGCGATCAATGTCGATGCGCGCGTCGATTACTGGGACTACCAATACCGCACCGGTGTGGCGATGAGCTCCCGGTCGCGCTTCGAGCTCGTCGCTTTCGGCGGGCGCGACAGCTCAGCCATCGACGCGAGCAGCGAAACGGGCCGGCTCGCCTTCGACCTTCAGTTTCACCGCCTGGAAGCGCGTTTCATCGGGAAGGTGAGGCGATGGAATTTCAGTAGGCACCATGCTCTACGGCTACGACTTCTCCGAAGTCGACGATGCGGCGGGGGACGCAGTTTCCAATGCAGGCGCCAACATCCACCGGTTCGGCCCGAGATTCCTCGCGATCTACGCGGCTCCCAAAGTGAGGCTGCTTCTGGGCGCGGGCGTTTCGGGTCTGTTTGGGCCTGCCGATTGTACCGAGATCAACCTCGCCGATCTGAACGCCGGACGCGAGGTCACCCCGAGCGTGGCAACGCCGTGCCTTCAGTCATTCGCGCAGCAGGATCGACGCGTCATCAGTGGTGCAGTGGCCGACGCGACCTTCTCGCCGTTGCCTTGGGTGGATCTGTCGCTCGGAGCTCGCGTGGACGTCTGGAAGACCTCCGGCTTCAGTCCGGATGCCGGTGTCAGCCCGCGCGCCAGGGCAACGTTTCACGCACGCGAAATCGCGGACGTCTTCGTTGGATGGGGCTTCGGCTTCAGGCCCGCCACGTTTTCGATCCCGCTTCCCGGCCTCGGCGACGTCCCGCTCGAGCCCGGGCTTCAGCGTGCCAATCAGACCGAGGGCGGTGTCCGCTTCTTTCTGCCCCACGAGCTCACGTTCGAAGCGCGCGGCTATCTCAACCTCTTTCGCGACCTTCGCTTCGTCGACATCTTCACCAACCCGCAAATCGCCGGTGGCTTCTCCGATCCCTTGGCGGGTCTACTGTTGGATGATGCCGACGGCAAGAGCTACGGACTCGAGCTCTTGCTCAAGCGATCGTTCGACGTCGGCTTTTCGACCTGGGCGGGGTACACGCTCGGTTTCAGCGATCTCACCGCGAAGGCCGACTTGCGCGATCTCCCGCTCCAGACGTTCGACTACACCCCCTCCTATGACGTCCGGCACGTGATGAATGGCGTGCTCGTCTGGCGGTCGAAGTTCGGTCTCACGATCGGTGCGCGTGTGTTTGCGCGGTCCGGCCGCGCCGAGGGCTGGCTCTGGCTCGATCCCGCCGGCGTGATGCAGCAGTACGTACAACGCGTTCCTTGGTTCGTACGGCTCGACGCCAAGGTGGCCTACGACTGGGCGAAACCAGGGCGTCGGATGCAGATATCACTCGAATGGATCAACATCACCCAAGCGCGCGACGCACAGGAAGTGGATTCATTGAACGCGACCAGCCTCGAATGCCAGTTCCGCTACGGAGTTCCCGCGACGCCGTGTCCCATCACGTACACCGCTGCGATCTGGTTTCCGAACCTGTCGTTCCGCGCAATGTTCTAGGCGTTGCCGATGCCCGACCAGTGGTGCGGGTTGAGGGCGCCGGCTGCGGGCTTCACGTCCACCAAGAAGCCGGTGAGATGCGCCATGCCGGAAACCTTTTCGAGTCTGTCCGGGCCATCGGCGGCGAGCAGGTTGACGTTGACGCCCGTCGTCTTGCTGGCGACACTCATCTTGCTGTCTTGGTGACCCCAGCCATGGGGCAGCGCCACGGTCCCTGGCATCAACTCCGACAGAAGCTTCACTGGGACGCGCACGGTAGCCGTATCGGTCGACACGTCGGCGAGGTTGCCTTCGGCAATTCCCGCGCGCGCCGCATCGTCCGGGTGCATGTAGAGATGATTCGTGTTGCGTTCGCCCGAGACGAATTCCTCGATGTTGTGCGTCCACGAATTGTGCGTGGTGATGGCGCGCTTGGTGATCAGCTTGAGCTTGTCCCGAGTCGAGAGCTCGAGCGCAAAGTCGGCCTCGAGCTTTTCGGCCTGCTTCAACAAGACCTCGGGAGCAAGATGCACCTTGCGGTCGTCGTGGATGATCCGCCGGCCGAGAAAGCTCCCTGGATCGTGCTGCGGTCGAAGCCGCCCGTGCTTCTCCTTCAGGAGCTTCTTGAAGCTGCCCTGTTTGGTCGCTCGCAGCAGGCCCGAGAGCAGAAGCTCTTGGGGGATCGAGGGTTGCTTTTCGCCTCGCCCGAGCGAGTTGAGCGCTTTGCCGGCTTCCATCGCGCGCTGCGCGATCGCGGAGCCCCACAAGTTGATTCCACTCGCTTTGGCGAGGTCGACGTAAATCGTCGCTTCGTCTCGCTGCTCGCCCTGAGGCGGCACGACCGCGCGCGTCGCCTGCAGGTACGGCTTGGACTGAAGTCCCAGCATCAAGGGGAAGACGAATGGAAGGTCCGGCCGCTGGAACGGTGAAGTGCAGGGGAGCACGTGAGTCGCGACCGAAGCAGTCTCGCTCGGCTGAATGTCGAGAACGACGAGAAGCTCGAGCTCCTTGAAGGCCTCACGTAGGCGTTCGGAGTTCGCCATCGTGATGAGCGGGTTGCCGCCCGTGACGAACAGCGCCTTGATCTGCCGGTCGCCGGGCGTGAGGATCTCGTCCGCGAGGATCCCGCCCGGCATCGCGTCGTTGACCGACTTGAAGCCGCCGATGCGGCTTTCGTTCTGGTGCAGGAGCGTGCCGGTCTTCTTGCCGAACGCTGCGAAATCGATGACCCCGGTGCTCACTAGGGTGCCTCCCTTGCGGTCGAGGTTCCCCGAGATCGCGTTGATGCACTCCTGCAGCCAGAACGCGAGCGAGCCATTGGTCCCCATGTTGACGCCGGTCGAACAGTAGAGGGCGGCGCCGTCGGCCTCGGTGTAGGCCCGAACCATTTCTCGCAGCCGATCGGCCGGAATGCGAGTGACTTCGGCCGTGCGCTCCGGCGGCCATGCCTCGGCGAGGCGGCAGACTTCGTCGAAGCCGGTCATGAATTGGTCCACGTGCGCCCGGTCGATCTCGGCTGTCGCGAGTAACTCGTTGAGGAACGAGAGATAGAAGAAGACGTCGGTATTGGGGCGGATGAAGACGTGCTCACCTGCAACCTTGGCGGTCTCGGTACGACGCGGGTCGACGATGAAAATCTTGGCCCCGCGTGCTTCGATCTCTTTCAGGCGCCGAATCGGATTCGAGACCTGCAGGAAGCTCCACTTCGAGACGGCTGGGTTGGCCCCGACGATGATCAGACACTCGAGGTTCTCGAGGTCCGGGAAGGGCTGCGTGAACGGAAAGCCGTAAACCTGATGCGCGACGGCGAACTTGTTGGCGCAATCCTGCGTGGCCGAAGAAAACATGCTCGCCGAACCCGCGCCCTGCATGAAGCCCTGCGCGAAGACCGGGTGCAGAACCCCAAAGCCGGCCGCCGTCCCGACGTACATCGCGATGCTGTCAGGGCCGTGGTTCTCAATCAGCGCGCGCACCTTGCTTCCGATGCTTTGCAGCGCGTCGTCCCAACTCACCCGCCGAAGCTCGCCGTCGACTCTTTGCATGGGGTAGAGCAACCGGTCGGGCGTGTCGTACATGCGATGCTGCTTGAGCCCCTTGAGGCATCCGTAGCCCCGCGTGGCGACGTGGTCATCGTCGGGCTTGATGTCGATGACCTGGTCGCCCTCGACAGTGACCTCGAGCCCGCAAAGGGCCTCACAGATTCTACAGAACGTCTGGACCGTCTCGGCCATGGCTGACCGAGTCTATAGGGCCTAGTCTTCGTGGATCAACTCGTCGAAGGCGCGATTCACGTCGTCCATCGATTCCATGAGGAGATCGTCTGTGTCCTCGCCCGAAGGGCCCCCGAGACGCTGCAAACGCTGGCCGACCTCCCTGTACTGCGGCTCGCGTTGAAACACGTATTCATAGTGGAGCCGCGCCTGGTCGAGAAGACCACTCGCCTCGCAGGCCATGGCGAGCTCGTAGTGGAGGCCCACCGTTTCGTTGGGCGTCTTCTCCGGGCTCTCGAGCCCTGATTGGAAGGCTTCGATCGCGTCGCGGGGCTGACCTTCGTCCATGTAGATGAGGCCGATCATCGTCCAGCAGAGACAACGTCGGCGCGGGTCGGCCATCGCCACTTGGAATTCCCGGCGTGCATCGGGCAGTAGGCCCATCTCTTTGTAGGCGATGCCGAGGTCGAAGTGCGTGTCGCTGTCGTCGTCGCTCACCTGGGCGGCCACGCCGGCCTTGAACTGCTCGAAGACCGTCTCGACGTCGATCATCTCGGAGCCTTCGTCCATCGGCGCGATTTCCGCGACCTCGGCGAGCTCCTCGGCGAGTCTCTCCGCAAAATCGAAGCCCTCATCCCCGGGCTGAAGCTCTTCATACTCGAGCTCGAGCTCCGGCTCGGGCGACTCCGAAATGAACGCCACGGGCAGCGAAGACACCGTGGGTTGAACGATCGGCTGCGCGACTGCCGACACGCCCGAGGACGTCGCCGCTAGCTCCTCGATCTCGTGCGCCTTGTCGAGAACCAACGGATGGTTCGGGAGAGTGAGCTGAAGCTCGCTGACGATCGCACGCGCTTGGTTGAAGAGACCATCCACGAGATACGCATCGGCGAGATCGAGGGTTCGCTCCATCAGGCTCGGGGACAGCGCAGCGGCGGCCGGGGCGACCTTGCTGCCGACCAGCGGTAACGCCACGAACTCTGCATACGTCATCGGACCGAGTCCCCGCATTGGGATGACCCGCCCGCCGGTCGGCAGTCGCGGCGCGGCGGGCGCCGAAGAGTACGATCTCGCGACCTCGATCGACGGCTCGGAAACCGCGGGCAAGGAGCCGGAGACCGTGCTTGCGTCCTCGATCTCTTCCTCGACGTACATGATTCCGGAGGCCCCGCTCAGGCTCGATGCGCTGCCCAGCGACGGCGAGCTCAGTGCGCCGCTCGACGATGCGTGTTGGCGGAGCGTGCCTGGCGGCATGTAGTGCTGCCCGGAGGCCGAGGCGGTCTTCCGCAAAGCGGTCAATGTCTCCTGGTCGTTCGGGTTGAGCTCCAGGATCCGGGCTAAGGCGCTCATGCGCTCTTGCGGTCGGTGTGCCTCGCGGTGGATGCGGGCGATTTCCCGGTACACGCTGATCGCCTTGTCGCTCTGTGAGAGCATCAGGAAAGCTTCCGCCAAGAGCGACAGGGTCGATACGTCACGCGGGTCGGCCTTGAAACAGATTTGCAGCTTCGTGAGCGCACGCTTCGGATCGCGCCGCGCGATGTAGGTCTCAGCGAGCTCCTTCGCCACCTGGACGTCATTGCCGCGGTGATACAGCAAGCGCTCTGCAACCTTGATGTAGTCGTCGAGCCGGCCCTGCTCCTTCAACAGCAGTGCGCCCTGCTCGAACTCGTCCGCAGCTTCCTGCGTGCGGCCGGCGCGCGAGAGCGCTTCGGCATACTTGATCCGCACCGGAATGTGTTCGGGGTCGATCTCGACCATCTTGCCGAGCGTGTGCAGAGCCTGGTCGCTGTCGCCGGCTCGCATGAATGCGTTCGAAACATCCTCGTAGACGCTCATTGCATCGCTGGTAAGCTGAAGCTGCTCGTACATCTCGCCGAGCCGTAGCTGAGCATCCAGACGCGATGGGTCGAGCTTGAGGATCTGTTTGAAGACCGCGATTGCTTTCAGGAAAAAGCCCTGTTGCGCGTAGTGGCCGGCGACGCTTTCATAGGTCTCGATCGCCGAGCCCCGGTCGCCCTTGCGAACATGCAAGTCACCGATCTTCAGCAGAGAGCGGACGTCCCGCTTGTCGGCGTCAACCAGCTTCTTGTACTGGGCGATCGCCTTGTCGTATTGGCCGCGCGACTGGTACTTCCGAGCCGCTTCCAAGACCTTATTCCGGTTGATCGACAAAGCCCCTGCTAAGCCCCCATGCGTTCAGTACACCCACACAAGTCTACTCATGCGGCAAGGGGGTGGTCAACATGCGCTAAGATTGAAGGTCCTCGATGAACCGCGTGGAAATGCGGCCCTGTTCGAACGCTGGGTGCGCCAGGATTCTCTGATGGAGGGGAATGTTGGTGCGAATGCCTCCGATGATGGTCTCAGCGAGCGCCCGCCGCATCTTTGCAATCGCGCGAGCGCGTGTCGGTGCATGTACGATGATCTTGGCGATCAGGGGGTCATATTGGGGCGGGACGCGTCCTCCGCCATAGATGCCGGCGTCGACCCGGACCCCGATGCCACCCGGCATGTGGAGCTCGGTGATCGTGCCCGGGCTCGGGGCGAAGGTCTCCGGGTCCTCCGCGTTGATGCGGCACTCGATGGCATGTCCCCGGGGGGAAAGCGGATGTGCAGGAAGCTCGATGGGTTGGCCGTTCGCAATTCCGATCTGCTCGTCGATGAGGTCGATCCCCATGACGAGCTCGGTGACCGGATGCTCCACCTGGATGCGCGGATTCATCTCGAGGAAGGTGAGCTCGCCGCTCTCGTCGAGCAGGAACTCGAGGGTCCCGGCGGAGAGAAAGCCAACCTCGCGCATTGCGCGCTCGATAGTCTGAGACATGTCGTTTCGCAGCTCGTCTGAGAGAGCCAGGCTCGGCGCTTCTTCGAGCACCTTCTGATGGCGTCGCTGGATCGAGCACTCTCGCTCGCCGAGCACGTGGACGTTGCCCTCCGCGTCGCCGAGGATCTGAAATTCGATGTGTCGTGGGCGCTCGAGATACTTCTCGAAATAGAGAGAGTCATTTCCGAAGGCGGCGCGCGATTCCGCTCGGGCGGTCTCGAAGACGGCGCGCAGCTCTTCCTTGGAGCTCAAGACGTGCATGGCTCTGCCGCCCCCGCCGCCCGCCGCTTTCAGCAGCACCGGAAAGCCCAGCGACTCGGCCTTTCGAACCGCATCCTCGACGTCTGCGACGAGCCCAGTCCCCTGAAGGATCGGAAGACCGAGCGATTTCGCGAGTGCTCGGGCGCTCACCTTGTCGCCCCAGCTTCTCATCTGTTCGGGAAGAGGTCCGATGAATTGAAGCCCGCATTGCGCACAGGTCTCGGCAAACTCCGGGTTCTCCGACAGAAAGCCGTAGCCTGGATGCACGGCATCAGCGCGCGTGATCTCCGCCGCCGCGATGATGGCCGGGATGTGAAGATAGCTGCGGGCCGGATCTGCAGGACCGATACATACCGCCTCGTCGGCAAGCCGGGTGTGGAGGGCATCAGCGTCGACTACGCTGTGGACCGCGACGGTGCGCAGACCGCGTTCTCGACAAGAGCGAATCACCCGGAGCGCGATCTCCCCTCGGTTTGCGATGAGGACTTTTTGCAACACTTCTCAGCTGGTTTCGATTCGAAAGAGTCGGTCGCCATATTCCACCGGCGCACCGTTCTCGACGAGGATTTCGACGACCGTACCTGCCGCCTCGGCCTCGATTTCATTCATGAGCTTCATCGCTTCGACGATGCAAAGGACTTGGCCAGGCACGAACGAATCGCCCATCTCGACGAAGGGCTCGCTTTCTGGGGAAGGGGCCCTGTAGAACGTTCCTACGAAGGGTGATGTGACGTAGTCTTTCTCCTCCTCTTCCGTCCCGGGTGCTCCGGCTGGATGCGCGGAGTGCACCACTGCCGTAGCCGTCTCTGACGCGGTTGCACCGACGGATGGACCGGGCTCGCGGCGCACGCGGATGCGATCATCATCGTGCTCGACTTCGATCTCCGTGAGATTGGATTCGTCGAGGAGTCGAATGAGCTCGCGGAGTTGATCCAGATCCAACTTCATGTTGTCTCCCGGCGGCGATTCGATCAGCCGGCAGTGTTGAGATAGTCGATTAGCGCACGAAGTCCAAGCGCATAGCTATCCTTTCCAAAACCAATCACCTGCCCGATGCACACGGCGGCCGTTACAGACTGATGGCGAAACGACTCGCGCGCCTGCGTATTCGAAATGTGTACCTCGACGGTCGGAAGCCCGGCAGCCGCGATGCCATCACGGAGCGACACCGATGTGTGCGTCAGGCCGCCCGGGTTGATCACGACGCCGTCGAAGGAGCTTCGCGCTTCGTGGAGCCAGTCGATGAGCTGTCCTTCTTGATTGGACTGCCTGCACTCGACCTTGGCGCCCAGGTCCTTGGCCAAGCTCCGGAGAGCCTGCTCGATGTCGTCGAGGGTGGTGGAACCGTAGACATCCGGCTCGCGAGTGCCCAACAGATTCAAGTTGGGCCCGTTGAGCACCAGGATGCGTTTTGCCGACGGCGCCATGGAGTCAGAGGTTCTCGATCAGCTTCGGCGCGCTGACGCGCAGCAGATAACGCGCTTTTCCAGTGTTCCCCCCCGGCTCGATTGCGAGGGCGACGAAGTACTCTTCGGAGAGCATGCGTACCACGGTCGTCAGGCGCTCGGTCTGGACCGACACTTCTTTCGTGTCGCCGGTATCGAGCATTTCGCCGGCGCGCTGCACACCCTTCAGAACCACGCTGTATTCCATCCCGACCGACTCGATGTCGAACGGTCCATCGCCTTTTGAGTATTGATCGATCGCGATCCCGTCTGAGGCCATCAGAAGCCCGGCCACTCCTCCTTCGGTTCGATCGACGAGGTCTTGCAGAATCTCTTTGAACATCGCTCCTCCGCGAGCCCAATCACCGCACGGACAGGGCCGCCGGTCAAGTATCGCGTCTGGCGATGAGCTCAGCGGTCTTCACGCCTCCGAGAGCCACCGCGAGGGTGCTCTGTCCGAGCAGCACGGAGTCGCCCACCAGGTACAAACCGCGTTCCGCTTCACGGGGCCAAAGAGCGCGAGGTCGATAGTGTCGAAGCCCCACGCGCCGCGGCACGCCGCCGACGTAACCGTGATGCCTGCCGGTGAACCGTTCGAAGGTGCGAGGGCTTGCGGTCATCTCGAAGCAGGCGCCTTCCAAGAGCCGAGGAGCTCGCCTGCGGATGGTATCGCGCATTCGGTGCTGGATTTGCTCGATGTATTCCCCCTGTTCGTCGGGTGGGAGCTCACGCAGAGCCCGCATGGGAACGTGTGTCGAGATCGTGGCGGTACGCTGCCCTTGGGGCGCGCGGTCTTTCTCCTCTGCCGAGCTGATCGAGCAAAATACGTGGTTGCCCTCGCGCAGCGGAGCGCCCGCGTCGTCAATCAACTGCAGATGGTGCGCTTCTTCGCGCTCGAGAGCGCTCCGGTCCATCACGAGGTAGAGCATCGCGGCCCCCCATCCGTCTTCGACCGCTCTTCGAACGTCGACGAGCATGTCATCGAGCGGCGGCGACATCATCTTCGAAAGAGAATGCGGGAGCATGTTCGCGACGACCGAGGGCGTTTCGATGTCACCTTGGCGCGTCTCGACCCGCCAACGACCGTGGGTGCGACGAATGCTCTTGACCCGATTGGCGAGCGACACTCGCCCGCCCGCCCGTCTGATGGCGTCGACCAACGCCCAAGCCAGCGATCCGATGCCGCCATGCACGTGCCCGGTGCCTCGAAAGAAGTAATCGGCCGCGGCCATTGCAAAGGGCGCCTCAGCTTCGTCCGAGCTGGCTTGCACGGTGATCTGTGAGACCGCGTCGAGGTACGTCCGGAGCGGCTCCCAGCCCCGTAGCCCGTGATGGGCCACGACCTCGCTAAGAGAACGACCCATCCAGCGAATGACCGGAGCGTAGGAGGCCGAACGG
The DNA here is from genome assembly GCA_963792825.1 of uncultured delta proteobacterium. GTDB lineage: Bacteria > Myxococcota_A > Polyangia > Polyangiales > Houyiibacteriaceae > SG8-38. The sequence continues at coordinate 152,946 of CAWBXS010000002.1, read as the reverse complement.
CCGAGGTGCCGTAGGATGGAGCTTGCGGTCAGCGGGGGGAGGAGAGACGGGTCTTCGAAGAGCTTCCAGAGCGCCCCGGCGACTGCGCGCTGCGTGCCGAAGAACTTTCGCAGAGCGTCGGCGTCGGCACCCGGGAGCTGCGCCATGCGCTCCTGAAACGCATGAGGATCCGGGGGAATCGCAAGTGACCAGTTGGCCGTTCGAAGCTCGACGAGCGGGTCGAGTGTCTCGAATCGAACGCCGAGCTCCCATTTGCGGTTCCACTCGGAAAACAGCTGACCTTCGCCGAGGCCGGAAAACAAAGTGGCGCCCGCCTCGAAACGGTAGCCGTTGCGCGTGAAGGTGCTGGCACAGCCGCCCGGGTATCTCAGGGTTTCGCAGAGCACGACGTCGCCTCCGAGCTCTGCAAGTCGCAATGCGGTCCCGAGGCCGCCGAACCCCGCCCCAACCACGACGACGTCGGCGCTGCGCATGTCGAGAGATCTAAGGTCGCTCGGCTCGCTGTCCAGGGTGCTCGAGCTCTACGGTGAGCCCGCCGCCTTGCGTATCGGTGAGACTGAACCCCAACCCATGCCGGGTCGCGACATCGCTTGCGATGTGGAGCCCGAGCCCCATTCCGTGAGGGTGACGCGTACGAGCGTCGCTGCCTCGGAACGAAGGCTCGACCACTCGGCTGCGATCGCTTTCGGGGATCCCCGGGCCGTCATCGACGACCTTGAGCGACCAGGCTTCGTCGTTTCCGTCGAGCGTGACTGCAGCGTGACCGCCCGCGTGATTGTATCGAATCGCGTTCTGAACGACGTTGCCGAGTGCCTGCTCCAACAACGTGAGATCGCCGCGAAACTCGACTGTCCGTTCGGGCACGGCGACCTCCAGGCCAATCTGCTTGCGTCGAGCGATCGGACGATGCCGATCGACGACCCGTTCGACGAGGCGGTTGAGATCGATCGGATCACGATGCGTGAGCCCTTCGTTGGCTTCGAGGCGCGCGGCGGCGTTGAGGTTGTGAAGCAACGACCCGAGGTATTGCGACTCCTCGATACTCGGGAGGATGGCTTTCGCGTCGAGTGGCTCGCCCGCTTCAAGTCGCTGTTGGAGCGAGACGAGGTGGCCCTGCAACACGCTCAGCGGGAGCATCACGTCGTGGGTCGTGTTCGCGATGTAATTTCGGAGCGCCGTCTCTCGTTCGCGGAGCGATGCGAGCTGCCCCTGGATCGTCTGGCGGCTCTGCTCGAACGCGGCACCGAGCTCCGCGATCTCGTCATTGCCTTCGACGTGAATCGGTGCCTCGGAGGGGCTTCCGAGCGTCCGAACCGATTCCGTCAGCCGGCGCACCCGACCCACGATCGGGCCGGCGGCAAGGAGCGCGACGAAGATGACCACCAGCGCCACGAGGAGCGCGGGCATCAAGACTGCACCTGAAAACCAAGAGGGCGGTCCCTTGGCGCGCATCAACACCACCGCGCAGGGACCCTCGTCCCACGGCATGCGAACCGCGACCTGGGTGCGACGCCGATTCATGGGGCGGCTCGCAGCGACCTCGTTTCCGGCCCTCAGCTGTTCGGCGAGCTCGGGCGGGAACGGTGGATTGTCGGGATTGAGGCTTTGAAAGCTCGTGTCGTACGCGAACACCCGATGCGGCGGGAAAGAACGATGAGGAGGGCCCGGGCGCCGGCGGGCCCTCGGTTCCTCTCGGCCCTCCGGCCACCGCTCGGGATCGGCCTCGCAGCGCTCGCGACCGCCGGACTCCATCCGCTGCACCGCGGCCTCGGCAAGGGCCTCGACCCTGAGCCTCGATTGCCAGCGGGACTGCGCCCAACCGAGCAAGATCAGCAACGCGATCGCTGCCAGCCCGAGCGTCATCGCCAAGCGCGTGCGTAGCTTCATTTGACTTCCGAGAGCCGGTAACCGATGCCCCACACGGTTTCGAGCTGCGCCGCATCGCTGCCGAGCTTGGTGCGAAGTCTCGAGATGTGGACGTCGAGAGTCCGACGGCTCGCGTCGTGCGCCGGATCGAGGGCCGCGTCGACGAGCGCGTCCCGGGTGACGGCGGCTCCCCTTCTCCGTGCGAGCAAGGCGAGGATCTCGAACTCGACCGGAGTCAGCGAGAGCGTGCCGTCGCTCGTGCTGACCTCGCGCCGCCCGAGGTCGACCTGAATCGGCCCGACGACCAGCCGTTCGGTGCTGACGAGGTTCGGGCGCCGTAGGCAGGCCTGGATTCGAGCGACCAGCTCTTCTGGGAAGAACGGCTTGGTCACGTAGTCGTCTGCTCCGAGCTTGAGGGCACGGATCTTGTCCGCCGTGTCGTCTCGCGCGCTGAGAATCAGGACGGGCACCTCGGACTTCGCGCGGTAGCGCTTGAGCAAGTCCATGCCGTAGGTGCCCGGAAGCATCAGGTCCAAGACGATCACCCGGTAGTCATCCGGGTCGAGCGCTCGGGCCGCGTCACCGTCCCGCACCCAGTTCGGATCGAATCCTGCCTCGGAAAGGGTTGCCGCCACTTGCTGACCAAGGGCGGCATCGTCTTCCACCAGCAGAATTCGATTCGACACCGCGTGCTCCAGTTAGTTCTTCTCTTCGGAGTGGTGGCGCTCGAAGCGCTCCTGCATCCGTTCAACTTTGTGCTCTCGCTTCAGCAATCGAAGGCCTTCACGCTGTTCGCAGGTCAGGTTGGCATAGATCTGATCTTCGGTCGCGAAATGAAGGTCCCGCATGGCGGTGAACTTCTCTTTGCTCCGGGGCAGCTGCTCGAGCTCGCGGCCCTGCTCGACGGCCTGTGCCACGATGGCGCGGATGTTCGCTTCCTGCTCCGTGCTGAGTCCGAGCTTTTCGGTCATCTCGGTGAGGTGCTGTTCGATCTTCTCCTCCGACCACGGACCCCCTTTGCCGTGAGGGCCTCCGTGCGATCCGCCGTGAGCCAACGCGACGCCGGCGACGGTCAGCACGATGGAGGTGACGCCCCCCAGGAACGCAGCGATGATGGTACCTTTGTTGATGAACTTCATGAGTTTTCCTTTCTCGGAGGTCTGGCCTCCTCATGAAGTAAACGGCTCGAATCTTACGCGAGTCTTAACCTGAGCAGTTCTTTCGACTTCTCCTCGCGGGCGCTTTTCGAACCCGCGTGAATTGTCTCGGATTTTCGGCTAGTTTCCCACCGTGGCCCGATCCTATCTCGTGCTCGACATCGAAACGGTCGCAGACCCCGACCTGGTTTGGGACGCCGCGGTCGATGGCTTTCCGCCCGCGCCCTTTCATCAAGTGGTTGCTCTCGGCGTGCTGTGGCTCGACGGCACGCACGCCCTTCAAAGGCTCGGTGCCTTTGGCGGCGAAGAAGACGCTCCGCCCGATGAGCTCGAAGTCCTGCAAGAGTTCGCCGAGTTCATCGGAAAACGGCAGCCGACCATGGTGACGTTCAACGGCAGGCGCTTCGATCTGCCCGTCCTCGCCAACCGCATGCTGAAGCACGGAGTCCCCTTTCCTGCCTACTATGCCGGCCGCAGTGGAGTCGCCGACTATCGTTACCGCTATAGCGACGACGGACACATGGACCTGGCCGACCTGCTGACCGACTACGGCGCGAGCCGAATGCCGAGTCTCACCGCGCTTGCCCAGCTCGTCGGCATGCCCGGCAAAATGGATATCGATGGGTCGAAGGTGCAGAGCATGTTCGAGCACGGCCGTCATGCCGAAATCCGGAACTACTGCCTTCATGACGTGGTCCAAACCACGTTCGTCTTTCTTCGCTCCGAGCTCCTCCGAGGCCGGTTGACCCCGACCGAGTACCGTCAGCGCGCGCAGGCTCTGTGGGATGCGCTCGAGCAAGATCGCCGAGTCCTGCCCGTCCTCGAGCGGGCGGACAGATCGAGAGTCCTGCTAAGTAGCTGAAACATAGATACATTTCGTCTTTTTCAGGGCTCTTAAGAACTTTGTAAGGTCCGGCTTCGTCCGAGTGGGTGAACCGCGGGGAGTGACCCGCAGCAACTCATGGAAAGGCGAGGAATCATCATGCGACAATTACTGCACTTTGGGCTTTTCGCATTGGCGCTGACGGTCGTGACCCAGGCCGATGCACAGGATAGGCATCACAGCAATCGTCCGACCACCGTCGTAGTCGCGCGGGGCGGTGGTCCTCAGCTCGTTCGAGCGGCGCTGGTCGACCCGGATCGGGACTTCTACAGACAGCGGCAGGATCTCGCGCAGATCGTTGCGATTTCAGACCAATGGGAACGGGCAATTGCGAACCGTGATCGGTACACGCAGTCGGTTGCCGATCGGCGACTCGATGCGTGGTTAGAGCGGGAAATTCGCGAGTCGGTCCGAGAGCCTTACAATGATCGTTATGCGTATCGCCTGACCGTCTTGCGCGACGAGCTGGCCCTCCTCGAGCGGCAAGCGTCTCGCGGTCGCGGCCACGACGCCTGCTACGAAGGGAAGCACGGCCGAGGTCATGATGCTCATCACGAGGCGAAACGCGGCCATGGCTCTCGCGTGTACTACGTCGAGAAGGCTCAAATTTTCGACGAGCTCATCGACCTTTCGGAGCGGCAATTGCAGCGCGCGCAAGCCCGTATTCGTTATCCGATTCGAACGTCTCTCGCGTATCGCTAAGCGACGCTTCTGCACATCGAACCAAGCGCCTCGGCAGCTGCCGGGGCGCTTTTCTTTTCGCTAACCGCCAAAGGCCCGGCGCTCTTCCTCGAGGGACCGTTCGATGTTTCCGCAGACGATCTCGCAAAGCTCGAACACTGCAGGGTCTGCAACCGAGTAGTACGCGGAGTTCCCACGCTTCTCGCGCTTGACCAGTCGGTGGGCGAGCAGGGTGGTGAGGTGCTTCGAGACATTGGGCTGCGTGCTGCCCGTAGCCTCGACGAGCGCAGAGACCGTCCGCTCACCCCCGGCGAGCTCATTCAGGATCTGCAGGCGTAGGGGGACGCCGAGGATGCGGAACCTCATGGCGACCGATTCCAGATTCCGAGGGGTCAGGGTGGGCTTGGGCATCTCAGCTCCTTTGTAGCGCCGATTCGGATAAAAATCACTACTTGACTATATGATTATGTGAACATATAGTTTCGGGCAAGTTCAACCGGAGCTCGTCCATGAAACGAAAGATCCTCGATTTTCCACTCCGCCATCCGCGCCTGATCTTCGTCGGCCTCGCCGTCCTGACCATCGGCCTCGGAGCAGCGATTCCCTTCATCCAGGTCGATACCGACCCCGAGAACATGCTCTCGGAGGGGGATGCCGCCCGCGTCTTTCACAACCAGACCAAAGAGGATTTCGCCCTGCACGACTTGATCGTAGTGGGTGTCGTCAACGAAGACGAGCCTGACGGGGTCTTCAACCCCGCGTCGCTCGGACGGATCCACGCGCTCAATGAGGGGCTGAAGTCGATCGATGGCGTCATCGTGCGGGACGTACTCGGGCCGTCGACGATGGACAACATCGAGCAGGCAGGTCCCGGGACGATCCGCTTCGAATGGTTGATGGAGCACGCTCCGAAGAGCCCCGAGGAAGCGCTAGCGATCAAGGAGGCCGCGCTTCGGCTGCCGATGCTGCGGGGCACCGTCGTGTCCGAGGATGGGAAAAGCATCGCCCTCTATGTCCCGATTGAAAGCAAGGACCAGAGCCATCGCATCTCCGAAGAGATTCGTGCGATCATCGACGGTTTCGGAACGAGCACCGACCACTTCTACATCACCGGTCTTCCCGTCGCGGAGGACACGTTCGGCGTCGAGATGTTCAAGCAAATGGCGATCTCCGCCCCGCTCGCGGCGCTCGTGATCTTTCTCCTGATGTGGTGGTTTTTCCGCTCCTTCGCCCTCGTCCTGTCGCCGATGATCGTTGCGCTCACGACGGTCATCATCACGATGGGAGCACTGATCGCCAGTGGGTTCACCGTGCACATCATGAGCTCGATGATCCCGATCTTCCTGATGCCGATTGCGGTGGTGGACTCGGTCCATCTCCTTTCGGAATTCGTCGACAGTTATCCGAAGCACGGTGATCGCAAGGCTGCGATCAAAGAGGTCGTCAGCCACTTGTTCTCGCCCATGCTGTACACCTCTTTGACTTCGGCGGCCGGCTTCCTCTCGCTGACGATGACGCCGATTCCACCCGTGCGGGTCTTCGGCGTATTCGTCGCCTTCGGCATCGCAGTGGCATTTGTTCTCACGATTCTCTTCGTTCCGGCTTACATCGCCGCGCTTCCCGACAAACGCCTTGCTGCGCTTCTGACGAGCAAGCGTGACGTGGAGCACGGCGGGCTCCTCGGCCGAGCTGTCGAATTCATCGGCAACGAGAGCCTTCGCTATGCCAAGCCGATTCTGGTTTTGACGGTCGCAATCATTGCCGTGAGCGGATACGGCATCACTCGGATCAACATCAACGACAATCCCGTTCGTTGGTTCGAGCCCTCTCACGAGATTCGCGTCGCAGATGCAGTGCTCAATCGAGAGCTCGCCGGCACGTACACCGCCTATCTCGTCATGAAGCAGGAGGTCGATGGCGAGCGTGAGATCCTCGCGGCCGGCGACCGGGCTGCGCAGGGTGCGAGTGAGGAGATTCGCTCGCGCTGGGACGCGCTCAAAACCGCCGCCACAACTGCGAGTCGGGATGGAGACACGAACGTCTCCGATGCATTGATCGAGGCGACGTCGGATCTGGCATTCGACACCACGGGCGAACAGTCGGAGAGATGGCAGAGCATCCAAACGGCGCTCGAAGAGGCGCAGACTCGAACCAAGACCTTCCAGAGCCCCGAGCACCTCGCCTACATCGAGCAGGTTCAACGCCGAGCCGAAGCGCTGCCGCTGGTCGGTAAGACTAGCTCGATCGCGGATGTCGTGAAGACCGTTTACCGCGAGCTCATCAGCGGCAAGGACGAAGACTACCGCATTCCCGACAGCACGGAAGGCGTCGCTCAAACGCTCCTCCAGTTTCAATCGTCCCATCGTCCGAACGACCTGTGGCACTTCGTGAGCCCGGACTATCGTGAGAGCACGATCTGGATGCAGCTCAAGAGCGGCGACAACCAGGACATGATGTCGGTCAAGAGCGAGCTCGACGCGTTTCTCGCCGAAAACCCACCGCCCGAGGGCCTGCGGGCCGACTGGGCCGGTCTCACCTATCTCAACGTCGTCTGGCAGGACGAGATGGTGGGCGGGATGTTCAAGAGCTTGATGGGCGCGTTCGTCATCGTGTTCGTCATGATGATGATCCTCTTCCGTTCTCCGGTCTACGGCGTGCTGAGCATGGTGCCGCTCACGATCACGATCGTGTTCACCTATGGGCTGATCGGCCTCGTCGGCAAGGACTATGACATGCCGGTGGCGGTTCTGTCCTCGCTCACCCTCGGCCTCTCGGTCGACTTCGCCATCCATTTTCTCGAACGAAGCCGCACCATCCAAGCCGAGACGGGGGACTGGAAGGAGACGATGAGGCTCATGTTCCAGGAGCCCGGTAGGGCGATCACGCGCAACGCGATCGTCATCGCGGTCGGCTTCCTTCCTCTGCTCGCGGCACCGCTGGTTCCCTACAAGACCGTTGGCTTCTTGATGGCTGCAATCATGGCCGTCTCGAGCGTGGTCACCGTGGTGCTGCTGCCCGCGATCATGATGCAGATCCAACGCTGGCTCCCTTCCAAGAAGGAACGGACGCCTACCAGCGCGGATCGACCCAACGCTTCCCTCACCACCAACAAGGAGCAAACGACATGAAGACGCCGACCAAGACCTGGGTGGCGGCCTTGGCCGCCGCAATCTTTGTTTCGACCTCGACGACTCCCGCGGAGGCAGGGGATCTGAAGGATGCGAGCGAGATCGTGAATCGCACCAACGCCGCGCAATATTACGCGGGCAAAGACGGGCGAGCGCTCGTTCGGATGAAGATCGTCGACGGCAAAGGGCGCTCACAGCGTCGTCAGTTTGCCGTGCTCCGGCGCGAGGTCGCCGATGGCGGCGATCAGAACTACCTGGTCGTCTTCGACCAGCCGGCCGATGTCCGGAACACGGCGTTCTTGGTGAAGAAACATGCGAAAAAGGGCGACGACCGGTGGCTGTATCTGCCCGGCCTCGACCTCGTGAAGAGAATCGCGGCCAGCGACGAGCGCACGAGCTTCGTCGGGACCCACTTCTTCTATGAAGACATCTCCGGGCGGCACCCCGACGAGGACAAGCACCAGCTGCTCGAGACGACCGACACCGAGTACGTCGTGAAGAGCACGCCCAAGAGCGCCGACGGAGTCGAGTTCGCGTACTACACCTTGTCGATCAACAAGAAGACGTTCTTGCCGAGCAAGATCGAGTATGTGAATGCGCAGGGCAAGGTCTATCGCCGGATCGAAACGGTGAAGGTCGACACGCTGCAGGGATTTCCGACGATCACGCGTCTCAAGGTGAGCGACCTCGAGTCCGGCGGATACACGTTGAGCGACGTCAGCGACGTCAAGTACGACCTCGGCATCCCGGACGACATCTTCGTCGAGACCTCGCTTCGGAACCCACCGCAGAAGTGGCTTCGATGACATGGAACAAGGCCTGCGCATAGCAGCGGCGGTCCTGCTGTTCGCTGCATTCGTCCCGGCCTCGGGCGCGCTCGCTCAACCCGAACCTGACGCTGAACCCCTGGAGCAAGCCCTCGAGGCAGAGGCGGAGGGTCCGGTCGATGCAGCGCAAGGCTCCGAGAGCCCGGAAGCGCTTAGTGGCGACGTCGAGCCAGTCGAGGGATTGGCCGAGGACGACTGGGGCGAGTTCGACGAGTGGGAAGGAGAGGAAGAAAGCGGCTCGAGCTCCGGGGGCAAGGGGTTCTCGTTCGAGCTCGGTGGCTTCGTCGAAGCGCTCACGGCGCCGCGCGTCGTTCAAAGCAGCGCCAGCGCCAACGAATTCGCGGCCAACGAAGCGCGATTCCGGCTCAACCTCGATGCAACCCACGAGATCGCGAGCGCGCGCTTTCGCGGAGACATCTTCGCCGACGCCGTCGCTCGCCGCATCTGGTTCGACATCCGCGACGCCTCGATCTTCGTCCGGGGCGGCAGCTGGTTCAACGCGCGGGTAGGCCGGCAGGTGCTGACCTGGGGCACGGGCGACTTCCTCTTCCTGAACGATCTCTTCCCGAAAGACTTCAACTCGTTCTTCATCGGCCGCGCGGACGAGTACCTGAAGGCTCCCTCCAACTCGGTCATCACCACGTTCACCTTGAAGAAGGTGGGGCTCGACCTCGTCTGGACGCCGATCTTCGAGCCGGACCGCTTCATCGACGGGGAGCGCCTTTCGTTTTTCGATCCTCAGGCTGGCGAGATCATCGGCGATCGAGCGCCGCAGACGCCCATTGATCCGTTGCTTCCTTCGCAGCGACTTCGGAACGGCACCGTGCACGGTCGCCTCTACGGTACCGCGGGCGCCTATGAGCTCGCGGCGTATGGTTACGTCGGCTATTGGCTCCAGCCACGCGCGCTCGACCTCGCGGTCGGGCGGCTCACCTATGCCCGACTCGCCGTGTACGGTGCGAGCGTGCGCGGTCCGCTCGGCGGCGGCCTCTTCAACGTCGAAGCCGCGTTTTACGACTCGTTCGAGGACTGGAAGGGGACCGATCCGACGATTCCAAACTCGCAGTTTCGCGGGCTCGTCGGCTACGAGCGCGAGCTCTTCCCGAAGTTCCAGATGGGGCTGCAGTACTACCTCGAGTACACGTTCAAGTACGACGCGCTGATCCGGGAATCGTTTTGGCCCCAATTCGAGCCGAACGAGTTCAGGCACCTGCTGACGCTGCGCCTGACACAGCTTCTCGTCATGGACAGGCTCGAGCTTTCGCTCTTCGTGTTCTTCTCACCGGACGAGCTCGATACCTACATCCGGCCTCGGATCACCTACAAAATCATCGATCCGCTGGCGATCGTCGTCGGCGCAAACCTCATGTTCGGCCGCGACGACTACACCTTTTTCGGCCAGCTCACAGAGAACACCAACGTGTACGCGAGACTTCGCTACTCGTTCTAGAAAGGGAAAGGATCACGAACATGAACGTCGACAAACTGGTCTTCCGAGTCGCAGGCATGATGGTCATCGCTGGCGTCCTGCTCGCCTACAGCCATCACATCGCTTGGCTCATGCTCCCCGCATTCGTCGGGTTGAACATGTTTCAGGCCTCGTTTACCGGCTTCTGCCCCCTGGCGCGCATCGCGAAGCGGTTCGGGGTCCAGCCCGGCAACGCGTTCTAGCCGCGTGACGACCAAGAGCCTCTAGTTTCGTCCGCTTGGATGGCAACTCAGGCAGAAATTCGGAGGCGCCGCGCCACTCGGATAGTTGCGGACCCCGTTATGCTTGCTGTCCATTCGGGACCGCGTGTGGGTGCCGTCGTGGCAACCCACGCAGTCGGTGTTCGCGCCGCCTATCGGCGATCCGAGAGCCGGGTTGTGGCAGGAGGCGCAGTCGTTTCGATACCTCGAGTGCGCCCCGGATTGGATCCGGAAGGCGCTTTCGGGGTGGGCGCCACCGGTCGCAGGAAGCCAGCCGGACGTTGCGTGACAACCCTTGCAGTCGCCCGTGGCAGGGTGTGTCGGAGTGGTGGGGCGTTGTGATTCGTGGCAGTCGTAGCAGCGCGTCGGCGTCGGGGAATGTGGAAATACTCCCGCAGCCCAGACCGGATACGAGTGATGACAGGTGGCGCACTCCGGCTCGTACGTTTGCGAATGGAACGGAATGTTCGGCCTGGTCTCATTGGCGTGACAACCGATGCAGGTCGCCGGAAGCGGCGTATGGAGCGCGACCGGGTCGGCGAGTGCCCAGTCGTTGACGACGTGGCAGCCGGCACAGTCGCCTAGACCGGCCCCCGACTGATGAGTCGGAGTCGCAGGTCTCAGATTGCTGTGGCACGCGTTGCAGGCGCTGGGCACAGGCGAGTGAAGGAAGTCTACCTGCAGCCAGTCCGGATAGTCCCGGTGACACCGGGCGCACTCCGGCTGAGCGATCTGGGTGTGGAAGATCGTCGGCTGCCGCGTCTCGCTTTGATGGCACGTCATGCAGGACGCCGGCAGCGGCGTGTGGAGTGTGGCCGGGTCGGCAGCCGTCCAGGTGGTGACGAGGTGGCACGAGGCGCAATCGCCTTGGCCGGCCGGCGTTTGGTGCGTGCCCGTGTTGGGCCTCAGATTCGAGTGACAGTCCAGGCAGGTGTTGGGCACCGGCGTGTGGAGGAAGTCGCCCGGTATCCACTCCGGATAGGTCCGGTGACAACTGGCGCACTCGGGAGCGAAGATCTGGGCATGGAAGATCGTCGGCTGTCGCGGCTCGTTCCGGTGACACGTTCTGCACGCGGCTGGAAGCGGTACGTGGAGTATGGCCGGGTCGACGATGGCCCAGTCGTCCACGATGTGGCAGCCGGCACAGTCTCCGAGGCCCACGGCCGATTGATGCGTTGGAGTCGTGGGTCTCAGGTTGCCGTGGCAATCGTTGCAGGTGCCAGGCACGGGCGTGTGCAAGAAGTCCGCTGGTTTCCAACCGGGATAGTTTCGGTGACAGCTGCGGCACTCGGCGTCGAAGACCTGGGTGTGGAAGATCGTCTGGGGCTGCGGAGTATCCTGGTGACAGGTTTTGCAGGATGCTGGCAGCGGCGTGTGGATCGCTGCCGGGTCGGTGATGGCCCAGTCGTCCACGACGTGGCAGCCGGCACAGTCTCCACGGCCCGCGGTCGATTGATGCGTGGGCGTCGTCGGCCTCAGGTCGCTGTGGCAGTCGTTGCAGGTGCTCGGCACAGGTGAGTGGAGGAAGTCGGTTTGCGTCCAGTCCGGATAGTTCGTGTGACAGCTCGCACACTCGGTCTCCACGGCTTGGGTGTGGAAGATCGTCTGCGGTTGCGGATCGTCCCCGTGACACGTCAGGCAAGACGCTGGCAGCGGGGTGTGAAGCGCCGCCGGGTCGGTGATCGTCCAGTCGTTGACGATGTGACACGAGGCACAGTCGTTTTGGCCCTGCGAGGTTTGGTGCGTGGGGGTGTTGGGCCTCCGATCCGCGTGACAATCTGCGCAGGCGCGAGGCGCGGGCACGTGGAGGAAGTTGGCCTGTGTCCAATCCGGATAGTTTCGGTGGCAGTTGACGCACTCGGCCTCGACGGCTTGCGTGTGGAAGAGCGTTTGCGGCCGCGGCTCGTTTTGGTGACAGGTCGTGCACGTTGCCGGAAGCGGCGTGTGGATCGTGGTTGACACCGCGGGCGACCACTGGCGTTCCGTGTGACAATCCTGACAAGTGGTGGGAAGGCTGTCGTGCGGTGGATTGATCGCCGCCTTGCGGTCTGCTTCATGGCACGTGACGCATTCCGCTTGCACGATCGTTCCGGGCTCGTGCGAGGGACTCGAAGCCACTCCGCATCCCACGCCGATCAAGACGCTGGCGCTGACCCCGAGGGCCGCAAGGCTGCCGAGCAATCGACGGGAACTAAGCCCCATGGGCGATATTTTACTGCCTGGAGATTAACCCAGCCAGGTTAAATGCAAAGAGTCCTCCGATTACGTATTTCGCTCGTCAATCCTCACCCCAAAAAGGATGACCTATCGCCCACTCATTTACTTCCCAGGGCGCCTGGTCCTGACAAACGCTCCGGCCCGGCTGAGGAGATTTCGCCCGGCGCTCGCGACCTCCCGAACCACGTCGGCGCGGCGACGCGGCAGAGTGGGATAGCTGAATCTGTCGTCGACACGAGCCTTGTCGAGTCGAGACCTCAATTTCTGTAGTTGCTCCAAGACTCGCTCGGACCGTTCGAGGACCTCGTGCGCATTCTGGCTGGCCAGCTCCGATTCGGTGACCACTGCAGCGATGTGATTGGAAGCCTCTCGTAGCTGGACCAGCATGTCCGCTTTGTTTGCGGTGCCCGAAGCTCGCTGCAGGGCGTCCTGTGCTTGGATTGCACGGTCTCTAAGGAGTCGAGCGCTCGCGGCGAGAGGCTCAGCTCTTGCGTGCAGGTCCACGCCAGTGTCGGAGAAGGCGTCGGTCACGTGCTGTACGTCCTCCGCAAACCGGCTCGCACGTTGCAGCATCTCCTTGGTGACGCTGTCCTTGGTTTCGAGATAGCTATCGATCACGAAGCTCATGTCGAGGAAGACCGATTTGTTCAGCGCCTGAACGATCTCCGTCAGGCTCTCGAGATCGCCCTCGCAATGCTGAGTCGCCAAATCGATGAAGCGGTTGAGCATGTAGCAATAGCCACCCATATACCAGCTCGGCGTGAGGCCCACACGCACGTGAGCCAGACCGATCTGCTCGGCCCGATCGAATTGCGCCTTGCCCAAGTCCTTGGAGAACAGCGTTTGGAGCCAATGGCCTTTCTGTGCGCGGCGGGCCCTCGCGACCGCTTCCTGATTCGCGAACATCGACTTCAATGCCGGATACCGGAGAATGTGCCCGTAGAAGTCTTCCAAGAGGCCATCGATCGAGCCTTCAAACAAGCGCTGCATTTTCCGTAGGGCCAGAAGGGTGGACTCATCGACCTGCAGGAACTCAATTCGCTCTTCGATTTCGCTGGTGTAGGTCATTGAAAGCCCCCTTGCTGATTATCCTCGTCCCTTTCGTGAGAAAGCAAGCGCGTTCAGGCCTCGCCATACTTGGTCACGAGCTCGATTCCGATGTCGCGAAGGAGCGCCGTCGGCGCGGTTCCCCCGACTTGGACCACGACCGCGTCGTTCGGGAAGACCGCTTGCTTTCCCGAGGTATCGCGTAGTGCGATCCCATCCTCGAAGATCTGTTCCACTTCCGTCGGTAAGAAGGCCCGGAGCCGGCCCTTGCCGATCTCCGCTTCGATGCGTTTTCGATTGGGCTCGCGACACCTGAGGAAGTTGTTCTTACGGTAGCTGATCGCAACGGATGCGCAGCGCCCTCCATCGATCAGGGAGAACGCCGACTCGACCGCCGCGTTTCCACCGCCGACGACCATCACGTGCTGGTCGCGAAACACTTCGGGCTCGATGACGCGGTACGCTACTTTGGAGAGATCCTCGCCGGGCACGCCGAGCTTTCGAGGCGACCCTCGCCTGCCCAAGGCCAGAACCACGTTCGCGGCTCGGAACGTGCCTCCCGTCGAACGCACCATCCAGCTTCCATCCGGCTGCGATTCGATCCTCTCGACCAACTCTCCGATCGCCACCCGCAGCTGTGTCTTTTGCCGGATGTCTTCCCAGAGCGCGACCAGCTCTTCTTTGAGCATTTTCCGTTTGGTGACTCGACCGTAGATCGGAAAATCCAAGGGACCCGTCATCACCACTTTGGCTCGGGGATAGTGTGTAATCGTTCCGCCGAACGCCTCGCGTTCGAGCGACAGCACCCGCAGGCCCGCTTCCATGAGACGAAGCGTCGCGCTCGTTCCCGCGGGCCCTGCGCCAACCACCACCGCGTCGAGCACGTCGGCGGTTCCGCGCCTCGCGCTCGCGACGATGTGGTTAGCCGCCTGACGGCCCTGTGAGACGGCGTTCCGAATCAAGCCCATGCCCCCGAGCTCGCCCACGATGTAGACGCCGGGCTGATTGGTCTGAAACGCTGGGTCGATCTGCGGCAATTCGAGTCCGCGTTTTTCCGTTCCAAACACCAGGTTGATCGCTCGCACCGGGCAGGCCGATGCACAGGCGCCATGCCCGATGCACCCTAGGGGGTTGGTGAGCACGCCCCTCCCGTTGACGACGGTGAGGACGTGCTTCTCGGGGCACGCATACACGCAGGCGCCAGATCCAATGCATCGAATGGGATCGATCTTGGGATAGATGCTCGCCGGAACGATCTCTCCCAAAGACTGCAGATCCACGAGCTCCTGCTTGCCTTTTTCGCTTTGAGACCGCTCGCGCTCACGCCAGATGATCGTCAGCACGCTTGCCAATGCGATGAGACATCCGATGGCGATCCAAGAAGTCATGAGGTCAACCGTGTCTAGTTTCGGCCGTTCGAGTGACAGTCGAGACAGAAATTAGGGGGAGCGGCGCCGCTCGGATAGTTGCGCACGTCGCCGTGCTTGCTGTCCATTCGGGACCGCGTGTGCTCGCCGGTATGGCAACCGACGCAATCGGCGTTCTCGCCCCCCACCGGTGATCCGAGTGCCGCGTTGTGGCAGGATGCGCAGTCGTTCCGGTATCTCGAATGCGCTCCCGATTGGATGGGGAAGGCGTTTTCGGGATGGGCGCCACCCGTGGCGGGAGTCCAGGCCGCCGTCGTATGGCATCCCTCGCACGTCGTGGGAAAGTCTGAGTGACCCGGATACGGACTGTTGTCGTAATCGTCTTGATGGCAACCGACACAAAGTGTTGGCGTCCCCTGGTGCACCGGCGGGTTTCCGGTGTGACAACTCAAGCAAGAGGCTTGTGCATGGGCGCCTTCGAGGGGCCACGCGTGCTCGAACAGTGCGGGGACCCATTGGTCGTTCGAATGGCAGTCCTGACAGGTGGTTGGGAACCCCGCGTGCCCCGGAAACGCGCTGTTTTCGTAGTCGGCCTGATGACATCCCACACAAACAGTCGGCGTGCCCTTGTACACGGGCGGATTACCGACGTGACACCCGAGGCAAGAGGCTTGCGCGTGAGCACCTTCGAGCGGCCACGGGTGGTCCAGCGTCGAGAGCGCGGGCACCCACTGCTCGGTCGAGTGACAATCCTGACACGTGGTCGGAAACGCATCGTGTCCTGGGGCGGCGCTGTTGTCGTAGTCGGGTTGGTGGCAACCGACGCAGAGTCGGGGAGTACCTTGGAACACGGGTGGCTCACCGACGTGACAACTTGCGCACAGCGCCCGCGCGTGCGCGCCCTCGAGCGGCCATGAGTGGCCGAAGGACAGCTCCGCAGGGACCCAATGGTCTTCGGAGTGGCAGTCCTGGCAAGTGGTTGGAAGGGTTTCGTGGGGCGGGGCAACCGCGGATTTCCACTCCGTTTCATGGCAACTCACGCACTGGGCCTGGCGAACCACGCCCGGCTCATGGGTGGCGCTGGGGGCCGCTGAGCAGCCCGTGCCGACCCGCAGAACGATCGAGATCGCGGCGGCCGCCAACACGCAGGGCGAGCGCGGAATAACCCTCATGGGTCATAAGATACTTGAATCCAGCCACCCGGCCAGGCCAATCTGCACGAGCCCCGTCGACCAGCAAACTCAGCCTGTTGTCGCAATGTTTGGGGGATTCACCCGTCCTTCGGTCCGCTACCCGGTCTAGCCCAGAGGTGCTATCCTGGTCCTTTGACTTGGATTTCTTCCCCGGCCACATCGCGATGCGATTTCTAAGAGTCGGACTGCTGGGCGTGCTGTTGCTCAACCATGCGTGCACCGGCAGCACGCAGGACCACGCGCGCCTCGAGGTGCGCAAATCTGATTGCATCGTCTGCCATGCCGATGATGTGCAGCACGCCCTCAATCCACCACACGAAGGCTTTCCGGACACATGCGGCACCTGCCACGGCAACGAGGCTTGGTCCCCGGCCGAGTTCATGCACCCATGGCCGCTCAACGGCGCGCACGCGGCAGTCGATTGTGCTTCATGCCACGTAGGAAATCCGCCGGTGTACCAGGGAACGCCAACGCTGTGCGTCGGCTGCCACCAAGCCGATTACGACAGCAGCCCTTATCCGGGTCACGATGCGTTTCCGACCACGTGTCAAGATTGTCACACGACCACGGCCTGGACGCCGGCCGTCGGCGGGACGCATCCGGAGAACGCTTTTCCGATCCAGAGCGGGGCGCATTCACCGTACCGGAACGACTGCGTATCCTGCCACAATCCCGAGCTCGGATCCTCGATCGGCGGGGAGAACACCGACTGCGTTGGTTGCCATGACGGCAACCACACGCGGGCCCGGATGGATCCGAAGCACACCGAGGTCGGTGGTTACCCCAGCGGAGCGGCGCCGCCGAACTTTTGCTTGGAGTGCCACGCGGATGGCCGCAACCGCGGCTAGGCCTCTCCGTACTTCGTGACGATCTCGATCCCGACGTTCTGAAGCAAGTCGGTCGGGGCCGTTCCACCGACTTGGACTACGACCGCGTCGTTCTGGATCGAGGTCGGCCCTCCGCACCCGTTGCGAAGGGTGACCCGATCCTCGAAGATCTCCTCGACCTGTGTGCCCATCAACGCGGTGAGCCGGCGAGCCCTGACCTCTGCTTCGATGCGTTTGCGGTTCGGTTCACGGCAGCGCGCAAAAGCATTCTTGCGGTAGCTGATCGTCACCGAGGCGCAGTTTCCACCATCGAGCAACGCAAAGGCCGACTCGACTGCCGCATTGCCGCCGCCGACCACCAACACGTGCTGGTCCCGAAAGACCTCCGGCTCGATCACTCGATACGCGACTTTCGAGCGCTCCTCGCCGGGCACCTCGAGCTTGCGCGGAGAGCCGCGGCGACCGAGGGCCAACAGGACGTTTGCAGTCTTGAACACACCACCCGTGGAAGACACCAGCCAACTATCGCCCGGTCCGCGCTCGATCTTTTCGACGAGCTCTCCGACGGCGACCTGCAGCCTGGTCTTCTCCTGGATGTCCTTCCAGAGCGTCACGAGCTGTTCCTTGCTCATCTTTCTCTTGGACACGCGCCCGTACACGGGGAAGTCGAGCGATCCCGTCATGACGACCTTCGCCCGCGGGTAGTGGGTAATCGTTCCGCCAAAGGCTTCGCGTTCGAGCAACAGCACCCGCAACCCCGCTTCCATCAACCGCAACGTGGCGCTCGTGCCTGCCGGGCCGGCACCCACGACCAGCGCATCGAGACACTCGCCTGTTCCTCTGCGATCGCCCGAGACGATGTGATCGGCGGCCTGCCTTCCCTGGGTGACCGCGTTGCGGATCAGTCCCATCCCACCGAGCTCGCCCACGATGTAGATGCCAGGCTGGTTCGTCTGGAAGTCGGGGTCGACCTGGGGCAGCTCGAGCCCGCGTTTGTCGGTACCGAAGACCAAGGAAATCGCCTGAACCGGGCAGGCCGAGGCGCACGCGCCATGCCCGATGCAACCGAGCGGATTGGTCAGCACGCCCCTGCCATTGACGACCGTGAGGACCCTCTTTTCCGGGCACGCGTAGACGCATGCCCCCGACCCGATACAGCGAATGGGGTCGATTTCAGGGTGAATGCTCGCGGGGATGACGTCCCCCATCGCCCTCAGCTCTTCGAGCTCCTGGCGGCCCGTCTCGGTGCGCGCCTGCTCTCTTTGTCTGAGATAGAGGTTGAAACCAAGAATGATCGCCACGAAGAAGCCAAGTGCGATCCAAGTGGTCATGTTTTGGTTCCCCCTTTTGTACGAATCGTCGCCTTTTGATATCCTGCCACTCTAACATGCAGGGCGGGTGGGGACCCGTTGCCTGTAGGGGGCCATGGGGAGGAAAACCAAAACCGCGCAGAAGCGCCGCGGGGATCGAAGCGCCGTCTTGCTGGTCCTGCTGGCGATGTGCGTGCTCGCCTATGTGCTCTGGGATGTCGGTCAAGACTTTTACCTGTCCGACCTCGAATCGAGGGTCGAGCACCGGGACTACGACGCGCTTCGGCCCGGCGGCCTGATCGGGCACGGCTACGGCATCGTTGGAACAGGCATGATCCTCGCCAACCTCCTGTACCTCGCGCGGCGAAGGCTCGCTCGGTGGTCGCTCGGCTCGATGGCCGCGTGGCTCAACCTGCACGTCTTCACCGGCCTGGTCGGCTCGCTCCTCATTCTCTTTCACTCCGCGTTCCAGTTTCGAACGCCGATCGCACAGGTCACGGCGATGAGCCTCGGCGTCGTAGTCGCGACCGGGGTTGCAGGCCGGTACCTCTATGCGCTGACGCCGCGCCCGGATCGAAAGGGGCTCGAGCAAGCACTCGCCTCCTTGGACGAGCTGGCACCCGGGTGCAGCGCTCGGGTCTACCACGCGCTCGCGATCCACAAAGTGACTCAGGTCGACGCGCATCAGTGGCTCCTCGCCAAGCTCGCGGCCATTCCCAAGTGGGCGCTTGAAGCGCGCTCCCGAGGCTTCATCGTGAGCTATGTCATCGAAGACGCTCCGGTGGCCGATGTTCTTGGACGCAAGGAACGGAGGCGTTTTCGAAAGGCAAAGCGCGTGGTCCGCAAGTATGCGACCCGCGAGGTCGTCGCGGTCGGAGCCTCCTCGCTGATGCAGTCCTGGCGAGGTTTTCACCGGTTGCTCGCGCTGATCCTGGTCTTGCTCGTTCCCGTTCACATCGCCGTGGCCTGGATCTACGGCTACCGCTGGATTTTCTCCGAATGAGCCCGCGCATCAAAGCCACGATGCTCCTCGGCACCTTGATGGTCGTGGCGGCGGTCGCTGGCGCGCTCATGCCTCGACCGACCGGCGCCCAGTTCCTGTCTCCTGGGAAGCTCTCGAGCGCCCACGCCGAGCTCGAGGGCGATACGAACTGCAGCGAATGTCATTCCACGGGTCAGCGGCTCGATACGAACGCTTGTCTCTCATGCCACGACGACCTTGCGGTGAGAATCCGGCAGCAGGCGGGTCTTCACGGACGCGAGTACCGCGGAAAGGACTGTGCTGAATGTCACGTCGAGCATCTCGGAAGGAACGCGAAGCTCGTGAGGTGGCCGGGCGGCGGACAGACGCGGTTCGATCATCGCCAGTCGGGCTGGCCGCTCAAAGGAGCGCACGCATCGGTTCGATGCGAGGACTGCCATGATCGCCGCAACCGTCGCGGCAACGCGACGTTTCTCGGGCTGAAGACCGACTGTGTGTCCTGCCACGAGGATCCCCACGAAGGCAGGTTTCCCGGCACCGAGTGCACCTCGTGTCACAACGAGACCGACTGGGCTGAGGTCACCAACGTCAGGAGCAATCATCCAGGCCTGAGCCTCGCCGCGGGCCATTCCAAGACGAAGTGCGAGGCCTGCCACGATCAAGGCAATACGAGCCCCCCGAGCGCGGGTGCCGACTGCGTCGCCTGTCATGGGCAGGTCCATGAGGCGAAGTTCGGAGATCGATGCGAGAACTGTCATGCGAGCATTCGCTGGACGGGTCTCTCGAAAAAGATCGGGCTACGCGCCCATCCTCTCACGGCGTTCCCGCTCGAGGGCATGCACCGGGAGGCTTCGTGCAAGAGCTGTCACTCGCCGAAGCTCCCCATGCAGCAACGCTATCGTCGTCTGAAGTTCGAGCAATGTGGCGACTGTCATCGAGACGTCCACCGCGGGAGCCTCGGAAAGGCGGACTGCAAGTCTTGTCACGACGAGCAGGGGTTCTGGCCGACGCTGTTCACGGTGGAACAGCACGGACGCACCCAGTTTCCCCTCGATGGCCGGCATCAGTCGGTCCCTTGTGCGGGCTGTCATCAAGGCAAACGCCCGCACTACAATCTCGAGCTCAAAGCCAAGCGGTGCGCCGATTGCCACGAAAACCCCCACGGGGATCAGTTCGTGACGGAGATGAAGGACGGCGGATGCGCTCACTGCCACTCCGCCCGTGGATGGGACTCGCCCCGCATCGATCACAGCACGTGGCCATTGACCGGCGCCCATGCGGAGGCCGCATGTGACGGTTGCCATTCTCCTTCGAAGCAGGATCGTTCGAGCGGACGAGGCGCCACGTACCGAGGCGCGCCGCGCGAGTGTGCAGGGTGCCACCGCGACGTTCATGCCGGGCAGTTTCGTCTGACTTCGCCCGAGCGAGAGTGTGAGGTCTGTCACGCGACGGCATCATTCGAGATCGAAACCTTCGACCACGCTGAGCTGGCGGCATACCCGCTCGAGGGCGAGCACAGCAAGCTCGAGTGTGCGTCCTGTCATCTGAAAGAACGTCTGAAAAGCGGCGAGCGGGTCGTCAGGTATCGCCTCGGGTATCGCGAGTGCGCGGATTGCCATGGCAATCCGCATGCCCGCAGAAAGGGCAAGCGATGAGAGGCGCGATGATCATCGGGCTCTGTGTTGCTGCTCTCGCCGGCGTCGCGGGAATCGCCGCAGCGAAAGATCCCGAGCCGACCAAAGCTCCCACCGAGGTCTCGAGCCACGATTCGATCACCGAGGGAATCGACTGTGGAAATTGCCACACGCCGGCAGGCTGGAAGATGTCGGGAGGCAAGGCGGGAGAGGGTTTCGATCATTCCCGAACGGGCTTCCCACTCACCGGGCGACATGAGCCCGCTGCCTGCAATCAATGCCATAGCGGCGAGCGGCGCGTCACGCGAGAATGCGTCGGGTGCCACGAGAGTCCGCACCAGAAGCGGTTGAGCGGCCGGTGCGACAGCTGCCATTCGTCTACACGATGGAATGACCTCGAGGCGTTCGAAATCCACCGCCGAACGCGCTTCCCCCTGACGGGGATGCACGCGCTTGCCCCTTGCACCGGGTGCCATCTTCGAAACGGGGAGCGCGAATGGACGACCGTTCAGAGCGATTGCTTCTCCTGTCACTCCGCCGACTATCTGGATCCGAGCGTCCATCCGAATCATCGAGCTTCACCAGGGGTTTACATCCGAGATTGCTCGCAATGTCACACGGCTCGGGCGTGGAGCCCCGCTTTCATCGATCCAACCGCCATTGCAAGCTCGGCCATCAGCGCCGTCAGCACGCGGCCTGGCCGCATGGCCGTGCCCGTCGATCACGACAGACTCTTTCCCGTTTCGCGCGGACCGCACCGCGGAGCTGCATGCAATAGCTGTCACACGTCGGCGAGGACCCCTCGTCTGGTTCAGTGCTCCGGCTGCCATGCGCACAACCCGGTCAAGCTCCTGCAGCAGCACGGGCGGCGTGTCTCGAACAGCGGTGTCGCGTGCCTGGGCTGCCATCCGGGAGGCACGGCGCGATGATGCGGTTTCGGTCGGCGACGATCGGCGCATGCATGACCCTCCTGGCCGTGACCTCGGTGGCGGGCGCGGAATCCGGCCGAAGGGTGACGGTCACGGTCGTCGATATTGCGGGCGGACGGGCCTACTTGATGCCGGGCGAGGCTGCTGGCGTTGGAATCGGTTCCGTCGTCGTGTTGCGCGATCGCCGTTATCGCGTCGTGGGTGCGACCGCCAAACATTCCGTCATCGAGATGCAGGAACGTGAGCTCCGGGTCGGTATGACCGGCAAGGCCAATGCGGACACCAGGCGGTCCGCGACGGCATCGCTCCCCAAACCGAAGCCTCTCGATGCCTACGAGAACCAATGGCCCGAGCCCGTGCGTCCCGCCACGAAGCAAGCTCCAGAGTACGTGCCCCTCGGTAGTTGGTCTGATGAGAGGCGAATCGATCTCAGCGTGTCGGCCGACGTGGGCGGCACGATCGCGCTCAGCGCCGGAGAATCCTTCGGCCGGGCGGCGCTCCGCACGCAGCTTCACGCAGAGCCTTTCGAGCAACCCGTCTTCTTCGACGTAGACCTCGCCGTTCGGTCCTGGTTCGGAGGGAACATCAAGGACCGGCCGGGCAACGCATCTCGGCCCGTGCTCGCGATCAGAGAGCTGCAATTCGGGTATGGCACGCCGGAGAGCCCTCAGGTCGGGCTCGGCAGGCTACCTTTCGTTGCCGTCGGCGTCGGACGGCTCGATGGGCTACGCGTCCGATCACCGTCGTGGGGAGGCTTCTCGATCGGCGCTTTCGGCGGCACCGTGCCGAACCCGATCGACTACCTGCCGACCCTCAACGTGGCACGGTTTGGCGTACAGCTGGCCTACCAGAACGAATCGCTCGAGTCGCAGCCGTTCGTCGGTCTGTCCGTGCACGCCTCGATGTTCGACGGCGAGCTCGATGAGCGTCGCCTCAATTTGGAGTTCGACGTGTTTCCAGGAAACGCGCGCGTTTCGGGGTATTTCGAGCTCTCGCTGCACGACGCAGTCAACCCGTGGCAGGCGCCGCGCCTAGAGGTGAGCGCGGCGGGTCTCGACGCCTCGTTTCGCGTCGGCCTCTTCCAGCTGACGGGCCGCTTCGACCGGCGCCTTCCCGAGCGCTCCCTGTGGCTCACCGCGTATCTGCCGCTCGGCTATCTCTGCAACACGGTTCCGGATCCGGCGACGAGCGTTGGAGATCAAATCGTCTGCGAAAATAGTAAAGATGCGCGGTACTTCGGCGGCTTGGATGCGAGCTGGACGTTTTCCAAGTTTGCCCTGCATGCGGGAGCCAACGTCGTCCGAAGTGAGACGGCGGCCGAATACAATCAGCTCGCCGGATACCTACAAGGGAGGGTGCTGCGCATCGCTGACATCGCATGGATGGATGTCTCCGTCGCGGCGTATTCAGGCTCGTTCGTCTCCGATTATGCGGCTCGTCTCGGGGCTGGGGTGGACATTCGCCGGATCGCCGAGCTTTCCGCGTACTATCGGGCGTCCCTCAATCAGTACGACGCCAATCCGAGCCGGTGGCTCCAGCACTCCGCCGGAGGAATCCTCTATTTCGCGCTCAGAGATGATCTGGATCTCGGCCTTCGCGTCGACGGGATGTTTGGGCAAGACGTGAGCGTGTTGATTCTGAGCTCGAATCTGACTTGGCGGCCGTCGTGGTGAAGGTTTTCTAGACGTGCTCTTTGAGCACGTCGATCTCCGCGGCGAAACCGGTCGCGATGTCTTGCACGTTGGGGACCAACTCCGAGCAGGCCATCGCGCCAAAACAGAGGCGATCGACCACGCTCATCACCGTGATGTTGAGGCCCGAGCCTTGTTGCACGGGGCCGAGTGGGAAGAGATGGGTCAGCCGTGAGCCTGGCGTGTAGAGCGGGACGGGCGGGCCTGCGATGTTCGAGATGATGAGGTTCCACGGCGGAGGGACCCGATCCGCGAGGTTCATCGACGAGTAGAAGCCGATGAAGTGAGTCGCGATCCAGGGCACGGTGACGTTGGTCACGAGGTCCGCGAAGTTCTTGAGAACGTCGCCGCCACCACCCCTCGCATGCCGGTCCTTTTCACGCGCCGTTTCGTCGTGGAGCGCCATGAGCCGCTCGATCGGGTCCTCGCTTTGGATCGGTAAATGCACCCGAATCACGGAAACCCGATTGCCGGCTTCCTCTCCCTCGTGCCGAACCGACACGGGAACGGTGGCGATCAGGGGGCGTTCCGGAAGGCCGCCATGCGCGAGAAGCCACGACCGCAGGCTCGCACAGCAGGCGGCCAGCACGACGTCGTTCACCGTGGTTCCAAAGGCGCGTTTGATCATCTTCACGTCGTCGAAGGAGACGTCCGTCAGCGCGACCGATCGGTTCGGAGTGAGGGCGCCGTTGAACGGAGTCGTGGGAGCTTCGAAGAGGGGCGGCCTCTCGGAGGCCCGGGCGTCCTCCGGCCGATCGGACTGCGATCGTGCTTTGGCCCTCACGGCCGCAGCCATCTTCGTCGCGGCGTCCACGGCGCGCCGGGGTTTGCCGAGCAGGGTCCGAAGCGTGTCGGCCGCGAGCCAGGGAACGCTGGGCTCGCGGTCGGGAATCCAGGGTTCCTCGGGCGGAGGGACGACCCGGCCCTCGGGCGTCGTATCGAGCAGCTCGCCCGCGATTGCAGCGGCCCGGCCGCCGTCCATTGCCGCGTGGTGGATCTTGATCACGAGCGCGAGCTTGTCGCCCTCGAGCCCCTCGACGAGCGCTGCCTTCCACAAGGGCCGATCGCGATCGAGACGGGTGCCCGCAAACGCGCCGACGAAGTCCCGGAGCTCGCGCATCCCCGCGGGCCTCGGAAGCGAGATGTGCACCAGATGCTTGTCGAGATCGAACGCGGGGTCGTCGATCCAATGAGGATCCCCGATCTGCAAGGGGCCCTGAACCACGCGGCGCCGAAAGGGTGGGATGAGATGAATCCGTTTGGCAAAGAGCTGTCGAGTCAGCTCGAATGCCGAGGTTTCACGCAGCTCGGCGCTCAAGTCCTTCGTGCGCTCGAGGATCAAGACGCCCATCGTGTGCATGGGCATCTCGGGCGTTTCGGCGTAGAGCATCGCCGCGTCGAGATTGGACACACGAATCATGTGGCGACCCCCGGCTTCAAGAACCCGAGGTTTACCATGAAGCGGGCCATCTCGGTCAGGTACTTCCCACGATCGAGGTGGATGCTGTGGCTTCCCGGGAACCAATACATTCGGCAGCGCTGCCAGTGATCCCACAAAAGCCGCGAGTGCTTGGGCGGGGCAAGGCGGTCGCCTGCGCCGCCTACGATCATCAGGCGTTCCCGCGGTAGCACGGGCGGATAGGTGAGCGGGCAGCTCACGGCGATTAGGCGCCTCGCGTCCGCCGGGCTCAGACCCGTGGCGGCGAGCGCTGCCCTCATCAGGGCACCGATGGGCTGCCACTCGAGGACCAAATCCGCGACGCTGATGATCGGTACGTTCGGAAGCGCAAATGCCAATCTGTTCTCGACACTGGCGAGCATCGCGGAAACGAAACCACCGAGGCTCAAGCCCGTCACGCCAACCTGCTCGACGCCCTGCTCACGCTGAAGCCAGTCCAGCAGGATCCGGAAGTCGAACACCGACTGTGCGACCGCTTCGTTGAATCGCGATGAGCCTCCGGCGAAGAAACCATGACCCGAGAAGGGAGAGAAACGGGTTTGCCGTGCCCCGTGAAAGGGCAACGTGAACAAGGCGATATCGCAGCCCATGCGGTAGAACCAGGGAAGCGCGAAGAACCATTCGTTGATCAGATATCCCTCGGCTGTGAATCCGTGGATCGCAACGATTGTCGGCCGCGGTCCGTTACGGTGTCGAATCAGGCGTGTGTAGGCGACCCGGTTTCGGTGGTGGCGAAGATAACGCTCGTGTTGATCGGGATGCACGGGCTGAAACGGGCTGTCGAAGCGAAGCACCTCGCACCGGCCGTCTTCGGGCTCGAAACGCGGAAACCATCGTCCTCTCTTGACGCGCATGCGCACCCCGGAAGGAGGATCGTGAAAGAAACGGGTCCGATCGCCGGACTCCGCCATGTCCGCGTAGAGGCCGACGGTTCGCATGGACCGCCGGAGCTCCAGGGGATTGAACCCAAATGGAATGGCCGTGGCTCCTACCATCGTACCGAACACCGCCCTCACGGCGTGATCGAATGCCGCCGCAGCCGCGATTTGCAGACGGTCGGCGCGTGCAAGGTCGAACGCTTCGGGCCGGCGAGCGAAGTCGTCATCGAGGCGCTCCCACCAATGGCCGGTCGGCGTGAGGGGCGCCGTCTGCTCGTAAGATTGGTGCACAATCCGAGACACCACCGTGGAGTCTTTCACCCGACGAGCTTACACCACTTGCGTCCCAGAAAAAGCCGCCACGACCGGGCGGCAACGCGCGAAGCTTCCAGTTCGGACTTGGCGGCCCTCCTACCGGCGTGAGATAAGGAAACCGCATGTCGAAGACAATTGCCATCTTGACCAGTGGGGGCGATTCGCCGGGGATGAATGCTGCGATTCGGGCGGCGACTATGGTCGCCGTCGCGAAGGGCCACCGCGTGCTCGGTGTGAGGCACGGATACCGCGGCCTACTCGATGGCAAGCTCTCTCTGGTGAGGGCAGAAGAAGTGAGCGACATCCTTCGCGAAGGCGGGACCTTCCTCCACTCGGCCCGGTGCCGGCAGTTCCTCGATACGGGGGCGCGGGACCAGGCGCGCGAGGTGCTCACGAAACACGGGGTCGATGGGCTCATCGTCATCGGCGGAAACGGCTCTCTCACCGGGCTCGCCCTCTTGAGCGACCCGGCCGAAGCGAAGGGCTGGCCCGTCCAGTGCATCGGGATCCCTGCGTCGATCGACAACGACATCGCGCTGACGGGCCTAGCCATCGGCGTGGACACGGCCATGAACACGATTGTCGAGGCCTGCGACCGCATCATGGACACGGCGAGCGCCCACGACCGGACGTTCATCATCGAGGTGATGGGACGCGACTGCGGGTATCTCGCCATGACGTCAGCCATCGCCTCTGGGGCCAACATGGTTCTGTTCCCCGAGGCGTCTCGCACAGAGGAAGAGCTGGTGAGCTCGATGGTCAAGACCATCCTGACGGTGCGTGAGCGTCATCGAGAGAATCAAAAGGTGGTTGCGATCAAGGCCGAAGGCGTGCCGACATCGACCGATCGCCTGAAGGCGCTCGTCGACGCGAAGCTGAGCGAGGTCACAGGCCAAGATCACGACGACATTGAGACACGCGTGACCGTTCTCGGACACGTGGTTCGTGGCGGCCGACCGACCGCATTTGATCGCTTGCTCGGCAGCCGTTTCGGCAACGTCGCGGTGCGGGCGATCCTTGCAGGAGAGCATCGCAAGATGGTCGCGTGGCTACCGCCGATGGATCTGCCGGCCGGCGTCGGGGCCCGTTCTCCTGCCGACCCGTACTGTTATCTCGTCGATCTTCCGGC
This sequence comes from uncultured delta proteobacterium, assembly GCA_963792825.1. Lineage (GTDB taxonomy): Bacteria > Myxococcota_A > Polyangia > Polyangiales > Houyiibacteriaceae > SG8-38. The sequence goes on along the minus strand of CAWBXS010000002.1, from coordinate 125,737 downwards.
GGTGCTGGTAGCGACGAAAGAGCTGCTCGAGGGTCAAAGTCCGCTAGCGCGTTGGAGAGCGACCGCCTTCGATGATCTCGAGGACGTCTTTCTGTTATAAGGAAAGGGTGGGTAGACTTGCTTGGCTTGGCGCGTTTTCGGTCGCGGCCCTGGGGCTCACGACGCAAGTCGCCGCCTCGCGCGTTTCGGCACAGGGCGAGCCTGAGCCCGTGATCATCACGGAGCCGCCTGCTGAAACCGAGCCGCCCCTTGAAGCGGAGCCTCCGACCGAGGAGCCCCTGCTCGGGGAGCTCCCGCCCGGGGAGCCGCCTCCCCCGGAAGATACGCTTCCTACGGGTGAATCGCCGAAGAAGCCACCAGGTCACCTGCGAGTCGGAGGGGGGATCGGCCTTGGTTTCGCAAGCGATTTCATCGCCGTTGGCGTCTCGCCCCAGGTGTCCTACATCTTCAAACGCATCGTCGAGCCGGGAGTCGCCTTTCGATACGAGTTCTCGAAGGACCGCCTCCCCGATCCAGACGCGATTCGGCACACCTACGGCGGCTCGCTCTTCGTTCGGATCTTTCCGATTCAACAGCTCTTTTTTCTCGTCGAGGGCGAGCTGATCAACACCGGTGTCAAACAAGGCGGGATTCGTTTCGAGCGGCAGAACTACGGCAACCTGCTCCTCGGGGGCGGCTTCCTGATGGGCGTCGGCAGAGGTGCGTTCTTCGGCACTTCCATCAAATTCGCAGTTCTTCGAAACCCGTTTTACCCAACGGCCTTCCCCATCATCTCAGTAGGCGGCGGCTACGCCTTCTAGCCCGGGGCGCCATCAAACAGATCCTGGAACCCGCTCGGCTCGTGGCGGCCGAAGACGAGGGTTTCCAAGATCCCGATGCCGGTTTCGTTTCCCATCTTGGCGTGCACGACATGGTGCACGTGGATGGTGCAGTACTCGTCGGGCTCCACCTCATCGAGGCTCCAGCTTTCGTATCCGATCTCGAGCTCGTCGCGCCAGATCGCGTGTCCCCACTCGGGATGCTGATAGCCTATCCCCATCATCTGAAACCTCAGCATTGGCTTGATCTCGATCTCGAGGGTCGTCCCGTCCCGCTTCTTGAAGCGGAGCTTTGCGGCTTCCGGCCAGCGTGTTCCGCGTCTCCATCGAATCGTGCTCGTGGCGGAAGCCATGACCTCCTCGTCAGGTTCGAGGATTTCTCTTGGGACTTCTTCGTCGTCGCCACAGGTCTTGATGATCGACGCCGAGAGCTCCTGCGCATGTCCATCGGGCATTTCGCGCGTCAGAAAATGAGTGCAGAACCCGTCGAAGTGGATTGGGCACCAAATCCAATACACCGCAGGATCGGTCGTGAGACGGCTCGGAGCTCCGTCCTCGTATTCTCCGACCGGGCGCATCCCCCACGACTTGTCCCGGTTTCCGATCACTTCGCTTCGCTCGACCTCGAACCGCCGCCCCTTGATCGAGAAGAACCCCTCCCACGTGCCGTACTGCGTGAAGCGCTGGGCATCCATGATGAGACGGTTGCCGTCATACATGACGTTCTTCGGTTCCTGGATTGGTGGGGCCTTTGCGTGGAAGGTCAGGTCACACTCGACCTCTGTTTCGTTGGGTTCGATCGCCACCCGCACCACGCGCATCGGCTGTACGACCTCGATTCGCAAAGGGCCCGCGCTCGAGTCCATCGGGTTGTCCGCGATCCGGCGTGAGGCGTGAAACGAATGCTGAACACCGTCGACCGACACGCTGAAGTGACCGTCTTGAACGAATCGGTTCGGGTATCGTCCGAACCCGACTTCGAACAGAAAGGTTCCCGACCGGTCGGCCCCGTTGAACCAGTAGCGGTCGTAGGCGTTCCGGTTGACGATTCCCGTCTGATTGATGGGGAGGGCGACTTGGTGGATCAAGTAGTCGTCGAAGTCGGTGATCATCTCATCGTCTGTCCCTGGGCAGTGAGACACCGCATTCGCGTAGAACCTCCTCGGTGTCGGCGCCGCGCTCCTTGGCGGGGGTCGGGTCGGCCGGCTTGGTACGCGAAAAACGCGGCGCAGCGACCGCGTGCTTGATGCCATCGAGGTCGACGAACGAGCGCCGGGCCACGTGGTGCGGGTGCGCGAAGACCTCGGCCGTGCTCAGCACGGGCGCGAAGCATGCATCGCTTCCCCCGAACACCTCGCACCACTCGTCGCGCGTCTTCCGGCGAAACAGCTCTTCGAGGGTCGGGCGGAGCTCGTTCCATTTGGCGGGATTGAGGTGCTCGCCGGGCGCCGGAGCCCGTCCTACGAGGTCGAGCCTCTCGATCAGCTCCTTGTAGAACTGCGGTTCGAGTGAACCGATCGACACGTGCTTCCCGTCGCTCGTCTCATAGACGTCGTAGAAGGCCGCGCCCGAATCGAGCAGGTTTTCGCCGCGTTTGTCGGACCAAAACCCCTGCTGCATGCCGGCGTAGACACTTGCCATCAGCGCGGCGACCCCGTCGACCATGGCTGCGTCGACCACTTGCCCCTTGCCGGACTTCTGGGTTTCGAGGAGCGCCGCGAGGACACCGAATGCCAGCAACAACCCGCCACCCCCGAAGTCGCCCACCAGATTCAAAGGAACGGTAGGCGGCTCCCCTTTGCGCCCGATCGCGTGAAGGGCGCCGGCCAGCGCGATGTAATTGATGTCGTGTCCGGCGCGCGGTGCCAACGGCCCCTCCTGCCCCCACCCGGTCATGCGGCCGAACACCAAGCGTGGATTGACCTCGAAACATTCTCCCGGCCCAACCCCGAGACGCTCCATGACGCCGGGACGAAAGCCCTCGATGAGCGCGTCTGCCGTCGCCACCACCTGGAGAAGCGCCTTCTTGCCCTCCGGCTTCTTCAGATCGAGCACGATGCTTTTTTTGCCACGGCTCATCACGTCGAAGTTCGCCTGAAGAAAAGACGGCTCCGGCCGGCCGACGCGAATCACCTCCGCACCGAGGTCGGCGAGCAGCATGCCGGCAAACGGACAAGGACCGATGCCCTCGATTTCAATGATTCGAATTCCCGCGAGTGGACCCATGTTCAAAGCTCCGATAGCGCGCGGCGCAGAGTGATGGAGGCGAGGTTCTCGTAGTCGAACTCGTTCTCCTCGTCGATGATCTCAATCCTCTTCATGTACTGGCCGACTCGAGCCATGTTCATCGAAAATCGCGCCAGCGCCAAGATGAAGTAGTAGTCGAAGTTGGCAACGCTATGCCCGGTCGACTCGACCCAGCGGGCGATGGTCTGGTCTCGGTCGGGAAAGCCGGGCAGCCGTTCGAGCTCGAGGCCCTCGGTGAAACACCGGTCGGACGCGAGCCACCATGCGAGGTCTTGAACGGGATCCCCGAGCCGCGCCATCTCCCAGTCGAGCACGGCCACACATTCGACGCCGTCGAAGATCTGGTTGGCGAGCCTCGAGTCGCCCCAACACAACGCAACCGCTTCGTCTTCGGGCTTGTGGTCCTCGAGATAGTCGAGGGCCTGGGCGATGTCGGGATGCCGGGACGCCTCCATCCCCCAGCGAAAATACTCCTGCCAATAGTGGAGCTGCTGGTCGAGCGGGGTGTTGCCCCTCTCTGGCTCAGCGAGGAAGTCGAACCCCAGGGCCCTCCAGTCGAGCCGATGGACTTTGCACATCGCCTCGAGCCCGTTCCACCAAACCGCTTCGCGTTCCTCTTCGGACAGCTCTTCCGCGATCCACCCTTCGTCGTGCATCGGCGGATTGTCCGACGGGATGCGTCCCTCGACCCGTGTCATCACGTAAAACGGAACCCCGAGAACCGCTTCGTCTGGTTCGAGCCAACGCACGATTGGCACAGGAACGTCGGTGTCTTCGAGCCGTCGCAACACTTCGGCCTGTCGCGCGACGTCGTAGTACGGGAACATCACGTATTCCTCAGGCTCGAGCCGCGCGACCAACTCTTCACGATGCTCGACGCCGTCTTTTTCGTAAGCGAGATCGAAGAGCAGGGTATCGCTCGAAAAGCCGGTGCTCAGGGGCGCGTCGAGGTTCTCGATCCGAACCCCCTCGGTCGTCACGGAAAGCTTCGGCGCGACCCAGCGTCTCAGTTCGTCCGCGGTTTGGTCGAGATCTCTCTCTTCGTCTGCGAAGGCCATCACTCACCTGAAGCGCGGTTGACTCGGTGCGCAGCTCTGTCATCTACGTCATTCCGCCGCGGCGGTCGAGTCCCGCCGGTGAGGGCCGAGCGCAGCATGACCACCGTGGACCTGAAGAATTCGTTGACTCTGCCTTGCGGGGCGACCCTCTCGAACCGCATCGCGAAGGCCGCCATGAGCGAGCATCTCGCCTCGCCGAGGCAGTCGCCGACGCGGGGACTGATGAGGCTGTACGAGCGTTGGTCCGCCGGCGGGGCCGGCCTCTTGATCACTGGCAACGTCATGATCGACCGGGCTCACCTCGAGGCAGTTCGGAACGTGGCGATTGGGCCCGACTCGAACATCGACCGTTTTCGAGAGTGGGCGGCGGCAGGCACGGCGCACGGCAATCACTTCTGGATGCAGCTCAATCATCCGGGCCGTCAAACGCCCAGACACATCAATCCGAGCCCCGGCGCCCCATCTGCGGTCGAGCCCGTGAACCTATTTCGGCGCGCCAAGGCGTTCGGCAAGCCGCACGCGATGGACGAAGCGGAGATCGGCCAGGTCGTTCGAAGCTTTGCAAGCGCTGCGGCATTTGCGAAGGGAGCGGGATTCACAGGGGTTCAGGTGCACGGCGCGCACGGCTACCTCGTGAGTCAGTTCCTCTCGCCGCTCACCAACCAGCGCTCCGATCGGTGGGGCGGCAGGCTCGACAATCGCGCTCGCTTTGCGCGCATGGTGCTCGGGGAGATCCGCACGGCGGTCGGCGATGATTTCCCGATTGGCATCAAGCTCAACTCGGCGGACTTTCAACGCGGCGGCTTCACCGAAAAAGAGTCGATGCGCGTGCTCGCCATGCTCCAAGAAGACGGGATCGATCTGGTCGAGATCTCCGGTGGAAGCTACGAGTCCCGGGTGATGCTCGACAAGGTGGAAAACCATCGTGAAGCGTTCTTTCTCGATTACGCGAGGAAGGCGCGTGCCGAAGTGGACATTCCCCTCATGGTCACGGGGGGCTTCCGGGCTCGATCGGTCATGGAGCATGCGCTCGCGATCGGTGCGCTCGACGTCATTGGGATGGCGCGACCGTTCACCAACAACCCGCACATCGCTCAGGACTTGCTCGAGGGGCGCACAGAGCGTGCGGCGGACCCCCCGGTGATGCCGGGGCTCGGCCGTTTGGGCGGCACCTCACAAGCGATGATGAGCGTTGCGCAGATGGGCCTTCTCGCGCAGGGCAAGAGCCCGACGCTACGCTATGGAGGTCTGGGAGCCGTGTTCGCGTCGTTCCTTCAGGAAACCACCGGCCTCTTCAAGCCCCAGCGTCATTGAGGCCCTGCCGCCATCGACGACACGATGAGGTACACGGCCAGAATCCCCAGCACGAGCTGGAACCAGAAGACGAAGCGCTCTTTCGAAATCATGCTCAGCAGGTGCTTCCCGAAGTAGGTCCCACCGATGACGGCGGCCACCAAGCCCCCGAGGAGCGGCGCATACGGCGCGTAGTCGAAGCTCAATGCCAAGAATGCGGGGATCTTCAGCAAGTGCAGCCAGGTCTGGCAGACCGCTTTCGTCGCGATGACCTGCTCGTTGTCGAAGTCATCGCGCAAGAAGAACGGGGCCAGAAACGGACCGGTCGCGCCGACGAAAATCGTCAGAAGCCCGGCGGCGAGGCCGAGCGCTGCATACGACCACATCGGCGGGTTTCGGAGCTTCGGTTTGTACCGGCGCCACAGCAAGAAGAACAAGATGAACGCCCCGATCCATGCCCGGAACCAGGTGAGCTTCAGGTCCGCCCAGATGCTTGCCGCGACCGCGACTCCCACGACCGCAGGAACCATGAACGTCAAGAAGATCGGCCAGCGCACGTGGCGGCGGAAAGCCCAGGTTCGGGTCCAGTTGGAGGCGAGCTGGACCACGCCGTGAAGGGGCACGACAATCGTTGCTGGCAGAAGCGCGGTCATCACCCCGAGCAACGTGATGCCGCCCGCCATGCCGAGAATGGCCGAGACGGTCGCCGTGGCGAAGCACGCAACGACCAGCAAGGCGACCGTGGCCATCTCGAACATCGCCGGAGGCTAGCACCGGATTTGCCTTGTGCTCCACGTCGATCGTGGGTATCCGAGGCCTGTCATGCCCTCCCGCGTCGTACGCTTTCATTTCGATTACCTCTCGCCCTACAGCTACCTGGCCTGGCACCGGCTCCGCAGCTTCGCGCCTGAGCATCAGCTGCGCGTCGAACCGAAACCGACTTTGCTGGCCGCGCTGCTCAACCATTTCGAGCACAAAGGGCCGGGGGAGATCGCGCCAAAGCGGATCTACATGTTCAAGGACTGCCTTCGCTCGGCGGCGCGCCTGAACGTTCCGTTCGTTCCCGTGTGCTCGCACCCTTTCAATCCACTCGCCGCGCTCCGGGCGACCCTCCTCGACATGGACGAGGGCACGCGGGAGCGCTTGATCACGAAACTCTTCGCCGCCACGTGGGCGGAAAGCCGCGACGTCGGCTCGCCGAATGTCGTCGGTGAGATCTGCGCCGACGTGGGCATCCCCGATGCAGAGAAACGCATCCAAGATCCGGCGATCAAACAGCGGCTATGGGATGCAAGCCAAGAAGCAATCGAGCTCGGTGTCTTCGGCGTACCCACGATGATCGTCGACGGCGAGCTCTTCTGGGGTACCGATAGCTTTGCGCACCTCGAGCGTTACTTGGGCGGCGACGATCCGGTTCGCCCCGAGGACGTGGCCGGCTGGCTTGCGGTTCCAGCGAGCGCGCACCGTCAGTAGAAGCGCTACTGGTTGTTCCAGGCGACCATGCCGCCCCGCATGGAAGCGATGCGCTTGAAACCGAGCTTCTCGAGCTCGAGAGCGACCCGCCCGGAGCGCCGGCCCGACCGGCAGATGGTGATCACGGGCTCCTCTTTGTCCCAGGACTTCGATGCCTCGTCGACCGTGCCCATCGGGATCACCTCGACGCCGTCGATCATGCCGTCGGCTTCGGCTTCGTCGAATTCGCGCACGTCGACCATGCGAATCGCGCCCTTGTTCTCTGCGACCCATCCGATGGGGACTTCAGGAACGCCTTCTGGGGTCCGCATGATCGCGGCCCAGCCGCGCTCCGGAAGCGGGTCACCCGACATCGACAGCTCGGGCACGATGCCGCAGTGCAGGTTGGCAGGGACCGCGATGTCGAGCTTTTTCGGCGCCGGCAGGTCGAGGTGGTCCATGAGCTCGACGAACTGGGCCTCGGTCTTCCCGTCGCCGACGCGCGGGTTGTGACGTTTCTCCTCGCCCACGGTCGAGAACGTCATGCCCCGGTAGTCGTGCCCGGGCCAGATGATCGTGTCGTCGGGGAGGGTGAAGATCTTATCGTGGATGGAACGGTAGAGGCGTTGCGCGCTTCCCTGCTGAAAGTCGGTTCGGCCCGTGCCGCGAATGAAGAGCGCATCACCAGTGAACGCATGCTTGTGGTCCGAGGTGACGTAGGTGACGCAGCCGTCCGTGTGACCCGGCGTGGCGCGAACCTCGAGCGTGAGCGAGCCGAAGCGCAACCGGCTCCCATCGTCGACCATCTCGTCGGCCCCCTCGGCCCCGGCGTGCGCTCCGACGACCGCCTTGCTGCCCAAGCGCTTTCGCAAGAGCCCCGAGCCGGTGATGTGGTCCGCGTGCGCGTGCGTGTCGAGCGTGTAGACCAGCTTCAAGTCGAGCTCTTGGAGTAGCTTGATGTCGCGTTCCAGCTGGTCGATGACGGGGTCGATCAACACCGCCTCCCCGGACTCCTCGTCCGCAAGGAGATAGGTGTACGTCCAGGTCTCGTGGTCGAAGAGTTGGCGAAGTAACATGCGTGGCCTCCTGAGAGCCCCGTCGTGCGGCGCGCGAACAGGGTCTAAGTCGCTGAATTAACAGCACTCGAGGGTTGCCGCAAACCCAGCCCCACAACAAGGGGCTGGCGGTTTGGGAGCGGTGCTGCTTTGAATGCGCCATGGACTCCTTCACACCCGTGGCTTCGACGCTCGGCGGCCTGTTGATCGGCGTCGCGGCCGCCGGCCTGCTCCTCTTCCACGGCCGGATTGCAGGCATCAGCGGTATCGCAGGCGGCATCTTCCGGCGGGAACCGGGCGACATCGCGTGGCGCGTCATGTTCCTCGTGGGGCTATTCACGGCAGGCGTGGTCTGGAGCGCGTTCTTCCCGTTGGATTACGCCTTCGAGATCGATCGCTCGACCGCAGCGCTGGTCGTTGCGGGCCTCACCGTCGGCGTTGGCACGCAACTTGGAAGCGGTTGCACCAGCGGTCACGGGGTTTGCGGCATCGGCAGGCTGTCGAAACGCTCCACTGTGGCGACGATCTCGTTCATGGCTACGGCGGCGATCACGGTATTCATCGTCAACGAGCTCCTCGGAGGGTCGATATGAAGATTAAGATCGGAGCGTTCCTCGGGGGCCTGGTCTTCGGGATCGGCCTCGCGATCGCGGGGATGACCCAACCGGCGAAGATCGTCGGCTTCTTCGACTTCTTTGGAAGCTGGGACCCGAGTCTCGGCTTCGTGATGGGGGGCGCGCTTCTGGTCTACACCCCCGTCTATCGATGGGCCGTTCGAACCTGGCAGCATCCGATTTGGGCGCCGAAGTTCTCGCTGCCGACCCGCCAGGACATCGATGTCCGGCTCATCGTAGGCTCCGCGATCTTCGGGATCGGCTGGGGGCTCGGCGGCTACTGCCCCGGTCCCGCGTTCACCTCGGTAGGAGCGGGGTCACTGGAGGCCCTCACTTTTTGCGGGGCGATGCTGGCCGGCGTCGGGCTCTATCAGGTCTTCATGCGGGGACGAGAAAACCGGACCGGGGAGCCTGCAGACCGGCAGGCTGCAGCCATGATCGACGGATGAGCACGAGGCAGAGGGCGGACGACTACCACGAGTGGCGTAGAGGCGCGGAGGCTGCCGCCGATCGGAGCCGCGCAGAGGCCTGGCGTTCCGATCCGTCGTCCCCGGTCTACGACGCGGCGCTTCTGAACCAGCACACCGAGGAGCTCGAGCGCTTGCGGGAGCAGGGAACGGCCCCGGCGCTCGTTCCCGCGCTGCAGGAGGCCCTCTATCGGCACCTCGGCGACCTGGCGGACCCACGGCTCTACGCGGTGACGCCGCTCGGGACCAAGCACGTCGTCGAAGCGTTCTATGCCGAGGCGCTCGCATGCATCGAGTCGCATCCGCGACCAAACATGCGTGTCGCGGGCGTTGGACGCGGCCATGCGGCGGTTAGAGGCTAACTAAGGCCCCCTACGTGTCCACTGCCAGATAAACCACGTCGTCCCCCACTTCGACGTTCTCGTTTGGCAGCACCGCGTAGCAGCGGCGGCTCGTGCGGATTTCGGTGACGCGGTCGCGGCCGACGAGGGTGCCGGGCTCGAGCTGCTCGAAGCCTTTCCACGGAGCGCCGAAGCGGAATTCCGCGCTGGGCCGCGTGATCCGTTCGAGGACGTGGACCGTCCGTACGTCGGTTCCGTTGGTTTCGTTGCCGTCGTCAACGGCGCCGGTGGCGCGCAGGAAATCCATGGCGATGCGATGCGCCTTGTCCGCGATGTCCGGGTCGCCATGGGAGCCACACTCGACCGACAGCGCGGGCACGCCCGAGAGCTTGAGGAAGCCGATGATCACCTTGTCGGCGAGGCCGTACCACGATTGGACGAGAAACGAGATGCCGATCCGTTGGGCGATCTCGTCGATCGGCGGCTCCCCGTTGCTGACGCCAAACGGTGGGGTCGCCGTTGCGGCCGAATGCAGGTCGATGAAGACGTCGAGGTTGCCGAGCGCCTCTTTGAGCTCCAAGACGCGGTGATGCTCGTAGCCCCAGGCCTCCTGCCGTAGGGTGTCGACGAACGAGAAATCCCAGAGGCGGTTGAGGTCGGTGCCCCCTGCCGTGTGCCGCCGGCCCTGCGAGGTCGCCTCCGGGTTCGCGTGGATGAGAAAGACGGTTCCGCTCGAAGGCTGCAGTCGCGCGCTCTCGAAGTCCTCCATGACCCGCCGAATGGCGTCTGCCCCGCACGGCTCGTTTCCGTGCATGGAGCCGCACACCCCGATGTGGGGCCTTGGCCAGGCTGCAGACGCGGAGACCCGCCAGACACCGGGTTTCAATTGCTCGATGTACAACGCTGCCCCTTGGTTTCGCGGTCCAACACCTCTCGGGTTTGCTCGAACCACCGGTCTGCCTCTCCCGGGCTCTTGCCCACGGCGGTGATCCCGAGCTTTCCGAACTCGCTGAGCGCGCCCGTGAAGTGAAAGAGCACGCCTGATTCGGACCACGCTTGATAATGCAATCCATGGACCGCCGCAATGTCGAGCAGGTCCTCGACGAGCAGGCCGTGGTAACTGTCCGCGCGCATCGAGTCGGTCGCAACGTAGAACTGGGGCTCGCCGCGCGGGGTCAGGTAGAGGCCGGTGTCCGGATCGTATCGGCCATCGGTCATCATGCGAAGAAGCATCATCGGGTGCGTCGTGCCACCAAGCCTGAGGTTGGTCTCGATCGCGTAGTGCGTCCACGAGCCGTCCTCGGCTTGAACGCAGATGAAGTCGACCGCGAGCCGTCCGACGGCGCCCTCTTCTTGAAGGACCTCGGCGACACGAAGGGCATCTCGTTGAATGTCCATCCGATACGCCGCATCGGCCGGGAACCGGCAGCCCGCGTAAATCTGCCCATCGACGCCCTCGACGAGTTGGTCATGCGTCGAAATCGGATCCAGGGTGCCCGCGGGAGAAATGCGCATCTGACAGCTCGGTGCACGTTTGTCCGGGGCTTCTACGAACGCCTCGACGACACCGCCTTCCCGCTCGAGCTTGTCTTTGAACGTGCTCCACGTCTGCCGAGGGTCGACGAAGCGCATCGTGGGAAGCGCTTCGGCCAGCGCTTGCTCTCGGCCTCCCCGGCTGGTGCCGGTCCTCGGCGACGAGGAGGCCACAGGGCCGAGATCGAAAATCGCGTTGCCCTGTCCGCTGAAGCCGGTGTTCTGCTTGACGACGACCCGCTCGAGTGCGTCGTCTCCGGTCCAGAGGTCATCGATCGCGCGCACCAGATCCGCTTCGCTCGTCAGATCCTCGGCGCCCGGCAGCAAGGCCACCCCGGCCTTTCGAAAGGCCCAGCGCGAGCCGCTCTTGGTGCCGAGCCACGTCAGGTCTGGATCTACACCATAGAGGGGAATGCCGAGCGCGACCGCGAGGCTCCGCTCCGCCTCGGTCACCGTGAAGCAGGTCATCAGTCCCACCTCCGGCCGAATCAGATGACGGATGCGCTCGATGACCCGCGGCCGCTGCAGAATCTTCCGCGTCAGCGGCACCAGCGAGCTGTCGTAGAGCGAGATCACGGTGAGCCTTTGCCGCATGTGCTCGTTCGGGATGCCGCCGATCAACGACAGCATGTAGTCCACGGCTGCCGGATGGATCGGCGCGGAGCTCACGTAGACCAAACGTGCCCGCGGATGCCGCAAGAGGTTCAGCGCAAACAGCATGCGCTCTTCGTAATGGATCACGCCGTCGATGGAGACCGACTCGAGGCCATCGAAAGAGAGAGACGGAATGACGACGATGTCCCTCGGTTCGGGGCCGTCGCCATCGGCCAGCGCCCACCGGGGGCCTAACTCTGCCTGCAGCTCGCGAAATGCCTTCATTTCGTCGGCGCCGCTGCTCATTGCTTCGATATAGCATGGGGGCAGAGGATTTACTTGCAGCAAGGGCGCGGCGGGGTCACAAGATCGCGATGGCGGTCGTCATCGAGTTGCTCCTCCCTCTTGCGCTCTTGGGGCTCGTCGGTTGGGGGTTCTGGCTTTGGTACCGGCTGAGGCTTGCGCGTGCCGAGCAGACCGAAGCGATGCAGGAAGAGCTCGCCGAGCTCCGAGCCTACCGACAGGACACCGAAGCCCGCCTCCAGGCGCTCGAAACGATCGCGACCCTCGGCGAAGGCAGGATCCGGGTCGACTACAAAGACGTGCCGCGCGACGAAGACGAAGCTCGCAAACGCAACAAGGGCTGAGCATGGCTGAGAAACCGAACGAGAACGCTTCGCGTGAGGGGCTCTTCAGCTTTCTCTCACGGAGGCGATTTCTCAAAGTGAGCCTGGTCGCCGGCGGCGCGGTTCTCGGCGTAGGTGGTGGCGGCCTTCTTGCCCTTCGTGGGCGGGCCCCGAAAGTCGACGGTCTTCGCGTGCTCGATGCACACGAGTACCGCACGCTTCAAAGCCTCGTCGAAGTCATGCTGCCCAGGACCGACGCGATCCCCGTCGACGCCGCATCGATGGATCTCCCGCGCGCCTTCGATGCATTTCTGGCGGACGAGCCTGAGCACAACGTCGACGATCTTCGAAAAGCGCTGGTGCTGATCGAGTTCGGTCCTTTGGTGTTCGACAAGAAGCTCACGACGTTTTCCCGGCTCGATCTCGAAGAGCGCTCCGCCCACTGGAAGGGATGGGCCCTGAGCGACAACCTCCTCCGACGACAGGTCAGCATCGCCATGCGCAAGTTCTTCAACCTGGTCTACTTTGATCATGAGCGGGTGTGGCCGCACATCGGTTATCCCGGGCCTTCGCTGAAGCGCCCGCGGAGCGTCGCGCCATGACCGACGGAATCACCGACCTCTCGAAAACGGCCGCACCCGAGGCGATCACGGCCGAGATCTGCGTCATCGGCTCGGGTTGCGGTGGGGCCACCGCCGCACGTATGCTCGCTGAAGCCGGGCACGAGGTCGTCGTCCTCGAGGAGGGTCGCGATGCAACGGGGGCCGAGCTCACCCAGCGCGACGCCGCGATGTATGACCAGCTCTACATGGACCGCGGCGGCCGGGCGAGCCACGATCTCTCGGTCAGCGTTCTGCAGGGGCGGGTGCTCGGCGGGGGCGGAGTGATCAACGCCTGCGACGTGGTGCCCGCTTCCGATCCGGTGCTCCGCCACTGGGCGAGCAAGTACGGGCTCGAAGACTTTGCGCCCGAGCGGTTCAAGCCTTTCCAGGACGACGCGCTCGGCGACCTATCCGCGAGTCGAATCCCGAAACGCATGGTCAACAAGGCCAACCACAAGCTTCGCGAAGGCGCCGAAGGCCTCGGGCTGCGTGGCGAGGTGATGATGCACAACCGCGTGGGCTGCCAGGGTCTGGGCACCTGTCTGATCGGTTGCCCGATCAACGCCAAACAGAACCCGCGCATGGTCGCGCTCCCCAAGGCGATCGCGGCAGGCGCGCGCATCTTCACGCGGGCTCGCGCCGTCAAGATCGGAAAAGCCAACCAGGAGCTCAAAGAGATCACGGTTCGAACCCTCGACCCGGGCGGCTACCACGAGCAGGGCCAGCTCGAGATCCGAGCCAAGATCGTGATCGTCGCGGCAAACGCCATTTCTTCGGCGCAGCTCTTGCTCCGCTCGGGCGTCGGGAATTCCGTGGTCGGCAAGAACCTGACGCTGCAGCCACAGCTCCCGATCATCGGGATCTTCGACGAGCGAATCGCCTCTTTCGACGGCATCCCGCAGTCGTACGCAGTCACCGAGTTCGAGGAGCAGGACAATGCGGAGTTCGGCCTCTGGGGCTATCGCATCGAGGCGATCGCTGGCACCCCGGGCATCGTGTCTACACTCCTCCCTTATTCGGGCACCCGCGGCATGAAAAGCATGGCGCGGTATGACCACATGGCTTCTTCTCTTCTGTTGGCGCCCGATGCGCCTTCGGGGCAGGTCGAGGTTGCACGCGATGGACGACTCACGATTCGTTACGCGCAACGTCCCGACCACCAGGAGCGGCTCCGTCACGCGGTCGAAACAGGCGCGAACATCTATCTAGAAGCCGGCGCGCGTGAGGTCTTGGTGCCGACCCTTCCGCCATTGACCATCCGTTCGTCACGCGCGGCCAAGCGCGCCCAGCATTTGAGCTTCGCGCCTGCCACCGCGCCGCTGCTGAGCGCCCATCAGCAAGGCACCATCCGTTTTGCGGCCTCGGAGCGCGATGGCGGGGCCGACCTCAACGGCCAGATCTACGGCACCCGCGACGTGTACGTCTTCGACTCCTCCGGCTTTCCAACCAGCGCCTCGAGCCACACGATGACTCCGATCATCGCAACCTCGCGAATGCTGACGACGAAGCTACTGACACGGATTTGATTCGTGGCGCATGGGGGATGGGCGAAGCGTCCTCCCTTATTCCTCTTCGATTTGAAGGGACTGGGTGGGGCACATCATGCAGGCGTCGCGGACTTTGTCTTCGAGGTCCGGGGAAATCTCATAGGTCTGGATCACCAGGCTTCCATCCTCGGCGAACGAAAAAACCTCTGGGGCCTCCTCGAGGCAGACGCCGTAGTGATTGCAGGTCGATGCATTGTACATGAGCTTCATGGGTCACCTCTCAAGTCTTGCTCAGCAGCTCCTGCTCCTCGTGCGCCATGTCGTCCCGAATGGCGCGCGACAGCTCTCGCACGCCGGTCACGAGCTTCGACCCGACCGCCGTCTCGTCGAGGTCGCGGATGACGCTATCGAAGATCGCCCTTTGCGATTGATGCTCCGCACGCATGCTGTCGACGACCTCGTCCATCTCTGGGTTCGTCGCGAGAGACGAAAGTTGATACTCCTCGTAGTGCAAGTGTTCGAGCAAAATGGTACCGAGGGTCTGAAGCTCTTCACGAAGCGCGATCACCGCCTTCGTGTCTCCATCGCCCACTCGCTCGGCCAATGCTTCGACTCGCGCGAGTTGCGCAGAGATCTGAGCATGCTCACTTCGAATGCGCGCCTTGATCTCCTCGGCTGTCGCGGGCCGCCAGTTTTGTGATCCCGTGTCCATCTATGCTGCGACAAGCCGCCGTCGTCGTTCCGCCAGCGTGAGCGGCCTGCTCACCTCCTTGAGGCCATCATACTCGTCCTGAGCCTGCTCGTGGTACCACTGCGGGTAGAACTCCTTGCACCACCTGCGGAATTCGGCGACAGGCCCGTCCCCGTCGCACAACATGGGGTGCTCGAAAAAGGCTTTGTGCTCCCAAATCGGGGCGTCCTCCTCGAGCTGCCGGGCAATTTCCTTGGTGAACGCCTTGCCGACGCCGGCGGTGATGTCGGCCCCGCCGAGCTTCTTCACCGTAAAGGAAAAGCGCACGTCGCAGTACTCGTCGTCGATGGGCGTCACGGAGGCCATGTTCGTCGTCTCGACGATGCCGCGAAAACGGCTGAGCGAAAAACCAAAGCCATGAACCTCGACATCGAGCTCACCCTTCACCTCACCCTGCGGTGTCTCATAGATGGTATCCGTGATCATCTTGATGTGCGGGTAGGTCATCTCGATGGTGTGTGGTTGCGGTACGATGTTCATGCCATGCACGTATCGGAAGTGCGCCTTGTCGACGACGTTCTCGCACATGTCCTGGTTGTGCGTGCGAAGTTTCCAGTGCTGTCGCCAATACGGTGTCCAGTCCTCGTTGTTCCACTCCGGTATCTGCGGGATCTCCCACTCGGGCTCTCTGCCCTCGATGTCGTGCCACACCATGATGACGCCGTTGACCTCGTGAACCGGCCAAGCCGTGATGTTGGCCTTGCGCGGGAGATGCTTCGCGTAAGGCACGTCGGTGCATCGGCCCTTCCCGTCGAACTTCCACGCGTGGAACGGACAGACGATGCCGTCACCCTCCACCCTGCCGCCGTGCCCGAGGTGCGCGCCCATGTGCGGGCAAAACGCATCGAGCACGCTGACCGCACCGTCTTCGGCACGGAACATCACGAGCTCGACGCCAAAACACCGGAGGGGCTTGACCTCTGCCGGACGAAGCTCGTCCGAATAGGCCACCTGGAACCAGCCTCGGGGATAGCGGGGGATTGGAAATCGCGGTCTCTTGCTCATGGCGGTTCTCCCGGGGACTAGAACGTGTTCTACTAGAACATGTTCCATTTTGGCCCCGCTGACAACCCGCTTTTGTGAGCTCTGTAGGGGCGATCACGCCTCGCGTCCTGGTTCCGCTGACGACGGAACACGGGCCGTCGAAGTTGGCGCTGTCTATACTGGGGGCTGGAAAAAGAGGGGGGTCTCTTTTTCGTTTGGGGGGTGAGATGTCTTTTCTTCGAGAGTGGGGAGCGGTTGGTTTGTTGTTGGGCGCAGCACTGTGGCTGACGCCTGGAGAAGCCCGCGCGTTTCCCGACGAGCCGTTCAGCCTGGACGAGGGCAAGAAGGCCCATACCGACCGGTTTCACGTCCTCGGCGAGATCGGGATGTTTGCGGGTAAGCTCGAGGGCGACCAACGATCGATCGTCGTCAGCCCCGTGGTCGAGCTGCGATTGCAGCTGGCCTACAGCTTTCTCATGCAGGTCGTGTGGGGCATGTCGTACGCCAACCTCGATCGCGAAGGCGACACCCCTGCCGACAATACGTTTCGATTCGGCAATCCGTACCTGGCGTTCCACTACCAAGGTAAGAAGGAGCAGTTTACCTATCGCGTTGGCTTCGGCGTGACGATTCCCGCAGCGACCCTTCCTGATGACATCGTCGACCAGGTGACCGCGGCATCCGCCTACCAGCTCGCGGCTGGGCTTCGAGGAAACCGGATGTTTTGGCTTTGGGATCCCTACACGGTGAGCGTCATCGTCCCGGTCGCCTTCGAGCGCCGGAAGCCGAGCGGCTTCCTCTGGGGCGCCTATCTCGACACCGGCGCTTTGATCAAGCTCAACGACAAGAACCCGAGGACCTCCACGACCGATTTCATCATGCAAATGTCGGCGATGATGGGCTACCAAGCGACCGATTGGCTGCGAGTCGGCGCCCTCTTCAGCCTCGTGCTGATACCGAAGTACCAGGAGCAGAAGACGCAGCTTGCGGTCGAGCCTTTCCTCCGATTCGGCTCAGATCACGCGTTCGGCGCGGCTCTCCTCAACATCAACATCGACAACCCCAACGGGTTCTCCTTCGACAAACGCCAGGTCTGGGGCCTGCGAATCGCAGGCGGTGCCTCGTTCTAACCTATCCGAAGATCGGTAGGTCTTCGCCCGCGAGCGGGAACGCCGCCTTGTATTCGTTCGGTACGCCCGCGAGATTGCGTAGCGCGCGGTGTACGTGGGCGATCGAGAGCCTGGTACCTTGAGCTGTCTCCGGCGAGCCGGTGGGCTGAAGAGTCACCGGGTCGACGAGATAGAGGCCATGACGGTCGTCGGTTCCGCCGATGACACGGTTACCCGGAATCCCAGGGCCCATCATCATCATGCTGCTGATCGGCCAGTGGTCCTTGCCGTTGCCGCTGTTGTACCCGGGTGTGCGGCCGAAGTCGGAGCCCATCACGATCGCCACCTTGTCGGCGATTCCCATGCGCTCCGCCTCTTGCATCGCGAAGTTTGCGCCGTTCACGAAGTCGATGAGGCGCGGCAGATGGTTGTTGTCGTGATTGCCGTGCGTATCGAAGCCTCCCGTGCTCACGCTGACGCTCACCGAAAGCCCCGCCTGATACGCCGCAAGGGCGACCTGGATCTGCCGGTGGAGCTGGTTGTCCGCGAAGCTCTCCGGCAGAGACTCACTCACGCGTTTGAGGTCGTCCTGCCCGAGCCGGGCCAGCATGAGCTCGTTTTGCCCGTCCCAGATGCGCGGCAACCGCTGCTTGCCCTGAAGCCGCAACAGCCGAAGCTGCTGCTCACGCTGAACGATGCTCGGTATGTCCGGTTGGCCGAAGTAGTTCTCATCGGACCCGGTCGGGTCGGGGCGAGCGGGGTAGGCTAGATTGTGAAGCAGCCCACCGTCACCGAGCGGGACTGCGTTGGTGACGCCTTGGGTGTCGAGATAGCCGCCATACCCGATCAGCGGCATCGGCAAATTGGGGCCATGCGTGGCTGCGATCAGCGCACCGATGGGTGGATGGCCCTCGGCGGTACGACCGCTCCAGGTGCCGCGCGTGCCCTGGTCATGACCGTTGGTTCCCGTGTCCATGCCATTGATGATCAGCAGCCGCTGATAGTGCGTCTGGAAGAACGCATCGAGGGCGGTCTGGTCGTCCCCGAGCGGTGCGTAGCTGATGTTGCCCGCGGTCCGGATGTCGCTCTTCAGGAAACGCCCCATCGGGTTGTCTTCGTTCGCCGTGGCCCGGCCCTTCGGGTCGCACAGGTGAGTCGGATCCCAGCCGCCACCGGCGTGCATGAAGATCCAGTAGGTGCCGGTGTACGCCGATCCGGAGACGGACTGGGCGCTACTGCGTAACGGGTCCAAGGCGGACGGCAGGACACACGTCAGCCCGGCCCAGCTTGCGATACGAATAAAGTCACGACGATCCACGGTTTTGGTCCTCCCTCACTCGTACAGGTATCCGTAGTCGGACAGGAGATAACTCACCGCCGCCATCCAGGCGCGGACGATGTACTCGTTGTCTCGGCTGATGCGGCGCTCCTGCGGCAGCGAATCGCCGGTGATTCGGTCATCAAAGAGGCGACACGGGCCGGCTAGCTCCTCGGATACCGACCCGTTGGCCAGGCCCTCGCGACCGAGGCTGTAGGCTTCCATGAGCACGACCAAGGTCGCGTCGATCTCCGCGTCGGTGCTCGCGAGCTCCTCGCCGAGAAGCTGCTCATGTAGGTGCCGGACTGCTTCGCGTACCTGCTCCGATGCCTCGGAAAGCTGTGTGGTCCGATCGATGTTCGGGAACAAGAGACGGTCTTTGGGCGGCTTGGAGAAGTCGTAGGGAACCGCCGAGCATGCCACTTCGTAGGCCATGCGCTGCGCGAGGCTCGCCATGACCCCGTTCGGGTCGGTCACGCGCTTCGTCACCAAGTCTGAATCGATGCCTCCGTAGAAGATACGGTACTGGTCGAGCAGGTAGTCCGTGCGATTCGGGTTGGAGCGCCATCGAACGCCGGTGGTCGCTTCGATCTTGCGAGAGAGATGCTCCGGAGTCAGCAGCCGGGCGGTGCCGAAGGTCGACAGCTCGGTCTCCATGTCGCTCGTCAGAGGCGTCGCGTTCTTGGCACGGAAGTAGGGACTCAGCACGATCTCTCGCACCAACAGCTTGAAGTTGTATCCGCTGTCGATGAACCGCCGCTGAATCGTTCGGAGAATCTGTTGCTGCGTGTCGTAGGCACGCTGGAGCGCGGGGTCGACGCTCGGGTCGATTTCCGGCTCGGGCACGGGTGGAGGAGGTGGTGGGGGAGGAGTGCCGCCCGCGCCGCCCATGCCGGCCGCGCCGCCGGTGCCGCCCATGCCGGCCGCGCCGCCCATGCCGGCTGCGCCGCCCGTGCCGGCTGCGCCGCCCGTGCCGCCGATTCCGCCCGCGCCGCCCATGCCGCCCACGGGGTCCGGCAACGGATCCTGGAGCGCCTCCTGAGCCATCTCGGGGGTCAACGGCACCGTGATGTCGAGAATCTTCTGGCCGGTCAGACCTTCGAACACCGTCTTGACCGTCGCTTGTGCGAATCTCGGATTGTCGGCGAGGCGCCTGGCCAGCCACTGCAACGCGTGCTTCCGATCGCCATCAGGGAGCTGTTCCCCGTTGAAGCCCGGCGGCAGAATGTATTCCGGCCCGAACCACTCGCCCCGACCGCTGTACTCGCCGCTTTCGTTCCAGTTCATGTACAGACCAGCCACGGGGTCCATCGTCGTATGACAGACGGTGCAATCCGGATTGTTCAACGTCGGGTTCTCACCGAAATCGGCGCTCGCGTCGACGGGACGGTTTCCGAACTGATTGATGTCGATGTCGAGAAAGAACCAGTAGGTCATCCGCGAACGGTGCCGATTGATGTTGGTGTCGCTCGTGGGAAAGCGGTTCAGAAACATCGCGGACGTCAAGATCCCAGCGTGAGGGATCCCAGGGATGGAGACCTCCCGGAAGCTCTCTGGATTCTCGCCGATGCCAAGCGGAACATCGGGCAGACCGATCAAAGACAGCTGCGAGTAGCCATTGGCCATCGTGTAGTTCGCCGTCAGGATTTCGGTGAATGGACGCTCCGTCCGAACGACGTGCGCGATGAGCTCGAGCGGCTCACGCGCCAGTGAATCGTTCGTCACCCGCGCTTTTTCGTCATCGTCTGGATACTTCCTCTCGAACCAACGAAGGTTCGGATAGACATCCTCGTCGAGGAGCTCGATTGCATTCTCGCGCCCGAGATACTTGTCGGTCAGGAAGTGGTCGTTGTAGAGCTCCATGATGCGCTCGACGAAACGCTCTTCGCGCATCATCTCCGCGAGAGACCCTTCGAGCCCCATCTGGCCTTCCTGCGCGGTGACCTGTTTCTGTCGCTCGGTCGGAAGCTCGCCCGTGAGCTCGAGGCTCGCCTTCCGCAGCGTCTCCGTCCAGGTCAGCAGCTCGAGCTGGCCCTCGTATGGGTTCGCAAACCCTTCCGACGGTGGGCAAGCGGCGAGGTTTTGAGTGGAGCAACCCCCGAAAAGCGTCGGTTCGCTCTTGCAGCCGGGCACGGTGAGCGCAGACCCGAGCAGCAAAAGGAAGAATCCAGCCTGTAGGTTGCCGTGGATAGAGCGATGACTCATCTGCACAGTTGATAGGCTAACATGCAGAACACACCCGGGGGGACTATAAATTCAGTGTTTTTTCCCACGAAAACCTCATAAATTTATCTTTATGGGTGCAATTTGATTGTAAGGAAGCTTGCATGATCGCCCGAAGCCGCCGACATTACGAGGGAAAGTGAAACTGGATTTTTCCTTTGGCAGGGGAGAAATCTTCGTTCATCATTTTGACCTAGGACATAATTTTTCATCTCTAGTGATTGAGGAAACATGCTTTACACACGGAAGAACCTGGTGCGATTCATGGCTTTGGCGACCTGCGGCGCAGCGCTTGGAGCATGCGGGGCGGGGGACACGGGACAGCCATTCACTGCTACCTATGTCTACTGCGACAACCCCGAGGCTGCCGCGCCGTCTTGCTCGCTCAGCGGATTCTCGATGGCGGACGACTCGGCGCTTCGCACGAAGCTCGAAGGGTGCGCCCAGATGAATTGTCACGGACCTTCGGGCGTTCCCGCTACCACGTGGACGCTGGATCTATCCGGCTCGGTTCAGGGCGCGCTGATGTCCTTGACGACCTTTGCGGACAGCAGCCCGTACTTCCTCGTCGACGATCTCGACCCCGATTGCAGCCAGCTGCTGACCGAGGTGACCAGCAAGCCGGTCGGAGCCGTCCGGATGCCGGTGACGGGTGGCTTTTGGAGCACGGCAGAGACCGACTGCTTCCGTTCGTATCTGAACGAGCTGTACGCACAGTGAGGAACCGCAGGGGAGCTCGGCTCAACCGCGCTCGGCTCGGCGGATCCCCAGATTCACGATCTTCTGCAGCAAGGCCGGGTAGTCCATTCCGGCTGCCTTGGCCGCGCTCGCGAACTCCTCGCCATCTCCGATGTCCGGGTTGGGATTGGCTTCGAGGAAGTAGAGCTTGCCCGCCTCGTCGAGCCTGAAGTCGATTCGCACGCAGCCATCGGTGCCGAGACCTCTGCAGATGCGCCTCGATAGTCGGGCGATCCGGCGCTCCATTTCCTCGGAAAGCCCTTTGGCGCGGCCGAGGCGCACCTTGTACTTCTCCTGGTACTCGAGGTCCCATTTCACTTTCCGCGTCGCGATCTTGAGCGCGTCCTCGGGCAGATGGTCGAGGAAGATCTCCCAAGTCGGAAGCGCCTGCAGACGGTGGTTCCCGAGCACCGAGACGTAGAGCTCACGCCCCTCGATGTACTGTTCGACGACGGCATCGGTCCGGATCTTGTCATGGATGAAAGATACCCTCTCTTCCAATGCCTTGTCGTTGTACACGACCGACGCTTGGGCGATTCCATAGCTCCCTTCTTCGATGAGGGATTTGACGATCAGCGGAAACTCGAGCCGCTTGGGGCGCGTGATCTTTCGGTAGCGCGCGAAGACCCCAAACGCGGGGACCGCGATTCGATGGTAGGCGAGTATCTTTTTCGAGAGAGCCTTGTCATGAGCGAGTAACAGCCCGCGTGGGTTGCATCCCGTGTAGGGTACTTGCTGCAGCTCCAAGTACCCGACGACATGCGCATCGAAGAGTGGATCACCTCTAAACTCTTCGAGGAGGTTGAACACCACGTGTGGCTTGAGCTCCTCGATGGCCGTCCGCAGCGGTGTGAGCTCGTCGCTCAGTCCGATGACCGCCACGTCGTGCCCGAGCGACTCCAGCCCTTCGCATACATCGTACTCGGTCTTGAAAGGCTCGATCTCCGAGGGGTCGAGCTTACTGATGTCTTCGGGGGGGATCAGACTCTCATGCACGAGAACGATGATTCGCTTTCGCTTTAGAGTGGATGCCATGTATCCCGCCGATGGAGAAGATGCACGGTGTGCACCGTCAACATGATGGCAAAGTCGAGTTTCGTCTGACGTTCCCCTTTCGTGAGGCGGAGTCTCAGCTCACGACACCGCCCGATGATATCACGAAGGACTTGGTCGACGGTGAACTGATACTCGCCCGTGAAAGTCGAGATTTCCTCACGAATTTGACGCCGATTACGGCGTAGAAACGCCGCTGCCGTTTCGTTGTTCCGGTATCGGGCAGAGTCGCTGAAGATCTTGAGGAGGTCCCGATCGTATTCCTCGCTGAAGCCCGGGCTGTAGTGCTCCTGGCGCCTTTCGTAGTGGCGCCTCAACGTGTAGCGGAGCTGGGAAAGGGAGTAAGGGCGGGCGCGTGTGGTCACTTGTGGCTTCTTGTCGGAGATCTCAGCCACGAGCTCGTCGATGTACTCGAGCTTGCCGAGCGCCGGTGACGAGGCGTATTGGTTGCGCCAGTCAGAACGAGGTGCAAGCCATACGGCGAACGTCTCGGCAAAGTCTTCCACGGGATGAGCTTGCGCATACCAACCGTCCAGGTGTTGCACGAACGCGTTGCTCATGGGATTCGGCCGGTAGAAATCCGGGTAGGGTTCGGAAGCGCGCCCGAAGGTGCGTTGCCAACGCCTGCGGCGCTGAAGATTGTAGGCGTGCTGCAGCGCGTGGCCGCTCTCGTGGCGCAGTAGACGCAAGCACTCTGCGCGGGTGCCCCCTTCGACCTCGAACATCATCTGCCGTTCGAGACGCATCAGGCGCGGATGGGCGAGATAGAAGGGAATGCCGATCCCGGGAATTCCATCGGGGCAGCACCATTCGTCGCTCAACCATGCATGGGGCCGAAAGCGTCGAAGCCCTCCCGCACGGACCTCTTGGACGAGGCGTGCCAGGCAGTCTTCCACCCACGTGGTTTCGATGCCGAGGCCCAGATCACACAGGCGAACATCGAGGAGCTCCTCGGTGGGTAGGCTTTCCCAAGCGGCCAACACGATCCGCAGAGCTTGACGGATCTACCCGTGGCGCACAACGAGCGAGGCCGCGCTACCAAGGAAGCTGATCCCCATTGGCGTGCCAGAAGCTGCCCGAGTCTGCGAGGCGCAGTCCATCGATTCGGGCGATTAAGCCCTGCGCGGATTCCGTGACGGAAATCCCCTCGTGCCCGGTCATGTTCGTTGCGACCAGGCCGGGGTGCAGAATCGCGACGGCGATCCCCTTACTGCGAAAGTCGTGCGCGAGGTTGACCCCAGCCATGTTCAGGGCTGCTTTCGACATGCGGTAGCCGTAGTAGCCCCCCGAGCCGTTATCGCCGATCGAGCCCATCCTGCTGGTGATGATGATGATCTTGGAGCCCCGTTTGAGGTGGCTTTGCATGGCCGACGTCACTCGCAGGGCGCCGAGCGCATTGACCTCGAACTGGCGGCGGATGCTCTCGAAGTCGAGGTCGTCGAAGGACTCATCCTCGAAGATTCCGGCGTTGTTGATCAGGACGTCGATTTTGGTGGCGCCGAGCTGCTGCGACGTCGCCTCGAGCGCGTCCTGGTCGGTCACGTCGACTCCTACGAACGATCGAACGCCGAGTGCTGCGAGCTCCGGGCTCGCCTTGCGACAAACCGCGATCGCCTCGTCGCCGCGCTGACTGAGCTGCCGGCTGAGCTCGAGACCGATTCCCCGATTTGCGCCCGTGATCAAGACCGTTGCCATGGTGCCTCCCTTGGTTCGGGGGGATCATAAGGCACTGGGCGGTTTGTCGAGTAGCGCCCTGATCACTGAATCGGAACACAAAGCCGATCGCCCGCGATGAATTCGCAGCCGAAGCCCGCCGCAACGTCACAATCTAGGTCGATCTCGCAGCGCTCCACGCAGATGCGTGAGGTGAACGGTCCCCCGAGCCATCCGTGGTCGATACATGCGCCAGGCCACCCATTGAACTCGGAAATGGGGCAATCGAGGTCGTCGAAGCAGCCGTGCGTGCAGATGGCGTTCACGTAGTCGGTATAGGGGCCAGCGGGTATCGCGAGCTCCTCACAGTATCGGCCGGCGAAGCAGTCCACGTCCGAGTAACACACCTCGTACATGATCGAGGTCGGTGCCGGCTCGTAGTAGTCCTCGTAGCCTCCGACGAAAAAGCAGCCCGATAGTGACGGGACGCAAAGTGCGATCCCCAACCATGTAAAGCATCGATTCATCCCAAATCGCATGGCAAAAGCCCTCTCTATGTTGAGATAGACGCTCCTCACGGCCTCGGATTCAAAGGCTTCCGTTTTCCCGTTTCCTCTCGCTAATTTCGCTGCGGCTGCGCACTGCTATCGGGGGTGAGGTGGCGAGCGGCTCGCAGGCCGGAGTAGACGCAGTCGGCAATCGACAGACCGCTCACGTATTGACGCGAGCACACTCCCGCGGCGTTGCGCCCCGCGGCGTAGAGCCCGCGGACGACGCTGCCGTCCTCTCGCACGACTTGGCCCGTCTTTTCGTCGACCGCCAAACCGCCGAGGGTCATGACCGCGCACAAATGACGCTTTGATCCGAGTGAGCAGTCGATTGCATAGAAGGGACCCTTACGCAGCGCGTGCATGCTTTCGCGGTCTTTGCCGAAAGGGTCCAAGCGGTTGCCATCCGCTGCAGCGTTGTAATCGTCCAGCGTTTGCCGCAGCTTTTCGTGCGGTACACCGAGAAGTCGAGCGAGAGCCTCGAGGTCTTGGGCCTTCTTACAGTTGAACGTGAGGTTCATCAGGGCAACGCCGCGCTGAAACCATTGCAGCTTTCCGCGCTTGGACTGCTTGCGAGCGAGCTTTCGAAGCTCTTCGTCGATGACGAGAGTCGCCACTCCGTGGTGCTCTTCGACCATGGCTTCGCCGATCTTCGAACCATACCAAAGCTCGTTGGCGAAACGCTCTCCCTGGCCGTCGACGAGAATGCCCTGCGCGAAAGCATCCGGCGGATACAAAAACCGCCACGCCGAGGCCCGGTGCATCTGATCGACCTTGCCTCCTACGCTTTGACCTAGCCGAATCCCGACCCCGTCGTCGCCTGCGGTGCCGAGCGGCAGGCCTGGAACGAACTCGGCCACGTGTTCGGCGACCATCCCGCGATTGAAGACGAACCCGCCTGCGCACAAGATGACCCCTCGCCGGCATCGAATCAGACGAGGCGACGAGTGGCGATTCTCGATGACCTCGCCGCAGCCGCGCAGCCACGACGCAACCCCCCTCGCGACCTTCGCGATGGCCGTTTCCAATCGATGCACTAGTCGATGAACCCTTCGCCAGGTGCGCGAGGGAAGGTGCGCATATTCGACGCCCAGCACCCGTCCCGACTCGTCGACGACCAGGCGGCTCACACGGGCCTGAAGCTGAATTCGCACCCCTCGGTCGATTGCAGCCTGCCGTAGCGGCTCGATGAAGTTGGCTCCGGGAAATGCCCCCCCATCGGTGCGATGACCTCTCGGCGCCGGGGTTGCGTGCTCACGGTACGGCGTGAACGACTCGTTCCCAGAGTAGTAGAGATGGTACTCGTTCGTCGGATACGAGGTCTTGGCCGGACAAAGATTGCTCCGAAACGGGACCCCTCGGTCGGTGAGCCATTTGACGTTGGCCGCGCTGGTTTCGCAGAAGTCGCACAGTGTTTCCGCCGACACCGCATCCTGCACCTCCATCGATAGGTACCGAAACATGTTGTCCACCGTGTCTTCGACGCCGGCCTCTTCCTGGATGTGCGTGCCCCCGCCCGCGTAGAACACCCCTCCGCTGATCGCCGTCGCGCCGCCCCCCTCGAACCGGTCCAAGGCGATGACGTCGGCGCCTCGTTCTCGCGCTTCGATGGCTGCGGTGAGGCCGGCTGCGCCCAACCCCACTACGATCAGGTCCGCGACGTCGTCCCAATGTGCGCCCTCGACCTCTTGGAGCACCAGTGGCGTCAGGCTGCCCATCTGGATTGCGCAAGCTAGCATGGCGGTTCACTCTCCGCAGCGATTCATGGAGCTTCCCGTCGATCCGAATCAGGTTGGCCCCGTTTGCCTGGTCACCGGCGGCAATGGCTACGTTGGTAAACACCTCATTCGCCGGTTGCTGGAGCTCGGATGCGAGGTGCGCGCGCTCGATCTCGCGCCGTTTCGCGGTGATCCACGCGTAGTGAGCATCGTTGGCGACATCCGCCGAATCAGCGATGTCGGGCCGGCATGTGAAGGCGTCGACACGGTGTTTCACACCGCCGCCATCATCAACACCCTGGCCCTCGCGCGCCCGAGCGTTCGCCGGCAGGTGTACGGCGTCAACGTCCACGGAACCCAGTGCGTCATTCGGGCCTGCCGAGCCGCCGGTGTCAAAAAGCTCATCTTCACCAGCTCGATCACCGTGGCTGTAGACGGCCCGGTTCGCGAAGGAGACGAGACCGCCCCCTACGTCGGAGCGCACGGCTTGCGCGATCTCTACTCGCAGACGAAAAGCCTGGCCGAGAAGCTCGTGCTCGCGGCCGACGATGCCCACGGACTGCGCACCGCAGCGGTTCGTCCGGGGGGCGTTTGGGGCCCCGGGGAAGGCGCAATGGTCGTGCAGGATTTTCTCGAGCATCTCGCCGCCGGCCGGTTCAAGGCCACGGTCGGCGACGGAACGTCTGTTACCGACAACGTCCATGTCGACTCGGTGGTCGACGCGCACTTGCTCGTCGCGCAGAAGCTGACTTTGGACCCCGACCTCGTCGCGGGCCAGGCATACTTCGTGAGCGATGACGAGCCGACCAACGCGGTTGGCTGGTATCGACCGATCGTCGAATCGTTGGGATACTCTTGGCCGGAGGTGCGCATTCCACGCCGGCTGGCCTATGCCTTCGCCTACTTCGGCGAGTTGGCACATTACTTCGGAGGGCCGTTCCCGATGCTCACTCGGAGAGGAGTGCTGTCGGTCTCCCAAGACGCGTCTTTCCGAATCGACAAGGCACGCGCCCACCTCGGCTACGAGCCGCGGACGAGCGCCGCGGAGGGCTTCCCCAAGCTGATGCACGAGTTCCGCGCCACCCACGATCGCTTCAAGGGTGCGCGATGATCAAGCTCATCTATCTTCTCTGGCCTCGCAGCCCAATGGAGCCTGCCGAGCGACGGACCACCTTGCTCGAGCGATGCGCCCCGACGCTTCTGCAATCGGGCGCGCGCTACCTGCAGATGAACATCGACGACGAGCTCGCTGCGGTGCCCTCGCCAGCGCCCACGACCAAGCTCACCGACCCCTTCGTGGCTGAAGTCAGTCTTTGGGTCGACGATCTGAGCTCCCGCGGCGGCCTCGAGGACATCTTGCTCGACGCCGGGCTCGACATCGCCGGCTACCGGGTCCGGGAGCACCT
This sequence comes from uncultured delta proteobacterium, assembly GCA_963792825.1. GTDB lineage: Bacteria > Myxococcota_A > Polyangia > Polyangiales > Houyiibacteriaceae > SG8-38. Next base: position 98,049 of record CAWBXS010000002.1, on the reverse strand, counting down.
CTACACCGATTATGGAGGCAATCAGCATGCCGCACCCCGGGACTGGCCAGACGGGCAACGCTCGCCCGGCATCACCTCGGTCACCCCTCTCGAGCGACCTGCACGCATCCCCAAGGATCGCTGGATGCAGCACTGGTTCAATCGTCAGGGGCCGATGTCCGAAAAGATGCAGCCCCGGAGCCGCTACGTCCGAAACGTGGTCGAGGAGGTCATCACGCCCGGAGCGTTCCCTTACGAGGGGATCGTCGAGGAGTCATGGCCCTCCCCGAAGCACATGACCAACCCGTTCCTGTTCTATGGCGCGCGTCATCGCCTGGAGCTGTTGAAGAACATGGCGATTATGACGCAGAGCGTCGCTGCCTTTCTCCCGCTGTGGAAGATCACGAGCGTGACCATGAGCGAGTATTTCGTTCGCAGCCGGCACGGTTGATGTGGTCATTTTCGAGAGAAGATCCTAGGCTCCCAGTCTCGTTTCGTGGGGCACCCATGCAGACCGACCGACGCGACTTCCTCAAGCTCTCCGTCGTAGGCGCGGCCGCGCTGTCGACGATGAGCGCCGGCGCAGCCTTGTCGGGCTGCACCTCGAGCGCGCCTGCCGCTGGGATGAAGTATCTCAGAGCGGAAGACGTGGAGCTCCTGCGTGCGATGACCCCCGCGGTGTTGAAGGGCAAGATCGCCTTCGGTGATTCAGCCGCGATCGATCGAAACGTGCAGTCATTCGATACGCTTCTCGGCGATCTGTCGGATGTGGTCATCGGAGCCGTGCATCAGGCCTTCGACGTTCTCAGCTTTGCGCCGACCCGCGGGCTCCTGACCGGGCAGTGGTCGAGCTGGACCAATGCCTCACTGGAAGATGCCGAACGCGCGCTCGGACGATTGCGCGATAGCAGCATCGGCCTGTTGAACGCGATCTACGCCGCGGTGATCAGGCTCACCGCCAGTGCGTGGTACCTGGTTCCAGAGAACGCATCGACGACCGGCTACCCTGGACCACCCAAGAAAGTTCGAACCGCCGCCGTAGTCGCGCCCGTCGAGGAGGCGACGCCGTGACGGATCTCTCCAGCATCACCTTCAACACAAGCACCGACCCCTACAACAAGGCTGCCGAGCGAGGTTGGGACATCACCGACGCGAGCACGATCACGGCGCCCCTCGATCTCGAGGCGGACATCGTCATCGTCGGCACCGGCGCTGGCGGCGGTACGGCCGCCGAGACCCTCAGCAATGCGGGTCTGAGCGTCATTCTTCTCGAGGCGGGACCGCTCAAGACGTCGAGCCAGTTCGACATGCAGGAGCGCGCCGCCTATCGTGACCTCTACCAGGAAGGTACCGGTCGCGGCACCAAAGACGGGGGCATCACGATTCTGCAGGGCCGTTCGGTCGGGGGCTCGACCACGGTCAACTGGACGACGAGCTTCCGCACGCCACCGCAGACGCTGGACTTCTGGGCGAAGGAGATGGGCGTGACCGGCTGCTCGGTCGAAGAGATGGCGCCGTATTACGAGCACATGGAGTCGCGGCTCAACATTCAGAAATGGTCCCAGCCACCAAACAACAACAACACGATGCTGCAGCGGGCGTCGGAGAAGCTCGGTTATTCGTGGGCGACGATTCACCGCAACGTCCGCGGCTGCCTGAATCTCGGCTACTGCGGCCTCGGCTGTCCGGTCGATGCGAAGCAGTCGATGCTCGTCACGACCATCCCCGCAGCGCTCGACAACAAGGCCAAGCTCATTCACCGGGCGCGCGTCGTACGCATCTTGCGCGATGGTGACGCCGTCAAGGGCGTCGAGGCGGAGGCTTTGACGCCCGACACGCGGGGGACAACGGGCCAGAAGATCACGGTCCGCGCTGCGCGAACGATCCTCGCAGGTGGCGCGATCAATACGCCTGCGATCCTGCTGCGATCCGGCGTGCCCGACCCTCATCAACGCATTGGCAAGAGAACGTTCTTACACCCCACGACGCTATCGATGGCGATCTATGACGAGCTCATCGACCCGTACTACGGGGCGCCGCAGTCGATCTACTCCGACCACTTCCAGTGGCAGAACGTCGACACCGGGCCGGTTTGCTTCAAGTTGGAAGTGCCCCCACTCCAGCCAGCCTTTGCCGGGGGATTCTACTCGGCAGCGGGCGTGGAGCTCACGCAGAGCATGGATAAGCTCCCGAACACCCAGTGCATGATCGCGCTGATGCGCGACGGTTTCCACGAGGACAGCCCGGGCGGGGAGGTCGAGCTCAACGACAAGGGTGAGCCGCTCTTGGAGTACAAGCTCAACGACTTCCTCTTGGAGGGTGTGCGACGGGCGTGGAACGTGATGGTCGAGATGCAGTTCGCAACCGGTGCCAAGTCCGCACGCCCCGCGCACAAGCAAGCGAAGCACTATGGTTCATGGAACGAAGCGAAAGCGGCGATTGCCGAGTTGCCAGTCCTTCCGTTCAAAGCGACGGTCGGTAGCGCACACGTGATGGGCGGCTGTCCGATGGGCGACGATCCCAAGCGAAGCGTCACCGACAGTGACGGGAAGTTCCATCACCTCGACAACCTCTACGTCATGGACGGATCGCTCTTTCCGACGAGCATCGGCGCCAATCCGCAGCTCTCGATCTACGGCCTCGTCTACAAGCATTCCAGCAGACTGGCCGCTCAGCTCAAAGCTTGAACCGAGCGCTATGGCTTTGAGGCCGCAGCAACGGCGTCGATCAGGCTCTTCGGGAACATCCGCCCGGTCAAGTTGTCACGAACCTTCTTGTCCGCTGCCGCCCACTCGGGTGCCGCATCACCTGCCTCGACGGCTTCGATACCCTTGTCTATTACGATACGGTAGGCCTTTTCATCATCCTTGCGAATGACCTTGTTGAGGAGCTCGTGGGCCCGGTCCGCCGTGCTCTGGAAGATCTCTTGGAAGTCAGGCGGGAGCTCCGCGAACTTGTCTTTGCGCATCATGGTGCCGCCCACGATGATCGCGGAGTTGTGCGCGGTCATGTACTTCACGCGCGTGTACCATTGGAGCGCGACCGCGGTGAGAGCCGAGGACGAGATCACGTCCACCATGCGCGTCTGAAGCGCCGGGTAGACCTCGGGGACACCCAGCCGGACCGCGCTCGCCCCGATGACTTGGTAAAATTCGATGAAGATCGGGTCGTCCTTCCACACCCACGGGCGCATGGCTTTGATTTCGCTGGGCGACTTGATCGGCTGCACCGAGAACAGCCGGGTCTTCCCTGCATCGCCCCAGCCGACCAGCTTGAAGCCTTCCTTGTCGAACATCTCGGCGAACTGGGGGGCCATCTTCTCCCGCACCCGATCGAGCTTCTCGTAGGTTTCGAGAAGGCCGGGTAACACCAAGACGTTCATCGCCGGGATGAGCAGGCTCATCCCCGTCATCGTGACGACGCCACCATCGAGCTGACCCACACGCATCTTGCGGACGAAGTCGCGCTCATCGCCCTGAGAGCCGCCAGGATAGAAGCGCAGCTTCAGCTTACCGTCCGTCTTCTGCTGAAGCGTCTTGTTCCACGCGTTGAGAACTTTCATCCACGACGAGCCCGCGGGGGCGAGGGACGCGATGCGAAGAGTGTAGCCTTCCTCGGCCTTGGTGGTCGTGGTCGTGCCTGGCAGGGCGAACCCGGCAACCAGGAGTAGCAAAACTGGTACAAAACGACGATTCATTCTCAAAAACCTTTCACGTCGCGTCAGCGCCTCGGCGAGATTCACAAGGAACACGGTCCCCGTCAATACGAACCATCCGTCTCTCGAGCAAGCTGGACGCTTCTCTCCAAAATAGCTCGACGAGGCTGCCCCGGTTCTTACTCACTGGCCCGTCCGCCCCGGCGTTCGCGATCACCTTTCAGGCGTAGCCCGGAACGCTCAGGCAGACGATTCGCCAGTCTTTTCGAGGATTGGGGGGTCCAAGAACCGTTCGTGCACGGGCCGTGCTAAGAGCGAACCCGATGGTCGGAGACATCGTCGAAAATCGCGACAGCACGGCGCGCGATCATTTGGCGAACGAGCGGACATTTCTCGCCTGGGTACGAACCGCCCTCGGCCTCGTCGGTCTCGGCGTGTTGCTCGAACGCCTCGGGGCGGGGGGCGAGCAAGCGATCGCGGTGGCGGCGGGCGTCGGTTTCATCAGCTTCGGAGGTCTGTCGCTTCTCTATGCCGCGAGCCGTTATCTACGGGTCGCCAAACATCTGGAGCGCGGGCTGTTTCCCGTCGCCATCCGCGGTCCGATGGTGATTGCCTTTGGCGCGTTGTTGGTCGTTGCAGGCGCGATGCTCTACGTGCTCCTGGTACCCTGAGGCTCACTCCGAGCTCAGAAGCCGGCCTTGGCCCCGCACTCGGGCATCTCGCTTCCCATGTAGGGATTCGAGGTCGTTTCATCGAGCTGAACCCACTTGTTGTACCCTTTCGCCATCGGGCATTCGTATACGTGTCGGCCCGGTTGAAGGCTCGGCTCGGACGAGAGTAGGGCGATCAGCGCTCGGCTCGTCTCGCCAAAGGCTCTTCGCGCCTCGGAGAGGTCGCCGCTCTGCATCGCGCCAAGACGCTGTGCGGAGGCCGATAGCTCCTCGAGTGGCGGACGCAGCTTCTCCGGAGCCGACCCCGCTGCGGCCTGTGCTGCCCCGGCGAGCACGAGAGCCTCTGACCTCACGTTGCTCCGATTCTGGGCGAGCGCCTTACGGATGTCCTCGTAGGCGGAAACCGCCTCGTCGATGCTCGTGCGCGTCGCGGTGGGCAACGGCGATGGGGGAATCGTGCCCTCGCTCTTTGTACACCCGAGAAGCAAGCCCGATACCGTGATTGCGACGTATACGAGCAAGGTTGTCTTTCCTCTGCATCTCATCTCTTGTCTCCCGTCTGTTCCATCAGTGGTTTGGGCAGGAACCGGCCCTTCCAGAGTGCAAAGATCGCTGGGTAGACCGTGAGCTCGAGTAGGAACGAGGTCGTCAGACCTCCCACCATGGGCGCGGCAATGCGCTTCATGACGTCGGCTCCCGTGCCCGTGCTCCACAAGATGGGCAAGAGAGCGATCGTTGTCGTCATCACGGTCATCAGCTTGGGTCGAATGCGCCTCGCGGCCCCGTCGACGATCGCTTCGGTGAGATCTTCGGGATCTTGCAGCTTACCATCCTCTTGCCACTTCTTGTGGGCGAGGGTCAGGTAGAGGAGCATGATCACGCCCGTCTCCGCATCGAGACCTGCGAGGGCGATCAGTCCGACCCAAACGGCAATGCTCATGTTGTAGTCGAGGAGGAAGAGAAGCCAGATCGCCCCAATGAGTGAAAACGGCACGGCCAGCATGACGATGGCCGTCTCCGTCCATGACTTGGTGTTCCAATAAAGGAGAAGCATCACCAGGAACAGCGTCAGCGGTACGACGAGCTCGAGCTTCTTCTTGGCGCGCTCGAGATACCGGAACTGCCCCGCCCACCCGAGCCAGACGCCGGCTGGAAGCTCGACTTGGTCGGCGATTGCGCGCTTGGCGTCTCGAACGTATTCCGCAATCGGCCGGTCCGTGTCGACGAAAACGAACCCTACGAGCTTTCCGTCTTCACTTCGTATCATCGGGGGACCCGTCACGAACTCGATGTCCGCGACTTGGCGAATCGGCACTTGCGCCCCCATCTTCGTGCTGATGAGGATGTTCTCGAGCAGCTCCGGATCGTCGCGGTACTCGCGTGCGTAGCGAACGGTGATCGGGTAGCGCTCCCGGCCCTCGACCGTCTCCGATACGGTCATGCCGCCGATCGCCGTCATGATCACCTCATTGATGTCGGCTACGCGAAGCCCATACCGGGCAGCCTTCTCCCTGTCGACTTTGAAGTCGACGAAGAAACCACCCGTGGAACGCTCGGCAAACGCGCTCCGCGTTCCAGGGATCTGGGAGACTGCCTTTTCGATCTCGATCGCCGTCTGTTCGATCGTCTCGAGGTCGTTTCCGAAGACTTGAATGCCGAGTGGGCTTCGGATACCGGTGGCGAGCATTTCGGTGCGCGTCTGCACCGGCATCCAGAAGATGTTGGGCATGCCGGGATACCGCAAGGTCTCGTCCATCTCCTTGATCAGGCCTTCCCACGTCAGACCGGCTCTCCATTCCGAACGCGGCTTGAGGACGATTGTGGTTTCGAACATGTCGATTGGCGCGGGGTCCGTCGCGGTCTCTGCCCGCCCCGCTTTCCCAAACACCGAGACCACCTCCGGGAACGACTTCAACTCGCGATCCATCGCCTGGAGCACGTTGGCAGCCTCCGTGACCGACATCCCCGGGGGCGCCGTGGGCATGTACAGAATGGTGCCCTCGTTGAGCGGTGGCATGAATTCGCTCTGCAGCTTGAGGAATACGGGAACGGTCAGCGCCATCCCGAGGATCGCCAAGAGGATGACTCCCCAGCGATGCGCGACCACGAATCGAACGACCGGCGCGTAGCTCTTGATGAGCCATCGGTTGAGAGGGTTGTCCTCTTCGCGGCGGACCCTTCCGCGAATGACCAGCACGGCCAACGCCGGAATCAGGGTGACCGACAGGATGGCCGCAAAACCCATCGAGTAGGTCTTCGTGAACGCGAGCGGTCGAAAGAGCCGGCCCTCTGCGCTCTCCAGCGTGAATACGGGCAAGAACGAGACGGTAATGACCAAGAGCGAGAAGAAGATCGAGGGCCCGACTTCTTGCATGGCCGTTACGATCGCTTGCGACCGTGGCTCCGGCCGACCTTCGGCAGCCCAGTGCTCGAGCTTCTTCTGAACGTTCTCGATCACGATGATCGATGCATCGACCATCGCACCAATCGCGACGGCGATTCCTCCGAGCGACATGATGTTCGCCGTGAGATGCTGGTAGAACATCGGAATGAAGGACAGGATCACCGCGAGCGGCAGCGTGATGAGCGGGACGAGCGCACTCCGGGCGTGCAACAGAAACAGGAAGATGATCACGCTCACCACGATCATTTCTTCGATCAGCGTGTCTCGGAGCGTGTGGATGGCCCGCTTGATGAGGTCTGAGCGGTCATAGGTGATCACGAGCTCGACACCGTCGGGAAGACTGCTCTTCAGCTCTTGGAGTCTCTGCTTGACCCCATCGATCACCGAGAGCGCATTTTCGCCGTATCGCATGATCACGATTCCACCGACGGCCTCGCCCTCGCCGTTCAGCTCTGCAATGCCCCGTCGCATGGCAGGCCCGACGCTGACGAACGCGACGTCTTGCAAGAGGACCGGGGTGCCCGCCTTGCCGAGCTTGAGCGGGATCGTGCGCAGGTCCTCCGCGCTTTGTACGTAACCGCGGCCCCGAATGATCTGCTCGTGACCCGCGATCTCGATCGTGCGGCCTCCGGCGTCTTCGTTCGACTCCCGGACGGCTCGGACGACGTCGGCGATGCCTATGCCGTAGCCGCGAAGCCGGACGGGATCGACTTGCACCTGATATTCCTTCACGAAACCGCCCACCGATGCGACTTCGGCCACACCTGAAACGCTCTCGAGCGCGTAACGGAGGTTCCAGTCCTGAAAGGAGCGAAGTTGTTGCAGGTCGTGTCTTCCGCTCTTGTCGATCAACGCGTACTGGAACACCCACCCCACTCCCGTCGCGTCCGGGCCGAGCGTCGGGCGCACGCCTTGCGGCAGGTTGGCGAGTGCGGAGTTGAGATATTCGAGGACGCGGCTTCGCGCCCAGTACATGTCGGTTCCGTCTTCGAAGATCACCGACACGAACGAGAGACCGAAAAACGATTGGCCCCGGACGAACTTGACCTTCGGGGCTGCCAGCAGGAACGAACAGATCGGGAAGGTGATCTGATCCTCGACCAGGTCCGGGCTTCTCCCTGGCCATTCCGTGAAGATGATGACCTGAGCGTCGGAAAGATCTGGGATAGCGTCGAGCGGTGCGTTCTTGAGCGCGTAGTAGCCCCACACGCCCGCGGAGAGCGCGAAGAGGAGCGTCATGAAGGGTCGACGTGCGCATGCTTCGATGAGGCGCGCGATGAGGCTCGGCTTCGGGCTCTGCTCGGTGTCAGTGGGCGCCATGGCCGCCCCCCCAATACTTCGTGGCGGATCGAATGCGGCTTTCCGCGGCGATGAGGAAGTTGCCGGAGGTCACCACGACGTCGCCAGGCTCGAGCCCATGCGTCACTTCGACGTAGCCGTCCGCATGAACCCCCACCTCGACCTCCTGTGGTCGGAGCCGGCCCTCGCCGAGGTCGACGAACACGAGTCGGCGAGGCCCCGTGTAGATGAGCGCGGAGTCGGGCATGGCCAGCCGTTCGCCGAGATCGACCTCCATCTCGACGTCGGCATACATCTCGGGCTTGAGCGCGAGATCGGGGTTCTTCAGCACGATGCGGACACGGCCCGTGCGGGTTGCCTCGGCAAGGGTCGGATAGACGTAGTCCACCCGGCCCTCGAACGAGATCCCAGGCGCGTAGGGAAGGGTGACGGTCACCCGCTGACCGACCTCGACTTGTGGGAGGTCGGATTCGTAGACGTCGGCATCGATCCAAACGCGGCTCAAGTCGGCAATTCTGTATACCCGGGTGCCCCCTTCGATGCGCCCGCCCTCCACTACGTCCTTGTCGATTACGTACCCGCTAGCGGGAGATAGCACCGGAACGTACTCCCAGGCCTCGCCGCGCCCCTCGAGCCGACGAATCTGTGGTGCGGTCATGCCGAGCAGGCGGAGCCGTTGCTCGGAGGCGCGTGCGAGCTCCGAAAGAGCTCCTGAGCCATCCTCGCGCGTTCGTTTCACCGCGGTCAGGTGCTCGCGCTCGGCGGCGTACACCTCGGGACTGTAGAGCGTCAGGAGCGTTTGCCCCTTCTTCACGCGTTGGCCCGTCTCGTCGACGTAGAGCTGGTGAACCCAGCCACTCATTCGAAGGTTCACGTCGGTGAGCAGGGTTTCGTCGACTTTCACCTGGCCTACCGCGCGAATGTGGCGCGTGAGGTTGCGGCGCTCGACGGGTTCGGTGGTGACGCCGATCTGCTGGCGACGCACTTCATCGACCACGATCGTGCCGGTCTCGAGGTCTTCGTTCTTCACCGGTGTGAGATTCATGCCGCAGATCGGGCACTTCCCTGGAGCGGATTGATGCACTGAGGGGTGCATCGCACACGTGTAGTAGGCGACATCGCCACCGTGGGCGTGCTCGCTTCCGTGCGCATGCTCTTCGGTGGCCTTCTGGGCGTCTTGCAGCTCCTGGTGTCCGGTGCTCCGACCGAGCAGCCACGCACCTGCAGCCGCCGTTCCGAGAAGGAGTAGCGCGAGCGGCACCCAGTATCGGCGCGCCTTGCCTTTAGCGATGGGCATCCTGCTCTCCTTCCTCGACACCCGGGAGGATACCCCTGGCCCGATCGAGCTCGGCAGCTCGTTGGCCCAGGCTCGCCAATGCGTCTTCATGCTCTACCTCGAGCGTTCGCAGTGAGCGCTCGGCGTCGATGAGCGCCTGAAAGGTGTTGCGTCCGGTTTCGTAACCAGACTCGGCTGCTTCGATTTGGGCCCGAGCCGCCGGGATCAGTCTTTCCTCATACAGCTGCACCACGTGCTGAGCTTCGAACACGCGGTGGCGGGCCTGGTCCACCTCGACCCGCATCTCGTCTTGCTTCGCGGAAAGCTCGGCCACCGCCCGCTCGGCACCGGCTTGAGCCTCTTCCACAGCTCCCTTCCGAGACCTGATCTGAAGCGGAAGGTTCAGGACGACACCCGCCATCCAACGATGCTGTGCCTCTGCCCACATCGAGTTGTATTCGCCCATGAGTCCGATCTCAGGTGCGTAGTTGCGTTTGGCGAGGTCGACAGCTGAGCTAGCAGCCATCGCCTGTGATTGAGAGGACTTCAGCTCGGGGCGATTCCCGAGCGCTTCCTCCTGCAGACCCTCCGTGGACGGGATGTTCAGCTCTCGCGACTCCATCCGCTGAGGCGGTGCGGGAAGCCGCACCTCCGGTCGCTGATGGAGCAGGCCGTTGATCTGTGCGACGATGACCTCCTGCTCCGAAGCGAGCATCACGCGCTGATGGAGGATGTGGGCAAGCTCCACCTCGGCTTGAAGCGGGTCCTGCTGTGAAACGCGACCCGCCTCGTATTGCGCCATTGCGCTTGCCTTGATGTCCTCGATCAACTGGCGATGCTCGTCGTTGAGCTCGAGGAGGCGCGTCACGCGGTAGTACTCGTCGAATAGAGAGGAAGCCATCAACGCGAGCGTCAGCCGGACCGTCTCGTAGTCGCTCTGCTTGGCTTCTGCCTCGGCGAGGGCTACCTCTCCAGCGAAACGAAACTTGCCGGGCGTCGGGAACCGCTGCTCGATGCGAGCGACCTGACCGAACCGCACGACGCTCGAGTTGATGCTCAACGGCGCGAGCGAGTAGCTCACCATCGTATCTTGGAGCGATCGCACCTGAGGGAGCTCCGACAGTGCGGCACGCCAAGCCTGCCGCGCCGCCTCCAGATTGGGATTCCGGGCGAGCACGGCGCGAACGAGTGCTTCGCGTTCGAGGGGAGCATCCATCGCAAACGAAGCCTGCACCTCGGGCCGCTGTTCGTAGGCGTTGCTCTGCCGTGCCTCGCCGAGCGCACGTTGAAGCTCGTCGAAGCGCGCCCGTTGGCCGTGCGCGCAACCAACGAGGCCCGCGCTCCATAAGAGCCACGGCACCAGAGCCGTGCGCATTGTCATACATTTCATCGTTCCTTCGCTCCTCTCGCCACGTGACCAAAGCCTGCTTCAGATGCAGGCCTGCCTCGAACGGCGCACGGCGCCGTTCAACCCAACGCGCGCGAAGAGCTCAGTTCAAAAAGGAACAGTTGCGGACGAAAATCGGAGGCCCGTGGACGCTCGGGGGGGCCCGTTCCCCGAGGAGCCCGAGGTCGCAAGCCTGCAACGACGCAACGACGCTGATGTCGCTTCGCCTGACCAGCCCAACGGAGGCCTCGTTCACTTGTTGCGAAGAGCGCTCTTGAGCTGCGACCGACTGGCTCAGGTTCGAAAGCTCGAAGGTGCAACACGGCTGTGCCTGGAGCTCGGCCGGCGCCTCCTGCACGGCATGATCGCCGCCTTGGTGGGCCCCAGTGCCGCAGCCGCAGGTCCCGACCGCCACGCCGCCCATCGAATGACAGACGTGGAAGACGACTCCCGCCATGCCCGAGGCGGCAAGCGGAATCGAGACGAGCAGCGCGAAGAGGCTTCTACGCATGACGTGGTCCAGTATAGCACGGGTCCTCCAAGCCGTCTCCTCCCAGTGAATCCCGTGCATGATTGGGCCCCTTATGGCGATACCCGCAGATCGAACGCTCCGACCAGGTTCATTGTGAGAAACTCTCGCTCACTTTCACCCGCTGCGTAGTGTCCTTCGACTGCATCGCTGACTGGACGAAGATAAAAGAACATTCCTCGCAGCAATACACGAAGCTCGAGCGCCGAGCCGTCGGCGATAGTGCGTGCTCCCTCTGGAAAATCGCGATTGCCACTGATCAGGAGAAGGGTCGTCGCTCGAATCGATTCCCGGGTCGCCACCAATTCGAGGTCGACGTCCAAGGTTTGGGCGCCGTCGGCGGTCGGGGCAAGCTCGATGTGGAGACCGGTGTAGTCGCCGGCGGGGATCTCGGAGCAAAGCGCAAGCTGCTGCTCGGGGACCAGCAGGTCGAGGGTCACCGGTCCGAGCAGCAGCACGTTTCCTTCGGCGCCGATGAGGGAGATTGATTGAACGGACAGCGTCCCGGCGGTGAGCTCGAGCACACCATTTTCGGAGATGATGTAGTCCTGCGATTCGATGATCGCGGAGACCGGGTTCGGGGTGCCCTCGGTCCCGCCGCACGCAATCCAACCGATTGCCGCGCCCAACAGCAGTCGTTTACTCAGGATTTGCGAGAGGCCTTTCTTCATCGGCTCGATAGGGTTACGAAAGCAGCCGCACATGCATCCGAGGCTCCAACGATACATCGAGCGCGCCCTCGCGCATACCGAGGGCATACCCGAGGAAAGAAAGGGTCTCCTCGAAGAGGTGGCGGCGTTCGTCTCATCGAGGCGCGAGGCCGGGGAGGTACCGGCGCTGACTTTCATTTGCACCCACAATTCGCGCCGGAGCCAGATGGGCCAGCTCTGGGCTGCGGCTGCGGCAGCCCATTTCGGCGTGGACCGAGTGCGCACCTTTTCGGCCGGCACCGAAGTCACGGCCTTCCACCAGGGCGCGCGGGCCGCGATGGAGCGGGCGGGTTTCGTCATCGAGCATGCCGATGGGGGCAATCCGCGGTACCAGGTGAGCTATGCGAAGGGCGGGCCTGTAGTCGAGTGTTTCTCGAAGACCTACGACGACCCGGCAAACCCTACCGAAGGTTTTGCAGCGATCATGACCTGCTCGGAAGCGGACCTGGCTTGCCCGGCGGTGTCTGGTGCGGAGCTCCGCGTGTCGCTTCCGTACGACGACCCGAAGAACGCCGACGGCACACCCAACGAGGAGACAGCCTACGACGCGCGCTGCCTGCAGATCGCAACTGAAATGCTCTACCTCTTCTCGCGCATCTCCTAGCGGATCACGACCTGCTCAGGCTCGTAGCGCGGTTGGCTTGGAGAAGTACGTCCGCTGGATCCACAGAGAGACGGTAACCAGGCCGATCATCACCGGTACCTCGACGAGCGGTCCGATCACCGCGGCAAACGCCGCGCCGTGGTCGATGCCGAAGGTGGCAACGGCAACGGCGATCGCGAGCTCGAAGTTGTTGGACGCTGCGGTGAACGAGAGGGTCGCCGATTCTTCGTAGTTGGCTCCGGCGAGCTTCGAGAGCCAGAACGAAACGAAAAACATGACCACGAAGTAGATCAGGAGCGGTGCTGCAATGCGGATGACGTCGAGTGGGAGCTCAACGATCATGTCTCCCTTGAGTGAGAACATGACGACGATCGTGAACAACAGAGCGATCAGTGTAATGGGACCGATGCGGGGGGCGAAAGACCTCTCGTACCACTCGCGCCCCTTCGATCGAATGAGGCTCATCCGCGTCAGGAAGCCTGCGGCGAACGGGATGCCGAGATAAATCGCCACGCTCTTTGCGATTTCCCCGATCGTGATGTCGACCACCGCGCCCTGAAGGCCGAGCTTGGCGGGGAGCCACGTGACGAACAGCCAGGCGTACACGGAAAAGAAGAGGATCTGAAACACCGAGTTGAAGGCTACCAAGCCGGCCGCATGTTCACGGTCGCCTTTGGCGAGGTCGTTCCAGACGATGACCATGGCGATGCAACGCGCGAGGCCGATCAGAATCAAGCCGACCATATACTCGGGCTTGTCCGAGAGGAAAGAGACCGCGAGCAGGAACATGAGCACCGGCCCGATGACCCAATTCTGCACCAACGACAGCGCGAGGATCTTCTTGTTCTGAAAGACCCGGCCCATCTCCTCGTAACGAACCTTGGCAAGCGGTGGATACATCATCAGGATCAGACCGATCGCGATCGGAATCGACGTCGTGCCGATGCTCATCGCGTCGAGCGCCGCCGCGAAATTTGGAATGAGACGGCCGAGCGCAACACCCAGGCTCATCGCGACGAAGATCCAAACCGTGAGGTAACGGTTCAAAAAGGACAGACGGCGTTTCGAAGCGTTCATCAAGCGTCACTTGACATGGCCAGATGGGCGAGCCTTGCATATACTCTGGCGCGATGGAAGCGGCTCTGCATCAAGATCGTCCGAACGAATACTTCATTCAAGGCCGTACCGTCACGATGCCGTGCGTCGTTCGGGACGCTTGCGCAGCCACTGCAACGTGGCTGGTCAGCTCGCGTGCGGCCCAGGCGCTTCTGCCCGGTCCCGAGCTCGAGATTGCCGAGGTTCTTCCTGGCCGGGGACTGCTCAGCATTTCGTGCGTCGACTATCGCGACAACGATCTCGGAGAGTACAATGAGGTGTCCATCGCCTTCTTCGTTCGCAAGCGCGGTGATCGCGACCGGGTTCCCTTCGTCGGTGCGACGTTCGACATGATGCGAGGGCTTCTTCCGACCTTCATCATCCATCTTCCCGTGAATCAGTCGTTTACCTGCGAAGCCGGGCAGAAGATTTGGGGCTTTCCCAAGACCGTCGACGAGCTCGACTTCGACACCGGTGGGGACCGAGCGCGGTGCATCTGGGACCAGGGTGGGCACAATGTGCTCAGGCTAAGCCTGCCCATCGGCGGCAAGCGCCATTTCCCGGAGCAGACGCTCTGCACGTACAGCTACATCGATGGATTGCTTCACGAGACCACGTTCGTCTCCAGCGTGGAAGATCTCGGCATTCGGATGGGAGGCGCGGACATCGAGCTTGGCGCCCATCCGATTGCAGATGAGCTCCGCTCGCTCGGCCTTCCCAAGCCTGCGCTCATGAGCATGTGGATGGGTAAGATGAGGGGTCGGTTCGAAGCGGCCCGACGCTGCACATAGCCGAAAAGGAGGAAGCACATGGAAGTTCGCGCTGCGGTGGCTCATGAAGCCGGAAAACCACTCTCCATCGAGACAGTACAGCTCGAAGGACCGCGGGACGGCGAGGTGCTCATCGAGATCAAGGCGACGGGCATCTGCCACACCGACGCGTACACCTTGTCTGGCGCAGATCCCGAAGGGATTTTTCCGTCGGTGCTCGGTCACGAAGGCGCCGGAGTGGTCGTCGAAGTCGGGCGAGGCGTGATGTCGCTCGAGCCGGGCGACCACGTGATTCCGCTCTACGTACCCGAGTGCAGGAACTGCGAGTACTGCACTTCCGGAAAGACCAATCTTTGTCAGGCGGTGCGAGCGACACAGGGGCGAGGCTTGATGCCGGACGGGAGCAGTCGCTTCTCCCTCGGCAAAGAGACGATCTTCCATTACATGGGCACCTCGACCTTTGCCCAATACACCGTCGTGCCCGAGATCTCCGTGGCGAAGATCCGCAAAGACGCGCCGTTCGACAAGGTCTGCTACATCGGGTGTGGAGTGACGACGGGAATTGGCGCGGTCATCAACACCGCCAAGGTCGAAGCCGGTGCCAACGTCGTCGTGTTCGGGCTCGGCGGCATCGGTCTCAACGTCGTTCAGGGAGCCCGTATGGTAGGGGCGGACAAGATCGTCGGCGTCGACCTAAACCCCGCGCGTCGCGAGCTCGCGGAGAAATTCGGCATGACCCATTTCGTCAATCCAAAGGAAGTCGGCGGCGACCTCGTCGCACACCTGATCGACCTCACCGGCGGCGGAGCGGACTACACCTTCGAATGCATCGGTAACGTCCAAGTGATGCGGCAGGCTCTCGAGTGTTGCCACAAGGGCTGGGGCGAGAGCGTGATCATCGGGGTTGCCGGAGCCGGCGAGGAGATCGCCACACGTCCGTTCCAGCTCGTCACGGGCCGCGTTTGGCGTGGCACGGCTTTCGGAGGTGCAAAAGGGCGCACCGATGTGCCGAAGATCGTGGACTGGTACATGGAAGGCAAAATCAACATCGACGATTTGATCACTCACAAGATGCCGCTCGAGGAGATCAACACTGCGTTCGACTTGATGCACGAAGGCCGATCGATCCGCAGCGTCGTGGAGCTCTGATCGGCAGCGATAGGAGCGCCAGTGTCGGGATCAGCTTTCGCGCTTGGCCTCGCGTGCGCGAGAGAATCCAGTCGTCACGTACTGCACCGTGCTGATTCCAATCGTTACCAGGATGGCGGCAGCGAGGGTTTCCAACCACACGCGCGTGGGCCAGCCCAGCCAAGCGTGGTTGATCGTGAGGAGGATGAAGAGAATCTGCAACACGGTATTCAGCTTGCTCGCGCGGGTCGGCTCGCCCTCGACGGGACCAACCAAGAAATGGTAGGCAATCGTACCGCCGATGATGACTAGGTCGCGGCCGATGACGACCGCAGTAAACCAGATCGGAACCAGTCCAATCCAGGTCAAGCTCACGAACGAGGCGAACATCAGCAGTTTGTCCGCTGCAGGGTCGAGCAACCCGCCCAGTCGCGTTCGCCAGTCGAAGGTTCGCGCTAGGTACCCGTCCAGTGCATCGGACGATCCCGCAACGAGGATCAGTCCGAGGGCCAAGGAATAGCGTCCGCCAAGTAAGCTCCAGACGATCGGCGCTACCAAGACAATGCGCGCGATGCAGATTAGATTGGGAATGTATTTGAGCTTCACAGACAGACCGGTGGAGGCGAAAATTTCACGGCCTCGGATGCGCCTTGGTGTCATACTCGTACAGATGCCCCTGGAAACCGATGCGAAGGTGACCGAGACCAAGTTTGTCAGCGCGTTCTGTGATGATGTACTCGGAACCGCCGACGCCGTCGAGATCTCTCGCTTGATTCAGACCAAGCAGATTCTTGCGCGCGAGGCCGTCGAAGCGGCGATCGGGAGAGCGGAACGGGTCAACCCCGCTCTCAACGCGATCGCCACGCCACGCTTCGAATCCGCACGAGAGGAAGTGAGCCTCGCGCGGGCTGGAGTTTTTGCCGGTGTTCCGTCGTTCATCAAGGATTCCGACGCGGTTGCGGGGTCACCGATGCGCTTTGGCTCGCGTGGGCTTCCGGACACTCCCGCCAAAGAGAGCACTCCGTTCGTGAAGCAGTTCCTGTCGCTTGGTCTGATCAACCTCGGTCAAACCACCACGCCGGAGTTCGGGCTCACCGGAACGACCGAGGCGCTACTGTATGGGCCGACCCACAACCCGTGGAAGCTCGGTTTCTCGACGGGTGGGTCATCTGGAGGCTCTGCAGCGCTCGTCGCAGCGGGGGTCGTGCCCCTTGCGCACGCCAACGACGGAGGAGGGTCGATTCGGATCCCGGCATCGTGCTGTGGGTTGGTCGGGCTCAAACCGTCGCGTGGGCGGTTCGAAGAGATCGAAGGCTCCGAGCTTCTTCCTGTGAAGATCCTCAACCAAGGGATGGTGAGCCGGTCGGTCCGAGACACTGCGATGTTCTATTGCGCCGCGGAGCGGTATCGCCGAAATCCACGACTCCCGGAGATCGGGTGGGTGTCCCGTCCGGGACGTCGGTTGCGCATCGGTTTCTTCACGGAGCTCGGAGAGGATACCCCCTCGCATCCCGATTGCGTCGCAGCGGTAGTCGAGGCCGCCCGCTTGTGCGAGAGCCTAGGGCATTCCGTCGAGGCGACGTCGCGTCCGTTCGACGACGGGTTTCTCGAAGACTTTTTCTTGTTGTGGTCGACCATCGCGTTCGTGGTCACCCGGTTTGGAAGGAAACTCATCCATCCCGAGTTCGACAGAACGAAGGTCGATGACTTCACCGAGGGGCTCGCGGGCTACTTCAAGCAGAACGCACACAAGGCGCCCATGTCGATCATCCGGCTGAGGAAGTTCGCCCATCAATACGCCCGTATCTTCGACCGCTACGACGTCCTCATGAACCCCACGGTGACCATGCCTCCACCCGAGCACGGTTACATCGGCCCCGAGGTGCCTTTCGACACCGCGCTCGAGCGCTTGAAGTGGTTCATTCCTTTCACGCCGACTCAGAACGTTTCCGGGGGCCCGGCCATCTCGCTGCCGCTCGGCCAAAGCAAAGAGGGGCTCCCGCTGGGTGTGCAGCTCGCGACGCCGATCGGGGACGAGCGAACGCTGCTGGAGCTTGCGCTCGAGCTCGAGGAAGCAGCGCCATGGCGGAGCCTCGCAAGGGCCTAAGGTGCCAGCGGATTGGTCAGGGCGGCCGGGGGCGTACCCATACAGATTTCCCGGGCCGCCCATTCCGTGTCGCACGCGGCCGTGTCGCACGCGTTGACGGTCACGCAGGAGTACCAGGCGCGGGTTTCGTCGGGGCAGACGACGATTAGCGTCTTGGTGATGAGGCGCTCGCAGCCCGCAAACTCCGAGCACGCCGCACAATAATCGACCGCAAGTGGGTCGACGGGCTCAGGTGCCGACGAGCCACAGGCGACCGCAAGAGCTAACCAACCGATGCCGATTCTCCACATCATCACACCTCCGCGAGCGGCCACGACGATATCCTACGATTGCGGCAGCGTTTCGTGCATTTCGAGATCCGCGACGTGCACGTACCAGGGTGCTCGCGACCCGAAGAAGACACTGTACGTGGGCCTGACACCCGGGTCATCGTCGAGCGCGCCGGCCCCGACGACCATCACTTTTCCGTTCCTCGTTTGCCATGGCATCGCCGAGCCGCACTGCGTACAAAACGCCGCGCTCCAGTATTTGGCGGTCGGAAGCTCGAATCGCTGGACCATGTCTTCTCCGCGCTCCCAGCTGAACTGGCCGACTGGAACGAAGATGTTGGCGGCGCCGACCGAGCCGGTTCTCTTCCGGCATCGGCTGCAATGGCAGTATTGAAAGCCCCGGAAAGGTCCCTCGATACGAAACCCCACTGCCCCGCAAACGCAAGAGCCTCGAATCGCCTCATCCATCGCAGTCACTCCCTAGCCATGACGCCACCTAGGATGTGGTTGAAACCAGGTGTCTGCCAACCACTTTATTCGGGTCCTTTGGGCCGAGCTTTGCGCGGATGGTCTGAGCCCTTTATTTTCCACCCCGAACGCACTACAACCGACTCCCCATGCGCCAATCCGTTTTTCTCGCCGGAGCCTTCCTCGCTCTGTCTCTCGCCATCGCCGGGCCCGCCATCGCGGAAGACCCCGAGTTCGTCATGGAGGTCGGCACCACGGCTCCCAAAGGAAGCCCTTGGGCCGAGCAGCTCCAGCGCTACAAGAACGAAGTCCAAGAAAAGACCAAGGGCCGACTGAAAGTGAAGCTCCGACTCGGACGCGGTAACGAGCGGTCCATGGCCCGCCGCGTCCAAATGGGAAGCTTGCAGGCCTTTGCGGGTTCGGTCGCAGGGATGAGCTCGATCGTGCGAGAGGTCAACGTCATCGAATCCCCCTACCTGTTCGAAAGCTTCGCGGTCGCGGACAAGGCGCTCGACGATCCCGAGGTGACGGCGCAGGTGAAGAAGGTTCTGTTGCAGCGTGGATTGGTATTCGGGATCTGGGCGGAAAACGGCTACCGGTCGTACTTCAGCAGACTGAAGATCCGCAAGCCGAGCGACATGGTCGGGGTTAGGTTCCGTTCGCAGGAATCGCTGGTCCACGTCGAGACTTACCAGGCATTCGGTGCGACTCCAGTTCCCATCGACGTCGGCAACACGCTGATGAGCGTGCAGACCGGAGTAGTCGACGGATTCGACAACACGCCGCTTTTCGCGATGGCCGGGAGCTGGTATCAGGGACTCCAAGAGGGCGAGCGCAACATCTTTCTCAGCCGCCACTGCTACCAACCTGCGCTGCTGGTCTACTCGAAGAAGTGGTTCGAGACGCTACCCAAGGACATCCAAGAGGTCATCACCACCATGCCTCACGAGCTCACGGTTTGGGGGCGTAAGCAAGTCCGGCAGATCGAGCCGGTGCTGCTGAAGAACCTCGAGCGCTACGGTTACGACATCTACGACCCGAGCCCGGAAGAGCTGGCCGCATTCAAGGCGAAGCAAAAGGGCGTTCCGGACCATGTCGCAAAAGAAATGGGACCCGAGGGCGTAGCGCTCCTGGCGGCCATCCGGAAGACGTTCTGAGCGTCCAACTGATGAGATCGAAGGTTCTACAGAGCACCAACGGGAGCCCCTCCAGCCAAGCCCTCAAAGCGCGGCAGATGCTCGGCAAGTACCGCATTCGGCGTCGAATCGGGGCAGGGGCATTCGCGACCGTCTACGAGGCCTACGACACGATCGAGGGAGTGCCCGTTGCCCTGAAGATCCCGAACCTCGATCAGCTCGACGAGGAATCGCTCAACGCCATCCATCGCGAGGTGCGGCTGACCGCCCGGCTCGAGCACGATAGTATCCTTCCGCTGCGAAATGCGATGATGATCGACGGTCTTTTCGTCATTGCGACACCGCTCGGCGAGCATGCTCTCACGGAGCGTTTGCGCTATCGCCTCGGCCCCAAGACAGCGCTCGCGTACACCGACCAGTTGCTCGATGCGCTCGCGTACGCACACGAAGAGCGGGTCATTCACTGCGACATCAAGCCTGACAACGTCATCATCTTCCCGGACGGGCGGGTTCGGTTGGCCGATTTTGGAATCGCGAAGGTCGCGCTGAGGACGCGAACCATCATGGGCTCCGGCCAAGGCACCGTGGGTTACATTGCGCCCGAGCAGGCCATGGGGAAGCCGTCTTTTCGCTCGGATGTGTTCTCGATGGGTTTGCTCATCTACCGGATGTTTGCAGGCGAGCTTCCGACATGGCCTTTCGACTGGCCCCTGCCCGGTGCAGAGCGCCTCCGCCGCACGGTGAGCCGCGATTTCATACGCTTCGTCCGGCGTGCCATTGAAGTTCGCGACCGCAGGCGCTTCCGCGATGGCGTCCAGATGCAAAGGGCTTTCGAGGCGGTAGCGCCGAACGCGCTTCGGGGCTCTACCGGCAGCTGGAGAGCCGCGCCGTGATCGACGTCCACCTCTTCGTGGACGTGGACATGGCGCACGCAGAGTGCTTTCAGCTTGGCGGCAACGAAGCTGTGGTGCGGAGCGTGCGGAAGTCCGAGCGGGAAGGTCCGAACGAGGATGCTGCTGCGCTGATTTCTCTCGGAGCGGACGCGGGTGTGGCGGTGGTGTCCGATGGTGCTGGCGGTCATCCGGGAGGAGCAGAAGCCGCCGCCCTGGCCGTGCGCGCTGTCTGTGACTCCGTCGTCGGGCTCGGAGACGATCTTCAAAACCTCCGAGATGCCATCATCAACGGTTTTGAATCTGCGGATCGTGCGATATCGGCCCTGGGAACCGGTGCGGCGGCCACCCTCGCCGTCGTCGAGATTCAGGGCACGAACATGCGTGCCTATCATGCAGGGGATTCGATGGTGCTCGTGACGGGACAGCGTGGACGCATCAAATGGCTGACGATTCCCCACTCTCCGGTCGGCTATGCGGTCGAGGCAGGCCTGCTCGACCGCGGGGAGGCTCTACATCACGAGGACCTCCACATCGTCTCCAATCTCTTGGGCACACAGGACCTGCGTATCGAGCTCGGCGCCACACTGAGCCTATCGGCTCGCGATACGGTCGTCCTGGCGAGCGACGGGCTCAGCGACAACCTCCACTTGGAGGAGATCGTCGACCGTGTGCGAAAAGGTCCGCTTCGGCGAGCTGTGGACGAGCTCGCTGCGCTCGGGACGAAACGCATGGAATCGCCATCCGAAGGAACGCCCTCCAAGCCCGATGATCTCACTTTCATCGCGATCCGTCGTCGTCCAGCTCGAGCAAAGGACCGCTGAGCCGGCTCGAATCCCGCGTGCGCTCGCGGCGGCGCGGTGTCAGAGTTGAACACACGACATGGCGGATGATCTCTACAACGAGGGAACCGGGCACATCCATCGTTGCCGTGAGCTCGCGATCGACGAGTTCCCGCGGGGTCGGGTCTCCCGCCTGTATGTCGATTTGGTCGCGAATGGGCTCGCGCAGGACATTCTGCTTCCTTTGTTGGTTGCCCGAGGAAAGAAGGACGGCCCGGTCTTCGGATTGACCGCCGCCGTTCACGGCAACGAGCTCAACGGGATCCGGGTCATCCACGACCTCATGCACCGACTCGATCCGAAGCAGCTCAGCGGGACGGTAGTTGCCGTAGTCGTGGTCAACGTGCCGGGGCTTCATCGCCATCAGCGGGAGTTCGTCGACGGAGAGGACCTGAACCACATCTTTCCAGGACGCGAAGATGGCAGTGTCTCTGAGGTCTATGCGCATCGAATTCTCGATCGCATCATCAACCGTTTCGACTATCTCGTGGACCTGCACACTGCGAGCTTCGGACGCGTCAACTCGCTCTACGTCCGAGCGGACATGACGCATCCTGCAACCGCTACGATGGCCTACCTGCAGAGACCCCAAATCATCGTTCACAATCCTCCGTCCGACTACACGTTGCGCGGCGCTGCGATGGATCTCGGAATTCCGTCGATCACTCTGGAAATCGGCGATCCCCAGACCTTCCAGCCGGGCTATGTTCGATCTTCGAGAATCGGCATTCGGGCGGTGCTCGCTGCTGCGGGCATGTTGCCCCGGCGTCCCGTCTCCGAGGGCCCGGAACCCGTGCTGTGCGAGCGATCGCACTGGATGTATACCGATCGGGGCGGATTGCTCGAAGTGCTTCCGCGTCCGACCGAGCGTGTCAGCCGTGATGAGCGCGTTGCAGTGCTCCGAAATGCGTTTGGAGACGTCATCCGCGAGTATCAGGCGCCGGAGGACGGGATCGTGATTGGAAAGAGCGTCAACCCGGTCGGGCAGACGGGAGCGCGCATCTTGCACGTTGGTATCATCGCACCGACCGACCATGGTTTCCAGCGCCGCACGCCGAGCAGCACGACGCTGAAAGCGAGCGGCTGATGCGCATTGGATTCGTAGTGAATGACCGGCGCGAGCCGTCAGTCGAGCAGACCACGACGCTTCTCATCGGTGCCGCGCTGCGCCGGGGACACGAGGTTCTCGTATGCGGCGTCGGCGACTTGAGCTCCACCGATGATGGCAGACTGTTCGCGCGGTGTTGCGTACCCGAGGAAAGTGAAACAGCGGCCTTGGTTCGCCAGCTTTCCTCTGGCGAGACGACGATCCGCGCGCTCGACGAGCATGACCTCTGCATCGTTCGAACGAACCCCGGGAGAGACGAGGCACGCCGAGCACAGCACCTCGCTGCGCTTCGCCTCCTCGAGAGGCTGGAGGAGCATGGAGCTCGGGTCATCAACAGCCCAAGGGGGCTTGGGCGGGCTCTCACGAAGCTGTCTCTCCTCGAGCTGCCCGCGAGTCTGAGGCCACGAACTCTCGTCACCCACGACGTTGCCGACATCGAACGGTTCCTGGAGCAGGAGTCGGAACGCATCGTCATCAAGCCACTCGACGGAACGCGTGGGAAGGACGTCTTCGTGCTCGAGCGGACGGGATCGCGCGCCAACATGAAGCAGATCATCGACGTCGTCCTTCGCCAGGGGTACGCCATGGTGCAGGAGTTCGTTTCGGGCGCGGAGCGCGGCGACGTTCGGGTCACCGTGCTGCGGGGGCAGATCCTCGAGTTGGATGGCTCGGCTGCCGCGATTGCCCGGGTGCCCGCTCGACACGAATTTCGTAGCAATCTTCACGCAGGCGGAACCGCGCAGGCGGTCGAGGTCACCGATCCGATGCGCGAGGCGGTGGCCCGGATCGCCCCATACCTCGAGCGCGAAGGGCTCGTGCACGTCGGGGTGGATTTCGTGGGCGGGCGAGTTCTCGAGCTGAACGTGTTCAGTCCGGGCGGGCTCTATCCAGCCGAACGACTTTATGGACACGACTTCAGTGGGGCCGTGATCGAAGCCTTCGAGTGCCAGCCTCTGCCGTCATGAGCTCGGCGCGTCGACGATCAGCTTCTTGCTCCCCTTCGACCCGCGTTTGATCTCGTCGAGAAGCGTCGGATCGTCATCCAACGACTCGAAGAGCGCGCGTCGAAGGCTTCCCTTTTGCGTGAGGAGCCGCCCCGTCATTTTGTCGATCGCAATCGTTGCCAACACGGTCTGAATGTAAGCCTCGATCAAGTCATCGGCGCCGATGCCGACGACGTTGAAATCGCGCCTGTCCATGATTAGGAGCCTCTCGGTCGACGCCATCCAACTTCCATCGGGTTGGCGTTCGGACAAATTGGTCCCGAGCACGTCCCAGGAGGGCACTTGGTCGTCGAGCACGGCGGGAAGCGGCTTCCTGGAGCGGCGCGCGTAGACTGCCAGCGGCCGGAATCCGTGGGGACCGCCGCACACCATGACCCGGAGGTCGGCGACGTAGATGTGACCGTGCCGATCGGGCATCGTGCCGACGTGGTAGTAACGCCCCGCGCGCTCCACGGAGCTCCACACGTAGTTCCCAATCAGGCTCTGCACCACGTACCGGTCATACGGGTGCTCCAGCTCCATGAAGCGATTGAGCTCTCGTTGGCTCACGATTGTGAACACGCCCTGGCCGGCGTTGCTGTACGGAACCTTCACCACCGCGTGTCCGCCGAAACGCTGAACCCACATGGGCACTTCTCTCTTCGCCACGTCTCCGATGGTTTGGGGCGTTCGAATCTGAAGGCCAGAAGCCTCGACCTCGGCGTTGTAAAGCTCGTAAGCCTTCATGGCGACGAGCTTGTTCCGCCCGCCGGAAAGGCACGTCACCACCGGATTCAAGATTCGGGTGCGCGTGCGAATCGGAATGCGATTCCACGGTCTCTGCGTCACGTACCGAAACGCGGCCCGAATGGGCCACCAACACCCATCGGCATCTCGCACTTCGAGCAGGCCGTCCGAGAACCGTGCAGGCGGGTCTTCGCCTTCGTCGGGGAAGGGAGTGAGAAAGACGCTTTCGCCCGTCAGGTCGGCGATCACCGCCGCGTAGCCTGACGCTTCCATGTAATTCTTGTCGAAGAGAACCGCCAACGCGCCCGAAGCCGGACTGCGCTTGGCGATCAACGGAAGAAAGGCGGTCTCGATGAGCTTTCGGTAGCCTGCTTGCTCGTCTTCGTCGGAGGGGATGGGCATCGACTTGTTACCAGAGGGGCAGGAGTTCGTCTCGATGACGACGAGCCGTCTATTCCCCGCTGCGGTCGTCGTGCAGAAGAGGTCCGCGCCGGCCCATCTGAAGTGTTTTGGAGCGTACGCCAACACCTCCGTCAGGAACTCGGGATCGACCCTCGGATTGAGATGGCAGTATCGGTTGACGATTCGCCGATTCGACATCCGCATGAAGAAGGAGACCAACGGGTGAATCTGAGCATTCAGAACGCGGTTGTAGAAATGGTTGCGAGGCTCGAACGATTCCGGCAGGACCACGCTAGCGTGCGGGCTGTGCAGCGTGGCAACGGAGGCGGTGACGTCCACGCTAGAGCCCTCGACCCACGCGATAGGTCCCCTCGGTATTCTCCGCGATCTCGTCGAGGGTAACGCCTTCCGCGACCTCGACCAGCGTCATCCCACCATCGCCGCCCTTGTCGATCTCGAAGACGCCGAGGTCGGTGATCACCAGATCCACGACCCGTGTTCCAGTCAACGGCAAGGTGCAGCGCTTCAGGAGCTTGGGCTTGCCCTTCGCCGAGTGCTCCATCACGACCACGACACGTTTCACGCCGGCCACGAGATCCATGGCACCGCCCATCCCCTTAACCATCTTTCCGGGAATCATCCAGTTCGCGAGGTCGCCGTTCTCGGCCACCTGCATCGCGCCGAGAATGGAAAGATTGATGTGCCCGCCACGGATCATGGCGAAGGAATCTGCGCTCGAGAAGAAGCTCGTCGTCGGAAGCTCGGTCACCGTCTGTTTGCCTGCATTGATCAGGTCTGCATCTTCCTCGCCCTCGTAGGGGAAGGGTCCCATCCCGAGCATCCCGTTCTCGCTCTGCAGCTGAACGCTCATGCCTTTGGGAATGTGGTTCGAAACGAGAGTCGGAATACCGATCCCGAGATTCACGTAGAAGCCGTCGCGAAGCTCTTTCGCCGCACGTGCTGCCATTTGCTCACGGTTCCAAGCCATCGTTCTCTCTTCAGGTCCCGCGCGGCCTCGTAGTCCGCTGCTCGATGTGTTTCGAGGCGTTCGGGTAGTGAATGATGCGGTCGACGAAGATTCCCGGCGTCACGATCTGATCCGGATCGAGCTCGCCCGGTTCTACGAGATGCTCGACTTCTGCGACCGTGGTCTCCGCTGCGGTGGCCATCATCGGATTGAAGTTCCGGGCCGTCTTTCGATAGACCAGATTACCCTCCGTGTCGCCCTTCCAGGCATGGACGATGGCAACGTCAGCGAAAAGACCGCGCTCCATCACATACTGTGCGCCATCGAACTCGCGAATTTCTTTTCCCTCGGCGACCATTGTGCCGACACCGGTCTTGGTGAAAAAGGCAGGTATCCCCGCGCCGCCCGCCCGAATACGTTCTGCCAACGTGCCCTGAGGCGTGAACTCGACCACGATGTCACCGTCGAGGTATTGCTGCGCGAACAGCTTATTCTCGCCAACGTACGAGGAAATCATCTTGCTGATCTGCCGGGTTTCTAACATCACACCGAGACCGATTCCATCGACGCCCGCGTTGTTGGAGATGACCGTGAGGTTCTTCACTCCGGACTTGGCGACCGCTCCGATCAGCGCTTCCGGAATTCCGCAAAGTCCAAAGCCCCCAGACATCAAGGTCATGCCGTCACTCAACAATCCATCGAGTGCGGCGAAGGCATCAGGGTACACCTTGTGGACCATGGCTCGTCTTTACCTTCCGCTCCGTCGCGTGACAATGCCCAACCTAGTTGAAGCCGAGCATCTCCCGTGCCTCAGCGGGGGATGCGACCTGCCGGCCTGCGTTACGCGCGCACTGCGCGAGCGCTTCGATCAGTTGTCCGTTGCCCGTCGTCTTGTCACCGTTTGGCAAGTAGAAGGTGTCTTCGACTCCCGTCCGGAGCATGCCGCCTAGATCGGCCGCGCGCTGATGGGTCTCCCAGATTTCTTCCCGGCCGATGAGGGTTGCCTGCCAATGTGCGTCACTGCTCTTGTACTTCATCAGGAGCTCGAGGAGCTCTGGGTCACACGGCATCCCCGAGGCGACGCCCATGACGAAATTATAGTGCATCTCCTTTGCCATTCCCGCCCGAAGGTACAGCCCGACCGATCGCACGATGCCTACGTCGAAACACTCCATCTCCGCCGTCGTGTGGGTCTCTGCCATCGCGTCGAGCATCTTTTGAACTTTCTCCACACTGTTGAGAAACACCATGGGAGGCCACGCCCAGGTATTGTCGTTCTTGAGCTTGAGGTAGTTGAGGCTGCCCGCGTTGCATGCGGCGATCTCGGGCTTGATGCGGTAGAGGCATGCGAGCGGCCCCGACACGTCGTCGTCGATGACCCCGGTCGTTTGATTGATGATGACCCCGGGACATGCCTCACGAATCGCATCGCTCGCCGCGGCAGCTACTTCGGGGTCCCAAGAGGGAAAGTGTCCCATCCCAGGTTCCTGACGGCGAAAATGAACGTGCATGATCGACGCGCCTGCGTTGTAGGCATCCCGGGCCGACAGGGCCATCTCTTCCGGAGTGACCGGGACCGGATGCTGCTTCGGGTTGGTGAGCACGCCGTTCAGCGCGCAGGTGAGGATCGCCTTGTCCATAGTCATCAGAACCACTCCGGCGCTGCCGCGAGATACGAGTCTTCGTTGCTCCGGCAGAGGTTTGCAAGAACGGGAATTCGCGGGATCTCGTTTCGTATCCAGTACTTGGTTGCAGCGTCGATCGCGCCTTTCCGCTCCTCCGAGACGGGAGCGCTTCGCGCGACAGCTGCCATGTTGAGCCACTGCCAGCCGATGATCAGCGTGGCGAGCATGTCCAGATAGTCCCAGCTGTGGCCGAGCATCCCCTCGGCGTCGCCCGTCATTCCGCGCTGGCCGAGCTCCATCGTCGTGGAGCCCACGGTGGCGAAGGCGCCCTCCAATGCGGCACAAAGATCCCGATCGCAGCCGGCTTCTCTTGCACGCGAGATGGTGCTGGCGATTTCTTCGGAGAGCGCTCGAAGCGGCGCCCCGCCTTTCGCCATCACCTTTCTTCCGAGCAGATCCAGGCTCTGAATCCCGTTGGTTCCCTCATGCAGGGAGTTGAGCTTCTGATCGCGCATGTAGGCTTCCGGAAGATACTCGCTCGTGTAGCCGTAGCCACCATGAATTTGGATCGCGAGCGTGTTGGCTTCGAAACCGCGCTCGGCGGGGAACGTCTTGGCGATCGGGGTGAGGAGATCGAGAAGTAGCTGCGCACGCTCGCGTTCCTCCGGCGAAGCCCCGTGCTCGGAGACGTCTGCGTACAGGGAAACCGTTCCGAGGAGGGCGAGGCTTCCCTCCACGATGGCCTTTTGTCGAAGGAGCATTCTGCGCACATCGGGGTGCTCGATGATGGAAACCGGCTCGCCGTCGCGCGCACCGAGCTTACGACCCTGCTTGCGGTCGAGGGCGTATGCGCGCGATTCGTGATAGGCGACCGATGCGGTCGCCGCGCCGTTGACGCCCACCATGATTCGAGCCTCGTTCATCATCTGGAACATGTAACGAAGGCCTTGATGCGGCTCGCCGACGAGCCAACCGTGGCAGTCGCCGTCGTCCCCGAACTCGAGCGCCAGGCTTGGAATCGCTCTCCATCCGATTTTGTGGATCAGCCCTGCCACTGTGACGTCGTTCGACACCAAACGCCCGCCTTCGTCGCGGAGACGCGGAATCGCAAACAAAGAAATGCCCTTGGTCCCTTCCGGTGCACCGTCGATTCGCGCCAGCGTGAGATTCACGACGTTCTCCGTGATGTCGTGGTCTGCGCCAGAGATGAAGATCTTGCTTCCCTTGATCAGGTAGTGTCCGTCATCGGTGGGAGTGGCGGAGGTCGTGATTTCGGCAAGGCTGCTTCCAGCCTGCGGCTCCGTCAGGGCCATCGTGCCGGTCCACTCGCCGGCGTACATCTTGGTCATGAATCGGTGTCTCAGCTCGTCGCTCCCGAAGGCCTCGATCAAATGACCCGCGCCGAGAGTGAGGCCGACGAACCCATAGGCACCGAGGTTTGCTGCCATGAGGTACGCGCTCGCCATCGTGTGCACTAGCATTGGCATTTGCTGGCCGCCGACCGACTCGGGTCGCGTTGCCGTGAGCACCCCGAGGTCGACCATCTGTTCGTACAGACCGGGTAGTGCAGGGTGCGTGTGGACTCGGCCGTTGCGAAACACCGGAGGATTCTCGTCCATCGGCTTGTACGTCGGCAACAAGTCTTGGCGCGCAAACCGACGAACGCTATCGATGTAGAGATCGAACGTTTCCTTCGAGTGCTGCCGGTACCCCTCGAGGTCGCAAAGGGACTCGGCGTCCAGAACGGAGTAGAGGAGGAAGTCGACGAAGCCGTCGTCGATCAGTGGGTTGCTTTGCGTCGCCATGTGCCTGGCCTGCCGGTGGCGAGCGAAACGTAGCACCAGATCTGCCTACTTCCCGCGTGATTTGTCCCAATCGATGCGGTATGACCCAATCCATGGATTTCGAGCATTCGGAGCGGGCCCTGAACGTCATGGCGCAGGCGGAGCGTTTCGTCCGCGAGCGTGTCGTACCCAGTGAGCAGATTTATCTCGAACAGCTGGTCGGAACCGAAGATTGGCGTGAGTGGAAGATTCCCCCCGTCGTCGAGGAGCTCAAGGCCGAGGCCAGGGAGCTCGGACTCTGGAACCTCTTCTTGCCGGACGAGGAATACGGCGCCGGCCTCGACAACCGTGACTATGCGCCGGTCGCGGAGATCACGGGGCGGAGCTTCTTGGCGCCCGAGGTGTTCAACTGCAGCGCGCCCGACACGGGCAACGCCGAGGTCTTGGTCAAGTACGGGTCGCAAGAGCAGAAGAAGCAATGGCTGGAACCGTTGCTCGCGGGCGAGATACGTTCCGCTTTCGCGATGACTGAACCCGCCGTTGCATCGAGCGACGCGACCAACATGCAGGCGACGTGTGAGGTCGTCGGAGACGAGGTGGTGCTCAACGGACAGAAGTGGTGGACTAGCGGTGCGGGGGATCCCCGTTGCGGCTTCTTCATCTTCATGGGTGTCACCGATCCCAACGCGGGCCGACACGCACGGCACTCGATGGTGCTCGTCCCCGTCGACGCCTCCGGGGTGAAGATCTTGCGCATGCTACCGGTGTTCGGCCACCTCGACGAGCCGCACGGTCATGCCGAGGTGCTCTTCGAAAACGTGCACCTTCCGGTGAGCAGCATCATCGCGGGGCCGGGCCGTGGCTTCGAGATCGCCCAGGGTCGTCTGGGTCCCGGCCGAATTCATCACTGCATGCGCGCGATCGGCGCGGCGGAGCGGGCACTCGAGCGCCTCTGCCAACGCGCGGTGCATCGCATTGCTTTCGGCAAGCCGCTCTCGAACCTCGGCGGAAATCGCGACATCATCGCGAACTCCCGCATGGCGATCGACCAGGCCCGCCTGCTGACGATGAAGGCAGCCTGGGCGCTCGACACGCTTGGAACCTTCGGTGCGCTCGTCGACATTTCCGCGATCAAGGTCATCGCACCGAACGTCCTGCAATCGGTCGTCGACGCGGCAATTCAAATTCACGGCGGCGAAGGCATCTCCGACCCCGAGCTCACCCGGCTGTTGGCGATGGCACGCGCGCTCCGAATCGCCGACGGCCCGGACGAGGTCCACCGCGGCATGGTCGCGCGGCTCGAGCTCAAGAAGTACGCCTAGTCTCAGATCCCGCTACGTTTGGTTCATCCATCGGGCGATCTTTCGAACCAGCGCTCGGGGACTGAATCGCACGCTGAATGCGGTCAGCCAGTTCATGAATCCCTCGATGGCGACGACCTTGCCTTTCATCATCGAGCGGTAGGCATGCCTCGCGACTTTGTCCGACGGGGCCGCTCCGAGCTTGAACAAGATGCTCTTCGAATTCCCTGCTGTGTCGGCGAAGTTCGTCGCCGTGGCGCCCGGACAATGCGCGGTCACGGTGACGCCCGCATCCTTGACTTCCTCGGCGATGCCCTCTGAAAACATGAGCACGAACGCTTTGGTCGCGTAGTAGATGGCCATATCGGGCCCTGGCTGAAAGGCGGCGGTCGAGGCGATGTTCAGAATGCGTCCTTTGCGGCGTGCCAGCATGCCGTGGAGCGCGAGGTAGGTGAGCGCGACGAGCGCGTCGATGTTGACCTGCAGCATGTCCATCTGGGGCTCTAGGCCGAGCTCTGCGAATGGCCCCGTGGCTCCAAACCCGGCATTGTTGACCAGATAGTCGATCTCGAGACCCTTGCTTCGAATCGAAGCGAAGATGGCGGCTGGGGCCGCAGGGTCGGTCAAGTCTGACGGGACGACATGAGCCGTGATGCCGTGGGCAGCCTGCAGTTGTTGCGCCAGGCTCTGAAGCTTGTCCTGACTGCGCGCGACCAGCACGACGTCGCGGCCGTCGGCTGCGAAAATCTGCGCGAGCTCTTTTCCGATGCCCATCGATGCACCGGTGATCAGGGCGACTTCTCTCCCGCTCATTCCTAGACTCCTTGCTGTTCGTTCCCGAAGTGGGCGTATGCCTGCCGCATGGCATGGTATCTTGCTTCGCCCGCATCATGATCGGGAAAAAGCGCACCAAGGAGCCCGATGTTGCAGTCACGACACCCCGAATGGGAGCCAATTACCGCGTACGTAGCGGACATGTCGTACTTCAGCGGAAAAATGGAGGCTTACCTTCGGTACAAAGAGATTCCGTTCGAACGACGGGTCGTCGACATGAAGGTGATGCGGGAGGAGATTCTGCGGGCGACCGGACTGATGAAGGTTCCCGTGCTCCGCCTCGCCGACGGCCGGTGGCTCAAGGACACGACGCCGATGATCGATTGGCTGGAGTCTCAATATCGGGAGCCGCCGGTGATTCCGAGAGAGCCCGCGCTCCGATTCCTTTCAAAGCTCGTCGAGGATTATGCCGACGAATGGTGTTGGCGAGCGGCGCTCTACTGGCGATGGCAGCCCGTCGAGTCGCGCAGGCTCCTCATGAGGCGAATCGGTCACGAGGTGTTAGGCGACTTTCCCGCGCCTGACTGGCTCGCGGGCTGGTACTATGGACGCCGTCAAATCGCCACCTATCTGAAGGGCGATGGTCTGAGTCCGGAAACCGAACCGCACATCAGGCAGCACTACCTCGATTTGCTGGACAACATGAGCTT
The DNA here is from genome assembly GCA_963792825.1 of uncultured delta proteobacterium. Lineage (GTDB taxonomy): Bacteria > Myxococcota_A > Polyangia > Polyangiales > Houyiibacteriaceae > SG8-38. Next base: position 66,429 of record CAWBXS010000002.1, on the reverse strand, counting down.
GCTTCTCGAGGACCAGCCCTTCTTGCTCGGCAGTCACCCGACCCTCGTCGACGTCGCCTTGTTCGGTCCGATGTTTCGTCACTACGCTCAAGACCCGACTCCGAGCCGAGTCATGGAAGAACGTGCGCCCGCCGTCTACGCTTGGGTCGGCCGTGTCTGGAACGCGCGTGCCCACCGACTGCCGCCAGAGCCGGCTCTCAGCGATTTCTCGCATGCGGGGTGGGCCTACTTCCTTCGAGAGATCGTCCAGACCTACTGGCCATTCCTACTGGCGAATGCAAGTGCTTGGGCCGAAGGAAAGCCGCGCCTGAATCACGATGCCCATGGCGTGACCTACGCCAACCTCAAGGTGGTGCACTACCGCGTCTATTGCCTCGAGGTGCTGCAGAATGAGTACCGAGCGCTCAGCCAGATCGATCGAGAAGCAGTCGACGAGGCGCTGAGGCCACACGGCCGGCTCGAGCTGCTCGACGGGCTCGATTCGGGGCTCATGGAGGAGCATCGGCTCCCTCTGAATCCTCATCGTGCGCAGCCATCGAAGCTTCAGCGCCTGAGGTTGGCGTTGATGGGAACTCCATGGGACATGCCGGTGAAACCGGGTGAGAGGGAGACGAGATGACAGGGAAGGATTCGTTTACACCGAAATGGTTCGAGGGGGCCTTGCCGGAACGTTCCTATCGGTCGGCGTTCAAGTGGGGAGCGCCCGAAGCTTACAAGCATCCGAATCCGAGGCTCTACGCATTGATGAAGGAAATCTTCGATCTCGACGACGACTACTTTCGAACCCCGCACGCGCTCGGTCTGGAAGATGTCGAGGCCGACGCTCCCATCTCGCTCCAGCCCGAGCAAGTGCGCTTTTTTCGTGATCGGCTGGGCGCAGACAACGTGAGCGAAGACGTCTACTCGCGGCTTCGTGTGTCCTACGGAAAGACGATGATCGACGCACTTCGTCTGCGCGAGCACCGGGTCGAGAACCTTCCCGACCTCGTGCTTCATCCACGCCATCGTGACGATGTCGAGATGATCGTTCGCTACTGCCATGAGCAGGAGATCCCGCTTTACACCTTCGGCGCGGGTTCGAGCGTGACTCGCGGAACTGAGTGCTTCAAAAACGGCGTTTCGATCCACCTCGGGACGCACATGAATCGCGTGCTTTCCCTCAATTCGGTCAATCAAACGGTCACGGTCGAGCCGGGTATCTTGGGGCCTGCACTCGAGCAGGCGCTCAACCAGGCACGAGAGCGCTACGATGCGCCGCACGCCTATACCTGCGGTCACTTCCCGCAGTCCTTCGAGTTCTCGTCGGTGGGTGGTTGGGTCGTCACGCGCGGAGCGGGTCAGAACTCGACCTACTATGGCAAGGCTGAAGACCTCGTCTTGAGCCAGGAGTACGTCACGCCGGTCGGCACGATTCGAACCGTCGATGTTCCAGCCTATTCGACGGGACCCAACATCGATCAGATCATGATCGGAAGCGAAGGGGCATTCGGAATCTTGGTCGCCGTCACCCTGAAGATCTTTCGGTATCAGCCAGAAAACACGCGGCGGTTCAGCTTCATTTTTCCCGACTGGGCTCGCGCGACCGGTGCAGTGCGTGAGGTCATGCAGGCAGAGTTCGGATTTCCATCCGTTTTCCGCTTGTCCGATCCCGAGGAAACCGACGTCGCCTTCAAGCTCTATGGGGTCGAGGGAACCCCTATCGATACGCTCGTGAGCCTGCGGGGGTTCGAGAAGGGACAGCGCTGTCTGATGCTCGGGACGGTCGACGGAGACCGCGCGTACACGGCGATGGTCAAACGCCGCCTGCGTCAAGTCTGTCGACAGTACGGCGGGATGTACACCACCGGCTTCATCACCAAGAAGTGGGAGCACGGGCGATTCGCGGACCCCTACATGCGTGAGGATCTCCAGGACTACGGCATCCTCATCGATACTTTGGAATGCGCGACGAACTGGGAAGACCTGCCGAAGGTGCACCAGCACGTGCGCGCTTACGTCAAAGCCCGCCCGAAGACGGTATGCATGACGCACATGTCGCACTGCTATCCGCAGGGGGCGAATCTCTACTTCATCTTCATCGCGAAGATGGGGCATCAGGAGTTTCTCGATTTTCATCGTGGCATGCTCGACGCCGTGCAGTCTTCGGGTGCAACCATGAGCCACCACCACGGCATCGGAAAAATGACGGCGCCGTGGCTCGAAGGTCAGCTCGGAAGGAAACAGCTCGAGTTGTTCCGAGCGCTGAAGCGGCACTTCGACCCGAAGAACGTGCTGAATCCCGGTGGAACGCTGGCACTGGATCTGCCCGACGCGGAACGCCGTTTGCCGTGAGAACAGACGACGAGATCGTCGTTCGGCTGGTCGCACCAGAGGAAGCTCCGCTCCTCATCACGCTGATCCGGCGCTGTTACGGCGAGACCTACATCGATCCTTCCTTCTATCGCGAAACTCAAGTCCGCGAGCTGTTGGAGAGCGGGCGGCTTCAGTCGATTGGCGCGTTTACTGAGGGCGTTCGGCTCGTTGGTCACATGGGCATTACGCTGCGCGCGCATGGTGGGATTACGGCGGATGCGGGGATGACCCTCGTCGACCCCGCGCATCGAGGCCACGGGATCGCCCGCCGGGTGGCATTTGCGCTCGCGGAGCGATCGATCGAGCTCGGGCTCGTCGGGGTCCACGACTATCCGGTCACCGTGCACGCGGCCACTCAGCGCATCGGAGCCGGCGTGGGGGTCGACACGGGATTGATGCTCGCCAACATGCCAGGCGACGTCGTGTTCCGGGAGATGTTGACTCCGTCTTCCGGCAGGCGCACCAGCTCTTTGATTCGATGGCTTCCGTTCGGTCCCGCGCCAGAGAGGAGCGTCTTCCTGCCCGAACGCTACCAAAGAGAAATCGAGCTGCTGTACGCGAAGGCACACCTGTTGCGTACGATACTCGCGCCCCGAACGAGCTCTGCAGACCGGGAGTCGGGACTCACAGTGGCATATGACGAGCGGCGTCAGACTCTTCGTGTCGCAGTCACGCGGATCGGCGAGGACCTCGGCTCCAGAATCGAAGCTGAGAGGCGACGAGCGGCCGAGAGCGGCGGCTTGGTGGCCCACGTCGATCTTCCCCTTGGCGATTCCGGAACACCGGCGGCGACGCAGACGCTCTGCTCCCTTGATTTCTTCTTCGCCGGGCTTCTTCCGGAGTATCGAGACGGCGACGTCCTCCGGCTCCAGTGGCTCGCTCCCTCGGCGGACTGTGCTGGGTCGCCCATCCTGACGACCGATTCCACGCGTGCGATCGAGTCGTTCGTCCTGAATGAGTGCCTTTCCAAGCGAGCTGAGGGTCGGACCACCTAGGTGGGCGGTTTTGGACTGCAGATTTGCCCGCGTCGGCTACGCTTCATCCGTGGCTACCATCGAAGATGGCGCGCTTCGCAGGCGGGTGTCCGGCCGTTCGGTCGTAGTCACCGGCGCATCGAGCGGAATCGGCGAGGCGCTGGCGAATCGACTCGGCGACGCGGGTGCGAAGGTCTTGCTCGTCGCGCGGTCGGCCGACAAGCTCGAAGCGCTCAAGCGCAGCATCGAGGCTCGGGGAGGCCACGCCTTCGCCTATCCTGGCGACCTTTCGAGCGCCGAGGATACGCAGCGTCTCATCGCTGCGATTCTTGCCGAGCACGGCAGGGTCGACATTCTCGTCAACAACGCCGGCATTTCGATCAGGCGCAGCGTCGAAAAGTCGTACGATCGCGTTCACGACTTCGAGCGGACGCTCGCGCTCAATTTCTTGGGGGCAGTGCGTCTGATCATGGGTTTTCTCCCAGCGATGCGCGCCCGCAAGCACGGCCAGATACTCAATGTTTCGACCGTCGGGGTCCAAGTGAACGTTCCACGGTACGGCGCCTACATTGCGAGCAAAGCCGCGCTCGATGCGTTCAGCCGCGTGCTTGCCGTCGAGGCCTTGAGGGACGGGGTCAGCGTCACGACGGTCTACATGCCTCTCGTGAGGACGCCGATGATGGAATCGACGACCATCTACGATTCGTTTCCCATGCGAAGTGCCGAGCAGGCGGCCGATCTGATCGTCGAGGGCATCGTCCATCAGCCCAAGCGCGTGGCCACTCCCGTTGGGAATCTCTTCGAGCTCGCCTATGGCGTCGCTCCCAAAGCCGTCGACCGTATCCTCAATGCCGCCTATCAGCTATATCCGGAGTCGGGGCACAAGACGGACCAGCGTGAGCCCCTCACCGCAGACGCCGCCCTGTTTCAGCGCGTGTTCAAGGCCGTCACTCGGCGTGCGCGGCGGCGAAACCCTGGCGGGTATTGATCACGCCGTCACGAGCTGCTTCCGGTGCGCTTCCACGCGCGCTGAGATCACGTCGCGGACACGATCTCGGAGCTTCGGAACATCGCTGAGGGTCAGGCCATCGGTGGAAATGGGTTCCTCGACGTAGACCGCGACCGTGCAACGGGGTCGGATCACGAGAGAGCCCTTGTGCAGAACCTCGTAGAGGCCCGTGACGGCGACGGGAACGATGGGTGCTCCAAGCTTGATTGCGATGTAGAACAACCCATCCTGAAATTCTCCGACACGTCCGTCGAGGGTTCGGTGGCCTTCGGGAAACGCGAGGATGGAGCGATGCAGGTCGAGTTGCCTCTCCACTGAACGCAGTACGGATCGAAGCCCGGTTTTCCCGCCACTCGGTACGGGAATCGTTCCCCGAGCTTTCATGAACCACCCGTAGAACGGATAGTCAAAGTGCGATTGGAGCTCGACGCCCTGCTTGAAGTGCGGTGTGGCGTTGTACGTCACGACATGGTCGAGGTGACTCGTGTGATTCTGGACAAAGATGTACTGGGTGTCTGCATCCACTCCTGGGTGAACGTGATACGTTTGCTTGTTGAACGTCAGTGCAAGCTGCCACTTGGTATAGAAGCGGTCGAAAAACGGAATCCGGTCCGGCTCGATGAATCGATAGAGAACCGAAAGGCACGTCGTCATCACGATGAGGAAGCTTCCGGCCAGAAACCAAATGAAGATACTGACGATCCGATCGCGAATGGTCGTGGTCTGATTCATGCCACGAGCCGCAGGGCGTCTGGGAGCACGTCGATCGAACGCGGCGTGAGATGAAAGACATCGCCATCGATGAGCACTGCCTGAAAGGAAGGCTCGATGAAGTCGACGCGGTCGACCTGCCGCGTCCACACCTCGTCGAGGCCCGTGTGGGTGCCCGAGAAGATCTTCGGAAACGCGGCGATCAGGGCGATCCTTCCAAGGGGGCCTGCTCGAACGACGTCGAGCAGCCCGTCACTCACCCGAGCGTCGGGCGCCATCCGCATCGAGCCGCCCGTGTGCTGGCTGTTGGAAAACGAGGTGAGAACCGTCTTCGATTCGTCGGTCGTGCCGCCGTAGCGGAGCGGACTCTGCTCGTACTGAAGTCGAACGACGCAAGCCAAAACCGCCGCTACGTAGCCGGCAGTGCCGAGAAACTTGAACCGCTCGTTGGTGAGCTCGCCTACTCGGGCGACGAAACCCGTGCCCATCGTGTTGATGAAATGAATCACGCCGTCCTCGTGGGTCAGGCGCAGCACATCGATTGGAGCGCTGTCACCCCGGGCGATGGCCGTGACGGCTGCTGGGACATCGACGATCCCGAAATCGCGAAGAAACGAGTTGCCCGTGCCGAGAGGCAGCATTCCGAGCTCGCATGCCGCGGAGAGCCCCGCACGTACGAGCCCGTTGACGACCTCGGCGGCGGTCCCGTCCCCACCGACGGACAAAAAATGCCGATGGCCGTTCAATGCGGCGCGTTTCGCGAGCTCGGTGGCATGTCTCGGCGCTTCGGTGAAGACCACTTCCAGTCTCAGCCCACGTCGCTCGAGCGTCCCGAGAGCAGGGGGCGCAAGCTTCGCACAGCGGCCAGCTCCCGCAGCTCCGTTGACGATCGTGTAGAACGTCCTGCTCACCGGTCGTCGAGACTCCGGCTTACGGTATCGGGCTTCGGGACGGGCCTGGAAGTCAAACGAGCCCTCGCCCATGCGACCCGAGTGAAAGACATCGAGCACCTCTTTCGTAGCACGACCCGTTCAAAATAGTGGGCGGCAGCCCGGTTTTCGCGGTGTGCCTCACAAGTGTGCGGAAAGACAAAGTTAGTAGCGGGGGAGCGTGTCCCCGTGATATCAGGGGACCATGTTGTTGCTCAACCCGAAAAAGCACAAGCGACCTTATTCTGACGAGTCGTCCCGCGAGGTGATGCTCAAGACGATCGATTTCTTCGAGCGCAAAGGAAAGCGTCGAATCAAAGAGGATTACCACTCGCGCGTTTGGTATGCAGACTTCCTCGATTTCGTGAAAGAACAAAAGATCTTCGCTACCATGTGCACTCCGTCCGGTGAGGGCGCTCCAGACTCACGATGGGATACGTGGCGGATCTGCGAGTTCGCCGAGATCCTCGGTTTCTACGGGTTGCAGTATTGGTACACCTGGCAGGTCACCGTGCTCGGTCTCGGCCCGATCTGGATGAGCGAGAACGGCGCCGTCAGAAAGCGGGCGGCCCGAGCCCTCGAGCAAGGAGGCATCTTTGCGTTCGGGCTCTCTGAAAAAGAGCACGGTGCCGACGTCTACTCGACGGACATGCTCCTCACGCCACGAGGCGACGGCACCTACACCGCCAAGGGTCGCAAGTACTACATCGGCAACGGCAACAAGGCGGCGATCGTGTCGACATTCGGAAAGCTCGCCGATTCCGGTGACTATGTGTTCTTTGCGGCCGACTCACAGCATGAGCGATACCACCTCATCAAGAACGTGTGCGCCAGCCAGAACTACGTCTCGGAGTTCGAGCTCGACGACTATCCAGTCGAGGAAGCCGACATCATCGCCAGGGGGGAACATGCTTGGAACAGCGCCCTCAACACGGTGAACATCGGCAAGTACAACCTCGGCTGGGCTTCGATTGGCATGTGTACGCACGCGCTCTACGAAGCGATACATCATGCGTCGAATCGGCAGCTCTACGGCATGTACGTGACCGACTTCCCCCACGTGAAGCAGATGTTCACCGACGCCTACGCGCGCCTGGCTGCGATGAAGCTGTTTGCGCTTCGGGCCTCGGACTACATGCGTGCCGCCTCCGCCGAAGATCGCCGCTATCTTCTCTACAACCCCATGGTCAAGATGAAGGTGACGACCCAGGGCGAAGACGTGATCAACCTCTTGTGGGACGTCATCGCGGCCAAAGGTTTCGAAAAGGACATGTTCTTCGAGCAGGCTGCCATCGACATCCGTGCCCTCCCGAAGCTCGAGGGCACCGTGCACGTCAACATCGCGCTGATCGTGAAGTTCATGGCTAACTACTTTTTTGCCCCCGCCGATTATCCCGAGGTCGCGCAGCAGAATCAGGCCGCCAACGACGATTTTCTTTTCGACCAAGGTCCGACGAAGGGCCTCGGTAAGATTCGCTTTCACGATTACAACATCGCGTATGCGAGTCGTGATACCGCCAATGTCGCGGTCTTTCGCGCGCAAATCGAGGCTTTCAAGGAGATGCTTTTCGCGGCGCCGCCGGACGAAGCGCAGCGAAAAGACATCGATTTCCTGCTTGCAGGCGGGGAGATCTTCGCCTTGGTGGCGTACGGCCAGCTGATCTTGGAAAACGCCAACATCTACGACGTCTCCGACGACTTGGTCGATCAGATTTTCGATTTCATGGTGCGCGATTTTTCGCGCCATGCGCTCAATCTCTATTCGAAGCCCTCCGCGAGCGACGCGCAGATGAAGTCGTGTCTCAAGATGATTCGAAAGCCGGTGTTCGACGACTCGCGCTATCGACGGATTTGGGATCAGGTGCACGGTCTCCGAGACGAATACGAAATGAGCCCGTAACCGCCCGCGCCCTGTGTTCGAGCCACGCGGTGATGGCCACGAGAATCAAGCCGAACGCCGCCAGCGCAGTCCAGCCACTCCAGCCGAACTGATCGATCGCGAGGGCGATCTCGAACATGAAGCCGGTCGCTGCAATGGCGATGCCCAGGTACGTCGAGAGCCTGCGCTCGGTCACGAAGCCGTAGCTCAGAAGCGCGAGGCCGAGCGCAATCGATTGAAGAGCGGCCCAGGCACTTCCGTGCAAGAGGAGCGTGGCGAGCGAGATCGCGGTGTCGAGTTGGAAGGCGCCCCGGACGAAGAAGCTTCGTGAGCGGGTACTCCGCCACCCAAACGCGAGCATCACCGCAGCCAGCAGCACTCCGAGGAGCATGATGGTGCTGGCATCGCTGAGCCCCCAGAGATCCTGAATCGGGCTCGCGAAGAGAGCGCCCGACACGAGCATGGGCGAGATCGCAAAACGCTCGAGTGCCGTGTCCCCGAGCTCCCGTCCGAGCGAGAACATCCCCAAGGCTCCGATTGCCGAGATGGTGGCGAAGAAGACCTGCGTGACGTCGTAGAAGGCAAGCTGGCGGGCGGTCAGCAGAACGCCCGGCAGAAGCAGGGACGCGCTCGCGAGCCATGCCTCGCGCGTTTGAGGCCTGATCCGCGCCGTGAGCCACGTGGCGCCGCCGAATGCCGCCAGCACGGCAAGGGTCGCCCAGGTGCTCGTGCGATTGGGCACCAAGACCAGCGCGTGCAGTCCCACGCTCGCTGCGGTGAGCTGAGTTGCCTGTGAGCGCGCCAAGCTGCGAAACGCCGCCCACATCAACGGGACCAGCACGACGGTAGCCGCCGCGATGACGGCGACGGCTTGAGATCTGCTTTCCGCGATCCATTGGGCCGCGGCCGCAACCCGACCCATCTCGGGTCCGAACTGCGAATAGACGAAGCCACCCAAAACGCCGACGTGAATCGGAAACAATGCGAGCAGGGTAAGCATCAGCACCCGTGCACTCCGCCCTTCTCGAAAGCCAATGCCGCAAACGTATGCGAGCGCAGGTAATAGAACGGTCATCGCGAGCAGGGCAGCGTACCGCGTGATGTACGCTGCTTCGTCCCATCGCTGTACGAGAAACGTTCCAGCCGCAGCGACGACCATCGCTGCCCCGCAGGAACGGAGAATCCGAAATAGCTTTTGTAGCCTGGTGTCTTCCATGAACGACTCCTCGCCCGCCAGTCGGCAGACGCTAATGATTCTCCGATCGCATCTCGCGAAGCTCCTCGCGCAATGCAGCTGCTTCTTCGGCGCTCTCGAGCTCAGCCTCGAACGTGTCGACGTAGTCCGCGAAGCCACCCGCGATCTCGACCTCGGCAACCCGGCTCTCCCAACGCTCGAACACTTCGTCCAAATCGCCGATCGGCGTTGCCGCGACCGCCATTCCATGCATGGCCTCTGCGCGGGACTGCCTCGTGCGCATGGTGTTTCTCCGTTCTACGAGCTCACGGAGACGATCGGTGAGCTGTCCGATGCCCTGGTGGAGCTCCTTCTGGGTTCGGTCGTGCTCGGCGAGACGATGGCGGAGCTGGGTACTCCGCCGCTCGGCGATCTTTGCACGCCGAAGGCACTCGAGCGCAGCGTCCTCGTCGACGTTCGCCATCGCGCGCCGCCGCCACGCGCTCGCAGCCTCTTCTTCGTCAGAGAGTGCCTCCCGGAGCGTGGTGTGATCTCGCGTGACGCGCTGGAGCTGCACTCGAGCCCGCGCGATCGATCTGCGAACGCGTGCCACGGCCGAATCGACGTTGGCCTCGTGGTTCTCGACCTGCGCGAGCACACCATCGACCCAGCTCGTCACGGTCATCGTCCAGCGCTTCACTCGATTCATGGCAAACCTCCAGCGCTCGGTAGAGCAGGGACCGTGCCACCCCGAGGCCGGCCGAAAACATCATTGATTTCGGCCGGAGGGATCGGTCGGCCTTGTCACATCATGTACATATTCTGTACATTTTACGTACATGACGAAACCTGAGAACCTGCGGACGCTCGAGGCGATCGGGCGCCTCGGCTTCATCAATCCCTTCGGCGAGGAGCGGCGGACGCTCGAGGGCCTGATCCTCGGAGACCGTGCCGGCAGCTCGTCTGCCTGGAGCAAGCCCCTCGATTGGTCGCTCGAAGATCCGGCGCTTCGAGCCATTCAGCGCGAAGCCGAGGCCCAGATCGAAAAGGCACAGGCGCGGCTCGCCCGCGGTGAGCGTGTCTCCGAGCGTGAGCGAGAGCTGATCCGGGGCGTCGCCCTCTACGTATTGTACTACCGATACGAGCAGGCCTTCTACTTCGAAATCACGGCCGAGCAGGCATCGCCGAGCATCGATTTCTATGATGCATTTTGCCGCGACTTCACCATGCTCTTCGACCACGTGGCCCCACCGTCGTGGGGAACGACACCCGAACGCCTGTTCGCGATCTTCTTCCAAAGCCGGCGCGCGTTTCACTTCGTTTATCATCGGATCCTCGGGACCTCGCGGGCCGCTTCTGTCCTTCGCAGCAGCGTCTGGGAATCGATCTTCACCTGCAACCCACGCCGGTACCTCGAGCACCTGCAGGGTCGAATGCACGAGGTCAGCACGCTGATCCTCGGGCCGTCTGGGACAGGCAAAGAGCTGGTAGCGAGCGCCATCGGCCTCTCCGGATTCATCGAGTTCGACGCCAAGCGGCGGCGCTTCCGCACGGACTTCAGGGATCAGTTCCATGCGCTTCACTTGGCGGCCATGTCCAAGACGCTCATCGAATCGGAGCTCTTCGGACACAAGCAAGGCGCATTCACCGGCGCCGGACAGGACCGTATCGGCCATCTCGAGAACAAGTCGCCGTCCGACACGGTGTTTCTCGACGAGATCGGTGAGCTCGACGGCGATGTGCAGGTGAAGCTCTTGCGCGTGCTCCAATCACGCACGTTTCATCGTCTCGGGGACACGCAGCCGAGGGAGTTCGGAGGCAAAGTCGTCGCCGCCACGAATCGCGATCTCTCCGAAGAGGTGGGGGCAGGACGATTTCGCGAGGATCTCTACTATCGACTCTGCGCAGACGTCATTCGCACTCCGTCTTTGCACGAGCAACTCGGCGGCAGCCTGGACGAGCTCCAGCATCTGGTGACGGTCATCGTAGAGCGTACGCTCGGAGCAGCGAGGGAAGACCTCGTCGAGAGCATCGTCCGCGGGATCGAGGCGAGCGTAGGTCCGCAGTATGCATGGCCGGGCAACATGCGAGAGCTCGAACAATGCGTCCGAAACCTGCTCGTTCATGGTCGCTACGAGCCGTTGGACGCGACGTCGCCAAAGCACGGGCTGCAGGCTCTCTTTTCGGACATGCAAGGCGCAAGCGCCAGCTTGGACCGGGTGATGTCCGTGTACAGCACTTGGGTCTACGCGCAGACGGGCAGCTTCGAAAAGGCGGCCCAGGCACTCGGCGTCGACCGCCGCACCGTGAGCAAGCACGTCGATCGTGAGCTCTTCGACGAGCTCGGGTCTTCACGTCAGCCCGGGACCGCTCGTCGTTGAGCTGCCCGCTTGGCAAACGTTTCCGTCCAGTCCAAGCGACCGGTGAGTTGCATGACGGTGAACAGGGTCACGATTGCGCCGACGGTGATGGCCAGGCCGGTGAAGCCCTCCCAGAAGAAGCTCGCCGAAAACAGAACCAGGTAGATCAGCTGCACGGGAGCGACCTCTCGCAACGCGAAGCGCCAATCGACGACGAGCCGGACGTAGGTGACGACGAGAAGCATGGACACGGCAGTCGACAAAACGAACGCCCAGGCAAGCGCGATGTGGTCGACCGAATAGGCAAACAGCAGGTGAAACGCGAAGAACGCACACCCGAGTAGGAAGTAGTGCATCGGATGAAGCTCTCGCTCCGAGGTAATCGTGAGCATCGAGATCACGAAGAAGAAGAACAGAAGCGAAATCGGCGCGAAGAAGGTGATCCGGGCGGCGACGGGCCCGGGGTCGAGCTTTTCCGGCATTTGGATGCCGAGGGGGGAGCTGGTGATCAGGCTGTCGAACCGCCACTCGCCGTGCCACCTTCCGTTGCCTGCCGCGTGCTTCGATGGCGACACGGTCTCGAGGGGAAAGTCCACGTTTGGAAAGTCGGTCGTCGCCGAGAGGCGGAAGTTGCGTGCCTCGTCGCTGCCCGGCGCCGCAGCATAGGTCCAGGAGCCGGTGCCGCGCGTTCGGAAAGAAAGCTCTACCCGACGCTCCTGCCGCCCTTCGAATGGTTGTTTCCATTCCACCACACCAGCGGCAATCGCGAACGGAACCGGTTTTCCTTGGTCATCGACGATGCGTAGCCCGTCATAGGTTCGCGATCTGGTTTCGAGCGCAAGGCGCATCGTGACCTCTCGCGCCGCCGGTGTCGGGTTTCGAAAGGCGTACACGCCGCGGAAATCGAGGTCGTACGTAGCGAACCACATCAGCCCTCGCCTGCGGTGCACGAGCGCGAAGTCCGCATGGATGTCCGAGCCTTGCAGTGGGACATCCACCTCCCGGGATACGCGATGCGCGATCGTCGTGGTCACCGGTTTCTTTCCCTCCCGTTGCACGGTCTTGGTCTCATTCTCCATCGCTTCCTCGATGAACGAAGCGTAGGGGGGCTGTTGATGGAGGGGCCCTCCCCACAGGCCGTGCACCTCCCCGCCCCGAGCACGGCTCGTGTCCGTGCTTCGCAAGCTGAGGCTCGATCCGAGAATCGACCAGGCCACTGCGCAGCCCAGCCAGATGAAACCAATGATGAGGAATCGGGACATCGAGGCTCCTTCAATCCTCTGGAACGAGATCGGCAAGTGCGGTATTCCTGCCCCGTGCCCCCCACTGGCAATGCGAGCACCGGGCAGATCAACACGAGCGCCGCGCGGATCTACGACGAGCTCTTCTTGCCAGCCCTCTTCGAGCAGTGGCCGCCGCACATCGTCGCCCGTTCCAAGATGGGACGGGAGGAGCGCGTTCTCGACGTCGCATGCGGCACGGGCGTCCTAGCACGCGCCGCTGCCGAACAGGTCGGCAGCGATGGCTGGGTGACCGGGGTCGACATCAACGACGCCATGTTGGCGGTCGCGGCGCAGCGAGCACCGCACATCGAGTGGCACAAAGCGCCCGCCGAAACGCTGCCGTTCGAGGCCGCGACGTTCGACCGTGTGGTGAGTCAATTCGGCCTGATGTTTTTCGAAGATCGAGTCGCTGCGGTGCGCGAGATGCTCCGGGTGCTGCGCCCGGGTGGCCGGTTGGTGGTCGCCGTGTGGTCTTCGATCGACGAATCCCCCGGATACGCCGACATGGCCCGACTGCTCGCCCGCCTTTTCGGCGCTGACGTGGCTCGGGCGCTCGAAACGCCGTTTTGCTTGGGTGACCCCGAGCAGCTCCGAGACATTTTTCTTCGGGCAGGCGCCGTCGATCCCTCCGTCGAGACCCTCCCCGGCACGTGCCGCTTCCCCTCTCTCGAGACGTGGGTTCACACCGACATCAAGGGCTGGACCCTCGCCGAGCGCGTCGATGGCGAACAGCTCGACCTGTTGCGCCGGGAGGCGTCGGCGGCCCTTGCGCAATACGTTCGAGCCGAGGGGAACGTCGAATTTCCAGCGCCGGCTCGCCTGGTCGTAGTAGACAAGAGGCCCGCCTGGTAAGCATCCATGAGCTCATTGATTCCCACTCGCATCGTGCCGAGCGTCGAACCGGCAAATCTGACACCCCGACAGGTCCGGCGGAAGTTTCGCGGTCTGATCGATTCAGGCGCGAAGGTTCGGCCTGCTGGAGAAGCGAAAGACGATCCATCCGAGCTTTGGCACGCCGGCTACACACCCAAATACGAGATCTCGTTGTTTGGCACCCAGTTCTTCCTGACCGATGCTCGTCAGAACACGGCTCTACGGTTCCTCGTCGCCTATGTCGTGCAGCAAGAGCCGAGAACGGGACGGAACGAGATCTTCCCGCGCCTCTTCTACAAGGACCTGTCCTTGGTCTGGCGAGCGGCCTCGCACATGATCGCGAACGATGGTGATTTTTGGATTGGAAAGGGCGACGTCAGGACCATCGTCCAGGGCGGATTCGAGCACAGCGAGTGCATCGAGTCGACCACCGATCTGCCGCTCGAAATGCAAACCGCGTTGGAGACAGTGAACCGCAAGGTCCGAAAACCGCGCACGGACGAGGAGGCGCTCTTCCTCATCCTTCGCAACGGGCCTGCGTCTCGCACGGCGCCCTATCGAGACTTCACCGAGCCGCGCCAAAGAGCACAGGCCGACCGCCGCAATTTGATCAATGAGGGCCGCAGCATTGCCCGCTTCACGCGGAAGAATGATCCGACGTCGCTCGAGATCGCGGACGGCTTCGAGCCGGACTTCGCAAAGGGCATCCTCGAAACCAGCGAATCGAAGAGCGCGATGTACGGCGGAAAGCTGCGACGGTTTCGCATCCTCTCACGCAACAAAAAGGTGCAATACCTGTTCATGGCGGGCGACAAGCACGTGTGGATCATCCCCCCGCAAGCGACGACGACCGAGCTTTCGACCTACGGGGTTCGGACCATCGATGTCGTTGCCGACGAGGATCTGTTCGTTCCCGGCTACGAGTATCACTACTTCGACGAAGCGGCGGATGCCTCGGAGCACTTCAGCCAGATTCCAGAAGGCTTTGCCGGCGAGCTGAGCGAGCACGACAACGACCGAGCCGACGCGTCTGCCTGGCTCGATCCCATTCCCGTCGTTCGGGAATTCAGACGAAAAGTCCTCGGCCAGCGCAAACGCGCTTAGGGCTGGGCTTGAAGCTCGCAGACATAGACAGGGCGTTCGAGGTCTGGCGAAAGAGGGCCCGCCCGACCAACGGCAGGTCGACGAGCTTCCGAGATCGCTCGACGAGTCGCAGAGCTCGCTTCGCCTTGCTTCGGCCCGAATTGCGCGGCCCACGCTCGGGAGCTACAGTGCCTCGCATGGGGATTCGAGTTGTCGCTGCGTTGATCGCAGCTTCGTGTTTCGCGTTCGTCGGCTGCGGCAGCAGCAAGGGCGACACTGGCGGGGGTGGCAATGGTGGTGCGGGCGGCCTCGGCACCGGTGGTAATGGCGGCTCCGGAGGCGCCGGAGGCTCTGCTGGCGGGGGTGGGGTCAACGGCGGAGTCGTTTCTGCGCTCGACGTCGAGCCCGTGATCTCGGGCCTCGCGTTTCCCTGGGACATCGGCTGGCTTCCCAACGGGACCGTCCTCGTGACGGAGCGTCCCGGGCGGTTGAACGTGTTCGTCGACGGGATCGATCAGGCGCCGTTCGTCATCCAGCCCGACGATTTGATCGCCAACGGAGAAGGCGGAATGTTGGGGCTCGAGGTCGACCCGCAGTTCGACACCAATGGCTACGTTTACGTGTGCATGTGCTCGAACCTGAGCGGCAGTAACGACGTTCGCGTCGTTCGATACGAGCTCAGCACGCCCAATGGCAACAGCGAAATCGACCGCACCGACATCGTGACCGGCATGCCCTACAGCACGGGGCGCCACAGTGGATGCCGGCCGCGCTTCGGACCCGACGGCTACCTCTGGGTCGGTACCGGGGACGCCGCCCAGGGCACGAATCCCCAGGATGACGATTCGCTCGGTGGCAAGGTGCTTCGCATCGACCGAGACGGTAACCCGGCACCCGACAATCCGTCCGGGCTTCGTTGGTACTCGAAGGGCCATCGCAACGTTCAAGGCATGGCGTTCCGTTCGGACGAGATCGGGATGTCGGCCGAGCATGGCCCCGCGATCGACGATGAAATCAATCTGCTCGTTCCGGGCAACTTCGGGTGGGATCCGGTTCCTGGAACCTATAACGAAGCGGTTCCAATGACGGACCTCACGAAGTTCCCGAATGCGATCGAGGCGGTTTGGTCGAGCGGCTCACCGACCCTGGCGCTCTCGGGGGCGGCGTTCATCGAGGGAGGCCTCTGGGGAAACTGGGACGGAGTGTTGGCGGTGGCGACGTTGAAAGCCGAGCATCTGCACGTCTTCTTCGTCGATTCCCAAGGGAACGTGACGGACGGTGGCCGCTTCATCGAGGACCAAGGCCGCCTCCGCTCGCCGAGAATGGGGCCGGATGGCCTGCTTTACGTGACGACGGACGGAAGCGGCTCGAGCGGGGAGGTCCTTCGTGTCACCCCGGTCCTGACCGCGCCCTAGGCCTTTGCGGCTAGGACCTGGAGCCACTTTGGCAGTCGCCCTGCCAAACCCTTAAGCTGTGACCATGGGGGCCGTTCGTATCTTCAGCGGGATCGCGGGGCTTAGCCTGGTGCTGACTTGTTTTCCCGCCTGCGGGGATCCGGGTTCGTCTGGTCCGCGAGGAAACGGTGGCGCCGGCGGCATCGGAGGCACCGGTGCGAACGGAGGCACGGGTGGAACAGGGCTCGGCGGCATGGGCGGTGGAACGGGTGGCGCCGGCGGCTTCGTTCCATCGGACTGCGGCGATGGCGAGCGCGACGCGATCGAAGCTTGCGACGATGGAAACACGGCCGGCGGCGACGGGTGCGCCGCGGACTGCATGCTCGTCGAAGACGGATATCGATGCCCCACGCCGGGTGTGCTGTGCATTCCGATCGTGTGCGGCAATGCGCGCATCCACCCGCCCGAGCAATGCGATGACGGCAACGGAGTAGGGGGCGACGGCTGCAGCGCGAGCTGCCAGCTCGAGCCCGGCTGGAGCTGCTCGCTGCCAGGCGTAGCGTGCGCGGCCGCCGAGTGCGGTGATGGCATCGTTGCGGGCTTCGAGCAGTGCGACGACGGCGGAGCTGCCACCGCCGGGTGCTCAGACGACTGTCAGCTCGAGGACGGATTCAAGTGCGACATCCCGGGCGAGCCGTGCGAGCCGACGGAGTGCGGCGACGGCGTTCGGGAGGGAACCGAGCAATGCGACGATGGCAATCTCACGCCCTTCGATGGATGCGGCGTGAGCTGTAAGAACGAGCCCAACTGCAGCGGAGGGACCTGCCTCGCTGTATGCGGTGACGCCGTGATTCTTCCCGGCACCGATGAGGCGTGTGACGACGGAAACACGAGGGACGGCGACGGGTGCTCGAGCACCTGCCAAGTAGAGGACGGATTCGAGTGCGTCCTTTCGCCGGTGCAGCTTCCCGACGAGCTGACGATTCCCGTGATCTACCGGGATTTTCGAAGCAACGACACGACCAACCCGAGCTCGCCGCTCTTCAGCCCGGATTTCAACAATCCAGACGACTCCAACTCGAACATAGCGTTCGACATCACCGAGGACTTCCTCGACCCCGAGGGGAGACCCATCCTTTCAGGAGAGAACCCGTACGTCTACGGCTCGAACGAGGGGCCGCCGCACACGGCGCAGTCGTTCGCGCAGTGGTACCGGACCAGCTCTACGCTCGATCCGCAAGGCAACCTCCAGGTCGTGGGCGAGCTCATTCTCGGCTCCGTGGCGGACGACGTCTTTCAATTCTCGAGCACGTCGTTCTTTCCGCTCGATGACCCCGCGCTCAGCCCGCTCGCATGGCCGAGTGAGCCGACGTACGGCGAGACCCTGTTCTCCAATCACAACTTCGGGTTCACGACCGAGGTGCACTACTTCTTCGTCTATCACGGCGATGAAGTGCTCTCCTTTAGTGGCGATGACGATCTCTGGGTCTTCGTGGACGGATTTCTCTGTCTCGACGTGGGCGGGCTTCATCCGAGAAAGAGCGACATCATGAGCTTTGCCGATCCGACCCAAGCCGGAAGCACGAAGCAGGATGGTATCGTCGCTGCGTGCAAGGCACGGCTGATGACGGACAAGGTCTACGAGGTGGCGATCTTCCACGCGGAGCGGCACACCAATGCGTCGAACTTCAGTCTCACGCTCGATGGGTTCGTCACGGAACGCTCCACGTGCGACTACACGTGCGGCGACGGCATCATCACGCGATTCGAGTTCTGCGATGACGGGCCAGGCGAGAACACCGGCGCTTACGGACACTGCCTGCCCGATTGCTCCGCCCTCGGACCTCACTGCGGAGACGGCGCCTTGAACGGATCGTTCGAACAATGCGATGACGGCGACAACCTGGGCGCCTACAACGGGTGCAATCCAGATTGCACACTCGGCGCGCGCTGCGGCGACGGCGTCAGGCAGCCCGCATTCGGCGAAGACTGCGATGCCGGTGCAAACAACGGAATGCCAGGCTCACCCT
Organism: uncultured delta proteobacterium; assembly: GCA_963792825.1. Lineage (GTDB taxonomy): Bacteria > Myxococcota_A > Polyangia > Polyangiales > Houyiibacteriaceae > SG8-38. The sequence continues at coordinate 48,378 of CAWBXS010000002.1, read as the reverse complement.
GCAGCGCCTCGTGCAAGCTCATCGTTCAGTAGCCCAAGCGCCAGAGCCCCAGCTCATCATCGGGATCGTCGGCGGCAGCGAACCTGGATGGGGGGCTTCGGACCGAGCACGACGCGGTGGGTCCTCGTCGAGCCCTTTGGCCGTAGCCTGAATCACTCCGCGACACTAGACTGCAGTTCGGCTTCTGACAACCCGGTTTACCTTCGGTGCATGGGGAGTCGACCTTGTGGCAGATATTCCGATGACGGACAGGATCGCCGAATCATGAGCGTGGAAGAAGGGAGCCGCGGCGATCTCGAGCTCGGCACGATTCCGAAGCTCGTCGAGATCGCTGCCGCGCGGCATCAAGATCGGCCTGCCATCGTCGACGGTGAAACCACGCTCACCTTCAACGGGCTGGCCGAGCAATCCCGGCGCATGGCGAAGGCGTTGATCGCGAGCGACATCCAGCATGGCGATCGGATCGCGATCTGGGCGCCCAACATGCTCGAATGGGTCGTCGCAGCCCTCGGCGTACACTCTGTCGGCGGTGTGGTCGTTCCGATCAACACGCGATACAAGGGCCTCGAAGCTGCGTATTTGCTCGAAAAGAGTGAGGCTCGCCTTCTCTTCACGGTGACCGATTTTCTCGGCACCGACTACGTCGCTCTCCTCCGTGATGCCAAGCCCGAGCTCCCGGCGCTTCTCGACGTCGTGGTGCTTCGGGGGCAGGCGCCCCGGGGCACGCTTGCACTCGACGCGCTGCTCGCGCGAGGGAAAGAGATCAGCGACGAAGAGGCAGAGCGGCGACGAGATGCGGTTCAACCGGACGACCTCTGCGACATTCTCTTCACCTCGGGGACGACCGGGAAGCCGAAGGGAGGCATGTGCACGCATGCCCAGAACCTCCGCGCCTTCCACGACTGGAGCACCATCGTGGGCCTCTGCGCGCTCGATCGCTACCTCGTCGTCGTGCCTTTCTTTCACAGCTTTGGTTACAAGGCGGGATGGCTGTCGGCCTTGATGATGGGCGCGACCGTCTACCCGCAGCCGGTGTTCGACGTGGGTGAGGTGCTCGAAGCCATCGCAAAGCACGCGATCACCATGCTTCCCGGGCCCCCTGCGCTCTACCAGACGATCCTCGCGCGTCCTGATCTCGAGCGGTTCGACCTTTCGAGCCTTCGACTTGCGGTCACGGGTGCTGCCTCGATTCCCGTCGAGCTCATCCACAAGATGCGCGACGTGTTGGGGTTCGAGACGGTGGTGACGGCCTACGGCCTCACCGAAAGCACGGGGATCGCGACGATTTGCCGTCGAGATGACGATGCTGAGCTGGTCGCCCATACGTCAGGACGCGCATTTCCCGGGCTGGAAGTACGCGTGGTCGACGACGACCGCCACGAAGTTCCGCGGGGAGAGCCCGGAGAGATCCTCGTTCGCGGCTACAGCGTGATGAAGGGGTATTTCGACGAGCCGGAACGAACGCGCGAGGCGATCGACGAGGACGGGTGGCTCCACACCGGGGACGTCGGTGTGATGGACGAGCGGGGATACCTTCAGATCACCGACCGGATCAAGGACATGTTCATCGTCGGGGGTTTCAATGCCTACCCGGCCGAGATCGAAAACATCCTGTCGACGCACGAAGCCATCGCCGAGGTGGCGGTCGTGGGCATGCCCGATGAGCGGCTCGGGGAGGTAGGCGCCGCATTCGTCGTGCTCAAACCGGGCGCCACGCTGACGGAGCAAGAGCTCATCGAGTGGAGCCGGAATGCCATGGCCAACTTCAAGGTGCCCCGCAAGGTAGAGCTGCTCGGCGCCCTACCGCGCAACGCGACCGGCAAGGTCTTGAAGTTCGAGCTGAGGAAGCGAGTCGGTGCCTGAGGCGCAGCCTGAGGGTTACCGCGAGCTCAGATCATCGGCAGCGACACCTTCGGGTGTGCCACCGCACCACGCTGCGGGCGCCACTCATCGAGGCTCGAAGCCCTCCGAACGCAAGCGATCGTACAGCTGTCCTCGCAGCCCTTGGGACGATCGAACTCGCGTTTGAGATCTTCGCGCATGTATTCGAGCAGCGGGGTTCCTGGCTCGTCTCGGCGTTGGCTGCAGTAGGCTACTTTCCCGAACTCGTCGACGTAGAGATAGCGCGCACCCGCTCGGCAATGCCAAGGAGCCGTGCCGCCTCGCAGCATCTTTTGTTCCCAGCCTTCGCCGAACTGGTGGAAGAAGCTCTTGTTGCAAAGCGCTCGCATTTCTTCGTAGAACTCTGGGAGGATGTCGCCGATCAGCCCCGGGTCGATCTGACCATGTTCGTCGTGCAAGAGGCCGACCGTCATGTAGAATCCCAACGAGCGAATCTCGTCGATCAGATGGCGTGTTTGATCCGGCGGGGACGATCCAAGCACGGCGTTGATGTTCAGCTTGAACTTCGCGTGTTCCTTGAGGAGCAAGAGGCGCTTCTTGATCTTCGACCACGACTTCTGAGAAACTTCGTTCGGTTCGACGTTGTCGACCGAAACTTGAAGCAGGGAGAGGCCTGCATCGTTCATCCGCTCGATCCACCCTTTCGTGATCGGGTAGGCGTTGGAGATTGCGGTCACCACCATCCCGTGGGAAACGGCGCGGGCGACGACTTCGTCCAACTGGGGATGCATGAACGGCTCGCCCCCAGTCAACGTGAGCACAAGGCAGCCGAGCCCGGCTAGATGGTCGACCCTCGCGAAGAGCTCTTCGACGGGGATAGGCGGCGAATAGTCATCGTACTCGTTGCAATAGCCGCAGCTGAGATTGCACCGGCGGATGACCACGAGCTGCGTGAGCAGCGGTGATTCCGGTCGCAGCATGGCTCGGGCGGCACGTTGTGCCGTTTTGAGCGGGTGAGGGGGGAGCGGACGCAAGCGGTCCTGCAGGGTGTGGTGGGACATCGGTCGATTCGTAATGCAGGGGGTATGCCCCTCGGGCCAGTCTGTGTCAGATTGTGAGCGGTCTCGCAAGGACGGCCCAATTCTTGCATGAAGCGCCCCGCATGCAGTCTCAGACGGCACCCTTGCCTCCCTTTCGCAGCGTCTTGAAGTCGAACGACGTCGAAGACCCGGTGAACCGCTACTTGCACCGAACGCTCGCGTACTTGTTCGTAAAGTCGGTATTCAATACCCGAATTACCCCCAACATGATCACGCTCTCCACCGTCATCATCGGTTTCGCGGCGGGCTGCGCGTTTATCTGGGGGACCCCGATGGCGATGGTGACCGGCGGCATCTGCCTCTGGGCCGCGGCGATTCTCGACGGTGCAGATGGCATTTTGGCTCGCGCCAAGAACCTTCAATCAGAGTTCGGGCGCGCTCTCGACGGGTCCGCAGATACCCTGGTCGCGGTGTTCACTGTTTTCCCAGCCTTCTATCACATCTGGGTAACTCACCATAATCCTTACCATCTCGTCCTGATGGTCCCCGCGCTCGTCCTCACCGTCGTGCACCTTGCCGCCTATGACTTTTACAAGGAGGCGTACCTGCGGGGGACCCGCCCTGGACAGGGAGGCGAGGGGCGAGACGCCGACGACATCTCGGACAGCATGCGCGCTGCGAGGAGCGAGGGCCCGGTCATTCGGATGGCGATGAACTATATCCTCGTGCCCCATCTCATGCGGCAAAAGGCAGTCGTTCGTTGGCTGAACCCCGACGCTTGGAAGATGAGCCAGGAGCTTCAAAGCGACGAACAAACCCGCGCAATTTATAGGAAAGAGAACCTGTGGCCGATGCGCCTCTGGGCGCTCGTCTCCCTGGCACCGCACAGTTACCTGATGGCGATCTGCGCGATGTTCGACCGCCTCGACGTCTACCTTTTCATCAGGGTTTTCGTGATGAACGGCATCTTTCTGGTCGCCGTGCTCTGGCAGCGCCACGCGACGCACAAGACGATCGAGTGGCTTGCCCCGGTCGGCGCCATCGAGCTGAGCGAGCCCCGACAATCGTTGGCTGCGTGACATTTCTGCTACACCACGTGTGAATCTGGTTCACGGGGTGTGAAGTATTCGTGTCAGAACATCCACTCAGCGCCTGCGGGCGGGAGCTCCGATGACGACCTCGTCGATTGACCGGGCGGTCATCCTCGCCGCCGGCCTCGGGACGCGCCTTGCCGACGGACGATCCGTGCCGAAGCCCCTCAGAAAAGTGGCCGGCGTGCCCCTGATCGTTCGCATCATTCGCGCCCTCACGAGAGGGGGGATCCGCGACATCGGTATCGTGATCGGCCATCTCGGAGCTGATTTGAAGAGCGGTCTCTCGGAGTACGAGCACGGGGCAAGGCTTTCGTTCTTCGAAAACGACGAATACGAGAAGCCCAACGGCACCTCGGTCTTGAAGGCGCGTGATTTCGTCACCGGGCCGACCTTGCTCTCGATGAGCGATCACTTGTGGTCGTCGAGGCTGCTTTCGTCGGTGGCGTCGTACCCCATGGCCGAGGGGGAGTCCGTGCTCGGTGTCGACTACCGGATCGATGCTTGCTTCGACTTGGATGACGCGACGAAAGTTCTAGTGGAGGGCGACCGCATCGTGCGGATCGGCAAAGAGCTCGACGACTACAACGCGTTAGACACGGGCCTTTTCGCGATCACTCCCGCTCTGATCCGAGCGCTGGACGCGGCCAACGGCCCTGAGGGTTGCTCGCTGTCGCAGGGAGTCGCAGCGCTTGCCGCGGAGGGCAGAATGAAGGCTGCCGACGTCGGCGATGCGGTCTGGATCGACGTCGACACCCCTGAAGCCCAGGCGGAGGCGGAGCGCCTCATCGCGGCGCTGGGCGAGGAGCTCGATGGAGCCCGCTAGGCGGCAGAGAAAACGGGACCGCAAAATGGGCGACCGTGGTACATCAACCATCGGAGAAAAGGTACATGACCCAGGAAAAACCGAAACCCGCCGCAGGCAAGCTCGGTGTGCTCTTGCCAGGAATGGGCGCCGTCGGCACGACGTTTATTGCGGGAACGCTCTTGGCGCGCAAAGGCCTCGCACAGCCCGTAGGCTCGTTGACGCAGATGGGCACGATTCGCCTCGGGAAGCGGACCGACGAGCGCTCGCCCCTGATCCGTGACTTCGTGCCACTCGCCCAGATGAGTGACATCGTCTTCGGAGGATGGGACCTCTTTCGCGACAACGCCTACGAGGCTGCGGTACATGCGGAGGTTCTCTCCACGGAGCACCTCAATGCAGTTAAGGACGAGCTTTGCGCGATCAAGCCGATGGAATCCGTGTTCTTCCCCGAGTTCGTGAAGCGGTTGCAGGGTGAAAACGTCAAACCTAGCGGCGACAAGATGGAGCTTGCGGAGGCGGTCCGTGAGGACATCCGCCGCTTCAAACGAGAGAATGGGCTCGACCGCTGCGTCGCCGTTTGGTGCGGGTCGACCGAGGTGTTTCGAGAGCGCGCAGACGTGCACTCGTCGCTTGCGATCTTCGAAGAGGGTTTGCGCCGTTCCGATCCTGCGATCAGCCCGTCACAAGTCTACGCCTATGCCTGTCTTCGCGAGGAGGTAGGCTACGCGAACGGAGCCCCGCACCTCACGGTCGGCGACGTCCCTGCCATGTTGGAGCTTTCGCGCGAAACGCAGACACCGGTTTCCGGAAAGGACTTCAAGACGGGACAGACCCTCATGAAGACGATTCTTGCTCCTGGTCTGGGGTCCCGAATGCTCGGCATTCGAGGTTGGTTTTCGACCAACATTCTCGGCAATCGCGACGGTGAGGTCCTCGACGACCCCGAGAGCTTCAAGTCGAAAGAGGTCAGCAAGCTCGGTGTTTTGGAGACCATTCTCCAGCCGCATCTGCACCCGGATCTCTACGGCGACCTCTACCACAAGGTGCGCATCAACTATTATCCGCCACGCGGAGACCAGAAGGAGGGCTGGGACAACATCGACATCTTCGGTTGGCTCGGCTACCCCATGCAGATCAAGATCGATTTTCTTTGTCGCGACTCGATTCTCGCCGCGCCCTTGGTTCTGGACCTGGCGCTTTTCACGGACCTCGCACACCGTGCAGGGCTCAAGGGGATTCAGGAGTGGCTCTCGTTCTACTACAAAAGCCCAATCACCCCGGAGGGCCTCTATCCGGAGAACAATCTCTTCGTTCAGCTCGGCAAGCTCAAGAACACCCTGCGCTGGATGCAGGGTGAGGAGCTGATCACCCACCTCGGCCGTGAATATTACGAATGAGCGCCTCGCGCGTCTCATCCGCCATCGCTTCGAGCAATCCGCATGCCTGGTGAATCCCTCATCGCCGTCTTCATCGATTTCGAGAACTTGGCCATCGGTGCGCAGGTCACGAAATCCGGGCGTTTCCAGATCGAGCTCGTTCTCAAGCGGTTATTGGAGAAGGGGCGAATCGTCTACAAGCGCGCCTACTGCGACTGGAGTCGCTACCAGAGCGCCGTGCGTGAGTTTCACGGTCAAGGAATAGGCCTCGTCGACATCCCCCAGAGCCGAATGAGCGGAAAGAATAGCGCCGACATTCACATGGTCGTGGATGCGCTCGACCTATGTTACTCAAAGGAACACATCGATACGTTTGCGTTGCTCTCGGGCGACAGCGACTTTTCGCCGCTCGTCGCCAAGCTCAAAGAAAACGACAAGCGGGTGATCGGCGTGGGGGTGAAGAAGTCCACATCGGATTTGTTGATCGCAGGCTGTGACGAGTTCATCTACTACGACGACCTGATCCGCGCGGCCAAGCCAAAGGCCCAGGGCACACCTGGTCGTCAGAAGCCCAAGTCCAAGAAGGACGAGGCGGTTGATTTCTTCATGGAAACTGTCGAGTCGCTGGAGCGCGACTACGACACCCTGTGGGGCTCGATGATCAAGCAAACCCTGCGACGCGTGCATCCCGGCTTCAATGAAGGTTACTACGGCTACCGGGGTTTCACGGATCTGATGAAAGATGTCGAAAGCCGCGGGCTCATCAGCGTTCAGTACGACTCGGACCGCGGCAACTACAAGATCAGCGCAGCGCGGTGATCGCCCCCAGATGGGCCAGCTGGGCTTGAGGACTTCGACCCGAGGTGTCACAACCGAGGTGGGCCGCGGGCCTCTACGCGAACGATGACGAGATGAACCCAATGAAAACAGCCTATGTCACGACGTTGTGCAACGGAGATGGGTACTTGCCCGGGGTCGAGGCCCTCGGGAAATCGCTCGAAGCCCACGGTACCGTCGTCCCACGGATCGTTCTCGTCACGGCTGACGTACCCGCTCAGGCCCGGGAGCGCCTCACGAGCCAGGGGTGGGAGGTCCGCGAAGTCGAGCCTCTCGAGAATCCCAATCCCGATTCCGTGCCGCTCTTCGAACGGTTTCGAAACGTCTACACGAAGCTTCGCGCGTGGGAGCTCGTCGATCTCGACAAGGTGGTCGTCCTCGATGCCGATCTGATCACGCTCCAGAACATCGACGACCTCTTCGAGCGGCCTTCCATTGCTGCGGCGCCTGACTTCTTTCTCCCCGATCGTTTCAATAGCGGCCTGATGGTCATCGAGCCATCCGCCGAGACCTTCGAGCGCATGTTGGAGGCCCTCTGGAACACGCCGACCTATGACGGGGGCGACCAGGGGTTCTTGAATGTCTTCTACTCGAACTGGTACGCGATGGACGTGTCGCATCGCCTACCTGCCGGCTATAACCTTCAAAACTTCATCTTTCAGTTTCTTCACGGCCATCCCAGCCTGAAGAAGACACTTCTTCGCGAGGCGAAGGTCATCCATTACTCGGTACAAAAGCCCTGGCTTGCCAAGCCCGCGCTCACCGGCGCGTCGGAAGCATGGTGGGATGCGTATTTCGGGGCCCATCCCGAGAAGGCCAAGGAGTGGAAGCGCCGATGGCACGCCATGGAAGACTGGACGTTCGACCACGCAGTAGCTGCTATCATCAAGTAATGCGCAGCAGCAACGTCGTTCAAAGTGAGCTGCCCTGGTGGAAGCGCACCACCGTCTATCAAATCTACCCGCGCTCTTTCTCGGACCAAACGGGGGATGGCGTCGGCGACTTGGCCGGGATCATCGAACGGCTCGACTATGTCCGGTGGCTCGGGCTCGAGACCATCTGGCTCTCGCCCTTTTTCTCGAGCCCTCAGGCGGACTTCGGCTACGACATCAGTGACCATTTCGGCATAGCGCCCGAGTACGGATCCCAGGAGGATTGCCGCCGGCTGATCGATGAGATTCATGCGCGTGGCATGAAAGTGGTTTTTGACATGGTCCTGAACCACACCTCCGACCAACATGCTTGGTTCCTCGAATCGCGCGGCTCGAGAGACAATCCGTATCGCGACTTCTACATTTGGCGCGACGGACGAAAGCCCTACGGCGGCGCCCCTCCGAACAACTGGCGCTCGATGCTCGGCGGTTCCGGTTGGCACTACGACGCGCAGACCGACCAATGGTACTGGGCGAGCTTCCTGCCTTTTCAGCCGGACTTGAACTACCGAAATTCGCGCGTAAAAGGCGCCATGCTCGACGTGGTCAGGCACTGGCTGCGCGAAGGGGCCGATGGCCTGCGCCTCGACATTTTCAACGCGATCTACAAAGACGCCGCGTTTGCCGACAATCCTCGATCGTTGCGCGCGATTCCGTCCGAAGATAATCCTGGCGGTTTCTTTCAGCGCGCGCTGCACACGCAAAACCACCCCGATACCTTTGCGTTTGCCCGCGAGCTTCGGGCCGTGGTCGACGAGTTCGACAATCCCTCACGCTTCATCGTGGGTGAAGTGTTCGGGTCGGCCGATCTGCTGCGAGAATACTGCGGTCCCTCGGGCGAGGGCCTGAACCTCGTCTTCTTATTCAAGAGCCTACGCACTCCTTTTCGGGCCCGGGCGTTTCGGGACCTCGTCGATGAGTTCGAGTCCGCCTTTCCCGAGCCTCTGCATCCTACCTACGTTTTCGGAAATCACGACCGACCACGCCAGATGGAGCGGCTCGGCAACGACTTGGCTCGGGCACGGTTGCTTGCGACGTTTCAGATGACGGTACGCGGCGTGCCCTTCGTCTACTACGGCGATGAGCTCGGTCTTTCTCACCACGACATGCCACGCGAGGCCGCCCGCGACCCGCTTGCGGAACGCTTTCGGTTCATCCCCAAGTTTCTCCTACCCGCCTTGCGACGGCGGGGGATTCTCACCAATCGCGATGAATGCCGTAGCCCAATGCCCTGGCACGGAGGGCCGCACGCCGGATTCTCGCCGCCCGACGCGCCCGAGACTTGGCTGCCTTTGCACCCCCAACACGCAGTCATGAATGTGGCTGCGCAGCGGGAGGACCAGACCTCGGTGCTTACATCGTACCGCCGGATGCTCCGGCTCCGCGGTCGGAGCCTGGCGCTCTCGGCGGGTCATCTGGAGCTCATCGAGCCGAGGGCCGACGCGAATAAGGTGTTCGCCTATCGGCGACTCTATGAGGATGGGGAGCGGCAGGAGAGCGCCGAGATTTTCCTCAACTTCTCGAAGCGGGAGGTGCCGATCGACCTGCGCCACCTTCCGGGGGGCGCCGAGGCTCGCCTCTATTCCAACTTGCATGATGTGCCGATTACGGCGAGAGGACGGCACCTTCTGCGTCCGTGGGAGGGCGCCGTGGTGTTGCGGGACCATTCCGAATGAGCGTCGTTCGTCGCCTCCTCGGGACGTCGGCTCCCTCTCTTGCAGTGCTGCTCGCCGGATGGTGCGGGCTTTCGATTGCAATGGCTCAAGCTCCCGATCCTTCGCTTCAGCGATTTGCCGGCACGTATCAATACGTCGGAGGGGATGCAGACATCGAAGCCTTGGACCGCGCCATCGGTCAGGTAGTCGATCAGATGAACTTCTTGATCCGAGGCATCGCACGTCGGCGATTGCGCGCTCCGAACCTTCCCTCGAAAGAGGTAAGTGTGTTCCTCGAAAAGGGGCAAATCCGGATTGAACGCCCAGGGCAACCCGAGGTGTCGGCGCCTGCGGACGGCAAGCCCATCACGTGGCGCAACCCCGATGATGGAGACGTGTTTCGAGTCAGCCACGGCCTCGACCTCGAGGGTGCGCTCTACCAACGCTTCGAGGGTGAACAGAGCGTTTCGCGCAACCGGTTCGTCCTCAGCAAAGACGGCAAACGACTGGTGATTCACACGGTCATCACGGCCGACCGTCTCCCAGCGCCGCTACGCTTCGAGATGACCTATCAGCGCGTCCCCTAGCGATACGGACCGGGTCAGGACGTCCACTCGATGGTCTCGAGGTGCTCGCAGAGCTCCCCGGCCGTTCGGAAGTTCGCGAGGATCAGCGACCGCTTCAGCCCCGAGCAGATCGTCTTGATCTCGGGCGGCTGTTTTGCATAGTGTTTGGCGCCGCCGACTGCGTCGTACAAGATGCGCACGAGATCACAAACGTCATCAGCGATGTGTGCGCGAGTGGCGGCGCCCCATTGAAACATGTCGAGCAACTTCACGTCGTAGCCGAGCCCGTAGCGTCTGAGGATGATGTTGTCGGTGTGAAGGTCTCCGTGGTACTCGCCCATGCCGTGAATGATCGACATGCCATCCGCCAACGCATAGAGGAGCTGTAGCGCCGCAAACGCACTCATTCGCTGACCGGGTTGGCGTGCCAGGTACCGACTCAGGAGCTCCCCCTCCACGTAGTCTGAAATCAGAAAAGTCACGGTCTTCCCCTTGTAGGCGATCTGATCCTGGGCGTGATACTGAATCAAGATCGGGCAGTGCCTGAGCTTGTGAAGCTTCTTCGCGTAGAAGCGTGCGTTTTTGTCGCGCGGGTTGCGCTCCGGGAAGAAGAACTTGGCAGCCCGGTCGATCCCAGTCGCGAGCTCGCGAACCTTGTAGACTTCACCTTCCCATCCCGCCCCCAACAGCGAGACCACTTCATACTTGCGGGCCAGAATCCGTCCGGGGTGTAACTCGAAGCTTTCGGCCATGCTCCAGTCTTATCACTTCGTGCCGATCGGCACAGAAACCTGGACTGGAAGAATGCCTCCGGGGTCGGTAGCCTGACGCCCGAGCCACGATGACGTTGACCCCGACACCACGAGCCATCGAAGAGGCCGGCGCGATCATGATGAGGTTCGCGGAACGCACGGGGCTCACGTCCGACCTTCCGCAAAAGCGCTACCTATGGACGGATGCCTTCGGGGTCTGTAACTTCCTCGGGCTCGGGCAAGCGACGGGGGAGGAGCGCTACACGAATCTGGCGCTTCAGTTGGTCGACGAGGTGCACCACGTCCTCGGATCCTTTCGCGCCGACGATTCACGAGGCGGATGGCTGAGCGGGCTCTCCCGGCAAGAAGGCGAATCCCACCCGACTCGGGGCGGGCTGCGAATCGGTAAGGAGCTTCCCGAGCGAGGGGTTGGCGAGCCGTTCGACGAGCAGCTGGAGTGGGAGCGGGACGGACAGTACTTCCATTATCTGACGAAGTGGATGCACGCTCTCGATCAGGTATCCCGATGGACGCGGCAACCGCAGTTCAACACCTGGGCGCGGGAGCTGGCGGAGGTGTCGCATCATGCGTTCACGTTTGCGACCCCGAGCGGTCGACGGATGGTCTGGAAGATGAGCACCGACCTGTCGCATCCGCTCGTCCCCTCGATGGGGCACCACGATCCGCTCGATGGCCTCATCACGTGCGTCCAGCTTCAAACGACGAAGTCGCTGCTCTCAGGGGCGCCGGGCGAACCGAGCTTGAAGCCTGCAGAGACGGATTTCGCCACCCTGATCGAAGGCCAAGACTGGGCGACGGCGGACCCTCTCGGCCTCGGCGGCCTGCTGATGGACGCCTCGCGCGTGGTGCAGCTCATGCGCCTCGGGGCGTTCGACGAGGGTAACCTCCTCGAGGCCTTGCTCGCTGCGGCCCTCTCGGGGCTCTCGCACTACGAACGCCGAAACGACTTGAAAGCTCCAGCGTCACGACGTCTCGCGTTTCGCGAGCTCGGCCTCGCAACAGGGCTTGCCGCGGTCGAGCTGATCGAAGAAGAGATCGAACGGGAGGATCGCTTGATCGCACGTCGCGCAGGCGCACGCGAGCTTCTCCAAGGGCTCACCCCTTTCGTCGCTCTCGGTTCCCGAATCGAGTCTTTTTGGCTCGACCCTACGCATCGCGAAGCTCGCAGCTGGTCGGAGCATCGCGACATCAACGAGGTGATGCTGGCGACCCGCCTCGTCCCCGGGGGCTTCTTGGACCTCGACTAGGGCCTCTGTTGTATACCCCACAAAGGCTATGAAAAGCGAGCGTTCCAACCGTTGATCGCCCAAGAAAATACACATAAGGGTGAATTTCGTTCCAACCGCTGCTAGGGTTTTCAATGGCCCGCTGGGGCCTCGCAGGCATGGGACACTCGACTTCTTTCCTCGTTGCGATCCTGTTGGCGCTCGGCATCGCCGGGTGCGAAGGCGCCATCGGGCGCTCCGGGGGCAACGACTCGTCCGGTACCGGGGGTTCAGGCTTTCCCATCGACGACTCGCGGCCGACGCTGTCGAGCTGTGATTCGTTCGAACCTGCGGCACCCTTCGTCTATGCGGCGAAGATCAAGACGTTGTTGACGGGGCTTGGGCTGACGGCCGAAGAGCTCGACGCGCTCACCGCGGACCCGGACGTGCTCCGTTCACAGATCAACGGATGGTTCGACACGCCGCAGGCCGACGACAAGCTCCGCCGGTTCTTCCAAACCGCGTTCCAGCAGGACGGTTACGAAGAGCAGGCGCTGGTCGACCTCTGGGGATACGGCAACTTCCAGATGGGGCGACTCAGCGACGGCACCAACGTGGACGAGACGTTCATTCGAACTTTCGAAGAAAGCTTCGCACGCACCGTGCTCGACATCGTTCGCACGGATCGACCCTTCACAGAGGTTCTGACGACCCAAACCGTCTACCTCACGACCGCACAGATGGTTGGGCTCGCGTTGAGTGACGATCGTGAGATCGATGACGACAACAAACGCCGCTACGATCGCTCGTCCGCGATGATCGAGCAGTTGGTCTACACCACTGCCAGCGTGCCGCTGTCCGAGACGTTGAACCCGAGCTCTCCAAACTGGATGCGCTTCACCATCCCCGCTGAAGGGCTTCCCGCAGGATGCGCTGGCGAGGCGGTCAAGACTAACAACGACTTGGTTCGGGCCGCGTTTGCCGCTCTCTTCGGCTTCTACACGGACAACGGCGGGTGCATGCCAAACGATTATCGTACCGCTCCGATCCTCGGTGAGGAGGCGTTATTCGATTGGCGCCCCGTGACGATCCGCGCGCCGGGTCCCGGCGAGACGCCAACGATGTTTTGGGAAGTCGACGAGATGCGCGCCTCGAACGCGCTGGCGCTCCGTGTCCCGCGCCTCGGGTTCATGACGACACCCGCGTTTTTCGCGACCTGGCCGACCAACGATGCAAACCAAGCGCGCGTCACGACCAACCAGACGCTGATCGTCGCGCTCGGGAAGAGCTTCGACAGCGAAACGACCCTCGTCCCGGCGTTCGACGACGCGCTCGACGATTCACACGCAGATCCGACTACGGCGTGCTGGGGTTGTCATGTGAATCTCGACCCGATGCGGCAATACTTTCGCAACTCGTTCACCTATTACTATCACCTCCAGCAGGACGCCTCGGTGCAGGCGCTCCGACCATCATTCGCCTTCCAAGGTGTCTCGGTCGAGGGCGCGCCGGGCGAAGGAATCGGCTCGCTCGCGAGCACGCTCTCCAGTCACCCTCGGTTCGCGCCGGCTTGGGTGCAGCAGGCTTGTTACTTCGCGACGAGTGAAGCTTGTCCGGAGGGTTCCGAGGAGTTCCAGAATGTGGTGAACGTGTTTCGGCAGAGCGGCATGAGCTTCCGGTCGATGCTGGTGGAGCTCTTGGCTTCGCCGCTCGTGTCGGCCGCTAGCTGTGTGGAGGACGCCGGTGGCGACATCCCATCGGTGGCCCGCGCGCGTCATTTCTGCGCGACGGTGTCCAATCGACTTGGCATACCCGACGCCTGCGGTACGGAGACCTACTATCGCTCTGAGCGAGGGGGTCAGCGCGGCATCAATCGACAACTGATCGAAGTCATTCCGGATGACAGCTACAGCCGAGGCGGCGAAGTCCCGGTGGTCATTGCAGACCCCAACCTATTCATTCGTGCCGCTGGCGAAGCGATGTGCGAACGCTTCGCCGAAATGGTCGTCACGACCGACGGGAGGTTCCCGCCGAACGATCCGGAGAGCGCGATCCTCGCATTCGTGGCCGAGCTGGCCGGTTTGCCCGAGTCCGATCCGCGTCATGCGGGCGTGCTCGATGTCTTGATTCGGCACTACGAACAGGCGGAGGCCGAAACGAACGCCACCAACGCGCTCCGCTCTACATTCATCGTCGCCTGCACCTCTCCGAGCGTGCTCGGGATGGGGCTTTGAGGGAAACGAACATGAAGCTCAACCGACGCAAGATGCTCTACACTGCGCTTTTCGGCGCGGGCGGGCTCGGGCTCAAGTCGCTCGCCACGGGAATTCCGATGTCGGTTCTCGCGAGGCCGTTGGTCGCCCGCGCACAGGACGCCGCGACGACGCGCATTCTGATTCTCTCTTCGTCCTCCGCGGGCGATCCGATCAATGCCAATGTCCCGGGCACCTATGAGGATACGGCGGTCCAGCATTCAAACGACCCCCTGATGGCTCCCACGGCGATGACCATCGGCGGACGACAGCTGACTGCGGCAAAACCCTGGGCGGAACTACCGGCGAGCATCCTCGACAAGACGGTGTTCTTCCACCACGGAACCTACACCAACGCGCATCCGAACCATCCCAAGGTGATGCGCCTGATGGGGGCGACCGAGCGCAACGAAATGGTCGTGAGCGTTTATTCCGACGCGCTTTCGGGCGCACTCGGGACGGTGCAACGCGAGCCGATCAGCGTTGGTGCACGCGGCGGCAACGAAATTCTCACCTTCCAAGGCCGGTCCCTCGCGAATGTCTCACCAGTCGCCCTCAAGGCCGCGCTTACGCAGGAGGACAACGCGCTCGGCGACTTGCGCCCCCTTCGCGATCAGGCGGTCGATGAGCTCTACGCGCTCTATCAAGAGCACGGCACCGAGAATCAGCGCCGCATGCTGGATAGGTTCGTCATCACCCGCGACGAAGCGCGCTCGCTTTCGCTCGATCTGGTGGGGCGACTCTCCACCATCGGGGGCAACGGAGAAGCCGACCAAGTCCTCGCTGCCTCGGTGCTTGCAGCGATGAACGTCTCACCGGTCATCACCCTGCGCATCGATTTTGGCGGCGACAACCACACGGATCAGGATTTCGTCAAGGAGACGGAGGAATCGGTGACAGGGGTCGGCCACCTGCGGACGCTCGTCGAGACCGTGGACGGCATGCGTTCCGAGGGCGTGCTTCATCACGATGTGATCGTAGGAACGCTCAACGTTTTCGGACGAGACCTCGCTCGCAAGGGCCGTGAGGGGCGCGACCACAACGGGCGCCACCACTGCGCAGTGCTCATCGGCGAGGGACTTCGAGGCGGTGTGGTCGGCGGCATCGAGCCGACGGGGAACGACTATCAGGCCCAGGCCATCGATTCGGCGACGGGACGGGCCTCCGCATCCGGCAACATCCCGCACGAAGAGACCTTTCAGTCGATGGCCAAGACCCTCGGCGTCGCGCTCGGGGTGCCAAGAGCCCGGCTGGAAGAGGCGATCACCGGCGGCACGGTCATCGAGACGGCCCTCGCGGGCTAATCACGCGCTGCGACCGCCGAGGACGGTTTGTTCGCCCAATTTCGGCTTGGTGTTGCGGATTGCCGAACGGTAAGCTCGCGGCCTAGCCGGAGGTGAGAGATGAGTCAGAAGACCACGCTGAAATACAGTGACAAGAGCTATGACATGCCGATCGTCGAAGGGACGTACGGCGAGCAAGCGTTCGATATCCGAAGTCTTCGCGCTGACACCGGTCTCATCACGCTCGATTCCGGTTACATGAACACCGGGTCGACCAAGAGTCGAATCACCTACATCAACGGTGAAGAGGGCATTTTGCAATATCGGGGCTACCCGATCGAGCAGCTGGCCGAGGCATCTTCCTTCGTGGAGACGAGCTACCTGCTCATTTATGGAGAGCTTCCGACGGCGGAGCAGCTGCAAGCGTTCTCCACTTTGCTCACGTATCACAGCATGTTGCACGAAGACATGCGGCATTTCTTCGATGGATTCCCCTCGAATGCACATCCGATGGCGATCCTCTCCTCGATGGTGAGCGCGCTGTCCGGTTACTACCCGGACAGCTTGGAGCCAGACACCCAGAACGAGCACCACATCGCGCGGGTCTTGTCGAAGGTCAGAACCATTGCAGCGTTCACCTACCAGAAGAAGCTAGGAAGGCCGGTGGCGTACCCGCGCAACGAGCTCAAATACTGTGCAAACTTCCTGCACATGATGTTCTCGCATCCAGCCGAGCCGAAGTACGAACCCGATCCCGTGCTCGACAAAGCGCTCAATGTCCTCCTGATCTTGCACGCCGATCACGAGCAGAACTGCTCGACGTCTACGGTTCGCTTGGTCGGATCGAGCCGAGCAAACCTCTACGCATCCATCAGCGCGGGGATCTCTGCTCTGTGGGGGCCGCTTCATGGCGGAGCCAACCAGGCGGTGATTAGCATGCTCGAAGAGATTCGCGCCGAGGGCGGTGATTGCAGCGCGTTCATGCGTCAAGTGAAGAATCGGGAGCGCCGGCTAATGGGCTTCGGTCACCGCGTCTACAAGAACTTCGATCCACGGGCAACGATCCTCAAGACGTATGCAGATCGTTTGTTGAGTCATCTTGACGTCAAAGACGAGCTCTTCGACATCGCGCGACAGCTCGAAGAGGTGGCGTTGTCCGACGACTTCTTCATCGAACGAAAGCTCTACCCCAATGTCGATTTCTACAGCGGCATTCTCTATCGCGTAATGGGGATACCGACCGACATGTTCACCGTGATGTTCGCAATCGGCCGGATCCCAGGCTGGATCGCCCACTGGAAAGAAATGATGGAGGACCCAGACCTGCGCATCGGCCGGCCGCGGCAGGTTTACATGGGCGCCCGAACGCGCGACTATGTACCGTTGAAGAATCGCTAACCGTTGACAGATGGCCGGAGACCCGTGTACGGGGTGCCGACCGGTCATCCTCGGTCACCACCGCCCGTCTATCGTGAGGAGAGCTCCATGCCTTTTTCGAGACTTCGCCTAGTTGCCTTGGTTTTCTCGATCCCGTTTGCCGCGGCCATCGCCGGATGCAGCGACTCTCCACCAGCTCGCCGGGCGTCTTGCACCGTGGTGGCGTCCGAAGGCGTTCGTGAGTGCATCGGTGCGGTCAACGCCGCATGGGAATCCTGTTACGCGGATAGCAATGCGCCGTGCGCATCGGATGATGCCGCTGTCAGCGCGGCGCTTGCCACGCTTCAATCGGGTCTAGAGGGAGCGTGTAGCGATGGCGAGTTTCTCTCCCTGACGGTCGACGCCCTCGTCGGCCGGCTCCAGAACTCCTGTCGCTCGGAAGCCGACGCGCTAGCATGGCGGACGTATGGAGGTCCGCAGGGCGCCGTTTACCCAGTTGCAAGCGGTAGCGAGAAGAGCTGCTTGACGGGCGCGCATCAGGCTGCGTCGACGATGGTCGATGGCGCGCTCGCTGCGATCAGCGACTGCCTAGCAGGCGACTCGTGCGATGCGGCGACAGTCGAGGCGGAACGGCAGAGCCTAGCCGACACCGCGCTCAGTGCGGTCGAGGCGGCATGCGGCGGTAAGCCGCTCGAACAGCTGATCGCCGTCGACCCCGCAACGTATGTCGATCGCGCGGTGCATCAAGTCGACTGCATCACTGCCACCGCTCACGCAGAGACCAGCCCGCTCGCCCTTTCGTGCGGGCCCTCGAACACCGACTTCGAACCAACGCGCGGTGAATGGGTGCAGATCGTGGTCGACGGCGACAAGTGGGGCACCCTGTGCGGGGACGGCACAGCCTACGCGTTCTGGGTGAAGCTAGCGCCCGAGGGTGAGCCTCTCGATCGTGTGTTGGTCGGCCTTCAGGGCGGCGGTGTGTGCGTGCTCGAACCCCAATGCGCCGACCGACTCGTGAGTAACCCGGGCCTCTTCAACGCAATGGATGACGAACCGTATGGCGACGGGATCGCCTCGGAGGACCCCGCCGTCAGCCCGTTCACCAACTGGACCCAGGTCTTCCTCCCGTACTGCAACCAGGACGTGTTCGCAGGTGGCGGCGTCATCGAGTATCCAGGAACCGTAGATCTGCCACGCTACGGCTCGATCAACTTGCGGGCCGCCGTGCGGATGGTTCGCGACGTGATCTGGAAGGAAATGGATGCGGAGGGTGGCGCTGGGTTCCGCCCAGACGAGCTCATCGCGCTCTTCGGCGGCTGGTCTGCAGGCGCCTACGGCGCGCTCTACAACTACCACTGGTTCCTCGACGACTTGCTCTGGCCGAGGACGGCGGCCTTCCCTGACGCGGGTGGTGCGCTCGACAATGGGGAGCCCTTTGGCGTGAAGCTCCTCGGCGCCCTCAAGATCCCCTTCGAGAACGGATGGGGAATGCTCCCGAACCTCCCGCCCTACTGCTTCGCCGGAGACTGCGCGGTTGGCCCGGTCCTTTACAACGCCATTTCACCGCGTCTCAAACAGGTCCCCGAGCAGCAGATGCTGATCCTCAGCAACCCGAGGGACGACACGCAACGAGGCGACGCCTTCTTCACGGGCATGGGACAGACCGACGAGTACTGGTCGGCCAAATGGATCAACACCATGCGGCAAGACTACTGCGACACGAAGGACCTGAACGGGATCAACTACTACTACACCAGCGTCTCGACTGAGAGCCTGCACGTGGTTACGCTCAGGCCGGAGCTCTGGGAAGGCACCGTCGATGGCGAGGCCATGCGCGACTGGTTCGTCCGCGCGGTGACCGAGCCCGACACCATCCAAAGCCGGGTCGAAGAAGCGAACTTCGTCCAAGACATCCCCGGCGCCGAGCCCTATCCCTGCGCGGTCGCTCCCTGAGCAACGACAGCTACCCCCAAGCAGGGTGGAGTCACCCGGGCCGCGCTAAGGCCCCCGGACCAGGCCATCGCCATCGGGCACGAGGCGCGAGCTCTCGGCGAGCGCCCTCAGAAACGCCGACTTGTCCTCGACAGCGATGAACACGACGCCGCCATCGTCATCTTCGACGCGAAGCCGGTCGAGCGAGGCGGCCTTCGATGCACGGGGATCGTTCGACGGCCTGATGCTCGTCAGGTGGTTCAGCTCGCGAAACGGGCGCGTGCCAAAGAGGTCTTTTTCGTAAAGCTCCGTGCCGGTGACGATGTACGCCCGGTTGTCGACGAACACGGCGACACCCACGAACACGATCGCCAGCACCAGCAGCAACACCCTCAAAACGCTCGGAACGGGGCGCCGAATGAGGGCACCGACGAGCATGAACAACGCTCCTCCGTAGAAAGAAAGCAGGAACCAGGTGTCTACTTTCGCGGCGAACTCCATGGATTGGTTGCAAGGTGACACGCGTCTCGCCTGCGTGCACATCACTCCGCGTACGATCGCTTCAAGCGTCGCTTCTTCTGGTTTGCGGCGCGCAGACCGAATGCGCTTCCAATCACACCGCCGAAGCCGGACATGACCATCGGTATGCCACCGGCCAAGAGCTTCGTGCCACGGTGCTGATCAGGGCAGGGCGACGAGAAACAAATGCTGTCCCCGGTGCCTCGAACGATGAGCGGTGCGCCCGCGGCCACGGTTTCACTCGTTCTGCCAACGCCACCGATCTCGTCGGGTGCCGAAGGTGTGCTGCGTGCCCAGATAGGCTCGCACTTCGACTCTGGAAGCGCCCACCGAGACGATTCCTGTGCCTAGGGCAGCCAGGAGGCGAAGCCTGTCACCAAAGATCCCGTAATCGATCCCGAGAGACGTTCCGAGATCCGTCCCGACGGGCGTGCCCAACTCCGTGGATCCCGTCATTCCGAACGACACGGACCAGAGCTCGCCGAGGACGTTGAGTCGTCGAGTGGCAGCCCAGCTTGCGTACAACGCGACAAACCACTCGTGGGCGTCGCGCCTCTGCACGACGTAGCCGACGTCGAATCCAATCACGGCCTTGCCCTTGGCCAAGTCGAGCTCTCCTTGAACCGGCAACAGGCCGCCGGGCCGTCTGGAAGCTTTGGTATCGATCACGAAAGCCGGGGAGAACGCGAGGGAACCACGTTCGCGCCGGAAGAACTCCCATTTCGCGCCCACGGCAAAAAGCCCGCTCAGTGTCCATCGGGGGTTGCCCGCAGCGTCATGCAGGCTCGCGAACGAGGCGACTAGGGTTGCATCGAGGGAGTCGACGAGTCCAATCGTGACGTCCGCCGTCGGTCCGAGAACCAAAGTTTCATCCCCCTGACGAAAGGTGCTCGCCGCGAAGATCGGTTGCACGACGCCGGGGCCGACCGTGTTCGGATCATCTGCAATGAGTGGCGGCCCAGCACGCGCCAGGCTTGGAGGCCACCCTACGAGGGCGGCGACCACGCTGGTCATCGCGAGCAAGTCGGAAGAGGTGGTCATCGGTGATGAGCTCTCCGGACGGATTGAAGGAGCACCCCCCGTCTCACGGGTAGCTCAGCGGAAGCTCCCGTCTGACGTCGACGTCGACGACCTCGCAAGAGGTAACGCCATCCTTGTTGATGTCCAGTCTTACCGAGATATCAAAGAAGAAGAGAGTCTTGACCCCAATCAAGTAGTCGCCGGTGTCGTCAGGAGGCGCGCAGATGATGCTCTCGGATGTTTCCTCGGATCCCGCTGCCTCGACATCGCCGCTGTGCACGCAGCCTCCGGTGGGACTCGTCGTGCCCGAGACGCTGCCGACGACTCCGTCGTCTGGTAGCGTGAGGGTGAGGTCGATGTCGGCACTACCCGTTGACGCCGCTCCCGGGAAGTTCCAGGTCGCGATCACCGCAAGGCAATCGTCCGGATTCGCACAACCGAATTCTCCCGGGAGCTTCGCTGTGCACTGGTTGGCGTCACCGCACCCGAGGGCAAGGACAGACGCCGCGACGCCAATCCACGCAATCCTGTTTCCCATCAAACACTTCTCCGTGAGCGACACCCAAAGCGCCTCTTGCCTTTGCGGATATGCTTTTCGCGGAGAAAACGCAACCTTCGCGCGTTCAGAGCTTTCGGTGACCGGCGATGCGGCGATCGTTGCGCAGGCGGTACAAGCGCTCGGCGTACGCGGCGTCGTCCACCCACAGGCGCCGGGCTGAGCGCTCGATGAACGGACGAAGCAAGCCTGCAGTCCGCTGGGCCGCCTTGAACTGGAAGCGATCGGATGTGGCCAGAGTGGCTTCGATGATGGCGGTGCGTCCCGGGCAGATCGGCGTGGCGTGGGTCTCCACCACCGAGCCTTCGCCTTCCCCTTGGATGATCGTCATGACGATGGTACGGGGATCGGGACAATGGAAAGTAGCATCCACCTCGATGGCCAAGGGGCCGAAGACTCTCTTGGCGACGCGCACGGTGATGGCTTCCTCCGTGACATCGGTGACCGTGAGACGGCCGAAGGCATACGGATGGAAGTGCACGCCGTGCCACGGGTCGAGGCGATTCGCGAGGACGTCTCGGGGTTCACACTCCGCCCAGACGTTGATGACGCCGTCGATGAACGTCGCCGGTCTCGGGGCAATGAAGGGCTCGTCGGTGGGAGTGACTCCGGTCTCTTCACCATCGAGGCGCACCCAAGTGAGGACACCGTCATCGAACGTGGGTAGAGGTTTCCACTGACCGTAACCCTCGTCGCCGAGGGCGAGACCGTGCCATGAACAGACGATCTTATCATCGCGGACGATGCCCTCGGAGAGCGAGGCGCCCATGTGAGGGCAGTCATTGGGTGCCAGCCGAACCCCCCGGCTCCCTCGCCAGGCCACGAGGTGTCGATTGCAGATGCGTATGCAACGAGGCGTTGAGGTGATCGTGCGAGACGCAGCAGCGACGTACCAGCCACCGGAAGGCAGTGCGAGCGCTCGAGCCAGCGCTCTGTCGATGTGTCCGGGGTCTGCTTGTTGCCAATCGGCGCCGCCCGGGGCGGGCTGCCCCACGGATGCATCGAGTCGCCTGCCGAAGGTCCAAAGTCGTTTCATGCTCTCGGTCGTGTTGCCCGGCCGGCGATGAGACCCCGCCGGGGGACGGTGGCGATGGGCTCGGGAGTGACTCCGAGCGGAGCGAGCAAGTGATTGGCTGCCATCATGCCAGAAGCAGCAGCACGTTCCATGAGGGCGCTCGGAATCGGTAGCTTGACCGAGTCGCCGGCGAGACACAAACCCGAAAACGGAGTTTCCACGGTCGGCCTGTGAGAGTGAGAGCCCGGGGCAAACGATGGGCAATCCTGATCCAACAGGAAGCGTTCTTCCAAGATCTCAGCAGCGCGGGTTTCCGGATAGAGCTCATGGAGCCCGTCGAGCATGGAGCCCTTGATGTCGGTGGCGCTGAGCATCGGGTCCACCGCGTAGGCATGTAGCTCGACCACGGAGCCTCCGGACTTTTGCGCCCACTCACGGCTCTCGTCCTCGAAGAGATGATACAGGGAGATGTTGTGGAGGCACTCGTACTCGGTGACGCCGGCGAACGGAGCCCGCTCCTCTGCGGTAGGTTGGTTCAGCCAGAGCCGCCAGACCGCGAAGGGACGGGTGAGCTCCAAAGAGTGGATACTTTGCAACCACGATTCTTCATGCAACTCCGGCGACGCGTCCACCAACGCTTTCAGCGCCGGCACCGTCACTGCCAAGACCACCATGTCGGCAACGAGCTCGCCGGCGCTGCTGTCCACGATCCACCGGTCTTGCTGGCGGCGCAGGCCATAGGCCTCGCAGTCGCACCGAACGCTCGCCCCACGCTCTTCCAAGTATTGGGCGAACGGTCGCCAGTAGGCGGTCGAAAACGGTTTCTGGGCCACATCGAAGATGAGACCCTCTGGATTGCGCGTGAAGTAGAAGTGAAACATCATCAGTAGCTCGGCCGCCGACATCTCCTCCTCGCGATTGAAAAACGAGTGTGAGAAGACGTTGAAGAGCATCGACCGGGCTTTGTCCGGAAAGTTCAGAGAACTGAGATAGTCGCTGGCGCTCTTGTCGTCATACTTGGCGTACGTCCGCTCCGAATCGTAGCGGAACATTTCGAGTGCGGCTGGGGCATTGACCCTGAAGAGGTCTCGGAAACGCATGTAGGTCGTTCGGCTCGTCAGTTGGATCACGTTGAAGGGTGACCTGCGAACGAGCTTGGCAAAGGATTCCACCGCGCCACTCGCACCGAGAATTGGATAGTCTTTCACCGGGGCGAGGTGATCGAGGTCGGGATCGACCCGCCGGAGCAGCGCACGCAGATTGTAATACTGTCGGAAGAAGGCGTGAAAGCCGCGTTCCATCTCGAAGCGCTGGCCGTCGCCAAGGGTTTCGGTCCAGGCTCCAGCTCGACCGCCGAGCTGGCTGTCCCGCTCGAGCAGGCGCACGGAGACACCGCGTTCCGTGAGCACCGTTGCCGCAGCGATTCCGGCAATGCCCCCACCAACGATCACGGCGCGGGTCCCTGCCGGTACTTGGTCTTGAGTGGCATCGGTCGTCGGCACGGCTTCGAGCTGATTTGACATCAGGGAGACCTCTCCGCCAGGAGGGTGATCGGCATCGTTCTTGCACTGGTCGAGGGTTGCCTCACCGGTTGCGGTGTTGGCGTATAGTCTCATTCTCTGTTCCTCCGTGCTGAAGCACGGACAAAGCGCGGTCAGGTAGTCATGGAAGCAACCAAGCTGAGCGAGTACGACGACAGGCTCAACCAGTACCTGCGACTCAACACGTTCCCCGTGGCGGTCAGATTCCTGCGCAGCTGGGCCGAGATGCCGGTACGTGCAAAGCGTCCCGGCAAGGATTTCAACAATCGTTTCACCACTTGCCAGGCGATCGCGATGTCGCGTCGTTACGGGTGGGTGATAGCGCTGGGACGGGAGGACAGCAGCTGCGTGCTTGGTGCGATGGCACTCGGTCTGGAACGGCGCCTGCCTCACTATGCCGAAGGCAATCTTTGCATAGACCTCTATACGGAAAATTTGCACGCCGGACGCATCAGCGAAGAGAGCGTGCCGCGCTTTGCCGAGGGGGAGTACGTAGGCGTGGTGACTGCCCCCTTGAACCGCGCGTCGGGCACCCCAGATTCCATCGTCATCTACGGCAACGGTGCGCAGATCATGCGTCTCGGCCAAGCCTATCTGTGGAAGCGAGGCGGCACGCTACACAGCGAGTTCCGCGGCCGCATCGACTGCGCCGATCTCGCCATCGCTCCCGTGATCAAAGGCGAGCCGCAGATGATTGTACCCTGTAGTGGCGATCGCATCTTCGGGCAGGTCCAGGACCATGAAATAGCCTTTGGTTTTCCGTTCTCGTTGATGGAGGAGATCCTGGAAGGGCTGGAGGCGACACACAAGGCCGGCACCCGGTATCCCGTGACCAACTGGCTCAGCTACACCGGCGGGTTCCCGCCGTCCTATGACGAGTACCGCAAGATGCTCGATGACGCCGGGCCACCCAAGAAGGACTGACGCGCAGTGGAAGATTCCCTATGTTGTCGTGAGCTGACGGCCGCTGGCGGACCGCAAATCCGGCGCCGCCGCATTCTGCATGAACCTGGGGAGATGCAGCCCACTCACGCGGGCACGGTTTTCGCTCCCCGCCTACGGCTCGACGCCGCATCATCCAGCCCGGCTATCTGCGGCTGACCCTGGATCGCTGAGGTCAACAAGTGCACAGGCTCAACCTAGGTCAGATCTTTTTTGGGCGTGCTTTCGAGCGGTGTCTCCATGGGGGTTTCATTGGTGGCACGATCGGCTGTTACTCGTCATAGGTCGTGCGATGACGGCCTCCTCCAAACGATGTGTTATCCTTGCGTTGCGCCGATGCGTTTCCTTGCCGCCGCCTCGATCGCCTGCCTGTTCGCGCCTTTGGGGACGCACGCGACTGCCCAGGAGGATTCTGCCCGCGTCTCCTACGACCGGCCCGACCCGACAGAGAGCCACATCGCCGCGAAATACAAGGCCACCCTGCAGAAACCGCCGGTTGTCGAGTGGTCGCTCAGCGCCGAGCTCGGATTTCTTGCGGTGGCCAGTCACATCATTCAGCTGAGCAACGACGGTACGCGCTTCGACTACCGGAAGAACGGCGGTCAAGACGTGCTCTTTCCCTTCTTCCGCTTGAGCACGGACCTGAAATTCAACGGCCGACACGCGATCGTGTTTCTCTACCAGCCGCTCGAGCTCACCGGCGAGACGGTGCTCTCCGAGGAAACGGTGTTCGATGGCATCGTCTTCCCCGCTGGCACGCCGCTGAACTCGACCTACGGCTTTCCCTTCTGGCGAATCAGCTACCTGTATGACTTCTTGCGGCGCCAGGGCGACGAAGCCGCCCTCGGATTCTCTCTGCAGATCCGAGATGCGACGATCGTCTTCACTTCAGCCGATGGCGTCCTACGTGCGAGCCGCCGAGACGTCGGCCCCGTGCCTGCGATCAAATTCCGCGGCCGGTGGGGTTTCGGCAACGGTGTTTGGTGGGGGACCGAGATCGACGGCATCTACGCGCCGATCAGCGGTATCAATGGAAGCAGTGAGGAAATTACGGGCGCGCTGCTCGATGCAAGCCTTCGGGTCGGCTACGAGTTCACCGATCGCGTCTCCGCCTTCCTGAACGTCCGGTATCTCGGGGGCGGGGCCGTCGGGACGCAAAGCGATCCGACTCCCCCGAGCGATGGGTACACGAAGAACTGGCTCCACTTCGTCACGGTCAGCCTCGGCGTGGATTTCCGCGCTGTGAAGTGACCGACGCCGCGGGCGCCGCCGACGCCGAACCGAGAGAGGCGCCAGATGGGGCTTCAGACATAGGGATGAACGATGACGTTCGGTTGTGAGATCGATGACAGATGCGCTCAGACTCGATGACCGAGGGCTCCATTTTATTGATGCAAGAACGGCCATTTTCAGAGACCATAGCCTCTTGCCGAAAGGAGACGCCCCATCTCCCCGTTGAACAAAGCGTTGGCCGTATGGATGGCCGCATGGCTGTGGATCGGTGGTCTGCAGACGACCGCGAGCGCATCTGGACCGGAAGACGACGAGCCGGAGCCGATCGTGATTGCAGATGCCGAGCGCATCCTCGGCCATTGGCAGAGAGGCGAGGGCGAAGCCGTCATCGAGGTGAGCGAGCGTGACGGCGTGTATTTTGGCGTGATCGTCTGGAGTGAGAGGCGCCCGGACACGGTGGGTATCGAGGTGTTCCGCGGCCTCCGGTACGATACCGACGCGCGCGAATGGCGCGGCCATGCGTACTCGATCAAACGCAAACGCGAGGTACCGATCGACATCGAGCTCCCGAAAGCGGATGCCCTTCAGCTGACGGCGCACATCTTGATCTTCACCAAGAGAGTCGCTTTCAAGCGCGTTCCAGTCGCCGAAATGGCAGCGCTTCGGGCGGAACCCCAGACAGATCGCTAGTGCTGCGACACGCACTTGAAGCAGGGCGCGGATTGGCCCTCAGCGCACGGCGTGTCATTGCACACCCCGAGAGGTCCGTCGGGCATTCGGCACTGGGCGTACCGCGTGACGCAAATCGCGGCAGGGGCTGGGGATTTTTCCGTTCTCGTCGGGCAGCCGATCACGAGAAGGGCAAAGGCGACGAGGCGAAAACTCCAGCGGCGTCGGACTGAGCGGAGCTGCATCACCCGGGGCACTCTACTACGAAGTACGAGTTTGCAGGAGCTCTCTCAATCGTGAAGGCTTGCCTGGGCGCTCCCGCTGCGGCACTTCAACGCAGACCTCACGACTCGACGCGAACCGGAAACCGTTCGAGATAGAAGCCGAAGCGTTCCCGCACGACTTCCGGCTTGGTGCCGAACTGACCTTCGAGGTCGTAGCGAACCCGGCCGCCCTTACCCCGCGGATGCGCCTCGAGGAAGGCGGCTTGCTCGGCGCGGGAGCGCTTGGTACGCGGCACGCCGTAGATGCCGTAGATGTGGTCGAGCTTGCCCTCGGTATCCGCCATGAGCTCGTGAAAAAGGGAGTCGTAGGAACGCTCGGCCGTAACGAGCGAACGGGCCGCCACACCCGTCTTCAGCAATAGCTCGATGCGATCCGCCCAATAGGCGAGAAGCCCCGGCATGTCGAGAACGTCACGTGACATGCGTTGAGCGTAGCCCAGCATCGTCACGGTCGATTGGATCACGGCGACGGGATCGCGATGCGTGAAGATGATCGTCGCATCCGGGAACGTCGAGAGGAGCGCCGGGATCTGCTCGAGATGCTGCGGGCTCTTCAGTACCCAGGGCTTGCGCGGTCCCCCATCGCGATGCTGCAGAATCTGCAGCCCCCGCTTCAGGTACGCGTAGTGCGGCGTCTGGTCCGTCGCTAGGTAGTGATCGCGGTAATGCGGTACGTAACCCGTCCACTCGAAAAGGTACGAGGCGAAGTCGGACCCCATCAGCTCGATCTCCTCATGCACGTGGTCCGGATTCATGGGATGCATCGCAGCCACATACGGCGCCATGGTGCGCATACCGGCCCAATTCGCGGCGCAGCGCAGATACCGCGGGTCGGCTACGAGGCGCTCCACGCCAAGCCAGTCGCGCGCCTTGCGCGGGAGCACCTTGTCGATCGACCCGACGGCCGCGACCCTCGCCGAAGAGGGTACCCTTTTCCTCGCGTTCGGTAGGGGCTCCATCGCCTCCCACAGCGGGAGCGAGCGGAACCGGCTGTCTGCCGCAAGCAGATTCACCAGGTGCGTGGTCCCGCTGCGCGGGAGGCCGACGACGATCAAAGGCTTTTCGATGGGTTCCTCCAGCGCTTCGGGATGACGCCGAAGGTAATCCTGAATCAGAAGTCGGTTGCTCGCGTAGCGGACCAGATCGCCGGACGCCGCGCGTCGGCCGATCTCGCCCACACCTGCATCTGCGTTGTAGTCCTCGACCAGAAGCCTGAGCCGAATCTCGAAATCGCGCGGACCGAAATCGTCGAGGCCGGTCCGCCGCATCGCGCTCGCGAGCACATCGTCGAACGTGATTTGAGTATGGCGCTTCGATGCGAGCCACTTGATCGATCGCTGCGCAGGCGTGAGCACGGGCGCGTTCAAATCGTCGACGAAGAGGACGTTGGCGTTCGCACCGTCGCCGCCACTCTTCGAAGGGCGCTTGACCTTTTCGAAGATCTTGTCGAGCGGGAGCGCTTTCTTCCGATCGCCCTCGAACTTGACCTTGCCCTGCATCGCGGCCTTGAGTGGATGGAGCTCGCCGTAGTTCAGCGCGAGGAAGTCGACATCCTTCATCGCGATGCGGCAGTGGGGCGAAGGATGAGGTCCCTCCTGCACGCGGCAGGTGCCGTCTTCGACGATCACGGCCCAGGTACCGGCCTCCGCACCCGTGAGCTCGTATTGGTAGACTGCCGTGAGCCCCTTCGCGGCGGTCGGTACGAACCGCGTTGGCATCGCTTCCATCAAAGCACGAGCCTCACCTGCACTCGTTTGCTCGTCGGGCTTCGCCGACAGACGTTGTTCGAGCGAGGCTTTCTGCGCGCGAAGCCAGCCGCCGAGCCATAGGTTACTCGCGTCATTCGGATTCGAGAGCAGAGCCTCGTGTGCGTCGAGTGCCAGCCTGAGCGCGGCGTCGTCGTTCGGCGCGACCTCAAGCACCGCCTCTGCCAGAGCGAGCGCGAGCACGGGATCCTTTTCGAGTAGCGCGCGCCCCTTCGCGATCGTCGACGGCGCTCCGGCGAGGCTCGCAAGGGTGCGGGCGACCGGCGTGCGCGGGTAGAGCTCGGTCGTCGAGCGGAGCTTGAACCAGCCGAGGTAGCTCTCCCAAAAGGTGCGCACCGCCCAGGCGACCCGGCCGTAGCCCTGTCCGACGTAGAGATCATCGGGAAGGGTGATGCGGGCCGAAAGCTCGTCGATATCCTCGCCCGCATTGATGCCTTCGAGGGTCTTGTCGTGCACGTAGCGAACCGCCGCCTCGAGGCAGTCGAGGCATTCGCGGATGAGGTCCTTCCCTCGGATTGGCTCGCCATGTCCCGTGATCAGAATCTCCGGCTCGAGCTCGCGGACGAGCGTCAGCGAGGCGAGGTACGCCTCGGCGGAGCGGTACTTGTCGCCCCGGATCGTGTTGAAGTTCGGGAAGTGGGGGAAGAGCGGGCCGAACAGGTTGCCCGTGAAGAGGATGTCCTCATTGGGAAGCGAGACCACGCAGCTATCGATCGTCTCGCCGCCTGGGGTCGAAAGCAGCACGAAGCGTCGGCCGCCGGCTTCAATCTCGTGACGATTATCGAAGGTCACATCCGGGATCGGCGCGTCCTGCACCACGGCATCGGGATGCTCCTCCGCGACCCGGAGCGCGGCGTCGATCACGTCGGCGAACCACACGTAGCTCTGAGCCTGACGACGCTCGGCAATGCGCGCGTCGTCGGCCTGGCAGGTGGCATTCGCTGCCTGCGCCACGAAGACCGTCGCCGCTTCCCGAAAGTGACCGACACCGCCCACGTGATCGACGTGCCCCTGAGTCACGAGGATGTGAGTCGTCGGCCTCGGACAAATGGCGTCGAACAGACGCTTGTGGGTGTACGCCTCGAAGCCGAGGCCCGTGTTCACGATGACGCGTCCCGCATCGGTCAGGACCATGTAAGCGTTTGAGGTCCCCGGCGACATGTAGACGCGCGGAGCGATCTCCACCGCCTCGGTGGCGCTCGCCGCCTTGATAGCCTCCCCCCAGGGGCGCTCGTCCACGAGCCGCCGCACGTGATCCGTAATGGTCATGGCATTTCTCCGAGCCTGTGTGATGAGGCATACGCCTGAATTAATCAAGACGTTATTCGCCATATTTCACAAATCCATGGTTCGAGACGAGCCTCTTGTCCTTGCCTTATTCAGGCGAACACCCTAATATGTGCCCCCGATGCGCCAAGATGCCGTCGCCACCCGGGCTCGCCTGATCGCGGCCGCCGAAACGCTCTTCGCCGAGCGGGGCATCGACGGCGTCTCGATGAACGAGGTCCAACGGGCGGCGGGTCAGCGGAACAAGTCTGCGCTGCAGTACCACTTCGGAACCAAGGAGCAGCTCCTCGAGGCCATCCTCGACAAGCACGTGCCAGGCATCGAGCTGCGCCGCCATCGATGGCTCGACGAGATCGAGGTGTCGGGCCGCTACGAGATTCGGGAGCTGATGAAGGCTCTAGTCGTCCCGGTCTTCGAGAAGCTCGATGATCCAGACGGCGGGCGCGCCTACATCACCATCCAAGCCCAGATCATCGGGGGCCCGAGCACACTGGAGCGCTGGAGCACTTCGATCCGCGACAACCGCGGTGTCAGTCGCTTGATGAGGATGCTCGAGCGTGTGTGCCCCGAGCTGCCTCTACCGGTGCGCCGTGCCCGCTACCTCCTCGTGACCGAGCTCCTTTTCCACGGCATCGCGGACTTCGGTCGGCTCTCGACGCTCGAGCCGCCTCTCTTCCCACCCTCGAGTCGCGACCTCTTTCTCTCGAACCTCGTAGACGTTCTCACCGCGCTCGCCACGGCGAGCGTCTCGGCCGAGACCACCTCGCTGCTGCCCTCCGCCCCACGGGGCGAAGCGGCATTCACACCTGCCGGCACAACGAGCAAGCCATGAGCTCACCAGCCAACGACAGCGCCCGTTCTCCCCGCGTCACCCTCATCACCGGCCCGACGAGCGGCCTCGGCCGAGCCATCGCCCTCGAGCTCGCGAAGCACGGGCACCAACTGGTGCTGCTAGGCCGCACCCCCGCGAAGCTCGACGCGTTGTCGCAAGAATGCGGCGCGCTCGGAGCGCCAACACCGATCAAGCTGGTTGCGGACATGTCCTCCCAAGCCGACGTGCGGCGCGCCGCGGCCGAGTTTCTCGCGACCGGCCTTCCGCTCCACGTGCTTCTTCACAACGCCGGCATGGTGAACCAGCACCGGCGCCTTACAGCCGATGGCATCGAGGAGACCTTCGCCGTTCACTACGTCTCGGCCTTCCTCCTCACTCGCCTCCTCGTCGAGAGGATGGTCGAATCGAATCCCGCGATGATCATCCACACCGCCTCGGAGATCTATCCGAGGGGCAGGCTGAAGTTCGACGACTTGCGCGCTGAGAAGGGCTTCTTCAATCCCCTCGGCTGGTATGCCGCCTCGAAGATCGCGCTCGTCACCCTGACGCGGCTGCTCTCGGAGCGTTTGGCCCCGCACGGTGTCAGCGTCAATGTCTACAACCCGGGGATGAACTACACGAATCTCGGACTCTCCAACAACTCGGGATGGATCAAGACGGTAGCCGACTTCTTCTGGAGCCGCATCGCCGATCCGGTCGAAGCCGGCATCACCATCCCTGTCGCGCTCGCGACCATGCCCGATCTATCGGCAACTACCGGTCGACTGTACATGAGTGGTGAACGTGCCGAGATGACCGACCGAGCAAAGGATTCGCGCTTCGGCTCCGCTCTTTGGGCGCTGAGTGAGAGCTTGACCGACACTCGCTGGCCATCCGCACTCGCACAACCGCAGCCTTCGCGGCTCCCGAGCACCATCCGCTTCGGCATCCTCGGCGCCGCGCGCATCGCGCCGTTCTCGCTCTTCAAGCAGGTGCCTACAGTGATGGGCGTCGAGATCGCCGCGCTCGCCGAAGAGCACCAATCGTACGCAGTGACGCTCGCCTACGCCAAGAAGCACGGCATCCCCGAGATTCACCGTCGTTTCGACGCGCTCCTCGCCGATCCCGCGATCGACGCAGTCTATCTCGCGCTTCCGATAAGTTTGCACGCCGGTCAGGCTCTCGCCTGCATCGCTGCGGGTAAACACCTCCTCTGCGAGAAGCCGCTCGCGTGTAATGCCGAGGAAGCTCGGCGCATCGACGCTGCAGCGTCGGAGAACGGTCTCGTCGTCGCCGAGGCGATGCACACCCTTCATCACCCGCTCGTCGCGCGCCTTCGTTCGATCCTCGCCAATGGTGAAATCGGCGAGATCGAGCGAGTCGAAGCGGGGTTCAGCGCGTTCATCCCCAAGAGGGATTTCCGTTTCGTCTATGAGCTCGGCGGCGGCGTCATGCTCGACATGGGCTGCTATCCTATCGCCTTCCTCCGATCCGTTCTCGGTACCGAACCGACCGTGACGAGCGCTCGGGCCGAGCTCGTCGCGCCGAAGGTCGATGGCACGATGGAGACCACCCTCGCGTTTCCTAACGCCCCGGACGTCCGCATGTTCGTCAGCATGCATTCGCTTCGCCGACCGCTCGAGGTCAAGATGCGCTTCGTCGGCACGCGCGGTCGCATCGATCTCCTGAACTTCATCAAGCCCGAGGTCTACCACCGCCTCGTCATCCGAACCGAATCGGGCCGGCGTGTCGAGCGCGTGCCTGGCGGATCGACGTACGGCACGCAGCTAGCCGCCTTCGTCGCTTCAATCCGCGATGGCGCCCCGGTGCTCACGACGACGGCCGACGCCGTACGCACACTCAGGGTGATCGACGCCATCTACGAAAAGGCCGGGCTTCCGCCTCGGGGAATTCCATGAACGGGTCGTTGGTCTTGCGTTGCAGGATCGGGGAATGGCCGACTTGCGCGTTGACTTTGCCGAACCTGCACCGTGCACGCGTCGCGCGCGTACAGACCCGGCGATCAGTTGCCTCGGTCGACGCCTTCGGGCTGATCTGGCGCGATGTAGACCGTCGTCGAGCCGTTCTTACTGGGCTTCGCTGCCGGCGAGGGGTAGCTCTGACTGCCCGCACGCGGGTATTTCTGAGGCGTCTGGAGCATCGAGCGGGTCTCGTTGTCGTACAGCGTAATTGACCAGAACTTCGCCGCGGGGATGCCCGTCGGCCCCTCCCACTTGACTCGTTTCAGATCGATCAAGTTCCAGAGGAACACCGGCTTGCCCTTGAGCAGGTAGAAGCCATAGCCGGCAAACCGTCCTCCCGAGGTCAAGATCATGCCCTCGGCCCCACCCTTCGGTACTTCGATCTCCGCGGTGATGGTGTACGAGCTGTTGAACCTCCCACCTTTCCCACCGCGACGCTCTCGTTCACGACCAGCATCTTGAGCGCGACGCGCTCGTTGAATCGTGCCACCACACGCAAACCGAGGTGATTGAACGGTTGTTGCAGGAAGTAGAGTGAACCGCGTGTAAAGGTTGGGTTCTGCCACTCGTCGGCGACCTCGAAACCGTAAATGCTGTTGAACCAGCCGAAGTCGAGCGTGAGCTTCTCGCTCGGAATCCAACTCACAAACCCCTGTTCGAGGGGCGCCAAGGCACTCAATTGAGAAGCGCCGCTTCCCCAGCGTAGGCCGACGGTGACCGCGAATTTTTCCCCTGTGTAGCTCACGTCGCCGCCGACGAAGTTCAGCCCAAAGCCCATGTAGCTCGTGTAGGGGTAATTGAGCTCATTGTAGGGTCCGGAGACGCGGTTGGCGTTGAACAAATAGAAGCCACTCGCCATCATCTGCCACTCTAGGCCGTCCAGGAATCGGCTCTGCGTTCTTTCTTGTGGCTCGAGCACATCCTGAGCACAAGCCCAAGTGGGAAGCCAAAGACCGTAAACGACGGCGAGCTTCAGAGCATGGTGTGCCATTTTTGCGATGCGATCGTAGCCGGTTGCGGAATAACTTGCAGTCGAGCCAAGTCGCTGGATTAGTTTGGCCCGAATCCCCATGCCGACGCACTTGATGGGTGCTCACTGCACCCCTCCTGCATTACCCTGGAATCCTGCCGCTTGTCCTGCGCCCGTCGAAATTGTGCGCGATTGGGCGCTCAACATGGTCCCGATGGGGTCAGAGAGCGTTCGACTGCTACTGGTACGCCTTGAAGTAGAACGCTGGGCTGGCGTCTGTGTCGCACGACAGGACTTGTACCGTTCATCTGGCCGTTCTGAGAGCACAAGTCGACCCCCCTGACGTGGATCGAGCCGATCGAGATCCCTAGGTCGTGATGTCCCGACTTCGCCGGCGCAACTCGCCTCGAACCCCGTGTCGTTGCAGGCAGGCGTGCCCCCGATGCATGCTTGAGACAACAATCGACCCGGGGGTGCTCTGAGGATGCTGATCGACTCGCTACTCTTGCTCGGAGGCCTCGTCTTGCTCGTCGGTGGCGCCGAGTCCCTCGTGCGGGGCGCAAGCGGCATCGCGTTGCTTGCGCGAGTCGCGCCGGCGGTCGTGGGGCTCACCGTCGTAGCGGCCGGGACCTCGATGCCTGAGCTGTTGGTGTCCGTGCAGGCGGCCCTCGAGGGAAGCCCTGGCCTCTCCATGGGAAACGTGGTCGGCTCTAACATCTTCAACATAGGTTTCATCCTCGGACTGACCGCGTTACTTCGCCCTCTCCGCATCTTGGGCAACACGGTCCGGTTCGAATGGCCCGTCATGATGCTCGCCGCGGTCCTGCTCCATCTGCTCGTACGCGATTCGGTCGTCGATCGATGGGAGGGCGGCTTCCTGTTCATGTCGATGGTCGCGTTCACGGCGTATGCCGTCTGGCTCGGACGAAAAGGGGTGGCTGCCGTCGAGCAAACTGAGTTCGCGCAATTAAAGACCGCGTCCTTGGGTCGGTCGGGAAAGGCGGCGACCGGCCTCAACGTCGCGGCGGTCGCTGCGGGGGTCGGATTGCTGGGAGCAGGCTCTACGGCCCTGGTGCGTGGAGCGGTCGGGGTGGCTAGCTCGCTCGGTGTCTCGGATACGGTCATTGGCCTCACCATCGTGGCGGCAGGCACGAGCATGCCAGAGCTCGTGACCTCCCTCGTGGCGGCACGCAGGGGGCAAGACGACATTGCGGTCGGCAACGTGGTGGGCTCGAACATCTTCAATGTGCTCGGGATCATCGGCATCGTCGGCTTGATTCGCCCGTTGCCAGTCCCACGGGAAATCATCGCCTGGGACGACTGGTGGATGCTGGGCGCATCTGCCCTTTTGTTTCCGTTGATGAGGACGGACATGACGATCAAGCGCTTCGAAGGCGCGCTGCTTCTAGCAGGGTTTGCCACGTACATGGCGCTCCTGATCCTTCGGTCCATGTGAACCACCTCAGCGGTTCAGCATGGACATCCTCATGAACCCGGCCTTGGTGGGTCATCACGACCGTGCTCGTTCCGCGTCGCTAATCCCGCGTGAAGAAGCCGTAGAGAACCAGCAAGACGAATGGGATCGTCAGCCACAACAGGGGCCAGATCGCGCTCATCTGAGACTGCTTGGAAGGGCTGTTCCAGTCTTCGGGCCAGGCCCTGCCGTGCGGGTGTGCCGCTGTGGGTTGGGGTGCCGCCGGAACTGGCTCGCTTGGAGCGACAGCGGCTTCGGGCGTTGGCGCCAAGGGGCGATCGGCTGTGTTGGCAACTGAGCTACTTTTCAGATTCGTACGCATCACAATTTCCTCCATTCGCCAGCCAACTCGGATGGCGATTCTTCGAACAGACCGGGACGTTCAGGAAAGAGAACGAGGTCGTTCGGGAGGTTCGTCGCTCGAACGCGCGACTCTTGCGCCCCGGCAAGTCAGTCGTATCGCTCGGCGCTGGTCCGAAATCACGCGGTGGCGTCGGTGAGCCGCCGACGAGCTCAACACACGAGTCGCATGTCGATCAAACGCGGTGTCTGCAGGCTCGAGAGCTCCCAAGTGGGCCGATGTCTGCGGGAGACGCACCTCCGAGCCTGGCGTTGCTTGCGGGGCAGCCGACAGCAGGGCCGATTGCATCTTCGCGGCAACCCGCTCCAATCGGGGAAGTGGCTGGTGCGGCGAGAGGCACAGAACCGCGTAACCGGCCGAGCCAACGATAAGAACCGCCATCACAAACAGCCGAAACACCGACCGCATGTCCGAAAGATGGATCCCGGCCTGCTCTTTGGCAAGTTAGCTCCCCGGCGGACCATGCTGGATCCCGCCCGCGCCTACTCAGTCGTGGCATCCGGACCGAAACACAGCCGTTGCGCTCAGTCGGCGTTCGGGGCTTCGGAATCCTCAGGATCTTCCTCGGGTGGCACCGCTCCGTCGAGGTCTGCGTCGGGTTCATCTTCGTCCAGCGCCTGAACCTCTTGCATCATCTCTTCCATGGTCGGCATTTGCTCCCCATCACCGTTGTCCCCGTCCTCATCGCGGTCGGTGGCGTCCGAGTCCAGCTTCGTGCCGGCTTCCTCTCCCATGATGACGTTCGCGAGACCGACGGACAGCGCGGGATACCAGGTGATGAGTGCGAGCCCGATCAACATGAGTCCAACGAACGGGGCGACACTTCGTATGATGTGCCCCAAGCCTTTACCGTAGAGGGCGGATGCGACGAAGAGGTTCAACCCTACGGGTGGCGTGAGGTAGCCAATCTCGAGGTTGACGATGAAAATGATGCCGAAGTGCACCGGGTCGACGCCCATCGACGCCGCGACAGGGGCCAGGAGCGGAACGAAGATGAACATCGCGCTCAGGATGTCCATCAACATCCCGACGGCGAACAGCAAGACGTTCAGCAGAAGGAGGAACTGCCCATAGCTGAGATCCTTGGCCTGAATCCATTCGACCATCTTCGCCGGTACGTCCTCTTTGTCGAGGAACTCTCCGAGCGCGAGTGCCATGACCATGATGACGAGGAAGGACCCGAGAAACACCCCCGTTGCACCGAAGATGGCGGGTATGCTCTTGAGCTTGAGGGCGCGATGAAGCCAAACCTCGACCACGATCGCGTAGACGACGCTGATCGCGGAAGCCTCGACCGCATTGAAAATTCCGCCGTAGATGCCTCCGAGGATCAGAACTGGGAACAGCAACGCCCAGAATCCATCCCGCGTCGCCGTCATTACCTTCTTGAAGCGGAACGCCTGGGTTGGGACTTTGTAAACCAAGCCCTCGTAAAAAGAGTAACCGATCAAGATCGAGCCCATGACGAGGCCGGGGCCGAAGCCCGAAGCGAAGAGGCGCTCGACTTCGATCACTTCGGTTTGGTTGACGATTGGGTAGATGATCATCGGGATCGAAGGGGGAATCAGGATTCCGAGCGAGCCCGCAGAGGTGAGCAGGCCGTGTGAGAACCGCTCGTGATAGCCGGCCGCGATCAAAGCCGGTCCCATCATCGAGCCGATCGCGACGACGGTTGCGGGGCTAGAGCCGCTGATGGCGGCAAAGAGCATGCAGGCGAGGACGGCGCTCATCGCCATGCCACCGGGGAGCCATCCGATGAGAGCTTGCGCAAAGTCGATCAGACGCCGGCTGATCTGCCCCTCGCTCATGATCGCACCGCTCATGATGAAGAACGGGATCGCGAGGAGCGTAGGGCTGTCTGCAAGGCTTCGAATGCCTTCGATGACGATCGAAAACTGGTTGAGCTCTCGGAAGTCGCTCCACAAGTAGAGGCTTCCGAGCGTGCCCATGCCCATCAGGACGAACAGTGGGGAGCCGGCGAGCGCCGCCGCGAGGATCACGGCAGCGAGGATGCCGCCCTTCCCGAGAAACGGGAGGAATACGATGACGGCCACGAAGATGAGGAATGGCAGCTTCCGCTCTTTGGCTTCGCTCGTCATGGCGCTTCCTGTTTCTTGACCTGCGTGGCCGCGAGCACAGCTTCTTCTTCCGGGGTGGCGCCGTACGAACCGCCAAGGATGGCGCTGAGGGCAGCGCTCACGTACCGAATGGTCGTCATGGCAAAGGCCGCCGGAACCGCAATGGTTGCGACCCAATCAGGAATGTTGGTTTGTTCGAAGCGTCCCTCGAGCGCGAGTGCTTCTTTCGCGTACCCGTAGCCGAGCAGCGCCATGAACAAGCAGAAACCCGCCGTCATGAGGTAGCCGAACGCCTGAACCCAGTGTGAAAACGACGGGGGAACGATCCGTTTCAATGCGCCCAGCTGGATGTGCTTACCCTCGTGCGCGCATACGCTTGCCCCGAGAAAGCCCACCCAGAGCAACATGATCAAGGACAGCTCCTTGGACCAGCTGTATCCGTCGGGGAAATAGTTCAGCACGACAACTACAAATAGCGTTGTCACAACGACGAAGGCGAAGAGCTTCGTTCCCCACTGCGATGCGCGTGCGCCGAAGAGCCGAAACAGCCAAGCACCGGCGCATAGCGCATAAAGAAGGAGATAAAACCACCTGGACTCGAACCCAGGGCGGAGCATCGTCCAACCGAGCAGACCGAGGCCGACCGAGGCGACGATGGCGTGGATGATCGGCCGTGCACGGGACTGCTTCCCTCGGTCCGACGCATGGACCTCCGCGGTCCAAAACGCGAAGTACACGAGGCCGACAGCGACGACGACCGTCACGATCGGCCCGATCTTCGTCAGCAGCCGCATCGACGCGGGGTCTTCGATCCCGAGGATGCGTGCTGCGAGCTCGGCCACCTTGCTGTCTGGCGCAGCGAGCCTCCGGTACACCACGTCCAAGAAGACCATCACGGCCGAAGCGCCGAGGAACGTCCAGAGGATGCCCATCTCGACTGCAAAGATCGCGTCGTCTATGCGCCGAAGGACGCCAAACCGACCGTCATACAAGTTGTCGCCATCCGGTGTTTCCACGGCGCGGACGGTACGCTCGAGCGTACTGGCAAGCAAGATCCGTTGCAGCGCGGTGTACGTGAAGCACGTGCGACCAACCACCGACCGTCGGTTGGCCCCTTGCTTGAAACGCAAGCCATCGAAAGACGTCGCAGCATTGGGCAACTCAAACCGAAAAAGACAGACTAGCGGTAACGGCTTAGCTGAGGGATCTCTTGGAAACGATTCGACAAAGCGAGCGCACCACGATGTTTGGGTAGCCGCTGCTTGTCATCTTCTTGGCGCTCGCTACTTGGTTTCGATTCGTCGACCGTGGTAGGAGCGCGCCGTGGATTGGCTTGTTGAGGGCGTATCGACGGTGGTCCATTGGCTCCGCGAACCGGGTGAGCTCATCGAGTGGGGCGGTTATCCGGCGCTTGCATTGATCGTGTTTCTGGAAACCGGAGCGATGGTGTTCTTTCTGCCCGGCGACTCGTTACTCGTGATGGCAGGTTTGTATGCTGCCAAAGGGGATCTCAGTTTGGCGCTCCTCAACCTGCTGCTGATCCCGGCGGCCGTTGCGGGCGATGCGACCTCGTATTGGATCGGCTCGCGAACCGGACCCCACATCTTCACACGCCCCCGCTCACGAATTTTTCGACCCGGGCATGTACGGGCCGCGCATGATTTCTACGAACGCCACGGTCCTCGCGCAATTGTTCTGGCTCGATTCGTACCTGTCGTGAGGACTTTCGTGCCGGTAGTCGCTGGGGTAGCCCAGATGACGTACCGGCGCTTCGGAACGTACAACGTGTTGGGCGGCGCAGCGTGGGTCGCTTCAATGACATGTCTCGGATACTTTCTCGGATGGCGCTTTCCACTGCTCGTCCGTCACGTGGAGAAAGTCATCATCCTCATCGTCGTGCTTTCCGTCCTGCCTGCGCTCATCCATTGGCGACAGACGCGAAAGCCTAAAGCGCTCTCGATCGATACCGCACAGAAAGAAACCGAGTGACTCAATCAGCGGAGGTCGCAGAAGGTGGACCGTCGAGGAACGGTGGGGAAGTCGCCTCGGGCTAATTCTCGCCGTTGCTGCGTCCGCGGTTGATCTGCGTGACTTCAGAGGTTCCCCGGCCAAGCCGTCGCCAACGGTGGGGGCGCTTCCACTACAAACGCCCTCTCATGGCTTCGCAGAGTTCACTCACGGGGCGTTCAGCACGCAACGCACGCGACCTATCACGCCATTAGCGAGAGAAGGTGGCGCGCGCAGTTTTGCTGGCAGACAAAACTATCCCTTGCCCCAACGAGTTGGGTCCTTATGACGCTCCGCGCTTGAAACGAAAGAAAAAGATCGGCAGCCTGTGCCGACACCACGTCGAGGAGATTGACCAATGGGGAGAAACTGCAGCGCCTATAAGCTCGACGAGCGAGGCAATGGCATTTGGTACGTCATCGGGACCACCCCCGACGGGCGTCGTGTCCATCGGTCCACTCGAACGCGCTCTCGCAAAACGGCCGCTCAAAGGCTCGAGCTGATCGCGCAAGCTGCTGAAATGATTGGGTGCGGAAGAGAGGACTCGAACCTCCACGGGTATTACCCAAGAATCTCGCACGCGAACTGCTCCGCGCTGTAGCTGACGGTGGCGAGGTGCCGATCGCGCAAGTTCACGACTTGGCGAGGGGGATCATCGAAGCGCCGGTGTTCCGGGTCGCACAAGAAATCCTGCAAGGTACCTCTCGTAGGTTTGCTGCCCGCTAAGCGGCGGAGCTCGATTCGATGGTGCTTAGCTCCGACGATAGCGCAGCCGAAGGCGTTGCGGGGGAGATGGGTTGATTGGTTGCGGTGTCGGCAACAAGACGATAGGAGTTTCCGGCTAGTCGTTTGCCGGTGATCTTGTCGCTCGGAATTGGAGCGACATGATCTCCAATGGCTGTGAGTGGATGCGGTAGGAATCGAACCCTCGCCCCGCGCCCGAACGTGGCCGCTCCCATTCTATGGCGTCTGGATCGGAAACGAGATGAGCTGCGAGTCCGGTGTCCGCCTCAGCACCGTCGTCGCGCCGTCGCCCATGGTGCAGTCGAGGGCCGCCGGAACGTTGCCCGGGAGAAAGCCGCGAAAGCTATTGGGACCGGGCTCGTCGAAGACCGAAGGGGGCAGGATCCACTTACCGCCGTCGGGGCCGCCCGACGGGTCGAGCTCGGCGCCCGTGCTTTCATCGTCCCAGCCAAAAAGGACGGTTCCGGACTCGTCAGCCAAGTAGCCTTCGTAGGCCGCCTCTAGCTGCAACGGGAGCGGCCCCGCGAGGCAGAAGCCGTTCAAGTCGCACTGAGATCCGGGTCCCGTCTTGCCTTTGTCCTCACAGAGGCCGCCCGGATCGCAGTCGTTGCTCGTGTCGAGGGTGACGAATTGCGCGCATGCGTTTGCTGGATCGGGCACGCCACCGAGACCCGTGCAGCCCTCGTTCGAGCCATCCGGATTGTCGTCGGCTTCGGAGCACCCGGGAAACGGGCCGGGCGCGTCGGGACCGGTGTGTCCGCCACGGTCATACGCACAGGTGCGAGGAATGGGCTCGTTGGTGAGGACGACGTCCATCGCATCGGGCGCCACACCGCTGCGCGCGTGAACGGTCGCCCGGACCCCGAGCACGATGGACCGCTTGTATCCGCCAGGCACCTGCCCCTGGGCCCCGTCCAGCAAGAGCTCGTCGAACACGGCAACGCCGCTGAACGTCGCTCCGAACGCTTGACCCCGCACGATGGGGCCTGGATCCACCGTCAGATCCCAGGTGACGATGGAGAGCTCCGAGGTGAGATTGTTGGTACATCCCAGGCTGAGCCCTAACGTGATCGGCGGCGGATCGGCGAACCATTCGCCGCCGTCGCCGCCTGTTCCACCGGTCGAAGAGTCGGAGCCGAGGTCGGAGCACCCCGCGAGCATTCCCAGCTCGACAGACAGCAGCAGGAACCAAGCAAAGCCGAACATGGCTCACCCTCCGGAACTCGTGAGGCTCACCGAACAGTCAAGCGAAGCATAACAGTCGGCCCGCAGTTGAAGCCTGTCAAGCGCTGCGTATGCGGCGCGGTACGATGGGCTTGACACGGGCACGGAACGGCGCCTTGATCATCTCCGGCCGGGCAGGAGCCAGCGCCACGATGAGCCATCGACATCTACGCCTCGCGTCCAGGTTGATGTCGGTGGCGTTGTGGGTTCCCTGTGCGGCGCTCGTTCACTGCATCCAACTCACGGACGGCTCCGAGGGTGACGGCGCGCCCAAGACATGGGGCACGGCCGAACGGATTCACGAAGATGACAATGTCACAGCCCCCGACGTTGCGGTCGACCCCGCTGGCAACGCCGTGGCGGTCTGGTCTCAACTCGATGGGGTCTGGTCCAGTCGCTTCACGCCCGACGACGGTTGGGGCATTGCCGCACCCATTCCAGACGTGCAGGGGCTGCTCCTGGACCTCAGACCCGCCAAGGTCGCCATGGACGCCGAGGGCAAAGCGATCGTGGTGTGCCCCCAGTCGTGGGCAGTTGGCAACATCGTGTCGAGTCATTCCAACGCAGACGGTCGATGGGGCCCTTCGCACCGAATCGACGACAACAGTGGGGACGCAGATGCACCTCTAACCCCTCAGATTTCTGTGAGCGCAGACGGGAGCGCCGTGGCGGTCTGGGCCCAGGCCCAGGCGAACGAGACGGGGTCCAACATTTGGTCGAACCATTACGAGCCGGACAACGGCTGGAGCTTCGCCCGACGCATCGAAACCAACAATGCCGGCGACGCGTCGGAACCCCAGGTTGCCGTGGACGCGAGTGGTAACGCGGTGGCGGTGTGGGAGCAATCCGATGGTACGAGGAGCAACATTTGGTCCAACGGCTACGCGCTGAACGGTGATTGGGGCACGGCGAGACTCATCGAAACCAACAACGCCGGCAACGCGTCGGAACCCCAGGTCGCCGTCGATCCCAGCGGTAATGCTGTGGTGGTTTGGCAGCAATTCGATGGAACGCAGTACAGCGTCTGGTTCAACCGCTACACGAGCGCCGGATGGGGAGTCGCCGAGCGCATCGAAAGTGACGTCGGAACCTACGAGCCGGAACCCCAGGTTGCCGTTGACGCGAACGGGAACGCGGTCGCGGTGTGGTACCAGCTGGGGAACACGCATCACATCTGGTCCAAGCGCTACACGCCTAGCGGAGGTTGGGGCACTGCGGAGAGCATCGACCACAGCGGCACTGCCAATGCCGGCGGGCCTCGTGTCGCGGTCGATCCAGGTGGCCATGCCGTATCCGTATGGAGACAGACCGACACCAGCGGCCGCAGCATCTGGTCCAACCGCTACACGCCCGACGCCGGATGGGGCGTTGCCCAACGCATCGGGCCCAACGAGCCGGGCACTAGGCAAGACGTTCGAGTGGCGGTCGACGCCAACGGCGACGCCACAGCCATCTGGAGCGTAACGAACACCTCCGCGGCAGGAATCTGGTCTAACCGCTTGGAATAGTCAGGGCTCTTCGACGTAGTAGCTGCCGAAGGCGACGAACATCTCGTCATCCGTGGTGACACCGCCAACCAAGGGGCAGGCGTCGCAAAGGCCGTCGGTGCCGCACGTCGCATCGTCGCCGTCACACGAGCTGCCTTGCCGATCACCGCCGAGACAGGCGCGCTCCGACGGCGCGCAGCCACAGTGTGCGAACTGGCCGTTGTTGCAACTCGGAGAATCGGGGCGAATCGAGTTGCGTTTGACCTTGGCCGGATCGTCCGCGCCGTTGTCGTACCGGGCGCACATCTTGATCGTCCGCTCCGCGGGATCTGCGCCGTCCAAGCGGCGCGGCGGATCGTAGGACTCCTCCACGGGGTCGTTGTAGAGCCGGCTCTCGTAGTCTGGAGGCCCTGAGGGAACGGCGCAGCCGGAGGGACTGATACATCTCTCGTTTGGTGGAAGCCACATTCGGAAGAGCTCGCCTCGCTGGTGGAAGTGAGAGCTCAGCGTCATGAGGCGGGCGTATTGGGGAAGCGTGAAGGTCATGCAGACCTCGCGCTTTTGAAACGGGGGGATCGTCCCCATGCCGAATATCTGATCCGAATAGAAGATTTGCTCACGCTCCCAGCGGCGTTCGGATTGCGGAGCGAAGGTCAGGTT
Source organism: uncultured delta proteobacterium (assembly GCA_963792825.1). Lineage (GTDB taxonomy): Bacteria > Myxococcota_A > Polyangia > Polyangiales > Houyiibacteriaceae > SG8-38. Next base: position 4,779 of record CAWBXS010000002.1, on the reverse strand, counting down.
GATCCATTGCTCCACGGTCGTGTCGGTTCGCGTCAAGTTGAAGGCATGGCTGTTCCAGACCACGAAGCCCTTCAAGGGCAGGAGGGCGTAGACACCGGGGAGAGGGTCCTCGATGAACGTCGACTCCTGCCCGGTGATGAGTCGCTTGCGCGTCGAGGAGTCGCCCGTCTGGCCTGCGCCGATATCGAAGTCGCTGGGACCATAAAAATAGCCGATGCACGCCAACGTGCTTTGCACGGGGGTCGCGCACGCCGAGTGCTCGCCACATGGGTCGTCTACCGGGTCGCACACCTCGCCGTTGCGGTCGCCGCCAAGGCATTCCCAGCGGAGCCAATCGACGCCGTTCGGATCGGATTCGGGCGTATAGACCGACGTGATGCTGTGGTGCGACTGGCCGTCTTGAGCGAGCTCGCTTCGCCGGAAGGCAAAGCACTCGCGTCCAGGGGCGAGGTCGCCACAGGGCAGCTTGGAATCGGCGGGAACCTCGTCGGAGACATCGTAGTACGTGACGAAGCAAACCTCGTCCTCGCTTTCTGCGGGCAGCGACCATGCGCCCGAGTAGAACTGGAGGCCCTCGTCGGGCTCGGGCGGGGGTAGGGGGGTGATCTTGTTCGGTTGCGCCTCGAAGCTTCCATCACAGGCGAGACGCTCCATCGTTCCTGCGACGATGCCCTCGGCGCGCGCGCCACCCCGGATCCACAATCGCATTGCCTCGAGCTCATCCGGAGACAAGGGATCCGCGTCCACCGGCATCGCTTGACCGAGTGGACCGAGGTCCGCTCCCTCTACTCCAGCCTGCAGCTTCAAGTACAAAACGCTCAAGTCTTGGTCCCCTGGAAAGACCCGTTCCATGCTCGGGTCGATCGAGCTCGGCGTGCGAACCAAAGCCGCGTGCGAAGCCTCCGCCCGCAGGTCGAGCCCGCCTTGCATGGACTCCCCGTGACAAACCGATTGCGTGCACCCCTTGGCCTCGAAGATCGATTGCTGAAGGGTGGAATAGGTGCTGTCAGAGCACTTCAGAGATGCGGTGTCGCCGCTGCCGTCGCTGCCGCATGCGGCCAACGCCGGCAGCAGGGCCAAGCCCAGCAGCCGGCGTAGCCATGGTCTAGAAATCGAACGTGAGGATGAGTCGATCATGGCAACCTCCGCGGCGCATCAAGGGGGATCACACTGCATGCTGCCGTAGGTCCGGAAGCCCTCCCGTACGGGGACCCGGATGCTGTTCGCGGTGTCACCGGACCAACCAAATGAGGGCCCCTGACAATCGCCGATCATTCCACCGATTTCGAACTGCTGCACGCCCGGAGCGACCTCCGTGAAGCCGCCCTCGGCGAAGGGAAACTGATCGTACACGAACGGAAATGACGTCGTTGCTTCGAGGTCGATGCTGTACTGTTCCGTCCCGGCGTCGAAGTAGAACGCTTGGCCAACGGCACCGATTGTCGACCCGACTGGCGCGAACGTCACGCCTGCAAGGCCCGTACCCGTGTTGGCCACCAGCCCAACGATCCCGCCGTTCCACGGGTACGCAGGGTCCAGTTGGAGTTGCTCGGCGGCGATCGCTTCGAGCTGCGCGTCGGTGTACATGACCAAGGTGAGAGCTCCCGAAGGGCGCCAGGCTGGGCCAAACGCGTTTTCACCGGCCCCACCTATCAATGAGCCGTAGCCTTCCTTTTCACTTGTCCAGGTGAACGCAAGGTCGGCCGGAAAGTCGACCACTGCCCGCCCACTCGCGTTGGTTAGGAAGCAGCTCTGGGTTTCCCCGTACTCCACGCAGGCGTTCACACCCTCGAGCGGCGGATCGTCGCCGTCCGGGTTGTTCGCCACGTAGGTCACGAGGGCCTGTAGGAGCTCGGGCCCGGATGTGCCGCCAGTGCCGCCGTTGCCGGCGTCGCCGCCCGTACCGCCGTTGCCGCCTGTCCCTCCAGTGCCGCCATCGCCGCTCAGATCGCTGCATCCGACGATCGGAGCGACGAGCAATCCGAGCACGAGGGCCCAACGCGAAAGCAGGCACGTCATCTCTTTGAGGTTCAGCATGATACCTTCTCCTCCCCGGAAAGGCTCCGGTCGATCGCTACCAGAGCACGCTTCGTGCCAACCAAAAGTCTCAATGGTTTCGAGAGAGCACGCTCCCTCCAAGCCCTCGATTGTCGACGGCCGTCAACAATCACCGACGGCGAGCGACAAAGCGCTCTACTCAAAGCGGCTGGCCCAGATGTTGCCCGCTTGGGACCAAACCGCGAGAGCGCGGCCGCTCGATTCGATGGCAAGCTGGGGCTCAACCGCATCGCCTTCCTCGTCGGTCGTGATGCGCTCGGCCATGCCCCAGCCGGCTTCCGGTGCGAAGCGGTTGGACCAGACGTCGGTCCGCAACCCGTCCGGGTTCGGTTGCGACCAGATCGCGAGAGCGCGGCCGCTCGGGTCGATGGCGACCTCAGCGGAGTAGGCACCGCCGTCGTCGGTCGTGATGCGCTCGGCGGCGCCCCAGCCGGTGGCTTGAGTGAAGCGACTGGCGAAAATGTCGCGCCGAACGTCAAACTGGGTCCCTACCTGTTGTTGCCAGACGACGATGGCTGGACCATTGGGGTCGGCGGCGACGCGAGGGCGCTCAGCACTGCTTCGCGCATCGGCCGCGGCGGGGATGGGTTCAGCGACTCCCCAGCCGGTGGCGGGAGCGAAGCGGTTTGCCCAGATGTCTCCCGCCCCACGCCAGACGGCGATGGCGTGTCCGCTGGGGTCGACCGCGACTTGAGGGTCCTCCCCGTAGGCGAATTCCTCGGTCGTGATCCGCTCGGCCAGGCCCCAGCCTTCTGTTGGAGAGAACCGGTTGGCCCAGATAGTGGGTATCCCGCCCCCTCGATCCAAGATCTCTTGCGCCCAGACCGCGATGGCTCCGCCGTTGGCATCCATGCCGACTTGGGGAGGGTAGGAGCCATAGTAAGAGACGGATGCGTCGTCGCTCGCGATTCGCTCGGCGATTCCCCAACCGGTGTCCGGCGTGAATCGGTTGGCCCAGACGGAGTACCGGTCCTGTTGAGAAGCATCTCCTTGAAGCCAGACGGCGATGCCCCGGCCATCGGGGTCGACTGCTACTTGAGGGTAATTGATAGAAGGCGGGTCGTCGCCGGTCGCAATTTGCTCAGCAATGCTCCATCCGGCGGTCGGCGTGAAGCGGCTGGCTCCGACGTTCTGGCTCTCGCCGAACCGTGTCGGGGCCGCTTGGGTCCACACCGCGAGCGCTTCGCCGTTGGGATCGACGGCGACTCGAGGGCCCGAGAAGGTCAGAACGTCTCCGGTCGGAATCCTTTCTCCAGCGCCCCAGCCGTCGGTCGGCGAAAAACGGTTGGCCCAAAAGAAACTGTGCTCCCGTGGATTCCCGCCCGACCAGATTTCTTGGGTCCAGAGGACAACAGCGTCCCCGCTCGGCGCGACGGCGATCTGAGGGGAAACGGCGTTGCCGGCGTCGTCGTCCGTCGCGATGCGCTCGGCGGAGCCCCAGCCTTCAGTCGGCGCGAAGCGGTTCGCCCAGATGTTGCCGGATTGCTCCCAGACGGCGATGGCTTGACCGGTGGGGTCGATGACGAGTCGAGGGTTACCGACGACGATGCCGTTCTCGTCGGTCGTGACGACTTCGGGAACGCTCCAGCCAGTGCCAGGCGTGAAGCGCGTGGACGAAACACCGTCTGATCGCAACCAGATCGCGAGGGCGCTGCCGTTGGCTTCGAGGGCAATTTGAGCGCCGTAGCCGTCGATCGGGATGTGCTCGGCGATGCCCCATCCATCTTTCGGCGTGAAGTGCTTGACCCAGTTGCCGTCCGATTGCGACCAGACGGCGAGGGCCGTGCCGTTTGAGGCGACCGCGACCGCGGACCCACCAGCGAGCCCAACGTCGTCGGTGTCGAGTCGCTCGGCGAGTCCCCAACCTTCAGTCGGCGTGAAGTGGCTAGCCCAAACGGTCGCGTCCGTAGCGTTGAACCCGAAACCGTTCGACTCGCCCTCCAGCTCGACCCACATGGCTACGGCCTGGCCGTTGGGGTCGACGGCGAGTCGAGCCCCGGCCCATATTGCACCGGACGGAAGGGACGGAACCCAACCCGTGAGCAGGTCGACCCAGACCTCGCCGGAGAGCTCGACGGCCTGGACGCTGAGCTCGGTCGCGACTTGAGGCAAACTACCGGTCGCGATGCGCTCGGCGATACCCCAGCCTGTGTCCGGCGCGAAGCGGTTCGCCCAGATGCCGCCGGATTGTGACCAGAGCGCGATGGCCTGACCGCTACGGTCCATAGCCACCTGCGGGAAGCCGGCATCACCTGTGTCGTTGGTTGCGATGCGCTCGGCGACGCTCCATCCGCCGTCGGGTGTGAAGTTGCTAGCCCAGATGCCGTCGGATTGTGACCAGACTGCGAGGCCCCGCCCGTCGGGGTCGACGGCCACCTGCGGCTCTTCAAGGGAACGGTAGCCAATGTCGCCCGTCGACAGGCGTTGTGCGGCACCCCACCCGGCACCCCGGGTGAAGCGATTGGCCCAGATGCTGAACCGGTCAAGCGCGTCGAATTGAAACCAGACCGCGAGGGCTTGCCCGCTCGCGTTGAGCGCTATTCTAGGGTTGTAAACGCCGCCCGTGGGGCCGTGCTCGATCAGCGTGGGTTCGCCCCACTGTCCATCCGTGATCGTCCCACTGTCCGAGTCACTGCAGCCGAAGGTCGGAACAGCAGCGAGCAATCCGAGCAAACACACCCAGCGCGACACGACGCACTTCACATCAGCATTCGGCAGCAT
>CAWBXS010000001.1:0-517095 GCA_963792825.1 uncultured delta proteobacterium | reverse complement strand
TTATTCGCATTGCTGCTCTGCTCTGGTCTCACGGCAGTTGCGTGTTCTTCGTCGAACAACGCCTACGAGTGCGGACAGCCCAATCCCAGACTGACCGCCGACGGACGCGAGGTCATCTATTTTCGTGCCCTCTGTGTAGATGAGAAATGCGATTGGTCGGGCTGTAACACGCGTCTGGTGGATTCTTACTTGCTGGTCTATGACGTGGAGACGCAAGCAAGGACCCGGCTTCCTTTTGGGACTTCGAATTTCGACGTCTCGGGCAACGGCGAGATCATCGCCTATACCAACGGCTCACTCCTCGAGATCTACGACCGCGAATCGGGGAACGCGACGACGGTGGATGTGGCAGAGTTTGGCAACTTCTGGTTCCCCCCACCCTCGCCGAGCATTTCGGGTGATGGCAAAGTCGTTGCGTTCACACTTCTATTGAAGGGCGACGACCCGTGGGAGCCTGCCATCTTCCTCTACGATCGGGCCACCGAGCAGATCCAGCGGGCAGCAACGGAGCCGAGACCGGATTGGCCCTCGCAATCAAACGACGGGCGGTTCCTGGCCTATCAAACGCGCCCTGATCTGAGCTCTGATCCATGGGAACCCTCCAACGAGATCCACGTCCTGGAGGGTGCCACCGGCCAGAACGCACTCGTGAGCGTGAACAGCGATGGAGAGCCCGCCAACGGCCGGTCGTTCGAGCCCTTCATCTCCGGAGACGGTCGCTTCGTCGTCTTTCGCAGCTCCGCGACAGATCTGCTGGCTCCATCGTCGAGTCCGCCCAAAATTGAAGGTGCTGAGGTGTACCTACACGACCGAGACACCGCTACCACTTCGCTGCTTTGCACCGCGGCTGACTCGGGTGAGCCGTCTGGCTCTGCCAACTGGCTCATCGATGGGCCGGGCAGGTCTCACGCCATCTCGACCGATGGCCAATTCATCGTCTACGACAGCAACGTCGCGAGCATCGTGCCCCTCGAAGACCCGGCTAGCGTACCTGCTCTCAACGTATATCGGTATGATGCCCAAACTGGCCGTACCACTCGTGTCAGCATCAACACGCTGGGCGAACCGGCAAATGGCTCCCAACCTACCCGTCCATCTCCGACGATGGACGATTCATCGCGTTCGTCACGGACTCGACGAATCTCGACCCAGACGATGCGGACTCCGAGGACGACGTCTACCTCCATGACGTGAGCTCAGGGGAGACGAGATGGGTGAGTCGCCGGTGACCTCGCGAGCGCCCGCGATTCCGGCGGCACGATGTTCGACGTGGGGGTGTTTGAGGTGCAGCCGTAACAGAGGGAGGTTGCCATGCGTTACTCATTCGGATTTCTATGCGTCTGCCTGCTGGGGGTGATGCCCCTAGTCTGGTGCAGCGGGAATGGCGGCGAAGGTGGGACCGGTGGCATCGGTGGTGGTGGAACAGGTGGCATGCCCAGGTGTCAGATCCCGGAGGATTGCGACGATGCAAACGATTGCACCGATGACACATGCGTCGATGGCACGTGCGAGTACACTCTGCGTGCAGACGGCACTGCTTGCGACGAGAGTAACGAGTGCACGACGACGGGCATGTGCGCCGGCGGCGAATGCGAGGCCACACCTGTTCAAGACGGCAACCCGTGTGGTGGTGAAACGTACGATGGCCACCCTAGGGGCGACTGCTACGGAGGCCTATGCAACTTTGTCTCGGTGAGCGTCACCATCGGTGCCAAGGACGTCGTGTTTGATTGGACGACCGATCGCTGCGAAGACTTCGACGTTCCCGACTGTCCTGCAAAGGTTGTACGGGCAGAGGACGGAGAGCTCGTCTTGTTCGATGGCACTGCGCTGACCTACTACTTGAGCCGCGGTGCCGATTTCGATGGGCTTGAGCGCGTGTGCGACGCGCCGGCGCTAGTGTCCGCGGAGCTGCTGACACCGCAGTCCTACGAGAACGAAGAGTGGCTCTGGTCGCCCTATCGGGAGGGCGCGAGCTGGCATGTCCTCATCCATAACGAGTTCCACGACCCGCTGGCGCCCAGCTGCTCGGACAGCCCCTGCTGGTACAACTCGATCACCTCCGCCGTCTCCACGGATGGCGCACGCAGCTTTGTGAAGCCAGGAGCGCCAAATCACGTCGTGGCGCCTGCTCCCCGACTATGGACTCCGCCCGATACACCAGTCGAGAGCTGGTACGTCGACGGCTACTTCGAGCCGACCAACATCGTGGTCGGGCCAGACAACTACTACTACGCCCTCATCACGCGGATGAGGATCGACCCTACAATGGGAATCGACCTGCGCGGTGTATGCGCTATGCGCACAAAGACGCTCGGCGATCCGGCGAGCTGGCGTGCATGGGATGGCGGTGACTTCAACCTGCCACTGACGAGCCCATACGTCGCCGGCGGTGACGTGCCGGAATGCGAGGTCGTGGCACTGCCGCCGGGCGCAGGCGCGCAGAGCCTTAGCTACAACACCTACCTCGGACGGTACATGTCGGTCGATTCGCATCTCATTTGGGAGGGCGGGAAACAAATCTGTGGCTTCGTCTTCTCAACCTCGCTTGACCTCATCCATTGGAGCGACCTCCAGCTCATCACGCCGGCTCGCATCGGTTGCGACACGGATGACACGACGCCCGGTCAGCTGGAGCCGGTTCAAGTTGCATATCCCTCCATCATCGACCACCTGGATTCCTCCGCCAACTTCGAGCGCCCCGGGCGCACACCCTATCTCTACTACACGCGCGTCAACGATGATTGGCTCGATCGTGACGTCGTCCGCGTGCCCGTGACGTTCATGCTGGAGGACTGACCGTCGGGTGGTAGGAGAGGACCAGCGCGGCGGGCCACGTCCGGGCGGGCCGGGATCGCTGTGTCGGCCCTGCTGATGACTGCCGGTGTTGGGGTTCTTGTCGCCGGAGTGGTTTTTGAGTCGGATTTGTGGGGGGACGTTCAGGATCGGGTGGCGCCCTCATCGGAGTCGGTTCGGCCACGATCGCTGTGTGTGCCGGCGGGCTAGCCTTGAGCGGCGTCCGCCGTAAGCGGGCAAAGCGGGAGCCTCAACGGCTCGAGCCCCAGATCAAGAGCCTTCGGTCTGCCTTGGATTCCGGCACTGAGCAGCGGCGACAAGGCATGAGCGGTGTCGCGCTCCTCGGCGGCACAATGTGCGACGTGGGGGCGTTTGAGGTGCAGCCGTAGACTGGCAGATCGATCAACCGAGAATCAGCACGACAGCGCCGCGCTAGCATTTGGCGCAATGCGTCTGGACCCTAACGCTGTGCCTCCTCAGAACCCCGTCGACTGCACAATCGTTGACGTTTCCGCGCTCAGGCTCAAGCGACCCTACCCGATGCTTCTCTAGCTCCGCGCCCTGCCCGCGATGGCCAGAGCAAAGTGCCGGGCGGCCGATCAGTGCCCTGTGGTATCTTGTTCCGTTCATGGCCCTCGCGACCCCCGAACACTTCGGCGACTACGAGCTGGTCGAACGCCTCGGCGTAGGCGGGATGGCTGAGACGTTCGTTGCGATTCGTCGTGGGCTTGACGGCTTCGAGCAGCGCGTGTGCCTGAAGCGGATTCTCCCGACGTTCGTGAACGACGCCGACTTCGTCGAGATGTTTCTCCGCGAAGCGCGGCTTTCGGCGCTCCTGCATCACGGTCACATCGCGCGCGTGCTCGACTTCGGCATCACCGACGGCGCGCACTATCTCACCCTCGAGCTCATCGAGGGAACGGACCTTCGGGCGGTGCTCCGTCATCTCGGTTCACGCGGGGAGACGCTCGACCCCGGGCTCACGTCGTACGTGGCGCACGCGCTTGCTTCCGCGCTCGACTTCGCGCACACCGCAGACGAGAACGGGAACGCAGCCGGCATCATCCACCGCGACGTCTCCCCCTCGAACGTCCTTCTCAGCAACGCCGGTGAAGTGAAGCTCGCCGACTTCGGCATCGCCAAAGCCACCAATCTTCCAGGAAGCATCCAGAGCGGCGCGCTGAAGGGCAAAGTCCCCTATATGGCGCCCGAGTATGCGCTCGGACGAGAGTGCAGCGCCCGCTCTGACCTCTATTCGCTCGGCGTGGTGCTCTACGAGTGCCTTGCGCGCGGGCTCCGAGTCCTTCGGGGCGCCGTCCCTTCGACGGGGAGAACGACATCCAAACCCTCGAGCGCGCGCGTGTTGGGCTCCACGACCGTCTTCACGATGCGGCGCCCGAGACCCCGGAGCCGCTTGCAGACGCCGTCGAGTCGCTCCTCGGGCCGAGCCCAGCGGAGCGCCCGCCCAACGCCGCGGCGTTCATCGCGATGCTGGCGGATGCTCCACCACCCCCATTGGCCCAACCCGACCTCGGAAGGCTCGTTCGCTCGGTCGACTGGCACGAGACGAGCCCGAGCGCACCCGGCCTCGCGTCGACTCGGCCGGTCCTTACTCTGCGTCCTCGGAAACGCCTTCCATCTCGTCGGTAGCGTCCCCGTAGCTGTTGTTTTGCTGCTCTTCGAGCAAGCTGACACCGATCGCCATGGCCTTGCGAACGCGCTGCAGCAGCGCCTCGTCGGTCGCGATCTTCTGCATCGCCATCGACAGCTTGGATTCGAGCTGCGACTTCACCGCCTCGAGCGAGCCGACTCGTGATTCGAGATCCCTCGTCTTACCTTCGAGGAGCTCGACCTTAGTGCGGCTCACGTCGAGCTCGTGTTGCAGCCCGTCACGGGCTTGCTGCGTCCCGGCGAGCTCAACTTCAAGCCGGCTCTGCACCTCTTGCGTTTCGGCAAGCTGGGCGCGGGTCGCAGCAAACGTGGCTTCGAGCTCGTTGAGCTTGGCTTCGAGCTCGTTCGAGCGCTCCTCGTTCAGAGCCTCCCGTTCACGCGCACCAGCAAGCTCCGTCTCGGTGTCTCCGAGCTTGCGTCCCAGGGTCGCAAGTTGCTTGGAGTGTTCCTGCTCGCGCGTCTCGAGCTCGAGTTGCTTCTCGCCCTGGATGGCCGCCTCGCGCTCGGACATCGTTCGCTGCCACTGCGCTTCGGCCTGAGCCAGTTGGGTCGAAGTGGCGGTCTCTAGCTCCTCTCGGAGCGCCGCCAATGCGGCCTGCTTCGCGGCAGCGGCCTCGGCAGCAGCCTGGTTCAACGCAGCGGCCTGCGCATCTGCAAGCTCCGAACGAAGCGCAGCCAGCGCGGTTTGTTTCTCGCTGACGGCGGCATGCAACGCGGCCTCGTGGTCCTCTTGGGCCTTGGCCCGTGCGGCGGCAGACTCCGCCTTGAGCAATTCGAGGGCGTCTTCTTGTGCGACACGTACTCTCGCCATCTCGGCATCGTGCGTGCCCTTCAGGGCCTCGACGTCGGCCGCGCGCGCATCGCGCTCGGCTGAAAGCTCTGCTTCCAGGCCCTCCGTCTTTGCCTTCTCGCGCTCGAAGCGGCCCTTCACGTCTTCGTAGCGCTTGGTCGCATTCTCTTTGTCTTCGCTCAGGCTCGCGATCGCTTCCTGTGCTTTCGACAACGAGCGTTCGAGCCGGGCGGTTTTCTCGTCGAAATCGGCGCTCGCCCGCTCGAGCCTGATCGTCTGATCGCGGAGCTCGATGATCTGCTTGTCGCGTGCGCTCAACTGATCCCGCAGCTCGAGAATCTCTTTGTCTTTGGTGTTCAGCGTTTCCCGAAGGTCGAGAAACTGGCGGCTCGATACACCTCCTGACGACTCGGCGAGCCTCGCCTTGAGACCCGAGATCTCGGAACGCAGCCGGGCCACTTGAACCTCGCTCGCGGCAGAGGCCTTGGCTTCAGGGCGTTCGGAGTCGGGCGGCGCCACAGGTGGCGCGGAGGCAGCGGAAATCTCGTCGGGCGGAACGTCCGAGACCATGATCACGTCATCGATCTCCACGTCCTCGTACTCCCCCGTCTCACTCGGTAGCTCGGTGGTCGCCGCGGGTGGGGCGGGGGCGCGTTTGCCCTGGCCGTCCATCATGAGCGCGTCGAACGCGCTCTCTGCAAACTCATCGATCTCCGTGTCGATCTCGGGGGGCTCCCCGACCTTCGTTGGCAGATCGCTCGACGTCTCGTCATTGGCCATGTGCTCTCCCCTTCGATTCCCAAAGCCAGGTTACCAGCGTTTTCGCCCGTTGAACGAAAGTGCATCCAACCCAGTCCCCAGCACACATGCAAAGTTATACCTGTGTCAAAAAAGGATACTGGGCACGGGCTGTGGGTGTCAACGCCCAGCGCCTTCGGAAACGCCGGCGGAGACGGTGGGAGGATGGGGCGCCAACGGGTGCTCAGTCCGCGACGCGCGCGGTGGCGGCAAGCTGGAAGAGCATCGGGCGATCGAGGTCTCCGAAAAACGCATAGTTCACCCCTCCATGCTGAAGGATCGTCACTACACTGCTGCCTACATTGTGATAGTAGAGCTCTCGGCCACCTACATGTGTGCGCTGCGCGTTCCGCACGATGTCGGGCGACTGGAAGACCAGGAGCGTAATGCGATGGCCACCTTGATCGTAGTAGAGGGCCGCGGCGGGTCGGGCACCGACCTGAATGTAGCGGGCGCCGACGAACTTCACGCTAGGCTCCGCGAACTCCGCAGGCTTCACCGGGAAAGGGGTCTTGCCCTGAAAATAGCGGAAGACGTCCTGGGGCAGCTTCAGCCCGCACGTCGGCGGGCAGTGCCTGCGAATGCAGGTTCACGACGTCCTCGAGCATACCGGCACTCTGGTACTCGTTGTGCTCCGGCAAGCCCACCACGGCGCCGACGATCAAGACGGCCGCTGCCGCCGCGGCAATGGGCCAGCTCTGTCGCCACTGCATCGGCCGCACCTCGATGAGTGGAGCGTGCTCGACCTTCGCGCTGTCGATCTCATCCAACCGGTGCAGTGCCCGCCTCCATAGGTGCTCGGGCGCACGCACGGCTCCGAGCGCATCGCGGGTCTGCTGACGAAACGAGGTTTCAAACGCGAGATGCTCCTGGCAGCCCGGACATGCTTCCACGTGGCGCTCGAACTCGATCTGAGTGGCTGGATCGAGCTCCCCGTCGACCAAGGCGCCCATGTGCCGCCGCACGAGCTTGCAGCTCATGGCTTCACCGCCTTTCTCGAACGGAACGCCTGCAAGGAAATCGGATCTGCGGTCTCTTCGTCGTCCTCCTCGATGATGCCCAACTGCACAGCCTGCTTCTGCAGGGAGCCTTGGAGCTGCTTCCTCGCGCGGTGTAATCGTGACATCACCGTACCGATCGGACAGCCGACGACCTCGGCGATCTCCCGGTAGGAAAGCTCTTCGACATCCGCGAGCACGACCATCGCCCGGGCATCCTCCGAGAGCTCGTCGAACGCCCGGTTGATCTCACTTGCGATCAGTTGCCGCTGCGCGTCGCCAACGGGGTCCGTCAGGGCCCGCATGCTCGCGCGGCTCATTACACCCTCGCCGACTGGGACAGCCATGGGACCCTCGAGGACCTGGCGTTCCCGAGAGGCGCGCCGATATCGGTTGACGAACGTGTTCATCTGAATCCGGAAAAGCCACGCCCTGAAGTTCGTGCCGGCCTCGAAGCGATCGTAGAAGCGATAGGCCCGCACCAGGGTATCTTGAGCGAGATCCTCGGCATCGACCGGCGAGCGAGTGAGCCGTAGGGCCATCGCATAGAGGGCATCGAGATGGGGGCGCGCTTCCGTCTCGAAAACCGCCCGCTCGGCCGCGATGTCCTTGGCTTTTCTCGGCATACCTGGTCCTAGAACCCCGGAGAGCGAGGTTTATTCCACGTCTTCGGGAGGCTCGTCTTTCGAGGAGCCCTGCCGCAGTTTCCCTTCGAGCTCCTCGATCCGGGCTTGAAGCCGGTGTACCTCGCCCTGGAGCTGCTTCACGTGCGCCATGGCGCCCTCGAGAACCGACCGAACCCGGTCATCCGCGGCACTGTACACCTCGGCACCGAGCTCTTCGGCACGGCCCACGAGCTTGCCCACCGGTCCCTCTTTGAGCGAGGAAAGAAGCCTTGCCCGCCCCTGCAGGATGAAGCTTCGAAGGCTTTGCACCGACCAGGCCGTCGCGTGTCCGCTCTTCTGCTCCTCGTAGATGATCTGCGCGAGCGTCACCTTGGTCAGGTCGTCCTTGGAGGAGTTGTCGAGAACCCTGACCTCCTCGCCGTTTCGAACCAACTCGGCAATACGGTCGAGCGTGACGTACTTGCTGTCGCGCGTGTCGTACAGCTTTCGGTTCGCATAGCGCTTGATGACCCGAGCTCGGTCTGTCTCCACCATGGTCGGTTCCAGATTAGCCCGGCGACGCAGTGCGTCAAGGTGGCACCCTCCTGCGTCCCCGTTACGCTATTCGGGGGAGGAGCACGAGGCTTTGGAACAGACGATGGCGTTCGGAGAGCTCTTTCAACGCTTGGCCCGTTTGGACGAGCTCGACATGCGTGTCGGCTTACTCTGCGAGCGGCTCGAATCTCTGTCGGATGACGATGCAGTCCAAATGCTCGCCGAAGCTCACCGAGACGCATCGCTCGGTAGCCCCGAAGCACAGTCGGTGTTCTTGGCGTTGGGTTGGACGCTCTTCGAGCCCCGCATTCAAACCAGACGTGACGCACTCGGCGTCGCCGCAAGGCAAGCTGGCCTTCATCACGTCGCGGACTTCGTCGCACCGCCCGCAGGGCCAGGCGCAGCGGCCGAAGACAAGCGGCCCATTCCCGACTTCGGACGAGGACGTCCACTCACGCTTGGGGAGCGAAAGTCTTTGGCGCGCACACACGACCGCTCTCTGATTCAGCGCGTCGTCCGCGACCCGCATCCCGACGTCGTTCGCATTCTGCTCGACAACCCGTCACTCACCGAAGTGGACGTCGTTCGCGTCTGCGCGGCGCGCCCGAATGATCCGAATGTGCTGCAGACGGTCTATCGCCATCGACGATGGGTCGTCCGTTACCGTCCACGCAACGCGATCGTGCGGAACCCGGACACGCCGCTCGACACCGCGTTGCTGCTCGCGCCTCTCTTGCGAAAAAGCGAGCTCAGGGAAGCGGCATCGTCCTCGGAGCTTGCGCCACCCCTTCGGTTGGTCTGTAAGACGATCCTGCAGAGGCGTGCTGCTCGGTCGGAGCGGCCTGATGGCTGACGACTACTTGGTCTCGACCTTGTCGACGACTTCCGCATCTTCGACACGGGAGGCAGCCTTTTCGGGAACCTGCTTGTCGGCCGGCGTCACATCGATATCATCGTCGGTGTTGAGGCCGCGCTTGAGATTACGGATGGCTTTGCCGATCCCTTCCCCGATTTGAGGCAGCCTTCCGGCCCCGAAGACCAGCATCACAATCAGAAAAACGAGAACTAATTCGCCGAAACCAAGATTGGGCACGACAGCCCCTCCCTTGGACTACGGTACGCCGCGCCGAGGGGGTCCGCAAGCCTCGGGGTGTGATATGGGGAAACCGCATGAATAGTTACCGAGACTTGGATCCACGTGGCATTCGGGGGATCATCTTCGACATCGACGACACGGTGACCCGGAGGGGGATCCTAGAGCCCGAGGCGTACGCCGGCATGCACCGCCTAGCGAGCGCTGGGTTCGAGCTCGCCGCGGTGACGGGGCGGCCGCTCGGGTGGACCGACGTGCTGGCGCGCCAATGGCCGGTTCGGGTCGCCATCGGTGAGAATGGCGCGGGATGGGCCTGGGTCGACGAAACCGGAGCGCACGAAGGCTACTTCTGTAACGAGGCCGAGCGGGTCGAGCAGGCCGCTCTGCTCGACCGGATCCGTCACGAAGCGGCGACAGCCATGCCACACGTACGGACCACCAACGACGATCGTCACCGCCGGTGTGATCTCGCCTTCGACATCGGAGAGTCCGTTTCCCTCACGCGAGCGGACATCGATGCGTTGGTTGCGCTCATCGAGCGCTTGGGCGCCCGGAGCTCGGTCTCGACGATTCATGCACACGCGATCCCGGGGCGGTGGGACAAAGCCCAAGGGGTGGCGCGAGCGTTGCGCGAGGTTCTTGGAATCGACGTCGGCCGCGAGCTCGAGCGCTGGGTCTTCGTCGGTGACAGCGGCAACGACGCCGCTGCATTCGAGTGGTTCCCGAAGAGCGTCGGCGTCGCGAACGTTCGAGAGCACTTGGACCGACTTCCGATCCCGCCCCGTTACGTCACCGATTTGGACCGCGGCCGCGGCTTTGCCGAGATCGCCGCGCACCTCGCAAACCACCGTGACTAGGCGCAAGCACCAACGGGGCGCGACCGGAGCGGAGGCGCATTACAGCGACGGCCGGTATTACGACCAGGCGTACAGGCGGCGCCGGCACGACGTCCGCTTTTATGCGAGCTTGGCAGTCGAGGCGGGAGGACCCGTGCTCGAGCTCGGCGCGGGTACGGGACGCGTGGCATTTGCAATCGCCGAAGCCGGCATCGAAGTGGTGGGTGTCGAACCCATGGAACCGATGCTCGAGCAGGCTCGCGCACGCCTCGACCGGCTCCCACGGGCCTTACAGGAACGGATCGAGCTTCGCATGGGTACGCTCGAGCGTCTCAGGCTTCGCCGGAAGTTCCCGCTGGTGATCGCTCCCTTCAACGTGTGGATGCACCTCTACACCCGCGAGCAGATCGAACGTGGATTTGCGACCGTGCACCATCACCTCGCGCCGGGAGGACGCTTTGCATTCGACGTCCTGTTGCCAGACCCACACAGCCTCGCGCGTGACCCGGCCAAACGTTATCGGGGCGGCGAGGTGCCGCATCCACGGGACGGAGTCCGCTACCGCTACAGCGAGTATTTCAGCTATGACCCCGTCACGCAGGTCCAGACCATCGTCATGGACTTCGAGCATCCGGCGGACAAGCATCGGTCCTTCTGCACACCGCTCACCCAAAGGCAGTTTTTCCCGGCCGAGCTCGAGGCTCTGCTGCACTGTAACGGCTTCGCGGTGGAATCCTTCACGGGCGACTTCGACGGCAAGCGGGTCACGGAGGCGACCGAGTCTCAGGTCGTCATCGCGCGGTCACGCCGCCCTACTCCCTGAGCAGGACGTCGCAGTAGTACTTCACACGCTTGACGAGCCGGCCGTGAGGTCGATTGTGAATGTTCTTCTTGAGGGCGAGCATCACGCGACGCTGCAACGTGTAGCTGTTGCGGGATGGCCTGGGTGGAGGGGCGGCTCCTGCAAGCTGGATCGGCGCCCAAAGCAACTCCACGGGCCATCGCCAGACCTCCAAGTCGCCCGGGTCTAACCCCGCGATCATCTCCTCGGCGAGCGCGCGCTTGGCTTCGTCGTGGGCGAGCTCGGCCGCCCATTTGTCGAGGTGATCGGAGGTCGGGCGGTCCTCGGTGTCGACGGTGATGGGGTCGCCCATGCCCCTCTTCGCTTGCCCCTTTCGGCCGTACTCCACCGCATCGGGATCGTGCTCGAGCCCGAGGAACGCGAAAATCCGTTCGAGCTGCGCCTCAGGCTCGGTCACGAGGTCTTCATACGCGACCTGGACGAGAGGAACCGGCCGCTCTTTGATGAAATCCGCGATCGCGGGCACGTAGCGCTCGAGGATTGGGTTGAAAGCATGTGCCTCGTGCCAATCCCCATGGAAAAAGCTGTTCGCGTAGGAGCTGAACACCGCAAGCGGATGCCGTGTGAGCACGACATACTTCGCATCGGGATAGAGCCGCCGAAGAAACGGAAGCACGAGGGCGTTGGCGGGCGTCTTGTCGAGAAAGTAGGTGCGGCCGCTCGTCGACAACATTCGTCCGTAAAGCGTGTCGGTGTATGCGCGCAGCGCATCGAGGTAGTCCTGCTCTCCGCCCGGCAGACCTTCGATGAAGGCCTTGGTGGCCTCCGCCGCGTTGATGTGGTCGTAAGGGGCCTTGTCCACGTTGTTGTAGACGCCGAGGTGAGCGATCGGTGTGATTAGATGCGGCTCCGGGTGCGTGAAGATCTCGGAATGCGCGCCCATCATGCGCTGAAGGAGCGTCGACCCCGCGCGAGGCGGCGAAATGACGAAGACGAGTGACATGGCGCCCTATGCGCTCGCTTTACTGCCGTGCCGCGAGCTGCCGCAACACGTACTTCAGAATGCCGCCGTGCAGGTAGTATTCGACCTCCTGCGGCGTGTCGAGTCGTGCTTTCGCGCCAAACGACTTGCCGCTGTCGGTCCGCACCAAGAGGCTCTTGCCAGGGGCTAGTCCGTCCGATACCCCCGAGATCTCGTAAGTTTCCTCGCCAGTGAGCCCGAGCGCCTCCCGGCCAGCGCCCGCTTCGAACTCGAGCGGGAGCACACCCATTCCGATCAGGTTCGAGCGGTGAATGCGTTCGTAGCTCTCGGCGATCACGGCGCGAACGCCTAAGAGCAGCGTCCCTTTCGCCGCCCAGTCGCGCGACGAGCCGGTGCCGTACTCCTTGCCTGCGATGACGATGAGCGGCGTGCCGTCGGTCTGGTACCTCATGGCCGCGTCGAAGATGCTGATCTGCTGGTTGGTCGGCAGGTAGCGTGTGATCCCGCCCTCGGTGCCCGGCGCCAAGAGATTCCGAAGTCGAATGTTGGCAAACGTGCCACGCATCATGACTTCGTGGTTGCCCCTGCGGCTGCCGTAGCTGTTGAAGTCACGCGGAGACACGCCATGCTCCTGCAAGTACTTCGCGGCCGGGCTGTCGAGCGCGATCGAGCCTGCTGGCGAGATGTGGTCGGTCGTCACGGAATCGCCCAGCAAGCAGAGCACGCGAGCACCCTCGATGTCCGTCGGCGGCTCGGGATCTCCGGCCTCGACGCCGTCGAAGAACGGCGGCAGGCGCACATAGGTCGAGGCAGGATCCCAACGATAGCGGTCGGTCTTCTCGAAGCTCACCTCTCGCCACTGCGGAGGCCCCTCGAGCACGACGGCGTAGCGCTCGACGAACTGGTCCTTCTTGACCGAAGCTCGGAGCGTCTCGGTGATCTCTTTGTGGGAAGGCCAAAGCTCACGGAGAAAGACGTCTTTCCCATCCGCGCCCCGCCCAATCGGCTCGCGTTCGAAGTCGATATCCATCGTTCCTGCGAGCGCGTAGGCCACGACCAGGGGCGGAGACGCGAGATAGTTTGCACGCGTCAAGGGGTTGACGCGTCCTTCGAAGTTGCGGTTGCCGCTCAGTGCCGAGGTCACGATCAGGTCGTTGCCTTTGACTGCCTCGGCGATCTCCGGATCGAGCGGGCCGGAGTTCCCGATGCAGGTCGTACAACCATAGCCAACCAGGTTGAAACGCAGGGTCTCGAGATCGGCCATGAGACCGGAAGCGACGAGGTATTCGGTGACCACTTGAGATCCCGGCGCAAGGCTCGTCTTCACCCAGGGCTTGGTCCGCAGCCCCTTGTCTACTGCCTTCTTCGCGACGAGACCCGCGGCCAACATGACCGATGGATTCGACGTGTTCGTGCAACTGGTGATCGCTGCGATCACGACGGCTCCATTGCGTACGGGAAACGTCTCGTCGCCTCGCGTGACTGCGACTTCGGTGTCGGCAGAGGCGCCAAATTCTTCGAGCACCCGATGCCACGAGCGTTTCGACTCGGTGAGCGGGATGCGGTCCTGAGGACGCTTCGGGCCGGCGATCGAAGGAACCACGTCACCGAGCTCGAGCTCCAGGACGTCGGTGAACCGCGGCTCCGGGGCGCTTGCAGTATGGAACAAGCCTTGCTCCTTGAGGACCCTTTGGACGACGTCGACGTGGGAATCCTCTCGTCCGCTGAAACGAAGATACGCGAGCGTCTCGTTGTCGACCGGAAAGAAACCCATCGTCGCGCCGTACTCCGGCGCCATGTTCGCAATCGTCGCGCGGTCCGGGAGCGAAAAATGCTCCATGCCCTCACCGTAGAATTCGACGAACTTTCCGACGACTCCTTTTGCACGCAACATCTGAGTCACGGTGAGAACCGCGTCCGTCGCGGTGGCGCCTTCTGGGAGCTTGCCCGTCAGCTTGAAGCCCACGACCTGCGGTAGAAGCATGCTGATTGGCTGACCGAGCATCGCCGCCTCGGCTTCGATGCCACCGACGCCCCATCCGAGCACACCGAGCCCGTTGATCATCGTGGTGTGCGAGTCCGTGCCTACCAGGCTGTCCGGGTACGCTATCGTCTTGCCCCCGGCATTGCGCGTGAAGACCACGCTCGCCAAGTACTCCAGATTGACCTGGTGCACGATCCCCGTGCCGGGCGGCACCACCCGCATGTTCTTGAAGGCGCTCTGCCCCCACTTGAGAAACTGGTAGCGCTCGTGGTTGCGCTCGAACTCCCGTTTGACGTTGTCTTCGAACGACCGGAGCAAACCATACGAATCCACCTGCACCGAGTGGTCGATGACGAGGTCAGCCGGCTGCAACGGATTGATTCGGCTCGGATCGCCACCCATCTTCGCAAACTGGTCGCGCATCGCGGCGAGGTCGACGACCGCGGGCACGCCGGTGAAATCCTGAAGAAGCACACGCGAGGGACGAAAGGCGATCTCGGTGTTTGGCGAGGCAGCCGGGTCCCAATTGGCCACGGCTTCGATGTCGTCGCGGGTGACCGTCTTTCCGTCCTCATAGCGCAGGAGATTCTCGAGAAGAACTCGGATAGAATACGGGAGCGTGTCGATGCCGCGGAAGCCTGCTCGAGTCAGCGCATCCAAGCGGTGAATCACGACCTGACGGCCTCCGGCCTGGATGGTGACACGGCTCTTGAAGGAGTCCTGTGATTCCATGTGAGATTGCCTACCACGCGCGCTGTGTCGTGCCACCCCGCGAGACGGCTCTTCCAAAAAACGCTGCGTGACAAGCGCCATCAGAAGCGCTAGACAAGGCAGCCCGCGGCGCCGTAGCCAAGTGGTAAGGCAGAGGTTTGCAAAACCTCCATTCACCGGTTCGAATCCGGTCGGCGCCTCCAAGAGCCTAGTCGCCCGTCGAGTGAACCGCGCCGGCGAAGGAGTCCCGAGGAAATGCTACTTCGGCAACTCCGGCTCTTCGAGAGCCCCACAATCGAGTGCCCCGAGAAACGCTACGATCGAGGCGCGCTCATCCTCGGTGAGACCACGATCGGCGAGCAGCGCGGTCTTGTTCTTGTTGTCGATGCCCCCCGAGGACATCAGCTTGACCGCCTCGGCTAGGGTCGCCACCGATCCGTCGTGGAAATAGGGCGCGCTCTTGGCGACGTTGCGGAGCGAGGGCACCTTGAAGGCAGCCCAATCGGCATCCTTCTTCGTCACGGCAAAGCGTCCCGGGTCGATCTCGGCGTCGGCTTTGTCTTTCGTGCCGATTCCGACGTTGTAATAGACCCCGTCTGGAACGCCCATCGCGCTCGAGAACAACGGGGGTGTGTGGCAGACCGCGCACTGGCCCTTCCCCACGAACAAGGCCCAGCCCTGTTTTTGCGTTGCGGTCAGCGCGGCGTCGTCACCTCTCGCGTATCGGTCGTAGGCCGTGTCGTTGCAGATCAACGTCCGCTCATAAGCTGAAATCGACTTGGCAATCGTGTCCGGGGTCATCCCTTCGTCGGGAAACACCTTCTTGAACTGCTCCGCATAGCCCTCGATCTTCGCGAGCTCCGTGGCTTTTGCCGCGAGGTTATCCGCGCCGACACCCATGTTGCCACCACCCCACGCGCCTTTGGCCTGCGCTTCGAGACTCGGGGCTCGACCGTCCCAGTAGAACGCCTCGTAGTAACCGGTGTTCCAGATCACGGGGCTGTGCCGGGTGAGCTGCTTGTCGAGTGCTCCGATGGCGAGCGGTGTCGCCCCGCCGTTGCCGTCTTCGTTCTGGTGACACGAGTAACACGAACGCGTTCCATCCACGCTCAAGCGAGCATCGAAGAAAAGCTGGTGGCCCAGGGCGATCTTGTCGGGCGTCTGGGGATTGTCCGCGGGGATCTTCATCGTCGGAAATTCGGCAGGGGCAGGCGGGAGCACGACCTTTTCGGCCGGCACCTCGGCGGTCGGGGGTGCGGCCTTCTCCTCGGCGGGCTTGCTCTTGCACGAGGCGAGGCAGAACGCACAAGCGATGGAGGTGACGGCGGCGAGTGAGCGCAAGGTCTTCGAGGTGATTGGCATGGGGCGAGACTACCACACCGGAAGGTCGAGGCTAACCGGGTCGAGGCTCGAGCCGCTCGGCCAAGGCTCGGGCCTCGACGATGTTGTCTTCGATCGAGCAGTAGGTCCACGAGCCGTAGCGGCCGATCGAATGGACGTTCGCTGCCGCGAGACGCCTCTTGTGTGCCTCAGCCTCGACCCCGGACCTCGCCGTGATGTGAACGTAGGCGGGGTCGAGGAGGACATCGTGCGAGGCCACGAGCATCTGGTCGGTTCGCACGCCGCACGTTTCCAGATCCCTCAACACGTTCTCCTTCATCGTGCGGCGCTCCTCCTCGGCCACGCGCGCCGCGCTCGGCAGGCCGACCTCGACGTACAGGCTCATTCGATCGGAGTCGAAGATGTTGTCGTAGAAGCCAACCCGATAAAACGAAATGTCGGGCTGCGGATAATAGATCCAGTGGAGGTCACGGGGGCCCTTTCGGTCGAAGCCCAAGTTGAAGACTTGTACTTTGCTGTGCCGAAAGACCCTCGGATTGAAGGGCACCCCGCAGATCTGAAGCAGAGAAACCAGTGGAACGCTGCTCACGAGGGCGTCGTAGGTAATCTCGCGTCGGGTCGTGATGGCTTTCTTGCCGCGCAGGTCCACTCGCAGCAGACGCTCTCCGAGCGCGACTCGGTTGCCGTCCACGCCTCGTGCGAGTGCCTGAACGTATTGAATCGCCCCTCCCTCGGGGTACGTGAAGATCGCGTTATAGCCATCGTTGCTTGGGGACTCGGCGTTTCGGAGGATTTCCTCGACGCTCGCATGGGGAAAGAATCGCCCCATGGCGTCCGCATCGAGGGTTGCGAGGTCGGTCGCGTACAGCTTTCGGTTGTAGGGGACGAGAAACTTCTCCGCGATGCCACGCCCATAGCGGGCGTAGAGCATCTGCTCGAAGTCGTTCTCCTGGCCTCCGGGCCGCTCGTGGAGGCCGCGGATGCACTCCGCGTGCTCGTGCTCGGGAAGTTGATGGATGTTCTTTTGAAAAGGGAAGTCGATCAGCCGCCCCGCATACCAAATCCGGCTCTGACGCTCGATGCGAAGGACGCGTTGATCGCCCATCCGGTCGACCAGGTCGCGCTCGATGTCTGGATGCCGGAAATGAAAGAAGTGTCCCGAATAGTCCCAGACGAATCCGTCACGCCTCACCGTACGGCAGTAGCCACCGATCTCCTCTTCGGCTTCGACGATTTGATAGTCGTCATCGCCCAACCAGTCGGCGAACGCGAGGCCGGTGATCCCTGCTCCGACGATGAGATAGCGTGTGCGCGCCACGTTACGGAATTACCACATCGGCCGCCGGGGCCGTGAACCCGCGTACGATGCGAATGCCGTCTTCGACTCTCCGGCCCAGGGCCACGGGCTGGCCGTCCGGCCCGAAGAGGGCGAGTGACTCCTCCTGCGACGCGCGTTGCCAAGCGTCACCGAGGATATCCCCCGAGCACAAAGGCCGGCCGTGACGCGCGTGAACGACTCCTTCTTGAGTGAGCTCGACGCGTCTCATGCTTGCGCATGCGCGGTCGAGCGGAATGAGGTGCTCGGCGATCGCTTCGGCACTCAGCTCGTCGGTCGAGAGGGCTCCATCGATGCAGAAGGCTCCGCTCGCCGTGCGACGCAATGCCTGGACGTGACCCCGGGTCCCGAGCGCGCGGGCGAGATCGCGCGCCAGCGCTCGCACGTAGAACCCCTTTGCGCAGTGCAGGCTCAGGCGGATTTTCGTCGGGCTCACCTCCTCGACCGTCGCTTCATGGAGCTCGACTTCCCTCACCGGTGCGACGACGTCTTCGCCCCGACGAGCACGGCGATGAAGCGGCGTGCCCCCCATCTTGATCGCCGATAGCCTCGGTGCCTCCTGTGGATGCCGACCGATGAACGCCCCGAGAGCGCGGGTCACCTCGGCCGTGTCGAGATCCGGAACTTCGGCCGTCTCCGTGACTTCGCCGTCCGCATCGAGCGAGTCCGTTTCTGCCCCGAGCGCAATCGTCACATCGTAATGCTTGTCGTCTGACTGAAGGTGCGCAACCAGCTTGGTGCCCTCCCCGACCGCGAGAACCAACACGCCAGTCGCAAGCGGATCGAGCGTGCCAGCATGCCCAACCGATCGCTGGCCGATGGCTTTTCGAACGCGCTGAACGACGTCGTGAGACGTGCAGCCCGCGGGCTTGTCGACGACGAGGATGCCGTTCATCCGAAGTGCTTGGCGAGCTCCGCCAGAAGCATCTGTTCCGCTTCGTCGATGGTGACGTCGAGCTGCGTTGCCGCGGCAGCGCGATGCCCACCGCCATGCAGGGCCGCGGCAATGGCAGAGACGTCGACGTTGCCACGCGACCGGAGGCTGACCTTCGTCTCGAGGTGGCTGCCCTCGGCGTCGTGCACCGGCCACTCCCACAACAGGGCTCCGATCTCGGCGCCTTGGACTCGGCGCGCATAGTTGACCATTCCCTCCACCATGTCGTCATTGGCCCCGCAGATGTCGATCATCTCGCGAGTCACACGCATGATCGCCGCGCGCCCGTCGAACTCGGTTTCGAGCGTCGCGATGATCGCCGAAAGAAGACGCAGGCGTGCAGGCTCCCACCGCTCGAACAGTTGATACGCGACTTGCCAAGGCTCCGCGCCCTCGTCGACGAGCCGGGCCCCCAACCGGAGGGTCGCGGCCTTCGTGGTCGCATATCGAAAGCCACCCGTATCGGAGACGATGGCGGCGTAGAGGGGTGTAGCCGACCCCTTCGGGAGTGACTCGAGCCCGAGCGCGTCGATTAGACGGATGACCACCTCTCCCGTCGCCGCCGCGCTGGTGTCTCGGAACACGACGTCGCCCACGTCGTCGTGCGCGTGATGATGGTCGACGATCACGAGAGGCCCGGTCACCTCCGGACCCGGCAATCCCGGTGGCAAGAGCGCCTTTGCCGCAATGTCCATGATCCAGGTCGCATCGAACCGGGACCGAGGGGGGATCTCAGCGAGCCCGCGCTCGCCTTCCATCAGAAAGAGCAGAGAGTCGGGGATCGCTTCAGGCATGAAGAGCGTGGCCTCTTTGCCGACCGCGCGAAGGGTCTTGATGAGACCGAGTGCCGAGCCGAGTGAATCAGCGTCGGGACGCCGATGACACGCCACCAGGAATCGGTCCCCGTTTCGAATCACCTCGAGCGCTTTGTCGATCACTTGGACCCCTTGGTTTCAACATCGGTCCCATCCCGAAGCTCGTCGAGGATGGATTCAATCCGCAAAGCCGAATCGACGACATCGTCCCAGTAGAATTCCAGCGATGGCACGTGCCGAAGCTCCAGTCGATGGCCGAGCTCCCTTCGGAGAAAACCGCTCGCCCGGACGAGCGCCTCGACCACGGCTTCCTGCCGGTCCGGACCGGCCTCGCCGAGCACTCGGACGTAGATCCGTGCGATGCTGAGGTCGTCGGTCATCCGCACCGCCGACACGACCACGTCCCTGGCGGCCGGATCCCTGAGGCTTCCGCGAAGCAAGAGCTCCATCAGCTCGCTTCGGATGCGCTCGGAGACGCGGTCTGCTCTCTTGAAGCCTTTTTGGGCCATCGTTCAGCCCGTCCAATTCCCCAGCTCGCCCAAGGAGACCAACTCGGTCGCGAGGTCGAGGACGACCGCATCGGTCGAGCCCTCGACGAATTTCGCGATCGAGTCGAGCATCGAGCTCGCGTGGCGACGGTCGCCTGACACGACGGCAAAGCCGAGCACCGCCTGCCGATGGACGTCCTGCCGTCCGACCTCGGCCACCGATACGTTGAAGCGGTTCGAGGTTCGGTCGAGCACTCTGCGAACGATCGAGCGCTTGGCCTTCAGCGAGGTGACCCCCGGCAACGAAAGCGAAATTTGGCATACGCCAACGACCATGTTTGGACCTCTGAACGCGCGGCTATTCGAGCGTCGCCTCGACCTGCTTCTCTTCGTAGCACTCGATGATGTCGTGCTCTTTGATGTCATTGAAGCCTTGAAGACCGATGCCGCACTCCATTCCGGCCTGCACCTCTTTGGTGTCCTCCTTGAAGCGGCGGAGAGAACCCATCGGGCCTTCCCATACGACCACGCCGTCGCGCACCAAGCGCGCGCGGGCGCCGCGGTTGATCTTGCCCTCGAGGACCATACAGCCCGCAATGGTTCCGATCTTCGGAATACCAAACGTCTGCCGAACCTCCGCCTTGCCGAGCTCCGCCTCGACGACAGTCGGCGCCAGAAGCCCCTTCATCGCGGCCTTCACGTCGTCGATGGCCTCGTAAATGACAGTGTAGGTTCGAATTTCCACGCCCTCCTTTTTGGCCGTGGAGGACGCTTTGCCTTGGGGGCGTACGTTGAAGCCGAGGACGATGGCCTGCGACGCGCTGGCGAGCATGACGTCGTTCTCCGTGATGCCACCCACGCCCGTGTGAATTACGTTGACCTTGACCTTGTCCGTGGCGAGGTCGGTGAGCGCGCCCTGAAGCGCCTCGACCGAGCCTTGCACGTCGGCCTTGACCACCAACGGAAGCTCCCGGACGTCCCCGGTCTGCATCAGCGCTTGAAGCTGATCGAGGCCGCGAATGCCGCCGACGGGCAGCGAGCTCGTGGTACCGGGCTTCTTACGGGCGCCGGCCACTTCCTGCGCCCGCCGCTGGTCGGTCACCTGATAAAACAGATCGCCGGCGGCGGGCAGCTCCGCCAAGCCGAGCACCTCGACGGGGGTCGCCGGCCCCGCCACCGACAGCTGCTTGCCCCGGTCGTCGGTCATCGCGCGGACGCGACCCCACGAGCTCCCGGCCACGACGTAGTCGCCAGTGTTCAAAGAACCGTCTCGAATCAGCACGTTAGCTACCGGACCTCGACCTCGATCAAGGTATGCCTCCAGTACCACTCCCTCGGCAGGGATACTCGGGTTCGCGTTGAGCTCGAGAAGCTCCGCCTGGAGCACGACGTTCTCGAGGAGCTCATCGATGCCGTCGCCGGTCATGGCGGAGCACGGGATATAGCTGGTCTCTCCGCCCCATTCCTCGGGCTGGAGGCCGAGCGCGGCGAGCTCCGTCTTCACCTTGTCGGGGTTCGCATCGGGTTTGTCGATTTTGTTGACCGCCACGACGATGGGCACCCCCGCCGCCTGCGCGTGGTTCACGGCCTCCCGGGTCTGGGGCATGACGCCATCGTCGGCCGCGACCACCAGGACGACGATGTCGGTGGCCTGGGCGCCGCGCGCACGCATGGCAGTGAACGCCTCGTGGCCGGGCGTATCGAGAAACACGACTGTGCCCCGTTCGGTATCGACGCGATACGCGCCGATGTGCTGAGTGATGCCGCCCGCCTCGCCAGCAACGACGTCGCTTTCGCGAATTTTGTCGAGGAGCGAGGTCTTGCCATGGTCGACGTGGCCCATGACGGTGACGACCGGCGGCCGATGCTGCCGATCGTCCGCCTTGTCCTCGAACTGCCCACGCGCATCGCCGACGATCTCGTCCTCGCTACGCGCGACGTTCTCGACCTCGTAGTTGAACTCGCTGGCCAACACCGCAGCAGTGTCCGCGTCGAGCGTGCTGTTGATGTGGACGCCCGAGACCCCGAGCTCGATCAACTTCATCAAGACGTCGGTCGCCTTGAGGCTCATGCGCTGTGCCAACGCCTGAAGCTGAATGTTGTCTTCGATGCGAATGACGCGCTTCTGCGCGCTCGGCACCGTGATTTCGGTTTGCTTCGGCTTCTTGCCGGGCTCCAAACGCTTCTTGCCTGGGCGGCCCTGGGGTCGGCCCGTAGGACCGATCGACGAACGGCCGCGGATCTCCCGACGGCGCGGCGCGTGCTGCTCCCTCTGCGCGGCGTGCTCGGCAACGATGCGACGGCGCGCTCCCTCCGACAGTGGCGTGGCCCCGGGGGCCTTCGCCTTGCCTCGGCGCATGACGCCTGGCGGTAGCGGGTCGTGTGCGAAGCGACCCTGCTCGCCTTGCTGCTCCGGAGGCTCCGACGCCGGCGGAGGCTCCATGCGACCCGGCTCCTCCGAAGGCTCGGCCGCTCGAGCGGGCGCCGGCTGCAACGAAGAGGGCGCTTCGACATTGGTCGACACGGGTGCCGGAATGGACTGAGTGACGGGCAGCTCGTCCGGCGTGACCTCGCGCGCTTCGTACGCCGGACCTCCCACCGCCGGCTCGTCGACGGTCGCGAACGCAGCTCCTTCGGCCGCGGCCGGCTCAGCCTCCTCGGTCTTGTTGCGGCGTTTGCGTCGCACGACAGTAGGCCGAATTCGCTCTTCGACCATCGTGTCGCTGCGGTCTTTGTCGAGCGATCGTTTGATCCGGTCCACCTCGACCTGATCGAGGACGCTCATGTGATTGCGCACTTGGATCCCGAGGGTCGCGATTCGCTGAATCAGGTCGCGATTCTCGACCCCCAACTCTCGGGCGACCTCGTAGACTCGAACCTTACTCATCCATCCTCCGATAGGGCCTCGACGTGCGACACGCAATCTAGGAGCGCACGGGCAATGCCCCGATCCGTAACCAAGAGCACGCCGAGCTCCGAACGACCAAAAGCATCTCCGAGGCTCGCCTTTGTCCCCCAAGTCGCCGTTGCGCAACCAAGCGCCGTAGCGGCGCGTGCGAGCTCCTCGCTCCGGCCGCGCGAATCCTTCGAGCGGATCAGCAGATTCCCTTTGCCAGCCTGTAGGGCTGCGCGGACCGCGTCCGTACCGAGCGACAAGCGGCGGGTGCGCTGCGCCGACACGAGCAGGCCCATTGCCCGCTGCTCGAATTGCCGAACGATCAGGAGCTCGATCTGTTCCGGCTCGACCCGCGCCACGCCCCTTAGCGCACGAGCCACCCCACCACGGAGCGCGGACGAGCGAATGCATGCCCTGCGAGGGTGAACCGAAACCCCTCGGCCCCCGAGTCTCCGGCCCAGATCCACTGCGACGAAGGGTGGGTGATTTCCGACGACCAAGCGAACCAACGCATCGCGCCCGACGCGGCTCCCGCAACCCGCGCACATCCGCCTCGAGGGCTTGGCTTCGATCTCGTCCATCACGCTCAACATCGGTTCTTACTCCGGTTTCGTCTCCCCTAGGGTCTCGGCTTCAGCCTCCGGCTCAGAAGCCGTCTGGGCTTCAGAGCTGGCTTCGGACTCTGCTTGCATCGCCTCGGCCGCTTCCTTCGCTTCGGCCGCTTCCTTCGCTTCGGCCGCTTCCTTCGCCTCGGCCGCTTCCTTCGCTTCGGCCTCGAGCCGCGCCGCCTCGGCCTGCGCAGCGGCAACGCTCTCGTTCATCTTCACCTCGACCGGCGGCCACTCCTTGTCGAGGAACTCCGCGACCGCAGCTCTGAGAGCTTGTGCCTTCGTCGCTCCGAGGCCCGACTTGATCGCGAGTCGATCGGCGTCGCCTTCGCCCGCGATCGTTTCGACCGACGAGTAGCCGCTCTGCTCGAGCTGATCGGCGACCCGCGCGTTGACACCTCTCACCAGCAGAAGCTTGTCACGCTCGGTTGGCGCCTCGGTCCGGTCGGCCATCGCGGCCAGTCGTTCCTTGCGTAGCGCTTCCATCGCCCGGGCGGCATCGTCGCGAAGCCTGGCCACGTCGGCCTCGGAAATCCCCGGTACCGAGGCGAGCTCGCCCTCGCTCGCATCGACCACCTCGTCGAGGCTTCGAAAGCCCATGCGGTAGAGTGACCGGGAGAGCTCCTCGTCCGTGCTGAGCCGCGACAGCGCCGCCATCGCCTCTTCCTCGATCTGTTTGAACCGAGACTCGCTGACGATGTCGAGGCGCCAGCCGGTGAGCTGCGACGCCAAACGTACGTTCTGGCCGCGGCGGCCGATCGCGAGCGACAGCTTCGGATCCGGCACGACCAGTTCCATGTTGGAATTGGTCTCGTCGATCACCACGCGCACGACCTCGGCGGGCGCGATCGCGTTGCAAACGAACCGGGCCGGGTCTCGATCCCAGGGCACGATGTCGATCTTTTCGCCGCGAAGCTCCTGCACGACTGCTTGTACGCGGGAGCCCTTCATGCCCACGCACGCACCGACGGGATCGACGTCGGAATCCCGACTGCTGACGGCAATCTTCGACCGGGCACCGGGCTCGCGAGCCGCGGCCACGATCCGAACGATCCCCTCGTAAATCTCGGGGACCTCCATCTCGAAGAGCTTCACGAGGAGCCCCACGTCGGTCCTGGAGAGGATGATCTGAGGCCCGCGCGCTTCCCGGTCGATGTCCTTCAGGAAGGCCACGATGCGGTCTCCGGGGCGGTAGCTCTCGCGTGGAGTCTGCTCACGCGGCGGCAGCACGGCCTCGACGCCACGGCCTAGGTCGACGATGATGTTCGAGCCACGCTCGAACCGGCGCACCACGCCGGTGATGATCTCGCCCTTGCGATTCTTGTATTCGGTGTACACCCGCTCGCGTTCGGCATCTCGGACTCGCTGGATGATCACCTGCTTGGCGGTCTGAGCCGCGATCCGGCCGAAGCGGCTCCGGCTCTGCTCGAGGCTCAGCAGCTCCCCGAACTGCTTGTCCTGCTCGCGAGCCTTGTCCCGGTCCTCCGGAAGGTAGAAGATTTGGAATCCGAGCTCCTCGCCGATCTCGGCTTCCAGCCCGTGCGTCTTGGCTTCCTCGACGGAGATCTCCTGCTCGCTGTTTTCGACGGACCGTACGACTGTCATGTATTGAAACAGATCGACCGCACCGGTGTCCTTATTGAACCTCGCCTCGAGCTCGCGATCGGGACCAAACGTCTTCTTTGCAGCCGTCAGAATCGCCTGCTCAGTGGCCTCGACCAGAATCTTGGCATCGATGCCCTTTTCCTGGCTGACCTGTTCGATCACATGCTGAAGGGAGAGCGTGCTTTGTTGCATAGCCATCAACCCACCTATTTCGAAAATCGATACACGAGGTTCGCTTTCGCGATTTCCGCGTGCGGAATGAGAAGGACCTGGCCGTCTTGATCGAGCTCGATGCTCTGATTGACGACCCTGAGCAGCCTCCCGCGGAAGCGGCGCTGCTTCTGAATTGGAATTCGTGTTCGCACTTTGACCTCGCGGCCCGAGAATCGTTCGAAGTCCGTGAGCTTCACCAGAGGCCGCTCGAGCCCTGGGGAGCTGACCTCCAGGCGGTACCCCCCAGAGGGAAGAAAGTCCTCGTGAACGTCCAAAGCGGTGGATACGTCGCGGCTGACCCCCGTGCAATCCTCGAGCGAGACCCCGCTGCCCACCTCCACCGTGGGGACCTCCCGATCAATGATGACCCGAATGACCGCCCCTTTCGGCTCCCTGAGATAGCGCACGTCGACCAGCTCGACGCCGTGGGCGCGGCAAATCGGGTCGATCAGGTGCTCTAAAGAGTGGGCTAGCCGTTCCGTATCCTTGGTCAATTTCTACTCGAGGCCCCCAAACGAAAAATGGGCGGGCCGTGGCGGCCCACCCGGGAGAGGTAAACCAAAATTTCAAGGCGGGCCGTACCACAGCACCCCACCCTCTGCAAGCAAACCGCCTGTCTGGCGCTTTGCGTCGTTGACAGCGAGAAAGGCATCTTGGTATGCCCCATTACCCCCGGCCGTTCGGCACGGGAGCAGGAGGAAAGCATGATGCGTTCGTTGAACATCGGGCACTGGGTTGCCCTCGTATGCGTGACCATGTTGGCGGCCAGTTGTAGTTCGACCCGTGAGACCGCGTGGGACACGACTGCGGGAGCTGTGCCGCTCGATGATGCCACTAAGGCGCGAGTCGGAGAGTTGCTGGCTTCGGCCCGGCAGGCCTGGGACAAGCGAGGCGACGCCAGCCAGGCGAAAGCGGCAGTCGAAGCCTACAAGGCCGCCACCGATTTGGACCCGTCGAACGCAGAAGCGCTGAGCGAGCTGTCGCACGCGCTCTACTTCTACGCGGATTGTCATCTGCGTTTCGACGAGAGCAACCCTGACCTCTACAAGAATACCCACGAGGAGGGCACCAAGGCCGCCGAGCGTTCGCTGTCGGCGATGTCGCCCGCCTTTGCAGAGAAGATGGCGGCCGGAGAGCTCATCGAAAACGCGATTTCGGTGCTGAACGCCTCGGCGGTCCCCGCTCTCTACTGGCGGTCTTCGAACCTCGGACGCTGGGCCACTCTCGAGAGCTTCGCCACCTTGCTCTCCTACAAGGACGAGATCCGGGAGATCATGCAGTTCTGCCTCAATTCGAATCCCACTTACTGGTATCAAGGACCCGACCGTTACTTCGGTGTGTTCTACGCCAAGTCGCCCAGCTTCGCGGGAGGCGACATGAAGAAGTCGGCCGCGCACTTCAACGTCTCGCTCAAGGCCCAGCCGAACTACTTTGGAACGCGTATCCTGATGGCCGAGGAGTGGGCGGTTAAGGAAGACAATCGAGCTCTCTTCGAGGAGCTGGTCAACTACGTGATCAAGGCCGACCCCAACGTGATCCCTGCGATCAGGCCGGAAAACACGTGCGAGCAGCGTAAGGCCAAGAAACTGATGGGCGAGATCGACGACATCTTCTGAACTGAATAGGCTCGACAACTATGGCGTCCACTGGGCTCGCCCGAGGAGAATTCAATGCGTAAATCCGTAGTCTGTGCTGTGGCGTTCGTCGCTCTGTCCTTCCTGCTTGCTGGTCCCGCCCCAGTATCTGCTCAGGAGTACGTGTTGGAGATGGGAACGGTCGTTCCCGCGGGCAGCCCCTGGGCGTTGCAACTCAAACGCCTGAAGAAGTACATCGAAGAACAAACCGGCGGACGCGTGAAGGTGAAGTTGCGCCTCGGCGGCTCAAACGAGCGGTCGCTGGCGCGCCGAACCCAAATGGGTAGCAAGCAGGGCTTCGCCGGATCCGTCGGCGGGCTGAGCTCGATCGTGCGCGAAGTCAACGTGCTCGAAGCGCCGTATGTATTCGACACCGTGGAGCAGGCGGACAAGGCGCTCGACGACCCCGAGGTTCTGAAACAGGTCCGCGCAATCCTCGAAAAGCAGAAGCTCGTCTTTGCACTATGGGGAGAAAACGGCTTCCGCTCGTACTTCAGCCGGCGGCCCATTCGCACGCCAGACGACATGAAGGGTGTGCGTTACCGCTCGCAAGAGGCCGTCGCTCACGTCGAGGCGTACAAAGCGCTCGGCGCGAGCCCGGTCACGATCGACGTCGCCAACACGATGACGAGCCTTCAGACCGGGGTCGTGGACGGCTTCGACAATACGCCGCTCTTTGCGATGGCCACGACGTGGTATCAGGGTCTCGAAGAGGGCGATCGCAACCTGATCCTTTCGCGTCACTCGTATCAGCCGGGGATCGTCGTCTACTCGAAGAAGTGGTTCGACACGCTTCCTCCGGACATCCAGAAGATCCTGGTCACCGTCCCATACGACCTCACGACCTGGGGCCGTGAGCAGGTCCGCAAGATGGAGCCAGTCCTCCAAAAGAACCTCGTGCGCTACGGCTACGACATCCACGAACCGAGCGCGGGCGAGCTCCAGAAGTTCAAAGACAAAGAGAAGGGCGTTCCAGAGAACGTGGCCAAGCAGGTCGGCCCGGACGGCCAAAAGCTCCTGAAAGCCGTGCGCGCAGCGCTCGCGAAATGAGGGCTGCCGCTACTACGGCCCCGGTCTGACCGTCTCGGTCTCGGCGTCGAGGTTTCGGACGGGCGAGCGCGGTTTCGGTCTCGGTCCGGGCGTCTCGCCGTGAATGTAGACCCAGGCACCTGGATTCTTCTCCGTCGCTGTGCCGCCGTGCCAGCTCGCGGGAAGGTCTGGAGCCGCCCAGTTGTAAAGCCACTTCGCGTCGCGCGGAGCGAGGTTGATGCAACCATGGCTGCGCGGACGGCCGAAACGATCGTGCCAGAAGGCAGAATGAAACGCGTAGGCCCCCTTGAAGTACATCACGTAGGGAACGTCCTCGAGGGAGTACGGCGGCTCCCCGGGCTCGTCGTTGTCCATCGTCGAGGTCAGATGTTTCCCGCGGATCCGGTAGAGGCCCACGGGCGTACGGTAGTCGAGCGCGGGGTCCGAGCCTCTCGCCCGGCCGGTCGAGACGAGGCTCACGTAGCGTGGCTGCTTCCAGTCGTAGGCTACGAGGACCTGGTGTGTCAGGTCGATCTCGATCCAGCGCTCACCCTCACCCACCTCCGCTGGCGGCGTGATGGGCTCGACGACCAGGACGTCGCTCTCGCGAACCAGCCTGTCGACTCCGACCATCAGATACGCCTCTTCGCCAATGCGTCTACGCGACCGAACGCGAAGCCAGCTTCGCGGCGGAAGGTGGTCGCTGGTCGCCCGAAGCTTTCCGCGGTCGTTCAGCCTGTAGAGGACCGTCTTGTCAGCCCGAGTGACCGCCACGGGAAGATCCCACATCGAGCCGTTGAGCCTCTGTCCTTCGAAGTCGCTCGGCTCCTTGCGCCGCAGACGGTCGGCCCGGAGGAAACCGTTTTGCTGCGTGCGCCAATAGGTCTTGCCATCCTTTTCGAAGGTGCGATCCAAGCTGACGTAGAACCCGGGCTTGAGGACGCGCATGACCAGCGGATAGTCGGTGTCTGACGACGGTAACGCGGGCCCCGTCGTCGAACGCTCGACGCTGGCATCCGAAGTCTCGACGGGAATTTCGTAGATCTCATCGGCCCTCGGCAACCGTTTGTAGAGCGGCGTATCGCGCACGACGGTTGCGTATTCGTAGGGCATGATCGCGTCGCGATCCGGTTGCCTCGCGCGCAGCTCTGGCAAACGTTCGCCCGAGAAGACGAGAATGTCACGGCCCCGACACGCGTATCCACCGGTGTCGAGCTCGTACCAGCCGTCCTCGCATCCTTCGAACCCGACGGGCTCGGTGGTGGTCGAGTGAAGAAGCGCGCCTGCCCGCAGGTAGCCCAGACGGGCACCCTCGGGGCTTGGCCGGTCCCGTATAGGCGTCACGAATCGCCTTGCAAATACGCGCTGCGGTGGGCCGAGATCCCGTTGCTCCTTGGTGCCGACGCCCTCGACCAGAGCGAGCGGACCATCTTGGCTGCAGCCCGCGCACGCAACTAGGGGGATCGTGCCCGACAGCACCCAGAAGATCAGCGATAAAGCTCGTCGTGTGCGCTGCACGGCCGTGGTCTGCTACGAGTGTCATTAGCATGCGCACGGGTCAACAACTCGAAGCGTTCTCTACGACGTTCGGGCTCGTAGTCTCGGTTGGCGTGCACCTCGCCGCGTTCGCTTACATCGCGAACGCCACCCGGCACTTCGACTTCGACTTCGAATTGACGCTACCGGCCGAGGTGGAGTTTGGTCTGACGGACGAGATGGCGATGGCCGCCGCGCCACGAACCGCCGCCGCCGTCGATCCAAGCGCGAGGCGCCCGGCCGAGCCCCCCGTGCAGCCCGCCTACCTACCCGATGCCGGCGTCCCGCTCCCCGAGACCGACACCGAGACCGACACCGAGACCGACACCGAGACCGACACCGACACCGAGGCCGACACCGAGACCGAGACCGATGCTGAGACCGATGCTGAGACTGACGCTGACCCTGGCCCTGCCACCGACCTCCCCGTCGCCCGCTCCGTCCTCCGCGGTCCCTCGCGCATTCCCCCCGGCGCCCACCTCGCGCTGCGGGTCGACATGAAGCGGGTGCGGGAATCTCCCCTCGGCCCGGATGTGACCCGGTTTTTGGCAGGCGTTCCCGACTGGCAGCTCCTGCTCGAGGGCTCGGGCATCGACCCCGTGGCAGACCTCGACCGACTGCTGGTTGCGACGCCGAATTTGGAGCGGTCCAAGCTCGTGCTCGCCGGCCGGCATGGGCGCGACCCAGGCTTCGCCCGCGCCAGCGTGACCCGTCTCGCGCGCTCGCAAGGCAAGAGCGCGCGCTGGCAGCGACGTTTCGGCGTTCCGACCGCCCCCTGGCACAACCTCGACCGCACGCCACGCACGATCGCTCTTCTGAGCCCTCATCACTTCAGCATCACGCGGCTTCAAGATCTCGAACGGGTCCTCGCCATGACCACCGCTCGCGAGCTTCGAGATGCCAAGAAGGAGGGCCTGCTCGCGGCTCGCGGTCCGGACGCGTTGCTGTCGATGGGACCAGGAGAGGCGATCTCGCTCGAGGTCGAAGGCGTGCACCGCTTCGTGGTCGGAAACATCCGATACGTCCCCATTCGTCTGCGTTTGGCAGTTCGTGAAACGGGGCCAGACGAAGCAACCGTCAGCGCGCTCGCCACCTTTTCCTCTGCGAGCGACGCACGCGATGCTTCGGTTTACTGGAAGAGGGTCGTGATGTTTTACTCGGAGCAGCTGATCATGACGCTCGCGGGCTTCGGCAAGACGCTTCGGCGGATGGAGTTCGACGCCGAAGACGACCGCGTCCGCGTGTCCTTCGAGCTGAACGCCGACCAGATCCGCTTCCTACTCAGCTACGCCGAAGGCAGGCTCCGGGGGCCCACCGGCCCCCGGCGGCCAGCGCAGCCTGCTCCAGCACCGATACCTCCAACGAAAAAGGGGCCCTGAGGGCCCCTTTTTCTGGATTCGCTCTCAGTGGCTCAAAGCACGAGGTCTTTGAGCTTCTTGAGCGGCGTTGCGCGGATCTTCTTGGACGCGGCCTTCGGTGGGAGCATCATCTCCTCACCGGTTGCTGGGTTGCGCCCCATCCGAGCGGGCTTCGCCGGAATCTTACGAACTTTGAGTTTGATCATGTCAGGAATGACGAACTCCCCTGTACCACGGCGACCAAGCTCCTTCTTGACGAGCTCTCGAAGAGCATCGAAGACGGCACCGACTTCCTTCTTGGTGAGGCCGCTCTTGTCGGCCACCTCGCTCATGATCTGGGCCTTTGTCATTCGCTTGCCCGCTACCATAATTCCCTCCTAACTCCGCGACCTGCCCCTCGGTCGATGAAAAGGCCCCCAAAAGAAAGCCTTGGACAGGCACGGCGCCATCTATGCCTGGGGTTTTCCTTGCTGACAAGGGCCTTTGTTCGATTTCGCGAACAAATTTCGTGGGGTTAAGCGATCGGATGAGGCACCTAGCCTGCAATCGCGTCATCCGAGTCCACTGGCCCGAAGGTTACCCACAGCGCGTCCACAGGTTTCGCGTCGGGTCCGTCGCGCATTGGCGCCACAGCGAGCCTCGAACGGAATCAGGCTTCGTTTCAAATGGTTACGCAGCAAAATCCAGGCAGCGCCTGAGGAATTCACGCCTCGAGACGCTGTCCTGAATGGCCGTTTTCCACAGGGAACGATCAGCGTCGGGCGTCCTCGACCGAGGCCAATAGATGCGCGATCCGCTCCGTCATCTCGCGCTCTTGTCGCTTCGTGGCGTGATCGTAGCCCACCAGGTGAAGCAGCCCATGAGCGAGCAAGAACGTCACTTCTTCGATGATCGGGCGATCGCCCTCGGCAGCCTGGCGGGCCGCGGTGGGCAGCGAGATGACCACGTCGCCGAGAAGGGCACCGGCAGGTGTACGGAAAGGAAGCTCTTGCATCGGGAACGCCAGGACGTCGGTCGACTTGTCCTTTCGTCGGTAACGGCGGTTGAGCTGGCGAATCTCTTCGTCGCTGCAAAGCAGGACGGAGAGCTCCGCATCCTCGAGCCCGAGGACTTCGAGCATGGCCCGCGCACGCCACGACAGATCTGCGTGGCGGACCGAACGACGTCGCAACCCACGCGATCGGACCCTCACCGGCATCGCTTGGCTGATGACTTCCGCACCCCACACGGTCAAGCCGGACGGCGGGGTGCTCGCAGCAAGTCGCTTGCTATGCTCGGGCGATGTTCGAGAAGATCCTGATACTCCGGCGCGGAGAGGCGGCCACGCGCGTGGCGCGAACGTGTCGGCGCATGGGCATCGAATCGATCGTCGTCGCACCCAAAAGCGGCCCCGCAAGCCGTCATATGCAGGCCGCTGACCGGAGCATCGAGGTCGACTTCGACGAGGCCAGCCCGATTCCGACGGATCGGCTCCCGAGTATCCTCGAGCAGGCGGGCGCCGACGCCGCGCACCTCGGGTATCAGGGCCAGCCCGAGCTGTTCGAGCTTGCGAGCGCCGTCGAGAACGCGGGCGTGGCCGTCATCGGGACCGATCTCGACGTGCTCGGCGCGCTCACCGACCCGGCCACCCTCGTCGCCGCCGCCGAGCGGGCGAACGTCCGCAC
This sequence comes from uncultured delta proteobacterium, assembly GCA_963792825.1. Lineage (GTDB taxonomy): Bacteria > Myxococcota_A > Polyangia > Polyangiales > Houyiibacteriaceae > SG8-38. The sequence continues at coordinate 485,017 of CAWBXS010000001.1, read as the reverse complement.
GATCCACGAAGAGCACGATTCGTCGCGGCCTCGAGAGATCACGGTGCTCGTTGCGGCGGACTCGCACGGCGAGACAGCCGCTATCGCGGAGTGCGACCGAAGCCTGTCGACCTCCGAGCACACGCTGATCCATGAAACCCCGTCCCCAGAGTTGCTCTTCCGCACCGACGGGGAGGCATTTCGAATGGCGCTATTCGAGAACGCACGGCGTCTCGCCGCCGAGCTCCGCTACGCCGGGCTCCTCGAAGTGACGTTTCACATCGACCCGGCGGGTCTTTCTTGGGCCTCAGACGTGAAGATCGGCTTGCCGCGCCACCACACGCTCATCGAGATGGTCACGGGCCTCGACTTGGTGTCCCTCCAGCTTCGGATCGTGGCGGGCGAACCGATCCCCGAGGAGATCGAGGCGACCGAGCCGCAAGGTCACGCTCTCGACGCTTCGATTCTCGCGCTCGACCATCAGGAAGAGGTTGTCTCGACGTACTCTGTTGCTCCCGCCCCACAGGGCCGCGTTCGCGCGACGTCCTCGGCGACGGTGGGCCTGCCTTTGCCGGCCGACGACCGACCGCTGATCGCGAAGCTCACCACCTACGGGCCCATTCGACACGGCGCGCTTCTGACCATGGACCGGATGCTGGCGGAGATGAGCGCGCAGCCCTTCACGACCAACGTGCAGTCGCTCCGCCGGATTCTCGCGGACTACGCATTCCGCGCAGGGCAGTACGACCGGGAGTCCGCGTCGCGATTCGCGACGACTTGACATCGATCGCGCGTCAGGCGGCGAAGGTCGAGTCGCCCGCGTAGACCGCACCGTCGCCGAGTTGCTCCTCGATGCGAAGGAGTTGGTTGTACTTTGCGATACGCTCCGAGCGGGATGCGGAGCCGGTCTTGATCTGGCCAACTCCGGTCGCGACGGCGAGATCGGCGATGAAGGTATCTTCGGTCTCGCCGCTTCGGTGCGAGATGATCGAGGCATACCCGTGCAGCATGCCGAGGCGGATCGTGTTGAGAGTCTCGGTTACGGTGCCGATCTGGTTGACCTTCACGAGGATCGCGTTGGCCACCCCGAGGTCGATCCCCATCTGAACTCGCTCCGTATTCGTTACGAAGACGTCGTCACCGACGAGCTGGACTTTGGACCCGAGAGCGTCTGTCTGCACCTTCCAGCCATCCCAGTCGTTTTCGTCCATGCCATCTTCGATACTGACGATCGGATACTTCGAGCAGTAGTCCGCGTAGATCTCGACGAGGCCTGCGGCATCGACCGGCTTCTTGTCGAAGGTGTAGATGCCCTTCTTCTTGTCGTAGAACTCACTCGCGGCGCAGTCGAGGGCGATGGCGACCTCGTCGCCCGGGCGATAGCCAGCGGCTTCGATGGCTCGGGCCACGAACGACAGCGCTTCCTCGTTGGTCGACAGGTGCGGCGCGAAGCCGCCCTCGTCACCGACGCCCGTCGAGTGACCCGCTTCCTTGAGGAGCTTCTTCAGGTGGTGAAATGTCTCGGCCCCAGCTCGAAGCGCCTCGGAAAACGAGTCGAACCCGATCGGAACGACCATGAACTCTTGAATCTCGAGGCCGCTGTCGGCGTGCGCGCCCCCGTTGACGATGTTCATCAAGGGCGTCGGGAGCACGTGCGCCTGCGCACCACCGAGGTATCGCCAGAGCGGCAGGCCGACGGCGTCGGCGGCAGCCCGGGCGACGGCCATCGAGACTCCCAGGATCGCATTCGCCCCTAGCTTCGCCTTGGACGGCGTACCATCGAAGTCGAGCATGACCTGGTCGACACCCGCCTGATCAAGCGCCTCGTGACCGAGCACTTGAGGCGCGATCTCATTGACCACGTGGTCGACGGCTTTGAGCACTCCCTTGCCGAGGTAGCGGCCTGCATCTCCGTCGCGCAGCTCGAGCGCTTCGTGCTCCCCGGTCGAAGCACCGGAGGGTACGGCGGCTCTACCGGTCGCGCCTCCCATCAGCTCCACGTCGACCTCGACGGTCGGATTACCTCTGGAATCGAGGATTTCTCTGGCTCCAACTGCGATGATTTCGCTCATCGTGTCTCCTGGGTGGGCCTTAGCGGCTGTCCGGAGGCGATGCAAGGATGTCGATGCTAGGCTCGGCTGTCATGCAGGCGCTGCTGTTCATTCCCTGGTTCCGGCTCGAGTCGTGGGACATCCCACTTCCGTTCTCTCTACCCGTCTTGGGAGACACCCTCTCGATTCAGCCGTTCGGCGTACTCGTGGCCACGGGAGTGTTGCTTGGCGCGTGGGTCGCCGGCCGGTTCGCACAACGCAACGACCTCGACCCAATCGTCGCCGGAGACCTGGTGACGTATGCGGTCGTGACGGGTTTCATCCTCGGGTACTTCTTGAACGGGCTCTTTTACGAGCGCGACACGCTGGTGCAGCTCCTGCGCGACCCCTCTCTCTTCTTTTCGACGTGGCTCGGGCTCTCGTCCTACGGGGGTTTCTTTGGGGGCATTCTCGGATGCTTCATCTGGCGCTACCGGAAGAAGATGCCGCTTCTGCCTTACGCGAACACGGTCTGCTTCGGGCTGCCGTTCGGTTGGTTCTTCGGGCGCATGGGCTGCTTCGTCGTTCACGACCATCCCGGCAAAGTGACCGAATTCGCGCTGGCGGTGGCCGACTATCGATTTGGCGCCCCTCCCTATCAGCCACGGCACGACCTCGGTCTATACGAGATGATCTACTCGGCCCTGATCATCGTGCTCTTCGTCTGGCTCGAGCACCGCAGTCGCCGCCCTGTTGGGTTCTACTGCGTTCTGCTCCCGTTGGTGTATGCGCCGGTCCGCTTCTTCCTCGATTTTCTACGGGCGGCGCCGCTCGAGGGCGGTGACGTGCGGTACGCGGGCCTGACTCCAGCCCAATGGTCCTCGATCCTGATGGTCTGCGTCGGGCTCGCCGTCTGGCAGTTCGCGGTCAAGCCGTACAAGGCGGAGCACGAGGCAGGCAGCGTCGGTCGGTGAACCTCACTTGAGCGCGACGACGGTCACTTGAGGACCACCTTCGTCCTGGGTCGCCTCGCGAAAGCCGGCTACGTAATGGGCATCTCCGGCGAGATACCGATGGATCGCCTCCCGAAGCACCCCGCTCCCGACGCCGTGAACGATGAATGCTTGAGCTTCTCCGGCCCCGTACATTCGATCCAAGAACGTCTCGGCCATCGCCAAGGCATCCTCCGCCCGCGTGCCGCGGACATCGAGCGTGTTGTCGCTCGTCCGCACGGCGCGCGCCGGCGTAGGATGCGCGCCTGACCCCGCGGTCGAGCGCGCGGTGAGAGCCCCCGAGACCTGCTTCACCGCTCTCAGATCGCCGACGTCGACCCAAAGCTTCATCATGCCCGCGGACACTCGAACCTTGCCCCGCGCCGGCCCCTCGATCACGTCGGCCGTGCTTCGGAGCCGCTCGACCCAGACGCGGTCGCCGACCCGAATGGTCGCCGGGTCGAGCTCCGCCGTTTCGACGGGCGCCGGCTCTAGCGACAACCGACGAGCGTCGAGCTCACCGAGGAGCGTGCCGCCTTCGCGCAGCACCTCGGATGCCGCCGCAATGGACTCTGCCTCCGCGCGCTGGCGGAGCTCTTTCTTGGCCTGGTCCAGCCTGCTGTGGAGCTCCCGGATTTGGTCGACCAGCCGTTGAGCTTCTTGGCCAAGCCCTTTGGCCTCTCGCACCTTGATCTCTCGCTGGCGCAGGTCGAGCCGCGCACGCTCGTCCTCGACCTCGGCTCGTTCCTTTGCGAGCCTCTCGGCCTCTCGGAGCGCCGCTTTGGTCGCGGCGTCGAGCTTCGCGACCAAGGTCTCGAAGCTTCGGGAATGCTCCGGCAGCGCGCGTCGCGCCTCGGCGATCACGTCGTCGGGGATTCCGTAACGCCGAGCGATTTCGAGGGCGTTCGAGCCGCCGGGCACGCCCATCGTCAGTCGGAACGTCGGTTCCATGGCGTCGAAGTCGAAGCCGACCGAAGCGTTGAGCATGTCCTCGCGCTCGGCCGCGAGCGCCTTCAACGCCTCGTAGTGTGTCGTGAGGGCGACGGCAGTGTGTCGCTCCACCAAGCTCTTCACCACCGCACACGCAAGCGCAGCGCCGGCCTCTGGGTCGGTGGCGCCTGCAAGCTCGTCGAGCAGGACGAGCACGTGCCCCCCAGCCTGCTCGAGCACGCTTCGAAGTGTGACCAGATGCGCTGAAAACGTCGATAAGCTCCGGGCGAGGCTCTGCTCATCCCCCACCGCCGCGAGCACGGGGGAGAAGAAACCGCAAACGCTCCCTTCATCGACTGGAACCGGCAGACCCGCTCGAGTCATCAGCGCTGCCAAGCCGAGCATCTTGAGCGCCACCGTCTTGCCCCCGGCGTTCGGCCCCGAGATGACCAGGGCTTGGCCGCCACGGAGCTCGATGTCGTTTGGAACGACGTCGATTCCCCGCAGGACCAATAGCGGATGTCGAGCGGCACGAAGCGAAATCGATGGCTTCGCCCCGAGCTCGACGAAACGGCCGCGAAGGTCGACGGCCAGCTGTGCGCTGGCACCTCTCAGATCGGCGTGGCCCAACGCTTCAGCTGCAGAGCGGAGCTGCGGCACATACTGGCGAACCAAGTCTGAGAGCGCACCGAGAATCCTGCGCTCCTCCCGCTCCAGCTCGCCCTGAGCCATCTTGAGGCGGTTGCCGCGTTCGACGAGCTCTCGCGGCTCGACGAAGATCGTCGCACCGCTCGCGCTCGATCCATGCACGATGCCGTGAAAGCGCTCGTGCGCGTCAGCGCGAACGGGAAGGACGTAACGGCCTTCTCGGATCGTGTAGAACGAATCCTGCAGGATGGCGCTCCGCTTCTGGATCAGCTCCTCGAGCTTTCGAATGATCCGGGCGCGAAGGTTTCCCACCTCTTGGCGAAGCTGGGCGAGCTCTGCACTCGCCGAGTCGAGGATCGAGCCGTCGTCTCCGATCGACATCCCGACCTCTTCCTCGAGGCCATCGAGCGTCGGATCGATGGAGCAGGCCCGGTGTAGGTAAGGGGCCTGACTCTTGCGCTGGCTCAGAAACTTCCGCAGCGTCGCGGAGGCACGCAAGGTCATGCGGATGTCCCTAAACGCGTTTCCTTCGAGCACACCTTCGCGCTGCAGATGCTGCAACGACGGCCCGATGTCGCAGATGCCGTCGAGGGGCAGCGGCTCGCCCCGATCGAGCAGCTTCCAAGCCTCGGTCGCTTCCGCGAGAGCGCGCTCGGTCTCCTCGAAGGTTCGGGCGAGCGGCAACGAGAGCTTGTCCCGCAAAGGCCCTCGGCAACGGTCTGCAACCGCCCGCTCTATTTGATCCCACTCGAGATCGGCCAGGGTTTTCAGCTCGACGTCACTCACCGAGCCCACTCGGGCACCTTGAGATCCGAAGCGCGGACGGGCGCGGCGGTTGGGGGCTTGCGCGCCTCCCTGTCCCGGACCTTCGGAGCGGATCTCCGGGGTGCTTCGAGCCCGATCAAGACGGTTTGCTCCTCGGTGGGAGTGACCGCCGTGCGGCCCCTTCGCTTACCGAGCTTGGCGCGAAGCACCAGGGTCGATCCTCTCTCCGCCTCGAGGGTGCACGGCGTCGTCGCGCAGGCTTCGGAGCCGTCGACGAGGAAAACTCTCGCCCCTTCGGGATCGGTCGCGACGTGAAGGTCGACGAACATCGGGGCCTGTTCGACCTCGGGAAGCGCCGACCTCTCTTCCGAAGGGGCGTTCTGTTCAGGGATCCGAGCGAGCGCCGTGGGCGACTCGCTCTCGGGTCGCGCGGGCGCAGCCGACTCACCCGGAGGCGCCTGGCTCGCTCCCGCTCCGCTCTCCGATCCCGAGATGGGTCCGAGCGCTGCCCAGCCGAGCGCTCCGGCTGCGCCGATCCCGGCCGCAGCCCAAACCCAGCGACCTGTCTTTCGGCGCGGCACCGGATCGAGGTAGCCCAACGACGGCAGACCCAATGCCGAGGGCGGCGTTTTCAAGGTCGCTCGGCTCAGTCGTCCGTCGAGGGCACAGCGAATCGCCTCGGCCAGCTCCTCTGTGTCCGCGTAGCGGTCGTTCGGATCCTTGGCGAGCGCCTTTCGGATCACGAGCTCGAGCTCTCGGCTCACGCGCACGCCCGGGTTCACCTCGTTGATAGGCGGCAACTCGGCGCTCAGGTGCTGGGTGAGCACGCCCATGAACGTGTCGCCCTCGAATGGAACCCGGCCCGCCAAGCACTCGTACAGGATGATCCCGAGGGCATAGACATCGACCCGATGGTCGAGCTCCCTGCCCGCCGCCTGCTCCGGCGACATGTACTCGGGTGTTCCGAAGATCATCCCGGTTTTCGTCAGCTTGCGTCCCGGTGCTCCGTCGGTCTCGATGTCGCTCATCTTGGCGATCCCGAAGTCGACGATCTTCACGAAGTCGTCGATACCATCGCGCTTGGTGAGGAAGATGTTCTCGGGCTTGATGTCGCGGTGGACGATCCCCTTGGCATGAGTCGCCGACAACGCCCGGCAGCACTGAAGCACGATCGCGCACGCTCGCTCGGCATCGACGGTCCCTTGTCTGGCGAGGACGTTGGCGAGGTCTTCCCCCTCCAGATACTCCATGACGAAATAGCTCGCTCCGCGTGTGGTTTCGCCGAAGTCGGAGATATCGACGATGTTCTCGTGACCGATCCGCGAAGCGCTCTTGGCTTCCTGACGGAAGCGCGCGACGACCTCGGGGCGCCTCGACAGGTCCTCTCGGAGCACCTTGATCGCGACGCGCTTGTCGATATCGCGATGGATGCCCTCGTATACGAGTCCCATGCCGCCCTCGCCGATGCGGCTTCGGACCACGTACCGCCCGGCCAGCACCGTTCCGATATGCGGGTCGTCGGGGTCGAGAGGGCTCTCGCCCATCTGTGACGTGGTCACCAGACGGGCGGCATCGACCGGGCAGAATACCTCTCCACCACCGTAATCGACTCTACAGGCGGGACATACCTTCATCATCGCAAATTGCGGGCTAACTCCGCCGTTTCACGGTAGCATCGCCGTCGTTCGAGGGTCAACGAAGGCGCCCAGGCTGCGAGGCCTCGTTGCCAATCGGAGGGAGCTTTGATACGCGCACGCCGTGAGCGCGACGGTACGATTGCTCGACCCGATCCTGATCGACCAGATCGCGGCCGGTGAGGTGATCGAGCGTCCGGCCAACCTGGTCAAGGAGCTCCTCGAGAACGCGATCGATGCTCGGGCCGGCGCGATTACCGTGTCAGTGGAAGACGGGGGCCGCGGCGTCGTCCGTGTAATCGACGATGGGGTTGGAATGTCGCCCGAGGATGCGGCCATGTGCGTCGAACGGCATGCCACCAGCAAGATTGCGACCTTCGACGACCTGGTGCGGGTCTCGACGCTCGGATTTCGGGGCGAGGCTCTTCCGTCGATCGGGTCGGTCTCGAAGATGACGATCACCACACGCCTGAAAGGCGAGCTCGAGGGTACCCGGGTGGTCGTCGAAGGGGGTGAGTTACGGGAGGTCATGCCGGCCGGATGCCCCCCTGGCACGACGGTCGTGGTCGAAGATCTGTTCTACAACGTTCCGGCGCGAAAGAAGTTTCTTCGGGCTCGTCAAACCGAAACCTCTCGTATCTTCGAGGTTTGTCAGCGCGTCGCGCTCGGCCATCCGGAGCTCCGGCTGGTGGTCCGCTCGGACGGCCGCACCGCGAGGCAGTATCTGCCCGCGGGCTCCCTCGCCGAGCGGGCGCACCAGGTGTTCGGTGAGCTGATGCTTCGGGAAATCCACGCCGAGCGCGAGGGCCTGGTGATCGACGCGCTCTTGGCGCCGGTCGAGCTCGCACGGCCTGGGGTGCGTCATCTCTTCTTGTTCGTCAACGGAAGACCGATCACCGATCGAGGGCTGAGCCGTGCGATCGCGTTCGCCTATGGAGAGGAGCTGCCCCGAGGATACTACCCTCGCGGGGTAGTCTCGCTGCGCCTGCCGCCCGAAGAGGTGGACGTCAACGCACACCCTCAAAAGACCGAAGTCCGCTTCGGGAAAGCGGCGCAGGTCGTGGATCGGGTGACCCGCATGCTTGCCTCCCGCCTCACCTCCGGCACGGGAGGGGACGCGTATTGGGACGCCAGAATGGCGAGGTCCAACGCTTCTGGCCGCACCCCCGCGACCGCGCGCGAACCTTCGGCCGGCGGCGTCGCGGAGCCCGTCGAGGAGTACAGAGCGCCCAGCCCGAACGGGCTTCGCTTCGTCGCCCAAGTCCGCGAACGCATCCTGATCTGCGAGGCCGAGGACCAACTCCTCGTGCTCGATCGCCACCGAGCCGACGCGTTGGTCCGGTACGACGCGCTTCACGAGGCGATCCGGCAGGGCTCGCTCGCGCAGCAGAATCTGCTCTTCCCGGACCGGATCGAGCTCGAGCCAACCGCAGAGGCCGTTCTCGCGCAACACGGGCCGCTCGTGAGGGCGCTCGGATTCGAATGGTCCGGGATCGGTGAAGGCTCCCTCGTGGTGCGAGCGATCCCGGCGCTGCTCGCCGGGACTCGGGCGAGCACGCTCTTCGAACGTGCGATCACGACTCTCGGCCGCCGAGGGGCCGGCTCGACGGACGAGGTGCTTTTCGCGCTGGCGGATCTCGCGGCGACACCGAACGGCGAGGTTCTTGACGCCCGAGCGGCGGAAGGCATCGTCGCCGCCGTTCAGCCCAGCCGTGACGAGCATCGATCCTGCATCGTCGCGCGCGTACCCCTGTCGTCGCCGAGCCATGAGCCTACCCGTGGTTGAAGCGCTCGGTCCCCTGCTGGTCATCGCGGGTCCCACCGCAACCGGCAAGACCGCGGCCGCGGTGGGTTTGGCGCATCACTTCGGGGGCGAGATCGTCGGCGCCGACAGCATCCAGATCTATCGCGGATTCGACATCGGATCGGCGAAACCGACGCCTGCGGAGCTCGAGGGAGTGCCACACCACCTGCTCGACGTCTTCGATCCGGACCAGGAAGTCGACGCGGTCGCCTACGCGCAGCTCGGAGACACCGCGATTCGATCGATTCGTGCCCGTGGACGTCTTCCGATCGTCGTAGGGGGAACCGGGCTGTGGATCCGCGCGCTCGTTCGAGGGCTCGTCGACGTGCCGCCGGTCGACCGATCCATCCGCCAACGCCTCGAAGCCGCCGCAATGCGAGAAGACCTTCATGCAAAGCTCGTCGAGGTCGATCCCATTTCCGCAGAGACCATTCATCCGAACGACACCCTCCGAATCATTCGCGCGCTCGAGGTCTACGAACAGACCGGCAGACGGCTCGGTGTGCTTCGGGCCGAGCACGCCCTCGGCGAGCCCCGATACCGCGCGGTGTTCGTCGTTCTCGACATGGACCGCGAGCAGCACTCGAGGGTGCTCGAGAATCGCACCGAGCAGATGCTCGACGCCGGCTGGATCGAGGAGGTGCGTGCGCTGCGATCCCGATGGGGCGACGACATCCGGCCCCTGCGAAGCGTTGGATACCGCGAGGTGCTTGCGCACCTTCGCGACCGCATTTCTCTCGAGGAAACGAAGCGTGGGATCCGGAAGTCCACCCGAATCTACGCCCGACGGCAGCGAACGTGGTTCAAGGGCGAACCCGGGGTAAGCTGGTGGACGGACAGCGCCGAGCTCCGCCAGCCGCCGGGCCTCGACCGCATCGCAAGGGCACTCGAGCTTTGAACTTCTTCGGACATGCAGTGGTTGCCAGCTGGGCGGACAACCGAGCAGAGCACCTGCTCGGCAGCATGCTTCCGGACTTCGAAGCCATGGTCCGCGTCCCGTTGATTGGAGTCCGCAATCGGCACATTCGACGCGGGATCGAGCTACACCACCAAACCGACCGAACGTTTCACCAGACCCCCATGTTTCTCTCGTTGTGCGCAAGGGCGCTCGGCGAGCTCTCCGGGGTCGGGGTGCGCCGCGGGACCGCCCGCGCCGTCGGCCACGTCGGAACCGAGATGTTCCTCGACGGCTGGCTGACCCGAGAACAAGGCTACGTCGACGATTACTTGGCGGCGCTCGAGGTCGAAGCACAGGGCAGCCTGCAATGGCAGGACGCCGGCGCAGCCTTCTCGAAGCTGCACACCCGGCTCATGGCGTGGGGCGCCCCGCGTGACTACGCCGACCCGAGCTTCGTGTACGCGAGGCTCATGGACGCGCTTCGGCACCGACCGGCCCTCGTCGTGCTGGAGGACCAATCGGCGCAAGTTCTGGAGTTCCTTCCGCCGTTTCAGCAGATGGTGGAGTTTCATGCCCCGGAACTGCTCCACCAGCTCCGGGACGGGCTAGACTTCGCAGACTGAGATGGTCGAGGCGGGGGCACGGCGCAGCGCGAGCGGCGAGAGGCGGCGGCGCTATCTCAGGTGGGGCCGTATCGGCGTCACGGTTGCCGTCGTCGGCTACCTTGCCACCCGGATCGAGCCACAAGACGTTCTGCAGGCCTTTCGGCGCCTGTCCTTCGGCGCCGCCTTGGCTGCGATTTTCGTGGTCTCGGTTGGGCTCGGGCTCGGGATGATTCGGTGGCGGCTCCTGCTCAGAGCCTATGGCGCCATCGACATCCCGTCGTGGCCTCGCGTCGCACACCTCTACCTCGTCGGTCACTTTTACAACACCTACGCCCCGGGGGCGATGGGTGGCGACGTCATTCGCGGTGTGGCCGGCCGCAAGGCTTTCGGGGACCTCGACTGGGCCAGCGCCACGAGCGGTGTCGCGGTCGTGTTCATCGAGCGCGTCATCGGGGTTTCCGCGTTGCTGGTCCTCGCAGCCGGCGCCTATCTAATCCGTCCGATCCCCGGGATCGAGAACGTGGAGCTGTGGGCGGCGATCGGTCTCTCAGGAGCGGCAGCGGCCCTGATCGGGATCGCCGTCGCGCCGCGGCTCGCTCCGTTCCTTCCGGAAAGGCTCGGAAAGCCGCTTCGCGCGCTTCCGCGACTCTATTCGTTCGGATGGTTTCTCGGCGGGGTCTTGGCTTCGCTGACCATCCACCTGCTCAACGTCGTCGCCGGTCACGCGATCATGGACTCGCTCGAGCCGTCAGTGACGTTCGCACAGTCGGCGGTCGTGATGCCACTCATCGGGGCCTCTGCCTTTTTTCCGTTCACCGTCGGTGGAGCCGGCGTCCGGGAAGCGGCGTTTGCGGCGCTCTATGGGTCCGTCGGTGTGCCCGAGGCGAGCGCCTACGCCGCGTCACTCTCGTTCTGGGCCATACAGCTGGTCTCCGCCGGAGTCGGCGGCGTGATCAATCTCTTGGTCCCACTCTCGGGGAGAGAACGTGGCTGAGACGCTGCTCGGGCTGCCGGTGCGATCGCGTCTCACGACCGCGGCCGCAGCGGCGGCCCTTCTCGTCTATTACCTCGCCACGATGTGCAGAGGCCTGTCGATGTACGACAGTCCCGAGCTCGCGCTCGTCGCCGAGCAACTCGGGCTCGGTCATCCGTTTGGCCAGCCGCTGCACACGATGCTCGGCGGTCTGCTCACCCGCGTGCCGCACCTCGACCCGCTGATTGCATTGAACGGTCTCTCCGCGCTGGCAGGCGCCCTCACCCTCATCCCAGCAACCAGCTTGGCCGAATCCCTCGTTCGCCCTGGTCCGGATGGCCCCGCGGGTGACGTGTGGTTCATCGCACCCACGATCGCTCTGATCGGGATGCACCCCGCGCTTTGGGAGCCCTCGACCCGGATCGAAGTCTACTCTCTGGCGGGCTTCTTCGGGCTCTGGGCCGCTGCACGCTTTTCGGCAGCGGTTCTTGAAACCGGCTCGCGCATGCGAAGCTATCTGCTGACGGGTCTCGGCTTGGGGCTCTCCGCCAGCGTCAACGTCGTGTGCGCCTTCGGTGTGGCCCTCGCCATCACACCGCGACTGCTCATGGATATCGCGCGGCACGAGCTCCCGCGACGCGCGCTCGGATCGGTGATTGCAGGCGGCCTGCTGGGCCTGACCACGTACGGCTACGTCTTCGCGGTTGCGGGACGGCGGGATGTCGTCGTCTGGGGGGCTCCGACGGACGCCGCGTCGATCGAGCACTATTTCACGGCCGCAGACTTTGCCTCCAAGGGCGTCGAATCATGGTCCGAGTGGTGGGGCAACGTGCAGGATCTGTTCGTTTGGGCGCTCGAGAACGGTTTGTTCGCGCTGCTGCTCGCTGGATTTGCCGGCTACGCGCTGTTTGCCAGTCGGCACGGCCTCGGCCGCCTTTTCTTTCTCGCCACCTCGGTTTTTTTCGTCGCCTTCATCGCTCGCAATGGCGTGTTTGCACCCGACGTGCTCGACTACAACGGCTATCTCGCGATACCCGCCTGGATAGCCGCTTCGGGCATCGGCTTATTCGTCGCTCAACTCGCCGAACGCAAGAAGTCGCTCGCAGTTGCCGCACTGACTGTCGCCCTCCTTCTCGTGGTCTTCGCTCCACCGGCTCCTTACGAGCGGACCCGGAGCCAAGACGCATTCACCTGGGAGATTGCCTCCAAAGCACTTCGAGCGGCTCCACCAAACGCGATCGTCCTCGTCGACCAAGACCATTGGATCGGTCCGATGTGGTATCTCCAGGAGCAACGTGGCATCCGCCCAGACCTGACCTTGCTTGCCTACGGCCTGTCGAGCTCCGGGTGGTTCTGGAAGTTTCTTTATCGACGCCATCCCGATTTGGTCCGCTTCGACCTCCGGGGCCCAGGCGGGCGAGATGCGCGGGTCTTGAGGTTCCTTCGCGCGAACTCGACGCTCCCGGTACAAGTCGAGCGCGTCAGACTGGCCAATCGACTCGGCTTGCCCACCTGCCCGAGTGAATGGCTGCTCGACGTCCGCGGTCGCTGCGACGCGGCGACGCCGAACCTGAGCCTCGCGCACGAGGCGAGCGCCGCTCTCGCCGAGCTCCGCCAGGGGTCGCCAGGCACCGATGGATTGATCGCGCTGCTGACGCTCGACCGCGGGCACGATCTGTACTCACAAGGTTTTCCGCGTGCGGCCATCGCGACGCTGCTCGCCGGAGTGCCACGCACCGAAGGGATTGCAGAGCTCGACCTCTCGTCGATTCCCCTTCGCATCCTGCCATCGGTACGGCCCGCCCCAGCGTATCGGCCGCCCGTGGCGCTCGGTCATCCAGCCCGCAATCTGCACTATGCCTCCGTCATCGCGAGAGCGACGGGCGATACGGGGCTCGCCACCTCCCTGGCCAGGCTCTCCGAAGCGGTCGGCCCCGTCGAGCCGAAGTTTGCAGCCTTGCCTGCCGCTCCTGCTAACCTCTGAACGATGCGCCACCGCAGTCACGGCGACGGCACCTTTTCCGCCGAACAGCTCGCACGCTGCGGCCGAGACTGCGTGTTCGAAGCAGGTGTGTTGGTTTTTCATCCAGAAAGCATCGAGCTCGGCGCTAATGTGTATGTCGGGCACCACGCCATTCTCAAGGGCTACCACCAAAACAAGATGCGAATCGGAGACGAAACGTGGATCGGCCAACAGGCGTTCCTGCATAGCGCTGGTGGGATCGACATCGGCGCTCGCGTCGGCATCGGACCCGGCGTGCGGATCATCACTTCGTTTCACGGCGAAGCGGGTCGTGACCTGCCGATTCTGTTCTCGCCCGTCGAGCTCGCGCCCGTCGTCATCGAAGAAGACTGCGATCTCGGCGTCGGTGCAATCGTGCTCCCCGGAGTGCGCATTGGAAGAGGCGCGCAGATCGGAGCAGGGGCCGTGGTAGCCCGGGATGTGCCTCCTTATTGCGTCGCGGTTGGGGTGCCGGCGAGAGTGACGAGAGAACGGCGCGAATGAGCGACTGCGATCTCAGCGTCGTGATGTTCGCGTTCAACGAGGAGGCGAACATTGCGCCCGTGCTCCTCGAGCTCGTGCGCTGGCTGTTCGTCAACGAGCCATCGGCCGAGATCGTCTTCGTCGACGACGGCTCCTCGGATCGCACGTCTGCCGAGGCCGCGGCAGCCTTGAACGGAACGCGGCATCAGCTGTTGCGCCACGAGAGCAACCGCGGCATCGGAGCGGCGCTGAAGACCGGCGTTCGCGCTGCCAGAGGCGAGTGGGTCACCTTTCTGCCGGCAGACGGACAGATCGCTCCCGATGCAATCGGGATTCTCCGCGCGGCCGCTGCACGGGAACACACCGAGGTCGTGTTCAGCGTCTACGATCACAGGGACGACGGCTTTCATCGCAAAGTGCTTTCGGCGGGCGTGCGTGCCCTGATTCGGCTCGTCCATGGGGTGCGGATGCAAAGCGATGGGCCCTACCTCTTCCGTCACTCGCGTTTCGACCCCGACCAGCTCGTTCCCGATACGTTCTTCCTGAACTTCGAGTTTCCCATTCGAATGCTGAGCGCTCGGGTTCCTGCGACGGTGGTGACGATCGAATGCAGGCCGCGCCGGTCCGGGCAATCCAAGTCGACAGGCATCAAGCGGATCGCGGGGGTCACCCGGGATCTCCTCGCCCTGCGGATCCGGCAAGCCAGAGAATCGCCCGGGCGGCACACCTAGGATTCGAGCTCGAGTGTGCTCCTCAGGCGGTCACGGAGCGTCGACCTCGGAATGCCGAGAGCGCGAGCAGTGGCGGACATGTTGCCGCCATAGCGCTCGAGGGCCTCGCGAAGGGAGAGTTTCGACGGTCGGGAGACCGGAGGCTCCGATGCGCGACGAAGCGATCGGTCGACCGACGCGAGGTCGATGGATGCACCGTCGCAGTCGACCGCAGCGAGCTCCAGCACGTTTCGCAGCTCGCGTACGTTGCCCGGCCACGAGTACCCTCGGAGACGCTCGAGCGCATCGGCTTCTAGGCGACGTTCGCCGACGGCCGACTGCATCGAGCAAAGGAAGTGCTGGGCCAAGGCCGAGATGTCGTCAGACCGAACCCGCAACGGCGGAACTTCGATGACGAGGCGGTGGATTCGATAGTAGAGGTCCGAGCGGAACCGTCCTTCATGCACCATCGCGCGCAGATCTCTATGGGTGGCGCACACGAGACGGACGTCGATCTTGCGAGCAGACTCGCTTCCGATGCGCCGAATCTGCCAAGTCTCCAGCACGCGAAGGAGTCGCGTCTGCAGATCGGGCGGGAGCTCGCCGATCTCGTCCAAGAAGAGCGTCCCGCCGTCTGCCTGCTCGAACGCTCCGCGATGCGAGCGAGCCGCACCCGTAAAAGCGCCTCGCTCATGGCCGAACAGCTCGCTCTCGATGAGCTCGCGCGGGAGCCCCCCGCCATTGAGGGGCACGAACGGGCCCTTTCTGCGCTGCCCACGGCTGTGAAGCGCGCGGGCGACGTGCTCTTTGCCAACCCCCGTCTCGCCGCGAATCAGGACCGGCCAAGGCAGGGCCGAGAAGCGATCGACCTCCGCCATCACCGAAAGCATGACGCTCGAGGCGACGACCAGATCTTCGGGTCCATGGTCAGCGGCGCTCTGGTCGGCCACGCGGAGCTCGGTCCGGCCGACCCGAACTACCGCCCCGGCGCGAAGCTCGTGCCGGCGGACGCGGAGGCCGTCGACCCACGTGCCGTTCGTACTGCCGAGGTCTCGAATCGACACGCCCCTCGAGGAGGGCTCGATGCGGCAATGATACTTGCTCACCGCTCGATCCGAGAGCGCCACGGTGTTGTCGGGTGCAACGCCAACCGAGAGCGGCACCTCGCCGATCGGGAAGGCGCGGGCGCTCGAGCCGAGGCCGCCGACGAGGACCAACCGCCGCGCCTGCGCGCCGCGGCGAGGGAGCAGCTCGGTGCCGCGGCCCTCGCAGGGCGCCCGGTCGGCTTTGAGCCGCATGACCGAGTAGCCGGCGCCCACCGGGACCCGCTCCCCAATCGCAAGCACCGAGCGCACCCCGAGGCCGGGCCCCCTCGCGAGGTCGTACGCGTAGGCCGTACCCCCGTGCGGATGCACCAGGAGGGCGCGAGCCGGCACCCCATCTGCGTGAATCACGACGTCGCAGTCGGGGTCCGAGCCGATTTCGAGCGCCGTCGGCCCCAACGGAAACGAGCGGATTCGCCGCCCCGCTGACCACAGATCAATCGCATCGCCGAGAGCCATGGAGCCGATATCGACCGTCCCTCGCAGCGGTTGCGTCGACGCGCTCGGTCCCTAAGCTCCGTTCGTGACCGACGCACTTCGCGAAACCTCGCTCACCGGCGAGCACCGCGCCCTCGGGGCGCGGCTCGTTCCTTTTGCCGGCTGGCTCATGCCTGTCCAGTACGCGGGAATCAAGAAAGAGCATGAGGCGGTTCGCAGGCGCGCAGGCCTCTTCGACGTCTCGCACATGGGCGAAATCCTCGTCGAAGGCCCTGACGCCGTCCCCGCCGTGGACCGGCTGGTCACCAATGATGTCGCGAAGCTCGAGACGGGGAATGCGCTCTACACGGTGTGCTGCAACGAGTCGGGTTACATCCTCGATGACCTCATCGTCTACCGGTTGGAGGACGAGAAGGTCCTTGTCGTCTGCAATGCCTCCAATCGCGAGAAGATCGTCGCCCACTTTGCAAACAACCTCAGCCTCGGCGTCCCTTGGCACGATGTGTCGGATGCGTGGGCACTCCTCGCGCTTCAGGGGCCCCACGCGGTTGCCGTCATGAAAGACCTCGGGGCAAGCGCAGATGCCCTAGCCCTCCGCCCGTTTCAGGTGACCAAGACGCGCTTGGTCGGGATCGACCTATGGGTGGCCCGCACCGGGTACACCGGCGAGGATGGCTTCGAGCTCTTCTGCGCCAGCGAAGACGCGGTGGCTTTGTGGAGAGCTCTGCTCGAGGCCGGCCGACCCCACGGGCTCGAGCCGGTCGGTCTCGGCGCGCGTGACACGCTCCGACTCGAAGCGAGGCTCATGCTCTATGGCAACGACATCACGGAAGAGACCCACCCATATGAGGCGGGCCTCGGCTGGGTCGTGAAGCTCGATGCAGGAGATTTCATCGGACGCGATGCGCTCCGGGTGATCCGTGCACAAGGCCTCGAGCGAAAGCTGGTTGGTTTCGAGATGACCGGCCGCGGAATCGCGCGTCACGGCTATCCGATCGTCTCGGGCGGAACGCGCGTCGGCGCGGTCACGAGCGGCTCGCCTTCACCGACGATTGGCCGGAACATCGGTCTCGGCTATGTGCCTCGGGGGCTGAGCAAGATTGGGACCCCCATCGCCATCGAGATCCGTGGCAAGGCCGTGGACGCCGTGGTAGTGAGCACCCCGTTCTACAAGAGGTGATGATGACGACTTACCCAAGGGACCTTCAGTACACGCGGGAGCACGAATGGGCCCGAACCGAAAAAGGCATCATTCGGGTCGGCATCACGGCCTATGCAGTCGAGCAGCTGGGCGACGTGACTTTGGTCGACATGCCGGCTCCGGGAGAGGACGTCCAGGCCCATGAGCGATTCGGCGACATCGAGTCGGTCAAGACCGTGAGTGAGCTCTTCGCACCGGTCAGTGGAGAGGTCGTGGAGGTCAACGCAGCACTCGAGTCGAGCCCCGAGCTCGTCAACGAAGACCCTTACGAGAAAGGTTGGCTGATCACGATCCGCCCGTCCGACCAAGGGGAGCTCGAAGGGTTGATGGATGCCGCCGGGTACGAGGAATATCTCGGCACACTCGATGGATGACGGATCGACGCCGACGTGAGATATCTTCCCCACACTGACGAAGAGATCCAAACGATGCTCGCGCGCATCGGTGTCGAGCGCATCGACGACCTCTTCGCATCGATTCCGGCGTCGCATCGCCTGGGTCGTGATCTCGACCTCGAGCCCGCGCTCGACGAGCCGCGGCTCATGCAACACCTCACCGCACTCTCCGACGCCAACCATGGCACACGCATGCTGTCGTTCGTCGGAGCGGGAATGTACCAGCACCACGTGCCGCCGGCCGTCGACCAGCTGCTCCTGCGGAGCGAGTTCTATACCGCGTACACCCCGTACCAGGCGGAGCTGTCGCAGGGAACGCTTCAGGCGATCTTCGAGTTTCAGACGATCGTGTGCGAGCTTCTCGGGACGGACGTGGCCAATGCATCGATGTACGACGGCGCGAGCGGGGCGGCGGAGGCGGTGCTGATGGCACGGCGGATCAGGCGTCGTACGCACGTGGTGGTGAGCGGGGCGCTCCATCCGGAGTACCTCGACACGATTCGAACCTACCTTCAGGGCCTCGATACCGAGCCGACGATCACCGTGGCGCCCATCGCATCGGACGGCCGCACCGATTGGAACGCAGCGAAGGGCCTCATCAGCGACAAGACGGCGGCAGTCGTCGTCGGGTATCCGAACTTCCTCGGTTGCGTCGAGGATTTGGGCCAGGCGCGGGCGGCGGCCGATGCCGGAGGGGCACTTCTGGTGACCGCGACGGCCGAGCCTTACGCGCTCTCGGTTCTCAGGGCGCCGGGAGCATGTGGCGCGGACATTTGCGTGGGCGAAGGTCAGGCGCTGGCCGTGCCCCCACAGTACGGTGGCCCTGGCGTCGGCTTGTTCGGGGCATCGCAGGCCTTCGTCCGGCAGATGCCTGGGCGGCTCATCGGGCGCACCCTCGATGCGGAGGGCCAACCGGGGTACGTGCTCACCCTATCGACCCGCGAGCAACACATACGCCGCGAGAAGGCGACCTCGAACATCTGCACCAATCATGGGCTGATCGCCCTGGCGATGGCGATGCGCACCGCCATGCTCGGGCGTCGAGGTTTCGAGCAGGCCGGCCGTCGCTGCGTGAACGCTGCGCACTACGTCCGAGCAGGTGTCGAAAAGCTCGACGGATTCGAGGTTCCGTACGCGGCTCCGGTCTTCAACGAGTTGGTCGTGCGAAGCCGTGGCGCCGATGCAAGCGAGGTCCTCAATCGCCTCGTCGAGCAAGGCATCCTCGCAGGGGTCGACCTCGGCCGCTTTCGCGACGACTGGCGAAAGGACCTGCTCGTGGCGGTGACCGAGCTCCACACCCGCCAGGACCTCGACCGTCTTCTCGAAGCCCTGGCCTCTGCTTGAAAGCAGCCGCGCTGCTCGAAAGATCCAACAGGCATGTACGGGAGAGAACTGACCTGAACCCGGCATCCCTTGGAACCCATTGATTCGATTGACGTTTTGGGATTAATCCTTGACCGATCGACCTCACGACTGCACCTAGAGAATCGCCTTGCACCGGCCGAAGACCCGATGGAAACTCGGTCCGCTTCGAGAGATGTGCCGCTGAAAAGCCAGCCGTACATCGGAGGCTGCGACAATGACTGAACTGCGACGAGCATCCCACATCCGGCTACGAGACCAGGCCGAGCCCGATCCGATGGCGTGGGAGGACATCTGCAACGATGCGACCTGGCAAGGCCGCTGGGTGGCATTGGACGATTGCGCCTACAACGAGGCTGGCCAGGCGACTGCCGGCCTGGTGGTCGACTACGATGACGACCTCGCCGAGCTCTGCGCGCGCCTGAGCGCGGAGCGCCGAAAGCGCTGCTCCGTCGTGTTTTGCCCCCCTGCTGAATCGGCAGCCTAGCCGGCGCTCACTCCGGAGCGGCTGCTCCGCCCGGCTCGTCCTCCGCGTCCCATGGGTGCGGCTTGTCCTCGAGGGAGATGGGCTCATCGGTGCCTGTGCACCGGTCGGGCTGGCCCCTTCGAAGCTTGACCGCATTCCAGGGTCCACCGCCCGAGCTGCGGTCATCCATACCCCATTCGCCCTTGAGGTACTGATCCCCATCCTCGCCGATTTCGATTCGGAAGTAGCCTTTTCCCTGCCGGACCTGGGGCTTACCGGCCACGAGCTCTCTGCGGTCCTCCCATTGGAAGGTCAGCAGGTCACCTTTGACGTTTCCTTGGATTCGTCCGGCTCGCTCGTGCTTCACGTAATCACCGACGACTTGGCTTCCGCTCTGGCACAGATGCATGTTGCCGTATTGGGGTGACTCCCAGACCCCGTAGAAAGTGGCTCCCGCCGGCATCGTGCCGGCCTTCGGCTTCTGAGAGCCCCCGCAGCCGAGGACGACCCCGAACAGCAGGGCCAGGGCTATCTGCTTTGCCTTCATCGAGTCCCTCCCCGTCCCCCACGATAAACGACCCTCGGGCGAAAGCGTAATTTCGGAAGCTCAGCGGATCTGGGGAATGGAAAGCACGTGGTAGAGGACCGAAGGTCCCTCCGAAAGCAAGACGGCGAGATCCCGCAGACCCTCGAACACGGAGCCCTCCAGCCCGAGCCGCGCGGACGGCGGCGGAGGCTCGAGGCGATAGCTCGCGACCACCATGGGACGCAGTCGCTCCCGGAGTCGCGCGGGCGCGTCGATGCTCGCTTTGAGGCGATCGAGCGCGGTGTCCATTCCCCCAAGCTCATCGATCAGCCCGTGCCGGTGGGCGTCGGCCGCCAGCCAGACGCGGCCTCGTGCAAGAGGCTCGATGTCCTCGAACGATCGCCCTCGTCCGTCAGCGACCAGCCCGACGAAGGAGTCGTAGAACGCGTCGAGCTCGCGGTTCATGATGGCGCGCTCGTCGTCGCTCAAGGGCCGATGGGGCGAGAACAGATCCGCATGCGGACCGGTGCGCAAGACCTCGGTTCGAATTCCAACGCGATCGAGGAGCGCGGAGGCGAGCAACCGCGCAGAAACGACGCCGATCGAGCCGGTGAGCCCCAAGGGCTGAGCTACGATGGCGTTGGCGTGAGCGGCCACGTAGTAGCCACCGCTTGCTGCGACTTCGCCGAAATAGGCGACGACCGGTTTCTTCTCTTTCACCCGAACGACCTCGCGGTGAATCAAGTCCGATGCTTCGGCAGAGCCTCCGGGCGAGTCGACCCAGAGCAAGACGCCGAGCGCGCGGCGATCCCTGCGGGCGTGGCGAAGGGCGGAGACGATGGACGCTCGCCGCCCCGTGGGCGCGCCCGACTCTGAAATCGCACCTTTGATCGCAACGACTGCAATGTAAGTCGGACGCCGCATCGGGACGAAGAGCTTCGCTTCGTTGAAACCGAGATAGCGGTCGCCCTCGATGATTCCCTTGTTTTCATCGACTCCAAGCTTGTCGGGCAACTCATCTTCATAGGCGAGCGCGTCGGCGAGACGCGCGTCGATCGCGTCTTGCCCCCGAAACACGCCAACCTCGAACAGCCCACGCGCCTGCTCTGGGGTGGTGCCGACGCGTTGGGAGAGCGCCTCGAGCAACGCGGTGGTGTGCCCGTCGATCAGGGCCTGAAGCTGCTCGCGCTGGGGCTCGCTCATCGAGTCGCGGCTCACGCGTTCGGCGGCGGTCTTGTACTCCTTGCGGGCAAAAGGCTCGACCTCGATGCCGACGCGATCGAGAAGCGGCTTGAGGTAGTGCGACTGCGCGCTGAGGCCGAGCAGCGTGATCGTCGCTTGCGGCGCGAGATACAGGCGGTCTGCGGCTGAGGCGACGTAAAGCTCTCGGTGCCCGCCACCCCGCGGAAGAAGCACCACCGTCTGTCTACCCTCGCGCTTCAGACGCAGAATCTGCTCGCGAAGGCCCGCACACACGGCCCAGCCCGCGTGAAGCGGGGGCATGACGAACGCGACCCCTTCGATGCGGGCGTCCCTGATCGCATAGTCAGCAAGCTGACGCACGGCGGCCAACGACGAGGTGCGCAGGACGGAGCCCGCGTCGAGAACGCGCCGGAGCCACGGAAGCGGCTGGCGAGCCTCCACGAGCCGTGGCCTCAGGCGTATGACGATCCACCGCCCCTTGGGTCGGGCGAGCCATCGGGCGATCGCCCAAATTGGCCAAAGGGGAAGGCACACCAGGTTTCGGACCGAGCGAATGGCGAAGCGAAGCATCGATTTTGCGTATAGTGACGGCTTGTTATGCTGGAAGTGGTGCGGCCGGAAATCTTTACCGGCGACGGCCCCTCTGCTACGACCTCATAGCACTGAAGAAGGCGAAGGAGCACGGCTCAAAACATGGCAAGCCCCCAGATGGTGATGTACGAGGAGGAGTTTGCCCAGGTCCAGGCCGTGACCGACCGGCTGGTCCAGGATTCAAACGCGCGCGTCGTCTTCGTGGTCGACAAGAATGGGCAGCTGATCAGTGCCTCCGGCGACACGGGAGATATCGATACGACTTCCCTCGCCTCTCTGGCTGCGGGTAACATCGCGGCGACGGGTGGCATCGCGCAGCTGCTGCGGGAGCAAGAGTTCGCCACGCAGTACCACGAGGGGGTTCGTCAGAACGTTCATATTCAAGTGGTCAGTAGTCGCGTGATTCTTGTCGTCATCTTCGACAATCGGACAAGCTTGGGCCTGGTGCGGTTGCGCGTGAAGCGAGCCAACGAACAGCTGACGCGGATCTTCGAGCTGGTCATGGCCAAGGCTCAAGACCCCTTCCAGCACTCACCTTTCGCGGAAATAACCGATGACGACATCGACAACTTGTTCAATGATTGACTAGGGAGAGCTTGGGGGGATGTCTTTCATCAACTACTTATCGCGCGAAATCAACTGCAAGATCGTTTACTACGGTCCAGGTCTCTGCGGCAAGACCACCAACCTGCAGTACATCTACAATCGCACCAACCCGGATGCGAAAGGAAAGATGATTTCGCTCGCGACCGAGACCGAGCGAACCCTCTTCTTCGACTTCCTCCCCTTGGAGATCGGCGAGATTCGCGGTTTCAAGACGCGCTTTCACCTGTACACGGTCCCCGGTCAGGTGTTTTACGACGCCAGCCGGAAGCTGATTTTGAAAGGCGTCGATGGCGTCGTCTTCGTCGCGGACTCCCAGATGCTCCGGGCCGAGGCCAACATCGAATCGATGGACAACCTCCGCACCAACCTCGCGGAGCAAGGTTACAACCTCGACACCCTCCCCTACGTCATCCAATACAACAAGCGCGACATGCCGAACGTTTCCTCGATCGAAGAGCTTCGCCAGATGCTGAACACGAAGCACGTGCCCGAATTCAGGGCCGTTGCGACCACGGGCGAAGGCGTCTTCGAGACGCTGAAATCGATCGCGAAGCTGGTCCTCACCGAGCTCAAGCGCGGCGCCGCCCGCTGAAGGAACCCCTAGACGATGAGGTTCAGGATTTTTCCTGGGACCCAGATCGTCTTGCGTAGAGGTTTGCCCTCGAGGTAGGTGGTGAGGCTCGGAGCCTCTCGGGCGGCGGCGAGTGCCTGGTCTTCGGTAGCTTCCTTTGGGAGTGTGATTCGACCGCGAACTTTGCCGTTGATCTGAACCGGCACCTCGACCTCGTCCTCCTCGCACAGAGCCGGATCGTAGGTCGGCCAGGCGTGGCGCTGAATGCTCGGCGAGTGTCCGAGCCTCTCCCAAACCTCTTCGCCGAGGTGGGGAGCAAAGGGATGGATCAGCTTCGCGAGCACCTCGAGCGACTCGGTGGGCACGTCGTCGAGCTTCATCAGCTCGTT
Source organism: uncultured delta proteobacterium (assembly GCA_963792825.1). Classification (GTDB taxonomy): domain Bacteria; phylum Myxococcota_A; class Polyangia; order Polyangiales; family Houyiibacteriaceae; genus SG8-38. The sequence goes on along the minus strand of CAWBXS010000001.1, from coordinate 461,713 downwards.
GGTGAGGACCATCATCGCGCTGATCGCGGTGTTGAAACGCATGGCCTCGATGTCGTGCGTCACCTTTCGGACCGTGCGGTGCGTGAGCCGAGTCAGTGCGTCGTTCGGCTTTGCGCCGGCATCCGCGCGCAGCGTGACGGCGAACACCCGGTCGAGAAAGCGCCGAACGCCTGCAATCGAGCTCGTGCTCCAGGGCTTCGTCGCTTCGAGAGGGCCCATGAACATCTCATAGACGCGCATCGAGTCCGCGCCGAACTCGGTCACGATGTCGTCGGGATTCACGACATTGCCGCGCGACTTGCTCATCTTCTGTCCGCCCTCACCGAGGATCATGCCTTGGTGCACCAGCTTCTTGAACGGCTCCTCGTCGAAGACGAGGCCCTCGTCGTAAAGAACCTTGTGCCAGAAGCGCGCGTACAAGAGATGCAGAACTGCGTGCTCGGCGCCGCCCACGTAGAGGTCGACCGGGAGCCAGCGTCGGGCGAGCTCCGCCGAGCACAGCGCATGGTCATTGTCCGGATCGATGAAGCGCAGGTAGTACCAGCAAGACCCAGCCCACTGAGGCATCGTGTTGGTTTCGCGGGCGAACCACGCGCCGCCCCTCTCGAAAAAACGCCAGCTCTTCGCCCTCGCCAGAACGCCGGCCGGGTCCTCGCCGGGCTCGTAGTCGTCGAGCTCGGGCAGTCGAAGCGGTAGCTCGCTCTCGTCGACCGCGATCGGTTGGTCGTAACGAATCGCGTAATCGGCACCTGCGCGCGGATCGCCTTTCGTCTCGACTGGGAAATAAATTGGAATGGGCTCGCCCCAGTACCGTTGCCGGGAGAAGATCCAGTCGCGAAGCTTGTACTCGACTCGCGCGAGACCTCGGCCCGACGCCTGCAGATCAGCGGTTACGCGTTTCTTGAACTCCGCCGTCGCGAGCCCGTCGTACTTGCCTGAGTTCACGGCGATGCCAGCCTCGACCATGGCTTCTTTCAGGGGGACCTCGTTTGGGGCACCCGTCTTGCTCACCACCTCGATGATTGGAATCCCGTGCGCGCTCGCGAACTCGAAGTCGCGCTCGTCGTGTGCTGGCACCGCCATGATGGCGCCGGTCCCGTAGCCCCACAGCACGTAGTCGGCGATGTAGATCGGAACCTCGGCGCCGTTGACCGGATTGATCGCGAGGCCCCCAGTGAAGACCCCAGTCTTGTCTTTGCTTGCTTGCCGGTCGCGTTCGCTCTTGCTCTTGGCCTGCGCGACGTAGGCAATGACTTCGCCGCGTTGCGCTTCGGTGGTGACGACCTCGACCAGAGGATGCTCGGGGGCGAGGACCATGAAGGTTGCTCCGAACAGAGTGTCGGGCCGCGTCGTGAAGACCTCGATGGCCGCATCGTGCCCGACGACGTCGAATCTCACTTCCGCCCCCTCGGAGCGGCCGATCCATTCTTGCTGCATGACGCGGGTGCTGTTCGGCCAATCCACGTGGTCTAGGTCCTCGAGGAGCCTATCCGCGTACGCCGTGATCTTCAGCACCCACTGCCGAAGCGGAATGCGCTCGACGGGATGCCCTCCCCGCTCGCTCAGACCGTCGATGACCTCTTCGTTCGCGAGCACGGTCCCGAGTGCCGGACACCAGTTGACGGGGACCTCGCTCTGATACGCCAGGCCGCGTTCGAAAAGCTTGAGAAAGATCCATTGGGTCCACTTCACGTACTCGGGTGAAGTCGTGTCGATCTCCCGCGCCCAGTCGTAGCTGAAGCCGAGCATCTTGAGCTGACGCTTGAAGGTCGCGATGTTTTCTACGGTCGTATCGCGTGGATGTGTGCCCGTTCGGATCGCGTGCTGCTCTGCTGGAAGACCGAACGCGTCCCACCCCATCGGATGCAAGACCGCGTACCCCTCCGCCCGGCGATAACGCGCGACGATGTCGGTCGCCGTGTACCCCTCTGGGTGCCCGACGTGCAGCCCCGATCCGGACGGATAGGGAAACATGTCCAGGATGTAGATCTTCGGACGGTCGGTCCCCGCGGGCGTGCGAAACGTGTCATCTCGCTCCCAGAAAGCCTGCCATTTGGGCTCAATCGTCGCCGGATCGTAGCGCGTCATCGCGCGTGCCATAGCATGCCCGGGTGAGGGTCGCGATCGACGCCTAGTTTGGACGAGCTTCTTGCTCGATCTGTTTCCAGCGGAAAGGAGAGCAGAGCTGCGCCCAGTAGCCTCCTGGAAAGCCCGGCAGCGCCTCAATCCCGATCTCCGTCGGGGGCTCCCGATCGCGCGGCAGGAATCGCGATCCGAACACGACATCCCACCAGATGAGGTTGGCGCCGTAGTTGGTGTTGGCCTCCGCGACGCGCTTCGAATGATGCCAACGGTGAAGCTCCGCCATGCTGAAGAACCAGTTGAGGGGGCCGAGCCGGATGTCCACGTTGCAGTGCTGGAACATGCCGTGGACGGCGGTGAAGAGCGTGTGGAGGGCGATGATGCTGGTGTCTGCGCCGAGCAAGACCAACGGGGTCAGCGCCAAGAACTGCTGCGTGAAAAGGTCGAGCGGATGAAAGCGGCCCGCATTGAGCCAATAGAGGCGCGGCGCGCTGTGGTGCGCGGCGTGAAACCGCCAGAGGAACGCGTTCTCATGCATCCACCTGTGAATCCAATACGTGCCGAGCTCGCCGATGACCAGTGCGAGCAGCAGCTGGACGCTCAAGGGCCAGTGTCTCGGCCAAATCTCCATGCCGAGGGCGCTCGACAGCCACGCCGCGGCAACGGTCAGGCCCCCGACGAACATCACCGTGTACACCTCGGGAATCCAGAAGTTCACGAGATTGTGGACGAGGTCGGTTCCGAGGTCCCCCTGGTTGTGCAGCCAGGCCTCGTGATAGGGGTGGATTCTTTCGAGGAGCAGCAAGAGGAGCACGACGGCTCCCGTCAGGCTCATCGCGGTCACCACCGGATCCCAGCCCCGTCGGACGCCGTAGAGGCCGATCCCCATCACACCTCCGAAGACCACCGGGAAGGTTCCGTAGGTGAGCGCACGATCGATGAGCTTCGACTTTCGCATGGTCTAAGACTTGGACAGCCCCTCGAACAAGTAGACGAAGTCGTTGATCTTTTGCGCTTCCAGTTGAGACCCGGGCCGGATCTCGGAGCCTCGAGGACGCGATCGGTAGAGCGGAGTCGAGGTCATGGTTGCCCTCTGCCGGGTCCATCGAGGAAATGCAAGACGAGCCCGGCATCGCGGGCGGGCTTTCACTCGGCCTCGAAGGGCGCTAGGCTCCAACCTCGCTCGGGGCGCCTGTCCAAGGCTGAGAGGAACCCGTCGAACCTGATCCGGTTTGGACCGGCGTAGGGAAGCGGACCATCGGCTCGTTCCCTGCGGGAGGAGCATGATGACACACTTCGAAATTCCTTTGCGGGGCGCGATTAACCCATCGACCGAGAGCGCTGGCACGACGCCGGGCTCGTTCGCCAACGCGCCCGACATCGGCGGCCCCCGCGCCTTTTCGTCGCCGGACACGCCGGGCATGCCGCAGCCGAGCGACAAGACGGCATGGGACTTCATGCCGGAGAACTGGCGCTTCGACGACGGTCGCTGGCATCCGCCGGCCGGCTTCGACCCGGTGACGCAGTTGGATCACGCGCGTCTCGGCATCGTGACGCCCGAGATGCGGCGCGTCGCGGAGCGGGAACGCCATCTCAGCGCAGAGCAAGTGCGCGACGAAGTCGCCGCGGGCCGAATGATCATCCCCGCCAACAAAGTGCATCTCAGCTACTCGCTCGACCCGATGTGTATCGGCCGCGCAGGTGTCACCAAGATCAACGCGAACATGGGGGCATCGCCGGTGTCCTCTGGAACCGACGAAGAGGTCGAGAAGCTCCGCTGGGCCGAGCGCTGGGGCGCCGACACGGTGATGGACCTCTCGACCGGCGGCGACCTCGACGCCACCCGCACTGCAATCGTTCAAAACGCGCGCGTGCCCATCGGAACGGTCCCAATCTACTCGATGATCATCGGTCGCAGCATCGAGGAGCTGACGCTCGACGTGATTCTCGAGACGCTTCGCCACCAGGCCCGCCAGGGCGTCGACTACTTCACGATTCACGCAGGTGTTGCCCGGGAGCACCTGCCGCTGATCCGCAAGCGTCTGATCGGCGTGGTGTCGCGGGGCGGCTCCCTGCTCGCCAAATGGATGCTGCATCACGGTGAAGAGAACCCCATGTACACGCACTTCGAGGCGATTTGTGACGTGATGCGCGAATACGACGTTTCCTTTTCTCTCGGCGATGGGCTGCGTCCGGGTGGACTCGGCGATGCAACCGATGGAGCGCAGCTCGGCGAGCTCGATCGCCTGGGTGAGCTCACCGAGCGCGCGTGGCGCAGGGGATGCCAGGTGATGGTCGAGGGACCGGGGCACGTCCCGTTCGACCAGATCGAATACAATATGAAGCTTCAACGGCAACGCTGCCACGGGGCGCCCTTTTACGTTCTCGGACCACTCGTGACCGACGTGTTCCCCGGTTACGACCACATCACGAGCGCGATCGGCGCGACCGCCGCCGGGTATCACGGAGCGGCCATGCTCTGCTACGTGACACCCAAGGAGCATCTGGGCCTTCCGAAGAAGGACGACGTCAAGCAGGGATGCATCGCCTACAAGATCGCAGCTCATGCGTCGGACGTGGCGCTCGGGATTCCCGGTGCGCGCGACTGGGACGATGACCTCACGAGGGCGCGAGCGGCCCTGAATTGGGAGAAGCACTTCGAGCTGGCTTTCGACAGCGACACCGCCCGTGCGTTCCACGACGAAGATCTCGACGTCGACACGGACTTCTGCGCCATGTGCGGACACGACTGGTGCTCGGTTCGCATCTCGAAAGAAATCGTCGAGTTCGAGTCGGGTAAAGCGAGCGGCTTCGAGCGCGAGCGCGTCGTGAAATCGGCTGCTCTCACACCGGAGCAGCAGGAGATCCTCCGCGCACGCGGCCACCTCTCCCCCGAGGAGATCCATCGGCTCGCAGTCAAGACGAAAACCGCCGTCGCAGGCACCCCGAAAGCCCCCTGTCACAGCGATTTGGTGAGCGATGAAACCAAAGCGTTGCAAGTGCAGGGCGAAAAGTTGCTAAGATTGCGACGCAAGGGCAATCAGGGAGCGTCGCGCGTGTAGCGCGGTCCCAAACCAAGGGGGAAGAGGATGGGGAAGAAAGCAGTTCTAAGCGGCGTGATCGCCAGCCTGGTCGTCGCGTACGGCTGTTCGGGGTCTTCTGGCACCACGGCTTACTCACTGCAGGATTTCGAGTTTCCGCTCGAGTCCACCGATGTGGCAACCGGGACCGAGGTATTCGCGGAGTTCTGCGAAGGCTGTCACCCAGGCGGTGAGAAGGGCGATGGCCCCAAGATCGCAGGCCTCGAGCTCTCGCCGGCCAAGATGCGATGGCAGGTGCGTGCCGGCGGGAAGGACATGCCCGCCTTCGGCCCCAACAAGATCAGCGATGCGAAGCTCGAGGCATTGCTCGCCTACACCGCTACGTTCGGCGCCGTCGCTCGGTAGAGCCTACGGCAGGGTCCGTCGCGCGAGATCCGAGGGATCGTCGCCCGATCGGAGCGCCTTCATCCAATACCGATAGCTCCTTGGAACGGGGTCGATGATGTACGCGTCTAGAGGCGGCCTGCCCCAGGAGTTGTCGCCAGCGACCCCCCGTTGGACGAGGTCGAGGTTGAGGTGTACGCCGCCGTCGGTCGTCAGCTCGTACGGGTGCTTGGCCGTCTCGAGCGACTCGGCCGAAAACGGCGAAGCGTTGACGCTCAGCAACGGTGCACCCACCGCCAGAAGGCCGTTGCCCGCGCCGTCCGTGAGCGCAACGAAGCGGGTCTCCACCTTGTTGCCGCTCTCCTGCGGGCGGGCGTAGGGCACGAATTGGTCGGCCACCGTTCCGTCATAGAGCCCCACGGGAAGGAGCCGGCGATCGGAATACGTAGGCTCGGGTCCTGGGCCGAACCACTGGATCCGATCGAATGCGCCGTCGAGCGCGGTCCGCATGCCAATCCGGGGTAGCTCCGGCAACCTCGGTCCCGGTTCGAGCGCGAGCTCGACGCCGAGCTCTCCCGTTGCGAAGACACGATAGGTCATCGTGACGGCCGCAGAGATGCCGTTGGCCTCGACCTCGGCGACGACGACGGTCTCTCGATCCGACGGGCTGTCGACGCTGAGCGACGTGACTGCCAGCTCCTCTCCGACGTCCCGCCAAAGGGCCGATCGGCTCCTGAGGGAGTTGCCCAAGTCGTTGTCGGTCATTGCGCGCCAGAAGTCCGGGCGGAGGGGCTCGGTCAGCAGCTCGGTGTCATCGACGGCAAACGAGACGACGGCTCCCGTCGCCTTGTCGACCTCGACTGCAAAACCGTCTCCTGCGACTCGAACCAGGCCTGGGTCCTCGGTCACGGATAGCGGGGGCGCTCCGGAGGGATCGATCTCGGGACCTGGTATCCCCCCGGGAAGAGGGAAATCGGCCCAGGCTACCTCGTGACCCGCGTCGGCCCAGAGCTCGTCTTGCTCGAGTTGAAAGGAAAGCCGGATTCGCGGCTCGGCCCCCGGTGCAATCACCTGCTCGAGGAGCGGAACGCTGAGCTCGGCGCTCTCTCCGGGCGACAGGCTCGGAAGCTCGAGCGGCCCTTCGTCGAGCACGGCTCCGTCTACGGTGAGCGCGTAACGCCCGACGAGCCGCGCGGTCCAGTCGATGTGGTCATAGCGATTGGTCACCCGCACACGCCCTGCCGCCAGATCGACCGCCTCGACGCCGACGGGCTGCATGACCCGACTGACCACGGGAACTGCAGGATGGGGCGAACGGTCGGATCCGAGCAGCCCGTTCATGCAGAAGTTGTTGCCGTAGGTGCGATTGAACCCTTCGACCTCCGGCACGGAGGGACCGAGATCGCCCCCGTAGCCGAAGAAGGTTTCCGTAGGAGAGCCCGGCACCGGCAGCCGGATTCCTTGATCGATCCAGTCCCAAATGAAGCCGCCCTGCGCCTGCGCGTTCGAGTGGAAGACCTCCCAGAACTCCTCCATGTTGCCGTTGCTGTTTCCCATCGCATGCGCGTACTCGATCAAGATGATTGGGCGCGGCTGCGGCTGGCTCGCGTACTGCTCGACCTGCGAGGCAGTCCAATACATCGGGCACTGAATGTCGCTGTGCGCCGCGACGATGTTCGGCCCGCCCCTGGCGGACCCTTCGTACGAGACGATTCGGGAGGAGTCGCGGGCGTGCAGCCAGTCACTCATGTCGTCGAACGTCTTTCCATCGCTGGCCTCGTTCCCCATCGACCAGATGATGATCGAAGGATGATTCTTGTCGCGCTCGACCATCCGCTCGAGCCGTTCTTGATGGATCGGTTCCCATTCGGGGAGGCGGCCGAGATTGATGTTGAGCTCCTGCCAGAGCCCATGAGACTCGATGTTCGCCTCGTCGACCATGTAAAGACCGTATTGGTCCGCCAGCTCGTACCAACGGGGCGAGAGCGGATAGTGACCCGGGCGGACCGCGTTGAATCCGTACTGCTTGAGCAGCTTCACCTCGGCGACCATCTGCTCCTCGGTCACGTAGTGACCGGTGTCGGGGTTGTGCTCGTGCCGGTTGACGCCACGGATCAAGATGCGCTTCCCGTTGACCTGCAGCTGGCCATCCCGGATCGCGACGTCGCGAAAGCCGACCTGCTGAACGAAGCGCTCCTCGTCGCCAGCGTCGTCCGTCAGTGAGACTTCCAATCGGTAGAGATTTGGCGTCTCGGCCGACCACAAGGAGGGGTTGCTCACCGAGCCCTTCAGCTCCACCTGGGCTTCCCCGCACCGCTCGACGGCTACGCCCTCGGCCGCTTCGAACGCAAGCGCGCCCGAAGGATCGAACAAACTGACTCGGACCGACGGCGTCGAGTCGGCTTGGACGAGCCTCCTCACGTCGACGGTCGCGGTGACCTCGGCCTCCGAGAACGTCTCGCTCAAGATCGCCTCGAACTCGATGTCGCGAACCTGTGAGGCGGCCGAGGACCAGAGATAGACGTCGCGGAAGATGCCGCTCAGGTTCCACATGTCCTGGTTCTCGAGCCAGGTGCCATCGGACCACCGGTAGACCTGCACGGCGAGGATGTTTTCACCCTCGATCAGAAACGGCGTCAAGTCGAACTCCGCGCCGGCGCGGCTTCCCTGGCTGTAACCCACGCGCCGCCCGTTGAGCCACAGGTAGAACGCCGAATCGACGCCATCGAAGTGAATGAACACATGCCGGCCGTCCCAGTCGTTGGGGATTTCGAACCTACGCCTGTAGGAGCTCACCCCGTTGCCCTCGGACGGGATCGTCGGGAAGTCGAAGTCGGAGGTGAGCCCGGGATCGAACGGATAGTGGATGTTCAGATAGATCGGCTCGCCGTACCCGAGCATTTCCACGTTGGATGGAACCTCGATCGTCTCCCAGCCCGCATCGTCGTAGTCGACGGCTTCGAAACCCTGCGGCCGTGCCCCCGGCGATTCTGCGAAGCGAAAGCCCCACGAGCCGTTGAGCGACATCCGATACGGCACCGGGCTTCCGGACGCGGAAAGAGGAACGAATGTGGCCCGTGGTTGCTCCCGGTTGACCCGTGTAACCGCGATGTTGTTCCAAAGCGGCTCTGCCGCCTCGGGCCACGCGAAGTCGCCGGTGTTACAGGCAGGCGCCGAGCTCGCGGCCGAAGGATCGCTCTTGCACGCAGCTAGCAACGAGATGAGCGCAATCGGGCCACAACGGGCAAGGCTAAGTAAGTGCTTCATCGTTCGGCCGCTTAGCCTATCACCGAGATTGCGGCAAATCCCCAAGCAGGCGCGCCTACACCACCGTCAGACGATACACCTTGATGTTGCGCTCGGTCCTCTTCACGTAGGACTTCATCTGTGGAATCGTATCCGCGATCTTCGGCCACAGGATCGCCTTTTCCGAATCCGTCAGGCGCTTCGCGACGACTTCCTTGGTCTCCCGGCCGAGCTGAATCTTCGCGCGCGGGTTGGCGTCGAGATTGAAGGACCAGGCCGGATGGTTCTCACCACCGAAGTTGCTCGCGACGACCAACACGTCGTTTCCGTCCTCCGTGTAGCCGAGCTGAACCGTGCGCTCCTTGCCCGACTTTCGCCCTGTCGTCGTGAGCACGAGCTGTGGGATCACCTGCGGTCCAACCGAGGTGATACGCCCAGCGGTCAGCTTGTAGAGAATCGGATCGAGCCGCGCAGAGAATCGGCTCGCGATCCATCGGCCTACCGGCGTGACCGAAAACCAATTGATGAAATCCCGGTAGCTCATCCGGCCTCTAGCGCCGGTGGAGCCTACCACGTCGCTCGCGCGCGTTACAGGCCGAGCCAGCTTCGGGCGTCCAAGGGACGGGTTCCACGTCGGACCTCGAAGAAGAGCACCGCCTCGGGGCCGGCCGTATCGAGCGTGGCGATTCGGGTGCTCATGCCGACCCAGTCACCCACTTGGACGTCGCTCGACCCGAGGCCGCCGTAGACCGTGTAGAAGCTGCTGCCATGATCGATGATGATCATCAGGCCGTAGGCTCCGTACTCCCGGACGAAGGCCACTCTGCCGTCCGCGGCGGCCCGTACCGGCCCTCCCGCTCGACCGTAGAATTCCAAGCCGGGAGCGCCTTCGCGCGAGCTTTCGCCGATTCGCATCGAGCCCTGGACCGGCAGCGCCAACTGGCCTCGCATCTGCGCGAACCCGTCACCGAGGTCATCCATGTCTCCTGTGACGCGGATACGGCCGTAGCTCATGTCGTCGCTCGCTGTTTCCTCGGGCTCGCCGCGGAGCGTGTCCTCGAATAGAGAAGCACTTCGGCGGCTGTGCTCGAGCTCGTCCTTTTTTGCCTCGAGCTCCCTCAAAGCGACTTGGGCCTCTCCGAGGGCCTCGGCTAGCTCGTTTTTTTCGACCCTCAGCGCGGCGCCTCGCTGCCCGAGAAACTCCATCGTCTCGAGGTCGCTCTTGACCATTCGCGACAGCCTCTGAACCCGCGCGAGGTGCGCCATCAGCGCGTCGAAACCGCCCGCCGCCGGGAGCATTCCAGCACGCCGCATCCGATAGAGTGCCCGCGCACGGCCGTGCAACCGTCCCTCCGCCTCGTCGCGCTTGTCCGATAAGCCTGAAATCTCGGTGTCAATCTGAGCCTGCCGCGTCTGCGCATGTTCGATGCGAGCAAGGCTCTCTGCGATCTTGCCCTCCAAGGCAGCGACGTCGGTCAATCCGTCGAGGCCGAGGTTCTGCTCCGCAGCAGCCGTCGCCGCGAAGAGCCCGACGGCAGCCCAAATCGAGAGTCTGCTTCTGGTTCTCATCTTACACCGAGAGGTAGCGCCGCACCGACATCGCACTTCCGGCCGCACCGATCAGGGCTCCGCCGGCGAGGAGCGCGAGTAGGGTCCAGCCGCCCAAGAACACGACCCTGCTGCCGGTCAGGGCTGCCAGCGTCGAATCGACCGCCTCATGGAGCGCGAGGTATCCGGCGAGGAGCGCGAGGACCGCGAGAAGCGCCGAGGCGAACCCCTGGAACATGCCCTCGAGCACGAAGGGCCCTCGCACGAAGCCGTTGGTCGCACCACACAGCTTCATGACCTCGATCTCTTGGCGTCGCCGTGCGACCGCCAACCGAATCGTGTTACCGATGACCGCAATCACGCAAAACATCACCAACATAGCTAGACCACCGGCCAACATGCGTGCGCCCCACAGCAGATCATCGAGCTTCTGAAACCAGCTGCGGTAGTTCTCCACGTCACTCACCGCGCGAAACTGAGCGAGCTGACCCGCGATCGATTCGCTGCGTTCCCGCGTCACGCCGTTGATCAATGTCACCTCGAGGGAGGCGGGGAACACCTCCGGAGGAAGCGCGCTCAAGTCTGTCCCCACGTCGGCCTCTTCGAGAAAGGACGCACGCGCTTGAGCAGGCGTAACATGCTTGACTTCGCCCACGTCCGCGAGTCCCTCGAGAACGACGCGTAGCTGCGCGATGTCCTGTTGGTCGGCGTCGTCCTTCAAGAAGACCGTGATGCGCCCGCTCTGACCCCATCGCTTCGCTGCCGCGTCGAGGTTGGTCACCCCGAGAAGCGTCGCTCCGAGGCAGATGAACGCGACGGCGAGGCTCGTGACCGCCACGACGTATAAGCGGCGCTCTTCACGAAGCCCTCGCCTCGCCCGTGTGATCGCGTTCTTCAGGTCCATCATGTCACCCCACCAACGTGTGAATTCCACTGCCCGGCCAGTGTTTGAGCCCCTTCTGAGCCTCCAACACGCGGCCTTCGTCGATCGAGAGCAAACGGTGATCACGCTTGGAGATCAGGGCGTGATCGTGCGTCGCAAAAAGCACTGTCGTTCCAGTCGAGTTGATCTCTTCGAAGAGAGTCAGAATGTCGATCGCGAGGTGGGGGTCCAGGTTTCCGGTCGGCTCGTCCGCGAGGATGAGCGCCGGCTCGGGAACGATCGCCCGGGCGACCGCGACGCGCTGCTTCTCGCCGCCCGAGAGATTACTGGTCTGCTCGGGGCCACGGCCCGCCAGGCCGACGCGGTCGAGCGCCTCCGCGACTCGCGACCGGACCAGCCTTTGCGGCATCGACACGATTTCGAGGGCTACGGCGACGTTTTCGAAAACGGTCCAGTGATCGATGATCCGAAAATCTTGAAACACGATGCCGAGATTGCGCCGAAGAAACGGGATCGACTTGTCGGTCAACCGGCCGATGTCCCGGCCGCAGAAAAGCACGCGGCCCTCGTCCACCGTGAGCTCGCGATAGACGAGCTTCAACAGCGTGCTCTTGCCGGCGCCGCTCGGTCCGGTGACGAAGACGAACTCTCCCCGCTCGATGGAGAGATTGACGCCGCGCAACGTCGGCTGGTCGGGGCGGAAGAACTTGTACACATCCTCCAACACCAGTATCGGTTTCGACAGCTGAGGTTGGCTTGCCCGCGCGCCGGCGCGGAAGAACGGAAAAGGCCTGACAACCTTGGTTCCCTGCATAGAGTCCCGCTACCCCGTTCAGCTCTCCCGAGGCAAGAAATCGGCGAAGAATCGGCGGTTGCCGCGCGCTCCTGTCCGGCTAGAGTCCACGGAAGATGAGCGAGCGAGCGGTCTTGTATCACGCAGCCGACGGGGTCGGAGTGATCACCCTGAATCGGCCCGAGCATCGAAACGCCATGACTCCCGAGCTTTTGGACGCGTTTTCGGTGGCCATCGGGGAGGCACGGAGCGACCGGGGGATCCGGTGCCTGGTGATCACGGGCAGGGGCCGGTGCTTCAGTGCGGGAGCCGATCTGCGGTCGTCCATGCAGCGGAGCGACCTCGGTAAGCCGTCGCGGGAGGCCTCGTTCGCGATGTACGAGCCGTTCCTGGAGGTTCTCGACGTCGAGGTCCCCGTCATCGCAGCGATGAACGGCCACACGGTCGGGGGTGGCTTTGGCCTCGCGCTGCTCGCCGACATTCGCGTCGCGAGCGTCGACGCGAAATACGGAGTGAATTTCGCACGCTTGGGAATACATTCTGGACTCGGCATCAGCTACTTGCTCCCTCGGCTCGTCGGGGTGGCGCAGGCTTCGGAGCTCTTGTTCACCGGCAAGCTGATTCGCGGGAGCGAAGCGCTACGCGTCGGGCTCGTCTCGTACGCAGAAGAGACGGACGAGGTGCTCCCGCGGGCGATGGAGATCGCCAAAGCCATCGCTGCCTCGGCGCCAGCCGCCGTCCAGCAGATGAAGGCTTCGATTCGCCGCGGGCTCGAGTGGACGATTCGGGAGGCCGCCCTCTACGAGGCCGAGCGACAGGCGGCGAGCTTGGCGACTGAGGATGCGAAGGAAGGCGTGAGCGCAATTCTTCAGAAACGGGAACCGGAGTTCACCGGGAGATGAGCGAGGATATCGAGTCGCGAAGGCCGAGGTTGCCCATCCCCAAGCTGCCGCTGCCCCTCGACGCGGTGCCCGAAGGGCTTCGGCGCTTTGCCGATCCGAACGGGCCGGCAGCGGCGCGCATGATGGCCGCAAAGGGGCTCGTCCCCGTCAAGGGCCGGGACTTGGTGATGCTCCTCGCGCAGCTCGGCGCCGATGCGGACCCCGGCGTCTCCAAGGCCGCTGGCGAGACGCTCGAGGGCCTGCCGGAAAACGTGCTCCTGCCGGCCTGCGAACAGAGCCTGAATCCGGCGGTCTTTCACGAGCTTGCGCATCGTTTCCAGAAGAATTACGAAGTCTTGGCGCGGCTTGCCTCGAACCACGCGGTCGCCGACGCAACCGTCGCTCTGATCTCGGCGCACTGCCCCGAGCGCGTCACCGAAATCATCGCGCTCAACCAACAGCGTCTCCTCGGCGCGCCGCAGATCATCGAGGCGCTGTACAAGAACCGCAACACCCGGATGTCGACCGCCGACCGTCTCATCGAGCTCGCCGCCCGTCATGACATCGAGCTGACCGGTATCCCGATGTTCGAAGAGCTCAAGAGGGCGGTCCTGGGCCAGCTCCTCCCCGAGCCGAGCGAGGAGGCGCTCCCAGCCGATCGCGCGTTCGCGAAGGCCCTCGAAGAGGATGCGGACGAGGACGCGGTGGCGCGGGACGAGATCGAGGGCACCGAGCAAACCAAAGAAGAGTTCGTCCCGCTGCAGGGGCAGATTCGCCAGATGAACATCGGCGAGAAGATCCGCCTGGCGCTCCTCGGCAATGCTGCGGCGCGATCGATTCTCGTCCGGGACCCAAACCGGGTGGTTGCCATGGCGGCGATCGCCTCTCCCGCGATGAGCGAGAGCGAAGCCAAGAACGCGGCACAGAGCCGCGAGGTCTCCGAAGACGTGCTTCGGTTCATCGGCAAGAAGCGCGAGTGGCTTCGAAGCTACGAGATCAAGCGTCACCTCTGTGCCAACCCGAAGACACCGCTTGCTCTCTCGATGGGGTTCCTCAACCACCTCCGACGCAACGACCTACAGGCATTGGCGAGAAGCCGGGGCGTCCCAGGGCCCCTCAAGCAGGCTGCAAAGCGCAGGTCCAAGCAGTTCGAGTGAGTCATGAGCTTGTTGAAGAAACTGTTCGCTCCGGACCCCGAAGCGCTCGAGAAGAAGGCCGATGCGCTCTACGAAGCCGGCGACTACGGTCCGGCGAAGCTCGCGTACGAGAGGGCTCTCGCCGCGTCTCCCGAGAGCGCCCGCACCGCGCTGACCGAGAAAGCTCGACGCTGCGCCGACGGCATTGCGCAGTGGCGAATCGACGAGGCGAAGGCCTATCTCGAAAAGGGATCGATCGAGCTGGCCGAGCAGGAGCTCGAAGGCGCGCTGGAGGTCGCGTTCGACCCGGCAATCCAGGGCGAGGCTCGAGCGCTGCTCGATCGGCTCGAGGCCAAAGAGGCTCAGGAACACGCAGCTGCGCCAGAGATGACGGACGAAGAGCGCATCGCCCTGTTGATGGGCCAGTGGCAGGAGGCGCAGGCCGACGAGTACGAGAGGTACGGGGACGCGATGCTGGAGGCGCTCGTCGCCATGCAGCGGGAGCAGTTCCAGGACGCGCGCGCCCAGCTCGAAGCGCTGCTCGCGGAGGCGTCCGAGCCGCGATATCTTTGGTTGGAGGTCGGGCGCGCCCGCCTGCTCAGCGACGATCCAGCCGCCGGCAAGGAGGCGCTCGAACATTTCCTCGCCGCCTTGGACGAGGACGAGGGCGGCGAGACCAAGCTCGCGGCCAATCTAGCGCTCGCGCGTCTTGCGGACGAAGGTGGGCGCTTCGAAGAGGCGATGAGCCACTTCGAGAACGCCGTGCATGCGCTACCTGAGGACTACCGGCCCTACCTCGCGATGGGGGCGTTTCTGCGCAGCAAGGGACACGGCCCCGAAGCCCTCGAAGTGCTTCAGACGTCTCTTGGGCTGAGCGAGACGGCCGGCACCGACTGGCGGCTGCTCGAGGAGATTGGGCTGGCATCGGAGCTCGCGGACAAACCCGAGGAAGCGCGGCGGTTTCTCGAGCAAGTCGTCGAGTTCTTCACCAGTCATCAGATTACGGACTTTCCCCCGGCCACGGCGACGGCCCTGGCGAAGCTTCATGAGGCCGACGGACGATTGGACCGGGCGGCCGACCTCTATCGAGCGCTCAGCCAGGGCAGCGATCGGGAGCGGCACGCGCAGTATCACTACGAGGCGGGACGCCTGTTGCACGCTCTAGGCCTTCAGGACGAGGCGCGGCGAATGCTGACGCGGGCCGAAGCGCTCGTGACGGAGGAAGATCCCGAGTTGGCCGAACAGATCCGAGCATTATTGGGCGCCTAGGGCCCCGTCATCGGCCGGGTCACGACTCGCTGACGACGTTGAAATCGGTGCTATAGTACCAAGGCGTAGCGGCGTGGACCGGGAATCGACCTGGCCGCGACCAAAGCGGATCAAGGCCATGAGCGCAAGAGGACGAGCGTCCGACGGGCGGTCCATGACGGTACCTCGCCTTCGCGCAATGAAGCGTGAGGGCAAGCGCATCACCGCGGTGACGGCCTACGACGCCACGTTCGCGCGCCTGTTCGACGAAGCGGGCATCGACATCGTGCTGGTCGGCGACTCGCTCGGCATGGTCGTCCAGGGCCAGAGCTCGACGCTGCCCGTCACCGTCGACGAAGTCATCTACCACTGCCGCGCCGTCGCACGTGGTACGCAGCGCGCGCACATCGTCGGCGACATGCCGTTCCTCAGCTGGCAGGTCAGCCCGGAGCAGGCCCTCGCGAATGCCGGACGTTTCCTCTCCGAAGGGGGCGCGCACTCGATCAAGCTCGAGGGCGGCGTCGATGCGGCGCCGACGATCGCGCGCATCATTCGGGCGGGGATTCCCGTCATGGCGCACGTGGGTCTCACGCCGCAGAGCGTTCATGCGATGGGTGGATTCAAGGTGCAGGGCAAGACCGAAGAGGCAGCTGCCCGGGTGTTGGCCGACGCAAGGGCCGTGGTCGAGGCAGGGGCATACGCTGTGGTGCTCGAAGGCATCCCGACCGACCTCGCGAAGCGCATCACCGACGAAGTCGAGATTCCCACGATTGGAATCGGCGCCGGACTGCATTGCGATGGGCAAGTTCTGGTCTGCTACGACCTCCTCGGGCTCACCCCTGAGCTGAAACCGAAGTTCGTCAAACGATACGCCGAGTTCTTCGAGGAGGGCGTTGCAGCAGCGCGCCGCTACCGGGACGAGGTCCGCGCCGGCGCCTTTCCGGACGAAGAGCACAGCTTTGGAAACGTGAAGACGAGCGACGCGCAAGCCGTGGCCTCGGGCCTCAGCCTCGTGCCGGGCACGCGTCCGGCCCGCGGTCCGAAGGGATGATGAAGCTCGTCCGCAAGCCTGCCGGCTTCCGGCAGGCATGCGACGCCGCACGGGGCAACTCGCTGCGCGTCGGGCTCGTGCCGACCATGGGCGCTCTTCACGAGGGGCACTTCTCGCTGATCGAGGAGGCCAAGAAACGCACCGACTTCGTGGTAGTCACCATCTTCGTCAATCCCTTGCAGTTCGCCGCTGGGGAGGACCTCGATCGCTACCCGAGGACGCTGGAGAGTGACCTCGCCGGCTGCCGCGAACGGGGTGTCGACGCCGTGTTCGCACCCGAATCGGGCTCGATGTATCCCGCGGGGTTCCAGTCGCGGGTGTCGGTCGAACTGCTGACCAAGCCGCTCGAGGGAGACTTCCGCCCAGGACACTTCGATGGAGTCACCACCATCGTGACCAAGTTGTTCAATCTCACCGGACCGTGCACCGCCCTCTTCGGTCGCAAGGACTACCAGCAATGGAAGGTCCTGTCCCGGTTGGCGAAGGACCTGGACATGCCAATCGACGTCGTCGGGTGTGCCACGGTTCGCGAACCCGATGGTCTCGCCCTCTCCTCCCGCAATCGTTATCTTACGACGGCGCAGCGGGGTCGGGCTCTCGGAATCGTGCACGGACTTCGACGAGCGCATGACGCCTGGCAACGAGGCGAGCGCAGCCCGGAGGCACTTCGTTCACTCGCGGAGAAACCGGTCCGGTCGAGCTTCGACCGAGTCGACTACGTGGCCGCCGTAGACCCCGAAACGCTCGAGGAGCCCACCGAAGCTCCGGCCCGTTTGCTGATCGCAGTGGCCGCGACCTTGGAGACGACACGATTGATCGACAATCTCGTGCTCGGCGAAGATCCGCTGCCATGAAGGCCGCGCGACCTTCTTCACGCGCGGCGCGGTTCGGAACATGACGCAAGCGAGTGGTTGGCGTATGCTGAATCCATGAGTCGACCACCTACACCCAAGCTCACTGCGGACCACCTGACCGACATCGGCCTCTTTGGAGGATTGAGCCGGGAGACTCTCGAAATCCTCGCTTCCTCGCTGCCGACGACCCGCGTAGAAGCCGGCGACATGGTCGTCGCAGAGGGCGACCTGTCGACGCAGATGTTCGTGGTCATTGCCGGCGAGCTCGAGGTGATCAAGAAGGGTGAATCGGGCGGTGACGTACGTGTGGCCGTGCTGGGATCCGGTGACTGGTTCGGCGAAATGTCGATCATCGACGTCCAACCACGCTCGGCGAGCGTGCGGGCGGTTGCGCCCACGCTGGTGCTGTCGGTCACCTCTGAGCACGTGGAGAACCTGCTCTACCGCCGAGACGTGAAGGACTATGCGCTGTTCATCATGAACATCGCGCGGGAGCTCAGCCGACGACTTCGGGTCGCGGACGGAATTCTCGCCCAGTTCTATGCCGCGCTCTCCCATCAATACGGGACGGCGCCACGACGGTAATCTCGCGCGGTGGTAGTCGTCGGGGTGTGCCCGTCCACTAGAGCACTAGAGGCGGAGGCACGGTCAATCCCCGGAGCTCCTCGCGGTGTTTGACCGAGTCGAGAATGATCGTAGCCGTCTCCTCGATCGCGCAGTTCGTGACGTCGACGACCATCCACTCCGGATTGTCGCGGAAGATCGAATGCGAATACTCCAGCTCGGCTTTGACGTGGTCGCGCAACCCATAGTTCGCATCGGGCGGCATCCCGAGCTGCTGGAGGCGCTGCCTACGGATCTCGAGCAATTGATCGACGTCGACGGTCAGACCGATGACCCGGTGACCCGGTAGCTCGTAGAGCTCGGGCGGGGGCTCGACCCCGAGCACGAGCGGAACGTTCGCCACCTTGAGCCCGCGGCCCGCCAAATAGGTCGATAGCGGTGTCTTGCTGGTTCGGCTCACCCCGACCAGCACCAGATCAGCCTTGCGCAGGTTACGAGGCTCCTTGCCGTCGTCGCTCTTGACCGCAAACTCTATCGCCTCGACTCGGCGAAAATACTCAGGCGAGAGCGGCATCTCGGCAGTTGGGATATTCACTGGATCGGCCTCGAGGTAGTGACCGATTTGACGAATGAGCGTGGCAATCACGTCCACGCACCGAACACCGAGCCTCATCGCCTCTTCGTTGAAATGGTCGCGAAGCTCGGGGCGCACCAGCGTGAATACCACCATCGCCTGCTGAGCCGCCGCGTTCTCGAGGATGCTGGTCAGCGCGCGCCGGTCCCTGACGCGCCGTTCGAGCTTCAAGCGGACCTTGTGCTCCGGGAACTGGAGAAGCGTGGCTCGCGTCACCCGTTCGGCTGTTTCGCCCGTCGAGTCGCTGACGACGTAGATGACCTTCGCGTCCATCGAGGCACGGCTCAGCCGCGACGACCGAGTTTGCGCCCATGCATGCGGTTGACCCGGCGGCGATTCTTCGCTTTCTTCTTTGCATGGCGACGCGCGCTCTTATTGCGCTTACGGGGCCGGTCGCTGTTTACGATGCTGAGGTACATGAGTCACTCCTGAGAAATCCTTTTAGGAGAAGCCCGCCGCGTCCGCAAGCGGTCATGGGCCCTTGGCCGAAAACTAGCGATCTCGCCGTGGCAGAAGCAGCCAATAATCCAAGTCGAGGACCACGGTGTCCTGATACACCTGCCGACCGTCCTTCGAGGTCTTGAGCGGGAATCCGGCTTCGGTCGCGCCAACGTCCTTCAGGCCGACCAGGCGCACGCGGAGTGCGCCGCAGTCTTTTCTTCCAGCCAAGTCTGCTTTGTCGAGGACCTCGCTGTATGCGTAGATCGTATCGCCCGCGAACGTGGGATTTGCATGAGCCCCGCCGTTCCACGCGAGGATCCCGAGCACCTTCTCCATGCCATTGAAGGAAAGCGAGCGCGCAATGCTGATGACGTGGCCGCCATACATCAAACGGCGCCCGAATCGGGTCGCTCGCGTCTGCACGGCATCGAAGTGCACCTTGGCAGTGTTCTGATAGAGCCGTGTCGCCGTGGCGTGCTCGGACTCCTCAATCGTCATGCCGTCGACGTGATCGATTCTCTCACCAACCTCGTAGTCTTCGAAGTAGGCGCTGCCGCCGGCGACCCAATCTTCGTAGCGGCCGAGGTCGAGCGTCGCAGGCACCACCAACTGGGCCGGCGCCACTTCTTTAGGCATCGTTGGTTGATCGGCTGCTCCGGTCGGAGTGGATGGATCCCGTTTGTGGACCATGACCCAGCGGTAGAATTCCAACACGGGCTCACCACGCTGATTCGTCCCCACGGTCTTGACCCACACGACACCGGTCTTGCCGTTGCTGTTCTCCTTCTTGCCGACGACCTTCGAGATGGAACGCAGGGTGTCGCCCGGATAAACCGGAACCAAGAACCTCAAGCCGGCGTATCCGAGATTGGCCACCGCATTGAGGGAGACGTCATTGACCGTCTTGCCGAAGACGATATGGAACACCAAGAGATCGTTGATGGTCTCGCGGGGATGACCGAGGGAACGGGCGAACTCCGCCGAGCAGTGAAGCGGATAACGGGAGCCGGTGAGCCCAATGTAAGTCGCCGCCTCGCCCTCGGTGATCGTGCGAGGCACGGCGTGCACGAGCTCCGCACCCACTTCGAAATCCTCGAAGAAATTGCCTGGGTTGGTCTTCGCCATGACGCGACTCTAGCCCGGAAATCCAATGGTGTCGCGTCGAAGCCGGTCCGTTGGGGCTGGTAGCGGAACGCGATTGGGTGCTATCTAGGCCGCGCATGGGGTTCGAGCAAGAGCGTGCGGCGATGGTAGAGCATCAGCTTCGGCGCCGGGGCATCGCCGACAGCCGGGTGCTCGCTGCAATGGGCGAGGTGCCGCGCGAAGCGTTCCTCTCGGATGCACACAAGAGAGAGGCTTACGTCGATGGGGCTCTGCCTCTCTCCCACGGACAGACGATCTCTCAGCCCTTGATGGTCGCGATGTCAGCCGAGGCACTGCAGCTCACCGGTGACGAGACGGTCTTGGAGGTCGGAGCCGGCTCCGGCTATCAGGCTGCAATTCTGTCCAAGCTCGCGAAAAAGGTCTACGCCATCGAAATCATTCCCGAGCTCGTCATCGGTGCGCGACGTGTCCTCGAGTCTCTGGGAATCGACAACGTCGAGATCATCTGTGCGGATGGCCGCCTAGGATGGCCCGAGGGCGCTCCTTACGATGGCATCGTCGTCGCAGCCGCGGCCGAGGAGGTTCCCCCTGCGCTGGTCGAGCAGCTCAAGGAGGGTGGCCGGCTCGTCATTCCGGTGGGCGGCAGATGGGGCCAGTCGCTTCAGATCTCTCTCAAGCACGGCGACGAGCTCGACACGCAGGAGCTGTGCGGGTGTGTTTTTGTGCCATTGGTGCACGGAAGCTAGACTCCCGGCCGCAGAGGAGCGGCCAATGAGCATGATCATCTTCCGGTACCTTCATTTTCTCGGGATTACCTTCTGGGTAGGAAGCGCCGTGGCCGTCGCCTTTTCCGCGTCGGCCTCCGCTACTCGAGGAGAACGTGGCCTTGCCGAGGCTCTCCGCCGGGTGACGCTTCGAATCACGACGCCATCGATGCTGCTCGCCTTCCTCGGCGGTTTTGGAATGCTGATTCCGAGCTTTGCAGAGGTCTATGCCAAGCAGGGTTGGATGCACACGAAGCTGACGCTCTTGCTCGTGCTGGCCGGCGTGACCGGCGTGCTCACCGGACGGTTGCGGAGATGGGCCGGAGGCGAAGCAATCGAGCCGAAGACGTTCGTCCGGCTTGCCTGGGCGATCTCGATCCTGGCCATTTTGATCGTCACGCTCGCGGTGTTTCGCCCATTCTCCTGACGCCTCCGAGGCACTTCGCCGGCCTCTCTACGAGCTTTCCCCGAAGCGATCGATCTTGGGGGGCAATAGGTAAGGGTACGGCTTGCGCAGGACCTTGCGATGGACC
Source organism: uncultured delta proteobacterium (assembly GCA_963792825.1). Classification (GTDB taxonomy): domain Bacteria; phylum Myxococcota_A; class Polyangia; order Polyangiales; family Houyiibacteriaceae; genus SG8-38. The sequence goes on along the minus strand of CAWBXS010000001.1, from coordinate 440,526 downwards.
CAGCGGTCCGCCCGGCGGGCCGCTTGCACCAGTGCATAGGTCTGCGCATCGCTCTTGTAGTGCGCCCTCACCTCTCGCTCGGTGATCGGCGGCGTCAATTCGAACACCTGGTTCGCTAGCGGAATCAAAGGCACCAGAAGATTCCCGAGGCCCTCTTTGATGAGATTGCCCAGAAAATCGAGTGCCTGTCCACGCGTCGAGTGATAGTTGTCGAGAATCCCCCGTACGAGGAAGCGATCCAGGATCAGGCGTATCGGGGCGGGCAGCGCCCTCGTCTGTTCGGTGAAGTCGAACAGGTCTCGTCCTTCTTCATCGCGAAGAAAGGGCGTGCCGACGTCGAGATAGCGCAGGCGTTGCCCCTCGATCGCCCAGTTCGACAGCTGCCCGTCGGGCGCCAGCGAGGGCGTCACCGAGGCCCGGATGCGCTCGAAAATCCGCCGCACGTAGGGAGCAGCCTCCTCAGCGGACTTGTTCCTCAGGAAATCCGGGCCGAGCGTTCCCGAGGCAAGCAACGGCTGGACGCAGTAGACTACGTGGCCCTCCGGTCTTTGCAAGATCGGCGTTTCGGTTTCGACGACATCGAGCCCGCAGGCTTCGAGCCTGGCGATGTAAGACTCGATGAGGCGAGTCGTCCTCTCGGCTGCCGCGCGTGAGGAGAAAGGCACGAGCCGCTTGCACGCCAAATCGCCATGCGGGGTCGCAAGCCGGACAGCGATCGTGACTTCCCCATACCCGATGATGTCGAGACCCACTGCGTTGCCAGTACGAACCGCATCGCCGAGCCGTTGCTCAAAGGCCTCGATCTCCGACGTGGTGACCAGAGTCATCAGGCGAAAGCCTTAGTCATACGGGCGATGAGATCCTCGGCCTCGTCGTCCGTCAGGATCAATGGAGGCAGGAATTGAAGGACGCTTCGATCATTGCCCGCGGGAAAGCAAAAGACGCCTTGTTGCATGATCCGCAGAAGCGCACCGAGAGCCTCTGTGTCACTCGCGAACCGTAACCCCATGAACAGACCTCGGCGCCGCAGCTCGAACGGGAGCGGGTCGAACGCCGCGGCGATGCGATCGGAAAGCGACTGGACGCGTGCGAAAAATCCCGGTTCGCCGACGACGTCAAGCACTGTCTGCGCAGCTACGCATCCAAGCTCGGCACCCCCGAAGGTGGAGATGTGGACGAATGGGTTTGCCTCCCCGTCGAGGACCTCGTGCATCTCGCGTGTCATGAGCGTCGCCGTGATTGGATAGATCCCGCCCGACAGCCCCTTTCCCGTGACGATGGCGTCCGGAACGACGCCTTCGTGTTGGATTCCCCACCAGCGTCCCGTGCGTCCGAGACCGGTCTGGACTTCGTCGACCAATAGAAGCGCACCGCGGTCGTCGCACAGTTTCCGGATCGCGGCGAAGTAACCCGGCTCCGGCATCGGCATCCCCAAGGTGGCCGGTATCGCCTCCAAGATCACCGCAGCGGTCTGATCGTCGATCGCTACTTCCATCGCGCCCCGATCGTTGAACGGCACTTGGACGAAGCCAGGAAGATTCGGACCGAACGGACCGCGAAAAGAAGCGTCCCCTGCTGCGAGCGCGAGGCCGGTATGACCATGGTAGCCGCCCCGCACCGAGATGATCTTCAGCCGACCCCTGGCGCCGCGAGCAGCTTTGATCGCCACGTCGACAGCCTCTCCACCCGACACGCCGAACACGACCCGAGGAAGCGCATCGTCGAAAGTCGCAGACAACCGCGCAGCGAGCCGTGCGCGCTGACCCGACAAGAAATGATGGTTGCCGATGTCGAGGTGCCCGAGCGCCGCCGCGACGGCCCGCGTCACCCTCGGGTTACAGTGGCCGAGACTAAAGACGCCACCGTTGCAGTGACAGTTGATCAGCCGAAGCTTGGTGAAGGCGTCTTCGAACCAGATGCCCTGGCGCTTGCCCATGACGATCTGCAGGCCCATGCGCTGGTAGTAGGCGAGCTTGTTGGGCGCCACGTGCCGGCGAAACGAGTCGGCCAACTCGTCGAACGTTGCGAAGGGCTGGATCGGTGGATCTTCGGACATGATTCGGAGTCTACCCGAGGTGGCTTTCGTATTCTTTCGCACAAGAGAACCGGCATCGGGGCGCAAGCTCTGCGCAGGCGGCGGCTCTTGGCGCATTTTCTGCGCTGACGGGGGGCTAAAAAGTCGCCAAGTGGCTCGAGAAAGCAAGATCCTCGGAACACGGCACCCGATTTGCAGGCGCGCGGGTGGACCAACGTCGTTCCGCAAGAGGAGATTGTGACCGTATTTGAACATGCCGATGGCAGCTCGTTTGTTGGGGCTTCTGACGCGGCTCCGGCTACCGCCTGGATCGAGGGCCTCTGTCCCGATTTCTCGGCGCATTCGTTCCTCCGAAAGAGCAGTGACAGCTGTCCTGTGATCGGGAGGCTCGCCTACGCGCTCGACCGACTCGCCGCGACCGCGATGTCGGTGCCCTTCAAGCACAAGATCCATCCGCATCTGTCGGACACCACGCTTCAGGAATACATCGACTATCACGCCTTCTACTCGCAGCCGCGCTTTCTCGAGGAGCCCGGCGCGGCATTCGAACGTCCTCCAGCGGGACACTCGGTCAACGAACGAGCGACACGGCGCCGATCTTGGGACCCGAAGAGCGCGATGCTCGCGAGCATCGACTTCTATAGCCCGTTTCAAACGCTCGATCCTCGCTTCCGCGACGAATACGCCGCGCTCGAGCCCAACGACCGCGTCGAATCTCGAGGGTGGTTCCACCGCGACGGAGCGCGTCCCGTCGTCATCTTTCTGCACGGTTTCTCGGCTCCCGACTATCGAATCAACAAGATGTGGTTTTCGGCGGAGAGGTTCTATGACGCCGGACTCGACGTCGTCTTCATGAATCTACCGCTGCACGGAGCCCGCATGCCGAGGTCGGCCGCTTACCATGGAAGCGCGATCATCCAGCCTTCGATGTGGCGACTGAGCGAGGCGTGTGCGCAAGGAGTGATGGACCTTCGTATTCTGATCGATCATCTCCTGAAACGAGGCGCTCCGAGAGTCGGTATCATGGGCTATAGCTGGGGCGGTTTTCACGCTTCCTTGTTGGCATGCCTCGAACCGCGCACGGACTTCATCGTGAGCGTCGCGCCGGTGGTGAGCATCGCCGACCTCGTCATGAGCTGGCCGACCCGGTCGTTCTTCGAGGACTCGCTCGCGGAGCCGGCGGTCATGATCCGCGAGCTTCGAAAGATTCTGGCGCCCTTCACGCCGTTGTCGCATGCGCTTCGGACTCCGAAAGACCGGGTGCTGTTGGTTGCGAGCACGAATGATGGAATCATCCCGCCTGTCCAGACGGAAGCGCTGTGGGAGCACTTTGGACGTCCCTCGGTCTACTGGAGTTGCGGTGGTCACATCCTCTACTTCGACAAACAGCGCGTGACCGGCCGAGCGTTGCAATTCTTGAAGAACATCGAGGTCATCCCGTAACGAGATGGAGGTCCGCGGGCACAGTCATCCCGCCTTTGCCTCGCTACGCGAGACGGTGAGGTTGTGCACGCCACGGCGTGGCCCTGGCGGAGCTGCGATCGCCGTCTACCATCGAGGCGAGCTCGTTGCCGACCTCGCTTGTGGTACGCGCGACCGGCAGGGAAAGCCATTCGAGCCCGAGACTTTGGCGCTGAGCATGTCCACCGGCAAAGGCGTGCTCGCGACACTTCTGCACCAGGCGGTCGACCGCGGCCTCCTCGAGTTGGATGCTCCCGTTGCGAGGTACTGGCCGGAGTTCGGCAGGAACGGCAAGGGCAGCATCACCCTGCGGCAAGCCGCTTCGCACCGCGCAGGACTCTACTCCATCGCACGCATCATCGATTCCTCGGAGGAGATGTTCCACTGGGAGCACATGATTCACGTCGTCGAAGACATGTGGCCCGTGCACAGACCCGACAGTGACTTTGGCTACCACGCATGGACGGGCGGCTGGATCATCGGAGAGGTGCTGCAGCGAGTTACCGGTCTTCGATTTCCGGAGATCGTCGAACAGTACCTCGCGGCGCCGCTCGAGCTCGACGGCCTTTACATCGGCCTTCCCGAAAGCGAGCTCCCGCGTGTCGCAGAGTTCTTGATCCCGCAAATCCCGAGGCGGTTTCTACGCGGACGCTCTCGTCGTGTTCGCTCGAAAGGTCGCCGGAGCGGCCCAGACATGGTGCGATGGCCCTCTCCGATCGGGCGAGTGGTCGATGCGATGATTCCGCCCGGACTCGGAGACGTGCTCGGGGACCCACGGTGGCTCACGTCGGTCATCCCCTCTGGAAATGGGGTGTTCAATGCGCGATCTCTGGCGCGCGTGTACGGGGCCTTGAGCCTCGGCGGCGCGATTGATGGTGTGCGCATCGTATCGTCGTCGGCGCTCGCCGAGGCGACCGAGGACCAAAACCCCCGCATCGGCCGAGTGATCCCGTTTCCCCTTCGATTCAAGGTCGGATACATGCGGCCGGTCTCGCTCGGCCTTCGCCTTTCGCTCGGAAGGCACCACCTCGATCTCGGGCTCCCCAATCCGCACGCGTTCGGTCATTTCGGTTTCGGTGGCTCTGGCGCATGGGCCGACCCAGAACGACAGCTCGGCGTCGCAATCGTGACCAACTGCTTCGGTGGACGGATCCCGGGCGACCTGCGACCCGTCGCCGTCGCGACCACCACCGCCCACTGCGCTGACCGGCGCGCGGACTGATCGCACGGTTGCCACGCCGAGCGACGTGCAGTAACTAGCCGGCCGATGCCGATGGTCGCCCTTCTCTTCTTCGTGACCGCCGTGCTCTACGCGTCCGTCGGTTTTGGTGGCGGCTCGACCTACAACGCTCTCCTCGTTCTCGCGGGCACGGACTATCGCGTGCTTCCATCGGTCGCGCTGGTCTGCAACTTGATCGTGGTGACCGGAGGCGTCTGGCACTACCAGCGCTCAGGCGACTTGAACTTGGGGTTCGCCTTTCCTTTCATCGCGCTTTCCATACCCATGGCGTGGTTCGGAGGACACGTTCCGATCGAGCGCGACACGTTCGTCTTGTTGTTGGGTCTCTCGTTGCTCCTCGCAGGCCTGGCCCTGTGGTTTCAGCCGGCTCAATCGAGGGCAGCTCCGCCTGGCTCTCCAGCCGTCAATTGGTTCGTGGGCTTGCCCGTCGGCGGCGCAGTGGGTTTCGTCGCCGGTATGGTCGGCATTGGCGGAGGCATCTTCTTGGCCCCACTGCTTCACCTGCTGCGCCTCGCCGACCCCAAGCGCATTGCGGCGACCTCGAGCTTCTTCATCATGGTCAACTCGTTGGCGGGTCTCGTCGGTCAAACGATGAAGCACGGCACGGCCGCACACCTCGAACGACTCATGGACTACGCATGGCTCGGCGTTGCCGTCTTGGTGGGCGGCCAGATTGGGAACCGGCTGAGCACCAAGGTGCTCTCGGGCCGCGTCGTCAAACGACTGACCGCGGTGCTCGTGCTCTACGTCGCAGGGCGGTTGCTCTACATGAGCTTCGCCTGACACGCCGTCAGTGCCGCACGCGCCATGGCCGCGCTTCTTCGAGCTGAGCCGCGAGCTTCAGTAGGGTCATCTCGTCCCCGTAGGGTCCGATGAACTGCACGCCGACTGGCAGGTCGTTTTCGGTGCGGTGAAGCGGTACGGACATCGCCGGAGCTCCGGTGAGGTTTGCAACCATCGTGCGGTGAAGGACCTGTCTCGAGAAGCGCTCGAGCTGCGCATCGACGATCCGGTCGCGAAGCTGCGGCACACGAAAAAGGCCCGCAGCCGCCGGGGAGACCAAGAGGCGCACGAGCTGCTGCTCGCCCGCCGTCGGTTCGGCCTCCTCGAGGCGCACCGGCACCCGACCGAGAGTTGGGGTCACCAGGACGTCGTAGCGCTCGTGGAAGCGCGCGAGCCCGAGACCGATACGCCGAGCGGCGATGCGGGAAGCGCCGACGAGCTCTGCCGGGAGCGCCCTACCCACTTGGGTGAGAAGGAGAAGGACCTCCTCGAGCGACCCCCGAACCTTGGCCCGACCGTACTTGGCCTCGAGCGCAGAGACCACCGCCGCGGTGTTGGTGGCACCAAGAAGGACGGAGGCCCGGAGCACCTCCCACTCGTCGTACGGAAGTGTCACCTCCTCGACGATATGCCCCAAGTCCTGCAAAAGACGGCCTGCAGAGACCACGGCCTCGATACATGGTCTTTCCATGGGCACGCCGAACACATCCGCCGCTGTCGATATACCGACACGCAATTGGCCTAGACCGCCGTTCAGGCCGGCGAGAAAACCCGTCGGACCTGGCGCGACGTAGGGGGAGCCGGGCTCCGGGCCCTCGGTCACGTCGAGCATGGCGGCGGTGTCACGGACCGTTCGGCTCACGATGTGGGAAGTCGACTGGCCCTCGTACTCCCAGCTGAAGTCCGGACCGATCGGGTTGCGCCCTCGGCTCGGCTTGAGGCCGAAGATGCCGCACGCCGAGGCTGGCATCCGGATGGAGCCGCCCTCGTCGGTGGCGGAAGCGATGGGCACGATGCCTGCGGCGACGGCTGCGGCCGATCCCCCGCTCGACCCACCGGCGGAGCGAGTGGCGTCCCATGGGTTGCGGGTCGGTCCCCATGCTTTGGGCATCGTGAAGACCGAAAGCTTGTACTCCGGGGTGTTGGTCTTTCCGAAGACGACGAGCCCGGCGTCCATGAACCGGCGTACGATCTCCGCGGTGATATGCGAGACCTCGCCTTGGTGCAGCCGGCTGCCGTTGCTCATCGGCGTGCCTTCGAGCGCATGGTGCGCGTCTTTGAGCAAGAACGGCACCCCTGCGAATGTGCCCGACAGCTCGCTCCGCGCGCGCTCGTACCCGAGCTCGTAGAGTGGCGTGACGATGGCGTTGAGCGCCGGGTTGAGCTTTTCCGCGCGGAGGATCGCCGCTGCGAGGACCTCCTTCGGATGTACCTCGCCTTTGGCGATGAGCGCGGCAAGCCCGAGTCCGTCGTAGTGAACGTAGTCGTCGAACACGTCCGTCGCGCTTCCTTCCGAAGTGTCAGTTCTCTGCCAGGAGCCGACTCGATGTCAAGTCAGCCGGGCCCGGGAGTTGAGTATGGCGACGATCGAGCCGGCAGTGACGGCGCCGATGACGTATGCTCCCTCGTGATCGAAAATATGCTCGTGCACCTGGTAGAGCGCGAAGCTTGTCCCAAGCCCGACTCCGTAGGCGAACCATGGTTGCTCTCGCCATGCGATCCTCTGCCTCTTGGCGATGACGGCCATCATCGGCCAAAAAGAAGTCGCAGCGACGTATTGCCGATAGGGCTCTCCCAATTCGGCGATGAGCCGACGATCCTGATGCAGACCGCCTACGACTGCAAGCACGATCACCCCGATGAAAAAGACGAATGCCACTCTGGAAGGCGCGAGAAACGCATGCGCGCCGGCCCAAATCGCGATCCCGGAGAAGAACGGATGTCGAGTCACTTGCTGCACTCCACGAGCCGCCACGACGCGATGACGAAAGGTCGCCATGGGCAGCCTCGGATAGAGCAGGACCGCAGTCACGAACAGTGAAAATCCGACGACCGACAGCGCGACGAGGGCGCCCCGCACCGGGGGAATCGTCGCCAAGAGTGATGGCTGGGACTCGGCAAAGAGGTGAATCGCGACGTAACGCGCAAGCACAGCAAACGTGATGATCGCGACGAGGGAGTAGACGGCCACGAAGCCAGCTTCTCCGAGCAGGCCGATCAGGCGCCTGCGAACCGGCCGAGCGCTGAGGCAAACGTGGGTCCCTCCAAAAAGGAGCCATAGCAAGGCGGTGACCGTTCCTTCGTGCATCACTTGGCGCTAGCCTACGACTGTTTGTCCCCGTTCTCCAGGGGGGCTGCTAGACTCGGCCGCGTCATGAAGGTGCTCCACCTCTGCGCAGTGGCGTTCGGTCTCGAGACGCTGCTGCTGCCGCAGATTGACTACCTCGAGAGTCGCGGGCTGACGGTCGAAGCGGTCTGTTCGCCAGACGCCCGTGTCGAGGCGCTTCGCCGTCGCGGCTACACGATCCACGAGGTCTCGATCGACCGAAAGATCGACCCACGCAGGAATTCGAAGAGCGTCTTGGATCTGAGCCGCTTGATGCGTGCACAGAAATACGACCTCGTCCATACCCACGCGCCTGTCGCCTCGGTCCTCGGCCGGCTCGCGGCGAAGCTCGCGGGAATTCGCCGGATCGTCTATACGGCGCACGGGTTCTACTTCCACGACGACATGCCGGGGAAGAAGTACGCCTTCTATCACGGCATCGAAAAGTCACTCGCACGGATCACCGATCGCATTCTGGTTCAAAGCCAAGAAGACTACGATACGGCTATCAAGACTCGCATGGGCTCGGCGGAGAAGGTTCTCTACCTCGGTAACGGGATCGACTTGAGTCGATTCGCCCCGGAGGCCTCGGCGGGCGAGGACCGCACGCTTCTGCGCGAGTCGCTGGGAGTTCCCGCGGCCGGTTGGCCCATCCTCGGCATCACGGGGCGAATCACCGAAGAAAAAGGTTTTCGGGAGCTCGCGGAGGCGCTGTCCCTGCTTCGCGAAGACTTCCCTCAGGTGCACTTGGTCGTGATCGGCGGACAGCTCGCGACGGAGCGCGATTCGTTTCAAGACCAGCTCGTCGATTTCCTCGGCGAGCATGGCTTGGAGTCCCGTGTGACCTTTACAGGCTTCCGAAGCGACGTCGCCGAGCTCCTCAGCGTGCTGGATCTGTTCGTGCTCCCGTCCTATCGGGAGGGGCTCCCGAGGTCCGTGCTCGAGGCGATGGCGATGGAGCTTCCGGTCGTTGCGACGAACATCCGCGGCTGTCGCGAGGCAGTCGTCGACGGGGTCACGGGTCTGCTCGTACCCGTGAAGGACGGCAAACGCCTGGCGCGAGCCATCGGCCGGATCCTGGCCGAGCCAGAGCTCGCCGAGCGATTCGGAAAGGCTGGACGGGAGCGGGTCGTCACGACGTTCGACGAGCGTTTCGTCTTTGCACGGCTCGAAAAATGCTACCGGGAGCTCGGTGTGAGCTTCGCATGAGGGTCCTAGTCACCGGTGCTACGGGCTTCGTCGGCAGACACTTGGTCCCCGTCCTCGAGACACGAGGCCACGTGCTGACGATCGCGCTGCATCGGCCGGGCAGCGGCGCCCAGTTGCCGACGAACCCACCGACCAGCGGGCGCCGTGTCGTCGTGGTCGGGGACATCGCTGAGCACACGGATTGGCGTGATGCTTTGGACGGCGTCGACGTCGTCGTTCATCTTGCGGCGCGCGCCCACGTTCCGGACGACGAGGCCGCGAATGAAGATGCGTTCACCAAGGTCAACGTCAATGGGACGTCCCGACTCGTCTCCGAGGCCATCGGCGCCGACGTCGGTCGCTTCGTACTGATGAGCTCGGTTGGGGCCGTCACCACTTCGAGCGAGGCTCGGGTGACGCTGCAGACTCCATGCGCGCCCGACACGGCGTATGGTCGAAGCAAGCTGGCCGCAGAACATGAGCTGATCGAGCAGGCGAGCCGAAGCCGGATGGAATGGACGATCCTCCGCCCGACGCTGGTGTACGGGCCAGGCAATCCCGGGAACATGGAGCGGCTGGTCGCGTTGATACGGCGCGGCTGGCCGCTTCCATTCGGCGCCATCCGAAATCGGCGGAGCTTCACGTTCGTCGAGAACCTCGCGGACGTCACCGAAGTCGTCCTCTCCCATCCCCGTGCCAAGAACGCCGTTTTTTTCGTCGCCGATGGAGAAGACCTCTCGACGCCCGAGCTCATCCGAAAGATCGCCACCCTTGCGGGGAGTCGAACGATCTTGCTGCCGATTCCGAGGGCCCTGCTCCACGGCCTCCTGCGCCGAGCGGATGCCCGAACCGCCCTCCACCGGTTGGAGTCCTCGCTCTACGTCGATATCGAACCGCTTCGTTCCAAAGTCGACTGGACGCCCTCGTTTGGCGTCGACGAGGGCTTGCGATGCATGCTGACACGACCATGACTTGGGCCCTCCTGTCCTTGCTCTCCTTCGTCATCAGCTGGGTCGGCATCCGGGCGATTCTCCGACGCTTCGCGAGGCACTTCATGGACCTGCCGAACCCGAGAAGCTCGCACACCCGGCCCACACCGAGGGGCGGTGGGATCGCATTCGTTTCGGCATTCTTCATGACGGCCGGGCTGGCGGCCTTGGTCGTTACGGCCGACCCCGGCAGCCCTCGGTCTTCGTTTCCCAAGATGGTCGCGGTGCTGCTGCCGTTGTTGCTCATTGGAAGCCTCGACGACTCCCGCGGCATCTCTGCAGGTGTACGTTACCTCGTCCAGCTGGTCGCAGCGGGCCTCGCTGTTTTCTGGTTTGGCGCGCTCCCGGCGATCAGCGCGATCCTGGGGGATGTCGGGGACCCTTGGCTCGGCTCGCTTGCGACCGTTCTCGCAATCTCGGCGGTCATCAATTTTTATAATTTCATGGATGGCCTGGACGGCATCGTCGGCGGGACGAGCGCGGTCCAATTCGCTTTTTTTGCATGGTACTTGCACCAGCCGACCTGGTGGCCGCTGGTCGCAGCCCTCCTCGCCTTTCTGCTTTGGAACTGGCCTCCTGCAAAGATCTTCATGGGTGACTCTGGAAGCACGGTGCTCGGTGGCGCCGTGGGCCTCGCCTTGCTCCAAGCACCCGATGCGAAGACCATGTGGTGCGCTGGAGCCGTCACCGCGCCGCTCGTCGGGGACGCGCTCTTCACTCTGCTACGCCGTGCGGTCAATCGAGAAAACGTCTTCGAAGCCCACAAGTCTCACATCTATCAGCGCCTTCACCAGGCGGGCTGGTCTCACCAACGAGTGTCGATGATCTACGTCGTGACGACGCTACTGATCGCCGTGCTCGTCGTCGCTTTCACCTGAGCCCTTTCGCGGCGCTCACAGCTCAACCCCGGAGGATGTACTGCTCGAGTTGCTCGATCGTCATGTCCTGCTCGGCGACGATACTTCGCACCAAGTCTCCGATCGATAGAATCCCGAGTAGCTCACCCTCCTCCATCACCACCAGATGGCGCGTCCGCTTGCCGGTCATGATCGCCATGCAGTCCCGCGTCGTCTCTTCACGGCCCACGAACAACACATCGTCCGCCATTGCGTCGCGCACGGGCGTGGTCGGGGAGGCCTTGCCCTTGAGGAACACGTTTCGTGCATAGTCGCGCTCGGTGATCAGACCGACCACTCGACCATCCTCGGTGACGACCAAGGCACCGATGTCGAGGTCGGCCATCTTCCGGATCGCGTTGTAAACGGTGGCCTCCGGCCCGATGGTTTCGACGTTGTGTCCCTTCCGATCCAACAGCTGAGCTACGGTGGTCATCTCTTACCCATACACACGTGGGGGCTAATCTTCCCACGTCGGCCCTCGAAGGATACCACCATACTCGCCGAGGCAGAAGGCCAACTCCCAACGACCCGTCCCTATGCGTTTCGAGCCATGATGCTCCACGCGATGATCAGTTGGGCCGCATAGTAGAGCGGCAGGCCCCAAAGGCGATTGACGAAGCCTGGAGAGATGAAGCGGTCTCTGACCACGGCGATGTCGGAAACGGTGAACATCACGGCGCCAACCGGAATCATCCAAGGCGCACCCGCCCCCCCTGCGCCGATCGCAACGACGCACATCGCCCCGATCACCAGCATGTAAACACCGATTGGAACGCGCATCTCGGGCACGTGGGGGAACACCCATCGCCCGATGAAGGCCAAGACGACGGTCATTGCAACTGCGGCCGTGACAGCCCCGGTTGGATTCACGGGGAGGGAGCTGAACGCCGCGACGTATGCGACGTGGCCGAGGAGGAACGATACGAGGCCGGCCATGAAGAACCTCTTGTGCGAGCTGAGCAGACAAACGTCGCCGGCGGCGCCGAGAATGAGCCCGAGCAAGACGATCTTACCGTAGCGCGACTCGAGCGCACCGAACCCTAGGGCCGCAACGAGAAACCCGAGCGATGCGACTGGTTTACTCACGGCGCGCAGCAGAGGCCTGTCCCTCCATTCGCCGATGAGGAGCCCGGCGAGGCCCACGGCTGTCATCAACTCGCCGAAACCGTTGAGGGTCATGTTCGCGTCCCGGGTCTAGTTCGTCTATATGTAGCAGGTCCAGGACCATATGAGCATGACCAGCATTCGAGAGTCTCTAGGGAGCGACCACCTCGAGATCAGCAGACGACTATCCGAGCTGACCGAAGCAGTCGCAGGAGCGAACTTCCCAACCATCCAAGCGGTGTTGCGCGAGGTCGACATCGGCCTGAGCGCTCACATGGAAGGGGAAGAGAAGTATCTCTTCACGCACTTCGAAGGGCCGCACCCCGAGGAGATCGCGCAGCTCCGCCGGGAGCACGAAGGCTTTCGGCGCTCGATCGACGAGCTCGCGATTCAAGCCGATCTCCATACGCTTCGAAAGGAGCGCATCGATGACCTAGTGGCGGGCTTGCGCGCGCACGCCGACAAGGAGAACCGTTCGCTCTATCGCTGGGCGGATGAGGTGCTCTCCGAGCCGCGCCACGATGCACTCTTTCAGTTTCTCGAACAGCGGCGGATGTCGCTCAGGGAAAAGATCTGAGCGCGAGCGCACTCACTGGGTCCTGATGATCTCCACGGGTTCTCGGGGCGCAATCTGATAGAGGTCAGGGCGACGGTCGCGGAGTGGTCGCACGCTTCCGAGCTCGCGGCTTTGCTCGAGCGCACCGAGATCCAAGTCGGCGATCACGACCGTCTCCGTGTTGAAATCCGCCTTCGCGGCGATCGCATCGGGCGGAAACGCGAAATCGCTCGGCGTGCAAATGATCGCTTCGCCGTAGTTGATCAGAAAGTTGTCGACCTGCGGCAAGTTTCCGACGTTTCCAGACAAGACGACGTAGACCATGTTCTCCACCGCGCGAGCCTGGCTGCTGTAACGAACCCGCAAATAGGCCTTTCGCTCGTCGGTGCTGAATGGAACGAACAATACCTCTGCCCCAGCGAGGGTCAGAATCCTCGCCAGCTCCGGGAACTCGACGTCGTAGCAGACCAGGATCGCGATCCGCGCATGGCCGGTGTCGAAGATGCGGAGGCCTTCACCGGGCTGGATTCCGTACTCGCTACGCTCGTTGGGAGTGATGTGGAGCTTCGGCTGCGTGTATACGTTCCCGGACGGCGTGAAGAGATGGGCGACGTTCAGCATTCGCCCGTCCACCTCGACCGGGTGAGAACCCCCGATGATGAAAAGGCCGCCCTTCTTCGCCCGCTCGACGAACATTTCTTTGTAGCGGTCGGTCATCCGCGCCAACTCTCGGATGGCGTCAATCGGCTTCATGTCCCCTGGCATCATGCTGAAGAGCTGTGCCGTGAAGAGCTCCGGAAACACCAAGTAGTGGGAATTGTATTGCACCGCCGTCGAGACGAAGAAGTCGACCTGGTGCTCGAACTGCTCCCACGAGGAGATGCTCCTCATTTCGTACTGGGCTGCACAGACCCGGATCCGCCGCACCGGACGCTTCAGGGGCGCGCCCGCAATCTTGCGTCGTTCGGAGCTGAAATTGGGGTTTTCGTATTCGAGGAACGTCGCGTAGTCGAGGCTCTGCTCGTCCCGCGAATAGCCCATGTGCACTGAGCGGACCGCGAATCCGGCATGGAGGTGCGCGTTGAGCGAGGGGTCGCGGAGCTCCCCACGGATGACCCGGGCGACGTACTCCTCCGCAGTGATGCTCCCCGCGTGCTCGGCGTAGCCAGGGATGCGTCCCCCCGCGACCATCCTGCGGAGGTTGAACCGCCGGAGGATCCGCTTTCGTGCCACATAGAGCTTCTTCGAAATGCCACGTCCGCGGTAATCGGGGTGGACCGCGATGTCGGCTCCATAGAGCGTGTCACCGCTCGGGCTGTGAGTGCTGAAAGTGCCGTTGCCGGTAATCTCGCCCCAGGAGTACCAGGGAGAGTCGTCGTCCAACTGGACGATCAGCGACGTTGCGTAGCCGACGACTTGGTCTCCCAACACGGCCACGAGCTGCCCGTCCGGAAAGGCCTCGATCTCAAACTGAAGCTCGCGCGCCGCGGGCAGCGAGGACGGCGGAAAAAGCGGATAGGCGGCAAGCTCGCAGGCATAGATGCCCGGGATGTCCTCGAGGGTCGCCCGTCGCACCTTCACGGTGGTCGGCTTTCCCTTCTTGTTGTCCGGAGGGCTGTCCCCCCGCTGCTTTGAGGTCATCGAATCGATCCCGTCTTTCGGCGGGACGCTTTCGTCAGTCGGCGCAGGCCATCGATTCTGTGTTGGACGTACGGCGAGAAGAACCCGGCATGGCGTTGCCAAAGCTCGGGTCGCGTCCAGTCCGAGCCCGAGACCAGCCCCCTACAGCGCACTGACCCGCACGCACACGGAAACTCGTCGTACGCGCTCGCGTCCGACATCGCATAATCATAGGTGATTTCCTCGTCTCGCAAGATGTTGCGCATGGCGACGAGAATGACCTGCCCCTTCAGCCCAGCGTTTGGCTGGCAAGAGTGATTGACGAAGTCCGCGGGCCCCGGCCGATCGGAGATGATGAACAGCTCCTCGTCGATCTGGAGGGTGTACCGGGTGGCGCCCGGCGGGAGGCCGACGAGGCCGGCCCGGTCGATCACGGTCCCGCCAAACGCCACGATGGTCTCCCCCTCTCGAATCAAACGGCGTGCGAAAAGGCCCATGCCGCGTGGGTCGGACTCCCTAGGCTCGACGGAGCTCGCGGCGTAGCTACTGGGCGTGGACGTGTCGACGTGCGGAATCTGGGAGGCCATCGTGTCACCCCGCTTCTTTGACCGCGGCTTGTGTAGCACGAGAAGCGGGCCCGCAAGTAGAGAAATCGACCGAGTTCAGGCGCCGGGCGGCCAACAAACCGCTCGCCAGCGTTCGCGGCTCAGCTATGGTTCGCCCGGTTCCATGGCCAAGCGGCTCACCGCCCAGCTCGAGCTGGATGTCCTGCCCCAACCCGACGATACGACCTGCGGGCCGACCTGTCTGCACGCCGTGTACCGTTACTGGGGCGACCGGGTTGCTCTCGAATCGGTCGTCGCCGAGGTCGAACCGCTTCCCGAGGGCGGAACCCTTGCGGTCTCCCTCGCATGCCATGCGCTTCACCGGGGCTATCAGGCCGAAATCTACACCTACAATCTTCAGATGTTCGACCCGAGCTGGTTCGCTGAGCGCGCCGACCTCGCCGAGAAGCTCGAGGCCCAGCGGAAGCACAAACGGAGTCACAAGCTCCGGATCTCCACCGATGCCTACCTCGAGTACCTTCGCCTCGGGGGCGTCGTGCGTTTCGAAGAGCTGCGTCCCGCCTTGATCCGGCGTTTCCTGAACCGCGGCGTTCCCATCCTTACGGGTCTCAGCGCAACTTATCTTTATCAATGCGCGCGAGAGCGAGACGACGACTACGATGACGTCCGGGGCGAGCCGGTCGGCCATTTCGTAGTCCTGAGCGGATACGATCGAAAAAAGCGAGAGATCACCGTGTCGGACCCATCACACGACAATCCGCGATTTCGTGCCCACCGCTACGGTGTTCGCATGGATCGTTTGGTCACGTCCATTGCTCTCGGGGTCATGACCTACGACGCAAACCTGCTCGTGCTCACCCCGGGCTCGAAACCGAAAGGAACAGAGCGGTGACCGCACTCGTCGTCGTCGAACGGCCTCAGAGCTGGCCCTTGGAGATTCCCGGAACCGAGGTGGTCGCCGCCTCGGACTATCTGACGAATCCGAGATTCGTTGCGCTCAAGAGAGCCAAAGTCTTCAATCTGTGCAGAAGCTACGGCTACCAGAGCGCGGGGTACTACGTCTCCCTCCTCGCTGCCGCGCGCGGACACAAACCCCTGCCCTCCGTGATGACGATGCAGGACCTCCGCCAATCCGCGTTGGTTCGAATCGCATCGGAGACGACCGAGTTGCTCGTCGAACAAACGCTTGCACCCATCAAGAGCGACCGATTCGTCCTGAGCATCTACTTCGGACGCAACATGGCGAAGCGGTACGACCGACTGTGCCGCGCGTTGTTCAACCACTTTCCAGCTCCCTTTCTTCGCGCAGAGTTCGAGCGTACGGATCGGTGGCGACTCGAAAAGCTTCGAGTCATTGCCTCGCACGAAATCCCGGAGTCGCACCGTGACTTCGTCATCGAGCAGGCCAAACGCTTCTTCAACCGCCCTCATACCCAGGGCGTCCAAAGAGCGCGATATGATCTCGCGATTTTGGTGAATCCGGACGAGGTGGATGCGCCGTCAGACGACAAAGCAATCCAACGGTTCCTCAGGGCTGCCAAGAAGGTCGGGTTCGATGCCTGGGTCGTCGGAAAAGAAGACTTCGGTCGTATCGCGGAATTCGACGCATTGTTTCTGCGCGAAACGACCGCCGTCGACCACTACACGTATCGTTTTGCGCGCCGAGCCGAGGCTGAAGGTCTCGTGGTCATCGACGATCCGGAGTCGATTCTGCGCTGCACGAACAAGGTATATCAAGCGGAGCTGTTCGAGCAAAACGAGATCGGATGCCCGAAGACCATGGTCGTCTATCGTGACAGCGCCGAGGAAGTAGCCGCGAAGCTCGGGTTTCCCTGCGTTCTCAAGAAGCCCGATAGTGCGTTTTCGGCGGGTGTCGTCAAGGCGAACACCGAAGCCGAGCTAGCCGAACACCTGCACCAGTTTCTGCAGGAGTCCGAGTTGGTGATCGCGCAGGAGTATGTCGCATCGGAGTTCGACTGGCGCGTCGGGGTGCTTGACCGGAAGCCGCTCTATGCGTGTCGGTATCACATGGCGCGTGGGCACTGGCAGATCCAAAAAGCGGTCAGCGAGAGCCGACGCTTGTACGGCAGGTCCGATGCCGTCGCCCTCGAGGACGCGCCCAAAGCAGTGATCGACCTCGCCGTCAGGGCTGCCGGTCTCATCGGTGACGGGCTCTATGGCGTCGACATCAAGGACGTCAACGGACGCCCTCTCGTGATGGAAGTCAACGACAACCCCAGCATCGAAGCGGGCGGCGAGGACGGGATTCTCAAAGACGAGCTCTACCTGATCATCATGCAGAGCTTCTACGACCGCCTCGAGCGTCGGGGGCAAGAGGAAGGCCGGTGAGCAAGTCGACGCGCCTTCGTCTGTTCGAAGGCTTCGGCATCGAGATCGAGTACATGATCGTCGACGCGGAGAGCCTCGAAGTCCGTCCGATTGCCGACGAGCTTCTCAAACAGGTGGCCGGTGCATACGAGATGGAAGTCGATCGGGGCGCTCTTCGTTGGTCAAACGAGCTCGCGCTGCACGTCGTCGAGCTCAAGACCAACGGGCCCGTGAGCTCACTCGCTGGCCTCGACGAAAGCTTTCAGAGGGACATCGGAGTCATCGACGGGCTGCTCTCTCCGATGGGCGCCAGGCTGTTGCCGAGCGCGATGCATCCTTGGATGAGCCCCGGTGAGCTTCGGTTGTGGCCTCATGAGGACGACGTGATCTACGAGAGCCTACACCGGATCTTCGATTGCCGCGGACACGGGTGGTCGAATCTTCAGAGCATGCACATCAACCTGCCCTTTTCGAACGACGAAGAGCTCGGACGCCTACACGCGGCGATTCGTTTGGTGCTCCCCATCCTTCCGGCTTTGGCGGCGAGCTCGCCCTATCTCGACGGGCACGCCACCGGCTTGCTCGACACGCGAGTCGAAGTCTATCGCCACAATGCGCGCCGTATTCCGTCGGTGACCGGCAGGGTCATTCCCGAGGCGGTCTTTCGGCAGCGCGACTACGAGCTTCTCTTGGAAGGGATCTACCGTGATTTGGCTCCCATGGATCCGGACGGCATCCTCCAACACGAATGGATCAATGCGCGGGGTTGCATCGCCCGATTCGACCGAATGGCCCTCGAAATCCGGCTCATCGACGTCCAGGAGTGCCCGCGAATGGACATCGCGATCGCGAACGCTGCCGTCGCGGTCGTTCGGGCGCTCGTGGAGGAAACGTGGGTAGGCTTCGAGGAGCAAGAGGCTTGGCATGAGCGCGAGCTCGAAGAGATCCTTCTTGCCACGATCCGCGATGCAGACCACGCCATCCTCGACGACCGGCGGTATCTCCGGGTGTTCGGTGTCGACGAGGACCACATCCGCGCTGACGATCTCTGGCGGCACTTGATCGAAGGTCATGTCGCAACCCGCCCCGAATCCGCCGCGGCCAGGGCTGCGCTGCGGGTGATCCTCGATGAGGGATGCCTGGCCCGGAGGCTCGTCCGAGCGGCAGGGCAAAGCCCGGATCGAAAACGCCTACACCAGGTCTACGCACGGCTGGGGGATTGTCTATCTCGGGGCCAAGCCTTTTCGAGCGACTCATGAAGCCCCAGGCGCTCGTGCTCACCTGCGAGCACGGAGGGGCGCGCGTGCCCTCGGGGTACCGCCGCATCTTCGAAGGCAAGGCGGCACGCAAAGCGCTCGGCAGCCACCGAGGCAGCGATCTCGGCGCCCTTCGCTTGGCTCAATCCTTGAAGCGTGCGTTTCGGGCTCCACTGTTCGCGAGCACCGTGACCCGGCTCCTGGTCGACCTGAACCGATCGGTCGGCCACCCGGGACTCTGGTCGGAGTTTTCCAGAGGCCTCGACCGGACAGAGCGCTCAGCAGTCCTCGCGCGACACTACTTCCCACATCGCCAAGCGGTCGAATCCTGGATCGATGAGCGGGTTCGCCGAGGTCATCAGGTCGTCCACGTGGGAGTGCACAGCTTCGCGCCTTCGGTCGGCGGTCGTAGACGTGCAGCCGACCTGGGACTTCTTTACGACCCATCGAGGCGCGACGAACGTGCCTTCTGCAGCCGCTGGAAACACGCGCTCAACACCTCCGACTCCGAGCTCTGCGTCCGACGCAATTTCCCCTACTTGGGCCGATCGGACGGATTCGTCACCTACTTGCGCAAGGCGTTCGGACCGCGGCAGTATCTGGGAATCGAGCTCGAGGCCAATCAGTCGCTCCTCGAGTCGCGCCACGGCCAGCAGCGCGCCGCTGAGTCGGTGATCGCGAGCCTGAGAACGCTGATCCCCGGCGAAACGCGTAGTTCGACCGGCGAGCCCTAAGAGTCGATTCGCGCGACGTGCGCGATGGCGTCGCCCCTGTGCACGAGAGGGGTTTTGAGCAGCCCGATCACCACGCCCGCCGTCTTGGCTTTGACCGAGGTTCCCTCCGGCGTCAGCGCGTTGAAGATCACCGCCAACTCTTGGCCTTGCTCCACCTGGTCGCCGAGCTTTGCAGACATCTCGCAGAACCCGGTTCTCGGCGCTCGCGCCCATTTGCTGCTCCGCGAGACCCATGGGGGGCGGTCGGGCCTGGGCGCCCGGGCGTCGATCATTCCGAGCGCCTCCATGACTCGGAGGATGCCATTGACTCCAATTCGAATGGGCCTCGAGTTGAAGCGGTTGGCCTCACCCGCCTCGTACAGAAGAACCCTCTTTCCGAGCTCGGTGGCCGCGGCCCGCAGGGAGCCGTCCCGCAGTCGTGAATGGAGTAGCAACGGCGCCCCGAACTCCTTGGCCAGCCTAAAGGTGTCTGGATCATCGAGGTTACATCGGATCTGTGGAAGGTTGACGCGGCCTCCAGATCCGGTGTGCAGGTCGATGCCGAGCTCACAGTGCGCGACGACCTTCGTCATGAAGAGGTTGGCGAGCTGGGATGCCGAGGAGCCACGCCGCGCACCCGGAAAGCAGCGATTGAGGTCCCTGCGGTCCGGCAGATATCGCGACTCCTGCAGCAATCCAAAGATGTTGACGATCGGGACTGCCAACAGTGTGCCGGCCAATGATTTGGGATCGATGTCGAGCAGAAGATGGCGGATGATCGGTACGCCGTTGAGCTCGTCGCCGTGCATCGTGGCGCTGACCCAAATCACTGGGCCCGGCCTCGCCCCGTGAAGGACACCGACAGGCAACGACACCCACATTCCAGTGGGCAGACGGGAAACCGGCAGCTCGAAACGCGTGAGCGCTCCCGCCGGCGCCTTCATGGAATCGAGCTCGAATGGAGGGCGTGAGTCAGCCTTCGATTCGGTCTTTCGTTTTCCCGGGTCCCGCATTCTTCTCTAGATACTCGATGATCGCTCCAGCCACATCTTTTCCCGTGGCGCCCTCGATCCCCTCGAGACCGGGGGATGAATTCACTTCCATGACCAGTGGGCCATGATTGGAGCGCAACATGTCCACGCCCGCCACCCGTAAGCCGAGCGCCTTGGCCGAACGGACGGCCGTGCTTCTCTCTTCGGGGCTCAGCTTGATCTCGCTCGCGGAGCCGCCGCGATGAATGTTCGACCGAAACTCACCCTCTGGTCCCTGTCGCATCATGGAGGCCACCACCTTGTCGCCGACGACGAATGCTCGAACGTCGGCGCCGCCTGCTTCCTTGATGAATTCCTGGACTAGAATGTTGGCGTTCAACTGGCCGAAGGCGGCAATGACCGACTCTGCCGCTTTGTCCGTCTCGGCAAGCACGACACCGACGCCCTGCGTTCCCTCGAGAAGCTTGATGATCAATGGCGCTCCACCGACCTGATCGATCAGCCCTTGAATGTCCTTCGTGGAGCTCGCGAACCCCGTGACGGGCATCCCCACCCCTATTCGGGCGAGCAGCTGAAGCGCGCGCAGCTTGTCGCGTGAGCGCGAGATCGACTGGGACGTGTTCAAGGGATAGACGTTCATCATCTCGAACTGGCGTACTACGGCGCTGCCGTAGAAGCTCCTCGATGCACCGATTCTCGGAATCACGGCGTCGAACGTGAGCGGCCGACCGGAGAACAACACCTGAGGCCTGTGGGAGGTGATGTTCATGTAACAGCGCGTGTAATCGATGACTCGAACCTGGTGCCCGCGCGCCTCGGCGGCTTCTCGCAGCCGTTTCGTCGAAAATAAGCTCGCTTTTCGCGACAGAATTCCGATCTTCATGACGGTCTCGCTTTCTTTCTCCTCTTGTGTCTCTTCGGGACCAGCTCACGGCATAAGTATGATCGATTCGGGTCTACCACGAATCTCCCCCGGATGGCTTCACGGCCCAGCAGCATTCGGAATCCCATCTCGTCGCGCGAGCTGAGAGTCAATTCGATGGGCCAAGTGCCTTCTGCCAGCAGAATCGTGGTCTTGACGATGGGACGTAGCTCTCGGTGACCGCTCGAGCTCGTGATTTGGCGATACTCGTGCAGGCGAGCCGTGCACTGCACGATCGTCACGGAGTCCCGCTGAATCGGGTGGACCTTGAACCGTACCAAGGGGTGCTTGCCCTCACCGAGCACCTCCACTTCAAACGCATGCAGCGAAGAGCTTCGAGCCCCGGTATCGACCTTTGCTTTGATTCTACCGATGCCTAGGTCGGGCAAGGCCAACCACTCGCGCCAACCGATCGTCGGAAGATGCTCAAGGTGTCGCAAATTCCCGCCAGTTCGGTTGACCCGTGGTGGCAAGCACCGAGTTCCACAGGTCGGATTCAAGGGACATTCGCTTTTTCGCCGCCATCGCGGTCGAGATCGGTACGTGGACGATTTCCTGATTCCAGTATCCGATCATCGTGTCGGTCCTGCCTGCCATGGCAGCGTGGACCGCGGCCCGCGCCATCCGATCGGTCAAGATTCGATCCCAAGCATTCGCTGAGACACTGCGGATGGTGTAGCTCGGATCGATGTACTTCAGATTGAGCTCGAGTTGCCGCTCCGCGAAGTGGCGCCGAATCCTATCGCGAAGAAAGATGCCGATATCCTGATGCCGTACGTTCCCGGACGCGTCTTTCTCGCGGTTCCCAAGTGTAAGCAGATGCTGACCGGCACCTTCGGCGACGACGACCAAAGCGTGCCCGCGCGTGAGAATGCGCCGTTCCAAGACATCGAGGAAACCACCATCGCCTTCGAGCGGGAAAGCAATCTCAGGGACGAGCACGAAGTTGGCCTCCTGCGTGGCAAGCGCTGCGCCCGCGGCGATGAAGCCCGCGTCGCGCCCCATGAGCTTGACGAGCCCGATTCCGTTCGTCGCTCCCGTGGCCTCGACGTGAGCGCCGCCGAGGACGTCGCTGGCGACTTCGAGCGCGGTCACGTGCCCGAAGGTGAGCTCCACGTAGGGAACGTCGTTGTCGATGGTCTTCGGAATGCCAATGACGGCCTTCGCGAGACCGCGCCTCCGGATCTCCTGGTGGATCGCATGGGCGCCACGCTGCGTGCCGTCGCCGCCGATACAGAACAGGATGTCGATCTCCCGCGCCTCGAGGAAGTCGACCATGATCGCCGGTTCCTGCCCGCCTCGAGAGCTTCCAAGCACGGTGCCGCCGAGATGATGAATGTTTGCGACGAAGCGTTCGGTGAGGAAGGTGGGCTCGAGACCTGAGTCGGGGTTCAGACCCCTGTAGCCGTTTCGGATTCCGAGAATGCGCCGGACACCGTAGTTGTGCACGAGCTCGAGGAACCCGGAACGAATCACATTGTTGAGACCGGGAGAGAGGCCCCCGCAGGTCACGAAGGCCGCCGTGGTCTCGGCCGGGTCGAAGAAGATCCTATGCCGCGGCCCGGCCTCCTCGAAGGACAGCTCCCCCGCTTGGGATTTGCCCGCATCGAGGTGACGCTCCACGCGCACGCGGACCGACTCGTCGGCAAAGGTTCGTCCCTTGGCTTCGAGAGGAGACGCGAAGCCGCAAGGGCCGAGAGTCGAAATCGTCAGGTCACGTTGTGTCGTCATTGTAGGAGACGCGCATTTTTTCCCGAGGGGACGATCCTCCGCCAGCTATTCCGGATAGGGCTCGGTTTCCATCTCGACGTCTTCTTCGGCGTCCGGCGGCATGAATCCCCCCATTTCACCGGGCTCACCGCCGACCATCGCACGCTCGTCGCCCACCGTCTGCTCCACGTCCTCGGCCGCCTCCATTTGTTCGACTTCTTCGGGCGTCCCGCTGGCGCACGCACCTACTAGGAGCAGAAATCCTCCCACCGCGACGATTCGATTCATCAGCATCTCCTTGTTTCGTTCGTTTATTCGCAGAGCCCGAGAGCTTCGGCGAGACAGGTCTGCCTCGCATCGCCGCCGAACTGGTCACATTGGGCGGCCGCCTCCTCACAAGCAGGAACGAGCTCGACATTCGGACAACTCGCGCATTCGTTTGCTCCGCTGTCTCCGCATGCAAAGGCGCAGAACATCGCCAAGACGACCAGATACGGCAACAGCCTCACGCGCCGGGGTTCGAGATTTGTCACGCTACGCCGTCCTTTCCGGTTCGAATGAGCATACGCTCCTACCCGGCCGCACACCAGTGGGCCTACCAGTTTTCTTTGAACGGCCGGACGTCGACCTCGAACGACCATGCGGACTTCGGCTGCGTCGCCAAGTGGTAGACCGTCTCCGCAATGTCGCTCGGCCGTAGATGAGTGCCTTCCTCACCCGTCTGCTCGTCGCTGCCTACGCCGCCATCGACGATCACCAGTGCGACGTGGATCCCCTCGGGCCCCAACTGCCGGGCCAACGACTGGGCCAAGCTCCGCTGGGCGGCTTTCGCCGATGCGAAGGCCGCGGTCAACGGTTTTCCCCGAAGAGATGCAGTGGCTCCCGTGACGATGATGGCACCGCGCCCGCGCTCTCGCATCGGCCCGACCACGGCGCGGGTACTCTGCAACAGACCTCTCGTATTGATCTGCCAGCCTTTTTCGAACTCCGCATCGGGCACGTTGTCGAACGTGCCGAACTGCCCCGACCCGGCGTTGTAGAGAAGAACGTCTACGTCGCCGAGGTCCTCGCGTACCTGGGCAAAGGCGCGCTCGATGGATTTGGGGTCGGTCACGTCGCAAGCATAGGCTTTGCCTCCGAGCTCTTGGGCGAGGCCGCTCGAGTAGTCGGTCGACCGAGAAAGCAGGGCCACTGCGTACCCCTCTTTCGCGAAGCGCTCCGCAAATGCTCGCCCATTTTTCGGCCCGACCCCTATCACCACGCAAATCGGCTTTTCCATGTGGACTCCATCTCCCTCACGAACGACGAGTTCGATCGATCTCGGCACGCATCGCCTGCTTCTTGAACTCGATTTGCGCCACGGTCCGGCGGTGCACCTCGTCCGGGCCGTCGGCTAGGCGCAAGGTTCTGCTCTGTGCCCACGTTTCCGCCAAGCCGAAGTCCGTCGTCACGCCCGCGCCGCCGTGCGCCTGTACCGCTTCGTCCAAAATCTTCAAAGCGGTGTTGGGGGCCTTGACCTTGATCATCGCGATCTCGGCCCGCGCACCCTTGTTTCCGACTTTGTCCATCATGTCGGCGGCTTTGAGCGTCAATAGCCGGGTGCACTCGATGTCGATTCTCGCGTCGGCCACGCGCTCCTCCCACACCGAATGCTCGTAGATCTGCTTTCCGAAGGCTGTCCGGCTCATCAACCGCGCGCACATCTTCTCGAGCGCACGCTCGGCCACCCCGATCAGGCGCATGCAGTGGTGGATCCGGCCGGGGCCGAGCCGCCCTTGCGCGATCTCGAAACCACGTCCTTCGCCAAGCAGCATGTTGCTCGCGGGAACCCGCACATCGTCGAACGCGACCTCGCCGTGGCCATGAGGGGCGTCATCGAAGCCGTAGACCGGCAGGTGGCGGTCGATGGTCACTCCCTTAGCATCGCGTGGTACGAGTATCATGCTCTGTTGCAGGTGGCTCGATGCGTTCGGGTCGGTCTTGCCCATCACGATGAGGATCTCGCATCGCTTGTCCATGATGCCGGAGGTCCACCACTTGCGGCCGTTGATCACGTATTGGTCGCCGTCACGGCGGATCTCCGTGCAGATGTTGGTAGCGTCGGACGATGCAACGGCCGGCTCCGTCATCGCGAAGGCGGAACGAATCTCGCCCGCCAAGAGGGGCTCCAACCAGCGCCTCTTCTGTGCCTCGGTGCCGTAGCGGTCGAGGACCTCCATGTTGCCCGTGTCAGGCGCCGAGCAGTTGAAGACTTCCGGCGCAAAGGCGACCCGTCCCATGATCTCGCAAAGGGGCGCGTACTCGAGGTTGGTCAAACCCGCTCCGCGTTCGCTTTGTGGAAGAAAGAGATTCCAGAGTCCCACCTTTCGAGCCTCTGCCTTGAGCTCTTCCATCAACGGCGGACTATCCCACCGGTCGGGGAGCGAAGCGTGCTGCTCGCGGACCGCTGCCTCGTGTGGATAGATGTGGTTCTTCATGAACTCCTCCAGCCGGGAGATCAGAGCCCTCGTCTTTTCGCTATGCGTGAAGTCCATGTCGGTCGGCGAATACTGGCACAGAAGCACCAAACGTCCCACAGAAGCCTAGCTGTGCGTCAGATGCTGAGCGTGTCCGCGACCCAAGACGCGCGGAGCTGTGCTGCCGGGTCCTCGGAAACCACCGTCAACACGACTTCCCCGTCCTGCCGCCAGCGTCCCGTAAACGAGCGGCTTTCCGGAGTGACGGTCACGTTGAGTCGGTGCCAGCCCTCCTCTGCCGACTCTGGATCCTCGATGTGAACCTCGACGCGACGCGTGTCCCTGCGGAGCCCCACTCGCAAGAGCTTGAGTGCGCTCTCCTTGGCGCTCCAGGTGAGTGCGACGTGGCGATCATGTAGCGGATAGGGTGTCTGTTCCACCCACGCAAGCTCGCGCGCCGTGAAGAAGTCTTCGACGAATCGCTTCGAGCGTGGCTCCACCGCCTCGAGATCGCAGCCCACTCGCGCCTTTCGTCCAATCGCGCAGGCGGCAACGCCTTCGCGATGGCTGATCGATAGAGACAAGTCGAGCTTCTTGCCCTCGATGAAGGCTTCCGGGGCGCCGTCCTCGGCGGCGATGATCTGAACTCGTTGGACCGAGTCGATGCCTGCCAGCGAGGCCAAAGCGCGCTTGGCCACATACCGTCCGAGCTTCCATTCGCTACGCCGCTTCGGAAACCTGAGCCCGGCTAGAACCTTCAGCTCCTCAGGGCCGAGCCATTGTTCCCCCTCCGGCAGGGAAGAGGCGCGAAGGAGCAGCCAGTCTATGGTCATCCCTCCGACCGTACGCGCTCGATCCCGCGCTCGATGGCATCCACCAGGTATGGACGCAGCAAGGTCGATGGGATGATGCGGTGCACCGAACCCACTTCGAGCGCTCGATGCACGCTATGCACACGGTCGAACTCTTCAGCGACTTCCCGGAGCTTCTCCGAGTGAACGAGCTTCTTCATCTTGTCGAGGCGATCGCTGAGCGCCACCCGCTGGACGCCTCCGGAGGCATTGAGCCTTTGTTGAAGCGTCATGATCCGCTCGTCCGACAGGGTTCGCTCGCGAACGGTGCCTGCAAAGACCACGGCTGCGGCCGGAGCACCGCCGATCACCGAAGCATAGGTGTCCTCGAGAGCCGACACCTCGAGCGACCGGTTCAACTTGTTCGAGAAAACGACGAAGGCGCCGCCGTGATAACGCGAGATCACCAAGAACACGATCGGACCCTTGAAGTTGACGACCGCGCGCCCTATCTCGGCGCCATACTCGAGCTGAAGCAGCCTCATCGACTCGGGAGAGCCGTCGAAACCGGAGAGGTTCGCGAGCACGACCACGGGGCGGTTGTTGCTCGCCGCGTTGATCGCGCGCGCCACCTTCCTCGAGGACATCGGAAACAACGTCCCCGCAGTCCATACGGTTGGACCATCGGCGGGCACGAAGCCGAGGCGCGACAATGGCCGCGACTCGAGCCCGAGCAGACAGACCGGAAAGCCACCGATGTGAGCATCCCACACCACCGCCGTTTCGGCGTCCCGCATCCCGTACCAACGCTCGAGAACCTCGTGGTCCTGATCGGTTGCCGCACGCATCACCTTGCGTATGTCGAAGGGCCTTTTGCGTCCCGGGTTGGTCTTGGGATTGAATACGTCGCCAACGGTTGCGAAGGTCGAGGTGCCTACGTGGCCATGCGGCGAATCGGATACGTCGCGGTCGATCGGATCGGAGGTCGCCACCCGACGCGGAAAGCGCTCGCCGGGCATCACGTAGGTATGCTGATAGTGTCGAAGAAGGATGTGGCACGCATCCGCCAAGTCGCGTGCCGCGTATTGCGCCTGGCCGTTCGGCCCCATGATCCGGTCGTAGCCGCCAATCCCGAAATTGTCTTCGGCGGAAACGCCGCCTGAATAGTCGAGCGCTTGCTTGCCGGTGAGCACCATTGCCCCCTCGGGGATCATGACGAGGATGCCCTTCGTGTGCATGAGCATCGTAGCTTCCGCGTTCCAGTACGGTTGGGCCCCGACGTTGATGCCGCAGACGAGAACGTTGACCTCGTGACCCGCTTGCGTGAATTCGATCAATCGCCGAAGAACGTCGGCGATCCAGTCCATGTTCTCGGTCCCACTCTCCATCGAGATCTTGGCGCCCGCCGAAACCGCATACCACTCGAGCGGGATCTGCATCTTCTCGGCGAGGTCGAGTGCGGCGATGATTCGGCGGCATTCGGGTTCCGCAAGCGCGCCCATTCCGCGGCTCGGATCTCCGAAAAGTGCGACCCGCGTCATCCCCTCGGGGTACTTGTCCGTGAAGCTCGTGAGCAGCCCCACGATGATGTTGGCCTCGTTGTGTCCGGGCGCTCGCTCGACCGGGACGAGCTGATTTCCTTCATCGAGCTCGTACTCCTGAAAGTGCCCCCGGGGGAAATCGGATTGGACGTTGCTGTCCTCTCCCGGAGTGAGCATGGCGATGATCTCGTACGGATGCATTAGCCCACGCTGACGGAGTCGCACCACGTTCTGCTCGTACGCGCTCCGGGGGCGCATCGGCTCAGTCGGCAGATCGCGAAGCCGGACTAACAGACCGCCGCGGCCGCGATTCGACACGTCGAGCAGCTTCGGTTCGAGCTCTCCAGTGGCTGGGTTGCGGATGTCGCCTTGAACTACGATGCGCTCGAGACCGAGCCCCGTCGTTTCCGGAGCCAGCTTGTGGATGATGGTGTTGATCTCTTCTTGCCCGAGATCGAGGGGCGGCCAGAGAAACAGATGGACTCGGTTCCATTGAAACCGTTTCTGCGAGGGCCTGGTACTTTGCTCGCGGCGGATGGCGACCAAGCATTTCGACAACGTCCGCTCGAGCGTCGGGAGAGCGACGACCCGACCGAAACCGTCACGTACTGGGGTGAGATCCCGAACCTCCGCGAGACAGATGAGCCGCTCATCCTTCCCCGTGACGCGGTACAGAATGACATCCTCGGCCGAAGGGACACGCTCGGTATTGAGGTCCTTCAAACGCCACAGGAAGAGGCGCTTGCTGAGCATCGGGTGCATCCCCCGGTAGATGAGATCCTCCTCGAAGCCGCCGTCGCGCATTCGAAAGGTCAGGCCCTGGAGCCCGCCAGCCCCGAGACCGGTCTCACTCCCGGTGAGCGAGACGATCACGCGCCGAATCGGGCGACTGAATCTGGCGTCATCTAGCATCCGCTTGATCCGTTTGGAGCTCTCGTCGGGGCGTTCGAGCTCACCCGGGTTCCACACGTAGAAGTCCAACACGACATCGTCGCTTTCGGGAACTGCCTCGATGTCGCGCTTGAGCGCTTCGATGGCGCCCAGAAGCTCCTCGTTGACGATGTGCGTCGCGAAGAAGTGAATCGTCCTTCCTTCGTACTCGTAGAAGCATTTCGAAACGTCGAATCCGCGTTCGGAGACGATCCGAAAATCCTTCAGATCGCACATCTTGTAGTACCTGCGAACGAGGGTCTCGAGCATGGCCAGGCGCTCGTTGTGGCCCGCGTGCTCGAGTCGCCTCGACAGAAACCCTTTCATCGGGTGTGGAACCGCCACCAGCTCTGCGATTCGAGCAGCCCGGTGAGGTCCATGCGGAGCAGAGGCAAGCTCCATCAAGATCTCTTCTACCCTTGCGAATGTCTCTTTCGTCACCCGCTCTTGAATGGGCCGCTCGAAGTAGTGATATTGAAGCTCGCGTGCGAGGTCGTGAATTGCCGGATAGCGATCCTGCGTCTCGGCAATCATCCGTGCGAGCAGCTCCCGGAAGCTGTCGCCCACCACTTCGCGAAGATCGCCGACGTTGTCGAGTCGGTCCTGAAGCAAGCTGAGGATCGGAGCGATCTGCTCGTCGATGCGTCTATTCCCCTTGCAGATCCGGAAAAGCACCGCCTGTAGCTCGGGGCCCCGCCGAATGTCGTCCAACCCGTAGTGTGCGACCGCACGACGCAGCTTGGCGAGGAACGACGCGGGGAGCTCCTCCTCTCGACGAACGACGAGGTCGCGCAAGAAGGTGAACAGGTACTCCTCTGCGGTGTGCTTGCCGAAGTCGTTCGGTGAGTCCTCGCTGCGGGACCCGCGCTTGAACAGCGAGCACAAGTCTACGAAAATGTTGAGAATTTCGTCTTCCTGCGACACGAACGCCCGATCGACGGGCTGGGCATCGGAGGCGAGGCTTTCGCCCTCAGCCTCTTGACGGGAGAGCTCGCCGCCGTCTGCGTCGTAACCCAACACCAGGCGCCGAAGCTCGGTGAGATTCTGGTGAGAACGGGACCACGTGGCTTCGCGGCGGTGAACTAGCCCCGAGAAATCCAACCTGTGGCCGCGTGCAGTCTCGGCGTCCCCGCCGCGTGGCTCGACGAGCAGCATCGGCGCGCCGACAGCGAGCTGCACGTTGTTGAGCACCATCACTTCGCGGACCCGGCCAGCAAACTTCGCACCGATGACCATTTCCATCTTCATGGCTTCGAGGACGATTAGTCCGTCTCCCACGTCGACATCTTGGCCCTCGCTCACCAGCACGTTGACCACGACCGCCGGCGACGGCGCGCGCACGAGACCGCCTCGGTCCCGGGAAACGCGGTGCGGAACCCCGTCGACTTCGACGAGCACGCTCAGTCCCTGATCGACCGATTGGATTCGGAAGTGGCGATCGCCTACTCGGAGTCTTCGCTCTGCTCCTTCGAAGCGCTCCACCACGACCTCCGTACGGTTCCCGTCCACGTCGATTCGGTAGCGCTGTGGACCGAGTCGAAAGACGCGGAGCCCATAGGTATGTCCCGCGTGGGTCAACTCCATTTCCTGGCCGCACGTCTCCTCGACCGCCGGCCGCCCGCGAGCCGCCGCGGTGTAGAACTGGGCACGCTCGACCTCCAGCTCGGCATCGTAAGTTTCGATCGCGGCCTGCAGGAGCGCGATCTCGGCTCCCTGGGTGGGCAGGTGCCTCCCCTCGGTGACCAGGCGGTCGACCCAGCCCACGTCGACCTCGTTGGCGCGAACCGCTGCATTGTCGATCAGCCCGAGCAGGAAGCCTTTGTTCGAGGCGCCGCCCCGGATCACGACTTCGCTCTCGAGCAGCGCGCGATGCAGGCGCGCCATCGCCTCTTCGCGGGTACGCCCCTGGGCGATGACCTTCGCGATCATCGAATCGAACTCGGAAGGGATCTCGTCACCCTCTGCGACGCCAGTGTCGATGCGTAGACCCGGACCGGTGGCCAGCCGAAGCTGCTCGACGCAGCCGGGCGACGGAGCGAAGCCGTCTTCTGGGTCTTCGGCGTTCAGGCGGACCTCGATCGCGTGTCCACGCTGCGCTGGCGGCGCGCCATCCAATCTCCCGCCTCGAGCGATGTGGATCTGAAGCTTCACCAGATCCGCCCCGGTGATCATTTCGGAAACCGGATGCTCGACTTGCAGCCGCGCGTTGACCTCCATGAAGGAGAACTGCCTAGTGGCCTCGTGATAGAGAAATTCGACCGTACCTGCGTTTCGATAGCCGATCGCCTGGGTCAAGCGAATCGCGGCCTGCTCGAGCTCGCGATGCTGATCAGCGGTCAACGCAGGCGACGGCGTCTCTTCCAGAATCTTTTGATTCCGCCGCTGAATCGTGCAATCCCGAACCCCCAGCGCCCAGGTCGTCCCGTAGTTGTCTGCGATGATCTGCACCTCCACGTGACGGGCACCTGTCACCATTCTTTCGAGGAACACGGTGCGATCGCCGAAAGCCTTATCCGCCTCCGAGCGTGCGCTTTCGAAGGCGGTGGCCAACTCAGACTCGCTTTGCACGCGGCGAATCCCGCGACCTCCTCCGCCGGCGGTTGCCTTGATCATCAGCGGATAGCCGAGGCGCTCGGCATGCCTCTGGGCATCTTCCAACGTCTCGACCGCGCGTCCGCTCCACGGGGCAACGGGAACCTCGGCCTGCTCAGCCAACTGCTTCGAAGCAATCTTGTCGCCGAGCTTACGCATCATGTCGCCGGTGGGCCCGATGAAGACTACGCCGAGGCGGTCGCACAGATCGACGAATCCGGGCTGTTCCGCGACGAAGCCCCAACCGGGCCAGACCGCCTCAGCCCGTGTCTCGACGAGAGCGCGCTCCAGCCGCTCGTAGTCGAGATAGCTCGATTTGCGCTGGCCGTCCTCGGTCGAATAGGTCGCCGGCCCGAGCGCATGGGCTTCGTCGGCCTCGCGTACGAACATCGCGCGCCTATCGGGGTCGGTATAGAGCGCGATGGTGTGCAGGGTGTCGCCGCGCTCCTGCTGGTATTCTCGGGCGGCGATGATGAACCGCATCGCAGGTTCACCGCGATTGACGATTGCGATTCGCCTGAAAGTAGGGTGGCTCATCGTGTCAGTCCATGGCGGCGCGCAGCGGCTTCCGCTTTCCGGGGTCTACCTCATCGGGAAGCTCTGCGGTCCGATAACCCTGGAGAACGACATAGAGATTGCCCGCCTCGTCTGCGACGTGCGCATCGTACGACTTCCCTCCCTCCTTAGGCGTCACGATGGCGTGGAGACGGCCTTCGACGTGGTCGGCGCTGCGAACGATCTTCACCTGGTCGATGTGATGCGGTAGCCCCATCCGTCCTGTGGTCCCGATCTGCCACACACCCGCGGTCTGAAAGCAAAGCTCCACCAGCCTCGGTTCGGTCACTAGTCGGAGCTCTGCCGGCCTGTGGTCATCCGGAAGCTGAGCGCTCATGCGACCGACGACCATTCCATCATTACGCCATGCGGTGTCGATCACCTGATAGGCAGGGCCGTGGAAGTAGACCTGGTAGATGTCTTCGTGTTCGACGGCCTTGCCCTCGAGGGGCGGAGGCGCCGAAGATGCATCCTCCTCGACAGGCTTACGGGCGAGGCGAACGCTCGCGGTGAAATGGGTTTTCTGCTCGGTCCTTCCCATGATGCTCCGGGCGCCGACCAACTGGCAGGCCGCGACCACGTCGTCGCCATCCATGCTGAGGTGCGCAGTCAACGTCAGCGTCCGCGGCTCGTCCCTGTAGAACTTGAAGGGCGCGAGAAAATCGACCTGTTCGATGGCGCTGATGTGCCAATCGGGAAAAAGCACTTTGGTGAGCTCGCCGAAGCCCTCGATTCCCATCACGCCAGGAAGGACAGGTGTCCCTGCGATCTTGTGATCGTACAGGAACGGCTGCTCCTTCGGATCGAGGGTCGTCTCGACCCGAAGGCCGCTGTGGACACCCATCGAAATGGTGTTCCCGTGCATCAACCCGTAGCGGGCGCTTTCGAGCTTGCTCGGATCGATACCGCCGTTCTCGTCCCATTCCTCCATCAAGATGCCCAAGGCACCGCCGATCACCACCTCTCCGCGCGTCCCGGTCTCGAGCTCGTTTCGAACGACCGGAATACCGTCGGACGGCTTGAGCATGTCGATGCCCGCCATCTCCATCATCTTTGGAATCGATCCGCGGGATGCCATGCCGATGTCCGCCCAAGCCGTCCAGTCCACGGCGAGACCTCGCGTCTGTGGGCGTGCATTACGAAAGCTCGACACCGACTTCGCCAGGAGCTCGTTGGCGGCGCTGTAATCCGTTTGGCCGCTGTTGCCGAATCGTCCCGCAATCGAGCTGAATACAACCGCCGCTCCAAGTGGCATGTCCCCGATCGACGATAGCAGGTGGTACCAACCATTCGCTTTCACATCGAACACGAGATCGAACTCCGACGGCTTCTTGTCGGGCAGGAAGTGGCTGATCTCGAGGCCTGCGGCATGGATGAGGACATCGATCCCGCCGCTGACCTCGCGGATCTTCTCGACTGCGGCAGCAACCGCCTCCTTGTCGAGCAGGTTGACCGAGTGATAGTAGACGTTGCCGCCCGCAGTGCGAACCGCTTCGATCGCCCGAAGCGCCGCGTGCTTGCGCTCGAGGTCGGCGAGCAACCGCTGCACGACAACCGGGGTCGCCTTTTGTCCCGTCTGCTTGAGGCGCTCGAAAAGGTCACGCTGGAGTCCGTCGCGGTCGGCAGCGAAGCGTTGAAGATCCGGATCCTTTGCGTCCGGCTCCGGCGTCAGATCGAGAAGGTGGAACGTCGCTCCGGACGCCTTGGCCAGGTCGCCGACGATTGCGGACACGATCGATCCTGCCGCACCCGTCACGGCGAACACGGACTCCTTCTTGAGCGGCAGCGGGCGTTCGGCCTTCAGCGGCTCTACGGAGGCCGTAATCGCCCACCGGTCGTCACGCGTGTACCCGACCTCACACGCGCCGGGGTCCCACAGAGTTTCTGCGATGAGCCGTTCGGCCACCGTGGCGGCTTTGCACTTCGCCTCGAAGTCGACGGCCTTGACGGTCGCCTCGGGTTTCTCGCGCTTGTACGTCTTTGTGAACCCCGTGACCGCACCGCCCAGTGGCGCGACCGCTCCGGTTTCATCGAATCCATGCTGGCCTCCGAGACGTGTCGCGGAGATCAAGAACGTGCCCGGCGCGGAAATCTGCTCGTACAGAGCCCGCATGGTCGTGTACAAGAGCTTGGCACGGACGCGGACCGCCTCGGCCCAGTCATCGGGGGACAGCTTCTCGATCGGATCTTCGCGGTCGAGCGCGGTCAGCCAGTAGACACCGCGCACCGGACCTTCGCCCACCCAGGCCTCGAGCCGTGCGCTCAGCTCCTCGGCGGTCGGTGCATCTTCGATCGCGAGGACCTCGACGCCCCGCTTGCGCAGCTCCTTCAGGAGCGCTTTCGCGACGCCGCGACGATCGACCATGACGACGACGCGCGACCCTTCGACGAGCTCCACACCGCTCGGCTTGCACACCGACAGCGGGGGCCGAAGCACCGGGACCGGCACTCGGCGGAGCGACCCAGTCTCTTCGGCCGGGGCCGGCTCCGCGGAACTGGAAGCCTTTGGCTCGACCTCGACGGACCGCGGCGGCGCCGCGTCTGGCAAGCTCTCCCTCACCCAGGCGATCACGTGATTGAGCGTCGGGAAGTCGCGAAGCTCGAGCGTCTCGTCGCGCGGAATGCCGTAGGCCTCGCGGACTGCCGCGAACGTTTCGGCCTGCTTGACGGTATCGATGCCGAGGTCGGCCTCGAGATCGAGATCGAGCTCGAGCATCTCCGGCGGATAGCCAGTAACTCCCGCAACCACGTCGAGCACCTTGTCGGCAATCGGATCGGAAGCCCCCGAGTGCGCTGGCGCCGACACTGGCACTGTCGCTGGCACTGTCGCTGGCGCCGCGGCTGCCACTGGCGCGGCCACTTGGACGAGGTCCGGCCGCCGATCCCGGACGAACTGAATGACATGCCCCAGCGTCGGGAACGCGCGGAGCTCGAGGTTGTCCTCACGAGGGATGTCGTACGCCTCGCGCACCGCGGCAAACGTCTCGGCCTGTTTGACCGTATCAATGCCGAGGTCCGCTTCGAGGTCGAGCTCCACATCGAGCATGTCGGGCGGATATCCGGTCTGCGACGCCACGATCGAAAGCACCTTCTCGGCGATCGGGTCGGACGCCGGCGCTCTCACTGACACTGGCGCTCTCACTGACGCTGGCGCTGCTGCTGCCACTGGCGCGGCCACCTGTGCGAGGTCCGGCCGCCGATCCCGGACGAACTGAATGACATGCCCCAGCGTCGGGAACGCGCGGAGCTCGAGGTTGTCCTCACGAGGGATGTCGTACGCCTCGCGCACCGCGGCAAACGTCTCGGCCTGTTTGACCGTATCAATGCCGAGGTCCGCTTCGAGGTCGAGCTCCACATCGAGCATGTCGGGCGGATATCCAGTCTGCGCCGCCACGATCGAAAGCACCTTCTCGGCGATCGGGTCGGACGCCGGCGCTGACGCGGTCACTGACGTTGACGCTGTCACTGACGCTGACGCTGCCACTGGCGCCGACGCTGCGACTGTTTCTGTCACTGGCACCGGTCTTGCCACTGCCGCCGAAACCGCCTCTGGGGCTGCCGCTGCCACCCCCGCCGAAATCCCCGGCCCCTGCGCTTTGACCCGAAGCGTCCGGTTGACGACCTCGAGCTCGGGGGACCGATACCCGGTCGCCTCCGCGATCCAATGCTCGAATCTGGCGCGATCGTCGATCCGAGTCGCATAGCCGAGATCTCGGGGCGCCGGGCGATGTCCGTCGGGGCTCGGCACCAAGCGGGAGAGCGACAGGCTGATCTGCGACCCGAAGCCGGCGCCGAGCCGAAGCGCGTAGTGGACGGGATAGCTGCCACCCTTCGAGAGGTTGAGCGATCCGAGCTCCGGATCGACTTCTTTGAAGTTGGCGACCGGCGGCACCAATCCGGTTTCCAAGATCTTGACCGCAGCGGCGTCCTCGACCCCCGCGCCCATCGCGTGGCCGGTCATCCCCTTGGTGTTCGCGATCACGATGTCATCGGCGTTCGCGCCAAACACACTCCGAAGCGCGCTGATTTCGGCCTGGGCGCTGCCGCCCCGTGCCGGGGTATAAGTCTCGTGTGAGACGAAGACCGTCTGTCGTGCGATCTCGGCGCGGTCGATGCCGTGTCGCGCTTCGCAGTCGGCGATGAGCTTTTCCATCAGCCCGCGGATGTGCTCGATGTTGAGGCGGCTTCCATGGTACGCGCTGTTGGCGGTGACCGTGCCCAACACCTCAACGATGGGCCTGATGCCTCGCTCGCGCGCGGCTTCCGCGCTCTCGATCACCATCCCCGATGCCCCCATTCCGAGGAGAAGGCCGTGCCGGCGTCGATCGAAAGGCAAGGCAGCCTCTTCGAGCACCTCGTCGGTCGCGGCAGCTCCGCTCGCAAGAAAACCTGCGCCTATCCACTCCAAGAGGTGGTCACTGGTCACGTTGTCGGCGGTCACGATGACGACCCGTCGGCAACGGCCGCGCGCGATCCAGTCCTCGGCAAGCGCCACAGCCTGGGTGCCACTGGCGCATGCCGAGTTGATCTGGGTGTTTGGTCCGCGGGCTCCGATGTACTCCGCGAGCTGGGAGTGCCCCATCGAAAGAGCCCGGAAGAGGAATCGACGGTCGAAGGCGTAGGGATTGCGTCGAAGGTCGCTTTCGAGCTCCTCGATACGACGGTCGAGCTCCACGGCGTCGCCGTTGGTCGCGAGACGCGCGCGCAGGCTTTGGAGCTCTTCCAACAGCTTTTGGCGCGCCTCGTTCTCGAAGTAGCGCCGGAGCTCCTGTGCAAACGTATCGGAGCCTGGGAACGCAGAGCCGAAGATCACGCCGGTCTCGTCCTGCATCCGCTCCGGCAGGCCCCAGCGCTCTGGAAGCGCGGTCCCTTTCGAGGTGGTTTTGTAGTGCATGACCAACGGGATTCCCGCATCGCGTAGGGCCTCGACACCCGCTGCGATCGCCATCCGGGTCGTCGAGTCCATCGCCGCAGCGCGCTCCTCCGCAATGCCGAAGTCGGTCGAGAGGCCGATGTGGCCGCCGCGGCCTGCGAGCTTGATCACGTCCGACGGCGAGTCGATCGTCTCGAAGCGCGGCCCTCCCTTGTCCGATTTGACGAGGCGTGTGATCTTCTTGTCCGCCATCGCACGCCGCAGTCCGACCGGGATCACGTCGATGAAGGTCTTGCCGTGGAGAATTCGGTCGAAGTTGTCGTCGGCAAAGACCTTCTCGCCGCCTGGCAATCCAATGCTTGCTCCGGTCACCACGACGGGCTCCCCGAGGTCGGTAGGACCGCCTCCTCGATAGATGGCCATCCCCTGGTCGAGAAAGTTGGCGAACAAACGGCCGAGCTGTGCGTATCGGTCGCCACCGGCCGAAAGCGAGCTAGACACTTGCGCCGCGTGCGGTGGCGCCACGACCGGCGCAGGCGGCGCAGCGCTCGCACGGACCTCCGGCGCGCTCGGCTCGCTCCTCGGGGCTCCGTGCCCGGCGGCATAAAGACCGGTTAGCGCAGCGTTGAAGGACGGAATGTCGCCAACTTTCGGATGGTTCGTAAACAGGGAAAGCGTATCCGGATGAGGGCCGAGCACATCCTCCGTAAACCCGGCCAATGCCGACTTCGGACCCACCTCGACGAAGACCCGGACCCCTGCGCCGTAGAGCGTCTGGAGCCCTTTGACGAACTGCACGGGAGCCGCGATTTGCTGCCCAAGGATGTCGATCACCTCCTGGGCGACGTTTGGACCCATCGGATAAAACTCGCCGGTGGTGTTCGCGACCACGGGGATTTTGGGCGATTCGACCCCGAGGCGCGCAAGCTCCTTCTTGAGGGGCGCACTCGCAGGGGCGACGACCTGCGTGTGGAAGGCATGGCTCACGGGAAGCGGGATCGCCCGATAGCCGGCCTTCGTGATCGCCTCGACGGCAGCCGTGACCCCAGCGGTCGACCCGCCGATGACCGATTGCGCGAAGCTGTTGAGGTTGGCGATCACGACATAGCCGTCGATCGACCCGACGATCTTCTGGACCTCGTCGATCGGGGCGAGGACGGCAGCCATCAGACCGTTGTCATCGACCGACACCCGCGTCATCTCCCGACCCCGTGCGCTCACCGCCTCGAGCGCCTCGCGAAATCCCATCGCGCCGCTGGCGACGAGCGCGCCGTACTCGCCCAGACTGTGCCCCATCACCATGTCCGGCCGGACACCGTAGGCCGCGAGCAACCGGGTGAGCGCCAGATCGCTCGCGAGCACTGCAGGTTGGGTGATCGCCGTCTGCCGGAGCGCCTCGTCTGCACGAGCGAGCGCCGCTTCGTCCTTCGGGTCGACGAAGATGATCTCGCTGAGCGGCTTCCCGAGGAGCGGCGTCATCACCTCGTCGGCCTCGCGGAAGGCATCCGCAACGATCGGCTCCACGTCGCGGAGCTCACGGAGCATGTTCACGTACTGTGAGCCCTGCCCCGTGTAGAGGAACGCCGTCTTTTGTGCCGGCCCTGTTTGATAGAAGATGCCTTGAGGCCGAAGGGCCTTCCACATGGCTGGGTTGTCCGCTCGCAGCCCCTTCGCGGCGTTGGCGGCCTTCTTGCTGAGCTCCGCGGCATCCGCGAAGTCGATCGCGAGGCGCTCGTTGGCGTTGAGGTCGGCAGCTCCAGGCGGCTGTCGATCGGGCGCCCGCCCGGCCTTCGCGTCCTCGAGCACCACTTCGAGCTTGACCGCGAGCTCGGCTTTGGAGGCGGCCCCAATCACGAGTGAGCCCCGCAACGGCGGTTTGTCGCCCATGGCGGCCCCACTCGCGTTGACCGGTGGAGGAGAGCCCGAAAGCACCGACACCTGCGTGCGCTTGTTGCGGCGAATTCTCCCTGGGACGTGCTCCTCCAACACCGCATGGAAGTTGGTGCCCCCAAAACCGAATGCGCTCACGCCAACGCGCCGAACCTCCTTGAAGTCGTCCCAAGGCTTCAGCTCGGTGTTCACGTAAAACGGAATCCGACCGAATCCGATCTTCGGATTCGGCGTCTCGAAACCAATGCTCGGAGGCACCTGCTTGTGGTGCAGCGCCAGTGTCGCCTTCAACAACCCGGCGGCACCGGCGGCTCCCTTGAGATGCCCGATGTTCGACTTCGCCGACCCGATTGGCACGCTCGATGGTGCCAACCCCGCATCGGAGAACGCGTCGACCATGCTCTGAACCTCGACGACGTCACCGACGCGTGTCGATGTACCATGCCCCTCGATCAAGCTGACCGTCGCCAAATCCTCTCCGGCGTGGGCCCAAGCGCGCTCGATCGCGAGCTTCTGACCGATCGGATTCGGGGCCGTGATGCCTTTGCCCTTCCCGTCACTCGAACCCCCGATGCCGCGAACGACCGCGTAGATCTTGTCCCCTGCTTCTTCCGCGTCTTCGAGGCGTTTGAGGAGGAAGACCGCAGCGCCTTCTCCCATCACGAACCCGTCCGCACCTTCGTCGTAGGGTCGCGTCCCGGTCGCTGAGAGCGCGCCGATCTTGCAGAACTTGGTGTAACTCGAGGCGCTCATGTTGCTGTCGATGCCACCCGTGAGCACCGCATCGTAGTCACCCTCTTCGAGGCCGGCGATGGCGGAGCTGAACGCAGCCATGGCGGATGCGCAGGCCGCGTCCGCGGTGAAGTTGGGACCGTGGAAGTTGAAGACGGCAGCCACGCGCCCGGCAATGATGTTGGCGAGCTCACCGGGCATGGTGTCCTCGCTGATCTGCGGGAATTGCTCTCCGACGCGCTCCATCGTCTCTTCGACGATCGCGGTTTTGACCTCGCGCGGAAGCGCCTGGAAGCTCGGAGCCTGGTCGAGCTCCCGCGTGAACTCGGGAAAGAAAATTCGGAGCGCGGTCTTGTAGTGTTGATCACCGGCCATGGCATTGCCGAGGATCACGGCCGTGCGGTCGCCCTCGAGCGTGCGCTCGGGATACCCGTAGTCCAAGAGTGCCTCGCGTGCCGCCATGATCGACCACTTCTGCGTGCGGTCCATGGCCTCGGCGACCTTCGGCGGGATCGGAAGCTTCCATTTGAGCGGCTCCCAGTCGAACTCCCGCACCCAACCGCCGATCTTCGAATAGGTCTTGTCGGGAGCGGCGGGATCCGGGTCGTAGTAGAGGGCAGGGTCCCATCGATCGACGGGCGTCTCGCTGATGCTGTAGCGTCCGTTCGCGATGTTGTCCCAGAAGGCCCTGGCGGTCGGGGCGTCAGGAAGGACGGCGCCGACGCCTACCACCGCTATCGCTCGATGTACCTGGTCTCGCATCCGCAGGCTCCCTCTTGCTCAAGATCGTTCGTACAGCGCGTCTCCCACCTGATTCATGTCGTCGATCAATCCCGCTTGAGCGGCATAGATCCTCGACAACCCAGCGCTCGCCTCGAGCGATTGAACATCTGTGTCACCCTCGGGTTCCGCACCGATCACCCAGCGCATCCCGTCGACCGCAACGCGCTGAGCGGCCTCGCGAGCGAAGACGCGGGCCATCGCCGCGACGGTCGCTGCATCGAATCTCCTTGGAGTTTTCGGGTTGAGCTCGTCGACTTCCGCGCGGACCGCCCGTCGTGTGAATGCCGCGGCGCCCTCGACATGAGACGCGAGCTCGCCGATCCGGAAGAGCACGTGCTGGTTACGGGTCAACCGTTTGGCGCGCGCGCGCTCCATGACCTCTGCAAGCGCGTGGGCCGCCAGCGCTGCGGTGTCCGCCCCGACCTTCGGGTGCTCGCGATGCACTCCCTCGAGGCGCTTTCCGAGGTCATGGTAATGCTGCCCGTGCGTCTTCAGGTGGTGCTGCCACCGGTCGCGTCCGATCGTCATCTCCATGATTTCGGAGGTGCCTTCGTAGATCGTCGTGATCCGAACGTCGCGCTTGATCTTCTCGACCATGTACTCCTTCGTGTACC
The DNA here is from genome assembly GCA_963792825.1 of uncultured delta proteobacterium. Lineage (GTDB taxonomy): Bacteria > Myxococcota_A > Polyangia > Polyangiales > Houyiibacteriaceae > SG8-38. The sequence goes on along the minus strand of CAWBXS010000001.1, from coordinate 400,081 downwards.
CATAGCCGCCATGAGCCTGAATCGCAGCGTCCGCGGCAGCGTTGCCCGCCTCGGTCGCGAGGTACTTGGCGATTGCGCCCTCCGTGTTGAGCAGGTCGTCACCCCCCTTGTCGATCGCCTCGGCTGTCTGCTCGATGTAGGCGCGAGCGGCCTCGAGACGCACGGCATGGGGAACGATCAGCTTGTGTGTATAGCCTTGCTTCTCGGAAAGCGGAGCGCCCCCTTGGATGCGCTCGGTCGAGTACACGATCGCCCGGTCGAGCGCCGCCCAGCCGGCCCCGAGCCCGAACGCGGCCACCATCAGTCGCGTGAACCCAAACACGAGCTGGGCCTGCCACAGGCCCTTCCCCTCTTCGAGACCGACGAGACGGTCGGCATCGACGTAGACGTTTTCGAGCGTCAGCGCGGTCGTGTTGCTCAGGCGAATGCCGTGTTTGTCCTCCGGCTTGCCCGAGGAAAACCCCTCGGCGCCGCGCTCGATGACGAACCACGTCGGTCCGCCCGGCGCCTTCGCGAGCACGGTGTAGACGTCGGCATGGCCGCCGTTCGAGATCCACTGTTTGTTGCCCGTGATTTTATAGCCGGCGATCTGTCCGTTCTCTTGCACAGGCACCGCCACCGTTTTGAGCGCGGCGAGGTCACTGCCTGCGGCAGGCTCGGTCGCACCGTACGCCATGAGAAGACCCTCTTCGGCGATGCGGCTGAGCCAGTGCTTCTTCTGCTCCGGTGTGCCACCGAAAACGATCGGATCGCTCCCGAGAAAGGTTGCGAGCACGCCGGTCGCGAGACCGATGTCGATCCGGGCCATCGCCTCGCACACGCGGTACACGTCGAACGCTCCGCCGCCCATGCCTCCGAATTCTTCCGGAATGAAGACGAGCTGGACGCCGAGCTCCGTGCTGCCGATCGCACGCACGAGCTCCTCGGGAAAGATGTCTTTCTCGTCGAAATCGAGAAGCTTCTCGTCCGAGAGGTTTGCCCTCGAGAACTCCTCGAACGAATCGAGAACCAGACGGAGGGATTCCGCGTCGAGCGTGCTGGTGTGGGCCATGGACCAGGCTCCGTGTCGTGTGGAGAAGGTCTACCGGTGATAAGACGAGGGGTACTTCGGTGCAAGCAGCAATTCCGTGGCGCTCGTCCACGGCCCCCGAGCGCGCGAGCGACTCAGCAGCCGAATCCGAGCCTCGCGCGAATCGACCTTCTTACGCAGCGCGTCATGCCCATGCCGACGCGCACGCTCAGCGGGCGAGCAGGTCACCGAGGGTATGGATGCCCCTGTGCTCGGCCCTGTTGAGCAGTCTTTGAAGCAGAAGCGCGGTGGCAAGCGCGTCTCCCGAGGCCGTGTGTCGCTCGGACACGGCGATGCCGTACCGCTCGACGAGGCTGTCGAGCTGGTACGCCTTCCTCTGGGTGCCGTGTGCGCGCGCGGACGACATCGGGCCGGCCTCGACACGCTCCGCGAGCCCGGCCGTATCGACGACGGAGTTCCAGATCTTCGCACCGCGATACCGTGCGATCGCCTTCTCCAGCATGCGAATGTCAAACGCGGCGTGGTGGGCGACAAGCACGGCGTCCCCGGCGAACGCGAGGAATCGGGCGGCCGCGACGTCCTCGGGAAGGCCTCCGGCCAGATCTCGGGAGACGAGCCCATGGATGACCGCAGCGTCTGCCCCCCCCACGTCGGGCTGCGCAACGATGGCCTCGAACGTGTCGTCGAGCTGAACGTGCAGCCCCTGCATTCCCACACCGGCGATCGAAAGGAGCCGATTCTTCGACAGATCGAGCCCCGTGGTTTCGGTATCGAAGACGACGAAGCGAACCTCTTTGAGCGCCTTGCTCTTCGCGACCTTGGTCCTCTTCCCCATGTACTCGCGCAACGGCTCGGGCCAGGACTTGGCGGGCGCGAACAAAGCGGCTCCGGGCAGGAGGCGTCTGAGAAAATGCGGGAACACGGGAACCTCAGCGCATGAATTCGAGTCGATACCTCGAATTCAACATGAGCTGGACGTCTTTGACCACCGAAAACGTATTCCGCAGTGTCTGGCGCTCGAGCTTATTGAGCTCGTTGATGTGAACGTACTGACCCGAGGTACCCCGCTTGAGGCCCTCGATGGCGCGCGTGCGCATCAAGATCTCATATGCCATCGCGGCTTCACCGGCGATTCGAGCGAGATTGTCGTTGCACTCTGCGATTCGCTCCCAGCGCTCCGCGGTGCTGCCGTAGATCTGGATTCCCAAGTCGTAGACGAGGACGCGCGCGGCGTCTGCGAGCGGCATCATGGCGCGGGCCTTGATGTCGAACGCATCTCGGTGCTCGCCGCTTCGCTCGATGATCATATTGCGGAAGAAGCTGAGCGGAGGTGGGTTCTTCGTGGCGTTCCGCGCCAAGAACCCGAGGAACAGACGATCGACCTTGAGCCGCTCGAAGATGTGGCTCTTGAGCTCTGTGGCGAGCGCTTGGTCTCCCTGAACCGGCCGGAGATCGAAGAAAATGTTGGTGTGCATCACCGCGATGTTTTCCGGCTCGCGGATCCATTCGGTGAAGTAGCGCTTCCAGACGCTGAGCGGCTGATTCCATTTCGGGTTGCTGGCCATGACGTCGCCAGGGCACCTCGCAAAGCCCGCCTCCACGAGGAGGTCGACCACCCGCTTGCCGAGCTCGAGGAAGTACGCTTCGGAGCCATCCTGTTCCTCCCCCGGGTCTGCATACACGATCGCGTTGTCCTGGTCCGTCCGAAGAAGCTGCTCCTCGCGCCCTTCGCTTCCGAGGGCCAACCAGCAAAAGGGAACCGGGGGCAGCGCGCCTCCCCCGGCCATTTCCTCGATCGATAGCTGGATGGCGCGCCGAATCAGCGTATCGTTGATTTCCGAGATCATGTTGGAGATGAATGCCATCCCGACCTCATCCTCGAGATACTGGCGGAGCAGCCCCTCCGCTTGGTCGCGGAGGGCGCGAAGCTGGTCTTTGGTCTTCGCCCGGCTCAGCTCCGACAGAATCACGGTCGGATGGCTGCCCTGCGTCTTGAGGACGTCGTGCTCGGACACGATGCCCACCACGGGGGTCGCAGCGGTCCCATCCTCGGTCACCGCGAAGTGATGAAGGTGCTTTTTCATCACCGTCGCGATCAGCGAAGACAACGTGGCCTGATCGTCGATGGTGAGCACCGGCGAGCTCATGATGTCCGAAATTGCCCCCGAAGTGTCACGCCCCTGAGCGACGACCTTCGAGCGGAGGTCGGAATCGGTGACGATGCCGATCGGTCTTCGTCCTTCGTCGACGATGAGAATCGATCCGATGTTTCGCTGGCTCATCAGGAATGCGGCGTGACGGATGGTCGTGTTGGGAGCGCAGGTCATCACGTCGCGCACGGGCTCGACTTGACGCGTGTGGTGAGCCCTATCGGCTGCCTTTTCGCTCCGTCGCGCGGCACCCACCGCCTCGAGCCGGTTGCTCTCCCGCCATGGCGGCGGATCAGCCGCAAAGTCCGCCGCGAAGAACAGGGCCACCCGCGGTTCTTCACGAAGGAGCTCGTCCAGACACGCCTTCGGCACCACGTAGAGAAGTGTGTCGTCCTTGGCCTGTGTACGGGCAGCGTACGGCCGATCGGCGAGGAGCGCTCGGACCCCGAAGATATCCCCGTCGTCGCACACGTCGACGAGCACGACCTTCCCCTCGACGTGATGGCTGACCGCTACTTCACCCTTCACCACTACGTAGAACTCGGGCCTGACCGCCTCGCCTTCCTCGAAGACGACTTCTTCGGGCTCCAGATACCGAATGCGAAGCTCACGCGCGACGCGATCGAGAAGCTTGGGCTCGAGTCGATCGAAAGGAGGATACTGAGCCAAGCGCTTGGCCACGGTGAGGATCATCGACTCAGAGGACATGCTGGCTATCTTTCCAAGGCTCGCGCGGCGGCCACGTCGCAGCCTTCGACATCCCGCGGCACAACGCAAAGAGGACAGCCCCGGCTGGAGCTGTCCCCTTGTTCGTTTCCCCAAAGTTAGATGAACAGGTGCATCTGAAGGATGAACGAGTTGCCTTTTCGGCTTTCCACCGTCCCGTCCGCGTTGAAGATCGGGCGGTTTCTGTATTCGAGGGTGACCTTGGCGTTGTGCTTTTCGATGAACATGTTCACCCCGAGACCGAAGTGAGCCATGATGTCGCTGTAGGCCTCCCACTTCGAGATCTGGGTGTTGACATACGGTTGGAACTGGATCGACCTGCCCACCGTCCCCGGAATCAGGAACCCAAGCTCGCTGTACAAGGTGTGTCCCGTTCCAAGCAGGGTGTACGCATTGCCGCCCCCGTTCAGGCCGGTGCCCGGGTCTGCGGGGTTCTCGATGCCGATGGGGCGGATGTGGTTCGGGCCGAAGTCGTTGTAGTAGTAGACGCCGTACCAGGTCGCCGCGCCTCCGTGTTCGGTCTTGAACGGCATGTCGAGGAACAAGTCGACCCCGGTGTTCAACAAGGCCTGCTCTGCGCGCGCTCCGGTGGAGTCCAAGTACACGATACCCTTCGGTTGCGCATGGAAGCCAAGCCCGAAATTGAAGACCTTCTTCGCACCGATGTAGGTGCCCACCGTGTAGGGGAGCACGTTCGACTCGATGTCGAGAAACTGAAACATGAAGTATCCCGAGTAGGCCCAATTGTTCGCGGTGGCGTTGTAGTTTCCGACTGCGGCCACGTCGGGCACGGTGCCCGACACCAACGAGACGTCGTACGGCGTAAACGGTCTCGTGAATGCGAACCGGTAGTCGAAGAGCCCGAGCTTGCCTTTCGCGTAGATTCCCAGCTGGCGTGCGAACTGATCGGTTCGCTCGATGGTAGGCCAGTTCACGATCGGTGCATCGAGGCTCATCAAGGTGATCGTGCTGGCGTTGGTCATGCGAGAGACGCCGTTCCAGTAGAGAAGCCCGCCACCGACATAGAGCTTGTCGTTCCTCGACAGCTGGAACTCGACCCAGGCATCGTGGAAGAAGAGCTGGGGCTTTCGAGCGTTTCGGAAGGTCTGGTTGTTGATGCCGAAGTGCATCAGGAGAAAGACGCGTGGGAAGATCTCACCGAACGCCAGAAAGCGTGCGCGGCGGATCATCACGTCCGAATACCAGTCGTCCGAGTTCCCGAGCACCTCGGTGCCAGGGTTGAGTTGGATCGCTCGCGTCCAGACCTGCAGCCACATCGCGAGTCGGAAATAGAGCGTTCCGTCGTCGTTCAAGCTCCATTGGAGCTTTTTCGCGCGTCCGTCTACGGAGACCAGGCCCACTCCGGTTCCTGGAACTGGTGTGGGCGCCGGGGCCATCTTGCGGCCCATCAGCTCCATTTGGCGCTTGGCTGTCTCGAGGTCTCTTTCGGCCGCCTCGATCGCCGCCTGAGCCTCGTCGAGCGTTGCCTGCGTCACCTCGCCGCCGCTCGCGGCCTCCGTTCCAGGGGCCGCTTCCTCCTCGAACGCCCCAGCTTCAGCTGCGGTGTCCGCATCGTCGATGGCGGTCTCCCCCGGGACCGGCTCGTCTTCCGCCAAGGCAGTGGCGGGAGCCAGCCCCGCCACTGCAACGCACGCCAGCGAGACGATCCAGGCGCACCACATTCGTCGCGGCTCACGGCCGTCTTCCAGTTCTTGCCTCATCACAACCCTCCTATCTGCTTGCGTCAGCCGCTAATGCATACCGGTTGGTGCCTTCGCGCCGACTGGGACGCGAATGTGCTCGACCATATCCTGGACCTCTTGGGGCGGCGGCGGTGTGAACCGGCCCACCACGAAAGCAACCGCGAAGTTGAGCAGCATGCCCACCGCGCCGATGCCCTCGGGCGAAATCCCGAACCAGAACTGGTCTGGAGTGCCGCCCATGAACTTGAAATAGATGATGTACGCCGCCGTGAAGATGATCCCGACGAGCATGCCGGCGATCACGCCCTCACGGTTGGCCTTCTTGACGAAGATGCCGAGGATGATCGCCGGGAAGAACGACGAGCACGCGAGACCGAACGCGAATGCGACGACTTGCGCCACGAACCCCGGTGGATTGATCCCGAAGTAGCCCGCGATCATCACCGCAAGCCCAGCCGCGACGCGAGCCGCGAGCAGCTCCTGCTTTTCCGTGATCTGAGGCGCGAACACCCGTTTGAGCAGATCGTGGCTGACCGACGTGCTCACCACGAGCAGCAGGCCGGCCGCAGTCGAAAGAGCCGCAGCGAGGCCGCCCGCAGCGACCAGCGCGATGACCCAGTTCGGAAGATTGGCGATCTCCGGGTTGGCCAGCACGATGATGTCGCGGTCGACATAGAGCTCGTTCTTGTTGTCGGCGGTCGGGTTGGTCACGACGCGTTCGCCGTGCTCGCCTCGTGCCGGCGAGCCGTCGGCGGCCTTGCCGAAATCGGGCTTACCACCGGCGACCGCGTCGCCCGGCACGTACTGGACCTTGCCATCGCCATTCTTGTCGGTCCATGCGAGGAGGCCGGTGTTCTCCCAGGTCTTGAACCATTGGGGAATCGACTTCTGGCCCTCGACCTGGGCGTAGTTGGCGCCGCTGACCGTCTCGATGAGGTTGGTGCGCGCGAAAGCGGCGACCGCGGGAGCGGTGGTGTAGAGGAGCGCGATGAAGAAGAGCGCCCAGCCGACGCTGAGACGGGCATCGCGGACCTTCGGCACGGTGTAGAACCGCACGATGACGTGAGGCAGCCCGGCGGTCCCGGCCATCAGCGCGCCCGTGATGCACAAGACATCCAGCATCGATTTCTTGCCCGACGTGTACTCGGCAAAGCCGAGCTCCGTGTTGAGCTGGTTGAGCTTGTCCATCAGCTTCACGGCTTCTCCGCCGGCGATCCGTGAGCCGACCTCGCCGCCTAGCTCGCCGCCAAAGCCGATCTGGGGCACCAGGTGGCCTGTCAGTAGAATGCTGATGAAGATCGCCGGCACCAGATACGCGAAAATCAGGACGCAGTACTGAGCGGCCTGGGTGTAGGTGATGCCTTTCATGCCACCAAGAACGGCGTAGAAGAACACGATCGCCATGCCGATCAGAACGCCAACGTTGATGTCGACCTCCAAGAATCGGCTGAACACCACGCCGACACCGCGCATCTGACCCGCGACATACGTGAACGAGACGAATACCGCGCAGAGGACTGCGACGATGCGTGCGGTATTGGAGTAGTAGCGGTCTCCAACGAAATCAGGGACCGTGAACTTGCCGAACTTTCGCAGATACGGGGCCAACAGAAGGGCGAGCAACACGTATCCCCCCGTCCAGCCCATCAGGTAGACCGCTCCGTCGTACCCCATGAACGAAATCAAGCCGGCCATGCTGATGAACGACGCGGCGCTCATCCAGTCCGCTCCCGTCGCCATCCCGTTGACGATCGGATGGATGCCGCGGCCCGCGATGTAGAAGTCGCCCGTCGTGCTCGCTCTCGACCAGATCGCGATGCCGATGTAGAGCGCGAACGTTCCGCCCACGATGATGAATGTCCAAGTCTGTACGTTCATTGTTCTCTCCTTCTGTGACTCGAACGATTAGTCCTCGTGTACGTCAAACTCTCTGTCGAGCCTGTTCATCAACCATGCGTAGATGAAGATCTCGACCACGAACACGTAGATGGAACCCTGTTGCGCAAACCAGAATCCCAGCTTGAACCCGGTGCCCGGGATGGTGATGCTGTCGAGCGCACCCGCCCAGAAGATCCCCATGCCGTAGGAGACAAACCACCAGATGGCGAGCAGGATCAGCAGGAGACGAAGGTTTCTCTTCCAGTAGCGATCCGCAATGTCCTGTGTATGCGAGGCGCTCCGCGCTTCTTCCGATTTGGTCGTCATCATCGTTTCCGTTTCTCCGCCACCGGCGGCTTTCAGTCCCGTTTCAACAACGCCTCGACCACGCTCGGATCGGCGAGGGTCGAGATATCTCCTAATTGGTCTCCCTCGCCGGCTGCGATCTTGCGGAGGATCCGCCGCATGATCTTTCCGGAACGTGTCTTGGGAAGGCCGTGAGCCACGCGGATTTCGTCCGGCGTGGCGATCGGCCCGATCACCTTGCGCACCTGTTCTTTCAGTGCGCCCTGAAGCTCTTGCAGATCCCACTTGGCGTCCGCGACGGGCACCACGAACGCAAAGATGCCCTGGCCCTTGATGTCGTGCGGGAAGGGAACCACCGCGGCCTCCGCGACCGCTGGGTGAGCCACCAGCGCGCTCTCGACCTCGGCGGTGCCGAGCCGGTGCCCGGACACGTTGATCACGTCGTCGACGCGACCGGTGATCCAATAGTACCCGTCCTCATCGCGACGGCACCCGTCACCGGTGAAGTAGAAAGGTGGATACTGTGAGAAGTACGTTTGAAGAAAGCGCTTGTGGTTCCCGTAGATCGTGCGTGCCTGGCCCGGCCACGGATGCTTGATGCAAAGCAGACCGTTGACGTCATTGCCCTCAAGCACCTTGCCCTTTTCATCGACGAGCACCGGCTCGATGCCAAACAAAGGGAGCGTGGCCGACCCGGGTTTGGTCGGGATCGCGTTCGGGAGCGGGCTGATCATGATGCCGCCGGTTTCGGTTTGCCACCAGGTGTCGACGATCGGCACCTTTCCGTTGCCGATGACTTCGTCGTACCAACGCCACACCTCGGGGTTGATGGGCTCGCCAACCGTGCCCAACACCCGCAACGACTTGCGGCTGGAGCCCTTGACCGGCTCCGAGCCCTCCCGCATGAGCGCCCGTAACGCCGTGGGCGAGGTGTAGAGCGTCGTCGCATTGATGTCGTCGACGACCTGCCAATACCTGCCGGCATTTGGGTATGTCGGAATCGACTCGAACATGACGGTGGTGACGCCGTTCGCGAGCGGCCCGTAGACGATGTAGCTGTGCCCGGTGATCCAACCGATGTCCGCGGCGCAGAAGTGGATGTCGTCCGGCCCGATGTCGAAGACGTACTTGAACGTCGTTGCCGCGTACGTGAGATACCCCGCGGTGGTGTGAAGGACTCCCTTCGGCTTCCCAGTGGATCCCGAGGTGTAGAGGATGAAGAGAGGATCCTCCGATGACATCCACTCGGCGGGACAAGCAACCCGCTCTTCGGCCATGGCCTCGTGCAGCCAGATGTCGCGTCCTCGTTCCATGGTTACTTCTGCGTCGGTGCGCTTGACGACCAAGACTTTTTCTACGACCGCCAGGCCTCCGACGGCCTCGTCGGTGATCTTCTTGAGCGGGATCTTCTTGCCGCCTCGAAGCCCCTCGTTTGCGGTGATCACCACCTTTGCCTCGGCGTCGATGATGCGGTCGCGGAGTGCCTCGGCGCTGAAGCCACCGAACACGATCGAATGAATTGCGCCGATTCGCGCGCAAGCAAGCATCGTATAGGCGAGCTCCGGGATCATGGGCAGGTAGATGCAGACGCGGTCGCCTTTACGAACGCCCAACGACCTCAAGGTATTTGCGGCGCGACCGACTGCGCCCTTGAGCTCGCCGAAGGAAATGTGCTCGTACTCGCCGGGCTCGTCCTTCACGAAGATGATGGCGGTCTTGCCGGGATCGCTTGTCGCGTGACGGTCGACGCAGTTGACCGCGGCGTTGAGACGGCCGCCGGAAAACCACATGAACTCTCCGGGCCCGTCTTCTTCGAAAATACTGTGCGGTTCATAGTACCAGTGAAGCTCTTTGCTTTCCTCGCGCCAAAAGGCTTCCGGATCGGCGATGCTTCGGTCGTAGAGCTTCTGGTACTCCTTGAGCTTGGAGATGCGTTTCCTAGTTGAAAGCGTGGGTTGTGTCAGTGTCATCGCTCCACCTTACGCTCTGCTACTTCGGTTTCTCTGCCGAGACATATACCAAGATTGCGCGCGCGTAAACGGTTGATGTTCGTTGCGTAACGCGTCGCAGCAAGCGTTACGTTTCGTAGCAGTCCGCTACGAGATGAAACGCAACCGGTATTGGATCGAGCTATTCGGGCGGCCGGGAATCGCGTCGGGGAATGCCCATGCGCTGCCTGCGCTCCCACAAGGTCTTACGACTGATGCCGAGGCGTTTCGCAAGCTCGGTTTCACTGAGCTGATGTTCATGAGACAACACGAAGCGTCGCAGATAGCCTGCGAGTGACGGATCCTCGGCGGCGCCCGCACCGTCGGAGCCATCGGACGAGGGCAATCCGAGCAGCTCCTCGGTGATCGGCCCCGACTCGTGGAGGATCACGGCGCGCTCGACCGCGTGCTGAAGCTCCCGCACGTTGCCGGGCCACTTGTAACGCATCATTGCCGCGGCCGCGGCGTCGTCGAGCTCGAGGTCTGTGCGTCGGAGCTTCGCTGCCGCCCGCGCAATGAACACTCTTGCGAGCGCCAAGATGTCGTCGCCACGCTCGCAAAGCGGGGGAAGCCTGAGCTCGACCACCTTGAGACGGAAGTACAGATCTAACCGAAATTCGCCGCATTCTACGAGCTTCGGAAGGTCATGGTGCGTGGCCGCAATCAGCCGGATGTCGACCTTCTCTGCTTTGCCCGCACCCACGCGGCGCACCTCGCGCTGTTGAAGCACACGAAGTAATCGGGCCTGCACGGCATGGGGCAGCTCCCCGATCTCGTCCAGGAACACGGTTCCCCCATCGGCCGCCGGTATCAAACCATCGGGCTGGTTGTTCGCGCCTGTTGGTGCCGCCTCATCGTACCCGAACAGCTCGGACTCGAGCAGCGCCTCCGGAATCGCTGCACAGTCGATTGGTACGAACGCCCCCTTGCGGCGGCTTTGCTCGTGCACGGCACGCCCGAGGAGCTCCTTACCCGTTCCCGACTCTCCGAGAATCAGCACCGTCGCCTCGGTGGGCGCTACTTTGCGAGCGCAACGAAGCACCTCCTGCATCGGGCTCGACTCGGAGGCGATGATTTCGTCCGGATTCGAGGTGGAGGTCTGATCGGATTCTCTGTCCGCTGCCCGGTGACGAAGCACCCTATCGACGGCAGCGCTCAGCTGTTCGGGTTCGAACGGCTTCGATAGATAGTCTGCCGCGCCTCGCTTCATCGCATCGACAGCAGCGCTCACCGAACCGTACGCGGTCATGACGATCACGGGCACCTCGCCGACGCGTTCGATGAGGACATCCCCTGTTTCACCCGTGAGTCTCACGTCGGTGATCACGAGGTCGAAGCTCTCAGGGCCCTCCTTGGTCGCTTCCGGCACGCCCGGTACGGCGGTCACCGCGTGCCCGTCGCGCGCGAGGATCCGTTTGATCTCTCCGCGGATGACGCGCTCGTCCTCCACCAACAGGATCCTTGCCATCGGCGATTAGTACCAAAGGACCACGGGATCCTTCAATCCTTACGTTTTTCGCAGGCCTGGAGGGTCACGATGAAGCGGCTGCCGCCCGTTTCGCGGGGCTCGTAGGTCAGCGATCCGCCAAAGCGCTCGACGATCTGGCGGGACACCGAGAGCCCGAGGCCCGTGCCCTGCATGTCGGATTTCGTGGTGAAAAAGGGCTCGAACACGCGCTCGGAGAGCTCCGGGGGGATGCCAGGACCCTCGTCTTCGACGTCGATGCGGACGCTGCCGTTGCCTGCACGGGTGCGCACGTGGACGGTGGCGCCGGGGGCACCCGCCTGTCGAGCGTTGTTCAGCAGGTTGACGACGACCTGAGTCAATCCCTCTGGGGTGGCCAGCGCGGGCGCATCGACGCGCAGGTCCAAGTCGATGTGGCAACCATCGGTCTCGAGCTTTGCGAGCTCGGCCGCCGCGCGCACGACGCCGCCGACAGGAATCGCCTGGAGCTCGACGGGCGTCTCGTCACGCCGGCTGAACGTGAGAAGGCTCTGCACGATGCCATGAATCCGTCGCGCCTCATCGACGATGATGCCGAGTCGCTCTGCCGCGTCTTCGGCGGTCGGATCCGCTGCGAGGTTTTTTGCCACCATCAAGATGCCGGTCAGCGGATTGCCGACCTCGTGAGCCACGCCTGATGCCAACGTGCCGATCGAAGAAAGGCGGTCCTTGTGCGCGAGATGTCGCTCGAGCTGGCGCAGCGCGGTGATGTCCTCGACGACGAACACGCGGCCCTCCTCTGACTCGCTGGCGATGGTTGCGCTCTGGGCGCGGAGCGCGACGTTCCGGCCCCCAAGCCCGTACTCGCGCTCGATCACCGTGCCAGCCGGTTGATGCGCGAGCTCATCGAACAAAGGCCACCATGGGCTTGGAATGTCTCGCACTGAATGGCCGCAGATGTCGTCTTCAGCCAGCCCGGAGATCCGCTCGAGTTGGGGGTTCCAGACGACGACCTCCTCGTGACTATCGACGGTGCACACGCCGACCGGCAGCTCGGACATGAGCTGGGACAGGTAGCGCCGTGCAGCGTGGGCCGGAGAGGTTCTTCGCGATGCATCGTGGTCTAGAGAGTCCAGCTCTCGAAATGCGCGCAGCCGCTCGGCGAGAGCATCCGCCCGTACGGGCCGACCCCCGTGAACATACGTCCGCGCCGCCAGCGGCCCGATTCGCTCGCTGAGACGGCCCTCGAGCGCGTTGATCAGCTTGAGCAACTCGGGCCGATCACGGGGGGGCCAGTTCACGTCGGCCGCCGCCGCCGCTTCGTAGATCTCGCGAACGGCCGTCTGTTTTCCGACGTACGAGATCAGACGCTCCTGGAGGGACTCGGCAGAGTCGGGTACCTGCAGGATCCGGGTCACGCGCGGCTCACGGCAGGCCTCGGCCGCGTTGCGCTCCTCTGGGGACCGCGTGGTCAGGAGGGAGACGCCCATGAACACGAATGCATGCGCGGAGAGACTGAGCCAAATCGCAGGCCCGCGGGCGAGGGGGTCCTCGAAACCAAACAGCGAATAGAGACGAGAGATCCCCACTTCGAAACCGAACAAGGGAATCGCAGTCAACAACGCCCAGGAGGTCGCACCGACGAGGAGGCCCGCCAGCACGCCCGGTCGCGTGGCCCGTCGCCAAAACAAGACACCGATCAAACCAGGGAACAGGTGAGCAACCGCAACGAACGAGACCAGGCCTAGGTCGACCAGCGAACGGTGCCTCGGAAGCGCGAAATGGAGCAGAAGCCCTGCGACGATGACACCGATGATCGTCATCCGGCGAAAAACCGCCCAGCGAGTCAAGAGCGATTCTGGGGACGGCCCAAAACGGGGGACGAGGTAGTTGCCGACCATGCCGCTCAATGCGATCGACGACACCAGAATCATCGCGCTTGCCGCGGAGACCGCCCCGAGGAAAGCGAGTGTTTGCAGGCTGGGGGAGCTTTGCACGGCCGCGAGGACGTACAGATCTGGGCGAACGCCTGCGCCTGCGAGATCGCGCCCCGCCCAATACAAGATCGGGACGGGCAGATTGATCGCGAATAGGTAGAGAGGCAGGGCCCACCGCGCGGTCTGGAGGCTACGCGGCCCTGGACGCTGGACGAAAGCGACGAAGAACTGCCGAGGGAGGAGGAACGCGGCGCAGAACGTCACGAAGACGAGTGCTAGCCACGAATCCCCGACATCCCTCATGACCGGACGGGTCATGCTCTCGATTAGCTCGGGCCGTTCGCGAAGGTAGTCGTTGAGCCCACGAAGGCCGCCAAAGGTCATCAGCAACGTGGCTCCGCCGACTGCGAGCAGCGCGCCGAGCTTGAAGAGGCTCTCGAACGCGAGCGTTGCGACGAGGCCAGGACGGTGGGCCCGACCGTCCGCGTAGCGGACGCCGAGCGCCACGGCGAAGGCACTGAGTAGGATGGCGTAGATGGACCCGAGCGCCTCACTCGGCGGCTGGCCGGTCAGGATCGCAGCGCCGTCCGCGACGGCGCGAAGCTGCAACGCGATGTAGGGAAGAAGACCGGCGACCATGAAGAGAGACACGGCCGCGCCAAGGGTTCGGCTCTGATACCTGAAGGCGAACACGTCCGCGATGCTTCCGAGGCGATACCGGTCGACGAGCTCCGCCACCGGTCCCCACAAGAAAGGGATGGCGATGCAAGATAGGGTGACGCCAAAGTAGATCGCCAGGAAGTCATACCCCTCCGTTGCGGCAAACCCAACACTGCCGAACAGAGTCCAAGTGGTGGCGTAGACGCCGAGCGCGAGCGCGTAGCTGAAACGGTTGCGCCCGACTCTACCCCATCGCGGCGATCGTTCGACGATCTCGGAGCCCAAGATGTACAGGCCGAGCAGAGCGACGGAGAGTAGGAACAGGATGACTGGGTTAGGCTGCATGGTCGGTGCGGTGAAGCAGCGCCATGACAGCGATCATCGACAGCCAGAACGCAAACGGCGACCACCAGGTATGGAGCCACAGCCCCCGGGCCGGGGTCGCGATCGCGACCACTGCGACCACGAAGAGTACGATGGCTCTCTCCTTTTCGGTGCTCATGCGTACCCGATCGCCTGCAGGCGCTCGGTGATCTCGTCGAGGACGGCCGGGTCGTCGATGGTCGCCGGCATTTTCCATTCGTTTCGGTCGGCGATCTTCTTCATGGTGCCTCGGAGGATCTTGCCCGAACGCGTCTTCGGAAGGCGTTGAACGACGACGGCGGTCTTGAATGCGGCCACCGGTCCGATGTCGTTACGAACCAGGTCGATTACTTCCGATACGATCTCGCGTTGTGGTCGCTCGACGCCGGCGTTGAGCACCAAGAAGCCGAGGGGGATCTCGCCCTTGAGGTCATCGGCCACGCCGATCACGGCACACTCGGCGACGTCGGGATGTGCCGCAACCACTTCTTCCATCCCGCCCGTCGACAGACGGTGTCCCGCGACGTTGATGATGTCGTCGGTGCGAGACATCACGTACACATAGCCGTCCTCATCGATATAGCCTGCGTCGGCCGTCTTGTAGTAGCCGGGGAACTCCGTCAGGTAGGAGCTGACGAATCGCTCGTCGTCGTTCCAGAGCGTCGGCAACGATCCGGGCGGCAGAGGGAGCTTGAGGACCAGCGCTCCGATGGTGCCCGCCGGAACCTGATGGCAGCTCTCGTCCACCACCTGGACGTCCCAGCCCGGCACCGCGACCGTCGGTGAGCCGTGCTTGACCGGAAGGTGCTCGATCCCGAGGCAGTTGGCGCAGATCGCCCAGCCTGTCTCGGTCTGCCACCAGTGGTCGATCACGGGGACCCCCAGCTTGCTTTCAGCCCACTTCAGCGTGTCCGGATCCGATCTCTCGCCTGCCAAAAAGAGCGCACGCAACGTGCTCGTGTCGTAGTCACCGAGCAAAGACCCGGTCGGGTCTTCCTTCTTGATGGCCCTGAACGCGGTTGGCGCCGTGAATAGGCAGTTGACCCCATGGTCCGCAATCACCCTCCAGAAGGCGCCTGCGTCGGGTGTGCCAACGGGCTTGCCTTCGTAGAGGATGGTGGTGTTCCCATTCAGCAAAGGCCCGTACACGATGTACGAGTGGCCGACGACCCAGCCTACGTCCGACGCAGCCCAGTACACCTCGCCCGGTTCAACCCCGTAGACGTTGCGCATCGTCCATTGCAACGCCACGGCGTGACCGCCATTGTCGCGAACGACGCCTTTCGGGACACCGGTCGTTCCCGACGTGTAGAGGATATAGAGCGGGTCGGTCGCCATGACCGGCACGCAGTCATGGGGCGTTGCCGAGGCCACCGCATCCTGCCAGGAAATGTCGCGCCCTTCCGTCAGGTCACACTGGCAGGATTCCCGCTGGCGAATGATGCACCTTTTCGGCTTGTGCTCGGAAAGCTCGATCGCTCGATCGAGCAGCGGCTTGTACTCGATCACCCGCTTGCCCTCGATGCCGCACGAAGCGGACACGATGATCTTGGGCTCCGCGTCGTCGATGCGAGTGGCCAGCTCTTGCGGCGCAAAGCCTCCGAACACCACCGAGTGCACGGCGCCTAAACGAGCGCATGCGAGCATCGCGATCACAGCCTCCGGAATCATCGGCATGTAGATCAACACGCGATCGCCCTTGGAAACCCCTTGCGCGGCGAGCGCACCCGCGAAATGCGCCACCTCGGAGCGGAGTTGCCGATACGTATAGGTTCGCTGCGTGCGGGTGACCGCGCTGTCGTAGATCATGGCAGCTTGGTTGCCCCGCGTTTCGACGTGACGGTCGAGCGCGTTGTAGCAAGTGTTGAGCTGTGCACCCTTGAACCAATGGTAGAAAGGCGCCTCGGAGCTATCGAGGACTTGGTCCCATCGCTTGATCCAGTCGATCCCTTCGGCCACTTCGCCCCAAAATCCTTCGGGGTCTTCGAGGGATCGACGATGCATTTCCAGAGTTGCCGACATGTTGTTCGCCTCCGGTGGGCCACAATACCGCGCGACTCCGCCGAAAGCGAGCGCCATGAATCGAACCGGTGCACTCGCCCGAGGGCCATCGTCCCTTGCGGAGGTGGTCGGGATCTCTGTAGAAACTGTCGTTGTCCGTGACCATCGCACTCAAACGTGTTGCCCCTCTGCTGGTGGCAGCTGCCGCAGGCCTGATGGTCTTGGACGCGGGCTTCGTTTACGACGATCCGTCGGCGTTGCTGGAAAACCCCTTGGTGAACGGCCAGGTGCCGCTCCGGGAAGCCTTCGTCAGAGACTTCTGGGGTCGTCCCGCAAGCCAAGGCTTCACCTCCTGGCGGCCGGCGATGCCGATCATCTGGGCGCAGCTCTGGCATTGGTGGCCCAACAATCCGCTGCCTTTCCATCTTCTGAGCGCCCTGCTCCACGTGGTCGCCGTGGTCATGAGCATGTATTTCGCGTACGAGTTGCGTAGGTCGCACTCGTGGGCAGGCGCGGTTGGAATGCTGTTCGCGCTTCACCCGCTGAACACCGAGACCGTGAGCGCGATCGTGGCACAAGCCGACTTGCTTTCCTTCAGCTTGACGGTCCTCGCTTGCGCCATCGCGCTGAGGCCCGCAAGCCTTCGAGCAGGGATTTCCTGCGCGCTGGTCCTTCTCCTTGCGACGCTGGTCAAGGAGTCCGCCGTCATCTTCGCGCCGCTCGCGGTCCTGTTGTTTCTGCTCGGAGCCGATCGCGAGCAACGGGGATGGCTGGCTGCGCTCCCCGTGGCGGGCATCGCCACCGTGGTGATAGCCTTTCAGCTCAGCCTACCGAGGGCTGCCGGGATCGCGATGATCACGAGCAACCTCGCCCATCAAGCTCACGGAGGGATCCGTCTGCTCCTCGGGCTTCACAACATCGGACGCTCGCTACTGATGACCGTCTGGCCTCGGCCACTCGCTCCGAACCACGGATATGCCGCGATCGAGCTCCAGATCGATGCGCTCGTCCCCTATGCCACCGTCGGCGGCGTGCTCCTGACGGTTGGCATTGGTGCAGGAGTTTGGGCGATCAGGCAGCGACGCACCGAATGGGTGGCCGCGCTCTCGTTTCTCTACGCGCCGCCGCTGTTGCAGTCGCACTTTTTCGTACCGTTGATCACCGACTTGGCGGAGAGGCTGCTCTACCCGTCTATCCTAGGGATGGCGATGATCGCCGCCATCGCGATCTTTCATTGGGTCGCCCGTCCTGCAATCCGTGCTCTCCTGATCGGCTCCTTGGTGCTCCTCTTCTTCACAGCCAGCTTCACGGCCCGGCGCGCGTGGACGAGCGAGGATTCGCTTTGGATGTATGCGGTCCGAGTGGAGCCAAGAGCGGCCGTGCCTCACAAGAACGTGTCGAACACGTTTTTCCGTGCGGGCGACTTGGACCAGGGCGCGTACCACCGCTTCATCTATGCCTATTTGCTCGATCGGTTTCCGGAGCCCGTCCAGTGGCAAGAGATCGAATCGACCGCAGATTTGCCGCCGAGAGAACGCTTCGTCGAGCTTCCCGCGCTCCTGAACGCACGCGATCCCTGTCTCTTGGTGCGGGCGTTTGGAGCCAGGGCAAAGCAGTACGAGCCGCTCTACGGGTACGTGCTCGAACACTGGGGACGGCGCTATCCGAGCTGCTTGTCTTCAACGGAACAGCGATAGTCACCGACCAAGAGCCGCCGCTGGCATCGGCGTAGAGAAGCGTTCCACCGAACCACGGCACCGAATCGATGCCCGTAAGACCGTCCGCCTCTAGGGTGACCGACGAAAGATCGGCAGCGGGCACGAAGAGCTCGAGCCGATTGCGGGCGGGTGCGTCATCGCCCGTGGCCTCGAGCAGGCTGCCATCGGTCGCCCATCGCACCGTGCTCAACGAGCCCGGCGCAAATCGGACGGTCAGCTTGCGCAGCACCTCGCGCAACGCGACGCGGGGGCCGGTGACGGTGTTGGTTGCGCAGTCGACTTCGAACAACCCCCAAACCTCGGGAACGATCCCATTTCGGGCGGGCGCGTACTTGTGGGGGTCGCCGCAGGCCTCTCGCCAGGTCCACAGGTTCGCCCCGAAACGGTAGCGATCCTGCTCCGCGAGATGGCGCTGAAAATAGTCGTCGTCGCTCGAGGCGGCGCGACCCGGATCGCCGCCCCACTCTCCCGTAATCACAGGCGCACCCTGATAGAGTTGCGCCGCCTCGTCGAGGGCCCGCGCAAACCCTTCCTCGAGCGAGCCACCCGGGAGGCCCTCCTGATAGATGTGGGGCGAGTAGACGACTTGGTCGTCGTGCTCGAAGGGAGGCGGCGCCGCGAAGCCGAGGCGCCAGCCGGCAGACGGCTCGAAAAGAAACAGCCGGCGGGGCGCGCCAACGGCTTCCTCCGCTTCGCGCATCGCCGTGACCGCGTTTTGGTAGAAGGCGGCGAGCGTCGGTTGATCGAATGGCTCGAATACGTTGGGCTCGTTCATCACGTCGTAGCCCGCAACCGAATCGTCGCTCGCGAACCGTGAAACCAGATGACCGAACATGCGGACGTATCGCGTCTGAATGCCGACGCCCCCAGGGCCCTCCGCGTCATCCAAGAACGCGCGCCACGCGGCCCGCACGGCGGGAACGAACTCGCGTTGTCCTCCGCTCTCGCAGCGGGGCTCCCCGCCATCAAAAGTCGCCCAGCCGGGCGCACCGTCCCACCCCCCCGCGGGCACCGAGCCACCTTCGCAGACCTCATCTGGCGGTGCCGCCAACGAAGGGCCCCACGCATCCTGATGGAGGTCGAGCAGAGTGTAGATTCCGCGCTCACGAAGCATGGCAACCGCCCCCGCGACCTGGTCGAGATAGGCATCGTCGTACTCGCCTGCCACGGGCTCGACCCGTGACCAGCTCACCAAGAGGCGAACGCTGTTCCAGCCGATCGCGGCAATCGCGTCGGCATCGGCTTCGGTGAAGGGGTACGTGGTGAAGAGGTCTTCGTCGTATTGCCAGTACTCCACGAAGGCGTTCACGTTGACCCCGCGGAGCAGGACCTCGCGACCGCTGTCGTCGACGATGCGACCTCCCGAAACGGCGTCGGGAACCGCTTGGAGGGCGGGGAGAGGATCGCTCGGCGCCGGCGGGCCCGAGCTTCCGGGCTCGCTGCAGCCAGCCAGAACCGTCAGAGACACGAGGAGACAGCAATACCGGGGACTCATGGGGCACGCCGTCGGTCGACCCTAACAGAAGGCCTCATCGTTGCCTCCCGAGAAAGACCCGAGCAGTGACGTTCCGGGGCTCGTCCTCGGCAGGAGAGGGGGAGCTTTGACTCACCTCGTAAGCGCGGAAAGAGACGATCTCGTCGTCCGGGTTTCCCGTTCGCCGGTGATACGCGAAGAGCCAGTCGACGAGGCCTTGATGGTACCTGACTTGCCCTTTGATCCGAGCCACGTAGTCGCAGGTGTAGTAGCTCTGGCCGAGACGCGGCGGAATCGTGCGAAGCTCGGGATCCGCGTACCGCGAGGCCATCTGATTGAACGGATCGACGTGCCTCCCGTCGACAGTCACGGCATCGACGACGATCCACATGTCGTCTCGCGGCGCATCGCGCGCGAACATGCTCCAGCCCTGATTGAGGCGGAAGATCATCACCGTCGCCTGTATCCAGGCGGGCTGTTGGTGCTTTAGAAATCTGGGCACCGCGGCGTTTTCCACGAGCACTTGGGAGACGGCGACCACGAAGAGATAGGCGAGAATCGCAAGGGCAACCCAGCGCAGCGGGGACCTGCGGCGCCGTGACGCCTCCGAGCGCTTGTCCACGGTGAGCGCGGTGACGATGAGGTCACCCTCTCCACGGCGTTCGGCCAACCGGTCGCGAAGCCATTGCCAATCCTCCGTGCTGATCAGGAGCATCGAATAACCGATCATCACGAACGAAAAGAGGCCGAGGTTGGCGACGGCCGCAATTCCGAGGTGAAGCGCCCATATTCCCACGATCGCCGCGCGACGCGTCCACGGCCGGCCCCAGGGAGAGAGGATCAGGATGGGAAGCAGGTACTCGATTACCAACGAGGTGTAGGTCAGCACGCGAAACATCCAGAAAGGCAGATGCTCGCGCATCCAGAAACCAAAGCCGGTCACGATCCGTTCCTGATGCGCAAGCCAGTAGACGGCACTACCGTCGGTCCAGGTCTCCCCCGTCTTGTGGACCGCGTTGAAGTAGTAGATCACGGCGAGCTGGAGCATCACGACGGGCGCTGCCCAGGAGAAGACGGGCGACGGCTCGGATTCCCCGGCCTTCTTCTTGCGCCAAGCATCGAAAGAGAACGCCGCACCGAGGGGCAGAAACGCGGTCCACACCAACAGGTTGCAAAGAACGAAGTCACCCCCGTTCGACAGGAGGTCGATCCGGATCTGCAGCGAGATCAGGCAAACCAGGCTGAGCACCTGAAAGACGCGCGTGAAGATGCCGAACAGCAAGCCTAGATACACGAGCGCGATCAGTAAGAAGGCCGCCCTCACGCCGCCGTCCGAGCTCACGTAAAAAAGAAACGAGTATCCCCAAGGGCGAAGTGGATGCTCGGTCAGCAGCGCGTTCGGAAGAAGACCCGACTCGAGGTACCAAACGGAGAGGCTCGCGCCTCGTTTGGCGAGGTCGAACAGGAGAAGCAGCGCGATGTAAATTTCGGGCAATGCCGAGGGTGCGGACGTCGATGGCGAGAAACCGATCCCGCAAAAAGCTCTTGTCGATAGCCATGGCCCAACTCAGCTCGGGCCGGAGCCTATCAGCGTGTGAGCTGAAACCAAGTAGCGCCCGCAACGGCGCAGACTTGGCCCCGAGCGTCGTAGATTGCGGTGCCGCAACGGGCCTTGCGCCCGTCGCGGCCGAGTGCCCAGCCCATCACGACGCACTGGTCGCCCGGGCGGATTGGCTGCTCCAGGCGGTAGGTCATTCGGCCAAGGACGAAGGGACCCTCGATGTCGTATCGTGAGATCAAACTCCAAGCGCCAGGGCAGTCGAGGGCGGCGCAGATCAGCTCCGGTGTGACCGTGCCTTCGGGGGTGACCATGTCGCCTGCGGGGATCCAGGAGCTGGCGACGACACCCTCTTCGAGGACCCCGGTGAACAAGCACATCCCATCACCAGGGGAACGGTTCGTGCCGCAGACGAAACAGCTGGGGAAGGGGTGGGCTTCGTAGCCTGGATACGAAACGCGGGCGGCAGCCGCGCGTGCGAAGCTCACTGGCGGCGCCGCCTCGATGTCGAGCTCCGCTCGGCGTGCGGTTGCGACCACTTCGCCCTCGTGCATGAGTGTTGCGGTGACTGCGCCGTCCGGGACGACGCGGAGCGGCTCATCGAGTGGGATCGGCCGCTTGAGAGTGACCTCGACCTCCCTTCCCAGATGCTTGCCGAGCAGCCCGACGCTGTAACCTCCGTTTCCCGATCCCGGAGGGCCACAGAAACGGCTTCCGATCTCGACGATCTCGGAGGTGAATTCGTATTCGAGAAGATGCGCGGTGTGTGAATGGGACATGGTCGTCTCCTTTGTGCCCAATCTACACAGGCGTGCGGCGAAGCTCCTTCGGCTCAGCTTACCGAATCCTTAGCTCTGGACCTGCGCCGAGAGCAAAGCGATTGCACGCCCTTGTACCGTGATGGTTCGTCCCGTCTCGTCGAGCCGCAGATCACTACCGGGAATGAGGTCGACCACCACGCGCGAGACCCACACTTCACCTGGGGGCGCTGTCTCGGCAATCGACTCTGCGACGCCGAACGCTGCCCCGCCGACCGATCCGCCCTTCCGAAGGACCTCGCCGGCGTGTACGCCACACGCCATCGACGCTCGCTTGGCGAGCGCAGCGCCACAACGAAGGGCGCGAATCGGACCATCGAAGCATGCCTGCCGCTTGCCCGGAACCGCCTGGCCACGAAACCGCTGAACCAGTTCTAGCCATGCGTCGTCGTCACCTTCGCGGTGCGGATGTCCGACCAGAACGGTGCTCAAGAAGCGATCCGCATCACGGCTCTGCGACTCCTGCGCGACGGTCCAACGAACCGCGTCCACGATCTGGAGTTGGTTTCGAAAGAAAAAGACGTGGTCGTCCCCGGGCGTCTCGACGTACTTGGCGTTGGCGATGTGCTCGGCGAGATAAGCCCCGGTGCCCGGGTGAATCATCTTGTCATCGGCCGCTTGCAGGACGACCGTCGGTACGTGAATCGTCGGCAGCAGGGCGCGAAGGTCGATGCGGAGGTTCATCTCGAGCAGGTCGAGGGCGCTGCCGGGACTCGTTCCCTCCTGCTCGGCAAACGCCACCCAGTCGACGAACTCCGGATCGCTGAGCTCGCTTGGAGCGATCGCACGCAAGGAAGCGCCCTTCCCCCAGGCTCCGCGAATGTAGCCCTTCAGCTTCTCCATCTCCTCGGGCGCGTAACCGCAAGGATAGTCCGGCGCGCGCATCATGCGCGCAAACGCGCCACAAAGGACAAGTCCCCGAACCCGCTCCGGATACGTCGCCGCATACAGCATGGCGAGCGCTCCACCCTCCGAAAAGCCGATGAGGATCGCCTGCTCCGAGCCACACGCGTCCAGCACTGCACGCAGGTCGTCGACTCTCTGTTCGTGGAGAGGAACCTCTTTCACCCTGTCCGAAAGCCCTGTCCCTCGTTTGTCGAAAGTGATGACTCTCCCGACAGTCGATAACGAGTCAATCGCAGCGCGGGTCTTCCGATGCTCGAACATCGCACGCATCGGCATGACCCAGCCGTTGACAACGACGATGTCGGTGTCCCCGCCACCGAGCGTCGCATAAGCGACGTGCACGTCGCCGCTTCGCGTGTACCGTGGTTGCAAAGCGAGACCCGAAGAGGTTTTCTTGTTCGCTGGCACGTTGCCGACGAATCGATAGCCTTTGCGAGGAAAAGTTTGAATCAGCTCGGCGCCGCGTTTGCCCAAAGCGGTCCTCGCGAGGCTCACGGCTCGCTGGACGGAGCTTTCCGTGACGCTCGTCTCGGGCCAGAGCGTGTCGAGGAGCTCACGCTTGGATACCACGCGCTCTCGGTGTTCGACCAAGTACAGGAGCAGATCGAAGACCTGGGGCTGTAGGGCTATGCACTTGCCCCCAACCCGCAGCTCGCGACGGGCCGGGTCTAGATCAAAGTCGTCGAAAACGATGGTCATGCGATGGATTCTGGAGGAACGCCGTGAGCCCCCGCCGACTGCGCCCTTGGTCTACCTCGCCCTTGGCGGGAATGCCATCCCGAGCAACGGCAGCGTCGCGAGAGCGGCGCCAGCAAGACCGATTAGCCAATCATCGAGGTGGAGCGGGCTCAGGTGCATGATTCGTGAGAGGGCGGGCACCTGCACGAACACCACCGAAGAGAGCACCGTGAGACCGATGACCGCTTTGGCGCTCGTGCCTCGAAGCCTGCTCAGGACGGCGGTGATTGCCGCACTGGCCAACGTGAGCACGATCAGCGCCATCGCTCGCGCGTGCTCGACATGCAGACCTGCGCCCAAGCTCCGTTCGAAGCTCCACACGATGACGACGGTGATCGCCGCCCCGACGAGGATGATGGTGAACCACTGCCGCCGATCGAAGAACGTCGCTCGGCGGCTCTTCGGACGACGCGTGAGCGGTGCTCGTTTCGGCAGGTCCTGGAAGACGAGCATCGCCGTGGGATGAATGATCATCTCGAGCCAAACGACGTGAATCGGGAGATAGAGCAAGGCGTAGCCCGCAAGCGGGATGACTGCTGCGGTGATGACGAGTGGGATGTGGATCATCAAGAGGTATTGAAAGCTCATCTGGAGGTTGCGAAACAGTTGACGTCCCTCTGCGATGGCGCTCACGATGCTGCGAAAGTTGTCGTCCAGTAATACGATGGCTGCCACCTCGCGCGCGCTTCGCGTGCCACGCTCACCCATGGCAATGCCGATGTCCGCCGCCTGCAGAGCAGGAACGTCGTTGACGCCGTCGCCGGTGACGGCGACGATCTCACCGGTTCGCTGCAAGGCGCGAACCAGGCTCAGCTTCTGCGCAGGTCTGGCGCGGGCGATGACGTCGACTTGCAGAAGGAAGCCCGGACCCTCCGAGGCCAATCGGTGTTCCAGATCGTCTCCTACGATGACCGTAGGGACCGAGCCACCCAATCCGATCTCTTGGGCCACCGCGGTTGCAGTCGCGGGGTGATCTCCGGTGATCATGATGACGTGGATCTGGGCGCTCAAGCACTCTCGTACCGCCTGCGGGACCTCCACTCGAACGGGGTCCTCGAACGCGAGCAGCCCCGCGAATCGAAAACCGCGGTCCGGCTCGCCGCCGACATACCAGCTCTCGGGATCAGGGGACTGCCACGCGCAGCCGATCACCTTGTGACCTGACCTAGCGAGCTCCTCGGTCTGCGCGAGCCATCGCGCGGCCTCTTCGGGAGCAGTCTCGCACTGCGCAAGCACGACTTCTGGCGCACCCTTGACCACGGCGAGGAGCGCACCCTCTTCGCGGACGACACACGTTTCGCGTTTGCGATCCTCGGTGAAAGGAAAGCTCGCAACCGTCTCGAGGTCGGCGTACGAAGGCTCCATCGACAGGATGGCGACGTCCACCGGATCGCTCGTTTCGGCCCGAGATGACAATGCGGCCAATGCAAGAAGGCGAGCCTCGGTAATCTCTGAAACCGGGAACGAGTGCGTGAGGCGCAAACGCCCTTCGGTGAGTGTCCCGGTCTTGTCCGAGCAGATGCAGCTCACGCGGCCGATGTTTTCGACCACCACACCACGCCGCACCAAAGCTTTGCGTTTCGCGAGCCGATACACACCCACACCGAGGAAGAACGTGAGCACCACCGGAAACTCCTCGGGCAGTGCCGCAACGGCCAAAGTCAGCGCGCTGAGAAGGGCATCGATCCAGCCATGACCCTGGCGCAGGCGAACCCAGGCCAATACCAAGCAGAATACACCAGCGACGATCAGCAGGGTCTTGACGAGGTCGGCAACGGAGCGCTGGAGCGGGGTGCGTTCGCGCGTCCCGCTGACGGCCGAGCGGACGATCTCTCCATAGAGGGTTTCACCTGCCGTGTAGCCGATGAGCAGACGGCCCTCGCCCGCCAGTACCCGCGTTCCCGCGTAGCCCCACGAGGCTGTGCCGATCCTCGCCTGCATCGAAGTCCCTGGGAGCGACTCGACCGCGGCCTTGCGCACGGGCAGCGCTTCACCGGTCAACGCCGACTCGTCGACCTGGACCCGATCGGCCGTGATGAGCACACCGTCCGCCGGAAACGGCTCGCCCGCCGTCACCAGCGCCACGTCCCCAGGTACCAACTCGGTTGCGGGTACGCGTGCCTCGGCTCCTCCGCGCAAGACACGTACGTCGGTGACGAGGAGCGAGCTCAGCCCCTCGGTCGATGCCTGAGTCCGGCGGTGTAAGAAGGCATCCATTCCGAAGAACGGAATCAAGGCAACGAGCAGAATGACGGCCTCGGTCCACTCGCCCGCCACCGCGAACAGACCGCTCGTCGAGAGCAAGAACCACAACATCGGATCGCGCAACGTGTCTTTCATGACCGCTGCCCATCCGCGAGCCCCGGTCTCCACGATTCGATTCGGCCCAAAACGCTCCAGACGCACCGCTGCCTCGGATGGCGTCAACCCCTCGGAGGGGGAATCGAGGCCCTGCAGGCGATCTTCGGGAAAGTTGTGCATCATCGATGGGCGCGGGAGGCCCCTAGTCGAGCTTCTTACGAAAGCGAAGTGACGCAACGACCGTCAACAGAGTCAAGAGCCCGATAAGCCAAAAGAGCTCGTAGCGAAGCTCGACGAGCGAGGCACCCTTGAGGACGACACCGCGAATGACCCGCAAGTAGTGCGTCAGCGGCAAGGCCATCGAGAGCCAGCGTGCCGGGGCGGGCATGGCCTCCCACGGAAACATGAAGCCCGAGAGGAGGATGTTCGGGAGCAGAAAGAAGAAGGACATCTGCATCGCCTGCTGTTGTGTCTTGGCGAGTGTCGAAAAAAAGAGGCCAAGCGCAAGACAGGCGGCAATGAAGAACGCTGAAAGACCGTAGAGGAGCCCAACCGAGCCGACGATGGACACGTCGAACACGATCGAGCCGGCGAGCAAGACGAGCGTCATTTGCAGGTAGCCTACCGCGATGTACGGCAGAATCTTGCCGACAGTGAGCTCGATGCCGCGGATGGGCGAGACGATGAGCTGCTCCAGCGTGCCGCGCTCCCGTTCGCGCGCGATACCCATGGCCGTGAACATCACCAGGGTCATCGTCAAAATCACGCCGACGAGGCCCGGCACGACGAACACCGCGGTCCGAAGGTCGGGGTTGTACCAAGTCGTCGGCTCCATCGCGATGACTTGCGCCGAGCCAGCCTGGGGAATCCCGAGGCGCTGAAGGCGCTCTATTGCGAGCGTCGAAGAGCGGGCCGCCGCCAGAGACATGGCCGTGTTCGTCGCGCTCGAAACGACCTGCGGATCGGACCCATCGACGACCAGCTGCAGTTGCGCAGTTCGCCCCGCCTCGACGTCAGCGCCAAACCTCGGGGGCACGACGAGCGCGACCATGGCCTTGCGCGACCGCAAGGCCACCCCGATATCTTCGTAGCTACGGACGTGGCCGACGACGTCGTAGAATCGTGTGGCTTCCATCCGGCGCACGAACCCTCGAGACTCGGCGGACTGGTC
Source organism: uncultured delta proteobacterium (assembly GCA_963792825.1). Lineage (GTDB taxonomy): Bacteria > Myxococcota_A > Polyangia > Polyangiales > Houyiibacteriaceae > SG8-38. The sequence goes on along the minus strand of CAWBXS010000001.1, from coordinate 373,211 downwards.
CTGGTCGAAGACGACCGTCGCAATGTGTCGGACGTCCGTATTGATTGCGTAGCCGAACAGAAGAAGCTGGAGCAACGGGATGCCGACCATCATGCCCATCGTGAGCCGGTCCCTCCGCACCTGGATCAACTCTTTCCAGGCGATCGACAGCATCCGCGTCATGACGCCGCTCCGCTGCGCTCGTCCTCGTGAACCATCGCGACGAATGCATCCTCGACATTGGGCGCAATTTCGCGGGCGTCACTCACTCCCGGCCCTCCGTCCAGCAGCTCGTGCGCCAGCGCAACGGGGTTGACCCCGTGTTTCGTCGTCAGCCGAATGCGATCGCCGAACGGTGCGACCTCATCGACCTCCGGGTGCTTGATCAACGCATCGACTGCATCCGCCACCGCCGGCGTTTCCACCACGGCGACCCGGATCTCTCGACGCTCGACCACGGCCGATGGTGTACCGATGTCGAGGATCGTGCCGCGAAACATGAACGCAAGCCGATTGCATCGCTCCGCCTCGTCCATGTAGTGGGTGGTTACAATCACCGTCGTGCCCTCGCTTGCGATGCGATGGATGCGAGCCCAGAACTCGCGGCGGCTGACCGGATCGACTCCGGCGGTGGGCTCATCGAGGAACAGCAGCGGGGGCTGATGGATCGTGGCGCAGACCAGGGCGAGGCGCTGTTTCCAACCTCCGGAGAGAGTGCCACTGAGCTGCTTTCGCCTGTCGATGAGGCCTGAGCGCTCGAGCTCCTCGGTGACACGAGCCCGGCGTGCCACGCGCGAGAGGCCGTAGATCCCGCCGTAGAATCGAAGGTTCTCCTCGACGGTGAGATCTTCATAGAGACTGAAGCGCTGCGTCATGTACCCGATACTCTGCTTCACGCGCTCGGGCTCCTTGCTGACGTCGAAGCCCACCACGATCGCGCGACCGCCACTCGGGTCGAGGATCCCGCAGAGAATTCGGAGGGTGGTCGACTTGCCCGCCCCATTGGGGCCGAGCATCCCGAAGATCTCGCCCCGGCGTACCTCGAAGCTGACGTCACGTACCGCCACGAGATCGCCGAAACGACGGGAAAGGTTCTCGACGACGACAGGATTCTGCAACGCTAATCGCCCTTGGGCTCCAACGTGGCGAACGCGGGAACGCCCGCGTGAAGCCGCTGTTTCGGGTCGTCGATGCGAACTCGAACCCGGACCACGAGATTCGACCGCTCTCTCGGCGAAAACAGGAAGCGAGGCGTGAACTCGGTCGTCGGGGCGATGTGCTCGAGTCGGCCTTCGAACGTCTCAGCCTCGGCATCGACACGAATGCGCGCCGGGGTACCGACCGCGAGGCCCGAGAGATCCTGCTGAGGGACGAAGACGTCCACGTAGGGATGCGTCGTGTCTGCGACGGTGAGGACGGTCGCGCCCGCGGCAAGCACCTCGCCAACTCGAACCGGAATATCGAGCACGGTCACCCGCGAGGTGGCGTGCATGGAGTAGAGTGCCAACCGCTCCTGCTCCGCAGCGACCGCAGCCTCAGCGGCTCTGACTTCAGCGTCCGCCGCTGCGAGCTCCTCCGGTCTGGCTCCTTTGCGGAGCTCCTTCAGCTGCTGCTCGAGCATGCGGACGCGTGCACGCGCCCCTGCATACGCAGCCTCGAGATCCGACACCAAGGTCGCCGTCGTGGCCCCTTCCTCGAACAGGCTGACGTTACGGTCGAGGTTGCTCTTGGCATCCTTCAGCCGTGCGCGTGCCCCATCGAGATCGGCCACCGTGGCCCGGACCTCTTCGACACGCGGGCCAGCGTACACCAGTGCCGCATTCGCGCGAGCTCGTGCCAAGTCTGCCTCGCGCGCGCGCAGAATCGGAAGCTCCGCGGTATCGTCGAGGACCGCAATGAGGTCCCCCTTCTCGATGAGGTCGCCTCGCTGGAAGCGAATCTCCTCGAGCTGTCCGCCCACTTGAAACCCGAGATGCCGCTCATCGTGCTCGATCACGCCCTGGTACCCGGGCGGCATCCGCCGTTCGGCGCTGCACGCAGCGCCGAGCCCGATGATCAGGACCGAGGTTAGGAGCTGTACGAGGGCTCGGGCTGCCATTCCGGCCGGACGATAGCAGCTCGGGACCCATGTTGCCGAAGGGTGAGAGATCGACGCCAGCGCCTCGCTCAGGCCGATGCAGGCTTGATGACCCCGATGCTCCCGCCGAGCGGGTCGCGGAAAATGCCGAAGCGGCCCACCCCTTGAGCGTCGACGGGCTCTGCGACGATCGTCGCGCCGTTCTTCTTCGCGCGGGCGAGCGCCGCATCGCAGTCGGCGACGGTGACGTATTGCAGCCACATCGTCGGGATGTCGGAGCTCGGGGCTTGGAGCATGCCGCCGCGCATCTGATCACGGTCCTTGAGCATGTAATAGGTGCCGTTCGGCATCTTCATGGCATCGTGTGTGTAGCCAAACACGCCTTCGTAGAAGGCCAGTGATGCCTCGGGGTCCTGCGTCCAGAGCTCGTTCCAGTGCACCGCGCCGAGGCCTTCCACCTTGTCGGGATCTCCGGTCGCACCTTTGAAGAGACAGAGCATTCCTCCGTGGGGGTCGGAGACGGGCTGCATGCGCCCTACTCCCGGCACGTCGAACGCGTCGATGTGAAGCGCGCCGCCCGCTTTTTTGATCTTCTTCGCGGTGGCGTCGACGTCGGCAACGGAGACGTAGCTGACCCATGCCGTCGGGACGTCGCCTCGAGGCGACATGAATCCGCCGAAAGGCGCGCTGGCCTTCAGCAGTTGGTAGGTCGAGCCGTCCTGCATGCTCATCGGTTCGACCTTCCATGGGAGGGTTTCGAGGTAAAAGGACTTCGCTTTATCGATGTCTTTGGTCAGCAATTCGAACCAGACGAATCTTCCGTGGTCGTAGCTCATGTCGGCTCCTTCGGTTGCTGGGCATCTGCCCGTCCACTCCCCACTCGATGTCGATCTCAGGAATTCGACACCCAACGACGACTTTTTTGCAAGCGACATGTCGAGAACGGAGAGCGTCCCTCGACTAACCGATGAAAGGCGGACAATTTGGGGCTTGCTCCCCGGCTGCCGTCGCCTCGACCCCGTCCCTAGGAGGAGACTCATGCAATACTTGCTGTTGATTTACGAAGACGAAAACGTGCTCCACGGGCTCGATGACGAGACTCGCGGGAAGCTCATGAAGGACTATCAAGCGTTCACGGCGTCGATCCGCGATGCCGGCCAGTTCGTAGCGGGTGACGCCCTTCAGCCCACGACCACCGCCACATCCGTCCGGGTGCGCAGCGGCAAGACGCTCACCACCGACGGTCCGTTTGCGGAAACCAAAGAGCAGCTCGGCGGCTACTATCTCGTCGAGGCCAAGGACCTCGACGAGGCGATCTCGATCGCATCACGGATTCCATCCGCAAAGGCTGGCACGATCGAGGTGCGCCCAATCTGGACGTACCCATGAGCCGCCGCTAGGGCAGGCGTGCCGATCTCCGCCTACGAATTGCTCGAAGCCGTACTGCAGGCGGACCGCGCGCGGATCCTGTCGTCGCTCATCCGCACCTGCGGCGGCGACTTCGATCTCGCCGAGGAAGCGCTTCACGACGCCGTGGTGGCCGCGACGACGCAGTGGCCGCGGCACGGCGCCCCCCCGGACGCCCCCGACGCGTGGCTTCTGCAGACCGCCCGTCACAAAGCCATCGATGCCATGCGAAGCGACCGTCGCAAACGACAGAAGCTCGGGGAGCTCGGTCTCATGTTCGAGTCCCTCCGAGAAGACGAGGAACGGACCCCGATCCCCTACGACATGCTGCGGCTGATTTTCACCTGTTGCCATCCGGCGCTCAGCGATGAGGCCAAGCTGGCCTTGACGCTCCGCACCGTGGTCGGGCTGCCGACCACCGAGATCGCAAGGGCCTTTCTGGCGACGGAGCAAACGATCGCCCAGCGGCTCGTCCGTGCGAAGAGAAAAATACGCGAAGCCCACATTCCCTATCGCGTGCCCGAGCGAGCCGAGATGCCCGAGCGCCTGGAAGCGGTGCTGCTCGTGATCTACCTGGTGTTCAACGAGGGGTACAGCGCATCGAGTGGGGAGCACTTGGTGCGGCGCGAGCTGTGCGCACACGCGATCCACATCGGCAAGGTACTGGCCGAGCTCGTGCCGGACGAAGGCGAAGTACACGGGCTTCTCGCATTGATGCTCTTGCAGGACTCGCGACGGGAAGCACGGAGCGACGCCAATGGTGATCTCGTGCTGCTTCACGACCAAGATCGAGGATTGTGGAATCGCACGCAGATCGAAGAAGGCCTCGGTCATTGCGAGCGTGCATTGTCTGCGCCTTTACTCGGCCGCTATACGCTTCAAGCCGCAATCGCTGCTGAGCACGCCCGCGCAGCGCATGCCGACGACACCGATTGGAAGGCCATCGTCGCTTTGTACAGCCGTCTGTCGAAAGTGATTCCAACTCCGGTGGTTGCGCTCAACCATGCCGTCGCAACGGCGATGGCCTACGGCCCCGAAGCAGGGCTTCGGCTGGTCGACACTCTTGCCGGCAACCTCGACGGCTACGGACCGTTTCATGCAGCCCGCGCCGACTTCCTTCGGACATTGGGCCGCTCGGGCGACGCCGAGCGTGCGTACGAACGCGCAATCGAGCTCGCGACCAACGACCCAGAGCGTCGATTTCTCGAGCGGCGGCTACGCGAGGTCTGGCTCTCCAGAGCGAGCGACGAGCCGCTCTAGTCATCGGGTCAGGCCTGGTGTGCGGCTAGGTCTTGGGGGGCAACGACCTGGCGTAGGACACACCCTGCTCGACCCAGGCTTTGAGGCTCGGCGCGCGCGCGTAACCCCGGGGCCCGACGTACACCAAGCCTTTCATGGCCTTGCCGGTGAAGTTCATGGGGCGCGCACCAGCCTTCGTCAGCGCCGCGCCATAAGCCTCAGGCCCAACCCGAACCATCAGATCATCCCCGATGATCCCGCAGGCCATGTGTCCCTTCACCAGGAATGCGAGCCCGCCGAACATCTTCTTTTCGCTGATGCCGCGTTTCCGCGCCAGAACCGCGCGGACCCGGTCCGCCAGCGTCTCGTCATAGCTCATGTACCATCTCCCAAGCCCATCCGACCTCGTTGCGCCTCCTCCGACCTCCTCGCGGAGTAAGGCTAGTGGCGGATCGACGAGATAGTCAACACCGGTGACATCACGCGAAGAACGAGATGATCTCGTCCGCTCTTCGATGGGCGTCCCTTCGGCCGAGGGCCAAGAGCTCGCGTGCGAAACCGGCATCGAACAAGATGAACGACAACAGGTCTGCCTCGAACTGATCGCGGATGCGGGCGGAGAGCGCCACGAGGGCTCCCGAAAGCGAGCGCATCGGCAGCGTGCGAGCATATCTAGTCGTGATCTCTCCAATGTCCTCCGAAGGATGGAACACCAGAGTCTGCAGACGTTTGTATTCCAAGCCCCGCGTGTCGCGCAGGACTTGCACGACTCGCGCGAGGTCTTCGGAAGTGGAGGTCTCCTCGAGCACTTCCCACACGCGATTGAATCGCTGAAGCACGTTCAAGTCGTAGTTCACGGGGTCGAGGAGCAACGCATTGAGAACCTTGCCCATGAGGAACATGGGGCTCGGGTAGGCGACCGCCCGAGGCGCTGGTGGAACGCTGTCGGGAGGACGATCTTCTTCCCGATGGAGAGCCGAAACGACGACGAGCCGTTCGGCGCCCGCGCGAATCGCCGGAGCGAGTGGAGTGTTGAAACGGATGCTCCCATCGCAGTAGAAGCCGGATCCAATTCGGCGGGCGGGGAAGACCAGGGGGATCGCAGCAGACGCGAGCACGTGGTTCCATCCGATCTGCGTCAGTCGCCGAACTCTGCGCGGATCGCGGGACGGAATGAAATCTCGGCCCGGCGCGACTTCCGCAAACATCGTGGTGCGCGCCGTCGAAATGTTGAGCGCGGCAACGACGAGCGCGTCGACAACCCCCTTCTGCACGTTGTCGTGAAGACGCGAGTACGGGATTTGGTCTCGGACCAACCTCTCCAACGCCCGATAGTCGACGAGCGAGCGGCCGAGCTCTTGGTTCCCAGCGGTGGCGCGCAAGAACCGACCCGGGGTGAAGCGCAGATGCTCGGTCAAAGTGAGCGACTGCCAGTGCTCCGCCAACCCTTGGACATTCATGTCGGTCCGGTCGGCGTGAGCGGCCAGCCAGGTCGCGTTGATGGCGCCGACCGACGTGCCGGTGAAGATCGAAAATGGAGCCTGCTCACGGCGTCCCTGCCCGAGCACGTCCACGATCCCGGACACGACGCCTGCCTCGTAGGCGCCTCGTGCCCCGCCGCCCGACAGCACGAGCGCCGTCCGCTCCCCCGACATGGACTCAGCTTACCGCAGGATTGCGAGCGTAGGCCAAGGAACCGGATCGGCATGTGGCCCCGCAATCCTTGCATCGCGGTCCCGCATCCCCGACCTTGTAGAGGGGTGAAATGGAGGGGGTTGGGATGGACGACGAGCTGACCACGAACGCGCGCTGCGAGGCGCACGGGTTGGCCTACGACCCGGCCGTCCACTCGGGTTGCGTCCTGTGTCGCCGAGGCGAAACCGAAGCGGGGCCGGAGCAAGCGGCGCCACGCCCGCGCAAAGCCGTTGCGATCGTGGTGTCCCTCTCCGTGCTCGTGCTCACCCTCTGTGCTGGTGGTTTTTGCGTCTACCTCGCGCGCGAGCAGGCTGCCATCGAAGCGGACGGCCCCAGGGGGTCCGAGGTGGGTCCAGTCGTCGCTGCCCAACCCGGGGTGAAGGACCACAAGGGAACGATCATGCTCGGCCGCGGCGGGACCGATGAGTACGGCTACCCGAAAGATCTCCCCGACAAGCTCACCCTTCAGAGCCTCCTTCGTGAGAGGCGCTTCGAGGAGCTCTCGTCGCACCTCGAGTCGTTTCAAACCGCCGTTGAGGAGGACTTCAAGAAGGAGAAATGGCTCATGGTGGGGCTCGGCGCCTTCGACACGGCAGACCGAAAGATCGGCCGGCTGATCGGCCAATGGGTTAAGGCGACACCCGACTCGTTCGCACCCTACCTCGCTCGCGCCGAACACAAGGTGGCGCTCGCTTGGCGCCATCGCGGTGGGAAGTGGGCGCGCCCCACGTCGAAGAAGCGATTCGCGAAGATGCAAAAGATCCTCATCGCCGCCGCCGGGGATGTGGACCGCGCCCTCGAGCTGCGCCCCGACTCGACCGAGGCACGGAGCGCGCAGCTTACCATCGCAACGGGGCTCGATGCGGACGTCGCGACTAAGACCGAAATCCTAGAGGCTGGGCTCCGTGACTGTCCCTACTGCTTCGGGGTCCGCGCCGCATACCTCTCGACAATCGTACCCCGATGGGGCGGAGCGCACGAGCTGATGGATGTCAAAGCCGCGGGTTGGCAGCTCACCGACGAGAATCCGACGCTGAAACAGCTGCTCGGTTTCGCGGACCTCGACCGCTGCCGCCTGCTGACCGACGACGAGCCCGACAAGGCGCTGAGCTATTGTGATCGTGCGCTCCTCACGGGTAAGAATGCCGACTTCTTGTCGGCCAAAGCCGTCGCGCTGATGCAGCTCGAGCGCTACGACGAGGCAATTGATCTCTTCACCCAGGCCCTCGACATCCTTCCGCAGAGCGTCAGCTCGTTGAGCGGTCGCGGGTACGCGCTATTGAAGGCCGAACGCTACGATGAGGCCACGCGCGACCTCGTGCTCGCCACGCGGCTCGACCCAGCCAATACCGAGGCCGAAAAGAACCTCCATCACATCCTTTCGAAGCTCGTGCGGGTTGCCTATTATCAGGCAGAGGTCGGCGAGCTCGACGCGGCCATCGTGGCCTACGACCGTGTTCTCACGATGCACCCGAATTACGCCGATGCGTTTTGCTATCGAGGCGCTGCATATCATAAGAAGGGCGATCTCGAACAGGCCGAGAAAGACTATCTGAAGGCGATCGAGCTCGACCCCAAGAACGTCGAGTGCTACCGGGGGCTGGACCACGTGCTCGTCCAGCAGAAGCGTTTCGACGAGGTCGTTCGACTTTGGAATCGCTACCTCAGGCGCAAGCCGAAAGATGCTACCGCGCTGTTCGAACGAAGCGGGAGCTACTACCGCAAAGGACAGCTCGAGCTCGCGCAGCGGGACATGAGCGCCGCGTGCCGCCTCGGCAACAAGGAAGCTTGCGAGACACAGCAGCGCTTCTATCCGATGCCTTAGGACCTACACGTCCTCTGAGGCCGCGACGCCGCCGGGGGCCGAGCGTTGGCGCGAGCGCCGTTCTTCTTTCGTGCTCCTGCCCACGATTTGGGTTATGGTTCGCCGCGAAACGTCGAGTCGCGCTTCTGAGCACCGATGTGTCGAATCGACCCGGATGAAAGGGAAGAGAGAGATGTTCACACCAAAGAAAACCATTCCGAGTCTTGCGGTGGCGATGCTCGCCCTGACGGGCTGCGGCGGGGACGGCAACACGGGTACCGGCGGTTCCGGTGCGTCCGGGGGGTCCGGTGGCTCGGGGGGCAGCGATGGGAACGGTCTCGCCGCCGCGCTCCAGGCGTTCTGCATGAAAGCGGTCGAGTGCTTCCCCGGCTACACGCTGCAGGACTGCGTCAACTACTACAACTCGCAGATCGCGATGTATGACGTGACGCCCGCCTGCGAAGCAGCGGCTACCAGCTATTTCAACTGCGGCGCGGCCCTGTCTTGTGCGGAGTTGGACATGTACAACAATAGCTGCGACGACGAGTTCGACGCCATCTTCAATGTCTGCATGCCGCTGATGTAGTTCCCGCTGCGAGGCGCTCCATCCGGAGTGCCGCGCTCCTGCTTCTCTCCGCGCCGGCCGGCTGAGGTCACGCCCGGACCCGCATCCGGGCGAGCACAAGCTTGCGCGTGTAATCCGCGAGGAAGATCAACGGCGCGCCGAGCCATGCCATGGCGTACATCTTCAGGGAAACGGGCCCGGTGCCCATCACGTCGCAAAGAGGCGGGAAGTAGAGGGTGGCCCAAGAGAAGACGATCTCGAGCGCGAAGCCGAGCAAGATGAGCCGATTCGTGAACAGCCCCCGGTCTAGGCCCGAGCGTGTTGCGGAGCGACGTCCGATCAGGTTGCCGATCTGCATCAGCATGATCGTCGCGAGCGTTATTCCAGTCGCAGAGCGGTAGAGCGGGTCGGCGGCCGACAGGATCTCTCCGTAACGCCAGCCGCCGGCGTGCAGCACCCCAAAAAACAGGAAAAGCGCATAAGTCGCCTCGATGAGACCGAGGAACAAATAGCTGTGCGCCACCAGCCTGAAGCTGAGCAGGGGCTCGTCGCGGCGACGGGGCGACCGGCTCATCGTATCGCCATCGGTGGGCTCTTGGCCGAGAGCCATCGAGGGAATGATGTCCGTCCCGAGGTCGATCGCGAGGATTTGAATGATCGTGAGCGCCAAGGGAACGGGAAAGAGAATGTAGATGAGGTACGGAAGGATCTCGGGACCGTTGCTGACCAGCACGTAGTTGGTGAACTTTCTGATGTTGTCGAAGATGGTACGCCCCTCCGCAATTCCGGCGACGATCGAGGCAAAGTTGTCGTCGAGCAGGACGATTTGCGCTGCCTCTCGCGCGACATCGGTGCCCCCGACGCCCATGGCCACGCCCACATCAGCTGCCTTGAGCGCGGGTGCATCATTGACGCCATCTCCGGTCATGGCCACCACGAGCCCGAGCCGCTTGAGGGCAGTGACGATCTTCATCTTCTGCTCGGGCGTGGCGCGCGCGAACACTCGGACACCCCCTTGCAACAGGTCGCAGAGCTCGGCCAAACGCAAGCGCTCGAGGTCGTCCCCGGTCAGCAACAGCAAGTCTTGCGGCGACTCTTCGCGCGGCAGAATCCCGGCCTTACGCGCGATGGCCGCCGCGGTCTTCGGATGATCGCCGGTGACGAGAAGGACGCGAATGCCGCCTCGATGGCACTGACTCACGGCATCTGGGACTTCAGGGCGCAAAGGGTCTTCGAGACACAAGAACCCCACGAGAGTGAGCCCCTCCTCGAGTTGCTCCTGTGCACGGCCGACCGCATCGATTGCCACTTTCTTCGAGGCCACCGCGATGATGCGCTGGCCCTCTCCTGCCAGCGCGCCGACCAGGACGTCCGTCTCTGCAAGCGATTCGTCGGTTGCAGCGTAGGCACCCTCGGAACCCGCAATAAAAGTGACCAGTGGGCGAAGAGCCTCCCAGGCCCCCTTGACGGCAAACACCGCATCGCGTTCGCCTTGCCACACACCGGCCGCTCGCCGCTTGACGAGGTCGAACGAGAAGTGACGAGTCGTACGCTCGAGGATCTCGTCTGCGTTTCCTCCTTCGGCAGCACAGGTCTCTGCGAGCGCGGCGTCGAGAGGATCTCCGAGCCATCTCGTGCTTTGGCGGTGCGTCTCACTCGCGATGAGACCGAGCCGGATGAGCTCGGCCCGCAGAGGTTCGCCGAGCTCCAGCTCCCCGCCCTTCCCGTCTACGGTCCGTGCTACGGAAAGCTGGTTCAGCGTCAGGGTGCCGGTCTTGTCCGTGCAGATCGTGTGGACTGCACCGAGCGCCTCGACGGAGCTCAGGCTCTTGACCAGCACGTTCTTGCGGGCCATCCGCAAGCTGCCCATCGCCAGCGAGAGCGTGAAGGTCGGGAGCAGACCTTCCGGTACGTTCGCGACGATGATGCCAAGCATGAAGACGAGGTTCACCCAGAGCGGGCGACCCGCGAACATCCCATACGCGAAGAAAGCCACACCCATGGTGACTGCAATTGCGGTGAGCACACGCACCATGCGCGACGTCTGACGCTGGAGCGGCGAAGCCGGCCTCGAGATCTCGCGCGAAAGCGCGGCAACCTGTCCGAACTGCGTTCTTTCCCCCGTCGCAAAGACCACCGCGAGAGCGGACCCCCTGAGCACCGAGCAGCCAGCAAACACGACGTTGGTGCTGTCGATGAGGCGCCCCGGCACGGACTGGTCGTTGAGTGCGACCGGAGCAGACTCTCCAGTAAGGGGGGCGTTGTTCACGAGAAGATCGTTGCTCTGCACGAGGCGCGCATCGGCCGAGATGCGGTCGCCTTCCTCGATGAGCAGCACGTCCCCGGGAACGACGTCCTCGGCCAGCATCTCGATCTCCTGGCCGTCTCTTCGGAGCCGCAGCCGCTGGGGTAAGAACTTCGCCAGCGCCTGCATCGCTTTTTCCGCGCGATACTCCTGAAAGAAGGCAAACAAGGCGTTGAGCACCGAAACGCCGAGGAGGGCCCAACCGAGCACGTTCATCCGCTCGCCGGGCTGCATGGCCTCGGCCACGAAGCAAAGCGCCGCAGCCACGTCGAGCAGAATGCTGAAGAAGTTGGTCAGCTGCCGAAAGAGACTGCGGAGGAGATGGAAGCGCGAGGGGGGACCGAGCGTGTTCTTGCCGAGCTCCCGAAGCCGTTCGCCGGCTTCCTCCGCCGTGAGCCCGCCGGGCCTGCTTTGCAGCAGCTCGTATACCTGCTCGGGAGGGACGTTTTGGATCTGGCTCACGGCGGGCTACCGTAAATGGCGACATCGCACGGCGCGCTTCGCAGCACCTGTTCGATGGGGCTTCCATATAACGAGCGCTCGCGAAGCGTCCTTTCGGATGCACCCATGTAGATCAATTGCGACCTCGCCTTGCTGGCTTGGATCACGATTTCTTTTGGAACGTCGTCGGAGAGGACGACGCGCTGGTCGAGCTTGCCGAGCGGCACCCCGAGCTCCCGGCTCAGGGACTTTTCGATGCCGAGGACGTACTCCTGATCGCGTTCGATGATTCGCGCCGCCTCGGAATGACCGATCTGGCGAAAGCGTGATCGGCTGAGCTGATGAACCAGCAGGACCTCGACTTCCTCCGCGCCCGGCATCAGCAACCGCAAGAAGGGCAAGCCGGCACGAATCCCGCCCGGTCGACCGCTCACGGGAACCAGAAAATTGCGCGGCCGGCCGAGCAACCCGGGTTGCATCACCCGGACGGCGAGCACCTGACAGCGACCATCACGAAGCAGTTGCTCCGACACCGTGCCCGACAGAAACCCGCGGCCTCGCTGCCGCACGCGGGTACCGCACACCAAATAGTCTTTGGAATTCCGGGGAACGAGCCCGAGAAGCGTCGCCGCCACGCCTTTGTGCCGCGCCTCGACGCTGAGCTTCAGTGGAAGAGATAGGGCCTCGCATTCGGCTTCGATGCGTTTGAGGCGATTGTCGAGGTCGGCTCTCGGGACCTGAGAATCCTCCACGTGCCACACGTGAAGGCCGGGCTCGGGCAGCCGACTGGCCATCTGGGTCGCGTAGCGCGCGACCCAATCTCCGTGAATCGATCCGTCGTAGGCAAAGTGCAGCATATCCGGCTCGACGCCCAGATCTTGCTGCCCCGGAGAGGAACCGCCGGCAACCCGACGGTCACCTAGCTCACTGCACGACGATCACGGTATCGGTACACCCCGCCACGACGTTGAGCTGTGCCCCGTCCCCCGCGGCGCTCACGGCATCACAAGCGTATGGACAGAGGTCGATCTTGGTGGGCGCGCTCGGAACGTCGTAGTACCAGGCGGGCTGATTGGCCGGACAAGCGCCGGCGCCGCTTGTCTGCGGGATGATCGTGACGGTTTCGCCCTCGGTGAGGGTCACGTTGACCCGCCCGTAGTCGAGCACTTCGCCCTCAGGCGCAGTGAGGCCCGTGACGTCGATCTCGCACGGCAGCGGCACGGCCTGCTGAGAGATGGCTTGCAGAGCGTTCGCGAGCACATCCCCTGATGCGTCGCCAACGTTCCAGTAGTGGCATGGGGGCGTGAGGCCGCCGCAGAAATCGTCGTGCGGGTCGGCGCCGCCGGCCATGGCGAGCTCCTCGAGCTTGTTCTCGCTGGCTCCGTTCATCCCGATGATGAAGGTGCGGAGGCCCGTGCTCGCAAGGTGGTCGGCGATGATTCCGGCGAGGTTGGAGTTGTTGGTGTCGCAGTTCGTCGCGTCACCGTCGGTGATGAGGACGCCGATCATCTCGCGTCCCGGGGTTTGGTTATTGGCAGTGTAATTCGCGATCCCCCGGAGCGCGCCCTCGATCCGAGTGCCGTAGCCACCGCTGAAATTTTCGTCACTGATCCGTTGCACGAGGGCGCTGTTGGACGCCACGGGCAACGAGGTCTTGCCGATGAGCGCAGGATCATAGCTAGCCCCGGTGCAATCGTTGGACAGCGACATCACGTTGAACGCGAGGCTCGTGTCGACCGCGGGAGAGACCCCGATCAGGTAGTCCGCAAGCGCATAGGTCGCGTAGCACGCCTTCGAGTTGACCGGCGGCGAGTTGCCCGCAACGTAGGCGCAGTCGTTGCCCATGCTGGCCGTGCGATCGAGGACGAGATAGATGTCGAGAGGACTGCTCTCGAGCTGTCGTTCGTGCGCAACGCCGCTACAACCACAAAAGCCGTTCAGGCACTCTCCATTGCAGTTGTCCGGGCCTGCACATGGCGTACCCACTGCCGACGGCAGGCAGACGTTTGCGGTCGCCTCGCAGTAGGTTCCACCCGTGCACTCGGCCTGGCTCGCACATGGCGCGCCGGGGGAAATGCAGACCTGCCTGACGGGCTCGCAGACTTCGGGAGGGACGCACTGATTGGTGTTCGTGCATTCTGGGTTGCCGCCGGTTCCGCCGCCTCCGCTAGCCCCAGCGCCTCCGCCTCCGCCTGCGCCCCCAGCGCTCGAGGTCGAGCCACCACAGCCCGACGCCGTCGAAAGGATGATCAGAAGGTAGGCCGCGCGCCCGAGGTGCGCCCGAAAACTTGCAGTCACGACGGAGTTTTCCATGATATTCACCGTAGCTTGCCTGCTCTGAAAAGGGTAGTCCAACCCGATCTTGCCCCGTGAGGAGCCCCAGCGCCCTGGGGATTGCAAGGCCAGCCGTTCGGCGTTATTAACAGTACTGTTAGTTCCTGCAACCGGAGGGTGAGAAGATGTCCGATGGCTACGAGAACGTCCGTCTGGCGCCCATTCGTCGCTCTTGGAACCCGATGGTGTGGCTGATCGCCTTGGCTTACCGCATCACGATCGGGCGCGTGTCCGCGCCAGTCCCCGTGCTCTTCGCCAGAGCCCCGCGGCTCATCTTCGGGCACTTGATGCTCATGAGCGCCGCGGAGTACGGCTTGTCCTTGGACAAGCGGGTGCGCTACCTGACCCGGGTGTTCGGCTCGCGGGTGAACCTCTGCATGTTCTGCGATGACTTGGAGACACACATGGCGCTCAAGGCGAAGGCCGTGAGCCGCGACGACATCGACGCCCTCGCGATGTATGCAACGAGCCCGCGCTTCAACGAGCGCGAGCGAGCGGCGCTTCGGTACGTGGAAGAGATCAATACCACCCGCTCCGCGACCGATGAAGCCTTCGACGCCTTGAGGCCGCACTTCACCGAAAAAGAAATCGTCGAGCTCACTTGGCTGAACGCCGTCGGAAACTACTTGAACCTGATGGCGAAGCCCCTCGGCATCGGCTCGGAGGGGTTCTGCAGGATCCCTCAGCCTGACGTAACGGAAGAGACCGCCGAGTCCACTCAAACGAAGCAGCCGTGAGCTCAGCGCCTTGCCATGCGGAGCGCCTCGGCAAGCCGGACGGCTTCGTGGCGCTGCTTGTGCGACCTTCGTTCGGCGTTCGCCTCGATGCGCTCGAGCACCTCGCGCTTGCTCGGGTCAATCGCCAACATGACTTTCGCCGTCGCCGCGGCGCGGGCGTCGAAACCCCGGGCGGCATAGAGGCTCACAGCGCGCTCGTAGGCGACGACGGCTTCATCCTCTCGTCCCATCTTTTGCAGCAAGTCCCCCTTGCGGTGTGACCACCGGGGTTCGTCCGGCTTCTGCTTCTCGATCAGCTCGTAGAGCTGGAGCGCTTCGGTGGTTTGGCGGGCCCGGAGCGCGCGGCTGAGCTCGACACGCAGATCGAGGGTTCGGCTATGTCGTTTCCGCAAGTGCTTCTCTGGGACCAACTGTCGGAGCGCTTCGACGATCATCGAACGTCCGAGAGAACACCGATTCGCGAGCGGTGTCCATACGTAAATGTTCGTTCGCGATCAGAGTGTTCCTTCGACGGCTGAACGGACATTCAACAAGCAGACGCGTCGGCGAGTCGAGGAGCTGAAAGAGCGATCAGCAGGGGTTGAATGATGTGTCGATTGAGCACAGAGTTTGACTGCCTAAACGCATTGATCATCGCACCAGGAGGAGACGCTCATGAGACAGGTGACCATCAGCTCGTTGGGTGCCGTGTGGCTCTTGGTCGCCGCATTCGGCGTCGCCAGAGCACAAGAGCCGCCGGGAACGGCCATCGGCTCGGAACCGGGGCCTGCCCCCATAATCGAAGCTCAAACTGCGGCACCGACGACGGCAATCCAGAACGAACCGACCGTTGACAACAAGTACCTCGCCTACGACCTGTATCGGCGCGATGAGCTCGAACGCAGCATTCCCCGAACTCGGAAGGCCCTGATCGCGACCTCCGTGGTGTTCGGCGTTGGCCTCGCGCTCGTCATACCCGCTTGGGCGGGAGACCACTGCGTCACGGTGACGGTCAACAGTCGGGACGACTATCAATGCGACACCGCAGGGAAGGTGCTCCTCGGCATCGGTGCTCCTCTCGCGTGGGGTGGGAGCACCGGCATGATCGTGTCCGGCATCATGTTGGGGGTCCGAAAAGGCAAGCTTCGGCGCGTCAACGAACGGATCATGATGACTTCAGATCGACGGCTTCGCTGGGATCCTTCGACGTCCCGCTTCGTGTTTTGACGTCGCCGCTGATTTAGGCGACGCGTCTGCAAGCCATGGTCGACCGAAAGCGTGCAGAGAGAGATCGACGGGTCGATGGGCTGCTCGAGCGGATGGTGAACCGCGGGACGGTTCCCGGCGTGGTGTACTTGGTCGTCGATCGAGGCGCCACGGTCTATGGGTGGCACGGGGGCGCAGTCGGGCGCGACTCGATCTTCATGCTGAGCTCTACGACGAAAGTGATTACCGCTCTCGCCGTGATGCAATTGGCAGAGCGTGGCCTGCTCGACGTTCAGGACCCCGTCTCACTCCACTACCCAGACAGTCCATATCCGCAAACGCTCAAGCTCACTCACCTCTTGAGTCACAGCGGGGGTGTTCCGAATCCAGCGCCGCTCCGTTGGCTCCACCTCGAAACCGAGCACGAGACCCACGACGAGGCTCGCGCATTCTCGAGCGTGTTGGCCGATCACTCCCGGCTGAGCTTTGCGCCCGGGGAGCGGCACCAGTACTCGAACCTCGGTTACTGGTTGTTGGGGTTCCTCATCGAAGCGGTCGCAAAGCAGGATCTGGAAGACTATCTGCGCGACCACGTCCGTGACCCGCTACAGATCCCGGCCGAGGAGCTGAGCTTTCGGATCCAAAATCCAGAACGAATGGCCGTGGGGCATCAGAGGCGTTCGCTTCTCGGATTCGTTCTCTACTTGCTGACCGACCGAAAGATCTGGGCAGAACGCAAAGGCCACTGGCGACTGGTGCGGCGCCTCTATCATGATGGGCGTGCCTACGGCGGCCTCAATGCGAGCGCGGGGGCTCTCCAGCGAGTCCTGCAGGATCTCTTGAGTGATGAACCGGCGCTCATCGGTCAGAGCTTCCGCGAACAGCTCTTTGCCTCCCAGAAAACCAATGCTGGCAGACCGCTCGGCACCACACTCGGATGGTCGGAGGGCGTTCTTGGAGGCATGAGATGGGTGGGCAAGCCCGGCGGCGGACCCGGGTTCTTCAGCAACGCGAGAATCTACCCAGCGCGAGGGCGCGGCACTATGCTGCTCGTGAACTGCACGGAGGTGCGCGAGCGGCGAATTAACGGTCTGAGCGACCAGCTCGACGCTCACTTCCTAGATTAGGAAGTGCCTACCGCCTTCGGCGGGCTCATGATAAGTGCTCTGAAACCCGGTAGAATGAAGTCGATGAGTGGGCCGAAACGCACCCGTTGCCACGAACATACGGTCGAAATAGTCAGCGACGCTGGCGAAGGCGCACAGAAAGCAGCCATTGCCTTCGCCCAGCTCTGCGCGAAGGCGGGGAACGGTCTGTGGACGGTGGAGATCATCCCTTCCGAGATCCGGCCTCCGCCGCACACGACCGGAAGCGCGAGCGGGAACCGAATTCGCCTTGCCGAGCGGAGCCGGGTCACCAACGCCGGCAACCTGGCAAACGTGGTGCTGGCCTTCAACGAGATGGCCTTGCTCTCACGCCTCAAAGCAGGAAGCCTGGCCGACGACGTGCTCGTGCTGATCGACGATCAGTGGGCCACGCATGAGGACGAGCGGTATCGGCGCTCCTACCGCGAGGTGCTCGACAAGTTCCGGTCGCGCGGAGCGACCATCATCGAGGTTCCCCTCGAACGGGAAACCCTCCGCTACCTCGAAGATGCGCAACGGGGCAAGAACATGTTTGCCTTGGGCCTCTTGTGCGCCCTCTACGGCAAGGACCCGGCTCTGCTCGCGGATGTGATCGGGGGCATCTTCAAGGGCAAGGCCCGGGAGGTGATCGAGGTGTCCATCAAGCTCGCGTCAGCCGGCTACGAGTACGGGCTCGAGCATCTCGAGGAATGCTTCGAAATCCCGGCTTCCCCTACCGATGTCCCGAAAGTGGCGATGAACGGGAACACCGCGCTGGCACTCGGTGCGATCTCTGCCGGATTCGAGCTCTGTTCCATGTATCCGATCACCCCGGCGACCTCCGCCTCGCATGCGTTGTCCGAGATGTTCGAAGATTTCGGTGGCTTCGTCCATCAGGCCGAGGACGAGATCGCCGCGATCGGGGTAGCCCTCGGGGCCTCCTACGCCGGAAAGACCGCGCTCACGATCACCTCCGGGCCGGGCATGGCACTGAAGACGGAGTTCCAAGGCCTGGCGGTGATGACGGAGACACCGCTCGTGATCGTCGACGTGCAGCGGGGCGGACCGAGCACCGGCTTGCCGACCAAAATCGAGCAATCCGACCTGCTTCATGCCCTTTACGGCGCTCCAGGGGACGCCCCCAAGGTCGTGATCGCGCCGAGCACGATCGAAGAGTGCTACTACATTTTGTCCGTCGCGCGGAAGATCGCGGAGGAATTCCGCATGCTCGTCATCGTTCTTTCCGACGCGAACCTCGCGACCGGTCAGCAGCTCTTCGATCGTCCCGATGTGTCCAAGACGCCGCGGCGACCTCCGCTCGACCTCAGCCCCGTGCCGATGGGGGCCCTACCTTATGATTGGGATCCGAGGACGGGCCTCTCGCAGCGTCTCATCCCCGGGCAGCCGGGCGGAATGGGGGTGACGACCTCGCTCAACCACGACCGCAATGGAAAGGCCTGCTACGACGCGGAGCGGAACCAGCGTGGTCACACCATGCGCAGCCGGAAGCTAGCCACCTTGCAGCAAAGCCTGCAGCCGCCCAACGTGCACGGCGGGCCCGAGGGCGATCTGCTGCTCGTGGGTTGGGGCAGCACGCGGGGCGCCATCGAGGAAGCCGTCGACATGGCACGGAGCGAGGGCCTCGCGGTTTCCTCGATCAACATTCAATTCCTGAGTCCCCTACCGCCTGGGCTCCATGACATTTTCGCGAAGTTCCGGCGAGTCATCACCGTCGAGCTCAACTACAGCGATGATTGGAACGATCCCCTGATCACCAAGGAAAACCGTCGATACGGCCAGTTGGCGTGGATCCTGCGAGCCGCCACCCTCCTAGACATCGACTGCTTTGCCAAGGTCCCCGGCCGCCCGTACATGCCGGTGGAAATCCTCGCCGAAGCGAGACGCATCCTCCAGGATCAACGCGGAATCGAAACCTCGGCTCAGACGTTTGCCGCAACCAAGGGAGCACACTGATGATATCCATGCTTGCAGAGGAAAGCCTCCTCGAGGTCTGTGCGGCAGAAACTCACGCTCTGTCGGACTACGAATCCGAGCAACCCCGATGGTGCAAGGGATGCGGTGACCACGGGGTGCTCGCGGCGCTCCAACGCGTGCTTCGCAAGAACAACCACGAACCGGAGAACGTGGTCTCGGTTTCCGGCATCGGATGCTCGAGCCGCCTTCCCCACTATCTGAAGACGTACGGTTTTCACGGAATCCACGGCCGGGCGTTGCCAATCGCGACGGGCGTGCGGCTCTCGCGCCCGGAGATCCCGGTCATCGTGATCATGGGCGACGGAGACTGCTTCAGCATTGGCGGTAACCATTGGCTTCATGCGATTCGCTACAACATCAACGCGGTCGTCCTGGTGCTCGACAACGAGGTGTATGCGCTCACCAAGATGCAAGCCTCACCCACGACCCCGGACGGATGGAAGACCAACACGACTCCGCGCGGCACTTATCTGCACCCTCTGAACCCGCTCAGCGTGGTCATGGGGATCACCAACGTGTCCTTCGTCGCCCAGAGTGCCACTTGGCTACCCGCTCACCTCGACGAGACCATCGAGAAGGCCTGGAACCATCACGGTCTTTCCTTCGTCCGTATTCTGCAGCGTTGCCCGGTGTTCATGCCCAAGGCCTTCGGCGAGGGCGGATTGAACTTCCCCGTCGTGTTCTTGGAGCACGAAGACGGAATTCCCGTGCACCCCCTGCTCCTCAAGCGAGGCCGCGCTCAAGCACACGACCACCGCGACATCCACGAGGCACAGCGCGTCGCAGTGAACGTAGACCCTGCCCCAATGGGCCTCGTCTACCAGAATCCCGACGTCCCTACCTACGAAGAGATCCGATGGCAACGCAAGCAGCGACCGGACCATGAGACCTTCCTCGAGCGTCTGGACGTTGCGATGGACCGTTACACGGTCAGCTGATCCGAGTGAGCGTCATGAACGAGCCGGTCCTCCAACACGTCGAAGCTGTCTGGCGGCATCGTTGCGCCGCTCTCGACGAGGCTCTTGCCGAGGCCATCGACGAGCTCGAAGGCCTGCTTCGGCTCGACGAGTACCATCGGCATGGCCACGATCCCGACCACCTATCGCGCGCTCTCGGGCCGCTTGCCGCGACCAACCTCGACCTCGGTTCCCTGTCGCGCGTGCTCGGCGAGAGCACACGCTCACGGGCGATGCCGCCCGAACGCCTGAAGCGCGTGCAGGAGCTCCTGCCTGCGCTCGGCGAAATGAGGGAGGCATGGTCGACCGCGACGCTCGACTCTGCGCGCGTCGAGCTGCAGAAGGGGGAGAGCGAAATACGGGAGCTCGCCGAGGGACACCTCGATCGCCTGGCCCGGGTTTTTCGGGCCCTGCGGATCGCCCAACTCGAGACCCGCTCCAAGTACGAATCGAAGACCCACGATACGGTCTTTGCCGACTTCGACTGGCAGCGACTCGGCCCCGGTGAGCTCCGGTTGTGTCCTCCTTTCCTCGTCACGGCGCGTCTCGACGGCGACGATGGCAGGAAGCTGCGCGAGATCATGGCGCTGCTCGGGACCGGCATGCCGATCAAGGTGATTGGGCTTCGGTCGAGCCTGCGCGAGGTCTACTTCGGGGGGGCCAACACCAGCGTGCCGTCGAGGATGACGATTGAAACGCTGCCCCTCGCGATGCGCGGCACCTACTTCGTTCAGACCCATGCCGCCGAACGTGATTTTCAAAAGCAACTATCGGATGCCCTGTCCGCCCCCCGGCCTGGGGTGATTTCGGTCCTGTGCCCGCGGGATGACGAGGAGCAGGCTGCCTTTCGAGCTCGCGCCGAGCGCGCCGTTCGCGCCCGGGCGTTTCCGATCTGCGTGTACGACCCCGATCGCGACGACCGTTTCGTGATGTGTTTCGATCTCTCCTCGAATCCGTCTCCGGCCGAGCTTTGGACCGCCGAAACGCTCTCCGGCAGCGACCCGCAAGGGCAACCAGTCGAAGTCGAGCAGGCGTTTACCGTTGCCCACTTCGCCGCCTCCGAGCCGGAGCTCGCGACGGATCTGACCGACGCGCCCGCGGTTGCCGAAGATTTGGTTCCGTTGACCGAATATCTGGGGCTCTCGCGAAGACAGCGAGTCGGAAAGCTTCCTTTCATCTCGCTTGCCGGCAACGATGGAAGTATCATTCGCAAGGTCGTTTCGCCCAAGCTCGTCCTCCGGTGCTCGGAGCGGCTCCACCTCTGGCGCACGCTCCAGGAAATCTCGGGGATCGACAATCCATACGTGAGCGCGACCCGTGCCGCGCTGCAGAAGGAATTGGACGCGCAACAACGAGAGAAGCTCGACAGCTTGCGCCACGAAATGCAAGAACACGCTGCCCACCGGGAAAAGGCGGCCGTCGCCTCTGCGGTGCGGAGGCTCGTCGCCCGCTTGACGGGCACGGACTCTTCGGGCAACTGAACCCGTCCTCTTCCTTCTCACGGCCGCAAGAAGGCGCTACACTCGTGAGCGGAGGGGCGATTGTCGGCCTACGAACTCGCCCATTACGTATCATGCTGTTTCTCACGGCAGTTGGGGCCCTCAGTGGCCTCACGATGATCCTGGCGACAGCGTTGGTCCTCGCGAACAAGAAGCTCTACGTCTACGAGGATCCGCGAATCGACATCGTCGAGGAAATGCTTCCGCATGCGAACTGCGGCGCCTGCGGCTTCCCGGGGTGTCGCCCGTTCGCCGAAGCGCTTACCAAAGGCGAGGCGCTGCCGGGCAAGTGCACGGTGAGCACGGATGTCGGCAGAGCGGAAATTGCGACGTTCCTCGGCGTCGACGTAGGGGCCGAGGAGAAGCTCGTGGCCCGATTGGCGTGCGCCGGTGGCAGCAACGTCGCTCGCAACCACGCCAGATACCACGGAGAACAATCCTGTCGCGCCGCTGCCCGGGTGGCCGGCGGCGGCAAGGGATGCTTCTGGGGCTGCCTTGGCCTCGGGGACTGTGACGAAGCGTGCGATTTCGATGCCATCCACATGAACGCACACAATCTCCCGGTGGTAGACGAGGCCATGTGCACCGCCTGCGGGGATTGTGTCGAGGTGTGCCCGAAGGACCTGTTTTCCCTCCACCAGGTGAGCCATCGCCTTTGGGTGGCATGCAGCTCCCAGGACGCCGGCGACGAAATCCTCGAAGACTGCGAGGTGGCCTGCACCGCCTGCGGTCGATGTGAGATGGATGCTCCCAGGGGCCTCATCGCCATGAAGAAGAACCTCCCGGTCGTGGATTACGGAAGGCCCCAC
Source organism: uncultured delta proteobacterium (assembly GCA_963792825.1). Taxonomy (GTDB): domain Bacteria; phylum Myxococcota_A; class Polyangia; order Polyangiales; family Houyiibacteriaceae; genus SG8-38. The sequence goes on along the minus strand of CAWBXS010000001.1, from coordinate 351,060 downwards.
GCGACACGCGTTCCGATTGAACGGTGCCCCACAGGGGCTATCGTCTGGATCGATGCAAAGGCAGGGCCGCTCAAGGGCCCGGCCGCGAAGAAGATCATTCGCAAGGGGACGCTCCGCGACGCCCCCACGTAGACACGAGGGCGAGCGCCCGATAGGTGGTTTCGATGTCCCCACGATTCTTCGGCAAGAAAAACAAAGAGCACGGAAACGAAGGCGATCGCAGCTTCAAGTACCCCGGTGTTCGAGCCGCGCTCGACGGCAACACCGCCGTCATCATGTGCGAGCGCGAATCGAGCGATGCTGCTGGCGCTTACCCGATCACGCCCTCGACTCAGATGGGCGAGTATTGGGCCGAGGCCGCCGCAGCCGGACACATCAACGTCTCGGGGCGACCGCTCATCTTCATCGAGCCCGAAGGCGAGCACGCGGCGGCGGCTGTCACCGCCGGCATGTCGATGACGGGGATGCGCGCCGCGAACTTCTCCTCCGGCCAAGGGATCGCCTACATGCACGAATCGCTCTACGCGGCGACCGGCAAGAGGTTGACGTACGTCCTCAACATCGGCGCGCGCGCCATGACCAAGGCCACCCTGAACGTTCACGCTGGACACGACGACTACCATTGCGTCGACGATACGGGCTTCTTCCAAATGTTCGCGAAGAACGCCCAGGCTGCTGCAGATCTCAACATCGTCTCTCACAGGGTCGCAGAGCTGGCGCTCACCCCCGGAATCATCGCCCAAGACGGCTTTCTCACGACCCATCTCATCGAGTCGCTGATGGTGCCGGAGCGCGAGCTCATCGCCGAGTACCTCGGGCGCCCCGATGACATCATCGAGACCCCCACTCCGGCACAGAAGATCATCTACGGCGAAACCCGTCGGCGCATCCCCCTGCTCTGGGACGTCGACAACCCGGTGATGGCCGGCTTGGTCCAGAACCAAGATTCGTACATGCAAAGCGTGGCGGCCCAACGGCCGTTTTTCTTCGATCACATTCAGGCTCTGACCGATCAGGCGTTTGATGAGTATTACGCCCTCACGGGCCGTCGCTACGCGCGCGTCATGACGTACCGAGCAGACGACGCCGACTACCTCATCGTCGGCCAAGGCAGCATGATTCCCTCGGCCGAAGCGGTCGTCGACTACCTTCGCGAGACCCGAGGTCTGAAGGTGGGCGTGGTGGACATGGTCATGTTCCGGCCCTTCCCGAGCGATTTGATCGGGCGCATCATCCAGGGAAAGAAGGGGGTCTCCGTCCTGGAGCGGCTAGACCAACCGCTGGCGGTCGACCTGCCTCTGATGCGGGAGATCCGCGCCACCGTGAGCAAGTGCCTCGAGAACGGGAGGGACATGAAGAACCCGCCTTTCCCCGAGCTCGCGGCGTATGGAATGCTCACCGATGCGCCGCCCCTCTACTCCGGCTCGTTCGGCATGGGCAGCCGCGACCTCCAGCCCGAGGGCATCGTCGGGGCGGTCGAAAACATGCTCGAGAAGGGAGCCCGAAAGAAACTCTTCTACCTCTCGATCGATTTCGTGCGGGACGAGGCGATCACGCCGAAGCAGGACATGTACCAGCAGACGATCGAGGAGGCCTATCCGAACGTCAAAGCGCTCGTCGTTCGCGGCTCGGAGAACCCGAACCTGATGCCGAAGGGCAGCATCACGGTGCGGTTTCACTCCGTCGGCGGCTGGGGTGCGATCACCACCGGCAAGAACCTGGCCATGACCCTCTTCGATCTTCTCGGCTACCACATGAAGGCGAACCCCAAATACGGCTCCGAGAAGAAGGGCCAGCCGACCACGTATTATCTTTCGGCGGCGCCAGAGCCGATCAAAATCAATTGCGAATACTTCTACGTGGACGTGGTGCTGTCACCCGACCCAAACGTGTTCGGACACACCAACGCGCTCGCCGGCCTCAAAGAAGGCGGGGTGTTCGTCATCCAGAGCGACAAGGCGTCGTCGAAGGAGATGTGGGAAAGCATCCCGCCCGTCTATCAACGAATCATCCTCGACAAGAAGATCAAGGTTTATTACCTGGATGCCTTCAAGATCGCTCGGGACGAGGCAACCGACCCCGACCTCCAGCTCCGGATGCAGGGCATCGCGTTCCAGGGCGCGTTCTTCGCAGCCTCACCCGTCATGAAGCAGGCCGGCTTCACCGAGGAGAAGCTGCTCAAGGCGATTCACGACCAACTCCAGGAGAAGTTCGGCTCCAAGGGAAGAAGAGTCGTGGAGGACAACGTACGGGTGGTGCAGCGCGGGTTCGAGGAGATCCACGAGCTGGTCCCCGGCCCCATCACCGAACCGAAGACCGAGGGTCGAAGCGTCGGACCGAGGCTGCCGATGATGGTGAAGTCTCTTCCGCAGAGCAAAGCGCCGATGACCGACATCCACCGCTTCTGGGAGCAGACGGGCAGCTTCTACGCTCGGGGCATGGGTAACGACAACCTCGCCGACCCGTTCATCGGGCTCGGCATCATGCCGCCTTCCTCGGCGCTCTTCCGGGACATGACCGGCATCCGGTTCGATCACCCCGAGTGGGTGCCCGAGAACTGCACCGCATGCGGCGCTTGCTACACGGCCTGCCCCGACACGGCCCTGCCGGGGCTCGTCAACGAGGTAGGTCAAGTGCTCGACACCGTGGTGAACCGGGTGCGCAAGAACGGCCACGGAGAGATCAAGCACCTTCCGAAGGCCGCCAAAGTCATGGAGCGCAACCTGCATGCCCTTTTCAAGGCCGCGAAAGAGACCGACTCCGTGACAGCTCTCATGGACAAGGCCATGGAGCAAACCGTGACTCAGAGTGAGCTCCAAGGCGGCGAGAAGGAGACGCTCAAGAAGGAGATGGCGTACTTCAAGGAGGAGCTGAACGGCTTCCAGTTCGCATTGACCCGACCTCACTACACCCTACCCGAGAAGGATCAGCCGGGCAGCGGAGGTCTCCTCTCGATCACGGTCAACCCCTATACCTGCAAGGGCTGCATGGAGTGTGTCGAGGTCTGCAATGATGATGCGCTCCGGCCCATGAGGCAGACGGAGGAATCCGTGCAGAAGCTCCGCGACGACTGGGACTTCTGGAACGACCTCCCGACCACCCCGAAGAAGTACATTCGGGTAGACAACTTGGAAGAAGGCATCGGGACGCTCGAGATGATTCTGCTCGAGAAGTCGAACTACTCGCCGTTCACGAGCGGGGACGGGGCCTGCCTAGGTTGCTCCGAGAAGACTGCGATTCACCTCTTTACCGCCACCGTGGAAGCATTGATGCAGCCGCGGATCGCCGAGCACCTTCGCCACGTCACCGAGCTCATCGAACGGCTCAAGAAGCACATCCAGCTACGGCTCGCAGGTGAGATCAACGTGAGTGACCCCGCGGTCATGGCCAAGGTGATGGACGACATCGGCGATCGGGACGTCACGCTCTCGGCCATCGCGGAGCGCATCGAGAACATGGGAGGCGGTCAGCCGATCGACCAGGACTGGCTTCGACGCATGACCAAGCTGGTGGCCGACCTCGAAAACCTCAAGTGGAAGTATACCGAGGGAACGACGGGTCGCGGCCGAACCAGCATGGGCATGATCAACAGCACCGGCTGCACCTCGGTTTGGGGAAGCACGTATCCATTCAACCCCTACCCGTTCCCCTGGGCCAACCACCTCTTCCAGGACTCCCCCTCGATGGCCATGGGTATTTTCGAAGGGCACATGGCCAAGATGGCGGAGGGGTTCAAGGCCGTCCGCATCGCAGAGCTGGAGCTCGAGAACAAGTACAACCCCGCGGTGCACGATGACTTCCTCACCTACTTCGACTGGCGTCAGTTCACCGACGTCGAGTGGGAGCTCTGTCCACCGGTCGTCGCGGTCGGTGGCGACGGGGCCATGTACGACATCGGCTTTCAGAACCTGTCCCGGCTCATGGCGTCGGGTAAGCCCATCAAGGTCTTGGTCGTGGACACGCAGGTCTACTCGAACACCGGCGGTCAGGCCTGTACCTCCGGTTTCATCGGGCAGATCTCGGACATGGCGCAGTATGGAAAGGCCATCCAGGGCAAACAGGAGCCTCGAAAGGAAATCGGCCTCATCGGGATGGCGCACCGCACCACCTACGTGATGCAGAGCACCATCGCCCACTCGAGTCACATGATCGAAGGGTTCATTCAAGGCCTGAAAGCCCGCCGGCCGGCGCTCTTCAACCTCTACAGCAACTGCCAACCCGAGCATGGAATCGGTGACGACATGAGCACGGCGCAGTCGAAGCTGGCGGTCGAGTCGAGGGCCTATCCTTTGTTCCGGTACAACCCGGACCTGGGCAAGACGCTCCAAGAGTGTCTGGACTTGGAGGGCAACCCGGATGCCGACCAGGACTGGCCGACGTACAACATCAAGTACCAGGAGGACGGTGTCGAGAAACAGATGGAGCTTCCGCTGACCTTCGCGGACTTTGCTGCGACCGAGACTCGATTCCGGAAGCACTTCCGGGTCGCACCGCGCGATACCTGGAACGAAAACATGGTGCCGCTGGCGGAGTTCCTCGACATGGATGAGGACGATCGGGAGGGGCACTTCCCTTACGTGTGGATGGTTGACAAAGATCAACAACTCCTGCGGCTCCTGGTGGCCCAGCCCATCGTGGAATCTTGTGAGGACCGGCGTGACTTCTGGACGATGCTCCGAGCACTGACCGGCGCCGATCAGCCCTCTACCGAGTCTCTCGTCGAGCAGGCACGTCAGGACGTCGTCGGGAAGATCGTGTCCGAGCTGTTGCAGATGGCCACCGAATCCGGGGACGAGCCGTCCGCTCTTGCGGCCGGCGAGGGATCTCCGACGCCACCACGAGCTTCGACGCCGTCAGCGGCTCAGGCGGCAGCTCCCGCGGCGCGTGCGCAAGGCGACTACTTGGCACCCTGGATCGATACCGTCGACTGCACCGCCTGCGACGAGTGCATCCAGATCAACTCCAAGATCTTCGAGTACAACGCGGAGAAGAAGGCCGTCATCAAGAACGGCGAGGGAGGGCCCTACAAAGATCTCGTGAAAGCCGCCGAGCGATGCACCGCCCGGATCATCCATCCTGGTCTGCCCCGTAACCGAAGCGAAAAAGGCATCGAGAAATGGATCAAGCGCGGCGAGAAATACAACTGACGAACGAGCTCGGACGGGTCAGATGAGACTGCTAGAGATGAAGACGTTCCGGCACGGGGTTCACCCACCGGAATCGAAGGAGGAGACGAGTGGGCTGCCCATTCGTCAGTTTCCCTTCGCGCCGCTTCTCATCATTCCTCTGGTGCAGCACATGGGAGCTCCGTCGATCCCCGTGGTGGAAGAAGGGCAAGAGGTCTCGAGAGGTCAGCGGATCGCTCGCCCCGACGGCTTCATGTCGGTCTCGATGCACGCCTCGGCTTCGGGTCTGGTTCGCAAAATCGCCCTCGCGCCCAGCATCAGCGGCCGCATGGTGCCAGCGGTGTACCTGGAGCCGTTTCCCGGCTCTACGCAGGAAGTGGAGGACGGCACACCGTGCCCGCTCGATACGTCCACTCCCGACGAGATCATCGCCGCCATCCAAGATGCCGGCGTCGTCGGGCTCGGGGGCGCTGCATTCCCGACGCACGTCAAGCTCAAGGTGCCGCAAGACAAGACGGTCGACACGCTGATCATCAACGGGGTCGAGTGTGAGCCCTTCCTCACCACCGACCACCGGGTGATGCTCGAGCAGAGCGACGACATCTTCATGGGAATCCGGTATCTACTCAAGGTTTCTCAGGCGAAGAGAGTCCTCATCGCCGTCGAGGCCAACAAGCCCGATGCCGCGGACCACCTACGCAAGACTTTTCCGAGTGACCTCAACGGATCAGTGGAGGTGCTTCGAGTGAAGTACCCGCAGGGTGCCGAGAAGATGTTGTTCGCCGCGCTGCTTGGTCGGGAGGTGCCTTCCGGGGGACTGCCGTTGGACATTCATGCCCTCTGCTGCAACGTGGCCACGACGGCAGAGATCGGTCGACTACTGCCCCTCGGGCGAGGGATTCAGGAGCGTGTCATCACGGTGACGGGGCCTGCGGTGAAGCGAAAGGGGAACTACCGAATCCCCATCGGGACTCCACTGCGCTTTCTGCTCGAGCACGTGGGCGTCCAAGAAGACGTGAACCGCGTCTTCCTCGGCGGGCCCATGATGGGCGCGGCCGTACCAAGCCTTGAGATCTCGATCACGAAGGGCACCTCGGGGGTGACGGCGTTCACGGACTCGGAGGCGGAAAGGACCCACAGACCCGTGTACCCCTGTATCCGATGCGGCTACTGCGTCGATGCTTGCCCCATCTTTCTCGATCCCTCTCTTCTCGGGAGGTTGGCCGCCAACGAGGAATTCTCGGTCATGGCCGAGAGACACAACCTCATGGACTGTTTCGAATGCGGCTCCTGCTCGTTCGTCTGCCCATCGCACATCCCGCTGGTGCAGCATTTCCGGGCCGCCAAGGCGGCGGTGCGCAAGTCGACGCCACGCAACACGGGGGCGGCCTGATGTCGACGCCAGGCAAGACCCTCGAGATCCGCACGTCACCGCACATCCTCAGCGGCTCCAGCGTGGACACCATCATGTTCAACGTCGTGCTGGCGCTGCTCCCGGTCACCGCGTTCGCGGTGTTTGCATTCGGCCTCGCGGGTTTACTGACTCTCTCCATGGCGCTGGTCTCCTGCGTGCTCACCGAGCACCTCATCTGCCGAGCGACTGGAAAGCCCACGACAGTTGGGGACTGGTCGGTGACGATCACCGGCCTTCTCTACGGACTCACGCTTCCACCGTGCCTGCCACTCTGGATGGTAGCGGTCGGAGGCGTGATTGGTGTCGCAATCGGCAAAGCCTTGTTCGGCGGCCTCGGCTACAACACGTTCAATCCAGCGCTCGTGGGCCGGGCCGTTCTTCAGGCTGCCTTCCCAGTCGCAATGACCACCTGGATCCCAGGCTTCAGCGCAGGGCGGTTCTCCTCGTTGCCCTCCTCGACGTTGACCTTGCCTTTCACCGTGCCGGCGGTCGACGCGATCACGAGCGCCACGCCGCTGGCGTTGTGGAAATTCAGTCACGAAACGACTGCCACCGCCGATCTGGCCTTGGGCTTCATCAGCGGCTCGGCGGGCGAGACCTCGAGCGTGCTCATCCTGGTAGGCGGTCTCTACCTCATCGCCCGCAACATGATGAACTGGCGTATTCCAGCATCGATCTTCGCAGCGGTGATCGTCTTCAGCGGGGCCCTCCATCTCGTGGACCCGACGCGCTACGCCTCACCGGCGTTCATGCTGTTTTCCGGCGGATTGATGCTCGGTGCGGTGTTCATGGCCAGCGACATGGTCGGCTCGCCAATGACTTCGCGCGGTTGCTATCTCTACGGCGCGCTGATCGGTCTGGTCACCGTGGTCATCCGGACTTGGGGCGGGCTGCCCGAAGGCGTCATGTACGCCATTCTCCTCGGCAACGCCGTCACGCCACATCTCGATCGATGGATTCGACCTGCCGTCTACGGCACGAGGGGTAAGGAGTCTGCGTCGTGAGCAGCGTCGAGTTGGCCAACCGCCCTGCCGCAACGAGCACTTGGCACATGTACCGCGCCATGGTCGGCGTCGGTGTGTGCTGCGGCATTCTGATCGTCGGTGTGTTCCAGGTGACTCGCCCCGTCATCGAGCGCAACAAGGCGGAGGCGTTGCAGAAGGCCATCTTCCACGTTCTCCCCAATGCCATCGCGAGCACTACCTTTCGCCTCGACGAGTCTGGCGGTTTCACTCCCCTGCAGGGCGATGCCGGTTCGGGCGAACAGCTGGTCTACGCAGGCTACGGCGAAGACAAACAGCTGGTGGGCATAGCTGTGGAAGCCCAGGGCATGGGATATCAGGACATCATCCGACTGATCTACGGGTACTCGTTCACCGAGCAGGCGATCATCGGGGTCCAGGTTCTCGACAGCAAGGAGACCCCCGGGTTGGGTGACAAGATCGAGAGCGATCCGGATTTTCTTGCAAACTTCGAGCACCTCGACGTGTCTTTGGTCGACGATCGATCGGCCCTCGCGAATCCCATCGTCCCCGTGAAGCACGGCGAAAAGAGCCATCCTTGGCAGATCGACGGGATCACCGGAGCCACCATCTCCTCGGTGGCAACCGCAAACCTCCTCAATGCGAGCGCCCAGTACTGGGTGCCTCGCATCGAGGGCCATCGATCCGAGTTCGCGGGAGGCGAGTAGAACATGGCGTCCTCCACCAACAGCGGGACCGACGAGTTCATCAAGGGTCTATGGAAAGAGAACCCCGTTTTCGTCCAAGTGCTTGGGATGTGCCCGACGCTCGCAGTCTCGAACACGGCGGTGAACGCCCTCGCCATGGGGCTGGCGACGGCATCGGTGTTGGTCATGAGTAACATCGTCGTGTCGTCGCTCCGGAGCTTCATTCCGAAAGAAGTCCGTATCGCCACGTACATCTTGGTGATCGCGACGTTCGTGACGGTCGTGGACTATTTGATTCAGGCGATCAGCCTCGATCTCTACAAGGCTCTAGGCGCGTTCATTTCCCTCATCGTGGTCAACTGCGTGATCCTCGGCCGGGCCGAAGCGTTCGCATCGAAGAACACCGTGGCGCTATCGGCCATGGACGGTCTAGGGATGGGATTGGGATTCGCGTTCGCCCTGTTCTGTCTCGGCGCCGTACGGGAGATTCTCGGAGCTGGGTCGCTGTTCGGCATTCAGCTGTTTCATGATTCCTTTCAGGATTGGGTGGTCATGATTCTGCCAAGCGGCGGCTTTTTCACGCTGGCCGGCTGGCTGCTACTCTTCAATTGGATCAAGCAGCGAAAGGCTGGCAAGGACGAGACGACAAAGCTCGCGCTCACCGGGGAGGCGATCCGATGAACCACGAATCCCTGTGGTCAATCTTCATCAACGCCTCGCTCGTCAACAACTTCGTCTTGGCGTATTTTCTCGGTATTTGCCCGTTCCTAGGCGTGTCGTCGAAGCTGGAGACGGCCACGCGGATGGGCGGTGCGGTGACGTTCGTGATGCTGGTGAGCTCAGTCTGCGCCTTCGGGATCCAGGCACTGCTCGTGGCCGTCGACGCACCGTACCTCAAGCTGATCTCGTTCATCGCCGTGATCGCGTCCACGGTGCAGCTCGTCGAAATGTTCATCAAGAAGTTCAGCCCGGCTCTCTTCCGCGCGCTCGGGATCTTCCTGCCGCTGATCACCACCAACTGCGCCATCCTCGGGTTGGCGCTTTTCCAAACCAACAAGGGGTACGATTTCGCGCAATGCATCGTCTACGCCTTGGGCGCGGGGGCCGGATTCACCCTGGCCCTGGTGCTGATGGCGGGCCTGCGCGAGAAGCTCGATCTGGCCAAGGTGCCGGACGTGACGAAGGGGACAGCCATGGCCTTGATGCTCGCCGGATTGCTTTCAGTGGCGTTCATGGGCTTCGGAGGGCTCGGAGGTTAGCGCTCGTGTTGTACCACTACATCATCGGTGTCGGAGCCTTCGTCCTGTTGTCCGCGGCGTGGGTCGGCGTGCAGCGTGCTTGGAGACAGTCGTTTTCCGACTTCGGCGACGACCCGGACGCGTTGGCCGGGCGCTCCGGATGCCACGGCTGCGTCCGGGCCGTGCACTGCGACCAAAGACCCGAGAGCGGAGCGTGTGAGGCTCAGGAGGAGATCCGATGAATAGTACAGTCACCCACCTTGAAGACTACGATACGAAGCCGCAGTTTCAGGCCACCGTAGTTTCCACCGAGAGGATCACGCCCGGGACTTCCGACATCGAGGTTCGGGAGCTGACTCTCGATGTTCAAAAGCCCGACTTCGCGTTTCAGCTCGGTCAAAGCGTCGGCGTCCTCGCCCCTGGCACAAAGGAGTTCGGACAGAAGCATCACTTCCGGCTCTACAGCGTGGCCGATCTTCCGGAGCGCGGAGAGCGCGGGCTTCCCCGGATCAAGATCGTCGTTCGCCGCGCCAGCTACGTAGACAAGTACAGCGGCGAGGAGTACCCGGGGGTCGCGAGCAACTTTCTCTGCGACCTCGTGGCGGGCGACAGCATCACCATGTCGGGTCCGTACGGTCTCGCGTTCCAAGTGCCCGAGGAGATGGACGCGAGCTTGATTCTGATCGGGACTGGCACGGGCATCGCGCCGTTCCGCGCCTTCGTGAAGCACCTCTACAAGAACGTGCCCGAGTGGAAAGGCACGATCACTCTCTTTTACGGAGCTCGAAGCGGGCTCGAGCTTCTGTACATGAACGACGAGAGGGACGATTTCGCTCAGTACTACGACACCGAAACCTTCCAAGCCTTCAAGGCGCTCAGCCCCCGACCGTCCTGGGCCGCTCCCATCGATTGGGACGGCGCTCTCGGCCAGCGGGGTAAAGAGCTCTGGAAGCTTCTCGGGCAACCGAACACCTATGTGTACGTGGCAGGGCTCGAGAAGATGCGCGGCGAGCTCGATGACGCGTTCGCGCAGATCGCCGGCTCGGAGGAGAAGTGGGCCCGGCGCAGGTCCGAGCTCGCCGCGGGCGGCCGCTGGGTGGAGCTACTGTACTAGCGGGGGCGGGCCCGGCCCATCGGCCCCCGAAGCCTCAGACGACGACGACCATCTTGCCGTTGGCGCGATTGTCGTCCATCGCCTGATGGGCGTCGATGAGCTGGTCGAAGCGCCACACGGGTCCGCGATGGAGCTCGAGGTCGCCCGATTCCACGAGGCTCACGTAGCGCTGAAGGTCGGCTCGCGTGATGTCGGTGGCACCGCCCGAGTACGAAGTGAGCCGAACGCCCGTGGGGATGTCCCCCATGGGCCGAAAGTCGGTGAGCACCCACTGTCCGCCGAGAATCCCCGTCATGCAGACCACTCCGCCCGGCTTTGCACATTGCAGAGAGTCGAGGAGGGTCGTCGCCCCGATCAGCTCGAGCACGTAGTCCACGCCCTCGGGGTGTGCTTGGCGTATCTCTCTTGCAATCGAGCCGTGATCGACGATCACTTCATAGGCGCCTGACTCGAGCAGTTTCTCCCGTTTGCCGGGATTTCGAGTCGTCGTTACCACTTGGAGGCCCATGCTCTTGGCCATCGCCAGCGTCATCAGCCCAACCGAAGACGTGCCTCCGCGAATCAGAAGCGTCTTCCCGGGTGCCACGCCTAGACCGGTAGTCAGCGACCCATGCGTCGTCTGCAGCATCTCCGGAAGCGCGCCGAGCGTCTCCCAGTCGAGAGAGGACTCGATCGGAAAGACACTCGACGCGAGTACACACGTGAGCTCGGCGTAGGACCCGTCGATCTCCCGTCCCATCCCGCCCATCATCGCAAACACGCGCTGCCCGCTTTCGAACTCTCCGCCGGGCGCCGCCTCCACGGTCCCGGCGCATTCGATTCCAAGCACGCGTGGGAGACGCACCGTGGGTGAGTCTCCAATGCGCGTGAACCACTCGGAGCGATTGAGACCAAACGCACGGACACGGATCAGAACCTGCCCTGGACTCGGTTCGGGTCGCGGGAGATCGGTGAGCTCGAAGGCTTCAGGTCCCCCCGGTCGTCGTAGTATCCAGGCTTTCATGGGTCCTCCTGTTCCTCGCCACTTGGGATCTGCTGCGTCGAGGTCTCGAACAGGGTCGTTGGCACGCCAATGCGCCGCAGCGGTCCGGCCAGATCCTCGGGGACCGCGCTCTCGAACGTGACCCGCTCACCGCTCCCCGGGTGCATGAACGACAGCCGACGCGCATGCAGGGCCAGTCGATAGAGCCCTAGCTCGGCACGATAGCGACGGTTGTCGGCGCCGTTTCCGTAGTTGACGTCGCCCGCAATGGGGTGGTCGATGCGCCGAAGGTGGCGGCGGACTTGATGACGTCGCCCGGTACGGGGGCGCGCCTCGACGAGGGAGAGCCGCACGTCCGACACGAAGAGAGTCTCGTACTCGGTCACCGTCTCGACGTTTGGGCCGCCTTCGCGCTTGGCCATCGGACTGTCGATTACCCCGCGTTCCGGGGGGGCGCCGCGGACCAGCGCTAGGTAGGTCTTATGGGCAGTGCGGGCTCTGAACGAATCCTGAAGTGCCCTGGCGTGATCCGGCGTGAGGGCGAACACCAGAACGCCGCTCGTCGCGCGGTCGAGTCGATGCACCGGATACACCCACTGATCGATCGCATTACGCGTCAGATTGAGCGCAAACGTCGAGCCTTGGTCGTCACCCCGATGAACCGAGAGTCCGGACGGCTTATCGACGACGACGACGGCGTCATCGCGATAGAGGACGTCGATGAACGTCGGAATCTGCGGCGTTCGCGGCGCGCTGGGGTCGATGTCCGGCATGCGCCCGAAGCTAAACCCGTGAGATGCCATGCGCAATCGCAGGGCCGACAGAGATTCGGCCCGCTCAGGGCTCACGCCTACGCGTTGCCAGGGCTAGCACCGATGTCAATCGGACCTTCGTGGAACATCGATCGGGTGGCTACGAGCGGAACACCAAAGACTAGCAGTGGCACGAGATTGATCAGATAGATGTTGAAGTAGGCGCCGTGGAGCGCGGAGACCGTAGAGTCCACGCAGAACCACAAGAGCATCGGCCACACCATGGCATGCCAAGCCCAACTCTCGCGTCGCTTGAACGGCACGGCAACGATGAAGGTCTGCATCAAATAGCTGCCCGCGATCGTCCCGCCGAGCGGCCCCATCAGAAACCCTCGCATCGCCCGCGCCTGCGGAGGAATTCTGCCTTCGAAGAAGACGCGATCGACTCCGTTGATCCAGATCTCGAAGACAACCGAATGCGGAGCGACCGCTGCGACGACTCCGAAGATCGTGAAGAACACGCTGCCAAAAAGGATCCAGCGGCGCCAGGATTCAAATGTCATGATGACGGCCCCTTCCGAAATGCCCGTGCGATTTTGGTCCAAGGTAGCAGCAAAGCAGGCAAACTCGGCTACGGTCGGTGCTTTCGGATCGCGACAGGGGCTGATAGGCTCACCCTGGCATGACGATAGCCATCTCCGCACTCATCGTTTTCGTCATCATCTTCCATCTCTGGGCGATGGTCCTCGAAATGTTTCTCTGGACCAGGCCACTCGGGCGAAAGACGTTCGGGCTCTCGAAGGAAGACGCCGAGACGTCGAAGACGCTCGCGGCCAACCAGGGCCTCTACAACGGGTTCCTGGCTGCTGGGCTCGCACTGAGCCTCGTGGTCCCGAGCTCAGACACCGCGTTCACGCTCCAGGTGTTTTTTCTCGCATGCGTGTCACTGGCAGGGCTCTATGGAGGGGTCACGGCCAAGATGTCCATTCTCTTCATACAGGGCGTGCCCGCGATGATTGCGCTCGCGCTCGTGCTGCTCTCACGCTGAGCTCGTCCCGCTGCCCGGGTGGTCTCCCAAGAACGCCTTGATATGCACTGCAACGCTGCGCCCCAACGCATCGAGGGCATACCCCCCCTCGAGAGCCGAGACGATGCGCCCCTCGGCGTGATGGTCTGCGACCTCGCACAACCTGCGCGTGATCCAGGCATAGTCGGGCTCGCGGAGCTTCAGGCTCGACATGTCGTCCGCCACGTGGGCATCGAAGCCCGCCGAAATCATCACCAGCTGGGGCTCGAAGGCATCGATCGCGGGCAGCCAGCGCCTCATCACGGCCTCACGGAACGCCGCGCCATCCGCTCGCGACGGCAACGGAACATTGACGATGTTCGACGCCTTCGTCTCAGACCCGCTGTGAGGATAGAACGGGTGCTGAAAGGTCGAACAGAACAACACGCGCTCATCACCGCGAAAGATGTCTTCAGTGCCGTTGCCGTGGTGCACGTCGAAATCGGCGATTAGAACCCGCTCGAGCCCATGTGCTTCGAGTGCGTGCGCCGCCCCAACGGCGACGTTGTTGAAGAAACAGAATCCCATCCCGCGCGACCGCTCCGCGTGATGGCCCGGCGGGCGGACCGCGCAGAACGCCTGCGTCGCACGGCCCTCCAGCACAAGGTCGACGCCGAGGATGACGGCACCGGCGGCATACAGCGCGGCCTCCAGGGTGTAGGGATTCATCGCCGTGTCGTCATCGAGCCAGACGAGGCCCTCGCGCGGCGATGAGTTGAACACCCCATCGACGTACGCGCCATCGTGCACGCGCAGCAGATGCTCGCGCTGAGCCTCGGGCGCCTCGTAGTGTCGCAGCACCATGTCCAGCCCCGAGGAGATCAACCGATCGCTGATCGCGTCGAGTCGTGCCGGCTGTTCGGGATGATGCGCGCCCATTTCGTGGAGCATGCAGGCATGATGCGTGATGTAGGCGATAGACACGATTCAGGTTCTAGGGATGTGGGTCCATTCGATGCGCGCCACCGGCGAGTCTACCGCATTGCAGCGTGTCCTGGATCCGCTAAGACCCGGCCAAGCTCTGGCAGCATGGCCGAATGAAAAAGCACTACCTGCTAAAGGTCTTCGAACCTACGTCCGTAGCCGTCATCGGCGCCTCTGACCGGGAGAGCTCGGTCGGAGGCCAAGCGCTGCGAAACATCCGCGAAGGCGGGTTCGCCGGTGACATCTATGCGGTGAATCCCAAGCACGAGACCGTCCAAGGCTTGAAAAGTCATGCGTCCGTGAGCGCCATCGATCGACCGATCGATCTGGCCGTGATCGCCATCCCGGCCAAGGACATTCCGGCGATCATGCGCGAATGCGGCAGTCTTGGAGTTGGTGCGGCGATCGTGCTCTCCGCAGGTTTCGCAGAGGTTGGCAAGGCGGGAGCCGACCTTCAGAGTGAAATCGTCGACATCGCACGAACCTACAACATCGCCTTGGTCGGACCGAATTGTCTCGGTATCGTGCGTCCACGCATCGGGCTCAACGCCACGTTCGCCAAGAGCCCTGCACGGCGTGGACACGTGGCCCTGGTGGCGCAATCCGGCGCCTTCTGCACGGCACTGCTCGATTGGGCGGATACCAATGGGTTTGGATTCTCGGCCGTCGCGTCACTCGGGGCGACCGCCGACATCGGGTTCGGTGAGGTGCTCGACTATCTCGCGCTGGACCCGGAAACACGAAGCATCCTGCTCTACGTCGAGGGCGTCACCAATGCGAGGAGCTTTCTCAGCGGCTTGCGTGTGGCAGCGCGTCTCAAACCCGTGATCGTGGTGAAGTCCGGGCACAGCACCAGCGGTACGCGTGCGGCGGTTTCCCACACGGGCGCCCTAATCGGCGCCGACCATGTGTTCGATGCCGCTCTGCAGCGCGCAGGCGCAGTGCGGGTGAGCTCGGTGAGCGAGCTGTTCGCCGCGGCTCAACTCCTCGCCTCGGGCGCGCGGGTCGGAGGACCGCGGCTCGCGATCGTCACCAACGGCGGCGGACCTGGCGTGATGGCCGCCGACCGGGCAGCCGATCTCGATGTCCCGCTCGCCGAGTTGAGTCAGGCGACCATCGAAAAGCTGGGCAAGGTGCTACCGGCACACTGGTCGCACAGCGATCCGGTGGACATCTTGGGCGATGCCGATCCCGAGCGTTACCGGGCGGCGACCGAAATCGTCTTGGCCGATCCAGGCGTGGATGGCCTGCTGGTGCTGCTCACGCCGCAAGGCATGACCGACCCGACCGGCTGTGCAGACGCCGTCATTGCCGCGGCTCGGGAATCGACCAAGCCGGTGCTGACCTGCTGGATGGGCGCGGGATTGGTGGAAAAGGGACGCGAGAAGCTGTCCGAGGCCGGCATCCCACAGTTCACTGGTCCGGAGGCCGGTGTGGAGGCGTTCGGCTACCTCGCGTGTTACCGGCGCAACCAAACGGCGCTGCTTCAGGCGCCCGGCCCGCTCTCCCACCACCGAGAGCCTGACGTCGAGGGCGCCCGCCTGATCATCGAAAATGCGCTGGGGGAACGCCGGCAGACCCTGAGCAACGCTGAGGCCAAGGCCGTGCTGCACGCCTTTCAAATTCCCACATCACCGAGCGTCAACGTCAATTCCGCTGCTGAGGCACTGGTCGCCGCCGAAGGCCTCGGCCTGCCGGTCGCCATGAAGATCAATTCGCCTGACATCACGCACAAGTCGGACGTCGGCGGCGTGCGCCTCAACATTCGCGACCCCCGGTCTGTACGCGCGGCGTTTCGAGAGATGATGGACAGCGTTCGCGCACGACGCCCCGAGGCCCGGATCGAAGGGGTGACCATCGAGCCCATGCTCGAACGGCCTCACGCCCGCGAAATCATGATAGGGATCGCGGCCGACCCGGTCTTCGGCCCGGTGATCAGCTTCGGTGCCGGCGGCACCGCCGTGGAGATCTTTGCCGATAGTAACGTGGCGCTGCCACCCCTCAACGAGTACCTCAGTAGAGAGCTCATCAAGGGCACCCGCGCCGGACGTTTCCTTCGCCATTTCCGCAATCTACCAGAGGCAGATCTGGAGAAGCTGATCGACGTCTTGCAGCGGGTCTCGGAGATTGCATGCGAGCTGCCCGAAGTGCGGGAGCTCGACATCAACCCCCTGTTGGTCGACGAAGAGGGAGTCATCGCAGTGGATGCGCGGGTCGTCGTCGCTACCCCCGCCACGAGCACCGCGCACTATGGTCACATGGCGATTCACCCATATCCCGTAGAGCTGGTGACGCAGTGGCAGCTACCGGACGGGACGGACGTGGTGGTGCGCCCAATCCAACCCGAAGACGCTGCCATCGAACAGGCTTTTGTGCAGTCGCTGTCGGCGGAGAGCAAATACTTTCGCTTCATGCAGAGCCTCGACAAGCTCACGCCCGCGATGCTCGCGCGCTTCACCCAGATCGACTACGACCGCGAAATGGCCTTCGTCGGTGTCGTCGAAGAAGGATCATCCAACGCGCGCATGATCGGGGTGGCGCGCTACGTTTCGAATCCCGATCGTCATTCCTGCGAATTCGCGTTGACAGTGGGCGATGAGCACCGGCGGCGGGGCATCGGTCGCGAGCTCATGCGCCGCCTCATGTCGGTGGCGCGCGACCGAGGCATCGAGGTCATGGAAGGAGAGGTGCTCTCCGACAACACCAAGATGCTCGCCCTTTGCGAGAAGCTCGGCTTCCGAATCGCTCGAGACCCCGAAGACCCTGATGTCGTGCAGGTGCGCCGGCACTTGTAGCCACACGGTGTGCCGCAGAGGCACGCGCGCGCAACACGGATTGCCAGCTTTCAAGGCGCTCTGCGGCCAGGGGACTTGGCCTGCTTCTTGCTGTGCTCCCGCTTCGTCGGAGCCGGAAATGAAATCTCCTTTCAGCGCAGCTGCTCTCGTGATCTTCGCGGTTTTCCTCTCCTCGGTCCCAAGATCCAATGGATCGAACAGGCTACGGCGAACAGCGACGCACCTCTCCACGGCGCCGAGTTGGGCGACGATACGTTCGAGTGCTTCGAAGTGGAACCTGAGCTCAAGAGACGAGGTGCTTGGGGAAGTCCCCGACACGTTCGCAGCCCAGCTGCTCCATGACCTGCTGAAGCTGGCGTTTGATCATCGTGATGGTGTGCAGCCCGCCGTCTTTTCCGAGCGCGCCGACACCATACATGAAGGAGCGGCCGAGGAACGTGAACTTCGCGCCGCTTGCCAAGGCGCAGGCCACGTCGGGCCCAGCGCGCAGGCCGCTGTCGAGCATGATGGTAGTCTTCTCCCCGTATTTCTTCGCAAGCTCGGTCATCGGTTTGATCGTGGATTGCCCGGCATCGAGTTGGCGACCACCGTGGTTCGAGCAAATGAAGCCATCCACTCCGAGCGCGATGACCTTCTCGGCATCCCTCTCCGTGACGATGCCCTTGACGACCAACTTGCCTTTCCACGTGTCGCGGATGGCTTTGATCTTGTCCTCGTTGAGTCGGCCGGAGAATGTTTGGTTCATGAAGAGGCCTAGGTGTTTCATATCGAGGCCCTTCGGAAGGTAGGGAAGCATCGTTTTGAACTCCGGAGCCCCGGCCCACAGCTGCGAGAACGACCAGGTGGGATGGGTCATCATTTGGATGACGTTGCGGAGATTCATCTGGGGCGGGATCGAGAGCCCGTTTCGGATCTCTCGAGGGCGATAGGCGAAAGTAGGAGTGTCGGCGAGAATGACGAGAACCGGCAAGCCGGCTTCGGCGGCGCGTTGGAGAAGCTTGTCGCGGAGCTCGCCCTCAGCCGGATGATAAAGCTGGAACCAGGCGCGGCCTTCCGTGAGCTCGGCGACCTCCTCGATGCTGGCGGTGCCCACCGTGCTCAGGACGAATGGGATATTGTGCGCGTGGGCGGCTTTGGCGAGGATCTCGCACGACTTCGGCCACATCAGCCCCTGCAAACCGATTGGAGCGACGCCGAACGGCGCATCGTAGGTAACCCCGAAGAGCTCGGTCTGCAGATTCGAGCCTGCGTAGTCGCCGATGTAGTACGGGCGCAACTGAACGTTGCGGATATCGGTCGTATTGCGCTCGAGATTGATGTCGGAATTGCAACCGCTTTCGAGATAGTCGAACGCGAATCCGGGCATGCGCCTGCGGGCCTTGGCCCGGAGGTGCTCGATCGATGGATACTCGGAATTGAATGCGTCGGATTGGTTCGCCATTCGGAGGACGGTATCGCGCAATCCCCCCACCTTGAAGCCCAGGGTGACTCGGTTTCGGCGAACCGTGCGCGCCTTTACTGAACTGCGGTCAATGCTAGCCTAGCATTCTGCAGGCCAACATGATGCAGGTTCGAAACGTTCGCCTTCCCTTCGGCGCCGCGCCTCGCTACTGGTTTGCCGGACACCGGGCGGCGACCCACCTGTCGAATGCGCTGAACCTGCTCTTCCCGGTCGGGGAACGGTTTTTCATCCGCAGCGTTCGCCACTACCTCGATCGCGTCGAGGATGATCCGGAGCTGATCGACCAGATTCGCTGTTTCTTCGGTCAGGAAGGCAATCACGCACGGGAGCATCAGCGGTTTGCGAGCTTTCTGGAGTCACAGGGCTACGAGGTTCAGCCATTCCTCGACGACTACGAGCGGATGATGTCCGGGATTGTCGAGCGCCTGATGCCTCCGGTACTGCGGCTCTCGGCCACCGCAGCCTGCGAGCATTTCACCGCATCGCTCGCAGACAATGCGCTTCGCTCGCCGGTCTTCCAACAGATGCACACCGAGGTGAAGTCGCTACTCCTTTGGCACGCCGCCGAGGAGATCGAGCACAAAGCGGTGGCCTATGACGTCCTCCGCCGAGTGGACTCTCGCTACACGGTTCGGGTCGCCGGACTCGCCATCGCCACGATCCTTCTGCTAGCATGGTGGGCCAGAGCGTTCCAGATGCTCGTCGAGCAAGATGGGATGACCGTCCGAGAGGCTCTCGCCGAGCTGCGATCCACGAAGGTCGATGGGCGACACCGCACTCCCCAAGACGTGATTCGGAGCGCGTTCAAAGAGTACCTCGAACCCGGGTTTCACCCCTGGAACCACGACAACTCCGCGCTCGCCCGCGACTACATCGAAACGATGGCCCTGACGGAGGCCGCGTAGTGCTCGCAGTCGCAGGCTCCGCTCCATCCCTTCCCGGCCGCCTCGAAGTGATCGAGCAGGTGCGTGCCCTCGGGCGGGAAGTCGTCGCCGTGATGCCGATTCACTACCCGCGGGCCATGCTGCGAGCGCATCGGCTCCATCCGATCGAGATTTGGGGGCCCCCTCACGTTACGCGCCATGAGGGCAGCCGCCACTTTCAAGCCTATACGTGCGACATCGTCGTGAAGGCTACGTCTTTTCTGTGCTCGGGTGGCATTGCGGGTACGAAAGCGATTCTAGTTCCGCATACGTGTGATGCCCTGCAAGGCATGGCCTCGGTGCTGGGCGACTTTCTTCATCCCGAACAGCCCGTGCTGACGCTTTATCTGCCGAGGGGTCGACGCAACTCCGATCGTCAGTTTCTGCGCGAAGAGTTGCAGCGTCTCGCCACTAGGCTCGCCGAGGTCAGTGGGCACGAGCCGAGCCACGCGGACTGGGCCGAGGCCTTCGAGGCCGAAGACGCTGCCGATGCGGCCTTGGCTGACCTCTATCAGCGCCGCGGACGGCTGGCGGTTTCGGATAGAGACTTCTACCGAACCATCCGCTCGCGCGAGTATCTGACCGCCGAGCAGTTCTGTGAGCAGGCTGCCTCACTTCCCGAAGGAGACCGGCCGCGCCGAGGCGTTGGTCTCATGATTTCCGGCATCGTGGCCGAGCCGCTCGAGCTATTTGATCAGATCGAAGCCATGGGGGCATATGTGGCAGCCGACGACCTTGCCTGTGGATTTCGGCGCGTCTACTCGCCGTCCAGGGCGCAAGATCCCTTCGAACGGAGCGCAGGTAGGCTGCTCGAGGGACCTCCCGACCCGACTTGTGGCTCGCCGGTTCGCGACCGCGTCGACGCCCTCCAAGCTCGAATGCGCGCCGCTGGCGCCGTGGGCCTGCTCATCTACGACCCGAAGTTCTGCGAGCCCGAGCTTTTCGACGTCCCATTGCTGCGCAAGCATCTCAGCAAGGTCGGCTTTCCGGTCTTGCACGTGGAGTTCGAGATGGGGGAGACCCTTCCGCATCAAACCCTTTCCCGGATCGAAGCGTTCGTGGAGACATTGTCATGACTTCGCGCCAGACCTTGCCTCACTACGTCGACTCGAGCCGACTCGAGCACTTCGTGAACTACGAGATCCTGGGCAAGTCGGCGCTTCGCGTTCAACGCTGGCGGGACCAATGGAAGCTCGCCACGAGACAGCCACGCCCCGAGAGCCCGCTCAATCCACCGCTTCGGTGCGTGGCGTACATGAAAGAGATCATGAGCCGTCACTATCTCGAGGGGCGGTATGCATCCGGCGTCCGCAAGGTGGCCTGGGTCACGAGCGGCGCGCCAACGGAGCCCCTGCAGGCCCTCGGATATTTCTTGGTCTATCCCGAGAACCATGCCGCTCTGTGCGGCGTCCGCCGGAACGCGCAAAGCATCGCAGAGGAGGCAGAGCATGCCGGTTGGTCGCGTGACATCTGCTCATACGCGCGCACCGACATTGGCGCGATGCTCTCGGGCAAGACACCGGCTGGGCGCATACCTCGGCCCGATGTGCTCGTTTGCTGCACCAACATCTGCCAAACGGTTCTGCATTGGTACCGGGTGCTGGCGGACTACTTTGATTGCCCGCTCGTGCTGATCGACACTCCGTTTCTCTACCACGAGGCACACGAGCACGAAATCGCCTACGTGAAGCGCCAAATAGAAGACATGATCCACGTAGCCGAAGAAATTGCCGGCAAATCTCTCGATGAGAAACGTTTTCGGGAAGTGATGGCCAACGCGCGGCGCGGGGCGGAGCTATGGCTCGAGGTGCTCAACCGGTCCCAGCATCGGCCCGCCCCAATGACCGCGTTCGACGGTTTCATCCACATGGGCCCGATCGTCGACATGCGCGGCGAGGCAGTGACCGTCGGCTACTACGAGCGCATGCTCGGCGAGCTCGACGAGCGCATCGAGCGGGGCATTGGCGCGATCAAGGATGAGCGCTACCGCGTGCTCTGGGACAACCTTCCGATCTGGTTCCAGATCGGCAATCTCTCCAAGTGGCTTGCCGAGCGCGGCGTCAACGTCGTCGCATCGACCTACACCTACGCTTGGGGCGAGCTTGCTCCGATGATCGATCCCGACCGCCCGCTCGATTCCATGGCGCGTGTCTATCTTCACCCGATTCTCAACCGCTCGACCGGCCACAAGCTCGATTCGATGAAGCGCATGGTCGACGAGTTTGAGCTCGACGGGGTGATTCTTCATTCCGACCGCTCCTGCAAACCCTACTCGCTCGGCCAGATCGATCAGCGTGATCGCCTCGTCAAGACGCTTGGGGTGCCGGCCTTGTTGCTCGAAGCTGACCACAGTGATCCCCGCGACTATGCCGAAGAGCAGGGAGCCAACCGGCTCGAGGCGTTCGTCGAAACGATGGAGGCGAGGACATGAGCGCGGTCGCAGCCATCGGAATCGACGCTGGCTCAACGACCTGCAAGCTCGTCGCCGTCGACGCCGAAGGGGTGATCGTGGGGTCCCTTCTGGAGCAAACGGAGCCTCGGGTAGAGCTTCAGGTCCGGAGGATGCTGGACGAGCTTCGCGCAGACTTCGGCGTTCAGGGAGACGTGCCGACCATCGCAACGGGTTACGGCCGCAAGCTGATCAAGCAAGCTGCGCGGAACCTGACGGAGATCACGTGTCACGCGAAGGGTGTCTTTCGCGATCTGGGACGCGGGGGGACGTTGATCGACATCGGTGGGCAGGACAGCAAAGTCATTCAGATCGGCGACGACGGTCGGCCGGTCGACTTCATGATGAACGACAAGTGTGCGGCAGGCACCGGCCGCTTCCTCGAGCACACCGCCGCGCGCCTCGGCGTCCCCGTCGAGGATCTCGGCAAACGTGCCCTCTCAGTGAGCGAGGAAGAGCCCATCAGCTCGACCTGCACCGTATTTGCGGAGTCCGAGATCATCTCCCTGATTGCGCGGGGCGCCGATCCAGACGCAATCCTGCGTGGGCTTCACCGCTCCCTCGTCGGACGGGTCGTCTCCATGGCGCGCAACGTCGGTATCGTACCTCCGCTCATGCTTTCAGGTGGCGTAGCGCACAATGAAGCCGTCCGAACGATGATCGCCGATGCAACGAGCGAAGAGGTCATCGTGCCCCGGGAAGCCCAGCTCATGGGCGCGTACGGCGCTGCCCTGTTGGGTAGCGCCACCTGATTTCGCCCGTGGTTAGCTGAGAACGGTGGCACGTGCCAGCTGGCGTAAGCGAGAGCGCGAGTATCAGTACTTTGGCGCGGACTACGTGCGGGCTTGGCTCGCTCGGACCGCGCTCTTGTTCCAACTCACCTACAAGAGCCATACCGACGCCGCGAGGCTTTTGGGTTATTGCGAGCAACGCACAGGTGACGAGGATTTCTTCATCCGCAAAGCCATGGGCTGGGCGCTCCGCGAGTACTCAAAAACCGACGGGCCTGCCGTGCTGACGGCGAAAGGCCGCGGGGGCAAGCAGGCGATGCTCGAGTGAGGCCGCTCGGTTCAACGGGGCTCGCTAGACCAGGTTGCCACCTCGGTGTAGCCTGGACCGTGATGGCGGTCATCGACATGTGGGCGCCGATCGTGCCGACGCGCGACGTCATGGCGCATGTCGCGGACAACTTTTGCGAGCCGATGTTCGGTTACCTCCGGGTCTTCTGGAACCAGGAGCCTACCGCCGAAGCGGTGCGCCGATACCTCCCTTCTTTGGCAACCGATGATGAGCGGATCATCGCCGCGCTCGACGAGGCCGACATCGTCAAAGCGCTCATCACCGGCTTCGACGAAGCCTCCACCGCCGGTGGCAAGACGTTCGTCACCAACGAAGTGATCGCGGCGGTCACCGAGCGCCACCCCGACCGATTCATCCCGTTTGCAGGTGTCGACGTCATGCGTGGCGCAGAGGGCGTGCGCGAGGTCGAGCGTTGGATCACCGAACGCGGCTTTCGCGGCCTCAGCCTCCGGCCCTTCATGATCAACCTCCCGCCTGACCACCCCTACTACTACCCGTTCTATGCGAAATGCGTCGAGCTCGACGTGCCCGTCAGCGTGCATGCGTCGGCCAACTGGACCACCGAGCGGCCGAGTGAGCTTGCCCATCCCCGCCATTTCGACCAGGTCGCCTGCGATTTCCCCGAGCTCAAGCTCATCCTGAGTCACGGGGGTTACCCCTGGGTGCTCGAGGCGTGTTTGCTCGCGTGGAAACATCCAAACGTCTACCTCGAGCTTGCCGCCCACCGACCGAAATACTTCGTCGCTCCTGGCTCAGGATGGGAGCCGCTCCTGCGTTTCGGGCAGACCACCATCCAAGACAAGATTCTGTATGGAAGCGGCGCCTTCCTGCTCGGTCGGCAGCCCGCAGCCTTGGCCGCCGAAATGCGCGCGCTAGGCTTGGACGAAACCGTCCTCGACAAATGGCTTTATCAGAACGCCGCGCGTCTTCTCGGGCTCGACGCGTCGCCTGGCGATGGAGTGTCCCCATGAGCTCAGCAACGGTGTTGCGGAACGTGAAATGGCTGTTCCTCTCGAATGCAGTCATCAACTGGACGGTTTCGCTTCCAGGTATTCTCGATCCGGTGAGAGCTGCAGCGGCTTTCGGCGGTGTTGAACCAAACTATCCCTCAGTCGTCCGATTGTGGCAGGGCTTCGTTTTCATGTTCGGCTGCATGTTCTGGGAGGTTGGCCGAGACGTCGTTGGAAAGGCGGCCCTGATCAAATACAACTGGATTGAGAAAAGCATCACTGCGACCGCACTCTCTCTCGGTTATGTGCTCGGGGACATCCCCCTGCGTCTGATGATTCTGATCATCTTCACGAACTGGCTCTGGATTCCATTCATCATCTGGGCGGATGTCGCAGTGAGGAAGCAGGAACAACGCGGCTGAGTCACAAAACGGGTCCGAGCGTCGCGATGCTGTTGTTCCACAGGCGCCGAGACATCGACCAAGCCGCCACCGTCTCCGCGGTGACGAGCTGCGATTTCGCGATGTACTCCTGCTGCCTCTGTCGCAGCTCGGCGGTGAGGGCGGAATCGTAGAACAGAATGTTGTTCTCGTAGTTCAGCTCGAAGCTTCGGCGGTCCATGTTCGCCGACCCGATCAACGTGATCTTCCCGTCGAGCGTCAGCGATTTCGTGTGCAGGAGACCCCCTACGTACTCGTAGATGTTGACCCCTGCGGCGAGAAGGTCGGCGTAGTAGCTGCGGCTCGCGGCCCCAACGACCCATGAATCGTTTCTTGCGGGGAAAATGATTGTGGTGTCGATGCCTCGATATGCGGTGGTGCACAAAGCACTCTGCAAAGATTCCGTGGGTACGTAGTAGGGAGTGGAGATGACGATGTCTCGCCGCGCGGCGAACATGAGGGCCTCGAACATTTCGGGCATCGCTGAGTAGCGCACCGTCGGGCCCGTGCCAATGACCTGTGCCGGCAGCCCCCCGGAAACCGACGCGGGCGGAGGCCTTTGAAGGAGGTCGTTGAGGTCCTCGTCCACGTAAGTCATCCAGTCGCTTGCAAACAGAAACTGGTTCTGGCGTGCGATCGGGCCCTCGAAACGCATGACCGCGTCCACCCAGGGCGCGTACTTCGGCTTTACCCGAAACTCCGGATCGGCACAGTTCTGGCTGCCGCAGTAGGTGATATGGCCATCGATCACCACGATCTTGCGGTGGTTCCTGAGGTCGACGCGGCCTTTCAGGGATCGCAGCAGAGGGTTTCCAATGGGAAGCCCTGCGGCTACTCGCACCCCTGCCTCGCGCATCGCTTCCCAATGCTTCGAGCGGATCAGCGCCCGGGATCCAAGGTCATCGGCCATCGCCCGGCAGATGACTCCGCGCGCAGCGGCACGCTTCAGCGCCTCGATGACCTTGCACCCGTTGTTGTCCGTAAGCCAAATGTAGAACAGCACGTGAACATGATCTTTCGCGGCATCGATGTCGGTCACCATCGCATCGATCGTGGCGTTGGAGTCTGGGAGCAGGCGCGCGCTGTTGCCTCCGACAGGATGAAATCCGCTAATCGAGTGCCCGAGCTCGAAGAGATGCAGATGCGCCTCGGGGACCTCGGAAGCCGGGTTCACCCCGTCTCCGGGGCGGGGATCCGGAGCCCGCGGCAAGCTCGCGATCACGGCGCGCAGTCGTGCCACGCGGCGACGGCCGATGTTCACCTCCCCTAAGAGGAGATAGGCAAACAAGCCGAACAGGGGCAGCGCACTGACGACGACCACCCACGCGATTCGCGAAGCCGGATCGCGGTGGGGGCGTACTAGAATTCGAACGATCACCGCGAGCTCGAGCAGAGCAATCAGTATGACGGCGATGAGCGAGTGGTTGAGGGTTGCTGTCATCCGTTGGCGTGCAGCCTAGCATCGTCGAAGGGGGCTGCTCCTGTCGAGCAATTTTGCTCCCACGACGAACACCTCCGACCGTTCAACCGAGCGTGGCGTCCAGGTACATCATCAGCGCGAATCCAGCGAGCAGGGAAAACGTGGCGAGGTTTTCGTAGCCACGACGGTGGGTCTCCGGGATGATTTCATCGCTGATGATGAACAGCATGGCACCGGCGGCGAAACCGAGGGTAAAGGGCATCAGCGGAGCGGCGAGGGACACAGCGGCGCTGCCGAACAGGCCGCCAATGGGCTCGACGAGGCCGGTGAGTAACGCGATTGCGAACGCGCCCGAGCGCGAGTAGCCGACCGAGAGTAGCGAGATCGCAACGGCGAGACCCTCTGGCACGTTCTGAATGCCGATGCCGGTGGCCAGCGTGAACCCGTTGTTCCAATTGCCGCCAGCGAAGCCGACGCCCACCGCCATCCCCTCAGGAAGATTGTGGAGTGTGATCGCAATGACGAACAGCCAGATGCGACTCAACGCAGCGGCCTCCGGACCTTCCAGGCCCGTGACGAAATGCTCGTGTGGCACCAGACGGTGGATCAAGAATAGCGTGACGGCGCCCAGCAACAGACCGCAGATGACGACGACGACGCCGATTTCCCGGCTCGCAAACTGAGCTTCTGCGTATTCGATCCCTGGAAGCAACAACGAGAAAAACGTTGCGGCCAGCATGATGCCTGCGGCCACGCTGAGTAGCCCGTCTTCGAGCTTCTCCGACAGCTTTCGGACGAAAAAGACGCCCAGCGCACCCAAACCAGTTGCGAGTCCCGCGAGCAGACTTGCTACGAAACCCAGCCAGATGACGTTTGATGGGGACATCAGCCTTCGACGCGAATCCGAGCAAGCTCGACCGATTGATAACACGCCGACCTACGACCTCGCAATTGCGTCGGGCCGCGGGTGTATTCGTGTACGCTGACGGCGAGATGACCGCTTTACGCGCGAGATCCTGGCGACGCTCGAGGAGGCGACCAAGGGCTTCACCACGATCGGCGTGCTCGACGCCGTGGGGCGCGCAGAGGACCCCATTGGGTTGCTTCAGAGCTTGGCCGCCGATCCGCACATTCCCGTTCGGACCGTGGTCTACGGCTGACCCCAACAGCTCGACATCGAAGCCATGGGCACTTGAATCGACGGTCAGCCTGTCGACACGAGAAGAGCGTCACGGGCGAACCTCGGCCTCGCACTTCGTGCTCTGGCTCAGCTAGCGACGCCGAAGGGTCAGTGAGCCGGGCCGTCGACTGCAAGGAATCCGCGACGACAACTCTACGTTGCTCCTTGCGCAAGCGGACGCGACGCAGTAGTCGTACGACCTCGAATCTAGGAGCCTTGAATGACCGACGTTCGGATTACCCAAAACCACAGCGTGAGCCTCGATGAAGCCAAACAGAAGTTGAGCAGCTTCGAGGATATGATGAAGAAGTACGGGGTCAGCGCGAAGTGGTCTGGAAGCCATGCCGACCTCAAAGGAACCGGCGTAAAAGGTGCGATCGACGTGACCAACACCAACGTGAGAGTGGAGCTCAAGCTCGGCATGCTCGCCAAGGCTGCTGGGATCGATCCGGACCGCCTACAGAAGAGCATCGGACGCCGGCTCAAAGAGGCGTTCGAGGGCGTCTGATCTCGCCGCGGTATTCAGGCGCCCGGTGAACTAACCAAGAAAACAGGACATGAGGGACGGTTAGTGCGCTGAGGCCGACGAAGACAATCCAGAGGACTCCCTCCCTCGATGTCTGCGCCCCGAGCAAGACGTATCCGGCAGCGCCCATGAGGATCGCCCCGAGCGTCGCTGGCCAGGCGTGTCGCAGAAGCGCGAGAAAGCCCGCCTTTGCGCTCGAGGCATCGAGCTCTGCCGCCTGCCCCATGGAGTGTCGAAAGGAGTGCCAACAGCAGAAATAGACAACAAAGGCGATCAGCGGTGGCGCAAGGCAAAACAAGGCCGTCAGCGCTGCGATTTCGAGAGCAATGCGACCATGCTCTGGGACGCCTTCCGCCCAGCCGCCTAGATGATGAGCCATGACCACCGCGAGCATCGCGCCACTTACCACGGCCAGACGGGGGCTGACCGTGACTACAGTGGCATAGACGGCGTCTGCGGAGGTAGGAATGAGGTGGGCGAAAAGACGGCTGGCCGCTTCGGGATGCATGTGAATCAACACGACGATCACCAGCGCACCGCGGGCCGCGGCTTCGAGGGCAACTCCGAAGTGTGCGAAGCGGGTATTCGCGCCCAGAGCAAGCTCGGACTGCACGTCGCCGATTCCGAAGTGTCCCGCCGCCAAAACCAGAAAGACGATCAGAGAGAGCGCGGGTGCAAGGAGCCAACCCGAGACGACCAATCCCATGAGGCCGAGATAGCTGAAGCCGAAGGGCACGGGCCAGAGCCGCCCGAAGAAGGGTCGGAAGACTGAGTGACCCGAGAGGTAGTCGAGTGAGCCGTGTGGAAGTCCCAGCAGGGATACCGCCAGGAGTAGGATGACCATCTGCACGGTATCGGGGATCGTTGCGAACAGACAACCAAGGGCGACGGAGACAGTCAGCGGGAGCATGACCTGAAAGTGCCGACGCTCGAGATGGTCGACCCAGGCAGGCCAATTCTGCGCGAACGTGGGCCCAGACCCCGCTTGGGATCTGGGCAACGTTGCCAGATTCGAGCTAAGCGGCGGCTCGAAGCTGCTTGCTGTCGCCGACCGCGCCATCGCCGCTTCCTGACCCCACATTGTAGCCCTCGGCGTCGCTCTTGCCGCGCGCGATGAAATAGATGTAAACGCCCAGGCCAACCTTGGCGGAGATGTCTGCGATCGTGTAGCCGACCTGCACGAAGGTCTGCGCGGATGCGCCGGCGAGCCCGAGCTCCGGCCCGAGATAGGCCACTGGATAGAAAGCCCAGGTGATCAGAATGAGCGCGCGCGCGTTGCCCACCAGGCCCCGCACGTTTTCAGGTTGTCGCTGGATCGCCTCGCCAAACTGACCGAACAGCACGTACATGATGTAGGCCCAAGGCACCATCGCTGCGCCCCAAAAGACCCACCGAGTCGTCGTGTCGGCAGAGACTTCGCCGGGATAGCCGAGCGCGATCATCAGCAACGCGGCGGTAGCAAGCCGAACCGTGAGAGAGCGTGCGAGGGGCTTCGCTAGCGCGAGCACGGCGACGAGCTCAATCACGAGCAGCGGCACGGTGAGCAGCCAGTCCGCGTAGCGGTAAGCATCATTGAACGGCTTGCCGGTTGGCTGATAGACGCCTTCCGCGAAGAAATACGCACCAGCAAAGCTCTCGTAGATGCGGAAATAATGGTAGCAGGCGATCGCGACAACGAGCCCCGAGATCGTGAGGGCTGGTCGGAGCTTCGGCGCCACCTGACTGCGGGAGAGAAAAAAGAACAGCGCGGCGGCGCCCATCGCCGCAACGGTGAGGGACATGAGGTTTGCGACCAGGTCGTACTGGCCAGAGGTCAGGGTTTCCATCGATCAATCTCCTTGGTTCGGTTCTGGGCTTTGAAGCAAAACCTAGACACGACCTGATCAGAGGGTGGAAACGCGGTTCCGTCAACCGCCTGAGTTAGACAAAATATAGAGAGAAGATGGGATTGATCACCCTTAAGGAGCAGTAGGCCTCCGTGAACGAGGAACTGCCGGGACGGCTGGCAGTGGGTCCGTGCGCCGCGCTCAGGCGAGCGCGATCAGCGCGCAGAGCACTAACATCGTGAACGCTGGAAGGGATTTCCTGAGCGGATCGCCAACCTTCAGATGCATCGCGACGGCACCGGCCATGAGTGCGCCCATGCCAATCGCCGCAGGCCTGCTGAGCTCTGGGACCCACACGCCAACGACGAGAAGCGAGGCCAATAAAAGCTTCAGCGACCCGACGGTGAACATGAACCAGTGGGGCAAGCCATAGACGGCAAACTCCTCTTTCATGTTGGTGGCTTCACCGCCTCGCCAGCTTGTGGCTCTTCCATAGCGGAAAAGCCAGACGTTCACGATGGCAAGGGCGACCACAATCTGGGTGACGGCGACGAGGGTATTCACGAGAGGCTCCCTTGGGGCGGTGCAGAACGATGCGCAGGAGTGTCTTTGCAGATTCCTCTAGAGCCGACTCCAGACTCGGCAACGGCTCTGCGCTGGATTCTCCTCTCGAGGTCGGCGGTCTCCTGGAGGAATGACGCGTACTTGGCCCGGGTCCGCGAGCGGACGGCTCGGCAGTGGAATTGCACTCGCGGCTGCGGTCTCGGGCGTCGTCACGATGTCAAGCCTGGGGCTTGAATGCTACAAACACTGGCAACAGGGAAAAGCACCTATGAAACACATCGTCAGTATCAGCCTGGGTCCCTTGAGTCTCGACTGTAACTTCAGGACCAAATTCCTCGGCCACGATTTCAAAGTGGTGCGCATTGGTACCGATAACGATTTCAAGGCAGCCGAAAAGCTCATCGGAGAGTGGCGGGGCAAGGTCGATGCCATCGGGCTCGGTTTGGTGCACGATCACTACTGGGTGGGAACCCATTATTTTCATCAGCGCGACACCGCAAGGCTCGAAAAACTTGCGGGTGATACCCTGGTCAGTACGGGCGCGCGACTGCGGGAGATGGTGCAGGAGTGGTCGTTGCGCTCGGCCCAGCACGAGCTCCGCAACTTCTTCAATAACGCGAAAGTGTTGTTCCTGTCGGGCACGACCAACCACCGCTTGGCGTCCGTCATGGCGGAATTCACCCAGAACCTGTCCTTTGCCGATCCGGTTCTCCAGTTCGGCGCCCCGGGCCTCCTGCATTCATTGAGTGCCCTGGAACGGTATGCGGCGGCCAGTCGACCGGTGCTGCGATTCAGTCCCGAAGGCGGGCTGCTGCCGTCGATGGCGCCCGCAAAGCCATTGAACAGATTCCTGCTGAAGAACTCGGTACGGGATGCGGATGTCGTTGTCGCGGCCTACCACCAGCTGGAGCGATATGGTCCAGGCGAACTGGAGGGGAAGGTCGTGCTGACCTCGACGATTTCCCCCGACCGGCAGCAGGCCCTCAAAGAACGGGGGGTTCGGGTCGTGATCGACTGCAGCATCCAGCTCTTTGAGCAGACGGTCGGCCTCAATATCGTAGAGGCAATGATTCTCGCCGCGCTCGGCAAACCTGCGAAGGAGATCGCCCACGACGATTACCTGGAGATATTCACCGACCTGGATCTCAAACCGAGAATCCTCTATCCGATCGAGGGGAAAAAACAAATCAATCGCTTTGCGTTTGTGATCCACCCGCTCTCGCAGAAATACCTGACGAACGTGAAGCCCCTGGAGATACTGTCGAAAGTGTCACCGCCAGCGGTGATGGACGTGATCGAGAAGGCGGTCGCCCACACACCGCCCATGGTGTACTCGAAAGTGGAGGGCATTCGCTCTCCCTCGGGGGTGGAGGCCAAGGGTTGGCTGATTTCTGTTGGGGGCACACCCAAACAGATCATGTCTCACAGCCCCGAGTTCACTTATCGCCAACTGCTGGCGGCTGCAGATATGGCCAAGAAAATGGGCGCCCAGATCATGGGTCTCGGGGCCTTCACCAAAGTCGTGGGAGACGCTGGTGTCACCGTGGCCAAGCGCGCCCCTCTGCCGATCACCACCGGCAATAGCTACAGCGCCTCCGGCGCCTTGTGGGCAGCCCACGACGCCGTCGTCCGGCTAGGCCTGGTCGAGCTGCAGAAGGGCAGGAAAATCAAGGGAAAGGCGATGGTGGTGGGTGCCACCGGCGCGATCGGCTCGGCCTGCGCCAGGCTGCTGGCCCGGACCGCAGAGGAAGTCCACCTGGTGTCGCCGGAATCGGCAAAATTGCTGGTCCTGGAGAAGTCGATCCTCAGAGAATCACCAGGGGCAAAGCTGGTGCTGGCTTCCTATGCAGACAGTGACCGCAGCGTTGGCGACATGGACATGATCGTCACGGCAACCTCCGGAGCTGGAAAGAAAATTCTCGACATCATGAAAGTGAAGCCGGGCTGTGTGATCACCGATGTCGCTCGGCCACTCGACCTGCCCGCAGAAGAGGTGGCCAAACGTCCGGATGTGTTGGTCATCGAATCGGGTGAGGTGTACCTGCCTGGCAACGTGCGCATGAAACAAATCGGCTTTGAAGACCACAACGTGGTGTATGCATGCCTTGCGGAGACCATCGTGCTTACCTTGGAGGGTCGGTTCGAGAATTTCACCGTGGGCCGGAGTATCGAGTGGGAGAAGGTGCATGAAATCTACAAACTGGGGTTGAAGCATGGCATGCGGCTGGCCGCGATTTCGGGCGTGAATGGCGTTTTCTCCGATGAGGACATCGCCAGGGTACGAGAGTTGGCCTTGGAGGCCCGGCAGAACGCAAAGCGTCCCTCGGCCCCGCGGGATGCAGCGCCCAGCAAAGAACCAGCACGACGTGATTGAGCATGGTTCGATGCCACGTTCGTCGGCTGAGCATCGACACGATTCGAAACGAGAGCCATGCGCTCTAGACCGAGCGGAAGTCGCGCTGCTGCCAGCCGAGGCTCGCTAGCGCGTCCAAAGGGTCGGTTGCCAGAGGAATCGAGAGCTGCCCGTATGATCACGGCCATGGTTGCGGGGGCACCGTGAGCCACGCGACATCGCAGTTGGTGCCCCGCAATTTCGGCCCTCGACATGGTCCCCAACAGCTAAGAGAGCCCAGGTTCTCCTCGGGGACTTACGTGTACTGCCGCGCCTCGGATGTCGGGGAAACTCCCGACCCGTACATCCCGTCGATGATGGCCTTGTACTTGTGGTTGATGACGTTTCGTTTGACCTTCATGGTCGGAGTGAGCTCTCCACCTTCGACGCTGAGGACGTGTGGAAGCACCTCGAACTTCTTGATCGTTTGGTAACGAGCCACCTTGCTGTTGCAGTCCGACTCGATCCTGGAAGCCAAGAAGGTGCGCACCTTCTCGTTTCTCGCGATCTCCGCCAGGGGTGCGACAGGCACGCCAACCGCGTTACACAGATCGGGGAGCGCCTCTTCTTCGAGGGCCAAGATCGCACAGAGGTACGGCTGACGGTCGCCAACCACCACGGCTTGGCCGACTCCGGGAATCCCCTGCAGGTGGCTCTCCATCTCGGCGGGTGCGACGTTCTTCCCCCCGGCGGTAATCAACAGGTCTTTCTTGCGCCCGGTGATGCTCAGGAACCCGTCCGTATCGAGCGCGCCGAGATCCCCCGTGCGCATCCAGCCGTCATCCGTGTAGAGCTCCGCGCTCTCGGTGGGCATGTGGAGGTAGCCGGAGACCATGTTGGGCCCGCGGAGTAGGATCTCGCCATCATCTGCGATTCGAATCTCGACCCCGGGCATTGCACGCCCAACAGTCCCAAAACGAGGCATCCCAAACGGCTGCGCAGTCGCCATACCGGTGGTCTCGGTCATGCCAAAGCCCTCGTGAATGACGATGCCAATCGAGGCAAAAAACTCGAGCGTAGAGCGCGATGCTGGCGCCGCGCCTGAACCCGCTGCAAACAGGTCGCCGAGGCCGATAGCACTCTTGATCTTCGAGATCACGAGCTTGTTTGCGAGCCGGCGTTGCAAGGTATCGACTGAAACGCCTGTCTCCATCGTGCGTCTCACACTCTGAAGCTCGACGCGCCGCGCCCAAGCTGCCAGCTTCGCTTTGAGCCCCGTCGCCGCCGACAGGTTTGCGGTCAGAGCCGCCTCGAATTTCTCCCAGACCCGCGGCACCGCGAAGAAGAAATGCGGGCGCGCAGCCACTAGGTGGTCCTTGATCTTGGAGAGGTCCGCGCAAAAGTAGGTCTCGCTCGCGGAACGCAGTCCTAGGAAATTCGTGAAGATCTGTTCGGCCACGTGGCACAGCGGCAGGTAGCTGACGTAACGAAAGGGGTCGAACTCGCCAAGCTGAGGATACGTTTCGGCAAAGGAGTCCGCGATCGCCTCGATTCCGCGATGGGTGCACATGGCGCCCTTGGGCACCCCAGTCGTACCGGACGTATAGATCAGGAGCGCGAGATCATCGGGTTTGACGGCGGCCATGCGGCGCTCGAGCTCCTCGTCCGGCTCCGAGCTGCCGCGGGCGATGACACCGGCTAGAGATGTCACCATCGCGCGCCCACTGTCGACAGGGTCCATGGTGATGATGTGCTGGACGTCGATCAATCCTCTGTCGAGAGCCGTGAGATACTTGTCCAGTTGTTCTCGGCCGTCGCAAACCGCGACTTTGGCACGACAGTGATTGACGATGTACGCCGTCTGTTCGACGGTGTTGGTGGCGTAGATCGGTGCAGGCACAGCTGCCGCGGCGCTGATCCCCATTTGGGAGATCACCCAATCGCGCCGATTGTTGCCGACGAGCGCAACACCATCACCCACTTGCACCCCGAGCGAGATCAGACCTTTCGCGAGGTTGCGCACGGCTTGCCAATATTCGCTCCAGCTCGTCGACACCCAGCTTCCGTCGGGCCCCATCTCCACCAACGCCTTGCGGTCGGGCCACGTGGCCGCGGCTCGGGCGATGTGTCCTGGAAGTGTGCTCGGCTCGGTCATGGCTGCCTCCATTGGAGTTCCTGACCCTACTCGAAATCGTGCGCCCCGTCCTGCGGTTCCACGAGGCCAACATCTTCGTTCCCGTAGACCACTTCAGCTGGGAGACGATTCCGCCCAAGTAGGGTATTGTCGCGTTCGCCTGTTCGGTGGAGGTTGCTCATGCGCAGATCGAGTGTTGCAGTGTTTCTGTTGACGGTTGCGTGCGGGTCGTCGGACACCACGCCGGCGGACGATGTGCGGGCGCAGCTTGCGAGTCTTGCTCCCGCCGCGAACCTCGGACACCGTGGCACTGGACTCACGCGAGCGGGTCATCCGTTTCCAGAGAACTCGATCAGCTCGTGCCAGGAGGCCATCTCACGAGGCGCCAACGGAGTCGATATCGACGTGCAGATGACCAAGGATGGCGCCTTGATCGTCATGCACGACGACACGCTCAATCGAACGACGGACTGCACGGGATGCGTTAGCGCCATGACTTTCGACGAGGTCCGGGCATGCCGGCTCGTCGACGGCGCAGGTCAGCCCACGGACGAGCGACCACCCACGCTGTCCGAGATCTACGCCGCCATCGGTGGCAACGCGCTCATCAGCATCGAGCTGAAGGTGTCTGGTTCGCCCTGCCTAACCGAGAGCACGGGGCCGGCGCAAATGGTGCCCCGGGCGCTCGACGAAGTGTCGCAAACCGGAGAGGAGAGGCGAACGATGTTCTCCTCGTTCGATGAGACCGCCGCCGGGCTCATCAAGACCGAGCAACCCGGATACTACTGCGGCTTGTTGTCACTAGATTCGGGAGCCGACCTGGTGCAGACGGCGCTTCGCCTCGGCTTGGACGCCATTCATCCATCGTATCTCTTGGTGTCGGCAGAAACCGTTCACAGCGCCCTCGATCAGGGCCTGCAGGTGAACGTATGGACGGTCAACCCCGCCGACTCGATGCAGGCCCAGATCGACAAGGGTGTCACCACGATCACCACCGACGAGCCAGGGACACTGGCCGATTTGCTCGGGCGCTAGAGACCCAGGCGAGCCGCCACGTCTGCGTTGCAGCCTGCAGCGGAGGGTCGTCCGGCTCCTCGTCCGACGAGGTACCAGGTTTGGGCGGTCGGTTTCAGGATCTTGGATTTTCTTCTTCCTTGTGTCAGTCCCGCTCGAAGTACAGCCATCGCGGATCGCTGCCCACCTGCTTGTACTGGGTGAGGCCCTTGACGATGTCCGCCATGTGCCGCGTCCGGTTTGGCACCGACGCCGAAAGCATCGAGGACGGGTTGTCGATTATCAGATGTGGTGGGCCGCTGCGATCGATCCACGCCGTCATCATGCGCAGATCGCGGGTTCGGGCGACCTCACCGAATGGCTCGTACCACGGGAACGCCTCATCGAACCCGCGGAGCCTGACGCCGCTCGACAGGTGCGAGAGCACCAGGTAGTCGCCCTTGCGCTCGATACGGCCGAGGCTGTGCAGGATCGTTGCCGACTCCTCGGCGACCGCGGGATCCTGGGGACATAGGCCCGGTATCGGGCTCGGCGAGCCAATGCACCCCGCGCGGGCGAGCCGAACGTAATCGTACGCGTCGTGGAACAGGGTTCCGACCGACGCAGCGCCGAGCCCAGCGAGCAGCGCGAACGCGGTCGCGACGTAGAACACCTTGAAGCGATCGCGCGTGCCGAGTGCGTCGGAAGGGTAGCCCGGCACGCTGGGCGCGAACAGCAGGATCAGCAGCACGGTCTCGAACCACAGGTTCAGCGGGCTCATCCGGTTCATGTAGTAGGGCAACCACACTAGGATCATCGCGCCCACCGCCGACTGGTAAGCCCACAGCGGCTTGAGCTTTCCGCGTTCGGCCCACCATGCTCCCCGGATGAGCGCGTGCGCACCGAAGAACACGAGCAGCCCGGCGAACACGTCGAGCTTGCTGACCAGGCCCCCGTAGCCCGAAGAGAACAGCCTGAGAAACTCGAGCGGCGACGTCGTCGGCGTCGCGTAGAAGAACCTCAATGACAGCGTCGACAGCAACGCGAACGAGCACACCAGGACCACGAGGAACAGTCCGAGGGTAGTCAGCGCGGAGCCGATCGGACGTGCCGGCTTCATGTTCATCAGCGCGAGGTAGGTTCCGAACCCGGCGGCCACCGCGATGCCGCACGCGGGGCTGAGCACGGCGATGGTCCCGCCCGCGAGCCCGAGCACCGCGGTCGACGTCTTCGCCGCCCTCGCCTGTCGGATTAGAATGATGATCCCGATCAGGAAAGGGGTGTAGCGAATGCCGGCCTGGTTCGGGTACCACAGCGCCTCGCCGAAGGTGTCGAGCGTCGGGGTGAGCAAGAGCGCGAGCGCGATGATCCAGGGCCAGTGCTTGCGGTTGAGCAGGTAGATCGACCATCCGATGAGCGCCATCGCGACGACCTGGTAGAGCCTGACGACGAAGATCAACGAGGCTTCATGACCGCCTGTCAGACCCGGCAGCAGCTTGAACGGGATTGCGGTGAGCCACACCGTCGAGATTCCGTAGTTGGACCGCTCGATCGATCCCGTTTCCGCAAAGTCGACCCCGGGCATCACCGTCATCGCGTAGTGCGAATGGAGCTCGACGAGGTGGGCCGGGTCCTTGACGGGGACCGGCACGAAGAACGGGGCGATCACGAAACCCACTAGGTAGCCCGCGGCGACCACCAGCACTAGGCGTGCGCCCAGCCGCGAGGCGGCGGCCACCCAAGCGGGCCGCGAGCGCGCGATCACGAACCCCGCGAGGCCCAGGACGAAGCCACATGCAAACCACGGCGTGAACTCGCCGAGTGTGAACAGGGCGGCCCAGAACGTCACGGCCACGACGAGCATGGCGCGGTCCGACCCCCAGCCGCGCGGGACCGGGAGCTCGAATGACCGGGTCGCGAGGTCCACGATGACGATTGTGATCAGCAGGACCAGCAGCGCGGCGTAGGCGGCGAACTGGTAGCGCGACGAACGGATCCCGAACTCGAGCACGTGGTTCGGAAGGATGCTGGTGTCGGGCGAGGGATGCGCGCTCTCGAACACCCAGGTGGCGGTCGCGAGCAAAAGTGCCAGCGCCGCTGGCACCACGATCTCTGTTCGCAGCTTTTTCATGGGCGATCGTTGGTCGAGCGCCTCGCAGCGTGGCTGCGCTGGAACTCGGCCATGCGGGCGCGCCGGCGTGTAAGGTCGAGCTCGATCCGCACGAGGTCGAAGAGTGCCGTCACCATGTCGCGCGGCGCAAGCTTCGATCCCTTGACGTCTTGCCACGTGCGCAAGGGCTCCTCCCAGAGGTCGGCGGCGTCGATCGGCGGCGTGGTCTCTGAACCACACAGCATCCGACCGATCAGCTCGACGTCGAACGCCCACTGCGACAGGAACGGCGTGCCGATGGCGTCGATGAGCGTCGGGGTCACTCGAAACAGCTTGGCCCCACACTGGGTGTCATAGGCCGCCAGCCGGAGCGTGGTCGAGGCCAGCGTCGCGAACACACGGCCCAGGTAGTGGCGGATCGCGCTGCGCTCGATCTCGTGTCCGAGCAGCGCAACTCGCGCGCCGAACACCACTTGCGCGGTGCCCGTGCTCATCACCTGCGCGAGCCGGCGAATCTCGTTCGGCGGCGTCGCCAGATCGGCGTCCAGATAGCCGACCCGCTCGGCGCCGGACTGGCAGGCCACGAGCAGCCCACGCCGCACCGCCTCCGCCTTGCCTCGGTTCTCGTCCAGAGCGAGCACGCCGATCTGGCCGGCGTGCGATCGCGCCAACTGCTGCAGGATCTCGCGGGTGGTGTCCGTCGATCCGTCATCGACGAACAACAGCTTGAGCTGGTCGTCGTCCAACAGCGTCAGCATCGCCGCCGTGTCCAGGCGCCGCGCCTCGTTGTAGCAGGGGATGATTAGCGTCGTCCGTGCCATCATCGCTCCGGGCCCGACGTCGCGCCTGCCGCCCCGGCATGCTCGCACAGTGCCCACACGCTCAGGCCCGTCGTAGGCACGGTGTAGCGCGCCGCGAGCCGGGACATTCGGGCGTCGAGTTCGAGCGCCCCGCACAGGGCGCGCGTGACGACCGCCCCGTGCGACCACGCGCTGACGCCGGTGCTGACTCGCTCGGGGAGCTGGCCGTCGACCGGTCGGCTGACGATCCCTCGCGCGAGCTCGACCGCCTTCGCGACGGCGCGCGGTACGAGCAGGCTACCGAACAAGCTACCAGACTGCCGTGGGCGCAACCGAGCGTCCTCGACCACACTCAGCAGCTCGAGCGACGAATACCGCCGGTGGTGCCCGAGTATCACGTCGTGCCTGGTGAACAACGACCGGTGTGCCGGCACGCTCACCACGACCAGGCCACCCGGACGCAGGCACCGCTGGACCAGATCGCGCAGGAGCTCGCGATCGTCGGGCACGTGCTCGAGGACGTCGAGCAGCACGATAAGGTCGAACTCGCGCTCGGGACAGATCCGCTCGTACCGCAACCCCGCGGGCGCCGCCGCGCCGAGCGCCTGCAGGTGGTCGTCGGTGTACTCGGGATCGTAGCAGGTGATCGAACTGCCGCGGGGGAGCACGGGCAGCAGTGTCGCAGCCGTGAAGCCGTCGCCGGCGCCCACGTCGAGGACGTCGAGTGCGGGGCCGCGCCCGAGTTGGTCGGCCAAAAGCCGCGTGAAGAACCGCGCGCGGACCGTTTCCCACGGGTGACGCATCGGAACACCAGAGGGCCGCTCGCGGAGATCCATTCGACCGCGGCGACAATAGGAGGTTTGGGTTGCCACTGCAAGCCAGGGGCACGGCGCGGTCATCCAACGGAAAAGAGATCCGACCGACGTTGGCGCACAACCCCACCGACGAGCGATAGGCGTCGACGACGCCCAACCTGCGCGAGTCGATTCATATCCGAGCGGGCGTCCACTCGAGGAGAGCGTCCAGCGACTGCCACCTCGGACGACCGCCTCAAGGAGGCGGCGGCGCTGATGCTCGATCGTTTGAAGCGCCAGCCGACCCACGGCCCACTGGCTCCTCGATTGGTGGCTGCCGCAAGCGAACAACGAAACGGGCGCCTGCGGGGCTCGCCTCGAGGACGATGCTGCCACCGTTCTCCTGCAGCGTCTTACGGCAAAGAAAGAGCCCGAGCCCCGTGCCCTGCCCGACCTCACGCGTTGTGAAGAATGGATCGAAGATGCGTCGTCGATGCTCGGGCGGTACCCCCGGGCCGTCATCCTGGACCACGACTTGGATGTAACCATCTGCCGCTCGGCTGGCCGTGATAGAAACGTGCTTCGCCCCGGATTTCGACGCGTTCTCCAGTAGGTTTAGGAAGACGTGGTTGATGCGTGCCGGCGGCCCGAAAACCTCGAGCGAATCTGCGCAGTCGATCGCGACCTCAGTGTAACCTGTCAGCGAATGCGCCAGGAGAGCCACCGATGACTCGATTCCCTTCTTTAGGTCGAACGGTTTCGCGGTGTCGTGCTCGTCGGGCCGTGCATGACTGCGGAGCGCCGCAGTCAGCTTGACGATGCGGTCAGCCGCCTGGCGGATCGTATCGTGCGCCGTCTTCAGTTTTCGCTCATCCGTGTCAGGGCGAATGAGCGAGCTTGCAGCCACGATGCACCCGGCTGGGTTGTTGACCTCATGGAGAATTCCAGCCGTCAGTGTACCAATTGCAGCAAGCTTCTCTTGATTT
Source organism: uncultured delta proteobacterium (assembly GCA_963792825.1). Lineage (GTDB taxonomy): Bacteria > Myxococcota_A > Polyangia > Polyangiales > Houyiibacteriaceae > SG8-38. The sequence continues at coordinate 311,011 of CAWBXS010000001.1, read as the reverse complement.
GCAAGACTCGCAATCAAACTGCGGAGGCGCATCTGAAGTTGGAGACGTGCGCGCAGCACCTCCGGCGCGAACGGTTTCGGCAGGTAATCGTCGGCACCACTTCCGAGAATGCTCGTCTCCGATTCCACGCCTCGAGCTGCCGTCAGGAAGATGACAGGCGTGTGCGCGATGCCGGGGTCAGCGCGCACCTCGCGAAGGAGGCTGGCGCCGTCCATGCCGGGCATCATCATGTCAGTAAGCACGACGTCCGGTTTGTGTTCGTGAATCATCGAAAGGGCAGCGACGCCGTCCCGCGCCTCGAGGACGTTCCAGTTGCTCCGGAGCACTTGGGTCACCAATTGTCGCACGTCCGGCTCGTCATCGACCACCAGCACAGTTCCCTGGATGTCGTCAGCGCTCGGCGGCTCGCTCGATACAGCGGTCGACTCCTGATTCGTGGCCGGAATTCTCGAATCCGCGACGCCGCTGCCGAGCGTCGGGGAAAGGTGCTGCGTCGGGAGCGTGAACCAGAAACAAGAGCCCTTGCCGTGCTCGCTCTCGACGCCGATGGTGCCTCCGTGCAACTCGACGAGCTCGCGCGCGAGTGAGAGACCGATGCCCACTCCGCCCATGGCCCGTTCGCCAACCTGAACATAACGGTCGAAGATGCGTTCGAGCATCTCCTCGGGAATGCCGTCCCCAGTGTCCTCGACCTCGAGCCGGACTGCGTCGGCATCGCCACTGACCCGGACGACGATCGCTCCACCTTGTGGCGTATACTTGATCGCATTTGCAATCAAATTCGTGAGAACGGTTTCGATGCGGTATGCGTCGACCGTTGCCCACAACTCCCGCTCGCAGCCCTCCCATCGGAGCTCGATCGCCCGTGCGTGCGCACCGGGGGTCAACATGCCGGCGACCTTCGCCGTCAGCGCGGCGACGTCAATACGGCCCACGTGCAGCGGTAGACCTTCAGAATCGATCTTCGAGAGCTCCAAGATATCGTCGATCAGCCTAAGGAGTCGCTTGGCGTTCCGTCGCATCATAGCCAAGACGTCTTTGCCATACGGAGCTCCGTTGGCCATGTCGTCGAGTGGCCCGAGAATCATCGTGAGCGGAGTTCGAAGCTCATGCGATACGTTGTGAAAGAGACGGGTCTTCTCGTGGTCGACTTCCTTGAGCTGAGCGACGGCGCTTCTCAGTTGCTGGCTTGTGAGCTCGACCTCTACCCGACGCTCGAAGTCCACCTTGAAGAAACGAAACTTCAACACGGCGACAATGACTGCTCCGGTGCCGATCGTCGTGTAAATGGTGCCCGATTCCAAGAACGTGATGCCGCTCACGTCAGGTCGGAGTGCCAAGCCCCATGCTCCTGCAAGCGCGATCGCGACGACAGTGCCTATCGCCCAACGAACCGGCCATAAAGGGAGCACCCCAGCGCCGAGACCGATGGCGCTCAGCCCAACGATGTAAAGAAGATTTGCGTAGGGGCTGACGTGGGGGAGCATCGCCGCAACCGTGGTGCCCCAGATCAGGAACCACGAAGAAGTAGCGAGCCAGGAGTGCGTCGGCCGTTGCGAGCCTCTCGTCGAGCCAAGGGCCGCAAGCGTCGCGGCCACCACCGCAACGGCACGGTAGACTAGGAAATGCGACGCCTCTGCAGGGGCCTCGACATAGTCGATGCACCACCACAATAGGAACAGGAAACTGAAGGCAAGGTGCGACCAAAGGAGCGCAGTGCCGTTCCGACGAGCGAGCTCCGATTCGAAAGCCCCGTCGAGGGCTGGCCCGTCCTTAGAGTCTGACGCTACGACCTCTGGCACGTAAGTATGTGGTAGGCCCCCATCGGTTCTACCTCCACACGCACGATCGCCTGGGAAGGTAGAGATGCCCCGAGGCGCTCCATCTCCTCCCTATCACGATACAAAAGCGACCATCGCAGTGCCAACTCGGGCTCCCAGAAATGGGAGTTTGGCTTCGCCGCGTTGCCGATGACGAGGACGCCACCCTCCCGAAGAAGGGAGTAAAGTCCCGCAATCAACATGGAAGCGCCCGGCTCACGCAGGTAGTCGAAAAGCCCCATCGCGAAGATGACGTCCTGCCGCCCCCAGGTGTCAGGCGCGACGTCGCCTCCAAAAAGCTGTGAAAAGGAGACATTGACGCATGTCACCTCCGGAGCCGGAGCATTTTCGGAGATCTTTCGGGCATTTCGATAGGCGAGAGCCAACGCCTCGTCCTCCTGATCGATGAGTGTCCATCGGACCGGTAAGCGCTCCGCACCCGTCCCGGAGTGGACGAAACCGACTTCGGCGCCGATGCCGCTCCCGAGCGACAGCACCTTCAGAGGGCCGGCGCCGTTGGTGCGTTTCGCGCGCTCTCGAATGAGGTCGGCGATCCACTTGGAGCGCGTTCGAACTCCCGCGGACAAGGGATGCTCGTTGGTGATTTTGTGGAACACCATGCCGAACGAGCTTTCACCCTCGAACGCGTTCGCGAAGTAATGCTGCATCACGACGTAATCGCCTGGATAGCCGAGCGGCTTCTCGAAGGCGCGCCGAAGGACGGGCGCCTCCACCAGGTACGGGGTCACGAGCGCCTCACTGACGAGCCGCGCCTCCTCGAGCGTCTCTCGGTCATCCAAAAACTCCACGGCGCAGGTCGCGGCTCTTTTGCTGAGCTCGAGCCAGCCGCGCTCCATCCCTGCGAAAGCCTCCTCCGCGATCTCTAGCCTATGGCCAGGATCTTGATGCTCGCGGCGCCCCAACAAATTCTTGTAGAACTGGCAGAAGCCAGATAGCTCGAGGACCGCTTGTCGGTATGCCGACGGCAGCGCGTCTCCGAAGATGCGGTGCTCTCTTCGGAGCGCCTCCCGCCACATCTGCTCGCTCTCAGCGGTCCGCAGCGACTGATAGTCCACTATCCCCGAGGATGTGAGCCCCACCTCGACGTAGCGGCCTGCGCTTTGGACGCGGGCGATGCTCGCCTCGCCCTGAAGGACCGTCACACCGCCAAGCTCCATCGAGTAGGCCACCGTCCCGCCCGGTTCCCACACAGCGCCCTGCCGGTCCCGGAAAGAAACCCCCGAGAGCGAGAAATTGCGTGGCTGGACCGCGCGGCCGTCGACCCGGAGGGTGAATCGCTCGGGACGTTCCACGAGGTCTCGGAGAGTGAAGCGATCGGGACGATAGAGGGCTTGCCGACCGGTCTTGCCCTGAAGCTGATCGTACTCCCGCGGAGCGGGTGGCTCAGAAAGTGGTTTTGCTGCGTGGACTACGTTGGGGCTCCGACCGGATGAAGAAGGCATAAAGCGACTCGGAGGTTATCGGAAACGCGGCTCCATCACAAGCGCTGCCTCAAATACGACACCTTGGCAGACTCCAGTGAACATCTGCGCACCCGCCAGACACAGGCCGCTGGTCGCGGCAAGGGCTCCGATGTTCGCCCCGCTGCTCAGGACGAGGAGCGGCGCCGAGCGGACCGGTCGCATTCAGATGCCAAGTTGGGGATTTTGTCGCCGATCCCGCAGGCCGCGTTGGCCGTTGACGTCAGCAGGACCGGCATGCAGCTATCGCTCGACCACTGGCTTTCTGCGTAGCGAGCTTCGGCTGGTCCGGGAGCGGTATCGCGTTTCGCTTCTCCGGCAACGAGGCCTCGACGCAGTTCGAAGAGCACACACGTCGCTGCCCTTCCCCAAGAAGCTCCTTCGCGGTGCGCTCTTCTTCGGGAGAAAGGAACCTCCGAGACGCCTCGTCGCGCCAGGCTAGTGGGAGTGAGGCGCGCGCAAGAGCGACTGGCGGAACTGGCGGCCGAGCAGGGGTCAGGAATCGCTGAAGAGCGCCACCGGTAACCGTTCACGATGCGTTCGCCGGGGGCTGAGCGTGGTCGGCGATGACCCCGTCTCCGGCATCCCCGAGCTGGACGAGCCAGGTCTGAAGGTCTTGCACGTTCAGGACATCGACTTCGAAACCCACTGCCTGACGTTCATCGATTGCCTGACGACTCTCAAGGGATGGTCGGACAGCAATTCGGGTCACCTTCCCATCACGGTCATGGTCGAAGGCAAAGAAGAGGTGATTCCAGACCCCCTCAGCTTGGGTTTCACCATCCCGTTGGAGTTCGGCCCCGACGAGGTGGCCGGCATCGACCGCGAAATCCTAGAAGTGTTTCCGGCCAGTCAGCTCATCACGCCCGATGACGTGCGCGGAGAGCGGGACACCCTCGAAGAGGCCGTGCTGAATGGCGAATGGCTGACGCTTGCCGAGGCCCGCGGCCGGTTCATGTTCGTCTTTCTGAACAGGAGCGCGGCACGCGACTACTACATCGAAGGACATCCCTCGCTCAGAGGGCGCGTGATGTTCGTCAATTCCGACGAAGGCAAGCCCGAAGCGGCGTGGTTCAATGTGAACAGCGCGCTAGAGGACGATCAGAGAATCCGCGACCTGGTGACCGCCGGGTATTTGGTGAGGACCCGGGCCGACGAGGACACGAAACAGGCTCGCGATGGCGATAGGTCATTGCAAGAGGCGGCTTTTGCCAGCGGCGGCCAGTACGTCAGCACGGATTACGTGGTGCCGAATCCCGACTTCGGTACGGGTTACTTTGCGGAAGTGCCGGGCGGGTACGTGGCTCGCTGCAACCCCGTCTCGGCTCCCGCGGGCTGCGATTCTTCGCTCATACGGCCATAGGCTTGATCACTCGAGGTTGCGCCACAGCGCCGAATCGGTCGCGTCGGCCTGAGGTTTGTAGTTGCTCAGCAACCGTCGCGTTAGGAATCTTGGTCGTTCGCGGACGCAAGTAGACGCAACGCCCTCGGGCGGTCACGATCCGCGCCATGGCTGACCCGCAGCGCTCGGTGTCCAGGCTCACCTCGTGGGCCGACGCACTGGTTGCGTTGCTCGACGACCGGTTTCGCATCCCTGGCACCGATTTCCGTTTTGGGATCGACCCGATCATCGGGCTCCTCTTTCCGGGGATCGGCGACACGGTCACCGGGTTAGGCTCGATCGGGCTTCTGACGTTTGCGCTCCGTCGGGGCGTGCCGCGAGTCATCTTGGGACGAATGCTCCTCAACATCCTGATCGACGTCCTTTTAGGCGCCCTCCCTGTCATCGGAGATATCTTCGACGCTGCCTGGAAATCGAACCGCCGCAACCTCGAGCTCATCCGTCAACACGAAAGTCCCGACTCAAAACCCGGCGCATGGGACTACGCCATTATCGCCCTCGGCCTAATCCTCGCCGTCCTCAGTATCATCGTGCCCCTCGCCGCCGTGTTCTACTTCGGCTTCCACTACGGCCCGGAAGCCCTCGATTACCTCGGTCGGTGACGCGCCAGGTTTCCACGCTCGGGGTCAACCGAGAACCTCGCCATGCGACAGCAGCTGGCCATTCTGAAGCGCAAGACCAAACGCCCCAAGCTCAACAACGCGGACCGCGTATTCTGGGTCGCGCTCTCGCGCCTCCCAAAGCACCCGACGCGCCTACGCCTTGGCATCGTCGTCGCCACCCCAGCCCTCGCGTTCATGCGCGACGGGCGGCGCTTGCTCACTCCGTGAGTGACCTGCGTTGCCATCAGCTGCGAGTCGCCGGGCATAGGCCTCGGGCTGACTACGTTTGGCGCGATCCGTTTGGCACACACCGATCGGGCCGCAAGGAAAGAATGGGCTAAGAGAGCTTCTCTCAGGCAGAAGATCGGAATTTCAAAGAGCTACAGAAACTCCAGCGGCTTCAGGGGAAAAGCTGCATTCGCTCAAAGGTTCCCCTGTGCTGTGGCGATCCCGGCCTACAGGTCGTAGTGTCCGATGCGGAGCCCGCAGAAGCCACGAGTGGTCCCGATGCGTCCCAATCGCAACTCAGGAACGGACGACAGCCGCGTTCTTGCTGGTGCTCGGGCGCATTGCACTGCGCCAAGGATGAGGATGAGATGAGTTCGACAGATGATGAGCTTCTCAGTTTCGTTCACAAGGCGCTCGAAGGAGGGTCTTCGCGCGACGAAATAAGTGCTGTCCTCGCAAGCGCTGGATGGCCAGCTGACGAGATCGCCAAGGCGCTGGCCGCCTATGCAGAGATCGACTTCCCCATTCCGGTGCCACGACCGCGACCCTATGTTTCCGCGCGTGAAGCGTTCATCTATCTAGTGGTCTTCGTTACGTTGGGAGTCAGCGCGTTCCACTTCGGCAGTCTTCTATTCGAGCTCATCGAACGGGCCTATCCCGACGTCGCCGACGGGGTCCCGGATGAAGTCAGCCTGGTCGCGATTCGACAGGCCATCGCCGCGCTCATCGTCGCGTTTCCGATCTACTTGCTGCTCTCCTGGCGCCTGAGCACATCCATCAAACGAGACCCGACCAAACGATCCTCCAAGATTCGGAAGTGGCTGACGTATATGACGCTTTTCATCGCCGCGTCCGTGCTCGTCGGAGACTTCACGACCGTCGTCTACAACCTTCTTTCAGGTGAGGTGACCATTCGATTCTTGCTCAAGGCGCTAACCGTCCTCGTCATCGCAGGTCTGATCTTCGGATACTACCTATGGGATCTGCGTGACGATCAGGATCGCGTATGAACGGAGGTGCCTGGGTGCGTGTGGCCGTCGTGCTCACCATCGTCGGGGTTCTGCTGGCTGTCGCGGCCGGTTTGTCGGTGGTGGGTTCGCCCGAGAACGCGCGGCTCGAGAAGCTCGACCGGAAGCGACTCGGGGACCTTCGTCGGATCGTCTTCGAGGTTAATGCCCATTGGGTCAGGTATCAATCCTTGCCCGAGGAGCTAGAATCTTTGAAAGCTGAGCTCTCCACTGAAGTCGATCTCAGGGATCCCGAGACGGGGATAGCATATGGATATCGGGTCCTAGGCAGCGAGCTCTTCGAAGTCTGCGCTACGTTCGCGACGAAGTGCCCGAACGGCCATCGCACCTGTACGGACTGGCGCGGGTCACAGGATCCGCGCATCGAGAGCCACGGCGTTGGCGAAGAGTGCTTTAGGCTACGTCCCCTTGAAACGCCCTGACCCATCGCCGTGCTAGGAGCTCGGAGAGCTGACCGAGGCCTTGGGTCCAAGTGATGCGTTGATCTCGACGAGGTCCCGCTGTCCGGGCCGCTTCGAGGTTTCATCGACGGAACCCATGATGAATCGGCTGGGCTTTCCGATCGCTCAGCGTGCCAACGTCGGCGGCGAAGTTGTACCAAGCGGACTGTGTCGATGCAGACGGACTGCCGCTCACAACGGACCAGCGCGGCGAACCCAGACCCGTGGCGATCCGCGGGCCTGAGCCCAAGTGCGACGTCGGCGCGTTTGAGGTGCAGCCGTAGGGCGCGCGCGCCAGGTGCGCGCGATGTCGAATACAGCTAGAACCCGCCGTGTGGCGTTGTTCAACGACTTGACCGCGCGTTACAGCTTTGCCGAGGCGTGGGCCTACGATCGGTTCATCGCTCCGGCCGTGATGGACATGAGGGACGCGGTCGTCGACGACTACCTCGCGGAGCTACCTCAGGGTGCAAGGGTCCTGGAGGTGGGGTGCGGAGGCGGACAACTCGCCCATGCCGTGATCGAGCAACGTCCAGACCTGTGCTGGGTCGGTCTCGATGCATCGAAGGACCAGATCGAGCGCGCGCGCCGGCGAAACGCCGGTCACCAGACCATCGAGTTGGTCGTCGGCGATGCGCTCGCCCTTCCGTTGGCCGACCAGTCCTTCGATGCGACGGTGAGCATCGCCTCGATCAAACACTGGGCCGATCAGAGCAAAGGTCTCGCGGAATGCGTGCGGGTGCTCCGTCCGGGCGGCCAGCTGTTGGTGGTGGAAGCCGACCGTGGTTGCCGGTACAACGATGCACGGCGCTTCGTCGCGCGGTGGAGGCTCCCGAAGGCGATGCGTCCGCTGAACCTGGCGATGTTTCGCACGTTCGTGGCGGGCCGCTCGATCGATCTCGAGGAGGCGCGCAGCCTGTTGAGCGAGCTACCGCTCACGAGCTGGGAAGTCTCCCGGATCCCCGGAACCCCGGCGCTTCTCATGCGCGGCAGACGTCTATGGTGATCGCTGGCACCCGCGCTGGCATCGGAACGAACACTGGTGCCAGAGATGCGACGACGGACTTTCTGGTGGCGTCGAGCCTGGTTGGTGTAAGATGCGCCCGTCGTGGGAGGGTTGAGCATGAGAATGATCGGAATACTGGTTGTGAGCGGATCGCTGGGGCTTTTTGGGTGTGGCAGCAGCGATGACGGAAGCGGCGGCTCAGGGGGGTCGGGTGGCAGCGCCGGTACGGGCGGCACCGCAGGAACCGGTGGCACGGCGGGCTCCGGTGGTAGCGGCGGTGCAGGCGGCGCCGGAGGAACCGGCGGCACGGGTGCCGCGGCAGCGTTCTGCGACGGTTTCGAGGCCACCTGTAACTACGTCGACTATCAGTTCGAGAACCGTGCGGACTGCCTCGCCTTCTACAACACCGAGGATGCCGCGCGTGTGGCATGCGTCGAGCAGCATTTGGGCTTCGCGATGGACGCCGCGGCGGGTAGTGCCGACAGAGATCTGCACTGCGGACATGCCTCGGGGCTCTCACCGTGTAACTGACACCAGTCATCACGAGTTAGCACCGACTCAACTTTCGCCAATCGCCTGCAGGCGCAGATGGCGCTCCCTTGGCCGGGTGTCGCAGTCGATGACCACCGCTTGCTGCCAGGTACCGAGCACCAGCTTACCGTCGCAGAAAGGCAGACTCAAAGACGGCCGGTCCAAACCACCAACCCGAATCGCCCCGTTTCCCCGTGGTTTTTGGGGAAGGAGCTACGCACGCCGCGAGCGACTTGGGCCGGGGAAGAACCTGTTGGTTTCCCGCTGATAGGTCTCGTACTCGGGGCGTTTTCGTACGGAGTAGTACTCGGAAGGAACCGCGCCGGTGTAGTAGACGAGGGTGCTGTACATGATGCGCGACACGAAGAGGAGTCCTGCTCCGAGCAGGAGCCACACGACGAGAGGCTCGACCGAACGCAGGGGGAGCCACGACGGAATCGAGGCGACCACCAGAGCGTTCCACACCATCCACTCCGCGAAGTAGTTGGGGTGCCGGCTGTAGCGCCAGAGACCCACGTTGCAGACCTGGTTCCTCTCTCCCTGCTTCTGCATGTCTCGAAGGAACGCGAGTTTCTGGAGGTCGGCGATGGACTCCATCGCGAACGCGGCCACCCACATCGCGAGCCCGATGACCTCGAACGCCGAAATGCGAGGTGTGGGATTCGATCCGACGATCAATGCGGGAAAGGCGAGATACGACGCATTCGCGAGACCCTGGACCGAGGCCTCGACCTGCATCGCAAAAGGCACGTTGGTCTTACCCTCGCGCTGCCATCGGAGCTTCTGGTACTCGTAGCGGGGAAACTCGACCCGGAGCTTGCCGAGACGCCACATGTGCAGCGCGCCAAGACCCATCCGGAGGCCGACGAACAGGTAGACCCCACCGATCATCGCCACCCGTGGCCAGTAGCCGTGTGAGAGCAGCAGCGTGACCACGCCGATCACCGCGACACCCAAAGGCCACCCGACGTCGACATACGACATCCGGCCGGTGTTCTTGATCGGCAGATGGACGACAAGAAAGAAGAGCAGCAGCTGGGTAACGCCGTTGACGAGCGCGATCGTGGACAGCGTGTGGCTGAGCAGAAGGAGGATCCAGCCTGCGAGGAATGGGAATACGGGAGTGAGGTATTTCATGCGTCGATGAGAAGGCCCGCGGCCGCGGTCTCGCCTGACAGGATGAAGTGCCATACCACCCGACCACTGCGGCTGTCCAACTCGGCATTACGGTTCAGCGACCTCACCCAGGTTGGCGTCCGTCATCGCACAGCCCAAGACCTCCAAGAGCAAGGTGAGACCGCAACGCCTGTTGGCCGAAGTGTTTCGCAAAGCCGCGCATCTTGTCGGCGAGCTGAGCTTGGGTCTAGACCTTGAGCTTGCGCATCGCGGCATTCGGCACGTTGGACACCGTCGCTTTGGATACGCCCAGTCGGTAGCTGATCAGCTTTCCGCTGTCACCAAGCGCCGTGTAGGTCGCGACTTAAGGCTCGCGTCCGGTTAGACCGAGCGGGTCGCCTAGGTTCGGTTGGTCGGGCACTGCAAGGACGTATCGGCGCTGGTCGGAGTCGAGCCAATCGAGCATCGACCATTGGCCGTGCATCATGGCCCACCAAGTCTCGAGTGCTTCGTTCGGGGCATCCTTGCGGAGCTTTCCGCGCGCACGATCGACTCGGACGGCCGCGTCGCGAAGCCCCTCGACTGCCTCAGCCTCAGCGGCGCTTCCCACCGCGTCCGTGCCTCGAAAGCTCTTCGGGTCGAGCACGGCCTCGGCGCCGTGAGGGAGAGACGGCTCGTGCGAGCCTGCCTTGCTCACTGCTCGCCGGATCCGGTGCGCCGCTGCAAGGTGAGCCCCGAGCATCTGCCACCGAATTCGGGCGACTGACGACACGGCTAACACACGGAAATTATTGGCGGACGCGGAGGGATTCGAACCCACGACTTCTGCCTCCGGAGGGGATGGGACGAGATCGGCAGAGCGCGGAAATAGCGCGTTTTCCGGGGCAAAGTGGATCGGGCCAAGTGCCCCAAGACGCAGTTGGATGCACCGAAACGCCATCAAACCCGGCACCGTGCCGGGTTCATCCGGACGCCGAGGGACTCGCGCTAGCGTTGTGGCGCGCGCTCCGTGTCGTCTGAACTGGCGCGGAGCGGGTGCTTGTCACCAGGTGTCCGAAAAGTGTGTTTCCCAGAAGCCGCCTCCAGCGGCGCCCAGCGAAACGACGATGAGCGTTCCGAGAGCGAGCATTGCGACCAGCAGAGCCAGTGCGACTAAGATTCCCTTCGCGGAGATGCCTCGCGAGGCGTCAATCCTGCGCCCTACTCGGTCGCCTAGTACTTTCCCTCCGATCCATTCGAGTGAAACGGTGATGGGTAGCACAAACACAAACCAAAGCGCCCACCCGAGCGCCGTGACGGGGTGAATCGGGTACGCCACGGCAAGCGCGAGCATCCCGACAAACATGGTCGCGAAGAGGTATGCGGAGATGAACCTGAGGCCGCCCAACCTGAGAGCTAGGTACATGCGCCGCGCGTTGCATGCAACCAGGAGCCTCCGGCACGGCCGGCCGATTCAGTGCGTGACGCCGGTGGAGCTTTGACCGGCAGAGTCTCCGAGCACATAATGGGTCTGTGAACGACCAGGCCAAGAAGGTGCTCAGCGACGCGATGGAGCTCAGTGAGTTCGAGCGCGAGCAGCTGGCCGAGCTCTTGCTCACGAGCCTTCCCCGACTACCGAAACGGGAGCAGGCTGAGATCGAAAAGGCCTGGGCAGACGAAGCCGTCTCGCGAGCGGAAGCACTGGAACGGGGCGACCTCAACGCCGAAGACGGAGCCTCTGCGGTGGCGGAGCTTCGAGAGGAGCTTGGAACCATTCGTCCCATTCGTTGACGAGGACGGAGGGCCAACTGTTCTCGGCTTCAGTCACAGCTCCCGAGATCCGGATCATCGGAGGAATCGCATTCGCTGACCTCCTTTGCGTAGACGAGGCAAGCCTGGATGTCTTCCGGCTCGAGCCAGGGGTATCCCTCGAGGATGGTCTCCGCGGCATCGCCCGCCGCCAGCATGCTGAGGACATGCTCCACCGCCAGCCGTCGTCCGCGAATGACCGGCTTTCCGCCAAAGATCTCGGGATTGACGGTGATCCGGGTGAGCAATTTCTGTTCGTCAACCATGGCCAGCCCTCATTGTGCTGCAGTTCAGGAGAGCCGACTAGATCCATCTGGGCAGCACGGCAGCGGAGGTCGTTTCAACGAACGGCGGGCTGGCGGTTGATGTTAGAACCGCGGAGGAAACCGTCTATGGTCGAAGTCGCTCCGATGGCGTAGACTTGCTTCATGGGTTCCGAAGCGAAGAAGATTCTCCAGGACGCGATGACGCTCTCGGAAGAGGACCGCCGCCGCCTTGGCCAGGCACTTCTCGACTCGGTTCCACGAGATTCGGATGAAGAAATCGCGGCCGCATGGTGTGGCGAAGTGCTGAACCGCATTGATGAGGTTCGTCGTGGCGAAGCCGTGACCGAGTCCTACTCCGAGGTCAAAGCTCGCCTGAAAGACGCTCTCGATTCGGCTCGATGAGCGAGCTCCGCTTTCACCGGGCAGCTCGAATTGAGCTAATCGAAGCGGCTACATACTACGAGTCCCAACGTCCAGGCTACGGGCACAAGTTTGAGGCCGAGCTCGATGCGGTCGTGGAGCGCATCATCCAGTTTCCCGAAAGCGGCGGGCTCTTGCCTGGGTATCCGCCCGAGCTGGAGGTGCGCGCCTTCCACTTCAAGACGTTTCGCCATGCCTTGATTGTCGCCACCGTCGAAGGCGTGCGGATGGTGTACGCCGTGGCCCACCACCATCGCCGCCCCGGCTATTGGAAGGATCGCGTCAAGTAGCGTCTTCGCGTTCGTCGGTAGGGGATTGGCGATGCCGTCGACAGGCCGGAACCGCGCCTAGGTTGGCGTCAACCTCGGTCGGAATCTTTGGTCAGAGCTCTTCGTCGGGTCGCGTCGCGCAGCGCACTCGGTCTTGCAGGTCCGCAGCAGCGCCGTTCGGAAAGAGACGCTTCGCCCATGGCTTCTCTAGGTAGTCGGCGACCATTTCCCCGAGCCGTCGGCCGGCGGTCTGGTCGCGCGAGTACGTTTCTCGGACCAGTTGCACCAGTAGCTCGGGGTTGTGGTAAGCCGCGTTATGGACGAAGGGCGGAACATGCGCCTCCACGTACTCGTACTTCTTATTCGACATCGCCTCCACGATGCAAGAGGCGGCGGAACTCAGCAGTTCGGGTGTCGAAGGCAGGAGCGCGGCCAAGTTTGGCAGCCCCATCGGAGTCATCCGCCGTGCTGCTTGCTCCACTTGCGATTTCAGTTTGTCATCCTGTACACCGCGCCGAATCAGAGTATTGGCAAGATACTCTCGCCATTCGTCCCACGGTCCATCCTCGTGTAGCATTGACACTAGCCGCTCATCGACCGCCGGCCCCCCGGCTCGCGCAAGGGCCTCGAGCGCCACGCCGCGCAATCGTATCGATTCGTCTCGCGCCCAATCTAGTAGAACCTCATCCCACTCCGAAGCCCTATCTGTCGGCATCCCTGCGCGGTACGTGCAAAGCGCGGACGCCAAGTCGTACCCACCATCGCGATCATTGCGATGTGCATGCGCAATCGAAAGCAGATCGGATTGGGTCGAGTTGATCGTCATCAGCGTACCCTCCTGAACGCGCCCCTTGGAATGGTACCATCGTAAAGAAGCTCATAACCTCCGCCGCCACGTCCAAGGAAATTGCCAGCGACGAGGCCGAACCGGCTGATCTTAGATGGATCAAGCGCTTCAATCGAAACCTCGAACACGGCCTCAGCCGTATTCGTCTGGGGCAGGGCCAATTCGATTCCTGCTTGCGTAGGTGAAAGGCCGCCAGCGGGTGTGAGGTAGAGAGTTCCGTCGAGTTGGCCAAGTTGAGTGTCCTGTATCAGCCCAGCCTTAGCCTCGGTAGTGTAGTGGTAGAACTTCCGGGGGAGAGTTGCTCTTCTCCCAGAAGAAACGTTCCTCGCGAGAAACCTCCACAAGCCGCGCCCAATCCCGCCAAGGGCTGCCCCTGCGGCGACGCCCAAGAACACGTCCGCGACGACTCCATTTCCGATCGCGTTGGTGTCATCCCTGAAAGTTTGCAGCCTGTCGATAAACGACAAGCCTAGGTTCGACTGTGCTCCGGCGATACCGTTTCGAATCGAATCCGCGATCGCGAGTTCGGCAAGCGTAAACCTCCCCGTCGGGTCCTGAAACACGTACGGGTTCCCGTTCGCAAACGCGTACGGCATCAAGGTCTCCGGCTCTTCCAACCGCCCCTCGGCCGGATCTCTCGACAAAAACCTCCCTGTCCGCGCGTCATAGTACCGCGCTCGGACGTAGTAGAGCCCCGTCCCCGCATCCTTCCACATGCCCTGGAAGCGACTGTCCCCGCCGAAGCTCACCTCCGGCAGCGCCTCCCCGCCGGGACTGCGCACATTGCCAAAGGCGTCGTAGTCGAAGGACTCGATGAGCTGGCCGTTCTCATCCATGAGCCCGATCACCGAGCCCATGGCATCGCGGAGATACACCCGCGTGTCGGGCGGCTCTGAGCCGTCGTAGCGCCAGAGTGCGTGCTCCCCGTTGTAGACGAGCTCTCCCGTCAAGAAGAACCCGTTGTGCACCAGATGTGGCGATTCGAGCGATTGATTGCCGGTCGGCCCGACGACGTACCGCTGCGCGCTATCCGCCCGGTCCGCCGACACCCGCCGTCCCTGCCCATCGTAGGCAAAGTCGACCGCGTCTTCGATGAAGTTCACGTCCTCGACCCGCGTCAGTCGGTCGAGCGCGTCCCAAGTGAGGCGCTGGTCGAGGCCATCTCGCACAATCCGGCTGACGCGCCCGTTCTCGTCGTACTCGAACGCTTGCGTCTCGACGCCGTCGAGGGTGACCCGCGTCAGCCGCGAGCCAGGGTCGTACTCGTAGACCTCGACCCCGGCGCTGCTGGTTCGCTGCGTCCGGTTGCCGTCGAGGTCGTAGCCGTAGGTGATTTCTTCGAGCAGCGTATCGACGTCGTCGAAGTACCGCTCGGTCTTCACGCGGCCTGCCGGGTTGTAGTCGATGAGGGTATACGAGCCGTCTTGCTCGAGGATGCGGGTCGGCTCCCCGGCCGCATTGCGCTCGTAGGTCCGTGACAGAAGCACGGGGCCAGGCACCCCGGCCGAGGGCGGCGGGCCTCGGTGAATCACCGACTCGATGCGGTCCCGCTCGTCGTAGGTCCACTCGGTGGTGGGCCCGATCGACTGGCTGCTGCACGTGCGTTGCCCATGATTGAGCCAAACGAGACGCCCCGCCTCGTCGTAGCGCATCTCGGCCGTCTTGCCTCGACGGTCCCGAAGCCATAGGAGCCGCCCTTCTTCGTCGTGCGCGAACTGGGTCGGGAAGGCCACGTTGAGCACGGGGGCGGAGGCCTCTTGCTCGCTCACGTGCCCAAGCGCGTCGCGCGTGAGGCTCAGCGAGCCCGTGGCGTTGTCATGCCCGGCGTAGCGTCCGGCCGCGTCGTAGTAGAACGTCGTTGCCCCGGTCGCATCGGTCATCGTCTCGAGCCGGTCGCCAGGCCCATAGGTGAACGCTCTACCCGTCCCATCGCTCGCGCTCATCAGAAGCTCGCGGCCGCTCACGGCGAGGTCGTAGTCGAGGCTCGTGCCGTCCGGACGGCTCACGAGGTCGAGCTGACCCTGCGGGTCGTAGCTGCGGGTCT
Source organism: uncultured delta proteobacterium (assembly GCA_963792825.1). Classification (GTDB taxonomy): domain Bacteria; phylum Myxococcota_A; class Polyangia; order Polyangiales; family Houyiibacteriaceae; genus SG8-38. The sequence goes on along the minus strand of CAWBXS010000001.1, from coordinate 295,723 downwards.
CGCTCTGCGCGAACGGGTAGTCGATGCTTTCGACGCGGCCCTGGCCGTTGAAGTGCCAGGTCGTGACCTCGCCCTCGGGGCTCTGGGTGTTCCTCAGGCGATGGGAAAAGCCGTCCTCCTCGTGCTCGGGCCAGGCCTGGCGCTCGTCGTCTTGCGCGCGGTAGCTCTGAAGCCCTTCGCGCCCTTCTCGAAGCCCGAGGCTCACCTCGCCGCTAAACACATCGAAGACGACCTCGCCGCCTTGGGTGACCTCGTACCCGTACTGCCAAGCGGAGCCTGAGAGGTCGCTCGCCGATTCGAGCGCGCTCTTCGGGCTGTAGCCGAGTGTTCGGTCGCGCAAGAGCTCGTCGGTGCGCCTCGTCGGGAAGAACTGCGCTTCGTCGCGCACGGTCTGCCCCAAGAACGCGCTGCTCGTGCGCGTGCCGCCAAAGAACTGCGTTTCTGACGGCAAGCCGTAGAGGTTTTGAATTAGCACGGTGTCGCGCTGAAGCGGGTCGGTCACCGTGGTGCTGACCGGCGTATACGCAAACGCCGTCGTCCGCACCGAGGGTGGCGCGCTGCACGCGCCCACGAGGTGCTGCTCGGTCACTTCCTGCGACAACGTCTTGAGTCGGCCGTCGGGGTAGTAGGTCATCGACCGCACGCCACCGAGGCCATCGGTGATGTCTTGGGCCCGGCCTCCCGCATCGCGGGCGAAGGTGGTCGTGTTCCCCGAAGCGAGGTCGTTCACCGACTCGAGCCGGCCTGCGACGTCGTAGTCGTAGACCGTTTCGTTCCCGAGCTCGTCAGTCTCGACCCGCACCCGACCCTGCGGGTCGTAGCTGCGGGAGAACGAATCGCCGTTCGGAAGCGTCCAGCCGAGGAGCCGTCCCATCGCCGACACTCGACGCTCGACGCGTCCGAAGGTCGGGCCCTCGAGGGCGATCCACTGATTTTCCGTGCCGTATTCGTAGTCGACGGTGACGCCGTTGCCGAAGTCGGTGAAGCGCGGGCGCCCTGCGGCGTCGTAGTCGTGCCTCGTGACGACCGACCCGCGCGTTCGGGTCTTCAATCGGTCGGCCGCGTCGTACGTGAACGTCGTCACGGCGCCATCGGGCCCCTCCATCGTCGCCGGTTTCTGGCCGTCCGGCGCATAGGTGAACGTCACCGTGCCGAACCGATCGGTTTCGGTCAGCACTTCGCCGCGCGGACCATAGGTCCGCTCTAGCAACACGTTCTCGTCCGCATCCGTCAAGAAACGCTGGTTGCCGTTTTCGTCGTGCGTCCAGGCATAGGCCCCACCGGTCGGTAGGGTCTCTCGGATGAGCCGATCGCCCGTGTCGTACTCAAACGTCGTCGTGAAGTCCGCGGCGTCCTCCCCCACTTCGTACGGTTCCATGCGCCTGGTGAGGTTGCCGCGGGGGTCGTAGCCGAACCCTGTCTTGGCGCCCGTCGGATCCTCGACCGAAATCAACCGGTCTTTGCTGTCATAGAAGTACTTGGTCGTGTGGTTGAGCCCATCGGTTTCTTCCCGCACGTTGCCCCGGTCGTCGTACTTGCGGCGAATCGGCCGATCCGTCGCATCGAAGAAGGTCCAGTCGCGTGCCTGCAGGTCGTAGGCGTTGCGCGCGCAACCGCCGTCGGCGTCGCACAATTGCCGGAGGCGGCCATCGCGGGTGTAGTCCATCGCGGCGACCTGCTGGCCCTGCCGGTCGATGATGCCCGTGAGGTGGTGGGGGATCTCGCTCTCGTAGAGGTACTGGGTGACGCCGCCGAGCTGGTCGACGACCGCGACGAGGTCCCCTTCCCCGTCGTACTCATAGCTCACTTCGTTTGCGAGCGGGTCGATCAGTCGTTCGATGCGTCCCCTCACATCCCGGACCAATTGGAGGCCCCGGCCGTCGCTGTGGATGATCGCGCCATCTTGGAATGCGACGGCGTTGCCGTTCGGGTCCTGGACTTGTTCGATGCCGTTCTGGACACTCAGCACGAACACGCGGCCGTCGGCCGTGGTCATGGCAAAGCGCTGCGGGTTGTAGATCTCGCCGGTGAACACCACCGTGAGGCGACTTGGCGGGAGGAGCCGTTGGTCGTTCGTTGGACTGACTGCGGTGGCGCGCACCAAGTCGTCTTCGAGTGAGACCAGCTCCGCGACGCCATCTGAGCCATCGACGAACTCGAAGAACACCTCGGCTTCGCACGCGCCCGAGATCGGCTGCACGTTCGCAAAAATTGGACGGAAGAGATAGTACTCGCGGTCGCTCAGACGCACCTCGGTAAAGTGACTCTTCTGCTCGAACTGCTCTTGGCAAGGCAACGAGAACGGTGCGTTGCTCGTGTAGATCGACACCCCATCCCCGACCGGCCGATTGTGGCGGATTGAGCCTGCGCGGACGTCAAGCCGCCAGCCGTAGCCGTAATCGCCCTCTCGCTTGTCCCGGCTGTCGTAACGCCGGACGACCGTCAGCGGAATGCCGAGAGTTTCGAGGTTTGCGTCGACAAAACCGAGCTGCACGACCCCGACCTTGGCACCCCCGTCGACGCGCACCGGCCTGCTGACTTGACTCACATTGCCGTTGGTATCGGTCGCGCGGAGCTCGAGGTCGTAGTACCCGTTTTGCAGAAGTGTCGCATCGAAGGTGCCGAGGATGCCTCCGGCAACGGGGTCGTAACCGCGCTTCAGCACGACTCGTTCCCCGCTGTCGCGATAGCGAGCGCTCACCGTGTACTCGAGCAAATTGCCATCGCTGACCGTACCAAGGACGTTGTGCAGATTCGTCAACACCTGATCATCGCTTGGCGCCGTGAGTGCGATGACCGGAGCGCCGTCGTCTCCGCCGCCGAGGACACCGATGTTGAGCTTGGTGACCAATGCGTTGCCGGAGCTGTCCGTGACGGTGAGGACCGCTTGGTGCGTCCCGGGATCGATGCTGCTGAAGGTCACTTGATTCTGGGCATCGAGCGTCACGGGAACGCCGTCGATGGTCAGCGTGATGGAAGCGATGCCGGTTTCGTCCGTGGCCGTCACCTGAAGTACCGTCGCCTCGCCCGGTGCGACGAGAAGGGGGGTCGCCGTCAGTGCAGCGATCGGCGGCGTGGCGTCCGCCTCGACATCGACGGTGAAGGTCTGGCGCCCCACGAGGCCTCCGAGGTCGGTCGCAAGCACGACAAAGGTTTGCCTTCCGATCTCATTGGCGCCAGGGATCCAAGAAATCACGCCGGTGTCCGGATCGATGCTCGCTCCCGCCGGCGCCATCTGCAGCGAGTACGTCACCGAATCGAGCGGGTCGGGATCCTCGGCGGTCACCGTGTGGGCATAGGCAAAGCCAGCAAAGCCCTGCGTCAGGGGGCTCGACGTGACGGCTGGCGGGTCGTTTTCATTGGTGACCGTGATCGCAAAGCTCTGCGTGGCGCTGGCCCCCCCTTTGTCCTTTACCCGGACCGTTACCGGATTGGTCATGAACGTGGACGCATTGTCGGGGAACCAGAAGATCCAGCCTGTCGATGGGTCGATTTCCATTCCGAACGGCGCCTCATCGAGCGAGAAAGTAAAGACGTTCTCCCCATCGATGTCAGTCGCGGTGACTTGGTAGCCGTACTCCACCTCCTCCGTTGCCGTCGTCACCGGTGTGCTCGTGATCTCGGGCGCATCGTTGACGGAGATCACGCGGATTCGGAAGATTGCTTCGCCCGAGTCGAGCTCACCATCGTTGGCGCGGTAGGTGAACGAAACGATGCCGTTGAACTCCGCGGGCGGAGTGTATGACACCTGCGATCCAGCCTGGCTGAGCACCCCGACGGACGGAAGACTCGTCAGCACATAGCTCAATGGGTCATTGTTCGGGTCAAAGCCGCTCAGGGCGAAGGTCGCGGTGGTGTCTTCGGCCATCGAGCCGGACTGCCAATAGGCCGAGGGCGGTACGTTGACCGCGTCGGGTTGGTTGAACGTGACATCCTCGTCGATGAGCCCGTCGCCGTCGTCGTCGATCCCGTTCGCGAGCTCTTCGTCGAAGCGCCCATCGCAGTCCCCGTCAAGTCCGTCCCCGTTCGGGCCGCTCGATGGCTCGCAGCCGTCCGCGAGGGGCACCATGCGCATGTCGCCTGGGTAGCCGTACGATTCGGTGTTCCCCCACCCGTATGCAGACACCCCGATGGGTGTCGTCGGTAGAATGTGAGAGATGCGGTGCTCCCCGGATGCCACTTGAACCTGCGCAGCCGAGTAACCGCTCGACCCGATCGCGACGAATGCAGTCGGCACGGGCTCACCGTCGAGACGGATCCCACCAACCTCGGTGTTCCGCGCAATGATGTTCAGGTAGTTGGTGAACTGCCGGCTGACTGCGGGCTGCTTGAACGTGGCGGGCAACTCGTAGTTCGGGATGGTGCGCACGTAGTAGTCGGAGTTCCACTGAGAGCTTGGGACCACGGTCAGCATGAAGGGGTCGGCGTTGCCCCCGGGGACGTTGTCGGTCGTGAGGCTCTTGGCGAACTGCATGACCTGGGCGGGCCCCGAGGTTTGAATCTCCGCGTACTCCAAGGTTGGGTCCTCGTCGTCGACATCGATCACATGGCTTTCGCCCGGCCCGATAGTGGCCACCAGAGCCCCGTTGACGACGATCTCGGTTCCGGGTTGTGCGGCAACGATGCTGAGGAAATAGCCGCTCTCCCGGGTGGCAAAAGGCGCGGCCAGGAAGTGTGTGTCCCAGGTGCTCACGGGAGCGAACTGCTCGACCTGGTGGTCACACGCGACGTAGCCGGTGGTCGGGATGTACCCACACTCATTCCCGCCAAAAAAGGCCACGGGTGCGGTCGCCATGAAACGTGTGCCGGTCGGATTGGCCCCGGACGTTCCGAAATGCATGGCTTCGTAGGCGTTGAGGCGAATGGTGACCGGGCTACTCACATCCGGCACGACCTGAGATCCATCGGGCAAGCGCACGTAGTGATCGAAACGGGTCGAGGGCTGGATCGTCACCTCCGTCCCATCTTCGATCGCCACGACCGTCATCTGAGGGCCATCCGTGCCGAGGGGGCGGCCGCCGAAGCCGCTCATGACATATTCCGTCCCTAGGACGTCGATGGGCAGCGCGACGAATGCATCGGTCGAGACCACATTCACGTTGAGCCCGTAGACACAGATCTCGAAGGGAGCCGTGATCTGAATGACCCGGTCGTCGATCACGCCCTTCACGTCGATTCGGGTCTCGGGCAAGAGCACGACTTCCGCGAGGCCGTTCATGGGAACGCGAACGAGCTCGTCGATTGCTTGCGAGGGCATGGCTACCCGGGCGACCTGATCGACGCTCGAGGCGAGAAAGAGGTAGTTCCCTGCTTCCCGACCGCCTCCGCTATTATCATTGAACGCTACGACGAAGTCCGTCCCGCACGCGTCAGGCCCCGGTGGCTTGATCTCTTGCGGTAGAACTTTGGTGTCCTCCGATGGGAAGTAGAGATCGTCACCGGCGAACTCCGCATGCACGTTGTTTGGGCCGTTGATGAGATCGAGCACCGCTTCGGCGCGGCCCTCGGCATCCGTGGTCACGACGACGTCCTGGTCTCGCAGGGTAAAGCGCACCAAGCGCCCGCCGACGCGACCATTGCCATCGGAAGTGTCCACGATGGTCGCGGCCACCGTCGTCAACCCACTGACTGGCCCTTCGAGTGGCTCGATCACAAGCCCCGTCTGGCGTTTGGCAACGGTCACCGGGATCGTCACCGCGGCCGACCCCATGTAACGGTCGGTGAGAGTCAGCGTAGCGCTGTACTCCCCGGGCTCGGCGTACGCGTTTGGCACGCGGAGATCGAGCTCGACCGGCGGATTCGACAGCGACGAGTTCCCATAGTAGTTGCAACTCTCGCCCACTGCTGCGGTTCGGCCGTCGCCGAAGTCCCAGTGACAGGTAAAGCTTTCGTTATCTTGACCCCAATCGAACGTGCTCCAGCTGTACCCGAGGTTCCACTCTTCGCCCCAGTAGAGGTTGAGCTCTTCGGGCGCGCCGCCGAGCGTCGGCTCGAGATTTCCGACGGCCACATTGCGGGCGATGGTCGACTCCATGTTGGTGACGTCGCGCGCGGTCAGGGTGACCAAGTTCGACGAGACATATCGTTGATTGAAGGCGATGCCTCCACCGGGGGGCCGTACGGCGCTTTGGTTGCCGAAATACTGAAATGTGACGTTGAGAAGTGGCGCATCGCCTGGCTCGCTGGTGTCCGTGATCTGGGCATTGTCGTTCTGCACGAGCTCGACGGGATCCCAAGTGAAATCAGCGACCGGCGGCTCAGCGGCGTAGTAAATGGCTTGGTAAGCGTCGTAGAACCCGTTCTGGTCGGTGACCCGGAGAGAGACGGGATAGTCGCCAGGCCCTGGGAACTCGTGAACAGGGTTTCGCTCAGCAGAGGACGTTCCATCACCGAAATCCCAGGCGTAGGTGACGATGTCGGACGTTCCACGGATCGACTTGTCGTCAAATGCCGCGAATTTCGAGCCTTGCCACGGCGTGTAGACGCGAATCTGCGAGAGGGAGGCCCTCGAGAAGCCGTAGTTGTTGAGCGCGATGAACTTCACATATTTCGCTAGAACCGGATCGAAGAGAAACCAGCGGGCAGCCGATTGGGGCAACGTGCCTACGAGCACGCGGGTGAAGTCCTCCGGGGCGATCCCGGTCGCCGATACCCAGATCTCGAAATCCCGCGTATTGGTGGAGGGTGATGAGGCGTCGTTTGCTAAGTAGATGCGATTGATGGCGACCGGCTGATCGTCTCGGAGCTTTGCGGTGAAGAACTCGTTGATCGCACCTTGTGCCTGCCAAGACCTCGAATCGGTGGAGATGGCGTAGGTCGCGGATCGGTACTGGCTGCTGACCTCGACGATCTCCGCCCCGCCCTCGTACAGGGAAACGAGGCCACCGGCCCTCGCCCGCGAGTACACCGCGAAACCGTTGGCCTGGGCGTAACCGTAGGGCGCGTAGAGCTGGACGTAACGGGCCGTCGTGGGTGCAAAGGAAAGCACTTGATTGGGACCGAGCGAATCGCCCGCATACACCACTTCGAAGTCCTCGGGCGCTGTCCCACTTTCCGAGGCACGGAGCTCGATGTAGGCCGATCCCCCCGAAACGTTGGTGAGATAAACGCTGAATCGATCGATCGTGTGAAGATCGTCCCGGAGATCGATGGTCAGCGCAGTGCCCGGAGCAGGCCACGTGATGGCACCGCTGCTGGCCGCGAAGGGCACTCCGCCATCGTGGGAGACGATGCTCGCGCCCTGGCGAAGATCGGTCACGAGGAGCTCCTGCGGCGTACTGAAGCGTGCCACCGGGCCATCGGTCAGACAGGGACCGCTCGCCGGCGTCGTTCCTGGCTGACAAATCCCTGCCGCATCACAAATCTCTTCCCCATTGCAGAGGTCCCAGTCGGGGCAGGCCGTTCCCTCCGGGGCTAGGTCATGCGTGACGCCGGCAACCGGGTCGCACGCATCAATGGTGCAGGGGTTTTGATCGTTGAGCTCTGGGGCGCTCCCAGGCTGACAGGTGCCCGAACCGTCGCAGAGGGCGATGCCGTCGCACACGTTGCCATCGTCGCACTCGGTGCCGGCAGGAACAGGGTCATGCTGGACCCCTAAGATGGGATCACAGAAGTCCGCGGTGCACGAATTGGCGTCGTCGACCACCACGTCTTCATCGAGGTTGCCGTCACAGTCGTCGTCGATGCCATTGCAGGTTGCATCGTTGGGCGCCGGCAGCCCAGCTTCGCAGCTGTCGACAATCAGCCCACTCGCGCAGCTTAGGACGCCTGTCGAGGCGCATGCGCCGATTCCGCAGCTCGTCGGAAGGAGGATGTGATCTTCGTCGACGACGCCGTCGCAGTCCTCATCGAGGCCGTCGCATACGGCGTCGCTCGGCGCAGGCGCCCCCGGGATGCACGAATCCTGCACCTGCCCCGCAACGCATGAGGTCGCACCGAGGGCGGTGCAAAGCCCGATTCCGCAGCTTGTCGAAACCGAGACGTAGTCCTCGTCGATGAGACCATCGCAATCCTCGTCGAGGCCGTTGCACACGATGTCACCGGGCGCCGGGACGCCCGGCACACAGCCATCTTGCACCTGCCCATTGACGCACGATGTCGAACCCACCGCGACACATGCCCCTACCCCGCACGACGTCGATTCGGACGCATAGTCCTCGTCGACTACCCCGTCACAGTCGTCATCGATGCTATCGCAGGTAGCGTCGATGGTGCCCGGGTTGCCCGCGCTGCACGAGTCCTGCACCTGGCCACCGACGCAGGAGGTCGCCCCGGTCGACGCGCAAAGTCCCGCACCGCATGTGGTCGGCTCGGAGACGTAGTCTTCGTCGAGGATTCCATCGCAGTCATCGTCAATGCCGTCACACGTCGCGTCCTCCGTGGCAGGAGTTCCAGGGACGCAGCTGTCCTCGAAGACGTGGTCGATACACGAAGTGAGCCCAGTGGACGCGCACCCGCCGTCGCCACAATCGGTCACCTCAGCGGCAAAGTCCTCGTCGACGAGCCCGTCGCAGTCATCGTCGACGCCGTCACAGGTCGCGTCGGCACCACCACCTTGGCAGTCCGTGTCCGCGCAGTCGATCGCCCCATCTTCATCGTCATCGACGCCGTTGCGACAATCCTCGGGTGGTGTCACGCCGCCGTCGTTTTCTCCAGGCGAGCAGGTGATGATCTGGGCGGCGGCAGTCGCGCTCGCTTCGCTCGAGACGAGCTCGATGAGGCCTGCCTGCCCCTCCTCGCGCTTTCGAATGAGCCAGCCATAGGTCGGCTCCCCTCCGAGAATCGCTTGGACGTCCGACGTCACGTCGAACGTGAGCGACGTAAGTGTGTCGTTCGTGACTATGACCGTGTCGGTCGGCGTGGGATCGTAGGGCTCGGTGCCATCCTCGGCGTCCATATCCCACGCCTGAAGGCCCTCGCAGTCGGGCTGCTGATTGCCGATGTTGAGATCAGCGGCGCAATTCCAAGTGGCCGTGAGCTCTCCCCAGGGGGCGAGCATTCGATGGATGTCGACCTCACGACCGTCGCCCCAGTTGGTGCCGTTCCGGCTGACCGTGAACTTGAGCTCCGCGAGGGTTACCGTTTGGCCGGCCGTCGCGTCCGTGAGCTCCGTGGCATCGACGTAGACGAGCGCACGGTTGGGGCCGCTGCTTCGAACTCGCACCATCCCGACGCCACCCTGGTTTTGATTGGGCGCTCCTTGGCGGATGTACGTGTCTCCCCCGATGCGGGTTCCGATGCATTGCGGGGGAACCCCACCGTCCTCGGAGATCCCTGGCACGATGATCAATTTCGGCGGCGTAGCTGACTCCCGGCTTGCAAAATCGAGGTGACCGGTCTGGGTCTCGTTGACCAACCGCAAAATCCAGCCGAGGTTTGCTGCCGAACCGTCGACGAAAGCCCGGACATCCGCGGTCACGTCGATCGAGAACACGCCCGCCGTCTCGTTGGTCACGAGAACCATGGACGTGGGGTCGAACGCGAAGGGCCACTGGTCGGAATTCTTCATATCCCACGCCGTGGTTGGGCAATCCGGCGCGCCATTGGACGTATTGGAGTCGTCAGCGCAGTTCCACGTCGCGCCAAGCTCGCTCCACAGGGCGGTCATCCGATGAATGCCGACGCTGCGACCTGCGCTGTCCCAGCCGCCGCCATTGTGCGTGATCTCGAGCTCGATGTGTGCCGAGGAAACATTCTGCCCTGCCAACGCGGCGTCGAGCTCGGCTTGATCGAACTGAAGGAGCGCTCGATTCTTGCCCGTCTTGCGCACGCGCAAAATCGTTTCGCTGCCTTGGTTCTTGTTGGGGCTCCCGTCTCTGAGATAGCTATCGCCGATCGGAACCAATTCGATCGTGCCACTCAAAGCGGCCGCGGCCGCCCCCGCGGACTGCGGCTGCATATCCGAGCAACTCAAGACAAGGGTCAAAAGAAGGAACACGACTGGCGCAAGCGCCCCGAGACCAAGCCTCTCCGTCCTCATCCAATCCTCACAAGTCAGTCACGGGGTCCATGAGTCGAACCTCGTGAGGCCGGACCCTACCAAAGCGCGCCGCAACGTTGGATGATTTTTTGTGAACGTGTATGAATTAAGATGAAGGCAGTGGAGCAGGAGGCGCGTTCGATGATGGGTCTATTGCCTCGTATGAACATCGTGTCGACAGGCTTGGCTCGCGGTCGCTCCATGCGTCGAGCCGCGAAATGCATCGAACCTGCTGCAGCGCATCGCGTGGGCCGCGCTCCTGCAACGACCGATGAACCCGCACCGCACCTGAATAGGTTTGGTCGATTTGGCGGATAAACCGACCAAAACGTCTCGATCTAGGAGCGGTCGGTCAGCGTTTTACCGGAGCACCAGCAAGCCGGGCACGTCCACATCCACCCGCACATGAAACAACACACCTTCGAGGCGCACCGTCAGATGACAACGGGGCGACGACGCGACCTGGAGGAGTCCGATGCCACCGCTCGTGCGGATGCTGGCCCCGTCGATCAACCGCGCGGTCAACGCGCGATCGGGCATGGGCGAAGACCCGTCTAAGAGATGCTTGTCGAGAAAATGAAGCGCACGTTCGGCCTCTTCGCGGTCACGGACCACGTTGGTCGAGGAGACGCAAAGCTGTGGGAGACCTCGGTGAACTCGGTACCGGACCAGAAGTGACGGGGCCGGCGTCCGATCCCAATCGGCGTGGATGAGGACGTTGTCGATGACTTCGCGCACGGCGACCGCCACGTCACGAACGGCGAACGGATCTTCGAACATGGCTCCGAGGGTCCACTTGAGTCCGTAGAGCAGCGACTCGGTGAGGTTCGGGGCGCGGCGGAGCGGCTTGAGCGTGAGTGCGTAGGCGGGCGCAGCGGTCTCGGTCATGCGGGCCTTCTCGACGTGGAGATGCTCTAGGGTCAGAGCCGTTTCATGCGAGGACTGGAAGCCCGCGCAGCATAGGCAGGTCGAGGCCGGAATAGCTAGTCGCCGCCCATGGCGGCCCCGCGTGGTCGGACTCGGAGTCGCGCGCGGAAGCCGCTCTCCGGGAAGGAGAAGCCGTGGCGGTCGGTTTGGCTGGATTGAGGGGCCAAATCGACCGAACCGACAGGCCCCGTTAGGGGATTCGAATGAAGTTCGGCTCAGACCCTCGCGAGACGCCCACGCTCCGTCAAGCGCGACATCACAAATTACGTATGGAACCAGGTCCCGAAAGGGTGTTCTCTGGAGGACTCCCCGATGGAGGCAGTCCCATGTGGAAGCCGTGGATCCCCGACCACACGACCCGTAGACGCGAACGCACCACCGTGGATCTTCGCGCCGAGCTCAACCGAGCCCTCGAGGATGGACGGGCGATCGACGCGCTCGACATCTACGAGCGGGTCGAACGACGAAAGCCCGATGAGCCCCGGTGGTCGCATCGAAAGGGGGACCTCTTGCGCCGGATGGGACGGCAGGCGGAGGCCCTCGGCGCCTACGAGCGCGCCGCGTACCTCTATTCGGCGAGGGGCTTCGACGCGCGCGCCGTCGCGACAGCGAAGCTCATCTCGGCCATCGACCCGAGCAAAGGTCACGTGCTCGAACAGGTGAATCGCGTGGCCGCTCGCCGATTGCACCAAGAGCGCCGCCTCGAGACCGAGCTTGACGTTCGTCATCCCGATTGAGCGGGCAGGCGATGGCACCTTGCCTACGGCGTGGGCTCCTCAGGCCCCAGGCGGTAGGGTGTAGGGATGGACAGGGCGAGCGGCCACCCGACTCCGGAGTATCTCGAGATCGATCATCCCTGGATCTCGAACGACCTCATGCCCCTCTACCGTTGGACGTTTCCATCAGAAGCCACCGACGAAGAGCTCCATGCGTGTTTTCAGGCGCGGAACGAATGGGCGCGTCGCGTCCGCTATCCGGTCGCGTGGGTCACCGATCTCACCAACATCACCAAGGCGCCCGCCACCCAACGCAAAGCATTGGCCGAGCACCTCAAACAGTTCGAAGCGTTCAGCGAGCGCTGGAACGCCGGCTCCGCCTTGATCGTCCCAAGCGCGTGGCTCCGTGGGCTCGTGACCGCGGTCTTCTGGGTCTCGCCACCGAAGTACCCGCACAAGACGTTCTCGGAGCTTCTCCTGGGAGAACGTTGGGCCCAGGAGCAGCTCGCCAGAAAACTGGCTCAGCGAGATTGACCGAATCCCCATCGAGGGTCCCCGAAGGGCGGTCCTAGGACCGCAACGACCGACCATGGAGGCTGGGCGATCGCATCGAGCGAGTCGTCGACGTCAGCCCTCGAGGTTGGCATGATGCATGCTCGAGGTCATCGTGTTCACCGTGCGACTCCTCGCGCAGCATGAGCTCCAACAATCGCAGACATTCGAATCGGCCGCCTTTGACCGGCAAGGACTCCGATGTTCGCCCCGCTGCTGGCGACGCAGAGCGGCGCCGCGCGAACCGATCGCATTCCGATGCGAAGGTGGAGATCTTGTCGCCGATCCCGCAGGTCGCGTCGGCCGTTGATGTCAGCAGGACCGGCATGCAGCTCTCGCTCGACCACTGGCTTTCCGCGAACACGGTGTGTGACCTCCGCATCACGACTCACACGGGCCGGACGATGCTGAAGCGTGCGCGGGTCATCTGGACGCGGCGGGAGGGGAAACGCTGCGTGTCTGGTCTGGAAATCGTCGGATCGATCGCGCCGCACGCCTCCCACGAGGAGTGATCCGCGGCAGCACGGTCCTTCGGGTTGTACACCCGAAGAACGCGCTGTGGTCGCACGAGAAGCGGTCGAGAACCGAACGTTGTCGCGCGATCGAGGCGTCGCGTCCTGCTGGTCCTGCTAATCTTTGGATTGTCCGCGGCGCTCGAACAATTTGATGACACTGGGTCTCATCAATGTGACACCCACGTCGCCGGCATGGTCGCCTGTCACGTCTCGAAATCGTCGTCCTTCGAGGCTCGGCACGGGCATATTTGCGCTCTTCAGCACACCCCTTTCAGGGGATAGAATGTTGGACGCGGCCAGGGCGCCCGTCTACGGCAACTGGCAACCGTGCATCGCCTCCGCGGCCACGATCTTACCAGCGTCGTCAAACTGCATGAACTCGCAGGCGCGCTTTCGTCGGCCGTCGATGTCCGCGATGTACACGATCACGATGTGTTCGCCACCCACGTCTTGCAGCACCTGCTCGACCTCGAAGGCAATCGATCCCGCACCCGCCACGGCACGCTGCCAGTAGTCTCGCAGCGCCTGGCGCCCGAGGACCACGGGGTTGCCGGTGACCTCAGCGGCCCTTGGACTCACGAATCGGACGTTGTCCGCGAAGCATGCGACGACGGCGTCTACGTCCCGGTTCGACCAGGCCTGCGCCCACCATCGAGCAAACTCTTGGCGGTTCATTCTGTCGTGCATCGCTACTCGCAAGGAAGAAACTCGAACATCTCCGGAGGCGCGAGAATCGTCACGCCAACACATTCGGTGTACGTTTCACCGGTCGCGCAACCTCGTTCTGGGTCGAGGACTTGCCCAGTTTCAACCCTGCAGCCCTCATCGATGGGACACGCATCCTCCGCAAACATGCGGCAGTTTTCGCCGAGAAGACGGAGCCTTTCGTCACAGGGGGTTGCTGCGGCCGATGGCTTTGGTGTGGCGACTCCTTAGGCCGAAAGCGGTGGCAACCTCCGTGTCGGCTTGCGCCGGATCGGTCTAAGCTACTCGGTGCGTTCATGGCAAGACGCGGATCAGCGCGAAATCGATGCTCGCCCCGTTCACGGCGTTCCCGGCCGCAACGATCTTTTCGTCTGTTTGGACGGCGACGCCGTATGCTTCGTCGTCATCGCCGCTGACGGGCGTTGCCAGAATTCCGCCGACCGCAAAGGCTGGATCAAGCGCGCCGGTCGGAGTGTAGCGCGCGAGCGCGAAGTCGTAGTTGAGACCGTTGAAGCTGCGACCGACCAGAAGGATGTTGCCGATCGCGTCGAGCACCATGCCGTAGGCTTCATCGCCGGCCCCGCCGACATCGGTCGTCACCTTGCCATCAGCATCGAAGCTCGTATCGAGATCGCCGGCGGCGGTGTAGCGCACGAGGGCGAAGTCGTTGTTGGCGCCGTTGAAGGTGTAGCCCCCCACGAGGATTTCGCCGGTGGCCTGAAGGGCGATTGCCTGACCGAAGTCGGCGCGGCCGGCGTTGCCGATGTTGGTCGTGACCTTGCCGAGAGTGCCAAACCCGGTCTCGTCAAGACCGCCGTTCTGTAAGTAGCGAACGACGGCGAAGTCGTTGTTGAACGCGGTGTCGGCATAGCCAGCAACCACGATCATCCCGTCGGGCTGAATGGCAACCGCCCGGGCCGAGCTGTGATCGAGGTTGAAGTCGGTGGTGACCTGACCGTCGGTGTCGAAGCCGAGATCAAGACTGCCGTTGGCGGCGTAGCGGGCCACGGCGAAATTGAAGATGTTGCCGACCAGGGTTTCGCCCACCACCACGATGCTGCCGTCGATTGGATCGATGGCAACGGCCAGGCCACGGTCGATGATGCCGAAATTCGTCGTGACCTTGCCCGTTTGGCCTGGGCCGAAACTGGTATCGAGGCTGCCATCCACGTTGAACCGCGCGAGAGCGAAGTCGTTACGGGCAGAGCCTGCCACCACGATCTTGCCATCTGATTGCAAACTTACGGCATTGGCGCGGCTGTCCCCGCCGTCGAAGTTTTCCGTGACCATGCCCGTGCCGTTGCCGAAACTCGTATCCAGGCTGCCATCCGCGTTGTAACGCGCGAGGGCGAACTCAGATAGGGCGCCATTGGTCCGCGCGTAGCCGACGACGACGATCTTGTTATCCGGTTGAAGGACGACGGCGCGCCCGAAATCCTCCACACTGCTCAGGTCAGTGAGGGCGATGCCATCGGCATCGAAGCTCAAATCGAGACTGCCGCTGGTGTTCGGCACGATGCAGTCCACGATCACACTGGTCACGTTGCTGGCGGCAACGCTACCGAAGCCATCGGTCACGGTGCAGGTCTGGGCCGGGTTCGTGGGCTGAACGGCCACGGCGACGATGTAGCTAGTGCCTCCTGCCAGGGCAGTGTTGAAGACGAAGCTACCATTGCCGGCAATCGAGAGGATGTCGGTGCCGTTTTTGCGTAGCGTCAAGCCCGAGCCGAGAAGTCCGTTTACGGTGCCGCCGATTGTGTAGGTGTCGGTTGAACAGTTCACGGTCACCGTTGCGACGTTCTCTCCCTCGACTGTACCGGTGCCGCTACTGACGGAACATGTTGGGCCGGTGGGTTGATTTGACACGGTAACGTTATATCCGTCCCCGCTTGGCACCGGCGATGTGAAGCTGAAGTCGCCGTCGGCGGCAACGGGGAGATCATCGCCGCCGTTGTTTTGCAGCACCAGCCCCGAACCGCTCAACCCTGACACGGTGCCGCCGACCGCATAGGCGTTGGTAGTGCAATTGACTTCGACATCGGTGATGTCGGTGGTGCCGACCACGCCGTTGCTGTTGGTCACTGCGCAGGTCTGCCAGGGACCGATCGGCTGATTGGCCACCGTGACGGCGTAGGTTTCGCCACGGGCCACAGAGCTGGCGAAGGTGAAGCTGCCGTCGGCGGCAACCCCAACATCGTCGCCGCCGTTGTTTTGCAGCACAAGGTTGGAACCGCGGAGGCCGGTGACCGTGCCGCCCACGGTATAGGTCAAGGGCGGCGATGGCGACATGCCACCACTACCGCCACTCCCGCTGCCACCGCCGTTCCCGCCGCAGGCGCTGAGCGTCAGAACATTCACCACGACTGCGAAAACGAACTGCCGATTCATCGCGAAGTCTCCTCTGATGACGAACACCAACGCATATTCACATAACACAAAAGTGAATTTCCTGACGCGCAGTTCCGCAGTTCCGGTTCGGACCACAGGCTAAGGGGCAGCCCGAGCCCCACGAGGTTGGGTGCCAGGCAAGCTCCCACTTCACAAGAACTCACGCAACATCATCCGAAAGACCTCGGCGGTTGGGTTCCAATTGCCGTTCATGGCCTCGATGCCGGCGCGGGCGTAGGCATCGGCGTCGGGCCTCGGCCGGAGACGCACGAACGGTGGAAGGCCGTACCGCATGGCGACATAGTTTGCCCAGAGCCTAGCGGTTCGCCCATTGCCATTGACGAAGGGATGAATGCGCACCCATTCCGCATGGGCCCAGGCGCACACATCGAGAACCGCTGCGAGCGTGTCTGTATTGAGAGCCGCGCCGGCGGGAATGAGAGAGTCGAGGCGAGCAAGGACCTGATGGAGCTTGCGCTCAAAGATCGCTACCGCTTCCCCTACCTGATCGGGCGGCACGCCCTCATAGTGGCCGACCATGACTTGCACTGCTTCAAGCCCGGCTTCGCCGCGGAATTTTCCGACGTATTCGGGTCTCGGAACCTCAAGACCATCCATGATCTCGCGATGCCAAGCCGCGGCATCGCGGACGCGCACCGTTTCTCGACGGGCAGCCGAATCGCGTATCCGCCGAAGTGTACGGACAAGGTTCTGCTGGAGGGTGGGACCGTCTGCGTCCCAGTCAGCCATTCGCAAGGAGTTCGTCGATCTCGGACTGGGCGGTCCGTGGCCGATCGATGGGCCGCCCTTCTACCGGATCGTCCAGGGTGGCCTCCGCCTCGGCGAACCCAGCGATTGCTTGCTCGAAATCCGGGTCCTTGCTCGAATACTGCCGAAGCTGCTCGAGAGTTCTTTCGAGATCGCGCTCGACCTCTCGACTCGTGCGCTTCACGTAGAGGGCGACCGCCTCGGTGACGAGCTGGTTCATGCTTCGCTTCGTGATCGAGCTCAGCGACGACAGAGCGTTATAGAGCTCATCTTCCAGCCGAAATGTGAATGGGCGCCGTTCCATGACTCCATTGTGAGGCCGGTAGAGATGATGTCAATCTGTGTTTTTGATATCACATGACCCGCGGATGCGGAGGAGGCATCGCAGAGTAACAAAGTTTGGAATGATAGGGTGTTACGCAGCGAATCACGATGATCGACTACTTGGTTAATCCCCTGCAATCAGGAATGCGTCTGGTACGGGCGTCAAAGGCAGCGCGTGACGCACCCACGTCGAAGAGATCCCGCCGACGGATCGCGGGAGGCGCCACGGGAGCAATCCTCCTGAGCATCCTACTTGTCGCGGGGGTCGGCGCGGGCGACTCAATTGGCTGCTACTCGTCATGACGCGAGGACGTCGGTCTAGACGATCTGACCGGAGGATCGTCTTGCAGAGAGACGCCCGGGCTACGGTGGTGACCCCAACGGTGCCGAGTTCGAACCGCGTGGTGGGTTTCCATATTTTGCGGCTGACGGTCTAGACAGCCGACCCTGGCTCGCCCGGCTGACGCACCGTCGCACGAACATCTGCATTGAAAGCTCGAGCGACCGACGGTCGCGACAACACCAACAATGTGAAAACCCCGAGTAACGTGCCATACGGCATGCCGAACATGGTGATGACCGCGACCACGTAGCAAAAGGTCTGCGAGGTTCGTTCACGTAGAGCTTTCGCTACCTTCAGTTTTGCTGCAGCCACCGCAAGCATCACGAGCGTGATGGCGATCCCGACGATCGCGAAGAGCCAAGCGATCTGTTCGGGTGGCGCGTCGTGCCCTTCCTTGACCGGCAAGGAGGTGATCAGAACGGCCATGCCTGCGTAGAGCAGGCCGAAGATTGAGAAGCATGCTGTCACTCCCGCCGATAAGAAGTACCCCCAACGGAGGAGCTTCAGATGCTCGGTATCGATAATGGATTGCTTGGCTTCCTCGTCCACGGCCCTAGACTAACAGGACGCGCGGGACGCCACGTGGGTTATTGCGACGCGCGCTTGAGGCTCTAGGAGCCGAGACCAGCGCACCGCCCAAACATTCCCATTCCAACGGTCACCGGATACCCTCAAGCGGATGAGCCAGGAATCGCTCGGCGAGGACGAGATTCGTTTCCGCTACTTGGAGCAGCACTTCTACATGCTCCTGTTTCTCCTAACGCTCACTGTGGTCCCGCAGGCCATGCGGAAAGACGACAATCTACCGAGGTTGCTCGCGATCGTAGTGGGAACACCCGTGGCGTGCTTCGCGATCTCCTGGCTCTCCAGTCGGGGAAGATGGCTCTCGAAAAGCGAAGATGCGGATGATCCTCGATACTCCCACTTCTTGGATCTCGGAGGGTTCATGTCGATGTACGCGCTTATCGTCTGGTTCTTCTTCTCGTCGTCGGCCGTTATCTGGGCGTTGAAAGGGCCCGTCAATTGTGCGCGTCCGTGGATGGCGGCGTTGGCCATGATCGCGCTAGCCGGCCTTGTTATCGCTGGCTTCGTGGCTGTTTGGACTCTCATCTTGACGCGCGTCCGTCGTCTCGCGATCGGCGAGATGCGAAAGCCCACTCGATACTCATTCAATATCGCAATGGGTATTGCGATTGCGGCGATGGGCTTCTTCGTCGTGAGTGCGCTCGTCACTCAGATTGACTTCATCGACAGCATTTGGCGGACACGCTGCGGTTAGTCTGATGTCCGTTTCAGCGCTCACGCTCTTCTGCGATCTCAAAACCTTGCTCGGCAACCATCTTGCTCAACCGCTCTCGGACCTTCCTCGGTCCGAGCAACGTGATGCTTTTCGTTCCGAATCGTTGCTTGGCGACCCTCACCAACTGCTCGAGCGCGTCGTCCCGGGCCTCGCCGAGTAGCTCGATCGACCCTGCGGACTCACGGAGCCTTACGCCGCCTCCGAGGTTGTGCACGATGCTGCCCTTGCTCGTCCTACGACTGCGAGCGGACAGAGCTCGAATCCGCTTTTCAGGGCTCTGGATCGCCGGCCCCCGAAACTGCCGGTTGAGGCGTCGGAGCGCCCTCTGGTCTCCTCGGGCGGCCCGTGCGGCTAGAAACTGCTTCCAGGAACCCGGGTGTGTGTCGACCGTTACCGCCCGCCAGCTCTTGATGGTCGCCCTGAGCCTGCGCTCGGCGCATTTCCTCTCGAACGAAAGCGTCTTGTACAAGCTGCGCTTGTCTCGCGCAGGGATGGGCATCGCGGCAATGGCATGATGCCTTAACCTGAAATTCTTCCCATGCGCCGAGCGGGCAGCTTCGATCCTGGAGGCCATCGCCTCGCGGAGCTCGTTGCGGTGAATGCGTGCGGCACCGAGTGCATCCCGATACTCGCGCCAAAGCCCGTCGTCGTGTGCTCGCCCAAGCGGCTGTTCCTCGTAGGTCTGCACCTGCTGGCGTGCGATCTCGGCATGGTCTGGGCCCGGGACGAAGTCGCCGTATCGCTCGGAGAGCCTTTGCTTGGACCATCCGCGTCCCAACACGGATGCCTTGCAGGCCAGGTTCGACCTCGTCGCGTCCACGATCGCCAATCCGTTTCCACGTGGCACCAAACGGACCCCGAAAACGATCAGCTCCTCATGGAGAGCCTCCCACGACGCGATGCGGTCAAGCGACTTGGTTTCGCCGATGTTCCTCCGCGCCCAACGGGCGAAACTCTCGATGCCCCGGTGCGCCTCGAAGTCGCGGGCCTGGTGGTTCCGGGAACGACCTACCGTCCGGTCCACCCTGCGGAGGCCGAGCTCCTCTTCGAGCCCGGTCGCTAGGGCCTGAAACGCACGGATGGCTTGGTACGGGTGATGGATCTTCAGCGTCTCCGGGTGGATCTTGTTCACGGCCACGTGAAGATGCTCGTGCTCCTGCTCGCTATGACGCACTGCAATGTACTGGTGTTGTCCGAGGCCCGCCGCCCGGACGCACCGTCGAACGACGTCCTCGAGCTCCGCAGGGCTCAGGCGCCGGTCCTCTGGGTGAAACGAGATGACCAGGTGATAGGTCTTGTTCCCCTTGGCCCGCACGTTGCCTTTCTGGAGCAGTTCCATGATGTCGACCGCAAGCTCGGCGTCCTCCTGCCGATGCAAGCCGTCGAGGTTCCCGGCCATGTACCAGGTGCATCGCTCCTCGCCCTTTCCTCGCAGCATGTACGGCACGAGCTTGAAGAGACGAGATACGCTCTGGTCGTCCTTGGGTTGTTTCGGCGTGATGATCATCGGGAGCCGACGAGGTGTGCGAGAACGCGCCGGAGCGCGGCCGCGTTGCGTTCCACCTCGACCAGGGTGTGGCGAAGCGCGGCTTTATCCTCATGCTCGGTGAGCGCCTTCTTGAGCAAGCCCCCGAGGCGATTCTGCTCCCGTTGGATCCTCAAGAGATCTTGAACCTCCTTCCGCGCACGGGCGCTGGGGATCTCTGCGCTCAGCACCAAACGACGCAGGATCTCTCCGTGCGTGAATCCAGACGCTTCGGCAAGGGCGCGGAGACGGGCGACGTGCTCATCGCCTACGCGCACCCCGATGAAATGCCGAAGCCCCCGCACCCATAGATAGTAAGCCGCACTGCAGGCTTGTCTAGCTTTGATCTCGCTCCGCACGCGCGAATAAGCCGAAGGCGTTGAGCGCGTCAACCAAGTGCAACGCGGCGAACGTCGAAGACGTCGCGCGCAGCGCTTGCAGTTTTGTTAAACAAAACTCCACCTTGCCCGAACAAGCTGAGTCACATTCTGACCAACATTGTCACTTCCTGTCACTGGCTGGCACTGAGAGTCACAGCCGCGACGCTCGCTGTCACAAACGACAGCAAAGGACACGAGGCGCCAACAAACGTCGCGCCAGCGACAGGCTGTGCACTCGCTATGCACAACGAACGACAACACGCGCCAGACTGACCTGGGGGTTCACCCGTCCACGTCGCTCGCCAAGGCTCCGACAGGCTTCGCTCGGCGCTCGTAGAAAAAGTTTTTTCGTGCACGATTTTTTTGGTGAATCCAAGGGGTTGCGCCTTCTGCGGAGCTGTGCGCACCGCGAGCGCGGGCAACTTTTTCGGGGGCAAAACCGATAACAGAGATGGAGGGATCGGCGCGTTGCGACGATCACAGTTCCGGGAGAGAGGAAGATTGGTCACCACGGATCACGATCGATTCCAAGGAACGGTCACTCGCGAGCCGAGCTCGCTGCGGGACCTTCCTCTGCTCGTGTGCCGAGCGGACGCCGCGGCGATCTTGGGAGTGCCGCTGCGCACGTTCGACAAGCACGTGCGTCCGCTGTTGAACGCGCGACGAATCGGGCGCATGGTCATGTTTGAAAAAGGGGAAATCATTCGATGGGCGAAGGGAAAGGAAAACGCGGAGGGTTCCATCTCCGCAAGGATCCACGAAACGGAATCTACGTATGCCGTTTCTACGTCCGGGGCATCGAAAAGAAGCTCTCGACGCGAACGCGAGATCCTCGAGAGGCTAAGGTCCGAGCGGCGCAGCTCTACGCCGAAGCGGTGACGGGCCGACGAGCGGTAGCCCCCCCGAAGCATGGCGACCTGGCGCCCATCGTCGCCCAATGGCTCGCCGACCTCGAAGGAACGGTCAGCGAAGGCGATTGGAGCCGGTGCGAGATGATCTGGCGCGTTCACCTGTTGCCGCGCTTCCCGCGGATCGAGCTTCTGACGGAAGCGTCTTGCGAGGATTACTACCGGGCACGGTTGCGGAAAGTCTCCCGTGCAACCGTGAAAAAGGAACGTGCAACGCTCGTGCGCTTCGTCCGCTGGGCGAGCATGCGCGGTCGCGGGTATCTGGCGTCGATGGAGGTTCCGAAGCTACCGAAGAAGGCCAAGGGCACGAAGGCGCTCGACGGCCGCGACAAGACGCACATCACGCGCGCCGAAGTGCTCGCCATCCTCGACAGGCTCCCCGAGCGCAGCCGGGCGGGACATCCCGTGAAAGCCCTCGCCACGCTTGCCGCCGAGCTCGGCATCCGCCGCGAAACGATGGACAAGCTCGAAGTGCCGACGCACTACCAACCGGGGGCCGAGTTCCTTCGCCTCTCAGCCGACATCGACAAGGAAGGCAACGGCCGCCCGCTCTGGCTCTCTCCTCGGGCCCGTGCGGCGCTCGAGGCGGTCGCTCCTGCTCGGGGTCGCATCTTCTCGGGCTTCTACTACCTCAAGACCTTCCGAGCGGCTGCACGCACCGTGGTAGGCGAGGAACGAGCCCGCCACCTGACTGTCCGCGACCTGCGGCATCGGTGCCTCACCGACATCGCCGAACGCGAGGGGCTCGCCGCCGCGGCGTACGTGGGCGGCCATCGCTCGACGGAGATGGCCGGCCGCGTGTACGTGAGCCCGCAGGCCGATTCGGCAGAGGCCGCGTTGCGGGCGAGAGCGCGGGAAGACCGATTCCAACCCGGCACAGAACCCGGCACACAAATGGAGTGGCAACCGTGGGCTCCCTTTTTCTCCCAGGATTTCCAGCGGACGCGAAGGGATTCGAACCCCCGACTTCTGCCTCCGGAGGGCAGCGCTCTATCCAACTGAGCTACGCGTCCTTCTTGATTTTTTCCCCATTTTTTCGGGATAAACTCAATTCCGAGTGGCTACCGTTTTCTCCCCGATCGGCCAGTGGCTACTCTAGTGGCTACTGTTGCGCTAGTTCTGCTTCTGCCCTCCTGCGCCGATTCCCAGGCTTCTAATTGGGTCGGTAGGCCGATCCCGTCAAACGGATTGCGCAGGCCCAGCTCCGAGTGAAACCAGCGCCGCGCTTCCGCCGTGCCCTCAGCAATTAGCGGGTGCCGAGGTTCCCCCCGTGATCCCCTCAAACGGCACAGGCCCGGCCGGGACCATGGACGTGAATCCCTGATCGGACCTGTGCACGCGGAGACTCACACGCTGTTCAGCATCTGCCGTGCGACCTTTTCGATCCGCTTGCGCCTTTCGAGGCGATCGAACCGAACCTGCTCGTCGCGTGCACGCGTCTCTTCGTGGGTCAATCGCAGCCCATGCCAGCCGAACGGCAACCGTCCCGTTGAGCCGAGCTCGAGATCCTCTGCCTAGGGAAGAGAGTCGTGTCGCTCTTCGACGATCTGCTCTGCGAGCTCCTCGTTGTCGCAGTCGATGATCACCGCCCGAACCTTGTCGCCTGGAGTTGCACCGAGCGCGTCGCGATCGCCTTCTCCGGTGTCTTGCGGAACGGATCGGTGAATGCCCTCGGGGTCAACATTCGGTCTTCCATGGGAAGGTACGCGTCTCGCCGACGGATCCGGGGGAGACTCAATGAGGGTTGTTCGTCGTCCGGCTTGGGGGCTTCGAGACCCAGCACCTCGGGGTTGGGAATGACGTAGTGACCAGCTCAGTCCCCTATGCGTGCGCCGGCCGCTTTGGCCGCTCGGAGCAGCGCGCAGTCGTGTTCTTCGAGAGCGCGGAGCCGGAGCTCCATGTCCTCTTCGGGGATCCGTGGCTGTGTGTACAAATGGCTCATGGTTGGTCCCCGAAAAGTGGACGCCGACGGAGTATGCTCGCGGTTTCGTCGAGCTCGTAAGCCAACACGGGCCGGCTGAGCTGGGCTTTGAGTGCTCCGAGGTATTGCTCCTGGCGTGCTTGCTCCAGTCGCGCTTCGAGTGCGTCGGCCCGCGCTTCAAGGCTCTTGATGGCTGCCAGGGCTTTCCCGACTGCAGCGGCGATCGTTCGTTGCTGTTGCTCGTCCGTGTCCTTCACAAAGGTCAGGTCGGCGTCGTGCCGGTGTTCGATGGTCATGCTTTGTCTTTCGTGAGGTGTGGCAGTCCGCGCGCGATGGTCATGATCAACACGCGCCTCGTGCTGAGTGGGACCCCCTGGTACTCGGGACGGCTTTTGATCGTGTCGAGCTTGCGCTCTGCACGTGTCCAGAGCTCGGTCGGCAAACGCAAACTGATCTGTTTGCGCATGGTCTGAACGTGCACTCGCGATCGCCCCGATTCGATCAAAAGAACCCGTTCGCGATGCGTTTGCATTTCTAAACCATTCTCAACCGAACTCTCGGCGACGAATGTTGACCCGGCGCAGATCGCGTGGGGCCCTGCTAGCGTCTTCTCAGCTCGGAGGCGTGACGATTTCCTAGTCGGGAAGAGCCTCAGCTAACCACTGGGGCTTTTCTTTGCTCGCGCACCCGCTGCGCCTCCGCGCCCCAAACGCAAAACGTGCGCGTCGCGGTAGCGGAATCCTGAGTAGATCCAAATGTCTCTGACTGGCACAGCTGATGCGTCCCGCGTGACCTAGTAGGGCTCGGCGCCGAAACGACGGAGGTGGGTCATGCGTCGCATATTCAGGTTTGTAGGTTTCTTCGCGCTGAGCCTGGTGCTGTCCCTTGGGTGCAGTCAGGGCGGTGGCGAAGGAGGTGGTGGTGGAACGGCTGGGACTGGCGGAAGCGGTGGCATGGCCGGTAGTGGTGGAACCGGCGGCATGCCTGAATGCCGAATCACCGACGATTGCGATGACAACGATGCGTGCACGGATGATGCTTGCAATCAGGGAACCTGCAGCTACTTCGCAGTGGACTGTGACGACCGGAACGACTGCACGACAGAGGCATGTGATGCTGCAGACGGCTGCACTACTCCGACACCTGTCGCCGACGGAACACCGTGCGCCGGAGGAACCTGTCAGTCCGGGGCGTGTGAGCTGACGGGCTCCGTTCTTCCGTGCACCGAGCAAGGCATTCGCAACGCCATTGCCGCAGGCGGCGGACCGTACAGCTTTGACTGCGCCGGACCTCAGAGGGTGGTGACCCAGGCGGAGATTCTCATCGACAACGATGTCATTCTCGACGGCGAAGCAAACCTGACGGTCGATGGCGATGAAGACCATCGCGTGTTCGTCGTTGCCGAGGGCATCACTGCCGAGCTGCGCGGGTTCACGGTAACCAAAGGTAGCGTTGGAACCAAAGGTGGCGTTGGAGGAGAAGGCGGCGGCATCTACAACTCCGGCGGAACGCTGACGCTGACCAACAGCACCGTGTCGGGCAATACCGCGGAGTTCGGCGGCGGCGGCATCTACAACTACAGCAGCGGCACACTGACAGTGACCAACAGCACCGTGTCGGGGAATACCGTGTTCGACTCCGGCGGCGGCATCTGGAACGAGACCGGCGGCACACTGACAGTGACCAACACCTTGGTGGACGATGTTTGCGGCGGTGTCACGACGGTGTCAGGCGGCCACAACATCGAATCCCCCGGCGACACTTGTGGCTTCGACCAGCCGACTGACCAGGTCAACGTCAGCACCGAGGATCTGAACCTCGGACCGCTTGCTGATAACGGCGGACCTACCATGACGCATGCGCTGCTAACTGAGCCTGCCCCGAGCGTGGCCATCGACTGGATTCTTGCCGAGAACTGCGTCGATGCAGATGGACAGCCGTTGACGACCGACCAGCGTGGGGAGCCAAGACCCGAGACGGGCGGCACCATGTGCGACATCGGCGCGTTTGAGGTACAGCCGTAGGCCGCGCTTCCGCGCCAGATCCGATGCTGCCCGTAGAGCAGCGCAGACCTCGTCGCAGTCCAACACCGCCACCTGTTCGGCCCGCCACAGTGCGGACACCGGGGGGCTCGAAACGCACGCGAATGGTACTCATGCCGTGATCTGGATTGGAATCCTGGTGAAGCCGCGGGTGAACGCGGAACGACGCCGCTCGGCGCGGTCCCAATCGATCGAAAAGCTCGTGCCGATGCGTGTACCCATCTCCTCGAAGTAGATTCGCACCATCATGCGGGCGACGTGCGCGCCGATGCAGAAATGCGGGCCCTGTGCGAAGGATAAGTGCCGATCGATTTGGCGATGGATGTCGAGCTCGTCTGCGTTGTCGCCCCAGTGACGGGGGTCGCGGTTGCCGGACGCATAGAGGTTGTGAACTTTGCTTCCGGCCGGGATGGTGACTCCGTGGATCTCCACGTCTTGCGTCGTCGTGCGGGACAGCCCCTGCACGACCGACTCGATGCGAAGCAGCTCCTCGATGGCGTTGGGGATGAGCGACGGCTCCGCGAGCAACTCCCCATGCTGGTCGGGGTAATCGTGAAGGAATTTCATCGAATTGCCGATGAGATTCGTCGTCGTGTCGTTTCCGCCTGCGATCATCACGAAGCAAAAGCCCAGGATGTCCCAGTCACTCAGCTTGTCCCCATCGATCTCGGCCTGCGTGAGTTTACTGATCATGTCGTCTGTTGGATTCGCCCGGCGCGCTTGGCACATGCCGCCGAAGTACCTCACCAAGCCCTGGACGGCACCGATGGCCTCCTTGACGTCGAGCGCGAAGTCAGCCGATGCCGACGTGATCGCATCGGACCATGGGTCGAACCGTTCGCGGTCTTCCGGAGGCACCCCGAGAATGTTCGCAACCACCATCGTCGGCAGCGGCGAAGCGATACCCTGGATCAGATCGACCTCTTCACCATCGGCGGCCTTCCGCTTCATGGCCTCGATGTGGCTGACTACGAATTCCCTGATGGTCGGCTCGAGCTCTTTCACCGTATCGGGCGTGAAAGCCTTCGTGATCAACCGACGAAGCCGGGTGTGATCGGGCGGATCCATCATGATGAACGTCGGCGGGATCCCGAGCTGAGCAATTTCGTCCTTGGCCGGGGTGAGGCCCTGTGCCGACGAGAACAGCTGGGGTTTGCGGAGCGCGCGGAAGATGTCGTCATAGCGAGACAAGACGTAGAAATTCATCCGCTCATTGTAGTAGACGGGGTGCTCGTCCCTCAGGCGCGCATAGAACGGATACGGGTCTGAAATCACCGCAGGATCGAACGGATCGTAAATCGGATCATATTGGATTGCGGCTTGCTCGATTTTGGCGGTTCCCATGTCTACCGTGCCTTCCGTTTTGCTGTCGTCGCCGCTAGCTCGACGCGAACTGGAATCGCTGTGAAGTGGGCCACGACGTACCTCATCAAGTCTTCGCTGATGCGAGCCGGCACGGTGACGTCAGGGGCGACCAGGAGGATTCCAGCTTGCTGAAGGGCACCGTAGTAAGCGTCGGGTGGCATGTCTGTGAACGCGATACGCGAGGATATCACTCGCGAGTTGCCTAGGCTTCGGAACGGTCAGAATCGCTCGGGGGCGAGCGCCCACACCGTCGGCGAGCGCCAGAGCGCGGAACGGGTCAGCTCACGCATGTGTGCGAACTCACGGGGAAGCTTGTCGTAGAGCTTGTCGAAGAGAGACTCTTGGTCATAAAGCTCTTGCTTCCACTGCTCACGGTCGATGCTCATGACCTGATGGAATGCATCTTTGGGGAAGTCGAGCCCCCGCCAGTCGAGCGCGTCGTATTGAGGCATCCAGCCGATCGGGCTTTCGGTCGCGCTCGCGCGGCCACGCACCCGGTCGACAATCCATCGAAGCACCCGCATGTTTTCGCCGAAGCCCGGCCAGATGAACTTCCCTTGTTGGTTCTTGCGGAACCAGTTGATCAGGAAGATGCGAGGCGGCTTCGGGGTGTTGCGGCCAACCTGGAGCCAATGGTTGAAGTAGTCGCCCATGTGGTATCCGCAGAACGGCAGCATCGCGAACGGGTCTCGACGCACTTTGCCTACCTCTCCACCGGCGGCCGCGGTCTGCTCGGAGCCGATCGTCGCCGCCATGAATACGCCGAACGCCCAGTTGAAGGACTGCACGACCAGCGGCATCGTCGAGGCGCGCCGGCCGCCAAACACGAACGCGGAGATGGGAACACCCGCCGGGTTCTCCCAGTCGGGGTCGATGACTGGGCATTGCGACGCCGGCGCTGTGAAACGGGCGTTCGGGTGCGCAGCCGGCCGGCCCGAGTCCGGGGTCCATTCCTGGCGGCGCCAGTCGATTAGCCTCGGCGGCGGCTCGTCGGTGAGCCCCTCCCACCAGACGTCGCCATCGGGCGTCAGCGCGCAGTTGGTGAAGATGCTGTTGGCGCGGCAGGATTCGAGCGCGTTGACGTTCGAACGCGCCGAGGTGCCCGGCGCGACCCCGAAGAAGCCTGCTTCGGGGTTGATCGCGCGCAGCTGCCCGTCCGCGTCCCGTTTGATCCAGGCAATGTCGTCCCCGATGGTGGTGACCTTCCAACCCTCCTCGGCCAGCACCTTGGGCGGATGGAGCATCGCGAGGTTGGTCTTGCCGCACGCGCTCGGAAGCGCCGCGGCGACGTAGGTCTTTTCCTTCTTGGGGCTTTCGACCGCCAAAATCAGCATGTGCTCGGCCAGCCAGCCTTGGTCCCGCGCCATCGCCGACGCGATGCGAAGGGCAAAGCACTTCTTGCCGAGGAGCGCATTGCCGCCGTAGCCGCTTCCGAAGGACCGAAATTGCGCGCTCTTCAGGGTAGTGCACGATGTACTTGTTCTCGTTGTTGCAGGGCCATGGGACGTCTTTCTCGCCCGGCGCCAGCGGCCGCCCGACGGAGTGTACGCAGCGTACGAAGCCATTGCCCTCGAGGTGTTTCCAGACCGGCTCTCCCATACGCGTCATGATGCGCATGTTCACCGCGACGTAGGCCGAATCGGAGATCTCGATCCCGATCTGGGAGATGTCCGACCCGAGCGGGCCCATGCAAAACGGGATCACGTAGAGCGTGCGCCCGGCCATGCATCCGTCGAAGAGCCCATTGAGCGTCGCTTTCATCTGCTGAGGGTCGATCCAGTTGTTCGTCGGTCCGGCGTCGTCTTTGCGGAAGCTGCAGATGAACGTGCGGTCTTCCACGCGGGCGACGTCCGCCGGGTCGGAAAACGCAGCGTAGGAGTTCGGGCGCTTCCGTTCGTCGAGCTTCACGAAGGTCCCGTTGTCGACGAGCTCACCGCACAGGCGCTGGTACTCCTGTTCGGAGCCGTCACAGAAGGACACCTTTGCAGGTTTGGTGAGCGCGACGACCTCCTCGATGAACGCGCGTGCTTGCTCGCTGCGGACGTCGGGTGGGAAGGCAATCTCGGTGGCGGCAGTGGACATGAGCGTGATCCTCCTCGTTGGAGCCCGAGCGCTTGGACGGAGCATAGCCCGTCCCCTTTGAGATGTGGAAGCGCGGGGCGGGTCGCGTCAAGCCGACGACCGACTCGGTCCCGCGTACCCGGCCGCGAAAGCCGGCTGACCTAGGTTGGGCGAAGCGAATCTCGATTCACGTCCCGTCTCTTTCGAAGGCGGCCACTTTCGAGCTTCGCGACGACCTGCCGCCGTTTCGTCAGCTTCGAGCGGACTGTCGCCCGTGGAGTTGTGTCAGGAAGGTTTCGGCCACTTGCAGATGTTCGTCGAGCTTCGCTCCGAGCTTGATCCGCATTTTTGCCATCATGGCCATCCGTGGATTCCCGGCGAAATACTCGGCATGACGGTCGATGAACCGCCAGTAGAGCGCATCCCAAACGGCACACCACGAGCCTCTCTTGAAGTCGCTCATCTTCAGCACGTAGCGTGAGCCGCTGACATACGGCTTGGTCGTCATCAGTCCCCCGTCGGCGTACTGGCTCATCCCGTAGACGTTGGGCACCATGACCCAGTCGTAGGCGTCGATGAAGAGCTCCATGAACCACTGATAGACCGCATCGGGTTCAATCTCACAAAGGAGCATGAAGTTGCCGAGTACCATCAGTCGCTCGATGTGGTGGCAATAACCGGTGCGCAACACCTGCCGGATCACGTGATCGACCGGATCAATGCCTGTGCTCCCGTCATAAAACGAAGCGGGCATGCCTCGGGAAAATCTCCAGAAATTCTGGGTGCGCTGCCTTCGGCCGCGCGTTCGATACACCAGTCGCACGAATTCCCGCCAGCCGATCACCTGCCGCACGAAGCCTTCCATCGCGTTGAGCGGGACGCGCTCCATCTGACCTGTGGCGGCGTCGATGACTTGACGCGGCGAGAGCAAGCCGATGTTGAGCATGGGCGTCAATACGGAGTGGAAGAGGACATCGTGCGTCGAGCTCATCGCGTCTTCGTAGTCGCCGAACGACGCCAGCCGTTCGCGGACGAACTCGTCGAGCCACGCTGCAGCCTCGGTGTGGTCAGTTGGGTATCCGAAGTCCTCGTCCGCGCCAATCGCGCTTGGAAAATGGTCTCGCACGTGCTTCCGGGCCTCGCGAACCGCTCTGGGTTCCTCCGGGCGATGGAGGCTCGGTATGCGGATTCCTTTCGGAAGGCGCTTCCTATTGGCCGGATCGAAGCTCCACTGGCCACCCATCGGTTTGCCGTCTTTCGTCAGCAGGAGGCCGAGGCGTTTGCGCTGCTCGATGTAGAACTCGGTGAACCGTAGATGTTTCTTATCCGCTGCAAAGTCGCGAATCACGGATTCGGGGGTCAGAAAGCACGGATCGTCGAGCACCGTCGCTGAAATCCCATGCTCCGCCAATGACGCTGCCAGCCGGGTCGACAACCAGTCGTCGCAGGGATCGACGTATTGCACCGCCCCGATGCGGAGGCGTTTCAACGAGTCCGCGATGCTCCCCGTGTCTTTCATCGCACCCGCCTCGATGTAATGCACTGTGATGTCTTTGGTTCGGAGGCTGTCGACGAAACGTTTCATGGTGGCGCGGTGGAGCATCAGTTTCTGTCGATGAAACGGGTACTGAGAGAAAAGCAGGGGCTCCTCCACCATCACCACGTGTGACACATCGACCGAGGCCGGGTGGTCGGCGAACAACTGATGCGGGTAGATGAGGGCCGCACGGGTCACGCGCCGGACCCGCTGTCTGCAACATCGGATACCCAGATCCGACCCTCGTGCTTCGTCAGCTCCAGGTCGTCGGGCTCCCACGCGAGCGAAATCGGCCACCCACGGGCCTCTCCCAGACGTGCGAGCACGCTGGTTGCAGTAGATGCTCTGCTCCCTTTCAGCCATTGCGCAATCTGCCGATCGATCGCAGGCCACGCCTCGCCGATCGACACCTCGTCCAAACGCGGCCGTCCGTCCTGCACCGAGCAAAGCGAAAGGCCGACGTTGCGCGGTTGTGTGGCACAGTCGACGCCGCTGATGCGCAGGTCTGGGGGTCGAGGGCTCGTCACGGGTGAAAGGTATCGCGCCGGGCCCTGGCTGTCAGCGCGCCGCTCCTGCGTCGTCTGACCGCTAGCGGACCGAACGGCAGCTGCTAAAAAGCAGGCATTCGAGCGTTGAAGGGTGCGTGATGCGAACAGCAAGATTGACTGTCGGGGCGTTGACGATCCTCTGTGGTGTGGCCGGCGGGAGCTGTTCCAACGAAGCGGATAGCACTTCGGCCCCCATGACGACCGCCGAGACGAGCCTCGGTATCGCGCATGGCGTTCTGACGGACGAGGGCGTGGTGGCGTTCTTGGGCCTCCCATTCGCCGAGGCACCGATTGGGGACCTGCGATTCAAGCCACCGGTTCCGATCGAGTCGTGGGGAGACCCGTTGGACGCCAGCGAGTTCGGTCCCGCTTGTCCGCAGCCCGTCGAGCCCGGTCAGACGCTGTATCAGAACCAGAGTGAGGACTGCCTGACACTCAACGTTTGGACGCCGTCGGCCGATGACGGCAAACGCCCGGTGATGGTTTGGGTGCATGGGGGAGGTTGGATTTACGAAGGCACCGAAGACCCACTCTACAACGGCTCGAGGCTGGCTGCGCGTGGCGAGGTCGTCGTCGTGAGCATGGAGTATCGCCTCGGCGTCTTCGGCTTCAGTCACTTCGAGGACGTCGAGGGCAGCGGCAACGCCGGACTGCTCGATCAAGTGCTCGCCTTCGAATGGGTACGCGACCACATCGCGGCTTTTGGCGGAGACCCGGAGAATGTGACGCTCTTTGGCGAGTCGGCCGGCGCAATGAGCGCGACCGCGCTGATGGCCATGCCGCGTGCCCAAGGTTTGTTCCACAAGGTCATCGCGCAGAGCGGCGCCGGGGGAACGGCGCGCGAGGCCGCGTATGCGAAAGCGGTTTCGGACAAATTCCTTTCGGCCGCGGGTGTCATCGATGTGTCGGAGCTGACCGACCTCACGACCGCAGAGTTGCTGGCAGCGCAGGATCTTTTGCTCGCTGATGCGTTCCTCGAAGACCTCTTGTTTGGCACGGTCGTGGATGGCGTCGTCGTCCCGGAGCCTCCGATCCAAGCGATTGCCAACGGCAGCGCCTCGGAGATTCCGCTTCTCACGGGGACGACCAAGGATGAAACTCGGCTGTGGATCGTCTATGTCGATCTGCTAGCGAATATTCCGCTCGACGTGGTGCTGAATTTCGTTCCCTCCGGTGCGCGCGCCATTCCCGACGGGAAGACCGTCCAAGAGGTCATCGACCTCTACGAGGCCAACCGCCCGGGCGCAGACGACGGAGTGGTCACCCATGCCGCCGGGACGGACATCTTCTTCAGGCTGCCAGCGATTCGGCTCGTCGAGGCGCAGCTCGCTCACCAGCCGAACAACACGTTCCTCTATCGCTTCGATTGGCCGCCTCCGGCTCCCGCGTATCCCCAGTACGACTTGGGCGCTCCGCATGGGGCGGAGTTGGCGTTCATGTTCGGGACTCCTGAGGGCTGGACGGAGATCTACGGCACCGGTGGGATCCCAGCCGGGTTACGCGACCAGATGATGGACGCTTGGCTCGCGTTTGCCGAGACCAGTGACCCCAACCATCCGAACATGCCGAGCTGGCCCGCCTATGACACCGTCGATCGACCGACCCTGATCTTCGATACGACGGATGCCACGCCGCTGACGGAGCTGCGCAGCGATCCCGCGGGCGACGAGCGCGCCTTTTGGGACGGTGTGCCGTTCGACGGCGTGGCGCCGACATCGAAGCCCGAAGACCTCTGACGCTCAAAGCCGGAGACAAGGTTGCCCCTCCGCGTGCTATGAGAGGGCAGTGAGCCTTTGGCAGGCGGTGGTCGTGTTCGTGGTGAGCGCTGCGGTGCTGGTTCGCGCCGGGTCTGCGCTCGCGGGGTACGCCGATCAAATCGCCGACCGCACGAAGATGAGCCGGCTCTTCGTGGGTACTCTCCTGCTCGCCTTCGCAACCTCGCTTCCCGAGCTCGTCGCCGAGGTCACCGCCGCTCGTGCGGGGGCCCCGGATCTCGCGGTCGGCGATCTGCTGGGCTCGTCGATGGCTAACATGGCGATCCTGGCGGTCATCGACCTGCTCTACCGGGGCAAGGTTTGGCCTTCGGTCGAGCTCGGCCACGCGCGGGTGGCCGCCGTGGCCATCGCGCTCACCTCGATCGTCGCGCTCAGCATCCTCATCCCATCGGAGCCCGAGATCGCGGGAGTAGGCCTCACACCCATCGCGATCATCGTCCTCTACGTTCTCGCGGTGGCGTGGTTCAGGAGGATGCCACTTCTGGCGCGGCCTGGGCTCGAGATGCCGAAGATCGCGATGCAAGAGCCAACCGGGTGGAGCGCGGACGCAGCGGAGCGATCGCTAGGGGCGTTGTGGGGCCGCTTTGGGGCTTCTGCTCTTCTGATCTTAGTCACCGCGCCGATGGTGACCCTCAGCGTCAAGGCGATCGCGGACGCGACGGGCATCACGCAGACCTTCCTCGGCGCTGCGATCTTGGGTGTGACCACCTCGCTTCCCGAGCTGGTTGCCTCGATCGCCTCGGTTCGGATCGGGGCGTACGACATGGCCGTCGGCAATCTCTTCGGAAGCAACGTGGGCAACATGAGCATCCTGGTGTTCGCCGACATGGCATACACCGAGGGACCCATCCTCGAGGCCGTTTCGACGACGCATGTCATGTCGGCGCTCGGTGCGATCCTGCTGATGGCGATTGCGGTTGCGGCCATCGTGGGTGAATCCGAACAGACGCGGATCAGGAGGCTAGAGCCCGATGCCATCGTGCTCTTGATCGCCTATGCGACCACGATGACGATCATCGCTCTCTATGGCTAGGACCGTGCGCGAAGCGCGGATTGCGCGGCGGCGAGCCGGGCGACCGGCACGCGGTAGGGGGAGCAACTCACGTAGTCGAGCCCGATGCGATCGCAGATCGCGATCGATGCCGGGTCGCCGCCGTGCTCACCGCAGACACCTGTTTCGATGTTCGGGCGAGTCTTTCGCGCCTCGGTGACGGCCATCCGCATGAGCTTGGCGACACCGTCCTCGTCGAGCGTCGCAAACGGGTTGGCTGGCAGGATTCCATCGGCGAGGTACCGCATCAAGAAGCCGGCCTCGGCATCGTCGCGGCTCATCGCAAAGGTGGTCTGTGTGAGGTCGTTGGTGCCGAACGATAGAAACTCCGCGTACTCGGCGATTTGCTCGGCGGTCAGGGCCGCGCGGGGCACTTCGACCATGGTGCCGAACTGGTAGCTCACCTCGACGCCCTGCTCTTCCATCACCTCATGCGCTTCGGCCTCGAGCACCTCACGCTGCCGGCGGAGCTCGTTCACGTGACTGGTGAGTGGAATCATGATCTCCGGAATCGCCTTGCAGCCTTCCCGCGTCACCTCGCACGCCGCCTCGAAGATCGCCCTCACCTGCATGCGCGTGAGCTCCGGAATCAGAATTCCGAGTCGCACGCCGCGCAGACCCAGCATCGGGTTCGACTCCCGGAGCGCCCCGACCTTCTCCAGCATCCCTTGTGTTTCCGAGAGCTTGGCCGTGATTCCTTCGACTTCGTCGAGGGTCCGTGCGTTGGTGATCCGAATCTGAAGGTCGGAAAGCTCTCGGCTCAGGTGCTCGAAGCTCGGAAGGAACTCGTGAAGCGGCGGGTCGATCAGCCGGATGATCACCGGCAAGCCGTCCATGGCGCGAAAGAGGCCGGCGAAGTCGGCCCGCTGAAACGGCAGCAGCGCATCCACGGCCTCCCGCCGCTCCGCGAGCGAACGGGTGGTGATCATCCGCTGGACGGTCGGCAGGCGCTCGGGCTGAAAGAACATGTGCTCGGTGCGGCACAGGCCGATCCCTTGAGCGCCGTAGCGGCGCGCTCGCTCCGCGTCCACCGGGTAATCGGCATTGGCGCGAACGCCGAGTCGTCGAAACTCGTCCGCCCAGGTCATGAGGCGCGACAACCACTCGTCCTCCATGTCGGGCACGACCGTCTCGAGCTTGCCCGCGAACACCTCTCCCGTGGTTCCGTCGATCGAAACCCACTCGCCTTCCTTGATCTGCTCCTCCCCTGCCGTCATCACGCGGGTGCGGAGGTCGATGCTGAGCTCCGTGGCGCCGACGACGGCGGGCTTGCCGAACTGCCGAGCGACGAGCGCGGCGTGGCTCGTACGCCCACCGCTCGACGTCAAAATGCCCCTCGCGGCGAGCATCCCATGGACATCGTCCGGCTTGGTTTCGGGTCTCACGAGCAACACCTCACGCTTTTCCTCTTTGACCCAGCGCTCGGCGAGGTCGGGATCGAACGCAACGACGCCGGTCGCGGCGCCGGGCGACACGTTCAGCCCGCGCGCGATCACCGGGTGCCCGGCTTTGGCCTCCATCGAGAATTGCGGGTGTAGGAAGAATTCGATCTGTTCGGGCGTGACCCGCATCACGGCTTCCTCGCGCGTGATCAGGCCTTCGTCGGCGAGCTCCACCGCAATTCGGACTGCCGCCTGCGCCGTTCGCTTGCCGGTGCGCGTCTGCAGAATCCACAGCTCGCCGCGCTCGACGGTGAACTCCATGTCCTGCATGTCCCGATAGTGCTGCTCGAGCCGCCGGGCGATGCCCTCGAACTGGCCGTAGATCTCGGGCATCTCGGTCTTGAGCTGCTCGACCGGCTTGGTCGGTCGCGTTCCGGCAACGACGTCCTCGCCCTGGGCATCGGTCAGGTAGTCGCCTTCGAGGACGTTCTGCCCGGTGGTGGCGTTGCGGGACATGGCAACGCCCGTGGCGGACCCTTGGCCGAGGTTACCGTACACCATGGTGACGACGTTGACGCCGGTGCCGAGGTCGTGCGGAATGTTGGCAGCCTGTCGATAGTCGCGCGCGCGCTTCCCATTCCAACTGTCGAACACCGCCTTGATCGCCATCCGAAGCTGCTCCTCTGCATCGGACGGAAACTCGATGCGCGCATGCCGCCGCACGATCTCCTTGAACTCGCCGACGATTGCGCGAAAGTCGTCGCCGTTCAAGTCTGCGTCGCTGTTGACTCCGCGCCGGTCACGGTGATGAGCGAGCACGTCTTCGAAGGGCTCATCGCGCACCCCGAGAACGACGGTGCCGAACATTTGAATCAGTCGTCGATACGAGTCGAACGCGAAGCGCTCGTTGCCCGTCAGCTTGATCATGCCCTCGGTGACCTCGTCGTTGAGGCCGATGTCGAGGACGGTGTCCATCATGCCGGGCATCGAGAACTTCGCGCCCGAGCGGCAAGAGACGAGCAGCGGGCTGGAGGGATCGCCGAAGCGTTTCCCGCTCTTTTTCTCCATCTTCCGGAGCGCTGCAAGCACTTGGTCCCAGAGTCCCGGGGGGAACTCTCCGCCGCGGGCGAGATAATCGTTGCAGGCCACGGTCGTGATCGTGAATCCCGCAGGCACGGGAACACCGAGCCGGTGCATCTCTCCGAGGTTTGCACCTTTCCCACCGAGGAGGCCGCGCACCCGCTCCCAGTCGCCCTCGACTGCGGCTTCGGCTTCATCGATCTCATCGAGCCCGTACACCCACTTCGTCGTCATCGGAGGCCTCCCTGCCGCGAACGGCCTTGATGCATGGCTTCTAGCAAGGCAGCGCGGCCATGCAACGACGCCGCCGGCGTCAGCGCCTCGCGCCCGTGCGGGACCGCCGCCATCCGCCGGCGGCCGCCAGCTCGATGCACGCATCAGACGGCGATTTGCGCCATGGAGCACGGCACGGCCTTTGCTCCGTCGGCCGGTGTGCTCCCCTGGATCGCAGGTGCATGGTTGAGTGGGCTCTTCATCGGGGCTCAGTGGCAACCGGCCGCGGGGCCGATGTTTGCCGCCCTTGCGCTGCTCGGCGCACTTGGTGTCGCCCTGCACGGTGCAGAGCTCACCGCGCGGCTCTGGGTGGCGCCGCTGTCTTGTCTCGCGTTGTGTTGCGGCCTCGGTGTCGCGCAGGCGGCTCCTCCGCCGTGTTCCGTCCGGGGGGAAGCGGAGGCGATCGCCAGGGTTGAATCGGTTCGTCACGGGTTCGACGATGCACGTCTTAGGTTGGAAGTGCTCGACGGCCGCCTCGTCGAGTCGAGGCGACGCATGCCCGATGGGCTCGAGCTGATCGCAACGGTGTCGGGCAAGGCGCCTCCGCGCGGAAGCGTCGTCGCGCTCCGCGCCGAGCTCCGGCCGCGCACTGAGCTCCACAATCCCTCTCCGCATCCGGACCTCTCGCCTCCACGGGGCGGCGGGTGTTGGGCTCGGTGGAACGAGGGCACCGCGCTCGAGGTCATCGAGGTCGCCGGTCCGGTCGCGGCAATCGATCGGGCTCGCGAGAACGTGCGGCGGCACATGAATGAAGCGCTTTCCCAGGACGTGGCCGGCGTGGCGCGGGCCCTCGTGCTCGGAGACGGTGGCGCGCTCGCGCATAGCCAGCGTCAGACGATCGCGGCGGTCGGTCTGGCGCACCTGTTTGCGGTCTCGGGGCTTCACGTGGCTCTCGTCAGCGGCACTTTGGTGCGTTTCCTTCACTGGCTCGTTCGCGGCTGGGCGGTCGGGCTCGACCCCCGGCGCATCGCCGCTGCGCTCGGCATTCCACTCACCCTGTTGCACGCGGTGTTCGCCGGCGGGTCGCCGAGCGCATGGCGCGCCGCGATCACCGCAGTCCTCACCTGGGCGCTGGTCTGCCTGGGCAGGCGCCCCTCTGCACCGGCGGTGACCGCCGGAGCGGCCCTGGTTCTCTCTGCCCCAGATCCCGCCATGGCCTTGCGGCCCGCTTTCCTCCTCTCGATCATTGCAACGTCGGCCATCCTCAGTGCGCCCCGAGTTCCGGGAGCGCAGCGCTGGCGGCGTCTTCGCGCCTCGGCGACGATTAGTGCCCGCACGCTCGTGGCGACGACACCGATGGTTTGGTGGTGGTTCGGCGGCGTGCCGCTCATCGGCTGGCTGACCAACATCGTGGTTCTTCCGCTCGGCAGTTGGGTGGTGATCCCGCTCGCTCACCTCTTTGCCCTGACCGCTTGGACGCCCAAGGCCGCCGAGCCACTCGGGACCGCGCTGACGATCGCCGTCCACGTGTTGCTTTCGCTCTGCGATGCTTTTGCCCCTCTTTCGATCACGCGCCGTCTCCCCCCGCTCGACATGATGCAAGGTCTCATCGTGCTCGCGGGCTGCATGCTTCTCTTGGTCGCCCGATCGTGGTGCCGTCGCGCGGCCGTTCTCGCGACGGCCGCGTTTCTGTGGCTCGCTGCCGATCGTGCGCTGGTAGGCCGCGAGCAACCTCGAGATCTCGTGCGCGTGTCGTTCGTCGACGTCGGCCAGGGCGATGCGACGCTGATCGATC
The DNA here is from genome assembly GCA_963792825.1 of uncultured delta proteobacterium. Lineage (GTDB taxonomy): Bacteria > Myxococcota_A > Polyangia > Polyangiales > Houyiibacteriaceae > SG8-38. The sequence continues at coordinate 257,623 of CAWBXS010000001.1, read as the reverse complement.
TGCCGAACGGCCAGCTCGCATTGATCGATACTGGACAGGGAGGCCGGCATCCGGCCGTGCGCGAGCTTCACGGTCTCCTCGCGGCCCGGCGCCGTGCGCGAATCGATCTCGCGGTGATCACCCACGGGCACCCCGATCACTATGGCGGCCTCGCACAGCTGATCGACGAGGTCGAGATCGGCGAGCTCTGGCTCAATGGACAGCTCGTCATCGAAGAGCGCGATGGGGCGATGGCCCGGCTCGCCTCGTCCGCGATGGCGCGTGGAGCGCGGGTTCGTTTCGTTTCGGAGCTGTGCGGAACCCATCCGCGGTTTGGAAAGGCCGAGCTCGAGATCCTCTGGCCTTGTCCCCGGTACGACCCTGCCCTCGACCTCAACGACAACTCGATCGCCTTACGGCTCGTGTTTGGCCGGCATTCTTTCTTGTTCCCCGGGGACCTCGAAGCAGAAGCGGAACGGAGGCTGGTCGAGTCGGGGCGTCTCCGGCGCTCCGACGTTCTCAAGGTTGCCCATCACGGTTCGCGCACTTCGACTACGCCCGCTTTCCTCGCTGCGGCGCGCCCTTCCGTTGCCGTGATCAGCAGCGGGGCGGACAACCGATACGGTCACCCGAGCCCGCAGGTCATCGCACGATTGCAGCACGCGGGCACGACCGTTCTTCGAACCGACGTGCTCGGCGGAGTCATCATCCAAACCGATGGCGAACGGCTCGAGGTTCGCCCTTAGGCGCCGATGGTCTTTTCGAAGAGGCGGTACCGCTTGTAGATGTGGGCGCCCATGCTTTGAATGGCCGCGTTGATGAGTCGGTTGTCCTCGAGGGTCCAGCCAAGCTCGGCCCACTCGTAACCCCGCTTCAGCCCTCGCCGCACGAGCTCTGCGATGACCGCGGTTGCCAGGGGAGCGTAGCGTTTCTTGCCTCGCAACTCCGTTCGAATGCCAAGCAGCATCAAGCGTGCCGACTTGGGCCGGCGGATCTTCAAGCGCCAGATCAGCTTTCCGACGTTGACCGGGCTCAGCTTCCCGTGGAAGTCGAAGATCACCTCGTTGAGGTTCGGAAGACACACGCAAATCGCCACCGGCTGGCCGTCGATCTCGGCAAAAAAGGAGAGCTCCTTGTCCAAGATCAGCTGCAAGTCTGCCGCCATCTTCTTGGCCTCGGCATCGGTCGCGGGCACGAAACCCCAGTTGTGCTGCCACGCGTCGTTGAAGACGTCGAGGATGTCGTGGACCTCTTTCTTGAGGTTGCGTGGGCTCACGGAGCGAAATCGCACCTCCGGAAGGCTCATCATCGTTTCCCAGGCCTTTCGGGCGCGCGCCGGCGCCTCTCGGACCTCGTATTTCCAGCCGTAGCAATCCTTGACCTTGTGAAGGCCCGCTCCCTCGGCGAGCGTTCCCTGATACGGCCGGTGGTGCGGAGACATGATCGTCGGAGGCGACTCGAACCCTTCGACGAGCATCCCCGTCTCTTCGTTGATCGAGAGCGAAAACGGGCCACGCATCCGGGTCATTCCTCGGCTCGCGAGCCATTGCTCGGCGGCCTCGACCAAGCCCGACGCAACTTCCTGATCGTGCAGCGTGTCGAAGAAACCAAAGAAGCCGGTGTTGTCCTGATGAATCCGAAGGTGCTCGTGATCGATCTGTGCCGAGATCCGCCCGACGGGTTTCCCGTCTTTCCACGCGGTGAAGAGCCCCACCTCGGCATGCTCGAAAAACGGATTCTTCCCCGGAGTGAGCCGGTCGGTGATCTCCATGTGAAGCGGCGGGACCCAGGCGGGATCGTCGCGATACACCTCGAAGGCGATCTGAATGAACTCTTTCAGATCCTCGCCAGGCTGGTGCTGCTTGATTTCGATGCTCATGGCTTCAGCGGTCCCACCATATCCTCCGGCCGGACGGCTTCGTCGAACTGCTCTGCGGTCAGCAGGCCGAGCTCCACGACCGCTTCGCGCAGGGTCGTGTTGCTCTTGTAGGCGTGTTTCGCGACCTTCGCGGCGTTGTCGTAGCCGATCAGCGGATTCAAGGCGGTCACCAGCATGAGCGAGCGGCGGAGCTTGTCATCGATGGTTTCGAGGTTCGGCTCGATGCCCACCGCGCAGTGGTCGTTGAAGCTCTGACAGGCGTCCCCGAGCAAGCGGACCGACTGCAAGAGGTTGTAGGCCATCACCGGTTTGTAGACGTTCAGCTCGAAATTGCCTTGTGAGCCTGCAATGCCGATGGTCGCATCGTTTCCCATCACCTGCGTGCAGACCATGGTCATCGCTTCGCACTGCGTCGGGTTGACTTTGCCCGGCATGATCGAGCTGCCGGGCTCGTTTTCCGGAATTCGAATCTCCCCGATGCCCGATCGGGGCCCGGACGAGAGCCAACGGACGTCGTTGGCGATCTTCATGAGCGCAACCGCGAGCTGCTTCAGCGCGCCGCTCGTTCCGACGAAGGCATCGTGCGCGGCGAGCGCGGCGAACTTGTTTGGCGCCGACACGAAGCTCGTTCCGCTCAGCTCCGCGATCTTGGCAGCAACGCGGCTGGCGTACTTCGGATGCGTGTTGAGCCCGGTGCCGACGGCCGTTCCGCCAAGCGCCAGCTCTCGGAGCTGAGGCATGGTCGCCTCGACCGCCGCCACCCCGTGATCGATCTGCGACACCCAGCCGCTGATCTCTTGACCGAGCGTCAGGGGGGTCGCGTCCTGAAGATGAGTTCGCCCGATCTTCACGATGTGACCGAACGCCTTGGCTTTGCCGTCCAGCGTCTCCCGGAGCACCCTAACCTTCGGGAGCATCGCTTCGACTGCAATGACGGCGGCGATGTGCATGGCCGTCGGAAAGGTGTCGTTGGAGGACTGCGAGCGGTTGACGTGATCGTTCGGGTGGACCGGCGTTTTGCTGCCCATTTTTCCGCCAGCCAGCTCGATCGCGCGGTTCGAAATGACCTCGTTTACGTTCATGTTGGACTGGGTTCCGGAGCCGGTCTGCCAGACCACCAAGGGAAAATGCTCGTCGAGCTTTCCCTCGATGACCTCATCTGCCGCACGCACGATCAGATCGCACAGCTCCTCGTCGAGATTGTCGAGCTCGTGGTTCGTGATCGCTGCGGCCTTCTTGAGAATTCCAAAGGCCCGCACGATCTCGATCGGCATTCGCTCCTCGCCGATGCGGAAGTTCATGCGCGACCTCATGGTCTGTGCACCGTAGTACTTGTCGGCGGGCACCTCGATGGGGCCCATCGAATCGGTTTCCACACGCTTCGTCATCTGACCTCCGGGCGTGACTTACCGCGTCCTTGACCCGATGTCGATTCCTCGTAGGAGCTTCCGTGGATGCTTCCCGCGCGGCCCTACGTTCCGTCTCAACCTTGTCCCACCTGCGGGCAAGAGGTCGATCCGCTACGGGCGGCACGCGTGGTATGGCTCGAAGACGGAGCGCGATTTCTCTGTAGCAAACGATGTCAGGCCCGGTTCCTCGACGGCGAGCGCAACTTCGATACCCGTTCCCTGCGGCCGGTCGAGCGTCCTCAGGGCGGGCGTCCCTCGATTCCGGATTTGGTACGCGAAGCCACGACTGTACGAGAGGCGGGCAAGGCGGCTCGCGCAGACAGCTCTCGAGATCGCCGACAGGATGCGGTCGCCGCCATCGTGGTGGGCGTTGCGGCCCTCGCCCTTCTCCTTTTCACGAGACGTCCAGAGGTCGGTTGGCTTTCGGCGTGTCTGGTCCTCGTCGGCGCGGCTCTGAACGCACGTCTCCCTCTCACGGCGCTTCGCGTGCCACCGCCTCTGCGGCTCGTCGCCCCCATCGGCTTGGCTCTCGCCGCCATGGCGGCCTTGCTGACGCCCGGGCAAGAGGCGCAGCGCTGGTCGCTCCTCGGGGCTGCCTTGGCGACCATCATCGTTTCGGTTCGCAATTCGGTTCACGGAGCCCTCGCCTCCCCCCTTCGGACTGCTGCTCGAGAGCTTCGTCAGACGTTGCCCGAAAAAGCGCGTGTGCCCTCGCATGGCGCGTTGGCCTACGAAGAGGTCTCTGCTGCGAGCCTGCGGCAAGGCGAGGTGATGGTCGTGCTCGAAGGGGAGCTCGTACCAGCCGACGGCGTCATCGAGGAGGGTTCGGGATTGGCGTTGCGCTACCCGAAGGCGGTGCACTCGAGGCCCTTCGTGGAGGGGGACTTCGTTTTGGCCGGCACGCGCATGCTCGAGGGCGCCGTCACCGTTCGGGCGCGCCGCACGGGCTCACAGCGCGGGGTCGTCCGAGCGCTCGATCTCGGATGGCACACACGCCAAGAACGAACGGGAGGATCGACCCTGCAGCTGACGATCTCGCAGTGGAGCTGGCTCGTGCTCGGCCCCGCAGCTCTCGCCGCACTCGCCTGGACGGGGCCGGCTGGCGCTGCGACGTTTCTGCTGGGCGTACCGGTTCTCGCGATCTTCGCTTCGCTCCACATACCGCTCGATGCAGGAGCGCTCGCGTCCGCACGCCGCGGGATGTTCTTTGGACGCCCGCGCACGCTTCGGGACGCGGGGCGGACGGCGACGACCGCCATCTTGCTGCGAGGCGCGCTGACCGCCAGCGAGCCCATCGTTCAGCGAGTGCAATCACTCGGGAGCACGAATCTCAGCCGGGTGATCGCTCTTGCCGCGGCCGCCGAGAACGCGGCGCAAGATCACCCAATCGCTCGGGCCATCCGACGGTATGCCACTGAAAACGGCTATGCGTCGGTCGCCGTCCGCAAGGAGCGCTTGCGCCCTGGGCTCGGCGTGACGGCGGTGACATGGCACGGAGTGCCCCTCGTCGTCGGCCGGCGACAGCTCCTGCTCAACGAGGGGATCAGCGTCGCGACGGCCGACAGCGACGCAACTTACATCGAGAACCAGGGGCTGACGCCCATCTTCATCGCCCTCGACGGACGCCTCGAGGCCCTACTCGCCATCCTCGACCCACTCCACGTGGGCGCGCGAGACGCCGTGCAACGGATTTCAGACCTACCATGCGAGGTCGTGATCCTATCCGGAGATGACCGACGCGCAGTCGAGCGCATCGCCGCACAACTCGGTGCACCGCGCGTCAAGGCGCCCCTTCTGCCGCACGAGCGTGTAACCGAAGTGCAGGCGCTTCGCGAGACTGGCGGCGTGCTTGCGGCGATCGGCCGGGCCGGCGAAGACGATGCGGTCCTCGCGGCAGCGGATATCCCGATTTCCCTTCGGCTGGCTGGATCTGCCCTCGAGGACCGCGGCGTCGTCATCGCAAGTCACGACGTGCGGGATGCGGCTGGCGCGCTCTGGGTAGCCCGGGCGGTGAGGCGAGCGACGTGGCGGAGTCTCGGTACCTGCATCCTGATGACCGCCCTGGTCGCGCTTGGCGCCGCATTCGGTTGGATGACGCCGGTCGGAGCTGCGCTTCTCGGCCTGGGCGCCGAGGCGTGGGCGCTTCGGGCTGGCTCCCGACTGCTTCGGCGTGTAGATCTTCGAGTGCCGATGCAGCAATAGCGGAGAACGAGTGATGAGTGACAAGGCATGGGGCGGCCACTTCGATGAGGAGCTGGACGCGATCGCGGCGAGATTCAGCGCAAGCGTGGACGTCGACGGACGCCTATGGCCGCAGGACATCGATGCCTCGATCGCACACGTTCGCATGCTCGCCGATCGGAGCATCGTGTCGACCGACGACGCGAATCGAATCGTCGCCGGCCTCGGGACCATCCGCGCAGCGATCGAGCGGGAAGAGTTCGATTGGGACGAGAGCAAGGAAGACGTCCACATGAACATCGAGTCGGCCCTCATCAGGGCGATCGGAGAGGCGGGCGGACGGCTCCACACCGGCCGAAGCCGAAACGACCAGGTCGCAACCGACATGCGGCTCTGGACGCGGGAGGCTTGTGGCTCCGTCGTTGCCGACATCGATGCTTTCCTCGAGGTTCTCGTCGACAAAGCGGAGGCCCACGTCGATTATCTCATGCCTGGGTACACGCACCTGCAACGCGCGCAGCCGATCCGGTTGGCCCATCACCTCTTGGCTTGGGCCGAAATGCTCGAGCGGGATCGAGGCCGCCTCGTCGACGCTGCGAAGCGCATGAACGAATCGCCACTCGGGAGCGCGGCTCTCGCGGGAACGACCTTTCCGGTCGACCGCGAAGCGACTGCCGCGGCGCTCGGCTTCGAACGCCCGATGCGCAATTCGATCGACGCGGTCAGCAGCCGGGACTTCCTCCTAGAGTCTGTGAGCGCTCTTGCCATTTGTTCCGTGCACCTCTCTCGGATCGCAGAGGAGCTCGTGCTTTGGTCGAGCCAAGAGTTCGGCTTCGTGCAGATGAGCGATGCATTCACCACGGGCTCGTCGATCATGCCGCAAAAGAAGAACCCGGACATGCCTGAGCTCGTCCGTGGCAAGACCGGCCGAGTCGTCGGCTCTCTCGTGAGCTTACTCGTGATGCTCAAGGGACTCCCGCTGGCATACAACCGCGACCTTCAAGAGGACAAGGCTCCGACCTTCGAGGCGTTCGACACCGTCCGCGACTGCCTGGCCGTCCTTCGTGGCGCCATTGACTCGGCCGCCTTCGACCGAGATCGGATGACCGCTGCGTTGCGAGCAGGCTTCTTGGATGCAACCGAAGTCGCCGACTGGCTGGCCTCGCGAGGTATTCCGTTCCGGGACGCCCATCACGTGGCCGGCAAGCTCGTGAGCCAAGCGGTCCGTGAGCACAAGACGCTCTCGGAGCTTCCACTCGAGGCGTATCAGGCCGCCCACGAGGCTTTCGATGAGACGATCTTTGCTGCGCTCGACATGGAAACGGCGGTGGAGCGTCGCGACGTGCTCGGTGGGCCTTCCCGCGGCCGGGTGAAAGAGGCGATCGCGGAGCTTCGGACTAGACTGCGGGCGCGGCAGAACGCATAGAGGCGGGCCCATGTCCAACGTGCACATCCCTGAATCGCCTTGGTTCTCGTATCGAGACGGGGCGCTTCTGTGCGAGGCAGTCCCGCTGGAGTCGATCGCGGCGGAGGTGGGCACGCCTGCGTTCGTCTACTCGGGCGGAGCAATCGACGATGCCTATCGGTCGATCGACCAAGCGCTCTCATTCGCCCCGCACTTGATCGCCTATGCCGTCAAGGCCAACGGCAATCTGTCCGTGCTCGCCCGGCTTGCCTCTCAGGGGTGCGGCGCCGACATCGTCTCGGTGGGCGAGATGCAACGCGCTCTGAAGGCCGGATTTCCACCGGAGCGCATCGTGTACAACGGGGTTGGTAAGCGGCGCGACGAGATCGTCGCCGCCGCCCGGGCTGGCATTCGCGCCCTCCACGTGGAAAACATTCAGGAGCTCGATGTCGTCGAAAGCGTCGCGGAGGAGATCGGCCGTCCGCTCGCCATCGGTTTGCGGGTCAACCCGAACGTGGATGCGAAAACGCACCCTTACATCGCAACCGGGCTTCGAGAGTCGAAGTTTGGTCTCGCGATTCCCGTGGCCGAGGCAATCGTTCCCCGAATCTCGAGCAGCAGGCTATTGAAGCTCGAGGCCGTCGCCTGTCACATCGGCTCGCAGCTGTCCTCTCCACGGCCGTTGCGCGAGGCGATCGAGATCCTCGGTCGTTTTGCGAGCTTCTGCATCGAGCGCGGTGCACCGTTGAGGGCCATCGACGTCGGCGGAGGCTGGCCGATGCACTACGGACAGGAAGTCGACGCGTACCCGCCAGCCGAAGCGTTCGGCAAGGCGATCCGCGAGGGGCTCGAAGCGTCTGGCATGCTGCGCCCCGAGCTCGAAATCATCACCGAGCCGGGACGAGCGCTTGTCGGCGATGCGGGCGTCCTGCTGACACGTGTGCTGTACACCAAGATGCAAGGCGACCGGCGCTTCGTGATCGTCGATGCGGCGATGACAGAGCTCATTCGACCTGCGCTCTATGGCGCCTACCATGCGATCATGCCGCTCATCGAGCCGAAACCGAACGCCGACCTCGTGCTGGTCGACGTGGTGGGACCGGTGTGTGAGTCCGGTGACTTCGTCGCAAAGGATCGACCGTTGCCCGAGCTCCGGCAGGGAGATCTTCTGGCGATCCGCGGGGCCGGCGCATACGGCCGCGAGATGCAGAGCATGTACAACGCACGGCCGCTGCCGCCCGAGGTTCTGGTCGATGGGGCTCGATCGCGCCTCGTGCGGCACCGGAGCGGCCCCGAGGCCTTGTGGCAGGGCGAGATCCTCGCCTGAGGGGCGCTTAGCCGCGCAGAATGTCGGGGCGTTCGCCGATCTTCGGGCGCACGACACCGCGCTCGGTGTAGATCGCATCGACGAGGCGCGCCGGCGTGACGTCGAACGCCGGATGCCGGCACGTGACCCCCTCGGGCACCAACGTGGTGTCCCCGATGCGAGAGACCTCGTCGGCGGAGCGCTCCTCGATGGGAATCTCGGCCCCGGAGCGGGTTCGAAGGTCGACCGTGCTCCACGGAGCGGCGACCGTGAACGGGACCTCGTGCTCGTTCGCGAGGACCGCTATCGAGTAGGTGCCAATCTTGTTGGCGACGTCGGAATTGGCTGCAATGCGATCGCTGCCCACGACGACGAACCCAATCTCCCTTTTCTGAAAGAAGTATCCCGCCATGTTGTCGGTGATCACTTCGACCGGAATGCCGTCTTGGTGAAGCTCCCACGCCGTGAGTCTTGCGCCCTGCAAGTACGGCCGCGTCTCGTCGGCCAATACGCGGACGTTCTTGCCCATCGAATGGGCCGCCCGAATGACACCTAGAGCAGTCCCGTACCCGCCCGTCGCCAGCGCCCCCGCATTGCAATGCGTCAGAATGACCGCACCATCGGGAACGTCCGCCGCCCCGAGCGCGCCCATGCGCCGGCATGAGGCCACATCCTCGCGGTGAATCGCCTCTGCCTCCTCGATCATCCCGCGGTAACGTACATCGGGATCGAGCTCGCAGACCTGCCCCGCCTTGCGCGACATTCTCGCCACTGCCCAACCGAGATTGACTGCCGTGGGTCGAGTTGCATGCAGTATGCGCCCGGCAGTCCCGTTCGCGACGAGAAACATCGGAGCGTCACCCTTTTCGTCCCGAGCGACCATGGCCAACGCATAGGCCGCCGCGATCCCGATTGCGGGCGCACCGCGAATCACCATGTCGCGGATCGCATCCGCGACCTCGTCGGGTTTTCGGTACCGATGATACCTCACCTCCGCGGGCAAGAGCCTCTGGTCGAGCATCACGACCTCTTCGGTCGAGGGATCGAACTCGATTGCAAACCAATCGGCCCCGCTCAACGGCGCGCGCGACAGGCCGGCTTTCATGGCTCGTCCAAGAGCCGCGCGAGGATCTCGTTGACGACCTTGGGATTCGCCGCGCCCTTGGTCGCTTTCATGACCTGCCCGACGAAGTAGCCCATCAGCGTGGTCTTGCCCTCTTTGTACTGGGCCACCTGCGACGGGCTCCCCTCGAGAATGCGGCGGACCTCGTCCTCGATCGCACCGGTATCGGTCATCTGCACCAAGCCCTGCTCCTCGATGATCGTCTTCGGGCCACTACCGGTTTCGACCATGGAGGCAAAGACTTTCTTGGCGATCTTGCCGTTGATCGTTCCATCGTCGACGTAGCCGAGGAGCTCGGCTACCGCACTCGGCGCGACTGGAAACAAGGCTTCGAGGCCATCGGTTACGACGTGGCGCAGCACCTCGGCCTGAACGAAGTTGCCGACCTTCTTGCCCGCATCTGCTGCGTTCCCGCGCGACCGCTCGATGAAGAGGCGTGCAGCATTTTCGAAGTACCGAGCGACCTCTGGATGGGCCGACAGCACCCCTGCATCATATTCGGTGAGCCCGAGCTCCTCTTGCCAGCGCGCCCGCTTGGCCTCGGGGAGCTCCGGCATCGCCGCACGAAGCTCCTGGATCCGCTCCTCGGTGACCACGATGGGCGGCAGATCGGGGTCGGGAAAGTAGCGATAGTCGTGTGCCTCCTCTTTTCCGCGCATGGATACGGTCTTGCCCTGACCCTCGCTCCACGTGCGGGTTTCCTGCACCACGATCCCTCCGCTCTGCAGCACGCCTTCTTGCCGCGCGATTTCGTGCTCGATCGCCTTCTTCACGAAGCGAAACGAGTTGATGTTCTTGAGCTCCGTGCGGGTCCCGAGCTCCTTCTGACCGACGGGGCGAATCGAGACGTTTGCGTCGCACCGAAACGAGCCCTCCTCGAGATTCCCGTCGTTGACCCCGATGAACATCAGCAGGTCTCGAAGCTTCCGAAGGTACGCCTCGGCTTCCTCGGCGCTCCTCAGCTCCGGCTCGCTCACGATTTCGATCAGCGGCGTGCCCCCGCGGTTGAAGTCGACGAGGGTCACCGCGCTGGAACCCACCCCATGAATGTTCTTTGCCGCGTCTTCCTCGACGTGGATGCGGGTGATCCCGATCCGCCTCCGCTCGCCGCCGACGTCGATGTCGAGATGACCCTTCCCATTGAGCGGCATCTCGAACTGAGAGATCTGATAGCCCTTTGGGAGGTCGGGATAGAAGTAGTTCTTTCGCGCGAAGACGCTTTGTGAAGCGACCTCGCATTCGAGCGCCAGCCCCGCCTGCACGGCGAGCTCGATGGCTTTTCGGTTTGGAACCGGGAGGGCACCCGGGAGCGCCAAGCACACTGGACAGGTGTGCTCGTTGGGAGGTGCCCCGTAGTCGGTGGGACAGCTGCAGAAGAGCTTCGTCCGGGAACGCATCTGAGCGTGGACTTCGAGGCCGATCACCGGCTCGTAGACAGTCATCCCTGCTGGCTATAGCGCACCGAGGACGGAAGGCCACGGCGCGCGCGGGCCAGATACATTGGCATCTCGGGGGTGATTTGCCCATCATGAAGGGGGGTAACAATGCCTTCGAAGTCTGGGCAGGGGGGAAAAGCGCCTGGGACCTTTCGTGTCCTGGTGGTGGACGACAGTCCGTCGATTCGCCGGCGCGTCGTACAGAAGCTCGAGCCGATGGGGTTCCTGATGACGGAGGCCGCCTCCGGCGAGGAAGCACTCTCCCGCACGCTCGAGGAAACCTTCGACCTGGTGGTGAGTGACATCGAGATGGGTGCGATTACGGGAGTCCAACTCTGTCGGGTCTTTCGGGCCGATCCCGCCATGGCCGATGTCGCCTTCGTGCTGCTGACCGCGGCGGAGGGCGCGAAGACCCGGTTCTGGGGTCGCAATGCGGGCGCCGACGTCTACCTCGCGAAGGAAGAGATGGACGAGAAGCTCCTGCCCGCGATCGTGACCCTGATGAATGGGCGAACGCCGCGAGTGAGCCTCCGCCCGGAGCTGACCGGCACACCCCTCGAGCGGGTCAGCGCGGTGCTCGATCACCATTTGTTCGACGTGGTCGTACAATCCGAGGTCCGTCGTCTGATGGACCACGTGCACGATCGCCGCGAGTTCAGCGATAAGATCCTCGAGTTGACCGCGGAGGTCGTCGGCTGTCCCTATCTCGTTCTTCAACTTCTCGGACCCGGTGGCCCAACCTATGCCATCCGCGCCCGAGGACCCTGGCCCGGAGACGAGACTACGCCCGTCGCCCTGGCGGCTCTTGGGATTCCTGAGAAAAGCGCGGGCGCAACCCGCACGACCGTCGACCGCGACCCGAAGTTCGGCCCGGGGGACAAAGTCGTCGGCGGGCGCTCCCATAGCTGCGAGATTCGCGTCAGAAACGAGTCCCTCGGAACGCTCCAGATCTTCGGCGGTCCGCACATGTGTGCAGAGCCCGACATCCGGAGCGCGGAGCTCATCGCGGACGCTTTAGGGGTCCTGGTCAAATCGCTCTTCCTCGTCGAAGAGACGCAGTTGCTCGCGCTGACGGACGGACTGACGGGACTCTACAACCGGCGCCACGCGAGCACGCGTCTCGAGGAAGAGATCGCGCGCGCGCGACGCAATAACACCGGGCTTTGCGTCGCAATGTGCGACGTCGACCACTTCAAGGCGATCAACGACGAATTCGGGCACGGTGCAGGCGACCGAGTCCTGCAGCAGATCGCCAAGTCGCTCAACGACTACGTTCGACGAAACGACATCGTCTCGCGATGGGGCGGCGAGGAGTTTCTGGTCATCTTCTCCGAGATCAAGCTCACCGCAGCACGCATCGTGGCGGAGCGCCTTCGTGGCCGGCTCGCCAACATGCCGAAGGTCGAGGGAGGCCCCGATCACATCAGCGTGAGCATCGGGCTCTCGATGCTCGGGCCGGGCATCACGGCTGAAGCGCTGATCGAGCAAGCCGACCAAGCACTCTACCGTGCAAAGGCTCGTGGCCGAAACCGCGTCGAAGTCGCGGGCGAAGAACGCCGCAACAGACCCTCGTTCATCTCGCAGAGGCCGGTCGGCGCGAAGCAGGAGCAGGCCGAGCCGAAGTAGCCGCGCGCTCTCCTCAGGGGAGGCCGGGAGGAGTCGAGCCAACCAGGCCGCAGCGATCTTCGACCACTTGGCTGGTGCTGCAAAGGATCTCTTCCTCGAATGGAGGCGCGACCAGTTGCAGCCCGATCGGAAGCCCGTTCGAAGAGAGACCGCAAGGAGTGCTCATCGCGGCCAAGCCGGCGAGGCTCGGAGGCAGGGTGAAGACGTCGGCGAGGTACATCTGAAGCGGATCGCTCGTCTTCTCTCCCAGGGCAAAGGCCGGCGTCGGAGTCGTCGGCGTGCAGACGACGTCGCACGTCTCGAAGGCCCGATCGTAGTCACGCCGGATCAACGTGCGGACCCGCTGCGCCTTGAGATAGAAGGCGTCGTAGTAGCCCGCCGAAAGGGCGTACGTGCCGAGCATGATGCGCCTACGAACCTCGGGCCCGAAGCCCTCTGCTCGCGTGCGAGTATAGGTGTCGTCGAGATCTTCCCCCCGAACACGGAGCCCGTATCGAATCCCATCGAAGCGGGCGAGATTGCTCGACGCCTCGGCGGTCGCGATCAAGTAGTAGACCGACACAGCATACTTGGCATGAGGCAGCTCCACGTCGACCAAAGTTGCTCCTTCCTTTTCGAGGGCGTGGAGGGCCCGCTCGACTCCGGTGCGAACGTCCGCGTCCTGCAGGCCGGTGAGCAAGTCGCGCACGACCCCAACCCGGAGCCCCTCGACACCACGGTCACACGCTGCGACGTAGTGACCGGACTTTCGATCCGCCGAGGTCGCATCGCGGCGATCGTGGCCGGCGATTACCTCGAGCAACTGAGCCGCCTCGCGAACCGAACGCGCCATCGGGCCCACTTGATCGAGTGACGAGGCGAAGGCGACGAGACCGTATCGAGACACCCTTCCGTAGGTCGGCTTGATCGCGGTGATGCCGCAGAACGCCGCGGGCTGTCGCACCGAGCCCCCGGTGTCACTGCCGAGGGCCAAGCAAGCCAACCCGGCCGCGGTGGCGCACGCCGAGCCCCCCGAAGAGCCCCCGGGCGCGCGGTCCAATGCCCAAGGGTTGTGCACGGGCGCGAACGCGGAGTTCTCGTTGGACGAACCCATCGCAAACTCGTCGAGATTCGTCTTGCCGAGGATGACGGCCCCCGAATCGCGCAGCGCGCGAACGACGTGGGCATCGTATGGCGGAATGTACTCGCCGAGGATCCTCGATGCGCAGGTCGTTCGAACGCCCCGGGTGCAGAGATTGTCCTTGACCGCGACGGGGACCCCCGCCAACGGACCGAGCTCCTCACCCGCATCTCGGGTGCGATCGACCTGGGCGGCGGCCGCCAAAGCGCCCTCATGATCGATCGTGAGAAAGCACGAGAGGGTCGGATTCAGGGCTTCGGCGCGCGAGAGGTAGGCTCGCGTCACGTCGACCGCGCTGGTGGCGCCGCTCGCGATCTGCTGGCGAATCTCGAACGCGCTTTGCCAGGGGAGCTCGCTCACGGCTCGACCTCGAGAACGAGGGGCACGGCAAACCCACCCTCTTCACTCTCGGGCGCCTGCGCCAGGATCTCGGAACGGTCGCTGCATGGCTCCGGCACGTCTCGACGCATCGGCGCGTCCATCGGAATCGAGTGAAAGGTCGGAGGCACCTCGGAGACATCGAGCTCGTCGAGTCCCTCCATGTAACCGAGGATCGCATCGAGCTGCCGTTGCATCTGGCGAGCCTCCTCCTCGGAGAGCCTCAGCCTGGCGAGCTTCGCGACGTGCAAGACCTGCGCAAGGGTGATCTTTGCGTCCGCCATCGGCGCGGCGAAGGTAGCAGATCGCGCCTTTGAGGCGAGGTCTGCATCGCCTCTCACCAAAACTTGCCTTTCGATTGACGAAACCACGAAAAGCATCCTACATTTTGGTTGAAACGGACATTTGCGGTGTCATTAGAAACAATCCGTTGGATAGCTAACGAACTGCGCGTTGCGCTGCTCGAGGAAGGGGATCGCGGCGCGGTGACGGGGAACGTCCACGCGCTTGCGGCGCTCGGCGGACAGGCGCCAGCCGATCTGCGCGGCGGCGTCGAGCGATTGCTCGGCGATGCGGACGCCGAGGGAGTGAGCGACATCATCGCACGCGCCAAGGGCGGGAAGCCGGCGGGGCTCAGCCCCAGACCCGGAGTGCAGGTGCTCGCGATCCCGGTCGATGCCGGTCGCGCGGCCGTTCTCATCACCTCGCAAGAGAGCCCCGTCGCCGAGAGCGTCCAGGCGAAGGCTGCCGCTGCAGACCTCGCCGCAGGTGTCTCGCACGAAGTTGCGAATGCGCTGAGCGCGATTGTCGGCTGGGCGCAAGTCGCGCGCGAGCGGCCCGACAAGGCCCCGCCAAACGAGGCACTGGCCCTGATCGAGAAAAGCGCGCAAGTGGCGCGCGACGCGACGCAAGACCTGTTGCGGATGGTGCGACACACCAATCACGAGCGGACCCGCACCGATCTGTCGGTGGTCATTCGCGATGTCGTTCGATTGATTCGACCCGAGGCACAGAGCAAGCGCGTACACGTGGTTGCCGACGTAGAGGACTCGTGTTGGGTGGAAGGCAAGCGATCTCAACTGTTCTCGATCGTATGGAACCTGACGCACAACGCGGTGCAAATGGTTCCTTCGGGCGGAGAGGTTTCGATCCACACGCGCCCTCACGGTTCGCTGATCGAGCTCGAGGTGCGCGACAACGGGCCGGGAATGTCCGAAGCGCAGAAAGAGCGCGCGTTCGAGCCGTACTACACGACCCGGTCCGAAGGCACCGGCCTCGGCTTGGCGATCGTGCGCGGAACGGTCGAGTCTTTGGGAGGTCACATCCGACTCGATACCTCGCCCGGCCGAGGTGCGAACTTTCGCATTCAGCTCCCCGAGGCAGGGATCAAGCGGGAGTCGGAGCTGGTGCCCAAAGCGACGCGAATCAGCCGCGTCATGAGCCCGGATCGGGCCAAGCAAGCACACATTCTGGTGGTGGAAGACGACGAGGGGGTGCGCGGGCTCATCGCGACGACGTTGGCGCTGAGCGGTGTCTCGTCGACCTGCGTGGCGACGGCCGCGGAGGCCTTGGCCTGTCAGAAGCCCTTCTCGGCTGCGCTGATCGATCTCACCCTTCCCGACGAGCGCGGGGACATTCTGCTCGGACGGCTTCGGAAGAAGGGGCTGGTTGCACGCGCGGCGATCATGAGCGGCGCTCCGCCTCCCGCGGACGCAGACCCGAACGGGAGGCCAGAACGATGGCTGCGTAAGCCCTTCGATCCCTCAGACCTTCTGGTCGCAATCGGCGACCTCGTCGATGCGGGCGACGGCGCCCAAAACGCGGCGAGCTCCTAGCCGAAGCGCTCCGCCAGAGCCTGGATGTGAAGGGGTCCGGTGCCGCAACAACCTCCGATGACGGACGCACCGGCTTGGCGCCATCGTTCGGCGAGGTCCGCATACGCGGCGGCCGCGCGTGCGCTGGTCGCACCCCATCCGAGCCTCTCCTCTTCGCGGCCGGCGTTCGCGTACACGCCGATTGGAACGCCAAGCGAGCCGATCGCGTCGACGTAGGCTTCGATCCGCGTCGCCGCAACACAGTTCACCAAGAGCCGATCGAGTCCGCTCGACACGGCGTCACGTCCGATCTGGGCGAGCGCTTCGGGCGATAGCAAGTCGCCGGGGGGTCCTGCGGTCAAGGACAGCCACACCGGTAGCCCTGTCGCCTTCGCCTCTTCCACGGCCGCGAGCGCCTCCTCCCCGTTTGCAAACGTCTCGCAGAGGAGGACGTCGCATCCCGAGCTCGCGAGCGCCGACGCGATCTTCCGATGCTCGGGCCGTGCCGCCACACCCGGGCTCAGGTCGGGACGGTAGCAATCCTCGACGGGCGCCATACTTCCGAGGACTACGCATCCTGGTGGCACCGCATCCCGCACAATCCGGACTGCGGCCTCGAGCGCGGCCTTCCACTCGCGACCAAACGCTCTTGGCTGCGTGCGAAACGTGTTGGCGGTGTGCAGCGTCGCGCCCGCGCACGCGTAGTCGGCGTGCACGGCCGCAAGCAGGTCGGGTGCCTGAGCGATCGCAGACGCGCTCCATCCAGGAGCTTCGAGGCTCAGCCCGCGCGAGATCAGCTCCGTCCCAATCGCCCCGTCGAGGATCTGCACCGCCATGCTGAGGCACACTCTAGCAACTGACCGGGCGTGGGGGAGCTGGTACGCTCCGGCCGTGGACGCGAGAACCCAGACCTCGTTCATCGCCGCGCTTCTGTGCTTCGCGCTTGCGGCGAGCGTCCTTCTTCGCACCCAACGCCAGCGCGACCGCTGGCTCTTCGGCATCCTGGCCATCAACACGGGGCTTTGGTACGTCGGCGCTTTCATGCTGGGCGTGGTCGGCCGGGAGCCGTTCTGGGAACGCTTCTACTTGATTTGCGGCGTTCTGCTCCCGCTCTCTGCGGTCCGCTTCTTCGGCGTCCTGGTGCCTTTGGAAACGGGCCGCACCCGCCTCGTGCGCAGAGCGTCCGTAGCGGCTGCAGTCGTTCTCCTCGGCGCGATGCTGACCCCGTTTTACAACCACGCGTTGGTCATTGGAGGTCTGCTTCTCTACGTGACGGTGTTCCTCTCGCTCGCACTGGGCTCCCTCTACAAACTCGGCTTCGAAACCGACTCCCGCGTCGAGGGCGCGCGTCTTCGTTACGTCGCGTTGGTCGGTGGCCTAGGCGGCCTCTTCACCTTGATCGAGTACCTCCCGTACGCAGGCCTCGACATTCCTCCGGTCGGCACGATCCTGATCCTCGTCTTCCTCTACGCGCTTTCACAGTCGATCACGCAGTTCCGACTGATCGACCTGTACGAGCTGGCCGGCCGCCTCGGGGTCCTCACCGCGCTTGCGTTCGTGTTGGCTTTGATCCTGTGGCTGATGCGCCTGGTCTCGGGTGAGCAGCTCTTCCTCCACGTCGTCGTCTCGGCCTTCGTCGTCCTCATCCTCTTCGATCCGGTGCGAGCCAAGGTCCAACAGTGGATCTCACAGGTGTTCTTTCACGAGCGCTTCGAGCTCGAACGAACCGTTCTCGCCCTGCGCAGATCGGTCGCGCACATCCTCGACGTCGACGAGCTCGGCGCGGTTCTCATGGCAGGGCTCGAGGCATCCCCTCGTTTCACCGAAGGCGCGCTCTACCTGCTCGATCCGGTTGCGCGAGTGTTCAACTTGGAGAGTCACTTCGGTCCGAAGCCGGCGGAGCGTGTCGAGATGGCTCCCGCCCGACCTCTGCTCGATCGCCTCTCGAGAACGGGCGCCGCCGTGCTTGAGAACGCCGAGCGCGAGCTCGAAGAGCGCAGGCGGCTCGGCAACGATCGGGAAGCCGAAACCGCTCACGACATCGCGGTCACTCTACGCGCGCTACAAGCCTCGGTCTGCTTGGGCTTGCGCGGCGAGGCCGGCCATCTCTACGGCTTTCTGACCGTCCGAGACGACCGCCTACGCGATGCATTCTCGAAAGAGGAGGTCCAGCTTCTCCTGGGGCTCGCCACCCAGGTCGCGGTCGCCGTCGAGAATTCAGAGCTCTACCATCAAATGAAAGAGAAGGACCGCCTCGCCGCGCTCGGTGAAATGGCAGCAGGCCTGGCCCACGAGATTCGGAACCCGCTCGGCTCGATCAAGGCGAGCGCGCAGTATCTCTCCGAGACCTCGGACCCCGAGGCCGAAGGAAGGGAGTTCCTCGACATCATCGTCGATGAGGTCGACCGTCTAAACCGAGTGGTGAGCTCGTTCCTCGACTACGCGAGACCGGGTCACACCGACCCAGAGCCGATCAGCGTGAGCTCCGCGGTTCAGCTGACGTTGCAGCTTCTGCGGCCGGAATGTGATTCGGCAGGGGTGGACCTGCACGTCACGATGGAACCCGACTTGCCCAAGGCTCGCATCGACGTCGAGCGCCTCCGGCAGGTCTTGATCAACCTCATCCAGAACGCGGTTCAAGCCATGACGAGGGGCGGCTCCATCCACGTCGAGGCTCGCGCGCAGGACCGTTTTCGCATCGGCGGTGGCCCTGGTCGCTGGGTCCAGATCAGCGTGCGCGACACCGGTCCTGGCATTCCGCCAGGGCTTCTCGGCAATCTATTCGTCCCGTTCGTCACGACCAAGCAGCAAGGCACCGGTCTCGGCCTGGCGATCTCGCAGCGTATCGTCTCCGAAGCTGGCGGCCGGATCGACGTTCGGAGCCGCGAAGGCTTCGGCACGACGTTCTTGGTGTTGCTTCCGGCCGAGCCCGATTTTCCCCTCGAAGAATTCGAGACTGAAGCTCGAGACACTCAGTCGCCCGAGCGCGACGGAACGTCGGCACGCCTCGAGCCTGTCGAGCCCTGATCGACCGACACGACCTGCATCCTCAGGCGGTAGAGGCGCAGATCGCGTCGCTCGAAGCTGTCTTCGGGCAGGTCGTTCTCACGAAACAGCTGCCGGTAGGCCTCGGTGGGACTTCCGGCGGCCCGAGTGGCGCGCGGCAGAAGATACCGCCAGCGGGCAGGTTGTTCGTAGCCGACGCCATGCTGGGGTTTCACCAGCGCATCGATCAACGACACCGCGCGCGGATCGAAGGTCCCGTCGTCGAACAGGAAGGCCACCTCGACGTCGAGCTGATCGAGGCGCTCCCCGAGCGGTCCCCCCATCGTCTCCATTCGTTCCTGCCACCGTTGGCGCGCCGCAAGCGACGCGGTGATCAGCCCTTCCGCGATCGATTGCGCCCGCGCCGAGCGCCATAGCCGCGGCCCCTGCCCCCCGGTCAGAAGGACCAAGACCTCCACCGCCTGTGGTCGAGTGAGCTCTTCGGGAAACGCGTCGAGCGGAGGCGGCGCGGCGCCCTGCAGAATGCCTCGCGCCGCTCGCGCGAGCACGCGATCGGAAAGCGCGACGGGCCATTGCGCCTCGTCGATGAGATAGAGCAGCCCCTCGGGCGTCAGCGCTTCTCCGCGAAAGCCCCGGACGACATCGCCCGAGCTGAGCCGTTCGACGAGCGGAAGGTCCGCACGTGCCGGCACCTCGGGCGACACCCCAACCCAGACGCCCTGAAGGCCAGCGTCGCGCAGCGCCTCTCGCAGCCGATCGGGGTCGGCGCCGCGCATCGCCTCGGCCACGGCGGGATGCGCATCGAGCGGATCCCAGCCGAGCCCGGGCGGCGGCGAGACCACCGCCGCGACATGCTTCCACTGCCAGAGCGCGGCCGAAACCTCGGGCCGGCTCTGACGCCACACCGCGAAGGCCCCCAGCCCGCCGAGGATCACCAATAGCCAAGCACGCTTTGCCACGGAGCTACCCTCTATCGTAAGAACGGCCATGCCCCAAGGCCCGAAGCTCCGTGCCCACCCGATGACGAGCCCATTCCACGTCGTCTTGGTCGAGCCGGAGATCCCCCCGAACACCGGGGCGATCGCTCGCACCTGCGGAGCCACCCAGTCGCCCCTGCACCTGGTCGGACCGCTCGGCTTCCGCATCGACGAACAATCGGTTCGCCGCGCGGGCCTCGACTACTGGGACCTGGTGGACATCCACCGCCACGAATCGTTCGACGCTTTCGAAAAATCGGCTTCAAGTGCTCGAATTCATTTTTTTTCTGCAACGGCTCCGAGATCTTATCTCCGTGCGGAATACGCGCCCGGAGACGCTCTCGTCTTCGGCCGGGAGTCGGTGGGGCTACCCCCGGAGCTCCTCGAGGGCCGCGAGAACGTCTGGGCCATCCCCACGGTCGGGGCGGTCCGGAGCCTCAATCTGAGCAATGCGGTGGCCATCGTGCTGTACGAGGCGTTGCGCCAAAATCACGTTCTGGACGAGACCTTTTTGGGCTGAGGGCCCTCACGTGAATACGTCCTGACCGGCTGCGTCCGAGGGGACATGGCCCACTCACGCGCAATCTATCTGCCTCTGGTTCTGCTCGTCGCCGGCTGCCCGGTCTACCGGTCCGGACCCGTGGAGCGAGAAGCTCCGGTCTCCTGCGTGTCCGACGTCGACTGTCCGTCCAATACGTTCTGCGACCCGGCGACCAACGGCTGCACCGCCTACGATTTCGGGATCTGCCTCACCGACGGCGACTGCCCGGTCGGGAGCTACTGCGATCGCTCGGACGGCGGATGCTACATTCCCGCCATCGCCGAGTGCAGGGCCGACCGCGACTGCGGGTCCGGGTTCGAATGCGACTTCCGGGATAGCTGCCGGCCGGAAACCGAAGGCACCTGCCTCGCCGATGAGGACTGCGACGCCTCGACGCTCTGCATCGAAAACCTCTGCACGCCAGTCGCCGAAACGTGCCAGTTCGACTTTCAATGCGCCGCTGGGTTCACCTGCGCGAACAACCGCTGCCGGCTCTTGTGCGGCCCGAGTACGAAGTGCCCGAGCGGCACTGCCTGCAGCAACAGCCTATGCCAGCCGGTTCTCGGCGAGTGCATCGACAGCAGCGAGTGTCCCGACCTGAAGACCAACTGCGTCGAGGGGACCTGTCTGCGTCGCTGTGACGAGGGCTGCAGCGCCGCGACTGAGGTCTGCGATCCGCAGGGCTTCTGCCGACCGCGGACGAGCCCGGACCCTGATGCGCCCGCCCCGTTCTGCCGCGTCGACGCCGACTGCGACGGAACGATCTGTGTGCAGGGGATATGCCGCACTGAGTGCGACATCACGGCACCGAACCCCGATGACCTCTGCGCCTCGTACGACGGTCAGGTACCGCTCTGCGGGCCGGACAACCTCTGCTACGCCCAAAGCGAGATGCAGAGCGACTGTCGCCTGCAAAGCGACTGCCCGAGCGGGCAGAGCTGCATCGACGGCAAGTGCCGTTAGTCGATCTGGTAGCGGAGGCGGCGGAGGTCGCGGAGCACCCGGTCGACGGAATGCACGGGCTCATAGCCGAGCTCGGCGCGGGCCCGTGAGTCGTCCACCATGCAAACATAGCGAAGGTGGTCGAGCTCTTGCGATGGGAAGCTGCTGAGTCTCAGCTTCCAGAGCTGGTCGAGAGCGACTTTCGCCAGAGGCGATGGCACCAGACGGGGCCTTCCCCCTGCCTTGCGGACGAGCTGTGAGAGCGGCATCTCGCCTGGACCACGGATGTTGAAGATGCCTCGCACACCAGGGCGAAGCGCGAGCTGAATCGCGCGGACGACGTCCTTTTCGTGCACGACCTGCATCATCGGATCGAAGCCCATCACCATGACCGGTCGCTCGAGCCGAAGGTAGTTACTCGCTGCGTTGTGCACCCGGCCGACGACGTGACACGGCCGGAGCACGACAGTCTCGGTGTCGGGATGCTTCCAGAAGAAGCTCTGCGCGATCATGTCGAGCTCGACCAGGTCGCGCATCCCTCCGAAGTGCTGCGCGCCGAGCAGCGGCGCATCCTCGGTCAAGAATTGCGGGTTGTTCGACTGCGGGCCGTACACGTTGGCTCCGGAGAGCACGACCAGCTTGGGCACGTCGTACTGCGACATGTAGTCGAGCAGCTTTTGAAAGGCGACGATGTTCCAAGAGTGCCGCTCCTGGTCGCTCCGCCTCGGGTCGTGGACGATGCCGAGGTGCACGACGGCCCGAATGTCACGGCCTCGAAAGATGTCCTTCATCTTCTTACGCCGCATGTCGATCTGATGATGAACGATGTCTTTGGGTCGGTCGTCGAACGAGCGCCGATCGACCCCGACGACGCGATCGGTCCTGTGCAGCTCGCGCGCGAGCAGCCGGCCTAGGCGTCCGCAGATGCCCGTCACCAAGACCCCCCCTTGGGTGGCGGCCGACCTCGAGCGCATGCCGCTGACCGCCCGGGGCGGATCGAGCGCCTCAGGCCGCTCAGTTGGACGTCCGAAGACACCCAGGGCGACCGGAGCTCTGGCCGATGGACGCTCCGAGACAGGCTCGCGCCTCTGGCGGGCGCTCGGCTTCTGCTGATTCGTGCTCTGTGAATGCAAATTGGCCATCGGCAGGATCCCGTTTAGATGAACACTCCCCGACGCTCGCGTAGTCCCCGATTCACCATACTCTGAATCGTGCTTTTCACGAGCCAAACTTTCTCCTCGATCGCCTTATCATCGTCGTCGGGGTCTCCGCGGAACCAGAAGGGCTCCCCGAAATAGAGCCGGTACTTCGTCGGCAAGGGTGCGATCATCCCGAAGAAGACCTGGGGCATGATGGGGAATGCCGGCATCTTCAAAAGGCGGGCGAGCGGCTTGAAGTCCGCGATCGAGGGGTATTGTTCTTCCCCACCGATGACGGCGACGGGAACTACCGGGGTGCCGGTTTCGAGCGCCAGCCTGAGGAACCCGAGGCCGAACTCGGTGAGCTGGTAACGCTGGTCGAAGGTCTTGCTGATGCCTCGGGCCCCCTCGGGAAAGACGATGAGGCTTTCCTCTTGCCGTAGCAGCCGCCTCGCGTTCTCGGGCGAGCCGACGACCTGGCCGAGCCTCGGGTAGAGGGTCGAAATGAAGGGCAGCTCCGCGGTCCAGGTCTCGACCATGCTCCTCGGGAAGCGGGGCGGGTCGGCATCGAGCATGAGCGCGCTGGCGATCATCACGGCATCGAGGGGCAGCTGGCCAGAATGATTGGCCACGATGAGGACACGGCCCGACGGGATTCGATCGATGCCGAAGACCTGGGTCCGGAAATAGCGGCGGTGCAGGAGGGCCGCCATGGCGAGCGCATAGCGGCTGGTCTCGGGGTCGAAGCCGAAGGGGTCGTGACCGACTTCGTTGAGGTGGGTTCGGATGCCGGCGATCCGGGCGTCGATGTCTTGACCCACCACCTCTTCGGCGAGCCGGACGACGCGATCGCCGACGGATCGAGCCGCCTGCCGCCAGGTGGATTCCCCCAACAGCCGCGCCCGACGCCAGCCGGCGAATGGCACGATCGACCCCCGTTGCGCCATGCAGCCATGGTGGAGAGGGAACGGGGATGCGTCAAACGGAAACGGCGCAACGGGTGGGTGACGGTCCTACTTCACGGAACGCGTCGCACAGGTCATGCTTGCGTCATGGGCGAGGGGTTTGACATCGATCGCATTGGTGGAATGCGCGCCATGCGTGCGCTCGAGGAGGTGGTCCTGCGCGCCGGTGACGCTGCCGTGAAACACTTCGAGCGAGGTGTCATCGCCGAAAAAAAGCCGGACCGCAGCCCGGTCACGGCGGCCGATCGCGATGTCGAGGAGGCGATTCGGAAGCACGTGATGGCGGCCTATCCGCACGCGGAGTTCTTCGGCGAGGAGACGGGCCGGCACGGCGACAACGCCGAGCTCCGATTCATCGTCGATCCGATCGACGGAACGCGGGCCTTCATTCGCGGTCTGCCCACGTGGTCGGTCCTGGTGGGTATCGAAGCGCAAGGCGCCCCGGTCGCCGGGATTGCCTACATGCCCGCCGCGGGCGATCTATTCGTCGCCGTGCAGGGGAATGGCGCAACTCACAATGGCGTGCCCGTGCACGTGTCGGGGGTATCGCCTCTCTCGGACGCGACCGTGACGCACGGGTGTCTTCAACAGTTCACCGAAGCAGGGGTTGGTGACGCGTTGGTGCGGCTCGCGGACGCCACCGACTCGGCGCGTGGATTTCCCGATTTTGACGGTTACCGGCAGGTCCTCCTCGGCCGCTCCGATGCCATGATCGACCCTGGCGTGAAGCCCTACGACATCTGTGCGGCCGCCATCTTGGTTCGCGAGGCGGGTGGGAGATTCACCTCCCTCGAAGGACAAGAGACGATCTACGGCGGCAGCGCCATCGCGAGCAACGGCCTCATCCATGACGAGTTGGTCGCGTTGCTGTCGTCCACGGCGCGCGGATAATCGGGCAAAGCGGGCGATCGGCGGAACGGCTTGCTTTCGAGCGCGTCTTGCGGAAGGTTCCCCCGCCCGAACCTGAGGAGAGAAGCATGACGAAACCAGTACGGCGAGCGGGTGTGATCGGAGCGGGCGTTATGGGCAGCGGCATCATGGCGCACTTTGCCAACGCCGGGGTCGACGTAGTGATGCTCGACATCGTGCCACCGGGGCTGAGCGCCCAGGACAAGAAGAACCCATCCAAGCGAAATCAGTTCGCTGCGGGTGGCTTGGAGGGCGCGCTCAAGGCGAAGCCCGCGGCGTTCTTCCATCCGACCTACGCCCGGCGCGTCACGGTCGGCAATCTCGAGGACGATATCGCGCTGCTCGCGGGCTGCGACCTCGTGATCGAGGCGATCATCGAGAACGTCGACATCAAGCGCAGCCTCTTCGACAAGCTCGAGAAGACGCTCGACGAGGGAACCATCGTGGCTTCGAACACCTCCGGGCTTCGAATCGCGGACATGCTCGAGGGGCGTGGCCACGCGTTTCGCAAGAACTTTCTGGTGATGCACTTCTTCAACCCGGTTCGGTACATGAAGCTGCTCGAGCTGGTTTCGGGGGAGGAGACCGATCCGGCCGTCATGGAACGGATGAAGGTGTTCGGCGAGAATCAGCTCGGCAAGGGAATCGTGATTGGCAAGGATACGCCGAACTTCGTCGGCAACCGCATCGGCTGCTACTCGATGTCGCTCACGATGAATCAGATGCTCGAAGACGGTCTCACGCCCGAGGACGTCGATGCAATCACGGGGCCGCCGATGGGGCACCCGAAGAGCGCGAGCTACCGAACGGCGGACATGGTCGGGCTCGACACCTTCAAGCACGTCTCGGACAATTGCTACGCGGCGCTGCCCGACGACCCGGAGCGCGACGTGTTCAAGCTTCCGGAGTTCATGACCGTCATGGTCGAAAGGAAGTTGCTCGGGAACAAGACCCGGGGAGGCTTCTACAAGAAGACCAAAGAGGGCATCGAGACGTTCGATCCGGTCAAGCTCGAGTATCGGGCGAAGGCCGGCGACGACGAAATCAAGAAATTCTGCAAGAGCCTCAAAGGCTCCCCGTCGAACCGGGTGAAGGCGCTCGTCAACAACGACGGACCGGCCGGGAAATTCGCGTGGAAAGTATTGTCCCGGACACTGGCCTACTCGGCCAGCAAGATCGGGGAGATCACCGACCAGGTGGAAGCAATCGATGATGCGATGAAGTGGGGATACAATTGGGATCTCGGCCCGTTCGAGACATGGGATGCGATCGGGTTCAAAGCAGCCTACGAGCGCATGAGGGCCGACGGGCTTTCGCTACCCGCCTCCATCGACAAGATGGCAGCGTCGGGTGCCACGAGCTTTTACACGGACGACGGGCGCGTGTTCAACCTCATCGAGGGCAAGTACGAAGCGCGCGAGATCGACCCACGCAACGCGGGCCTCGCCGTGATGCGGAAGGGCAAGACTGCCGTCTTCGGCAACCGCGGAGCAGAGGCGTGGGATCTCGGAGACGGCGTCCTCGGGCTCACGTTCACGACGAAAGCCAACAGCATCGACGATACGATCGTCGAGGCACTCGGAAAGGCGGTGGACCTCGCCGAGCGGGATTTCCGGGGGCTGTTGATCTACAACCAAGGAGACCACTTCTGCGTCGGCGCCAACCTGTTCGCGGTCGTGATGGCTGCGCAGCAGAAGCAGTGGGACCAACTTCGAGGCACGATCAACGGATTGCAGGGCGCGGTGCAGCGGATGAGATACTCGGCGATTCCCGTGGTCGCGGCTCCGTTTGGCATGACCGTCGGCGGTGGCTTCGAGGTCTGCATGGGTGCAGACGCCGTGCAGGCTGCCTCCGAGACCTACGTGGGGCTGGTCGAGGTCGGCGTGGGGCTGCTTCCGGGCGGGGCGGGCAACATGAACATGCTTTGGCGCGCGCTCGAGGGAATCCCCGATGGCACCGACGTCGACACCCTTCCCTTCGTGTCCCGCACCTTCCAGAACATCGCGATGGCACGCGTCGCGACCGGCGCGGGTGAGGCGAAGGAGTTTGGTTACTTCCGCAAGGCCGACGGCATCTCGTTCGACAAGGCGCGGCTCTTGACCGAGGCAAAGGCGCGCGTGATCGGCATGGCCGACGCGGGATACCACCCGCCACCCCGGCGTGCCTACCGTCTGCCCGGCGAAAGTGGAATGGCTACGCTCGACATGATGATCGACACGCTGGTCGCAGGCGGGTACGCGAGCGAGCATGACGCGCTCATTGCGCGCAAGGTCGCAATGGTGCTTTGCGGCGGCCCGTCTGGCCATGCACACGAAGTCACCGAGGAGCAGATGCTCGAGCTCGAGCGGGAGGCGTTCATCAGCCTCTGCGGAGAGCCGAAGAGCCAGGAGCGCATGCAGCACATGCTCACCACCAACAAGCCCTTGAGGAATTAGGCCAACCCGACACGCACGAGCCAACAGGAATTCAGGAGAAGAGACATGAGCAAGATTGTCGTCGTAGATGCGGTTCGAAGCGCCGTGGGGCGCGCGAAGAAGGGGTCATTGGCCAACCGACGTCCGGACGAGCTCGCCGGCGAGGTCGTTCGGGCTCTGATGGCGCGTAACCCCGAGGTGACGCCCGAGATGGTCGAAGACCTGGTGCTCGGCTGCGCCTTCCCGGAGGGTGAGCAGGGCATGAACGTCGCACGCATGGTCGGCATGCTCGGAGGCCTCCCGCAGGAGACCTCGGCGATGACGATCAATCGTTTTTGCTCGAGCGGCCTTCAGGCTATCGCGTTGGCCGCGGGGTCGGTGAAGGCCGGCTACAACGACGTCGTCATCGCGGGAGGTATGGAATCGATGACCATGGTGCCGATGACGGGCAACAAACCGAGCGCATCGCCTGAGGTCATGGAGAAGTATCCCGAGACCTATACGCCGATGGGCATCACCGCCGAGAACGTCGCCAAGCGATTCAAAATCAGCCGCCAGCAGCAAGACGAGTTCGCCGCGCGAAGCCACGAGCGCGCGCTCGCCGCCATCGAGAGAGGCGCCTTCGTCGATGAGATCGTGCCGGTGCACGGAGTGACGTTCGACGCCAAGGGCGAACGGCAGATGTTCGAGTTCAAGGTCGACGAAATGCCTCGGCCCGGAACCACGGTCGAGGCTCTCTCGAAGCTGCGTCCCGCGTTTTCGGTCGACGGAAGCGTGACGGCCGGCAACTCATCGCCGCTCTCCGACGGGGCAGCGGCGGCGATCATCATGAGGAGCAAGACGGCCAAGAAGCTAGGGATCGAGCCTCTCGCGGAGTTCAAGTCATTCGTCACGGTGGGGGTCGATCCGTCGATCATGGGCATCGGACCCCTCCCTGCGGTACAAAAGCTGCTTGCCAAGAACGACCTCGACATCGACGACATCGACATCTTCGAGGTCAACGAGGCCTTCGGCAGCCAGGCGGTCTACGTCCAGCAACAGCTCGGCATTCCCGACGACAAGCTCAACGTCAACGGGGGCGCCATCGCGCTCGGCCATCCCCTCGGCTGCACGGGCGCCAAGCTGACGGCGACGGCTCTGCGGGAGCTCAAGCGCCGTGGAGGCAAACGGGCCATCGTCACGATGTGCATCGGTGGCGGCATGGGCGCCGCAGGCCTCTTCGAAGCCCTCGACTAAGGCGACTAAGGGGACACGCAGCACCCCGAAAACCCATTTGGTCTCGGCCCTTTATGACCCACACCGCGAAAACCCGAGCGTCACGGCGTCATCGTTCGCCTCACCGCCCGCAACTGGCGCTGTGATCTTTGCCGAGGCTTTGGTGCGATCTCGGGCGCTTAGGTGCGCGGAGATTGGCCCCCGAAGGCGGCGTGGGTCGTGAGCCCCTGTTCGGTGCTCGACAGCGTCGCATCGATAGGCTGCCGGATCCGACTCGTCGATACCGACGAGCGGCTCGCGGTGGCTTTGAGAAACTGTCCAGCGCCGATCGTCTTTCCAATCTCCGGCAAGACTTCACCGTGCCTCGCGACGATCGTGCCATTCACCATGACGGCGGGGACTGCCTCCGGATTTCGCCGCACGAGGCGGACGTAGTTCCCGAGCTCCGGGATCTGTTCCTCGTGGATCTCCTCGACGTGATAGTCGAGGTGGGCAGGGTCCACGACGACGAGGTCGGCACGTTTGCCTTCCTCGAGGGTGCCCGCATCGATCTGAAACCATTCCCCGAGCTCGCCGGTGAGCTTGTGGACCGCCTTTTCGAGAGGCATGACCGGCCTACCGCGCTCTTCCGCATCCTTCACGAACTTCAGCATGCGAAGGGGGAAGTTATAGAACGCCATGTTGCGAAGGTGCGCACCAGCGTCCGAAAAGCCAAGCAGGTTCGATTCGCTGTTCATCATGGCGGCGAGCGGCTTAGGGCGATCATTGCCGGTCACGGTATACCAGCGGAGGTCGTTTCCGTACTCGATCAGCAGGTCGAGAAACGCGTCCACCTCGGACTTGCCCTGCTGCGCGCCGATCTCGCGAAACGTCTTGCCCACGAGCGAGCTGTCCGGGCACTTCATGACGGTCGCCTTTCCGAAGTTTCGGTGGAAGACCTTTGGAATGAAGGGATTGTTCCACTGCCGGCTGAACCTGCGGCGGTAGCCCTCATCTAGAAAGAGCTTGCGCCGCTCGGCCATCGTCTCGAGGTGAAGGCCCGCCGCGCCTGCTCCGAACTCCTCGAAGACGACGTTCTCGAAGCCGTCCGCCCAGAGGTCAAAGGCCACCGGAAGAAGCTGGTAGCGAAACTTTCCTCGGAAAACCTTGTTCACGGCCCAGCCGAGCCCCTGTAAGGCCCGCCAGATCAGCCGGTTGGAGCGGAGGTCCATGATCGAGACGATGCTGGTCTTGAGCGCGTCACGAACGAACAGTCCGGCGCTGAAGGCGGCATAAATGAAAATCTGATACTTGGTCGAAACGTTGGGAATCGCCTGAAGGTTCAGCCCACGCTCGCGAACGCCCCGCACCATCCGCCGAAGCTCTTTCCAGGAGGCATAGGTGGAGGGGAGGCACTTGCTGCGAAAACGGTCGCCCCCCATTTTGTCCCAGTAGAGGCCGTTGAGGGAGAGCCCGAGAAACCCCGCGTCGTAGCCCTCCGCGATCGTGTCCTCCATCTTCCTCAGCTCTGCCTCGGTCGGCTTCGCCTCCGCGTCGAGCGAACGCTCGAGACCCATCGCCTGCGCGCGCACAGCAGAGTAACCGACGAACGACGCTACGTTCGGACCAAGGGCGAGGCCGTTCAAATGCTGAACGTACTCTGCGTGCGTATTCCACGTCTTTTCCTCCTTCATCAGTGGAAGAAGGTGCTCGTAGGGAATCGCTTCGACGCGCGTGAACATGTCGGCGATGTCGGTGGGATCGCCCACGGCTGCGCTCAGTGAACAGCTGCCCATGAATACCGTGGTCACGCCGTGCCGCAGCGACTCGGGGAGCGACGGGACCGCCTCCACCTCCGCATCGTAGTGCGTATGGATGTCGATGAAGCCGGGCATCACCCACTTGCCCTCGGCATCGATCACCTTCGCGCCTTCGGGGACCGGGATCTCGGAATCTGAAATCCGCTCGACGCGACCGTTGCAAATCAGGACGTGCTTGCGGGCGCCCGGGGTTCCTTTGCCGTCAAAGAAGGTGCCGTTTCGGATGAGGGTGCGTTGCTGTTCCATGCGGTTGTCTCGCTGGCGGTATGGTCGTGGCTGAGCGGCAATGGGAAGCGTGCCAGGATCGACGGACAGAGGCTCGACCTTTCGGGATAATTTTTGTCTTTCGGCGAGTGAGGGCTGACGATGTCAATGGTTCGGGCGTCTGCGCTGAGCGGGTATTCGGAGCTCATGAGGGAGCTGGGCGGCGACGCGCACGCACTGTTGGAGCGGTTTCGGATCTCGGCCAGCATCACGCGCGAGCCGCAGGCCTTCTTGGCGTACGCGTCGTTGATTCGCCTCCTCGAGCACACCGCCAAGGAGCTTCGGTGCCCGGACTTCGGCCTTCGTCTTTCGACGCGCCAAGACCTCGGCATTCT
This sequence comes from uncultured delta proteobacterium, assembly GCA_963792825.1. GTDB lineage: Bacteria > Myxococcota_A > Polyangia > Polyangiales > Houyiibacteriaceae > SG8-38. The sequence continues at coordinate 227,461 of CAWBXS010000001.1, read as the reverse complement.
TGGACCTCTCGGAGTTGCCGTGCGCAACTGCGACAACCTTGGCGATGCGGTGCGCGTCGCGGTAGATGTTCGTTCACAGCCCCGCAATTTCGTTCTCCCCCCAGGTCGTGGAGCGGGCGAAGCGGGTCCGGCTCGTCTTTCGAGTCCTCCTCGACCGAGTCGGCCCCGCTGTTCAGGTGACCAAGCTGAGCGTCGACCTCGCCGCACGCACGGTCGCTCTGCTCGTCGAGAACCCTCAACCGCTCGTTGGGGTGCAGTTTCGTCACTCCCGCGTCTCGTCGCTCGCGAGCAACGAGAACCACTTTGGGGCACCCGTGACCTTCGACCACGACGCATCCGCGATCGAGCTCGACGCGCGCGACCTCGCGTTGCCCATTCATGATGCGAGCGTTCAGCTTCGAGAGCTGGCCGAGGACTATCTCCAGCAGCTGGTTCAACCAAACCCCACGCGCTCTGCGCAGGGACACGCTCCCCTCCGATTGATCGTCTGATCTCGGCACGTTACGACCCACACCGCGAAAACCGCGCGCGCGTGAAGGCACATGGCCACTCGACGCCCGGGTTTTCGCGGTGTGGGTCGGAAGTGCTCGAAAAGAGGGCGGTCTTCGAGGGGGAGCGTGTCCCCTTACCACCCTTACCACCCTACCAGGTGCCGGTGTTTTGCATCGATGCCCAGGGCTCTTTGGCGTCTAGGGCATCGCCTTTTTGCAGGAGCTCGATCGAGATTCCGTCCGGTGATCGGACGAATGCCATGCGGCCGTCCCGTGGCGGGCGGTTGATGACGACGCCGGCATCCATCAATCGCTGACACAGGGCGTAGATGTCCCCCGTCTCGAAAGCGAGGTGACCGAAGTTGCGGCCTCCGGTGTACTTCTCCGGATCCCAGTTGTACGTGAGCTCGACCAATGGCGACGCCTCGGTCGCAGCCCGGCCGCCGTCCTCCGGTGCCGCCAGGAACACGAGCGTAAACCGCCCGGTTTCGCTCTCGCGGCGCCGCTGCTCGACCAGCCCGAGCTTGTTACAAAAAAAATCGAGCGACTCCTCGAGGTCACTCACGCGAATCATCGTGTGAAGGTAGCGCATGGGACGCGCAGTATAGCACCTGCGACGGTCGCGGGACTGCGCCGACACCCCGCTGGCGCTGTCCCTGCGGCTGATGCAGACTCCCCCGCGATGTCCAACGACTACGAAGCAATCATCATCGGCGGAGGCCCGGGCGGCTATGTCGCTGCCATTCGGCTCGGTCAGCTCGGCGTGAAAACGCTGTGTGTCGAGAAGGAAGCGATGGGCGGGGTGTGCCTCAACTGGGGCTGTATCCCCTCAAAGGCTCTGATCGCGGCCGCGAATCTGGCCAACAAGGTTCGCAACGCCAGCCACATGGGCATCACGGTCGAGAACCTCGAGGTCGACGTCGCGAAGATGCAGCAATGGAAGGAAGGCATCGTCAAGAAGCTCACGGGCGGCGTGACCAGCCTGGTGAAAGGAAACGGTGGCGAAATCGCGATGGGTACGGCGATGATCACCGGGTCGAACACCGTCGAGGTCACGAAGGACGACGGAACGAAGCAAACGTACACGGCGAGCAAGGGCATCATCGTGGCAACCGGCACTCGTATGATTCAGATCCCGGGCTTCGAGCCGGACGGGCAGGTCGTGATCACAGCACGCGAAGCCGTGAGCCTTCAGAGCGCGCCCCAAAGCATGGTGCTGATCGGCGGAGGCGTCATCGGCCTCGAGCTCGGCATGGTTTACCAGAAGCTCGGAACCAAGATCACCGTCGTCGAGCTCATGGACCAACTTCTTCCAGGGACCGACCTCGACCTCGTACGTGTCGTGCAAAAGCATTTGAAAGGCGCCGGTGCCGACATCCACTTGAAGAGCAAGGCGACCAAGCTCGAAAAGAGCGACGGGAAGGCCAATGTCACCATCGACACGGGCGGGAAGCTCCAGGTGGTCGAAGCCGAGAAGGTGCTGGTGGCCGTAGGCTTCAAGCCAAACTCGTCGGGCCTCGGGCTCGAAGGCCTCGGCGTGAAGCTCGACGAACGCGGTCACATCGCGGTCGACGACCAGATGCGCACCAACGTACCGTCGATCTTCGCGATCGGCGACGTGGCGGGGATGCCGTACCTCGCGCACAAGGCATCGAAGGAAGGCGAGATTGCAGCAGAGGTCATCGCCGGCCACAAAGCGGGACGCGACTACCGCGGGATGCCAGCCGCGATCTTCACTGACCCCGAAATCGCAACGGTGGGAATGACCGAAAACCAAGCCAAGGCTCAAGGCAGGAAGGTCAAGGTCGGCAAGTTCCCCTTCTCGGCGTCGGGGCGCGCGATGGCAGTCAGTGAGACCGATGGTTTCATCAAGGTGATCGTCGACGAGGCCGATCACCAATTGCTCGGTGTCGCGATTGTCGGACCTGAGGCGAGTGATTTGATCAGCGAATCGGCACTCGCCATCGAAATGTGTGCGTTCGCCGAAGACGTCGCGCTCACGGTGCATCCTCACCCCACCCTCGGCGAGGGCGTGATGGAAGCGTTCAAGCATGCTCTGGGCGAGGCCGTTCACATCATGAATCGGTAACGGGCTCGTGCTGTTTTGCCGCCTCGGAACCGTCGACTACGCCGAAGCGCACCGTCTTCAGAAGGACCTCCAGGCGAGGCGGATCTCGGGTGAGATCGACGACGTCGTGCTCTTGCTCGAGCATCCGCCGGTGCTGACCTTGGGCCGTTCCGCCAAGGACCGGCACGTCCTCGCACCACGGGAGGCGCTCGAGGCGCAGGGCATCTCCGTGCACGAGGTAGGACGCGGTGGCGACGTCACCTACCACGGCCCGGGGCAGCTCGTGGCCTACCCGATCATCGATCTCAAGCCCGACCGGCGAGACGTTCGCAAGTACGTCTGGTCGCTCGAAGAGACGATGATTCGAACCTGCGCAGATTTCGGATTGTCCGCGTCGCGCGTGTCGGGCTTGAACGGCGCTTGGATCGACGATCGCAAAGTCGGTGCGGTCGGGGTGCGGATCAGCCGCTGGGTCACGATGCATGGTCTCGCCCTGAATGCGAACAGCGATCTGAGCCACTTCGACCTGATCGTTCCCTGCGGGATTGCCGACAAAGCGGTGACCTCCCTCTCCGCCGAGCTTGGGCGGACCGTCGGCGTGACCGACGTGGTCGAGCCCCTCGCACGACACCTCGCCGCGCTCTTCGGCGCGGACATCGAATGGCGGGACGCCCCGCCGGCGTGACTCAGCCTTTCAGGAAGTACCTGATTGCGCTCTGACCGATCGCAGTCGTCCCCGCACCCGCAACGCCCGCGGACACGGCGTTGCCGGCGCCCGGCACGAGCTTGGCGATCGTCTGGGCCGAGAACCTGAGCCCCATCCCCAAAGCCCCCGCGACGCCGAGACTACCAACCCATTCGGCCACGGTCTTCTTCCCCCAGCTTCGGCCGCTCAAGTACGCGAGAGAGCTCACCATCATCGCCTGTAGCGGACCGAGCAGCACCATGTCGGAGAAAGGAATCGGGGTGAGTCCGACGGTGACGGAAACCGCGGTGCAGGCCTGCACGATCTCGTTTCCCAGCCGAAGGCGAGCCTCTCTTGCGCGCGTCAGGGCCCGGGCGGCTTCGATTCGGGCCTGTTCGGGCAAAGCCAGGATGATCGCCTCCGAAAGCCCACCGAGGCCGTGGCCGCTGATCGCCGACACCGCGCGCGGCGGATCCGCGGTCAGACCCGAGTCACGGATCTTGGCTTCGAGCCGATTCCGAGCGGCGTCGACGTCGGGTTTACCTCGGCCGATCAAGTCGGAATGGGTCAGAAGGGTCAATACTCGCAGAGGTGCGACTTTCGCTGGAAGGTCGGGAAGCAGGCTCTTCGCGCGCTCGACGACGCGTCCCGCATCGTCGATCTGCCTCGGCTCGAAGGTCAGGAATACGAGGTCGGGTACTTCCTTCTCGAGCGCGTCCTTCCACTGCAACCGGGCGGAGGCGTCGTCCAGGTCGATCTCGAGCCAGTGAACCTTTGCGCCTTCATGCTGTAGGTGCACCCACTGTCCGTGGTCGGCATGCAAAGCATCGTGCGCCGGCCGTCTTTCAATCAGTGAGCGCAGGAGCGTCGACCGACCACTTCCGGCCAGTCCGAGCGCAACGATACGAGGGGGGCGGCGGTGGTACAGGAGCGAGCGAAGCCCGCTCAAGTCGTTCTTGATGCTCGAGACCAACGGCACTCGATCAAGCACCTTGACGAGTTGGTCCAACGCCGCCGCTTTCGCCCGCTCACGCATCACGTCAATTCATTCGCCGCGCAGTCTAGGCGCGCAAGCCGAGCCGTGTTAGCGTCCGCGTGGGGTCGCTGGTGAGGGGGGCTTGGCTCAACGCTTTGGAAGAAGTAGGCGGTCGTCTGTTGCCGGCTGCGCTCGTTTTCGTGGACTCCAAGCTCCCACCGCTGCCCGGAGCCGGAGCTTCTGGCATTCGTTGGCTCGCAGCGCAGCTAGAGGAGTTCGTCGATCAGGATACCGATCCGGCCGATGACGATCGCTTCGTCGAGGGCGCGGGAGCTCTGCTCGGCCTCTTGTTGATCGCTCATTTCGGGGGCCGGACACGCGAACGGGAGGGATGTCACCGGGTACAGCTCGGCCGCTTCGGTTGGTTCGATCCCTTCACCGCGATCGAAGAGGCGTTGGCTGCCGAAGACCCACGGGCCTGTCTCTCGGAATACCTATCTGTCGCCGAGCGCGAGGCCGAGGATGATGGTCCCGTCTCCCGGGTGGTCCGCGTGTTTGCCGAGCTGCTCCAACATGAGCGCCCCGACCTCGATATCGAATCGCAATTCGAGCTGACCGTCGATCTCAGCAACGGCGCGACAATCGACCTGAGCCGTTTGGAGCGCGTCGCCCGCGATCAGAACGACGATGCGATCGCGGACGGAGCCCGCCGCATCGTGAGCATGCTGCCGGGGTCGCAAACGGTAGAGGGGACGACGTGGAACGAAGCCGCCGGGCGCCTCGTCCCACGCCTCGTGTCGCAGACTTTTTTTTCCTCCCTTCCGGGCGAAGAGACCTTGTACATCGACGTCGTCGGAAACGACGTCCATCTTGCGCTTCAGCTTCGTTACGGAACGCGCGCACGGTACGTCAAACGCACCGAGGTCGACTCGTGGCTTCTCGAGCGGGGCGCGGCCAGAGCGAAGGCGATCGAAAACCTAGCAGCGAGGTCAGGTTCAATGCGTGTGGAGCCGGTCGCAGAGAGGATCGTGCGCGTGAGGCAGGGGGACGGCCTGGATGGCGCGCGCCTCCTCCTTCCCGACCTGGCCGAGAGGCTCAGCGGCCTCGGACCCGGGCCTTGGGTTGCGGCAGTGCCGCATCGCGACGTCTTGCTGTTGGCCCACACGGAAGCCGTCGAGAAGCTCTCGAAGCTCGCCGCCGACGCCGTCCGACGGGCACCGCATCCGGTCTCACCATCACTCTTCGCGATCACGCCGCAAGGCCCGCGTCCCGTCGGACGTTAGAACGTGCCCGGATCGAGCGGCAGCGCGCCCAGGTCGAGAGGTGTATTCGCGGCGGCTTCGGCAAATTTCGCGAGCTCATCGGCAAGGAGCGCCGTCACCTCCGGCGCCTGGCTCTTTCGGCCCCGATGGGCGTGAAACTCGTGCACCGCGAGGGCGACCTGCTCCCGCCCAACGGCCCAGTCATGGCGGGCGATCAACTGTCGTAGCTGCGAAGCGATCTGCGCGGCGTCACTGAGCCGATCGTCGGGGTTTTTCGTCACGAGTCTCTTGACGAGCGCGTCAGCCTCCTCCCCCCCTTCAAGCGATCCGGCAAGCTCGGGTACGTGGCACGCGGCGATCCGTCGAATCGTATGCGCATCGCTGGTCCCGGCGAACAACCTCCGCCCCGCCAGCATCTCCCAGAACACCACACCAAGGGCGAACAGGTCGGCGCGATGGTCGGTCGCCTCTGCGCGGACCACCTCGGGCGACAGATAGGCGATCTTGCCTCCGATCATGTCCTCCGCCCGAACGTGCTCGTGCACCGTGGCATCGGCCAGTCCAAAATCCGTGAGCTTCACCTCGCCTCGAACGCCGAGAAGGATGTTGTGGGGTGAGACGTCGCGGTGCACGATTCCGAGGCTTCGCCCTTTCGCATCACGCGCGCGGTGCGCATAGCTCAACGCGTTCGCGACCTCGTGCGCGATCCAGGCCGCCAACGGTAGACCCATGGAGCGGCCCTCGTCATGCGCGGAGCGCGTCAGCGCACGCAACGACTCGCCCTCGACCAGCTCCATCACCATGATGTACGTTCCATCGATATCCCGCGCGTCGTACACACGCACGATGTTCGGGTGTCGCAACAGCATTCCGAGCCGCGCCTCGTCGAGAAACATGGCGCGAAACAATGGGTCCTCGATCGAGGGAATCACGCGCTTGATCGCGACGGGATGAAGACCTCCATCGTCGAAGATCGCGTTCGCCCGCCACACCTCCGCCATGCCACCCACCGCGATTCGTTTGGTTGGCTCGTATCGGGTGGGCGCCCGCCGCAGCTGGGTCGACAGGTTGGGTTGCGGCTTCGTCGCCATGATGCGAGCGTGGCAAAGGGCCTGGGGCACGTCAAACTATGCCCCTGACCGAGCCAGTCACCATGCGAGACCACCCCTATGCTCCGTTCATCGACCGGATCCACAAGCCGGCGCAGTATCTAGGCGGGGAGCAGGGCGAGACACGCAAGTCGTGGGACGCGGCGACTTGCCGAATCTGTTTGGCGTTCCCGGACTTGTACGAAATCGGGATGAGCCACCTCGGCTACAAGATCCTCTACGACCTCGTCAACCACAATCCAAGCTTTCTTGCGGAGCGCGCGTACGCGGTCTGGGAAGACATGGAGAAGGAGCTACGATCCCACGACCAGTCGCTCTGCTCGCTCGAGAGCGCACGGCCGCTCCGTGACTTCGACATCGTAGGGTTCTCTCTCCAGTACGAGCTGACCTACACGAATGCCCTACAGATCCTCGATCTCGCGAAGATCCCATTGCAGTCCGGCGAACGAACCGACGCGGACCCGCTGATCGTGGCCGGGGGTCCGACGGCGACACACGCGGAGCCGATGTCACCTTTCGTCGATGCCTTTCTCATCGGCGACGGGGAGGCCAAGTTGCCGGAGCTCATGCAGGCTTGGGCCGACATGAGGGATCAGGGACTGCCCCGCCCCGAACGTCTGCTGTGCATCGCGAAGCTCGGCGGCTTCTACGTTCCGTCACTTTACAAGAGCGTCCCCACCGACGAGACGAATATGCAGGTCGTCGTGCCAGATCATCCAGAGGCTCCCTTCCCAGTTCAAAGGTCGATCGTCGACAACCTGAACGACTTCCCGTTTCCGGTGGATGGCCCGATCGCCAACTGTCAGACCGTATTCGACCGCGCATCCATCGAAGTTGCCCGTGGCTGCACGGAGGGCTGTCGATTTTGTCAGGCGGGCATGATCTACCGTCCGGTGCGCGAACGAGAGCCCAAAGCAATCATCGACGCCCTGGTTCGCACGGTCTCCGAAGCAGGTTACGACGAAGCATCCTTGACCTCCCTTTCCACCGCAGACTACAGCGCAATCGCGCCGCTCGTACGGGAATCCATCCAAGCCCTCGCACCGCACCAGGTGTCGCTGAGCGTCTCCTCGCTTCGCGCATATGGACTGAGCGAAGACGTTCTCGATGACATGAAACGCCAGCGCGCAGGTGGCCTGACATTTGCCCCGGAAGCGGGCAGCCGACGAATGCGAGACGTCGTCAACAAGAACGTCACCGACGAGCAGCTGATGGAAACCGCGGAGCGGGTGTTCTCGCGCGGGTGGAACAAGATGAAGCTCTACTTCATGATCGGCCTTCCCACCGAAGAAGATGATGACGTTCGGGACATCGTCCGAACGGGGTCTCGGGCTCTCCACGTCGCGCGCCGCACCCAGCAGAACAAGCGAGCTCGTGTGACCGTCAGCGTGTCGACACACGTGCCGAAGCCGCACACCCCTTTTCAGTGGTGCGCAATGGACTCTCACGACGAGATCATCCGCAAACAATCTCTGCTTCGCGAAGAGGCTCGAAGCACCCGTGTCCAGCTCAAGATGCACAATTCGGCAGGCTCGTGGTTGGAAGGGACCCTCGCCCGCGGCGACCGTCGCGTAGCCGATGCAGTGCTCGGCGCCTATCGACGCGGTGCGCGATTCGACTCGTGGGACGAGAAGCTCGACCTCGACGCATGGACGTCCTCGCTCGAGGACGCGCACCTCGACCCCGGCTGGTTTCTCGGCACGATTCCGGTATCCGCGCAGCTCCCGTGGTCGCACATCGATGTCGGACTCGAGCAAGGCTTTCTCGAGCGGGAGTACCGAAAAGCCCTTCGCAACCGCCTGAGCCCGCCGTGCGGCAAGACGGCCGGCAGCTTCGTGCATCATACCAACGTGAAGGATGCCGAAAACGAGAAACGCCGACTGGTTTGCTACGACTGCGGCATTGGTTGCGACCTGACCCAGATGAAGCGAGAGCGCATCGAGTTTCTCGCGAGCATGAACGCTTTCGAAGCGCGCGACGCGGAGGCTTCGCCCGAAGACCCCTCCGAAGACGCCGCGGTCGACCGGCGCCCGTTCTACGGGGTCGACCAGGGACCTCCCATGCGCATTCGGATCGGCTATCGGAAGCTCGGTCGTGCCGCTTACCTTTCGCATCTAGACCTCGTACGCAGCTTTCCGCGAATGCTTCGGCGCGTGGGGCTTCCTCTCTACTACAGCGAAGGCTTCCGTCCGCTGCCACGTCTCACATTCGTTCCGGCGCTGCCAGTAGGCACAGCAAGCCTGTGCGAGCACGTCGACGTTCGACTGCGCGCCTCGGAATCTCCCGACCTGCAAGGGCTCTGCGAGCGGCTCAACGAGGTCGCGATCGATGGCCTCGAGTTCTTCGGAGCTCGGGTCCTCGGTCCTCACGACGCTGCGCTCAACCGGGTGATCGAGGAGGCGGACTACGTCGCCGCACTTTCGAGGCGAGAGCTCCAAGCCAGGGGCATCGCAAACGAGGAGGCGTTGCAACGGATGGTCAGCCGACCGTCCGAAGGTCTGCACGTCGATCGCGACGTTCGCGGTGTCAAGAAGCGCGTCGAGATCGGGGCCGCCCTCATCGACGTCCGAGTCGGCAGGGGCGCCGAGGTGCTGAGTGAGGCCGGATTCGTCGGTGCGCTGCTGCCAATCGGGATGACCCTGCGGCTCGATGGAAAGACCACGCCCCGGCCCGGTGAGGTGCTCGCCGCGCTGACCGGTATCGAAGAGCTGGCTCCCCGCGTCGTCCGGTCGGGATTCTTCGCGAATCGCGTCGCTGGAAGGGTTGCGCCGTTGCACTTGGAATCTCTTCGGGACAAAGGAACCCTTCAGGCGGCAGAATGACGGATCGGTTCGACATCGTTCGCAGTTGGGTTCGCACGGCGGCGGATCGGGCGGTCGACCGCATCGCGGGCACGCGGGCTGCGTCGGTCGCGAGGCAGCTTCTCGAGCGCCTGAAGCACCAGCGGTGGAGGCTCACCGACGAGACGCTAACCGCGGCGGCCGCCCACGCCGACGGTGTCGATTCCGCGATGGTGGCGTGTCATTCAGGACGCATGTTCATCGATGCTTCGATGACAAGCGGCAAAGAGGTGCAGTTCACCTTGGAGCCTCACTCCGTCCGGTTTGCGCCCCGGGGGGCCAAAGAGATCTGTTTCGATGTCGAGCCTCCAGACGCCCACGAAACATCGATCGTAGGAGCCCTGGCGGGGTGCATCGCCAAGGCCACCTGGCCAATGATTGCGGCTGCCGACTCCATCGACGTAGGTTGCGCGATCGTCGAACGCGAGAGCCCATGCAGGGTGCGAGTCGACCTTCGGAGCGTTCCCGCGGTTCAGCGATTCACGTCCACCCAGACGGCAGCCATGATCTTCGACGTGCTCGAGCTCGAGTCGATCCGAGTCGAGCCGGGCGCCCTCGCGCTCAAGCTCAAGCTCCCTCAGCTCACCCCATAGCTTCTTTCCAGCGGCGGGACAGCGCCACCTCGGCCTTGTAGTCGTCGATGGAGTGTTGCCTCTCTTGGTCTGACCAACCGATGAGGTGGGCCATGCGCCTGGCAACCTTCTCGACCGCCCCAAGACCCTGCTCGTGATCCCGAAAGAAGATTTGGGTGCGACGGATCATGATGTCGCTGACGCTGGCGGCAAGCTCTTCACGAACCCCGAAATCGATCTGCGCCATGATCTCGACACGACCCGGAAGAATCGGCTCGGTCAAGGAGGGATCGGCGACACAGAGCTTGGCAAGCTCCAATGCGCGCATGCCGTAGGTATCGACCAGGTGGAGCCTCACCGTCTGCGAAAGGTCGCACTTACACGCCTTGGAGAGCTCATCGGCGACCTTGTTGTGGTCGTCGTCTTCCGGCCAGCCGACCGCTCCCGGAAGCGGAAACTTGAATGTCTGACCGGAGTGAATGTTCTCTGGGAGCTTGTCCGTCAGCTTCAACAGGTTGACCGCCACGTCGACGCATTCCTTCGCCATTTTTCGATAGGTCGTCAGCTTGCCACCTGCAATCGTGATCAAGCCATCTTCGCCGATCAGGATTTGGTGCTCGCGGCTCACTTGCGACTCCGAGAGCTCGCCCACCTCGGGCTCCGGGGCGATGAGCGGTCGAAGCCCAGCCCAAGTGGAGATGATGTCGTCGCGCGAGATGTGGTTGTTCGGGAAGTAGTGATTCGCCGCCGCGATGAGATAGTCCACGTCCTCGAGCGTCGCGAACTCCTCCCCTGGCGCACCATCGTAGTCGGTGTCGGTCGTGCCCACGTACGTCCGGTCGCCCCATGGGAGCGCGAATAAGACGCGCTCGTCGGTGGGGTGAAAGAGCACTACCGCTTGATGGACTGGAAGCTTTTCTCGGTCGACGACGATGTGGATGCCCTTGGTGGGGCGCAGCACTTTGCCCTTGCGGGGGCCGCTCATCGCCAAGACCTCGTCCGTCCATGGCCCCGTCGCGTTGATCACCGTGTGTGCGCGGACTTCTCGAAGCCTACCGTCACGGATATTGCGCACCACGACTCCGGAAACTCGCCCCTGATCGCTTTTCGTCAGTGCGTCGACACGAGCCCAGTTGACGACCACGGCGCCGTTCATGATCGCGTCGAGGGCCGTTTCGAGCGTGAGGCGAGCGTCGTCCGTCGAGCAGTCGTAGTAGAGAGGCGCGCCTTGGAGCCCCTCCTGCTTGAGAATCGGTTCCTCTTTCGCCACTTCGCTCGGTTTGAGGGTTCGATGCCGTTTCGGAGAGCGGAACAGGGCAAGGCCGTCATAGAGCCACATCCCCGCGTTGATCAGCCGGAGGTTCTTCCGCGACCCCTGATAAACTGGGAACAAAAACGCAAGAGGATTGACGAGATGAGGCGCGAGGTCGAGCACGACTCGCCTCTCGTTCACCGACTCGAACACCAGACTGAACTCATAGCTCTCGAGATATCGAAGGCCGCCGTGGATGAGCTTGCTCGACCTGGAGCTCGTGCCGTACGCGAGGTCGTTTTGCTCGAACATCGCCACGCGTAGGCCGCGACGCGCTGCGTCCCGAACGATGCCGGCACCGGTAATGCCCCCGCCGATGACGGCGACGTCGACTTCTTCGGGGATTTTTCCCCACATTTCTTCGCGAGTAGGCATTAGGAATCTCCCAAGATCTTTTCTCGTTCGAGATAGCTGATCACACGATCGGCCGCCTCGTCAACGCTGAGGTTCACAGTCTTCAGATGGATCTCCGGCTCGTCAGGAGGCTCATACGGTGCATCGAGCCCGGTCAAGCCCGACATTTCGCCGGACCTCGCCTTCTTGTAGAGACCTTTCGGATCGCGAGCCTCACAGACCTCGAGCGGGGTGTCTACGAACACCTCGATGAACTCGCCCGGGCCCATCAAGGCCCGCACGCGGTCGCGATCCTTGCGGTACGGCGAAATGAAGGCGGACACCACGAGCGCGCCGGCGTCCGCAAACAGGCGCGCGACCTCGCCGATGCGACGAATGTTCTCGACGCGGTCCTCTGGAGCAAACCCGAGATCGCTGTTGAGCCCGTGACGAACGTTGTCTCCGTCGAGGACGTAGGCGAAGGCTCCGCGCTCGATCAGCGTGCGCTCCACGCGGTGGGCAATCGTGCTCTTGCCGGAACCGGATAGGCCCGTGAACCAAAGGATGGCCCCGCGATGGCCGTGCGCAGCGGCCCGAGCCTCCCGGTCGACCTCGCCGACGTGCCAGGTGAGATTTTCTGCTTTCGGGCGGCTCATCACGAGCAACATAGCCGGGCCCCCTTCACGAGCAAGCTACCGAAGAAGCATCTCCGCCAGGGCCTGCACCGTCTTCGGAGAGGAGCCCTCGGCCTTGTTGTTGACGAGCACGTAGCACTCCATGTCCCGCTCGAGAGCGGCACGCACCAACCGGACGACGTCCTTCCGCATCTCCGGCTGGGGCGCGACGAGCCGATCGAACGGCGCGTATCGTTCCTTGAGGTCCGCGTAGCGCGCCCCCGGCGGCAACAGGAGCCGGACGACGAGCAGCGGGCTTTCGAGCAGCCCGTCGACGCGCATCTGATCTGCGAGACCCGGCATCCGGGACCAATAGTTGAAGACATGGGAGGCGCCGTGCTTGCGAAGCGTTCGAACGTATTGCGCGGTCAGTAACTTGCGGTCGCGTAGCTCCACCGCAAAAGGGAAGTCGCCTGGCGCAGCCGCGAGAAACGAATCGAGCTTTTCGCAGAACCAGGCAGGATCGAGCGGCGACGGAGAAGGCGCCACCTCGATGATCCACGGACCCATGTACCGACGGAATGCCCTCCTCGCCGGTTCGTGCACCGCCTTCGCAAACACCTCGGGGTCGAGGAAGTCCGGGTTCTGTGTTCCGGCGTCGGCTCCGTACCGGGGGTGCCTCGGGTAGCCGGGCATCGTCACGCGCTGCCACACCTTCATCGCCGCACGAAAATCGTCGGGCAGCTGGCTCGCATACTGTGCCAGATCTTGCTCGGGAACCGGCGAGTAATAGCCGCGGTCGACGCCAACCGTTCTCATCAGGGGATGCGACGCGTATTCTCGGAGGGAGTCACGGAGGAAAGCGCGCTGGTTCGGGTACCGCCGGTGGTACACGAGCCCCGCCCATCCGGGAAACGTCCAACTCGACGTGCCGAGGCGAACCTTCGACGGAAGCCGACCGCGAATCGGCTCGAGCTCTTGCTGCATGCGCGCGATCGGACTTGCGGCCGGCTCCTCGGGGCGATCGAACAAACCCAGCTGAGGCTCCTCGTCTCGGAAGAGCGGGCTCTTCGACCGTTTCTGCCGGGTCATTGCTGACCGTTGCGGCGAACGGCGACATTGTGCTGCCGAAGCGTCTCGCTGAAGTGATGCTGCCCGCTGCCTCGCGCAACGAAGTAGTAGTAGTCGTGCTCCTCGGGATCGATGACCGCAACGATGGCCGCCCTGCCAGGATTGCTGATTGGGCCAGGCGGAAGACCCGAATGCCGATAGGTGTTGTAAGGGTTGTCCGGGTCATCCAGCATCGCCCGCGTGATTTGACCGTCATAGGCCGCACACGAGAGAGCGGCTTCGGGCACTGCGATACAGCCGTATTGCACCGTCGGATCGGCTTGCAGCCTGCGCCGCGGAAGAAACCGCTTGGATCTCAGGCGATTCCAAAATACTCCAGCAATCCTCGCTCGTTCTGCGGGCACTGCAGCCTCCTTCTCGACGATGGAGGCAAGGGTCATGATGTCGTGGGTCGTCCAGCCTTTGAGCCTCGCGAGCTGCTCCGCGTGCACCTCCGCGATCTCCTCGTACTTCTGAGTCCAGTTTGCCAGCATCCTCTCGACGACTCGGCGGGGCTTGGTTTGGTCGTCGAACTCGTAGGTGTCGGGAAAGAGATAGCCCTCGGCATCGTTGGCCTCGACACCATAACTGGCCAGCAGCGATGCATCTTCGGTCGCCCGTAGAAAATCATGGGCCCCACAGACGCCGTACTCCTCGAGCCGCGCGGCGATTTCAAAGCGCGTGAAGCCCTCTGGGATCAGGATGCGAATTCGAATCCGTCCGAGGCTGGTCGTCGCGTGACGGGCCACCTCCTCGGGCGTCATCCGCGCCGTGAATCGGACCTTACCTTGCCTGAGGTGCCGATCGAGGCCGCGCAAACGCATGTAGAGCGACCAAACTCTGGGGTCTTCGATGACGCCTTCCCTCTCGAGCTCGCTTGCGAGCTGTTTGAGCGTCATTCCCTCGGAGACCTCGAGGATGACCTCGTCGTCTCTGCCCATGGGCCCGCTGCTATCGGGATAGATCACGAACAGCCAACCGAGCGTGCCGAGAGAGACGAGCACCGCCACGAGCATCACGACGCTCAAGACTCGCGCGATCGTCGCACCGAGCTCGCTCTCGGCCTTCATGGGTCGTCCCGGTCCTTCCACCTCGCACCCTCATTGGCGTCCAAGTAGCCCTGCAACAAGATGGCGGCCGCCGATTGATCGACGACCTCGCGCTGCTTGCTTCCTCGGCGACCCATCTCCCGCAAGGATCGTTCGGCCGCGACGGTCGTCAGCCGCTCGTCCCAATACACGATCGGAACCTCCAGCTCCGTCCGGAGCGCCTCACCGAACGACCTGGCGCGTCGGGCGGCCTCGCCTTCGGTCCCGTCGAGCCGAAGCGGGAGGCCGACTACTGCCATCGAGACCTCTTCATCGGCCAGCGCCTCACGCACGCGTCGAACCGCCTCCTCGACACCGCCGCGGGCCGGGATGGTTTCCCGGGGAAAGGCAATCGATGCGCGCTCGTCCGAGATCGCGATCCCGATTCGTGCCTCGCCAGGATCGATGCCGACAATTCGGCTCATCTCAGCCACCTGCCGCGGGCTGCACGCCCGGGCCCCGTGGAGAAGCCCCACCGCGCGACGCCAGTCGCTGGCTCAATAGAGGCAAGACGTAGGGGAAACCCACCTGAACCTGGTCGAGGTCGGGTGCGATCTGCCCGGCCAGCCAGAACATCATCACGGACGCGCGCTCGACGTAGAACCACCCATCGGGATAGTGGACCGAGCGCATCAGGCTGCGAAGCTCACGGCGTTCGACCTCTGGGTCGGCCAGCGCTTCGAGCTCCTTCGAGTTGGCGCTCATGAACGCCGCCGGAGTCCGCGATTCGAGCTTCAGGAGCTTCTGGAAGTACTTCTTCACCGTCTGCTCGAGCAGCGCTCGGTCACCGCCCTCAGCCATGAAGCCTATCGCTTCGATCCCCTGAAGTGCCAGGGCGTCGTTCTGTTCGAAGAAGCCGCGCAAAATGTCGACCATCCCGAAGACGGTCTTGTCGTCGACCTCGCTGATCGCGCCGAAGTCGAGAACGACGAGCTTGGCGTCATCGGAGCCCTCGACGGGCTGGACCAGAAAATTCCCCGGGTGTGGATCGGCGTGGAAGAACCGATCGACGAAGACCTGTTTATAGAAGCTCTTGACCAACCGCTCGGCGAGCTTGTGCAAGTCTACGCCGCGCGCACGAATCTCGTCGAGGCGGGTGATCTTGATTCCCTCCATGAACGTCATCGTCAGCACGTCTCGGGTCGTCACCTCGTCGATCACCTCCGGGAACAAGATGTGGTCGTCGTCCGCGAAGTTGGCCGACATGCGGCGCATGCACTCGGCCTCGTGCAGGTAGTCGGTCTCGCGGCGCAAGAGATCGACCAAGGAGCTATGCACGGCCTCGATGTTCTGCACGGGCACGAACCACTTGTAGACGCGAACCATCAGCTTGATGACCCGCATGTCGATGCGGACCATATCGCGAATACCTGGATACAACACTTTCACGGCGACCTTGCGCCCGTCGTCCATGTAGGCGACGTGGACCTGGCCGAGGGAAGCAGCAGCGACCGGCGACCGGTCGATCGTCTTGAAGAAGGCCTCGGGCCGCGCGCCCAAGCTATCGACGAACGCCTGCTCGATCTCGTCGATGGGATGCGGCGGCACTGCGTCTTGGAGCGTCTCGAGCCGCTTGATGTAAACCGCCGGAAGGAAACCGCCCATGATCGACAGAACCTGCCCGAGCTTGATGTAGACACCGCGGAGCTCGAGCATGTCCGAAAGGAGCCGTTTCGAATTTTTTTCGTCGATCCGCGCCTGGCGGCGACTGAGCCACGGAGGCACACTGGGTTCCTCGTGGCCGGTGACCGGATCGACGTGCCACCGTCGAAAAATTTTCACGAGAGCCAATTGCACCATGTAACTGATGAAAATGACGCCGAAAGCGAGCACGGCACGAACGAGGCGGATGAAGAGACGCATGCGATTGGACGCTCGGAGAAGAATAGCAGCGATTGGGAACCGTCCCACCGCTTTAGACGCGGGCTAGAAAGGTATAAGGTTCGAGGGTCGTGTCGGGAAGGCAAAGCCGAAGGCTTCGAGAGAGCCTGCAAAGAGCACTCGAAAAGGAGCGTCTCGCGGAGGCGCTCCGGCACTACGAGGCGCTCGAGAGGATCGAGCCCGGCGAACCGCGATGGCCACACCGCAGAGGCGATCTCCTGAAGCGCCTAGGACACCGACACAAGGCGGTCGAGGCCTACGAGCAAGCGGTGGACCTCTATGCCGAGCGTGGTTTCGTCGCCCGGGCCGCCGCCATGGCGAAGGTGGTCCTGGGGCTTGCCCCGGAACGCACCGACGTGCTCGAACGCGTGAGCTTCGAAACGGCCCGAAAGCTTCACCGTGCGGCAAGGTCTGCGTTTGTAACGGCAGATGTGGACGCGGACAGCCGCGGAGAGGAACCGTTCCACTTGACGAAGCACCTCGCGGTCGGTGCTCCGCCTCTCGTCCCAACCGATGACCTATCGAGATTCACGCGCCCACCTTCGGCCCAGCACCTGGTGCTCGACCTCGACATGTCCGATCTAGAGCTCGAAGACCCTCCTCCGACGCTCGACGAGGACTACGAACCGAGCGCGGAGCGCCTCGCTCAGCTTCCGTCGATGCCACTGTTCGCGGAGGTGCCGAAAGCCGTGTTGGCGACGTTGGTCAAAGGGTCGAGCTTGATCGATCTCGAAGTCGGAGAGCCTCTCATCGAAACGGGGACTCCGGCCGATGCGCTGTTCGTCCTCATCGAAGGAAGCGTGGAGCTCATCCGCCCCTCGGACGCCGATGCAATCGTGCTTGCAGAAGGCGATGTAGTCGGCACCTCCTGTCTGCTCGAGCGAGTGAGCTACGAGGGGGACGTGACCGCGCGGACGAAGGTTCGAGCTCTTCGCATCAGCAAGACGCTCCTCGACCGCCTCGTTGCCGAGCACCCGCCGCTCGGTGACATCCTCCTCGAGATCCTCGGGCGAAGGCTGATCGCCACGCTGGTCCGGACCTCGCCGATGTTCTCGAGCTTCGACACCGGCGCCCGCAAGAAGGTCGCCGCCAAGTTCGAGGTTCGCCGAGCCGACCAAGGCACGGCAATCCTGAAAGCCGGAAAACGCGCGGATGGGCTGTACATCCCCATGGTCGGGGAGCTGACCGCATTCGGTAAAGACGGCGAGGAGCTTGGGCGCCTCAAGCTCGGGCGAGCACTCGGGAGCGAGTCGATGCTGAAGCGCGCTCCTTCGCAGCTGACCGTCAGGGCTACGTCTGACGTCCTGCTCCTCCGGTTGTCGGCGCGGCGGTTCCGGACGCTGGTCTCGGCCTACCCGGAGGTCGTCGCGCACCTGGAAGAGCTCGCCCGGCGGCCGAGCGCTCCAGCGCTCTCGCTCTTTCCGGAGTCTCAGGTCAAACGCCCCGCCTGATTCCTCGATCGGGCGAGGTGCAACCCTCGATGAACCCTCTATACTGAAGCCGCCATGGGTTACACGGCATCTTTTCGTTGCGTCGCGGGTTGCCGTGGGAGCTATCCGCTAGACGAGGTCATCTACGCATGCCCGGAGTGTGGAGAGCTCCTCGAGGTCCAGCACGACATGGAGGCCTTGAGGGATCGCAGCGGCTCTGCTTGGATCAAGCTCTTCGACCAACGGTGGATGACGCGCGACTGGCCCTATGGCAGCGGCGTCTGGGGCAAGAAGGAATGGGTACAGCCCCTCGTTCGCGAAGAGAACGTCGTTTCGACGGCCGAAGGTGGAACGAACCTCTTTTGGGCTGAACGCTACGGCAAGACGCTCGGCCTCGACGAGGTTTGGATCAAGAACTGCGGCAACAGCCACACCGGCTCTTTCAAAGACCTCGGAATGACGGTCTTGGTTAGCACGGTCAAACAGATGATCGAAGACGGGACCCCGATCCGAGCGATCGCTTGCGCGTCCACGGGGGATACCTCGGCTGCGGTTGCGGCCTACTGCGCGTCCGCGGGAATTCCGTCGGTCGTCTTGCTCCCGAAGGGCAAGGTGACGACGGCGCAGCTAGTCCAACCCCTAGCAAACGGGGCACTGGTTTGTGCCCTCGACACCGACTTCGACGGATGCATGGCCATCGTGCAAAAGCTCGCTGCAGAGGAAGGCATCTATCTCGCGAACTCGATGAATTCACTGCGCTTGGAGGGCCAAAAGACGGTCGCAATCGAGATCGTTCAGCAGTTCGATTGGCAGGTGCCCGATTGGGTGATCATTCCTGGGGGCAACCTCGGAAACGTCGCGGCTCTAGGATCCGGCTTCGACATGATGCTCGAGCTCGGGCTGATCTCGAAACGCCCGCGGATTTGCCTGGCTCAGGCGGAGAAGGCCAATCCTCTCTACCTCGCCTACAAGCAAGGTTGGGAGACCTTCCACGCGATCACCGCGGGTGAAACGGAGGCAAGCGCCATTCGCATCGGCAATCCGGTGAGCGTTCGTAGGGCGATTCGCGCGCTCGAGGCCTTCGACGGCGTGGTGGAGCAAGCAAGCGAGTCCGAGCTCGCCGAGGCATCCGCGGCGGCGGATCGGGCCGGGAGCTATACCTGCCCTCACACCGGCGTCGCGCTTGCAGCTCTCGAAAAGCTGCGGGCCAAGGGCATGGTGGAGCCTGGGCAACGCGTGGTCGTGATCTCCACGGCGAACGGCTTGAAGTTCACTCAGTTCAAGATTCGCTACCACGAGAACGAAATCCCGGGCGTCGAAAGCAGACACCCGAACCGTCCGGTTCATCTCCCGAGCGAGTTCGAGGCCGTCAAAGCGTCGGTCTTCAAGGAGCTGGAAGCGCGCTCCAAATAGCGCGGTCGTCACGGCGGAGGTTGACGAACCTCATTCGCACTTCGAAGCGTGCATCCTCGAGACGTTTCGATCCGACGGCCCTACCCTCGAAAGGCCGCGCGCCGGTGTCGGTCATCACGGCAAAACGAATCGGCGAGCCTGGCGCGAAGGCAAGAGGGCTCCAAAAAACCAACAGGTTCCCATCGTAGCTGCGCGCTTCGGCTTTTTCGCCGCCGTCGAGACGAATCTCCATGAGCTCAGCCCTTTCGGCGCTCCATCGCAGCGCGAGCTTCCTTGAGATCTTCCTGCTTGCGAATCGCCTCTCGGTCGTCGCCCTTCTTCTTGCCGCGCCCCAGCCCGAGCTGAACCTTGGCAACCCCGTTCTTGAAGTAGACCTGAAGTGGGACGAGCGCATTACCACGGATGGTCAGGCGACCTCGAAGCTTTTCGATTTCGCGCTTGTGTACGAGCAGCTTGCGGCGTCGCTGCGGCTCGTGGCCCGAGTGGCCCGCCTGGTCGTATGGAGCGATGTGCATGCTGTAAAGAAAGAGCTCGTCGTCATCGATTCGGCAATAGGCTCCTTCGAGATTCGCGCGGCGCGCTCGCAGGCTCTTGACCTCGGTGCCGTAGAGCACCATTCCGGCCTCGAGCCGCTCTTCGATGTCGTAGCGTTGGGCAGCCTTGGGATTCCGGCAGACCAGAAGCTCCATTCCTGGAACGCCTTTATCAACGCGCTTCGTCGCCATCCCCGGACGGCTCTAGCACGGGCTCTTTGGCTTTGCGAAGTTGCTCGAGCCACGCGAGCTCCGCTCGTACGCGTTCCGCGGTCGCAAGGTCGCCAATTGCCTCTGCGATCTCGAGCGTCTTCGTGCGACGTTCGACTTCGACGTCCCAGCTCGCACTGGCCGAAGCAGAGTCGTCGAGAATCCACTTCTGCTCGGACGCGACGACGTGGAACCGGACGCGCGCGTTGGGCACGGGCGAGTCGGGGACCGACACCTCGAGCAACAGCCGAGGCTGCTGAGGGTCGATCGCGAGCACGCAGGGGGACTGCCCCCACCCGGCGCTCGGTCTGAAGACCTCCGAGACGAAGCCATCGGCATCCACTTCAGCCCAAGCCAGGCAGGTTCGTTCGCGCTCGCGAATCGCCACCACCACGTCGGGCTGCCCATCGCGATCGAAGTCCGGACGGGGCTCGGGGCTGAGCTCTACCCAAAGGCCATCGGGGAAACGGACATCGGGCAACTGCATCGACATCGACGGGCCCCGTGACGTCACGACCCGCACGGTCGAGTCCGGCCCCCGAACGGCGTCGAAGGCCACGAAGGTGCGCTCGTCGATGCGACGGCCGATCTGGAATCCGTGCTTCCGGAGATCGGCGATGACAGCGTCCGCCTCCTCCTGAGGGTCCACGCCGACTCTTAAATAGTCGAGGGGGTCCTGAAGGGGCTCGGACCGAGCACAAGCTGCCAAACAGGCGAGGCCGAGGACGAAACGACGCATCTCGCTACTCTACGAGGGCTTCGCGAGAACGCGAGCAGCCAGCACGAACGTCCTGATCTCGGACACCCCTCCGGCTCGGAGGGCCTCTCCGGCCGCCCGAAGCGTCGCCCCCGTCGTCCGCACGTCGTCGACCAGCAGCACCCGCGTCGCTCCATGCAGCCGCCACGGAGCGAACGCCCCGGCAACGTTTCGTTGTCGCTCGTCGTGCATAAGGTCGACTTGACTCGGCGTATTTCGCACCCTGCGAAGCCCGTGGAGTAATCGCCGAGCTCCGAGCGCTTTGGCGACCGGCTTGGTTAGGAGCGCGGCTTGGTCGTAGCCACGCGCGCGGCGCCTTCGCCAGTGAAGCGGCACCGGAACGACTGCCTCGACCTCGCCGGCCCACCGACCGGCGTGCTCGGCCATCAGCGAGCCGAGCACCGGGCCGAGCTCACTGCGGCCCTCGTACTTCAGTCTTCGAATCGCGTCCGCGACCGGCCCCCCGTACTCGAATACCGCCCCCGGCTCGTTCACCCGTTCGAGCAAGGTCGCACACTCATCACAAAACGCCGAGCCACTCTCTGTCGGCTCATCGCACGCTGAACACCGCCACGGCGCAACCAAGCTCAACAACCCGTCGAGGATCTCGTGCATGCCGAAGATATCGGTCAGCGCCAGTCTGCGTTGCGAAGCCAGCGGCAGTATCAGGGACACCAGCCATACACGGTCCCTGCCAGTGTCGCTGTCACTGACGCTGTCACGCCCCCTGCCCTCAGTGGTCGTACGGCTCCCCCCGTAAGATCGAAAAAGCACGATAGATCTGCTCTGCGAGAAACAGGCGTGCGAGCCGATGCGGCAGCGTCATGGCCGAAAGCGACAGGCGGAGGTCGGCCTGTTCCGAGAGCGCTTGGGGCAGACCGTAGGCCCCGCCGATCACGAACACCACCGTCTGCACCGACTCGTCTTCGGCCCGGCCAAGCCATGTCGCCAGCTCTTGACTGTTCAGCGCCCGGCCCTCGACCTCGAGCGTCACCACGCGAGAGCGCTGCGGAATGTTGCGCGACAGCCGGTGAGCGACGTCGTCGGCTTGGCCATCTTTGAGCTCGATCTCTTCGAGCTTGGCGTAACGGCCGATGCGCGCATAGTAGTCGCCCAGGAGCGACCGCACATCGCGATCCTTGGCTTTTCCCACGGCGATGATTCGTACGCGCACGACGCGGGGGTCTACGGAAAGACGAAGCCCTCGTCGGCCTCTTGGCCTTCGAACTCAACCCGGTCTGCATCGAGCCACAACCCTTCGAGGTCATAGTAGCCGCGGGTGTCCTGATGAAAGATGTGCACGACCACATCGCCGAAATCGAGAAGCACCCAGTTGCCCTGAGGAAGCCCTTCTACGCCGGAACATCTCGCTCCATGCTTCTGCTTGAGGTCTTCTTCGATGCCTCGTGCGATGGCGGCGACCTGACGATCGCTTCGTCCGCTCATCACCACGACGTAGTCCGTGTAGTCGACTTTACCCCGCACATCGATGATTTCGATTCTTGCCGCCTTCTTGTCGAGCGCTGCCTCGGCGACCCTCAAAGCCAGCTCGCGGCTTGCTTTCGGCTCGTTGAGCGAAGGGGAGCTCGGTTTCGTTTTGAGTCGTGCGCCTCGTGCTTGTTCCGCCAACTAGCTTCCTCCTTTGAACCTAAATTCGGACTTGGCCCTCTCCTTGGCCGACCCACTTGAGAGTACAAAGCTCGGCCAAGCCCATTGGACCATATGCGTGAAGCTTTGTTGTCGAAATTCCGATCTCGGCACCGAGGCCGAGTGCAAAACCATCATTGAAACGCGTCGATGCGTTGACCAAGACCAAGCTCGCATCGACTTCGCGCAGCCAGCGCGCGGCGTTTGCAGCCTCTTCGGTGACGATCGCTTCGGTGTGATTGGAACCGTGCTTTGCAACGTGATCGAGCGCACCGTCGATACCATCGACGACCCCCACGTTGAGGATCAAGTCCAGATACTCGGTGTCCCAGTCCTCGGCGCTCGCATGCTTGGCGCCATCGAGGTAGACAGCCGCGCGATCGTCGGCGCGGATCTCGACGCCCTCGGCCTGCATGGCGGCACCCAACTTGGGCAGGAACGACGGCGCGATGCCGGCGTCGACCAGCAACGTTTCCATCGCGTTGCACACCCCCGGGCGGTTCACCTTGGCATTGAGCGCGATGCGAAGCGCCATCTCGGGCTCAGCGGTCCGATCGACAAAAACGTGACAAACACCTTTGTAGTGCTGAATGACAGGAACTCTGGCGTGCTCAGCGACGAACCGGATCAATCCCTCTCCGCCTCTCGGTATGACCATGTCCAGAATACCATCAAGACCGATCATCGCCAAAGTCGCTTCTCGATCGGTGGTCGGCAGGAGCGTGACGGCTTCGGGCGGCAGCGCCTCGTCCGCCAGGGCCTGCGTGAAAAGCCCTGCAATCGCCGTATTGGTCTGAAACGCTTCTTTGCCGCCGCGCAGCAGGACCGCGTTGCCGCTCTTGAGGCAAAGGGCCGCAGCGTCGGCGGTCACGTTGGGCCTGGACTCGTAGATGATGCCTATTAGCCCCAGGGGCGCGCGCATCTTTGCGACGCGGAGCCCGTTGTCGAGGACCCGCTCATCGACGACGGTGCCGACCGGGTCCGGGAGCGCGACGACCTGGTCGAGGCCCTCGGCGACTGCATCGAGGCGCTTGCGGTCGAGCTGGAGGCGGTCGAGCATCGCCTTCGAGAGCCCCATCGTCTCGGCCGCCGCCATGTCGTTGCAGTTGGCCTCGAGCACGAGATCGCCCGCCTTCCCACGAAGGGCTTCCGCCACCCGGCGCAACACAGCGTTCTTCTTCTCCGTGCTCGCGGTCGCAAGAACCCGCGAAGCCTCTTTCGCGCGCCGTGCCAAACGGGTCACGAGCGCCATCAAGTCTTCACTCATCGCCCGGGAAGGTAGCACTTTTCGAGGCCGGCGGGAGCCGCCTCTCTCAGCAGCCGGTTCCGGTGAGAACGATGTCGTCTCGGTGCACGATCTCGTCGCCGGTGTGGCTTCCGATTCGTTCTGCGATCTGCTGACTATGACCGCCCGCAAGCAGGCGCACCTCATCGACATCGTAGCGCGCAAGACCTCGAGCGACTTCCTTACCCGACTGGCTCACGATGGAAACGGAATCGCCGACCTTGAACGAACCGCTCACCGAAACGACGCCTGCCGGAAGCAAGCTCGAGTTTCGGCGCGTCAATGCCCGGCAGGCCCCGTCATCGACGACGATCCGGCCGCGCGGCTTGAGGGTGTAGGCAATCCAGTGCTTTCGGCTGGGCAGCGGCGACCCATGTGGCAAGAGCAACGTTCCGACATCTTCACCTCGAAGGAGCGCACCGAGAAAATCCGGCGACGCGGCGGGGCCGATCACGACCGGTAGGCCGTGCAGCGTCGCACGGCGTGCCGCGTCCACTTTGGATTGCATTCCGCCGAGACCGACGTCTCCTTCGGGCGGCCTGATGAAATGCTCGATCTCGGTGACCTCGCGCACGAGCGAGATGCGCTGACCTCGATCGTCGAGAATCCCCAAGACGTCGCTCAACAACACCAGCAGGTCGGCGCCGACGAGGGTGCACACCATTGCCGCCAGCTGATCGTTGTCCCCGAACCGAAGCTCCTCGATTGCAACCGTGTCGTTTTCGTTGATGATGGGCACCACGCCGAGCTTGAGCAGCTCGTCGATTGCCTGCCGCGCGTGCAGATACCGGTCTCGATCCGTGACCGCATCGTGAGTCAACAAGACCTGGGCCACGTGGACGCCCAACGGCTCGAACGCATCTTCGTACGCGCGCATCAGCAAGGATTGGCCCGTCGCCGCCGCGGCCTGCAGGAGCGAAATCCTCTGCGGTCGCTCGATCAGCCCGAGGCGCTCCCTGCCCGCTGCAACTGCGCCCGACGACACGAGCACCACTTTGCGCCCCGCCTTCATTTGAGCCGCTAGCTGCCCGGCGACCCGCACGAAACGACCTCCTTCGGCGAACAGCGCGCGGCTGCCGATCTTCACGACGATCCTCTTGCAATCGCCGAGAGCTGCTCTGGTCTCGTTCCCGTCCATGCTCAGCCCCTGAATCGCATCCCGCGCAGCGTTCTGCAACTCGCGTCGAAAAAGGGGACAGTCCCTTCTCCGCTGGTAGCATGGGACCATGCTTGCGGCGGAGATACCGCACTGGTTCGTGCGGCTGGTGGCTTTTGCTTGGGGGGCGGCTTGGGGCAGCTTCTTCAACGTCGCGATCTACCGATGGCCGAGGGGAATGTCCGTCGTGACGCCACCGAGCCACTGCCCCGGGTGCGGCGCGCCGATCCGAGCTCGAAACAACGTACCGATCTTGGGGTGGCTCTTGCTGCGCGGAAAGGCGTCCTGTTGCGGCGCCCCGATCTCACCTCGCTACCCGCTCGTCGAGCTCCTCGCGGCGACCCTCAGCGTCGCAATCGCCGAGCTCTGGATCGTCCGGGCAGCGCCGGAAACACTCCTTCTACACGCGTCGATCGAGACCCTGCTCTACTTCGTCTTTGCGGGCGGTCTCCTGATCGCGACCTTCGTCGACCTCGAGTGGTTGGAGATCCCCGACGAGGTCAGCCTTCCGTGTGCGGCCATCGGTCTTGCGAGCGCGCCCTTGCGGATGGAGCCCGGTGTTTGGTCGGCTGCGGTCGGCGCAGGGGTAGGCTATTTGTGCGTGCAGCTCATCTTCGTTTGGGGCTACGAGCACATCGCCGGCCGCCGCGGGATGGGTGAGGGCGATTCGAAGCTGTTGCTGATGATCGGCGCATTCCTCGGCTGGAGAGGCGCGCTCTTCAGCGTCATTGCAGGCTCACTACAGGGGCTGTTGTTCGCCCTCTTCGCATTGGCCACGGGCCGTAAGCTCACTCCGGACCTTGAGGAGCGCGTGATCGACGGCGAGCGAATCGAAGCGCCCGAAGAGCCGGAGACGAGCCGCTTTGGGCTTCTGAAGCTCCCATTTGGGCCGTTTCTTGCCCTCGGCGCGCTCGAGTATCTGCTCGCGGGCGACGCGATCGTGTCTTGGTACTTCGGCCTGTTGCAGCGGTGAGCGCCTAGCGTCGGTAGCCGCCGCCACCACCACCACCGCCGCCGCCGCCCTGGCGCTCTCGCGCGAGGTCGACACGGATGGTGCGGCCGCCGAGCGTCGCGCCGTCCATCGCATCGCGCGCCGCCGCAGCAGCCTCTTCCGTATCGAACGTCACGAACCCGAACCCGCGCGAGCGGCCGGTTTCCCGATCGCTCACGACCTTTGCATCGGTGACCTCGCCGTAGGGCGTGAACGCCTCCCGGAGATCCTCAGTCGTCGTGGCCCACGCGAGCCCCCCACAGAACAGTCTCTTACTCATGGTCAACTCTTTCACTGTGCAGCCGACGCGGCCTCATGCCGAGGCGGTGCTTCAAACAGAACCCGGCTACCGGGACGCTTTCGATTGTACCGCCTGGTACCGATCCCACAAGCTTGGCGTCGAGTCCCCCGCCAAACGGGCCTTGTAGTCCTCGTCCTTCGAGCGGCCCTCGAGCTTCGCGATTTCGCTGATCAGCTTGTCGCGGGAGCCGACCTCTTTGCCGACCGCCTGAAGCACCTCTTCGAGGTGGAGGAGCTTCCGGTTGGAGACGTGCTTGAGGCCCTTTTTCTGGTTGAGACGCTCGAGCCAGAGATCCTTGCCAGCGGCCTTTTTCACGGCGGCAACGAGCTTTGCCTTTGCCTTTTTCGGATCGTCGCCGAAGCGCTCTTTCACAATCGACAGGGGAGAGTTGCTCATGACGTGCACCATAGCCCTAAACTGCCCGGTTTTCTGGGCTGAGGAGGGCCCGGACTAGCACGGAGGCCCTGCCGCGCAAGCCGGACGGGGAGCGAGCACCAGAGTTGACCCTTATTAACAATACAGTTAGTAAAATCTCGCCCTGACGATGGGACGACCCAAAGACGCCGACCCGGACCAGACCCGGGCCACCATCCTGGATGCGGCCGAGGACGAGTTCGCCGATCATGGTTTTCACGGGACTCGCATGGTCGCCATCGCCCATCGCGCGGGGGTGACCCACGGGCTCGTCCACTACTATTTCGACTCGAAGGATCGGCTCTACACAGAGGTCGTGGGCCGTCTCTTCGGGCGGCATCAGCAACTGTTTGAACGGCTTCGAGCGGACGGTACTCCGTTCACTGCACGTCAGCTCGTCCTCGAAAGCTTCGATCTATTCTGGGAGCACCCAAACCAGGTCCGGATCATGCTCTGGGAGATGGCGTCTGGGGACGATCGGGTGGAACGCGCGATGAAGCGCTTCTACGACACGATGGAGGGCGCGCTTGCTGGCCTCACGGCCAATGCGCCGCCCACCTGCGAAACGGGCCGGGACCCTCGGGATGTATACGCGTCGATACTCGGCGCGCTCGTCGTGTACTTCTTTCGCGACCCTGCGATCAAGACCCTCTTTGGAGAGAATCGCTTCAGCGAGGAAGATCGACAACGGCGGCGCGCGCACCTGGGCGTGCTCCTCGATATGCTCCTATGAGCGAGAGTCCGGTGGATTCGGACCCGGGGGCACAGTAGAGTCCTGCTGTCCATGGCCGCCGAATTCGTTCACCTGCACGTTCACAGCGAGTTTTCGATGCTGGACGGAGCCATCCGGATTCCCCGCCTCATCGAGCACGTCGCGAAGATGGGCATGCCAGCCGTCGCCGTGACCGACAGCGGCAACATGTTCGGCGCCGTCCAACTCGTGCGTGCGTGCAAGCAAAGCGACGTGAAGCCGATCCTCGGCTGCGAGGTGAACTTCACGTCGGGGGATCGCCGCGACCCGAAGAACCACGAGCTCCACCATCTCCTGTTGCTCGCGAGCTCACAGGAGGGTTATCACAACCTGGTTCGCCTGGTCAGCGCCGGATGGGTGGATGGGATGGCCGTGGAGGGCGAGCCGCGCATCGACTTCGAGACGCTTCGAAAGCACAGCAAAGGGGTCGTCGGCTTGAGCGCCTGCATGGGCGGCTACGTGGCGCAGGAGATCCTGAACAAGGGTCCGGAGGTCGGGCGCGATGCGATCGCGAAGCTCCGTGACTCCTTCGACCCAGGCCACTTCTTCGTCGAGCTTCAAGACCACGGGTTTCCAGAAAATCGGCCGCTGAACCAGGTCTTGTGCCGGCTGGCCGAAGAGCTCGATTTGCCCCTGGTGGCGACGAACGACTGCCACTACCTCGAGCGTCAATCGGCCCATGCACAGCTCGTGCTTCAATGCATAGGCGCGGGGCGGAGCGTTCGCGAAATGGAGGCGGTGCATCACCACTCCTCTGAGCTCTACGTGAAGACGCCCGAGCAGATGCTCAACCTCTTCGCGCACGTCCCCGATGCGGCGAAGAACACGATGTTGATCGCGGAGATGTGCGCCGGGCGGGCGACTCCCTTGGCGGAGCCGAAGCTTCCGAGATTTGCCGTGCCGGGCGGCGCCACCGAGGAGGATTATCTGCGCGCGCTCTCGGTGGCAGGCCTCGGCCGACGCATGGTGGAGATGCGAGAGCGTGGCGAAACGTTCGAGGAGAACGTCTACTACAAGCGCCTCGAGCTCGAGCTCGGCGTGATCTTGAAGATGGGCTTTGCCGGGTATTTCCTGATCGTTCAGGACTTCATCAATTGGGCGAAGGACAACGGCGTGCCCGTGGGCCCCGGGCGCGGCTCGGGCGCAGGCTCGTTGGTCTCGTGGGCGCTTCGCATCACTGACCTGAATCCGATTACTCACGGGCTTTTGTTCGAGCGGTTCTTGAATCCGGAGCGCGTGTCGATGCCCGATTTCGACATCGACTTCTGCATGGATCAGCGCGACCGTGTGATCCAGTACGTGCGACAGAAATACGGTCATGCGAGCGTCGGGCAGATTGCTACCTTCCATCAGCTCAAGAGCCGCAGTGTCGTGCGAGACGTCGGACGGGTGATGGGCATGACGCCGGGTGAAGCGGGGCTGATCGCCACGATGATCCCCGAACCGGTGCAAGGCAAGAGCGTGTCGATCAGCGAGGCCCTCGAGCAGGAGGCTCGGCTCAAGACGGCCTACGAGCAGGATCGCCAGGCACACGAGCTGCTCGACACGGCCCAGGCGCTCGAAAACCTGACCCGCCACGCCGGTATGCATGCTGCGGGCGTGGTCATCAGCGAAGGCCCGATTTGGGACCACGTGCCGGTGTTCTGCCCGGAAAAAGACGTGTACGTGACGCAGTATCACAAGGACGACGTCGAGGCCGCGGGCCTCGTGAAGTTCGATTTCCTTGGGCTTCGCACGCTGACGGTGATCGACATCGCGACGAGACTGATCGACCGTCGGCCCGACCGCCAGGACCACCCCTTCCGAATCGACCAAATCCCGATGGAGGACCCCGCGACCTACGCGTTGCTGCAGTCGGGCGAAACGACCAACGTCTTTCAGCTCGAGTCGAGTGGGATGCAGAGCCTATTCAAACAGCTTCGGCCCGATCGCTTCGACGACATCGTGGCGGCAGTGGCGCTCTACCGGCCGGGGCCGATGGGCGCACAGATGGACAAAGACTTCGTGCACCGCAAGCACGGACGGCAACAGGTCGTGTATCCGCATCCATCTCTCGAAGGCATCTTGCAAGAAACGCGGGGGGTGATCGTCTATCAGGAGCAGGTCATGCAGATCGCGCAGCAGATGGCCGGCTACTCCCTCGGAGGAGCGGATTTGCTGCGGCGTGCGATGGGCAAGAAGAAAGCCTCCGCGATGAACAAGCAAAAGGCCGTGTTCATCGAAGGCGCCACCGCACGTGGTCATACGAGGGAGAAGGCCGAAGAGGTGTTCGACTTGATGGCGTATTTCGCAGGGTACGGCTTCAACAAGAGCCACTCGGCCGCATACGCCCTCATCACCTATCAGACCGCTTATCTCAAGACGCACTACCCCGTGGAGTTCACCTGCGCGACACTGACGGCAGACAACGAAAAGATCGACAGGGTCGTTCGCACCGTCGCCGAGGCACGCTCGATGGGGATCACGGTCCTTCCTCCCGACGTCAACGAGTCCGAGATCGAGTTCACGGTCGTCTACAACCCCGAGAATGCCCAAAACGTCGCGCGGCTGCGTCACAAGCCGGTCTGCTTCGACGGCGAGGTGCACGATCCCATGGGTCCGACGATTCGTTTCGGGCTCGGCGCGATCAAGGGCGTCGGCGCCGCAGCGGTCGAGGCGATTCTCGAGGCGCGACAGGGGGGATCCGAAGAAGTCGGCGAACGGCACGAGCGGCCCTTCGTCGATCTATTCGATTTTTGCGCGCGGGTAGACCTTCGTCGCGTCAACAAGAGCGTGATCGAAGCACTGGTGCAGTGCGGAGCGTTCGATACGGTTCATGCGGCCATCGACGTACATCGATCGCAGGCCTTCGTCGCCATCGAGCAGGCGATCGAACGGGGCAAGCGCATCCAATCCGAGCGTTCGAGCGGCCAGGAAAGCCTCTTTGGGTTGATGGGCGGGCAAGAAGAGTCACAGGACTACGAGCATCCAGGTGGAAGCTTTCCGGTGTTCGAACCCTGGGATTCGCGGGATCAGCTCTCGCGGGAAAAGGGGACCCTCGGTTTTTACGTGTCGGGGCATCCGCTCGATCGCTATCGGAGCGAGCTCCTTCGCTTCTGCGATGCGACGACCCAGAGCGTGAATGAGCTCGACAACCACCGGCAGATTACCGTCGGGGGCACAGTCGAGGGCTATCGTGAACGCCGCACCAAGATGGGACAGATCATGGCGTTCTTTCACATCGAAGACGCCCTCGGCCGGGTCGAGGTGATTGTGCGTCCGAAGCCGCTCGAGAAGAAGGGTCTTCGCGAGGCGCTCAAGTCCGGAGAGCCGATCCTGCTCACCGGACGGGTCAAACACGAGCAAGATCGTGAAAATGAAACCGCTCAGCCGGAAGCCAAGATCCTGCTCGAAGAAGCGACGCTCCTGAGCGAAGCGCTTCAGGCGCGCACGACGTCCATCACCGTGCGCCTAGCCGTCGAGAGCATCAGCCGCTCCAAGCTCGACTCGCTGCGCTCGATGCTCGAGCGGTACCCGGGCCCCTGCCCCGTCTCTCTCGAGCTGAGGTCTCCGGGTGACTGGCGCGTGAATCTTCTCGACACAGGTCTCTTCGTCGACCCGACCGATGCGCTCCTCACCGGTCTCGAACGCCTGTTCGGCACCAAAGTGTGCGAGCTCCACTGATGGAGAAGAGGTCAGACCCCTTTTTGGCAGCACGCCCGGGGCCTCCCGAATCAGAGAAGCAGCTCTTGAGGCGCGCGTGGAACCTAGCCGGGCTGACGCTGGGCGAGGTTGCGACGATGGTGGGCGTCGATGTGCCCGCCGAATCGGTGCGCGCCAAAGGGACGGCAGGGATCATCCTCGAAAAGGCGTTGGGTGCGACGGCTTCATCTCGCGCGGAGCCCGATTTCGCGGAGCTAGGAATCGAGCTCAAGACGATTCCGCTCGACGCACGGGGCAAGCCACGCGAGTCCACGTTCGTCTGCTCGATCTCGCTTGCGGCGATGGCAGACACCGACTGGGAGCGAAGCACCGTGTTCAAGAAGCTGAGCCGTGTGTTGTTCGTTCCCACACAGGCGGCGTCGGAGACGCCCGTCCGCGATCGTCGCATCGGCCGCCCATACCTGTGGGCGCCCACCGCCGAGGAGGTGCGCCTGGTACGCATCGACTGGGAGCGGCTTGCCGACATGATCGCGGCGGGCGACGTCGAGCGGATCACCGGACATCTGGGCGAGGTGCTTCAGGTGCGTCCGAAGGCCGCAACAGGACGAAGCCGTCGCAGGGCGCCCGACGAGGAAGGCGCCGTGCAATGGACCATGCCGCGCGGCTTTTATCTGCGACCGGCATTCACCGAAGCGGTCCTCGCGAGGCTACGAGCCGAGCAGTGAGCCCGGCGACGAAATCGACGTCGATGAACCGATGAATGGAGACGGCGGCGGCGGAACGCTCGACCGTGCGCGCGCGACCGTGGTCGGAAGCTCGTACACTCTGCAAATGTCGTCCCAAAGCGTCGCGCCCGGCTCGATGGCGTGCTTGCCCTGGTACGGTGAGCTTCCCGCCAACGTTCTCCACAACAACGGCCGCAGGGGTGATAACGCCGCCCTCCGCAACCGATGGCGCTTCCGAAGCTCGTCCATGAACGCCTCGCGCGTGATCCGTTGGAAACCGAGCACTCGCTCGCTTTGCCGTTCGTCCATCCAGCATTCGTAGAACCAACCATCATCGACCGATGGGTCGGTGGCGGGGCGAAACGCGCTCTCGGGAGGCATGGACAATCCCATAGCCCCGAAGATCTCGCCACGGAGCTGCCGCGCCTGTACCTTCCACGAATCGTCGCCACCGATGAGGAAGAGATGCCCATCGGGCTGCAGCACGGCTGCCGATGCGATCGCGCGTGCGGCGTCCCGGACGTCGATGCCATGCTCGGGCTGCTCGAGCGCGACCATGAACACGAACGGACGGTAGCTCGGGTGCTTCGGCATGAGGTTGCCGAGATCCATCACCGCGCCGAGGCGCAGCGAACACTGGCGAAGCCCCGAATATCGGAGCCAGCCCTCGGCTGTGAGCTTCTGCAGGCCGTAGGTATCGTCGGGCCAGCAGGGATCGGTGGAACGTCGGACCGGGTCGTTCGGCGAGCAAGGGCCGAACGCCGCATAGCTCGACACGAACACGAAGAAGCCATCCGGCGCGTACTGCTTCGTCGCGTCGATCAGATGCTTCGTGCCGCCGAGGTTCACCGCCTCGGCGAGAGCCGGCTCCGCATAGGAAACTGGAGCCACGATCGCGGCGCAGTGAACGACCACATCAGGCTTCACGAGCGCGACGAGTCGGCTCACGGCATGGGCATCGGTGAGATCACAGGGTTCGAACCGAACATCGCGGGGGACCCCCTCCGAGACGATGTCGGTGGCCACGACCCCGATGCCGCGCCGCGCCAATGCGCCGATGACGTACTTGCCTACCTTACCCGCGGCACCGGTCAACAGTGCGGTGGTTCTCATTCCGTTCCCCCGCGGCGACGCTAGCAGGTCTGAGACTCGGCGGTAGACAAAGCCCTCACCGATCGAGGTACCCTCCTCTCGTGACCCTCCGGGCCGTCGCACTCACCGGGATTACCCTCGTTGCGTTTGCGGCCAACTCGCTGCTTTGCAGGATGGCGCTCGGGCCCGGCCTCATCGACCCCGTAGCGTTTACAGTGATTCGCCTCGGCAGTGGCGTCGCGATTCTCGTCCCGTTGTCGGCCTCGATGTCGGAGCCCCGGCCGGAGGGGCGCCTCGCCGGATCTTGGGGGTCGGGACTGGCGCTATTCGCCTATGCGATGGCGTTCTCGCTGGCTTACGTATCACTCGAGACAGGCATGGGCGCCTTGATCCTGTTCGGTTCGGTGCAGGCCACCATGATCGGAGCCGCCTTGCGGCAGGGGGAACGCCCGAGGCCCCAGGAGTGGATCGGTCTCGTCGTGGCAGTGGCGGGGCTCGTCTACCTGGTGCTGCCCGGGATCACGGCACCCGATCCGCTCGGGGCGGCGTTGATGATCGCGTCGGGGGTCGGCTGGGGCGTCTATTCGCTCCGCGGTAAGGGAAGCTCAGCGCCCGTGGCGGCGACGGCGGGCAATTTCGCCAGGGCATTCGTAATGGCGATCGCAGGGCTCTTGATGTCCTCGGCTGCCCTCCACACGTCGACGCGCGGGGCGGCTCTCGCGATGACTTCCGGTGCGATCACCTCGGGGCTCGGGTACGTGATCTGGTACATCGCACTTCGCAGCTTGACGGCGACCCGGGCGGCCATCGTGCAGCTCGCCGTTCCGGTGATTGCGGCTGCCGGTGGCATCGTCGTGCTCGGCGAGAAGCCTTCCGCTCGCCTCGCCATCGCCAGTGTGATCATCCTCGGCGGCGTGGGCGGCGCCATCGTCGCCCGCGACCGTGACTGACCCCGACGATCCCCATCATGGGCGGATGTTCTGATTCAAACGAAACAGATTGTTCGGATCGTACTTGCGCTTGACTCGGACGAGTCGATCCTGGTTCGGGCCATACGCGGATTCGATGGGGTCCTCTCCATCGGGGACGAAGTTCACGTAGACCCCGCCGGTCGCATACGGCGCGGTTGCTTCGAAGTAACTGCGCGCCCAAGCGATGCACTTTGCATCGCTGCTCGGCTTTTCCCAGCGTGCGTGTACGTTCATGACGTACTCGGCGTCCCGGTGCGGGTACGCCGTCGCATCGACGGGAATCTGGTTCACCGCCCCGCCAAGCCGACCAAAGAAGATCTCCGTCTGGTCCGAGGGTAACCGCGCCGTGTAGTCGAGCGCGACGTCGATGAGACCGTCTTCAATCTCCGTGAAGTTGTGAGACTTCCAGTAGTTGCGTGATCCAGGTGTGAGGAGTGGATCGAATGCCGCTTGCCAACCCACGAAGGGGTGAGGTCCGACGCCGGTCCCGAGGACGGGCCCGAAGCGGTCGAGCGGTTTCAGGGCCTTCTTGCCTGCGCCCACGTCTCCGAACCAAGCCGCCGCCAGAATGACGACCTCTTGGCCATGCGCGCTTGCGGGAAGAAAGGGGAACGGCGGAGCCTTGCGGAGCACGGCCCAGACGTTGAGGTCCTCGGGCATGTCCCGAGCGAAGTCCCGGTAGTGCTGGAGGACCTGTCGTCCCGCGGATAGCGGATAGATCACCGGCCCCGAGAGGATCTCGGTGTTCACCTCGTGGAGATTGAGCTCGAACGCCGTGACGACGCCGAAGTTCCCTCCACCGCCACGGACTCCCCAAAAGAGGTCCGGGTTTTCGGCTTCGCTCGCATGGACGACCTCGCCTTTGGCAGTGACGACATCCACCGAGCGAAGGTTGTCGATCGTGAGCCCGTATTTGCGGCTCAGCCAGCCGAAGCCGCCGCCAAGCGTCAGCCCCGCGACGCCGGTCGTCGAGTTGATCCCTACCGGCGTTGCAAGACCAAACGCCTGGGTTTCGTCGTCCAAGTCGCCGAGGGTGGCGCCTGGCTCGACCCACGCAATCGCGCGCTTTGGGTCGACATGGACCGAACGCAATTGGGAAAGGTCGATCAAGAATGCATCGTCGTACACGGCCTTGCCGGCGATGTTGTGCCCCGCGCCGCGAACTGCCAGCAACAGATTATTCTCGGCAGCAAAGCGGACCGAGCGCATCACATCCGCGGCACCGGTGCATCGCGCGATCAAGGCGGGCCGCCGGTCGATCATCGCGTTCCAAATCGTGCGGGCTTCGTCGTACCCGTCGGATTCGGGTTTGAGTAGGCTTCCTCGCAGCGATGCTTCCAGCGCCGCGACTGCCTCGTCAGAGACCTTCTTGGTGTCTCCATTCAGGGTGGCGATCGAGATACTCATACGCACCTCCTCTGGGATTCCCGAGAGAGACCTAACACTACCGCCGTCGCTCGGGAGTCACCATGTGTCTCTTCTGACCCAAAGGTGCGAGGGACAGTCTCTCGTATTCAGTGTTTACTAGAGCCAACCTCCGATGTAGCCTCGATTTTCTTGGCCTCGCCCGGCCGTCTTACGTTCCCAAAGAAGGATCTATGGTGCCCAAGCGAAAATCTTCCTCGTTGCTCTTGGTAGCCGTCGCGCTGCTCGCGGCCAGCTGTAGCGGCAACTCCGTGTCGGTCCCTTGCTATTCTGAGGTGCGCATCGATCTCGAGGTCAACGTGGACGGGGAAGCTCGGAGCATCGTCCTCGACGAGGTGCTCTGGACCCTCACCGGCAACGCCATGGACCCCATGTCGGGCGCGATCGACACGAGCGCCCCAGGCGCCACACCCTCGGTGGAAGTCTTCGGGCTGAACCCCGGAAGCTACGTGATCGATCTCGAAGCCAGCGCGGAAGATGGCGATACCCGCTGCCGAGGGTCAGCGATGTTCGACGTCACCGCAGGCGTTTCGACCGAAGTGGGCGTGCTCCTTCGATGTAAGCTGGGCCAACGTTTCGGCGCCGTTCGAGTGAACGGCAAGCTCAACATCTGTTCCGACCTCACCAAGGCCGTGGTGGCTCCGCTCCAGACCTCGATCGGAAACCGGATCGCGGTGAGCTCGCAAGCAGAGGACGAGGAAGGCGACCCGATTGCCTACGCCTGGACCGGCGACGGTGGGACCTTCGCAAACCCCTCTACGGCGGCCACCTTCTACACCTGTGAAGAGACCGGTGTTCACTCACTGACGATCGCCGTGAGCGACGACGGTTTCGCGTATTGCGTCGATAGCTGGATGGTCGCGATCCGCTGCGTCGACGAGGGCGGAACGGGTGGCACGGGAGGAAACGGCAGCGGCGGCATGGGCGGTAGCGGTGCAACCGGCGGCGCAGGTGGCATGGGCGGTAGCGGCGCAACCGGCGGCGCAGGTGGTGGCGGCGGCGCAGGCGGCATGGGCGGTAGCGGTGCAACCGGCGGCGCAGGTGGCATGGGCGGTAGTGGTGCAACCGGCGGCGCAGGCGGCATGGGCGGTAGCGGCGCAACCGGCGGCGCAGGCGGCATGGGCGGTAGCGGCGCAACCGGCGGCGCAGGCGGCATGGGCGGTAGTGGTGCAACCGGCGGCGCGGCGGGCATGGGCGGCGCGGGCGGCATGGGTGGTAGCGGTGCAACCGGCGGCGCAGGTGGCACGGGCGGCATGGGTGGTAGCGGTGCAACCGGCGGCGCAGGTGGCAGCGGCGGCATGGGCACGGGCGGTGCGGGCGGCACGGACGGCGGAGTCTGCGAAATCACGATTTCGCTGACGGGAACCTGATCTTCAAGGGCGCGCCGCGTCTCGGGCCGGGTTACGGATCGCTTAGCGCCTCCTCCGGGTCTTCCAGTTCGCCTTCCGCGATGTGGAACTCCACGCGACGGTTCTGCGCGAGCTGTGCTTTCGTTTTCGCGTCAGGGACGAGCGGGCGCGTTTCCCCAAACCCCTCTGCCACGAGGCGGTCCTTGCTCACTCCGCCCCGTTCGACGAGATAGCGCACGACCGAGGCAGCGCGCCGCTGCGACAGCCGCAGGTTGTAGCCGTCCGAACCCGTCGAGTCCGTATGGCCCTCGACTCGGACGAGAGAGATCTCGGGATGAGCGTCGAGCACCTCCGCTACGTTGTCGAGAACCGGATACGACCGCTTCTGAATCGTGGCGCTGTCCACGTTGAAGTAGATCTTGTCCAGGATCTCGAGCCGACTCTCTTCGATGACGACGTGCTGCTCCTCGGGGCAACCCTGGTTCTCGACGGGGCCGGGCTCATCCGGGCAGTTGTCGATCCGGTCGGGGACCCCATCACCGTCCCGGTCGGTATCGGGACAGCCGTCGTTTTCAGGAGGCCCTGGCTCGTTCGGACATGCATCGGCGAGATCGAGAATCCCATCCGCATCGTTGTCGAGATCCGGGCAGCCATCCTCGTCTTGGAAGCCGTCGAAATCCTCCGGCTCGTTCGGGCAAGCGTCGTCCTCATCGAGGATACCGTCGCCGTCCGTGTCGACCGGTGTTTCTTCGGCCTTCTCCGGCATCGTGTAGGCGAGCATGCCGATCAGACGCCAATCGGGATTGCCATACCCCGAGGTGACGCCGCCCGTGCCTGCAATTCCGAGCGTGACACCCATTTCATTCAGGTACTTGAATCCTCCGAGGAGCTCGACCGGGGTCTCCTGCCTGCCGCCGAACCCCGTTCCCGGGTCTGCGGCGGTGCGGCCGAAAGCTTCCATGGTGATCATGAAGCGTTCCTGTCCGAGCAGAAGCTGGAGTGCGGCGCCGAAGGTGAGCTGGTTACCGATCTCGAGAGAGGGAACCTCCTGCTGGAAACTGGTCTTGTAGCCGACATTGAGAGGAATGCGGAAGTACTGACCCGCGTTGAAGGTCCCGAGCAGCTCGAACCATCCGCCGATGTTGGGGCTCGCGTTCGGCTCGCCGAGGTAGTTCTGCTGGGGTCTCGCCGCAGACGCCGTGTTCGCGGTCAAGATCGCCTGCGCCGCCAGTTGAAAGACGTTCTCGCGCGTCCCGTACAAGACGCCGCGAGCGCCGAGATACAAATCACCGAGGCCGCGTCCCCTGGGGATGAGCGGACCCTGGCCGATCGAATCGAGGAACCCGGTCGCGGCGTCCGAGAGGTTGTCGTTCAGCATGAACGTGTACGGGAGATCCATGAAGATCACCAAACGATCCCAGAGCCCGAGGTTCCAGAGGAGGTGACCGGTAAGTTGAGAGTGAACGAGCCCAAGGGTTTGATCGGGGATCGGGCCATTGGTCACGTTGAGCTCCAGCGGATTCCGCGCGAAGTCGATGTAGAGCTGGACGCCAAAGCGCAGATGGCCCTGCCCGTCTGCGTCACTCACCGCGAAGCCGTCGGTTGCGAGCTCCGAAGGCCGAAACTGGTTGAGATCGAATTGAGGAGGCGTCTGTGCGTTCGCGCCCGAAGAAAAGCCAAACGCCGCGGTGACGGCGAGAAGCGCCACGACCAAGCGGGGCGTCGTTCGGCACTTTGTCACGCCTACCTCCTCAGCTCATCGGAGCACGCGCGTGCCCTCGGGAACAAATCAGTCCGTTGCTACCACTTTTCCCCGTCCGTGAATAGAGCGGTCGCCCGAGCGGGCCCTCGGCGCGCGATGCACAAGGTGCCAGTTGCCTCCTAGAACCGGCCTCGAAGCGCCAGGTGAGCTCCGCTGCGTCCCACGACGACTTGCGGCTCGAGCCGAGCGCGACTGGGTCGGAACAGGTAGACCAACGGCATCGTGATGAGAGGCGCGGAAGTCAAGCCCGTGAGCAAGGCGACGCTCGTATGTAGTCCCCGATTGACGCAGCTCCGCACTTCGACCGAATCGAGGACCTGAGCCGAGCACGAGGTCGATGGCTCAGCCTCGGCAGTGACGCCCCAGGCAATCGAGAAGCCGGCCAAGCCCAATCCCACGCCGCCGGACACCCATGCCCACCAGGGAGCCTTTTGCCGCTTCGGCAACGCGAGTGGCATCGCCGCAATCAGCGCCACCGAACCGACAGCGCCCGTTGCGATGATCGCTCCTCGGAGGTCAAACCACTTCTGCTGAGCAGACGCGTCTTGCCCGCCCGTATCGATTTCGTTGACCCATTTCACGGCGGCATCACTTCGCGGCAGAAGAAGCGCATAGCCCGTCGCAATGCCGGCCAAACCGACGCCGACGAGCGTGAGGCCGGCGATGAATTGGCCGCGCGGCCGACGGTGTGCCGGCCACGTGTCGGTCGCCGCGGGAGCCGCGCCGACAGCCTCGCGGCCCTTGCAGGGCAGCGCAACGGGCTCGGGCGACGTGAAGTCCATGCATCGACGGTCAGTCAAAGCGCGCGCGGCGGCGCGGAGATCCGACGTGATAGGCCCCTCGGCACCGATGGAAACCCGCGCGACGGCGACCCGAACGGACGAGTCCGCCTCGTCAATTGGGATGAGCTCAGCCTCCAGCGTGTCCGCGGTGGGCATCGAAACGAGAACGACCGCGTCGGCGCCAATCGCCAACCCAACACGTCGAGCATCGAGCGCCCGGTGCTCACGCTCCTCCGAGGCATTGGGATAACCGAGCGACAGGCTCGGCCTGGTTTCGATAATTCCATCGAATCGCCCGTCCACTTCGCGAAGCGTCTTCCCTGCGCCAACATTCACCGCGTGCACACGACCACGAGCTTGCGTGCTGCACTCGACCTGAAGGCGATAGTCTCCAGGAAACAAATCCCCGACCGAGACGGGTGTCTCGCCTAGAAGGAGCCCGTTGAGGCGTGCAGCACATCCGGGGGGAGTGCTTTCCACTCGAAGCTCACCGGTCTGTTTGGCTTGCAGCGCGTCCACCTGATCGAGCAAATCAGTCACGGTCGGTGGATGCATCTGAGGGCTCGGCTCTCCGCGAGGCACCAACTGCCTGCACTCGCGTGCTACGGCTCTTGCGCGAGACTCGGATCGCGTCGCAAGCTCACCACGCACGATGTAGAGACAAGTATCGAGGACCCGTCTGGAGTGTTCGGGATCGCGGTTGAGCTCTTCGATTGCTCTTCGCGATATCGCCTGCGCCGAATTCAGCTTGTCGAGAGCCCTGTCATAGTTGCCTTCCGCAAGGTCGTTGACGGCTGCGTCAGACAGAGACCTCCAACGACGGATCTCGGGGTCGCCAAGCACCAACGAGGGCGCAGAAACCTTTGCCTCCACCTCGGCGACAGCCCGCTCTTGGGACAAGACCGCTACGCCCTGAGCTTCGAGCTCTTTGCGAAGGTTTGATACCGCCTCGTCCGTCCAGTCGACCAGCGCGCCCGAGTGGCTTGACACGACCACCCAGTCGCTCTCCGCCTGTGCCGCAACGGACCAAACCAGCAGGCTCCAACAGAGGAACGTCAACGAGGCCAGCCGCATGCGGGGGTATTATCACAGGTTCGGAAACTCGGGATCAACAACGTGTGAAGGGGTAGTCCTCGTCACGGCAAGCATGTAATCTCATGAGCACCGATGTCCTCGATGAAGCCGACAGAGCCCTGGCCGCGAGTGCGGGACGTCGTGGAAGCCTCTGTCATGGGGCTCCACCGCGGCCGCTTCATCGAAGAGACACTCGAAGCGCTGTGTGTACAGCTGGGCGCAGCCTCCGCCTGGAGTACGCTAGAAACCAAAGGCGGCGGACCCATGCACCGGTCGCGGACGACCAACTTTCGCGGCGTGGCGCCCGCAGTCCTCGCAATGCACGTGAGCGACGTGCTCAGTCAGGTGCAGTCCAAGCTCAAGACGGTTGCCGGCCCCGTTCCCTACGCGCCGGACGGCTCTTTCATTGCCGTGCCGCTGTGGTCGCTGCCGACCGCCTCGTCACAAGGCCGAAGCCTGATCGGCGCACTCTACTTGGAGTTCGGCAAGGACCAAGGCACCCATGAAGCGGTCGTGGGCGTGGTGGAAACAGCGGGCACGCTGCTTGGGGGCCTCATTGCGCAACAGACAGTCATCGAAGACACGAGGGAAGATCTCCGCGCGGTGCGAGCAACCGAGCCCGGCGGTGCGCAGCTCACGCTCGATGAGCTTCTCGAACCTGAGAGCATGGCTGACATCGCTCGTGAGCTCCGCTCTGCCATCGGAGGTGACGAGTCGATCATGATCCTC
This sequence comes from uncultured delta proteobacterium, assembly GCA_963792825.1. Classification (GTDB taxonomy): domain Bacteria; phylum Myxococcota_A; class Polyangia; order Polyangiales; family Houyiibacteriaceae; genus SG8-38. The sequence continues at coordinate 186,681 of CAWBXS010000001.1, read as the reverse complement.
GGCGAGTCCGGCACCGGCAAGACTCAGCTCGCCACGGCCTTCGCACACGCAAGCAACCAAACCCCGATCATCCGGGCCACGCTGGGTCTCGCGGACGACCTGAACACGATTACATCGGAGCTCTTCGGACACGAACGCGGCTCGTTTTCGGGGGCTGTTTCCAAACGCAAGGGGCTAGTCGAATACGCGGACAAAGGCACGCTGATTTTCGACGAGGTGCTCAACCTGCCGCACCACGCACAACAACTGCTCCTCGACTTCACTCAATTCGGTTCCTACCGGCCGCTCGGCTACCAGGGACCGCAGCCGAAGACCGCGAGTCTACGCATCATCTCGGTGACCAACGGCGACGTACGGAAGGCCATTGCCGAGAGAGTGTTTCGTCAAGACCTGTACCATCGGCTCGCAGCCATGCCAATCGTCCTGCCTCCGCTTCGCGAGCGCCGCTGGGACATCCCCAACATCGCCGTGCGTTACCTTCATCGCATCGATCCAGTCTCGAGCTGGGAGCTCGACGGCAGTGCGATGGACGCCCTTCTGTCCCGGAGAATTCCCTGGGAAGGTAACATTCGCGAGCTCGAGGCGGTGTTGAAGCGCGCGCGAAACCGAGCCCGCATGGCGGGGGACGGTGATCCCATCATCGAGGCAAAGCACCTAGGGCTCGGCGGCGGTGAACCTCCGACGCCCTCTGACCCGCCGTCGGTGCGACCGGCGGCTCACGATAAGCTTCGGGACCGCTGGCGGAAGTTGAGTGAACAAGAGAAAGACCTCGAAGCCGCGGAGCGTGCCGTCATCGAAGATGCACTGGCCGTCTGCCATGGTATCGTCGCACGCACCGCCCGCATGTTGGATGTCCCGCGTACTGGCTTGATAAGCCGGATCGGCCGGCTCGGCATCGACACGGAAAGCTTCAAAGAACGGAAGGGATGAGCCGGGCTCATGTCCAAAATCGACTTCGATGCCTCTTCAAGCGATTTGCTCGGAACGGAAATCGGTCCTTACACGCTGGTGCGACGACTGGGCATGGGTGGAATGGCCGAAACCTTCGTGGCGATCCGGCGTGGGCCGAGTGGCTTCACTCAACGGGTATGTCTGAAGCTCGTCCTGCCTTTCTTTCGCGAAGACGAGGAGTTCGTCGAGCTGTTTCAGCGTGAAGCACGACTCGCCGCGAGGTTGCGTCACAGCAACATCGTCGGCGTGATCGACTTCGGAGAAATCGCAGGCCGTTCATACATCGCCATGGAATTGGTCGACGGTGTGGACCTTCGGGTCCTGCTCGACGCGGAAAGCGCGCAGCGGCTCTCCCCGGAGCGGGTCGCCCTACTCGGACACGATCTCGCTGCAGCACTGAACCACGCACACAACCCGCCTCGCGACAGCAGCCTGGACGCCGTGCATGCCGCGGCGATCGTGCACCGCGACATCTCGCCGTCGAATGTGCTCATCAGCATTCATGGCGAGATCATGCTGAGTGACTTCGGGGTCGCCAAGGCGGTCACGGGCAGCTCTCGGCAACAGAGCGCGGTCAAGGGCAAGATCCCCTATATGTCTCCCGAGCAACTGCGCCTGGAACCGCTCGATGGACGCGCGGACCTCTTCGGGGTAGGCGTCGTCCTCTTCGAGGCGCTGTGCGGGCGGCGCCCGTACGAAGGCGGTCACGACCCGGCCACGATCATGTTGATCCTGCAGGGTCGGCATCAGCCGCTCGCTTCGCTCGCGCCGGGAGCGCCGCCTGAGCTCTGTGCACTGGTCGAGAGGCTCATCGAGCCCGACCGCGACAGACGCCCCGACAGCGCTGCAGAGCTGATTGAGCTGCTCGATCCGTTCGTACCCGTTCCGCGGGTTCGTCGCGAGCTTGGGAAAAGAGTTGCGGAGCTCCGGCCCGAAGAAGCCGGACGCCAGGCGTTCGGTGAGCGGGCAACAGCCCATCAGCCAGAAATCCTGAAGGCAGACGAGGGCGAACAGATCAGCGGCATCGTCGGCGCGGGAGAAGGGCGGAGGCAGGTCGAGCCTTCGGCGGAGAGCAGCCACGCCGCCCCTGAGACACCGGAACCAGCTCTGTCGGAATCGTTCGTGACCGGCGCGTTGCCAGCGCGACGACGGCCCAGAGCTCTCATCACGTTGCTGCTCAGCGCCCTACTGTTGGCGACAGGCACGCTGGCCTGGCGCGCAACGCGCGATGCGGGTCAAGAGTCTCGACCGGCCCCGAGTGAGGTCGAAGCCAAGCCGGTCATCGCGGTCGACGAAGCCCAGGTGCCCGTCGAGGCCGAAGAGCCGAAGCCCGACGAGCCTCCCGCCCAACGCGAAGACCCCCAGACCGTCACCGAGAGCGAGACAGCACCGACTGGCGACCGTGAGCCTTCAGTCGACAAGCCGCAAGAAGCGAGCGACGAGCCCACGCCGAAACCGCGGGAGCAGCCGTTGTCCCAGGCGCCGGCAAGCCTGACCGTCATCGTCTACCCCTGGGGCGACGTCTGGATCAACGGGAAGCCACGGGGAACCTCACCACTGAAAAACCTCTCGCTCAAGCCCGGCCGCTATCGAATCGCCGCCGGCCAGGGCGAGCCTACAGTCACTCAAACCATCCGACTCCGGCCGGGCCAGGAGAAGAAGCTGAAGCTCGACGTCACGAAATGATCGATGGGGCTCGACATAATGGAGCGCGCCGCACGGTCTTAGGACCACGCGGCGCGCTGGGTTCGGGTTCGTAGCTCGTCTTTAGAACAGGGTAGTGACCGTGACGTTCAGAGCTCGCCGACTCGACACGGATGCCGTGTCCGAGGCGACCAACTCGACCGAGTATCGTCCCATTTCGAGGTCGAGCGTGGCGGTTGCAGTGCTGGTGGTGAAGGAGTCGACGAGAACCCCCGCCTCGTAGACGTTCCAGTGGAAGGTCAACGCGCTGACTGGATCGTGGTCATCGGCGACGTCGGCGATGAAACGGAGGCGCTGACAGAGATCGTCCCCGTCGACCCTGCCATCTCCGGTTACGTCAACCGTGCACGCATCCGCCCAAAACACGAGCCCACGGTCATATGGGTCCGTTGGCGTCGCGATGACGGACAAGCTGTTGATGCTCGGCCCTAGGTTCTCGGGGTTCGCCAGAATCACGAGCCTCATCGTATCCTGTGCGCGCTCGCCTTCGGTGTCGTAGGCGGTCGCGACCAGCGTGTATCGACCCGGCGCCAGGGAGCCCCGGGGGATCGTCGCTTCAGCACCCGTGGCAGTCCAGCCCGTCGGGAAACCGAGGTCGTTCATCACCTGCCAATAGACGTCGTCGAGGTTCGCGTCGACGTCGGAGGCGTCCGCGCTCACGGCGATCGCGTTGCCGGCATACAGGATGTCGGAGCCCGTTGGTGTGGTGATCACCACCGTCGGAGCCTCGTTGCCCACCGAAATGGACACACTGTCACTCACGGTGAAGCGGCCGTCGGTGGCCGTGCACGTGATCTCGTGCACGCCGGGGCGAAGGCGCGTCGCGCTGGTGAACGAGGACGCCGCGCCGATGGGGCCGTCGAGATCGCTCACCCACGACACTGTCACGTCGTCCATGCCGTCGTCGTCTTGTACGTCACAGCTGAGTGGCACGCTGCCCCCGATCGAAAATCGCTGCTCGGCCGTGGGCTGCTCGATTCGCACGAAGGGGGGCGCGGCCCCGAGGGCACGGTGGACGGCCGCTTGAGCGTTCACCCAGCGATGAACCGAGCCAGTCGCGTGGGTGTGCGCCGTGTCTCTGATGATTTCCCAGATCTCAGCCGGGCCGAGGCGCGGGCTCGCGGCCTTGATCAGCGCTGCGATGCCTGCGGCGAAAGGCGACGCGAACGAGGTGCCGTGCTTGAGCTTTGCGCTCGTGCTGGGTGGGACGATCCCTGCACCCCGGACGGGTGTGTCGTGAACCCAGACGGAGAAAGGGGCATAGATGTCGACGGAGTCGCCAGAGTCTCGCTGTTTCGATCCCGTCGCGCTGTCCACGTCCTTCGTGTCGCGGTCGTGCTGAAGACCGCCTACGCAGATCACCCCCGGCGCTTCGCAAGGAACGCGGTAAGCACCTTCCCAGCAAACCGCTCCGAAGGGTCCGCAGTCTTCGCCATCGACGTTGGCACCATCGTTCCCCGCGGAGGCGAAGACGAGGATGCCAGCCGCACGGACCGATCGACCCACCACGTTGACGGCCTCGCAAACGCCTACGAGGCAAAGACCAGCCGGAATGTCGGCCGACGCGGAGATGTTCACGATATCGGGGAAGCGGCCAAGGGCGCTTGGAACGGTGTCGAAGACGTAATCGAGGTAATCCCAGACGTTAGGTCGGGGGCTCTGCACGAAGATTGGGTTGACGACCTCTGCTGCCGGGCCCGCAGCACCGATGCTGTCATCGAACACGCCGAGCGCGGCAGACGCGACGTTCGTCCCGTGCCACGGACAGTCACCACCGCCAGAACACGAGTTCGGGGGATTGATTCGAGAAAAGCGGTCGCGCGGGATGATCTCCGCGCCGGGGTAGTCCGGGATGTTCAGGAAACCGCCGTCGATGATCATGAAATCCACACGATTGCGACCGGTCGGCACTCCGATGGCGTCGTGCACCATACGAGCAGCCTCGGCGGCGCCGATGTCCTGCTGCGAACCGCGGTTCATATACGGAAGATCGAACGCGTTGGGAGAGTAGCCTGACCCATCGCCAGAGGGAGACTCCGCGGTTTCACGAAGGCTCAGCTCGTCGTAGGTGAACAAGAAGTTGGCACCGAGCTCGGTCCCTTCGTCCACGCTCTCGCGCGCCATCGCCGTCAGCGTGTTGAGACCTTTTTGAGAAGACACGCGGTGCTCGCCTCCGTTTTGGCCCTGCCCCATGACGAGCTCGGCGAGCTCCGAAGCCTCTACGTCGGGTGCGTCGACCCGCACCAGAACGAAGATCGGCGAAGGCTCGCTCAACAAACCCGTGGCGTTAGGGTCCACCTCACGGAGGACCGTGCCGTGCAGCCGCTCGAGGATGGCAGGAAGCGCGTCACGGTCGTCGAGCGTCAGGATCACTTCGTCCTCGACGAAATCGATCTGACGACCATATCCGTCGACGATCGAGGCGATGGGGCGCGCGCCGGTGTCATCGACGAACGAAATCGCATTGACGTTCGGCTCCACCATTGGATCGACTTCAAACGTCGCCTCCACCTGCGGGTTGGCGGAACCGCCGCCACCGCAGGCGGCAACGAAGAGGGCAAGGAAGAGTGCGATGGCACGACGGAAAGAAAGTGATTCGTACATGACTGATCTCCTGGTTGAAGGCCCCGAAGAGCCGATGTGCCAGGTCTCTCGAGCACGAGGCGTGCCAGACATCGCCAGGAGAAATTCGCACGCAAATCCGAGATCCAAGCTCGAATCGACTGACGCACGGCGCCGAATTACGACGCGCGCACGTCACCTGAAATCGTGAGCTGGCGACCGCGGGAACGCGATCAAAGACCGATCGTCAAGGAAGCAGGCAATTGGTGAACGCTTGCGATTCGTCGACGCATGCGGAAGAGCCGCCACCCGAGTCGCAGCCGAGCGCTTCGATGCAATCGAGCGCCGCGATCAACTCTGGCACGCACGTGAAGAAACCCATCGAGCACGAGCGTTCGCAGTCGTCGGGCGCGCCCGGTGGCAAGTAGTCGCCGACACAACGGCTTCCGCAAATGCGCGCGCAGTCACCGCCGATCATGCCGCCCACGCCACCGCTACCGCCGGTTGCCCCGCTGCCACCGCTTGCCCCGCTGCCGCCCGGGTCGCTCTCGTCACCGCATCCGGCCAGCCCGAGCACCATCGCAAACGCGAGCGACCACCCAATCCAGCTCCTCGCCATCGCTGCCTCCTCCGTGTGGGCGAAACGATACACCTTAGTACCCGCCAATCGCATGAGCAGTAGGCCCATTCGAGTGGGCATGTAGGTCGCGGTTGCCACGGACTGCGTCGTCGCGCTTCCTTCACGGGTCGACGAGATCCCGTCTCGAATGACTGACGGAAGTCCGTCATTTGACTCTCCCAGCCGACGCGCTCGCGCAAATCATTGAGTTTTCTCGGTGGCACGCCACATGCGTAGGCGACCGGTCATGTCCGAAGGCGCAGCAATTTCGAGAAGAAGCGGGCGCGCGGATGCAAACCCCAACCCATAGGAGAGGCCATGACTCGCTACAACATCTTTCGCATTCTCATCAGCTCGAGCGCGATCCTCGCAGCGATCGGCTGCGGCGACCCGAGCGTCGACGACCGCAGCATCCTTGGAGGACCCGCCACGATCGACCCGTCCGAAAGCGTTACCGTCACGTCATCCGAGGAGGAGGTCGAGCTTGCTTGCGAGTCCGCCTGTGACGCCATGCGCGAATGCGCGGGTATTCGCGTCACCGTCGACTGCGTCGAGAGTTGCGTGACGTCTTATGCTGCTGGAATCGAGACGGGCGACGAGTGCGCTCTCGCGGGGATTGACCTCCTCAATTGCTATTCGTCGCTAGGCTGCCCTAGTCTTCCGTTTGACGACGAGGGCGCGTGCGCCGATGCGGCAAGGGCGGTTCACGCGACTTGCGGGGGCGGGGACCTGCGAGTCGTGGACGACCCAGAATCGGACCGGGAGCTCGTCGCCGAGATCCACGATGGGTCCTGGAGCGACCTGGACGCCGACACCGAAGAGACGTCCCCGACGGACGGATCCGAGGACGAGGAACCGGACGTCACCGATGTGACCGAGCCCATCGTGATCGTGGAGATTCCGGGTGAGGTCGTGATCGTCGACTTTCGTCGATACTGACTCCAGCGGGAATGCGCGTTAGGATAGCGCTCATGCTCCGCCGGATGCTTGCAGCCCTCTTCACTCTCGGCCTGGCGGCTTGCACCGAGCTGCCGCCACTGCCCGACGCCGGTACCGGCGGCACGGGCGGTGGCGAGGGCGGAACCGCTGGTCAAGGCGTCGATGGCGGCTCGGGAGGATCCGGTGGCATCGACCCGTGTGCCGTCTTTCCGAAAGAAGGGAGTGACATCGAGCTCGATGACTTCGCCGAATCTAAAATCGCGATGGGAAACGTATGCGCCAATGGCTGCACGACCGAGGATCTGCTCGATCGGTGGTCGATCACGACGGCAGAGACTTGCGCTGGGAAGTACCGAGTCGTGCTGACCTGGGGCAACGCGAGTAGCGATCTCGACGTCTACCTCCTCGACATCGACGAGTCGGTCCTGGATGAGGCAACCGGCCCGACGGTCTGCAGTTCCATGTGTGAGGTCGAGATCGCTGCTTCACTCGAGGAGAACACATTTTATCTGATCGATGTCCGCGCGGTCGACACCGATGGAATCCCGCAGGCTTACAGCTTCGAAGTCTTTTCGATCGACTAGGGGCTCGGACGGAGCGTGAATCTTCCATCAGCTCGACCCGCCCCTTAATCAGGGGCTCGGCGCGACTGTTTCACCGGGTCCGGCTCAGCCGAGCGCGTGTATGCTGCGCGAGCGACGCTAAGCCGAGAGGATGGCTCGAGCTGCGAACATCGGGGCTATCGAAAGTCCCTGGTTATCCGGGATTTCGCGACGCTGCGTCCGGCGACGTTGCCTGAAAGAGTGGACATTTGAGCGGTTTAGCGTATATCGCCCGCCGCACCGACGATCACCGCGCGAGTCGGTGAATCAGCGGAAAGCGACGAGGAATCAACCAGAATAGATTGGGCATCTCAGGTATTTGGGCTGTTAGCTCAGTTGGTAGAGCAGTGGACTTTTAATCCAACGGTCCAGGGTTCGAGTCCCTGACGGCCCACCGAGGAAGCGCAAGCTTGAAGAATACATATCGTCCCCATCGTCTAGTGGCCAAGGACCCTGGCCTTTCACGCCAGTAACGCGGGTTCAAATCCCGCTGGGGACGCCCCGCAAGGAGCCCGCTCTCTTTCGAGCGGGCTCTTTTTTTGGGAGGCGTCCCCAGCCGGGTTCGGCTCGCAGTCGGGTCAATACGCTGTGCGACAATCCTTCTTTCTGCTCAACCTCGGTCAAATCTTCGAGATCTTTGTGCGAGGGCTACTCGCTGAGCATCGCTTCCCAGTTGCCCGCGCAGGTGCCGCCGGAGTTATCTGCGACTTCCGCGTCGCCAGATGCCGAGCTCCCGTCGATGGTGCCGTGGATCATCCAATACCCGGCGAGGGGACCTTGACCCTCCTCGACGAGCTCGAACATCCCATCGACGATGGGGACCTCCTCAGTCGTCAGCAACGCGCCCACACACGTGTCGAACTCGACCGCGAAGGAGTAGGTGGGATCCGTCGAACACGTGCTGCCCGGGCTCGAGACCAACGGCCTAACCAACGCGGTCCCTTCCTCGTTGACCACGAAGCAAATGGTGAACGTCCCATCGGGACCGTCTCCCGTTCCGGTCCAGACCCCCTTCGCCGGAGGCGAGGTTCCACCCATGCCAGCCGCGCCACCGGCTCCAGCCATGCCGCCAGTCCCGGCCGTTCCGCCAGTCCCGGCCATTCCACCACTGCCTCCCTCGCCGCCGCCTTCGCCGCACCCAAGTGACACCATCAGGCTCAGGGCGAGCACACTCAAAAATCCCACGTACCGCATCGGCCACCTCTCCGGTTTCATGACCACTGACGACCAAAGATGCATCAGCCATGCCAACTCGGTTTTCCCGACTGATTCCGTTTCGGCGAGGCGCAAGCGATTCGTTTGCTTTCGTGTTGGCGAAATTGATGCGGCATACGTAATTGTTCACGCGTTGGCTTCGTGCATTGACTTCGCCGGGTCTGCGCCGATCACCGCCAAGGTTTCTGAGCGGACTCTCCCGAGCCAGCAAAAGTACCCGCGTCATCGTAGGCACAGCCCTACTCCGCTACCCGCCGATGAGACGGAGCGCAGACTCTATCCGATTTGGGGTGCGCTTTTCTATCCGGTGCTCTCTGCCTGCAACCGTGTCATACGGTTGGCGGATGAAGGCGTCATTTCGGCTGACAATCGACGAGCTCGCCGTGGTCGACGAGCTCCCGCACGCGTGGACCGACGAGAAGTTCCGGGAGATTCTGGAGCGCCTCGAGATTCCGGACGGGCAGAGCGTTCCTCATGAAGAGCTCCCGGACATGTGCATCATGGCGCTTCAGGACTTGGAGCCGCTCGAAGCCTCCGAGCTGACGCTCGACGTGTGTTTGCGAGGGATTCTCAAGGACGGCCAGATCCGGAACGCCGCCCATGATCTTCGCGAGGAAGCGCTCTGGGAAAACTATCCCGATCTACAGGCGCACGAGCCGCTCTTTCGAGGCGCGTGGCTCCTCTCGAAGGCGTTTCCCCGGGATTTTTCGACGCCGGAGATCGTGCGAGCTGATCTGCACCTGACGCCGCTCGACGAGGCTGCGCGCGAGCGCCTCTCGCAACCGTTGAGCGAAGCGATGCTCCTTCGCCTGCTGGCGCAGGTGATGGATCCGTCGAGCATCTTGCGGCGGATGTTCGGCGAGCAACTCCACGCCAGCGCATTCCCTGAAGCGGAGTATCTCCTCTGGACTCTCGACGAGTCGCGCGATGACGACGGCCGGGTCTCTCTTCGAATTCATACGAGCCGGTACATGCTGCGAGGATTACCCGACGAGGGGTCGTTCGAGGTCGACCTCTAGTCGTCATGTCGCCCCCCCGCGATGCAACTGGATCGGCTCCCTCGCTTCGTCGCGACACTGTAATTCACAACTTCCTGGTACGCTCCGGGGAGCTTGCAAACGAGGTCGTCTTTCGCTGGCCCGTGGAAGGTGAGTGGGAAAGCGCGACAGGAGCCGACGCGCGGCGGTTGACCGAGGAGACCTCCGCCGGTCTGATGGCGATGGGCCTCGAGTCGGGCGACCGGGTCGGCATCATCGCCCGAAACTCCCCCGAATGGCTGATCGCGGATTACGCCATCCAGCACGCCGCTGGAATTGTGGTTCCGCTCTTTCGTGAGTTTGCCGATGACCAGTTCGCGCGGTGCATCAACGATGCAGGCTGCCGCCATGTATTCGTCGACGACGATGGGACTCTCGAACGCCTGCTTGCCCTAAGGCTCCCGGATGTGGAGTCGTTCATCGTCAGTTGCCGGAAAGTCGCCTACGGCCGGATCGTGCCTCTGACCGAGCTCCGCCGCCGTGGAGCCCAATTCCTCAAAACCGATAGCCAGGCCGTCGCCGCTCGGCTCGACATGATCCGTGATTCGGATGTGTTCACGATCGTCTACACGTCGGGAACGACGGGTCCACCCAAAGGCGTCGCGCTCACACATCGCAACGCGCTGTTTGCGGCGACGCGGTTCGTGACGCGGCTCCGGCCCAAGGGGCATCAGACCCTCGTCAGCTACAGTCCGCTCAGCCACATCACGGGACGAATCATGATCTCGCTGATCCCGATGGTCCGAGGGGCTCCATCGGGCGAGATCTGGTTCGTCCCCGATCTTGCGCTGCTTCCCGAAGCATTTCGGCTGGCCCGTCCGACGGCGCTGCTCGGTCCGCCGCAGTTCTGGATGAAGACTCGGGCACGCATCCTGGCTGAGCTCGAGGCCGCTCCGAAGCCCGAGCGTTGGATCGGGGGAGCCATCGAAGCGGCCGCCGGAATCGTCCGTCGGCGCCGCGAAGGACAGCAGGTGAGCATCGCCGAGAGACTAGAGGCATGGTTGTCGAGCGAGATCCTCGGCCCACCGATCAAGAAACGTATGGGGTTCGAGCGCTTGTGGTCCGCCAGCTCTGGCGCGGCGGCGCTGCCGGTCGAGGTGCAGTATTTCTTTCAGGCGATCGGGATCCCGCTCCGCCAGGCCTGGGGGATGACGGAGACGTGCGGTGCAGGTGCCTCCCAAGGCCCCGGCGACCTCGAAGCTGGGCTCGTCGGAGCTCCGCACGACGACGTCGAGATCACGATTGCGGAGGACGGCGAGATACTGCTGCGCGGTGACTGCGTGTTTGCGGGTTACTGGCGGAAGCCCGACGAGACCGCAAAGGTTCTCGACGGCGAAGGCTGGCTGCATACCGGGGATATCGGGGAGCTCACCTCCGATGGACGCCTCCGTATTCTCGATCGGAAAAAGGACTATTTCGTTCTCACGTCCGGCAAGAACATCTCGCCGCAACGGATCGAGAACCGGCTGAGAGCAAGCCCCCTGATTTCCGACGCGATGGCATTCGGCGAAGGGCGGCCACATGCCGCCGTGCTCATCTCGCTCGACGCTGAAGAGGCGGCAGCATGGCTTGATGCACGCGAAGCAGCGCGATCCGCGCCGGTGGAAAGACACCCTGCAATCGCCGCCGAAATCCAACGACTGGTCGATTCGTACAACGACGAGGTGTCGCATGCCGAGCGCATAGCCGCGTGGCACATCGTGGAAGGCGGATTCCCGAGCGCCTCCTACACCCCCACCCTCAAGCTCAAACGGGACACGCTCCCCCTCCCTACGCGCAGTAGTTACGAGGACTTACGGGGCACACCGCGAAAACCCCGCCCGCGCAACGCGTCAGACAACTGACGAGCCGAACGGGTCGGGCTTCCACATGCGGATGCCGAGCAGAAACGGGACCACCCAGTAGGGGCCGTTGAACGCCCAAAAGAGGAGCGCGTTACCGGGCGGGGGTCCGATCCAATATTCGTAGATCAGAAACTCGGTGCAGCCATGCAACATCGCGCCGACGTAGACCAGCGCCCAAGGGCGAATCCAGTTCTTCCCCTTGATGAAGGAATAGACCAGCAGGAGATAAAAGGGTCCGTACACCATTCCAGAAATGCCGGTGTTGACCCGGACGTACGGGTGGTCCGCCAGGAAGAAGTAATCCTGGGCGATTTCGCCGTACCACCGGTTCGCGCGTGACCAAAAGGCATCGCCGTCGAGGAGGCCGAGCGCATGCCAGGAATCGGAAAAGAACGACGAGAACGCGAAGAACGAAAAACAAACGACGAAAAAGATGTCCTTCTTCCGCAGGCTCAGTGGAAGACCGTTTCTGGAAGCAGCCATCTCATCTCCTCGGGGTGGGTTCTGCCGTATAACATCAATCGACGAGGGCCAGAGAGATCAAGTTGGACGGGGGCTCACTCCGTCCATCCGCAGCCGCGCGCGAAGTAGTCCGGGCCCGCCTCTTGATTCGCCTCGAGCCAAGCCGGCCAGAAATCCTTGGCGCGGCGGACGAAGTCGGCGACCTCGGGGTCCTCCCTTGCGGCGACCTCCATGGCATCGGAATCGAGATCGATGAGACCGGTTTCGTTTCCGAGACCGGGAACCTTGGTGGCGAGGCGGCGGACGTCTTCACCCTGGGCCCACCGATCCGCTGGATCGGGCATCGGCAGGAGCCCTGGCTGGTCCGACCAGGCCTCGATGAAAGTCATCTCGCCCTGATCGTTGAAGACGAACTCTTCGTAGATTGGACACGAGCCGGCCTCGTACTCGAACGTCACGTAACAGCGCGCAAAGGGCTGGACGGCGAAGGCGCGGCAGTCGCGTGTGGGCACGGTCGAGGGATCGAGCTCGACGGCGAGGTTTGTGGTGAGGATCATGTTCTCACGGCCATATCCCGTCAGCCAGAGCCATGGCGGCAGCTCCCACCTTGCGACGAGCGGTGAGTAGCTCGGCACGCTGTTCGGGTCGGCGCTCGTGTCGAGCGTATCGAAGTATCGGTTCGCCTGATCGACGTAGTATTCGGGCGACTGCTGAGGCGTGAGCGCCGTGGCCAGCGCGTCGGGCGATCGCTCGGGCGCTGGCTCCGCCACGGGTCCCGAGGCGCACCCGACAATCATTGCGAGAGCCGCGGCTGCAATCGAAAGCGGCCTTCCCTGCTGATTCGTCTCGCGCACTGCGGGCATTTCGGGTCACAGACTAGCACGGCGAGGTCGCTCTGCTTCCGGCCGGCCTTCGAACGTTTGGCGCTCCTAGAAAAGGCGAGAACGGCTCACTCGAGCTTTTCGCCGAAGTCCGGGGTGGCCTCCGGAAGCGGCCTGCCGTATGACCTCCCCATGACGACCCGCACCCGCGACCGTTCTCGCGAATTCGACATCGTTCTATGGGGCGCCACCGGTTTCACCGGGCGCCTCGTCGGCGAGTACCTCGTCCGCAACTACCTCGGCGGCGAAACCGGGCTTCGGCTCGCACTCGCCGGACGCAACAAACAAAAGCTCCAAGAAATTGCGGGCGAGATTGGCGCTTCGAATCTTCCTGTCCTGATCGGCGACAGCTTCGACGCAGATTCGCTCGATGCGATTGCGCGGAAGGCCGAGGTGGTCATCAGCACGGTCGGCCCGTATGCAAAATATGGCGCTGAGCTCGTCGCGGCCTGCGCGCGCAACGGAACCGACTACTGCGACCTGACCGGCGAAACCCAATTCGTGCGGGCCATGATCGACGCCCACCAGGAGGAGGCAAATCGGACCGGCGCACGTATCGTGCACTGCTGCGGCTACGACTCGATTCCCTCCGACCTTGGCACCTTGATGGTTCAAGAGGCGTTCAAGCAGCGGCACGGCAAGTACGCATCGGAGGTCAAGATGGCAGCCGGCGAGATGAGCGGCTCCTTCAGCGGCGGCACGTTCGCGAGCATGCTCAACATCTTGGACGAGATGAAAGAGGACCCGAGCCTGAGGAAGGTGCTCGGCAACCCTTACGCACTCAATCCGAAAGGCGTGCGAGGGCCGGACAAAGGAGACCAAACTGGAATCCGCTTCGATAAGGACTTCGATATGTGGACGGCGCCTTTCCTCATGGCCGCGATCAACACCCGCATCGTACGACGGAGCCACGCGCTCATGGGCCTTCCCTGGGGACAGGACTTCCGTTACTCCGAGGTGATGAGCACTGGCAAGGGCCCCAAGGGCTGGTCGAGAGCGGCCGTGTTCGTCGGCGGGATCGTCGCATTCATGGGGTCGCTCGCGTTTCCATTGACGCGACCGTTGGTCGAAAAGCGTCTTCCTTCGCCGGGCGAGGGACCGAGCCAGGAAGCCCGCGACAAGGGTTTCTTCAAGACGCGGTTCGCCGCTCTCGGCGACGGCCACGTGGTGCGGGGAATGGTCTCAGATCAGCGCGACCCCGGCTATGGCTCGACCGCGGTCATGCTCTCCGAGTCCGCGCTCTGCCTCGTGCTCGACAACGCCAAGCTTCGAAGCGAAGGGGGTGTCCTCACGCCCGCCTCGGCGATGGGCATGCCACTCGTGGAACGACTGCGCCGGGCCGGGATGACCTTCGAGATACAGAGCTAGGCGATGAGCGACTCGCTCTACGACGTTGCCATCGTCGGGGCCGGGCCTGCCGGGGCAACCTGTGCTTGGTACCTGGCCAAACGCGACCTCCAAGTCTTGCTGCTCGACAAGGCGAAGTTCCCTCGCGACAAGTTCTGCGGTGATGCCGTGATTCCGAGGGCCCAACGGCACCTCGAGCGCATGGGGGTGCTCGACCCGATGATCAAAGCGAGTGAGTGCCTGTTCACGACCTCGGGCGGTTTCGTGAGCCCCTCGGGGATTGAGTGCCTAAGCGACTCTTCGGAGAACCCACACGGCACGCCGATGTCGGTCAAGCGGATCATCCTAGACGAACGCATCGTGCGCGCTGCGCAGTCTGCTGGCGCCGAGCTCGTGGAGGAAACTGCAGTCGACAGGGTCGTGTTCGACGCAGAACCTGGGACTTGGACAGCTCATTCTAGCGGCAGGAAGTTCAGAGCCAAAACGCTGGTCTTGGCGGATGGAGCCCACTCGAAGTTGGCGCGCTCACTCGGAATCGTGAAAGAGGGCCCCGGCGCGATTTGCAGCCGCGCCTTCATCGAGGGTGGAACGCACTCGTTCGAGACGGACGGCATTTGCTACATGGAGCGCGATCTGCTTCCGGGGTACGCCGCTATCTTCCGTCACCCAAACGACGAGCTCAATTTTTGCACATACATCATTCCGGGCGGTCTGGCGGTTCCCTCAGACTTGAAGACCATTCACAATGGGCTGCTCGCCCGCAACCCCATCGTGCGCCGGCACTTGGGCCCCGACTATCGAATCGAGCCGATGAAGGGCGCGTGGCTGCGACTAGGTGGAATTCCAAAGAGCTACGCGAACAACCTGCTCATCATCGGCGACGCGGCTGGCCACATCGACCCACTGACCGGCGAAGGCATTCAATTTGCGATGGAAGGTGCGGAGAATGCTGCCGCCATCCTGGCCGAAGCGTTTCGAGTCGGACGGTTCGACGAGCACTTCCTCGCCGCCTATCAACGAAAATGGGTAGGCGAGTTTGGCCACAAGTTCGGGCTCGCGAAGAAGGCATCGCATCTGATGGCCCGCTACCCGGAGCTGGTTGACTCGATGGCGAAGGTCGCCAATGCGCGTGGCGACGAGTTCTTTTTCGCTTGGGCCGACATCATGATGGGTGAGGCGCCATGGCGCGCATTCCTTCAACCCAAGCTGGCGATTCCCATGGCGACAGCGGCAATTCGGGAGCTCTGGAGCCAACGTTTGTCACCCCGGCGAAGCGGGGTCGCCGCGACCGGCGCCTAGGGTAAGCTTGGGAGAGGATTGAAGCGATGCGAAAACTCGGTGTAGCACTTGCGTTACTGGTGACCCTGCTCTTCGCGGGCACGCTCTACTACTTCATGCCGCGGGCGACGAAGGTTCTGATCACCGGAACCGAGGTCAAGCGGATGGATCAGAAGGATGCCAAAACCGGCGAGGACAAGACGCGCGATGTCCGATTCGTCTACGCCGAGGAGGTGGACTCAAAAAAGGCGCTGGCGTTCCGCAACGAGGACAACGGCTGGTACTTCAAGTGGAACTCCGGAGACATCGCGGCCGAGGCATCGAAGCTTGCAAAGAGCGAACGAGACGAAACCGCACTACTGAAGTACTACGGCGTGCGCGTCGCGATTCTCGACTCGTATCCCAACGTTCTCTCGCTGAAACAGGTCGAGCCGGACTACGTGTACGTCCCCTGGGTCAACATGGTGATCTTGATTTTGTTGCTGGTTTTCTTCCTCGTGGCGGGCGTCAAGGTTCGCCGCCTGTTCGGCAAACGCAAAGGCACACAAAAGCCTGCCGCCTCGTAGGTCGAATCGCTCGCTCTAACTAGTTTCTGCCATGACCACCCTCAAGCTCGCCGCGCTCTGGTTGCTCGCGCTCGCGATGATAGCGATTGGCACCCTTCATTTCGTGAGGCCGAAGCCGTTCGTTCGCATCGTCCCGAAGTACCTTCCGGCGCCTCTCACGCTCGTGTACGTGAGTGGCTTCTTCGAGATCCTCGGCGGTATCGGGCTTCTCGTCCCGGCAACGCGAGCCTGGGCTGCATGGGGTCTCATCGCCCTCTACGTGGCGGTCTTCCCAGCCAACGTCTACATGTTGACGGAGAACATCTCGCTCGACCCGAGGAAACCGATTCCGCGCTGGGCGCTCTGGCTACGCCTTCCCTTTCAGCTCCTATTCATCGGCTGGGCTTACTGGTTTACGGGTTGAGGACGCGCACCGACCAATGGAGCCGGCTCGAAGCGTTCGATGCGCCTTAGGGCGCTTTGCGCCGCATGATATCCGCACATGCCGTGCACACCGCCCCCGGGTGGCGTCGAGGCCGAGCAGATGAAGACCCTCGGATTCGGAGTGGTGTACGGGTCGAGCCGTGCGACCGGCCGCGTGAAGAGTTGGAACACGTCGGCGGCGCCGCCCGTGATCGCGCCTCCGACGTAGTTCGGGTTGTAGCGGTAGAAGTCCCCCGTGTTCATGGTGTGCCGGGCGAGGATCCGATCCTTGAACCCGGGAGCGAAACGCTCGACCTGGTTCTCGATCGCTTCGGTCATGTCCACCGGCGAGCCGCCCGGAACGTGGCAGTAGGCGTAGCCCGTTTGCTTCCCAGCGGGCGCGCGGCTCGGGTCGAGCTGGCTTTGCTGACAGAGCAGGACGTACGGGCGCTCAGAGGGCTTGCCGTGAAACATCGCCGCTTCACCTGCCGCGATCTCCTCGAGCGTTCCACCGAGGTGCACCGTCGATGCTGCGAGGCAGTTGGGGTCGCGCCATGGAATCGGCCCATCGAGCGCCCAGTCGAGCTTGAACGCGCCAGGTCCGTACCGATAGCGGCCGAGGCGCCGCAGGTAACCGCGCGGTAACACGGACCGGGCGATCGAAGCGAGCTGATCGGGGCTCGTGTCGAAAAGATAGACTCGGGCAGCGGGTAGATCCGCGGCAGAGGTCACGCGCACGCCGGTGCGGCACTTGCCCCCGAGCGCGGTCAACAGGCTTCCTAGGGCACGGGGGATCGCTTGGGAGCCTCCCGCGGCCACGGGCCACGGCTCGGCGTGTCCGGCAATCGAGAAGATGACGCCCAGGGCCGCGGTGAAGAGTTTGTCCAGCGGCAAGATGCTGTGCGCCGCGCATCCCGCGAAGAGCGCTTTGGCGCGCGTCTGCTGAAAATTCCATTTCGCGAAAGCGGTGGCGGGCCACATCGCCCTGAGACCAAAACGAACGAAGGTGGCAGGGTGACTCGGCCAACCAAGCGGCCCGAGCACATCGCTGAAAAAGCCTTCCGTGTCGTCGAGGAAGGGCTCGACGAGCGAACGGTAACTGCTCGCGTCGGCACCAAGTCCGGCACATGTCTCCTCGACGGACCTCCACATCATGACCGCAGGTTGATCGTCGAGCGGATGAGCGACCGAGGCGTTCGGCAGGATCCATCGAAGGCCGTGCTCCTCGAGTGGCAGTGACCGAAGGAAGGGCGAGAGGATGCCGGTCGTATGCACCGCCGAGCAGACGTCGTGATGAAAGCCCGGCAGGGTGAGCTCCGCCGTTCGTGTCCCGCCACCGATTTGATCCGCAGCTTCGAGCACCAGGACCGACGCCCCACCCTGCGCCAACGCGACGGCCGCGCTCAAGCCGTTGGGCCCCGAGCCCACCACGACCGCGTCGAACGTCTCCCGATGCTCGCTCACCCTGCTCTTCTACTCGAAGCTGGCCGAATGGGTCAGCCGAATCTCGAGCTTCGCCTGACGGCCCAGCCCGAGACTCTCGGACGCCGCGCTAGACGCCGAAGCGGTCGTTGTAGGCGGCAAGCGTCTCCCGCACCTGCTCGTCGGTGAGCCCGAAGTCCTCGATGTGATAGTCGTGCTCTCCCTCCTGAGAGGTCGGTTTCTCGGCGACGCGAGCCTCGAGAAGCCGGGCGATCTCGGGTGTGAGCCCCAAGTCGAAGTAAGCGTAGATGTCCGTCAGCACGGTCATCGGGTCTGCCATGAGATCACGGAGCCGGACGTCGTAGAGCTGAGACTCCGGTATTTTCTTTCGTGACTCCATGGCTCGCTCGAGGCCGATGCGCGTGTGCTCGAGCCAGAACGCGCCGAGCTCCTTGACGTCGAGGCTTCGTCGCAACTTGGAGGCCATCCGGGCCGAGAGGCTGCAATGGGACGCGAGCGCCTCCGTGATGTCGCGATGTGTGAAAATGATCTGCGCATCGGGATAGACCGCCATCAGTGCGTCCAGGTTCCACAGGTGCCACGGACACTTCAACACCCAGCGCTTGGCCGCACGCTGCGCGGTCAAGATCCTCAGCTGAGTCTTGTGAAACTCATAGGGCTCGATCATGTCCCAGTCGAGCATCGCCATCGCGTACTGGTAGGCAGCGAATCCTATCCAGAACGTCAGCACGGCCATGTCGTTCTCGAGCAAGAAGAAGTCCTCCTCGTAGGACTCCGCCGTGACGTGATGTGCGACACCCTGGTCGGGAATGGCCGCCTGATTGAACCCAAACGTGAACTTCGCCTGCGCACGCCGCCACGCAACGTCGCCGAGTGGGTCACCCAGACGACCGACCGGATACGAAAGCTCCCAGGCCTGGGCCACCCGGTTGTTGGGATCGGCGGCTAGGACGTTGTGAAGGAAAGTGGTGCCCGTTCGGAAGAAGCCGGTGATCACCACGGGTCGCTCGATCGCGACGTCGTCGAGCTCGGGATGGCGCTTGGCGAAGTCGACGACGCGAAGGCGGTTTCCGAGATGCCAGTTCAGCACGTAGCGCGCGCCGAACAGACCGGTCGTGTTGAGGTTCGCCTCGTTCAACCCGTCGACCGCGGCATCGAGGCGAGCCCGAAACCCGCCGTCACCCCAATCGGAGAGCCCCGTGGTTCGCTCCGCGAGCTTCATGGCCCCCTCCGACTGGATGGGGATCATCTTCTTGCTCAGGCCGTCCAGCCTGTTGACGAGCGAGAACGGAAGGCTGGGCTTCAGCTCGTCGGGAGTCTCGCTCATCGCGCGACTAATAGAGCGCCGACCTCCATGATGTCAAAGCAAGGTAGAAGCTGGAACGCCGAACGGTCGGTAGGGAAGGTTGATCGGTTCTAATCGAGCGTCGAACCGCAGCCCTTCCCGAGCGTCGAGGTCTGATGTCGCGTGTCCAGTGTTTCTAAGAGCCAGCGGTTCCGAGGAAGGTCTTGACCTTTTCGTGGAGCTCGTGCAGGTGCCTGCTCGCGTGGTCCCTCTGCTCCGCATCGAGAAGGCCGTAGACGAACAACAGTGCCTCACGGCCCTCGGCCCTCCGGGCCTGCGGGGAACGCGCGCCACGGCCCCAGTCCTCACGATTCTTCCATTCCCTCCAGAGGGCATCGCGGATCGCATCAGGCCCTGGATGTTTGCGAAAGACCGCCGAAACGGTCGCCACACGCCGTTCGTCCGCGGCGAGCCGTGCCGCGGCTTCATCGGGTAGCCCTGCGACATAGCCTCGGAGCCCGCCTTCCTGCGCGTTGGTGAGGGTACCGGCCCAGTCCCCTGCCGCCTCGACGAGCTGGTCCTGGCGCTTTGCGAGCCGCTCTTCCGGAGGCTCTTCCAGCTCCGCCCGGGCTTTCTCGAGACGGACTCGAATGCGGGCTTCGACGAAATCGATCTGGCCGTCTCGAAGGGTCGCGAGAATCGGAGACGCTTGGTCGATGATACTCCGCGCAACGACATCGAGAAGCTTGTCGACTTGGCGCTCCATGCCGAGCAACTTCTTCTCGGTCAAACCCTGAGCGATCGCAGCATCGACGGTGGCAACCAGCATCTCGACCTTGGCGCCAAGCGCGTCTGGCGCGGCCGCGATGAGACGGTCGACCGCCGCGCGCGTCGCCGTGGTCTGCGCCTCGTCGAGATCGAGCTCCTCGGCGATCTGTCGGGTGACCCAGCGAGCCCCGAAGTTCTGAAGGAGCCCCGTGCATCCGGCTGCGACCAGCAGAAGCAGGCAGAGCAACACGATGAGGGGACCGCGATGGTGACGGGAAGGCGTGGGGTTCATGGAGCGAATGCGGGCGACCGAGCGATTGATCGAGTGTGGGGTCAAGCGGAGGGAACCGCAATGCGTGACTGCCCGCCACCGCCTTGCGCCCCCCGATGGCAGCGCATACACGAAAAGTACTCTCATTGGAGCCTCCATGAAGAAACTCTTCGTACTCGCTTTGAGCCTCGTAGCGGCCGGATGCGGCAGCCCAGGAGAACAAACCTCCAAGCGGCGCGTGATCTTCGACACCGATTGGGGACCGGACGTCGATGACGTGGGCGCCCTCGCAGTGCTTCATGCGCTGGCCGATGGCGGCGAGGTGGATATCCTCGGCGTTGCGATCTCGTTCTCCGGGGATCAGGGCCCGACGTCCCTCGATGCAGTCAACACCTTCTACGGACGCCCTGATATCCCGATCGCCAGCATCGACAACGTTCGGCGGGACTCGGTGCCCTACCGAGTCGCCATCGCCCAAGAGTTCGCGCACGACATCGACGCGACCCAGGTCGAGGAGCCGGTCTCGCTCTATCGGAGAGTTCTGGCAACGCAGCTAGATCGTTCGGTCACCATCATCTCGGTTGGCTTTCTCACGAATCTAGCGGCGTTGCTCGAGTCGCCGGGCGACGAGCACAGCCCGCTCTCCGGACCGGAGTTGGTACGCCAGAAGGTGGCGCTCTACGTTCAGATGGGCGGTCGATTTCCCGAGCAGATTCCTGGAGACTACAACCTCAACCTAGACATCGAGTCTAGCCATGCGGTTCTCTCGAGCTGGCCGACGCCCATCCTGTTCAGCGGCGGAGAGATCGGAGCAGAGATCATGACCGGCACCGAGCGCTTGCGCGACGCAACGACCGAAAACAATCCGATACGCCGCGCCTACGAGATATTCAATGACTTCGAGGGCCGGTTCAGCTGGGATCAAACCGCGGTGTGGGCGGGCGTTCGCGGGGCTGCACCACTTTGGGACGTCATCGACGAGGGGTCTTTCGAGTACGACCCCGACGGCTCGTACCGTTGGCTGACCACGCCCGACAAAGACCAGAGCTACTTGATTCCAAGGGCGCCGATTTCGACCGTGGAGGATGCGATCGAACAACTGATGGCGAAGCCGCCGGGCGCAGCGCTGCCGCCCGGCCTCGGGCTCTGAGTCAAAACACCTCGGGGACGAAATTCTGGTCCTCGAGCGGCGGTCGCACGTACTTGATGTTGTTCTGCCGCGCCGGGAGCTCGAGATGCGGCGCGGGCACGTGCTGATAGGGGATCAAGCTGAGGAAGTGCGAGATGACGTTGAGGCGCGCGCGGCGCTTGTCATCACCCTCCACCACGTACCATGGCGCTTGCTTGATGTCGGTGTGCGCAAACATCTCGTCCTTGGCCATCGAGTAGTCGATCCAGTACTTGCGGGACTGCAAGTCCACGTCACTGACCTTCCAGCGCCGCACGGGGTCTTGGATACGTCTCTGAAAACGCCGTTCTTGTTCTTCGTCGCTGACGGAGAACCAGTACTTGATCAGAATGATGCCCGAACGGACGAGCATGCGTTCGAACTCTGGGCACGAACGAAGAAACTCCCGATACTCCTCCTCGGTGCAGTAGCCCATGACCCGCTCGACGCCCGCTCGGTTGTACCAACTGCGGTCGAAGCAGACCATCTCACCGGCCGCGGGAAGATACTGCACGTAACGTTGGAAGTACCACTGGCTTCGCTCGCGGTCGGTCGGCCTCGCGAGCGCCTCGACTCTGCAGATGCGGGGGTTGAGGCTTTGCGTGATGCGCCTGATCGCGCCGCCCTTCCCCGCGGCGTCACGTCCTTCGAAGATGACGACGACTTTGAGGCCCTGGGTGTGAATCCACTTCTGGAGCTTCACCAGCTCGACCTGGAAGTCCGCTAGCGCCTTCTCGTACTGAGCCTTCTTCAGCTTCGGCTTCTTTCCCAACTTGGAGTCCTTGCCAAACGGCGGCTGGGGAGGGGCTTCCGCCGACGGCTCTTCATTCTTTCCCATCACGTCCTCGGTCTCTGAAAAGCTGCCACAACACGCCGCCGAGAGCCAGATCTGTCGGTCGATGGCCAAATGCTCGCGCCGTCGGTCAGGAGTCGCGAGACGCGCATGACACCAGGCGCGCGGATCGATAGCATGCGACCCATGTCCCTACTGAATCCCATCTTGCCCCCCTACGATATCGGCGAATGGCAGAAAAAACCGTTCCCCGCGCGAGTGAAGATGGTGTGTCAGTCGTGGGCGCTCCAGGGCTACGGAACCCCATGGCCGATCTACATCGTGTACGCGCTCAAGGTCGTTTTCTACGTTTGGATTTGGAGCCTCTTCTGCTCCTCGACCCCCGGGCTCGGTGAGCTGCGCAACTTCGGCGCTTGGTACTACGAACCGATCGCCTTTCAGAAGGCTGTGCTCTGGAGCATGGCCTTCGAAGGGCTCGGGCTCGGGTGTGGAAGCGGGCCGCTCACCGGCCGATACAACCCCCCGATCGGCGGCGCGCTTTATTTCTGCCGGCCTGGAACGATGAAGGTTCCCCTCTGGCCGGGCCTGCCCCTCTTGGGAGGATCGACGCGCACGATCTTCGACGTGTTGCTGTACGTCGCCCACATGGGGTTCTTGTTTCGCGCGCTCGTCGCACCCGATCTCTCCATCGAGCTCTTGATTCCCACCGTCATCCTGCTTCCCATTCTCGGGATCACCGACAAGACTCTCTTTCTCGCCTCGCGCGCCGAGCACTACTACACGGCCCTGGTGTGCTTTCTCTTCACACACGATTGGCTGGCAGGGTCGAAGCTAGTGTGGGTCGCCATCTGGATGTGGGCGGCAACCTCCAAGCTCAACCACCATTTTCCGTCGGTGGTCGCGGTGATGCAGAGCAACAGCCCGCTCACCGGCGTCGGATCGCTAAGAAAGCTCCTGTATCGAAGCTACCCCGACGACCTTCGCCCCTCCCGCTTGACCGAAGTCATGGCGCATGCCGGTACGGCGGTGGAGTACTCGTTCCCCGTGGTGCTACTCCTCAGCCATGGCGGACCGGCGACGACCATCGCACTGACCGTCATGCTGCTCTTTCACCTCTTCATCACGAGCAGCATTCCCATGGGGGTTCCCATCGAATGGAATGTCATCATGGTCTACGGCGCGTTCGTGCTGTTTGGACATTACGCGGGTGTCGACGCGTTCAGCATCAGCTCGCCCATGCTCATCGCGTTTCTGGCCGTCGCGCTGGTCGGTATGCCGCTCTTTGGGAATCTCGTCCCGTCTCGCTGCTCGTTCCTGTGCTCGATGCGATACTACGCGGGCAACTGGGCGTATAGCGCCTGGCTCTTCAAGGGCGACGCCGCGAAGAAGCTCGACATGCACCTCGTCAAGGTCGCGCCGGGGCTCCGTGAGCAGCTGAGCAAGTTCCTCGACGAAGACGCGATCACGGCGACGATGTCGAAGGTGCTGGGCTTTCGCTCGATGCATCTGCACGGCCGCTGTCTGCAATTCCTGTTGCCGAAGGCCGTGGACGACATCGACGAGTATGAATACCTAGACGGCGAGCTCGTCGCGGGAATCGTCATCGGCTGGAACTTCGGAGAGGGCCATCTTCACAACATGCAGCTTCTTCGCTCGATCCAGGCGCAGTGCCAGTTCGAGGAAGGCGAGCTTCGATGCATTTTCGTCGAATCCCAGCCCATGGGGCAGCCTACGCATGCTTGGACGATCGCCGACGCGGCGACCGGGGTGAGGGAGATGGGGAAGATCGTGGTCAAAGACCTTCTCGAGCTTCAGCCGTGGCCACCGACGGCGACCGGTTAGCTTTGGCGTGGAAGCTTGAGCGAAAGCTTGAGTACGACCAGGTCGCGAATCAAATCATCCGGCATTCCTGGATAGGTGATTGCGAAGTCATGACGGTTGATCGAGAACTCCGAGGTAGCGCTGACCTCCCGGTCGGTGGCGGTGATGGTCGCGGGAAAGCTGATGCGTTTGGTGATCCCGTGGAGCGTGAGGTTCCCGGTGATGACGTGCCCATCGCCCTCTTTCCTGATCTCGGTCGAGCGGAACGTTGCAGTGGGGTATTTCTCGACGGCGAAGAAATCGTCGGACTTCAAATGTTTGGTGAGCTTTTCTTCATCCGCATAGAGCGACGCGGTTTGAATCGTGATGTCGATCTGACTCTTTTCGATGGGATCGTTCAGCTCGACCATTCCGGCGAAGTCGGTGAAGCCGCCGTCGTGGCTCCTGGTGACCTTCGCGCCGACGAACTCGACCTTGGTGTTGGAAGGGTTGATGGCGAGCGAGGCGAGTGCCTCGCCGGGCGTCGCACCTGCGGGAGCTGCTGCCTTCTCGCCGGTGGCTGACTCGACGGTCGCACTGGTGACGTTCGCAGCGGGATCCTTACAACCGGAGACGGCCCACCCGAACAAGACGAAAAACGATAGAATGCGCATGAATCCTCCTTTTCGCCGTCTATGGGGACGCGAGCGATCGGGTCAAGGCAGGGGCTCGGTCGCTCCGTCGGGAACGAGCTCGGGTGCGATCGTTTCCGTCACATCGGTCGACAAAGTCTCGATCTCCACGAAATCAATGGGTAAACAGAAATCTTGTGGCGGTGGGAGGTTCGCCGAGATAATCGCTGGCGGTGTGGGCGCGGCTACTCTAGGCTTCGGCCACCTCACGGGGAAGGAGCAGCTGGAACAATGACAGCAAGAGCAATCGGTGTATTCGTTTTGGTGCTTGCGATGGCGAGCCCGGCCTTGGCCGGGCCGGCAAACTCGGTCATCGGCGGTAAGAAGCTCGAACAGGACATGGTCCACAGCGGGGGCGTCGGTTACCCGAACATCCTCTATGAATGGTGGAACAAGGGGAAGAACAAGCTCGACTGGGGCCTCGGGGGCGATCTGGTCTACGGCGGCAGCTGGTCCGTGGCGACGACCAACCGCACGGACGTCGGACCCTTCACGGTCCGGGGCGGCAGCCGCTTCATCCGAATTGGCCTCGGCATCAACGGGCTCCTGCGTTGGCACCTGGCCGAAAAAGAGCGACCCAAAGTCACCAATGACGTTGGCATTCTCTTCAAGCCGGGCATCCTGATTGCGAGAGGCTTCGGGGACACGTTTACCTTTGGCGTCAAAGGCGAGGTGGGCGCGCCGGTCTCGATTGACGTGCACGAGCGCGTCAGCGTGGTGACGGGCGGGTACATTCCGTTCACCTGGTTCATCAGAGAAGGCAACGATAACGGCCTTCTTCCGCTGCTCGTGCGACTCGGCGTCGAGATCAAGGCCAATGAGAACGTCGCGCCTTGGTTCTTCTTCGACCTCGGCCCGGGCATCAACCTGGGCAAAGGTACCTCGGGCGCCTCGTTTGCGTGGCGCCTCGGCGCCGGCACCGCCTTCTGGGGTGTCCTCGGCAAGAACAAGAACAAGTCGGACGTTGCCGAGCCGATGGAATAGCGAGAGCTCGAATCGCGCGTTCTCGGGGGACCGTCGGGGAAAGCCGGCGGTCCCTTTTTCGCTTCAGCAGGGGCGGCGCGCTCGCATGCGAGAGTGGCGCAAACGGAGCCGCGACCCTAGATTGCCGGAGTGGCGCAGATGGACGCGGGCGTTTGACGCGTGCATGATGGGCCTTCGAAAAGGAGCGACCAGTGGCAGACATCGAAACCACGAGCTTCATGCGGTCCTTGTGCATGGGGCGCATCGAGCAGGATCTGATCTTCCCGTTTCCCAGCCTGTCGGATGCCGAAAAAGAGACGCTCGCCGACATCTCGGGGGCGCTCGAAGGTCTGCTCGGCACTCGGGCGGAGGACTTCCGAAAGTGGGACGTCGAGGGTGAGATGCCCGCGGAGTTCATCGACGAGCTCAAAGAGTTCGGTATGTTCGGCCTGGTCATCCCGGAGGAGCACGGTGGAATGGGCCTCGGCAACAAGGCCTACTCCCGCACCCTGCAGGAGATTGCCAAGTACGACGCATCGGTGGCCGTGACGATCGGCGCGCACAGCTCGATCGGCATGCGCGGCCTGCTGCTCTTCGGAACCAAGGATCAAAACGACCGCTACATGGAAAAGCTCGCAAGCGGCGAGATGATTGCGGCGTATTGCCTCACCGAGCCCGGGGCGGGGTCGGACGCCGCAGCGGTGAAGACGACGGCCGTCAAGGAAGGCGATCACTGGGTCCTCAACGGGAACAAGCTCTGGATCACCAACGGCGGAATGGCCGATTTCTTCACGGTCTTTGCAAAGACGCCCGAGGAGGGAGGTCGTGGCAAGATGACCGGCTTCATCGTCACGCGAGACATGGAGGGTGTCAGCATCGGCCCGCACGAGGACAAGATGGGCCTTCGCTCGAGCTCGACCACCACCGTTCACTTCGACAACGTCAAGGTGCCCGACAACAACGTTCTTGGCGAGATAGGCCAGGGCTTCAAAGTCGCCATGGCGATCTTGAACAGCGGCCGCACGGGTCTTGGCGGTGGGTCTGTAGGCGCGATGAAGCGTCTCATTCGAATGGCGACCAAGCAGGCGAACGAGCGCCACACGTTCGGCCAGCCCATCTCGAGCTACGGCCTCATCAAGAAGAAGGTCGGTGAAATGGTCATCGACTGCTACACGGCCGAAGCTGTGGTCACGATGGTCGGCGGCCTCATCGACGCGGGTTACAAGGAGTACCAAGTCGAGGCAGCCATCTCCAAGGTGTACGCTACCGAGTGCCTCTGGCGCACGGCCGACGAGGCTCTGCAAATCGCAGGTGGCAACGGTTACATGCGCGAGTATCCGTACGAGCGGATCGTCCGCGACTGTCGAATCAACCGCATTTTCGAGGGCACCAACGAAATTCTCCGCCTCCTCATCGCGCTCTCAGCGATGAACGACGTGGCGAGCCAGCTCCAAGAGCTCTCGGCGACGATGAAGGACATCTTCAACGAGCCGATCAAAGGGTTCGGCCTTCTCTCCGACTACGCGCGGAAACACGCCTCCCTTCGAACCGGCATCCGGGGGCAGGCGAAGTTGAGCGGCGTGCACGAAGCCATTCAGGAACAGGCCCAGATCTTCGAAGAAGAGACGCGCTACCTGGCCCAGGCGGCCGACAAGATCCTTCGCAAGCATGGTAAGGCCATCATCGGCAAGCAATTCGCAAGCCATCGTCTTGCCGAGATCATGATCGACCTCTTCGTCATGGCCGCGACGATCAGCCGGGTGCAGGCCTCGATCGAGTCTAAGGGGGTCGAAGGCGCCGCCCTCGAGATCGACATTCTTCGAACCTTCACCCGCGCAGCCAAGGTGCGCATCAAACACAACTTCAGGCGTATCGATACGAATGACGACGAGATGATAAAGGCGCTGGCTGAGGACGCGTTCAAGGCCGAAGCCTTCCGCTGGGATACGATCTAACGGTGAAGCAGTACTCGCGCGACGAAGTGGAAGAGATTTTACGGCGGGCGCTCGAGACACAACCCGTCGAAACGCTCTCTCATCGAGACCTCGTCGATGCGGCAGTCGAAGCGGGCATCGATGCGGCCGACGTAGAGGCCGCAGCCAAGCAAATCGAAGAAGAACGTGAGGTGCGCATCGAGGAAGAGCGCGTCCTCACGGCGCGAAAAAAGCGCTTCCTGCAGTGGATCTACACGTACGTCGTCGTGAATGCCGGCCTGTTCGTGATCGACATCATGTCTGGGCCCGGTTGGTGGGTGCAATGGGTGCTCGCGGGTTGGGGCATCGCCCTCGCGCTCGGCGCGAGGCGTGCTCTACTGCCCGATCGGGAGCGCCTGCGCGCACGCGCCCGACGCCGTATCGCCAAGAGGCGGCGCGGAGATTGGGAAAAGCAGGTCCGAAAAGAAGTGGACCGGGCGATACAGGTCGGTGTGGACGCGCTCGTCGATGCGGCCTCTCGCAAGATCTCCGCGGGTCGTCCGGTGCCAGCCCAGGCGAGACAGCGAGTGCGCGTGCAAGAATCCGATTCCGAGGTGATCGAAGTGGAGAGCTCGGAACGGCGCACGAAGAACTGACCGCTCGGCGACGGGCTTCGATGTCAGTCGAAATCGAAGGACCGTTGAGGGACCGGCTCGAGACAAGAGGGATCATCGTTCTCGGTTCGGTTGATTCGGGGCGAGACCCGGGTCCTCTGGAGATCGGGAGACTCGCCGAGCTTGCCTTCGGTCAACCACTGCCGCGCGTCCGCGCCGTCTAGAAGCACTGGCATCCGATCGTGGATCTCGGCAACCTCGCCTCGAGAATCGCGCGTGAGGACGACGTAGCGCCCATTCCGCCAGAGGCCGGCCATCACGAAGATCCCTCCGCCCTCGACTCGAAAGAGATAGGGCTGATTGACGCCCCCTTCCTTGCGCCACTCGAGAAAGCCATCGGCCGGGACGAGACACCTTCCCTCTCGGAACGCATCGCGGAAGATCACCGCCCGCGCTGCCGTTTCTGCGCGTGCATTGATGACGAGCCCTCCCCCCGAGCGCTTCATGCCCCACTCAGCATCGCGGAGGATCGGCATGCCGCGCTTGAAAAGGACCACCGGGCCGTGCTGGCCGGGCGCGATGTTGTAGCGGGGGCGAAACTCGATCCGGACCTCGCTGAACTCGTCGAACGGGAGACCATCGAGGAGCGTCTGCTCATCGGGGCAGGTCAGGGTGTATCGCCCGCACATGGCGCGTCAGCCGGGCTCGGTCTGAATCCCCACCCCTGCATACTCGAACCCCTGTTCGGCGAGCTTGTAGGTGACCCAGATGTTGCGGCCGTCCAGAATGACGGGGGTGCGCATCGAGGTGCGAATTCGCTCGAACTCGGGGTACTGATATTCGCGCCACTCGGTCAATAGAAGGAGCGCATCCGCATCCTTGACCGCGTCGTAGGCATCATCGACGAGCGTGATGCTGTCTCCAAACGCCTCCTGGACGTTCGGCATGGCTTCGGGATCGTGACACACGATCTCACATCGCTCGTTGAGCAGAAACTCGATCGTCGCGATCGACGGAGACTCTCGGATGTCGTCGGTGCCAGGTTTGAACGCCAATCCCCAGATGGCGATGCGCTTGCCGGCGAGCTCGTTTTCGAAATGGCGCTTCAGCTTCCGCGCGATGAAGCTCCGATGCCGCACGTTGACCCGATTGGTGGCGTCCGCCAGCTCGAGCTCGATGCCGTGACGCCGCCCGGTCGCCACGAGCGCCTTGACGTCCTTGGGGAAACAAGAGCCACCGTATCCCGGCCCTGCGTGCAGAAACTGCGAGCCGACACGAGGGTCGCTGCCCACTCCGTGCCGCACGCTCTGGACGTCCGCGCCCACTTCCTCGCAGAGCACCGCGAGCTCGTTCATGAACGAAATCCGCATTGCAAGCATCGTGTTGGCGGCGTACTTCGTGAGCTCGGCGCTCTCGGGGTTCATCCACACGATCTTCGTATTCGAGAGGTTGAGCGGATGATAGACCCGGTCCATCGCACGTCGAGCTCGGTCGTGCTGCGGGCGTACGCCGATCACGATCCGGTCCGGGTACATGAAATCCTTGATCGCGCCGCCTTCCTTGAGGAACTCGGGATTCGACACCACCTGGATGTCATGGGCGGCATTTGCAACGAGCCGTTGGACCTGAAGGTTGGTGCCGACGGGAACGGTGCTTTTCATCACGATGACGAGGTCGTGGGTCGCGTGTTTGGCAAGCTCCCGTGCAACTCCGAAGACGGCGCTTAGATCGGCTTCTCCGTCGAGCGTGGGAGGGGTTCCCACCGCGATGAACGCAAGATCGACCTTCCGGACGGCTTCCGAGAGATCGGTCGTGAAGGTGAGGCGCCCGGCGGAGGCATTCTCCTCGACCATCTCCTCTAGGCCGGGCTCGTAGATCGGTATCTCACCCCGGCGCAAACGCTCGATCTTATCCGCGTCTTTGTCGACGCAAACCACACGCTGACCGGTCGCGGCGAAACACGCCCCGCTCACCAGACCTACGTAGCCCGTTCCGATGACGCAAAGTTTCACGGGGGGCACATAGCATGTTTGCGGCCTCCCCGACGATTTTTTGGGGCGCCACGGGTTCGAATCTCGGGGTCGCGGCGAAGATTCTGCTAAAATACAGTTCGAGGGGGGCGCTTGATTCTCACCAACATCGACAGCGTACCGGGGCAACGAATCGTCCGTCACTTCGGCCTAGTGCAAGGCAGCACGATCCGCGCGAAACACTTGGGCCGCGACTTCGTCGCAGGCCTTAAGAACATCGTCGGCGGAGAGCTCAAGGGCTATACGGAGCTTCTGCAAGAAAGCCGCGCCGAGGCGACGAGCCGAATGGTGGCCCAAGCCCGTGAGCTCGGAGCCAACGCGGTGATCAACGTGCGCTTCACGACTTCGTCGATCGCACAAGGGGCCTCGGAGATTCTCTCCTACGGCACGGCGGTCTTGGTCGAGTAGCTGCGCCATGTCGATCGAGCTGCTCCTCTACACCGCGATCCCAGTTCTCCTCATCGTCGTGGGCAGAGTGGTCGGCTCGCGCATCGAGCGCGCTCACTACAAGAGCATCGTAGCGCGCGAAACCGAGTATGACGCGAGGCCAGCGTTATCGACCAAGCAGTGGGAAGCGCCCGGCCCGATTCGATCGGCGACTCTCGCGGTCGGAGCGGTCGTCATTTCCGTCGATCATTTCAAGCGGTTTCTGAGCAGCTTCCGGATGATCTTTGGCGGGGAGGTTCGGTCCTACTCGTCGCTGATCGATCGTGCGCGGCGCGAGGCAGTTTTGCGGATGAAGGAATCGCAACCCGATGCGGATGCGTATCTCAACACGCGATTGGAAACTTCTACCATTTCGATGACCTCGGGAAACGATGGTACCGGCACCATCGAGGTGCTGGCCTACGGAACGGCAGTCCGGTACGATCGCGCTCCATGACCAAAGACCGAAGCCGAGTGCTGACCGAACGCGACGGACGCATCTTTCACATGGTCCTCGACCGTGCGGAAAAGATGAACGCTTTCGACTTACGAATGCTCCGAGAGCTCGGCGAAGCGGTCAACGAGTACGAGCGGGACGAATCGCTGTGGTGTGCGCTGCTCTCTGCGAATGGCGACAACTTCACTTCGGGACTCGATCTGGCGGAAGTGGGTCCTGCCGTCCGAGCGGGTGCCCCTTTGTTTCCGGAGGGCTCGGTCGACGTCCTCAGCCTCCGCGAACCGAGGCGAAAGAAGCCTCTGATCATGGCGGTGCAGGGTTGGTGCCTCACCATCGGTATCGAGCTCCTGCTCGCAGCCGACATTCGTCTCGCAGCCGAGGGAGCTCGCTTCGGCCAGATCGAGATCAATCGGGGAATCTTCCCCTTCGGTGGAGCGACGATCCGTCTTCCCGAGATCGCAGGGTGGGGAAACGCGATGAGGTGGCTTCTCACTGGGGACCGCTTCGACGCAAAGGAGGCTTTGCGTATCGGTCTCGTCCAGGAGGTCGTCCCTGCGGACCGGCTGAGTGAGAGAGCCCTGGAGATCGCGAGGACCGTCGTCAAGCGAGCGCCGTTGGGCGTGCAGGCGACCCTCCGTTCGGCGCGGACCGCTCAGCTCGAGGGGCCCGACGCCGCGGTTGCCGAGCTTCTCGTCATCGCTCGCCGCCTCATGGACACCGAGGACGCAGCGGAAGGTGTCCGCTCCTTCGTGGAACGGCGCGAGGGTGAGTTCAAGGGGCGCTAACGGAGTCTCCGCGAACGCGGTGTTGCGGACGGCTCACGCACGACGCTTGGCCTTAGGCACCGCCTTCTCGATTTGAATCGCACACTGGTCTCCCACGATCTTTCGCAGGGCTGGCTCGATGATCCCGATGCGAACGAACTCCGCGCCGACGCCGAAGGCTGCTCGCCCCGTGACTCGAACGACCACTTCGCTCTCGCTCACGTCGAGGAGCTCGATGCTGCTCGCATCTCGTTGGAGGAGCGGGCCGAGGATGTCGTCGATGACTCGCTGCACCGCTTCACGCATCCGAAGAGCATGCGAAATTGCGGCGATAGACGCAAACCTGCCCGGCCCCGAAGCTGGGGTATACTCTGGGCTCGCATGCAACCCGCACGTACCCGCCTCCAAGTAGACGTCCGCCGGAAGCAGCTCTTGGAGCTGGGGCTCGAGCTCTTCGGCAAGCAGACCTATGACGAGCTATCCATCGAGGACATCGCCGCGAGAGCAGGGGTTTCCAAGGGGCTCCTGTATCACTACTTCCCGAGCAAGCGAGCATTCTACGTCGCCGCAGTGGAGGAGGCGGCGCGTCAACTGTCGGAGGAGACCGACATCGACCGTCATGGTTGGGGCTCGGAGCCCGATCCGGAGGGCGTGCGGGCCGCGCTTCGCGCCTTCCTAGAATACGTGACGCGCCGGCGCGTCGCGTACGCCTTTCTGCTCCGTGGCGGCATAGGCACCGACCCCGAGGTTGCCAAAATCATCGAAGACACGCGGCAGGCGCTCCTCGAGCGCATGCTTTCGCGCCTGTCTCGGTTCGGTGCCCGGGCCGATGACCCGGCGACGAGACTGAGACTTCGAGGTTGGCTCGGGTTTCTCGAAGGATCGAGCCTCGACTGGGCCGATAGACAAGAGCTAGACCTCGAATCGTTTCTCGAGCTCCTCGTTCAGATGTCGATCGTGGTGTTCGCGTCCGTTCTACCGGTTCCCGAACGCTAATGCGCGTGCATCGGATCTTCGCGACTGCGCTCCTGTGTGTGGCCGCTGTGGGCTGCAGACGCACGGGCCGCCCCGTCCTCTCTCCGGGCGTGCCGGCTGTCGAGCCGACCGTTGCATCAGTCGAGCCCGTCGAAGAGCCAGCCCGGATGATCCCGATCGATTGGAGCCGTTTCGACTCGACCTCGCTGAGAAACCCAAACGACGGCTCCCTCCGAGGAGGAGTCCCTCTTCCCGAGGCTGTGCCAGGGCTGCGGTTCAACCCGGCACGCGACCCGAAGGCTCGCTACGGCACCGTGGAGGTCATCCGAGGCCTCGTGAATGCGGCCGGCCGGGTGGATCGGGAGCTCGGGGGCTTGCCCGTGACGATCAATGAGCTCAGCTACGAGCAAGGGGGGCCGATTCCCCATCACCGCTCGCACCAAAGCGGCCGGGATGCCGACGCGTTCTTCTATCAACTCGGCCCCGACGGAGAGCCGATCGAGAGCGTGGGCGCGTTCTTCGATCCCGAGGGCAATGGCATCGATTTCAAAGATCTGACGGATCCCTCGGACGACGTCGCCCTCCGGCTCGACGTTCCCCGTACGTGGATGTTCCTGCAGGCGCTCCTTGAAGACGACCAGGCGCAGCTTCAGCAGATTTTCGTCGCGGAACACTTGAGGACCCTCCTGCTCGCCTATGCCCGAGCTCAGCAAGCCCCCGAGTCGACGATTTCACGGTTTGCCGAGATGACGTGCCAGCCGGCGTATCCCCACGATGACCATTTCCACTTCCGTTTCTTCTGTGCGCTCGACGACATCGCCGAAGGATGCCGGGATTCACCCCCAATGTATCCTCGGCAGCGACAAAAGCTCGCCCGGGCAGGCCTCCGCCCACGGCCCCTCGTGCCCGTGCGCGCACAGGCTCAGGCGCCGATCGTCACGCACGAAGAAGCGCGGAAAGCCGCCGGTCCCATGGACCGAGAGGTGGAACGTTGGCTCGAGCGTCGTGAAGAGTGGATCGAGCCACCACACCCGGGACGCACGTATTGCCCGTGATCGGGCGACTCCCCCCCGATGCGCTAGAGTGGCGACGTGGCCGAGTTCGACTGGATCACGGAGCAGACGGACTTCGAGAGGCTCGTCGACGAGCTCGCGGCCGCGAGCGCCTATGCGTTGGATACGGAGTTTCATCGCGAGCGAACCTATTTGCCCCGGCTTGCAGTCGTACAACTCGCAACCGACGATCGCGTCGCATTGGTAGACGCCCTCGCAGTCGACGTTCGCCCGCTTCGCCGAGCATTCCAGAGCGATGCCGTGTGCGTCCTGCATGCTGGCTCTCAAGACCTCGAGATCCTCGAGCTGTTCTGTAGCGCGGTGCCCAAGCGGATGTTCGATACGCAAATCGCGGCGCTATTTTGCGGTTATCGGACCAGCTCGCTCGGGAAGCTCGTCGAAGGGTTCCTGAACGTCGAGCTCGACAAGAGCGCCCAGCTCACGGACTGGATGCGCCGTCCCCTACCCGAGGCAGACCTCCGCTACGCCGCGTCCGACGTCACGCATCTCTTGGCGCTTCGAGAGGCCCTCGTCCATCGACTGGAAGATCGGAACCGCCTCCGATGGGCCGAGGAAGAGATTGAACGTTTGCGTTCCAAAGACCGCTCCGCGCCCGATCCTAGGACACTCTGGTGGAAGCTCAGTGGCAAGACCAAGCTGAACACGCGGGCCCGAGGGGTCGCACAGGAGCTCGCTTCATGGCGCGAGAGCATCGCCCAAAAAGAAAATCGACCGCCTCGAAGCGTGCTCTCCGACATGGCGCTTCTTGCTCTCGCGCAGCGCCCGGCGCGAGATGCCGCGGACCTCAGGAGGGTCCGTAATCTCGATGCACGCCGCTTCAAGCATACCGAGGAGCTCCTCGGTGCGATCCGCAGGGGAGCTGCGCTGCCAACGGACGCAGTGTGTCTTCCACCCAAGAAGCCGAAAGACCTTCCGAACGCCGAGGGTGCAATCGCTCTGTGCCTCGCCTGGCTGTCGCATCGTGCCAACCAGGAGGACATCGACATGAGCATGCTTGGCACCCGTGACGACGTGACGAGCTTCGTCCTTCGTGAGCCCTCCCGCCTGGCAAACGGCTGGCGGCACTCTCTGGTAGGGCGCGAGCTCGGTGCGATTCTAGACGGGACCGCCGTGCTCCGCCTCGACGGCAACGAGCTCCAGTTGCTCAATCGCACGCCGCCGTGATCCGCGCTAGAGTGAGAAGGTGACCATGAACAAGGGCGGACGCATCGTTCTCTCCGTGGCCTCGATCGTCGTGATCGGAGCTGGGATCAAGCTTGCGTCACCCCTGCTGGTACCGGTGCTCGTGGCAACCTTCATCGCGATCGTGACTGCGCCCCTCGTCATGTGGCTCTGTGACCATGGGGTGCCTCGACTCATAGCGGTCTTGTCGGGGCTCTTGTTGGACGTCGCAGCAGGCGCGGCCCTCGGTTTTCCGCTCGCCGCTGCGGTGGCGACGTTTACGGCGCGAGTTCCGATCTATGCGTCGATGCTCTCCGGCCAAATGCAGGACCTCGAGCTCTGGCTCGCGGGCTACGGCATTCGCATCCATTCCGTGTACGACCTCACCGAGCCAACCTGGATGCTCAACCTGGCCGCAGCCATGGCTCAATACGCGGCTTCCTTCGTTTCGCAGATGGTGCTCGTCCTGCTGATCGTCGCTTTCATGCTGTTCGAATCGACCGGTCTTCGGGAGAAGCTCGCCAAGATCGCGACACCAGGTCAAATTCAAGAGCTCTCCGAGGCGGCACGGGAAGTCAACACCTACTTGGTCGCCAAGACGGTGATGAGCCTTCTGACGGGCGTGCTCGTCTTCCTCTGGTGCTGGTGGCAGGGCGTGGAGGTTCCGGTCCTTTGGGGCTTGCTCGCCTACCTGCTGAACTACATTCCGACGGTTGGACAGATCATCGCAGCGGTGCCGGCCGTCACGCTGGCGTTGATTGAGTTCGGGCCCGGGCAAGCACTGGTCGTCGCCGCAGGATTGGGGGGCATCAACCTCGCGATAGGGGCCGTCGAGCCGCGTGTGATGGGTCAGGCACTCGGGCTCTCCGACTTGGTCGTGTTGGTTTCGATGGTCGTCTGGGGATGGTTGCTCGGTCCCGTTGGCGCTCTCGTGTCAGCTCCGCTCACGATGGTGATCAAGCATGCCATCGCGCACAGCGACGAGCTCCGATGGATGGCGGAGCTTCTTGGACCGTCGCCCAAACCGTCCGGGAAGTCGAAACGGAAGAAACCCGACTCGGCGGACGAGCTCAGCCGCGCGTGAGCGCCTCGCCCGCGCGCTCGGCAAACTCACGCAACACTTGTTGCGCCGCTGCGCTCGGCGTAGTTCGGCCCTTGCTGACCGCGTCCTCCAAGTGCTTGACTAGGATGGACAACTCTGGGTCGCTTCGAAGTGCTCGACGAAGCCCGTTTTCCACCATGTCCCACATCCACTGCACCTGTTGTGCTCGTCGCCGCTGCTGAAACTCACCGGAGGCTTCGAGGTCGCGCCGAGCGTCGACGATCTGCTGCCAGAGCTCCTTCAAGCCCGTCTTCTCGAGCGCGCTGCACGTGACGACGGGGGGGGCGCTCCCAGCGCGCATCAGGCGTAGTGCACTCTGATAGGACGACTGTGCGCGTCTCGCGCGCGCTAGATTATCGCCGTCGGCTTTGTTGATCGCCAACATGTCGGCGACTTCGAGGATTCCGCGCTTGATCCCCTGAAGCTCGTCGCCGGCGCCCGCGATCAGCAGCACGAGGAAGTAGTCCACCATGCGGGAGACGATGGTCTCCGACTGACCCACCCCCACGGTCTCGACCAGCACGACATCGAAGGCCGCCGCTTCGCACAAGAGGATCGACTCGCGGGTCTTTCGGGCCACTCCGCCGAGTGTCCCGCTCGTTGGAGAAGGGCGAATGAAGGCGTTCGGATCGTTGCTGAGCACCGCCATTCGAGTCTTGTCCCCGAGAATGCTGCCGCCACTGATGCTGCTGGTCGGATCGACGGCGAGTACCGCAACCCGATGCCCCTGGCCGGTGAGCATCGTGCCGAGCGCGTCGATGAACGTACTCTTGCCCGCGCCCGGCACACCGCTGATCCCGACGCGGTACGCCCCACCGGTGTACGGCAGCAGCGCCTCGAGCACTTCCTGTGCGAGCTTCGCGTGCGCAGTATTCTCGCTTTCGATGAGCGTGATGGCTCTGGCGAGGATCGCGCGATCTCCGCCGCGGACTCCCTCTACGTACGCCTGCGCATCGAGGCGTTTCACGACCCTCCGAGTTGCGCATCGAGCTGCTCGAGGAGCTCGAGCGCAGCATCGGAAATCACGGTGCCCGGCCCGAAGATCGCTACGGCGCCA
Source organism: uncultured delta proteobacterium (assembly GCA_963792825.1). Taxonomy (GTDB): domain Bacteria; phylum Myxococcota_A; class Polyangia; order Polyangiales; family Houyiibacteriaceae; genus SG8-38. Next base: position 149,517 of record CAWBXS010000001.1, on the reverse strand, counting down.
GCCTCGCGAAGCGTGTCGTAGTCCTCTGGTGGGATCACGCCTCCGACGACGACGAGGATGTCCTCTCGGCCGAGGTCTCTCAACGCTTGCTTGAGCTGCGGCACCAGCGTCAGATGACCGGCAGCAAGCGAGCTTGCGCCGACGATGTGAACGTCGTTTTCGATCGCTTGCTTCGCGCATTCTTCAGGCGTTTGAAACAGCGGTCCGATGTCGACGTCGAACCCGAGGTCCGCAAACGCCGTAGCGATCACCTTCTGCCCCCGGTCGTGCCCGTCTTGGCCCATCTTGGCGACGAGGATTCGCGGCCTGCGGCCGTGCTTGCTCAGAAACTCCTCGCATCGCGCTCGTACGCGATCCACGCCTTCCGAATTCTCACCGACTTCACTTCGATACACGCCTTCGATACTCCGAATCGTCGCTTGGTAACGCCCCCAGACGCGCTCGAGCGCATCGCTGATCTCTCCCACGGTGCCCCGATGCCTGGCGGCGTCGATCGCCAGCTCGAGGAGATTACCCTCTCCAGTTTCGGCACACTTGGTCAAAGCCTCAAGTTTCGGTCTGAGGGCGGCCTCATCGCGTTCGGCGCGGAGCTCGCGCAGGCGAGCAATCTGCGCCTCCCGCACGGCGGTGTTGTCGACCTTGAGGACCTCGATGGGGTCTTCCTTGTCCAGGCGGTACTTGTTGACACCCACGATCGTCTGTTGGCCGGAATCGATTCGAGCCTGTGTCCGGGCTGCAGCTTCCTCGATGCGGAGCTTCGGCAACCCAGCTTCGATCGCCTTGGTCATGCCTCCGAGCTCTTCGACTTCCTTGATGTGCGCCCAGGCGGCGAGCGCGAGCTCGTGGGTGAGCCGTTCGACGTAGTAGCTCCCGCCCCAAGGATCGATCACCTTGGTGGTTCCGCTCTCGAGCTGGAGATAGAGCTGGGTATTGCGGGCGATGCGAGCGCTGAAGTCCGTCGGAAGGGCGATGGCCTCGTCGAGCGAATTGGTGTGAAGGCTTTGGGTGTGCCCCTGGGTCGCCGCCATCGCTTCCACGCACGTTCGGACGACGTTGTTGTAGACATCCTGGGCCGTGAGGCTCCAGCCGGAAGTTTGGCAATGAGTGCGCAAGGCCAGGCTCTTCTCGGTCTTTGGATGGAACTGCTCGATCAACTTGGCCCACAGGAGCCGCCCGGCACGGAGCTTCGCGATCTCCATGAAGAAGTTGGTCCCGACTGCCCAAAAGAAGCTGATTCGGGGGGCGAACTCGTCGATCGCGAGACCCGCTGCCATCCCGGTGCGAACGTACTCGAGACCGTCTGCGAGGGTGTAGCCGAGCTCGAGATCCTGCGTCGCGCCAGCCTCCTGCATGTGATAGCCGCTGACACTGATGCTGTTGAAGCGCGGCATGTTGGCCGCCGTGTACTTGAAAATGTCCGCAACGATCCGCATCGAAGGCGAGGGAGGATAGATGTACGTGTTGCGCACCATGAACTCTTTGAGGATGTCGTTCTGGATCGTGCCCGTGAGGCTCTTGGGCTCGACTCCCTGCTCTTCGGCCGCCACGACGTAGAGGGCGAGCACGGGCAGCACGGCACCGTTCATCGTCATCGAAACACTCATCTTGTCGAGGGGAATGCCGTCGAACAGGATGCGCATGTCCTTGATCGAGTCGATTGCCACGCCGGCCATGCCCACGTCGCCCGTCACGCGCGGGTGATCGGAGTCGTACCCTCGGTGCGTGGCCAAATCGAAGGCAATCGAGAGCCCCTTCTGACCGGCCGCGAGGTTTCGGCGATAGAAAGCGTTGCTCTGCTCGGCCGTCGAGAAGCCGGAGTACTGCCGAATCGTCCAAGGCCGGCGCACGTACATCGTGGAATACGGCCCCCGCACGAACGGCGGAAGCCCAGGCACCGTCTGCAGATGCGTGACGGGCGTTAGATCCTCGGCGGCATACACGGGTTTGACGTCGATGCCCTCGGGCGTCTTCCAGCGTTCGTCGGCGCGCTCCCCGATACGCGCCCTCCAGTCGGCGAGCGAGGATGTCGTTCGCTCGGAGGGTTGATCGAACTCGATTGCGCTGAAGTCCGGTAGGCGGCTCATCCTGGTACCTCGAGGGAATCCAGCACACGGCTCATCACCCGGAGCACATCCGCCCCGATGAATACGAAGTCACTGACGCCCGCCTCGCGAACGATGGCCTCGGGTCCGGCCGGACGGCCCGCCACCAACACGACCGGGCACCCTGCCTTCTTCAACGCGACGACCACCGGCTCCAACGAAACCTCGTAGTCCTCGTCGCTGCCGCAGATCATGGCAAGCGATGCAGAGGAATCGTCCCAGGCCGCGATCAACGCGTCCGTGTCTTCGAACCCATCGTTGCCGACGGAATCGATGCCCGCGGCGGCCAGGAGATTCTGAGCCCACGTCGAACGCGCCTTGTGCGCCGGAACCGCCCCTAGATTCGCGAGGAACGCAACGGGCCGGGCGGGCTGCGCGTCGCTACGTGCGCGTAGCTGCTCCCAACGCTCGGCTTCTCGCCATTGAGGCACTGGCTCCACGTGGAAGTCGGGCTGGCCATGCTGGAGCACCGTCGCGACGCTGTACAAGTCGGTCCCCTTCCTCGTTGCGGCGAGGCAGGCCTCTGTGAGCGCCCCCGGTGCGCGCTCGACGTCGTTCACGGTGTGCGCGAGCGAGAGCAGGCGATCTCGATGTTCGACGAGGTCGAGCGTATCGAGGGACGCTTTGAGCAGGCGTTTGACTTCCTCGGCTGGGATCGGTTCACGCTCCAATGCTCGCTCGTGAAGGTTGGGGAACTCGCTCACCCCGACGATGGGCTTTTTCCGCGTCGCCAACTGTGTCTCCCTTGCGTCGGCGACCGCGCTGATGGCATCGAGGAGCTTTCCCGAGCCCAGGGCCGCAACGATTCCGCCCGCCCTTTCGATCGACCGCAACTCCTCCCAGGCGGCGCGCGCAAGATCATTCGTGAGCCGCTCGATGTACCAGCTGCCGCCCGCGGGGTCGGCGACCTCACCGAGATGAGACTCCGCGCGAAGCACGATCTGCGTGTTGCGAGCGATTCGTTGCGCGAGCTCGTCGGGAGGACCGACCATGCAATCAAACGGGAGCGTCGCGATGCTCTGGGCGCCTCCGAGGATTGCAGCTGCAGCCTCGGCCGTGACGCGCAGCATGTTGACCCAAGGGTCCCGACGGGTCTTGGTGAAGCGGGACGTCCGGCAATGGATTTGCATGGCGGCAGCCTGAGGCTCGCCGCCGGCCGCGACCACCACCTTGGCCCAGAGCCACCGAGCAGCCCTGAGCTTGGCCACCTGAGTGAAGAAGTCGCCCGACACCGCATAGTCGAAACCGATCTGACCGGCCGCAGCATCGACGCCGAGATCGCCCTCCGTGAGCTGGCGAAGGTATTCGAGCCCGGTAGCGACCGTGTACGCGAGCTCTTGCACCGTGCTGGCGCCTCCGCCTTCATAAGGGTCGCTCGACACGCTCGCAGCACGCAGCCCGGGCGCATGGGTTGAACACCAGAAGCCGAGGTCCCTCAGCTCGGCGAAGCGCGCGCGGAGCCCGCCCGGGATGCACCCTTGGCGAGCAAGCAGCCCCAAGGGGTCGACGCCCAGCCCACCGCGCAACGCCGTGTGGCGAACGCCGCGACGCTCCGCCACGGCGAGCAACCCTGACGCCACCGCAAGGCCGTCTGAGCCCCCATCCACGCAGATCGAAATCGTCGCCAGGTCGACCGGTCTGAGCAACTCATCGAGCTCGCCGATGGTCAGCACGCGGCATCCGTGCCGCGGTCCGACGCGGAGCCACAGCGCCTGAACACCACGCTCGAGATCCTGGCGGATCATCTCTTTGCAGACGGCGGGGCGAGGATCATCATACTCCTGCCGAATCACCCAACCGCCCAAGGCCGGCGCGCCGCGGACAAACGGATAGACGCCCGGCATACCCGGTGCGCTCATGCCGTCGACGTCTTCGGCTGTGTAGAGCGGGTCCAGGACGAGGCCGCCCGGAATCGTGCTCCGCAAGGTGGAAAACGCGGCTCCACGAAGGTCCGTCTCCACCTTCGCGATCCACTCGGACTTGCTCACGGGAGGAAACGCGTTCATTCGCTCGTCGGTGTCGGACACTGCGAAAGCTAAATAGACTACGGAGATTGCAGCCGCAACGCCCCCCTACGGGAGCCTCGCGTCCTCGGTCTCTCGAGCCCCAGCGGCCTGCCAGAACTCTTCGACGGGCCCCACACGGTCGGGAAGGTCGACGTAGGTTTGCCCGACGTTGACGAGCACATACCCGACGCCTTCGTCTCGGCCAAGACGAGTCCGGACGCGCGCCAGGTCGATCACACTCATGCCGGAAGAAACGACCACCATGACCCGATGCGCGAGACGCGCGGCGCGCCGCAAGAGGGGACCACTCAGCGGACCGTTCCATGCCAACGCAACGCCGGTGACCCCTCCGGAAGCGCGCTCGACCGGTGGGGTTGATCTCCGGAGACTCGTGACGTCGTCCTCGTCGTTCCCAAGCAGCCTGATCGCGGCCCGCATCACGGCACCCGAGGCGTTGGTGGCTGAAGGTTCGACGCCAGCGTGAGCGGTCCGATCGAACCCGGTGGGCGTGCGATCGGTCGCCACCGGAACCGGGCGGGTGAGCAGAAATGCTTCTTCTTCGACACGCGCGCCTCGCTCGCCCGCAGCATCAGCAGCAAGCTCGCCGTGGGCTACCGGCACGATCATCCGAACCGTCGCCCGCGCACCAGGCCTGCGCCGAAAGGCTTCGGGCTCTTCGGTGGGCTTCGTCGTCTCGGGCAAGGACGCCTGTGACGGAGGGGCCGGAGGCTCGGTGAAGATCTCCGTCGCGAAGGAGGACTGAACCGCTGGCATCCCGATCACGGTGCTCTTGCGCGGCGGCCGGGAGGAGGGGGTGTCGTCCGCCACCGGCGGAACGAGCCCTTGAATCGTGGGGTGCGACGGCGGCTTCGACTCGGGGGTGACGATGACCCGACCGGCCGCGACCGACGGGATGCCTTGCGAAGAGAGGCGCCTCGGCCGTACGGATGCGTCTGGCGCGTTCGAACTGGGAGGGGGAGTCACCAGCGGTGAGATGTCGTAGTCGCCCGCGCGTGCTCCGACATCCAGAATCGCTGCGGCAAGCCAGGGCGCCTCGGAGAGGCGCATCGCAAACGCGCAAGCGATGTCGCGCTCGGCTTCGGATGCCGGAACGACGAGGGTGCGTCCCGCACCGTTGGCGCCGTAGTCCTCTAGCTCGTCGACGAAGGGCTCGAGCGCGGCTGGATCACGGGGCCACACGCTCGTTCCGAGTACGGGGCCGTTTCCCCACCACGCGACTTCTCGCGGCGCTTCGACCGTCAACTCCTTGAGTCGGCGCACGAGGATCACCAACGCGAAGATCAGCACCGCCACGACCGGAAACGCCATGAGCAGGACGACGTGCATTTTCGAGCGCTGCGGCCCTTCGGGCAGCATCGGAACGGACAACACGCGAAAGCCGGTCATCGGCCCCACCGCAGCGTCCGCGAAGGTGGCAGCCCGCTTGGTCAACTCTTCGACCCGGGCGGTGGCCATTTCGAGCTCCCCGATGATTTGGCGGGCCTCGCCCTGCTCCGAGGCAAGCGACGCGGCTTCATTCTCGGTGGCCTTCAACAGAACGCGAAGGGCGGACTCTCGCTCCATCGCGGCGGCGTGTGCAGCCCTCGCGGTCACGAGCGCTTGGTCCGCGGCGCCGCGCGCAGGATTGGCGGTGAGGGTCCGGTCGGCGAGCTCGCTCTTCTCACCTTTTCTCTGCGCTTGCAGGCTCGCGACCCGTTCCTTGAGAGCTTGCACCCTGGGATGTTGATCGCTCAGCGAAGCACGCGCTGCGGCAAGGTCCGCGCGCGCCTGAGCGAGCGGACTGTCGACGGGTGAGCCCTTCGTCGCGCTGGCCACGACCTGCTGGGGGAGCTCGCGCACCGCGTCTTTCAGCTCCGAGATCCGCGCCTGCTGAGATGCGACCTCTACCACGGCCTCGTCCACCTTGGAACGGAGCTCTGCTGCGCGCGCGATCAACTGCTCACGCTCCTGAAGCAGATCCGGCCGGCCGCTCTTTTCGCGGAACGCTTCGTACGCCTGGTTGGCCTCTTCGCGCCTTTCCCTAGCACGCTCGAGCGCAGCTTGATTCTCGGTGGTGAGCAAGGCCAACCGTTCCGCGTTGAAGCTCGCTTGCCGAGCGAGAAACACATCGAGCACCGCTTTCGCGAGCGCCTGGGCCTCCTCCGGGGTTCTCGCGTGGGCGGTGATGCGCATCGCGTCTTCACCGGCCAGCGCCACCTCGATCTGACTTTCGACCTCGTCGAGCGATACGTTCCAGCCGAGGCGTTGACGGATTTCGCGAAGCCGCCCCGGCATGATCGCGGATTGCGCGAACGCCCCCAGCGCAGACTGACCGCCCGCCTGGTCCAACACCGGGGTCCCCTCGAACAAGAGCTGTGCCGAGGATTCGAACGTTCTAGGTACGAAGAAGGAAGCAACCGCCGCCATGATCGAAGCGATCAGGAACGCCCTGAGCAGTGGCCTCCGATTCTGCACGAGGATCGAGATCACGCGACGCGGCTCGACGGGAAGGCCGGGACGCTTCGGCTTTCCGCCCTCCTCGTCCCGATCGCCGATCTCGTACTCTTCGTCTTCCAAATTGCCTCCGAAATCTCCGTTGAGCATGGCGGCTGAAGCGCCCCCCGGGCAAGTCGACATCTCGGGCGGGACTGCTACCGTCGCGAGCAACCGTGCGCCCGTGGGTCCAGAAGCTCGTGACCGCCTGGGGGATTGCCTGGGTGACACTCCTGCTCGGTCGAGCGATCTGGCGGCTCACACCGCTTGCCCTCGAGCCGTGGACCCACGACCAGATGACCACCGGCCAAAAGGGGATCTACATCGCGTGGCTTCTGGCAAACGCCTACCTCGAGGGCTACCGTGGCTTTCAGCTCAAGTTCTCGCCCCGTGTGGTGTCGCGCGCGGTGTACCTCGGCCAGAACCCCCGTCCGCTTTGGGTCATCCTGGCGCTCCCCTTCTGCATGAGCCTCTTCCACTCGACCCGGCGCCAGATGACGGTGAGCTGGGTCTTCATCGCTGCGATCATCACTTTGATCTGGTGGGTCCGGTCGCTGGCCCAGCCCTGGCGCGGAATCGTCGATGGAGGTGTCGTGCTCGGCCTGGTCTGGGGCCTTGGGGTCGTCTGGTGGCTCTTTCTGCGGTATCTCGCCGGTGTAAGAATCCCGCCGCCGAGCGACCTACCTGCCGAAAACGTCGCTAGAGAGCAGCCCGCGATCGGTTGAATTGTCGTTTTCTTCGCAAAACCGGCCCCTGGGGTTAGAGAAAGTGCTGAGAAACAGGGGCTGAACGCGCTCTCAGCCCTGGCGTTCCGGTTTTCGAACCGGCAGACTGGCACTGAAGGGGATTCGGGCCACACTTGCGGCTCAGAAAAATGGGGCAGGGGGATTCACAAAGGGGAAAACGATCTGGGCTAGTGCCCTGGGTCTGTGCCGCGACCGCGACGTGCCTGGTGTGGCTGTCGGGATCGTTTGGGAGCTCTGCGTCCGCCGAGCTTCCCATGACGGGTGACCTCGTCTTGCGAGAGGCGCAACACGCGGAGAAGCATGCGGAGCCTTCGGACGACGAGCTCGAAAAGATCGCGCGAATGCCCCGAAGCGTCTCACCCTCGGACCTTGAACCCAACCCAAGTGTCTCGGTAGGCTACCCAAACAGGGGCCTGCTCCGATTCGGCATCCGGATCAACGACGGCAAAGACTATCGCGTGAAGGTAGGGTCGGAAAACGCGCGTCACGGCACCGGTGAGCTCGTCCGGCTCATCGAAAGCGCAGCGCAGGACGTCGCGTTTCGTTATCCGCGTGCACAGCTCACGGTCGGTGACATTTCCCGGCCGGGGGGCGGCCGATTCCGCCCACATGTCTCACATCAGAGCGGCCGCGACGTCGACATCGGCTTCTACCTGCTCGATCGGCGCTCGACGCCGGTCAACGAGCACCTCTTCGTCCGGTTGAACAACAAGGGCATGGGGATTCAGTGGGGCAGCCTCTACAAGTTCGACGCTGCGCGCAACTGGGCACTAATCGAATCATTGCTGAGCCAGCCGACGACCGATGTGCAGCACATCTTCGTGTCGAACACGGTGAAGCGGCTTCTGCTTCGGCAGGCCGTGAAGGAAGGTGCGAACCCCGAAGTGCTCATGCGTGCCAAGCGTGTGATCACGCAGCCCCGACACGGCGCCCCACACCGGAGCCATTTTCACGTCCGAATCTACTGCGCCGATGACGATCGGCCGATGTGCAAGGATCGCCCGCCCTTCTACGCGTGGCACCAGCGCGCTGAAGATGCCGTCGCACTCAGCACGCTCAAACCCAATGACTCATGACCTGGAAGGGTCACCTCTGGACCCTCGGCCCCTTTCTTCGTCATAACCTCCTGCCGCAACGGCTCCCGGAGTGGCGCGAGTGGAGCACGAGCCTCGATGATCGAGTCGTCGGGACTCTCGACTTGACCGGGCGCCTTTCTCGAGGAGGGGCTTCTGAGACCATCGTCGTGATCGTGCATGGGCTCGGCGGAAGCGCGAGCAGTTACTACGCGGGTCGGGCCGCGCTCGCCGCTGCGCGCGCCGGGATCGACAGCCTGCGGATCAACCTCCGCGGCGCCGACCGGAGCGGCTCTGACTACTATCACGCGGGCCTCACGGAGGATCTCGAGGCCGCTCTGCGGAGCACCGCCGTGAAGGGCTACCGGAAGGTCTTGCTGCTCGGCTACTCGCTCGGCGGCAACATGGTGCTGCGCTACCTCGCCGGGGAGCCTGACGAGCGCGTTCACGCCGCCGCCACAGTCTGCGCGCCGATCGATCTGAAGGAGAGCGCGCGCGCGATCGATCGACCCCGAGGTGTCTTCTATCGACGCCACGTCCTCAGCGCGCTGAAGGACATCTATCGTCGCGTCGCCGCGCGGCACGAGGTGCCGCTGCCCCTCGGTCGAGCGCTGCGCATCGGCACGATCGAAGAGTGGGACGAACGGATTATCGCGCCCCGCCACGGGTTTGCGGGGGCCGAGGATTACTGGGCCCGGACCAGTGCGTGCAACGTGCTCGACCACATCGGGACGCCGACCCTCTTCGTCGCGACCGAACGGGACCCGATGGTGCTGATCGACACGGTGCGCCCTTGGCTGCAGGATGCGCAGACGCTTCGCCGGATCGTCACCAATCGTGGAGGCCACGTCGGCTTTCCGCGAAAAGTGGACCTCGGCCTCGGCACCGAGGGTACCGTCGAAGACCAAATCATCCAATGGATGCTGGCAACCACATAACGGTCCTCGGCGCCTTGGCAGCCGCGGTCTGCCTCGGCTCCGTGAGCGCCTGCAAACACGACCGGGCAGCGCCTCGAGGCCCGGAGCGTTCCGCCTCGTGCCCGGAAACGCGCCGGGTCGAGACTCCCCTTGCCAACGTCTCCCCAAAACAGGAGACGCTGGAATACTGGCTCTCCCGCAACGAGGCATACGGCCCGCTCGACGAGCCGTTGATGAGCCGAGACGAGGTGCAGCGCCATCGCCTCGCGCTTCAAAAGCCCGTGAACGACGAGCCGATTGGCCGAGCGGATCTGCTCGAGCCGGTCGACCGAAACGCGCTCCAGGTGCAGGTGGACGAACGCTTGGCCTACTTGAACAAGCGGCTGCAGGCAGCCGAGTTGGTCGACCGCAACGGCGACCCAATCGCTGCGAGTGAGGCAGCTCCGTTCGAAACGCCTGCGACGGTCGAGGAGGTCGACGAATGGCGACTGGTCGAAAGGCTCGCCGCATTGCGCTGCGCCCCCTTCGAGGGTGGTCTCTTCGAAGCGCCGGTCGACGCGGACTTCGATCGCAACCGGTGCAGCACGATCCGTGAGGGCGAAGTCGTCCAACTCTTGGCGCGATGGCCCAACGGGATGTACCTCGGACGCACATCCTACGCCCTTGGCTGGGTCACCACCGAGGCGCTCTCCGCGCCCCTCACCCGAAAAGCCCTCGAGGCGCATCTCGCAAAAGGCATGCCTCGTCCCTTCACCCGGCGTGAGTTGCTCACCGAAGCGTTCTCGATGCTCGGTAGGCCGTACGGCTGGGGCGGCAAAGACGGGGGCTACGACTGCTCGCGATTCTTGCTCGACCTCTTCGAGCCCTTCGGGATCGATCTGCCGCGGCACAGCGCGCGGCAGGCCATGGCCGGAACCTTCGCCGTCGACGTGTCCACGCTCCAAGATCCGAACGAGAAGCGGCTCTTGATCGAGGCGGCAGCGCATCGCGGGGTGGTCCTGCTCTACTTCCCGGGCCACATCATGCTCTACCTCGGCACGACCGAGAAAGGCGAGCCGATGGCGATCCACGCGTTCTCGGAATTCGTGACGCCGTGCGAGGGCTCCGAGCTCGAGACGATCAATCGCGTCGATCGGGTGGTGGTGAGCGATCTGTCGTTGGGCGCAGGAAGCTCGCGACGAGACTTCTTGAGCCGAATCACGCGCATCGCCGTGCTCGGTCGAACGCCAGGGCCCGCCCTCGTCGCCGATGCAGAGCTGCGTCCGGTCGCACCGATCTCCTTTCCAAGAGGCCGGTGCAGCGACACCAAAGGCACGGCGCTCTTCCAATCGCCGCATCGACCAGACTCCTCACGCCCGCTGCGCGTGATTGCAACCGCCGAGCGTGACCCAGGTCTCGGATCGCTCGTGCTGTTTGCACCGGATGGATCGCTGCGAACACCCGAGCAGCACGTGCTCGACGGTCCTCCGGCGAGCCGATGGGTAGAGGTCCCCGCGCCCGAGGCCGGCAGGTGGACGGCCGTGTTCGCCGACGGGGAGCTCATGCACGCGTGCAAGCACATCGCCGTCGCAGCTCGACCGTCGAGGCCATCGCCGCGCGCGGCACCGGGCCCGGCCTGGAACGCGAGCTCGAGCTGGGGCCGCGACACCGAGAACCTCTACTCCGCCTTCGTCGAGCAGCTGTTTCGGGAGCCGATCGGAGAGGACGTCACTTGGCCGCGCCTGCAGGCCTTGATCTCGGATCCGGAGCGGAACCTGCTCTACGACCATCGCATCGCGGGGGAGGATGCGCGGCTCGATCTCGAACCGGACTGCGCCGACCTTCCCTACTTTCTACGAGCGTATTTCGCGTGGAAGCTTCGATTGCCCTTCGTCTATCGGATGTGCACCCGAGGTCGCAAAGACGCAGCACCGCGCTGCGAACCCGATCTGCTCAGTGAGCTCGACCCAGTCCCGGATGCAGACCACGTCGATGCGTTCCGCAGGTTCGTGCGCACGATGGCGGGAGCGGTGCATTCCTCAAGCCCGCGCACACTGCCTGGTGACGACCAAACGGACCTTTACCCGCTACGCATGAGCCGCCGAGCGATTCGTCCCGGAACGGTATTCGCGGACCCGTACGGGCACGTACTGGTCGTTGCACGTTGGAAACCGCAGGGCGTCGACGAATACGGCGTGCTCTTCGGGGCGGACGCTCAGCCCGACGGCACGGTAGGCAGGCGGCGATTCTGGCGTGGTTCGTTCTTGTTCACACCGAAGACCGACCTCGTCGGCGCTGGCTTCAAGGGGTGGCGTCCCGTTCGATTCGATTCGGGGGCGTGGACGATCGCCATGAACGAGGAGCTCCGCAAGACGGGCGGAGCTCGCGCATGGTCCGATGCTCAATATCGCGGCACCGCCGACGACTTCTACGCAGCCATCGAGGGCCTGATCAATCCGCGTCCGCTCGACCCGGTTCGTATGCAAACCAGCTTGGTCGACGCTCTCGAGGAATCGGTGCAACGGCGCCTGAGCTCGGTCCAAAACGGCGAAGACTTCATGAAGGCCCAGGGTCATCCATCCATCGACATGCCACACGGCTCAGCGCTGTTTCTGACGACGGGCCCTTGGGAGGACTATTCCACGCCGTCACGCGACATGCGCCTGCTGATCAGCATCGACGCCGTCGTCTCGTTCCCCGACGCGGTCGCGGCGCAGCCGGAGCGGTTTGGGATCCGCGCCGCAGATCGGGAGACCGCCCGCGAGGAGGTGCGGGGCGTGCTTCAGGCGGAGCTCGACAAGCGTACCTTCGAGTACACGCGTTCGGACGGAAGCACCTGGTCTTTGTCACTCGCCGACCTGATCACACGCATGAAGGCGCTGGAGATGGCCTATAACCCGAACGACTGCGTGGAGGTTCGCTGGGGCGCGCCGGAGCGCTCGGAGGAGCGCGCCACCTGCGTGAGACGGGCTCCGGCCGACCAACAATCCCTGATGCAGCAGTATCGAAAGTGGTTCGCCGAACGGCGGCGGCCCGGTTAGGAGGCCCTGCTAACGCCAGACCTGCGCGTTCTCATCGACTTCGTAGCCCTCGATGGGTCGGGGCTTCGGGCCGGTGACCTTTCTCGGCTTCGGGCCTTCGATGTGCTTCACGTCGCCACCTTCGAGCCATCCTCGAAACGGATCGTCGATCCGCGTTCCCGACGGTGGGAGCGTCGGTCGCTTGGGCAGCGGTTGCAAGACGTCCGTGAGCCGAGGCTCGGGCGTCCGCGGATCGGCCTCGACGATGCGCTCGGGCTCGTAGTTGATCTCGATGATGGTAGCGGCCCTCTGCGACACTGATTCGTCCAATGGCTTCAACGCGACCCGGCCGACGCGCTGCTCGATGCACTGGCGAGCGGCCTCAGACAAACCCGACCCATGGGCGGAGGGGTCGATGATCATTCCTGTCGGGCGTACGGTCCCGGTGACGCTGACTCGAATCGTCGTCGGGGCGGGGGCGACGAAATCCCTGACGCAGTCGATTGGCGTGCCCACCGCCGATCGAAGCTCGGCACCGAGGTCGCGCTTCGGCTCTTCCTCTTTCGTGCCAATGACGATGCGCTGCGGCCCGCGCTCGACGGGCGTTGGCAACTCCGCAGGCGCCTTCGAGGGCTGCGGACGGGGCGTATACACGGAGGTTGGCTCGATGCCTCGGTGCGCCCCTCGAACCGGCTCCTCTCCGCTCTGGCAACCGAAGAGCAGCATGGCGGCGGCACAGGTGGTCCACACGCGCATCATTAGAGCAGCTTAGCGGGGAAAGCCCGCTGAGGGTACTTCGCGCCGATCGCCCTGCTACCGGCGCCAGGCGAGGCCGATCGAGCCGTCCCAGTACTGGTCGAGCGCGCCCCCTGCGACGTAGGGCGCGGTACCCGGCACGGGGTTCAAATCGAACCAGTAGCGACGGTAGTCGCCGCCGATTCGGATCTCGAAGCCCTTCGGAAGCGCGTACCCGAGCATCAGCATCGCATCCATGCCGTTGGCCTTGGCCTCCGGAAACCAGAGGTCAGTTCCGATGCCTCCGAGGGACAAGACCCCGCGAAAGGCTGCATTGAGGGCGACGATGAAGCGCTCCTTCTTACCGATGCCGACCCGGAAGCCTCCCCCGATTCGGATGAACTCGTACTTCACGTTCGGAATCCCGGCCGTCACGTCCACGCCGGGCTGCGGCGGGCCCGACAGCCCAAAGCGGAAGTCGTGAACGCCGTAATCCGCAACGACGAAAGGCTCCCACCGCTCCTTGGGGTAGCGCCAGCGCGCCCCGACCAAGAACTGCTGCGACTCCGTTGGGAACTTCTGACCATCGGGACGAGTCGAGTCGAACTTGAACACTCGCTCCCATTCGAAGTCGATGCCGAACTGCGCGCCGACGCCTGAGGTGAAGTGCGCGCCCGGAAAATACTGAAATCGGATCCCCACGCCTGGGCCAATCTTGAGCTTGTAGTCACGCAGATCTCCACGCGGATCGTTGAGGAGGACCTCGCTATAGGCGAAGGTGCGGTGCACCAGCCGAAACGTGACCTCGATGTCGACCGCGGCGGGCCTCTTCTCCTTGGGGCGGGCTGCCTTCGGCTTCGCCTCAGGCTCGCTCTCGTCCGAAGCCTTCGTCGAGGGCACGGCAGTCACTTCCGTCACGGGCGCCACGGCCACGGCCGCTCCGACGCCGAGCTTCGAGAGGTCTTGCCGGAAGTCCGAGCTGACGCTGGATTGAACGGACTTCGCCAGCGCCGAGGCCGTCCTGGCTTCGTAGAAATGCTGATTGATCACCTTCATGCTCTCGCCATCGACGAGCCGAACGTAGGCGGACCACACCCCATCTTCGTGCAGCACGTCGCCGTCGATGAGCCCGCTCACCGCGAGGGCCGCCGCAGGCGCCACGTGCCCGCCCGGCGCCGTCAGGTCGACACCCAGGCTCTCGGCCTTTTCCGTGAACTGCGCGTTGGGAAAGAGCTCTACCGGTGCCGAGCGGAGCCCTCGAACCGTGGCGCCCCGAATCTTGCCCGATTGAGGCCCGGTGAACGGCCGGACGACGAGTCGCGGCTGGGTCGGAGGCGGCGGCTCTGACGCTGCCTCTGGCGTCGCTGCTGCATCCTCTGCCGCCCCCGGCATGCGCCCCGTTTTGATCAGCTGGTCGACGATCCGGTTCGAGAGGCGGGAGAGACTCGAAGAGCTGGTGCGAAGCTTTCGGACTCGCTTGCCTTTCGCGTCGCGCACCTCGGTGTCCGCGATATAACGCCCTTCGACGCGCTGAGTGCGCACTCGGATCAGCACACTGGCTTCGAGCTTGGCAGCCTGCTTTGCGTAGCCCTTCGTCTTCTTGACGACCGCGCTGACCTCCCCGAGCGGGATGAGCTCGACATCGGCAGCGCGCAGGCCCCGTTGGACGCTTTGCCGAAGCTTGGCCGCCTGAGGGCCGTGAAACGGGAGCAAAGCTCCAGCGCCGTCCTCGGCCGAGGCGCCGCCCACCAGGATGAAAGAGCTCAGCAGCACGGTGAGCGCGCCCGCGTAGAGCGATCGCATCGACTACCCCCCGTCCTGGGTTCCTCCAGGGGAACCTCCCAAATCGATGATCCATTGCCGGAGGACCTGCACGTCGCTTCCTTCGATGACGCCCACGAAAGGCATCGGGAGGCCGCAAATCCCGGGCATGTCGAGCACCTTGTCGAGCAAGTAGCTCGCGTCGGGATCTCCGGCGACGACCAGAATGCCGCTCTCGCATCCGATGCCGACGGCGTTCACGTCGACCACGCGGTTCTCGACGTTTGCCGAAACGAGATCGAGACCCGCCTGCGCCTGAGGTGAGGCGTCGTGGCAACCTGAGGTGCCACAGGTCTCCGCCAGGACGGTCGCTGCGTCCCTCTGCTGGAGCCCGCCGTCGATGAAGTCCTCTGGGTTGGACAAGCTCCCTGGGCAGCCGGCGAGAGCCAGCGCGGAACATACCCCAAGAGCGAATGAAGCGAGACCTTTCATCCCACGCTGACTCCCCCGAATCATCCCTAAAATCTTAGTCAGCTATGCCACGCTTCGTCGAGTCTCGCAGCTCTTTTGTGCGGGCGGAGGTCCTCAAAGCCGATTCAAGGACCAGTCATAGGGCTGAAAAACGACTTTGAAATCGGCGTTTCGAGCCTCTGCGACCGCGATGGCGAGCTCAGGTGTCGCGAAGCCGAGGATGAAGTCGATGATCGTCGCTGGCCTGCCCAGGCGTCGGGCGTGTTCCTCGAAATCCGGCTGATACCACTCGAAGATCGCCGACAACTGGATCTCCTGGGCCTCCTTGTCGACGCGGACATGGAGCGGGTTGGAGCAAAAGTCCCGTGTGACCAGGTCGAGCTGGTCGTCGAGGCGGACCGGTTCGAAGGCAAACGGCCTGAGCGCGGGACAGGACCTCGAAGCGCAATTGATCGCGGCATGAATGCGCGCATCGACGAAGCCGCGGATCACCTCGTTCTCTAGGTCATAGAGATTGGTTGCCCGGCCATCGAGCGGAAAACGAAGACCGTAGAAGAAGCCGAACCCGGCCCTCGGGTCGAGCCAACCGTGAACGTCCTGTACGCTGTCGATCGGCCAGTTATCCACGACCCCAAACAAGGTGAGCGCGTTGTAGGCGTTGATGTAATAGGCCAGACGTTCGGGCTCGGTGCTGAATCGCTCGGGCGTCGAGTGCGGGCCTAACTGCCCCAAGGTCGCGACGAACCGGCGCAAACCGCTCTCTTCGAGAAGGACTGCATCGTAGTCGACGCTTGCTCCGCGCACCCATCGACCAAGCGCATCGTTCCACCAGCCGTAGTCGAAGCCTTCCGGCGCTTGCTCCAAGGGCACCGCGTTCACGCTCACGGATCGGAGCCCGAGACCCTTGACGGTGAGCACCCCGGTGACCCCGACGACCAACGAGATCAGGATCACGATCGCCCACCATCTGCCGTACCAATGCCTCGGCACCGTGCTCACGGTCGGAGTATGGCACGCGCCGACTCACCCCACACGGCTCGCCTGTGCGGGAGGGTCACGGTTTGGTGCGTGCGAAGGCCGAGCGGACTTCCTCGGCACGGAGGCTCGACACCACGACGTCCGCGCCGGCAGCTTCGAGCGCCCCTCCGTCGAAGCCACCGGTGCTCACGCCCACGCAGTGGGCCCCGATGGCGCGCGCTGCGGCGACGTCGTGCGGCGTGTCTCCGATCACGACGACCCGTGCTTCTTCTCGCCGACATCGGGCTCGCTCCAGGCCTCGCCCGAGCCCAGCGCGGAGGAGCTCCACGCGGTCGGCGTGGTCGGATCCGAACCCGCCGAAGGCGAAAAATCCGTCGAGCCCACCCCGCATCAGCTTGGCATGGGCTGCAGGCTCGGTGTTCCCGGTGCCGAGGCCGAGCGCCACGTCGTCGCGCGCGCTCAACTCGCGAAGCAATGACAGGACTCCGGGCAGCACTTCGAACTCGCTCGCCCGTTCGAGCTCGCGCGGTAGGTGGACGACGTAGCGCCGCAGCACTTCGTGGATCAGCGTGTCGTCGGCGATCACGTCATAGTGCGTGAGCGCCGTGCGCACGATCCACGGATCGGTGCGTCCCGCGAACTCGACCGCATGAAGGCTCACCTCCTCGACCCGATCCTCGAGCACTTCACCTAGGGCGAGCTCGACTGCGCGGCGCCCAGCGCCGCCGGCCCTCAAGAGCGTTCCGTCGATGTCGAAGAGCGCGATGATCGCCTTCATTCGTCGAATGTAGCAGGTGCGCGTTTTCAGTGTAGTCTTGGCCGCTCGATGGACGCTCACCTCCTCGCCAAGCTTCCCCTCTGGCTCGCCGCGTTCTTGATGTCGCTCACGTGTCACGAGGCGGCGCACGCCCTCGTCGGCAAGCTGGGCGGCGACTCGACCGCGGCAGCTCAAGTGACGCTCGACCCATTACCGCACATCAAGAGGGAGCCATTTGGCGCGATCGTCGTGCCCATCCTGTCCTTCTTCCTGCAGGGCGGCGGTTGGATGATCGGCTGGGCCAGCGCACCGTACGACCCGACTTGGGCCAGCCGGCACCCAAGGCGTGCGGCGGTCATGGCGTCGGCCGGTCCGGCGGCAAACTTCGCGCTCGCATTGCTTGCTGCGGTTGCCATCCGCGTCGGTATCGCGAGCGGCTACTTCACCCTTCCGACCGAGGGCCTCAGTCTCGAAACACTTGCGGTTGCGCCCTCCGGCGTCGCGCAGGGACTCGCGCTCTTCCTGAGCGTTCTCTTTTCGATCAATCTCATCTTGGGATGTTTCAATTTGATTCCGCTGCCACCGCTGGACGGATATGCGATCGTCCCGCTCGTGCTGAACGACCGCCTGCGCGACAAATGGTTTGGGCTCTTTTCGGGCGGTGGCGCGCTCATGGGCTTGATCCTCGCCTGGGTGCTTTTCGACCGCTTGATGCCGCCGGTGTTCCGAACGGCAATCGGATTGTTGTACAAGGGCATTTGAACGGCTAATCTGACGAAGTGCGAGGGGTCGGGATCGTTCTTGTGTGCACGCTGTGGCTCACGGCGCCGGCCGTATGGGCTGACGCTGCGGACGCCCACTATCAGCTCGCCAAGACGCTTCGCGAAGAGGGCCGCTACGAGGAGGCTCTCGCCGAAATCGATCGGGCGGTCGCCGAAAGACCGACCTATGCGCAGGGGCATTTCACGCGCGGCTCGATCCTCCGAAGGCTCGGCCGATATGAAGAGGCCTTTCAGGCGTTCTCGCACGCGATCGAGCTCCAGCCGGCTGACGGGAGAGCACAGGGGCTGGCAGGCGCCACCCTGTTGCGGCTCGGGCGACCGAAAGAAGCCGTGAAGTACCTCCAGAAGGCAACGGAGCTCGAGCCGAAGCACGCGAACCACTGGCTCAATCTAGGCGTCGCCTACCGTCAATCGAAGAACGACGAGGCGGCGATCGCGACCTACCAGAAGGCGCTGAAGCTCTTTCCCGACGACCCGAGGCTTCTGAACAACCTCGGCGTGGCGCTGCGCAATGCGCGACGCTACGACGAAGCCATCCGAGCGCTCGAGCGGGCGAGCACCGCCGACCCGTACGACCCCGAGGTCGCGCGCAACTTGGCGATCGCGTACCGGGGCGCTGAACGATACAAGGACGCGATTCCGATCTACAATCAGGCTCTCGAGCTCGGCAAGGGCGGGCCACCGGACCTCTTGTTCGATCTCGCGTCGTGCTACGAGAAGGTCGGTCATGTCGATCTCGCCATTGCAACCTTTCAGCGATACGTCCGTGCGACCGAAAAGAGCGATCCGCGCGGTGCTGAGCGCGCGCAACGCGCGATCGAGAACCTCAAAAAGAAATAGCGGGCGGCGCGGCCTCAGTCGATGAAGAAGCTGAATCCCGCTTCGATGGTCCAGCTCTGATCCGGTGCGCCGGGCGGTGTCTTGAAGTAGCGCATCCAACGGCCGCGCGCTTCGAACCCCATCCACGAGAGGAAACCATACCCGAGGCCCACGAACGCGCTAATCGTTCCGGATCCCTCGGTGTAGGTCGGTAGCGGCACCCCCAAATACCCCCCGCAGAAGGCTCCCGAAAGGCGCAGGTTCCTGATGTTTCCCCGGAGCGCGATGAGGCCCCCTCCGCCAAACCCGGAATCGTCGAGCGGAAAGCTCCTTCCGAGCCATTGAAAGTATGCGCCGAGATGCAAAGGCCCAGCTACGCCGTACGACCCATCGAGCCACAGGCTCGGCTGCCACTTGCGTTGACCCGCGAACTTCGAGACGGTGCCGCCGAACACGGCGTCGAAGACGACCAGGTCCGTGTCGGCCGCGGCTCTGGAGGCAGGGCCTACTACGACCCCGAGCACCATCAACGAAGCCAGTAAGACGAAAGCGGGCCCGAAACGCATCACGGCCATGCTGGTTACCACAAGTCCGCTGGCAACCGCCAAAACCTGCGGGCCTCCGGGTGTGTCAGCCCGTGGTGGCCTGGACGATGGCGTTCGAGACCGCGAACTTCCGGAGGAACTCTCTTCTGGCCTCTTTCATGTGCCTGACCCACAGCTCGTAGTCGGCATGACGGCCACGGCCTTCGTAGAAGCGTCGCGGTTCGAGGATCTCAGCGGGAACCTTGGCGAGCAGAGCTGCGTTTTCCGGAGCCTCGACGTCGACGATCTCGTAGCCGAAATCGGGATCTTTCTTCCACTTGATGGTGTCGCTGAGCAGCGCTTCCAGCATCGCGCTCGAATGTGGGATCTTGATGTTCAGTGCCTTGTTTTCTTTCGCGTCGACCGCCTCGCCGCCGATGTAGCCAGTATTCATGAGCCACATGGTCACGCCGGGCATCGTTGCGGCAAGCTCGGCGAATCGTTTCGCCTGCAAACCGTGTTTCGCCGGGAAAAACGGTTGGGTGAACGGGGACCGCGTCTTGCCGCGCTCTTTACCCGCAGCGCTCGTCTTGGATGTCTCGCCGAGCATGAAGTAGCCCGCAGCCTGCTCGGGTGAGGTAAAACGGACGATTCCCGGCATGGCTGCATCATAGCCTTCGTCCCGGTTGAGGATGCCCATCGATTTCACCGGCGGAATGTCGTGCAGGTCGGCCGCTTCGGGAATGGCGCTCATCGGGACGATCGAGCGGCCGTTCTGCGTCCAGACGACGAAATCCCAACCATCCGCGGGGACCCCGTGGCTGTTGACGACATCATCGACGCCAACCTCACCCGCGATGTACTTGTCGACGTTCTGAGCATTCGCGCCGGTGCCTACTAGGATGTCACGCAGCCTTCGCACGTCCGCGACGGACAAGACGCCCTTGCTGAAGTTGAACGAGCCGTCCTCCTCGAGGAACACGTTTTCGATCCAGGCATCGGGGCCCGAGGTCGCCGTGAAAAGAACCGGCTCGGTTTCGAGTGACAAGCCGTCGGTCTTCGCGAAGCAGCCGTTCTCCGTGATCGTCAGCGCTCCATGCGGCCAGAGCGCCACCATGTCGTCTTGGATTGGCTCGGTGAGGTCGCCCTGCTTCGAGAATGTCGTGGTCGTCTTTCCGGTTCCCGAGAGGCCCATGATGGTCATGGTGAGCTTGTTGCCTGTCCTCGAAGTGACCGCTTTCGCGCCTGCGTGAAGAACCAGTCCGCCCTTCTGGTAGACGTAATGGTTGAGCATTCGAAGGATCCCCTTCTTGGACTCACCGAAGTAGTCGGCACCCACGACGTATGTCGTCCAGCTCTCGATGTCGACGACGATCGCCTGGCGCCCCGGCATGTCGTCGAGCATCAAATCCGGCGTATAGAAGAGACGAAACACGGGTTCGAAGGGCGCATCCAGCTGCTTCTTGCTCTCGACCTCGGAACGCGGGAATGCCAGGATCTGCTGCATGCCGGCGATGTTCGCGCCCTCGAGCGTATACAGCCACGTTGCCCCGAAGGCGCCGTCCCCGAGGCCCACATATCCGTCGATGGCGATGAGACTGCCTTTGTCCTCGATGTACCGCGCCTGGCGCTCGATCAAAGCGCTGGCCTTCTTCGGATCGATGACCTGGTGGCTCCAGCGATCTTCCGTGTCGATGATGTACGTATACTGGGCCATGCGTGCTTTGTTGCGCGTGACCTTGTTGATACTTCCGACTGCGGTTCGTTGAACGTAGGGAGTGTGCTCCATCGCGAGCTCACGCAGCTTCGCTTGCGTCGGGTTCTCGATGTACTGGACGCCGAACGGGCGCGGATCTCGGGTCGCCATAGTTTCTCCGTTTTCGCCTCGAAAGATGGGAGCAAAGTGCCCGGTGGACAAGCTCTGAAAGAGGGATATGCCAATGATTATGGCGGGTGTCCAGGCGCAAAGCGAGTTGCCGCCGACAGGACAGCCACTAAGCTCGCGACCGTGCGCGCGCTCCCTCCCAATTTTCGCGAGGCCTTGCCGCTCGGCCACTCCGAATGGAACGACTGGCGTTGGCAGGCGCAGCATGCGGTGACGAATTTACAAGGTCTCGACAAGGCGCTGACCCTCACAGATGCAGAGCGCAGGGGCGCTGCACGCGCGATGGCGGCAGGTATGCCGATTTCCGTGACACCTTACTACCTGAGCCTCTGCGATCCGGTGGACCCCGACTGCCCCGTGAGAAGGCAATGCATTCCTCGGGTCGAGGAAGGAATCGCGACGAAGGGGGACCTCCGTGACCCACTTGGTGAGGAGGCGCACGAGGTCGCGCCACATCTCATCCAGCGTTATCCGGATCGCGTCTTGCTGATCGCCACCGACCGATGCGGCGTCTACTGCCGCTTCTGCACACGGTCGAGGCTGGTCGGGGCTGGAGGCGGGGCGCGCTCCATGGCGGCGCTGGAACCGGCACTCACGTGGATCGAGGCGCACCGAGGCGTTCGCGAGGTCATCGTATCGGGCGGCGATCCCTGTATGATGTCGACCGAGCGACTCGCGCGATTGCTCTCTCGAATCGGTCGAATCGGCCACGTCGAGTACGCCCGCCTCGCAACCAGAGCTCCGGTGACCCTTCCACAACGCATCACCGACGAGCTCTGCAGGGCCATCCGCAAGAGCTTCGAGGCGACGTGGATCATGACCCACTTCAACCACCCGAAAGAGCTCACGGCGCAGGCCCGCACCGCCTGCGCGCGACTGGTCGACGCAGGCCTCCCGGTGATGAACCAGACCGTTCTGCTCCGGGGAGTCAACGACGATGCCACGACGCTCGAGACTCTTTTTCGGGGCCTGGTCGGATCGAGGGTTCGGCCCTATTATCTCTTGCAAATGGATCCTGTCGGCGGCACCGGGCACCTCCGGACCCCCCTGCGTCGCGGCATCGAGCTGATGGCGGCGCTCCAAGGGCGGCTGAGCGGAATCGCACTCCCAAAGCTGATCGTCGACACGCCAGGCGGCCTCGGGAAAGTTCCGCTCGGTCCGAATTACCTGGTGCGCGAGGGCGGTGGAGTCACGGTGCTCGAAACGTTTCGCGGCGATCACGTGGAGTACTTCGACCCGCCCGAACCCCGGTAGAGCCGCCCTGCCCCCTACCGCGCCAAGGAGATCTCATGCCACACGCGCTCACCCTCCATCAAACGACGATCGGAAAGAAAGTGATCATGGCCGTCTCAGGGGTCATCATCGTCGGCTTCGCGGTCGGGCATTTCTTGGGTAACCTCAACCTCTATCTCGGACCCGAGGCATTGAACGGATACGCCGCGTTGCTTCGCAGCCTGCCAGCGTTGGTCTGGGGAACGCGTCTACTGTTACTTTTCGCCTTTGGAGCGCACATCGCATCGGCCTTTTCGCTCTGGCTGCGTAACCGGCGGGCTCGTGGGTCGCGGTATCAGAAGCACAAAGACCTCGCCACTGACTACGCGGCTCGAACGATGTATTGGTCGGGTCCGATTCTGCTCCTCTACTTGGTCTACCATCTACTGCACTTCACGATCCTTCCAAGCCACCCCGACGACGTCTATCGGAACGTGGTCGAGGGCTTCCAAAATCCACTGATCGCGAGCGTGTACATCGCGGGGAACATCGCGCTCGGCCTTCACGTCTTTCACGGGATGTACAGCGCATTCCAAACGGTCGGTGCCAATCATCCCCGCTACAATTCATATCGGCGCGATTTGGCCGTCGCGATCTCCACCGTCCTCACGGTCGGGAACTTGTCGTTCCCCATCTCCGTGCTCACGGGTCTCGTCACACTCTAAGGACTCGCCAATGGAACTTCGATCGAACGAACCGACCGGCCCCATCCAGCATCGCTGGGAAAACCACATGCAGGCGATCAAGCTGGTCGCACCGTCCAATCGCCGACAGTACAGCATCATCGTCGTCGGCAGCGGGCTTGCCGGCGGGGCTGCTGCCGCCTCCCTCGGCGAGATGGGCTACAACGTCAAGTGCTTCTGTTATCAAGACAGCCCGCGCAGAGCGCACAGCATCGCCGCGCAGGGTGGCATCAACGCGGCCAAGAACTACCAGAACGACGGCGACAGTGTCTATCGCCTGTTCTACGACACCGTCAAAGGAGGGGATTTCCGCTCCCGCGAGTCGAACGTGTACCGGCTGGCCGAGCTGAGCGTAAACCTCATCGACCAAGCGGTCGCGCAAGGGGTTCCGTTCGCGCGTGAATATGGGGGCCTCCTCGCGAACCGATCCTTTGGTGGGGCACAGGTCTCACGAACGTTTTATGCACGAGGGCAAACCGGCCAGCAGTTGCTGTTGGGGGCCTACCAAGCGCTCAGTCGGCAGATCGAAGCCGGTACGGTGGAGATGTTTCCGAGCACCGAGATGCTCGACCTCATCGTCCACGAGGGACGCGCACGCGGCATCGTCACCCGCTCCCTGAGGACGGGCGAGGTCAGACCTCACATCGCGGACATGGTCATTCTATGCACCGGCGGCTACGGGAACGTCTTCTTTCTGTCCACCAACGCCAAAGGCTGCAACTGCACGGCCATATGGCGCGCGCATCGGCACGGCGCCGCGTTTGCCAATCCCTGCTACACGCAGATTCATCCGACCTGCATTCCGCAAGCCGGCAGCTATCAGTCGAAGCTGACGCTGATGAGCGAGTCGCTCCGAAACGACGGGCGTGTTTGGGTTCCGCGCAAGAAGGAGGACGTCACGAAGCCGCCCGAGAGCATTCCGGAGGCAGAACGGTACTACTACCTCGAGGAGCGCTACCCAGCGTTCGGGAACCTCGTCCCGCGCGACGTGGCATCGCGCAACGCGCTCTACGTCACCAACGAGGGCCTCGGCGTGGGGCCGGAGGTCGATGGTGAGCGCCGAGGAGTGTATCTCGATTTCGCCGAAGCGATCCGTCGCCTGGGTGAAGAGACGATTCGCGAGCGCTACGGCAACCTCTTCGAAATGTACGAGCGCATCACGGGCGAGAACCCCTACAAGACACCAATGCGCATTTATCCGGCGACTCACTACACCATGGGCGGCCTGTGGGTGGACTACAACCTCCAGACGACGATCCCGGGGCTGTTCGCGGGCGGCGAAGCGAACTTTTCCGATCATGGCGCGAACCGACTCGGTGCGTCCGCACTGATGCAGGGCTTGGCCGATGGGTACTTCGTCCTGCCTCTCACGGTCGGCAACTATCTCGGCGACGTCCGTAAGCTCCCACCGCTGGCCGAAGACCATCCAGACGTTCGACGGGCAATCGAGGGCGTGCAGGGGCGCGTACACAAGCTCATGAACGCTCCTGACCCGAAGCATGCGCCCGAGTATTTTCACCGAAAGCTCGGGGCCATCATCTGGACGAAATGTGGCATGTCGCGAAATAGAGAAGGGCTCGAGGAAGCGCTCCGGGAGATCCCAACGCTCCGCGATCAGTTCTGGCGGGAGGTGAAGATCACGGGCAGCGGGGCCGAGCTCAACCAGACTCTGGAGCGGGCGGGGCGTGTGGCTGATTTCTTCGAGCTCGGGGAGCTGATGTGCCTGGATGCATTGGAACGCAATGAGAGCTGCGGAGGACACTTTCGCGAGGAATACCAAGAGAATGGAGAGGCTCTCCGGGATGACGAGCATTTCTCGTACGTGGCGGCCTGGGAATGGACCGGTAGCCCGGGCGCGCCGAGGCTTCACAAGGAGCCGCTGACCTTCGAG
Organism: uncultured delta proteobacterium; assembly: GCA_963792825.1. Taxonomy (GTDB): domain Bacteria; phylum Myxococcota_A; class Polyangia; order Polyangiales; family Houyiibacteriaceae; genus SG8-38. The sequence goes on along the minus strand of CAWBXS010000001.1, from coordinate 124,623 downwards.
TACGTCAAGCCAAGCAAGCGAAGCTACAAGTGAGAGGCGCATCGATGAGCGAGCAATACTTGAACCTGACTCTTCACGTGTGGCGCCAAGACGGTCCGGACGATTCTGGGCACTTCGAGACCCACGAAGCAAGAGACATCAATACGCACATGTCCTTCTTGGAGATGCTCGACGTCGTCAACGAAGGTCTCATCGAGAAGGGCAAGCCGCCAATCGCGTTTGACTACGACTGTCGCGAGGGGATCTGCGGCAGCTGCGGCATGGTGATCAACGGCGTAGCGCACGGGCCTCAGAAGCTCACGACCACGTGCCAGCTTCACATGCGCCAGTTCAAAGACGGCGACGAGCTTTGGCTCGAGCCCTGGCGGGCGGCTGGCTTTCCAATCGTCAAAGACCTCGTCGTCGACCGCTCGGCCTTCGACCGGATTATCCAGGCTGGAGGGTATATCTCGATTCGGACGGGAAGCGCGCCGGAAGCGAATGACGTCCCCGTGCAGAAGCACGTCGCCGACATGGCCATGGACGCAGCGGCGTGCATCGGGTGCGGCGCTTGCGTGGCCGCTTGCCCGAACGCATCGGCGAGCCTCTTCACCGCGGCCAAGGTCTCCCATCTCTCGTTGCTGCCGCAGGGACAAGCGGAGCGGCAGGACCGAGCTCGAAGAATGGTCGCTCAGATGGACGCCGAGGGCTTCGGGGGTTGCACCAATCACGGGGAGTGCGAGGCGGCCTGTCCCAAAGGTGTGAGCCTGAACTGGATTGCGCGAATGAACCGGGAGCTCGTGCGAGCGATGGTGAAATCGGATGCCTCCATCGAGACCCGCGAGCGCTAAGCGCGTCTGCCGGACCACAGAAACCGGCCGATGATGCCGACGGCCGCGATCACGATCAAGACGAGCGTCGCCACGGCGTACCGTTGGGCGATGCCGACAAGCACGTCCCAGTTGCTTCCGACGGCATAACCGATTCCCATCAAGAGCGCGTTCCACAGGGCTGCGGAGATGCCGCCGAAGACGATCACGGGCACCGCGCTCATCTTCGAGAGACCCGCGCCAACGAAGAAGAATGCCCGAAGCGCCGGCAGAAACCGGTTCGAGGCGAGATACATCGCGCCGTGCCGGTCGTAGCCACGACGCACTGCGTCGAGCGCTCGCGTAGCGCCGGGCGTTTTCAAAAATGAAGGCCAGCCCTCCTCGTGGTCCGCCAGCCAAAGGCCAAACCTCCACGCGACCAAGCCCCCGAACATTGCGCCGAAGGTCAACGCGAGGTAGACGAAAGCCCAATGTAACTGCGCGCGAACGGCCAGAGCGACCGCGAAGAGCGCGACGGTATCGCCTGGAAGCGGCGGGAAAACGTACTCGACCGCAGCGGCAGCCGCCACCAATGGGTAGGCCCAATAAGATGGACCCTGGTCCAACGTCTGCAGAAATTCGTCAAGCACCGGAACAACACATAGGCTCGTGCAAGAAGCGGTGTAGCACACTGCCCGGCTCGACATCAGCGCTCGATGGGTCAATCTACTTCAACGCAAGGTTAGTATCGTGGCGAGCGGAGATCCCTTGGTGTCGATGTTGCAGCGTCCCGGTGTACGGGTCGAGGACGTCGCCATCGTGATCGCAAAGGAAGCGAATCCACTTCTCGACGAGCACGCGCTTCGGAGGACCCTCGATGGCCTCGGTGCCGAGGCGTTGATTCGGCGTGGCCTTCGATCGACACCGGAGCGCGACGGGCGAATCCTCGCGGAGCTTCTCTTTCAAGAGATGGGCTTCGAGGGCGAGCGCGACGACTACTACAACCCCTACAACAGCTACATCGACAAAGTGATGATCCGTCGCAGGGGAATACCGATCTCGCTCTCCGTCGTCACGATCGCAGTCGGTGAACGGGCGGGAATGGAAGTCGATGGCGTCGGCTTTCCGGGTCACTTCTTGGTTCGCGTGGGCGGCGCGCGAGGCGTCTATCAGGATCCGTTCAACGGTGGCGAGCTCCTCGACGGTCACGGTTTGCGCAAGCTGGCCGCGGAATTCCGAGGGGTCGAGATGGCGCTGCACCCGAGTTACCTCGAACCAGTCGACGGCCATACGATCACGGTTCGCATGCTGGCGAATCTGAAAAACGCGCATCGGCGCCAGGGTGACTATGCGAGGGCGATGCTCGCCTGCGACCACTTGGTCGAGCTGACTCAGGCGCCAGAGCACCGCCGCGATCGCGGTCTGCTTGCCCACGCGCTCCGTACGTACGGGGCTGCATCGGAGGACCTCGCTGCCTATTTGGAGGCCCGTCCCGATGCCAAGGATGCGGCTGCAATCAGTCTTGCGCTCGAAGAGGCGCGACAGCAGGCCGACCAGGTTTTGCACTGATTTCGGGTGGGCCCTTTACACCGGGCGGCGGCGTGCAATGACTCCGCCTGACCGGTGACTCCCCATGTCCGTCGAATCCCTCAGAGCACTGTTGCGGCCCGAGCTCGACGAGCTTTCCGCGTACTGCGTGAGCTCGGCTCCGCCCGCGGTCAAGCTCGACGCCAACGAGAGCCCTTGGCCGCTACCCCCCGAAGCGGAAGCACGGATCGCCGCGGCGCTGCACACGATCGAGTTCAATCGCTACCCCGACGGACGCGCAACGAGGCTCCGTGAGGCGCTGGCCCGGGGCCTCGGTGGCAGCTCCGATGAGTACGTGCTCGGCGCCGGGTCCGACGAGCTGATCTCCCTGCTGGCGACTGCAATGGCGCGACCACGCGCCGGGGCCGCACGTCCAGTGGTGGTTTTCCCGGAGCCAACCTTCGTGATGTACCGACTGACGAGCCGGGCGCACGGCTGGGAGCCGGTGGGCGTAGCGCTCGACGATCGTTGGGACCTGGACGCAGAACGGATGGCCGCCACGCTAGAGCGGGCCAAGCCCAACCTGGTTTACTACGCCAGCCCCAACAATCCGACTGGGAATTGCTTCTCGCGCGGGAAGATCGAGCATCTGATCGAGTCGTTCCCCGACACCTTGCATGTCATCGATGAGGCCTATGGCGCGTACAGCGAGCAATCATTTGCAACCTGGTGTGAGCAACACCCTCAGTGCGCCTTGATTGGGACGCTCTCGAAGATTGGTTTTGCCGGCATTCGGGTCGGTTGGTTGCGTCTGCACGAGACCCTGTCTGCAGAGATCGAGAAGGTGCGTCAGCCGTTCAACGTCAACAGCATCTCTCAAGCGATCGCAACGCTTGCGCTGACCGACTTGGCCCCGGTCCTCGAGGAGCACATCACCACGATCGTCGCCGAGCGCGAGCGATTGAGGGGTGCGCTCGATCGCCATGAGGGGTTGCGCTGTTTCCCGAGCGATGCGAATTTCCTGCTGATCGAGTACGCCGGTGACGCCGCGGAGCTGTGCGAGGCTCTTCTGCACCGGGAAATCGCGGTGCGGATGTTTCCGAGGGGCGATGCGCGGCTCCAACGCTGCATCCGGATCACGATTGGCACGCCAGAGGAGAATCAGCGTCTCCTCGAGGCGCTCGGCGATATACTAGGGTGAACGATGGCCGTAGTGACGAAACGAGAAGTGATACCCGACCAGGCATTGGAAGCACTGCAATGGGCCACTGAGGTGGCTCACGATCCAGGGCTACTAGCGCGGGGACACGAACGGCCGACCCCCGCACAATGGCGCGCCCTCCCCGTGCCCGTGTTCCGGGAGCACGTGGACCGCCTACTCGTTTCAAAGCATCCGGAGGAAGGGCTCGACGCCATCGAGTCGGTGGGCTTTCTCGATGTATGGTTGCCCGAGGTCGGTGCGATGGTCGGCTTTGGCGACAACGAGTGGCGGCACAAGGACGTCTGGAAACATACCAAGCAAGTCGTGAAGCAATCGGTGCCGCGCATCGAGGTGCGTTGGGGCGCCCTGCTGCACGACATCGGCAAACCGAAGACCCGCCGGATCGACGACCGCGGGAACGTGACCTTTCACGGTCACAGCGAGGTAGGCGCCGCAATGTTTCGAAAGCGGGTTGCCGACCGCCTCGGCTTCGAGGGCGCGCTGCGGGAGCGGATCCATTTCTTGATCCTTCACCACCTCCGCGCCGCCCAATACGACGAGGGCTGGACGGATGCGGCCGTGCGCCGATTCTATCGGCAGATGGGGGACGGCCTTCGCGACCTCCTCGACCTGAGCCGCGCGGACATCACGACCAAGCGCCCCGAAAAGCGCCGCCGCGGCGTCCACCAGATCAGCTTGCTCGCAAAGCGAATCCGGGACCTGCAGGAAGAGGACGCCAAAGTGGCTCCGCTACCCAAGGGTCTCGGTACCGCGATCATGGAGGCGTTCGGCATCCCGCCCTCAAAGCGCATCGGCGACCTGATGAGGAAGCTCGAGGAGGCCACGGAAGCAGGCGAAATCGAAGCGCAACAACCTGCCGCCTATTACGTCGAACACCTCGCAGCAAGACGCAAAGAGTACGACCTCGACTAGGGGACATGCTCCCCTTCCAAAACCTCAGCCGTTTCAAGCAGTTGAAAACCAGACCGCGAAAATCCACGCCAACTAGAATTCTCATGGCGGGCAAACGGGTTGTCGCGGTGCGCCTGCTAAGTAGTCGGAAGTATGGGGCTTGCGGGGGTGGAGCGTGTCCCCTGGAGTTGGAAATCGGCGACGGCGTCCATTAGCTCGTCGAAGTCGTCCTCGCGGAAGCCGGCGCCGCTCACCAGCCAGTCGGTATGCGAGGAGTCCCGGTCGCCCTGGAAGTGGCCGAGCACGTCCAAGTGATCGGCCGTGCCCGCCCAGAGGACGTCACCCCAGATCATGCTCGCAGTTGGCACCAGGCCGTCGTTGAACGACTGCTCGAGCCGGCGTCCGAGCTCTCGCTCGAGGTACTGCTGAATCTCTGGTGCCGGCGCGGGGGGTGGATAGACCTTCGAGGCGCGACTCGCGCCTACGTAAAGCGTCGAGAAGAAGGCCGCCGAGAGCGCGCTGATTGGGGACCGCAGGCTCTTGGCAACTTGCCAGGGGGAAGGTGGTGGCGTTCGTGCCACGACACAGCCATAGCGAAGCTTTGGATTGTCCTCGACTGCAGCATCGAAGATGTCCATCGATTCGGGAGTGAGTTGAATGATCGCGCCCTGGTCGTGCCGGATGCCATCGAACCACTCGCGAACCTCCGCCTGACCCTCCTCAGCCAAGAAACTGAGCAGCAGCTCCGTCGTTCTCTCGAGCGCTCTAATCTCGAGCCCGAGAGCCTGATCAACCCGGCCGAACGAGGTGATCACGGGAGTGAGAATCGTGAGCGGCGGCCCCCCGGCGCGAAGCGTCATGTAGGTGAGAAGCGAGAGCGCCTCCAACAACCGGGTGCCCGCTATCGTCGCGAGATGATGAGCAAGGGGTGTCCCGTAGTGCGGGGTCGTGATGCTGATGACGGTGCGAACTCGATCGAACCAGCCCGGGAGCTCCGGCCAAACGGTCGGCGAGGCCAACAGCCGAACGTCCAGGCCACCAGTCGAATGCCCGACGAGATGGATTGCGCCCGCATCGCGCGCGCAGGTCCGCTCGATGGTGTCCATCAGAACCTGGGTGCGATGCACGATTGATCCGGTCGGCGGCGAAGACACCAACACGAACTCGCAGTCTGCTCCTTGTTGCAAGAACCGGCTTGCGAGCGCTTCCTCCACGTGCGCGAAATAATCGAAGCCCCCGAGACGCGCGAACCCGAACAGACCGGGAACGAGGACGATATGATGCCGGGGACGGCTCATCTTTGGGTGACCTTATGACGATTCGCGTGCCCGACAATGACACGAAGCCGCTTCTTCGCGATGGCGACGGCCCCGTCGCAGCCTTCCGGGGCTGCGCCGCGCAGCTCTACCGGCGATAACAGATCTGGAGCACGCCGCCAGAGAGTTGGGACTGAATCCGCAGCTGAAGCTTCTCGTCACGAAGTTGCGCGCCGCGTTGGTTCAGGTCCACACCGAAGCGTGCTAGCTTTTCGAGGCGATGGGCCGCATCGCGAATGTTGCGGGAAAATCCGAAGCGCAGCACCTCGGAGCTCTGCATCGCGGCCGCGACCAAGTACGGGTTCGTCACACCGAGCACCGTCGCCGGAGCGGCGAAGGACGTCACTTGGATCAACTTTGGCGGAGGATCCGCGGAAGCGCTTTTTGCGCCGACGAGGGAGGCGATCACGGCACAAAGGAAACACAGCACCCCAACACAAGGACACGTCGGACGGGCATCAGAGCCTAACTGAACACTTTTTCTCACTCTTAAACCAGTCCCAGTATGCCTGAGCCCTGGCATTTAAGCTACAGGGGTTAAGTTACAGGCTCGCAAAATTCAGAAGCCCGGTCGAGGCCGGGCTTCAAGCTAAGTGCATGAAATAACTCTTATCTCACTGCGCCCCGGGCCTTCCGCGCCGCAGGTAGGCAGGAATGTCGAGGACGGCTTCGTCATGAAGCGCGCTTGCCCCGAAAGCGCGTGTTCCCACCGTCTGAGGCACGGCGGCCGGCACCCCCTCGAGCGTCGAGGAGAAATCCTCAGCCCTGACCGGGGTAGCACGGCTCGCTCGATAAGCGCCCGAGCCGTGCGAGCTCTGCGCCGCCACCGCATGGTGGAGGCCGAGCGGAATCGGGGCATGACCGGTTTTCTCGAAGCCTGTCGCGATGACGGTGACCTTCACCGTGTCCGACAGGTTCGCATCCGTGACTACGCCGAAAATGATCTCGGCATCCTCGTGGGCTGCCTGCTGAACGAGGCCTGCCGCCTCGTTGATTTCGCGGAGCTTGATGTCGGGGCCCGCGGTGAAGTTGATCAGTATGCCAGTTGCGCCTTGCACCGACACCTCGTCGAGAAGCGGCGAGTTCACGGCCATCTCTGCCGCCTCGAGGGCTCGACGGTCTCCCTTGGCGATGCCCGTGCCCATCAGCGCGCGTCCGTTGTTTGCCATGATCGTCTTTACGTCGGCGAAGTCGACATTGATCATACCGGCATTGATGATGAGGTCGCTGATGCCTTGCACTGCTTGTAGCAGGACATCGTCGGCCCGGGCAAATGCATCGAGCATCGTGATGTCGTCGTCTCCAAGCGACATCAGGCGCTGATTCGGAATGGTGATGATGCTATCGATCGTATCGATCAGCTCTTGAACCCCGCGCTCGGCATGCTTCGCCCGTTTCCGCCCCTCGAAGAGAAACGGCTTGGTCACCACGCCAACGGTCAGCGCACCCTGATCATGAGCTACCTGAGTGATGATGGGAGCAGCTCCCGTCCCCGTGCCACCGCCCATACCAGCGGTGATGAACACCATGTCGGCGCCTTGGAGCGCCTCGGACAAGCGTTGGACGTCCTCGAGCGCGGCCTTTCGGCCGATGTCGGGATTTCCACCAGCGCCGAGACCTCGCGTCAGCTGCGGGCCGAGTTGGATCTTCACAGGCGCGAGGCTGCGATCCAACGCTTGCGCGTCGGTGTTGGCTGCGATGAACTCGACACCTTCGAGCCCGGCTCGAATCATCGTGTTCAGGGCGTTGCCGCCACTGCCGCCCACACCAACGACCTTGATACGTGCCTGAAGCTCTACGTCGTCCGCAAACTCGATCGAGATAGCCATCGATTCCTCCTAAAAGACCTCTTTAAACCACGCGCCAATCTTGCGACTGAGTCCACGATGCGCGGTCACTTCGACCGTGCGCTCGGGGGTGGACGCTCCCAATAGTTGTTGTGCTCCGTGCTTCACCAATCCAACGCCGGTTGCGTAGGACGGGCTCTTCACGACATCGATCAATCCGCCGATACCGGTGGGCGCACCACGACGCACCGGTAGGCCGAGGATCTCCTCGGCAAGCTCGGGCAGGCCATCCAAGATCGTCGTCCCGCCTGTGACGATCGCTCCCGAAGCCAACATGTCGGCATAGCCGGTCTCGGCGATGACATGGCGGCACGCCGCGAAGATTTCTTCGACGCGAGGCTCGATGATGTCGCAGAGCACCCGGCGTGGGAGCGATCGCGAGGGTCGTCCCCCTACCGAGGGCACCTCAATGGTCTCGTCATCATCGACCATTCGCGATGCAGCACACCCGTACTTGATCTTGATTCGCTCGGCCTCGGCCATGGGGGTGCGCAAGCCAGTCGCGATGTCGCTGGTGAGATTCAATCCGCCGATGGGAATCGAGCTCGTATGCACGACCGCGCCGTCGACGTAGATGATGATGTCCGAGGTGCCGCCTCCGACATCGATCAGCACGCCACCGATCTCCCGCTCGTCGCTGCTCAGCACGGCGTAGGCGCTGGCGAGTGGCTGCAACACCACCTCTTCGACGAAGAGGCCACAACGTTCCGCACACTTGGTGACGTTTGCGACGCTCGTCGATGCAGCGGTAACCATGTGCACGCGCGCCTCGAGCCGGACACCAGCCATGCCTATCGGCTCTTTGATGCCGTCTTGCTCGTCGACGATGTACTCCTGCGGAAGAACATGCAGCACTTGGCGATCGCCCGGAAGCGGGACGGCCTTGGCCTGTTCGAGAACTCGGGTGACGTCCTCCGCTGCGACCTCTCGGTTGGCAATGGCGGCAACGCCATCTTGATTCATGCCGCGGACGTGGCTTCCCGCGATTCCGGCATACACCGTATTGATCTCGACGCCGGCCATCGTCTCTGCTTGCTCCACGGCCGCACGAATCGCCTGAACCGTCGACTCGATGTTGACGACGACGCCTTTCTTGAGACCCCTTGAAGGAACGGACCCTATCCCGATGATGTCTAGGCCTTCTTCGGACTGCTCCGCCACGATCGCGCAGACCTTCGTCGTTCCCAGATCCAACCCTGCAATGATCTCGTTTTGCGCCATCCCTCGCCTCTGTCCGACCCATACACAAACGCGTCTCCCCTGGACAACTTTCATGCAGAGAAAAAGGGGTGGAAACGATCTTTTTGAAGCGTCCGGCTTAACCCCTCGGACGAGGCGAGAGCACCCTTGCTCGTTAGGGCAGACGCACGGTTACGCGCTCAGGACTTCGAACGTTGTCGAGGTATACGTAGGAAGGTCGCGTTTTCTCTCGCGCTAACCGTTCGAGGACCTGTCGCAGGCGTCGAAGCTTTTGGCGGTGCTGACCCGTGCCGAGACGGACGTTCATCCCGTCGTCGCCGACGAAGAGCTCGATTCCATTGGCGCCTTCAAAATGAATTTCCGAGACCGGTTCCCGCGCTGCGAGCCCAGCTCCCTCGTAGTCCTGCAGCAGCGCCATCGAGCTCAGAAGAATCGCTGTACGGTAGTCGAGGTCGTCGTAGAAACGCTCCGAGGCGATACCGGTGATGACCGGCAAATCGACGGGATCGTCGACCCCGAGTCGCTTGAATACCGCTCCCTCCTGACTCACCAAGTACAGCTGGTCCAACGTGACCAACGCGACCGGCTTGCGCTCCAGGATGTCGATGCGAACGCGCCCGGGCAGCTTGCGGACGACGGTCGCTTCCTCGATCCATGGATGCTGAAGCAAGTGATTCCGAGTGTCTTCACTCGAAACCTCGAAAATGTTCGAACCAATTTGGAGCTGGGCCGCTCGACGCACGTCGATGTCCTCGAGCTGGTCGTTGCCTTCGATGACGATGTCGCGAATCGCGAAGGCATCGGCCGTGTGAGCGTAGTCCACGGCGCGGGCTCCGAGCCAAAACAGAGCAGCGGCCCCGAGGGCGAACAAAGCCAAGGTTCCCGCTCGGCGAAACAGACTCCGACGACGCACGATCCAGCCAGCCAGGCGCCCCCGGAACCCCGCCGCCCGCTCGCGCCAAGTCTTCGTGGCCTCGGCTTGCCGCCGTTTTTTCGGCTTGGGCTTTCGCCGATTCTGGGCGTGGTCGCCCGGAGCGGCTCTTGCAGCAGCCCTGAGAGGGATGATCTTGGCAACTGCAGCTCGGGCTGACTTGGCCGCACCGCCCTTCTTGGTTGCGATATTCTTGCGGTCAGCGCGCTTGCGAGCCTGCTGGTTTCCCGCCGGCTTTCTGGAAATGGGCTTCTTGCGCGCGGGTTTGCGCCGCGAGGTCGATGGAGCCAGACGACGGTTCATCGTCGAAGCACCTCGAGGAGCTCGGGGCCCGTGCGAGTGATGTCTCCGGCTCCGAGTGTGATGACGACGTCGCCCGGCCGAGCTCGCTCGCCGATTGCTTCAGCCAAATCCTTGCGGTCCTGCACCAAGGTGACGTCCCGATGCCCATGCGCGCGAATCGCCTCGGCAAGTCGGCGCGCATCGGCCCCCTCGATTGGTGTTTCGCCTGCCGGATAGACATCGGTCAAGAATAGAACATCAGCCCGATTGAAGGCCCTCGTGAGCTCGTCAAACAGATCCCGCGTTCGCGTGTAGCGGTGCGGCTGAAACGCGACGAGGATGCGAGCACCGTAGGCGCCTTGCGCCGCTTGGAGCGTGACTTCGACCTCGGCGGGGTGGTGTCCGTAATCATCGATCACCGTGACCCCCGCCGCCTCACCAACGACGGAGAACCGTCGCTGCACGCCTTCGAAGCCTTTCAGCGCCGCACGAACTCGATCGTGGTCGACCCGAAGCTCGTCCGCCACCGCGATCGTCGCGAGCGCATTGAGCACGTTGTGGATGCCCGGCATTCGAACCTCGAATCGACCTAAGCTCGCATCGTGATGCTCGACGTCGAAGCTCACGGAGAGACCAGCGAACTCCGGGTTGCGAGCTCGATAGTCCGACTGCGCGGACAAGCCGTACGTGACGATCCGCTTGTCGATCCGCGGCAAGATGTTTTGTACGTTGGGGTGATCGAGACAGGCGACGACCAATCCATAGAAAGGAACGCGATTCGCAAATCCGACGAAAGCCTCTTTGACTCCGTCGAGGCTCCCGTAATGGTCGAGGTGCTCCGGATCGATGTTGGTAATCACGGCGATGGAAGGAATGAGATGGAGAAAGGAGCCATCCGATTCGTCCGCCTCGGCGACGAGTAGGTCTCCGGCCCCTCTGGCTGCTCCCGACCCGAGAGCGTTCAGCTTGCCCCCGATGATGACCGTCGGGTCCAATCCGGCAGCGCGCAGAACCGTTGCGACCAGCGAAGTTGTCGTCGTTTTTCCGTGCGAGCCTGCGATCGCAATTCCGTCCTTGAGCCTCATCAGCTCGCCAAGCATCTCCGCACGCGGGATCACCGGCACCCCCGCACGACGCGCGGCGACGAGCTCGGGGTTCGTCATCGGCACGGCAGACGAAAAGACGACGACGTCGGCATGGGCGACCTGCTGCGCCTCGTGACCGATGTAGATGGTCGCACCCTTCTCCGCGAGGCGACGAGTGTAGTCGTTCTCGCGCAGATCGGAGCCCGTCACTTCGAAGCCCGAGTCGAGGAGCACCTCTGCAATACCACTCATCCCGACGCCACCGACGCCGACGAAATGGATGGATCGAATTCTACCGCGGAACATGCCCGCTTACTCCCACACCGCTCCGTCGACGACAACCGGCCTACGAGGGCGTCGGGTCACTGGGCGCAGGGCGACTTCGCCGTATCCGAGGCGGAGGACAGACGCTGCGGTGAGGCCGCTGTACTGCAAGCCTCCCGGTAGCTCGCGTTCGGGCGTGGAAGCGGCTTCGCCGGTCGGCTCGGCGCCGCCGAGCCAACCCATCATGTCGTCGACGATGGCGGCCGCCGCATCCGGCCTTCCGTGGTCGCGCGCTGCACGGGCCATGGCCTGCCGCCTCGCGGGGTCACTCAACAGCTCGCCGATGAGAGCTCCGAGGGCATCGGCTGCGAGCTCGGATTCTCGGACGCAAATCGACGCCCCCTCGGCCTCCAACGCGTCCGCGTTCTTGGCCTGATGGTCGTCTGCAGCGAACGGAAACGGAATCAGGAGGGAGGGACGGCCAATCGCGCAAAGCTCTGCCAACGTGGTGGCGCCTGCCCGTGCCACGACCAGAGACGCGTTCGAGTAGGCGCGCGCCATCTCGTCGATGAACGTCACGACCTTCGCCCGGATCCCAAGCGAGCGATAAGTCGCCTCTACCTCGTCGCGCATGGCCTCCCCGGTTTGGTGAACCACCTCGAGGCCTCGAGCCGACAAGCCGGCGCGGGCGAGCGCGTGGGGCACTTCCTCGTTCAGCTTTTTGGCGCCTTGCGAGCCACCCAGTACGAGCACCGTACGAGCACGTGACTCGAAGCCTTCTGGATCAGTCAATGCCATTCGCGCGTGTTCGACGAATTGCTGTCGCACGGGGTTACCCGTCAATCTCGACTTGCCCTTCCCGAAGACGGCTTCCGTCTGCTCGAAGGTGATGTAGGCTCGGTCCACGAAGCGCGCGAGGATCCGGTTCGTCATTCCGACGGACGCGTTCTGCTCGAGAAGCGCGGTCGGTGTTCCGCAGAGCGAGGCCGCAAGCAGCACAGGCCCAGAGGCATAGCCGCCGACTCCGAGAACTAGGTCGGGTTCGAAATTTCGGATGAGAGTCGACGCTTCCATCATGGCCGTCGGAATGCGTGCGACGCTCTTGAATCGCGCTCCAAAGCCCTGACCCTTGAGCGGGGAAACCTTGAGCAGCTCGAGCGCCTCGCCACGAATCGGAAGAATCCGCGCCTCGATGCCACGCGACGTGCCCACGAACTTCACTTCGAGATCAGGAAGCCGTCTGCGAAGCTCCTCTACGACCGCAAGCCCTGGGAAGAGATGTCCTCCTGTGCCTCCGCCGGCCACCATGATGCGTCGGATCATCGTGCACCTCCCCTTGCGGCTCGCAGCCGCGGCTGGGCTTTCTTGTCTTTGGCGCCCTGAGGAGCGGCCTCCGCACGCGACACTCCGAAGCGCGTCGTGTTGAGAATGATCCCGGCTGCGGCAGCGTTCACCAGCAGTGAAGAACCTCCGTAGCTCACGAAAGGCAGGGCAAGACCCTTGGTGGGCAGGAGACCCATCGCGACGGCGAGATTGGTAAACGCCTGAAGGCCGATGAACAGCGTCATACCGGCTGCCAGGTAGCCAGCGTATTCATCCTGAGCTCGCCACGCCGCACGAAGGCCACGGAAGACCACCCAGCTGAACGCTGAACAAAGCAGAACGATGCCGACGAAGCCGAGCTCTTCACCGATGATGGCGCTGATGAAGTCGGTATGTGCCTCCGGCAAGAACAGCAGCTTTTGGCGTCCGTCGCCGAGACCCACTCCGGTCCATCCTCCCGAACCGAATCCCATGAGCGATTCCGTGATCTGGTATCCGGCACCCTGCCGATGCTCGAACGGCTCGAGAAACGCTTCGATCCGACGCATTCGATACGGAGAGGACGCAATCGCTCCGTAGCCGATCGGTACCGCAAGCATCACACAACCGAGCAGATAGCCGGCCTTGGCTCCCGCTGCGAAGAGCACCACGAAGGTCAAGAGAGCAATCATCACCGCGCTCCCGAAATCGGGCTGCGCGAGGCAGAGCAACATCAGCAGACCGGCCACCAGAACGTGTGGCAGGAAACCGATCGAGAATGTCCGGACGCGATGGGCTTTCTTCGCCAGGGAATGGGCGAGCCACATGATCATGGCGAGCTTGGCGAGCTCGGCTGGCTGGACGTTGACTGGACCTAACGCGAGCCATCGCGTTGCTCCGCCCGCGCTGCGGCCTAGACCGACGGCGACTGCAAGCATCAGCAGGACCGAAATCATCAGCACCGGATAGGTCGAACGGCGGAGCAACTTGGTGTCGATCCGCGTGAAGACAGCCAACACGACGAGTCCCACCGCCGCGAAGACCGTCTGCCTGACCAAGAAATGGTATCCGTCTCCGAACAGGTTCCTCGCGTAAACCGCGCTCGCGCTGTAGACCATCACGACTCCGAACGCGATCAAGCCGACGATAGTCGCTGCCAGCGTGACATCGGGGGCACCAGGCTCCGTTGGAGGCGAGGGGTTCGAGGGCTGGGTCATGTTGTTCCTCCGAGATTCGCGACGGCTCGCTGAAAATGGTCGCCCCGCTCGGCATATGATCGATACATGTCGAAGCTCGAGCACGCCGGAGCCAAGAGCACGGTGTCTCCGGGGCGCGCCAGTGATGCAGCATGCGCGACCGCGTCGTTCATGGAGTCGGCCCGACGGAGCTCGATCGGGGCACCTGCGAACGCAAGCTCCAACAGCCCTGCGGCTTGCCCGAGAACCACCAGTCCCCTTCCCTCGTCGGTCATGCGCTCCCGGAGCGGCTCGTAGCTGCCACCCTTGTCGACGCCGCCTGCAATCAGGACGATCTTGCCCGTCGAACCCCTCAACCCATCGATCGAGGCAACCGCCGCGCCTACGTTGGTGGCCTTGGAATCGTCGATGTACTCGACGCCAGCGATGGACCCTAGAAATTGCATGCGGTGCGGCAGCCCCGGAAATTCCCGCAAGACCGCCGCAATGTCGTCGCTCCCGCAGCCGAGCAAGCGTGCGGCAAGGGCGGCGGCGCAGGCGTTCGTCGCGTTGTGAGAGCCGCGAATCTTCAGCTCCGCGACCGGAACACGAAGAGAGGTCTGCGTGTCGGACAGCACGCCTTCCACCACGCGAACGTCACCATCGCTTCCACCGAACGAAACGATGTTGGTCTCATTCGCGACGAACCGTCGCAGCCCCGGCTCGTCGGCGGGAAGAACGGCAAAGTCCCCGGCGTCCTGGCGCTCGAAGATTCGGGCCTTGGCAGCCGCGTAGGCCTCGAGGGATGGGTAGCGATCGAGGTGATCGGGGCTGATGTTCAAGAGGATTGCGATGTGGGCTTTCATCTTGGAAACGCGCTCCAACTGGAAGCTCGACAGCTCGGCAATGACGAGCCCGCCCTTCGTGCCGGCGTCGGTACCCACTGCTTCGATCATCGGCCGGCCGAGGTTGCCTCCGACGAACACCGGCCGGTGGAGGTGGCGGCACATCTCGCCAATCAGAGTCGTGACCGTGCTTTTTCCGTTCGTGCCGGTGATCGCGACGAGGGGCGCTTCGATGAACCGCGCAGCCAGCTCGACTTCGCTGACGACGAGCGCACCAGCCTGCTCGGCGCGGTCGAGCTCGGGCAAGGGTGGAACCCCGGGGGACACCACGATCAGGTCCGACCCTTCGAATGCGCGGTTGGGATGGCCCCCGAGGATCACCTTGACGCCGAGCGCTTCGGCTTCGGCGGCCGCCACGCCGAGCGCCTGCGCATCGCGTCGGTCGTTGACCTGAACGTGCGCGCCGTGCCGCACCAGAAAGCGTGCGACCGCCAGCCCAGTTTCGCCCAACCCAACCACGGTCACATTCTTCGCAGACAGCTCCACGATCACCTCAACTTCAAGGTCGCCAGGCTGAACACGGCGAGCACGATTGCAATGATCCAGAACCGAACGATGACCCGAGGCTCGGGCCAGCCCTTCTTCTCGAAATGATGGTGAATCGGCGCCATGAGGAAAATGCGCCGGCCGGTCAGGCGGAAGTAGCCGACCTGCAGAATCACGCTCACGGCCTCGACGACGAAGATGCCGCCGAGGATCAAAGAGAGGAGCTCGTTCTTGGTCAGAACTGCCAGCGCCCCAAGGCCGCCTCCGAGCGCGAGGGAGCCGACATCGCCCATGAACACTTGGGCTGGATAGGTGTTGTACCAAAGGAAGCCGAACCCGACGCCGACCACCGATGCGGCGAAGATGCTCAGCTCTCCGGCACTCTCGATGTGAGGGATGTCGAGATAGGCGGCGACCACGTTACCAAACAGCGTCAGGCCGGCCAGGTAGGCGAGAATCGCGTACGTACCCGCGGAAATCATGACCGGGCCGATGGCCAAGCCGTCCAGACCGTCGGTCAGGTTCACGGCATTGGAGGTGCCCACGATGACGAACGAAGCAAAGATGACGTACAGCCAGGGCGGGAGCTCGACCGGGTATTTCGAAAAGGCGAGAAACGGGACTGCGAGACGGTGACGGATGTCGAGCCAGTCGCTCGGGAGGCCAGCCTCGCCGTAGTAAAGCCAACTGCAGAGCAAGATCGATGCGGCGAACTGCAGGAGAAGCTTGTAACGACCCGAAAGTCCGCCTGCCGAACGAGTTCGAATCTTCGAAGTATCGTCGACGTACCCGACCACGCCATACGCCACCGTGATCACCGTGACCACCCAGACCATCGAGTTCGAGGGGTCTGCCCACAACACCGTGGAAAGAACCAAGGCGAGCAACATGAGGGCGCCGCCCATCGTCGGCGTGCCCGCTTTCGAGAGGTGAGTTTCGGGGCCATCGGCACGAACCACCTGCCCGATCTGCTTCTTCTGCAACCGGCGGATGAACCACGGGTAGAGGCCGAAAGTCAGTAGGAGCGACGTGATCGTCGCCATGAGGAATCGGAACGGAACGTAACGAAGCACGTTCAGAAACGAGAGGGATTCGTGCGTGTGCAGCGGGTAGAACAGGTAATAGATCATCGTTGCTCTCCCTGCAGGAGAGGAGTGATCACGCGCTCCATCTCCATCGACCGTGAGCCTTTGACGAGGACGACGGCCTTCAAGGGCAGCCTGTCGGTGAGCTCCCCACACTCGGCCGACTCCTCGAACCAAAGCGTGTCGGCGCCCCGCGCGTTTGCGGCGGCGACGGCTTCGTGCATCGCCTCACCACAGCCGACGAACAGGAAGGGTTGGGTGTCTGCCACGAGCTGGCCAATCCTCCGATGCGCTTCCTCGCTTTGTGCCCCGAGCTCTTTCATGTCACCGAGGACCACGATCAGGGGCGCTCGGCGTTCGTTCGCGAGAGCGCGCCCTGCATCGAGCGCGACCTCGACGGAGGCCGGATTGGCATTGTACGAGTCGTCGAGAATGAGCCGGTCGCCCGTACCCTTCCGGAGCTGAAGGCGGCCTGGCGAGGGCAAGACGGTCGCGATTCCTCGAGCGGCGTCCTGCAGCGACACGCCGAGCCCGAACGCAATCGCCAGGGCGCCTGCCGCGTTGAGAACTGCGCCCTCCCCGAGCAAGCCCATCGTGATGTCGATCTCCTCGCCGCGGACCTGAACCCGGGCATGCGTGCCATGGACGACGACGCTCCAATCCACGACCCGCACGTCGTTCCCGGCCGATCGGCCGTAGAAGAGCTTGTGCCTGGCCCGCACCACCGAGGCGCGTTTCTTGACCGGCGCATCGTCCCCGTAGGCCACCGCCAAGCCGTCCTGCGGAAGGGCGTGTAGCAGTGCGACCTTCTCGTCAGCCACCGCTTCCACCGATCCCAGCCCCTCGGTGTGCGCCAGGCTCGCGCGGGTGACGATGCCGACGTCCGGCGCCGAAATCTCAGCCAAGCGTGCGATCTCCCCGGGCTCACTCGTCCCCATCTCGATGACGGCAGTATCGACCGCCGCATCGAGCTGAAAGAGCGTCATGGGAACGCCTACGCGATTGTTGAGATTGCCGGTGGTCTTGAGCACCCGGCGACCCGCCGATTGAAGCGCAGCAGCCGTCAGCTCCCTCGTCGTCGTCTTGCCGACGGAGCCGGTGACCCCGATGACCGTTCCGCTCCATGCAGCGCGGTGCACGTTTGCCAGGTCACCGAGCGCGTGGAGCGTGTCAGCGACCTCCACGGCGCTGACGTGCTCGGGCAGCGGAGTCCCGCGCTCCACCATCACGGCCGCGGCGCCGGAATCAATCGCTTGTGCGACGAACTGGTTTGCATCGAAGCGCTCCCCACGAAGCGCAACGAATAGATTTCCGGGCTCGGTCTTTCGAGAGTCGGTGACCACGCCCGAGATCCGTTCAAAGGCAGGCCCGCACGCACTACCTCCCGTCGCAGCAAGCACCTCGTCCCGACTAAATTGCGCGCGGTTCGCTGGGATCGGAGTGCTCATCGTTCTCCACCAGCGCAGAGGGCGATTGCCGCTCGCGCTTCTTCACGGTCGTCGAAGTGTGCTCGCTCGGATCCGACGATCTGATACGTTTCATGCCCCTTGCCCGCCAGCAACACGGTGTCTCCCGGTCTGGCAGCCGTGATGGCGGCTCGAATGGCCTCTTTGCGATCGATCACCGTGCAATAGCCACGACTCGCAGCGCTAAGCGCATCGAGGTCGATGCGCACGCCTCCAGCGCTCCTCGCCCCCGCTTCGACTTCTGCGAGGATGCTCCGGGGGTCTTCGCTTCGTGGATTGTCGCTGGTCAGCACGCAGATGTCGGCCCCTTGCACCGCGACCCGTCCCATTTCGGGTCGCTTGCCTCTATCGCGGTCCCCGCCTGCCCCGAAGACGACGATCAGCCGCTTCGGCGTCACGGCGCGCATGGTGCCGACCACATGTTCGAGCGCATCCGGCGTGTGCGCATAGTCGACGAGAACAGCGACGTCTCCGGGGTGCGCGATCCGTTCGAGGCGTCCGTTGCTTCCGGTGACAGACCACCAGGCCTTTGCGACGGCATTCAAATCCAGACCAAGCGCATGGGCGCAACCGAGCGCGACCAGCAGGTTCTCGAGGTTGTGCTCGCCAAGCATGGGGCTGCGGATCTCCACGGTCCCCGAAGGCGTCTCGACCTCTGCGTGAATTCCCGCGCGCGTCACCGACCAGCTCGTTGCCGAGATCTCGGCGTTGCGTTCTGGATTGCGCGAGCAACGAATCACGGGAATTTGCAAGTGATTTGCGAGCTCCGAACCGAAGCGGTCATCGACGTGGATGACCGCGCATTTCCGCGTGAGCTCCGTGAACAACCGCGCTTTGGCCTGCCCATAGCTCTCCATCGTCTCGTGGAAATCCAAGTGATCTCGAGAGAGGTTGGTAAACGCGGCAACTTCGAAGTCGATCGCGTCGACCCGGCGCAACGCGAGACCATGGCTCGACACCTCGATTACGAGATGCGTTGCTCCGGCTTCGAGCGCGTGCCGAGCAAACCGCGAGATGTCGTCGCCCTCCGGCGTCGTGTGAAGCGAAGGGCGTTCCGATCCGAAAGCGATCAACCCCGTCGTTCCGATCAGGGCAGGCTTGCCGGACACGCTCTCGATCGCGTTCTTCAGGAGATGGGCCGTCGTCGTCTTTCCGTTGGTGCCCGTGATGCCGACGGTGCGGAGGGCGCTCGTCGGAGCGCCATAAACCAGCTCGGCCGCGCGCCCGAGTCCCAATCGCGCGTCCGGAACGGTGATCTGCGGGATGTCGTAGGACAGCTGCTGCTCGGCCATCAGCGCGACGGCGCCCCGCGCCAGCGCATCGTCGACGAAGCTGGAGCCGTCGTGGGTTCGCCCCGACACCGCGACGAACAGGTCGCCCTCGGTGACCTGCCGAGAGTCGTGATGCACTCCGTGTACGGTCTGCTTCGCAGAACCAGTAATGCGACCGCCAACACCGCCCTTCTGGAGTTGCTCGAGCGTCATGCCTTCTCTGGCTTCACGGCGCATGCGGTCTCCGCGGTAACGCGGCGGTGAGCGTCTTGTCGGGCCCAAACCGAACCGTGGTTTCGCTGGCGTCGGTCTCGAAGCGCCGTCGTTCGAGCCGGATACGAACCACGGCGCCATGCGGAACCGCTTTGCCGGGCGAGGGGTCTTGCGCGACCACGACTCCAGAGCCCTCCACCTCCGGGACCAGAGACTCGGCGTGCAAAGCAACGACCGCTTGCCGCAGAGGAAGCGAGCGAACGTCGGGAACGGCGCTCTCGCCCTTTTCGACCGCTTCCTGCTCGCGAGCCGGCTCCGCCTCGACGGCCTCGGCCCGCTCTTCTTTCTTCTCGGTCAGGACCGCTCGTCTGCCTTCGGGCGCGATCCCCATGTGGCGAAGCGTGACCTCGGCGATTCGCCTGAAGACCGGACCAGCGACGGTTCCACCGTAGTGGGCGATCACGGGCTCATCGATGACCACCGAAATCACGACTGCGGGCCGCTCTGCCGGGGCGAATCCGACGAACGATGCGAGCCACTTGTCCTTCGCATATCCGCCATGCAGGTAGTCGGCCTTTTGAGCGGTGCCGGTCTTGCCCGCGACCAAGTAACCGTCGACCGCCGCCTCGATCGCGGTTCCGCCGGGCTCGGTGACCGCCGTGAGCATTTGCCCTACCAGCTTGGCGACCCGTCTCGGAACCACCTGGCGCCGAACCCGCGGATGGATCTCCTCGATCGTGGCACCGTGCCCGTCGGTCAGTCGACGAACGAGGGTCGGCTGCATCAATTGCCCGCCGTTTGCAATCGCGCTCATCGCGGTCGCCAACTGCACGTTCGTCACGCTCATGCCCTGGCCAAACGACACCGCAACGGTGTCGATCTCGTACCAGCTCCTGTAGTGCCGCAGAATGCCCGCCGTTTCGCCGGGGACTCCAAGGCCCGTGGGCTCTCCAAACCCGAAGCGCCGAAGGGCTCTGAACAGGTCCTTCTTGCCGAGGCTGAGGGCGATCTTCGCGGTTCCGATGTTGCTCGAGTAGGCGAGAATCTGGGTGGGTGTCAGCCACTCGTAGGGATGGGCGTCGTGAAGGAGGCGCCCACCGAGGCGCGTAACACCATTTTCGCAGTTGATGGATTGATTTGGCTTCACGGTCCCAGCTGCCAGGGCCGCAGCCATGGTGAACGGCTTCACGGTCGAACCCGGTTCGAAGCGGTCCACGATGGCACGATTTCGCCTGCTCGCGATTGGGTGCTTGGATGGCTCGTTCGGGTTGAAGGGAGGATAATTCGCAAGCGCGAGAATTTCGCCGGTCGACGGATCCATCACGACGACACTTCCTCCGCGCGCTTCGAAGGTTCGCACTCCCAACGCGAGCTCTCGCTCTGCGATGTGCTGTATTGCCTTGTCGATCGTCAGGACGATGCTTTGGCCTTGTATCGATCGATCGTCTTCGAGGTCATCCGCGAAGACGACTTGACCTCGGCGGTCTCGGATCGCCGCAACCCGTCGGTCCGAGCCACGGAGCTTGTCCTCGTATGCGAGCTCGATCCCCTCGATGCCTCGTCCATCGATGTCTGCAAAGCCCAAGAGATGAGCCGCGAGGTGCCGGTTCGGGTAGTAACGTCTGGCCTCCGTCGCCAGCTCGACGCCCGGGATGTCTAGCTCGCGAATGCGCTTGGCCTCGTGAGGCGTGATCCGTCGCGCGATCCAGACGAAGTAGCGATTGGCAGCGAGGCGCTTCGCGAGTTGCGTGGGATCGACATCGAGAATGCGTGCGATCTGCCTCGCCACCATTCGAGGGTCTTTGTCCATCGCTTTGAGGCGACGTGGGTTGGCGTAGACGCTTTCGACATCAGCGCTGACCGCGAGCTCGGCACCGTGCCGATCGTAAATCGCCCCTCTTCGAGGCGAGACCCGTAGCTCGCGAAGGTATTGACCTTCCGCCATCTCGCGCAAGCGGTCGCCCGTCGCGATTTGCAGGTGGAACGCACGGACGAGCACCACCGCTGCCACGCACACCACGCACACGCCGAGCAGCGCGACCCGTGCACGAAACCAAGTCTGGCGCCGATTCTTCACCGCACCCTCCCCGCGGCCCCGCGGTTCGATTCCTCTTTCATGGTGACGATGCGGGTGGGTTTGGGGACTTCCATGCCGAGGCTTCCCCGCGCGATCGTCTCGATGCGACCACTTTGTCGGAGTGTCGCGGCCTCGATGGACAGTAGTCGCCGATCTTGTAGAAGCTCGAGTTGCCTGTCGCGCTCTTCACTGACCTCGTACCCGAGCCGAACGGTCTCGAAGCGAATCGCCAAGTGAACGACGAACGCAGCGGCCGTCGCGAAGACTGCAACACACCAGAGCGGCAAAAAGCGGCCCTTCACGCAGACACCCCTACCCGCCGAGCGGCACGGAGCTTGGCACTACGTGCCCTCGGATTGTCTTTGCGTTCGTCATCCGAAGCGATGATCGGACGCTTGGTCAACGGCAAGAGGCGCTCGCTGTCTCGGAATGCGTGTTTGACGATCCGGTCCTCGAGCGAGTGAAAGCTGATGACGGCGATGACGCCGCCGAGTCGAAGCACATCGGGAACCTGTTCGAGCAACGATTCGAGCTCGTCGAGCTCTTCGTTGACGGCGATGCGGAGCGCCTGGAACGTTCTCGTCGCGGGATCGATTCGTCCACGGCGAGGCCCTGCGGCCCGATGCACCTCGCGGCGCAGGTCAGCCGTGGTTTCGAGCTCGCCGTTCTCGTATGCGCGTCGCAGGCCGCGCGCGATCTTTCGGGAACGTCGCTCCTCGCCGTACCGATAGATCACGTTGGCGAGCTCTTCAGCATCGCAACGGCCGATGAGATCCAATGCGGTTTCCCCTTCGGTTGGGTCCATGCGCATGTCGATCGGTCCATCGTTGGCCAATGAAAAGCCTCGCTCGGCGCCATCGAGCTGAGCGGAGCTGACGCCGAGATCCGCAACGACGCCATCCACTCGCTCGACGTCGAGCGAGCTCAAGACGCTGCGAAGGTCGCGCATCCGCGCTTTGCGGAGCGTGACGCGATTACCGAATCCCGCGAGGGCGATTGCTGCTGCGTCGAGCGCATTCGGGTCGCGATCCGTCCCGATCAGACGTCCATCCGGCGCACTGCGCTCGAGGATCGCACGAGCATGGCCTCCGCCGCCCACCGTGACGTCGGCATAGACACCGCCCGCCACGGGTGCGAGCTGCTCCACGAGTTGCTCGAGCAAGACAGGGATGTGATCGAACCCGATCACAGACCGAGCTCCGCTAACCGTTTGGCGATCCCCAAACGACGATCCTGATCGCTCAGCGCCTCGTTACGAAGGTCTTCGAAGCTCTCTTTGGCCCACAGCTCGATGTAGGCTCCCATTCCCGCCCAGAGTGCATCGCGCTGCAGGCGAGCGTGCTTGCGAAGCGCTGCGGGGATGAGGAGTCGCCCGACCTTGTCGATTTCGCATTCGACCGCGCCCGATACGTAGATGCGCTTGAGTGTGACCACATCCGTATCGAACCGCGGAAGCTCCGAGAGCCGCTTCTCGAACGCAAGCCACTCGGCCATCGGATAGGCGACGAGACACGCATCCAACCCGGTCGTCAGCACGAGCTTCGAGTCGCCCCCTGCGGTCATCACCTCGCGGAAGCGGGACGGAACCGAGGTTCTGCCCTTCCCGTCGATGCTGTGCTCGTAACGTCCTCGGAACAAACGAACCCTTTCACGTCAGCGGCTGTGGGATGGCACTTGATCCCACAGGTTCCCACTAAGGCCGGAAACTACGGTGCCGGCTCATCCGATGTCAACTTCTTTCTGCAGGCCAAGTGATAGAATTCAATAGGTTTTTCGTGATGGGCAGCCCAACGCTCGAGCGGGGGATTCGAGGTGGGAGGCATTGCTCCCATTCCGGCCAACGCACCGGGGTTGGCTCGGTGTTCCTGGGCCGGCGCGCGAGGGCGTGACTGGCATTTTATTTCCATGGATAAGCCCATTTTGTCACATGGCGGCCGTGCTACCCTTTTTGCCGGTGGATCCGATCGACGAAGCGTGGACGCAGGTCGAGGCCGAGTGGGGAAACATCGAGGCACATCGGAGGTTTGTCGCCGTCTGTGTCGCCCTCGATCGACTTCCCGAGGCCGGAAAACGTTACCGGGAGGTGCGTGAGAACGACCCGGACCGCCGTGGGGAAGCGTCGAAGCAGATCGACAACCTGATCGTGCTCGCGGCGCAACAGCTTCAGGACACGCGGGTCAAACCCGCCGTCACCGAGCACAAAAGGACGCTGACATGGGTCGCCTTCTTTATCATGTTGGTGTTGATGGGGGCGGGGGTTTGGCTCTTCATGCGAGGGTAGCCCGCCGCAATGATTGGATTCGCGACTCGGCATGCAGATAGATTTCGCGGCGAAAGAACTGACGGTGAAGCTGGTCTACTACGGCCCGGCGCTCAGCGGCAAAACGACCAACCTGCGAGCGATTCACTGGCTCGGGACCTCCAGTGCATGCGGCGAGCTGATGACACTCGAAACGCAAAACGACCGAACGCTGTTCTTCGACATGCTCCCGATCACCGTGAGCTCGGAGACGGGTCTCAAAGTCCGGCTGAAGCTTTTCACGGTTCCAGGACAGGTGATGCACAACGCAACCCGTCGGCTCGTCTTGCAAGCCGCCGACGGCGTCGCTTTCATCGCAGACTCCCAACGCAGTGAGGCGGACGCAAACCGGGAATCGTTCGCGAATCTCAAACAGAACTTTCAGGAAGCCGGGCTCGACCCAAACCGCGTTCCGATAGTCATTCAGTTCAACAAGCGCGACATGAAAGACATCCGGACGGACGAAGAGCTCGAGGCGATTGCAAATCAGAGCCGCGAGACGATTTACAAAGCAGTGGCGACGCGAGGCTATGGCGTCATGCAAACGCTCCGCGGATTGATTCGCGAGACCTGGAACAAGCTGGAGGAGGCGCACCAGCTCGAACAGAGCTTCGGGATCAACCCTCGCAGGTTCATGAAGGATGTGGAATCGAGACTGAAACACGATCCAAGCGGAGCAGAACGATGACGCGGGACGATACCAATGCGGCTGACATTCTGATGGGCGACGTAGTACGCCTCGAGGATGTGCTCAGGCGCGATTCGGTGACGTCCGTTGCGAAGTCGTTCTTTGGTTTGTTTGGGCTTCCGGTCCGCGTCATCTCGCACGAGGGCGATCTGCTCGCCGACGTGCATCGTGATCGCCCCTTGTGCAGCTATCTCAACACCTTCAGTGGGGGCGAGCGTGAATGTGCGCGCACCGTCGGAATCGTTCGAGACCTGGAGCCGGACAACGGGGTCATCGTGCACCCTTGCTTCACCGGAGCGGTCTATCGAATCGTGCCTCTCGCCTATCAAGGGCGTATCATCGGCCGATTGATCGTGGGACCTTACGTGCCGGCAGAGGCCGGCGCCCCACCGGCGTCATTGACCTCCGTCGACGAGGGGATCGATGGCCCGACGGCGCGCGAGCACTTCCAACGAATGCCGCGCGTACGCGAAGACATCGCAGGGGAGCTCTGCTCTCATCTGAAGGGCGTACTGGAGCTGCTCGTCTTTTCCGGCCATCGCGCCCACCTGGCATCGACGATGCAAATCGCGAACGTTCGGGAAAACTACCGAGAGCTCGCGGAGAAGAATGAAGCGCTGAAGACATCTTACGACGAGCTGAAACAGCTCGATCAGCTCAAGTCCACGTTCTTGGCCACCGTGAGCCACGAGCTTCGAACCCCGCTGACTTCGATCATCGGCTATGCCGAGATGCTCGAAAGCGGTGCGGCAGGCGCACTGAGTGACGGCCAAGCGGACCTCCTCAAGACGATTCGTAGCAAGGCTGACCAGCTTCTCGGATTGATCAGCAGCCTCCTCGACCTCGGTCGTCTGGAAGCAAAGAACCTGAAGCTTCATTACGAGGCGGTCGATCCTCGGGCTTTGCTCTCGGACGTCGGCTCGACGATCGTTCCTCACGCGAACCGTCGCAACATCGCGCTCGACATCCAGGTGACGGACGGGACGCCGAAGATTTGGGGAGATCCGGTTCGGCTTCGGCAAATTCTGATCAACCTGGCCGACAACGCTCTGAAGTTCACGCGCGAGGGCGGCGAGGTCGTGCTGGGAGTGGAACCCGGACAGCTGGAAGCCGAAGGCCCCTCGGGGCTTGGCGCCGCCTTGTTCGCGCCACCCGGTCGACCGGCGGTCGTCCTGACGGTGCGTGACACGGGTCTAGGCATACCCGAGGATAAGCTCCCGAGGATTTTCGACGCGTTTTACCAGATCGATTCGGGCACCACCCGAGCCCACGGGGGCGCCGGCTTGGGGCTATCGATCGTCAAGCAGCTCGTGGACGGGCATCGTGGGAAGATCGAGGTGGCCAGCGTGCCTGGTGAGGGCACGTTGTTCACGGTCATGCTTCCCGCCGCGGGCGACGATGGACGATGAGTTCGCCAAAATCGAATGGCTGAAAAGGCGTTTCGAGCTCGATGGCGACTCGAAGAAGGTCGTCGTCGGGATCGGAGACGACGCCGCGGTGATCGACTTCGGAAACCGGCCCACCATCGTCACGGTCGACACGCAGGTGGAAGACGTCCACTTTCGACGCGACCTCATCTCCCTCCGCGACCTCGGGTATCGCGCCTTGGTCGCGGCGGTGAGCGACGTTTGGGCGATGGCCGGCCTACCGAGCGCCTCAGTGCTCGCGCTCACACTCCCCGCGGACTTCCCTGACCCCGACTTCCACGAGTTGATCGAAGGCCTCGCGGAGGCGGCGAGCACCACCGGGGCGCGCGTCATCGGAGGCAATCTAAGCCAGGGCCGCGCGTTGTCGATCACGACGACCGTCTTCGGGCTGCCCATCGCCGAGTCGGTGACCCGTCGCGGAGCTCACCCAGGCGACTCGATCTACGTGACGGGAACACTCGGCGGAGCCGCGCTCGGACTCGCTCTCCTGGAGGCTGGTGCACGAGACCTGGAAGGCGCCGCGCGCTTCATCGAGAGATGGAAACGGCCGCCGACTAACGGTCACACGGCGAAGCTGGTCGCGAACCTGGCAACTGCAGCAGTCGATGTTTCGGATGGTTGCGTGCAAGACCTCCAGCACGTCTGCGTGGCCTCCGGAGTGGGCGCGAGGCTGTATGCTGATGCGATTCCGATGGCACCCGGCTACCAAGCCACCTGTGAAGCACTAGGGCTAGATCCCATCATGCTCGCACTGACCGGCGGCGAAGACTACGAGCTGATGTCCACCGCCCCTGAATCGCCCGAAGCGGCGGCCTTGGGGACGAAGATCGGAGAAATCATCGCAGGCTCTGGCGTGCGGGTCATCAGCCCAACCGGTCGACCAATCGAAATCGAACGAACCGGCTTCCGTCACTTCTCGTAGAGCCACGCCTCTCGGCGTTCGTCATCGAACTTCGCTGCACCGCGAGCTTGCTCCCTCAGCATTTCGTCTAGCGACGCACCGGCTTCGACGGCAAGGCGAAACTCGGGACCACCGGTGAGCAGATCGATCGCAGGACGATCGGAGACGAACTCGTAGGTTTCCGTGCGCCAGCGCCCTTCGCTCGGATACGTAGAGAGTGCAATGGCAAGCATGCGCAGATAAGTTTCATACGGCCTGAACACCCACGGATCGGTCACGTGCACCTGCACCCCCGAGCAACGAAGACCGGCATGCTTGTGGAACGTCGGTGTGAACTCGAGCGAGCGGAGCGTGACACCATGGAGATCGAGCTCGAGAAGATGCCGCACATCGAGGCCTGGGGCACCCCAAAGCTCGAAGGGCCTCGTCGTACCTCGTCCCTCGGAAAGCTCGGTGCCTTCGATGAGGCATCCGCCGGGATACACCGTGGCCGTGTCTAGGGTGGGCATGTTCGGCGACGGCATGACCCAGGGCAGACCCGTGTCTTTCCACTCCATCGAGCGTTTCCAACCGTCCATCGGGACGACATGCAAGACGTCTCGATCGATCTGCTCACGATCGCGGACCCATAGCATGAGCTCCGCGATGGTGAGACCGTGCCGCACCGCGATTGGATACAACCCCACGAACGAGAGATATCCGGCGCGTTGGGGAGCACCTTCGACGCGTGCGCCCCCGAGCGGGTTGGGCCGATCGAGGAGCACCACGTCGGTCCCGACCGCCGCTGCAACTTTCATCGTGAGCGCAGCAGTCCACGCGTACGTGTAGTAGCGCGATCCCACATCCTGCAGATCGATGACGATGGCGTCCAGCCCACGCACCCATTCCGGCTTCGGACTCAAGTCCTCGACGTGGTCCCCATAGAGCGAATAGATTGGAACTTCGGCCGCGTCGTGCGTTCGCACTCCAACCATGTCCTGAGCGGCACCTGCGAATCCGTGCTCGGGACCGAAAAGCGCAGAAACGTTTGCGCCCGCCCCTTGCAGGATCGAAGCCGCCGGGCGGAGCATTCGATCGACGCTCGCAGCGTGAGCCAGTAACCCCACCCTTCGGCCGGCGATCAAACGAACCGCATCGGAGTCACCCTGCGCGATTCGGTCTAGGCCGGTGCGAACGTCGCTCAATCGTCCTCGCCGACATCGGGCGACTCCGCTGACTCGCCGGTGAGCAGATAGAGAAGCGCCATCCGTATGGCGACTCCAGCCTCGACCTGTTCGAGAACGACGCTCCGTTCGCCGTCGGCGACGAGACTTTCGATTTCGATTCCTCGGTTCATCGGCCCCGGATGCATGACGATGGCATCGGGCTTGGCATACCGGAGAGTCCGCGGACCGATGCCGAACGTGCGGGCGTACTCGCGAAAGCTCGGCAGAAGCGCTCCGGTCAGCCGTTCTCGCTGAATGCGGAGGACCATCACCACGTCGGCGCCGTCGAGCGCCTCCTCGAGCCGGTCGAACACCCGAACGCCGAGAGAGTCGGCAGCCGCAGGAAGCAACGTGCGCGGACCGACGACTCGCACCTCTGAGCCGAACAGCTTGAGCAGGTGGGCGTTGGAGCGCGCAACGCGCGAGTGTGCGATGTCGCCAACGATGGTGACCACCAAGTTCTCGAGCGTTCCCTTCTCGCGCCGAATGGTGAACGCATCCAGTAGCGCTTGCGTCGGATGAGCATGCATCCCGTCACCTGCATTGATGACGCTGCAGTCGATCTTCGAGGCGACGTAGTGCGCCGCTCCTGAAGCACCATGCCGGATGACGACCACGTCGGGATGCATTGCCTCGAGCGTTCGGCAGGTGTCTTGAAGTGTCTCGCCCTTTCCGACGCTCGACGAGGACACGCTCATGTTGATGACATCTGCGCTCAGCCGCTTTCCGGCGAGCTCGAACGACGTCCGGGTACGCGTGGATGCCTCGTAGAAGAGGTTGATTACCGTCTTGCCGCGAAGCGTCGGAACCTTTCGCACGGGGCGGCGCGATACCTGAAGGAAAGCCTCGGCCGTGTCCAGGATCCGTTCGACGTCGGCTCGCGTCAGCCCGTCCACATCGAGGAGGCTTCTCTTGCGAAACGCCGCCATCAGCGGTCCTCCGTGAGCACGACTCGATCCGGGCCGGCTGCGTCCAACCAGACGTCGAGTCTGCCGCCCTCGGCGACCTCGATGACGCGGCCGACGAAATCGGGAGCGATGGGAAGCTCGCGCCCTCCCCGATCGCAAAGGGCCGCCAACCATACTCGGGCTGGGCGTCCGTGATCCTGGAGGCATTCAATCGCGGCGCGCACGGTGCGCCCCGTATGAAGGACATCATCGATGAGAACGACGTGTCGGCCGTTCACGTCGAACGGTATGTCACTTGGGCCAATCTTGGGATTGGGAAGCGCCGTGGCAGCGTCGTCGCGATACAAAGAGATGTCGACGTTGCCTACCGGAGGGGGTCGGCCTTCAGCCTGCGCGATCTCTTCCGCAATGCGTTTCGCAAGTGCGATGCCGCCTCGACGGATCCCGATCAGAGTCAGATCTGCGACTCCCGAAGTCGCCTCCAGAATCGCAACGGCAATACGTCGAATGCTTCGCTGGATAGCGTCCGCGTCGAGAACGACCTTCTGGGTGCGAGCCACGTCGGGCGGAGTCTGTGTGAAAACACCCGTCCCTTCAAGCCTAGGCAATCGACAGGCCACCATCGATGGTGATCAAGCTTCCCGTCTGCCAGATCCGGTCGAGCGCGGCGATGATGACGGCTGCGACTTCTTGAGGTGTCCCGAGGCGGCCCAGAGGGTGCAGCGCCGCCATGGCGGTCAATTGGGCCCGCGCTCGCTCGCCGAGCTCGGCCGGGCCGAGGGTCTCGCCCGGAAGCAAGCGCGGGATTCGAAGCATGTCGGTCTCCACCCCACCCGGCAGCACGGCGTTGACCCGCACGCCCGCGGGCGCGAGCTCGAGCGCGAGTGCCTTGGTCAGCGTGTTGAGAGCAGCCTTGGTTGCCGCGTACACCGCCGTGCTCGGTGCAACGCGCTCCGATAGCGTGCTCGAAACGTTGACGATGGACCCTCCGCGGCCGCGAAGATGCTCCCCGACCGCTTGGGAGAGCAGAATGGGCGCAATCAGATTGACCCGAAGCTGCTGTTCGACCGAGTCGAGGTCGATGACGCCGACGGGCTCGTAGCGGACGATGCCCGCGCAGTTCACCAGCCCGTCGACCCCTCCAAAGGCCTCGATCGCACGCTCTGCGACCTGAGGAACACGAGCGACGTCGGCGAGGTCGGCCGCAATCGTACGTACGCGATCCGGTGCGGCAGATTCGAGCGTCGTCAACGCCTGCACGTCACGGCCGATCCCGACGACCTTGCCCCCATGCGCGAGGATCGCTTCGGCGGTCGCGCGTCCGATCCCGCGTGTCGCCCCGGTAACGATCACTCTGCCTTTCGAGACGGTCATCTCAGCCCAAGCCTGCGATTGGGCCCCATGGAGGCTCTGCCGGCACGTCGGCTGGCTCTCCAACGACCTCGATTTCGTCCGCCGGCATGAAGCGCGGCGAATCGACGCAGAGGATCGTCTGATGTCGTTCGGTCGGGTTCTGGTACGTGTGCGCGGCACCCCTGGGCCAGCGATGAACCGTCCCCGGCGCGCAGAGTTGCCCCTGGCAGAGCAGCCCGTCGCCCAACACCATCTCGGACTCGCGCATTTGCTGATGCACGTGGAGCGGGATGCTTCTACCCGGGGCGATGTTGAGACGATAGATGCCAGCGGTCTTCGTCTCGTAGATCACGTCGACCGTCCCAAAAGGCTTCTGTTCGACATCGAAGCGGCACCACGACGCGCTCCGCTCGATCTCGAGCGAAGGGATTGCAAACCCCCGGAGCGCACCGGGCTTGCTGAGACGAACCGCGACCGAGTCTACCTGAGCGCGGCGCTCGTCGGGCGCCGGAGGGGCGAGGATGTATCGGGCCAGGACGTGCCCCGCGGTTTCGAGAAGGCGGAAGCGGCAGCTACGCAAGAGAAACACGATCTGCGACGCCGTAGCCGCGTAGTCTATCGTGGATCGCAGGCTCTCCTTGACCGCTGACTTTTCGGTTTCGAGCCGCATCTCGATATCGACGCGAAGTGGCTGGGAGGCATTCCGCTCATGCGGGTACACCCCGACCACGCAGTCGACCATGAGCTCTTCGATCCGCAACACGTCCATGGTCTGCAGGCTATCGCATTTCGAGACTTCTGCTAGAGTGCTGCAGCCAATGAGCCGTCCCGACTCCGATCCAGTCAACGACGTCGCAGAGGCCGCCGCGTTTCGGCCGGTGCCGCGTACCGGAGTCATTTACGTGACGGTCGAGGCGCAGAAGCGCGGTTTCAACCCTGATGCCCCAGGCTGGTGCAATCTCGGACAAGGACAGCCGGACACCGCCCCGCTTCCCGGGGCGCCATCGCGTGTCACCAACATCGACGTGCATCCCGAGGACCTCGATTACGCTCCGGTCCCCGGCGTGTGGGAGCTTCGCGAGTCGGTCGCCGGGCTCTACAACCAGCTCTTTCGACGTGGAATCAAGTCGCAGTACACCGCGGAGAACGTCGCCATCGCGGGCGGCGGCCGCGTCGCGGTGATGCGTGCGTGCGCCGCCATCGCGCCAATTCATCTCGGTCACTTTCTCCCCGATTACACGGCGTACGAAGAGCTGCTCGACGTCTTTCGACGATTTTTGCCGATCCCGATCCTGCTCGACCCGAAGCAAGGCTACGAGTTCACGCGCGAAGCGCTCGAAGAGGAAATCCTCGGCCGCGGTCTCAGCGCAATTTTGGCCAGCAATCCCTGCAATCCAACCGGAAGACTCGTGCGAGGAGATGGGCTGGCAGGGTGGGTAGACACCGCGCGTGCTGCGAACTGCGCCCTCCTGCTCGACGAATTCTACTCTCATTACGTATGGACCGGTGATCAATCGATCGTGAGCGCTGCACAGTACGTGGAGGACGTCGATCAGGATCCAATCATCGTGTTCGATGGGCTCACGAAGAACTGGCGATACCCTGGCTTTCGCGTGAGCTGGATTGTAGGTCCCAAGCAAGTCATCGAGTCGGTCGCAAGCGCCGGGTCGTTCCTCGATGGCGGCGCGGTTGCACCCATCCAGCGCGCAGCGATCGACTTGGTGCAGGAGAAGCCGACGCTTGCCGAGACCGAGGCTCTCCACACCGAGTTCGAGAAGAAGCGCGACTTTTTGATCCGCGGGCTGAAGGACATCGGCGTACGATTCGACCTCGAGCCCGAGGGCACTTTCTACGCCTGGGGAGACCTGAGCGGCCTGCCGTCTTCGCTTCGAAACAGCGATGATTTTTTCAGAGCGGCTCTTCTCCGGCAGGTGATCTGCGTGCCGGGTCACTTCTTCGACGTAAACCCGGGCAAGCGCAGGACCGGCCGGCCCTCACGGTTCGTCCGACACATGCGCTTTTCATTCGGACCTCCGATGACAGTGCTCGAGGAGGCCCTCGACCGGCTTCGCAGCATGGTGGCCGACGCTCGATGAGCACGGGCCGAGCTAGCCGAAAACAAAGGAGAATTTTCAGCACCCACGCCGCTTTTTTCCACTCTGTCGCTTGTGTAGGCAACCATACTACACATGACGACATCCGTAGCGGTTGCGACTCGGACGGAGCGACAGCCGAGGGAGGCAGCCCCCTTCGTGAAGTGGGCCGGGGGCAAGGGCCGATTGCTCAGCCAACTGCGACCGCTGCTTCCGAGGGGGATCGAGCACATGCGCCACGTCGAGCCATTCGTCGGCGGTGGCGCGCTCTTTTTTTCGCGCAGGCCGGAACGAGCGCTCCTGACCGATATCAACCCCGCTCTGATCGCGACGTACCTCGCGATTCGCGACGACGCCAAACGCGTCGTCGAAGCGCTTCGAGCGCTTGCAGAGCGTCACTCCAAGACGAGCTATTACCAGGTTCGTCAACGCTACAATCAGGCCCAACGCATGTCCGCATCGAACCGAGCGGCAATGTTCATCTACCTGAACAAGACTTGCTTCAATGGTTTGCATCGGGTCAATCGAAAAGGCGAGTTCAACGTGCCCGCCGGTTCTTACAAAAA
This sequence comes from uncultured delta proteobacterium, assembly GCA_963792825.1. GTDB lineage: Bacteria > Myxococcota_A > Polyangia > Polyangiales > Houyiibacteriaceae > SG8-38. The sequence continues at coordinate 91,850 of CAWBXS010000001.1, read as the reverse complement.
TCCACGCATCTTGAATGAAGACGTCTTATGCGCGGCCAGCGAAGCGCTCCAAGGCGCCCAGCTTCAGTGCGCGCCCTTCGAAGCGCTACTCGAAAGCGTCAAGCCAGGCGACTTCGTCTACTTCGATCCTCCGTACGAGCCCGTCTCCCAAACGGCAAGCTTCACTTCGTACGCGCGCGGCGGCTTCACCCGGCAAGACCAGGTTCGTCTTCATGACGTCTTTCGGGCGCTGGATCGTCGCGGCTGCAAGCTCATGCTTTCGAATAGCGACCTCCACTTCATCCGAGAGCTCTACGCACGCTATCACATCGATACCGTAGCCGCCCCGCGCGCGATCAACTGCGACGCGAAGAAGCGCGGCAACGTGAGCGAAGTCGTTGTGCGCAACTACGCCTGAAGAGGATTCAACGCCGGGTCGAAGGCCGACCGGCCGCCCGCTGCTCATCAGCGGAGTATGGGCAGTGGCGACATCCAGAGCCGCAACACGCTCCGCGCGCCCGAAGGGTGTCGGCCGTCATCACGAAGAGCCCGGTATCGGGGTCCAAGTAGCCCTCCTCGCCCCGGTCGAGGGCTTCCTGATGAGCACCAAGGACGTGTAGCGGAAGCACATCGGTCATCGGCGGCCCACCAAATGCTCGGCTATTCGAAGGTGACCCTGGAGGCCTTCATGAACTCCGCCGTCGCCGGATCGTCGCTGTGCAACAAGTCCTCGAGCGTCCCCGTTTCTACGATCTTCCCCTCGTGCAGAAAGCTCAGACGGTCGGCGATGCGCACGACTGAAGCCATGTCGTGACTGATCACGATCGACGTCACACCAAACAGCTCCTGCGCTTCCACGATCAAGTCATCGACCATCTCGGTCGTGATGGGGTCTAGGCCCGTCGTGGGCTCGTCGTAGATCAGGATCTCGCTTTCCAGAATCATTGCCCGGGCGACGGCAACGCGCTTCTGCATTCCACCCGAGAGCTCGGCAGGAAGCTTTTGCGCAGCCGCCGCGATCCCGAGCGCAGCCAAACGGTCCATCACGCGTTCGCTCACCTCTTTTCGCGAGAGACTGGTGTGCTCCCGCAGTGGAAACGCAACATTGTCGAAAACCGTCATCGAGTCGAACAATGCCGACATCTGAAACACCATGCCGAACGTGCGCCTGAGGGCCGCGAGCGCGAGGCCTTCGAGTCGAGCGAAGTCGATGCCATTGACGAGGAGCTGACCTGAGTCGGGTTTTTCGAGACGGATCAGCTGGCGCATCAATACCGTCTTGCCGGACCCCGATGGACCGATGATCAAGTTCGTCTTGCCGCGGTAGACATCGAGCGAAACGCCTTGCAATACGTGGAGATTGCCATAGCTCTTGTGCAAGTCGCGGATCCGTACGTGAATGGGGTCCTCCTTCGCGTGCGGGGGCAAAGAAGGCGGTGTTCGCCCCATGACATCGCGCCAAGAGAATTTCATCAAAAGAAACCCTGGCCCAAGACGAGGCTCGTCACGAGATAATCGAGCATGAGTATGGCGATTGCGCTTTGCACGACGGCACGGTTGGTCGCACGCCCTACTCCAGCCGCACCCCCCTTCGCATACAAACCCTGCCGGCATGCGATCAAAGTGACCGCAACTCCGAACACCATGCCTTTGATGAGACCCTGCGAGACGTCGTCCCAATCGACGAGCCACTTGAGGCGGTCCATGAACACACCAGGATCGAGACCGAGAAGGTAAACGGCCACACAGAAGGCCCCGAACACCCCGACGATGTTGAAGAGCGTCGTCAGCACCGGCACCATGACGAAGCCGGCCACCAACCTCGGCACGACCAAATACTGTACCGGGTTGACCGCCATCGTGACCAACGCATCGATCTGATTCGAGACGCGCATCGAACCGAGCTCCGTCGTCATCGCGCTCCCGGCACGGCTGGTAACCATCAGCGCCGCAAACACCGGTCCGACCTCCCGAGCCAACGCAAGCCCGATGACGGCACCCGTCTGATTTTCGGCACCGAAGTCCCGAAAGCCATCGACGAGTTGTAGCGCAAGCACAGCTCCGACGAAGAGCGCCGTCAGCGAGACGAGGAAGATCGATCCGATGCCGACGAACTCCATGGCCTCGACAAACAGCCAACCGCGATAGGGCGGTCGAATACCCCAGAACACGGCCTCCCAGAGGAGCTTGGAGAGGGCGCTGATTTCGACGAACGGCGACAAGAGAGCTTTGACGAGCCAGTCGGCCCCATCTCGACCGACTGCCCGAAGCTTCGACGTCTTGTCGGGGGTCTCGGGTGCGCTCGGCGCGGCGTCAGGCACGAGGATTCATAGCACGATTCAGCTCGAACACGTCACTCATTCAGATAGATGCGGGGGACGCGCCGCGACACGTTGGTCAGCACCTCGTAGGGAATCGTTCCTGCTGCGGTCGCCAAGTCGCGTGCATCGAGAACGGCCCCGTCCTGCTCTCCGAGCAAGAGCGCTTCATCGCCGATCCCGACGTCTGCAACTTTGGAAACGTCGACGGTAGTGAGGTCCATCGCGATGTTCCCCAGAATCGGACAGCGAATACCATGGATGAGCACGTGCCCTCGATTGGATGCGGAACGTAACAAGCCGTCGCCGTACCCGACTGGAATCGTCGCGAGGCGGGTTTCCGACGTGGCACGAAACGAGCGCCCGTAGCCAGCAGACTCGCCAGCGCGGAGGGTTCGGAGCCTGAGTATCTCGGTGCGCCAGCGCATGGCAGGACGAAGTGGAGCGTCGATCGTGTCCGAACCAGGATAACCGTAGAGCGCAAGTCCCGGACGTACCCAATCGAAATGGACCTCTGGGTGTCGGAACAGCGCCGCGCTGTTCGCAGCGTGCAACACGACGGGCTCATGACCAAACCTGCGGACGAGGCCATGGGCTTGGGAAAACGCGGCGACCTGTTCTGCCACGTAATCAGGGTCCGAATCGGCGGTCGAGAGGTGAGTCATCAGGCCCACGATGCGAATCGAAGGAAATCGCCGAAGGTCCCGGAGAAAGTTGCTGACCTCGTAGAGCGGCACCCCGAGGCGTCCCATTCCGGTGTCGATCTTCAAGTGCACGTCGATCGGCCGGCCCCCCGAGACCGCATCGAACTCGCTTGCTTCCGAGATTTCGTACAACACCGGCGTGAGCCCGGAGGCGATGATGTCCCTGTGGGCGCCTCCGCTGATGCCGTTCAGGACGAGAATCGCTCGGTCGATGCCGGCCTCGCGAAGCTCGAGCCCCTCTTCCGCAAGCGCGACGCCGAACCCATCGACACCCTCCGCCTGCAAGCGCTGAGCGACGGGAACGACGCCGTGCCCGTATGCATCGGCTTTGACGACCGCCAGTACCTTGCGCCCGTTTGCCGCGCGCCGGACGACTCCGAGGTTGTGCGCGATTGCGTCGAGCGATACCTCTGCACGAGTTGCCCGCAAAGACTCGTCGACGGTCGTCGCTCGGGGTCTGAAAGGCCTCGGAAAATCGGGTCGCACGGCTTGGAGCTACTGGGTGCCACCGCCGGCGTCAAGCATTGGCGTCCCGGAGCCCGACGGCTAGGCTCCTTTCTGGATGGCAGGGGTTCGACGACGCCAGACGAAAACGGACAGGCGCACCGAGCAACGGTCGGCGCGTGCGCTGTGGCTGGGTCTTTTCATAGGCGCTCTTCTCGCTGCGGGCTTCGCCCTGACTCTACGATTCCTGAAGCCCGTCGAGGAGACCGTCACATCGGTCGACATCAGCCCGGCGGAAGCTCCGGGCACCGTTCCCCAGCCGGCGATCGAACGGCTGCGGGTGCGGGTGATCCGCACCTACCCGCATGCGACCGACGCATTCACCCAGGGGCTGATCTGGGATGACGGCGTCTTGTACGAGAGCACCGGCCAATACGGACACTCTTCGCTCCGCAGGGTCCGACTCGAGGACGGCCGTGTGCTGACGGAGCGCAAGCTCGAACCGAATCTCTTCGGCGAAGGGCTGGCGCGCGTCGGTGACCGTTTGATTCAGCTCACGTGGCGTTCTGGCTTGGCGATCGTGTCCGATTTTGCCACGCTCGAGCGGAAGAAGACGCTTCGGTATCCCGGCGAGGGTTGGGGACTCTGTTACGACGGCACTGCCCTGGTGATGAGCGACGGTTCGTCGATCCTCGACTTTCGCGATCCGGAGTCGATGGAGCTCCTGAGCGAGGTCAGCGTCTTGAATGGCGGGCGACCCGTCCGAAAGCTCAACGAGCTCGAGTGCGTTGGCTCGGACGTCTATGCGAACGTCTGGCAGAGCGACGAGATCCTGCGCATCGACGCGACGACGGGGCGTGTCACCGCGATCATCGACGCAAGCGGCTTGCTGTCGCGCGCCGACAGAATGCGGTCAGACGTCCTCAACGGCATCGCATATAGACCACAGTCCAAGACTTTTCTTCTGACGGGAAAGCTCTGGCCTCACGTGTTCGAGGTCGAGCTCGTGCCCCGCTGACCGTTCTCCGAGGCCTCGACTTCGGGCTCCCATTCGGCGAGCCGCGTACGCATGGTCGCGATCGCATCGGGATGCTGGTCGATGAGAACGAAGCCTCGTCCAAGGCGTGCAGCGGCCTCCCCCGTCGTCCCGCTGCCCGCAAAGAAGTCGAGCACGGTGTCACCCGGGTCCGTGTGAACGTTGATGATGCGCTCGAGGATGCCGAGCGGTTTCTGCGTCGGGTAGCCGGTCTTTTCTCTGCTGTTCGTGGGAACGATGGTGTGCCACCAGACGTCGGTCGGAGTCTTGCCACGGGCAGCCTTCTCCTTTCCGACGAGCCCGGGAGCCATGTAGGGGATGCGATCCATCTCTTCGAATCGAAAGACGTAGCGCTTGGGATCGAGAACGTACCAGAGCAGCGTGTCGTGCTTGGCCGGCCACCACCGCTTCGGCCTCCCCCCGAAGTCGTACGCCCAGATGATCTCGTTGCGAAAGCGATCCCGTCCCAACAGGCCGTCGAGCGCGACCTTCACGTAGTGCACCTCCCTGTAGTCGAGGTGGACGAAAAGCGACCCGTCGGCGGTCAGACACGGAAGCGCCGCTTCGATTCGACTCATCAGGAAGGGAAGATACTGGTCGAAGTGGTCTTCGTAGACGGGACTGTCGAGCCGCTCGACGTCGAAGCGCCGCTCACCGAAGCCCTTGCGCTCGCCGTCAGCAGCGGCGCGCACATTCATTCGAGCTCGCGACTGCTTGCGTCCCGTGTTGAAGGGCGGATCGATGTAGATCAACCGTGCAAACTCGCGCGGGAGCGCCTCGAGGACATCCAGATTGTCACCCTGCACGATTCGCCTCATGCGGCCGAGCCTAACATTCGCCACTCCCCGCGCCCATCTTCCGAACCGCTTGCGGCATGCGTGAGGTCGACCTACGCTCCGTCTGATGCAGTTGGTCGTCAACGGTCAAGAACGGCAGGTCGAGTTGCGCACGACCGTGAAGCAGCTGCTCGCATCGCTCGACCTCGCAGACACGCTGGTGGCCGTCGAGCGCAATGAAGAAGTGGTGCCGCGGGCCCGGTATGAGAGCACCGAGCTCAGCGATGGAGACCGCGTCGAGATCGTCCACTTCGTAGGAGGCGGTTAGATGTCCGACGAAGTGTTGAAGATTGGCGAATTCGAGTTCCGTTCGCGACTTTTCACGGGGACTGGCAAGTACCCGGATCTCGAAACGGCCCGAAAGGCGCTGCAGGCGTCCGGCTGCGAAGTCGTCACGGTCGCGGTACGCCGGGTGGATCTCAAGGCCACCGGGGCTGATTCGATCATGACGGTGCTCCGTGAGGGTCACTACACGATCCTGCCGAACACCGCAGGTTGCTACACCGCACAGGATGCGGTGAGGACCGCTCGGTTGGCGAGGGAGCTTCTCGACACGCCACTGATCAAGCTCGAGGTCATCGGCGACGAGAAGACGCTCTTCCCCGATGTCCCTGCAACGCTCGAGGCTGCCAAGAGCCTCGTGAAAGACGGCTTCACCGTGCTCCCCTACTTCAACGACGATCCCGTCGCCGCTCGGCGCCTCGAGGATCTAGGTTGCGCCGCAGTCATGCCTCTTGCCGCGCCGATCGGCAGCGGACTCGGGGTGCGGAACCCTTTCAACATCGAGATCATCGTCAAGCACGCGAACGTGCCCGTCATCGTCGATGCGGGTGTCGGTACCGCCTCGGATGCAGCGATCGCGATGGAGCTCGGCATCGACGGCGTTCTGATGAACACAGCCATCGCGGGGGCCGCGGATCCAGTGCGAATGGCGCGCGCAATGAAAGCTGCGGTCGAGGCCGGCCGCGACGCGTTCCTCGCAGGCAGGATTCAACGCAAGCTCTACGCAACGGCTTCGAGCCCGCTCCAAGGCGTGATCGGCTCCGACCAAGACGGCCGGTCATGACGACGTCACGATGACCGGCGGACTGCCACGGATCTGGATCATCACCGATCCAGGACACCCCGATGGTCCGGTGACTCCCATTCGTCGTGCGCTCGAGGGCTGCTCTCCCGGTCTGGTCGGGGTGCAGCTCAGGGCGAAGGGCGCATCGGATCGTCAGCTCGTGGAATGGGGACGGGCGCTTCGCTCGTTGACCCGCGCCGCCGGTTGCGAGCTGACCGTCAACCGACGGGTCGACCTCGCAGAAATCGTCGGCGCAGACGGCGCGCACCTGCCGGAGCGAGGTCTGCCCTCCCCGGAGGTCCGTCGCCAGTGGCCGAAGCTCGCGATGATCGGCGTCTCGAGGCACGATCGGCAGGGCCTCCGGGAGGCCGCGAAGGACGAGGCCAGCTATGCGTTTCTGAGCCCGATCTTCGAAGTACCGGGTAAGGCTTCGCCGATCGGCATCGAGGGATTTGGCCGCGCGATCGCCCATGTCGGGATTCCGACATACGCGCTCGGAGGGATCGGACCGGAGCACTTGTGCGGACTGATCACTGCAGGTGCCGTCGGCGTTGCGATTTGCCGTGCGATCTACGAAGCAAGCCAGCCCGCCGAAGTCCTTCAGCGATTCTCGCGTGCGCTTGACAAGGCCCTCGCAAAAGGTGGATAGGCAAGATGTGGGAACGCTCCGAAGCGGGCTCGGATGCCTCTCATGGGTAGGCGCCCTCCTCATCGTGATCGCCTTGGTGCTCAAGGTGCTGCTGTTCGACATGGCGGAAGTCGGACACAACGGCATGGCGCCGACGCTTCTGCGCGGGGAGCGGGTGCTCATCAACAAGAAGGCCACCCCGGAGCTCGGGTCCATCGCGGTCTGTCAGCACCCGACCGAGGAAGGCTGGGTCGTCGGCCGGGTCGCGGCAACGGCAGGAATGACGATAGACTCCTTTGGTAACGACCTGCGCATCGATGACGAGTCCGTCATCTTCGACAAGCGAGGCGAGACCGTCTTCCACAACGCGGATAACGACCTCACGACCTCGGTGGTTTGGGGCATCGAGCACTTCGGAGTCGAGCCACACCTCATCTTCGAGGAGGAGGGGGGCCGGCACCGCGTCCAACGGACCGAAGTCGAGGCGGGCAAGCTCTACCTGCTCGGCGATTTCCGAGCCTACATGGGACAGGACAGCCGCGCCTATGGCGTCGTCGATGCATCGACGTGCCGGGGCACGATCGTCTTCCGTGTCACCCCAGTAGACGGCCTCGAACGCGACCTCGCCCACAGCTACTTCGAGTTGATTCGGTAGTGGCGCGTTGCCTGAATCCCGGTCCGTTCTATGCTCCGCGCGCCGGAACCGCCCGATGAGAGTCGCTGTCGTACAATTTCCAGGCTCCAACGCCGACTGGGATGCTTTGCATGCCGTGCGCGATGTCTTGGGCGCCGATGCCTGGTACTCGTTTCACAAAGAAACCAGTCTCGGCGATGCCGACGCCGTCGTCATTCCGGGCGGTTTTTCGTATGGCGACTACTTGCGGGCGGGCGCGATCGCGGGATTCAGCCCGATCGTTCGCTCGATCCGCGAATTTGCCGCCCGCGGCGGTCCGGTGCTCGGAATCTGCAACGGTTTTCAGATCCTGACGGAGATGGGCCTTCTACCCGGGGCGCTGACTCGAAATGCCCACCTACGATTCGAATGCCGGGACATTTACTTACGCGTCGAGAACGAAGGCCCGTTCACCGACATGGGCAAAGGCACGGTGCTCCGCCTGCCGATCGCGCATGCGGATGGCCGCTATCACACGACCGCGGACGGGCTGCGGGAGTTGGAGCGCAACCATCAGATCGCGTTTCGCTACACCACGCCCAAGGGCGATCCCGCGAATGGTACCGAGGCCAACCCCAACGGCTCGATCTCTGACATCGCCGGCTTGTACAATCGAGAGAAGAACGTTCTCGGGATGATGCCGCATCCGGAACGGGCGAGCGAAGCGATTCTCGGCAACGACGATGGGCTCGCTCTGTTTACATCGCTGCGACGTCACTTGGGGTTCCAATGAGCGCACCGGTCAACTTCCCCGGAGAGCCCGACAGCTCGCGCGAAATCGCCCGCGAGGTCGGACTGGCGGACCATGAATGGGAGCGCGTTTTGAGCACGCTCTGCAGGACACCGAGCTACGCGGAGCTCGGCGTCATCAGCGTGATGTGGTCGGAGCACTGCTCCTACAAGTCCTCGCGAATACACCTCGGGCGACTTCCTACGACCGGTCCGCAAGTCGTGCAGGGGCCCGGAGAAAACGCAGGTGCGGTGGACATCGGCGACGGCTTCTGCGCGGTGTTCAAGATGGAGTCCCACAACCACCCCTCGTACATCGAGCCGTACCAGGGGGCGGCAACGGGTGTTGGCGGCATCCTCCGCGACGTGTTCACCATGGGTGCGCGGCCCGTTGCATCCCTGAACTCGCTTCGATTCGGGCGGCCGGAGCATCCCAAGACCCCTCATCTTCTCAAGGGCGTGGTCGCGGGTATCGGAGGCTATGGCAACTGCATCGGCGTCCCGACCGTCGGTGGCGAGGTTCAGTTCGACGCGAGCTACGACGGAAACATCTTGGTCAACGCGTTTACGGTGGGCATCGCCAAGACCGAGGAGCTGTTCTTCGGAGTCGCCGAGGGCGTCGGCAACCCGATCATCTACGTTGGCGCCAAGACGGGACGCGATGGAATTCACGGAGCCACGATGGCGAGCGCCGAGTTCGGAGAGGAAACGGACAGCAAGCTTCCCACGGTGCAGGTCGGCGATCCCTTCATGGAGAAGCTGCTGCTCGAGGCTTGCCTCGAAATCTTCGCGACCGGTTGCCTGTCGGGCGTGCAAGACATGGGCGCGGCGGGCCTCACCTCATCATCGGTGGAGATGGCCGAACGCGCCGGTAACGGGATCGAGCTCGACCTGGACGCCATTCCTCGCCGCACCAAGTCGCTGAGCCCCTACGAAATGCTCCTGAGCGAGTCGCAGGAACGCATGCTGATGGTCGCGAAGAAGGGACGCGAGCACGAGGTCTTCGAGCTCTGCGCGAAGTGGGACCTGGATGCATCGATCGTCGGCCGCGTAACCGACACGGGGCGTTTCGTCTGCAGGGCCACCCCCGGGTACGATCCCTTCGACGGCACGGGGCGACCCGACCCCGTGATCGTGGTGGACCTGCCGGTCGATTTGCTCACCACCGCAGCTCCCAAATACGACCGGCCACAGGAGGAGCGTCCCGACCGGGCATCGTTGGTCCCGATGACGGCCGACGCGCCAGACGACCTGGGCGCCGAGCTCGTCCGCTTGCTCGGGTCTCCGAACATCGGAAGCCGCTCTTGGATCTGGCGCCAATACGACCACATCGTGCGAGACGGCACCGTGGTTCGTCCGGGCGAGGGCGATGCCGCGGTCATTCGCGTGTTCTGTGAGGACGACACCGGAACGCGAGAGAAGTTTCTCGCGATTTCGGCGGACTGCAACGGTCGCCACGTCGAGCTCGACCCGTTTGGCGGCGCCGCAATGGCGGTTGCCGAGTGCACACGGAACGTCGTCTGCGTCGGCGCCAAGCCACTTGGGCTCACCGATTGCCTCAACTTCGGCAATCCCGAGGTACCCGAGCAAATGTGGCGGTTCGCTCAGGCAATCGACGGGTTGGCCGCCGCATGCAAGGCCTTGGGCACTCCGGTCGTGTCCGGAAACGTGAGCCTATACAACGAGACGGATGGCAAGGCGATACTCCCCACGCCGACCGTGGCCGTCGTCGGACAGCTCGCAGACCCCGAGCATCGTCTGGGGCTCGGGTTCGTCCGAGAAGGCGATGTCGTCGTCCACCTCGGGCGCGCATCTCGCGGAGTGCTCGGCGGTTCGGAGTGGCTCGTTCAGCACACCGGTTTCGTGACTGGCGCACCCGTCGGGATCGATCTGGAGGCCGAAGCGGCGCTTCAGCATGCCATGCTCGAGCTCGCGCGCAGCAGGTTGCTCCACAGTGCCCACGACGTGAGTGATGGCGGGTTCGCGGTGTGCGTCGCCGAAGCGTGCATCGCCAATGGGCATGGAGCCCAGGTAACCCTGCCCTCGAGCGAGGATGCCCCCGCGCACGCTCTACTCTTCAGCGAAGAGCCGTCGCGCATCATCGTCAGCCTCTCCGCAGCAAACGTCGGATCAGCGGGTGACGTCTGCAAGCGGTATGGTGTGCCCTTCGAGCGAATTGGAAGGGTTGGCGGGGACACCCTCTCGATCGAGGGCGTCTGCGACGTCCCGGTGGAAGAGCTGGCGGAATCACACGCTAGGGCGCTCGATTCGATCGTCGGCGAGCCCCCCCCGCTAGACGCCTAGAGCGTCGCTCATTCGGCGGCTTCGACCGCGGCGGAGACGGGGCGCTTTTCACCGCGGAGCTCGACGGAGACCAGCTTCGAGACTCCAGGTTGCTCCATGGTCACGCCGTAAAGCACGTCTGCGTACTCCATCGTGCGTTTGGAGTGCGTGATGATGATGAACTGAGAGCGATCAGTCATCTGCTGGATGATTTCGGCGAACCTGCCGATGTTGGCCTCGTCGAGTGGAGCATCCACCTCGTCGAGCAGACAGAACGGGCTCGGCTTGTACTGGAAGATCGCGAAGATCAGCGCCACCGCGGTGAGCGCCTTCTCGCCGCCACTCATCAGCTCGAGGGAACCAAGGCGCTTGCCCGGAGGTTGAGCGATGATCTCGACCCCGGTTTCGAGCATGTCGTGCGGATCCATCAGCCGAAGCTCGGCCTTGCCCCCCCGAAAGAGCAGCGGGAAAATCCTCTTGAAGCGCTCGTTGATCGCAGCGAACGACTCCCGGAAGAGTACCCTGCTCTCGCGGTTCATCTGACGGATCGCCTTGTCGAGCTTCGTGAGAGCCTCCTCGAGATCGCCACGCTGACGGGTGAGGTAGTCGTAGCGCTCCGCGTTCTCTTCGTACTCCTCGATGGCGGTGAGGTTGATCTCGCCCATGCGGTCGATGAGGCCCTGAAGCTCTTCGGCGCGCGCGGTAACCTCTGCGTCGGGCATCGGCCTGGCATGGTGGTCGCCGATGACGTAGGCGAGCTCGATGCGATGTTTGTCGAGGACCTGTTCTTCGAGGTGCTCCAACGACATCGTCAGCTCGCGCTCCCGAATCGTGAGCGCGTTGAGCTCTGCGGACTGCTCATCGATGGTCGAGCGAAGCTCCTTGAGTGAGGCTTCCGACTCACCGAGACGGGTCTGTGCTTCGTCGAAACGCGCGCGCTGCTTGGAAAGCTCTTCTCGAGCCATCGCGGCGTCGTGGGCAGTCTCGCTGAGGCGCCCCTGGTGCAACAGGATGCGGCCCATCGCTTGACCCCGGTCGCGATCCGCGACGCCCACGTCGTCGCGCAAGCGCTCCTCGCGCGCTTGGAGCTCGGAGAGGGAGCGGTCGAGCTGCCCGAGGACCGACCGCTCGCGGTCGGCGCGCTCGCGGGTTCGAGTCGCGTTCACCATCACTTCGGTCGCCTTTGCGGTTTGCTCCTCGACGACGCGGCGCCGCTCGGCCAACACGCTTTCGCCGACGCGCACGGCTTCCTCAGCCTCGCCGACTTCGCGTCGCGCATCGGCGAGCTCGCGCCGGGTCTGGCTCTCGTCGAGCTCGACCTGCGACAAGGCCGCGCGCGCTTCGGTTTCGGCGGCGGCGATCTCCCTGCGGCGATCCTCGACTCGCTCGAGCTCCATCTCGACGACCCGAAGGTCCCGTTCGGCGCCCAGGTTTTCGAGCTCGGCATCATGGGCCTGCACGCGCGCGGAATCGATGGCGGCCTGCTGAGCGGCGATCGCAGTTCGAAGCCGGCCTTGCTCGCCCGTTGCGTGCTCGAGCTCGGCGCGTTGCAACGCAGCGGTCTCTTGCAGCTCGCGAATCTCGCGCTTCAGCCGGAGGAGGTGCGCTGCCGACTCGTCCGTGGCGCCACCCACGACGGCGCCGTCTGGAAACAAGGCTTGACCATCCAGAGTGACGAGCCTCCCTTGGAAGCCCTCGCGGTGCAGGCGAGCCGCCGATTCGAGCGTATCGACCACCAAGACGTCGAACAACAGATAGCGCACCCACGCCTCGTCGCCGTGCGAATGCTGCACGAGGGTCGACAATGGCCCGACGATGCCGTGCCCCGAGGGGAACGGCGGCACTATTCTAGGCGGACCCCCCGGCGCCCGCGGAAGGAAAGTCGCCCGACCTTTCTCTTCACGTGCGAGGTAATCGGCGGCGCGCAACGCTGCGTCGGTATCGACGACGAGTAGGTACTCGAGCGCGCCACCTAGGGCTGCTCCCAAGGCACGGGTGTGCTCCGCTGCACATTCCACGCGATCGGCGACCAGACCGACCAAACCCACACGGCTCGGATCTCCCGAAGTTCCGACATAACCGCTCATGACCGCTTGCGCACCGGCACCCACGCCTTCGAAGCGTTGGTGGATCTCGTCGAGGGAGCGCAGCCGCGAGCTCGTAACCGCCAAGTTCTCCCTCAGTGCATCGACTTCGGTGTCCATCTGCTGGAGCGCATCCTTGCCAGAAGCAAGCGAGGTCTCGATCTCGATGCGACGTTCGGCCGTTTCTATCTTCCCGCTCCGCAACCCGAGCATGCGCGCCGCGAGCTCGCCACGCTGCTGTGAGAGCTCCACCTCTCGTGTCGAAAGCGATTGCAGCTCTTCCCGCAATCGCTCCATGCGCGCTCGAACCTCTTGGCGCCGCGCGTCGTATCCCGCGAGGACCGCTTCGGCTCCGGCGATCCGGGCGCGCCCCTCGGCCAGACGGCTTCGTGCGGACGCGAGTGTGGTTTCGGCGTCTTCGGCGTGGTTTTTGCGGGTTGAGAGCTCTGCCTCGACCTCTCGGAGAAGCGCCCCCGCTTCGTTCTCGAGCGCCTCGAGGTCGCGAAGCGACAGACGCACGGTCGACGCCTCTTGGTCCAACCGGCCGCGCTCCTCTTCGAGCTGACGAATTTCGCGGGTCGCGAGCTCTTTGCGTTCGATCAACGCTGCCTGTCGGTCTTGCTGCTGGCGGATCAAACCCTCGAGCCGTCGAACCGCGTTGTCGAGCTCGTACGCGTGGCTCTGTCCGTGCTCTACTTCCACGCTCAACTGCTGTAGCGAAACGCGCGCCGCCTCGACCGAAGCTTCTTTCGCAACCAAGCTGCGGCGGCTCGCCTGCACGGCTTCATCGGCATTCGACAAGGAGGTGGAGACCGAGCCAGCCTGCCCGCGCAGCTCCAAGAACCGATGCGACGCAACCCACAGATCGAGGTCGCGCATCTCTTTCTTGTACCGCTTGTATCGCTCGGCTTTCTGCGCTTGCCGCTTGAGGGAAGCGAGGCTTCGCTCCAGCTCGCCGATGATGTCGGTCACGCGCAGCAGGTTCTGACGGGTCTGGTCCATCTTACGCTCGGCCGCTTTCTTGCTCAGCCTGAACTTGCTGATGCCGGCAGCCTCTTCGATCATGGCGCGGCGGTCCTCCGGTTTGGAGGTCACGATGTACCCGATGCGTCCCTGCTCGATGATCGAGTACGCGCGCTTGCCGACGCCAGTCCCGAGAAAGAGGTTGGTGATGTCGAGCAGCCGCACCGGCGTGCGATTGATGAAATAGTCGCTGTGACCCTGACGATCGAGCCGGCGGGCCACCTGAATCTCGGCATAGTCGCGGTAGTCAGGCGGGGCGAGCCCGTCGGTGTTGTCGAAGGTGAGCGTGACCTCGGCAAAGCCATGCGGCCCCCGGCCCTCGGCCCCACTGAAGATCACGTCTTCCATGTTCTTGCCGCGGAGACGCGATGGGGACTGCTCGCCCATGCACCACTTGATGGCGTCCACGATGTTGGACTTGCCGCACCCGTTCGGCCCAACGACACAAGTGATGTCGTGGTCGAAGTGGACCGTCGTCTGATCGACGAAGGATTTGAAGCCAACGATCTGGAGCTTCTTGATCTTCACGCTGCCCCCAAAGGAGTAGTTGCAGGTGGCTATCACTGAACATGCGATATTGCAACGGCTTACGCGACCAGAAGCGAGGGTCAGTGCGTGACCCCCACTACAGGTAGTGGCCGTGGGATCCAGCCCCGCCTACGCCCGAACCAGACGTCCGGTCCTCATTCCGTCTCGGTGGGCGGAGCGGCCACGGCCTCGGCCCACTTCGGGCGAACCCTCGGGGGATGACGCCGCTCGACGAGGAACTCGAGAAAAGCACGGGCGATCTCCGTGTCTTGCGAGGCGAGGGCATCGACCAGCTCGTGCAGTCCCGCCCGAGGGTCACCCCCGAGCACGACGGGGCTCGGATCCGGCGAAACCAATTCACGCTTGATCTGGACTTCGGGCTGGACCTCCTCAGCGGTCGGCACGTGCCAGGTCGGGCGCTCCACCGCACGGACTCCGTGCGCAGTCAGCCACGACTCCATGCAAGATCGCAGCCGTTCCGAGCGAAATGCAAACCAACGCTCCCGGTCGACCGGGTGGCTCACGAGCGCGTCCTTGAAACGCCGGAACGCCCCCTTGCCATCGATTGCGATGTTCAACCGGCGCCGCAGCTCCTCGTCCTCGACCGTCGCAATGAAGCGCTCCATCCATCTGTACTGCTCACGCGACGAAACCGGATCGATTCGGAGATACCTGCTGTCGTTCATGATGCGTGCGTGCATCGCGGGCTCTGCAACCCCGTCGACGATGCGAATCACCTCACCGGTATCGAAATGCAGGTAACTGTGCACCTCGGGTGCATTGTTCTCGAACGCGTCCTCAAGTGCCTCCCAAGCTACCGCTACCTCTAGTGCCTCTTTGTCTCGTTTGTCTTGCCCGACATCATTCTCGCTCATGTTATTCCTATCTCACTTCGCGCCCGCCGCACCGCGTCGCGCCATCGTCCCAGGTGTTTCTCTCGCTGCGCTCGAGTCATCTGGGGCTCAAAGCTACGTTCGATACGGTAAGCATCTATGACGGATCCCAGGCCGTCGAATACCCCGACGGCCATGCCAGCTAAGTAAGCAGCTCCAAAAGCAGTAGTTTCCACGTTCTCGGGACGGTCGATCGTCACCCCGAGCATGTCGGCCTGAAATTGCATCAGTAAGTCATTGCGGGCCGCGCCACCGTCGACCCTCAAGCGTTTGATCGGGCGATTGGCGTCGGCTTGCATCGCGTCGACCAGATCCGCGATTTGAAACGCGATTCCTTCGAGGGTGGCCCTCGCCAAGTGCGCGGCGGTCGTGTCTCGCGTGAGCCCATAGATGAGGCCCCGCGCACGTGGGTCCCAATACGGCGCCCCCAACCCCGCCAATGCCGGTACGAATACGACATCGCCCGTCTGGTCGACCTCCCTGGCCTTGGCTTCGATCTCATCCGAGGAAGCGATCAGCCCGAGCCCGTCACGCAACCATTGAACCGCCGCGCCCGCAATGAAGGCGCTGCCCTCGAGCGCATACACGGTCTCGTCCCCGAGGCGCCACGCGATGGTGGTGAGGAGCCCATTGTTGGAATGCACCAAGCTCGTGCCGGTGTTCATCAACAGGAAGGCGCCCGTGCCGTAGGTACACTTGGCGTCCCCCACCTCGAAGCAGGTCTGGCCGAACAGGGCAGCTTGCTGGTCACCAGCCATTCCGGCGATTGGAATCCCGTCGGGTAGGCCGGGAACCCCGGAGGTCTGCGCGTACACCTCCGAGCAACTGCGAACCTCAGGGAGCAGCACCATCGGTACCCGTAGCACCGCCGCGAGCTCCTCGTCCCAGCGTTCTTTGCCGATGTCGTAGAGAAGCGTCCGCGAGGCATTGCTTGCATCTGTCACGTGCGCCTGGCCGCGAGACAGCCGGTATACCAACCAAGAATCGATCGTTCCGAATGCGAGCTCGCCCTTTTCTGCGCGTGCGCGGGCTCCCTCGACGTGATCGAGCAACCACTCGAGCTTGGTTCCCGCCAAGTACGGGTCGAGCACCAGCCCAGTGCGCTCGCGGAACATCTGTTCCCTGCCGGCTTCTTTCAGCTCTCGACAGCGTTCCGCGGTTCGGCGGTCCTGCCACACGATGGCGTTGTGCAGGGCCTTACCCGTCTTCCGATCCCACAGAACGGTGGTTTCGCGCTGGTTCGTGATTCCGATGCCCAAACAGTCTCCGGCGGCGACTCCCGCACGCTCGATCGCCTCGCTTGCGGCATCGCCGACGCTCTTCCAAATCTCCTCGACATCGTGCTCGACCCAGCCGGGCCGCGGAAAATGCTGAGGAAACTCTTGGTTCGCGCGCGCGAGAACCCTCCCGTCCAAGGACAGGAGCATCGCGGTGGAACCCGTGGTTCCCTGGTCGATCGACATAAGAAAGCCCGGCATCCGAGCGGCAACGGTACGAAGCCTCGCAGCCAAAGTAAAGCGACTACTCCGGGTCGCTCATCCAGGCTCGAAACCGCGGCCAAGCATCCCCGAGGCGTGTCTCGAGGTCGTCACGGACCGCCTGGAGCTCCGACGTGTCCTCGCCAAGAGCACGAGCCCGCTCCGCGCAAACCAACGCAGCCAGCCACTGCTCGCGTTCGGTCAGCGATTTCACGAGGAGCGGGAGCGCGTCTCGCTCCGCCGCCCCGAGCGAGATCGCTCTTCGGAGCAGCCCGATCGCCTCTCCATGTCTTTGACTCGCCACCGAAGCTCGGCCTAGCGACATGAAAAGCTTGCCGGCCTTGCCCGATTCGCCCGCCCATTGAACCCCGAGTCGTAGGACTTCGTTGGCCGCGTTGAGCTCGCCCAGCTTGGCGTAGGCCGTACCGAGCAGGTCGAGGCTCACCGACAGCCGCCCGTGCACCTCCTCGCCGAGCTTCTCGGCCTCCCCCGTGCGCAGCATCATGGAAATGGGACCCAGCCAGGGGTTGAGCATGGCGATGGTGGCAGCCCAGTTGCCCCTCGCATTTGCCGCTTCGGCGTGGTCGACGACCGTCAGGTCGATCGCTGCATCGTCCGCTCCCGCCACCCCCAGCTCCGAACGCACGCGTCCATCCAGCACGTCCCTGAAGTCCTCGAGCGGCATCACGTGCCGGATCTCGTTGAACTCCAAGGTGATCTCGGAGAGACCGAGCTCATGCCGAAGCTCGAGGGGGCGCACCTTGAACAACGAGGCTTCGAGCAGATAGCGCCCTCCGATGTGCGCCTGCAGCGCCTCGACGGGGGGATCGTCCGGTAGAGGGGCGCTCTGCAACGGCATCAAGAGCTGTCGTGCAATGACCTCACGGAACTCCGGGAGCGGGGTCTCGCGGATCGTCTGGTCCTGGCCGAGCGAGAACTCGACCGTCGTCAGCTCCTGAGCGCCGGCGTTGGCAGTCAAGCTCACGATGCGCACGCCGGCAACGAGGGCGAGCGCAAGCGTGTCGCGACCGATGACCCTGGACGCGGTCTCGAACTCCTTCGACTGCTTGAGGATCTCTTCGAACCAGCCGTCCGGGCGGGCCGGGGACAGATCGTAGACCCTCGCATGACCGCCGGCCATGTCACACCTCGCCGTTGAGCTTGCGCCGATACCACTCGACGGTGTCGAGCAGGCCCTGCTCTAGCTCGACCTGCGCCCGGAACCCCAAGAGCGCCTCGGCCTTCTTGACGTCGGGAATACGCAGCTCGACGTCCGGAAAATCCCATTCGACGAACTCGATGGGGGACTTGCTTTCGGTGAGGCGTACGATCAGCTGTGCGAGCTGATAAATCGTGATGGTGCTTCGGGGATTTCCGATGTTGAAGCTCTCTCCGATGGCCTCTTCGCGCTCCATCGCGAGCAGGATCGCGTCGACGATGTCGTCGATGTAACACCAAGAGCGAATCTGGTCGCCTTCGTTGTGGATGAAGAGCTTGTCGTCTTGAAGGGCCCGCACCACGAACGCGTGCACGGCACCCTCCCCAACCTGCCCAGGCCCATAGATGTTGAAAGGGCGAATCGACACCGTCGGAAGCTCGAACTGCTTCCAGTAGTTGTGAGCCAGATGCTCAGTCGCCAACTTGCTGACCGCATAAGTCCAGCGTGCTTCGCCGACGGCGCCGAGGCTGGTGACATCTGCCTCGCGGACACGAAACGCATACGAACCGAATACCTCGCTCGTGGAGAAATCGATCACGCGCTTGATCCCCGTGCAGTCGTTGGCAGCCCGAAGAACGTTCATCGTGCCCTCGAGCGAAATTTCCATCGTCATGACGGGGTTCTTCAAGACCGTGTCGACCCCGGCGATCGACGCCATGTGAATGACGTACTCGCAGCCGGTGACTGCTCTTCGAACCGCCGTCATGTCCCGGACGTCTCCGACGATGAGCTCTACGTTGGGATGTCGATCGAGACCGGCCTTCGAGAGCGCATTACGGCGGAGGATATCGAGCACCCGCACGCGGTTGTCCTCTGCCAGACGCGCGGTGAGCGCGGTCCCGATGAACCCTGCGCCCCCGGTGATCAGGACTTGTGCCCCCTTCAGCATGGCCTTCGAGCTAGCACGAACGGAAGCCGGAAGTCGAGAAAGCTCAATCCCTTTACACGAGGCTCCGCGCGTGGGATCGTGATGCTACGAGGGGGCATGGGCATCTTCAGTCGGCTGAACCGGGTGATCAAATCCAATCTGAACGCTCTGATCGACCAGGCGGAGGACCCGGACAAGATGATCGGGCAGACCGTGGCCGACATGAAATCGGCCCTCAAACGGGCGCGCAAAGATCTGATCGGGGCCATGGGTAGCGCCAAGCGTCTCGAGAAGAAGGAAAGCGAGCTCCAACGAGAGGCAGCGGACTGGGAACAAAAAGCGATCCTCGCGCTCGAGGACGATGATGAAGACCTCGCGCGAGAGGCGCTCAGGCGTAAGTCGCGAACGCTCATGGAAGCGAAGCGGGTGCGCGCACGAGCGGCCGAGCAAGCCACCGCCGCCGGAGCGATGAAGGCCCAGCTCGAGCGAATCGAAGAAAAGCTCGACGACCTCAAGGCGCGGCAAAAAACCCTGGCCGCGCAGGTCCGACAGGCACGCACGCATCCGCCAGACCCCGATCGTCCGACGGGCGACAGACTCGGAGGCGGTGCGTTCTCCGATCTCGAGCGCATGGCCGATCAGATAGACCAGCTGGACGCGGAGGTCGAGGCGCACGGTTTGCTCGAAGATCCGAAACGCGCCGAGCTCGATGCGCGCTTCGAGGCCCTGCAGTCCGGGGAGAATGAGGACGACGTGGGCGACGAGCTAGCGGCCCTCAAAGCCAAGCTCCGCAGCTGATTCGTCATCGCGATGGAACGTTTCGTCCTCTGGCACCGAATCCTTCCTCCGGCCTTCGAAGAGGAGGAGACCACGGCCGCGGCTGGGCAGTGGGCACGCTACGTGACGCGCGAGGTGCGAGACCATGGGGGCGAAGTCATCTCCTCCCTCGCCGGCACCGTCGTCGCGAGCTTCGGCCTGCACGACCTGAAGACCGCGATCAACCTCGCGCTGCGCCTGCTGACGGAGGCCGAGTCACAGCCGGTGCCCGCGGGCGGGCTCCCCATTGCCTTCGGCATCGCGACCGGAGACATTCAACGTGCCAAAGACGATACGGGCAGTCTCACCAACAGCGGCAGCGCGATCGATCGCGCACAGCTCTTGGCCAATCAGGCACGCGCAGGCGAGGTCGTCCTCGATGTGGAGTCTCGCGAAGCGGCGTCGAGGACCTACTTGTTCGGGCGATCCGTCAGCACCACTTCGTTCGCGCTGCACGGCGAGGCGATCGATCGCAACCGCCCGCTGCTCGAAGAGTGCCGGCAGTCGGTTGGGCTGCTCGAGCCTCCCCCAGTTCCGGTCAGCATTCTCGATGCTCTCGAGCCGGTTAGAATGGCCGCTACCGGATCGAAGACGTGCGTCTTCTATTTGAGGGGGCCGCTCGGCTGCGGTGCGCGTGGCGGCGTGCTCGCGCTTCGCGACAAGGTCCGGCCGCCCATCTTTCTCGAGATTGGAGCCGTGCCTGGCGGGCTCGAGCCGCTTGGAGGCCTTCGTCTAGCTCTCCTCAAGGCGTGGCGGGCCCTCGAGCCCACGCGCCAGGGGCTGAAACGAGTCGAGCCCGCAGTGGCCGATGCGCTCAAGGCGATCGCCTGCGCGACGCCCCCCCCACGCGCAGCCGCAATCCACGCGCTCAAGGTGACGTTCAGGGCGCTCGCGGAGGCACACGGCCTGCCGTGGGTCTACGTCGACCGGCTCTTGGCGGTCGATCCGGCAACGCTCGAGGTCTTGGGGGCGGTCCTGTCCGACGACAGCGTGGCGGCTCTGCTCTGCATTCGCACGACGGAATCGAGCGTCCCGGCTGGCCTTCGCGGGCTTCGGAGCGTGACGAACATCGACCTCCCTGCACTCGACCCGCAAGAAGCGCTGACGGTGGCGGCGGGCCTCCTCGGACCGGACGTCGATATGGAGATCGCCAAGCAGTTGGTGATCGCGGGCGGTGCGACGGTCCTCGGGATCACGGAGGCTGCGCGAACCCTGATTGCGACCGGCGACGTCGTGCACGACGGCAGGAGGTTCGTGTGGCGGGACGAGCACGCGGAGCGGCGTCAACACGTGGGCCCCCGGGCGCTGCTCGAAGAGCGGTTCGCAACCCTCGACACGTCATCGATGCGCTTCTTGGAGATCGCGTGCACAGCCCTCCCCGCTTCGTCGGCCCAAGTAATCGACGTCGCAGTGGCGCTCGATGGGATACCGGCCGAAACGCGTCAGCGCGCTCTCGCCGCACTGATCAGCGATGGTCTCTTGACCCCCCAGGCTAAGCCCGACTCCGAGCTCCTCCGAAGGGCGGTGGTGCAACGAATGCCACCGGCGCGCCGCAGCGAAGTCTATCGCTTCGTCGCGCAGGCCCTGCACACCGCAGAGCCACTCATCGGCCCGTCGATGGCGGCCACCGTGGGCGCCTACCTCTGTGAGGGTGGCGACCTCGAGCGAGGCACCCATGCGATTCTCGAAGCAAGCTCGCTGGCGGCGGACCAGGGCTACACGGGCTCGGCAGTTCGCCTGGCGGCAGCCGCTGTCCAATACCAGCCGAACCGGGACACGCGCTCGGCCGCCTCGGAGATCAGCAAGGCGGTCCGGTCTCCGTCCAGCCCGCCGCAGGACGAAGAGGACGAAAGGCCCACGATTCCCATCCCTGAAGCTTCGCTCAGCAGCCCCGCCGCAGCGCTCATCCGAAAGCTCCGAGAACGTGACCACGAGAAGGTCGACGCCCTGATCGAAGCGTCGATCGCCGCGGGCGGCGATCTGACGGGCGTGCATTGCCTCCGCGTCATCTCCTACCTGAGCCGGCAAGACGTGCCCAAGGCGAAGGAAGCGCTGACCGCCGCCAAGAAGAGCCCCAAGCAAACCGCGGGCGCCGCGATCCGGATTTCGATTGCGTCGGCCTGTCTTCAGCTCGCGCAAGGCCGAGCGCGGGACGCGATGATCGACGCGCTCGAGGCGCTCGCCGCCGCACGCTCTCAGAAGGATGGTCCGGGGGAAGCCGCTGCGCTGAAAGTGGTCTCCACGACTTGTTTGGCTGCCGGCCTTCCGGCAGATGCGGACCGCTTGGCGCACATGGCCGGGGCGGTCGCTAGCTGACCTTTGCGCGACCTATCGGATAGGAGCCGAGCACGGTGAGAAAGGTCGTCACCGCCTCGAGCTCGCGAAGCGCAGCCTGCGTGGCGTCTCGGTCGACATTACCCTCGAAGTCGACGTAGAAGACGTACTCGAACGGGGTGTCCGGTTTGGGTCTCGACTCGATCTTGGTGAGATTGAGGCCCCGGGCGGCGAGGATGGAGATGCATCGAGCGAGGGCACCCTGCTCGTGGATCGTGGAAAAGATCAGAGAGGTCTTGCAGGAGATGCCCCGCTCGACGCGTTCGGGCTCCGATGCGACGATGACCATTCGGGTGTAGTTTTCGGGATGATCTGCGATGTCCCGCCGAATGATGGGTAGTCCGTGGAGCGCCGCGGCCTCTTCGCTCGCGATCGCGGCCTGCGTCGGATCGGCATCTCGTTTGACCTTCTCGACCGCCATCGCGGTGTCGACGAAAGCCTCGACGTGACAGTCATCGAGCGTCTCGAGGAAGCGGCGACATTGCGCCAGCGCAACCGGATGCGAGTAGACGCGGCGAATGTCGGTCACCGCAACGTCCGCCGCCCCGATGAGACAATGCGCGATCGGTTGATATTCCTCACCGACGAGATGCAGCCCCATCTCGGCGAGCAGGTCGTAACTCTCGTTGATCGATCCTGCGATCGAGTTCTCAATCGGGAGCACCGCATAGTCCACCTCGCCGGCCCGGAGCGCCTGCAGCATCTCGCGAAAGCTGTGATAGCCGACGCAGACTAGGCGCGCGGCCTCGTTCGCGAAGTGATGCATCGCTGCGAGTTGGCTGTAGGCCCCCTCGGTGCCCTGATAGCCGACGGTCAGCTCTCTTTTGGCTCGTGTCACACGACCCGCCTCAGTCCCTGAAGTTCACGTATTGCAGGGGCAGGTCGAAGTCCTGCTCCTTGAGAAACGCGATCGTCGCCTGCAAATCGTCGCGCTTCTTTCCCGAAACCCGCACCGAATCGCCCTGTATGGACGCCTGGACCTTGAACTTCCCGTCCTTGATGGCCTTGACGATGTCCTTTGCTTTTTCTTTCGAGACGCCCTCTTTGACCTTGATTAGCTGACGCCACATTTGTCCGCCTGCCTTCTGCGGCTCCTCGGCGTCGAGCGACTTCAACGACACCTGGCGGCGGACCATCTTGCTTTCGAGCACGTCACGCGCGGCGTCGAGCCTACCCTCGCTGTTCGCACGAAGCACGATTCCCTCGTCGGTTCGCTCGATCGTCGTGTCGGTGCCCTTGAAGTCGTATCGCTGCGCGATTTCCTTGCTCGCCTGGTTGAGCGCGTTCTCGACCTCGTGTTGGTCGGTTTTGGAAACGACATCGAACGACGGCATCCTGACCTCCAGTGGGGCATCATATCATGCAGTCGGCTTCCGGCGAGCCGGCTTGTGCACCGCCACGCCAGGGTCCCCGCTCACCAACGGCGAGAAGAAGTTGTCCTTCTTGGTGTACTCGTCGACGCGAAACGCGAACTTGTAGCTCGGCGCCGACCTCATGTTGCAGTCGGTCCTCTCGCAGAACCGGCACGTCGTCCCGACGGGCACCGCCATCCTCTTCGGATCGGCAAACGGAAGCGCGTCCGCATACGCGAAATGCTTTGCATGGTGCGCATGTGTTCCCAGCCCGATGCTGTACGTCGTTCCCTTGACGAGCGAACCCTGCTGCGGCTCGCTGACGACCTTCGCAAAGCAGAAGTACGTCGACCCGTCGGGAAACGCCGAGTACTGCTTGGTGATCACGCTCGGTGTCAGAAAGGCCAAGTGAACCGCCATCTTGGGACAAGAGCCGCCCTGGTGCGGGAACCGAATTCCGTCCCCCGCATACCGCTTGGAGATGTTGCCCGCGACATCGACTCTCAGAAAGTGCATCGGGACTCCACGGCGTCGCGGGTCAGACAAGTTGCACATCCGGTGAGCAACCGTCTCATAGGACGACTCGAAAAGCTGCGCGAGCAACTCGACGTCGTAGCGTGTGCTCATGACTTCGCGGTAGAACTCTGGATAGGGAAGCAGGAGCGCGCCTGCGAAATAGTTGGCGAGGTGAATCTTGATCAACCTCCGTGTCTCGGCGTGCTGCCCCCTGTAGCCCTGGAGAATGGGCTCGTGCAGTGCTTCTTCGTCGAAGAGGCCGAGCGCTACCGTGTGTGCGAGCTGGAACTTCAAGCGTTGTTCGAACAGCTCATCCGACACCGTCAGAATTCGTTCTTTGGCGTTCCAAGTGCGGATGACGGAGCTGTCGGCCCGCTTGGGAACTCGATGCACGCGGACGCTGATCTGGTCGCGCAGCCCGCGCTCGAGATCGTCACTCGTCACTCGGCGCCCGAACGCGCAATCGCGGCGAAACTGCTGCGCACGCTCCTCGAGCAGCTCGAACCAGTTGTGGTTTTGCTCGAGGAAGTCCGTGACCTCGTCGTAGGGGCTGTAGTCGAAACGAACCGAATCTTCGTCGGCTTGGCGTTCGCGCTGTGCGATGCTCGCGATGACGTGATCGAGCTGACTGCGCGTGTTCTTGTAGAGATTGAAGAGAGCCGTGATGGTCGTCACCATGCGCGGCTCCGCGCTGAGGCTGGTGAGGTCCTCCTCGACGAGGTTCAAAGAGCGCAACAAGGGCTCGTCGAGGAGTCGAGCGAGACCATCGTCGGCGCGGCGCTCCCCGAGGCTCGCCATGAAGTCCTCGACCGCGACGTCGTAGAGCTCGAGCGCCTGAAACAGCAGGGGCAGCTGGACGACGCGTCGGCCCTTCTCGATCAGGCTCAAGTACGCCGGCGAGATCTTGAGCCGACGCGCCACCTCGCTCTGCTGCAACCCGCGTCGGAGCCGAAGCTCTCGAAGACGTTGGCCCATCGCGGCGTTCGTCTCAGCCATTCCGGCTATTTACCGTAAATTTACAAGATCCACCAGGGCGAAGAACCAACCAAAACCCGGGTTTCTCAACCGCTTGACCCTTCACGGCGCTATGATAATCGAGGTGAGTCCGGCTAGACTTTGTGAAGCTGTAAAGAGCGCCGCAACGGTCGCGAGCGCCGGATCGCAGGCGATGGTGAAAACGAGCTACGCTCTTGGCCCCTCGGGCGAATCGCACAGGAAAGGACCGGCGAATGGCGGAGTACGGTAAGCGGGAGCGCGACAAGCCCTGGATCATGCGGACCTACGCGGGCCACAGCACGGCAGCGGCATCGAACGAGCTCTATCGCACCAACCTCGCGAAGGGGCAGACCGGCCTCAGCGTGGCCTTCGATCTGCCGACCCAGACCGGCTACGACGCCGACGATCCGCTCGCCCGCGGCGAGGTGGGCAAGGTCGGAACGCCTGTTTCGCACATCGGGGACATGCGCGCTCTGTTCGACGGCCTGCCTCTCGACCAAATGAACACGTCGATGACGATCAATGCAACCGCGGTCTGGTTGCTCTCGCTCTACGTGGCGGTCGCCGAGGAGCAGGGAATCGACCCGAGTGTTCTTCTCGGCACGACTCAGAACGACATCATCAAAGAATACCTGTCGCGCGGCACCCACATCTTTCCACCTGCAGCGTCGATGAGGCTGACCACCGACTTGATCACCTACACGGTCGACAAAGCTCCGAAATGGAACCCCATCAACATCTGTAGCTACCACCTCCAAGAAGCCGGCGCGACGCCGACACAGGAGCTCGCATACGCCCTCGTCACGGCGATCGGCGTCCTCGACGCCGTCAAGGCGACGGGTCGCGTTCCGGACAGCGAGTTTGGCAAGGTCGTCGGGCGAATGAGCTTCTTCGTGAACGCGGGCATTCGGTTCGTCGAGGAAATGTGCAAGATGCGCGCCTTCGTCGAGCTGTGGGACCGGGTCGCCCGAGAGCGCTACCGCATCACCGACGCGAAGCAGCGACGTTTCCGTTACGGCATTCAGGTCAATTCTCTCGGTCTGACCGAGCAGCAACCCGAGAACAACATCATCCGAATCGTTCTCGAGATGCTGGCAGTGACCCTCAGCAAGGACGCCCGGGCCCGCGCGATTCAACTTCCCGCATGGAACGAGGCGCTCGGTCTTCCACGCCCCTGGGACCAGCAATGGTCGCTGCGTGCCCAGCAGATCTTGGCCTACGAGACCGACCTGCTCGAGTACGGAGACCTCTTCGAAGGCAGCGTCGTCGTCGAGAAGCAAACCAAACGGCTCGCCGAGTCGGCTTGGGCAGAGGTCCAAGAGGTGCTCAAACGCGGCGGAGCGATCGAAGCGGTCGAAAGCGGTTACATCAAACAGAAGCTCGTCGAGTCGAACGCCGCTCGGCTTCGCGCGATTGAGAGCGGTGAGCAGATCGTCGTCGGGGTCAACAAGTTCATCGAGGGTGAGCCCTCGCCGCTCACCGAAAACCTCGACGAGGCGATTCTCACGGTCGACCCCGAGGTAGACGCGCATCAGCGCACCGCCCTCGCACGGTGGAAGAAAGAGCGGGACAATGCGGCGGTGGGCCGTGCCCTCGCAGAGTTGCGGCAGGTTGCGAAAACCAACGAGAACATGATGATCCCGTCCATCGCAGCGGCCCACGCGGGGGTCACGACTGGCGAATGGGCAAATACTCTTCGCGAGGTGTGGGGCGAGTACCGCGCGCCCACGGGCGTCGCTGGCGCGAGCGTGAAGACGACGGGGTCCGGAGCGTCGGCGGCCACGGTCGCGCGGCTGCGGCAGCGATTGAACGAGCTCGAGGCCCGGATGGGCCGACGGCCGAAGCTTCTGGTGGGCAAGCCAGGCCTCGATGGCCACTCGAACGGCGCAGAGCAAATCGCGATCAAGGCTCGCGATGTCGGCTTCGACGTCGTCTACGAAGGAATTCGCGTGTCTCCGGAACAGATTGTAGCCTCCGCGCTCGAGGAAGGGGTTCATCTGATCGGCCTGAGCATCCTCAGCGGTTCCCATCTCGCGCTCGTCCCCGAAGTGGCGCAGCGCCTTCGGGATGCAGGGCTCGGCGACGTTCCGCTGGTCGTCGGCGGCATCATTCCCGACGCTGATGCCGAGCGGCTTCGACGTGAAGGAGTCGCCGCGGTCTACACGCCGAAGGATTTCGAGCTCGATCACATCATGAGCGAGCTGATCGATCTGGTGGACCGCCAGCATGCCGCCGAGTGATCTCGCCGACGACGCAAGGCGCGTGATGTCCGCGGACAAGACGGCCGTTTCACGTGCCTTGAACCTCGTCGAGGATCGACGTCAGGAATCTCAGGCACGCGTGACCGAATTGCTCGCGAGCCTCAGAGACGCTCCCAAGGCGGCGGGGGGTCATCGGGTCGGGCTCACCGGCCCCCCAGGCGTTGGAAAAAGCACGCTGACTTCGGTGCTCGCGCGGGCCGTCCGGAGTCGAGGTCGCACGGTCGGGGTCGTCGCCGTCGATCCATCGAGTGTGCAGTCGGGCGGGTCCTTGCTCGGGGATCGCGCGCGCATGAGCTTCGACCCCTCGGACACAGGGCTCTTCGTCCGCTCCCTCGCAACCGCCGGTGAAGTCGGCGGCCTCGCCTATGCCGCAAATTCGGCCGTCCGGGTTTTGGCCGCCGCCTATGACATGGTCGTCGTGGAAACGACTGGAGTAGGCCAGTCGGAGATTGATGTCGTCCATGTCGCCGACACCGTGGTGCTCGTGATCCAGCCAGGAAGCGGCGACGTGCTCCAGTTTCTCAAAGCCGGCATCATGGAAATCCCCGACATCCTCGTCGTCAACAAAGCGGATCACAACGAGCTCGCGGAGCGTGCGGTCGCCGACCTGAGGGGGGCCGTCCGGACCGCCCATGCGGTCGGAGCCGGGGCCCAGGACTCTGATTGGGAGACCCCGATTCTTGCGACCAGCGCAACCAAAGGCATGGGAATCGATGCGCTCGCCGATGCCCTCGAGCGGCATAGGCAGCATCTGGCGCCGACGCTCGCGGCGCGTCGACGCCGGGGCGAGGTCCAGTGGGCCCTCGATCTTTTCAGCCGCAAGCATGGCGAGCACGGCGTTTCGACCCTAGGAGGGCTAGAAGAGGTGCGCGCCCGCACGGAACGAGAGCTCGACGGCGGCGAAACGCCCCTGAGTCTTTGCGATCGCTTGAGTCGAGACTATCTAAAGACGCTCGGCAAGACACCACGAGGAAGAGATGAGTAAAGGTCCAAACATCATACCGATCGGTCAAGTCCCAGAGCTCGGCGCCGTGCCGAGCAAGATGCACGCCTACGTGATCCGGCCCGAACGTTTCGGCGAGCCGAAGAAATCATTCCAACCCGAGGAGGTGCCGGTTTGGGATCTCGGCCCGGGCGAGGTGCTGGTTCAAGTGATGGCCGCGGGCGTGAACTTCAACGGTATCTGGGCTGGGCTCGGCGAGCCGGTCAACATCCTCAAGGGGCACGGCCTCGAGTACCACATCGCCGGCTCCGATGCGTCGGGCGTCATCTGGGCGATCGGACCGGGGGTCCACGATCACAAGGTCGGCGACGAGGTGGTGCTGCACTGCAACCATCTCGTCAACCCAGGCACCGACGACATGCAGACGATTTGGGGCTACGAAACCCCCGACGGCTCTTTCGCGCAGTTCACGAGGGTCCAGGGACAGCAGGTGCTTCCAAAGCCGGCACACCTGAGCTGGGAAGAGGCCGCGAGCTACGGCCTCACGTACTACACTGCCCACCGGATGCTCGTCGACCGCGCCCGCCTCGAGCCCGGCGAGGATGTCCTGGTATGGGGCGCCGGCGGGGGCCTCGGGGTGTTCGCGATACAGCTCTGCAAAGTGATGGGCGCGCGGGCGATTGCGGTGGTCTCGAGCGACGACAAGGCAGAGCTCGCGATGCAGCTCGGCGCGCACGGGGTGATCAACCGCAAGGACTTTCCCGCTCTCCAATACAAGGACGACATGACGCCCGGGGAGCAAAAGGCCCATGGCGACGCACTCAAGGGGTTTGGGAAGCGAATCTGGGAGATCCTCGGCGAGCGCAAGGGGCCGGACGTCGTGTTCGAGCACGTCGGCAAAGCCACCTTCCCCGCCAGCGTGTTTCTCGCATCGAAGTACGGGCGCATCGTGATCTGCGGAGCGACGACCGGCTACAACCTCACGTTCGACGTGCGTCACCTCTGGATGCGCCAAAAGAAGATCATCGGCTCTCACTTCGCGGATGCGGATTCCGCGCGCCGCGCGAATCGCCTGGTGATCCAGAACAAGATCCAGCCGGTCATGACGCGTCTCTTCACTTGGGAGCAAATCCCAGAGGCCCATCAGCTCATGTACGAGAACAAGCTTCACGGTACGGTCGCTTGCCTGGTCGGCGCGCCGCGACCCGGGTTGAAGAACCTCGAAGAAACCCGCTCGGCGATCGCGAAAGGCTAAGAGCAGCCATGCAAAAAGTCATCGAAGCCATCGAAGGGGTCTACAGGCGCGCACACGACAACGTCAAAACGCTCGTCTCGACGGGTGGCCGGGTCAGCGGCGCCAAGCTCAACCAACACCAGCTCGCTGCTCATGCCGTCTCTTATCTGGCGACCGAGCTCGAAGCTTGTCGGCAATTAACCGCATGGGCGGACCGCGTCGGCGGAGACTTGGAGGGCAAGGTCGCTCGGGCCTACGTCGGCGAAGTTGCTCGCGCGCTCGTCGGAGGGGTCGACCTCGGCCCTTGTGAAAACATCTCACTCGGTGAGCTCGGCATCACCGAGCCGGACCTGCTCGAAACTTTGCTGCGTCCGGAAATCGTCGCCTTTTCGACCGAGCACGCGAGCGGGAAGGTTTACCTGGAGCTCGCCGCGCATGCCCGAGACCACGGGTTTCCGAACCGAGGCTTCGGTGAGGAGATGCTCGAGGAGATCCGAGCACAGTTTTCGAGGTTCGTCGACGTCGAGGTCATTCCAAAGGCCCAGGACATCCACCGAAGGGACGTCCTGATTCCGATGGACATCGTCGACCAGATGAGCGAGCTCGGCGTGTTCGGCCTCACGATTCCGGAGGAGTACGGCGGGCTCGGGATGACCAAGGTGGCGATGTGCGTCGTCACCGAGGAGCTGTCGCGCGGCTACATCGGCGTAGGCTCACTCGGAACCCGCGCCGAAATCGCAGCCGAGCTGATCATGGGTGGTGGCACCGAGGAGCAAAAGCAGAAGTGGCTTCCCATGATCGCTGCCGGGGAAGTCCTCCCCACGGCGGTCTTCACCGAGCCCAACATCGGATCCGACCTCGCGCACCTCGGGACGCGGGCGACCAAGCAGCCGGATGGAAGCTACGTGGTCAATGGTCAAAAGACATGGATCACCCATGCGGTGCGCGCAGACCTGATGACGCTTCTCGCGCGGACCAATGCAGACGAGCCCGGCTACGAGGGACTTTCGATGTTCCTCGCCGAAAAGACGCGCCTGACCGGCGAAGACGGCGGACCCGAGTTCGTCGACAAAGGACTCACCGGCACCGAAATCAAGGTTCTCGGTTACCGCGGGATGAAGGAGTACGAGCTGAGCTTCGAGGACTTCGAGCTTCCAGGACACGCCCTTCTCGGCGGCGAGGAGGGCGCGGGATTCAAGCAGCTCATGCGCACGTTCGAGAGCGCTCGGATTCAAACGGCAGCACGGGGCGTGGGCCTCGCACAAGCAGCGCTCGAGGACGCGATCTTGTACGCAACCGAGAGAGAGCAGTTCGGTGGGCCCATCTTTCAGTTCCCGCGGGTCGCTCGAAAGATCGGCCGAATGGTCGTGCGAATCGAAGCCGCCCGGCAGCTCACCTATTTCAGTGCCCGTGAGAAGGACGAAGACAAGCGCTGCGACCTCGAAGCCGGGATGGCCAAGCTCCTTGCGACCCGAGCTGCCTGGGAGGCCTCCGACGCGAACGTGCAAATCCACGGTGGCAACGGTTACGCGGAGGAATACACAGCGTCGCGTCTGTTGGTGGATTCACGAGTGCTCAGCATCTTCGAGGGCGCAAACGAAATTCAGGCGCACGTCGTCGCCCGACGTCTTCTCGAAAGCTGACGGAGTCGGTGTCAGCGGCCATACTGCCCCGGCATGAGCCCTGATCGCGCCGGCGGCACGCGGAAGCCGTTTCGCATCGCCTTCGCCGCAGTGCTCGCGCTCCAGATCTTTCTCGGGGTCTGGGGAATCGCCGACCAGTGGACCCGCGGTCACAACGGTTGGAATGGCGCCGCGTATCAGAACGCCGCACGCAACACCTTGCGATGGGGCGTGTTGTTTCCGCTCCAGTACGACACCGCAAACGTGCCGCCGAGTCAAGACGAGCTCTACACCCACGCCCCCCTGGCATTGCACCTACACGACGTCGCCAGCGTGAAGCTGTTCGGCGACAGCGAGCTTTCGATCCGACTGGTCGCTGCGTTCTGGAGTGTGGCGGCCCTCTGCATGCTCTTTGCCGTGGTCAGAAGGCTCTGGGATGACGCGCACGCCCTCGCCGCATCGGCCGTCTACGTCGTCCTTCCGATCAACGCGATTTACACGAACATGGCCAACCATTCGGCTGGATTCATCTTCTGGAGCTTGCTGACGCTCTACCTGTACGTCCAAGCGAGCCGCGCTCCGCCTTGGAGCCCCCCGAAGCTAGCACTGTTCTTCTTGGCCTTCGCCATGGCGGCCATGTGGGACTGGCCCGCATACTACGTCGCCTTTTGCATCGCCGTGCACTGGACCTCGGCGCTCGTCCGGCGGAGCGCCGCCAAGCCCCCAAGCGGGTCGGCGGTGCAGCTGGGAATGTTCTGTCTTTGGGTGTTGGTGCTTTTCGCAGGCCACTTCGTGTTGGTGGAAGTCCTCACCGGAAATCTCGACGAGTTGGCCGGGGCGTTCAACGCACGGCGCGCGCTTTCGTGGGAGCGCTTTCGAACGCACCTGTTGGTGGTTCCGGAGCTGATGTTCACTCTGCCCGTCCTAGGCCTTTGCGGGGCATGGTTTGGGACGTGGGCCGTTCGAGCGGTGCGTGGCACGGCGCGAACGCGCGACTTGGTCCCGGTGTCATTTCTGGTGGCTGGGTTGGTTCACTATTGGACCTTTCGGTGGAGCGCCATCGTTCATTCGTATTGGGCCTGGCCCCTCCTTCCGACGGTGGCCATCGCTGTCCCGGTGACGCTCTTCGCCATGGCGCGATGGCTTCGGGAGCGGGCGGGTGCTCTCGTCGGGTTCAGCGTATTCCTGCTCCTCGTTCCGTTGGCAGTGCGCGCCGCACAGATCATTCCCGAAGGGCGCCGCGTCGGCGGGTCGATGTGGTTCTTCACTCCGGTGCGCGGCACGATCGAGGCCTACGATTCGGGAAGACCAGAGCTTCGTCTCGCCCGGCGCCTCGAAGCCTGGACGGACCGAGATACCGGAGTGCAGCTCCACACGAGCCTCAAACCGCTTCGTCTCGAGCCTCGGTTCGACATCACTCTGGACCGCGTCACTCATCGTTGGGCACAGAACCCTCGAGCCGAAATCCCAAACGACGAGGGAGCGACAGGGTGGGTTTTCGTTGCAGCGGTCGATGCGTTCACGGAAGACGAGCGAGCCGCGTTCGCCTCGCGCCATCCGTATCGTCAGTTCGGCGACTACTTCATGATCGATCTCCGACGCGAGACTCGCGACATCGAGGTCTGGCGACTGACCCCAGTTTCCTCCAATTTTCGTTGGTGGCTCTTTCACAGCTCCTTCGAGCCCCCGGTGAGAGCGACCCGCGTCATCGCGGCCGAGCAGGCACTCGACGAGAAGATCGCAGATGTCGATGTCCGATAAGCCTTTGGCTTCGGCGCTGACTCTGTGGGTCTGTGCCTACCTGGGTTGCGCGTCGTTTCTGATTGCCGGCCTGCTCGTGGGGGACTCGGTCTCGGTCGAGCTCCTCGCACAGCTGTCGTGGCTCGCGTTGATCGGCTCGATCCCGACCACATTGGTCCTTGCGGCCGCGTCTCGAGCCTCCGGAGCCTCGAAAGCCGTGATGGTGGCTTCGCTGTCGGCCGTAGCCCTGTTGACGGCCGCCATCGGCTGGGAACACGCGGACTTCCTGCTCTCGGGGCCCCACTGGATGTTTCACCCGCGGCGCGCGATGGCTCGTCTGGCAATGGTCTGCGGATTGGGGCTGCTCGGCGGAGGAGGCTGGTGGTGGCTGATCTCCGGTATGCGCAGCGAAGGGAGGAGCCAGGTGGCGGTCTGGGCCGTGCTGACGATGACTGCGGTCGCGCTGCTCGCCGGCGTGATGCTGCACTATCGCGCATACGACTCCTCCATGGCGCAGCTCGTCTTCCCGGCCGGCGTTCTGTGCAGTGCGATCGTCCATCTGCTCGTGCGTAAGTCGTCATGGCGAGTGGTCGCGCTCATGGCTGCGGTGGCGTGTGTCGTCTTTGCCCTGGGATCACGCTTCAATCGCCGCTGGGTCGCGACCGGTCAGCGCGAGGTGATCGCCCACAGCCGCGCGGGCGCATTGGCAAGTCTCTACGTGCTGCCCCATCGCGTCCGCGAGGTGGCGTTTTCGGCAACCACGAAGACATGCGCGGAGCCGAAGCTGTTGGTCGAGCAGTCCGCGATTGGCATCGGCCCCGATGGCCGCCGCAACGTGGTCATCATCACGGTCGACGCCCTTCGAAAGGACGTCGTGGGCCTGCAGGTGGAAGGTAAGCCCGTCACCCCGGAGCTGTCGCGCCTCGCCAAGACCGGGGTCTATTTCGCACATGCCACGTCGACCTATCCGGCCACCTTGTTCGCGGTCGGCAGCGCGTTCACCGGCCTGAGCCCTGCGGAGCTGTATCTTTCCCCCGCACTACCGGACACGATCTTCACCCGCTCCCGAGGCCGCGTCGACCAGCAGCTCGCGGTGCTGCCCGACGTCAGCTGGTTCCGTCTTCCGATCGTCGAACAGTTCCTCGCGGCCGGGGTCGACATCACGTTCGCCCCGACGGACGCTGGTGCGACCGATGCGTTGATCGCGCGTCTTCGCGACGCGCGAGCCGATGACGCTTCGGTCATGGCGTGGATCCACTACTACGCTCCACACGAGCCCTACCAATCGCGACGCGCGTTTCCGTTCGGTAGAGGAGCGAAGAACACATACCTGAGCGAGGTAGCCTACTTCGACCACGAGCTCGGGCGCCTCCTGGCCTATTTGCAAGAGGACGGATGGCTCGATGACACCCTGGTCGTCTTCTTTTCGGATCACGGTGAGGCGTTGGGCGAGCGGTCCTACTTCGGACATCACGTTTACTTGGATGCCTGGATGATCGACGTGCCGTTGGTGCTCTGGCACGCCGGCCTTGCCGCGGCCGAACCCAGGGTGGGCGTCAGTCTCGCCGATGTTGCGCCGACGGTCTTGCACTTCCTAGGTCTCCCCATGCCCTCCGACGTCGCTGCGCAGAGCCTCTTCACGCTCGATCGACACCTAGCGGATCGGCCCACGTTTTCGGAGGCTTTCCCGGTACGCGGTCGCGAGCTCTTCGAGACCTTTCGGCTCTCCCGCTTCGACGATGCATCGATTCGGGCCCGGTTGCGGGGAATTCGTGTGTCGAGCGAGAGCTACGAGCCGAAGGGGGCGATCACCCGGGGTCCCTATCGTTTGATACATCACCGGGGGTCCGACACCACCGCGTTCTTCGACGATCACTTAGGCCTCGATGAGAACACCGGCGGCGACGGGTCTAGCCGGCGGGCGCAGCAGAGTCTCCGGAGTGAGCTCGGTCGCTGGGAGCAGGAGCAGCTCCGACGCATCGAGTGCAGACTTCAGCTCAGCGAGGATCGGGTGACGACACCTCATCTCGAGTGACGACGACCGTCTCGACCGTCGCTCCCCGATCCGTCATGGAAAGCCGGGCCTCGTGGAATCGAATCGTCGCTGGCTCGCCGGACGAGGCCGTCGCGTAGAGCTCGACCACGAGCTGGCTCGTGTCCTTCGGCACACCGATCTCATAGCTCAACCGCCACCGCTCCCCCTCTTGGAGCCGCACCTCGTCCCGGACGAACTTCGAGTACCCGCCGACAAAGACGTCTTGATGAAACGCTATCGCAGCCCGTGGCCCAACGACCTCCAGGTCCAAGTCGACGCTGAGGATCGTGCCGCCCGGAACACGGAGATACTGGCCGCCGATCAGCAGCCTCTTGCCGTCGGCGGGCCGGATGGTGACCTCGGGCTCGGTCAGCAGCTCGAGCGCCTCTGCGTGGGTCATGTCTGGCCGGCCCGAGCGCGTCAGTCGCGCGACCTCGGCGAGCAGCTGGCGTTCATGGGGCGATGCCACTTCGGTCCGCCGCTTGGGACCAAACACTTGATCGCCGACGGGGACCGAGCGAGCACAGCTGCGAAACGATTCATCGCAAAGGACGGCGCTGCCGGAGGGCTCCCACATGATGACGCTTCGCGCGTACGTGTTGCCCGCGAAGAGCGGACGTGGCGTTTCGTACTGGCGGAACCAGCTCCTGCCGATGAAATGGCTCGCCTGGCGCTCGAGCCCGAGGAGATCTGACACCGAGAGTGCGGTGTCCACGTGTCCGTAGATCGTGTCGATTCGCTTCGCGCGTGGCTCGGGAAGCATGACGACGGCGAAGGACCAGCTCTGGGAGAGCAGTCTTTGGGTCGCACTCGCCGCCCGCTCGAGCCCCGACGACTCGTCCGATGTGATGATCACGACCGTGTCGTCTAGCGAGCCACTGCGTTCGAGCTCCGCCAGAAACTCGTCGAGCGCGTCGTCCGCCCATCGAAAAGCGCGTGCTTGCCGGGTCTCAGCGCCTGGCCAGTTGGCAGAATCCGGGAAGGTGAACGGGTGATGTGTGCCAACGGTCAGAAGCGCTGCAAAAAAGGGACGCCCTGCGTCGTGAAGCGCGATCACTTTACCGAGCGACTGCTCGAAGAAGGCCTTGTCATCGACGCCCCAAGCCGTGCGCGCGTAACTTTCCTCGAACCAGGGGTCTCCGGTCAGCTCCTCGAAGCCGGCCCTCTTCATGAATTGGTCCTTCAGCATGAAGGCGAGGGGCGCCGATTGAATGTACGCCGTAGCGTAGCCGGCCTCGCGCAGCACCTCGGGGAGGCATCGGCGCGTGGTTCCATAGACCTGCTCGCTCATCTTGGACTGGTCGGTGAGAAGCTTCGGGTAGTCGCCGCACAGGATGCCGTACTCGCCGCGGTTGGTCTGTCTTTGATGCGAGACCACGTGGGTCAAAAGGATGTGTCGCTGAGCGAGCGCGTCCAACTTGGGCATGCTGGTGGCGCTCTGGACCCCCTCAGCCGCAGCCACCGACGGGAGATAGGCGCCCGAGGCAGCCTCGATCAGGATGAGAAGCACGTTCGGCCTTCCGCGGAGCGGTCCAACCCACCGCTCGGCGTGAAGGTCGCTCCGGAAGACGTCCCGCACCTCGGCGCTCATCGTACGCGGTGCGACGCGTTCGAGGACCCGGGGAAACACCATGTTCGCTTGAATCGCATGGCTCTGTCGCCACTCGTCTTCGTCGTCGGAGGCGGGGATGACGACCTGACCGAGCACGCACGCAGCGAACGCGATGCCCCACCCTCTCCACCAGAGCCTAGGCGGCGAGCCTGCCCACGAGACGGCCGCGATCGCGAGAGCCGCCATCGATATGAGCAAGACGGGATGCCGGACGTGACGAACCGAGCCGCCGATGAAGGTCGAATCCACCAAGAAACCGACGTGACTGAGCGCGTAGAGAGAATCGAAAACCGAGACGAACTCGTAGATCCCGAAGCTCGCCGCGACGAACGCGAGGACCGCGCTGAGCGCGAGTACGCGGCCCCACCAGCGGCGCGTGGCGAGCAGGGCGCCGGCGATGCCGATGACCAACAAGGCGACCGACGCATCGGCAAGCGCGCCCCTCAAATCGATCGGAGCGACAGCGAGGCGCTTCTCGTGCAGAAGCAAGCCCCGGGTCAGCCACGGCACTCCCAAACAGACCGCGACGACGAGCCTCCAACCCACCCTTGCCCCTTGCTCAGCGCGTTTCGATTCGATGATCAGACGTTATGAGCTATGCAATCGTGATGGCAAAAGGTTTTGCGCCTGCCGCCGAACGCAATCGGCAACCGATCCTCGACGTGCTCCGCCGGGTCCTGCCACCCTCCGGATACGTCGTGGAAGTAGCGAGTGGTACTGGCCAGCATGCGACCTTCTTTTCCGAGCATCTTTCCGCTCTGCGTTGGCAGCCCACGGATGTATCCCTCGAGGCCCTGCGGAGCATTGGCGCGCGGGTCGAGGAGGCGGCTCTCGAAAACCTCCTTCCCCCTTTGGAGCTCGACGTGCGGTGGCCGCAGTGGCCGATCAGGAAGGCGGACGCCCTGGTCTGCATCAACATGATTCACATTTCGGCCTGGGAGACGACCGAGGCGCTGTTTCGTGGCGCGGGTGAGCTGCTGACCGCGGGCTCACCTCTGGTCACGTACGGCCCTTACCGGCTTCACGGCACGCACACCGCACCGAGCAACGCGGCATTCGACCAAGATCTGCGATCTCGCGATCCGAGCTGGGGAATTCGCGACATCGACGATCTCACGAGCCTCGGTGGGCGCACCGGCTTCACGCTCTCGGAGCGAGTTGCAATGCCGGCCAACAACATGACTCTCGTGTGGACGCGGTGCCCCTAGAGACCGGCGTGGGGGAGCGGGGAAGTCGCAAACTGCATCACGAAATAGCCTACGAACACGACGACGAGGGCGAACCCTCGTTTGCGGCCGATGTGACTGCGCTTGTTGCGCGCCATGAGCACGACCAGCAACGTGACGCCCACCATGATGGGGAAGTCTACGGCGACCACCGATCGATCCACGGTCCCAGGGGCGATGATACCAGGCAGCGCGAGCACGCCGAGCAGGTTGAACATGTTGGACCCGACGACGTTGCCGATCGCGATGTCGTCCTCGCCATGGCGTGCCGCCGCAACCGAAGCGGCTAGCTCAGGAAGGCTCGTGCCGAGCGCGACCAGCGTGAGCCCCACGACGAGCTCGCTCACCCCGAGGTCGTGCGCCATCTGCACCGCGCCCCAAACGAGCACCCGAGAGCCCACGAGCACGACGAGCAGCCCGATCGCGAAGAGGCTGACCGCCCTAGGGGTCGCGATCGAATCGGGAATGTTGCCGTCCTCTACGCCTGCCGCGAGCGGGTCCAGCTCCCCTGGCGACTCCTTGCGCGCCTGCGCACCGATCCACGCGAGCAACACGAACATACCGGTCAGCAAGACGATCCCGTCGATCAAGCTCAACAACCCGTCTGCGAGGAGCGCCCAGGCAACCGCCATGATCAGGAAGAGGAACGGAATCTCCCGGATGAGCAGACGCGAGTGAACTCTGAGCGGAGATGCGATCGCGGCGGCTCCGAGAACCAACGTCGCATTGGTGATGTTGGAGCCGATCGCATTTCCGATTCCCATCGCTCGGCTTCCCGCGGCGGCGGCCATTCCAGAGACCACCATTTCGGGCGCGGACGTGCCGAACGCGACGATGGTCAACCCGATGACCAGGCGGCTCACCCCTAGATTGCGAGCGAGCCCGGCCGCCCCGTAGACGAAACGGTCGGCACCCCAGACCACCGCAATGAAGCCCACGACGACCGCGGCGATCGCATAGGACAACGTCAGGACGACCTCTTCGGCGAAGCGGGCAACGGCCTAGTCTTGCTCAGCGGAGGAGTCGCGCAAGGCCCATGCAGTTCGCGCTGGCGAAACCACCCCGCGGAGCGCTATACGTGTCAGACCGAACGGAGGGGACCAGATGGGTGAACGCCTACGAAGCAAGGTGGCGATCGTCACGGGGGCAAGCCGCGGAATCGGAGCGGCGATCGCAGCCAACATGGCCGAAGAGGGGGCCAAGGTCGTTCTCGTTTCGCGAAAGATCGAAGGCCTGGAGGCGGTCGCTGACCAGATCCGGGCCCAGGGGGGAGAAGCCATGCCGATCGCTTGCCATGTCGGCCACCCAAATCAGCGACAAGACATGTTAGAGCAGGCGTTGAAAGCGTTCGGGAAAATCGACATCCTCGTGAACAACGCCGCGACGAATCCGCACTTCGGTCCAATGCTCACCATCGACGGAGGCGCATGGGACAAGACGTTCGAGGTCAACGTAAAAGGCTACTTCGGAATGATTCAACTCGTCGCAGGCCACTTGCAGGCGCGACAGGCCAAGGGGTCGGTCGTGAACATCGCGAGCGTGGTCGGACTGATGGCAGCACCGATGCAGGGTGTTTACGCCATGACCAAAGCTGCGGTGATCTCGATGACGAAGACGTTGGCCATGGAGCTGGGCGGATCGGGCATTCGCGTCAATGCGATCGCGCCAGGACTCATCGAAACCAAGTTCGCCCAAGTGTTGGTCGACAACGACCAAATACGTAAGAGTATCGTCGATCGAACCGCGATTGGACGGATCGGTCAGCCTCGGGACATTGCGGGAGGCGCGGTCTTCTTGGCTTCGGACGAGTCGGACTACCTAACGGGGGATGTCATGGTCATCGACGGCGGTTGGACACTCGCATAATCGGGGACGGCGGATGATC
Organism: uncultured delta proteobacterium; assembly: GCA_963792825.1. GTDB lineage: Bacteria > Myxococcota_A > Polyangia > Polyangiales > Houyiibacteriaceae > SG8-38. The sequence goes on along the minus strand of CAWBXS010000001.1, from coordinate 52,489 downwards.
GAGGAGCCGCCACCACGCCCAGGAGGGGCTTCGCGCAAGCAGGACTTGATTTCGCTGCGTATCGCGAACTTGTGCCGCGAGCTCGACGCAGAAACGGAGCCGATGAGCCAAGCCGCAATTCTCTATCGAATCGGTGCGCTCTACGAGCACGAGCTCGCGCAGGTCTATGAGGCGGCGGAGCACTACGGGCGGGCACATTCGGTTGCGCCGGGGTTCCAGCCAGCCCTCATCGCTCGCCTTCGCCTGGCGGAACGCTCCAAAGACCCCGACCTCGCAGCTCTTCGTCACGAGCATGCGGCGTCGGCGCGGAGCCCTGCGATCAGCGCTGCGGCACTCGTGGACTTGGCGATCGACTCGGAGGATGGGGCGTCGCTTCTCGAGAAGGCGATCGCGCGGTCTCCGGCACCGGTGGTGCCTGCCCTCGTCCTCGAGTGGCTCGCCGACGCTCGGGGCGACGAAGACGCCGTCCGACACGCGCTGCGGGTTCAAGCGGAGCACGCCAGCGACCGAGACTTGGGAGCCGCCCTGTGGATCGACGTGGCGTTGAGCGAGATTGATGCAGGGCATCCCGACGAAGCGATCGACGCCCTCGAGCGCGCGTGCGAGTCCGAAGCCGTCATCTGGCAAGCGCGGTCTCTTCAACTCCGGACCGCCCGAGAGCACGAGCGATGGGAAGTATTCGTTCGTGCGGCGACCTCGATGGCGGAGCTCCTCGAGGCGGCTGTGCGAGGTGGCGGCTCTTCCGATCCCTTGAGCCTCTCGGTCCCGCCAGAGGAACGTCTCGCCCTCGCGGCATTCATGCGGCAAGAGGCCGCGACGTGCAGCGAGATTCAGCTCGACGACGCCGACGCCGCGGCGGGCTACCTCGATGCTTCCTTGCGGCTGTGCCCGGACCGGCGGTCGGCTCGACTCCAAGCACTGCTCGTCGAGGAGCGCCGGGGCAACGAAGCGGCATCGCGCAGAGCGTCCGAATGGTTTCTCGCTGAGGCCCCTGAGGACGCGGCGTTCGTGGCGCACGAGGTGCGGCGCGCCCTGTCTGGCGCGGACCTTCAGGAAGCGACGGAGACCCTTTGGGACGCGGTCGCGCGCTTTCCGGACTCAGGCTACGCCCGAGCTGCCCTCGACGTCGCCTCGATCCGCGGAGGGGCTCATGCGGAGCGGGCCGAGCGCTTGTGTCGAGAGGCAGACGCCGCCGTGGGCAATGACCGCTCACGACTCAAGTGGCATGCCGCACAACTGATGACGATGAGCGCGGCGGCGTCGAGCCGTGCGCAGGCGCTCTACGAAGAGGCCGCCCTCGAAACGACGTTCTCGAAGTCGCAGATCTTGCGCGAAGCGCTCGGCGCCGCGCTCTACGCGAAACAAACCGAGGTGATTCGGAAACGCTGTGAAGGTCTCCTCGGGTGTGACATCGAACCCGTCGAGCGTGCGATGCTCGAGCTCAGCAGATACGAAATGGCGCGAAATGCCTCCGGAGCCAGCGCAGAAACCGAGCTGCTTCTGCGCGAGGCCCTCTCAGACTCGAACAACCGTGCGTGGGCGCCTCACGTCGCACGCGCGCACGCCGCATGGACAGGAAACGCCGGCCTTCTGGCCGAGGCCCACGAGGTGATTGCCGGGCTCACCTCGGGCGACCTTCAGGTCGCGCACTTGTGTGCCGCGGCGCGGGCGCACGCGCGCAGCCGGAACTGGGAGGGAGCAGAGCGGGCCCTGCGCGAAGCCCTGCGCACCAGTCCTGACGACCGCTATGTCGTCTGCCTACTCGATGGAGTCTTGCGCGAAGGAGGGCGACCCGAAGCCGTGGTGTCCCTGGCGCGCGAGCGATCGGGGGGTGAGCCGGGCGCAGCGCTTGGAGCGTTATCGCTGCTCCTCGCCGGAGCAACGGCCGAACGCGACGGGAATTGGGCCGCCGCTCGCCACGCCTACGAGCAGGCATTGCTCGAAGCGCCGCGCTCGCCGTCTGCTGCCTTGGCGTTGCTCGACGTCGCACGCCGCCAAAGCGACGAACGGGGCCTCGGGCGGGCCTACGCACATCTCTCCGATGCCGACCTGGGTGGCGGGATTTCAGAGCTCTACGCCCTACTCCGAGGCGACGCGTTGGGATCGGGCAGCGAGGCCCGACCCGCCGCGAGCGACTCCTACCACCGAGCGCTCGATCATCCGGCCGCTGCAGTTGCGGCGGCGATCGCGTTGTTGTCGATGCCTCGGTGGCTCGCCACGGCCGATCAACGATCGGCGGCCGAAGAAGCTCTCGCTGACGCGGAGCCGCCCACCGAGACGCAGAGCGAGTTTGGGACGGCCTATGGCGTGCTTCGGGCATCGCTCGAAGAACGGGGCTCGTCCGCAAGTGACGCTTGGCTGCAGCTGGCTTGGTCGGCCCCGAGCGAGAGCTTGCGGGCTGAGGTGCTCGTGCAGGGTCTTCGCGCCGCGCGCATAGTGCGTGGGGTGGATGCAGCCGACGAGCTCTTCATGCTCGCCCAAGAAGCGCAAGACTTGGCTGAGCTGAATCCGGATGCTGCCACCGCAATCGACGAAGCGCTCGCACCTGGAGATGATGCGGAGCTTCGTGCGAACGCCCTCGCGACGAAGCGCAAGCATAGCGAGACCCTCGGCCGCGGCGCGCTCGATGCTGCCTATTGCCGAGCGCTCGTCGAAGCCGATCGGGGCGCTGAAGCGGTCGCATTGCTGACCGACGCGGTGAATGAGCGGCCGGACGATCTCGCACTGTGGGAAACGCTCCGGGGCGCGGCTCGCCAAGCGGAGCAGTGGCCGCTCGTGGCGCAAGCGTGCGAACGGCTCGCCGCCTTCGTGGACGGCCCGCTCAGAGGCGATCTCTTGGAAGAGGCCGGCGTGGTTCGGCTCGAATGCCTCTCACAGTACCAGCAGGCCGAAGATCTCTTCCGAGAGGCGCTCGAAGAAGATCCGACTCGTGACATCGCCTTCCGCAGACTGCACGACCTGCTCGCACACCAAGAGGATGCCGACGCCCTCGAGGCGCTGATCTCGAGGCGCCTCGCCGTCGGCAGCCCCAACGATCGGCTCGACCTGCTCTACGAACGCGCCCGCCTGCTTCGCGGGTTCAGCGATCGCCCGGGAGCGCTCGACGTTCTCCACGAGCTCTTCACCTCGGAGCCCGATCACGCAGGCGCGCTCGCCTTGGCTGCGGAGGTTCACGTCTCGCTCGAGCATTGGCCCGAAGCGGTCGACTGTCTTCAGCGTCTCTCCCAGGCTGCGATCCCGCCGGAGCAGCGTCGGTTGGCTCACCTCGGGGCGGCGGATTTTTTGGAGAGTCACCTCGGGGCGCCAGACCGCGCGTTGGCAGAGCTTCGGGCGGTGGAAGCACTCGGGGCCGCAGACGCACAGACTTGGACGCGAATGGGTGCGCTCGAAGCTAGCCTCCAAAACCGCGGCGCTGCGATCGAGGCCTACACCCGCGCGCTCGAGAGCGAGCCAACGCACGCGGCGGCGATCTCCGGCCTGGTCGAGCTGCTCGATGAAACGGACGGGGACCAAGCCGTGGCGTCCTACGAACGTGCGATTTGGGCGCAGATCGAGGATGGGGAGCTCGACGCCGCGTCCCTCGAGGGTCTTGCCCAGGCCGCGATGTGGCGAGGACATCGCGAGCGCGTCGCGGCGACGCGGGCCGTTCAGAGCACGTTCGGACTGACCGCCTTTGCAGAGGGCGGCGGCGCCCTGCGCCTGGAGAATGTCTCGGGAACCGCAACATGGGATCCGGAGGCGGACCCCGTGCTTCTCGAGGTCGTGCGGCATGCGGGGCCGGCCCTGGCGAAAGACCGAGTGAGAACTCGCGCGGCCGCCCCGGACGATCCCGTGTACGCGGAGCTCGAGCGGTTGTCTCGGCGCCTCGGGGCGCGCGTAGGGTCTATCGGGCTGTCGGATGACGTTGCAGCGACGATCGCACGCACTGGCAGCGACGGTGAAATCCACTGGGTCGCCCCGCGCAGCGCCAGAACGGGCCTCGACGCGGGGGGCCGATTCGTCGCGGGACGCCTCGCTTGGGCCGCGCCCCTCGGCGCGGCGTGGATGCTCGAGGACACCCCGGACAGAGTCGCCGGCATCCTCGCGGCCGTTCTCCGGGCCGCGCGCTGCGAGCTCGGGTCTGCCGGACCCATCCTGCCGGCGGCCCACGTCAAGCTGCGCCGGGCGGTTCGTAAGGCCGTCCACGAGGCTGTAGGTGACGCGCAACCCGAGCCCTCTTCGCTGCTCGCGTTTGCGAGAAGCGTGCAGCGCACCGCCGACCGGGCCGGCTTGCTGGCATCGGGGGAGCTCGGCGCGGGTCTCGCCGCTTTGCTCCACGGAACGATGACGCTCGAGGCGCTGAGGACCTCCCGCCGCGCGCGCGATCTACTGCGATTTGGGCTCGACGCGGACTCTGCCCTTTGGAGGAACGATGGCTGAAGACGACCTGTCTCAGGCGAATCGCGAATCCGATACGGCCCCTTTCGATTTCGATGAGGATGCGATCGCCTCCCTGCTCGACACGTTCGTCGAGACCCAAACCGGCTCCCAGGCCAAGCGCTCCCGCCGCCCTTCCGATCCTTCGGATGCGGGCGCCCAGGCGGCGCATCGAACCATCTTTCAGCACACCTCACGCCACGAGGAGCTGCCGCTGGTCGGCGACACACCGGAAACCAAGGTCCGTCGGATCGATCTCCTTCAGGCGTTGGCCGCGCGGGCGGTCGGCTCCGCCCGCGCACGGCTTTTGACATCGGCCGCCGAGCTCCACGAGCAGCTCGGCGATGATGACGCCGCCGCGCAGGACTACGAACGCGCACTCGGGGCCGACGCGCGTGATGTCGTCGTTCTCCGTGCATTGCGACGCCACGCCATGCGGCGCCAAGACTGGAAGGTCGCGGCGGACATGCTGGAAAGAGAGGCTGGGCTCGAGCTATCCGCGGCCGAGCGCGCTTCGGCCCTCAAGTTGCTCGCGCTCGTGCAACTTTCGATGCTCGGTGATCCCGCGGCTGCCGCGCAGGCCGCTGCCCACGCGGCAGAGCTACGAGAGGGCGACTTCGTCGCGCGAATTCTCGGGGCGTCGGCGCGATTGGCCCGGGGCGACGCCACTGGCGCGGCTGAGTCGCTGATGGCTGCAGCTGAACGGTGGCCGAACGCGGAAGCGCAAGCGGTGATGCTCCTGCATGCGGCAGAGCTCATGGAGAGCGAGGGGGTGCTCGAACCCGCAGGGCGAGCCTATCGCCGCGTCCTCGAGCTCGAGCCGGCGATGCTCGACGCGCACTTCGGGGCGATTCGGGCAGCACGTGGACTCGGCCAAACGGAGGCTGCGATCGATTCGCTCCGCGATGCGGCCGAGCGTGCGTCGAAGGACGTGGCCGCCGCACTCCGACGAACCGCCGCGACGTTGATCCGAGGCATCGGCCGGGAGGCGGACGCCGTCCTTCTCCTCGAGCGAGCTCAAGACACCGCATCGCTGTGGACTCTCGCCGAGACTGCTGCGCTCGCCGGTGATGCGACGAAGGCCATCGAAGCGCTCGGGGCTTGCGTTTCCAGCCAAACGCCCGAAATCGCCGCCGTGAGCAGCGCCAGGCGTGCACGACTTCAGGCGGAACGAGGCGATTCCGTCGATCTGGAGAGCGCAGCACGCGACGCGCAGCCTCTTCCTGGCTTGGACGACTACCTTCAGGCCTGCAAGCGCCTGGTCGCGACGGACGACGAAGAGGGAAGCCAGATTCGGCGATTGCTCGAAACGATTTCTGGCGACACGGCGAGCCTCTCGTCGAGCAGGGCTCGAGCCGACGACACGGCCGACCGTGCAGACGCGGCCTCTTTCGTCGCATCGCTCGAACGCGAGCTCGAGCAAGCGCCCCCGGATCTCGTTGCGGGCGCAGCATTGGCGATCGCCGAGGCCGCCGACATGACGGGTGTCACCGAACGACGAACGGTCTTGCTTCGCGCCGAGGCCCTCGCTCCAAGCGATCCGATGATACGAAGGGCGCTGCTTTTCGAGGACGACGATGCGGCACGTTGCGCTCGGCGCTGGATCGACGAAGGGGAGTCCGCGAACGGTGTCCGCAGCGCGTTTGCGTTCACGATGGCCGCGCGGCTCGCGAGCGCGGACGACGAGGCGGCCGTCCGCGCCTGCGAAGCCGCTCTCGGGCGGCAGGTCGACTACTGGCCGGCGCTCTGGCACCTGGAAGATCACCTCGGCACTCCCGAAGCGCGGGCAGGCGCGGCAGCAAAACAAGCGAGTCTCGCACCCGCGGAGAGGATGGCGGGCTTGCTTCGCGCGGCCATTTGGACCTCGTCCTCCGACGTCCGGGCGGCGTATGCGCGGGAAGCGCTCGATCCAAGCGCCCCGGATCCTCTGCTCGTCGAGGAGCTTTTCGAAGCGACTGGCATTGGAACCGAAGCCGCGGGCGGTCTGATGGCATCGGTTGCACCCCACCTCGGTCTAGTCCTCTACCTCGAACGCGCCGCGGCTTCATACCGTCTGGCTGGCCTTCCGGATCGAGCCGCAAAGGTGCTGCGCGAAGCGTCTGCTGCGCTCCCCGATGATGCAGCTCTTCGGGTGCAACGAAAGGACGCGGAGCTTCAAGCAGGCGAGTTTGCACGCCTGGCGGACTCGACGATGCGGCGTGCCCGGGAGGCCGCAAACCAGTCGGAGCAACTCGGGGCGCTCTGCGCCATGGCTGAAGTCGACCGGCTCGCTCGCCGCGACATGCAAAGCGCGCGTCTGTCGTTGCAATCGATCGCCGAGATGCGCCCCGATCACATCCCAACGGCTCGTGCCCTCGAATGGGACGCTCTGCGCGAGAACGACGTCGAGCGGATTCGCTCGAGTGCCCGCCGCGTTGCCGGGGCCCTCCCATCCGCTCCCGCGGACCGGCTCGCCAGGCACAGGCTCATCGTCGAGCTGCTTCAGTCCGACCCCGACCTCTTGCAGGTCGACATCGACCGGGTCCTGCGCGGCATCGAGGACGGGCTCGAGGCAGACCCGGGTCTCGCGAGAAAGGTGCTCGGAGCCGCGTATGTGCGAGGGGATTCCGAGCTCTGTACGCGGGCGCTAGCAGCCCTCGATGCCTCCGTCGACGATGACCTCGAGCGAAGCGCGCTCGCGCTCGATGCGGCGCTCGTCCTCGAGCGAAGCGGGGCGATCGGAGATGCGCTCGGCGCGTTGAATCGCGCGAAAAGCCATCCGCTGGCGCGTGAGGAAGAAGCGCGGCTGCTTCGGTCCGCAGCGCGGATGCAGGAGGCCGCCGCCGCCTTCCAAGATGCTGCGAGCCGCGCCAAGGACCCCCGCCGGGCTGCGGCCCTCTGGCGAGAGGCAGCACGGGTCTTCGAAGAGGCGCTCGGGGACCAACAGAGCGCGGTCGATGCATGGGTCTCGGCAGCCACTTGCGACATCACCTATCTGGACGTGTATCGGCGCCTAGCAGAGCTCTATCGCAGCATGGGCATGCTGGACGCGCTGGGGGCGCTCACCGAGGCGCGGATCGATGCCGGTGCAGACACTCCGACGCTCGTGGCTCTCCTGCTCGAAAAGGCACAACAGCAGCGAGCGGAGGGCGACATGGAGGGTGTCATCGAGACCCTGCACGAGTGCTTGGAGCTCGACCCGCAGCACTTTGCCGCGCTCCGAGAGCTCGTCGATACGCAGCGCGCTACCAAAGACTGGCAGGGCGCTGCAGAAGCGTTGATCCGCATCGCACGTCTGAAGCGCACGACCGACGAGCAAGTCTGGGCGTTCTGTCAGCTGGCTGAGGTCTACGACGTGCATCTTCAGGACCTTCCGCGCGCAGAAGCGTCGCTACGCAAGGTGACGAAGCTCGCGCCCGCGCACGTCGCAACCCTCGATCGCCTCGCATCGGTGATGAGCCGCCAGCACGAGCCGGTGGAAGCGGCGAAGCTGCTCGTGGATCTCGTGCGCCGCGCCACGAGCGACGCGCAGCGCCGGGACTACCGCATGCGTCTCGCCCAGGAAGTCGAAGCGGCTGGTGACGCGCGGCAGGCGGAGCTCATGCTGGAAAATCTACGGACCGAGGATCCGACGGACCCCGACGTGATCTTCGGGCTGGCAGACTACTACCGCAGGCAAAACGCCAGTCCCGCCGAGGCGATGCATCTGCACCGTGCCACGAGCGACCTGCGGACCGAGATCGATGCCCGTCCGGACGATGAAATTCTGTGGACCACCCTGGTGCGCGTGCTCGACCGGCGGCTCGGTGCTGGGCCCGCGTCCTGCGCCGCGAGCGCGGCGATCGCGATAGGCCATCCGGCATCGCTCTTCGAGGGCGCCGTGACCGGTCGAGGCGAAGCCCTGGGCGACCCAAGCGTTCCTTTTTCGAACAGCGTCGACAACATCGTCGCACCGCATGGCTTGCCGACTACGATTCGACGGCTCTTCGCATTGTGCGAGGACGCATTCGAAAAGGTGCTGCCCTTCGACGAAAGCGCATGGCGCCTGCGCAAACCGTCGGGACCACACCGCGGTTTGATCGAGGAGACGGGCGCGGTGGCGGAGAGGCTCGGCATCAGCGAGCCGCGCTTGAAGGTCACGTATGTCGCCCCAGTCGCCTGCATGCCGATTTTCAGTCACCCCCCGACGATCGTCGTCGGAGCAAACCTGCCCGAGATGACCACCCCTTCGGAACGGGTGTTTCTGTTCGCGCGTGCGCTCAAGGTTGCGAGTAATCGCTTGGCGCCCGCGCTGCGAGCCCGCCCCGAGGACCTCGATACCGCTCTACTGGCGCTGCTCCAAAACCACGAGGCCAATCGAGCGCAGCCGGATCCTCGACAACTGCACGACCTTCGTAAGAAGCTGCTCAAAGCCGTGCCGCGACGCTGGCGCGATGAAGTGGAGAGCCTGGCCCTCGAGCTGAGGGGCGATCCAGGGTTCTCGACGCGAGCCATTCCATTCGCCATCGCACAGCTCGGGAACCATGCGGCTCTGACCCTGACGGGGGACGTCCCCTCGGCCGTGAGCGCGCTCCTCAAGATTGCCGGGCGCGACCTCCCGGCCGGGGATGCCCGCCAACTGATCGGGATCCGGGAAACTCCAGAGGCCTGGGCGTTGGTCCGCTTCGCGATCAGCGACGCACATTTTGAAGCTCGGACCAAAGCTGGTGTAGATCCTTAGAAGCCATGCGATTGGGTTTCATCGGTCCTGCTAAATCGGATGTGGCTGCTCTCGAGCAGGCAGCCAAGCTTCTGATTTGCGACTTCGAGGCGGACGCAATCATTTATCTCGGCGAAGACGACGCCCTTCGCGAGTTCGTCGCCAACCACGACTGCGAAGAGGGCGAGCACCCGGTCGACGAGCAGGTTGCCCAGGTTGCTGCCCAGGGCTCTCCGAAGGATATCGAGGACATCCTGCGAAAGCTCCGAGGGGCGCGATACCTCGGCAAGTTGCGCGTCGCTCCGCAGGCACCGACACGTGCGATGGAGATGCTCGATGATCGCATCGTCCTCATCGTTCGAAACAAGTCGACCATCGGGGAAGAAGACGTGATCAACTCCAACGTCGTGGTCTACGGCGACGCGACCGAGCTGATGTTCAAGCGTTACGGCCCGCGCTGCTTCTTCAGCCCCGGGCCGCTCGAGACCGGGCACGTCGGACTGATCGAAGATCACTCCGAGAGCGGAGGAGTCGTGTTGAGCGCAATCGACCTGACCGGGGATGTTTCGTGGAGCGAGCCAATCCAAGGTCGGGGTGCCAAGGTCATGGTGGCACCGTGAGGGTACGGCGGGTCGCGATCTACGGCGGAAGCTTCGATCCGCCCCATCTTGGGCACGTGCTGTCGGTTGCATGGGCCCTCGCTGCGACTGAAATCGACGAAGTGTGGATCGTTCCAACGTGGAAACACGCGTTCGACAAGGAGCACGGCGCGACGTTCGAAGAACGCATGTCGATGTGCGAGCTCGCGTTCGATTGCTTTCGAGCCGTCGACGTTCTCGACGTCGAGCGGCGCCTCGGGGGTATCAGCAGAACGCTCCGCACCCTCGAAGAACTGAAGAAGGAGCACGGTTCGGCTGTTTTTCGTCTGCTCATCGGCGCCGACGTGCTGCCGACGACCGACCGTTGGCACCGGTGGGAAGACGTCGCCAAGATTGCCCCGCCGCTGGTGGTCGGTCGTGAGGGCTACCCGCTTCCCGAGCACTGCCCGGTGTCGATTCCTAACATCAACTCGACCGACGTTCGCTCTCGGCTCGCCCACTCCGAGGACCTGAGCGGGCGCGTTCCAACGGCAGTCATCGAGCACATCCGATCACGCGGTCTCTATCAAGGCGTCGAATGAACGTCCTCATCGTCGGGCGCGGGCGGGTCGGAAGCGCGCTTGGTCGCGCGCTGCGGGCGAGCGATCGTCACGTCGTGGTCATGGCGGGACGCAGGGTCAAGCCCTCGAGCGTCCGAGCTGCGGATGCCGTCATTCTCGCAGTCCCGGACGACTCGATCGAAACGCTGGCACGGACCATCGCGCCAGAGCTCAAGCGAGGGGCAACGGTGCTCCATTGCGCTGGCGCCCGAGGAACGGCCGAGCTGCGGGCATGCGAGGCGCAAGGTGCCGCGGTGGGCATCATGCACCCACTGGTTTCCTTTCCGAGCGCGCGCCGTAACCCGAGCCTCAAGGGCACTACCTTCACGGTCCATGGCTCGCCGCGCGCCATCGCGACCTCCCGGCGGATCGCGAGATCATGTGGCGCGCATGTGGTCACCGCCCCAACCGAAGAGGCGGCCTACCATGCCGCTGCCGCGCTCGCCGCGAACGGTGCAGTTGCACTCGCGTCTGCTTCGGTTCGCGTGCTCGAGCGCCTCGGCTTCGACCGACGTGAGGCGGAGCGCGCGATTGGCGGTCTGCTCAGGGGCGTCGGCGAGAACGTCGAACGCCTGGGCGTTCCCGCAGCTCTCACCGGGCCTGTCGCCCGGGGCGAGATTGAAGTCATCCGACGTCACCGCGCGGCGCTTCGTCACATGGGCCGCGAAGCGCTCGACGCCTATGATGCCATTCTTCCCGCCATCGTCCGGTGTGCGCTCGACGCTGGGTTGCCCAAGGCCGAGGCGTCGAAGATCCTCCGAGCGCGACAGCCCTGAGGAGCGCCTCGACTGCGCCGACTCCCCTACTCCGCAGCTTCGACCGAGCCTTCAAGCCGCTCGAAGCGAATTCCATCTGCCTCGCCTACCGCGAGGATCCGATCGCCACGACTGAATTGGCCTCCGAGGATCGCCGCCGCGAGAGGCGCTTCGACCATCCGTCCGATCGCGCGACGCATCGGACGAGCGCCGAGCTCGGGGTCATAGCCGCCGAGCGCGACCAGCGAGTCGATCGCCGTCGCGTCGATGCAAAGCTCGACGCCCTGCCGCTCTTGCAGCTGCTGAACGACACCCGCGGTCATGCGACGCGCGATCTCACGGATCTCGTCCCGGCTGAGCAGACCGAAGAACAGGGGCTCGTCGATGCGATTCCAGAGCTCGGGGGGAAGCGCCCGACGCGCGGCACCGAGGGCTGCGGTAAGCCCACTCTTCGCCTTCTTCGAATCGTCTCCGAAGCCGATGGAGCCATGGCCGCGATTGAAAGACTGAGAGCCCAAGTTGGACGTCATGACGACGATGGTATGCGTGCAATCGACGGTCCTACCTTTTCCATCGGTGAGCCGCCCGTCTTCGAGCAGAGGCAAGAGGGACTGCAAGACGTCCATATGCGCCTTCTCGATCTCGTCGAGCAATACGAGCTGGTAGGGGCGATGCCGGATCGCTTCGGTGAGCTGGCCGCCGGTATCGTGCCCGATGTATCCGGGCGGTGCGCCGACCAGCTTGGCGACCGCATGGGATTCGCTGAGCTCGCTCATGTCGATGCGGGTCATGGGGCAGCCCATGAAGAAGAGCTCGTTCAATGCCCGGGCGGTCTCGGTCTTGCCGACGCCGGTCGGGCCGAGGAACAAGAACGTCGCTAGCGGGCGATCGCCGTGGAATCCCGCCGCGCCCTTGCGGAGCGCATCGGAGATTCGGATCATGACGTCTGCATGACCGACGACGTGCGCTGCGAGGTGTTGCTCGAGCTCGAGGAGCTTCTGCGAATCGCTCACCAGAAGTCGCTCCACAGGAACTCGCACCTTTTCCGCAACGACTTGCGCGATCGCTTCGCGATCTACGATTGCTCCTCCACGCCGGCGAGTGCGAGCACCGGCGAGATCGAGAAGGCCGATTGCCTTGTCGGGAAGCGCCTGCTCCGGCATGAACCGGACGGAAAGCTCGACCGCGGAATCGACGGCCGAAGACTCGTACGCAATGCCGTGATGGACCTCGTAGCGGGGCGCGATGCCGCGAAGGATCTCGATCGCATCGTCGGCCGTGGGCTCGGCGACGTGAATCGGCGAAAACCGCCGAGCGAGGGCGGCATCGCGCTCGACGTACTTGCGGTATTCGACGTCGGTCGTCGCTCCGATGCAGGGAAGCTCCCCTCGTGCAAGAGATGCCTTGAGCTCGTGTGCGAGGTCATCGGGAGCGTCCCCGCCCGTGAAGAGCGTGTGCACCTCGTCGATGAACAGCACGATCCTGCCGTTCGCGCGCTTCACCTCGAATTGGAGCCTTCGCATTCGCTCCGAGAGCGCGCCGCGCACCCCGGTTCCAGACACCAAGCCGCCGGCGGAAAGCTCGACGACAATCGTGCCTTCGAGGCCGCGGACGCCCTCTCCGCCCCTGGCGAGCCGTCCTGCGAGCCCCTCGACGATGGCGGTTTTTCCGACACCGGGCGGGCCCACGAGAATTGGATTGTTCGATCGTCTTCGCGCCAAGACGTCGAGGAGCCGCTCGATCTCGTCGTCCCGGCCGATCACCTCGTCGATCCGCCCCAAGGAAGCCATCTCCGTCAGGTTGCGTCCGAGCTTGACGAGGGTCGGATACTTGCAGACGTCGAGCGCAAACGGTGATGACGACGGAATGATGAGCTCGTCCGCGAGCGCTTCCTCACGTGGATCGACCGACACGTCGGTGGCGGCCTCGAGTAAGATGTCGGAGTCGGGGTCTTCGATGCGGAGCTCGATCGAAGGGGCCGGCTCGGGAGCTCGCCGCGCCGACGGACGTGAGGGCTTGGCGGGCGGCGAGACGGGCCAAGATGCGGCTGGCCTCGCGTACGTGGAGCTCGATCGGGTCGACGCACCTTCTTCATGCAGTGCACTCTGCACCGCCTCCTGCACGCGACGGGAACCGGCGCCGATCACATCGAGGCTCCGGTGGCCCGCGCTTCGCGCATCGCGGGCGATTGCGAGAAGCAGATGCGCCGGCAAGACCTGCGCCGCGCCCGTCGCTTTGGCAAGACGGTACGCGCGCTCTACCGCGCGCTCGAGCGCGCTCGTTGGCTCCGAGTCCACCACGCGAATCGCGCTCAGGAGGTCGCTCTCCTTGACCCCGAGCTGTGAAAGGAGCCTTCCCATCGGGCCGCCGCTCTGCAGCATCACGAGCAGCAGATAGGCCGTCGACGGGCTGTGCGCGCGCCTCTGCGCCTCGCGCTGCGCGCGGGCCACCAGCCCTTTGACCCCCCCACTGACCGTCGTCATCGAGCTTCGTCCCCCGGATGCCAGTTAGCGGTCACCGTCCTGGGGGGACAACTTTTTGGCGTGCCCGTATGGCAAAGGGGGCAAGAAGCCTACATTGGAGCACTTTGTCACCCTGTCACTGTAAAGTTACAGATGATAGCCTGTCTGTGGAACGAACTCGAGGAGCGCGCTGTGAATCCACGTCTCGCATTCATCACGACAGCTTTGGCCGCGATCGTCTTGGCGGCGACTCCCGGGCAGGACGCCGACGCCGCCTCGGGCCTGCGAGCGAAGATCTTTCTCACGCAAAAGGGGGTGCCGCGCACCCTGTCGGAATCGGGGATCCTGCGCTTCGCCCAGTCGAACAAGGCCACGCGCCTCGTCGAAACCTCCGATGGCCCCGTCGGGGACCGAGAGTGGCGGGCCACGCTGGTGGCAAACTTCAGCTCGCCGGTCGGCGACTCGGAGTTCGGGGTGTTGTTCTACGACATCCAGACCGCCGAACGAAAGTTCATCGCGCCGGCCATGACGGTCTTCGTCAACGACCGCAATCAGCGAACGATAGTACACAAGCTTCGGCTTCCGCGTCCGCAGTTCCAGCCCAATCGGCGGCTCGAAATGGTCGTCACGGTACGCCGTCAGGAAGTCGGTCGTTACCGCTTTCAAATTCTCGGGGACAGAGTACAACATAGCGGCGAAGTCACCTTCTCGGATGACGAAGCCCGCTGAGTCGTGCCAAGCCTCACTGACGTCACCCAAGCAGCCTCCACCGGCTCCCTCGCTTCCGTTTACGTTCTCGTAGGGACGGAACAGCTGTTGATCGAGCGTGCGGTCGATGCCGCGCGCAAAGCGGTCGACTCGATGGGCACTCCCGGTTTCAACGTCGAGATATTCGATGGCAAGGGCCTCGAGGCCGCCCGCGTGATCTCGGCCGCGCGGACGCTGCCGATGATGGCAGACATGCGATTCGTCCTGTTGCGCCATGTCGATACGATGACGCCCACCGAACAGACCCATCTCGCTGAATACCTGGATGATCCAAGCGATTCCACCTGCTTCATATTGACGGCGTCCAAGCTCGACGGACGCTCGAAGCTCGCGAAAACCGCGAAGAGCAAGGGGTTTCTCGTCGAGGCGAAGCCGCTTCGTGGACGTGAGCTGCGCGAATTCGTGCGCGCCGAGGCCGTTGCGCGAGAGCACAACATCGTGCCGCAGGCGATCGAGGCGCTACTCGAAGCGGTGGGCGACGACCTCGGCGCCATCGATGATGCAATGGAGCGGCTGTCGCTGTTCGTCGGCGCGGGTCAACGGATCGACGCCGAGACGGTCCGAACGTGCGTGACGCGGATCCGGGTGGAGTCGATTTGGAGTCTGGTCGATGCCATCGCGCTCAAGGACCGCCGAAAAGGGGTCAACGCTGCCCAGTCACTCCTCGACGATCGGGAACCACCCTTGCGCCTTCTCGCCATGGTGACACGGCAGCTTCGGATCGTCGCTCGCATGCGTCAGGCACTCTCGGAGGGCCTGCGTCCCCAGGAGGCGGCGAAACGGGCGGGCGCCCCACCTTTCAAGGCGAGCGAGCTCACGGATTCGGCCCGTCGTTTCACCGCCGATAGCCTCGGTCGTGCGTTTGCACTCATCGCGGAAACCGACCGCGCTCTCAAGAGCAGCAAGCGCCCGCCCGACGTGATCCTGCAGGAGGCCGTGCTCGAGCTCTGCGCCGGTGAAGCTTGAGGCTGGTGCTGAATCTCAGCTCTCGAGCGCGTTGACCTGGTAGGTCAGCCTGGAGATGTAACGCGAGCCGGTCTTGCGATGAAAGATGCCTTTCGAGACCGCGCCGTCGATACGGCTCGTCGCCTCGACGAGAGCCTTCCTCGCAGCGGTGGCATCACCCGACTCCACCGCGGCGCGGACACGCTTCACGCACGTGCGCACGTGGGTGCGAATTTGCCGATTGTGCGCGGTGCGCTTGACCGTCTGACGGACTCGCTTTTTTGCTGAAGCGTGGTTGGCCACTCTGATATCCTCCCCGTGGGGACGCGGGACCTAGCCCTGGCACATCGGGCTGTCAAGCCGGTGACCGAAAGCTTGCGACCCCTGCTCAGACCAGACATACACGCTCGTGTCCCGACGCCAGCAAACGCTGAATTGGCTTGCAAAGCTCGTGACCGAGCGGCGAAGGCTCGTGGTCTGGGCCTGGATTCTGCTCGCCGTAGCCTTCGCCACGCAGATCCCGAAAGTGATGGCAGATCCCGCGCCGGAAAGCCTGCTGTCCTCCTTCGAAGGCGACGAATACGCGCTGATCCAGAAGCGCTTCGAGGAGTGGTTTGGAAAGCGGCGAGAGGCGGTCCTCATCCTCGTCGAGTCGGACGACGTCTTGTCCCGAGAGACGCTTCAGCAGATCCACGACCTTTCGCTCGACTTCCAGGCGAAGCCCTGGGTAGAGAACGTCGCGAGCCTCACCACGCTCAGCATTCCTCGCCGAGTCAAGGCGGAGCCTACCGACGGGAATCGTGGCGACGTGCAGGGCCTCGAAGAGGTCGGAGGTCCTGACGATGGAGGCGATCTCGACGATCTGGACGACCTGGATTCCCTCGATGCAGCGCCACAAGAGCCGGATGCGAAGGCAGGCCTGGAGGACGCTGCGTTCAACGCGCTGCTCGACATCATCGAAAGCGATCCGGATCGCTTTCCAGGGGGGATCGCCAAGGTAGGCCCCGCGCTTTCGACGGAGCTCAAGACCGACCCGATCGTCCAGGGCACGGTCGTCACCGACGAGGATGCCGCAAAGCTCGCCCAGGCCATCCAGGGTAACCCTCTCCTCATCGGCCGCCTGATCGACGAAGACCACACCCTAGCCGGCATCGCGCTTCAGCTCCGCGACCTCGATCCACGCCAGATGCGCGAGGCCATGGAGGAGCTCAGGACGGGGCTGGAGCAGCCCCAGTTTCGAGGCATGGATGTCCACGTCGGAGGCTTGCCCTACCTGCGCAGCGTGATCGTCAGCAAGATGCGCGAAGACAACCTACGGCTGATTCCCCTCACGGTCTTGGTCTGTTTGGTCCTCTTGATGTTGTCGTTCCGCTGGGTGCCCGGTGTGTTGTTGCCGTTTGCAGCCGTGGGGATCACCGCGCTCGTCGTCGTCGGCGGAATGGGGCTCTTCGGTGAGCCCATGAACATTCTCAACAACATCATCGTGCCGCTTTTGATCATAATCGGCATCAGCGATGCGATCCACCTGGTCCAACGTTACCGCGACGAGGTCCACATGGATGAGGGCGCCGACCGCAGCGAGGCAGGACGCCGTACGGTTCGCGCGATCGCGGTCGCTT
Source organism: uncultured delta proteobacterium (assembly GCA_963792825.1). Taxonomy (GTDB): domain Bacteria; phylum Myxococcota_A; class Polyangia; order Polyangiales; family Houyiibacteriaceae; genus SG8-38. The sequence goes on along the minus strand of CAWBXS010000001.1, from coordinate 35,648 downwards.
GCCTGCTCACCTCCGCGACCACGGCCGCGGGTCTTGCATCGCTCGTCGTCTCCAAGACGGTGATGCTGCGACACTTCGGCCTCACCTCCGCCCTGGGCGTGATGATATCGTACCTAGTTCTCATCACGTTCGTTCCCGCGATCCTCACCCGGGTCACGCCGCCCAAGCCAGAACAGGTTCGCCGAGAACGGACCAGCATGTTCACCAACGTCACGAGCAGTCTCGTGGCCAATCTCCTGCGGTGGCGTTGGGCCGTCCTCGGCGCGACCGCGCTCTTCACGCTCGGCGCGGGATACCTCGCCAGTGAAATCACCGTCGACAGCGCTCTTCTCGATCAGTTCGACGAAAGCGATCCCGTGTACACCACGACCCTCTTGATCGAGGAGAAGCTAGCCGGCGTCCGGCCACTCGAGGTCGTGCTGAGCAGCTCGCAGGACAACCACTTCATGGATCCCGACATGATCGACCGAATCCAGCGGATCCGGAACTGGGCGGCCCTCCGGCCGGAGGTCATCCGGACGTTGAGCTACGGGGACATGTTGCACGAGTCGTACGCACTTCTCGCCGACGATCCGAGCGTTCGCTCGGAGAGCTTCAAAAGTACGAAGCAGGTCAAGGGCCTCGTCACGATGATGAGCCAGCGCAACCCGAGCCCACTCAGCGACTGGCTCACGGAGGATGGAAGGCGAGCCCGCGTTCAGCTCAAGCTCAGAGACGTAGGCGCCCAGGCGACGATACGGTTCTTGGACGACCTCGAAAAGGTCATCTCCTCGGAGCTCGGAGACGACAAGACCCTATCGGTATCGTTCACCGGCGAGGCCTATACGGGCTCGCGGGGGCAGGCCGCGGTCGTGAGTGACCTGCTTCAGAGCTTGCTCTTTGCCGTGGTGATGATCTTCCTCCTCCTGGCGGTATTCTTGCGCAGTGTCCGGCTCGGCCTGCTGAGCATCCCCCCGAACTTGATCCCGCTGGTGGCAACCATGGCCTACATGGTTTGGCGCGAAATTCCGCTCAACGTCTCGACGGTCATCATCTTTTCGATCAGCCTCGGCCTCGCCGTCAACGGCACCATTCACGTGCTGGCCCGGTTCCGCGAGGAGATGCAGAGCGGAATCGGACGTGAAGCCGCTTTGGTCCGTGCAGCACGCGGGACAGGCCGGGCGATCGTGATTTCCTGCGTGACCCTGATGGCCGGATTCGGGGTGCTGTTGGTTAGCTCGTTCGTTCCGGTTCGAAACTTCGGCGAGCTCATCTCCGTCACGATTGGAGGTTGTCTGGTCGCGACGTTGATCGTCCTGCCGCCCCTGCTCCGTGTCGCAGGCGGCAGCGGCGGGATTCGGGCATCGGACGACTAGCGCGCAATTCGTTCGATCACGGCAGAGGCGAAGTCCTCGGTTCCGAGGTCTCCGCCGAGGTCACGCGTCTTGCGGCCCGCGGACAGCGCCTGATTGTAAGCCTCACGAATCAGCCGACCTGACACGCGACAAGTCTCGTCACCTCGCGTGTCCGCAATGTGGTTCAGCATCATCACTGCGGACATCAACAAGGCCAGCGGGTTGGCGATTCCTTTCCCGGCGATGTCGGGGGCGGAGCCGTGAACCGCCTCGAAAACGGCATACTCGTCACCGATGTTTGCGCCAGGAATGACGCCTAGACCACCGACGAAGCCAGCACACAAGTCGCTCAGCACGTCGCCGTAGAGGTTCTCCAAGAGCAATATGTCGAACTGGGTGGGATCCTGAACGAGCTTCATGCACCCAGCATCGATGATGACCTCCTCGTAACCGATGTCCGTGAAACCTTCCTCCTCGCGGACCGTACGGGCGCATCGAATGAACATCCCGTCGGTGAGTTTCATGATGTTGGCTTTGTGCATGACGGTGATCTTCTTACGGTCACGGTCACGGGCATAATGGAAGGCCCATCGTGCGATGCGCCGGGAGGCCGTCTCGGTGGCGACCTTGAGGCTGGTCACTACCCCCTTGGTCACCTCGTTCTCGATTCCGCTGTACAGACCTTCGGTGTTCTCTCGGATGACGACCAAATCGACGTCCTGATAGCGGGTCGCTATGCCGGGTAGATTGCGGATCGGACGAACCGCTGCGTAGAGGTCGAGGCGCTTGCGGAGCTGCACGTTGACCGAGGTAAAGCCCTTGCCGACTGGGGTGGTGCACGGACCCTTGAGGGCAAGGCCTCTTTCTCGAATCGCATCGAGTGTCGATTCGGGCAGTACCTCCCCCGACGTTTCGAGTGCCGCGACGCCTGCGTGATGCTCGACCCATTGCACCGGGGCGCCGGCCGCTTCGAGCACGCGAGTCGTCGAAGCGGCGACTTCTGGGCCGATTCCATCACCGGGGATGAGGACGATCTGGTGCGTTGTCATTTCCTACTCCTGAACCAAGATTAGCGCTTGGCAACCGATCGCCAACGCCCTCCCAGAGGAACCATGCCAGAAAACGACGCGGTCGTGCGAGCGATGACGAACGACGGCGCGTTTCGCGTCGTGGCGGCTAGGACGACTGATACGGCGCTGTCCGTGATCGCGGCCCAGCAGCTCTCGGGGCTCATCGCTCACGACATGGCGGACCTGGTGACGGCCGCGGTACTCTACCGCGAAACGATGGCGCCGTCGCTCCGCGTGCAGTGCATCGTCCGCTTCGAAGACGAGGCCGGGCAGCTCGTCGCGGACTCGCATCCCGAGGGCTGGACACGAGGCCTTCTGCAGACAGGATCTGGCGAAGCGCCCTCCGACGTCCGGCAGACCCGAGCCACCCTGCAAATGATGCGAACGCTCCCGAACACCGACCTTCACCGCGGTGTGGTCGAGGTGCCCGAAAGCGGGAATCTTTCGGAGGCCTTCATGCGTTACATGCAGCTATCAGAGCAGATCGTATCGATGATTTCGCTGGGCTCGGTGGTCGAGGGCGAGCACCCCGCCGCCGGTGGTTTCGTCGTCCAGCTGTTGCCCGAAGCCGCGGAAGCCGAGGCGGCCATGCAAACGATGACTCGACGTCTCGAGGACTTCGTCGAGATTCGGGAGCGCCTGCAGGCGTCGGATGCGTCACCGTCGCGGCTGATCGAGCAGATCTTCGAAGGCATGCCCTTTACCTGGTTGCAGAGCAGCAGCCTTCGCTTTGGCTGTCAATGCAGTCAGCTTCGAGTCATGACGACGCTCAGCATCCTCGATCGCTCGGACATCCAGGAGTTGGTCGACGAGGGCGAGCCTCTGAGCGTCGGCTGCGACTACTGCGGCACTTCGTACACCGTCGAGATCTCTCAGCTTCGCGGCTTGCTCAGCTCGAGCTGAGCACCCCGGGTTTCTTGCCGGGACACACGCCCGCAGCGCATTCTTCCGCCGATGTCCGCCAAGCCAGATAAGACGTCGGGCGGTGAGATCGTACGGCGCGCTGGCGTCGTCGCTTCGGGCACTCTCTTCTCGCGAATCCTCGGCGCAGTACGGGATGCGGTCGTCGCGGCGGTCTTCGCGTTGGGCGCCACCGATGCCTTCTGGCTCGCGTTCACGATCCCCAACGCGCTCCGGGTACTGCTCGGTGAAGGAGCGGTCTCGGCGGCGTTCGTACCGGTGTTCACCGAGGTGCGCGAGCGGGAAGGCATGGCGCGCGCCAAGGATTTCTATCGAAATCTGATCGGCGCGATGGGCGTCGTGCTGCTCGTCGTCACCGTGGTCGGGGTCGTGTTCGCCCCGTGGATCGTCAAGGGCTATGCGTGGGGCTTTCAGCGCGAGCCAGCCCTCTTCGAAACGACGATCATACTCACGCAACTCCTCTTTCCATACATCTTCTTGATGGGCCTCTCCGCGTTGATGATGGGCGCCCTCTATGCGAGCAAGCGATTCGCCGCACCGTCCTTTGCGCCCGCGCTTCTCAACATCGCGCTCATCGGGGCGGCCCTGCTTTTGGCGCCCGTGTTCCAGAAGCTCGGCTGGCCGGGCATCTTCGCCCTCGCCCTTGGCGCGCTTCTAGGCGGAGCTTTGCAGCTCATCGCACAGCTGCCGTCGCTGGGAAAGGAAGATCTGCTCGTCTGGCCCCGCATCGACTTCAGTGACATCTACGTGCGCAAATGCGGGCGTCTCATGGTTCCGCTGCTCGCCGGCCTCGGCGTCTACCAGGTCAACGTGCTTCTTTCGCGATTGTTTGCCTCGTTTCTGCCGACTGGAAGCGTGAGCTACCTCTACTATGGCCAGCGCTTGGCGGAGATCCCGCAGGGCATGTTCGCTCTTGCGATTGCCTCGGCGTCGCTGCCCGCGTTGAGCGATGCCGCCTCCCGAGGCGATGAGGAGGAGGCCAAACGCCTGTTCCGCCATGCGCTTCGGCTTTCCTTGTTCGTTGCGGTCCCGGCGACGGTAGGCCTGATGGTCCTGGCGGAGCCTGCGACGACGGTATTCTTCGGGCGCGGTCGCTACGATGCGGCCGCCATCTACGAGACCACACGGTCCTTGGTCTGGCAGGCGGCGGGAATCTGGGCGGTAGCATCGGTGCGCACGATCATCCCGATGTTTCATTCGCACAACGACACGCGAACCCCGGTCATCGCCAGCGCCTTGAATCTCGTCTGCTTCGTGGCTCTCAGTGTCGTTCTAATGGGACCGATGCAGCACGTCGGCCTCGCGGCGGCGACGACCGCGGCCGCGGTCATCCAGCTCATCACACTGCTCCTGCTTCTTCGTCGGAGGACCGGTCACCTCGGGATGTCGGAGATCAACGCGAGCATGCTCCGCATCCTCGTGGCCAGCGGGGCGATGGGCGCGGTGCTCTTCGCAGGCGCGAGTCTCGGCCACTGGGAGCGAGGGGGCAACGACCCGATCAACTTGGCGGTCTTTGCGGGCACGGCCGTGCTCGGCCTCCTCACCTATCTCGGGGTCGCTCGAGCTTTCGGCTCGCCCGAGCTGGTAGACCTCGGGTCCGCCCTCCGACGCCGCGCACGTGCGTGACTCGTCAGGGGCGCTACAACGTCGCCGTGGACGTGCTCGAAGCAGAGTTCGTGGCAGCTGCGACTTCCCTCGAGCAGCTGCCGGCACCGACCTTCGCCGAGGTTGCCTTCGCCGGACGGTCGAACGTCGGAAAGTCGAGCCTCATCAACAGCCTCGTCCGCCGGAAGAAGCTCGTGCGAACCAGTAGCGCGCCGGGCTGCACGCGCTCGATCAACATCTTCCGCGTGCGTCTACGACCCGACGAAGAGGAGGCGCACCTCGACTTGGTGGACCTGCCCGGATACGGTTACGCAAAGCGAAGCAAAGCCGAACGGAGGTCCTGGGGGCCGCTCATCGAAGGCTTTCTAGGTGAGCGGCCGGGCTTGCGCGGAGCGGTCGTCATCGTGGACGTGCGGCGGGGCGCTCAGGAAGACGACCTTCAGCTTCTCGAGTTCCTCGAGACCATCGGCGTCACTCCGATCGTGGTGGCCACGAAGGTCGACAAGCTGCCTTCAAGCAAGCGCAAGCTCGAGTTAGCGGCCCTCGAACGCGAGCTCGCCCGCCCCGTGGTCGCCTTCAGCGCGGTCACCGGTGAAGGATGGGAACCGCTTTGGGAGCGGATCTTGGGAGTGAGCCACATCGATCAGATGCACGAGCCCGTGCACCGGTGAGCCGCTACTCATCGACCTCGAGCTCCAGTCGTTGCCCCGGCTCCCGAAGACGGAGCTTCGAGGGATCGCCGAGCATGAGCACGGGATCGGAAGAGGCACCCTTCGTAGGAGGTGGTGGAACCGTCAGGCTCGGCTCGGGGAGATCGAGGCCGTCATCGGAGTCCCGACCGGGCGTGTCATTCAACGCGCCGGGCCCCATCATCCGTTCGACGAGACGCATGACCTCATCACGTTTGTCGGGCGGTACGAGCCGGAGAGCTGCCTCGACGCTCTCGCGCCCGGCAGCGGCGTCGCCCACCGCTTGAAACAGCTGCGCCGCTTGAAGACGTAACTGCCAGTTGTCAGGGTCGAGCTCAACGGCGCGTCTCATGCTCGTCGCGGCCGCGATCAAATTACGTTCCTCGAGGTGAACCCGTGCCCACACCGACCACAGCATGGACGCGTCGGGGCTCTGCTCCTCGGCAATCTCGAGCTCGACGCGAGCTTGCTCGGGCTGATCGAGCCCGAGAAGAATCGTCGCCCGCATCAGATGTGCCCGACCATAGCGAGGCCACTTTTCGAGAACCTCCGCCACGAGGTCGCTGGCCCCGTTCAGCTCGGCTTCAGCAGCTGCCTTCTCACCGCCCATCTCGAGCATTCCCGCCTGGGCGAGATGCAGCTGTGCGAGGCTCAGCTGGCGGGGGCCGTCGGCTCGGAGCTGGAGCGCGGCCTCGAGCTCCTTGACCGCATCGGCGACTCCACCGGACTCGACGAGAATCCTCGCGTTCACCGTGCGAAGCGAGGGCGAGACGGGATCGAGCTGAAGGGCAGCCTCCACGAGTGGCAGCCCCCGCACCGCATCTCCCGATTGCGAGAAGATGCGGATCGCCTCGGTCCCAAGAGCAGCCGCCACGACCTCCGTGTCCCGGAGCACGCGGACGGCCGAGACCTTCACCGCTCCCCGGCCTCCCCACGGATCGAAGTACGCAGACGGCTCCTCCGCATCTGGTCCGCCGTACACGGCGCTCACGAAATACCCGAGAGCGCCGGATGGATCGGCAGGAGCGGCCGCGCCTTCGAACTCCCACACTTCAGCCACCATGGCGTTCACGCCTCGCTGACGAAGCAGGGCAGTCATCGCCGCCGCAAGCTCGAGCGGATAGAGCTTCAAGCGCTCCTCGTGCGAATCGATCGTCGCAAGCGTCTGCTCCGCGGTGAGCAGCTCCCGGGGAAGCGGGTGCTCGAGCGACCACGTCGAGGACTCGCCACGCAATCGCGTCGCGATCTCGGCTGCGCCCGCGGGCCATTCGTTGGTGTCCCGCGAGAGCGCCAGCATGGCTTGGTACGGACCTGCTTCAATCTGGTCGCGCTCGAGATAGGCCGAAAGCTCACTCGGCTCGAGCGGACGAAGAGGCGGCGTTTCCTCGAGCGTCACCGCGGTGAAACGGTACGCCGCATACGCGATCCCCAGAGAGAGCACGAACAATGCGCCGACGACGAGCCACCGGCGGCTCAACCCGCCGGTCCGTTCGGGCTGCTTCACCGGCTGGACGCCGCCCCTTCTCATGCAACGGGGACATCGCAGCTTGTTCCCGGCTTCTTCGGAGAGAAACTCCTCGTTGCAAGTCGCACAAAAATATTTCGTGGGCATGTCGAGCGAGCATACGGCTACGGTGACGCCTCGTCGACCGGCGGGTCGGGCACGAAACCGCTCCCGTGCAGGCGTGCAAACGCAAACCCACATTCACGAGCCCGGCCTTCGCGCCACTCACGATCCCAAAGCGCGACTTCGCACCGCACGTCGCCGAAGTTGATCTCGAGCTGCGGCTTTGCCTCCTCGGGCCGAGAACGCTCCTCGGAAGTCGAGGAGAGCGAGCAGCAGTCGAGCGTCCGAATGGTGCCGATCAGCCGCACGTAGTCTTCCTCAGACACCTTGTGGGAGACGGTCATCATCGTCCCGTTGGAGGACCTGGTCGTCACGACGAGGTCTCGACTGGAGTCAAGCACAACGTGCGTGCTCCGCCGATCGGGGCTTCGGCTGATCACGCTCCAGGAGACCACGACGGTATCCGGCGCGACCATGGGTAATGCCACTTCTTCCTGACGATCTGTCCGCGTGCAGCCGAAGGCGAGCAACGACGCACAAACGACCGATCTCCACATCCCGGGGACTAGATCATGCCTACCGGGCAAAGTCCACCGTGTGCGCGCCGAGCGATGCGCGCCATACTCTGCAGCCGATGCACGAAGAGCTCGACTGCTTGACCTGCGGGGCCTGCTGCCGGACGGGTGCCGATGGACGCATCCTCATCCCACCAGAGGACTTGATGCGTTGGCACCAGATCGGGCGACACGACATCGCAGATGCCGTCCAGCCCGGACACTTCGGGATGGTAGCGTTTGCGACACGTCCGGACGGCTCTTGTGTCCATCTCGGAACCGACAGCAGCCCAAACGCGTGTCGAATCTACTCTCTTCGAGGGACGACGTGCCGCGAATTCGAAAAAGGGGGCCCACAATGCATGGAGTTTCGACGCGAAGCCGGGCTCTGACGCGGATGCCGCCACCGGCCCCACCGGCGGTATTGCCACCGACGCCACAGATCGAGTAACACCGCGTCATGAACTACCGGGCAAGTCGGCTTGGGGCGTGCGGCCTCGGCGTGTGCCTTCTCGCTCTGACGCCACGCGTGGGAGCCGAGGTGCCACCGGAGAAGGTAGGCCAGGTGATGCAGCTTCCAGCAACGGCTGGAGACCACTGGCTGTGGGTGCCCGATCGCGTGTTGCGGCATTCGGTGCTGTTCGACGGCGACACCGGTCGCATGCTCGGCGCGATCGACAGCGGCGTTCAGATCACGCCCAAAGCTCCGATCTGGTCTCGCACACGAGGTGAGATCTACAACGTCGATACCGTCTATTCGCGCGGCCATCGCGGCGAACGACACGACTACGTGGTCGTCTACGATTCGCGGACCCTCGACGTCGAGGGGGAGGTCGAGATTCCGCCGAGGGCCGCCGACACCAGCACTGGGATTGCGCTGGTCGGGATGCTCGACGGCGAACGGTTCCTCGTCGTGCTCAATCAGGCCCCTGGCGCGTCGGTCTCGGTGATCGATCTCGAGCAGAGGCGCTTGGTGACAGAGGTCCAGACGGCCGGCTGCGCGGCGGTGTTCCCTGCCGGTCCTACCCGCTTCGGCATGCTGTGCGGCGACGGAACGGCGATGACCGTTCACCTGAAGGACGACGGCGAGCTCGATCGCATGACCCGCAGTAGCCCGTTCTTCGACGTGGTGGACGATCCGATCACGGAGAAAGGTGTCCGCAACGGCTCGACGTGGGTTTTTGCCTCGTTTGGAGGCCTCCTCTACGAGGTGGAGTTCGGAGGCGACGCCCCGGCACCCAAGACACCGTGGCCGCTCTTCACCGGAGACGAGCTGCAGGACGAGTGGCGCATCGGAGGGGCGCAACACCTCGCGCTGCATCCGGGCACGAAGCGACTCTACTCGATCGTGCACCGTGGCGAACCAGGCTCGCACAAGGCGCCTGGCGACGAGATCTGGGTCTATGACCTGGCCGCGCAGAAGAAAGTGGCCGTCTTCTCCGCGCCCAACTTGATTCCGGCCTTTGTCGGCCCCCAAGCGGGATTCGATGCGACCGGCAACATCGCATCGGTCTTGAGCTGGGTGCTGCCAAACATAGGAGTCCACAGCATTGTGGTGACACGAGACTCGAAACCCCTGCTCTTCGTGCGGCACGCGGATCTCGGCGCAGTCGGAGTGATCGATGCGCTCAGCGGCGAGCAGCTACGACACATCCCAGAAGCGGGCCTCTCGGGCAATCTATTGGTGGTCCCATGATCGACCCCGTCATCGCGCTTTCGCTCGGCCTCGCCCTCGGGCTCCTCTTTGCGTCGGCCGCAGGGCACAAGATTCAGGACCGCGTTCGGTTGGGCGCGACGGTCCACGCATACGCCGTCCTACCCTCGTGGATGGTGGCCCCTGTCACGGAGCTTCTCCCTTGGATCGAGGTCTCGATCGCACTCGGCTTGCTGTATCCACCGACCCGACAGGCCGCCGCCGCAGCTTCTGTCGCGCTCTTGGCACTGTACACGGCAGCGATCGGAGTCAATCTCGTGCGCGGACGGCGCGAGATCGACTGCGGTTGCTTTGCCTCCTCGGCGCGCGTGCCGCTGAGCAACTGGTTGGTTGCACGCAACGCGATGTTGATGGCGGGCGCGGGCCTTCTAGTCCTACCCACGGTCGGCCGCCCTTTGCTTTGGATCGATTGGCTCACCGTCGCGACGACGTTGATCACACTTTCGCTGCTTTGGGCAGCAGGACAACGGCTCGCGCAGAGCGGGCGGGCATTACGCCTCGGAGAAACCCCATGATCGACGCGCTGGCCGTTTCCAACATCGTCTTGTGGTTGCTGGTCATCGGCCTGGCACTCACGGTTCTCGCCCTCACGCGCCAGATCGGCCTCCTGCACGAGCGCATCTCGCCCATTGGCGCTCTGTCTCCCCGAGCGAACGTCGAGGTGGGCGAGAAAGCCCCCGAGCTCGCGCTGATCGACATCCACGGCTTCCCCTTACAAGTCGGCGGCGCATCGAAAGACGGTAGCAGAACGCTTCTGTTCTTTCTCTCGCCGACCTGCCCCGTGTGTGAGACGCTCTTGCCCACCGTCGAGCGCGTGGCCCGAACCGAGGTTCCGCGCGTCCGGGTCGTCCTCGCGAGCGACGGTGCGCCCGAGGAGCATCTCGCGTTCGTGAGTGACAAGCGCATCGCGCACCTCCCGTATGTCCTGTCGGCGCCGCTCGGGATGGCCTACGGCGTGGCCAAGCTTCCGTACGCGGTGCTGATCGACGAAGAGGGCAGGGTCGCCGCACAGGGTTTGGTCAACACCCGTGAGCACCTCGAAAGCCTGTTCGAGGCGCAGCGTCACGGAGTCGCGTCGATTCAGGAGTATCTGGAGAAGAGGTCGCAATGAGTCGGCTGGACCGTTGGTTTGAAGGCGTGTCTCGGCAGTCCGCACGACGGCTGTCGCGACGTAGCTGGTTGTCGCGCTTTGGAGGCGTCCTCATCGGCGGCGCAGCCCTTCCCTTGTTGCCCGTCGCGCGCGCCGCCGAGAAGCACACGGTCGGACCAGACGGGGTCAAAGGTCCCGAAGGCGACCCCGCTCGCTGCGAGTACTGGCGTCACTGCGCGATCGACGGCTTCCTTTGCAGCTGCTGCGGCGGCTCTCACACCGCGTGTCCGCCTGGAACCGAGATGTCTCCGGTGACGTGGATCGGCACCTGCCGCAACCCGGCCGACGGCAAGGATTACATCATTTCGTACAACGACTGCTGCGGGAAGACCTTTTGCGGGCGCTGCATCTGCAATCGCAACGAAGGCGAGCGCCCGCTCTATCATTGGTACCGCAACAACGACATCAACTGGTGCGGTGGCGCCAAGGCGCAAACCTACAGCTGCTCGACCGCAGTCGTGGTCAAGACAGCAAGAGAAGCGCAGCCCGAAAAATGAGGCTGGTGCTCGCCGTTGGGGTGCTGGTGCTCGCGGCGCCTAGCGCCCACGCGGATTCATTCGAGGAGCACGACTACATCTTGAACTGCTCGGGCTGCCACCGAATGGACGGCGCCGGATCGAGGAACGTTCCCTCGCTACGAGCCATGGCCGATCTCATCGCACGACCAGGCGCCCGCGAATACTGGGTGCAGGTGCCAGGTGCGGCCCAAGCACCGGTCTCGGATGCACGTCTTGCCGCATTGATGAACTGGTTGGTCGAGCGGTTCACCGGTCGGCGACCGGAGCCGGTGTATACCGCCGAGGAAGTCGCCCGGCTCCGACGCGCACCGCTGCGCGATCCGATCGGCAAACGCCGCGAAATCCAGCTCCTGGGGACACGCTAGGCACCCAAAAGACGACTGTTCTCAGGCAGTTGAGAACGACACCGCGACAATCGGAAGCGGCTTCGATTGTCGCGGTGTGCATCGCAAGTGTCGGAAATAGCTCAGGTTCGAAGGGGGGAGCGTGTCCCCTATTCGCTGAAGAGGTTTTCGACGTCAGCTTTGGTGAGGCCCTTGAGGGGGCTTCCCTCGGTCGACAGGACGTTGCTGACCAGCTCTCGCTTCTTGGCCGAGAGCTGGAGGATCTTCTCCTCGACTGTGCCCTCGGCGATCAGCTTGTAGACGTTGACGTTCCTGGTTTGGCCGATGCGGTGGGCCCGGTCGGTGGCTTGGTCTTCGACGGCCGGGTTCCACCACGGATCAAAGTGAACGACGGTATCCGCGCCGGTGAGGTTGAGGCCGGTACCGCCCGCCTTGAGTGAGATCAAGAAGACCGGGACGCCGTCGTCCTCGTTGAAGCGATCCACCCGCTCGATGCGATCCTTCGTCGAGCCGTCGAGGTATTCATATGCGACGCCGTCGGAATCGAGCGCAGCGCGGATGTGGTTGAGCATCTGGACGAACTGGCTGAAGACCAGCACCCGATGGCCCCCGTCCACGGCTTCGTCGATGATCTCGCGCAGAGCACCGAGCTTGCCACTGTCGTCGGCGCTGAAATCGGTATCCGGCAGCTTCATCAACCGTGGATCGCACGCCACCTGCCGCAAGCGGGTGAGCGCAGCGAGGATCTGAATCTGTGCCTTGCTGACGCCTTGCTTTTCGACCTCGCTCAGGACGCTCTTGCGAACCTGTCGGAGAATCTGCTTGTAGAGCTTGGCTTGCTCGTCGGCGAGCGGCACGATCATCTCCTGCTCGATCTTGTCCGGCAGGTCCTGGGCCACGTCGCGCTTCACGCGCCGCATGACGAAAGGCTTGATGGTCGCCCGCAATCGCTGCGCTGTCTCGAGGTCGCCCCGGTCGATGGGACGCGCGATTCGCTCCTCGAAGGTCTTGAGCTTCCCGAGCAGCCCAGGAGACACGAAATCGAAAATACTCCAGAGCTCGCTCAACCGGTTTTCGATCGGCGTGCCCGTGAGCGCGAGTCGTCGCTCGCTGCTCAGCTTTTTCGCCGAACGCGCAGTCTGGCTCATGGGGTTCTTGATGTGTTGCGCCTCGTCCAAGATCACATAACGAAGGTCGAGAGCCTGAAGCAGCTCCTCGTCGCGGCGAAGCAACGCGTAGCTCGTGATCATCACGTCTGCCTTTTCGAGCTCGGGCGCGCGCTGGCTTCGATTCGGCCCCTGCCACACGACCGTCGACAGTCCTGGCGCGAACTTCTTGATCTCGCGCTCCCAGTTGGGCACGACCGACGTCGGCGCCACGACCAAGTTGAGCTTGCTCTTGTACTTGCTCTTGGCCCAAAGGAGCAGCGCGATCGTCTGGATCGTCTTTCCGAGCCCCATGTCGTCGGCGAGAATTCCGCCGCTGTTGAGCTCGTGCAGAAAGACCAGCCACGAGAAACCGTCCTTTTGATAGGGACGAAGCTCTGCCTTCAGCGTCCGCGGTTTGGGGACGCTCGGAATTTCGTCGATGTCTTCGATTTTCGCAAAGAGCGACTTCGCGGACTCCGACACTTTTGCGTTCACGACCATCTTCAAGAGGTCTTGCACGCGCCCAGCTTGAGAAAGGGGCAGCTTCTCTTTCATGCCGGCGGTCGCGTAGATCTCAGCCATCCGCGAGAGCACCTCGCCGACCTTCTCGGGGTCGACCGGCGCATAGCTTCCGTCTTCGAGCCGGACGAGCCGCCGCCCGTGCTCGAGACACGCGCGAAGCTCCTCCTCGCGCACCGCAGAGCCGCTCGACTCGAACCGCATGTCGAGGTCGAGCCAATCGAGCCCGCTCGAGACACGCATCTGCGGGGTCACCGATTCATCACGAATCGTGACATCCACGAGGTCGTCCGGAATGAAGCGGTCCCACTCCTCGGGAAGCTCGCCGATGCCGTGCGTCCAAAACGCGATTGCATCGTCGCCCGACACTTCGAGCTCCTCACCGGACTCGGAGACCTCGAAATTCAAATTGAGCAGCGCCTGGATGCCGGCCATCTCGGCCCCGACATCGCGCCGCACCACCCGCGGCCGACCGCCGCCATTCTTTGGTGGCAACACGGCCAGCGGCGACGGGATGTCGTCCGGGGGGACGTCGAACTCCTGATCCTCGTAGCGTACGTAGAGCCGAACACGCGCGTCGATCAGATCGCCGTCGGCTTTGATCTCGAACCGGGGCTTCTGGTCGACGAGGTCGGCGACCGAGCTCAAATCGGGAAGCTCCGCACCGAGCGACGAAGCGATCCGGGGAATGTACTCGCCGAGCAGCGCCGGCAGCTCGTCGTGCGACTGCACCATCGCGGGCGACCGATAGAGCCGCTGGAGCCAAGCCGGCGTGACCAACTCGCTGACCGGGCGAGCCACACCTTCGGTGGTGTCGATCTGCCACCCGGGGGTTCCCTCGAACCACGCCCCGCTCGACAGCGCGAAGCGACGCTTGTTGCTCTCGAGATAGAATACCACACGCAACCGCAGACTGTTGCCGTTCGCGGGGTCGAGCTCGATCCGCGGTTTCAGGGCCTCGTTGGCGAAACGCAGCTCCATCGAGGCCGGCTCGAGCAACACTCGGCGGTCGCTCAACATCTCCAACACCTCGGCGGCATCCTCGCCGCGAAGCTCCGCGGTCGTTGCCTGGCCTCGATTGGTGTTGCGAGCGAGCGCTCGAAACAGCGGACGCTCGTCGATCGACACCATGTTGAATGAGCCGAGGGCGTCGTTGATCGGAACCGCGCTTCTGGACCCGGCAAGAACGGGCGTCACGGTGATCGAAGCAGGGCGAACCGTCATGCGATACTCGAACTCGAGCGGCTTCGACAGCGCCTCTTCCGGCAGCCAGGCGTCCATCGGCCCCCGCGTCTCTCCGCGCCTTGCCTGGAGCTCCCGGGGGGAAAGGATTTCGAGCGCTCCCCCCTCGGTGCCGCCAACGCTACGCCGGCGACGCCGGGATCGCCTCCTCTTTCCACCGGCGGAGACCGTCCCCGGAACGTGCACGGGCTCCATCTTCTTCTTGTTGGAAGGCTGCTGCTGCTGTACGCCCTTGGCGCGAGGCGGCCGAACCTCGTCGCGCAATGCCACCATCACCGCAGCCACATGCTTGCAATGCCCCGTCGGACCCCGCCACCCCGGACAGGTGCAGGCGGATTCCCAGGCGTCCGAGTCTTCGTTGTACGTGACTGTCGTCCGGTACGGCTCGTCCGCCGTTCGCACCGAAATCTCGCCACTGGCCGATCGCTCTTGCTCGTTGAGGTTCTCGACCGCTTTGCGCCGCGCATAGAGCCGACCGCGCAAGAACGCATTCCCGCCCGTCACACGCTGAATCGCGCGATCGCTCATCGAGGATAGCTTTTTCGCGATGGCGGTCGTGGGCTCGCGCCACGTCGGTGCCTCCGCCTCCGTATCGAGCGCAGCGTGTTCTTGTACCGTGTCTTGAAGAGCAGTTTCGGCCATTGAATCAGGGGCTGTCGTCAGCCTGAATGGTTTTGAGTTGGAGCTGGCGGGACCTACACGGGACTACGCGTGCTGCGTCTTTTCCCCTCGCGGCGTCGTTGCTCGTTCTACCGTGGAACCCCGGTGTAGGCCGCAACAGCCGCTACCCCCCGATCATACACACCCCGCGGGAGACTGCAACTCCCGGCCATCCGGGGGGTCACGCCCTATTCGGAGCCCCGTACCAGGGCGTCGGGAAGAAGGGCCGACGGTCTCTGGGTCGAAACGACCCACAGCTGGTGGGCCGCACGGGTCGCCGCGATGTGAAGCAGGTGCCGGGTCTCGTCGTCGGTCGGGAACGTGGACGCATTGCACTCCACGATGATCACGTAGTCGAACTCGAGGCCCTTGACCTGACGCACGTCCGTCACGTCCACTCCGGGCCGGAAAGGAAAGTCCTGGTCGGCGATACGCCGGAGGTTCGGCACCTCTCCGTGCCGTAGACCTTTGTAATAGAGGTCGGCCTGCTCCGGGTACCGGGCGATGACCGCAACCGACGAGAGCGGCTCGGAGCTCACGAGCTTTCGAAGCGCTTCGGCGAGAAAACCGACGGCCTCGCCGCTCCCGCCGAACTGGAAGAGCTCGACCGGGGCTCCGTGGCGAGTGGCCTCCCCGGAGACTTCGTTTCGGAGCGGGCCGAGCACGTCCGTGGCAAACTCGAGGATCTCCTGGGTGGAGCGGTAGCTCAGCTTGAGCGGCTCGATCTGGATGTGATCGAGCTTGAGCTCCTCGAGCACGTGTCGCCAATCGGTGAAGCCGTTGTCCAAGTGAAGCTTCTGCGCGATGTCGCCGGCGAGGGTCACGCTCTGTTGCTCGGTTGCCGTGTCGAGGACGACGGCGAGCTCGACGGGGCTCATGTCCTGCGCCTCGTCGACGAAGATGTGCTCGTATTCGAGCACTCCTCGCCGTTCCGAAAGCGGAGCGCGAAGGACCTGAAAAAGCCTCAGCAGCAGCGCGTCATCCTCCCGGTCGAGCACCGCCACATCCTCCTCATCGACGCCGTCTACGCCGACACTCGGGGTGGCGGCCTCGTCATCTTCTTCCTGTGCTTCTTCATAGGCGAGCAAGGCTCGGGTCGAATGCCGGCTGCACCAGGAGTGCGCCCATTCGAGCTCTTGGTCGCTGAGGGCCCCCGGCGCCCAGCGCGAAAACGCATCGTTGAGACGCTGTCGATCGGTCGTGAGGTCCGCCCATGCGGTGACGACGTCATTCGCGCGAGAGGACCAACGCTGGCAGATGCGCCCTAGCCCGTGCCGCGTGCCGAGCGGCACCCGCTGCCCATCGCCCCGAGAGTCCTCAAGAAGACGAGAAAGCAGCTCGATTCGTACTCCCAGAGGCTCCGCGGCAGTGCTGCGCCACAAGTCCCTCACGAGGGTCCCGCTTTCGCTCTGCTCGACTTCTGCGAGGATTTCGGCCTCGACCCGCACGGTCAGGTCGGCAACGTACTGGTCGATCGCGCGAAGCATCGCGGGGTGCTTTTTCATGCGTACTACCGGCGAGGGCGTGTCGTCGACGTAGCGCGTCGTGAGCTTGGGGATGTGACGACGCCGCTCCTGCTCGGCCCAGCGTTCGAACGTCTCGACGGGTACGTCGTCGACGCCGAGGGCTGGCAGAACGCGCGAAATGTAACGTACCAGGGCGTCGTTGAAGACGATGACCAACATGTGGTCCGATCGGAATCGCTGCGGATCCTGAAACGCCAGGTAGGCCAAGCGATGAAGCCCGATCGTGGTCTTACCGCTACCGGCACCACCCTGAATCACGACGAGGCCCGATGTCGGCCTGCTGATCAGGTCGAACTGTCGCGGATCGATCAGCGCCGTGATCTCGGATAGATGCTTGTCCTCGCGAAGATCATCGTCGCCGATTCCGAGCTCGCCCGGCCGGTGGTAGGACTCCGGCCGCATCGCAGCGCCCTGCCCGCCCGAGAGCTTCGTGGCCTGGTCGGCCACACGCGACCACACGTCCTCACGCGAACGCCGAAAGGTGCCTTGGGGGGCGCCGATGCGGCGCAGCTTGCCGGCCGTGATCGACAGATTGCGGCGAAGCAGCACCTCCCCCTCGACCTCGCGGTCACCGAAATGCTCGTCGTAGTCGTCGCCCTCTTCGTAGCGGTAGTAGACGCGGCTCACCGGCGCATCGCGCCAATCGACGATGCGCACACCCGTCTTGGGATCGAGGAACGTGCTCCGGCCGATCAAAATCTCGCGCTTGCGGCCCTCTTCTTCGAGCACCATGCGGCCGAAATACGGCGACATTGGGTCGACCGTCCCCTCGACGACCTTCGCCCGTCGCTGCGCCACCTGCTGAAGCCGCTCCATCTCCTCGATGAGCGGGGGGATGTCCTCGAGCCGGGCCTCCCGGATCTGGTCTCGTAGCGCGATGAGCTCGGCATCGTAGTCGATGAGCTGGCCGCGGTGTGACGGGCGCCTGTTCTTGGCGGTCCGATGCACGCGGCCGAGGACTTTCTCCTCCTCGGCGACGATCCGCTCCATCTCCGCGTCTGCGGGAGGCGCGTCCCCTTCGGGCCTTGGATTGAGCTCAGCCTGCTTCATCTTGCCTGTATCAAGGACGAATCAAGTCGCGTTTGAGGGAATCGGGCACGAGTAGCACGATTCGAACGCGGCTCCAAGCATCAACGCAAAGGCCCGTGCTTCGGCGGAGATACGTCAGTGGAGCTGCTTCAGGAGGATCTTGGAACCGCGACCTTGGTCGTAGAGCGATCGCCGCGCTTTGGGCAGCGCGTCCAGCTCGCAGCTTTCGAAACCGCGCTCACGGAACCAATGCGAAGTCTGCGTCGTCAGGACGAACAAGCTGCGTAGGCCTTGAGTGCCACATTGCCGCTCGAGGTAGCCGAGAAGCTGATCACCGCGGCCCGCGGTGCGGTAGTCCGGATGCACGACCAAGCAGGCGAGCTCGGCGATCGCCTCCTTCGGGTAGGCGTAGAGGGCCGCACAGCCTACGATCATCCCGTCCCGCTCGATCACCGTGAACCGATCGATGTCGTTCTCGAGCATGTTCCGAGAGCGGCGCACCAGGATTCCCTGCTCCTCGAGCGGCTCGATCAACGCGAGGATGCCACCCGTGTCGCCCCGAGTCGCGGGACGCAGCCCTTCGAACGTCTCGGAAGTGACCAGCGTGCCGACCCCGTCCCTCGTGAAGAGCTCGCGGAGCAGCGCGCCGTCAGACGACCGCGCAACCAGATGCGCACGTGGCACCCCACCTCTGCAGGCTTGAATCGCGGCAACCAGATGGCGCTCCACGTCGTGGCCGAGGTCGCGACCCGAGCCGAGGATCTGCTCGGCCTCCTGCGGGCTGAGCTGGGACGACTGCGAGCCTTCGGCGTCGAACAATCCCGGCTCTTCGAGCAGCCCGATCAGCTTGTCGGCCCCAAGAGCAGTGGCTGCCGCCGCGGCGACATCGTGGCTGCTGATGTTGAAGGCTTCCCCGGTCGCCGAGTAGCCGATCGGAGTGAGAAGCACGATTGCGCCATCATCGAGCCGCTGCCGAATCGCTTCGGCATCCACCCGCCGGGGCTTGCCCGTGTACTGATAGTCGACGCCGTCGACGACGCCCACCGGCTGCGCCATCACGAAGTTCCCGGTTGCGACCCGAAGCCGCGCTCCGGCCATCGGCGAATTCGGCAGGCCCATCGAGAGAAGCGCCTCGAGCTCGACCCTGGTCGCTCCGACAGCCTCTTTCACGCACTGAAGGGCGACCTCGTCCGTGATCCGCAGGCCGCCCTCGTAGCGGGGCTGCTCACCGTGACGAGCGAGAGCCTCGTCGATTTGGGGACGCGCCCCTGCCACGAGCACGAGACGAACGCCGAGCGAGTGCAGGAGCGCCACGTCGTAGAGGAGCGTCCGCAGGCCTTTCGACGCCACGGCCTCGCCTCCGAACATGATCACGAACGTGCGCCCGCGATGCGCATGGATGTAGGGGGCGCTCGCTCGGAAGTGCTGGACGAATGGATCGAGTGAAGGGCTCATGCGGGCTCGATGCAGAAGCGTTGAATCAGGTTGGCGTACACTTCGATTGCACGCTCGATAGCTGCAATGGTGACATATTCGTCGGGTTGGTGCGCGACAGCGATGTCCCCTGCCCCGAGGATCAGCGTCTGCAGCCCCAATTGTGCGAGATACGGAGCCTCCGTTCCAAACATCGCGCACGTGGCTGAACATCCGCACAAGGTCTCCACGGCGCTCGAAAACCCGGCATCCGAAGGCCCGGCGAACGCGTCCGCGTAGCCGCCGACCCCGCGCACGTCGAACGTCCAGGGCCCTCCGTCGAGCGCGTCTGCGACCACGTCGCGAAGCTCGGCGACCACGACGGCCCGCTCCATCTTCGGAAGAAGGCGAACGTCGAGGTCGAGCACGCACTCGGCGCAAATGCGGTTCGGGCTGTCGCCTCCTTGAATGCGACCGAAGCTGAGCGTCGGCGTCGGAACCTCGAAGTCCTCGTCGCGATAGCGAGTGCCGACGTTGCTCCGCCACGACTCGAGGGCGCCGATCACCCGCCGAAGCCCTTCGATGGCGTTCACGCCGAGTGCTGGATTGCTCGCATGGCCGGCCTTGCCACCGACCTTCACCCGCACGTAAAAAACGCCCTTGTGCTTTCGGATCGGCCGAAGCCCTGTCGGCTCGCCGATGATCGCGTACCGGCCGAGCCGTTCGCCTTTTTCAGCGAGGGCCCTTGCGCCGTCCATCGTGCTTTCCTCGTCCGCGGTGCCGAGGAGAGTCAGCGGCCGTCGAAGCTGGCTTGGCTCAAAGCGCGAGATCGCGTGCAGCGCCGCGGCAAAAAAACCCTTCATGTCGGCCGTGCCGAGACCGAAGAGCTTTCCGTCGCGCTCGGAGAGGACGAAAGGATCCCCGGTCCAGCGGTCGGCATCGTAGGGAACGGTATCGGTGTGCCCGGAAAGGACGAGCCCCTCCTCTCCCTCGCCGAGCGTGGCGAGCAGATTCGATTTGCCCTTGCCCCCGGTGAGGGTCTCGATGCGGACGGCCAGCCCGAGCCCCGCGGCCCATTCGGCGACCAGGTCGATGACCCCGCGGTTGGACTGGTCGAAGCGATCGTCCGGTGAGCTCACGGACGGCGTCGCGACCAACTGGCGAACCATGTCGACGGCGGGAGGGAGCATCTAGCCACCATAGCGCCGAAGGGGGAACGTCAAAATCCGGATTGCGGCTGCGCTCGAAGGGGCTAGGTTGGCTAAATGAGCGACGACTTCGCGACGCGCGCGATCACCATCATCGAGGAGACCCACCGAGGCGAGCGGGCATGGGACATCTACAGCCGGCTCCTCAAGGACCGCATCATCTTCTTGGGAACCGCAATCAACGACTTCGTCGCCAACGCGGTCATCGCCCAGCTCCTCTACCTGGAGAGCGAAGACGCCGACAAGGAGATCACTCTCTACATCAACAGCCCTGGTGGAATGGTCTCCTCCGGTCTCGCGATTTACGACACGATGAGCTACGTGCGCTGCCCGGTGTCGACCGTGTGCCTCGGGCAGGCGGCATCGATGGGAGCGTTCCTCCTCGCTGCCGGCACCAAAGGCCTACGCCGCGCGCTACCGCACAGCCGCATCATGATCCATCAGCCGCTCGGCGGGTATCAGGGGCAAGCCTCGGACATCGAGATCCATGCCAACGAGATCCTGCACACCAAGAGGCGCCTCAACGAAATCCTGGCCCATCACACCGGTCAAGAGGTCGAGCAAGTCCGGCACGACACCGAGCGTGACAAGTTTCTCTCGGCCCTCGAAGCCAAAGAGTACGGCATCGTCGACCAGGTGATCATGCCCCGCAAAGAGCGCGGAGTCGCCCCCGCGGCATGAGCATGCTCGAGGTCTGCCTGGTTCGGCATGCGCAGTCGGTGTCGAACGCCAGCGGCGTCTGGCAGGGTCACGGAGACTCCCCGCTCAGCGACACCGGCCGAATGCAGGTGCAGGCGCTCCATCGGGCCCTTAGACAGGAACACTACGACCTCGTGCTGAGCTCGGACCTGACCCGGGCTGCCGACACCGCGATTGCGACGGGCGCCGAGATCGAGCACGACCGGGCCTGGCGCGAAATCGACGTAGGAAACTGGGAAGGTCTGACCATGGACGAGGTCCTCGCGCGCTTTCCAGAAGAGATCGAAGCCCTCAAGGCTCGGCGTCCGTTTCCCATCGGCGGAGGGGAGAGCTGGCCGGAGGTCTTCGAGCGGGCCGACGCAGCTCTTGCCAGCCTTCGGAACCGAATGCCCCACGGAGGCCGGGCGATCGTATTTACCCACGGCGGCATCATCGCTGCGCTCCTCTCTGGGTTGCTCGGCGTCCGCAGCCGGTTTCCCTGGCCGCTCGGGCGAATGCGAAACACCGGTCGGACAACCCTCCGGTTCTCGGACGACCAGGTCGACCTGGTTGCGCACAATGACGACAGCCACGTCCCGGAAGACCTTCGTCAGAAGTACGAGCCCCGATCTGACCAGGTAGTCCTCCGTTTGCAGTCCGTCGCTGGTGAGGGAGACCCCGCCGTTACAGACACAACGGATTTCAACTATGCAATCAAATCTGCACGGAAAGCGGGTGCAGGTGGGGTGGTGTCGGTATCAGGGACGTCACAGCAGATCGCCTCGCTGGCTCAACGGGCCACCGGTGCTTCAATCAATGAATTCAGGTTCATGGAGCCGGCTGAGGGGCATCTCAGCGAGCTCTTGATCTCCGAGCGACACCAGATGTTGCTCGACTACGGTCTCCCTGGGATTCAGATCTGAAAAACTCAGTACAGAAGTGAAAAGTGAGCTGCATCACGTCCGCACAGCAAAGATACACCTAGAGATCACCTTTTAGGGTTATTGATCGAGGGTGTCGATGGTGATCCGAGCTACGTTTGGGCTCACCCCTTCGGTCGATCGGGCGGAATTCGTTGGCTAAAGGGCGAAAACTTCGAAAATTTTTCAGATCTGAACGAGGTTCAATCAAAGCGGAACTGACCCAGCATGAGATCATTCATGATTCACCCGCTTGCCAAGTTGGCACGGTAGTAGCATATACAACTCCTGACAAAAACACCGCGGCGATGACGTACCCCCCACGTTCCCCGTGGTGTTGTTAGACCGGCGGTTTGGCTTGTTTCCCCCCACTTCATCCAAACCGCCATCTCTCTAACGGCCCGAAAGTCCCCCCTTTCGGGCCGTTACCTTTTAACGGCCGCTGATTGTGAGCTACTTCACGACCTTGAGATAGGGAGGGCGCTCGCCCGGTCTGGGAGGCTCGGACTGCCTCTTTTCACCGTCGACAGCGGGCAGCACCCGGAGCGAGGGGCGCTCTTCGACAACCGGCGGCGGCTGCCGGCCGGCCTCGCGTTCGATCTCTTGCGTGATCTCTTCGGGCATCGAGTCGGGCCACACCATGCCCCGGCCGTCGTCTCCAGCGAGTGCAAAGACCGCGTCCCAGTGCACCTTGCAGGTGAAGGGCGCCCGGTTGAACGACAACGTGCCGTAAATGCCCTCGGAGTCGACCTCTAAATCCGGAATCGGTACGGGCATATCCAGCCCAATCTGCAAGACCAGTTGAGGTTCAGAGCGATACCATTGCGGCACCACCACTGACTCGGCGCGGGGATCCAGGTGCACGAACAGGTTGCCCTGAGCAAGGAGATACCGGGCGACCTCGAGCTTTGGCGGAAGCGGTTTCTCTCCGGCCACCCTTCTCCCTTAGCGGATCCACGAGGCCTTTGCCACGGTCTACGCCAGAGCCAACACCGCGGTCCCGATGACCATGAGGGCCGCGGCCCCGACCTTCCGGCCAGTGATCGGCTCGAGGAAGAAGACCCGTCCGAGCGCCACGCTGCCCAACACGCCGAAGGCCCGTTTCAGCGTTTCGAGCACCGCCACCCAAAGCCACTGCAGCGCAAACATCTGGAGCGCCAACGCGGCGACTGCAAATCCGATCAGCCCGGCGAGCAGGCCTTTTGGCGCCCTCAAGACCTGCCGGAGCTCCGCCTGGGTCCCTCTCGAGAGAACCCACGAAACCAGAATCAGGCCGCCCCCGGCCGACAGGAGGAACGCATGAGATGCAGGGGATGCATGAGGAAGCGCCCTCTTGTCGAGCGCGGTCGAGGACGCCCAGAGCACGGCGACCGCGATCATGTAAGGCGCGCCTTTCTCGTGCAAGACCGACCGCCACCAGGAATCCGACAGATCGCTATTGAGAACGAGGGCTCCGAGCACGACCAGCGAGATCCCCACCCAATGCATCGGACGCGGGACTTCCCCCAATAGGGGAATCGCCACCAAGGCACTGAACACCGGGGTGAGTGAGAGGAAGGGGACGGTCCGGCTCATGGGCGAGAGCTGCACCGAGCGCATGAAAAGAACGTTCGCAAGCGCGTTCATCGCCATCGACGCGACGGCCGGAGGCCAGTAGCCCGAATCCGTGACCCAGGTTTGGTCGACCGCGGCCCAAGCGCCGAGGAAAGGCAGCTGCCCGACCAGCAGGCAGACCGCCAATGCCGTCGGCGCAGCCCTTCCTGAGAGCGCCTTCCGAACTACATCGAGCCCGGCCCAACAGAGGGCCGCAGCCACACCGAGTGCAAATCCCATCATGAGAGCCGAAGCCGCCGCACCGTATCAGCCCGGGCGGGCAGGCCCAACTCCCCATCATTGCTCCCTTTCGAGCTAGGAGCCGCGGACTTCGATTCGCTTCGGCTTCGCAGCCTCCGACTTGGCCAAATGGACTCGCAGCACCCCTTGGGAAAGCTCGGCGCTCACGCCGTTGGGGTCCACGGTGTTCGGCACTCGGAATGCCCGCGAGAACGCAAGAGCGCGGGTTTCGCCTTGCGCTCCGGGCGCGGACTGCGTTCCTTCGATCACGAGCTCGGAGCGATCGAGCCGTACCGAGAGGGCGTCCTTCGGCACGCCGGGGAAGTCGGCCATGACGAGGATCTCGTCTTGGCTCTCGTAGATGTCCACCGGGGGAGTGACGGTCACGACCTGGGATTCCTCTTGTTGGTCGAGGTTAGTCGATTGGCGTTGGGTCAAGCCACTGCTGTCCATAGTCATCGCTTCACCTCTATCAATTAAGAAGCCTTCACCTGGATTTGCCTCGGTTGCTCCTCGGCCACCTTCGGCAACGTCATCTCGAGGACTCCGTTCTTCAGGTTTGCCGTGACCCTCTCGGCGTCGATGCGACAGGGCAGCGTGAAGCTGCGGGCAAACGAGTGGTTGCCCCGCTCTTGTCGGTGCACCGAGTAGCCCTTAGGACCCTCGGTTGTCCGTTCACCCCGAATGGTCAGTGAGCTCTGCTCCACGGAAATGTCGAGGTCCTTCTCCGAAACTCCGGGTACCTCGGCCTGAAGCCGGAGCTCTGTGCCGGAGTCGTAGAGTACAATCCGCGGCCACGCCGAGCTGGGCATCCAGCTCACCTGCGGGCGCGGGTCGCGCCCCGAGCCCCACCCCCGCTCGAAGTCGAGGAAGAGACGATCCATCTGGTTTCGAAGGGCATCGAGTGCCGACAGCTCACGGTCGAGTCCTCCGAAGCCAAGCTCATTCCATCGCGTCAACATCGTATATCCTCCTTTCACCAGGCCCCCGAAGAGGCGCTTCTCCGACATCAGTAATCATCGATTTGCGTGGATCAAGAGGTGCGGCCATCGGCGCGCGGCGCAGGCGCTCGAGGTCGGTGGCGCCCCGTGGTTTTGCTGGAAAACGCAGCCTATTGCGCGGCGTGCGCAGCGAACGCATAGTGTTCAAGTCTTTGAAATTCTGGGGGCGACCGGTTTCGACGGGGATGTTGAAGGTTTGGTTGCGTGTCCGTCGGCCCAAGCACGACGTAAATACGTTTGGGACGTACAACTGCCAACGATAACGCAGTTGCTCTCGCGGCCTAAGTAAAGCCAACGGAGCCGTCGAAGTTAGAAGCTTGCCTGTGCTTCTAGCGGAGGCGTCATTTGAACGGGCTGGTCATCGCGAGCCGGGTTCGGCGCGATGACGAGATAGAGAACCCCTAGCGTTGGTGCGAGCCTGTTTGTGGGCGCAAGCCATCGCGAATGTCAAAACACAAACTACGCACGTAGACGTCATTCTGGACCATTTTCGGACGTGGGTTCGATTCCCACCGCCTCCACCAAACAAGCGCAATGATTGCCGCGGGTTAGCGTTCTGAGAAACGCATATGTCATAAGAAATGTCATAAATCCGCCCCGGCAACCGCTCGGGATCAACCTTCAGACAGCTCACCGCTTCGCAGAGCGCCGGCCACTCCCACGCCGTGTAGACGTCGATGATCGCGCCGCGCGCGTTGTGCGTGATCTGCTCGAGAACGTCGCTTCGAGCCCCGCTGCTTCGTGCCGCCGAGATCATGAAACGCCGTAGCGCGTGCGATCCCTTGTTGGGCACGCCGATGAGCTCGGCGTCGCGCTTGTGTGCCTTCGTGGCTTGGGATTGCGTGCGTGCGCCCATCTTTCTCGGGTCCGGCACGATGAAGTCGTCCGGCCCCGGTGAACGGCCGTAGACCGCCTCGAAGCCCTCCCCTTGCCAGCACCAAAGCGCCTTCTCGAGCTCGGGATGCACCGGCACCATGCGCTCCTTGGCGTCGCCGCTCTTGGCCGTCTTGAGGGGTTGATCGGCGTACTGGGTGTGGACGCGCAGGGATCCCAGGGGCTTGGCGTCGGGCTCCCAGTCGCGCCAGCGCCGGCCGCAGGTCTCGCCGATTCGCATCCCCGTGAAGAACTGCAACGCGTAGATCACGCGCCGATCCCGGCCAATGCGCGGGTCGATCACGAGCGCCAGGGCCTCGTCACGAGTGTACGTCTGCCCACCGCCGGAGCCCATCGATGGCAGTCCGTCGCGGGGCGTCTGGGAGACCGGATTCACTTCGACCGCGCCCTCGAGGACCGCGAGCCGAAAGATCGAAGAGACGATGCCGATGCAGTTGCGCACCGACTTCGGCGAGATCTCGCCGCGCGCAATCAGCGTCTCGCTGAGCTCCAAGACATCGAGGGGCTTGATCTCGCCCACCGCCGTGGAGCCGATCAAGCGCGACACATGACGCCGGTAGCTCGAGTACTCGCGATTGGCGTTTCGCTTTCCGATTCGCGACTGCCGTGCGTGCCAGCGCTCGGCGTAGGTGTCGAGATGCGTGCGTGGGCTTGCATCGCGGTTCACCTGAACACCTTTGGCCGCCTCCCGCTTTCGACGCGCGAGGAGTCGGACCGCGGCTTGCTTATTCGTACCCGCATGCTCGACGCGCCACCTTCCTTCGGCATCCTTGTATTGGACTCGGTAGCGCTGAGCGCCATCGTCGTACGTCACACCCTTTGGAAGTGATTTCTTAGCCACCACGAACCTCCAACCACGCGATCACCGCGTCCTCCCGAAACCGAAGCGCACGCCCCGCACGTACACATGGGCAATCATCGCGAGACACCCATTTGCGCACGGTGTCGGCGCTGACGTCAAGCCGTGCTGCCATCTCCTTCGTAGAAAGCAGCTCGGGGATTCGCTCGTAGCGCGCCACCGCCTCGCTGACGGCATCACGAATGATCTCCCGCAGGTCGGTTCTGGTCGTGACGATCAGATTGACAGAGTCGCTCATCGATTGGGCTCCAGGTCGCGGTCAGGGTCCATCATCCGTTGAATTTGTTCTGGCGTGAGCCCTGGCGGCCGGTCGCGTGGCGGCGGGTAAATCTTCCTAAGCGGGCCGAGCACACTGCCCACAGACTTGGGACCCCTCAACGGTCCCTGTTTCGACGGGGTCTCGTTGGGTCGCAGCGCAGGCAACGCCTGACCTCCGCCATGCGGATCCGATTGCGTGCCTTTCTTCGCTCGGCGGCGTCCCAGTGCGTGGGCGTTGCAGTAGCGAAGAAACGACCGATACGAGCCTGGAAACGGAACGCTCTTTTCGCAGTAGATTCGCCACACGCCCTTCACGGAGTAGCCCGCTTTCAACCACGCCTCGATGTCTTCGAGCCGCAGAAGGAAGTACGGATACGGCATCTTCTCGGCAGCCTTGCGTAGCCGCCCGGTCAAATCGGATCTCGCGCGTTCGTCCATCACTCTAGTTATCGGTTTTGCCCCCCGAAAAGTTGCTCTGGCAGAGCACTTTTTTTTCGCATGCGAAGAATCAACGGCAATTCCGACGGCCTGATACCGGCTTTCGCGTCCTCGGCGCGACTTGGCGCCACCTGTCGCTACTTGGCGCTCGCAGTGCACTCGTTGTCACTCGCGCGACACTCGTTGGCGTACGCGCAACACCAGTTGGCGCACGCGCGACACTTCCTGTCACTTCTTGTCATCTTCGCCAGAAAGTGTCGCGCTAGTGACCCAAAGCGACAGGTTGTGACTCGCCGGGGACAACCAGCGTCAGTTCGTGACTCGCTACCGGAGGGCAAGGTGGAGTTTTGTCTGCCAACAAAACTGCAAGTGCGTCGCGCGAACGTCGTTGCGTTCGTGCTCGGCACTTGATGACGCGCTCAACGCCTTCGGCTTATTTGCACGCGCAGCCGCGGAGAGCCGATCGCACTTTGAAAGGCTCTCTCTGCGCCGTGAGCAACGCGACATCACATCTAGTACCGTGCAAATGGGTTCTCGAAATGGTCGCAATCGGCTAAGAAAGACTGCCCCCGACGAGCTACGTGAGGGGTTGAATGAGCGGACACCCCAGAGCCTCCGGTTAAGCTGGGGCGGTTCACCTTAGACTTCGGTAGTACCCTTTTCGTCCACCGCCGTTCCACCTTGTCAACTCGTCGTCCCCGTGAGAGTCTCGCCGCTGAATCAGCCGACGAAGGGAGTTCCCATGCTTCGAAGCACTGTATCCGCGAGGTTGCGACCGTCGTCGAAAGTGTTGGGGCTGCGTTTCATCGCCGCGATGTTGCTCGGTTTGATCGTCTTGCTCGTGCCGGCGCAAAGCGCGGTCGCCCAGACGGTCTACGAAGAAGGTACGTTCGACCTCGGGCACTGGCGTAACCTTGGCCCCTTCTCAACTCCCGAAGATGATACATTCGACGGCACCCCCGCCACCGGTGCGGAGACGCCCAGTAGTGGCGGTAGTCCGGGTGGCTATCTTACTTTCTCGGTCACCGGCGTCGCCGTGCCAATCGGCAGCGCGACTGTGACCTGGGCGATGCTCATCAACGACCAGGCCGTGTACGACCCGCAGGACCCTAGCCTTGGCGCCATCGAGCGCATCGACTTTGACTTGGATGCGCGAGTGCCGCCGGAAGATCGTCTCCAGCGCATCGTGACGCTGGCCGTCGAACAGGATGGCATGCTGTGGGCCGCGAACGCGCCGAGGCTCTTCATCCAAGACAAGAGCTGGCTGTCGACGTGGATATCAGGCTTGCAAGCCGAGGACTTCATCGCAATCAACTGGGCCGTCGAAAACCAGCCGGTGAATCCGGATTTTTCGAGCAACGGCTCCCCGATCAAGTTCGGCCTCGCCACGGCTACATCCTGCCCGACCACCTCCGATTGCTCCGTGAGACCTGTTCCGAAAGAGGTGGATCTCGACAACTGGCGCGTGGCAGTCAACGAGAGCGATTTCACTCTCAGGCTATCGGTTGGCGAGGTAGATGGGCCCGGGGCGCTTCCGGAATTGCCCTTGGAGTTTCGGGTCTCTGCGCAGGTCCGAAACACGACCTCACCCGACTTGAGCGACGTTACCGTGCGCTTCCTCTTGCCCAAGACGGCGTTGGCGGGATTCACGATCCCGGAGGATGAGTGTATCCCGGATTCCGCGAGTCGGAACGATTTTGTGATCGCGGATTGCACGGTGCCGGGTTCCATTGGACCGGGAAGCTCCGACACGGTCCAGGTGCCCACAGAGGGCATCGCCGTGGGCTATGCGAACGTCGTGCCAGACAGGTCTGTCTTTCCTTACAAGGCCGGCGTTCTGCCCTTGACAGGCACGGATCCCGACCCCGACAACGACATTGCGGATGTTGTGGACGTCGTGATCTGCAACCCTTCCGGCATGGACCCGGTGACCGTGGACGACGTCAGCGATTGTGAAGACCTGATGACTGGCGGGACATCGGGTTCTGGCGGGACGGCGGGGACAGGTGGTTCGAGCTCGGGCGGTGGTGGTGGAGGCTGTAGCGTCGATGTCGCGACCCGCAACGCGTCCGAATCTTGGCTCCTGATGGTTTCTTTCGCGGGCATGGCGCTCTGGTCACGGCGACGCTGGCGCTGAGACCCTAGGCACGCGATGTCGGGTGCTAGAGCTCGCGCTCTTGCCACCGCACATCAAACACCGCGAACATCGCCCCAACCTCCGCGAGCTCGCGGTTCACATCCGGGATTTGTGACATTGTCATAAGAATGTCCGGTAACGCGTTTTGCTCGTGTTCTTTGGACGTGTTCTCGTCGATACCTGTCCGCGAAACCGTTCGAGAATCGTCGGAACCGGGTGAACTGCCGGCTGTTCGATTCCCACCGCCTCCACCAAACAAGCCAAGTGATTGCTTGGGGTTAGCGAATTCGACGATCGCGCGAGTGACCGCATAGAGACCGTCATCGGCTGCTCTTTGCATCCGTTCGGTGGATTTCGCCAACGTTTCCCGGGTACCGGAATTGGCGTAGGGCGTCCTTACCCAAGTCCATCCGGCCTTCTCTTACCAGTAAGAACCGCCTGGGACCACTCATGAGCAGTATCGCGACCACAAGACTCTCGTCCAGGGGCCAAATCGTGATTCCCGAGGAGGTTGGTAACGAGCTCGATCTCGAACCGGGGGCCCAGTTCGTTGTCATGGGCGAGGGCGACGTCGCAATCCTGAAGAAGATCGAGGCACCGGACAGGCGAGAGTTCCAGGCGCTCGCTCGCAAGGTTCGAAGTCAGGCCCGCAAGGCCGGAGCGAAGCGCTCCGATATCAAGAAAGGGCATGCGTTGTCGAGCCCATGGTCGCCGCCCAGACGCGACGTTGGACATCACTGGTAACCGGCAATCACCCCTGGGCAGATCTTGCTAGCCAGACGCGAAAGGGCGTTTGGAGTCACTGTGCTCAAGGTTCCGCCACGTAATACGACCCGAGCGGTAAAAACATTTCGTCGTCGGTGGTGACGCCACCGAGGAGGGGACACGCGTCGCACATGCCGCCCTCCCCGCATACCGAGTCGTCACCTCCGCAGCTCATGCCTTCGTTGTCGCCACCGAAGCATGCGCGTTGCGAAGGGGGACAACCGCACTGCCCGAAGGGATGGTCACACGAGGGCGTCTTCGGCTTAGTCGACTCTCTCTTGACCTCGAACGGGTTGTCGGCGCCGTTGTCGTACACGGCGCACGCAAGGAAGGTGCGCTCGGCCGGAGCGTCCGACGAGTACTCCAGCGGGGGATCGTAATAGGTATAGGCAGGGTCGTCGTAGAAACGGCTCTCGTAGTCCGCGGCGCTGTTTCGCGGCTCGCAAGTATCTACCCCCTCGCACGGCGTGTTCGGCGGCAACCAAATACGGAAGAGCTCACCGCGTGCATGCATGTGGGAACTCAGGGTCAGAAGCCGCGAGTGCTGCGGCAAGGTCCAGGTCATGCAGACTTCCCTCTTCTCGAACGGTGCGACCGGGCTCATGCTGAAGATCCGACCTGATTCGAAGATCGAACGCCTGACGTACTGACGCTCGTCTTCGGATGCGAACGTGAGGTTGACCCACTGCTCGATGCTCGTGGGTTGCTTCGTGAGGTTGAACCCATGGCTGTTCCACGAGACGAACCCGGAGAGTGGCAACACTGAGTAAACACCAACCGGTGGTTCGTCGATTCGCGTCGACTCCTGCGCGCCCGAGAGAGAGACCGTGGTCGCGCTGCCACCGCCGAAGCCGCCGCCCGCTGCGAAATTCGCCGGGGCATTGCTGTAGCCTACGCACGCGACCTTGCTCTCGGGGCGGGTTGCGCACTGACCGCGTTCCCCGCAAGCACCGAAGTCCGTTGGATCACAGGGTTGGCCAGATGTAGCACCACCCAGACACTCCCAGTTCTTCCAGTCACCCCCGTTCGGATCCGAGCTGGGCGTGAAGATGTCGATGATGCTGTGGTGCGACTGCCCGTCCTGGGCGAGCTCGTTCCGACGGAACGCAAAGCACTTCCGACCCTGGCCGAGCTCGGGGCAGTCGACTTGGTAGTCGGCGGGCACTTGGTCGCTGAAGTCGTAGTACGTCGCGAAGCAGACCTCGTCCTCGGACTCCGCGTCGAGATCCCATGCCCCCGAATAGAACTGCACGCCCTCGTCGACAGCCGGCGCCGGCAGGGGATTGATCTTGTTCGGCTCCGGGTCGAACATGCCTTCGCAGCCAAGCAGCTCTAGGGTGCCACCCACGATCCCGTCTTCGGCAGCGCCACCGCGGATCCAGAGACGAACCGCCTCGAGCTGGTCGCTGGTCAGTGGGTCCGCGCCAATCGGCATTGCCGCGCCGGGTGTCTCGGTGCCCTCGGTTGCAGCTGCGACCTTGAGGTAGAGCAGGCTGCGCTCTTCGTCGCCGGGAAACACGCGAAGGATGTCGGGATCGATCACGCTGGGCGTGCGGACGAGCGCCTCGTACGAAGCGTCCGTACGAAGATTGAGATCGCCTTCCATTTGCTCGCCGTGACAAACATCGGCGCTGCAGCCCTTCGCTTCGAAGATAGTCTCTTGGATCGCGGCGAAGGTGCTTGGGTAGTCGCAACCCTTGGGCGCGGTAGCTTCAGAGGAGGAATCGGAGCCGCACGCGGATACGAGACTCGCGAGCAGGACAACCGACGCGACGGTCGAAATACGGAGTTGGGGCATGGTTCAGGAGCTTCCTAGTTGGTCGAAGACAAGCGTGGACGTTGACTTGGACGATAGGATTGACGGGGAGGTCGAGTGCGCGCCAGCCATTAACTGTAGCGAAAAGTAGCGCAGTTTGGAGCGCAGCCTCCTTCAAACCGAGATTCGATGCCCGCTCCAGAAGGAGAACTTCAAGTACGTCTAGCGTGACGCCTGAAGAGTCGGCCACCACGTTGTGACCATCGCACCGCCGAGCGGAGAGCTGTCGATCGCGAGGCGCCCGCCGTGTCGGTGCATGATCCGGTTGACGATGGCCAAGCCAAGACCCACCCCCCCAGTCTTGCGATCTCGATCGGTTTCGAGCCGGAAGAACGGAATCATGACTTTCTCTCGGAGCTCCTCGGGAATGCCGGGCCCGTCGTCATGGACGACCACCTGCACGTGCTCATCGTCCTGCGTGAGCTCGAGCAGTACGTTCCCGCGCGCGTACTTCATCGCGTTTCTCAGAATGT
The DNA here is from genome assembly GCA_963792825.1 of uncultured delta proteobacterium. Lineage (GTDB taxonomy): Bacteria > Myxococcota_A > Polyangia > Polyangiales > Houyiibacteriaceae > SG8-38. The sequence goes on along the minus strand of CAWBXS010000001.1, from coordinate 3,365 downwards.
TCTCCACCGCTCTTTGGAAGAGGCGCTGATCGGCAAATACGCTGGCGCCGCTGGGCACCGCCAGACCGACCTCGACCACCCGGTCTTCGGATGCTTCGAGTCTGGCTAGCTCGGCGAGATCGCTGAGACCGCGATTCGGATCAAACGCCTGTCGATCGAGCTCGAGCTCGTCGGATTGTACGTAGCCCAGAAGCTCGCGAACGAGCTCGTCGAGCTCGTCGAGCTCACGTGTCATCGCATCGAGTCGCTTTTCACGTTCGGCGTCAGATTGGTTTTCGAGCAGCTCCATGTGGAATCGCAGTCGCGAAAGCGGCGAGCCGAGCTCGTGGGACACCGCTTGGACGAGCTCGTCGCGACTTCGAATCAATCGTTCCACCCGCTCCGCCATGGCGTTGAAGCTCGCCGCTAGCTCGCTCGGTGAGCCGTGCGGGTTGTCCACACGCACGCTGAGGTCGCCGACCGCAAGGGCCTGGCTTGCGCGCTCGACTTTAGTGAGCTGCTTCTCCACGCGGAGCGCAATTAGGCCGGCGACCAAGGGCAACCCGACTAGGGCGAGAATCAGTCCGACGGGAAGAACCCCCGGTGGAATGGCGGGATGGACCGGACCGGCCGCGAGCGCGCCGTCGCCGTCCTCGAACACCAAGAAATACCACTCCTCCCGCGGGGAAACCCTCTGCGGAATCTGCTCGCCGGGGCTTACCGGTCGGCCGACACGGCGCTGCACCTCGTCGAGTGAGATGAGCGTGAGGTCGATCGAGAAGTTCTCTCGAAGCTCCTGCAACCGCTCGACTCGGCTCTGCGCGGGCACCTGGCCGAGAAGCTCGTACGCCAAGAACACACCATCGCCCTGCGCTCGTGCGTCCGTCCACGATTGGTTACGCGCGTAAAGAACGATCGCCACGAATGCGAGGGCCCAGCAGACCAGCACGCTACTCACGACCACCTTCACGAAGGATCGTCTCATCCGCTCGCCAAGAGGTAGCCCACGCCGCGCACGGACTTGAGTCGGCTCGAGTCGAAGCCCGAGCGTTGCAGCTTTCGGCGAATGCGGCTGACGTGGACGTCCATCCCGCGGTCGATGCCGTCGTATTCAAGCCCCATGACCTGGGTGTAGAGTTCGTCGCGCTTGACCACGCTCCCAGCGTCGATGGCGAGCCGTAGGAGCACATTGAACTCCATCGTCGTGAGCGGGACGAGCTGACCTTCGACGCTCACGTCACGGGATGCGATGTCGACCTGGAGCGTTCCCACTCTGAGGATTCCGTCTTCGTCGTGGTCGTTCGAGGCCCAGCCGCCGTTGAGCCGTCGGAGCTGGGAGCGGATCCGCGCCAAGAGCACCCGCGGCTCGATCGGCTTGTTCACGAAGTCGTCCGCGCCGAGCTCCAAGCCGGCAACGTGATCCGCCTCGCTTTGGCTTGCCGTGAGCATCACGATGGCTCCCGAGTACGAGTCGCGCACCTGTCGGCAGACATCGAGTCCGTTTTCTCCGGGCAGCATCAAATCCAAAATGACAAGGTCGGGCTTGGTCTTCAGGATCTCTTCCGCGGCGACGTCTCCCGATGCCACGTGCGACAGCTCGAACCCTTGCTGGCCGAGATACTCGATCAGTAGCTCGGCGAGCTGGTCGTCGTCTTCCACGATGAGCAAACGTGCCTTGTCGGTCTGCATTACACCCTGCGCATAGATAAGCACATTCAATCGCCAAAGCGAGGGACTCTACGCTTCGCAACGAAACGCAGCGAAGATGCAACAGACGCGCGGCCCGACCCGAAGTACAAAGCACACATGACCTACAATCACTGAGGTGATCCAATGACGCGACATGCACTTCCCTTCTTCCTTTTCGTACTCGCCATCAGTGGAGGCGTCGGCGCTTCCGCGGCCCGCGCCCAGGACGGACTCTCCGGGAGCTGGAAGCTCGCCAGCTCGAACGCCGAGGCGGCCGAACGACGCGCGGCGATCGAGGCGGCTACGCAAGAGCTGCCGTATTTCACGCGTTCTCGCGGCCGTGAACGGCTTGAAGAGCGCACGACCCCGCTGGCGAAGGTTCGCATCTCCGTCGTAGGGGACCGCGTCGACCTGACAGGCTCAGGGCCAACGATTTCGCTCACGGTCGGAGGACCGTCCGTCCCCGTCGAAGCCGAGGGCCGCCGCGGCAGCGCCCGGGCCACCCGTCAAGAAGGAAATCTCGTCATCACGCTGCAGGGCGAAAACGGCGTCCGGACGACGATCTACCGACTGTCTGAGGACGGCCAACGCCTCGTCCTCGACGTGGACTTGGCAGCTAAGGCCATCTCGACGCCGGTGCGCTATCGCGTCACCTACGAGCGGTCGTGATTCCCTCGCACTTCTCGCCCCAAGGTTACGAGGAGGATGACATGATCCGTTGGTCACTGGGAGTTGCATTGATCGTGTGGATGACGGCCTGCAGCTCGTCGGACGAGACAACGCCTCCACTAGGAAGCGAGAGGACACCCCAGTGCGTTTCTTACTACGACGAAACACTCGCGACCGAGGCCCCCGGCGCTGCGACCTGGTGTCGGGAGGGTGCGGTCATGACGTGGCAAAGCACGAATTGGCCCTCGCCGATCGAGCTCTTCTACCACTGCGAAGGCGAGCCGACTGCTCCCGCGGTCTACCTGCAGCACGGCTGGCCGACGAGCAGCTTCGATTTTCAAGAGCTTTCCGCTGCGCTCTCCTCCGACTTCTTCGTGTGCGCCCTCGACACGCCGGGCTACGGCTTCTCTGACAAACCCGATGGCTACCCGTACTCGATTCTCGAGGACGGCGAGATCGTAGAAACCTTCATCGAAACGATCATGGAGGTCGATGAGGTGCTCCTCCTGGCACACGACAAGGGGGACAGCGTGGGGCTTGAGCTGTTGTACCGCCACATCAACGGCTCGGCGAGTTTCCAGTTGACGGGCTACGTGATGCTGAACGGCAGCATTCACCTCGAGCAGGCCGAGCTCTCGTCCTTCCAGACCGCGCTGCTCGACCCGCAACGCGGTCCGCTTCTCGCCGCACAGCTCGACGGAACCACTCTTGCGCTGGCTCTCAGCGGGAGCGTCTATTCGCCGGGTCTCACCGAGACCGAAGTCGCCGACCTCGCGAGCGTGCTCGACTTCGAGGACGGCACAGCCGTGCTCCATCAGACCATTCAGTACCTCGAGGAGCGCAAGATCTACGAAGACGACCGATGGTTGGCCGCGCTTGCAGAGAGCCGCGTTCCGACGACGCTGATCTGGGGCGAGCTCGATCCTGTCGCGGTGCCCGCCGTGGCTGACTACGCGTGGGACGAGGTGCTGGCACGCCGGCCGGCGCCCGCCGAGTACTGGCGCCTTCCGTGCGGCAACCACTACGTG